>NZ_JOEM01000127.1 GCF_000718135.1 Streptomyces cyaneofuscatus | reverse complement strand
GAGCAGGCCTTCGGTGCGGAGTTCGGCGATGGTCGTGCCGAGGGAGATGCGGGCGGCGGCCTTGGCGAGGGGGACGGCGGTGGCCTTGGAGGTGAAGGGGACGGTGCGGGAGGCGCGGGGGTTGGCCTCCAGGACGTAGAGGATGTCCCCGGACAGCGCGAACTGGATGTTGATCAGCCCGCGCACCCCGACACCCTTGGCG
>NZ_JOEM01000126.1 GCF_000718135.1 Streptomyces cyaneofuscatus | reverse complement strand
TGTTTACCCGTAATCGGGTGCACACATCACGAGAGCGGAACAACCGGTCGGAATAAGACCCGTTGTTCACAGCGTCCTCGCTGTGTAATTGCCTGCCCGATGTCGCCGAAGCGGTCCGTGCAGGACTTTTCAAAGGAACCACCAACCTGCCGAAGCAGGCCGGGGTATCAACATATCTGGCGTTGACTTTTGGCACGCTGTT
>NZ_JOEM01000125.1 GCF_000718135.1 Streptomyces cyaneofuscatus | reverse complement strand
AACAGCGTGCCAAAAGTCAACGCCAGATATGTTGATACCCCGGCCTGCTTCGGCAGGTTGGTGGTTCCTTTGAAAAGTCCTGCACGGACCGCTTCGGCGGCACCGGGCAGGCAATTACACAGCGAGGACGCTGTGAACAACGGGTCTTATTCCGACCGGTTGTTCCGCTCTCGTGATGTGTGCACCCGATTACGGGTAAACA
>NZ_JOEM01000124.1 GCF_000718135.1 Streptomyces cyaneofuscatus | reverse complement strand
GAGCAGGCCTTCGGTGCGGAGTTCGGCGATGGTCGTGCCGAGGGAGATGCGGGCGGCGGCCTTGGCGAGGGGGACGGCGGTGGCCTTGGAGGTGAAGGGAACCGTGCGGGAGGCGCGGGGGTTGGCCTCCAGGACGTAGAGGATGTCCCCGGACAGCGCGAACTGGATGTTGATCAGCCCGCGCACCCCGACACCCTTGGCG
>NZ_JOEM01000123.1 GCF_000718135.1 Streptomyces cyaneofuscatus | reverse complement strand
CCATGCGGGCGAGTTGGGTGTCGGAGCCGATGCGGGTGGCTTCGACGACGAGACGGCCGCCCGCGTTGATCGTCGCCCCGGTGACGGAGTCGCCTGCGGCGACTTCCACGGGGACGGACTCGCCGGTCAGCATCGACGCGTCGACGGCCGAGCTGCCCTCGACGACCTTCCCGTCCGTCGCGATCTTCTCCCCGGGGCGGACC
>NZ_JOEM01000122.1 GCF_000718135.1 Streptomyces cyaneofuscatus | reverse complement strand
CCATGCGGGCGAGTTGGGTGTCGGAGCCGATGCGGGTGGCTTCGACGACGAGACGGCCGCCCGCGTTGATCGTCGCCCCGGTGACGGAGTCGCCTGCGGTGACCTCCACGGGGACGGACTCGCCGGTCAGCATCGACGCGTCGACGGCCGAGCTGCCCTCGACGACCTTCCCGTCCGTCGCGATCTTCTCCCCGGGGCGGACC
>NZ_JOEM01000121.1 GCF_000718135.1 Streptomyces cyaneofuscatus | reverse complement strand
CCGGGTGAGTACGGGAGGGCGTGGAGGCGCCTTCCCGCCCGCCGGGCACTGAGCCCCATTCCAACCTGACGGCGGGGTTGTGGTGTTGGTCGGTGTGGGCTGTACGCAACGACGAAGCTCCTGGTAGACGGGTTCTCGACCAAGATCACCCGTGCCGCCAGGAGCTCCGCGTGCTTGTCACGTGATCCTGGACGGCACGCTGTTGC
>NZ_JOEM01000120.1 GCF_000718135.1 Streptomyces cyaneofuscatus | reverse complement strand
GCAACAGCGTGCCGTCCAGGATCACGTGACAAGCACGCGGAGCTCCTGGCGGCACGGGTGATCTTGGTCGAGAACCCGTCTACCAGGAGCTTCGTCGTTCCGTACAACCCACACCGACCAACACCACAACCCCGCCGTCAGGTTGGAATGGGGCTCAGTGCCCGGCGGGCGGGAAGGCGCCTCCACGCCCTCCCGTACTCACCCGG
>NZ_JOEM01000119.1 GCF_000718135.1 Streptomyces cyaneofuscatus | reverse complement strand
GCTGGTGCGGGGCCGGGGGTGCCGGGTGTGGTGCTGTCTGTGGTGGGGATCCGGGGTGGGATCTTGTCGGTGAGGCGTTTGCGGATGAAGCCGAGGGGGTTGTCGACCTGGGTGGGGAGTCCTGCGGTGAGGGCGCTGGTGAGGTAGTCGACGCCGACGCCTCGGGCGAGCCATTCCGCCGCCAGGGGCTCCAGTGCTGCGCAGTCGCCGGC
>NZ_JOEM01000118.1 GCF_000718135.1 Streptomyces cyaneofuscatus | reverse complement strand
GCTGGTGCGGGGCCGGGGGTGCCGGGTGTGGTGCTGTCTGTGGTGGGGATCCGGGGTGGGATCTTGTCGGTGAGGCGTTTGCGGATGAAGCCGAGGGGGCTGTCGACCTGGGCGGGGAGTCCTGCGGTGAGGGCGCTGGTGAGGTAGTCGACGCCGACGCCTCGGGCGAGCCATTCCGCCGCCAGGGGCTCCAGTGCTGCGCAGTCGCCGGC
>NZ_JOEM01000117.1 GCF_000718135.1 Streptomyces cyaneofuscatus | reverse complement strand
GGATTGCAGCACCCCCAGCAGGACTTCCGGGCTGCGGGTCACCTCCCGGGGCAGGATCACCAGCCGGCCACCGTGCGCCAGCGCGCCCCACACTTCCCACACCGAGAAGTCGAACGAGTAGGAATGGAACAGGGTCCATACATCCTCCGGCCCCAGGCCGTACTCCTTCACCCCATGCGTGAACAGCCGAACCACATTGCGATGTTCGATCACC
>NZ_JOEM01000116.1 GCF_000718135.1 Streptomyces cyaneofuscatus | reverse complement strand
GCTCTGCCCTGCCTGACCCCGCACGCTCCGCCGCGTACCCGATGGCCAAGCCCGGCTACGGCAAACGCTCCGCACCCGGCCAACCTGAGCGCACGCCGCGCGACTTCAGCGTTCTTCCTGTGCGCGAGCGGTACGTTGCCGCGTTTGTCGACCATCTCCCCGAGGGCGCGGCGATGAGCGTGAAGGAGCTGGCCAAGCAGCTCCCGCTCTACGGG
>NZ_JOEM01000115.1 GCF_000718135.1 Streptomyces cyaneofuscatus | reverse complement strand
CCCGTAGAGCGGGAGCTGCTTGGCCAGCTCCTTCACGCTCATCGCCGCGCCCTCGGGGAGATGGTCGACAAACGCGGCAACGTACCGCTCGCGCACAGGGAGAACGCTGAAGTCGTGCGGCGTGCGCTCAGGTTGGCCGGGTGCGGAGCGTTTGCCGTAGCCGGGCTTGGCCATCGGGTACGCGGCGGAGCGTGCGGGGTCAGGCAGGGCAGAGC
>NZ_JOEM01000114.1 GCF_000718135.1 Streptomyces cyaneofuscatus | reverse complement strand
TTACCCGTAATCGGGTGCACACATCACGAGAGCGGAACAACCGGTCGGAATAAGACCCGTTGTTCTCAGCGTCCTCGCTGTGTAATTGCCTGCCCGGTGCCGCCGAAGCGGTCCGTACAGGACTTTTCAAAGGAACCACCAACCTGCCGAAGCAGGCCGGGGTATCAACATATCTGGCGTTGACTTTTGGCACGCTGTTGAGTTCTCAAGGAACGG
>NZ_JOEM01000113.1 GCF_000718135.1 Streptomyces cyaneofuscatus | reverse complement strand
TTACCCGTAATCGGGTGCACACATCACGAGAGCGGAACAACCGGTCGGAATAAGACCCGTTGTTCTCAGCGTCCTCGCTGTGTAATTGCCTGCCCGGTGTCGCCGAAGCGGTCCGTGCAGGACTTTCAAAGGAACCACCAACCTGCCGAAGCAGGCCGGGGTATCAACATATCTGGCGTTGACTTTTGGCACGCTGTTGAGTTCTCAAGGAACGGACGCTTC
>NZ_JOEM01000112.1 GCF_000718135.1 Streptomyces cyaneofuscatus | reverse complement strand
ACCGCGCTCGGCCGCGTAGTAGGGGTGCATCAGCTCGGCCTTGTACTCCTTGACCATGCGCGCACGCATCGCCTCGGGGTCCTCGGCGTCCGCGATCTGGCGGCGGAAGATGACGTTGGCCGCACCTTCGGCGCCCATCACCGCGATCTCGTTGGTGGGCCAGGCATAGGTGAGGTCGGCCCCGATGGACTGGGAGTCCATGACGATGTACGCGCCTCCGTATGCC
>NZ_JOEM01000111.1 GCF_000718135.1 Streptomyces cyaneofuscatus | reverse complement strand
ACCGCGCTCGGCCGCGTAGTAGGGGTGCATCAGCTCGGCCTTGTACTCCTTGACCATGCGCGCACGCATCGCCTCGGGGTCCTCGGCGTCCGCGATCTGCCGGCGGAAGATGACATTGGCCGCACCCTCGGCGCCCATCACCGCGATCTCGTTGGTGGGCCAGGCATAGGTGAGGTCGGCCCCGATGGACTGGGAGTCCATGACGATGTACGCGCCTCCGTATGCC
>NZ_JOEM01000110.1 GCF_000718135.1 Streptomyces cyaneofuscatus | reverse complement strand
GTACGCGGTCCAGCCGGATGGTGTGTTCTTCTCCAACGGTCCCGGTGACCCGTCGACGGCTGATCACCCGGTGGCGCTGATGCAGGGTGTCCTGGAGCGCTCCACGCCGTTGTTCGGTATCTGTTTCGGTAACCAGATCCTCGGCCGGGCGCTGGGGTTCGGTACGTACAAGCTGAAGTACGGGCACCGTGGGATCAACCAGCCGGTGCAGGACCGCACCACGGGCAAG
>NZ_JOEM01000109.1 GCF_000718135.1 Streptomyces cyaneofuscatus | reverse complement strand
GTACGCGGTCCAGCCGGATGGTGTGTTCTTCTCCAACGGTCCCGGTGACCCGTCGACGGCTGATCACCCGGTGGCGCTGATGCAGGGTGTCCTGGAGCGGTCGACTCCGTTGTTCGGGATCTGTTTCGGCAACCAGATCCTCGGCCGGGCGCTGGGGTTCGGTACGTACAAGCTGAAGTACGGGCACCGTGGGATCAACCAGCCGGTGCAGGACCGCACCACGGGCAAG
>NZ_JOEM01000108.1 GCF_000718135.1 Streptomyces cyaneofuscatus | reverse complement strand
CGAAGCAGGCCGGGGTATCAACATATCTGGCGTTGACTTTTGGCACGCTGTTGAGTTCTCAAGGAACGGACGCTTCCTTCGGTCCCGTTTCACCGGGGCTCTCCGGGCGCTTCCCTTCGTGTTTCTTTGTCTTGCTGTCCTGCGTTTCCGACTCTATCAGACTCTTTCGTGTCCGATTCCCGGTCGAAGCGGGTCGTGCAGTTTTGCTTTCGAGGTTCTTCGCTTTCGCG
>NZ_JOEM01000107.1 GCF_000718135.1 Streptomyces cyaneofuscatus | reverse complement strand
CTGGGTTGATAGGCCAGATGTGGAAGCCCTGTAAGGGGTGGAGCTGACTGGTACTAATAGGCCGAGGGCTTGTCCTCAGTTGCTCGCGTCCACTGTGTTAGTTCTGAAATAACGAACAGCTGTGATTACACCGGTTGTTCAGAATTTCATAGTGTTTCGGTGGTCATTGCGTTAGGGAAACGCCCGGTTACATTCCGAACCCGGAAGCTAAGCCTTTCAGCGCCGATGGTACTGCAGGGGGGACCCTGTGGG
>NZ_JOEM01000106.1 GCF_000718135.1 Streptomyces cyaneofuscatus | reverse complement strand
GGAGACCCTTACCGACCCCTCGTACCACCGTCAGGTCGTTGTCATGACGGCCCCGCACGTGGGCAACACCGGGGTGAACGACGAGGACCCGGAGTCGGCCCGTATCTGGGTGTCGGGGTATGTGGTCCGCGACCCCGCCCGTAAGCCGTCCAACTGGCGTGCGCAGCGTTCGCTGGATGAGGAGCTGGTGGCGCAGGGCGTCGTCGGGATCAGCGGTGTCGACACCCGCGCCCTCACCCGGCACCTGCGCGAG
>NZ_JOEM01000105.1 GCF_000718135.1 Streptomyces cyaneofuscatus | reverse complement strand
CTCGCGCAGGTGCCGGGTGAGGGCGCGGGTGTCGACACCGCTGATCCCGACGACGCCCTGCGCCACCAGCTCCTCATCCAGCGAACGCTGCGCACGCCAATTGGACGGCTTACGGGCGGGGTCGCGGACCACATACCCCGACACCCAGATACGCGCCGACTCCGGGTCCTCGTCGTTCACCCCGGTGTTGCCCACGTGCGGGGCCGTCATGACAACGACCTGACGGTGGTACGAGGGGTCGGTAAGGGTCTCC
>NZ_JOEM01000104.1 GCF_000718135.1 Streptomyces cyaneofuscatus | reverse complement strand
CCGCCCTCACGGCTGATGCCCTGGCCGTAGAGGATGTCGAACTCGGCCTGCTTGAACGGCGGGGCGACCTTGTTCTTGACGACCTTGACGCGGGTCCGGTTGCCGACCGCGTCGGTGCCGTCCTTGAGGGTCTCGATCCGGCGGATGTCCAGGCGCACCGAGGCGTAGAACTTCAGCGCCCGGCCACCGGTCGTGGTCTCCGGCGAACCGAACATCACGCCGATCTTCTCGCGGAGCTGGTTGATGAAGATCGC
>NZ_JOEM01000103.1 GCF_000718135.1 Streptomyces cyaneofuscatus | reverse complement strand
CCGGCCGGTGTACAAGACGGTGGATACGTGTGCGGCGGAGTTCGCGGCGAAGACCCCGTACTTCTACTCCTCCTACGACGAGGAATCCGAGGTCGCGTCGCGCACCAAGCCTGCGGTGATCATTCTGGGGTCGGGTCCGAACCGGATCGGGCAGGGTATCGAGTTCGACTACTCCTGTGTCCATGCTTCCTTCGCCCTCTCCGACGCCGGGTACGAGACCGTGATGGTCAACTGCAACCCGGAGACGGTCTCGACG
>NZ_JOEM01000102.1 GCF_000718135.1 Streptomyces cyaneofuscatus | reverse complement strand
CGTCGAGACCGTCTCCGGGTTGCAGTTGACCATCACGGTCTCGTACCCGGCGTCGGAGAGGGCGAAGGAAGCATGGACACAGGAGTAGTCGAACTCGATGCCCTGCCCGATCCGGTTCGGACCCGACCCCAGGATGATCACCGCGGGCTTGGTGCGGGACGCGACCTCGGATTCCTCGTCGTAGGAGGAGTAGAAGTACGGGGTCTTCGCCGCGAACTCCGCCGCACACGTATCCACCGTCTTGTACACCGGCCGG
>NZ_JOEM01000101.1 GCF_000718135.1 Streptomyces cyaneofuscatus | reverse complement strand
CTGGATCATGCCGCTGCAGATCGGCGCGCCCGATGTGGCGTTCCCGCGGCTGAACATGTTCGCGTACTGGCTGTACCTCTTCGGCTCGCTCATCGCGGTCGCCGGCTTCCTCACGCCGCAGGGCGCCGCCGACTTCGGCTGGTTCGCCTACGCGCCGCTGAACGACGCCGTCCGCTCGCCGGGCATCGGCGCCGACATGTGGATCATGGGTCTGGCCTTCTCCGGCTTCGGCACGATCCTCGGCTCGGTCAACTTCATCACCACGATC
>NZ_JOEM01000100.1 GCF_000718135.1 Streptomyces cyaneofuscatus | reverse complement strand
CTGGATCATGCCGCTGCAGATCGGCGCGCCCGATGTGGCGTTCCCGCGGCTGAACATGTTCGCGTACTGGCTGTACCTCTTCGGCTCGCTCATCGCGGTGGCCGGCTTCCTCACGCCGCAGGGCGCCGCCGACTTCGGCTGGTTCGCCTACGCGCCGCTGAACGACGCGGTCCGCTCGCCGGGCATCGGCGCCGACATGTGGATCATGGGTCTGGCCTTCTCCGGCTTCGGCACGATCCTCGGCTCGGTCAACTTCATCACCACGATC
>NZ_JOEM01000099.1 GCF_000718135.1 Streptomyces cyaneofuscatus | reverse complement strand
AGGTCTCGGAGGTTGGCCATGCGGGCCTCGATGTCGGCGGCCTCGGTGGGGTCGATGGGGGCTTGGTCGGTGTCGGGTTGGCGGGTGGTGCGGCAGGGGCGGCAGAGGCCGTCGGGGAGTGCTTCTGGTTGGCCGGGGCGGCCGCAGTCGGTGCATTCGATGAGGATGCGGCGGGCTGGTGCGGGGCCGGGGGTGCCGGGTGTGGTGCTGTCTGTGGTGGGGATCCGGGGTGGGATCTTGTCGGTGAGGCGTTTGCGGATGAAGCCGAGGGGG
>NZ_JOEM01000098.1 GCF_000718135.1 Streptomyces cyaneofuscatus | reverse complement strand
CGCACCGGCCTGCGACTTCGCGTAGGCGGTGCCGAAGACGGAGTCGATGCCCATGACCTCACCCGTGGAGCGCATCTCCGGCCCCAGCACGGTGTCGACGCCCCGGCCGTGGATGTCCCGGAAACGGGACCACGGCATGACGGCTTCCTTCACGGAGATCGGCGCGTCGAGGGGGAGGGTGCCGCCGTCGCCGGTCTTCGGGAGCAGGCCTTCGGTGCGGAGTTCGGCGATGGTCGTGCCGAGGGAGATGCGGGCGGCGGCCTTGGCGAGGGGG
>NZ_JOEM01000097.1 GCF_000718135.1 Streptomyces cyaneofuscatus | reverse complement strand
CGCACCGGCCTGCGACTTCGCGTAGGCGGTGCCGAAGACGGAGTCGATGCCCATGACCTCACCCGTGGAGCGCATCTCCGGCCCCAGCACGGTGTCGACACCCCGGCCGTGGATGTCCCGGAAACGGGACCACGGCATGACGGCTTCCTTCACGGAGATCGGCGCATCCAGGGGCAGGGTGCCGCCGTCGCCGGTCTTCGGGAGCAGGCCTTCGGTGCGGAGTTCGGCGATGGTCGTGCCGAGGGAGATGCGGGCGGCGGCCTTGGCGAGGGGG
>NZ_JOEM01000096.1 GCF_000718135.1 Streptomyces cyaneofuscatus | reverse complement strand
CCCACAGGGTCCCCCCTGCAGTACCATCGGCGCTGAAAGGCTTAGCTTCCGGGTTCGGAATGTAACCGGGCGTTTCCCTAACGCAATGACCACCGAAACCCTATCGGGTTCTAGCGAACAAGCACACTCTTCAATTAAGTAGTGAAACTGTTCAACCGGTGCGATAACTGTTCGCAACCCGGGAACAACACAGTGGACGCGAGCAACTGAGGACAAGCCCTCGGCCTATTAGTACCAGTCAGCTCCACCCCTTACAGGGCTTCCACATCTGGCCTATCAACCCAG
>NZ_JOEM01000095.1 GCF_000718135.1 Streptomyces cyaneofuscatus | reverse complement strand
GCCCGGCACACGTACGGCATTCCGGAGAAGAACTTCAACAAGTTCCGTGATGTGGCGCGGGACCGGAATGTGGTCGTGGATGTGCGGCCGACGAATCCTTCGGCGCCGAAGTGGCTGGATGCGGGGGCGATGCCGAAGCCGCAGGAGATCAAGGCGAAGACGGTCTCGGATGTCGATGTTCTGCTGGGCGCCGATGCGGGGAACATCGGGCTGGTCGGTTACTTCAAGCCGGTGTTGCCGGATCGGGGTTCGGTTCCGGTGGATGCGTGGGACCGGGTGGTCTCCCGGTTCAA
>NZ_JOEM01000094.1 GCF_000718135.1 Streptomyces cyaneofuscatus | reverse complement strand
TGTTCGATCGTTTCGTTTCTCTGATGGAGGGCCAGCGTGCCTAAGCGCTCCGATATCCAGTCCGTCCTGGTCATCGGCTCGGGTCCGATCGTCATCGGCCAGGCCGCCGAGTTCGACTACTCCGGCACCCAGGCCTGCCGGGTGCTGAAGGCGGAGGGGCTGCGGGTCATCCTGGTCAACTCCAACCCGGCCACGATCATGACCGACCCCGAGATCGCCGATGCCACCTACGTCGAGCCGATCACGCCGGAGTTCGTCGAGAAGATCATCGCGAAGGAACGCCCCGACGCCCTCCT
>NZ_JOEM01000093.1 GCF_000718135.1 Streptomyces cyaneofuscatus | reverse complement strand
CAGCAGCGCTGGCCCCGCCAGTTGCTGAGCAGAGCGGACCACTACCGCCCGTCTGCCGCCGTGACCCCGGGGCCGATCTCGGTTCTGCGCCACTCGATTCGCTCGACGAACTGCTGGTACCGACCGGGATTGGACGCGGCGAGGATGTGGGGCGCGCCGAGGTAGCGAGGGCTGAGGAGAAGCCGTATCGCGGCGCGGCGGGCGTTGATGGGAGCCTGTTGCCACGAGGTGTACACGTCGACGCCGGGCTTCAAGATGCTCAGCACGGCGGACGGTACCGTCAGTTCCCGCTCGCGCGCTTCGAGCTCGGCCACCTGG
>NZ_JOEM01000092.1 GCF_000718135.1 Streptomyces cyaneofuscatus | reverse complement strand
GATCCTGCCCCGGGAGGTGACCCGCAGCCCGGAAGTCCTGCTGGGGGTGCTGCAATCCGAGCGCGTCACCGTCCTGAGCCAGACACCCACCGCACTACGCAACCTGACGACTGCGGCTGAGTTTCGGCGCACAGGTCCGCTGTCCCTGGCACTGCGGCTTGTGGTCCTTGGAGGTGAGGAGCTGCGGTCGCTCCCCTCATCGGAGTTGTATAGCCGGGATGACGTCACGGTCGTCAACATGTATGGGATTACGGAGACGGCGATTCATGCGACGCATGGCCGGGTGGTGTTTGCGTCGGATGGTTCGTTCGATGCGACGGTGGGGCGTCCGTTG
>NZ_JOEM01000091.1 GCF_000718135.1 Streptomyces cyaneofuscatus | reverse complement strand
GTATAAGAGACAGGGCCACCATCGTCACCTCGGGCGAGGTGAACCTGCGCTCCATCTCCGGATCCGGGGCCATCGCCACCGGCACCAACGTGCGCGTCACCTCGATGTGGATCAGCGAGACGCCGGGCGGCTACTCCCACGACGAGACCACCGACATCACGACGTACACCGAGGCCGGCCTGTTCTGGGTCACCGGAGCCGCGGGCGATGGCGTCTCGGACGACGGCTGGGCGATCCAGGCCCAGCTGGACGCCGCGCACGCCGCCGGCGGCGGCACGGTCATCATCCCCGGCGGGAAGACCTACGTCGTCAGCACCTTCCTGGTGGTGTACGAC
>NZ_JOEM01000090.1 GCF_000718135.1 Streptomyces cyaneofuscatus | reverse complement strand
TCGGTTCCTGGTGCCAAGGCATCCACCGTGCGCCCTTAAAAACTTGGCCACAGATGCTCGCGTCCACTGTGCAGTTCTCAAACAACGACCAGCCACCCACCACCCCACCCATACAGGCGAGTTCACTGGGGCCGGATCAGAAGGACAGACTCAACGAGCCCGTACCCTCAGATACCCAACAACGTGCCCGACACGATCCATCCGTTTCTGTGTTCCACGCCGAAGCAGTACTGACAGAAACCAACCGACCGTGCCGAATAGTCAACGTTCCACCCATGAGCAACCAGCACCGAACATTCGCCGGTGTACTGGCCTCTGACCAAGCAAGCTTGGTAAGAAGTGCTCCTT
>NZ_JOEM01000089.1 GCF_000718135.1 Streptomyces cyaneofuscatus | reverse complement strand
CAACGGACGCCCCACCGTCGCATCGAACGAACCATCCGACGCAAACACCACCCGGCCATGCGTCGCATGAATCGCCGTCTCCGTAATCCCATACATGTTCACCAACCGGGTCTCTCGGACATCCGGCTCTCGGCCCAGCGGGAAGAGCGCCGAGGCGGGAATGGTCGTCAGTTCCTCGCCCGCGCTGAACAGGATTGCAGCACCCCCAGCAGGACTTCCGGGCTGCGGGTCACCTCCCGGGGCAGGATCACCAGCCGGCCACCGTGCGCCAGCGCGCCCCACACTTCCCAGACGGACACGTCGAAGGAGTAGGAATGGAACAGGGTCCATACATCCTCCGGCCCCAGGCCGTACTCCTTCACCCCATGCGTGAACAGCCGAACCACATTGCGATGTTCGATCACC
>NZ_JOEM01000088.1 GCF_000718135.1 Streptomyces cyaneofuscatus | reverse complement strand
CATCCCGTGACGAACCTCGCCGACCCGCGCTCATTCGATGGCGACGACATGGGGTCTTTCTGGAGGCGCCTCAGATCCCAGGAGCCGGTCCACTGGCATCCGCCCATGAGCGCCCAGCCCGGCTTCTGGGTGGTATCGCGGCACGAGGACATCCTGACGGTCTACCGCGACACCGAGAGGTTCACCTCATCCCGCGGCAACGTCCTCACCACCCTCCTCGCAGGTGGAGACTCGGCGGCCGGGCGCATGCTCCCCGTCATGGACGGGCACCGCCACCGAGAACTGCGGCAGATCGTCCTGCGGGCGCTTTCCCCACGAATGCTGGAAAATACCGCTACGAACGTACGTGAAGAGGTCCGCCGGCTTCTCGTACAGGCC
>NZ_JOEM01000087.1 GCF_000718135.1 Streptomyces cyaneofuscatus | reverse complement strand
GCTGGGGTTCGGTACGTACAAGCTGAAGTACGGGCACCGTGGGATCAACCAGCCGGTGCAGGACCGCACCACGGGCAAGGTCGAGGTCACGGCCCACAATCACGGGTTCGCCGTCGACGCCCCTCTCGACAAGGTGTCGGACACCGAGTTCGGCCGTGCCGAGGTGTCCCATGTGTGCCTGAACGACCAGGTCGTCGAAGGCCTCCAGCTCCTGGACCGTCCCGCCTTCAGCGTTCAGTACCACCCGGAGGCGGCCGCCGGCCCCCACGATGCCGCTTACCTGTTCGATCGTTTCGTTTCTCTGATGGAGGGCCAGCGTGCCTAAGCGCTCCGATATCCAGTCCGTCCTGGTCATCGGCTCGGGTCCGATCGTCATCGGC
>NZ_JOEM01000086.1 GCF_000718135.1 Streptomyces cyaneofuscatus | reverse complement strand
GCCGATGACGATCGGACCCGAGCCGATGACCAGGACGGACTGGATATCGGAGCGCTTAGGCACGCTGGCCCTCCATCAGAGAAACGAAACGATCGAACAAATACGCGGCGTCATGCGGACCGGCCGCCGCCTCCGGGTGGTACTGCACACTGAACGCCGGCCGGTCCAAGAGCTGAAGTCCCTCCACCACCTGGTCGTTCAGGCACACATGGGATACCTCGGCACGGCCGAACTCGGTGTCGGACACCTTGTCGAGGGGGGCGTCGACGGCGAAGCCGTGGTTGTGGGCCGTGACCTCGACCTTGCCCGTGGTGCGGTCCTGCACCGGCTGGTTGATCCCACGGTGCCCGTACTTCAGCTTGTACGTACCGAACCCCAGC
>NZ_JOEM01000085.1 GCF_000718135.1 Streptomyces cyaneofuscatus | reverse complement strand
AGGACCTCGGCGGTGCCGGAGGTGGCCATCAGCTCGAACCCGTGGGCGACGAGCTCACGGGCCGGGAAGATCATCGACCGCTTGTCCCGGTTCGCGACCGGTGCGGGAGGCGCGGGGGTTGGCCTCCAGGACGTAGAGGATGTCCCCGGACAGCGCGAACTGGATGTTGATCAGCCCGCGCACCCCGACACCCTTGGCGATGGCCTCGGTGGAGGCGCGCAGCCGCTTGATGTCGAACCCGCCCAGGGTGATCGGGGGCAGGGCGCAGGCGGAGTCGCCGGAGTGGATGCCGGCCTCCTCGATGTGCTCCATGACACCGCCGAGGTAGAGCTCGGTGCCGTCGTAGAGGGCGTCGACGTCGATCTCGATCGCGTCATCCAGGAAGCGGTCGACCAGTACCGGGCGGGTCGGGCTGATCTCGGTGGACTCGGAGATGTAGGAGGCGAGGCGGGTCTCGTCGTAGACGATCTCCATGCCCCGGCC
>NZ_JOEM01000084.1 GCF_000718135.1 Streptomyces cyaneofuscatus | reverse complement strand
GGCGTCGTCGTCGGTGTTCTTCTCGAGTTGGTCGATCGACGCGCTGGCGAGGACGTTGTCGGCGGACGAGCGGCTGATGGCCTGGATACCCCCACGACGGCTGCCCTACATCCGTGCCGAGTCCGACGAGGGACCCGTCCACGTCCCCGGCCGTCGCCCGCAGCAGGCGCCGCCCCATCTGGTGGCCCTGCTGCGGCTGGCGGACGGCCGCCGCTCACCGCACGAACTCGCCCGGACCCTCGGCACCTCACTCGACGAGGTCACCTCCCGTCTCACCGAGCTGGTGCGTCGTCGGTGGGTGAGCTGGCGGTTGGAGGTGCCTTCGGGTGCGCGTCCGGACCGGGAGCTGCGTGCGGTTCTGGAGCGGGTGGGGGATGCGGAGCTGC
>NZ_JOEM01000083.1 GCF_000718135.1 Streptomyces cyaneofuscatus | reverse complement strand
GGCGTCGTCGTCGGTGTTCTTCTCGAGTTGGTCGATCGACGCGCTGGCGAGGACGTTGTCGGCGGACGAGCGGCTGATGGCCTGGATACCCCCACGACGCACTCCGTTCGCCCGGATCGGACGGGGCGACGGCGGCACGTTCGTACAGCTCCCGGGGCGGCCCGAACAGCCCGTCCCCGGCGAGCTGCTGCCGATGCTGGAACTGGTCGACGGCCGCCGCACCCTCGGCGACCTCGCCCGGGAGCTCTCGCTCCCCGCCGGCCTGGCCGAGGAGCACCTGCGCGAGCTGGTGGGTCGTCGGTGGGTGAGCTGGCGGTTGGAGGTGCCTTCGGGTGCGCGTCCGGACCGGGAGCTGCGTGCGGTTCTGGAGCGGGTGGGGGATGCGGAGCTGC
>NZ_JOEM01000082.1 GCF_000718135.1 Streptomyces cyaneofuscatus | reverse complement strand
GCCTTGAAGCGCTTGAGGGCGTAGTTGTCGGTGTGGCTGTCCGCCCGCATCGCGAGGGTCTGTGCGGTGGTTCCGGCGGTTATGTCCTTGGAGATGGTGCTCGTGACGTCGAAGGGCGGTGCGCCGCCGGCCGGGCAGCTGCTGTTGTATCCGAGGGCGAAGGACTGGGAGTCGACCTTGCTGCCGAGGCTGCCGGACCAGCTGTTCCAGGTCGCGTTGGAGGACGACAGGACTTTCGTGGGGGCGTAGAGGTCGACCGTCTGGTTGTGGCCGGATGTGGGGCAGGCCCAGGAATAGGTCTCGGTGATGTCGAAGTAGGCGCTGTAGATTTTCGCGGTCTTCAATGACGTCGTCACGGGGAAATTGAAGAGGCTGATCGCCTCGTCCTGGAC
>NZ_JOEM01000081.1 GCF_000718135.1 Streptomyces cyaneofuscatus | reverse complement strand
CATGACCGACCCCGAGATCGCCGATGCCACCTACGTCGAGCCGATCACGCCGGAGTTCGTCGAGAAGATCATCGCGAAGGAACGCCCCGACGCCCTCCTCCCGACGCTGGGTGGTCAGACGGCGCTGAACACGGCGATCTCCATGCACGAGCAGGGGGTGCTGGAGAAGTACGGGGTCGAGCTGATCGGCGCGAATGTCGAGGCGATCAACAAGGGCGAGGACCGCGACCTGTTCAAGGGCGTCGTCGAGGCCGTGAAGGCGAAGATCGGGTACGGGGAGTCCGCCCGCTCCGTGATCTGCCACACCATGGACGACGTCATCAAGGGCGTCGACACCCTCGGCGGCTACCCCGTCGTCGTCCGCCCCTCCTTCACCATGGGCGGCGCCGGCTCC
>NZ_JOEM01000080.1 GCF_000718135.1 Streptomyces cyaneofuscatus | reverse complement strand
GGAGCCGGCGCCGCCCATGGTGAAGGAGGGGCGGACGACGACGGGGTAGCCGCCGAGGGTGTCGACGCCCTTGATGACGTCGTCCATGGTGTGGCAGATGACGGAGCGGGCGGACTCCCCGTAGCCGATCTTCGCCTTCACGGCCTCGACGACGCCCTTGAACAGGTCGCGGTCCTCGCCCTTGTTGATCGCCTCGACATTCGCGCCGATCAGCTCGACGCCGTACTTCTCCAGCACTCCCTGCTCGTGCATGGAGATCGCGGTGTTGAGTGCGGTCTGGCCGCCGAGGGTGGGCAGGAGGGCGTCGGGGCGTTCCTTCGCGATGATCTTCTCGACGAACTCCGGCGTGATCGGCTCGACGTAGGTGGCATCGGCGATCTCGGGGTCGGTCATG
>NZ_JOEM01000079.1 GCF_000718135.1 Streptomyces cyaneofuscatus | reverse complement strand
GACGCCCCGCCACCACCCGGAGAGCACCCAGCAACACACCCACATCCACAGCACCGGAAAGCCTCAAGACAAACGGCACACCATACGGCGCAACCCCACCCCCCAATTCCTCAACAAACCACAAACCCTCCTGCTCCACCGAAAGCGGAAACTCGCAGCGCCCAGGATTGGCAGGAATTGCCTCGGGCCGCAGGGCACCGCGCTGCTCGACGAGCCGGGCGAACCCAGCGGCGGTCGGGTGGAGCAAGAGGTCGGACACGTTGGTCTCGATGCCGAACTCGCGTGCTGTTGTCCAGGCCGCCCGGAGTGCGGTGATGGAGTCGCCGCCGAGTTCGAAGAAGTTGGCGGTGGGGTCGGTGCAGGGGGTGTCGAGGAGGGTGCTCCAGATGGCGAGAAGG
>NZ_JOEM01000078.1 GCF_000718135.1 Streptomyces cyaneofuscatus | reverse complement strand
AGGGTCCAGTACGTCTTGTGGAGTTTCAGGGCGTCCGCGAGGGCGGGGGTGAATCCGTCGCGGTCGTTGCGGACGTAGTGGTAGAAGAGGTTGATCGGCGGGTAGAGCACGGCCTGGAGGAGGTCTTGTGGGGCGATGCGTGCCACGGCGGGGTCGGAGGCTTCGATGGTGGCGATGAGCTTGTCCGCGAGGTCCGGGCGCCGCAGCCACCAGCTCTGGAGGGTGTCCACCCAGTGGTAGATGTACTCGTCGTAGGAGCCCTCCGGTGAGCGCAGCCGCTCCAGGGGGATTTCGCTGAGCTGCGTCATTCGGTCCTGGTCACGGCAGATGACGGCCAGCCAGAAGGCGGAGAGCCACGTGCCGGCGTCAGCAGTGGACATCGGTCCGGTCGCCGGGATGGTCCGCA
>NZ_JOEM01000077.1 GCF_000718135.1 Streptomyces cyaneofuscatus | reverse complement strand
TGGTGGCGGCGCCCGGGCCGATGTCGGGCAGGGTCAGATAAGCGATGGTCTTGCCGGGCTGGAGCGGAGCGGTCGCGGCGTACACGCTCACCTTCTGCTGGACCTTGCCGCCGCCGTTGTTGAAGTAGTCGGTCGTGGCGAGGACGTCGTTGCCCGTGGAGGGGCTGTTGGCCCACCAGTCGGGAAAGGACAGGGTGAAGTTCTGGGTGGTCCCGTCGGTGTACGTGACCGTTCCGGTGCCCGAGGCGTTGCCGTAGTCGGCGGTGCCGAGGAATCCGATCGTGCTGCCCCGTCCGGTGAACGGGACGGTCTGCCCGCCGGCCACGATGTTGTCGGGCTTGCCCGAGCCCGTCGTGGGCCAGGCGAAGGTGAGCCCCTCGTGGGTGGCCGCGCCGCCGGAGGTGATCCCCTGGGCGG
>NZ_JOEM01000076.1 GCF_000718135.1 Streptomyces cyaneofuscatus | reverse complement strand
GCTCACGCTTCTCTGGGATCACCCGCACGTCGTGGACGGTGTACGCCAGCATGGCCACCTCCTTGGAGTCCGCTGCCCGGACGCTGCGCGCACACCTGCAGACACCCGTTCGGGCCCCCACAGGGAGGATCTCTCCGGTCCCGTCGCCGGGCAGCGGACGTCTGGGCGCGGCGAAGCCCCCGGCCGGTGAAGGGGCGCGGGGGCTTCGCCGTGCGTCTGCGGTGGGTCAGCAGGACTCGGTGTCCTTCACCGCGAACAGGGTCACCGCGGTGTCCGTGGGGTGCGTGCCGGCCTCGGGCTCCTGGCTGCACACGGTCCAGTTGCGGTCGAAGACCTGGAGTCGCTTCTGGCCGCTGGCGTCCTGGTCGTCGAGGACGCAGAACCCGGCGGCCTGTGCTTCGTCCTGCGCGGCCTGGAGG
>NZ_JOEM01000075.1 GCF_000718135.1 Streptomyces cyaneofuscatus | reverse complement strand
GGCGAGCCATTCCGCCGCCAGGGGCTCCAGTGCTGCGCAGTCGCCGGCGGAGAGGGGCAGGCGCCGGTCCTCGTGGCCGAGGCGGGCCAGAGCGAGGTAGGCGGGGGAGGGGCTGGCTTCGGAGCGGGGAGGCATGTCCGTGGACGTGTCCGGGGCAGGGGGCGCGGTCTCGGCGTCCGGCGTCTGAACCGGGGGGCGTTGCTGCGGTACGGCGGTGGATTCGGCGCCCTGCTCCGGACCGGGATCCTCTGGTGCGGGTGGGGGCTCCTCGTCCGGGACCCAGGGCGGCGGGGGAGCGCTGTCGGGAGCTGCTGCCTGCTTGGTGTTCTCGGTGGTGAGGTAGGTGGTCCACCACTCGTTGTCGTGGGCGGTGCGGGACCAGAACGTGCGGAACACCCACCGCATCTCTTCGCCCGCACCGACC
>NZ_JOEM01000074.1 GCF_000718135.1 Streptomyces cyaneofuscatus | reverse complement strand
CCTGCGGTCGCTGGAGAAGAAGGGCTCGCAGTTCGCCTTCACCGGCCCGGTCGGTGACAAGGCCGAGCTGCTGGCCGAGGCGGTCCGGCCTACGGACGGTCGGATTAACACGGTGATGCAGGCGATCCGCGCCGGGGCCACGCAGGAGGAGGTCTTCGACTCCACGAAGATCGACCCCTGGTTCGTCGACCAGCTGTTCCTGATCAAGGAGATCGCCGACGAGCTGGCCTCGGCCGAGCGCTTGGACGCCGGTCTGATCGCGGAGGCGAAGCGGCACGGGTTCTCCGATGCCCAGATCGGTGAGATCCGGGGTCTGCGCGAGGACGTCGTGCGCGAGGTGCGGCATGCGCTGGGGATCCGGCCGGTGTACAAGACGGTGGATACGTGTGCGGCGGAGTTCGCGGCGAAGACCCCGTACTTCTACTCCTCCTAC
>NZ_JOEM01000073.1 GCF_000718135.1 Streptomyces cyaneofuscatus | reverse complement strand
GTAGGAGGAGTAGAAGTACGGGGTCTTCGCCGCGAACTCCGCCGCACACGTATCCACCGTCTTGTACACCGGCCGGATCCCCAGCGCATGCCGCACCTCACGGACCACGTCCTCGCGCAGACCCCGGATCTCACCGATCTGGGCATCGGAGAACCCGTGCCGCTTCGCCTCCGCCAGCAGCTCAGGGTCAAGGTTGTCAGCGGCGCCCAGCTCGTCGGCGATCTCCTTGATCAGGAACAGCTGGTCCACGAACCACGGATCGATCTTCGTCGACTCGAAGACCTCCTCCTGCGTGGCCCCGGCACGGATCGCCTGCATCACCGTGTTGATCCGGCCGTCCGTAGGCCGGACCGCCTCGGCCAGCAGCTCGGCCTTGTCACCGACCGGGCCGGTGAAGGCGAACTGCGAGCCCTTCTTCTCCAGCGACCGCAGG
>NZ_JOEM01000072.1 GCF_000718135.1 Streptomyces cyaneofuscatus | reverse complement strand
CCACCGACTGCAACGCCAACACCGCCTGCACCAACGGCGACGTCGACAAATCCCGCCCAACCCCCAACCCATCCACCAACTGCCGGAACGACACCCCAGTCAGTTCGTGCGCGCGGAGGAACTCGGCGCGGACCTGCTGCACGAGTCCGCGCAGGGTTGACCCACCGGCATCGACCGGGATCGGCAGGAGGTCAAGGAAGTTACCGATCACTCCTTCGAGTTCGTGGCTGTTTCGGTTGGTCGAAGGGGTGCCGAGGATGAGTCGGTCCTGCCCTGCCGCACGCCCCAGCACCAACGCATACGCCGCCGCCAACACCGTGAACAGCGTGGTGCTCTCCTCCCGAGCCACCCGCCGCAAACCCGCCAGCACACCCTCACCGACCGAGAACCCCACCCGGTCACCCTCATACGACTTCACCACCGGACGCGGACGATCCACCGGAATCT
>NZ_JOEM01000071.1 GCF_000718135.1 Streptomyces cyaneofuscatus | reverse complement strand
AGATGGTGCTCGTGACGTCGAAGGGCGGCGCGCCGCCCGCGGGGCAGCCGCTGTTGTACCCCAGGGCGAAGTCCTGCTGGTCGACCCGGGTGCCGAGGACCCCCGACCAGTTGTTCCAGGTCGCGTTGGAGGACGACAGGACCTTGGTGGGCGCGTAGAGGTCGACCTTCTGGTTGTGGCCCGATGTGTGGCAGGCCCAGGAGTAGGTCTCGGTGATGTCGAAGTAGGCGCCGTAGATCTTCGCCGTCTTCAGTGATGTCGTCACGGGGAAGTTGAAGAGGCTGATCGCCTCGTCCTGGACGTCGCCGCTGGGACCGACTTCCGCGTCACCGGTGTAGGAGACGGAACTCTTCCAGAAGTTCTGCGTGGGCACTCCGGATCCGGGGCTCGCCCAGCCGGTGGCGCCGTAGGAGGGCGAATAGGTCGGGTCCAGATAGACGGGGTAGCGG
>NZ_JOEM01000070.1 GCF_000718135.1 Streptomyces cyaneofuscatus | reverse complement strand
CCACCGACTGCAACGCCAACACCGCCTGCACCAACGGCGACGTCGACAAATCCCGCCCAACCCCCAACCCATCCACCAACTGCCGGAACGACACCCCAGCCTCCCGCTGTGCCCGGACTAGGCGGTCGTGGGACCTGTGCAGCAGCTCGCGAGCAGTCATCAAATCGTCGGTCTCCAGGGGAACCGCAAGGAGATCGACGAAGTTGCCGACGACGCCGTCGAGCTGAGGGTGGTGTCGGCCGGCAGCCGGGATTCCGAGGATGAGTCGGTCCTGCCCTGCCGCACGCCCCAGCACCAACGCATACGCCGCCGCCAACACCGTGAACAGCGTGGTGCTCTCCCCCCGAGCCCCCCGCCGCAAACCCGCCAGCACACCCTCACCGACCGAGAACCCCACCCGGTCACCCTCATACGACTTCACCACCGGACGCGGACGATCCACCGGAATCT
>NZ_JOEM01000069.1 GCF_000718135.1 Streptomyces cyaneofuscatus | reverse complement strand
GGCCCGCCTTGCGCTGGGCGCCGCCGTCGCCAGAGCCCTGGAACCTGCGACCCGTTGCGGCAGCCAGGTAGGGCTTGTTCTTGATCAGTTCCTCGATCGCGTCGGCGATCTCGTCGGCGTCGACCTCGCCGTCCGCGTCGACCTCGAACTGCTCGAGGTCGAGGAAGCGCAGGGCGTCGCGCGGGTCCGCCAGCTTCTTCGCGGCGGCCGCGCGGATCTCGGCCTTGATGATGCGGGTGTTCGCCGTAGCCGTTGCGGCTGCGGTCGCCTTGGCCACGGCGTCATCGCTGGCGCCCTGGTTCGCGCGCTCCTCGGCCTGGCGGCGTCGGGTCCGCTCGGCCTTGAGCTTCTCCTTCATCCGGGCCAGGGCCTTCTTGCCCGGGTCGCCGAGTTGGTCGGCGCCCTCGGGGTCGGCGTCGTCGTCCTCGTCGTCCCCGTCGCCGCCCTCGTCG
>NZ_JOEM01000068.1 GCF_000718135.1 Streptomyces cyaneofuscatus | reverse complement strand
GGAGGGAGCTGTCGAAGGTGGGACTGGCGATTGGGACGAAGTCGTAACAAGGTAGCCGTACCGGAAGGTGCGGCTGGATCACCTCCTTTCTAAGGAGCATCTAGATCCCTTCAGGGATCCAGAGCCACTACGTCGACAAATGTTCGACGGTGGTCAGCTCATGGGTGGAACGTTGACTATTCAGTACCTGGTGGTTCATCCGGGTCGTAAGTACTGCCCCTCGGGGCGTGGAAAGCGAACCGATTGAATTCCGGGTACTGGGCGCGCTGTTGGGTGTCTGAAGGTACGGCCGGTAAGGCTGCCTTCGACGCCGGCCCCAGTGAACTCGTCTGCAAGGACGGGGTGATGGGTGGCTGGTCGTTGCTTGAGAACTGCACAGTGGACGCGAGCATCTGTGGCCAAGTTTTTAAGGGCGCACGGTGGATGCCTTGGCACCAGGAACCGATGAAGGACGTGGGAGGCC
>NZ_JOEM01000067.1 GCF_000718135.1 Streptomyces cyaneofuscatus | reverse complement strand
CGCTCCAGGACACCCTGCATCAGCGCCACCGGGTGATCAGCCGTCGACGGGTCACCGGGACCGTTGGAGAAGAACACACCATCCGGCTGGACCGCGTACACCTCCTCCAAAGTGGCCGTCGCGGGCAGCACATGCACCTCGATGCCACGCTCCGCCATCCGGTGCGGCGTCATCCCCTTGATCCCCAGGTCCACCGCCGCCACCGTGAACTTCTTCGTCCCGATCGCCGGAACGACATACGCCTCCTTCGTCGCCACCTCGGCGGAGAGGTCGGCGCCGGTCATCTCGGGCGCCTGGCGGACCTTCGCCAGCAGCGTCCCCTCGTCCGCGATCGCGTTACCGGAGAAGATCCCCACCCGCATCGCCCCGCGCTCGCGCAGGTGCCGGGTGAGGGCGCGGGTGTCGACACCGCTGATCCCGACGACGCCCTGCGCCACCAGCTCCTCATCCAGCGAACGCTGCGCACGCCA
>NZ_JOEM01000066.1 GCF_000718135.1 Streptomyces cyaneofuscatus | reverse complement strand
GATGGTCAACTGCAACCCGGAGACGGTCTCGACGGACTACGACACCTCCGACCGGCTGTATTTCGAGCCGCTCACCCTGGAGGACGTCCTGGAGATCGTTCACGCCGAGTCCCTCGCCGGACCCATCGCCGGGGTCATCGTGCAGCTCGGCGGCCAGACCCCCCTCGGCCTGTCCCAGGCGTTGAAGGACAACGGCGTCCCCGTTGTCGGTACCTCCCCGGAGGCGATCCACGCTGCTGAGGACCGGGGCGCGTTCGGCCGGGTTTTGGCTGAGGCCGGGCTCCCGGCCCCGAAGCACGGCACCGCCACCACCTTCCACGGTGCCAAGGCCATCGCCGACGAGATCGGCTACCCCGTCCTGGTCCGCCCCTCCTACGTGCTCGGTGGCCGGGGCATGGAGATCGTCTACGACGAGACCCGCCTCGCCTCCTACATCTCCGAGTCCACCGAGATCAGCCCGACCCGCCCGGTACTGGTCGACCGC
>NZ_JOEM01000065.1 GCF_000718135.1 Streptomyces cyaneofuscatus | reverse complement strand
GATGGTCAACTGCAACCCGGAGACGGTCTCGACGGACTACGACACCTCCGACCGGCTGTATTTCGAGCCGCTCACCCTGGAGGACGTCCTGGAGATCGTCCACGCCGAATCCCTCGCCGGACCCATTGCCGGCGTGATCGTGCAGCTCGGCGGCCAGACCCCCCTCGGCCTGTCCCAGGCGTTGAAGGACAACGGCGTCCCCGTCGTGGGTACGTCTCCGGAGGCGATCCATGCCGCTGAGGACCGGGGCGCCTTCGGCCAGGTCCTCGCCGAGGCCGGGCTCCCCGCCCCGAAGCATGGCACCGCGACCACGTTCGCCGGGGCGAAGGCGATCGCGGACGAGATCGGCTACCCGGTCCTGGTCCGCCCCTCCTACGTGCTCGGCGGCCGGGGCATGGAGATCGTCTACGACGAGACCCGCCTCGCCTCCTACATCTCCGAGTCCACCGAGATCAGCCCGACCCGCCCGGTACTGGTCGACCGC
>NZ_JOEM01000064.1 GCF_000718135.1 Streptomyces cyaneofuscatus | reverse complement strand
GGCGAGCCATTCCGCCGCCAGGGGCTCCAGTGCTGCGCAGTCGCCGGCGGAGAGGGGCAGGCGCCGGTCCTCGTGGCCGAGGCGGGCCAGAGCGAGGTACGCGGGGGAAGGGGCGGCTTCGGAGGAGTGAGGGGTCGCTGGAGCCTGGCCCTGAGCGGGAGCCGTGTCCGGGGCGGCTGGCTCTGCGTCCGGCGCCTGCGCCTGCTCCTGCTCCTGCTCCTGCTCCTGCTCCTGAGTGCGTTGACGCGGTACGGCGGTGTCCCTGGGGGCCTCTTCCGCACCGGCATCCTCCGGCGCGGGCGGCGGTTCCTCGTCCGGGACCCACGGCGGCGGCGGAGCCGTGTCGGGGGCCGGAACATCCGGCGCGGGGCTCACGGCGTGGGTGGCCTTCTCGGTGGTGAGGTAGGTGGTCCACCACTCGTTGTCGTGGGCGGTGCGGGACCAGAACGTGCGGAACACCCACCGCATCTCTTCGCCCGCACCGACC
>NZ_JOEM01000063.1 GCF_000718135.1 Streptomyces cyaneofuscatus | reverse complement strand
AACAGGGGGCGGCGCAGCGTCTTGGCGGCCGCGATGGGCACGTAGGCGAAGTGCTCGCCGCGCATGGCCGGGCGGGTCCACCGTTCGGCGCTCTCGCCGTCGCCGGCCGCATCGGTGTGGCGGATGGTGGACAACTCCGGTTCGCCGTCCGGCCCAGGGGCCGACAGCTCGGCCAGATACCGCTCGGCGGTCCGCTTCGCGTCGCCCATGAAGCGGGCGAGGGTGACCACCGAGGCGCGGCACCGCTCGGAACGCTGCGCGAGGGCAGCGATCTGCGCCCAGTACGCGACCGCGCTGTGCGAGTAGGCACCGCTGCCCCACACCCGCTTCGGCACCTTCACCTTCTGGCGGTGCCACGGCGGCAGGACGCCCCCAGACGCAACGCCCCCGGCCTCGCCACACAGGTGGCGAGGCTCAGCGGCTGCAGGCGACTGGGGCACGGTGTCCTAGGAGGAGTCGTCGGCGAGCTCGTCGCCGTCGGGAACGGTGTAGGTGGCGCCGCACGGGGCGGTGC
>NZ_JOEM01000062.1 GCF_000718135.1 Streptomyces cyaneofuscatus | reverse complement strand
CGTCGTGGGGGTATCCAGGCCATCAGCCGCTCGTCCGCCGACAACGTCCTCGCCAGCGCGTCGATCGACCAACTCGAGAAGAACACCGACGACGACGCCGTCAGCCCCTCCCCCGGATCGATCTCCACACCCCCCATCGAACGATCCACACGACCCCAGCCCACCGGACCGAAAAACCCGATCGTGTCGTTCTTCACACAGAAACGCTGCCAATAGTGCGCCACCAACTCCTCACGCTGACGCGGCATACTCGACCGCCCCGACGCCGAAGGAACCCACCCCAGAAACGGCCGCAAACCCGTCCGCAACACCGTCCGGTTCTGCCACGCCACCGCCGCAGTGAAATCCGAAGAACCCGCAACACCCTGCAACCTCACCGCAGTACGCGCCGCAACCTCCCCGAACACCCCCTCGAACTCATCCCAATCAGGACCCGACAACACCCCACCGGCAAACTTGTCCGCATACACCGACACATCCACCGGAGCCAGATCCAACACACCCCCCACCGGAAAACCCGGCCCACGCAACGAGAACTGCTCCCACAACCGCCAACG
>NZ_JOEM01000061.1 GCF_000718135.1 Streptomyces cyaneofuscatus | reverse complement strand
TGCGGGGAACATCGGGCTGGTCGGTTACTTCAAGCCGGTGTTGCCGGATCGGGGTTCGGTTCCGGTGGATGCGTGGGACCGGGTGGTCTCCCGGTTCAATCAGCGGTCCACGGAGTTCCGTGAGCTGGCCGGGAAGATGGCGCAGTACGAGGCCGATGGCCGCTTCGTCGTCCAGGACGGGGTGGTGTTCGGTCTCGACGGCGATGGCGAACGGCGCCCGATCACGGGCGACCACGATCTGTTCGACATCTCGTCCCCGGACGGTTCCCGGCTTTCGCATCCGGAGCATGACGCGCTGATCGATGAGATGCGGGCCAAGGACATGGCCGTGGTGCACGGCGCGCACATGTTCTGGAATCCGCCGACGGCTTTCGACAAGTCGGTCTTCGACAAGATCGTCAGCTCCCATCAGGGCCCCTCCGGGGAACCGCTGCTGCGCTTCAGCCTTGACAGCGACCACGCCGTCCTCACCTGGACGCAGAAGCTCAAGCCCGGACAGGTCGACTCCTACACCGCCCGGCACACGTACGGCATTCCGGAGAAGAACTTCAACAAGTTCCGTGATGTGGCGCGGGACCGGAATGTGGTCGTGGATGTGCGGCCGACGAATCCT
>NZ_JOEM01000060.1 GCF_000718135.1 Streptomyces cyaneofuscatus | reverse complement strand
GTCCAGGGTGCCGTCCGGGAGGCGGCGGACGATGTCGCCGGTGCGGTAGAAGCGCTGCCCGTCCAGGGTGGTGAAGCGTTCGGCGGTGAGGTCGGGGCGGTGGTGGTAGCCGTCGGCGAGGCCGGTGCCGCCGATGAGGAGTTCGCCGGGGACACCGACGGGGGTGGGTGTGTCGTGGGCGTCGAGGACGCGGACGGTGGTGTTGGCCAGGGGGGTGCCGATGGTGACGCGGGCCGGGTGCGGGGGGATGTCCCAGGCGGTGGACCAGATGGTGGTCTCGGTGGGGCCGTACATGTTGAGCAGCCGGGTCACCCGGGCGCGCAGGGTGGTGGCGAGGGCCGGGGGGAGGGGTTCGCCGCCGCACAGGGCCGTGAGGCCTTGGGGGAGGTCGCCGGTCAGGAGCAGGCGCCAGCCGGAGGGGGTGGCCTGGACGTGGGTGACGCCTTCGTCGCGGACGAGGGCGGCCAGGGCGGTCGCGTCGCGGCTGGTGGGGGTGTCGGCGACGACCACACGGCCGCCGGTTGCCAGGGGCAGGTACAGCTCCAGGGCGGAGATGTCGAACGACAGCGACGTCAGCGCGAGCCACCGGTCCCGGTCGGTGGAGCCGACCAGGTCGCGCAGGGCGAGGA
>NZ_JOEM01000059.1 GCF_000718135.1 Streptomyces cyaneofuscatus | reverse complement strand
GTGGGGTTGCGCCGTATGGTGTGCCGTTTGTCTTGAGGCTTTCCGGTGCTGTGGATGTGGGTGTGTTGCTGGGTGCTCTCCGGGTGGTGGCGGGGCGTCATGATGTGTTGCGGGGCGTGGTTCGGGGTTCTGGTTCTGGACCGGTTTTCGTGGTTTCGGATGAGGTGGATCCTGATTTTGAGGTGGTTGTTCCTCCGGTGGGTGTGGGGGATGAGGTGGGTTGGGTTCGGGATTTTGTGGCGGCGGATGCGCTGGTGCGGTTCGATGCTGGGGTTTCGTTGTGGCGGGTGCGGGTCTTTCCGTTGTCGGGTGGTGAGCAGATTGTCTATTTCTGTTTCCATCATTTGGTGATGGATGAGTGGTCGTGGGGTCTTTTTCTGGCCGATTTGGCGGGGGAGTTGGATCGGCCGGGGATTTCGGTTGCGGGTTTGCAGTATGGCGATTATGCGGTGTGGCAGCGGTCGCGTGGTGGGGTTGGTTCGGATGTGGTGCGGGCTCGGGTTGCCGAGTTGGGGGGTTATCCGGCGCGGTTGGAGATTCCGGTGGATCGTCCGCGTCCGGTGGTGAAGTCGTATGAGGGTGACCGGGTGGGGTTCTCGGTCGGTGAGGGTGTGCTGGCGGGTTTGCGGCGGG
>NZ_JOEM01000058.1 GCF_000718135.1 Streptomyces cyaneofuscatus | reverse complement strand
CGTCCACGTAGAGGTCGACGTCGGCCGAGGGGGCCGGGGTGTGCGTGAGGTGGGCGATGCCGGTGGTCGGCTGGGTCGTCGACCCGTAGCCGGAGCCGACGGCGTAGTCGGCGGCCGTGCCGGTAACGGTCCAGGCCTGCCCGGTGTCCATCGTTCCCCAGCCGCTCGCCACGGTGCGGTCGAAGGAGTCCTCGCGCGCGCCCGTGACGGCCGTCAGGGTCATGCGCTCGCCGTCGACGAGGATGTCCATGGGGAAGTCGCCGGGGTAGTCGGCCGAGCGCGCCCACGGGGCCGCCTCGTTGACGACCTGCAGCGTGGTGGCGGTGTCGGTGGCCGCCACCTCGAGGGTGCTGCCGCTGGTGTCGGCCCGGGCCTCCCCCACGACGGCCGTCATCCACGGCCCGTAGGGCACGCAGTTGAACGTGATCTGCCACCGGAACTGGCTGAGCGTCTCGGTGTAGCCCATGACGAGCAGGTACAGGTCGTTGAAGCTGTGCTTGGTGGGCACGTTCGTGACCTTGATGACGTCGCCGACGTCGAGCAGGGCCACCTCCGGGACCTGGTCCACGATCGCCCGGGCGTCAACGGTCAGCGTCGGGAAGCGGGCCTCGTCCCACGTGCCGAGGTGCACGCGCCAGGCGGCCAGGCCCTCGCACTGCTCGTCCGAGTAGAGGCTGAGGGCGACGCTCTTGGCGTACCGG
>NZ_JOEM01000057.1 GCF_000718135.1 Streptomyces cyaneofuscatus | reverse complement strand
AACATGTATGGGATTACGGAGACGGCGATTCATGCGACGCATGGCCGGGTGGTGTTTGCGTCGGATGGTTCGTTCGATGCGACGGTGGGGCGTCCGTTGCCGGATCTGCGGATCCTGATTCTGGACCGGTTCTTGGAGCCGGTGCCGGTGGGTGTGCCGGGGGAGATCTTCGTCGGGGGGCCGGCGCTGGCGCGTGGCTACCTGAACAATCCTGACCTGACCGCGGAGCGCTTCATCGACGACCCGCACACGCCCGGCCAGCGGCTCTACCGCTCGGGTGATCTTGCCCTATTCCGTCCGGATGGCCAGATCCGCTATCTGGGCCGCAAGGATCGCCAGCTCAAGGTCCGGGGTTACCGGATCGAGCCAGCCGAGATCGAGAGCGCGTTGCGGGCGATTGACGGGGTGAGTGATGCGCTGGTCACCACACGGCCCGGCCCGCAGGGCCCGAACCTGACGGCCTATCTGGTCACCGCACCGGACGGTCAGGTGCGTCACCGGGCGGTAACGGAGGGCTTGCGCGGTTCGCTGCCGGGCTACATGGTTCCCACCCACTACTTCACCGTCCCGGCCCTCCCGACCACGGTCAATGGCAAGGCTGACCACGACGGGCTGCACACCACCGCGACAGTCCTGACAGCCGATCACACGCCCAGCAGGCTCCCGACCTCGACCGAGAGCAGCCTTCTCGCCATCTGGAGCACCCTCCTCGACACCCCCTGCACCGACCCCACCGCCAACTTCTTCGAACTCGGCGGCGACTCCATCACCGCACTCCGGGC
>NZ_JOEM01000056.1 GCF_000718135.1 Streptomyces cyaneofuscatus | reverse complement strand
TGAGCCTTTTCCAACCTCACGCTGAGGCGTGATGAAGGACGAGGACGGCCTGGACGATCGCTGTGATGCGGTTGGTGCTGCAGCGGAGTTTCCGTAGGAGACGCCAGGTCTTCAGGGTGGCCATGGCCTGCTCACCGAGGCAGCGGATCTTGGCATGTGTGCTGTTGTGGCGGCGCTGCCACCGCTTGAGGCGACGGCCGCGGAAGGGAACCCGGATGGAGCCGCCGGCGCCCTGGTATGCCTTGTCGGCCCAGCACTTGAGGTCGGCGTCGGCGAGTGCTTCGACGATGCCGTGGGTGCGGGTGGCGGTCAGGTCGTGGGTGGAACCGGGCAGCGCGGGCGAGGCCCACAGCAGGCGGCCGAACGGGTCGGTGAGGACTTGGACGTTCATGCCGTGGCGCTTGTGCTTGCCCGAGTAGTACGGGGTGTCGGCGGCGATCCGGTCGATCGGAAGCAGGGTGCCGTCCAGGATCACGAACGCCTTGGTCCGCGCGATGCGCATAGCCTCGGCCAGGGTGGGCGCGAGGGCGGCCAGTACGTCGACGGCTTTACGTATGTAGCGGTATGCGGTCGCGATGCCGATCCCGAACCCGGCGGCGAGCTGGGTGTAGGTGTCACCGCACCGCAGATGGGCCAGGGCGAGGAGAGCCTGACGGCCGGCGGTCAGACGTCGCCACCGGGTCCCGATCTCTCCTCGCCGGGCAACGAGCCGTCCGGTCAGGAACCGCAGGGTGCGACTGGACAGGTCGATAGACGACGGGTAGACAAGCATACGAAGCTCCTGGCGGACGGTGGATCTTGGTCGTGAACCCGTCTACCAGGAGCTTCGTCGTTCCGCAGATCCGT
>NZ_JOEM01000055.1 GCF_000718135.1 Streptomyces cyaneofuscatus | reverse complement strand
ATCTGCCACACCATGGACGACGTCATCAAGGGCGTCGACACCCTCGGCGGCTACCCCGTCGTCGTCCGCCCCTCCTTCACCATGGGCGGCGCCGGCTCCGGCTTCGCCCACGACGAGGAAGAACTGCGGCGCATCGCCGGCCAGGGCCTCACCTTGTCCCCGACCACCGAGGTGCTCCTGGAGGAGTCCATTCTCGGGTGGAAGGAGTACGAGCTGGAGCTGATGCGGGACAAGAACGACAACGTCGTGGTCGTGTGTTCGATCGAGAACTTCGACCCGATGGGTGTCCACACCGGTGACTCGATCACCGTCGCCCCCGCCATGACGCTGACCGACCGGGAGTACCAGCGGCTGCGGGATGTGGGGATCGCGATCATCCGCGAGGTCGGTGTCGACACGGGCGGCTGCAACATCCAGTTCGCCATCGACCCGACCGACGGGCGGGTCATCGTGATCGAGATGAACCCGCGTGTCTCCCGCTCCTCGGCTTTGGCGTCGAAGGCGACGGGTTTCCCGATCGCCAAGATCGCCGCCAAGCTCGCTGTCGGCTACACGCTGGATGAGATTCCGAACGACATCACGGAGAAGACCCCGGCCTCGTTCGAGCCGACGCTCGACTATGTGGTGGTGAAGGCGCCGCGGTTCGCGTTCGAGAAGTTCCCCTCCGCCGACTCGACTCTCACCACGACGATGAAGTCGGTGGGGGAGGCGATGGCGATCGGCCGGAACTTCACCGAAGCCCTCCAGAAGGCCCTGCGGTCGCTGGAGAAGAAGGGCTCGCAGTTCGCCTTCACCGGCCCGGTCGGTGACAAGGCCGAGCTGCTGGCCGAGGCGGTCCGGCCTACGGACGG
>NZ_JOEM01000054.1 GCF_000718135.1 Streptomyces cyaneofuscatus | reverse complement strand
CTGCTAGGGCCTGTCTTCAAAGGCTATTGATGGGGCATCATATGACGCATGGTGCGGCGACATGAGCTCTCGGACGAAGAGTGGGACGTTCTGTCGGGGCTGCTTCCGCGGACGGAAACGGGGCGGCCTCGGCGGGACGACCGGGTGGTGCTGAACGGAATCGTGTGGAAGCTGCGGACCGGTTCGGCCTGGCGTGATGTGCCGGAGAGATACGGTTCCTGGCGGACGTTGTACACACGTTTCCGCAGGTGGGCGCTCGATGGAACGTTCACGCGGATGCTTGAGGCCGTTCAGGCTCAGAAGGATGCGGCGGGAGACGTCGACTGGCTGGTTTCCGTGGACTCCACGATCACCCGCGCTCATCAGCACGCGGCCGGCGCCCGTAAAAAGGGGCCGGCCATGCAGAAACGGCACACGCTCACGCCCTCGGACGGTCCCGTGGCGGACTGACGACCAAGATTCACCTAGCCTGCGACGGCCGCGGCCGTCCGCTCGGCTTTGTCGTCACCGGCGGCAACGTCAACGACTGCACGCAGTTCGAGCAGGTCCTTGCGCAGATCAGGGTTCGCCGCCCAGGCCCAGGCCGACCGCGCAACCGGCCCGATCATCTCCTGGGCGACAAGGGATACAGCAGTCGAGGCATACGCAACTACCTGCGGAAACGCGGTATCTCGCACACCATCCCGGAACGCTCGGACCAGCAGGCAAACCGCCGCCGTCGTGGCAGCAACGGCGGCAGACCGCCCGCTTTCGACAAGGAGCGCTACAAACAGCGCAACGTCGTCGAGCGCTGCTTCAACGCGTTAAAGCAGTACCGGGCCATAGCCACCCGATACGACAAAACCCGCGAATCCTACGAAGCAGCACTCACCATCGCGTCACTCCTGATCTGGATATGACCCTTTGAAGACAGGCCCTA
>NZ_JOEM01000053.1 GCF_000718135.1 Streptomyces cyaneofuscatus | reverse complement strand
CTGGGGTGTCGTTCCGGCAGTTGGTGGATGGGTTGGGGGTTGGGCGGGATTTGTCGACGTCGCCGTTGGTGCAGGCGGTGTTGGCGTTGCAGTCGGTGGATGCGGGTGTGCCGGCGTTTGGTGGTGTGGCGGTGGAGCGGATGGATGTGCCGCACCGGGTGTCGCCGTTCGATCTGCGGTTGGTTGCCACGGTGGATGAGGGTGGTGGGGATGCCGGGGCGGGTGGGTTGCGGGGGTTCCTGGAGTTCTCGACGGATGTGTTCGAGGCGGGGACGGCTGAGCGGCTGCTGGGTTTCTGGCGGTGTGTGCTTGAGGAGTTGGCGTTCGGCGATCTTGACCGGTTGGCGGGTTCGGTGCCGTTGATGGGTGCGGATGAGCGGCGGGTGTTGCTGGAGAAGTTCGGCAACGCGGGTGGTGCGGCGGTGGAGCTGGCGGGTGCGGGTGGTCTGAGCCTGGTTGGCTTGTTCGATTGTTCGTGTGAGCTGTTTCCGGATCGGGTGGCGCTGTCTTTCGGTGAGCGGGAGTTGACGTACCGAGAGCTGGATGCCGCGTCGCGCCGGGTGGCGCATCGGTTGTCGGTGGCTGGTGTCGGTGCTGGGGATATGGTCGGTCTGTGGGCCGGTCCTGGGTTCGAGCTGGTGATCGGGATGCTGGCGGTGTTGCGGGTGGGGGCGGCGTATGTGCCGGTGAGCCCGGAGTTGCCGACAGAGCGTGCGGAGCATGTGCTGGCCGATTCGGGTGCGGTGGTGCTGCTGAGTGCGGGCCGTGGGTGGCCCGAGCATCCGAACGTGGTCCTCTTGGAGGGGTGGGAGAGCGGGCCATTGGCGCCGGTGGTGCCTGTGGCGGACGACTCTGCGGCGTATGTGATCTACACATCGGGGACGACAGGGTCGCCGAAAGGTGTGGTGATCGAACATCGCAATGTGGTTCGGCTGTTCACGCATGGGGTGAAGGAGTACGGCCTGGGGCCGGAGGATGTATGGACCCTGTTCCATTCCTACTC
>NZ_JOEM01000052.1 GCF_000718135.1 Streptomyces cyaneofuscatus | reverse complement strand
GCGACACGCGTGGCCGGGTGGCCGAACTGCTGGCCCTGCGTGAGCAGGCCCGGCGTGGCCCGAGTGAGCGCGCGACCCAGGCGCAGCACGCCAAGGGCAAGCTGACCGCGCGCGAGCGCATCGAGCTGCTGCTGGATGCGGGTTCGTTCAAGGAGGTCGAGCAGCTCCGCCGGCACCGGGCGACCGGGTTCGGTCTGGAGGCCAAGAAGCCGTACACCGACGGGGTCATCACCGGCTGGGGCACGGTCGAGGGCCGTACGGTCTTCGTCTACGCGCACGACTTCCGGATCTTCGGCGGGGCGCTGGGCGAGGCCCACGCCACGAAGATCCACAAGATCATGGACATGGCCATCTCGGCCGGCGCCCCCCTCGTCTCGCTGAACGACGGCGCCGGGGCCCGTATCCAGGAGGGCGTCTCGGCGCTCGCCGGCTACGGCGGCATCTTCCAGCGCAACACGCGTGCCTCGGGTGTCATCCCGCAGATCAGCGTGATGCTCGGCCCGTGCGCGGGCGGCGCGGCTTACAGCCCGGCGCTCACCGACTTCGTCTTCATGGTCCGCGAGACCTCGCAGATGTTCATCACCGGGCCGGACGTCGTGAAGGCGGTCACCGGCGAGGAGATCACCCAGAACGGCCTCGGCGGCGCCGACGTGCACGCGGAGACGTCCGGCGTGGCGCATTTCGCGTACGACGACGAGGAGACGTGCATCGCGGAGGTCCGCTACCTCATCGGGATGCTGCCTTCCAACAACCGGGAGAACCCGCCGACCGTCGAGAGCGACGACCCGGCCGACCGGCGCGGCGACGTCCTCCTGGACCTGGTCCCGGCGGACGGGAACCGCCCGTACGACATGCATCAGGTGATCGAGGAGCTCGTCGACGACGGCGACTACCTGGAGATCCACGAGCGCTGGGCCCGCAACATCATCTGCGCGCTGGCCCGCCTCGACGGCCAGGTCGTCGGGATCGTGGCCAACCAGCCGCAGGCGCTGGCGGGGGTGCTGGACATCGAGGCGTCCGAGAAGGCCGCCCGGTTCGTCCAGATGTGCGACGCCTTCAACATCCCGATCATCACCCTTCTGGACGTCCCCGGCTTCCTGCCCGGCGTGGACCAGGAGCACGGTGGGATCATCCGGCACGGCGCGAAGCTCCTGTACGCCTACTGCAACGCCACCGTGCCCCGGATCAGCCCAGATCGCGGACGCCGAGGACCCCGAGGCGATGCGTGCGCGCATGGTCAAGGAGTACAAGGCCGAGCTGATGCACCCCTACTACGCGGCCGAGCGCGGTCTCGTCGACGACGTCATCGACCCCGCCGAGACCCGCGAGGTGCTCATCGCCTCGCTCGCCATGCTCCGCAACAAGCACGCCGACCTGCCGTCCCGCAAGCACGGCAACCCCCCGCAGTAG
>NZ_JOEM01000051.1 GCF_000718135.1 Streptomyces cyaneofuscatus | reverse complement strand
TGTGAACCGCTCCGGGTCTGATGGAGGCTCGATTCCCTGAGAGGATCGAGTCATGGCACGTCCGTCCCCTTACCCTCCCGAGCTTCGCGAGCGCGCGGTGCGCATGGTTGCGGAGATCCGCCCGTCCTACCCCACCGAGTGGGCCGCGATGAAGGCGGTCGCGGCCAAGCTGGGGATCGGTGCCGCCGAGACGGTGAGGACCTGGGTCCGCAAGACCGAGGTCGACGCAGGCCAGCGGCCCGGAGTCACGTCGGAAGAGGCCGCGGAGATCAAGCGGCTGCGGGCCGAGAACGCCGAACTGCGACGGGCGAACGAGATCCTGAAGGCGGCCTCGGCTTTCTTCGCGGCCGAGCTCGACCGGCCGTCGAAGCGCTCGTAGCGTTCATCGACGCACACCGCCAGGTGTTCGGGGTCGAGCCGATCTGCCGAGTCCTGACCAGCCACGGACTGAAGATCGCGACGAGCACCTACTACGCCGCCAGGAACCGCACCCCCAGCGACCGGTCGGTCCGCGACAGGGAGCTGAAGACGCAGATCAGCCGCGTCCACGCCGACAATTTCGGCGTCTACGGGGTCCGGAAGGTCTGGCGTCAGCTGCACCGCGAGGGCATACCGGTGGCCCGCTGCACCGTCGCCCGACTGATGCGCGACCTCGGCCTCGAAGGCGCCCGGCGCGGGAAGAAGATCCGCACCACCGTCCGGGACGATGGCCATGAGCGGTCCGCTGACCTGCTGCAACGCGACTTCACCGCGTCCAGGCCGAACGAGCGGTGGGTGGCTGACTTCACCTATGTCGCCACCTGGTCGGGAATCGTCTACGTCGCGTTCGTCGTGGACGTGTTCTCCCGGGCGATCGTGGGCTGGTCCGCCGCCACCAGCAAGCGGGCCAAGCTCGTCCTCGACGCACTCGACATGGCCTTGTGGCGTCGCGATCGCGCCGGAACTCCCGCTGGCCCGGGGCTGGTTCATCATTCGGACGCGGGCAGTCAGTACACGTCTTTCGCGTTCACCGCGCACCTGATCGAGGCCGGCCTCGACGCCTCGATCGGCACCGTCGGCGACGCCTTGGACAACGCGCTCATGGAATCCCAGATCGGCCTCTACAAGACGGAGTTGATCAAGCCGCGCAGGCCCTGGCACGGCCTGGCCGACGTTGAACTCGCCACCGCGGAATGGGTCGACTGGTTCAACAACCAGCGCCTCCACACAGCGATCGGCGACATCCCGCCCCACGAGCACGAGACCAACCACTACGCTCAACACCAGCCCCAACCGGCGGCTGGAGTCAACGCATAGAGCCTCCACCGATCCCGGAGCGGTTCA
>NZ_JOEM01000049.1 GCF_000718135.1 Streptomyces cyaneofuscatus | reverse complement strand
ACGGCGCTGGGCCGCGCGGTGGGGTGCACCGTGCGGCCCAGAGTCATGTCGCTCAGGGGGTTCAGCCCTTGCGGGTGTTGATCTCTTCGGTGAGCTGGGGGACGACGGTGAAGAGGTCGCCGACGACGCCGTAGTCGACGAGGTCGAAGATCGGGGCCTCGGCGTCCTTGTTGATGGCGACGATGGTCTTGGAGGTCTGCATCCCGGCCCGGTGCTGGATCGCGCCGGAGATGCCCGAGGCGATGTAGAGCTGGGGGGAGACGGACTTGCCGGTCTGGCCGACCTGGGAGGTGTGCGGGTACCAGCCCGCGTCCACCGCCGCCCGCGACGCACCCACCGCAGCACCCAGGGAGTCGGCGAGGGCCTCGATGAGGGGGAAGTTCTCCGCACCGTTGACGCCACGGCCGCCGGAGACGACGATCGCGGCCTCGGTCAGCTCCGGGCGCCCGGTCGACTCACGCGGCGTGCGGGAGGTCACCTTCGTGCCGGTCGCCGTCTCACCGAAGGACACCGTCAGGGCCTCGACCGCACCGGCCGCGGCGGCCGGCTCGACGGGGGCGGAGTTCGGCTTGACCGTGATGACCGGGACACCCCTGGAGACCCGGGACTTCGTCGTGTACGAGGCGGCGAACGCGGCCTGCGTCGCGACCGGACCCTGCTCACCGGCCTCCAGATCGGTGGCGTCGGTGATGATCCCCGAACCGACCCGCAGCGCGAGACGGGCGGCGATCTCCTTGCCCTCGGCCGAGGACACCACCAGCACCGCCGCGGGGCTGACCGCGTCGAACGCGGCCTGCAGCGCGTCGACCTTCGGCACCACCAGATAGTCCGCGAACTCCGGGGCATCCGCGGTCAGCACCTTCACCGCACCGTGCTCACCCAGCACACCCGCGGCCGCCTCCGCGCCGGCACCCAGGGCGACGGCCACGGGGTCACCGATACGGCGCGCGAGGGTCAGCAGCTCCAGGGTGGGCTTGCGGACCGCACCGTCCACGTGATCGACCAGAACAAGAACTTCAGCCATGACAACGCACTCCAGACGAGAAATGACGAGAGAGAGGAACAGCGGGGAGGGACATACGGGCTAGATGAACTTCTGGCCCGCGAGGAACCCGGCGAGCTGCTTGCCGCCCTCGCCCTCGTCCTTCACGATCGTGCCCGCCGTCCGCGCCGGACGCTCGGTCGCGGAGTCGACCGCGGTCCACGCACCCGCCAGACCCACCTCGTCCGCGTCCAGACCCAGATCGTCCAGATCCAGCGACTCCACCGGCTTCTTCTTCGCCGCCATGATCCCCTTGAACGACGGGTAACGCGCCTCACCGGACTGGTCGGTCACCGACACCACCGCCGGGAGCGAGGCCTCAAGCTGCTCGGAGGCGGTGTCACCGTCACGGCGCCCGGTCACCACACCACCGTCCACCGCCACCTCCGACAGCAGCGTCACCTGCGGCACACCCAGACGCTCGGCCAGCAGCGCCGGCAGCACACCCATCACACCGTCGGTGGAAGCCATCCCGCAGATCACCAGGTCGAAGCCGGTCTTCTCGACCGCCTTCGCCAGCACCAGCGACGTGCCGATCACATCCGTGCCGTGGAGATCGTCGTCCTCGACGTGAACAGCCTTGTCCGCACCCATCGACAACGCCTTGCGCAACGCGTCCTTGGCATCCTCCGGACCCACCGTCACCACGGTGATCTCCGCATCGTCCGCCGCATCCGCGATCTGCAACGCCTGCTCGACCGCGTACTCGTCCAGCTCCGACAGCAGACCGTCGACATCCTCACGGTCCAGCGTCAGGTCATCGGCGAAATGCCGGTCACCGGTCGCGTCGGGCACGTACTTCACACAGACAACGATCCTCAAGCTCACGCCGGCTCTCCT
>NZ_JOEM01000048.1 GCF_000718135.1 Streptomyces cyaneofuscatus | reverse complement strand
TTGAGAACTGCACAGTGGACGCGAGCATCTGTGGCCAAGTTTTTAAGGGCGCACGGTGGATGCCTTGGCACCAGGAACCGATGAAGGACGTGGGAGGCCACGATAGTCCCCGGGGAGCTGTCAACCAAGCTTTGATCCGGGGGTTTCCGAATGGGGAAACCCGGCAGTCGTCATGGGCTGTCACCCGCTGCTGAACACATAGGCAGTGTGGAGGGAACGAGGGGAAGTGAAACATCTCAGTACCCTCAGGAAGAGAAAACAACCGTGATTCCGGGAGTAGTGGCGAGCGAAACTGGATGAGGCCAAACCGTATGCGTGTGATACCCGGCAGGGGTTGCGCATGCGGGGTTGTGGGAGTTCTCTTGATCAATCTGCCGATTGGTCGGCAAGTCAGAAACCGTTGGTGTAGGCGAAGGACATGCGAAAGGTCCGGCGTAGAGGGTAAGACCCCCGTAGCTGAAACATCAACGGCTTGCTTGAGAACCACCCAAGTAGCACGGGGCCCGAGAAATCCCGTGTGAATCTGGCGGGACCACCCGCTAAGCCTAAATATTCCCTGGTGACCGATAGCGGATAGTACCGTGAGGGAATGGTGAAAAGTACCGCGGGAGCGGAGTGAAATAGTACCTGAAACCGTGTGCCTACAAGCCGTGGGAGCGTCGCTGTATGTGCTTGCACATGCAGTCGTGACTGCGTGCCTTTTGAAGAATGAGCCTGCGAGTTAGCGGTGTGTAGCGAGGTTAACCCGTGTGGGGAAGCCGTAGCGAAAGCGAGTCCGAATAGGGCGATTGAGTTGCACGCTCTAGACCCGAAGCGGAGTGATCTAGCCATGGGCAGGTTGAAGCGGAGGTAAGACTTCGTGGAGGACCGAACCCACCAGGGTTGAAAACCTGGGGGATGACCTGTGGTTAGGGGTGAAAGGCCAATCAAACTCCGTGATAGCTGGTTCTCCCCGAAATGCATTTAGGTGCAGCGTCGTGTGTTTCTTGCCGGAGGTAGAGCACTGGATAGGCGATGGGCCCTACCGGGTTACTGACCTTAGCCAAACTCCGAATGCCGGTAAGTGAGAGCACGGCAGTGAGACTGTGGGGGATAAGCTCCATGGTCGAGAGGGAAACAGCCCAGAGCATCGACTAAGGCCCCTAAGCGTACGCTAAGTGGGAAAGGATGTGGAGTCGCAGAGACAACCAGGAGGTTGGCTTAGAAGCAGCCACCCTTGAAAGAGTGCGTAATAGCTCACTGGTCAAGTGATTCCGCGCCGACAATGTAGCGGGGCTCAAGCGTACCGCCGAAGTCGTGTCATTCCAGCACATACCCCCAACGGGGGCTGGGATGGGTAGGGGAGCGTCGTGTGCCGGGTGAAGCAGCCGCGGAAGCGAGTTGTGGACGGTTCACGAGTGAGAATGCAGGCATGAGTAGCGATACACACGTGAGAAACGTGTGCGCCGATTGACTAAGGGTTCCTGGGTCAAGCTGATCTGCCCAGGGTAAGTCGGGACCTAAGGCGAGGCCGACAGGCGTAGTCGATGGACAACCGGTTGATATTCCGGTACCCGCTTTGAAACGCCCAGTACTGAATCAGGCGATGCTAAGTCCGTGAAGCCGGCCCGATCTCTTCGGAGTTGAGGGTAGTGGTGGAGCCGATGAACCAGACTTGTAGTAGGTAAGCGATGGGGTGACGCAGGAAGGTAGTCCAGCCCGGGCGGTGGTTGTCCCGGGGTAAGGGTGTAGGACGCACGGTAGGCAAATCCGTCGTGCATATAAGTCTGAGACCTGATGCCGAGCCGATTGTGGTGAAGTGGATGATCCTATGCTGTCGAGAAAAGCCTCTAGCGAGTTTCATGGCGGCCCGTACCCTAAACCGACTCAGGTGGTCAGGTAGAGAATACCGAGGCGTTCGGGTGAACTATGGTTAAGGAACTCGGCAAAATGCCCCCGTAACTTCGGGAGAAGGGGGGCCATCACTGGTGATAGCACTTGCTGCTTGAGCTGGGGGTGGCCGCAGAGACCAGCGAGAAGCGACTGTTTACTAAAAACACAGGTCCGTGCGAAGCCGTAAGGCGATGTATACGGACTGACGCCTGCCCGGTGCTGGAACGTTAAGGGGACCGGTTAGTGCACTTTCGGGTGTGCGAAGCTGAGAACTTAAGCGCCAGTAAACGGCGGTGGTAACTATAACCATCCTAAGGTAGCGAAATTCCTTGTCGGGTAAGTTCCGACCTGCACGAATGGCGTAACGACTTCTCGACTGTCTCAACCATAGGCCCGGTGAAATTGCACTACGAGTAAAGATGCTCGTTTCGCGCAGCAGGACGGAAAGACCCCGGGACCTTTACTATAGTTTGATATTGGTGTTCGGTTCGGCTTGTGTAGGATAGGTGGGAGACTGTGAAGCGGCCACGCCAGTGGTTGTGGAGTCGTCGTTGAAATACCACTCTGGTCGTGCTGGATGTCTAACCTGGGTCCGTGATCCGGATCAGGGACAGTGTCTGATGGGTAGTTTAACTGGGGCGGTTGCCTCCTAAAGAGTAACGGAGGCGCCCAAAGGTTCCCTCAGCCTGGTTGGCAATCAGGTGTTGAGTGTAAGTGCACAAGGGAGCTTGACTGTGAGACCGACGGGTCGAGCAGGGACGAAAGTCGGGACTAGTGATCCGGCAGTGGCTTGTGGAAGCGCTGTCGCTCAACGGATAAAAGGTACCCCGGGGATAACAGGCTGATCTTCCCCAAGAGTCCATATCGACGGGATGGTTTGGCACCTCGATGTCGGCTCGTCGCATCCTGGGGCTGGAGTCGGTCCCAAGGGTTGGGCTGTTCGCCCATTAAAGCGGTACGCGAGCTGGGTTTAGAACGTCGTGAGACAGTTCGGTCCCTATCCGCTGCGCGCGTAGGAATATTGAGAAGGGCTGTCCCTAGTACGAGAGGACCGGGACGGACGAACCTCTGGTGTGCCAGTTGTCCTGCCAAGGGCATGGCTGGTTGGCTACGTTCGGAAAGGATAACCGCTGAAAGCATCTAAGCGGGAAGCCTGCTTCGAGATGAGTATTCCCACCCTCTTGAGGGGTTAAGGCTCCCAGTAGACGACTGGGTTGATAGGCCAGATGTGGAAGCCCTGTAAGGGGTGGAGCTGACTGGTACTAATAGGCCGAGGGCTTGTCCTCAGTTGCTCGCGTCCACTGTGTT
>NZ_JOEM01000047.1 GCF_000718135.1 Streptomyces cyaneofuscatus | reverse complement strand
TTCGGTCCTGGTCACGGCAGATGACGGCCAGCCAGAAGGCGGAGAGCCACGTGCCGGCGTCAGCAGTGGACATCGGTCCGGTCGCCGGGATGGTCCGCAGCTTTCGGTTGATCCGGCATTCGACCGCTCCCTCGGCCGCACCCAGCAGGGCGAAGATCGCCGACCCCAGTTGCATCGAATTGACTGTCGACTCCCATGTCTCGACCGCTGCCGCCCGGGGGTCGGCCACACAATGTGCCCGCATGGCCAAGTTGGCAGTGCTAAAGGCGTAATCGATCATTTTCGCGGAGCCTTCGAGCTTATCGATGCGTCGGGCGACGCGCTCACTCAAGCGTTCCGCGAACTGCTCGGCATCTGGTCCGGGCGATAGATCATGTCGGATGATGACCTCATTCACGGAAGAGTCCCTCGATGAATGCAGCCGCCTCGATCTCGGTGATGCGCACGTGGTCGATGTCGTTGTGCCCGAGGTCGTACAGCTTGAGATACTCGGTCGGTTCCCAGCGTAGATTGCGAGTGAACGCCTCATCGTGGGTCCGGCCGTCGTCTTCGACGCGCCGCCGGACGATGCCGCGTGGGCTGTGCCGGGGATAGCCGTCGCTGATCTTCGCGAAGTACGTCATCTCGCCCTCCGCGTCGAGAGCGTCGAGGGTGGTCGGGGCGAGCGTGACGAAGGGAGCGGCGGAGACGTTGCTCTCCATGTCCCCCAGCGGGATCATCACGCCGTTGAGGTCGAGGTACTCCCCGAGGTGGTAGCCGCCGCCACGCTCGTACATGAGGAGCAGCGGTTCGTACGGGTCCGGCAGCTCGGCCGGCAGGCCACGGTGGGCGGTCAGCAGCGCCGGCCACCGAACGGCTCCACGGCAGGTGGTGCGGAGGGAGGCTGGAGCGAGGCTCCGGAGTAGTTGCTCCAGTTCGGCGGCGACATCGGGCGGAGTCGTTATGGCGGCGTCCACGTGCGCGGCGATGTCGAAGAACGGCCAGGACTCTTCGGCCCCGTACGCCTTGGCCCACAGGGCCGCTCGTCGCAGGTACTCCCGCATGAGGAGGGCGCGTGAGTGGGCGTGGCGGAAGGCAGCGCCGTCGTCGTCCCAGTCGATCGCTCCCAGACGGTCCGACACGGCACGTGAAGGCTGGCCGCTCACTTGCTCATCGCCCTTCGGCTCGACGCCATCACGTGTCGAACTCACCCACCCAGGAGCCGTCCAGGAGGCGAATGGGCAGGTAGTCGGACTCGACTTCGATCGGGAATCCGGCATCGTAGGCAAGGCACGCGACGGCAAGCGGACCGAGAGCAAGAAGGCCAGCAATGTCCCCGGCGCGCTCCGGTGCGTTCCAGTATGTCTTGTGCAGTTCCAAAGCTTTCACGAGCGCTTCATTGAAGCCATCGTGGTCTTTCCGGAAGAACTTGTAGAACAGGTTGATCGGCGGGTACAGCACGAGCTGAAGAAGGTCGCGCAGCGCGATGGTGGCGATGTCGGGGTGAGACTGCTCAATCGCAGCCGTCAGTTTCTCCGGCAGCCCTGGCCGTTCCTGCCAGTATGTTTGCAAAGCGTCTACCCAGTGGAAGACATATTCATCACCTTCGGCGCCGGATGCTCGAAGGAGATCGAGTGGAACCTGGCACAGCTGGTCCATCCGTTGCTGATCCCGGCAGACGAGGACAAGCCACAGTGAGGTGAGCCAGTTACCCGCATTCGCGTAGAACTGAGGGCCTGTAGCGTTGATGGTCCGCATCTCGTGGTCGATGCGTGTCTCGATCCGGCCTTCGGTGATGCTGGCGGCGGCAAAGGCTGCCGTACCAACCTGCATGGCCGAGACGGTGGCGTCCCACGTGGCGAAACGATTACCTCTAGGGTTGAGGGCTTGGCGTACCCGCTCTGCAGGACTGCTTCGTTCAATGCCATGCCAAAAAGCGCAGGAGAGGCGTCAATCTTTTGGATGCTTCTTTCCAGCTCTTCTTTGAGGCGCTCGGCTATCTGCTCGTCGACCTGCGGGGCCGCGTGCCGGCCTACCGTTACCGTCATGAGTCACTCCTGTTGATATTTCGAAGGGGAAATCTTCCTCAGATTACTATAGAGAAGGAGTTCAGTCCGTCTGCGTGACAGGGTGGGGAACTTGACCTAAGCGCGAAGTTCGGTAGGGGCCGCCATATCGCCTAGAAGGTAACTCAGGAGCTCTGCATCTGTCCCAAGGGCGAAGGGAAGTCACTGAAATCTGAGCGATTTGGGTTCACTCGTTCGATTTCTCTGTGGATCACTGACGGGCGTAAAGAGGTGAATAAATTCTTGGCGAGTCATGGCTAACACCCAGGACTCCCAGGTCTCCAGCATCACGGCCTCAGGATCTGGAACGCACCTGAGGCGTGCGACGTTCAGCGAGCTGCGGAGTACCGACGTCCTTGCCTTGTCCGAGGTCTCGATCGCCTTCAGTGAATCGTTCAAAGACCCTTCCAACACGCCGACCACTGCAGACATCGCGGCAACCGGGTACTCCGGGCGCGGCACACTTATGACCATAGATGGCCTCCTCAGCAGACGTCGAAATGCTCGGTGACCGCACGGCGCATCATGGCCTCTGGCAGCCTCACCGTCGCGTACCCCAGACTCGGCGGAGGGGGCGCGCTATTTTCTGCTCACCGGGGGAGCGGGCCGCCGGTCCCTCCTTGGTACGTCCTCGCCCAGCCGGCCGTGAGAGAACGCGGCCACTCCGGATCTCGATGATCGGTGCACGGTCGATTTCATTGTGCCCGATGTCGTACGGACTGAGATGAGTGGTCGGCCAGGTCTTGGTCAGCCGTTCCGGCGACGGCGTCCCTCGTGCCTGACGTGTGGCGATCGAGTGCCTGTCTGCCCTGAAACGGTGCAGGCACGGCGCGGCACATCTGGCGGGAACGACGAGATCCTGCCGAACCGGGCGACGATCGCTGTCGGTCCGAACGCCCCGGACGAGGTGAGGCCAAGCAGGGCGCCACGGTCATGGCCCTATACGGGAAGAGACGGCTCCCCTGTACCAAGAAGTGGGACGATGAGTAGTCCGAGGTGATGTGAATGCGGGTACACGAAAGTGGGAGCGGCATCGTGCGAGTGGAGCGCCACAGGGTTGGGGAGGCTGCGGTAGCCGAGGCCCGTGCGGACTTTCCGCGCCACATCGGTGCGCGAGTGCGGACCATGTCCAGGGCAGATCGGATGACGAACCGCGAATGGTGGGAGCTGTCCGAGGAATTCCTCAGGTACCTGGGTGCGTTGTCGGTGGAATATCCAGGACTGGAAACTCCGGAAGCGAAGTTCGTCCTGGACAACGCGGCCGAGGCCGCCGCGGGTGCCGTGTCGTACGCCGCCTACTACCCGTATGAGTCCTTCAGTATTTTTCTGAACTACGTGAACTTCGGGATGAGTTACGAAGCCGGGGCGTCCGGTGAGCCGGCGCGCATCGGTGCGGACGAGTGGCTCGGTGCCTTCTGTCTGATGGTCCTCGCCGGAACTACTGAACGGCACCGCGAAGCCTTGCGCCTAACTCGACAGTCACCGCAGGCCGACCGGACGGGCTGTGCCACTGCGGAGCTCATCAACGGTCTGATGGCTTATGTTCTCGGTGACATGGGGAATGACGATGCGGACTATCCGCCCTCGACCGAACAGAAGCTCGCCGCGATTGATGCCGCTTTGGCTCGTGTCCACGCCTCAGCTGACGAAACCGGGCAGAGCCGGCCGGTCCGTGGAGACTTCACCGCGCTCCTTGCCGTACGTGCCCTGGCCGCCGGTGACCGGGCACGCTTCGAGGAGACCTTGACGACGCTGCTGCTCCAGCACCGGGAGACCTCGCAGGGAGTTGGGCAGCCCGGCTCGCTGCTGCCACTCCTTCCGCTTGCCTTGGCTGCTCTTGCCTGTCGCCGTGAGGGCTGGCTGCCGGCGGTCGACACCGACTACCTGCCGTATGCGTTGGTCACCGGTTTCGTGGCTCCGGAGCTGTCGGGTTCGGAGTCCGGAGCCGTGAGCCGCGCTGACATGATCGCTGATCTTGCTTCCGGAGCAGTCCTGCGCGAACGGCCGGAGGGGCGGGGGTAGTCGGGTCAACCTGTCTGCGGGCGGGGTCAGGTGGGGAATTCGCCGATCCAGGTGCGTTGGAGGAGGTGTTTGGGGAGGTAGTCGGATTCGATATCGAGGGGGAATTCGGCGTCGTAGGCGAGGCAGGCGATGGCGAGGGGTCCCAGGGCGATGCTGCCGTCGATGTCTTTGGCGCGGTCCTCGTTGAGGGTCCAGTACGTCTTGTGGAGTTTCAGGGCGTCCGCGAGGGCGGGGGTGAATCCGTCGCGGTCGTTGCGGACGTAGTGGTAGAAGAGGTTGATCGGC
>NZ_JOEM01000046.1 GCF_000718135.1 Streptomyces cyaneofuscatus | reverse complement strand
GTCGTCGGTGGGTGAGCTGGCGGTTGGAGGTGCCTTCGGGTGCGCGTCCGGACCGGGAGCTGCGCCGTGAGCGGGTGGAGGCGGCCGGGCGTGACGCGGAGGCGTTGTGCGAGGCGCTGGCGGCGCTGGAGGAGGACTTCACCCGGATCACCGACACCGCCTCGCAGCGTGCCAAGGGCAGTCGGACGGCTCCGAACCGGTCGCTCGTCTACTCCGACACCCGGCGCTCCGCCACCGCCCGGCTCAGCCCCGCCGTCCTGGACGAACTCACCCCGCTCTCCCTGTGCCTGACGGCCGTGGGCTGGCTGACCAGCCGGTACGCGGAGTCCATGCGCGCGCACATCCGGCAGAGCTTCGACCAGGTGCGCGGCGACCGGCCCACCACCGACCTCGCCTCGCTCTGGTTCGCCTGCCTGCCCGCCCCGCACGCCGCGTCCATGCCGGAGGCCGACCGGATCGGTGCCGAACTGCGCGAGCGCTGGGCCCGGATCATCGACGCCCCGGAAGGCGCACGCCGCGTACAGCTGTCCTCCGCGGACATCGCCGACCGGGTCCACGAGGAGTTCGACGGACCGCGCGACGGCTGGTCGCTCTCCCGCTATGTGAGCCCCGACGTGCTCATCATGGCCAAGGACGCCGCCGCCGTCGAACGGGGCGACTTCGAACTCGTCCTCGGCGAACTGCACATCGCCATGAACACCGTCGCCGCCTCCCTCTTCGTCAACCAGCACCCCGCCGTCGAGGAGCTGATCGCCGAGACCGACCGCGACTTCCCCGGGCCCCGGCTGATGCCGATGCTGCCCAAGGAACTGCCGCTGAAGTGGTCGGCCCGCAGCCGCCCCGCCCTGGACCGCCCGGAGGACTACTTCGTCGCCATCGCCGAACACACCAGCGACCCGCACCGGGACCGCACCGTACTCAGCGCCGACGTCACGGTGACCGACCGCGACGGCCGGCTGACCGCCGTCCTGCCCGACGGCAGCGAGTTCGACGTGCTCGACGTCTTCAGCCACGCCCTGACCAACCGCGTCATGGACCGCTTCGCCCTGCGCCCCGACGCGGATCATGTGCCGCGGGTGATGGTGGACAAGCTGGTCGTGAGTCGTGAGTCGTGGCGGTTCACGGGTGGAGATCTGGGGTTCGCGGAGGAGAAGAGTGAGGCCCGGCGGTATGTGCGGGCGCGGAACTGGCGAGGTGAGCGGGGGTTGCCGCGGTATGTGTTCGTGGTGTCGCCGACGGAGCCGCGTCCGTTCTATGTGGATTTCGACGCTCCGGTGTACGTGAACATCCTGGCCAAGGCCGCTCGTCGGCTGGCACGGAAGGATCCGGAGGCGAAGCTCACGATCACGGAGATGCTGCCCAGCCCCGAGCACGCGTGGCTGACCGACGACCGGGGCAACACCTACACCTCCGAACTCCGCTTCGTCGCCGTCGACCAGGAACACCAGCAGGGAGGCGTCCCCTCATGGTGAGCCTCCTCGACGCCATCCGGGACCACGCCGCGCGCACCCCGGACGCCACCGCGCTGAGCGCCCCCGGCCGCAGCGTCGGCTACCGGCAGCTCGACACCTGGATCGACCGGCTGGCCCGCCTGCTGACCGCCCACGGGGTCGGACCCGAGCGGGTCTGCGCCCTGGCCCTGGAACCGGGCCCGGAGAGCGTGGTGGCGGTGGCGGCCGTCCTCCGCGCCCGAGGAGCCTTCCTCACGCTGGACGTGACCCAGCCGCCGCCCCGGCTTGCCGCCATGGTCCGCAGCGGCGGCGCCACCGTCCTGATCACCCGGAGCGCGGTGCGGGAGAGGACGGGGCTGACCGTCGACGGGCCGGTGATCGACCTCGACGACGTCGGAGAGCCGGACGGACCGGGCGGTTGGGGCCCGCCGGGCGGTACGCCCGCGGGCTCCGGTCGGCAGCTCGCCTACGTCAGCCACACCTCCGGCTCCACCGGCACCCCCAACACCGTACTGATCGAGCGCGCGGGCCTCGACTCGTACCTCGGGTTCATCGCCCGGGACTACGGCCTGGGCCCCGACACCGTGGCGCTCCAGGTCGCACCCCTCGGCTACGACGCCTCCATCCGCGACACCTTCGCCCCCCTGGTCGCCGGCGGCACCGTGGTCCTGGCGGAACGCGGCACCCTGCTGCGCGCCGACAGCTTCGCGGAGACCCTGCGCCGCGAAGGCGTCAACACCCTGCTGAGCGTCACCCCGTCCTTCCTCACCTTCCTGGCCCAGCAGGACCTGGCCGAGGAACATCTGCGTGGACTGCGCCTCGTCGTGACCAGCGGGGAGTCGCTGCTGCCCTTCCTCCGCTCCGGTGCGCGCCGCCTGCTGCCCGGCAGCCTGGTCAACCAGTACGGCCCCACCGAATGCACCATGACCGCCACCCGTTACGCGGTGCCCCCCGAACCCGACACCACCCGCGACCTGGTCGGGACACCCATCGACGGGATGACGGTCCGGCTGACCGGCCCCGGCGGTGACGAGGTGCCCCCGGGCGGCACCGGTGAGATCGTCCTCGGCGGCATCGGCGTGGCGCGCGGCTACCTGGGACGTCCCGGCCTCACCGCCGACCGCTTCCGCCCCGACCCCGGGGGACCACCGGGCGCCCGCGCCTACCGCACCGGAGACCTGGCACGGGCCGGTGAGGACGGCGTCCTGGAGTACCTGGGCCGCTCCGACCGGCAGGTGAAGATCCGGGGCTACCGGGTCGACCCGGCCGAGATCGAGGGCGTCCTGCTCGGCCACCCCCGCGTCACCGGCGCCGTGGTCACGGCCGAACCGGACGAGCAGGGGCGGGTGTTCCTGTACGCCCATGTCACCGGCCCCCTCGACGAGGTGACCGACGCGGAGCTGCGCCGGCACCTTGCGACGGTCCTGCCGCCGCACATGATGCCCCGCAGGTTCCACCGCATCGAGCGGCTGCCCACCACCCGTACGGGCAAGACGGACCGGGCGGCCCTGCGCCGCACCGCCGCCCCGGTCCCGGACCGCACACCATGACCGCCGCCGGAACCCGCCTCGGAGCGGGGGACGTACGGGCGGCCGCCGAACGGATCCGCGGCCCGGTCCGCCGAACGCCTCTGCTGGCCGCCGACGCACTGCCGGGACTGGCGGAGGCCGGGCTCCGCGGGGTGCTGCTCAAGGCCGAACACCTGCAACGGGGCGGTTCGTTCAAGGCCAGGGGCGCCGCCAACGCGCTCCTGGGCCGGGACACCGCGGCCGTGGTCGCCGGGTCCTCCGGCAACCACGGCATCGCCGTGGCCGCGCTGGCGCGCCGGACCGGCGCCGCGGCCACCGTGGTGATGGCCGCGGGAGCCGGCCGGGAGAAGGCCGACGCCATCCGCCGGCTGGGCGCCCGGGTGGTGACGGCGGACGGCGGTGTGGCCGCCCGCGACCAGCTGGCCCGGCGGCTGGCGGCGGAGACCGGCGCGCTGTTGGTGCACTCCTCCGACGACGAGCGGGTCATCGCGGGCCAGGGCACCGTCGCCCTGGAGATCCTGGAGGAGGCGCCCGACCTCGATCTGCTCTTCGTCCCGGTCGGCGGCGGCGGACTGCTGGCGGGCTGCTGCCTCGCGGCCGGTCTCGGCGTGCGCCCTCCGCGCGTCATCGGCGTGGAACCCCAGGAGGCGCGCCGCTACGCCGTGTCGCTCGCGGCCGGGAACCCGGTCGAGCTGCCCGCGTCGAGGACCGTCGCCGACGGGCTGCGCGGCCAGCGGCCCGGCGAGATCACCTTTCCCATCGTCCGGGGACGGGTCGACGAGCTGATCGCCGTGGGGGACGACGAGGTCCTCCGGGCCATGGAGCTGCTGCACCGGGCCGGCCTGCCCGCCGAACCGAGCGGCAGCGTGGCCCTGGCCGGCGCGCTCCGGCGCGGCTTCCACGGGCGTACGGCCGTGGTGGTCTCCGGCGGCAACTCGCCGTCCGCGCTGGCCGCCATGGGGGTGGAGGTCGGGAGGGGCGCGGCCGATCAGGCTCCGCCGTTCCCCGCCCCTCCTGTCTCCGTCCTGTCGTGACGCCCGTCCCCGTCCACTCCGCTGCTTCCGACATCACTTCCTCCCTACCCGAAGGAGTCACCATGACCGTCCAGGACCAGACCCTCGCGCGCGACCTCCGGAGCGTCGCCGGGCTGACCGAACTCATCACCGTCCTCTACCAGGAGGCGCTGGCCAACGAAGGCCTCGACGAGCAGGCCGACTTCTTCGAGTCCGGCGGCGACTCGCTGACGGCCTTCCAGATCACCGGGCGCATCCAGGAGGCGGTCGGCACGGAGATCGCCATCGCCCTCGTCTTCACCTACCCGACCCCCGCCGAACTGGCCGAGGTCGTCGCCGAGGAACTCGCCGACCTCCCGGCGGGTGCGACCCATGAGTGACGACGGCGCGCTGCTGCTGGGCCGCCGTTGGCGGTTGTGGGAGCAGTTCTCGTTGCGTGGGCCGGGTTTTCCGGTGGGGGGTGTGTTGGATCTGGCTCCGGTGGATGTGTCGGTGTATGCGGAC
>NZ_JOEM01000045.1 GCF_000718135.1 Streptomyces cyaneofuscatus | reverse complement strand
TTTTCAAGCAGAAGACGGCATACGAGATTTCTGCCTGTCTCGTGGGCTCGGGAGATGTGTATAAGAGACAGGGGCTGGGGTGTGGGGGTTTCGGTCATGCGTTCACTGTGGCACGGGGGGTGGGTGTGGAGGAGGTGTGTCGGGGGGTCATCGGATCGAAACCTGTGTGGGGTGTTGCGGGGAACGGGGGGCGGGTCAGAATCTACGCGCGTTGCCCGTACTGAACGAGGAGTGAGTGAGCGATGTCGTTGAACCCCGTGGACCGCAGGACGTTTCTGGTCCGTTCGGCTGCCGCCGGTGCGGGGGTGGCGTTGGCGGGCGGTGCGGTGGTGGGCGCGGCGGGTACGGCAGGTGCGGCTGAGGCGCACGGTCGCGGGCATGGGCACGGTCATGGGCGCCCCGGTAAGCGGTATTCGTTCACCGTGATGGGCACGACCGATCTGCACGGGAACGTCTTCAACTGGGACTACTTCACCGACAAGGAGTACGACGACGCGGCCCGCAACGATGTCGGTCTGGCGAAGATCTCGACGCTGGTGGATCAGGTGCGCCGGGAGAAGGGGCGCCGGAACACGTTGTTGATCGACGCGGGTGACACGATCCAGGGCACGCAGTTGTCGTACTACTACGCGAAGATCGATCCGATCACCGCGCGGCGTGGTCCGGTGCATCCGATGGCACAGGCGATGAACGCGATCGGCTATGACGCGGCGGCGCTGGGGAATCACGAGTTCAATTACGGGATTCCGGTGCTGCGGAAGTTCGAGGAGCAGTGTGATTTTCCGCTGCTGGGGGCGAATGCGCTGGATGCGAGGACGTTGCGGCCGGCGTTCGCCCCGTACGTCATCAAGCGGTTGCGGACGCCGTTCGGGCGTGATGTGCGGGTGGCGGTTCTGGGGTTGACGAATCCGGGGATCGCGATCTGGGACAAGGTGAATGTGGGCGGGAAGATGGTGTTCCCGGGGTTGGAGGAGCAGGCGGCGAAGTGGGTGCCGAAGCTGCGTTCGATGGGTGCGGATGTGGTGATCGTGTCGGCGCATTCGGGTTCGTCGGGGACGTCGTCGTACGGGGATCAGTTGCCGTACGTCGAGAACGCGGCGGGGCTGGTGGCGGAGCAGGTGCCGGGGATCGACGCGATTCTGGTGGGGCACGCGCATGTGGAGATCGCGGAGCACTTCGTCACGAACAAGGTGACGGGGAAGCGGGTGGTTCTTTCGGAGCCGGCGAAGTGGGGGCAGCGGCTGACGGTCTTCGATTTCGATCTGGTGTGGGAGAAGGGGCGCTGGACGGTCGAGAAGGCGGGTTCGCAGGTGCTGAACTCGAATACGGTGGCGGAGGACCGGAAGGTGGTCTCGCTGTTGCGGGACGAGCACCGGAAGGTGGTGGCGTACGTCAATCAGGTGATCGGTACGTCGGTGGTGGCGATGTCGACGGCGGATGCGCCGTGGAAGGACGAGCCGATCATCGATCTGATCAACCAGGTGCAGGCGGAGACGGTGGCGGCGGCTCTGGCGGGTGGGGAGTACGCGGAGCTGCCGGTGCTGTCGCAGGCGTCGTGCTTCTCGCGTACGGCGGGGATTCCGGCCGGTGATGTGACGATCCGGGATGCGGCGGGGCTGTATCCGTTCGAGAACACGCTGGAGGCGCGGCTGTTGACGGGGGCGCAGTTGAAGGAGTATCTGGAGTATTCGGCGCGGTATTACGTGCGGACTCCGGCGGGTGGTCCGGTGGATACGGCGAAGCTGACGAATGCGGACGGGATTCCGGATTACAACTATGACGCGGTGTCGGGGGTGACGTACGACATCGATATCGCCCAGCCGGTGGGGTCGCGGATCGTGGGGCTGTCGTTCGAGGGGAAGCCGGTGGATCCGGCGGCGCGGTTCGTGTTCGCGGTGAACAACTACCGGGCGAGCGGTGGGGGTAATTTCCCGCATGTGCCGGGGGCGAAGCAGGTGTGGGCGAATTCGGATGAGATCCGGAACACGATCATCGCGTGGGTGCAGGCGAAGGGGTCGGTGGATCCGGCGGCGTTCGCTTCGGTGGGGTGGCGGCTGACGCGTGAGGGGACGCCGGTGTTCCCGTAACCCTGTTCGTCCGGCCCGGGGCTCCTTCGGTGGGGTCCCGGGCCGTTCTGTGTCCGGCGGCTAGACGGACTGGCTGAGGGGGATGAGGGCGGGGGCTTGGGCGGGGACGCGGGGGTGGTCGGTGGTGAGGCCGAAGGTGGTGAAGGCGGTGCGTTCGGGGAGGGGGTAGGGGGTGGTGCCGGTGAGATTGTTGAGGATGGTGGCGCTGCGCCAGGCGGCGAGGCCGAGGTCGGGGGCGCCGACGCCGTGGGTGTGGCGTTCGGCGTTCTGTACGTAGACGTGTCCGGTGACCGCGCGGTCGAGGATCAGGCGGTACTGGTCGTCGATGCGGGGGCGGTGGGAGGTGTCGCGGCGGAGGTAGGGGTCGAGGCCGCCGAGGAGGGCGTCGAGGGGGCGTTCGCGGTAGCCGGTGGCGAGGATGACGGCGTCGGTGGTGAGGCGGGAGCGGGTGCCTTGCTGGGTGTGTTCGAGGTGGAGTTCGACACGGGTGTTGGCGAGGCGGCCTGCGGTGCGGACGTGGACGCCGGGGGTGAGGGTGGCGTCGGGCCAGCCGCCGTGGAGGGTGCGGCGGTAGAGCTCGTCGTGGATGGCGGCGATGGTGTCGGCGTCGATGCCTTTGTGGAGCTGCCATTGGCGGGGGACGAGTTCATCGCGGGCGGTTTCGGGGAGGGCGTGGAAGTAGCGGCTGTAGTCGGGGGTGAAGTGCTCCAGACCGAGCTTGGAATATTCCATGGGGGCGAAGGCCTGGGTGCGGGCGAGCCAGTGGAGTTTCTCGGCGCCTTCGGGGCGGGCGCGCAGGAGGTCGAGGAAGACTTCGGCGCCGGACTGTCCTGAGCCGATGACGGTGATGTGGTCGGCGGCGAGGAGTTGGTCGCGGTGGCGGAGGTAGTCGGCGGAGTGGAGTACGGGGACGGAGGGGGCTTCGGCGAGGGGGCGGAGGGGTTCGGGGACGAAGGGTTCGGTGCCGATGCCGAGGGCGATGTGGCGGGCGTAGGCGCGGCCGAGGGCTTCGGCTTCGCCGTCGGGGTCGAGTTGGGTGAAGTCGACTTCGAAGAGGGCGCGTTCGGTGTTCCAGCGGACGGCGTCGACCTGGTGGCCGAAGTGGAGTCCGGGGAGTTGTTCGGTGACCCAGCGGCAGTAGGCGTCGTATTCGGCTCGTTGGATGTGGAAGCGCTCGGCGAAGTAGAAGGGGAAGAGGCGGTCGCGGGTGCGGAGGTAGTTGAGGAAGCTCCAGGGGCTGGAGGGGTCGGCGAGGGTGACGAGGTCGGCGAGGAAGGGGACTTGGAGGCTGGCGCCGTCGAGGAGGAGGCCGGGGTGCCAGTGGAAGGCGGGGCGTTGTTCGTAGAAGGTCGCGGCGAGGGGGCGGGGGTCGTCGGGGGCGGTGGGGATGTTGTGGGCGAGGGCGGCGAGGGAGAGGTTGAAGGGGCCGATGCCGATGCCGACGAGGTCGTGCGGGCGGTCGGGTTCGGGGGTGGGGGCTGGCCGGTCGGGGGCGGGCCGGTCGGTCATCGCGGGGTGTCGCCTTCTGTGCGGGGGGTGGTGGTGACCGCCAGGTCGGTGGTGGTGGCGGTGATCAGGTCGATGAGGGCCTGGAGGTCCTGGGGGGTGGTGTGGGGGTTGAGGAGGGTGGCCTTGAGCCAGAGGCGGCCGGCGGTGTGGGCGCGGCCGAGGACGGCGTGGCCGCGGTTGAGGAGGGTGCGGCGGAGGGTGGCGACGGTGTGGTCGTCGGCGTCGGTGGGGCGGAAGAGGACGGTGGAGATGGTGGGGCGTTCGTAGAGGTCGAGGGTGGGGGTTCGGGTGATGAGGTCGGCGAGGTGGTGGGCGGTGGTGAGGGTGCGGTCGATGAGGTCGGCGAGTCCGGTGCGGCCGAGGGCCTGGAGGGTGACGGCGATCTTGAGGGCGTCGGGGCGGCGGGTGGTGCGCAGGGAGCGGCCGAGGAGGTCGGGGAGGCCGGATTCGGTGTCGTCGTCGGCGTTGAGGTAGGGGGCGTGGTGGTGGAGGGGGGTGAGGTGGTGGCGTTCGGGGACGGCGAAGAGGCCGGCGGATGCGGGTTGCCAGCCGAGTTTGTGGAGGTCGAGGGTGACGCTGTGGGCGCGGTGGAGGCCGTGGAGGAGGTGGCGGTGGTTGGGGCTGAAGAGGAGGGGTCCGCCGTAGGCGGCGTCGATGTGGAGTTCGGCGCCGTGGGTGGTGCAGAGGTCGGCGATGGTGTCGAGGGGGTCGATGGCGCCGGTGTCGGTGGTTCCGGCGGTGGCGACGACGAGGAGGGGCCGGTCGAGGCGGGCGAGGGTCTGGTCGAGGGCGGCGGGGTCCATCGTGCCGTCGGGGGCGGGGACGGTGACGGGTTCGGGGAGGCCGAGGAGCCAGGCGGCGCGGGCGACGCTGTGGTGGGTGTTGGTGGCGCAGACGGTCTGGACGGGGCCGTGGCGTTCGCGGGCGAGGAGGAGGGCGAGTTGGTTGGCTTCGGTGCCGCCGGTGGTGATGACGGCGTCGGGTGAGGGGGTGTGGGGGTAGATCTCGGCGGCGAGTGCGGTGGTGAGGTCGGCTTCGAGGGCGGAGGCGGCGGGGGCCTGGTCCCAGGAGTCCATGGAGGGGTTGAGGGCGCTGGCGGCGAGGTCGGCGGCGGCTGCGAGGGCGAGGGGTGGGGTGTGGAGGTGGGCGGCGCAGTGGGGGTGGGCGGGGTCGGCGGCGCCTTCGGTGAGGGCGGTGACGAGGGCGCGGAGGGCGTGGTGGGCGCCGGTGCCGTGGTCGGGGATGAGGGGGTGGGTGGCGGTGCGGGTGCGGGGGGTGACGGTGTCGGGT
>NZ_JOEM01000044.1 GCF_000718135.1 Streptomyces cyaneofuscatus | reverse complement strand
CCCCCTCCTCGTCTATGCCCCCGCCCGCGACCGGCGCCCCACTGTCGTCCAGGCCATCCAAAACGCCGAGGGCCCCGCCCTGGTCGTCACCTCGGACCCCACGGTCTGGGCCGAGACGAAGGACGCCCGCGCCAAGCTCGGCCCGGTCCTCGTCTACGACCCCGGCCACCTCTGCGACACCCCGGCCCGCCTCCACTGGCCGCCCACCGCCGACTGCGAGGACCCCGACACCGCCGCCGTACGCGCCGCCGCCCTCCTCGCCCCGGTCCGCCCGCAGGCCAGGATCGACGCGGCGGTGGCCGACACCGCGCAGACCCTCCTCCAGTGCTGGCTGCACGCCGCGGCGGTGGACGGCCGCCCGTTCCGCCAGGTCGCCCGCTGGGCCTCGGGGGCATCCGCCCACGAACCCGTACGCCTCCTCCGTACGCATCCCAAGGCCGCATCCGGTCTCGCCGGGCTGCTGGAGTCCGCGCTCACGGGGTACCCGGAACGGCGGGACGTGGCGCAGGAGTTGAACGTACGGGCCTTCTCGGCCCTCTCATCGGTGCACATCCGCGAGGCCTGCACGGCCAACCGATCGGATGCGGCCGCGCTGGAATCTTTTGCCCGCGAGGGGGGAACGCTCTATGTGGTCGGTGAACCCATCGAGGATCCCCGTACCCGCCCCGGCGCGATGCCCCTCCTCACCGCGCTCGCCTCACACGTGGTCGAGCACGGCCGCCGCATGGCCGCACGGTCATCCGACGGTCGGCTCGACCCACCAATGACGCTGGTCCTGGACGACGTGGCCGCCGTGGCCCCGCTCCCCCAGCTCCCCGAACTGCTGGCGAGGGGCCAGGACCTGGGCCTGCCCGCGATCGCCCTGCTGCGCTCCCGCGAACAGGGCCGGGCCCGCTGGCAGCAACACCTGCACGCCCCGGCCCCGGGCGCCGTCTGACCGAACAGGAACGGCCCCCGCCCCCTACCCCCGCTCGATCACGTACTCCAGCTCCCACTCACGCCGTTCACCCGTCCCCGGCCCCTGCCCCGGGACCGGCATCCGCTGCCCCGACGGTACGAACCCGAACCGCCGGTAGAACGCCGCGGCCCGCGGGTTGTTCTCGTGCACATACAGGCGCACCCGCTCCAGCCGGGGCGCGGACAGCGACCAGGCCCAGTCGACGGCCACCCGGAACAACGCGTCCGTCACCCCGGCCCCCCGCACCTCCGGCCGGACGAAGACACCGACCAGGTGCCCCTGGTTCACCCCGGCGGGCTCCCCGAAGCGCACGTCGTCCTCCGGGCGCTCGATCAGCACAGTGACCGTGCCCACCCACTCCCCCTCGGGCGACTCCGCGACGAACTGCCGTACGTCCCCGCCCTCGGCGGCGGCAGCCGTACGGTCCTGCCAGAAGGCATCCGGCCGCGCCACCGCCGCCTCGTACGAGTCCAGGAACGCCACGGGGGCCGCGGGATCCTGCAAAGCATCCAGCCGCAGCTGCCTGGCCAGCGGCCATTCCTCGGCCCGTACGGAACGCATCACATAGTCCATGGCCCGATCCTCACCCTCCGCCCACACACCGCTCAACCGACTAAAGGACGAGCCGCAGCCCGCTGCCCCGTCGTACCCCGGTACTACACCCCTGCCCACCTCCCACCCCCGGTCGGACGACCGCCCCCGGGCCCGCTCCGTAGCGTCGACCGCATGATCAAGGCATACGGACTCACCAAGCGGTACGGCGACCGAACCGTCGTCCAGGACCTCGACTTCACCGTCCACCCCGGTACGGTCACCGGCTTCCTCGGCCCCAACGGCGCCGGGAAGTCCACCACGATGCGCATGCTGCTCGGCCTCGATACGCCGACCCGCGGCCGGTCCACGACCGGCGGACGCGCCTACGCCGCCCACCGCGCGCCCCTCACCCAGGTCGGCGCCCTGCTGGAGGCCCGCTCCGTGCACCCGGGCCGGTCCGCCCGCAGCCACCTCATCGCCCTGGCCCACACCCACGGCATCCCGCGCGCCCGCGTCGAGGAGGTCATCGCCCTCGCCGGTCTGACCGATGCCGCCCACCGAAGGGTCAAGGGCTTCTCCCTCGGCATGGGCCAACGGCTCGGCATCGCCGCCGCACTGCTCGGCGACCCGGCCACCGTCATCCTGGACGAACCGGTCAACGGCCTCGACCCGGAGGGCGTGCTCTGGATCCGCACCCTGCTCAGGTCACTGGCCGCCGAAGGCCGTACGGTCCTCGTCTCCTCCCACCTGATGAGCGAAATGGCCCTCACCGCCGACCACTTGATCGTCATCGGCCGGGGCCGCCTCCTCGCCGACACGACGGTCGACGAGCTGGTCCGCCAGGCGGGCGGCGCGTCCGTGAAGGTCGTCACCCCACAACCGGATGATCTGCGGACTCACTTGGCGGCACCAGGCGTGGAGATCACCACGGCCGCCACCACCACCGCCACCGCGGCCCGCACCGCCCCTCTCCATGAGCTCCGCGTCCGAGGAACGGAGTCGGCCCACATCGGCGCCGTCGCCGCCGCGCACGGAATCACCCTCCACGAACTCACCCCGCAGACGGTCTCGTTGGAGCAGGCCTTCATGGACCTCACCCAGGACGCGGCCGACCACCGGTCGCAGCCGCCGGCCACCACGCCCCCCGCCCACCTCACCGGAGCCGCAGCATGAACACGACGACACCGCCCGCCGCCACCACTCCTACGCACCAAGCACCCCCGTACCGCCTCCCCAGCACGCCGTACCGCATCACCCCGACCCGCATCCTGCGCTCCGAGTGGCACAAGCTCCGCTCCCTGCGCTCCACCTGGATCACCCTGACGACAGCGGCCGCGCTGGTCCTGGGAGTCGGCCTGATCATGGGCGGCACGTACACCTCCGGCGGCGGGGACTCCGACGTCGACGTCGTCGTCCTGACCCTGTACGGCAGCCTGCTCGGCCAGCTCTGCGTCATCGTCCTGGGCATCCTGGTCACGGCCGGCGAGTACGCCACCGGCATGATCCGCTCCTCGCTCACCGCCGTCCCCACCCGGCTCCCCGTGCTGTGGGCGAAGGCGGCGGTCTTCAGCGCCACCGTCCTCACGGTGATGTCCACGACCGCCCTGACCACCTTCGCCGCGGCCCAGCTCTTCCTCCACGACACCGACCAGGCAGCCTCGCTCACCGACCCCGGCGTCCTGCGGGCCCTGGCCGGCAACGCCGTCGGCATCACCCTCCTCAGCCTGATCGCCCTCGGCCTGGGCTCGCTGCTCCGCTCCGTACCGGGCGCGATCGGCGCGTTCATCGGCGGGGTGATGATCCTCCCCGAGGTGCTCGGGATGCTCCCGTACGAGACCGTCGAGCGCGCCCTCACCTACTTCCCCACCCAGGCGGCCGGAGCTCTCGGCTCCGCCACACCGATCCCGGGCACGGCCGCACCCGGTCCGGCCCTGCTGGCCTTGTGCCTGTGGGCGGCGGCGACACTGGCGGCGGCCGCCCTGTCCCTGCGCCACCGAGACGCCTGACCGATGCCTGACCGCCCTTCCCTCCCGGACCCCCGCAGGGAGAATGAACAGGTGACGGATCTCGCCACCACCGATGCCAGGCCCCCAGCAGGCGCGGCCACAGGCTCAGGCACAAGCCCTGCCCCGCTCACCCGGGCCATCCGCAGCGGCCTGGACCGCCTCCGCGCCTACGACCGGCGCCGGCCACTGGTCTGGGACACGGCGGTGACCGCGTTCTGGACCGTGGCGGCCGTCCTCGACTACACCTCCGGCGGCTGGCGAACGGTCGCCCGCGATGTGACGGCACCCGAGTCCCTGGTGCTCCTGATGAGCCTGTGCTTCTCGCTCCCGCTCGTGCTGCGCCGCAGACACCCCATGGCCGTACTCCTGCTGATGGCGCCGGTGTCCCTGGTCAACGTCTGGACCGGAGCGGTCGTGCAGGCCGCCCTCCTCCAGCTGATCCCGGCCTTCCAGATCGCGTTGCGCCTCCCCCTCCGCAGGCTCGCGGCCGCCGGGCTCGTCCTCTGCGCCCCGGTCGCGGCCGGCGCGGCCCGCATCCCGGATATGTGGGACCAGCAACTGGTCTCATACCTCTGGGGGTTCGTCTTCGTCGCCCTCCTGGGCATCGCGGTACGCACCCGCCGCGACTACACCGAGGCCCTCGTCGAACGCGCCCACCGGCTGGAACACGAACGGGACCAGCAGGCCCGCCTCGCCGCAGCCGCCGAACGCACCCGTATCGCCCGGGAGATGCACGACATCATCGGCCACAACCTGTCCGTCATCACGGGCCTGGCGGACGGCGGGGCGTACGCGGCCGCCAAGAGCCCGGAGCGCGCCACCCAGGCCCTGGACGCGATCGGCACCACCAGCAGAGAAGCTCTCTCCGAACTCCGCCGCCTCCTGGGCGTCCTGCGCGACGACCACCGCGACGCGGACCGCGCCCCGCAGCCGACCCTCGACGACCTGACCCCCCTCATCGAACGCGTACGCCGCGCAGGCCTCCCCGTACACCTGGAGTCCCACGGCGAACCCGGCCACCCCACCCCCCTCACCCCAGGTCGCCAACTCACCGTCTACCGGGTGGTCCAGGAGTCCCTCACCAACACCCTCAAACACGCGTCCCCACCCACCGACGCGCCCCTCTCCGCGACGGTGACCCTCACCTACACACCCACACACGTCGACGCCCGCATCACAGACACAGGAACGGGCACCGGCGCAGCCCCGGACGCACAAGACACCCCCACCCCCACACCAGCCCAGGGCATCATGGGCATGCGGGAGCGCGCGGCGCTCTACAACGGCACGATCCAAGCCGGGCCCCTGCCGGCCCACGGCGGCTGGCACATACACCTCCGCCTCCCCCTGGAGGACCACCCCCAGTGACGACCGTACTCATCGCCGACGACCAGCCGATGCAGCGCTTCGGCTTCCGCATGCTGCTGGAGAGCCAGGACGACATGACGGTCGTCGGCGAGGCGGGCAACGGCACCGAGGCCGTCAACCTGATCGCCCGCCACCAGCCGGACGTCGCCCTGATGGACATCCGGATGCCCGGCCTGGACGGGATCGAGGCGACCCGCCGCATCATCAGGTCGGGCTCCCGCACCCGGATCCTCATCGTCACGACGTTCGACCTCGACGCGTACGCGTACGACGGCCTCCGCGCCGGAGCCAGCGGCTTCCTGGTCAAGGACGCCCTGCCGGAGGAGCTCCTCTCCGGCATCCGGGCGGTCGCCGCCGGCGACGCCGTGGTCGCCCCCTCCCTGACCCGCCGCCTCCTGGACGCCTACGCCCACCACCTGCCGACCGCACCTGACGGCGGCGCCCCCGCGGCTCCGTCCGACCCCCGCATCGCCGCTCTGACCGACCGGGAACGGGAAATCCTGACGGTGATCGGCCAGGGCTGGTCCAACACGGAGATCGCCGCTCGCTTCCACCTCGCCGAGTCCACCGTGAAGACGCACGTCACGCGCATCCTCGCCAAAACGGGTTCCAGAGACCGGGTGCAAGCGGTCATCCTGGCCTACGACAGCCGCCTGGTGACGCCCGCCTGAAAGCCACGCGATGTCCTATGGTTCCGGTCGCCTGGGCCCGGAACGCAGAAAAGCCCCGCACCATACGGTGCGGGGCTTTCCCGGAAAAATTGTTCGGCGGCGTCCTACTCTCCCACAGGGT
>NZ_JOEM01000043.1 GCF_000718135.1 Streptomyces cyaneofuscatus | reverse complement strand
ACCGCGCGCTCGCGAAGCTCGGGAGGGTAAGGGGACGGACGTGCCATGACTCGATCCTCTCAGGGAATCGAGCCTCCATCAGACCCGGAGCGGTTCACATGGCCTGACGGGCGGCCATGTCCACGACCGGGAGGGGCATGAAGTTGGCCCCTGGCGGGCTGGGTGATTGGGCGCAATGCGCTCTGTCGCGCACGCACTCCAGGTTCATACGCTGGCTCATTCACAGGTGAACAGACGGGGGACAGGTGACGCAGCGCAAGCAGGGCCGGGGCTGGGGAGAGCTGAAGGCGGATACGCCGGAAGGGCGCGAGCTGGCCCAGTTCCTCCGTGACCTGATCACGCAGTCCGGGAGGCAGATCCGAGACCTGGAGAAGCCGACCATGCTGTCCCGGACATCCATCGGCCAGCACCTGAGCGGGGAGAAACTCCCCTCGGCGCAGTTCCTGGACCGGTTCGTGAGCGCTACGACACCGCCGCGGGAGAAAGCACTGCGCCTGCAGCAGGTGACCAGGCTTCTGGAGAAGGCGAAGAACCCGGCACCGCCTCTGCCCGTTCCGTCCCAAGCGGCGGGCGGGACCGTCTCCTCGCTGGCGACCCTCGCCGCCACAGCGCAGGGGCAGGCAGCTCAGGCGCAGGAGGAACTACGACGAGCACACCAACGCAACGGGGAGCTGACCAGGGAGAGGGACGACAGCCAGCGCATGGTGCTGTCGCTGAGCCTGCTGACCAGCGACCTGCGCCGCAAGATCGCGACGGTGGAACACGAGATGGGCGACCAGGCCCGCGGAGATCTGGAGAAGCTGACCGCGCAACTCGCCTCCGCACAAGCAGAGCTGGATCGCGCGAGGGCCGGCCGGGACGAGTCCGAACTCCTCGTGCAGCGCTTACGCCGACGCAGCGACCTGCTCGAGGAGCAGCTGGCACAAGCCCGCGATACCAAGACCGTGAGCATGCTCTTCTCCGACAGCGTCGCCGGCACCTCCTCGCCCCGCCCGGAAGAAGTCCAGGAAGCTGCCTTCCAGACCGACTTCGCCCGCGCACTGCGCACCGCGCAGGGATTCCTCGACGACGGCCAGGCCCACCGCGACCTGGTCCGCGAGGAGTGGAGCCTGGCTTCCCGCCGTACGACGGTGGGGCCGGTGGAACAGTGGCGCACCGCGACGTATGTCGCGACGCGGTCCCTGGGCTGCCTGCTTGTGGCGGTCGCTGCACTGGGCTGGGTCTCGCTGGAGCACCCGACCCTTGCGGTGCTGCTCATTCTGGCGGGACTGCTGCTGGTCGCGGATCCGTGGGAGCCCCTGGCGAAACTGTGGAAATTCGTACGCTCCTTGATCCGGCAGGAACAGCCCGGTGAGACGTTGGCCATCAGCTCCCGGTCCCTGGCGCTGCGCGGTGGACGGTGTCTGGGAGCGTTGCTGACCGCCACCGGCGTGGCCCTCAGCGCGCAGGCCGCAGGCACCTGGTGGCTGGTACTGCTGGGTCCGCTCACCTGCACTGTCGCCGCGTACACGGTGGTCGGCCAGGACGACCGGGTGAGGGCCGCAGTGCAGCAGGCCATCGGTGACCTGGCCGCCGACTTCTCTGCAGCCCCTCCTCGCCCGGGCAGGACGGCACCGACGCAGCTGATCGCACTGTCGGACCCCGGCTGGGCCCAAGACCGCAAGCAGGAACTCAGCACCGCCCTGGCGCAGGGCTGGGGAGCCGCGGTCCTGTGGGTCAAGGTGCTCTTCGTGCTGCCCCTCGGACTCTTCACCGTCGCCCTGATGGGAAGCCTCGGAACGGGCATCCAGCACGCCATCGAAGGTGCCACCTGGGACAGCCACGGCATGGTCGCGGTCATCGACGCACCCGTACGGGCCTACCTGGAAACCCACCGCACTGGGCTTCCCGTCACCGCCGACACGCTCTACACCACGTGGCTGGCCGTCGGCGCGGGCCTCCTCACCATCTCATTCGTCACCTGCACCTTCGGAGCCCGCCTTACCTGGGCGGGCTGGGGAGCTTGCAGCGTCGCCATGGTCTGGGCGGCCACCACCGGGCCCGCCCGGGGCATCGCCTGCGCCGTCACCGGCCTCGCCTGGGGCATCGCGTCAATCTTCGCTCTCCGCGGAGTCGGCACCCGACGGCGGTAACCAAGCCCGTGCCCCGGTTGTGGCCTTACCCAGTGCTGGTCTTCCGGTGGCCGGGGACTTCACCAGTCCAGAGGTGTTCTGGTGCCGGACCACCGCACCCCGCCGCACGGCCACCCGCCCCGGCACGGCCCGCAGCGCCCCGCCCCCTGCCGGGCCCACCACCCGCGTACGCAGCTACCAGCGCGCGGACGGAACCCGCGTCCGCAGCCACCACCGCACCCTCACCCCCAGCACAGCCGCGGCCGGCACCGGGATCGGCAGCCTGCTGCTCCTCTTCCTCGTCCTCGCCGCTCTCGCGCCCAAAGGAAGCCCGAGCACCCCCGGGGAAGGAGCGGGACCATCGGCCCCGGCCACCCTGGCCCCCACCCCCTCCGAGCTGCAGCTCGGCAGGTAACCGGCGTGGCACTCCTCCACAGCCGGCCGCTCCCGTCCGGTGCCCCACCCGGGGCGGGATGTCAGTGGCCGCTCGTACCGTCGAAGACAGGTGCTGGAACAACCGGGTCCTGAAGGGGAACGGAGCGGGCCATGGGCGAGATCAACGTGAGCAGCCACAACCTCGGACGGCTCCTGGCCGACGGCACGGGCACCCCGGCCCGCTCCTACCAGGCCGTGTTCGCCGAGCTCGCCGAATCCCACCAGGGCCGCCCGGCCGCAGAGATCGCGGCGCTGCTACGCCGGGCGGCGGACGAGGCGCTGGTCGGTTTCACTGCCGCGGACCTGTACGAGCAGGCGGAGGCGATCCGGACCGGACAGCGGTACTTGCTGCGCATCCGCGTCACCTAGACCGACCCCTGCCGACGGCGGGTTGCGTGGTCGGGGGTGGTCGGCCCATCCGGCCGACGTGCGAAGCGCTCCCCGGCCGGCTCCGCACCCTCCGGACCACGCCAGGCCGCGAACGTCATGCCGGGGCCGTCTTCCGGCATGGGGCTTCGGTTCTCATCGGGCGTGGCCGTCTTCCTCGGTGCCGGCGCCGGTGCCGGTGCCGGCGCCCTCGTCGGCCGCCCCCCAGCCAGAACTCGGCGGCCAGCAGATCCTCTGCCGTGATCAGCCACCCTCACGCCTGTCCTGGACCGCCAGGCAGGGTCTGGAGACCTCTGTCCTCCTGGGCTGGTCCGCCGAGGACCGGCTGATGGTTCAACCAGACTCCGAAGCCACATTTCTGGCAGGCAGGTCCGCAACTGTGGGCAGCTGCGCTTCCACGTTCTCCGTGCTGTTCGCGTGCTCTCGGGAAGCGGCTGCTTCCTCCTCCGCGCCCGCCTGGGTATACGCCTGGGCGGACTGCTCCCATGCCTCACGCACCTGAACCGGATCGGCACCGGCGGCGGTCAACGTGGTGGCCAGCTCGCCCCACGCCTCACCCGTACGGAACCAGTCCCTTTCCGCGGCCAGCATCGCAGCAGCCTGCTTCCCCGCCACGACAGCCTCATCAACCCGGCCCAGGCCCCGGTACGCGGTGCCGAGGTTGTTCCAAGCAATGGCTTCGCCGTGGGTGTCGCCGGTCTGCTGGTCGAGGCAGCGGGCGGTTTGGTGGGCGTGGAGGGCGTCGTCGAAGCGGCGCAGCTCCTGATAGGCGTTGCCGAGGTTGTTCCAGGCGGTGGCTTCGCCGTGGGTGTTGCCGTTCTGCTGGTGGAGGTCGCGGGCGGTTTCGAGAGCGTGCAGGGCGTCGTCGAAGCGGCGCAGCTTCTTGAGCGCGCCACCCAGGTTGTTCCAGGCGGTGGCTTCGCCGTGGGTGTCGCCGGTCTGCTGGTGGAGGTCGCGGGCGGTTTGGTGGGCGTGGAGGGCGTCGTCGAAGCGGCCCAGGTCCCCATAGGCGTTGCCGAGGTTGTTCCAACCGGTGGCTTCGCCGTGGGTGTCGCCGGTCTGCTGGTAAAGGTCGCGGGCGGTTTCCAGAGCGTGGAGGGCGTCGTCGAAGCGGCGCAGGTCCTGGAGCGCGGTGCCAAGGTTGTTCCAGGCATCGGCTACGCCGTTGGTGTCGCCGGTCTGCTGGTAAAGGTCGCGGGCGGTTTCCAGAGCGTGGAGGGCGTCGTCGAAGCGGCGTAGTTCCTGGAGCGCGCCGCCGAGGTTGTTCCAGGCGGTGGCTTCGCGTTGGGTGTTGCCGGTCTGCTGGTAGAGGTCGCGGGCGGTTTCCAGAGCGTGCACGGCGTCCTCGAAGCGCCGGAACTCAAGGAGCGCGCCACCGAGGTTGTTCCAGACCGTGGCCTTGTTCCGGGTGTCGTTGAGCTTGGTGCAGGCGTCGAGCGCGAGGGCGTTGACCACGACGTGGTCTTGGAGGTGGCGTCGCCATTTCAGGTAGGAGCCGAGTGCGGAGCTCAAGTCCAGGGCGGCTTGGGGGGTGGTGTGGGCGGTGGCCATGAGGTTTTCGCGTTCGGCGTCGAACCATTCCAGCGCGTGATCCCGATCGGTGAACCGGGCCGGGACAGGGCCGCCAGGGGGGTCGAGATGGGTGCTGGCGGCTTGAGCGTGCTGGATGTAGTGGTTGATGAGCCGGTCGTGTGCCTGGTCGTAGCGGCGCCGGGGTGTGCGGCCGCGGTCCATGGTTGCTGTGGCCTGTTCGTGGGCGTAGGCGCGTAGGAGGTCGTGCATCTGCCACCTGCCGCGGACCGCTGGGGTGCGTTCGATGAGGTGGCTGGTAGCGAGCCGCGCGAGGAGGCGTTCGGTGGCCGGCTGCGGCTGGTCGGCCAGGACGGCCGCGGCCGGTGTGGAGATGTCGGGGCCGGGGTTGAGAGCGAGCAGGCGGAACAGGTCCTGTTCCTGCGGGGTGAGGCGTTCCAGGGACTGGTCGAACATGGTCCGCAGACTGCGTTCACCGTCGTCCAGACCGTCCAGAACGCTTTCCGTGCCGCCGAGGGCGTCGGCGCGTTCGGACAGCGGCTGCTCCGGGTCCTGGGCCAGCAGGGCCGCGGTGATCTGCAGGGCCAGCGGCAGATATCCGCATGCTGATGCCAGCCGCTCGGCGGCTTCCGGATCCTCCCGGACCCGCGGGTCGTCCGGATCGTTGTTCTTCAGGGCTGCCTCGAGCAGGGCGACGGCGTCTTCCGGCTGGAGGCGGTTGACCGTCCGCATCCGGCCCAACCCGGTAAGCCGGTGCCGGGACGTGACGAGCATCCCGTGATGCCCCGGCGGTACCAGCGGCTGCACCTGCGCGATGGCCGAGGCGTTGTCGGTCACCACCAGCAACCGCTCACCCTTCTCCTGCCGCGCGTTGAGCTGGGACCTGTACAGCGCTTCCCGTCCCGCCCCGGGCGGCGGGAGATGCTCGTGCGGCACACCGAGCGACCGCAGGAGCGCTTCCAGTGCCTCCTCGGCCTGCGCCGGCCGGGGGTCGTAGCCGTGAAGGTCGACCAGCAGCACACCGGTGAACCAGCCCCGGTTCTGTGCGGCGTGCCCTGCGGCGTAGGCGAGGGTGGTCTTCCCGACGCCGCCCCAGCCCGACAGCACGGCCACCGCGGGCCCCTCGTCAGCACGGTCGGGATCCAGCACACCGAGGATGTACGCGAGGTCGTCCTCACGGCCGGTGAACCCCACGGGCGGCTGCGGCAGCGCGTCCAGCGCCGTAGGCACCGGCGCGTACTGCTGCACGTACGTGTTCGCGGTCATGGTGCCGTGCCCCAGCACCTGGCTGCCCGCGAAACCGGCACCGCGGAAATCGTTCCCAGCCGAGCTTCCCCTCCCCGCCTGGCCCTGCTGAGGCTTCCCGCTCTTCTTGCCCTTGCGCTTGGCGGTGTTCTTGCCCCCCACAACCATGTCCTACTTGTCGTAGTTGTTCGTGACGGTCATGGTCCCGCTGCCCAGCACCTGACTGTTCGTGAACGAAGCCTGACTGAAGTCGTTGTGCACCGTCTCCACGGGCTTGGCGGCCTCGGCCTGGGCGACCAGCGACTGCAACTCCGCCACCACCAACTGCTGCTCCGCAGCGGGCAGCTCCTCCAGAAGCGTTTCCAAGCGCGTCTGCCACCGCGCGACCTGCGCGATCTGCACCCGCTGCGCGTCTTCACCGTCGTCGGCGGCTTCGAGTACTGACCTGGTCTGGTCCAGGCGCTCCAGCTCGGCCCGCTCGCGTCCGGGCTCTCCCCGGCCGAAGAGGCGGGCGAAACCTTCCCGGATCCCGTTCCACGCGTCCGTCCCCGCCGCCTGCACCACCGCGGTACCTCCGGCAGCCGCGACAGCGATGAGCCCCTCGACCAACATGGCATCCCCCCGCATCCAACAGATAAGGACTTCAGCCTAGTTCGACCACACGGTGGCCATCAGCAGGTCTGCGGAACCGCGGCCGAGTCCCGTCCAGCGTGTCCAGGTGCGCCCTCCGGCACGGCTCTACCCACTGTCTGGATACCCCTGCCATTGCTCGCCTTGCTTGCCCTCATGCTCCTGGCCCTCGCTGTCGTCGTGTTCGTCGCCGGTCCGCACGCGGCGGCAGAGCCGCGCTCCTGGTGGTGCTCGTCCTCACCATGGTGGTGCCTGCCCGCACCGTGACGGGGGCGGTGAAGTCGGTGTTGTGGCGCTGTCGCCCACCACTGCCCTGCCCCTTCACGGTGTTGTCAGCAGCCCGCCCGGCGGGGGCTTGCGGGACTAACCCCTCTCCGCCGCAGAGTGCTCCCACCAGTCCGAACCAACCGACTGTCCAGCCACCGCGAATCCGTCCCACCACCCGCCCGACACCGGACCGGCCTCCCAGAACAACGGGGGTTGCGCGGCTTACCCCGCCGCAGTGCAGTGTGCTGCCAGCAGTCCCGCCCGGCCTACGTCCCGCCCCAGAGAACCAGCCCCCCTAGTTGCCCATGAGTCCCGCCGGACGGGACTTGCGCCGCTTACCCGGCCGCGCCGCATGGTGCTGCCACAGCGCACGACCACCCCGGTTGTCCAGTCCTCGCGAATCCGCCCCGACACCTCGTCACCGGCCCCCGGGCCGGGCTCGGATCGGATGTTCGCGAACTATTGAATGGCTGGCGGCCGGTGCGGACTGTTGTCCCCGCGCTCACCCGGAGCGCCCCTTTCACCCCTCGAAGGAGAACACCGTCATGTCCTCGCTCACCCTGCTCGTCGCCGTGCTCCTGGTCCTCGTCGTCGTCCTGGTCGTGGCCCTGCTCATCGACCTCGCGCACCGCTACCCGAAGGCGGCCACCCCGAGGCTCGTCGGCCTCGGCGGCATGACCGTGATCGTGGCCGTCGTCGTCCCGATCGTGATCCGGTGACACCCAGTTCGCTGCTGGGCAAGCCCTTCTCGGGGGAGGGCTTGCCCAGGGGCCGGGCAGGCTTGCCCGCAGGGCTGTGACCTGGACGGGTCAGGACTCGGGTCAGATTCACGCCGTGACGTCGACCTGTCACCGGGCCGCGCCTCGGGCTTCCCGGTGGCGGCTTCCCGTCACGGTGGCCCGTGGAGGTGGTGCTGGACCGGCGAGGAGTGTTCGCCGGTCCGGCAGTGTCCGATCATGCCGCACATCCCGATTTCGGGCACGGGAGGGCGGCAATCGGTCCGCAGCCGGCCCGTATCAGGTCGCCTCACCGTTCGCGGCCTGCACGGTGCTTGGCGCTCCTACGATGCTCTCGTGACCACTCGCCGCGCCCTTGGCGCAGGGCCCGAAGCTTCCGGGCCCAGCAGTATCCGTGCAGCCGAAGCCGACATCAGCGATGCCCTGCCCGGCGTACGCCTGCCGGACCTTGTTGAGCTCCGATCGCGTGGGGTGGTCGGGTCCCGCCTCCCGGGGAGCGGAGGCGCGCGTCGGGCCCTTGGGACCGGTGCCGCGGACGAACAAGCCCCGCAGACCCCGCAGACCTAGCCCGCAGCGGCCGAGGAACGGGGTCTCGGTCTCCCTCGCGTCCCGAACCGGAGCGGGGCACGCTGGGAAGCGTGACCAGTGCGCTGATCGTTGTGCACCGGCCTTCCGTCTCGGGTGGCCGGCGGGTCACTGTGCACAGCCGCGGCCGGGACGAGATCCTTGGCACCGCCTACAGCGACCACGACCTGGTCGTGTTCCTCGAGAGCGCCGGAGCGCATCGTGGACGTAGGCTGCGCTGAATTCGTGGGCGGGGCCGCCGCGCCACTCCTCCCGCTTCGGCGGCGTCGGCCGGTGGTCGACGTCCCTGTTTTGCGGGATGGGAGGGGCAAGGCGCCCAGCGGCTCTCAGGGCCTCGAACGCCGCCCCGCGGCCCCCCTGGGGCTGCAAGGCCCCGGCGGGGCTTCTAGAGGCGGTCAGTCGGATTCAGGTACAAGATCCCGTCAGGGCGGGGTACGGGGAGTCTTCTCTTCGCTCCTACACTTCCGTAGCGTGTGCCAGCGTGGCGAAACCCGCCGTCAGTGGAATGAGAAGACGGGTTCCGCCACCAGTGAAGGACACCGCAGGTGGGCCCCCGAGTGGTGAGACACGAGGGGGCTCGCCGCGTTAGGCGCCCAGAACCTTCGCGAGCAGTTCAGCGAGTTGCTCGCCGGCTCCGGTTGCAAAGCCGATCAGCAGCGCGAGCATCGTCATGCTGACGAGACCCTGCCGCCTCCTGCGGTCCTCCCGGCCCGTTGCGTTCTCGGACGCAAGGTCCTCCTCGTTCTTCTCGGAGCCGGTAGGCATGAGCAAAAGAACACCTCCCAATCGGTCAAGTGACATGTCGGCACCCCCGCAGCAACGGGCGGTGTCCGGCCGCGTTCCTGACGGATCGGGACCACGCATCGCTGCGGAAGTGGATGTGACAGTAGCCCCAAACGAACCGTCAGCTCAGGGCTCTGCCAGACGACTTACCTGCCGGTAGCGATTACCATGACGGTTACGCGTCCGCGCGCGCGGGAGGCACCTGTGACGCAGCTCACTTCTTCTTGCGCTTTCGACTCGGTTTCGAAGTCTTCTTCCACGGTGTTTTCGGCAACCGCGCCACCTCACCCACCCCCAGCCCAACCACCGGAGAGCGCACCGGCTTCACCCGGAAACCGTTCTTCTGCATCACAGCCGTACGCCTCCGCTCCCTCTGCGCAAGCCACTCAGCACGCTCTGCCGGCGACAGATGCTGAGGCGGCCTCCTACGCTTCCCCCGCCGCGCCTGCGCGACCTCCCGCTGCCGCGCCGCCTGCTCCAGAGCCTGCAAAGCCGACTCGAACCACCGGTCAACCGTCTTCGTGGTGTACCCGGTGATGTCAGCGAACTCCCGAGCGGAAAGCCCCACCTCCATAGCTCGCCGCACCGACGACCGCGCCCTGGCCGAGATCTTCAACTCCGTCTGCGACAGACGACGCCGACGCTCCCCGATCCGCACAAGCCGCTCCTGCGCCCTCTCAACAGGTAAGCCGCGCGCCTCGACTCTTCGCTTCGCCACCCAGCGCGCGACGGTCTTCGGGGTGTAGCCGGCCGCGGCAGCCACCTCCTCCACGTTGATCCCCGAGGTCACCGCCTCCACGACATGCCGTCGAACCTCCTGCAAGTACCTCTGCTCCGCGCACCGGAATCTGCTGCGACGGCGGTTGATGCGCACCAAGTAGACGCGCAGCTCACCCGCCACCTCCGCCTTCGTCTTCCCATGGCTGTACGGACCCTTGACCATGCCCCCTCCACTCCGTGTTGAGGGCATCCTGCCAACGGGTGACCCCGCGGCAGAGCTAGATACTTGCAACTGCGCCCAGGTGAGCTCCCTGTCGCTGCGCCCGCAGCCAGCCCCCATGTGCGGTCGGTCTCACGCCATCGGGTGGTACATCGGGGCGGAACTTCTGAGACCCCTAGACGCTCCAGGCATAGATCATGTGACTCATAGATCTTCAAGAATCGGAGCGTCAACCGCGGCTGCCGTCACCTCCGCGCCATACCGGCAACTCCCCTCCCGGACCGTTGACAACTGCGGGGCGCTACGCGCGGACGGAAGGGACCGCGCGGACGAGCTCGATGGATGCCGAGCGTCGCCCAGAGCACCTTTTGAGTGGTTGCCTGCTGCTCTGACATGATGCCGCTTCAAAGGGGAGGCGGGGCATTGAAAATTACGCGCATCAGAGCACGCGGGTTCATGTCATTCACTACGCTTGACTTGCCGTTGGATGCAGGTACGACGGTGGTGACCGGCCCCAATGCAGTGGGCAAGTCGAATCTCGGGCGCATCATCGACGTGGCTCGTCTTGTGGTGGCCTCCCACGCCGGCTCGGCAGTCCAGGACCGGCTAGACCTGTACACGCGAGCTCCTCGGCACGGGGCACGCGCTTTTCAACTGACCCTGGACGTTGAGATGGACCAGTCCTGGGAACAGGAACTTGTCGCCACCTTCATCTGCGCCGCCTATGCGTCGAGCGAGGATGCGCGGTTGGCACAGGGCCGCGTACATCCAGTATGGCGGGACCGGGACGCCCGCCAGCGCCTGATCCCCGAAAGCGCGCACCTTCTGCTCCGCGGATCCCTCGTAGTGGATTATGACGAAGGATCACAGCCTCGCTGGCGGGCCAGATGGCACTACTCGGCGCAGGGCCTTGAGTCGGCCTGGGACATCGACCTATTCGGTGGGAACACAGCGCTGCGTGCCATCGGTGAAACTGCAGCTCAGAGGCTCACTTTGCAAGACGCGTGGAGTCGCGTATTTCCTGATGACGAAATCAAACATAGGGCGACAGGTCCGAAGCTTGACTTCATGGAGATATTTAAAAACCTCAACCATCCGATCGCTCTACAAACACATGCGCACGACACCGGAGCTCCTATCCTGAACAGCGTTCGGGATCTGCACACGCTTCTGGGATGGGATATAAACGAACCGCGCCAGGTAAACTTCACTCACATTCTTCACGCCGTTCTTCAGCGTGGCATTGTACTGACCGACAATCGTCGCTTGCCGCTAGATCGCTCGTTCAGCCTGCCGAGCGTTGGAAGACAAGCCGATCTCCAGGACGGCAGCCAGGTCCCCTCCGAACTGTACCGGCTTAAAAACGGCCCACTTCTTCTGCGGCAGCGCTACCAGCGAATCCAAAAGCGATTTAGAGAGCTCGTAGGCACTGGATTCGACGTCCAGGCTACTCCTGATCCTCTGCAGCCGGGAAATCTGCTGATTGATGTCACAGTTTCTGAGGGCGACTATGAATACCCGATCGCGTTCTCGGGTGCAGGACGACAAGAGGCACTGTTCCTCAGCACCATTCTCGTTGGAGACCCCGGACGCGTCATCGTACTAGACGAGCCTGGCGTACATATCGAACCCACTCTTCAACGTCGAATCGCTCAAACAACTCCCGACGACACTCAGTGCCTGCTCATCACCCACAGCGCGGATCTAGTGCCTGTGTCAGCGCCCGACGACCTGTCTCGCATTCTGCGCCTTTCTCTCTCGCTCAGGGGCGGCAGCAGTGCCCATCGCGTGAGACAGCTTGACCCCAAGGAGCAAGCACGCTGGTTGCAGGTTCTAGGTTTGCGTGACACACGCGCTCTGCTTTTTTGTGCCGGCGCCGTACTGTGCGAAGGAGCAACCGAAGTCGGCAGCCTCGGCACATGGTGGGAAGAAAGCAGCCAGTCGCCGAGCAGCGCCAACATTGCGCTCATCGACGTTGGCGGAGATAGAGCGTTCGGCCGCTATATCCAGTTTCTGGAGGCTTTTAATATTCCATGGGCTGTTATCGCGGATGGTCCTGCCCTATACCCAGGAAGTAGCTTGCACCGACAGCTAAAGGATCAATCGCTTCTCCCCGCAGCAGAACCCGACAGCGTGGCACCCGCTTTCGGTGAATGGCAGGGTTTCTGGAGGAGTAACGGCGTATTTAGCATGGCTGACACTTTCGGAGGCCCTGGATCACATTCCGGGGAATTCGAGGCATACCTTAAGAAATTGAATCCGCAGCTAATGCAACAGCTCAGCGCGGAACGAAGTAAACCCAGACTAGGGACCGCTTTCGCTAGCCAACACCCCATCCCTCATGAGATCTCCCACCTTTACCGGGATATCCGAGACCGACTGATGACTCCTACCGGCTGACATTTGGTAAATGGTGAAAGAATCCCTTCCGGGGGGTGTGGCCTGGTTCTATGCTGCATCAAGTTCTGCTGCCCTATCCCGCTTTTTTGATTTGATGGGTGAATGGAGGGTGGGTGTGGTTGCAGAATCGGAACCGGCGGGGCGCTGCGCTGGCTAAGAGCGCTGCGGTCGACCGATGGTCGCCGCAGCATTCGGGCCGGGGCTCCTGGTGGTGGCGTCGGTTAATTTTTCTATCCGCGTGTCTGGCTCCGACAGCAAGCGTTCTGGGGGTGGTTCAGAAACCCACTCTCTACCCCGTGCCTCATCGTGATGCACGGGGACGGATCGCTTTTGTATGGAGGTAGGGAAGATTTCCACTCCGTACCCGGGCGCGAATCGTGATGCACTCTCAGGAGGCACAGTCCACTGGCCGGTTGGAGAAGCTCCCGCCCGACCCCCGTTGCCAGCCGCCCGCGTAGCGGGCTCATCCTGGAGGCGGAGCTGGAAGGAGCCCCACCCAACGACCCGTCACGACCCGGTCCGGCGCGGAGCGTCGGGCCGGACCCCAGTCGCCCACTCACCCCGTGAATTCCGGAGGAATTCACCAACAATTCCGGAGGAATTGTTTAAAGCCCGTAGGGCTTTATCGTCTTTACGACCCGTAGGGTCGTGCGTCGTTCCTCCGGAGGAG
>NZ_JOEM01000042.1 GCF_000718135.1 Streptomyces cyaneofuscatus | reverse complement strand
CCCACACCGACCAACACCACAACCCCGCCGTCAGGTTGGAATGGGGCTCAGTGCCCGGCGGGCGGGAAGGCGCCTCCACGCCCTCCCGTACTCACCCGGCGGGTTGTGGTCGGACTCCCGGCCGATGGAGCGCGCCAGAGGTCGCCCGCCCGGACCGTCGGACTGAATAGCGGCTGGACTGATTTCAGCCCGACCGATAAGGTCGGCTGTATGGACATCAAAACCGAGCTCGACAACTTCCTTGGCAAGAAGCGTGCCCTGGTCGATGCGATCACTCGAGAGTTTCGTTCAGGCACACCGGCCAAGGCGATCGCCCGAACCGTCTCCCCGGCCTTCAGCCGTGACCAGGTGACTCAGTACCTGGCCGCCGTCGCACTGCACGACAGCGCGCGCACGGCGCTGAAGGAGGCGGGAATCGAACTGGTCGAGGTCCGAGTCACCGGTATCGACGCTCCACGGGAGGCCCTCCTGACCGTGGCCGCCGATCCCGCCGAGATGCCCGACCACGAAGACCTGCCGAGTCGAATCCGTTCCGCGTTGCGGGACTTCCACATCACCCTCGACCTTCCTCAGGGTGAACACGACGAGATCACCGATGACCTGATCGACAGCTTCCTTCTTGAGGGGGACGCCGTCCGCCTGGTCAAGCTGAAGCCGCGTACCTGACTGAAAGCAGTCCGAGATCTCTCAAGCGCCGCGGCAGTGGCTGTTCAGGTCGGTCCCGGTGCACCTGCGACGACGGCCACCCGTTCGCAACCACCAGCCACTTGACGCACAGGAACGCGACGGCCGCTTACTGCAGACCCAGGACCTGATCCGGAATACGCTGCCACCGCATGGCGGGCCCGATCAGGGATGGAGACCGAGCGGGCTGATCTTCTGGATATCGACCGACCAATGTGGGGGACGCTGTGACAACCGAGCAGACCGGCTCTCTGTCCCGGGCCGAAGAGGAGCTGGTCGCCTACCTCCGCCAGGCGGCCGAGGCCATTGCGCCAAATGCGCAGCCGATCATGGAGGGCTGGGCCTGCACCAGCCAGTACGATCTGCTGCTACGCGAAGGACGGCTCTTCACCCCGGCCCCGCTCCCCGCCGAGGCCCAGCGTCTACACCCGGGTTTCTGCTTCACGAACGCCGCTCAGTTGGCCAACGACCATCCCGACCTTCAGCTGACCTATGCAGAGGGTTACGGCGCGGCGCAGATCGTCGGTGTGACTCAGGCACTGCACACTCCTCACGGCTGGGCCGTCACTCCCGAAGGTCTGGCAATCGATCCCACCTGGCCCCACGAAGGCAGCGCCTATCTCGGCCTGCCCTTCGCCGACCGGAGTATGTGGCCCCACCAGCTCTTCGGCCGGAGCCTTCTCCAGGAGCCGCCGTTTCTGCACGACGTACTCCGCTGCGGCCTTCCCGACGGCCTGGTCGCCGACTTCGGCCGCCCGATCCACGAATACGTTCAGCCCTCGGGCTGAACTCGGTGGACACCGCTTGAGAGGCGATCGGGCAACCCATGGCAGGCCAGAGGCGCGCGAGTGGCGTGGTTGGGGGCGGTGCTCGTCCACGCCACCTGTCCAAGCACAGTCGTAGTGCCCAGAGCATCCGCGAGCACGATCCCGGGGCTGAGGCTGCCCACTGTGAGCGCCTCGGCATCGAACAGCTTGAGGTCGCCCCGTGACCCCGTCGCATCCCGCCCCGGCCCCGTTGCCTCTGCGGGAGGACTCCGCACGCGAAACCGTCCAGGCAGGCGAGCAGCCCGGAGGAAACCGAGGAGAAGATCGACGCCGTTGCAGCCGTCGCGGCAGCGCGTTGAGGGACGGTGAGGTGGCCCCGGCCGGGAGTGAATAGGCATGTGCTGTCGCTACTACCCGTACGATGAGGGCCCGGGTTTTCACCTGGGCCCTCATTGCTGCCTGGTTCAGTCCACAGGGATGGCTTAGCCAGTCAGCTCAGATCGCCGAGGTGTAGGCGGCGAAGAAGGGCGTTTTCACCGGTGCTCCGCCGGGGCCGAAGCACGCCACAGGGAGTCCGACAGAGCCGCTGGTCCTGGCCCAGGGTGCGTACAAGCCGCAGTAGTCGGGGCTCTTGCCGTAGGCGGTGACCTGAGAGGTGTCCGACGGGACGGCCACCGACGGCAAGGTCACGGTGAAAGGCGCTCCCGAGCCTGCGAGGGTGTTGGTGGCTCCGCTGGAGTTGTAATTGGTCAGAGGGGGGAGTGATCCGTTGTACCAGAGGTACCCGAAAGATCTCGGGGCGAAGGCCGGCCCGTGGACCGCCCGCAGGTAGGAATAGCTCAGAGTCCACTCGGTGTCGTAGGGGACATTCGATGCGTTGTAGCAGGCGACCACGATGGTCTGCCCCGCCGTCCCGGGTGACCAGTCGGACACCTTGCATCGCGCACCCTGCTTCGCGTCGACGGCGGTGACCTGGAGATTGCCGGCGTAGCTGGCCAGGCCGAGACCGGGAAGCCACGCCTTCCAGAGACCGGTCGCGCCCTTACTCACCGCATTGACGGCTCCCGTGGAGTTGTACTGGCCGAGGACGGTGCCGCTGCCGTCCGAGTTCAGATAGCCGTACGACCCGGACGGTGTCGGGGGCAGACCGCTGCTGCTCGTGTAGAGAACGGTGAAGGTGGAGTTGCTGGGTGCGCCGCTGGGGAGGTAGCAGTTTACGTAGACGTCCTGGCCGGATCCCACGGTCTTCCAGTCGGCGATTTGGCACCAGCGGGCAGCGCTGCTCACGGCGGTTGCGTGGGCGACGCCGCCCGGTCCGCCGATCAGGGGGAAGTGCACGACGTAGGAGCCGAGGCCGATCTGGTCGACCTTGACCGGATTGGTGGACGGCGAGGTCCAACTGCCCCACTGCCGTGACGGGTCGGGCACGTAGCCGGCAGGCGGGGTTGCGTTATCCAGGTACGCGAATCCCCAGCGGTCGGGTACCGCCGCTTGAGCTGTGGTGGCGGTGGGAACGGCTGCGGCCAGCAGGGCGGCCAGCATGGCGAAAACGAGCAGAACGGCCCGGCCGGGTCTCCCGAACAGATGTAGCGCGCGGACGTGCATGGGTGTGCCTCCTGTGTGATGAGGTTGGTGCTGCCTGCGCGATCTGTTGCTGTGCGTTCGAACGTCCGGGCATGTACCGCAGCGCGAGGGCGTACTCGCACCAGTTCCCCCGCGGCTCTGAAGGAAGGCGGCAGAGCACACGCCCGCGGCATGCCACGGGTTCGGAATCCGATGCTCACTGTCCCAGAAGCACGTGCCTGCGCAACGCTCTCGGTCAGCCGTTTCGGTGCTCCTCGCACCTGCCACTGAGGCCCCGCAGCTCACGTACTTTGTCAGCTGGTGCTGTACATCGGTCCCCTTCGCCCGCTGCTTTGTCACCAGCCATCCTGCTCTGCCTCATACGCCCCTCCCTCTTCTCCTCACACCGCCACCGAGCCTGGCTGAGATCCGTCTGATTCGCCTCCTTCGGATCTGTAAGGCTCCCCATGACCTCCCTCATCGGTGCCGCGTGCCCGGATGACCTTGTGGCCGCTCAGTCCGAGCTCCTCGGGTCGGCGAGAGGCACGCAAGGGGCGTAGCGGGAGTGCGACGCGCTCGCTGACGTCTGGCCCGCCCTGGAGCTGGCCGCGGCCCTCGCGGCTGTCGCCTCGGGCGATCCTTAGGGTCAGAGTCTCAGGGGCGGCAGTCTGCCGAAGCGCGCCTACTCCGGACAGCCAAATTTCGGCCCCCCAACGCCCGCTACGGTGCGGATTCGGGATCCTCTGCGGCCGGGTTGGAGGCCGCTGGTCAAGGTGTCGAGGGTGATGAAGCCGGTGCTGTCACTGTCATCTGGCTGGACGGCAGGATTGGGCAAGTCCACCCTCGCCATGGACATCGCCCGCTCCTGCGCCGTCAAGCACCACATCCCCGCCGCGTTCATCTTCCTGGAGATGGGAGGCTTCTGCCTCTGCCTGAAGCAGACAGTCACATGCGGCTTTGGTCGGCCCCAAGGGTGGATTACGGGTCCCTCGCGCCACCGACGTCTAGCATCCCGGCCCGGTGGTTGGCGGCGGGCCAGACCAGCGCAACTACCCACCTTTCACAGGCAATCCGCCGCGCTCGTAGGATGTCTGGATGCCGAAGCCGAGACAGATGAGCCGCCGCACATGGGTTGCCGCGTGGGCCGTGCTGTGCGTGGTCGGCTTCGTCGGTACTGCCGGGCTGAATGCCTCCTCAGTACCGGGCCTGCAGCCTGAGAAGCACGTCAGTGCCGAGTGCCGCGAGTTCATCGCCGACATCAAGGCACAGCTGGACAAGGCAAGGCCGGAAGTCGGGAACGACGGAATTCTGGCTTTCTCGCGGCAGCGACCCGGTGCGGAGGACTGCAGTGACGAGCTCCGCGACTTCTTCCGGAAGGATCGGTAAAGCCCTTCATACGCGCCGAGTTCCGCAGCGCCGTCGACGGCTTGGCTGCCACCACTCACCAGCGGCGCATCACCACCGTTGTACGTCGTGACGGCCGGGGAGCCGTTCGGGCTGGGCACTGCGATCGGCATGATGATGACGGCGGCGTGGCCTCCCCGGCCGTCGGCGGCAGCGTCCTCGCCGACTACGACACCATCCTGGTGGCGGTAGTGCCCGAGCCGCCGGGCGGGTCCAGGCCGTGGCCTCCGACGCGGAGATTGGCCGCCTGGACGTCGTCCCCGACCTTCCGGCAGATGGGACACAGCTGCGCTGGAGCGCGCCGAAGCAGGTCGCGGCGGCCAACGAGCGAGTGCGCGGGGCGAACGTCCGCATCCCGCGCGTCCTGGCACCCGCACCCGCAAAGGCCGACCTCCAGGGCGAGCCGCCGCACCGGTCCCGCAGCCGACCGCACCCGCCGCACCGACGCGGCGCGCGGATGCCCCGGAAGAGTATCGCGGCATAGCCGCCCACCGCGCCACTTGGAACAACACCCGGCAGCACACCAGCCCTGAGATCCAGGCGGCCGCCGAACGGCAGCTCCGTGAAGGCGCCGGGAACCAGCGGAGCCTGCTCAAGGCGCCGTGACGGCCGGTCCGGTCGTGCCTCGCCCGTAGCGGCAAACGCTCGGTCTGCCGGACGTACCCTCGTCAGTCCCGGCACCCGGCGGCAGGTCTGCGGCCGCCGGTGGTGGTGCTCACTGATCCTGACCTGCCCTTCCGCGCCTGTGCGGATCTGGTTTGCCGGTCGAAGCACGAGGTTGGAAACTGAGATCAGGAGGGTCAGCCGTCGTCCATAGTTGCGGGGGCCCAGGGATGGATCGTCTGACTGCCCGGTGGCCTTCTGCGCGTTGGATGCCGCTGGGGCTGATCGTTGTCGCGGCGATCGGCGATGCGCTGACGCCGATCGACTACACGTGGGTCCCTCTGATCGCGCTACCCAGGTCGGTCCGCTGCGGGTAGCTGCCCGCTACGAGGCGGCGGACGCCGAGGCCCGCATCGGTGGGGACGCGTACGCCATCCAGGACACCCCATCCGGATCGATGGTGCCGGCGTCGACGAACGCGACGATCTCGATCGCCTTCGCCGTCGGCAGCGGCATCTGTTCCAGCTCCTCGTCCGTCACCGTGACGGTTTCGCCCGGTTCCCGCTGACGGGGCGGGGTGACATCAACACGTACGCCGTTTTTACGGAGACGGACCGGACGCTGACCGGGCCCCAGGGACGGACGGGGGTGATCGTGCCTACGGGGATCGCTACGGACGCTACTACGCAGGACTTCTTCAAGGACCTTTTGCGCAAGGGGCAATTGGAAGCGATCTTCAGCTTCGACAATGAGGAGAAGCTGTTTCCTCAAGTTACCAACCGTGTTGCGTTCTGCCTCTTCATGCTGAGAGGCGAGGGAAACCTCAGCGAGCCAGCCAAAATGGTCTTCAAGCTTCGCCAGCCCGAGCAGATCCCGCAGCTCGCCTACGAGCTCACCGCGAGCGACATCCTGCGCATGAACCCAAATACCGGGACGTGCCTGTCGCGCTGCGGGAAGCCGCCGCCACCGCGTGCCGACCTCCTCCCGCCTGGCTGTCAGTTGCCCGGTCAGGAACCGCAGGGTGCGGGTGGACAGGTCGATCGACGACGGGTAGACAAGCACACGAAGCTCCTGGCGGACACGGGTGATCTTGGTTGAGAACCCATCTACCAGGAGCTTCGTCGTTACGCAGGACCGTCCAACTCGTGGTCAACGCCCCCCAGCTTGGAAAAGGCTCAACGTGTGCGACTTCGTGTCGCACCTTCAGGCGGTTGAAGCACCGTCCCGTCCGCCGCGCACCTGCGAAAAGGCGTACACAGGGTGGGCTACGGACCGTAACGGTCGCGCAGGTCCCGCCAGGCCCTTCCGGTCCGGAACTTCCACACGATCCCGTTCAGGACCCTGCGGTTGTCCAGCCGCCTCCGCCCCCGCAATGACTCGGGCAGGAACGGCCGGATGAACTCTCACTCAGCATCCCGTTTGAAGACACCGCCTACGAGGGGCGCCGCCGCCGTGCCGTCAGGGCGTAGCAGGCGAGGAGGGCGAGGGTGAAGGCGATGCCGATGACGGCCGCCTGCCGCATGTCGGGCACCTTCACCGCCGTCGCGGCCACTGCGAGGACACCGAGCCCCGCGACGACCGCGAGTTTGTCGCCGCCCCGGACGGAGAAACCGGTGAACTCCTCCGGGTGCGCGGCGCGGTGGCGTCGGAAAGCGACGTACGAGGCCAGGATCAGCAGCCACACCAGCATTACCGCGAAGATCGCGATCGACATCATGACGCCGAAGAGGCCGCTGACGTCGTAGAAGGCGAGCAGGGCCGCGGCCGCGATGCCCAGGGTGGACGCGGCGATAGCGACCGCCGGGACGCCGCGGCGGTTGAGCCGGGCCAGAGGCTTCGGCGCGAGGCCGTTGTCTCCGAGCGAGTGGAGCAGCCGGGAGGCGCCGTACAGGTGGGCGTTGGCGGCAGACATGGCGGCGATGAGCACGACCGCGTTGGTGACGGTCGCGGCGGCGGGCACGCCGATCTCGGAGAAGACGCGGACGAAGGGGCTCGCCTCGACGCTGCCGTCGCCGTCCGCCATCCGGCGCCATGGGATCAGGGCCAGCACCAGGGTTATGGAGAGCAGGTAGAAGAAGCTGAGGCGCCAGGCCAGTTGGCGCATCGCGGTGCGTATGGTGCGCTGCGGGTCGGCGGCCTCGGCGGAGGCGATGGCGACGACCTCGAAGCCGGCGTACGCGAACATCACCACGGACATGGCCAGCCAGATCGAGCTCGGGCCGTGCGGGAGGAAGCCGCCGTCGTCGGTGAGGTGGGTGAAGCCGGTGGCCTCGGTGTCCGGCAGCCCGAAGACGACCAGCAGGGCTGCGCAGAGGATGAAGGCGCACAGGGCCGTCACCTTGACGCTGGAGAGCCAGAACTCGGTGGTGCCGAAGGACTTCACGCTGATCACGTTGACCGCGAGGACGATCGCCGCGACGGCGAGGATCGCCACTGACATCGGTACCGCCGGCCACCACCAGCGTATGTAGAGCGCGGAGGCGACGACCTCGGTGCCGATGACGACGACGGCGCTGAACCAGTACAGCCAACTGCTGAGAAAGCCGGCCCAGGGGCTCAGGTAGCGGCGGGCGATCGTGCCGAACGAGCCCTGGACGGGGTGGGCGGCGGACATCTCGCCGAGCAGCACGGCGATGATCGCGACCAGGACCGCCCCGATCACGTACGAGACGATCACGGCGGGCCCGGCGACGGACATTGCCGAACCGGAACCGAGGAAGAGGCCGGTGCCGAGCGCGGAGCCCAGCCCGATCATGGTGGTCTGCCGGTGGGTGAGCGAGCGGATCAGCCCCTTGTCGGGGCCGGGGCCGGGGCCGGGAGCGGGTCTGGCTCCGTCGGTGGGCGCCGGGTCGAGGGGGGCGGAATCGCTGGGTGAGGCCATGGCGGTGGGGCCCTTCTGTACGGGGGCGGACAACGGGGGAGGGTCAGAACTCGCTGTTGCGGAACGGCTTGGCGGGGGCGTCGAGGTCGGGCTTGCCCAGGACCTTCGACGACAGGGCGTAGATGCCGTGGTTGGTCAGTGCCCAGGCGATGTTCCGGTCCCACTCCACGTAGACCCCGTGGGTCTGGTTGCCGTACGCGTAGTCCGCCGTGTCGCGGCCGTACGCCTTCGGCACGAAGTACGCTGAGACCTCCGGGTCGGCTGGGTCCGACACGTCGAAGAACTGCACGCCCGCGTTGTAGAAGCCGTAGCCGAGGATGCCGGCGTCGTGCTTGCCCGGGGTGGTGTAGTAGCCGGTCCGCTTGGGGCCGAAGCTGCCCCGCCGCTGGCAGTAGTCCGTGATACCGGCCGACTTGGGCGGTATCGGGCGGGGGAGGACGCCGACGACACGGGGGTTCTTCGGGTCCTTGGCATCGATCTGGTAGACGTCCTTGTAGGGCTCGTAGCAGTCCTCGGTGAGCGGGTAGCCGGAGTAGTAGATCATTCCGGTCTTCTCGTACTGGGAGACGTCGATGTTGTCGCCCTCGGTGCCCGAGACCGACGCCGGGAGGTCGAGGTGGCTCACGGTCCGGAGGTTCGACGGGTCGGAGACGTCGAGGACCGTCAGGCCGTAGCCGCCCATTGCGGCGAAAGCGTAACGTCCGCCTTTCTCAACGGGCTTGGGGAGGAAGAGCGGCATCCGGGCGCCCATCCAACTGGTGCGGTTGCCGCAGCGCGGGTTCTGCCGGTAGGCCGAGTCCTCGCCGGTGCGCTGGCCCGGCAGGTGCCAGGTGTCCAGGAGCCTGGGGTGCGCCGGGTCGGACATGTCCCAGGACTGGTAGCCGGCCGAGTGGAGATTGGTGGGGTACTCGGTGCCGGAGTAGGTGTCGTCGGGTGCGGAGGCGATGAACATGTACTTCTCGCCCGTCCAGTACGGCACGTCTATCGAGCCGGAGCCCTGCTGGGCGGCGGCCGGGTCGCTGCGCAGCGGGTCGGCCTGGGTGGAGTCGGTGGAGACGGTCGCCAGGAGCTTCCAGTCCTTCTTGCGCGGGCCGTCGAGGCGGTACACCTTGAAGCCCTTGAGCCCCGGCTTCTCCCGCAGCTTCCGGACGCCGTCGGGGTTGTTGTACTTGTCGAGCGGCGGGTGGTCGGAGAGTTCGGAGATCTGCCGCCTGCTCTCGAAGCTCTGCACCATGACGTAGGCGTTGAGCTTCTTGTTCCACTGGACGGTGGAGGCGCCCCAGTAGTCGTGCGCCGCCCAGTCTCCGTTGCCTCGGGCCTCGTCGCCGCCGACGTCCTCGCGGCTCATCCGCTCGACGACCCTCACCTTCCGCACGTCGGTGATGTCGTAGACACGGCCCTCGGAGCGGTCGTACTGGAAGAGGTAGCGGCGGCCGTCGAAGTCGACGACGTTCTGCCAGGTGTGGAAGTAGTCGGGGGTGAAGTCGGCCCCCTCGTAGGCCGCTTCGACCTTCATGTTCTTGATGTACGAGCGGGTGTCGTATGCGGCGTTGCGCCCCGGGAAGGGGTGGTCGGATTCCTCGTCGACGGGGGTGAGGGCGGGGTGCCGGAACGTGCCGTCGAGCTGCATGCCGTACGCGCCCGGGTCGGCCGGCCCGGGGCGGCGGTCGGCACACACGGCGAGGACGTTCGGGTCGGTGGTGCCGGCGGTTGCGGTGTCCGCGCCGGACGCGCCGGGTACGAGCAGGCCGGCGGTTACGGCGGCCGCGGCGACGATGGCGAGAGCTGTGTTCCTGCGGGTGAAGCGCATCGGACGGTCCTTTCGGGGCGGGAAGGTGGGCGGGCGGATAGGGGCTCAGGTGACGGTGGGGCGCTGCTGGAACTCGGGGAGGAGATGGGCTCCGGAGGTGACGATGTCGCGTAGCTCGACCACCGCGCGCAGTACGTCGGCGTGCGTCACGTACAGGGCGTTGAAGCCGAAGCGGAGCAGGTCGGGGGCGCGCATGTCGCCGATCACGCCCCGGGCGGTGAGCGCCGCGACCAGTGGATAGGCCTCCGGGTGCCGCAGCGCGACCTGGCTGCCCCGGCGCTCCGGCTCGCGCGGGGTGGCCGGGGTGAAGCCGAGGCCGTTGAGGAGGAGGTCGGCGCACTCCTGGAAGAACCCGGTCAGTGACAGGCTCTTCGTTCGTACGGCGGCCATCTCCACCCCGTCGAAGGCGGTGAGTGCGGCCTCCAGGGCGATCAGGGAGAGCAGCGCCGGGGTGCCGATCCGGGCCCTAGTGATGTCCGCTGCCGCGGTGTACGTCCCCGCCATCGCGAACGGCTCGGCGTGCCCGTGCCAGCCGGTCAGGGGATGGTCGAAGCCCTCCTGGTGGCGGTGGGCGATGTACGCGAACGCCGGGGCGCCCGGCCCGCCCGACAGGTACTTGTAGCCGCAGCCCACCGCGAAGTCCGCCTCCACCGCGTCGAGTCCGACCGGCAGAGCGCCCGCCGCATGGCACAGGTCCCAATGCATGAGGGCCCCGGCGGCGTGCGCGGCGGCGGTGAGCGCTGCCATGTCATACAGCTCGCCGGTGCGGTAGTCGACCGGCGCGTACGCGGCGACGGCGACGTTCCCCGCCTCGGCGGCCAGCACGGCGGCGGCGTCCCGGGCCGGCACCCGGCGGACGTCGAGGCCGAGCAGCCGGCCCACCGAGTCGGCTATGTACTGGTCGGTGGGGAAGTGGTCCGGGTCGGTCAGCAGCAGCCGGCGGCCGGGGCGCAGCCGGGCGGCGGCGAGCAGGGTGTTGAAGAGCTGGACGCTGGTCGAGTCCCCGGCGACGACCTGCCCGGGGGCCGCGCCGACCAGTCGGCCGATCGCGTCGCCGGTCCGCACCGGCGCCTCCCACCAGCCATTGGCGTTCCAGGAGCGGATCAGGTCGGTACCCCACTGGCGGTGCACGGCGTCCTCGACGGCCGCCGGGACGGCGGCGGGCAGGGCGCCGAGGGAGTTGCCGTCGAGGTAGACGATCCCGTCGGGGAGGAGGAAGCGGTCTCGGACGGCGGCGAGCGGGTCGGCGGCGTCCAGCGTTGCGGCGCGGGTGGTGAGGTCGGTGAGGACGGCTGGATCGGTCAGCATATGGGGGCTCCGTGGTCGGGGGTGGAAGAGGCGGCAGCGGCAGTGCGGGTGAGGTCTAGGGCGATGTCGGTGAGCAGGTCCTCCTGCCCGCCGACCAGCCGCCGCCGGCCCGCCTCGACGAGCAGGTCCTGGGTGCCGAGCCCGTGCCGGGCGGCCGTCGCCTCCGCGTGCCGCAGGAAGCTGGAGTACACCCCGGCGTAGCCAAGCGTGAGGGTCTCCCGGTCGACCCGCACGGGCCGGTCCTGCGTCGGCCGGACCAGCTCCTCGGCCGCGTCCGTCAGGGGGAAGAGATCGCAGCCGTGCTCCCAGCCCATCAGGTCGAGCACCGCGACCACCGGTTCCAGCGGGGCGTTGCCCGCGCCCGCGCCCTGCCCGGCGAGGGAGGCGTCGACGCGGTAGGCGCCCGCCTCCACCGCGGCGATGCTGTTGGCGACGCCGAGACCGAGGTTGTGGTGGGCGTGGACGCCGATCTCGGTGGCCGGGTTGAGGACGTCCCGGTAGGCGCGGACCCGGTCCCGCACGCCGTCCATCGTCAGTCGGCCGCCGGAGTCGGTGACGTATACGCAGTGCGCGCCGTACGACTCCATCAGCCGTGCCTGCGCGGCCAGTTCGGCGGGCGGCGCGAGGTGGGACATCATCAGGAAGCCGGAGACGTCCATGCCCAGTTCACGGGCGAGCGTGATGTGCTGGGCGGACACGTCCGCCTCGGTGCAGTGGGTGGCGACGCGGACCGAGGTGACGCCGAGCGCGTGGGCGCGGCGCAGGTCGGCGGCGGTGCCGATGCCGGGCAGCAGCAGGGTGGTGAGCCGGGCCCGGTCGAGGACCTCGGCCGCCGCCTCCAGCCACTCCCAGTCGGTGTGGGCGCCGGGGCCGTAGGTGACGGAGGAGCCGGAGAGGCCGTCGCCGTGGGCGACCTCGACGGCGTCGACGCCGGCCGCCTCCAGGGCGGCGGCGATCGCCCGTACCTGGTCGAGGGTGTAGCGGTGGGAGACGGCGTGCATGCCGTCCCGCAGGGTGACGTCCTGGACGTAGACCCGGGTCATCGGCCCGTGCTCCGTTCGGCCAGGCGCTCGGCGGTGCGCAGCGCGGCGGCGGTCATGATGTCGAGGTTCCCGGCGTAGGCGGGGAGGTAGTGGGCGGCGCCCTCGACCTCCAAATAGACGGAGACGAGCAGCCGGGCTCCGTTGCCGAGCCGGACCAGCGGGTCGTCGGCGGCGAGCGTCCGGAACTGCGGCTCCTGCTTGAGCCGGTAGCCGGGGACGTACGCGGCGACGGTGGCGGCCGTCGCGCGCACCGACGCGGCGATCCGGCCGATGTCGGCGTCGTCGACGAGGCAGTGCACGGTGTCCCGCATGAGCAGCGCAGGTTCGGCCGGGTTGAGGACGATGATCGCCTTGCCCCGGGCCGCGCCGCCGACCCGCTCCAGCGCACGGGAGGTCGTCTCGGTGAACTCGTCGATGTTGGCCCGGGTGCCCGGCCCGGCGGACCGGGAGGCGATCGAGGCGACGATCTCCGCGTAGTGCACGGGGGTGACGGCGGCGACGGCGGCGACGACCGGCACGGTGGCCTGCCCGCCGCAGGTGACCATGTTGATGTTCCTCGCGTCCAGGTGCTCGTCGAGGTTGACGGGCGGGACGACGTACGGTCCGATGGCCGCCGGGGTGAGGTCGATCAGGGTCTTCCCGTACGGGGCGAGCGCGGCGGCGTTGCGGTGGTGGGCGGCGGCCGAGGTGGCGTCGAAGACGACATCGATCCCGTCGAAGTCGTCCATGGCGATCAGCCCGGCGACGCCGTCGGAGCTGGTCGGGACGCCGAGCCGGCGGGCCCGCGCGAGCCCGTCCGAGTCCGGGTCGATGCCGATCATGGCGGCGGGGGTCACGACCCTCGAGCCGCGGATCATCTTGATGAGGAGATCGGTGCCGATGTTGCCCGATCCGATGACGGCGGCCTTCACCGCACGGCCTCCTTCAGCAGGGGGGTGAGTTCGAAGAAGTGGACGGCGTTGCCCCCGAGGACCGCCTCCCGCTCGGCGGGGGCCAGGCCGCTCTCCCGCACCAGCCGGCCGATGGACTCCTCGCCCAGCGGGAACGGGTGGTCGGAGCCGAGAAGCACCCGTTCCGCGCCCATCACGTCCACCAGGAGCCGCAGTGCCCCCGAGTCGAAGACGGCGGAGTCCACGGCGAAGCGCTCGGTGTAGTACGACGGCGGGTGCGGGCTGTCGGCGCGGACGATGTCCCGCCGGTGCCAGGCGTTCTCCGCCCGGCCCAGCAGGTACGGGAAGCTGCCGCCACCGTGCGCGAACAGCAGCCGCAGCGACGCCGGGAGCCGCTCGAAGGCGCCGGAGAGGATCAGCGACAGGATCGTCAGGTGCGTCTCGCCCGCCATCCCCGCCAGCCAGGCCAGCATGTAGCGGGAGTGGCGCGGCCCGGCCGGCAGGTCCCACGGGTGGACCAGGACTGCCGCGTCCTCGTGCGCGCAGTGCGCGAGGAATTCGAGGAGGGCGCCGTCGTCGAGGTCGCGGTCGCCGAGGTGGTTGCCGATGTGGACGCCGTGGAAGCCCTGCCCCATCGCCTCGGTGACCATAGAGCAGGCCGCCTCGGTGTCCTGGAGCGGCACCTGGCACAGCGGGGCCAGCCGGCCGGGGGCGTGCGCGGCGTACCGCAGCAGGCGCCCGTTGACGGCCCGGCACCAGTCGGCGGCCCGCGCCGTCTCCAGGCCATAGCCGAACAGCAGCGGCGTGCTGGACAGCACCTGCACGTCGACGCCGAGCCGGTCGAGGTCGGCGACGCGGGTGGCCGGGTCCCACAGGGTGCGGTCCACCGGCCGGTACTCGGCGGCCCCGGCCATCATCATCCCGGCGTCGGGGCCGTCCGTGGTGCGCAGCCACGGGCCGTCCTCGGAGCCGGTGATCCGGCGCGACTCGGCGCGGCCGATCTCGGGGAAGACGTGCGCGTGGACGTCGACGACGGTCATGCGCCGCCCGCCTCGTCGCGCCGGGTGCGGGGCCGCAGCTCCTCGGGCCAGTCCTTGCCCGGGTGGAGGGCGCCGCAGTGCCCGCAAGTGCGGGCGGCCGAAGCGGCGTAGAAGGCGGAGAAGACCGGCGGCAGGTCGTCGACGATCGAGGTGAGCTGCACCTCGCTGCGGTGCACCAGGTGGTGACACGCGATGCAGTACCACTCGAAGGCGTCGAGGTGGCCCTGCGGCCGGGCGAACTCGACGACCAGGCCGATGCTGTCTTCCTCAGGCCGCTGCGGGGAGTGCCGCAGGTGCGCCGGGGCGAGGAAGACGTCGCCCTCGCGGATGTGGATGTCGCGCGGCGGCCGGCCCTCCTCCTCCATGACGCGGAGCACCATGTCGCCCTTGAGCTGGTAGAAGAACTCCTCGGTGGGGTCGTCGTGGAAGTCGGTGCGGCGGTTGCGGCCGCCGACGACCGTCACCATCAAGTCGGCGTCCTGCCAGATCTGCACGTTGCCGACCGGCGGCTTCAGCAGGTGGCGGTGCTCTGCGATCCAGGCCTGGAGGTTGAACGGTCTCATCGTCATCGGTGTTGTTCCTCGCTCGGGTGCTGGGGGAGGTGTGCCACCGCGCTGATCTCGATCAGCAGGTGGGGGTGGGGGAGTTGGTGGACGGCGACGGTGGTCCGGGTCGGCCCGGTCTCGTCGAAGTAGTCGGCGTAGACCTCGTTGTAGCCGCCGAAGTCGTTCATGCTGACCAGGTAGGCGGTCACCGACACCAGGTCGTCCAGACCGCCGCCGGCGGCGGCCAGGATGGCCGCGATGTTGTCGAGGACCGCCCGGGTCTGGGCCCGGATGTCGAGGTCGGTGACGCCCATCGGGTCGGCGCTCGCCCCGGTGAAGCCGCCGTCCGGGCGGCGGGAGCTCGTACCGGAGACGAAGACCAGGTCGCCCGCGCGCCGCAGGTGCGGGAAGCGGCCGCGCGGCGGGGCCGCGTCGGGGACGATCACGCTGCCTCCCCGGTAGTGAGGCCGACGGAACCGAGCCGGGCCACGGCGGCCCGCACGTGCGTCCCCGGCGGCAGCGGTACGGCCGCGGTCGCCGCCCCGGCTAGGACGACCGTCCCTGCGGCGAGCGGGCCGGCCAGCCGGGCGGCGGCGGCCAGCGCCCGCAGCGGGTCGCCGAGGATCGCGGCCGTCGAACCGGTCTCGGCCGGGCGGCCGTCCACCTCCAGCACCACGCCCAGGTTGGCCAGGGACCGCAGTCCGCCCAGCGCGGCCGCCGGGGTCCAGGAGCCGAGCGCGTAGCCGGCGGCTGAGGTGTTGTCCGCGATCACTTCGGGCAGCGAGAAGCGGAAGCCGTCGTAGCGGGAGTCGATGACATCCAGGGCCGGGGCCACCGCCGCGACCGCCGCCGCCGGATCGCCGCCCGGCGCGAGGACCGCGCCGAGCAGGAAGGCGATCTCAGGCTCGACCCGGGGGTGGATCAGGCCGGAGACGTCGCAGCGCCCCCCGTCCGGGATCTCCATCCGGTCCGTCAGCCGCCCGTGGATCAGGTCACAGACGCCCATCTGCCGCATCTTGGCGGCGCTGGTGAAGCCCAGCTTCACGCCGGTGGGCCGCTCGCCCCGGGCGAAGCGCCGCGCTAGCAGCGCCTCCTGCACGGCGTACCCCTCTGCGGTGGTGGTGAGGCCGCTGCCGCCGCCGGGCAGCGGGCGCGCCGCCAGGGCGGCCGTGTCCAGCGCCTCCGCCAGGGCGGCCGGGTCCACCGTCGCCGTCGGGTCTGCCGGTGTCATCGGGTCTACCGGGGTCATCGGGGGTTTCCTTCCGCGGGGGCGGGCCCGAAGGCCGCGCGCACCGAACCGAGTCCGTCGATACGGGCTTCCAGCACGTCGCCTGGCGCCACCGCCGCCATCGGCCCGAGTGCACCCGTGAGCACCGTGTCCCCTGCCCGCAGCGGTGTGCCCAGTCGGACGAGCGTGTCCGCCAGCCAGACGGCGGCGTGCAGGGGATGGCCGAAGCAGGCGACGCCCGCGCCGGTGGAGACGGGCTCGCCGCGCCGCTCCAGCACCATCCCGGCGGTCCGCAGGTCCAGGTCCCGCAGCGGCACCGGGCGGGTGCCGAGCACATACGCCCCGCTGGAGGCGTTGTCGGCGACCGTGTCCACGGCTGTGATGTCCCAGTCGCGGATCCGGCTGCCGACTACCTCGACGGCGGGCAGCGCGAAGGCGGTCGCCCGGATCACGTCGGCCACCGTGTGCCGCTCGTGCGGCAGGTCGTGCTCCAGGACCAGCGCCACCTCGGCCTCCGCCTTCGGCTGGAGCACCGCACCCCAGGGCAGCTCCGCGCCGTCCGGCACGGCGGTGTCGTCGAACAAGGCACCAAAGTCCGGGGTGTCCACGCCCAACTGCCGCTGCACGCCGGGCGAGGTCAGGCCGATCTTCCAGCCGGTGATCCGGCGCCCCTCGGCCAGCCGGCGCCCGGTCAGCAGCGACTGCACGGCGTAGGCCGCGTCCAGATCGCCCATCGGCAGCAGGTCCCGGACGGGGGCGCAGGGCGCCCCGGTGCGGCGTGCCCGGTCCAGGCGTTCGGCGGCATCCCGCACCGCCGGGTCGTTCCGGGTCGTCGTCACAGCTTCACGCACACGTTCATCGGCTCCGAGAAGAAGTCCAGGGAATGGTCGCCGCCCTCGCGCCCGATGCCGGACGCCTTCACCCCGCCGAACGGGGTGCGCAGGTCGCGCAGGTTCCAGGTGTTGACCCAGGCGATGCCCACGTCGAGGGCCGGGGCAACCCGGTGGGCCCGCCGCACGTCGCCGGTCCACACGGTGGCGGCCAGCCCGTACGGCCCCGCGTTCGCGACGACCAGCACTTCCTCCTCGGTGTCGAACGGCGCCAGGTGCACGACCGGGCCGAAGATCTCGTCCCGGACCGCCGGATGGTCCTCCGGCAGCCCGGCCAGCACGGTCGGCTCCACCCAGAAGCCGCCGTCCCGCTCGTCCCCGAAGCGCGGCACCCCGCCGCCCGCCAGCACCTCGCCGCCGTCGGCGGCGGCCCGCTCCAGGTGGCCCAGGACCTTGTCGCGATGGGCGGCCGACACCATCGGCCCGTAGCCGGACAGCTCCCTCGCCCCGGCGGCCAGCGCCGCCGCGAACGCGTCGAACACCGGCCGCTCCACGTACACCCGCTCGGTGCACAGGCAGACCTGACCGCTGTGGGTGAAGGCGGACCGCAGGGTGCCCGCCACCGCCTCCTCCAGGTCGGCGTCCGCGAAGACCAGGCCCGCGTTCTTGCCGCCCAGCTCGAAGGAGACCGGCGCCAGCCGGGCCGCCGCCGCCCGCATGATCGCCGTACCGGTGCGGGACGCCCCGGTGAAGGCGACGGCGTCCACCCCGGGGTGCTCGGTCAGCCACTGGCCGGCCGAGTCCGGGCCCCGCCCGTGCACCAGGTTGAAGACGCCCGCGGGGACGCCCGCCTCCGCCATCACCTCGGCCAGCAGGCAGGCCGTTCCGGGGGTCAGCTCGGACGGCTTGGCGACGACCGTGTTACCGGTGGCGAGGGCCGGTGCGACCTTCCAGGTGAGCAGCAGCAGCGGCAGGTTCCACGGCGAAACCACGGCGACGACGCCGAGCGGCTTGCGGACCGTGTAGTTCAGAGCGCCCCGGCCGTCGGGTGCCGGGGTGTGCCAGGACCGCTCGCTCCGCCCGGCCAGCAGATCAGCGTAAGAGCGGAAATTGGCCACTGCGCGCGGGATGTCGACCGTCGAGGCCAGCTCGCGGGGTTTGCCGGTGTCGGCGCACTCGGCGGCGCTGAACTCCTCGAAGCGCGCCTCGATCCCGTCGGCGATCCGGTGCAGCAGCCGCGACCGCTCCGCCGGGCTCCACGTGGCCCACGGCCCGCGCAGCGCCGCGCGGGCCGCGGCCACGGCCTGGTCAACCAGCTCCCGCGACGCCTCCGGCACCGCGCCGACGGTGCGGCCGGTGACCGGATCGACGAGCGGGAACGGCACGCCGGACGTGTCGAACCCGCCCCCTACGTAATGCCGCACGGGTGAACTCACCTTGCAAACCTCCGTTGCTGGGCCGGGAGCTGTCCGAAATTCGCCCCGGGGCGTGCCGGTATAGTGCGCCCACCCAGCTATGCCGATCCAATGCCGATCGGCATGAGAGCCATAACGATCCTGGTATGCAGCGGTGCGGCCCCGCCCCGGGCCCCCGCCTCCGCGGGAAGGAGCCCCGTCGATGGACCTCCTGGACGGCCGGCTGAAGTTCCGGCACCTGACCCTGCTCATCGCGGTCTACGACCACGGAAGCGTCGTACGGGCGGCGGAGAGCCTCCACCTCACCCAGCCCGCCGCCACCCGTACCCTGCGCGAACTGGAGGCCGTCGCCGAACTCCCGCTCTTCGTCCGCGTTCCGCGCGGCATGCGGCCCACCGTCTACGGCGAGGCGCTCGTCGGCCACGCCCGCGCTGTGGTCGCGGAGATCCGGCGGGCCAAGGAGCACCTCACCGGACTGCGCGCGGGCCAGGACGGCACGGTCACCGTGGGCACCCTGCTCGCCGGGGCCAACGTCCTGCTGCCCCGAGCCGTGGCCCGCCTCAAGAAGGAGCGTCCCCGGCTCACCGTCGTGGTCCGCGAAGGCACCCTCGACGTCCTCCAGCCGGCTCTGCTCGGCGGCGAACTCGACCTCATCGTCGGCCGGGTGGGGCCCGCCCCCGGTGGCGGCGAGGCGCTACGGCAGCGGATGCTCTACCGCGAGCCCATCCGGCTCGCCGTCCGCGCCGGGCACCCGCTCCTTGCGGAAGGACCCGCCAGGGGCGCCGTCGCGCTCACCGACACGCTCACCCACCCGTGGATCCTGCCGGTCGAACAGACCGCCCTGCGCCAGGAACTGGGAGCCCTCTTCGTCGACCGGGGGCTGCCGCTCCCCGCCGACCGGGTCGAGTGCACCTCCATCCTCACCATGCGGGCCCTGCTCCTACAGACCGACATGGTTGCGCTCCTGCCCGAACTGGTCCTGCGCGACGACGAACACCTCGCCGCACTGCCGGTCGAACTCCCCTCTGTAGGCCGCACGGTGGGCGTCACCGAGGCCGCCCACCGCACCCGCACCCCCGCCCTCGAAGCACTCCTGCGCCACCTCGACGAGGAGGCGGCGCTGCTCCGCGCGAGCCTTGACACCGGCGCACATGGGTGACGAAGGGATGGGCCCGGGGCGGCGAGGTCGGACCGGGCGACGGGCCGGCAGCCCCACGAGGTCCGCCGACGGCGGCAGGGGTGGCGAGGGCGAGGCCCGGCCGCGGCGCGCCGGTCCGCGTGGGACGTGTCCCGCCCGGTGAACCTTCCCCTTGATCGTGGACACCTGGAGACTGGGACCTGAGGTTCCAGAGGAAGTGGCACCAGGTGGGAAGCAAGTACACGAAGCGGTACACCGCGGAGTGAGCTGTACTGAGATTTGTGGAGTCCCTGATGCCAGGGTTACGGTCCTGGCGAAGGAGAACCACCAGCACCATGGCAGCACCACGTAAGTACCCGGATGAACTGCGCGAGCGCGCGATCCGTGAGGTCCGCACCACCGGCCGCCCGATCGCCCACGTCGCGAAGGACCTCGGCATCCACAAGGAGGCCCTGCGCAGCTGGGTCCGCCAGGCCGAGGCCGACCGCGGCGAGCGGGACGACCGGCTCACCACCGCCGAGCTCGACGAGCTGAAGCAACTTCGCAGGGAGAATGCGGAGTTGAGGCGGGCGAACGAGATCCTGAAAGCCGCATCGGTGTTTTTTGCCCAGGAGATCGACCGTCCCCGGACGAGGCCGAGCAGGTGATCGACCACCTGCGTCACAGAGGTCTCGGGGTCGATCCCGTCTGCCGGGTGCTGGAGCTGTCGCCGTCGACGTACTTCGCCCGCAAGAAGCGGCCGAAGTCCGCCCGCCGGCTCCGCGACGAACAGCTCATGCCGCTGATCGAAGAGGTCCACGCCGAGTCGGGCGGCACCTACGGCGCCCGCCGGATCACACGGGCCCTCGGGCGCAAGGGCGTCGAGGTGGCCCGCTGCACCGTCGAGCGGCTGATGGCCGAGCTCGGCCTGGAAGGCGTCATCCGAGGCCGGCGGCGCCGGACCACGGTTTCAGAGCCGTCGGCGCCGCGTCCGCCGGACCTGGTCGACCGCGACTTCACCGCCTCCCGGCCCGACCAGCTGTGGGTCGCGGACATGACCTATGTCCGCACCTGGTCGGGATGGGCGTATGTGGCGTTCGTCCTGGACGTGTACTCGCGGATGATCGTCGGCTGGCAGGTCGCGAACCACATACGGACAGAACTCCCGCTGGACGCCCTGGAGATGGCGCTGTGGCGACGTCGGATCAAGAAGGACTCCGGGCTGATACATCACAGCGACCGCGGGTCGCAATACGTATCAATTCGGTATACCGACCGGCTCTCTGACATCGGTGCCTCCGCGTCGGTCGGCTCCGTCGCGGACAGCTACGACAACGCGATGGCCGAGGCCCTGAACGGCACCTTCAAGGCCGAGCTGATCGAGATGCAGGGCCCCTGGAAGGACGTCGACCAGGTCGAGCGGGCGATCTTCCAGTGGATCACCTGGTACAACGAGGAGCGTCTTCACTCCGCGCTCGACTACGTTCCGCCGGCCGAGTACGAAGAAGCCTTCTGGCGGAGCCACGAGCAAATCCCGCAGTCCGCCTGAACCAATCAAGATCGGACTCTACGAAACTCGGGGCAGCTCATGGGCGAGGACGTCGTCGCGGGTGACTTCCCTCAGGTGGTCGTAGCGGTTTGACCACTCCAGCAAGGCCGGTCGGCCACGGTTGAGGGAGAGCCAGACCGTGCCCTCCCGTCGCGGGAGGCTGCGGGGGCCGCCGTCGCGCAGGACGCGGGTCCAGCGCTCGGCCTCCGAGCGGATGCCGGGTGCGAGTCCTTCCAGGCGCCCGACGAGCCAGCGTTCGAAAGACGGTTCGCTGTCGCCCTCGAAGATCCCCATCTCCTCCAGGACCGTGACGACGTGGCCGACGGGCAGGGCCAAGGCCCGTAGCGGGGCGAAGATCTCCGTGTGCCGGCCACGTCGCCTTCGACGTGGCCGGTGAGGACGACGGCCAGGCCCCGGTTGACTGCGAAGCGGATGTTGCGGCCCCAGCTGCGGGCCTCGGCAAATCGGTGGGCGAGGTACTTCGCCCAGGCCAGCCACGGTCTGGCCATGTCGGCGTCGGCTAGTGCCGCATCAAGCAACGTTTGCCCTGTCAGGCCGACATACTGTGGGCGTGCTTGAGTACTTGCTTGCGACCGATGACGACGATTTCCTCGGGCCGGTGCGCTCGGATAGGTGTCCGGATGTGCTTCAGCCAAGGGGCTGGGGGGCGGTGCCAGTGGCTGGCGATGGCCACTATCGGATCGCTGAGTCGTTTCCAACCTGACGGCGCTGGTCGCGTGTTGGACGGATCTGCGGAACGACGAAGCTCCTGGTAGACGGGTTCACGACCAAGATCCACCGTCCGCCAGGAGCTTCGTATGCTTGTCTACCCGTCGTCTATCG
>NZ_JOEM01000041.1 GCF_000718135.1 Streptomyces cyaneofuscatus | reverse complement strand
TTCCGGTGCCGGGGGCGGCGGGGGAGGAGGTGGAGGCGGTGGTGGCTCCGGGGGCGGAGGTGGCGGCGGCGGTGGAGATGGTGGCGGAGGAGGTGGCGGCGGAGGAGGCGGGGGAGGCGGCGGTTCCGGTGGGGTGACCACCCCGCAGTTTCCGCTGCCCGCCACGGCGACCGCGGTGGTGCCGTCGTCCTGCCCGATGACGGCCACCGCGCAGGCGTCGGCGGTCGCGGGCTGCGGTACGGCTATCAGCCAGACGAGTGCGGCGGCTGTCGAGAGCCGCCCGATGCGGGATCCGTACACGACCGGCAGCATGATCCACGTCGTCCGGCGACACACCGGACTTCGCGGGGATTCGCCTGATGGTGGGACAAGAAGCCGTTCATGTTTGCGCCCGGTTGACGGTCCGGCAGGCTCCCCCGCCCGAAGCCCCGATGAGCGCGCCGCTGAATTCTTCTCGGCCCGCGTTGAACACCACCCCCGTGACGCCCCGTACCTAGGGCCATGGACGGCGCGGCCTCGCGTCGCCATCGCAGCGAATACGACGACGTACTACGGGAGTCGACATGAACACCTGGCGCAACGCCTCGCTCGCGGTCACCGCCGTGGCCCTTTTGACGCTGACGACGGCGTGCGGTCAGGAGCAGGGCACGGCATCGCCCAATGGTCAGTCGGTGGGCAACGCGGCCCCGGCGCAGCAGCCGGCCGAGAGCGGCTACGGCTCCTCCGGCGGTGGTTACGGCTCCGGCGCTGACGTCGCGGCCCCGAAGGCGGCGGGTCAACTCGCCGTCCAGGACAGCAAGAAGCTCGGGAAGGTGCTCACCGACAGCGAGGGGTTCACGCTCTACCGGTTCGACAAGGACACCGCGAAGCCGCCGAAGTCGAACTGTGACGGAGACTGCGCGACGGCGTGGCCCGTGGTGCCCGCGGGCGACGTCAAGGCCGCCGCCGGAACCGATGCCTCGCTGCTCGGCGAGGTCGTCCGGACCGACGGCTCCAAGCAGCTCACGGTCGACGGCTGGCCGATGTACCGGTACGCGAAGGACACCGCGCCGGGACAGGCCAACGGCCAGGGCGTCGGGGGCACCTGGTTCGCCTCCGCCCCCGACGGGAAGAAGGCGGCGGCCAACGCCGACGGTGCGGCCGTCACCGATCCGGCCGGCGCCGAACCGGCCGACGCGGCGGGGCTTTCCGTCCGCAAGGACCCGGAACTCGGTGACATCGTGGTGGACAAGCGCGGTATGACGGTTTACCGGTTCACGCAGGACTCCGCCTGGCCGATGAAGACGGCCTGCACCGGCGACTGCCTCAAGAAGTGGCCGGTAGTCGCCCCCGTGTCCAAAAACTCGGTGGAAGGCGTGACGAAGAAGGGATTCGTCACTTTCGACCGCCCCGACGGGATCAAGCAGCAGACCATCGACTGCTGGCCGATCTATACGTTCGCCGGGGACGAGAAGCCGGGTGACGTCAACGGCCAGGGAGTCGGCGGTACGTGGTTCGCGGTCTCGCCCGACTCCAAGCTCGTCAAGACCACGAAGTAACCGCCCAGTAGCTCCCAAGTGGCCCCGAACCACCGGGAATCGGTGAGTGAAGTGCCGGTCCGTCGCTGCATGTGTACGCGCAGCGACGGGACCGGCCGTTGTTGCCACCGGAGTGTGACCAATAACGGATCCCTAATTTCCGTTTCCACTCGCTCTCTTGGCGGTCGATCAGTAGCCTCTGGTCAACACTGACCATGAACATGGCCGGATCGCCGTGGCGAACTTGTTGGAGACATCGATGGAGCGTCCCGCCTGGGCACCGCAAGGCATAGATATCTCGGTGCCGAGCGTGTCCCGCATGTACGACTTCTATCTGGGCGGATCGCACAATTTCGAGGTGGACCGGGAAGCCGCGCGGAAGGCCATGGAGTTCCTCCCGGGCCTTCCCAAGATCATGCAGGCGAATCGGGCCTTTATGCGCCGGGCCGTGCGGTACGCGGTCGGCGAGGGGATCGATCAGTTCCTCGACATCGGCTCCGGCATCCCGACCTTCGGCAACGTCCACGAGGTGGCCCAGGCCGCCGACCCGCGGGCCAAGGTGGCGTACGTCGACCACGACCCGGTCGCCGTCGCACACAGCCAGGCGGTGCTGGAGGGCAACGACCTGGCCGTCATCGCCGCCGCCGACCTGCGCCGCCCCAAGGAGATCCTGGAGAACCCGGCGATCACCGGACTCCTCGACCTGGACCGCCCGGTGGCCCTGCTGCTCGTCGCGGTGCTCCACTTCATCGAGGACGCCGACGATCCGCGCGCGGCGGTCGCCGAACTGCGCGAGGCACTGGCCCCCGGCAGCCTCGTCATCCTGACCCACGCCTCGTACGAGGGCATCCCGCTCTCCAAGGAGGAGGCGGACGGCACGGTCGGCGTCTACCGGAACATCCGCAACCCGCTCATCATGCGGACGCGCGAGGAGATCGGCGCGTTCTTCGAGGGGTACGAGATGGTGGAGCCCGGCCTCGTGTCGATGCCCGAGTGGCGGCCGGACACCCCGCAGTCGCCGGAGCAGGAAGACCCGTACGCCTTCTCGGGCTTCGGCGGGGTCGGGCGTAAGGCGTGAGTATTCCCGCCCAGGCCTCCGGTGAGCAGGACGCGGAACCGGACGGACCGGAAGGCCGGCTCCGGAGATTCGCCACGATCTGGAGCCGGGCCATCTTCCCGCTGACGGCCACCTCCCTGACCCGCCCGGAGTTCGAGCGGCATCTGCTGCCGCTGGCCCGCGAGTTGAGCCTGACCCTGCACGCCCACCCGTTCGACGCCTCGCCCGCCGCCCGGATCGGCGCGGCGCTGGTCGACGCGCACTGCACGGACCCGGACGCCCTGAGCTCCACGCTCGGGGTCGTCGACTCCTACCTCGTGCTGTACTGCGGCGGCAACGGTCCGGGTGAGCTGTCCACCGAGGACGCCCGCGCCCGGTGCGCCCGGATCCAGCACACCCTCGCCTCCGGCTTCTCCCAGGCCCTGCGCGAGCGGACCCTCGCCGAGCAGGAGGCCATCGCCCGCTCGGCGCTCACCGCCCGCTCGGACGCCGAGCAGGCCCTCCACGCCACCGAGGCCCGCTTCCGCGCGGTCTTCAAGGACGCCGCCGTCGGCATCGGCATCGCCGACCTCGACGGCAACATCCTGGAGATCAACGACACCCTCACCCGGATGTTCGGCGGCCTGGAGCACCACGTCCGCAGCCACAAGGTGAACGAGTGGGTCCACCCCGAGGACTCGCCGCAGGTGTGGAAGTTCTACAACGAGCTGGTACGGGGGGAGCGCGACCACTACCGGGTCGAGAAGGCGTACTACCGCAACGACGGCACCGTCCTGTGGACCAACCTCACCGTGTCGCTGCTGCGCGACCCCGAGGGCCGTCCGCAGTACCAGCTGGCGCTGATGGAGGACACCACCGAGCGCCGTCTGCTCAACCTGCGGCTGCGCTACGAGGCCACGCACGACGCGCTCACCGGACTGCCCAACCGGACGCTGTTCTTCGAGCGTCTGGAGAAGGTGCTCGCGGCCAAGGACGGGGCCCGCTTCGGCCTCTGCTACCTGGACCTCGACGGGTTCAAGGCCATCAACGACAGTCTCGGCCACGCGGCCGGCGACCGGCTCCTGGTCGAGGTCGCCGACCGGCTCCAGAGCTGCGCCACCGCACCCGGCGAGATGGTCGCCCGGCTCGGCGGCGACGAGTTCGTGGCCCTGACCACCGGGCCGGGCACCGCCGACGCGGTGGACGAGCTGGCCGGCCGCATCCTCAACGTGCTCGCCACCCCGATCCGGCTGGACGGCCGCGAGCTGAGCGTCCGCGGCTCCATCGGCGTCGTCGAGGGCCCGGCCGGGGAGCGCAGCGCCGCCGAGGTGCTGCGCAGCGCGGACATCACCATGTACCGGGCCAAGGCGGCGGGCGGCAACCGCTTCGAACTCGCCGACGCCGAGGCCGACGCCCGCGCCATCACCCGCCACGGGCTGACCACCGCGCTGCCCGCCGCGCTGGACCGGGGCGAGTTCTTCATCGAGTACCAGCCGCTCGTCCACCTCGGCGACGGCACCGTGCACGGCGCCGAGGCGCTCGTACGGTGGTGCCATCCGCAGCACGGGGTGCTCGGCCCCGACCGGTTCATCCCGCTCGCCGAGCACACCGGGCTGATCGTGCCGCTGGGGCGCTGGGTGCTGGAGGAGTCCGTCCGGCAGGCCAACTTCTGGCAGGAGCGGCACAGCGACGGAGGCCCGCTGCGGATCAACGTCAACCTCTCGCCGACCCAGCTGCACCACCCCCGGCTGGTCGCCGAGACCGTCGACGTACTGGAACGCTCGGGCCTCGAACCCGGCGCTCTCTGCCTGGAGGTGACCGAGTCCGCCCTCATCGGCGCCGACGACGACCTCCTCAAGCCGCTGCGGCAACTCGCCGAGATGGGCGTGGACATCGCGCTCGACGACTTCGGCACCGGCTACTCGAACCTGGCCAACCTGCGGCGGCTCCCGGTGAGCGTCCTCAAGCTGGACCGCTCCTTCACCCGGGGCATGCAGCAGCACCCGGCGGACCCGGTCGACCTGAAGATCGTCGAGGGGATCGTCTCGCTGGCCCACAGCCTGGAGCTGGCCGTCACGGTGGAGGGCGTGGAGACGGGGGCGCAGGCCGAGCAGTTGCGCCGGCTGGGCTGCGACACCGCCCAGGGCTGGTACTACGCCCGCCCCGGCGCCCCGGACCGCATCCACTCGCTGCTGCTGGCCGACGCGGTGTGAGCGGAGGGGCCCGGGCCTCTCACCCGCCCCCGGGCCCGTGCTCCAGCAGCATCCGCTGGAGCTCCCGGGCCGCGCGGGGCGGGGCCACGTCGCTGCGGTGCGCGAGAGCGATCGTGCGCCGCAGTCCGGGGCCGGCCAGCGGGGTCCGCCGCAGGTCGTGACCGGCCCGGGTGGCGGCCATGCTCGGCACCACCGCGATGCCGAGCCCCGCCCGTACGAAACCGAGCACCGCGTCCATCTCGCCGCCCTCCACCGTGAACGAGGGCTCGAACCCCTCAGCCCGGCAGGCGGCGAGCGTCAGCTCCCGCAAGTTGTAGCCGTGCCGGAACATCACCAGGGGCGCCCCTTCGAGATCCGCGATCCGGACCCGCCCGCCGCGCCCCGGGGGAGGCTCCGCGGCGGACGACACCACCACCAGGTCCTCCCGCAGCAGCTCCACCGTGGTCAGCGCGGGGGAGGCGGCCGGCAGCGGCAGCACCACCAGCGCCAGGTCGAGCGCCCCGCGCGCCAGCTGCCGTACGAGGTCGTGCGAGCCGCCCTCCTCCAGCAGCAGCCGCACCCCCGGATGCCGGTCGTGGAAGGCGCGCAGCACATCGGGCAGCAGCCCCGTACAGAGGCTCGGCGTCGCGCCCAACCGCACCCGGCCGCTCCGCAGCTGCACCAGTTCCTGCACCTCGTGGCGCGCGGTCTCCGCGTCCGCGAGGATCCGCCGGGCCAGCGGCAGCAGCGCCTCACCTGCGTCGGTCAGGGCGATGTTGCCCCTGGCCCGGCTGAACAGCTCGGCGCCCAGCTCGCTCTCCAGGGCCCGGATCTGCTGGGAGAGCGAGGGCTGCGAGACATGCACGGCCTCGGCGGCCCGGGTGAAATGCAGGGTCTCGGCGACGGCCACGAAATAGGTGAGCTGCTGGAAGTGCATACACCGAGGCTACCGTCGCTCGATAGGCAACACCTATGAAGATCAGCCACTCCATGTCTTGGACTGATCGGCCCGGGGCCCCTACCGTCAGGTCCATGGCATTGGCAACGCGGACGGACCGACGGCCGTCGATGACGCGTACGCTCTGGGACTCGACCGTCGGCAAGAAAACCATCATGGCCGTCTCCGGTCTGATCATGCTCGGGTACCTCGTCGCCCACATGGTCGGAAACCTGAAGATCTTCTTCGGACCCGGTGAGTTCGACGGCTACGCCCACTGGCTGCGCACCATGGGCGAACCGATCCTGCACTACGAGTGGGCGCTGTGGATCGTCCGCGTGGGGCTGGTCGCCGCCGTCGTGCTGCACGGCATCTCCGCGTACCAGCTCAGCCGCCGCGACATCAGAGCGCGCCCGGCGAAATACGTCCACAAGAGGCCCCGCGCCAGCTACGCCACCCGGACCATGCGCTGGGGCGGGATCATCCTCGTGCTCTTCATCATCTGGCACATCCTCGACCTGACGACCGGCACCGTCCACACCAGCTTCGAGGCCGGACACCCGTACCAGAACGTCATCGACACCTTCTCCACCTGGTACGGCAACGTCATCTACATCGTCGCCGTGCTCGCCATGGGCCTGCACGTCCAGCACGGCTTCTGGAGCGCCGCGCAGACGCTCGGCGTCGGCAACGCGACCCGCGACCGCGTCCTGAAGACCCTCGCCAACGTCCTCGCGGCGGTGCTGACGCTGGGCTTCATCTCCGTACCCGTCGCCGTCATGACCGGAGTGGTGAGCTGACATGCCCGACTACACGCACTACGCCACGGGCGAGCCCGTCGTCGACACCAAGGCCCCCGAGGGCCCCGTCGCCGAGCGCTGGGACACCCGCCGCTTCCAAGCCAAACTCGTGAACCCGGCCAACCGGCGCAAACATACGGTCATCGTCGTCGGCACCGGACTGGCCGGCGGATCGGCCGGCGCGACGCTCGCCGAACAGGGCTACCACGTCGTCCAGTTCTGCTTCCAGGACTCGCCCCGGCGCGCCCACTCGGTGGCCGCGCAGGGCGGTATCAACGCGGCGAAGAACTACCGCAACGACGGCGACTCGATCCACCGACTCTTCTACGACACCGTCAAGGGCGGTGACTTCCGCGCCCGCGAGTCCAACGTCCACCGGCTGGCGCAGATCTCGGTCGAGATCATCGACCAGTGCGTCGCCCAGGGCGTCCCCTTCGCCCGCGAGTACGGCGGCCTCCTCGACAACCGGTCCTTCGGCGGCGTCCAGGTCTCCCGTACGTTCTACGCGCGCGGCCAGACCGGGCAGCAGCTGCTCCTCGGCGCCTACCAGGCACTCTCCCGGCAGATCGCCACGGGCGGCGTCGAACTCCACGCCCGTACCGAGATGCTGGACCTCATCGTGGTCGACGGAAAGGCCCGCGGGATCGTCGCCCGCGACCTCGTCACCGGGAAGATCGACACCTACTTCGCCGACGCGGTCGTCCTGGCCACCGGCGGCTACGGCAACGTCTTCTACCTGTCGACCAACGCCATGAACTCCAACGCCACCGCGATCTGGCGGGCCCACCGGCGCGGCGCCTACTTCGCCAACCCCTGCTTCACCCAGATCCACCCCACCTGCATCCCGCGCACCGGCGACCACCAGTCCAAGCTCACCCTGATGAGCGAGTCGCTGCGCAACGACGGCCGCATCTGGGTCCCCAAGGCCAAGGGCGACGACCGCCCGGCCGACCAGATCCCCGAGGACGAGCGCGACTACTACCTGGAGCGCATCTACCCCGCCTTCGGCAACCTGGTGCCCCGCGACATCGCCTCCCGCGCCGCCAAGAACGTCTGCGACGAGGGACGCGGCGTCGGCCCCGGCGGGCAAGGGGTCTACCTGGACTTCGCCGAGGCCATCGGACGGATGGGCCGCAAGGCGGTGGAGGCGAAGTACGGCAACCTCTTCGACATGTACCAGCGGATCACCGACGAGGACCCCTACACGGTCCCCATGCGGATCTACCCCGCCGTGCACTACACGATGGGCGGCCTCTGGGTCGACTACGACCTCTCGACCACCATCCCCGGCCTCTTCGCCATCGGCGAGGCGAACTTCTCCGACCACGGGGCCAACCGGCTCGGCGCCTCCGCGCTGATGCAGGGTCTCGCCGACGGCTACTTCGTCCTGCCCTCCACGATCAACGACTACCTCGCCCGCAACCCGCACACCGAGAAGGTCGACGCCCACCACCCCGCCGTCGCCGAGGTGGTGGCGGAGACCGAGGACCGCATCAACCTGCTGCTCTCCGTCGACGGCGACCGCACCCCCGACTCCTTCCACCGCGAGATCGGTGAACTCATGTGGGAGTACTGCGGGATGGCCCGCACCGAGGACGGACTGCGCAAGGCGCTCGCCAAGATCCCGGAGATCCGGGAGGAGTTCTGGCGCCGCATCAAGGTGCCCGGCACCGGCGAGCAGTTCAACCAGTCGCTGGAGAAGGCGAACCGCATCGTCGACTACCTGGAGCTGGCCGAGCTGATGTGCCTCGACGCGCTGCACCGCGCCGAGTCCTGCGGCGGCCACTTCCGTGCCGAGTCCCAGACCCCCGAGGGCGAGGCCGAGCGGCGCGACGAGGAGTTCTCGTACGCCGCCGCCTGGGAGTTCACCACCACCGGCGCCGCCCCCGTCCTGCACAAGGAAGACCTCGTCTTCGAGTACGTCCACCCCACTCAGCGGAGCTACGCATGAAGCTCACCCTGCGCGTCTGGCGCCAGCAGAATGCCGAGACGCCCGGCGCCATGGCCACCTACGAAGTCGACGGGATCTCCCAGGACATGTCGTTCCTGGAGATGCTCGACACCCTCAACGAGGAGCTCATCCTCGCCGGGGACGAGCCCGTCGCCTTCGACCACGACTGCCGCGAGGGCATCTGCGGCGCGTGCAGCCTCGTCATCAACGGCGACGCCCACGGCCCGGAGCGCACCACCACCTGCCAGCTCCACATGCGGTCCTTCGCCGACGGCGACACGATCGACATCGAGCCGTGGCGGGCCTCCGCCTTCCCGGTGGTCAAGGACCTGGTCGTGGACCGCTCCTCCTTCGACCGCATCATCCAGTCCGGCGGCTACATCTCCGCCCCCACCGGCACCGCGCCCGACGCCCACGCCACCCCGGTGCCCAAGCCGGACGCCGAACTCGCCTTCGAGAACGCCGAGTGCATCGGCTGCGGCGCCTGCGTGGCGGCCTGCCCCAACGGCTCGGCGATGCTGTTCACGGCGGCCAAGGTCAACCACCTCAACGTCCTGCCGCAGGGTGCCCCGGAGCGCGAGACCCGGGTGCTGGACATGGTGGCCCAGATGGACGAGGAGGGGTTCGGCGGCTGCACCCTGACCGGCGAGTGCGCGACCGCCTGCCCGAAGGGCATCCCGCTGCCGTCGATCGCGGCGATGAACAAGGAGTGGCTGCGGGCGACGCGTAAAGTCCGCCGCTGACAGGCGAGTTGATCCCGTACGGTGTCTTTTTCAGGCCCGTACGGGATCAACTCCCCAGGGCCTTCGCCAGATACGGCGCCGTACGGCTCTCCGCCGCCCGCGCCACCTCCTGAGGCGTACCGGTCGCCACGATCCGCCCGCCCCGGTCACCGCCGCCCGGCCCCAGGTCGATGACGTGGTCCGCGCCCGCCACCACGGCCATGTCGTGCTCCACGACCACCACGGTGTTGTGCGCGTCCACCAGACCGTGCAACTGCCGCATCAGCACCTCGACATCGGCCGGATGCAGGCCGGTCGTCGGCTCGTCCAGCAGATACAGCGTGTGCCCGCGCCGGGTGCGCTGGAGCTCCGAGGCGAGCTTGATCCGCTGGGCCTCGCCGCCGGACAGCTCGGTGGCCGGCTGCCCGAGCCGCAGATAGCCGAGCCCCACGTCCAGCAGCGTGGTCAGCGCGCGCTCGGCGGCCGGGGTCCCGGAGAAGAAGTCCGCCGCCGACTCCACGGTGAGATCGAGGACTTGAGCGACCGTCAGCCCGTGGAGCGTGACCTCCAGCGTCTCCGGGTTGTAGCGCGCGCCGTGGCAGTCCGGGCAGGGTGCGTAGGTGCTGGGCAGGAAGAGCAGCTCCACCGAGACGAACCCCTCGCCCTGACACGTCTCGCACCGCCCGCCGCTCACGTTGAACGAGAACCGCCCCGCCGTATAGCCCCGCTCCCGCGCCGTCCCGGTCTGCGCGAACAACTTGCGTACGGTGTCGAAGAGGCCGGTGTACGTGGCCAGGTTGGACCGGGGCGTCCGCCCGATCGGCTTCTGGTCCACCTGGACGAGCCGGTCCACCGCCTCCAGCCCGCTCGCCGAAGCGCAGAACTGCTCGCCCGCCCCGGCAGCCTCCTCACCCGCCTGCCGGTCCGCCATCACCCCGGCGAGCACCTGCCCCACCAGGGTCGACTTGCCCGACCCGGACACGCCGGTCACCGCCGTGAACACCCCGAGCGGGAAGGCCGCGTCGACCCCGCGCACATTGTGCCGCTCCACCCCGGAGAGCCGGATCCACCCGGAAGGCGTGCGCGTCTCCCGTACCGGCGTCGGGCCCTGGTCGAAGAGGAACCGCCGCGTCGCCGACTCCGGCACCTCGGCCAGCCCCTGGGGTGGCCCGCTGTGCAGCACCCGCCCACCGTGCTCCCCGGCCAGCGGCCCCACGTCCACCAGCCAGTCCGCCTGCCGCACCACATCCATCTGGTGCTCCACCACGAAGACCGAGTTCCCGGCCTCCTTGAGCCGGCCGAGCACCCCGAGCAGGGACTCCGTATCGGCGGGGTGCAGCCCGGCCGACGGCTCGTCCAGTACGTAGACCACCCCGAAGAGCCCCGAACGCAGCTGGGTCGCCAGCCGCAGCCGCTGCAACTCGCCCGAGGAGAGCGTCGGGGCCGTCCGGTCCAGGCTCAGATAGCCGAGCCCCAGCTCCGTCACCGTCCCGATCCGGGCCAGCAGATCACCCGTCAGCACCCGGGCCGTCTCCTCACCGCCCGCCGCGGCCGCCGTGAGCACCTCGGCCAGGGCGGAGAGCGGCAGCCCGGCCAGCTCCGCGATGGTCCGCCCGGCGAAGGTCACCGCCATCGCCTCGGGCCGCAGCCTGCTCCCGCCGCACACCGGACACGGCACACTCGTCAGGAAGCGCTCGGCCTTTGCCCGCAGCGTGCGGCTCTTGGTGTCGGCGAAGGTGTGCAGCACATAGCGTCGGGCGCTCATGTACGTTCCCTGGTACGGGCGTTGGATCCTCCCCGCGTCCCGCACCGGATGCACGGTCACCACCGGCTGCTCGTCCGTGAACAGGATCCACTCGCGGTCCTTCGCCTCCAGCTCACGCCACGGCCGGTCGACGTCGTACCCCAGGGTGTCCAGCACATCGCGCAGGTTCTTCCCCTGCCAGGCCCCCGGCCACGCGGCGATCGCGCCCTCCCGGATCGAGAGTGAGGGGTCGGGGACGAGCAGTTCCTCGTCCGTCCGGTGGATGCGCCCCAGGCCGTGGCACTCGGGGCAGGCCCCGGCCGCCGTGTTGGGGGAGAATGCGTCGGAGTCCAGCCGCTCGGCGCCCGCCGGGTACTCCCCGGCCCGGGAGAACAGCATCCGCAGCGAGTTGGAGAGCGTGGTCACCGTCCCCACCGACGACCGGGCCCCGGGCGCCGAGCGGCGCTGCTCCAGGGAGACGGCGGGCGGCAGCCCGGTGATCTCCCCGACGGCCGGTGCGCCCACCTGGTGGATGAGCCGGCGCGCGTACGGAGCGACCGACTCGAAGTAGCGGCGCTGGGCCTCGGCGTAGATCGTGCCGAACGCCAGCGAGGACTTGCCGGACCCGGAGACCCCGGTGAAGACCGTGAGGGTGTCGCGCGGGATGTCGACGTTCACGTCCTGGAGGTTGTGCTCGCGCGCGCCGCGCACCCGGACGTACGGATCGTGGGGGGAGTGCATGGGGCGGGGCTCCGTACGTGAGGGGGACAAACGGTTCGATTCTAGGCGCGGGCGGGGCCGGGGGGCGGGGAGGGCCGGGGCGAGGCGGCGGCCCGGTCCACCGCCTGTCTCCTGTGTGGTGAGCAGCACGGCAGGGGGCGAGCGCGACGGCCGCCGGGAGCAGCAAGGGAGTGCCGGGCAGGAGTGGGCCGCCGACGCGGCTGCCGGAAGTTCTCTGGGCGCGAACCAGGCGGACGCGGAGACTCGCAGGTGCCGGAGCCGGTCCCAGGCCCGGACGTGACCGCATCCATGGAGGCGACCGGTGGACAGCGCAGATGCCCGGACGGCGGATTCCGGACGGCCGATGTCGTTCGCACAGCGACGGCTGTGGTTTCTGGACAGCCTGCGCCCCGGGACGCCGGGTGACCTGCTGCCGCTGGCACTGCGCGTTCGAGGGGACCTCGACGAGAAGGCCCTGACCGGGGCATTCGAGGCCCTGCTCGCCCGGCACGAGGTGCTCCGGACCCGGTACCCGTCCGTGGACGGGGAGCCGGTCGCGGTGGTGGAGCCCGTCGTGGAGGTGCCGTGGGACCACCGGGACCTGCGGAGCCTGCCTTCCCAGGAGCGCGAGTCACGGCTCACCGGGCTGATCGCGGCCGAGCTGGTCAGGCCGCTGCCGCTGGACACCGCGCCGCCGCTGCGGCTGACGCTGGTGCGGCTCGGCGATCAGGAGCACCTGCTCCTGATCGTGGTCCACCACATCGCCTTCGACTTCTTCTCCTGGCCCGTCCTCACCCGGGAACTGGCGGCCGGGTACCAGGCCCGTACGGGAGGTGCGGGAGCGGAGCCCGAGCCGCTGCCCCTCCAGTACGCCGACACCGCCGTCTCGCAGGCCGCGCGCCTCGCCGGCCCCCGGGGCGAGCGTCAACTCGCCTACTGGCGTGAGCGGCTGGCCGGACTCGAACCCCTGGAACTGCCCGCCGACCGGCCGCGGCCGGCCATCTGGGACGGCGCCGCCGACATCGCCCGCTTCACCGTTCCGGCCGAACTCGCCGCCAAGGTGGACCGGCTGGCCAGAGAACACCGGGCCACGCGCTTCATGGTGCTGCTCGCCGCCTTCCAGGCCACACTGGGGCGGCTGGCCGACCGCGACGACGTGGCCGTCGGCACCCCGGTCAGTGGCCGGGGGCGGCCCCCGCTCGGTGAGCTGATCGGGCTGTTCGTCAACTCGGTGGTGCTGCGCACCAGCCTGGCCGGTTCCCCGTCCTTCGCCGAGCTGCTCGGCCGGGTACGCACGGACACCCTGGCCGCGCTCAGCCATGCCGAGCTGCCGTTCGAGCGGGTCGTCACCGAACTGGCCCAACGGCGTGACCTGTCCCGCAACCCCCTCTTCCAGGTCTCCTTCCAGCTGCTTCCCCTCCCCGAGGAGCCCGACCATCTGCCCGGCCTGGACACCAGGATGGTCTCCACCCCGGCGTCGGGCACCGCCTTCGACCTGGCACTCGACCTCCTCTCCCAGCCCGATGGCCGGATCTCCGGCCGGATGCAGTACGCCACCGCACTGTTCGACCCCGACACCGCCGAGCGGATCGGCGCCGCCTTCGTCACGCTGCTGGCGGCCGCCGTGGCCGAACCGGACGCCCCGCTCGCCCGGCTCACCGGGGGGATCGAGGGACTGCCCGGCCGCGAGCGGCGCAGACTGCTGGCCCAGGGCAACGACACGGCGCTGGACGTGCCCGACGTCCCCTGGACGGAGCTGTTCGCCCGGCAGGTGTCCCGCGCCCCCGGCGCGGTGGCGGTCAGCGGCTCCGGCGGCTCTCTCACGTACGGCGAACTGGACGCCCGGGCCGACCGGCTGGCATGCCGTCTCGCCGCCCTCGGTGCCGGTCCGGGCGTTCCGGTCGGCGTCTTCCTGGAGCGGAGCCCCGATCTGGTGACAGCCCTGCTGGCGGTCCACCGGGCCGGCGCCGTCTACCTTCCGCTCGACCCGGACTACCCGCCCGCCCGGATCGGCCATCTCCTCCAGGACTCCGGCGCCGGGATCATCATCAGCGAAAGGGCCCTCACCGGCCGGCTGGCGGACACGGGCGGCGGCGGCCGTCAGCCCGAGCCGCGCACCCTGCTCCTCGACGACGCCGACGAGAGCTCACGGGCGACCGGGGCCCCGGGCCCGAGGCCACCGCACCGTCCACGCCCGGACGAACTCGCCTACATCTTCTACACCTCCGGCTCCACCGGGCAGCCGAAGGGCGTGCTCGTCGAGCACCGGTCGCTCACGCACTTCCTGGCCTCCATGGCCGGCCGTCTGCCGATCGGCCCCGGTGCCACGTTCCTGGGCATCACCACGGTCTCGTTCGACCCGTCCCTCATGGAACTGTGCCTCCCGCTGACCACCGGGGCGCGGCTGCTGCTGGCCGACCGCGAACAGGCCCGCGACCCGCAGCGGATGGCGGCCCTGATCGACAGCGCCGGCACCGCCCTGGTCCAGGCCACCCCGGTGACCTTGCGGATGCTGCTGGACTGCGGCTGGCGGCCGGGCGCCGGACTCGACATCCTCAGCGGCGGCGAGAAGCTGCACACCGAACTCGCGGTACGGCTGGCGGACGGCGGTGCGCGGGTGTGGGACCTCTACGGCCCGACCGAGACCACCGTCTGGTCCACCACGTCCCGCCTCGACCCCCGAGGGCGCCCGGAGGCCTGGCAACTGCGGGGCAACACACGCCTCGTGCTGCTCGACGCCCGCGGGAAACCCGTAGCCGAAGGGGCCGTCGGGGAGATCTGCATCGGCGGCAGCGGCCTGGGCTGGGGTTACCACGGAAGGCCGGCCCAGAGCGCCGCGGCCTTCGTCCCCGACCCCTTCGCCGACCGTCCCGGCGCCCGGCTGTACCGCACGGGCGATCTCGCGCGCCGGCGTTCCGACGGGTCCTTGGAGATCCTGGGCCGGGCCGACCACCAGGTGAAGATCCGGGGGCACCGGATCGAGCCGGGGGAGATCGAGTCCGCGCTCCTGGCCCTCGGCCACATCCGGGCCGTGGTGGTCCGTGCGGTTCAGCACCCGGACGGTGACCAGCGGCTGGCCGCCTATCTCGTCATGAAGGAGGCGGCCGCAGCGGCCGCCCATGACGAGCTGAGGGCGGCCCTGCTGGCCACCCTGCCCGACTACATGGTGCCCGAGGCCTTCGTGACCCTGGAGGCGCTGCCCCGGACTCCGAACGGCAAGGTCGACCGCCTGGCGCTGCCGCCGGTGGCCGACTGGGGCGTCGCGGGCGGCTCCATGGGCGCACCACCGCGCACGGACCGCGAACGCGCGGTGGCCACAGTCTGGGAGGACGTGCTCGGCATCCGGGAGATCGGCGTCGACCACGACTTCTTCCAGCTCGGCGGGCACTCCCTGCTCGCCACCCGTGTCTCGGTACGGCTCAGGTCCGCGCTCGGGATCGACGTACCGGTCCGGGCACTCTTCGAGCATCCCACCGTGGCCGCGCTGGCCGCAGCTCTGCCCGGCTATCCGACCGTCGCCTCCGCGGCGTCCGCGCCGGTGCTGGGAGCCCGGCGGCGCACACGCCGCCCGGTGGCGGACGCCCGCCCCTGAGGGCTCCCGCCCGACCGCCCTCCGGAACCTCCACCGGGGCGGCGCAGCCGGCCCCGCCGGCCGTCGCCACGCACACCGTCGCCAGTCGCCTCACGCAGCCGTCCCGCCGGGGCGTGTCGTCCCGGACCGGGACCGGCACGACGGGCGAGAACCGAAAGGACCACCGACCACCATGACCATCGCCTTCACCCCTCCCCCCGTCGTCGTTCCGTCCCTCGGGGCGGCCGGGGCGCCCGATGTGGACGTCTTCGAGCGGTACGAGTCCCACGTCCGCAGCTACTGCCGCAAGTTCCCGGCGGTCTTCGTCCGGGCCAAGGGCGCCCGGCTGTACGCCGAGGACGGACGGGTCTTCACCGACTTCTTCTGCGGCGCGGGCTCCCTCAACTACGGCCACAACCCGGACCCGATCAAGGCGCGGATCACCGACTACCTCGCCTCCGACGGCATGATGCACGGCCTCGACATGTACACCGCGGCGAAGCGGTCCTTCCTGGCCGCGCTGACCGAGCACATCCTGCGCCCCCGAGGCCTGGACTACACCGTGCAGTTCTCCGGCCCCACCGGAGCCGACGCTGTCGAGGCCGCCCTCAAACTGGCCCGCAAGGCCACCGGCCGCCGGGGGGTCTTCGCCTTCAGCGGGGGCTACCACGGGATGACCCGGGGGTCGCTCGCCGTCACCGGCAACGGACGCGCCCGCCGGGCCGGGGGAGTGCACGGCCAGGACGAGGTCACGTTCATCCCCTACGAGGACGGTCCCCAGGGCCCGTTCGACTCCGTCGCCCTCATCGAACGGCTGCTGGCCGACTCCTCCTCCGGGGTCGAGGCGCCCGCCGCGGTGATCGTCGAGCCCCTGCAGATGGAGGGCGGCGTGTACGCGGCCTCCGCCGACTGGCTGCGGCGGCTGCGCGCCGTCACCGAACGGCACGGCATCCTGCTGATCTGCGACGAGATCCAGTCCGGATGCGGCCGCACCGGCACCTTCTTCGCCTTCGAGGAGTCCGGCATCGTCCCGGACATGGTGACCGTCTCCAAGTCCATCAGCGGCTACGGCCTCCCGCTGGCCCTCACCCTCTTCCGGCCCGGACTGGACGTCTGGGAGCCCGGGGAGCACACCGGCACCTTCCGCGGCAACCAGCTCGCGTTCGTCGCCGCGACCGCCGCCGCCGAGCTGTGGAGCGACCGGGAGTTCGTGGAGCGGCTGCCCGTGCCCGCCCGCTCCCTGGCCGCCTTCGGCGCCGAACTGACCGCCGCCGAAACGGAGATCACCGTCCGGGGCCGCGGCATGGTGCTCGGCATCGACCTCGGCCGGGCCGGCGGCGGCAAGCGCGCCGAGGAGGTCCAGCGGTACGCCTTCGAGCACGGGCTCATCGTCGAACTCTCCGGCCGTGACGACGAGGTGATCAAGGTGCTGCCGCCGCTGACCGTCACCCCCGAGGAACTGGACCACGGCACCGGCGTGCTCCGCGCCGCACTGCTCGGCCGCTGAGACCGCACCGACCGCTCCATCCAGGAGGAAGCACCATGCCCCAGGCCGAACGCCGCCATCTGATCTCCATCGACGACCTCTCCGACGACGAACTGCTGCACATCGCCCGGCGAGGCGCCGAGTTCTCCGCGGGCGCCGCCGACGATGCGCGCCCCCTGGCGGACACCGTCGTCGGCGTGCTGTTCCGCAAGACCTCCACCCGCACCCGTACCGCCTTCTCCGCCGGAGCGCTGAGGCTGGGCGCACGGCTGATCACCTACGGCCCCGGGGACCTCCAGGAGAACACCGGGGAGACCGTGGAGGACAGCGCGGCCGTACTCTCCCGCATGATCGACGTCCTGGTGGCGCGCACCGCCGGGCCCGAGCGGGAGCTGCGCGCCTACGCCGACCAGCGGCGGATGGCCGTGATCAACGCGATGAGCCAGGGGGAGCACCCCACCCAGGCACTGGCCGACCTGACCACGCTGCTCCGCAGGTTCGGGCGCATCGAGGACCTCCACGTGGTCTACGTGGGCGAGGGCAACAACACCGCCTCCGCCCTGGCCCTGGCACTCTCCCGATTCCCGGGTACGAGGCTCACGCTGCGCACCCCGCCCGGGTACGGACTGGCCCCCGCCTATCTGGAGCGGGCGGCGGCCCATGCCCGGCGGAGCGGCGCCCGGATCGAGGAGCGTCACGACATGGCGGACCTGCCGGCCGCCGATGTCGTCTACACCACCCGCTGGCAGACCACCGGCACCGCCAAACCGACCCCCGACTGGCGCGAGGTGTTCGCGCCCTTCCAGGTCGACGAGAAAACCATGGCAAGCAGCCCCGACGCGGTCTTCATGCACGACCTCCCCGCTCACCGGGGCGAAGAGGTGACCGCGGACGTGCTCGACGGCCCGGCGAGCATCGCCTTCGACCAGGCCGAGAACAAATACCACAGCGCCCGCGCCGTTCTCGAATGGTGCGCGGCCGACCGGAGCTCCGAGAGGTAGAGCGTCATGGGCGCGGAAAAGCACGCGGAAAAGCACACGGAAGACCAGGAAGCCGTTTATCTGCCCGGTGGGCGTTGGCGGTTGTGGGAGCAGTTCTCGTTGCGTGGGCCGGGTTTTCCGGTGGGGGGTGTGTTGGATCTGGCTCCGGTGGATGTGTCGGTGTATGCGGAC
>NZ_JOEM01000040.1 GCF_000718135.1 Streptomyces cyaneofuscatus | reverse complement strand
GCGCGGTGGTCGGGGGCGCCGGGGTCGGAGGCGCGGGCGTGGGAGGGGTCGGGGTGGGAGGCGTGGGGGTGGGCGTCGGCGGGGTCGGAGTCGGAGGCGTGGGCGTCGGGGTCGGCGGGGGCACGTCCTGGACGGGTACGAGGGTGCCGGTGGCGTTGTCCGTGGGGTTCGGGTCGAGCACGGTGCCGGTGACGGACCAGCCGATCGGCTGGTCGCCGCGGGTGACGCCGGTCAGCTTGGCGGTGATCTCCACGCTCGCGCCGGGCGGGACGACACCCAGGTCGCACTGGGGCGAGCCGGCTCCGCAGCTCCCGGCGGGCGTGGTCAGCTCCTCCAGCCGTACACCTGGCGGAGGGTCGGCCGTGAAGACGGTGCCGGGCGAGGGCGAGGGGCCGCGGTTGACCACGGTGACCTTCACCTCGACCGAGGAGCCGACCTCCACGGCGGGCCCGGTGGGCGGGGCCGTCACGGCGAGGTCGACCGACTGCTGATAGCTCGGCTCCTTCTGCCGTCCGGCGTGCTCGTTCTCCAGGGGCGTCAGCTCACCGGAGGCGAGGTCGAGGACGGAGAGCTGCTCCATCGAGTTGACGGCCTGCTCCCGGCGGGAGGACAGCACGATCCGGCTGCCGTCCGGCGACCAGGCCACGTCACGGGGCTGGAAGGGGCCGGTCCCGGTGGTGTCGGGGATCTCCTGGTCGCAGCCGTCGGGGTTGTCCCGCTCGGAGGAGGGCAGCACGACCCGGCAGCCGCCGCCGCGCAGCGGCTTGACGATGATGCCGTTGCGCTCGTTGATCCGGCCGCCGCCGTCCTTGCGGTTGAAGGCCACCCGCGTACCGTCCGGGGAGAACGCCGGGCTGTCGTCGATGACTTCGCAGTCGCCGGGGCAGATGGTGGCGCTGAGGTCCCGCTGCTGGCCGAGGCTGCTCACCGGCACGACCCAGATGTGCTTGTTGCCGCCGTTGCCGTTGATCACCTGCGTACGGGTGAAGGCGAGGTTGACGCCGTCGGAGGACCAGGTCGGCTGGGCGTCGCCGCCCTGCTGCTGGCCCTCGGGCGGGCGGATCTCGTCGAGGATCGCGCCGGTGGCCACGTCGGCGATGAGGATGCGGCCCGGTCCGGCCGCCTCGCCGACGCCACCGGGCGAGGTGCGGGTGAACGCGATCTTGGTGCCGTCGGGCGAGAAGGTGGGGTCGGTGTCCCAGTCGCGCTCACCGCGTCCGGCGAGCGGCAGGGCGGCGCCGTTGGTGCCGTCGGCGTCGACCATCCAGATGCGCTGGATCCGCGCGTCGTCCGGGCCCTCGAAGCGGGTCACGACGATGCGCCGCCCGTCGGGGGTGTAGTTCTGCCGCTCGGTCCACGGGTCGTACCCGGCCGCCGGGTTGAAGAGCGGGTCGAGCGCCGGGTCGGTGTTGGTGCGGGCCGCCGGGTCCTCGTCGAGGATGGTGAACCCGAGGTCGCGGGGGTCGGAGCCGTCCTGGCGTACGTCCTGGAGCGTCACGACGTTCGCGGCCGACGAGCTGATCCGGGAGACGATGACGTCTCCGGAGTCGCTGTCACTGCCGGTCCAGGTGGGCGAGGCCACGTCGCGGTTCTCGGTGAGGAGCTGCTGCGGTGTCTGCTCGCTGAACGCGGGGCCCCGGTAGACGTGGTCGAAGTCGTCGCAGCCGCAGACGTGGAAGGGGCTGAGAAAGAGGACGTCGTCGCCGTTCGGCAGCCAGGAGACGGAGTGGCTGCCCCACTCGGCGTGGCCTCCGGCCAGCAGCGGCCGGTCGGTGCCGATGCCCTCGGTGACCCGCAGGCGGTAGCCCGTCTCGGGGTCGGGGTCGGTGATGTGGGTGTACGCGACCCGGCTGCGGTGGGTGTCGTCGTCCACCGGGTTCCAGGACGGGTCCTTGGCGTCGCCGGGCGGGCCGTCGCTGATCCGGGTCCGCTCGCCGCCCGCGAAAGGCTCTTCGTATATCTGCCAGCCCCGTGAGGTGTCGCCGTCGCAGGCGTACGCGATGCGGGTGCCGTCCGGGGAGAAGGTCGGGGACTCCTCGTTGTCGGGGGTGTCCGACAGCCGCCGCAGACCGGAGCCGTCGACGCCGACCGCCCACAGGTCGCGCTGGACGGTGCCGTCGGGGCCGGGCTCGGCCGAGTCGAAGACGACGGTCCGCCCGTCCGGGGAGAGTTCGGGGTTGGCCGCGTCCCGGTCGGTGGTGAGCCGGCGTACGGTCCCGTCCGCGTCGCGCACGTACACCTGGGGGCGCACGCTGTCGCGGAGGCTGGTGAAGACGAGCACCCCGCGGCGGGCGGAGGGGTCCTGGTCGTAGTGGGTGGGGCCGTCCCCGAAGAGGGGCGCGGTGTTCTGCGGGTCCGCGACGCGGCCGAGGCTGCGGTGCTCCGTACCGGCGAAGGCGATCCGCCCGGCCTCCGCCGGGTCCGCGGTCGACGGTGCGGCGACCGCGTCGGCCGCCCCGTGCGGGGTGGCGGCCGAACCGACCACCAGCAGGGGCGCCAGCAGCACCACGGCGCCCATCAGTCGGCTCCACCGGGAATGCTTCGCCGGGCCAGCAGTGCCGGTCACGGCCCACCTCACAGTCTGTTGATGACGCTCCACCGTCGAGCATCGCGCTCGCGCGGGGCAGGAAGACAGGCCTCAAGTACCCGGACCGGGGGAAGGAGCCGCTGCCCTTTGCGGCGCACCCTTCCCCGCCCCCGGTCCAGGATCGCCCGGTAACTCCCGTACGGGGATGGCCCGTACGGGTATTCGTGATGATCGGTCGGATCGGCGAAAGGTCAGATCAGCCCGTGCCGCATCGCGTAGCCCACCGCGTGGGCGCGGTTGCGCAGTTCGAGCCGGGTCGCGACCTCGTGCAGCACGTTCTTGACGGTGCGTTCGGAGTACGAGGTCTTCTGCGCGATCTCCGAGGTGTCGAAGCCCTCCGACACCAGCCGGATCATCTCCGCCTCCCGCGCCGTGAGGGTGGAGAGGGTGAGTCCACGGGGGTCCAGGACCGTCCGCTGGAGGCTGCTGACATGGTCCAGGAGCTTGCCGAGGAGGTCGCCCGGGAGGACGCCCTCGCCGTTGGCCATCGCCTTGACCAGGTGGATCAGCCGGTCCTGGTCGGCCTCGCCGCGCCGCAGCACGGCGGCGACCCCGCACTCGATCATCGTCTGGAGCGCACCCGACTCGAAGAAGCCGACGACCAGCCCGGTGCGGGTGGAGGTGTTGCGCTGGAGGCGGTGCAGGAGCTGGACGGTGGCGTCGTCCACCATGTCCACCACCACCAGGGAGACCTGGGCCTTGTCGGCCTCGGCCTCCGGTATCAGTTCTATCTCCGGCCGCATCCGCAGCTGGTGGACCATGCCGGTCTGGAGGATCAGGTCCTCCGCGTACACCGCCACGGTGACCCTGCCGCCGGCCCCGGCCCCGGGGGTGGTCCGGGCGGCCCGCCGACCCGCGTCGGGCCTGCGGTACTGACCGCGCTCCGTCGTCCTGCTCTTCGTGTCTGCCGTAGTCATCGTTCCGCGCCGTCTTCCTCAGGTACTTCCGCCCGATATGCCTTCTCTCCGCTCCCCACAGCACCGGTCTTCGGCAGGGGGCACGGGCGCGGGGCGGGGTCGCGGCACCACCGGACCGGTGTGCTCTCGGGGCATCCGCCCTGCCCGTTCGTTGCCCTCGCGACCCTGCTGCGCAGCCGCCGGGGCGGCTTACCGTCGCAGGGTGACCACATCTGCCGAACTCGAAATGCCCACGGTGACGGTGTCGCCCGGCGGTACCGCGACGACGACCCTGACCGTGCGCAACGACGGTGACATCGTCGAGGCCTACACGCTCGAAGTCGTCGGCGACTGCGCCGCGTGGAGCACCGTCGAGCCGGCCCGCGTGTCGCTCTACCCGGGCACCTCCGAGACGGTGACCCTCACCTTCACCCCTCCCCGCTCCCACGAGGTCAAGGCGGGCGAGACCCCGCTGGCCGTCCGCGTACTGCCCGCGGAGCACCCGGAGTCGGTGGTGGTGCCCGAGGGCACGGTCACCGTCGAGCCGTTCCACGAGCTGCGCACCGAGCTGGAGCCGCGCCGCCGCCGGGGCTGGCTGGGCGCCCGTTTCCGTACCGCCGTGCAGAACAAGGGCAACACCCCGGTCGATGTCGCCTTCACCGGCAAGCAGGCCGGGGAGGAGCTGCGGCTGGGCTTCACGCCGGGTCAGAAGCGGCTGGAGCCGGGCGAGTCGGCCGAGATACGGCTCAAGGTCCGCGCGGCCAAGCTGATCTGGTTCGGCGAGCCGGTCAGCTGGCCGTTCGAGGTGGAGGCCGCCGAGGCCGAGGTGCCCGTCGACACGGTCGAGGCGGAGGCCGGGGACAAGAAGCCGGTACGCCCGGAGCCCGCGCAGCCGGAGACCGTACGTCCGGAGCCGGTGCCCGGCGAGTTCCTCCAGCTTCCCGTGCTGCCCAAGTGGCTGCTGATCGTGCTGGCCGCGCTGCTGGCACTGCTGCTCGCCTGGTTCGCACTGGTGCGGCCGGCGGTGAAGAGCACCGCGAAGCAGGCGGCGACCGAGGCCGCGCAGGAGGAGGCCGCCCGCGGCGGACAGCAGCAGGGTTCGCCCACGCCGGGCGGCCCGGACAGCCCGGGCGGAAACCAGGGCCAGGGCACCGGGCCGGACGCGCCGGGCACGCCCGGGGGCAACGGCGGCTCCGGTACGGGACCGGGGGCAGGCACCGGCCCGGGCGGCACGGGCGGCGGGGGCACCGAGCAGAGCTCCGCGACGATCGACGTGGAGACCAACGCCGGGATCGAGGGCGTGGGGACGTACAAGGTTCCCGCGGGCAAGGTCTTCGGCATCACGGACATCGTGGTGGCGAACTTCCAGGGCGACGAGGGAGTGCTGACCATCTCCTTCGGAGAGCGGAAGATCACCACCATCGCGCTGGAAACCTTCCGCAATCAGGACTATCACTGGGTCACCCCCATTCAGGTTCCGGAGAACGCCACAGTCACCGCTGCCGTCACCTGTGCCAAGCCCGGCACTCCGGCGACCGGAACACAGGCTTCTGGCTGCCATCAGGTGATTAACGTCAGCGGTGTACTGAGCGATCTCGCACGGTAGAACAACAGCGGATACGGCGGCGCCGGGACGCCACGCTCCCCCTATGGGTGACGACAACAGCAGATACCCGGCCCCGGAGGAAACCCGGCGTGCCGAGCGATGGCGGATTCATCCTCCCGAATCCGTCAGAGGTCTATACCAATTCGGTCATCCGCGACGCCGACGACCTGAGAAGAATATCCGGTTGCGGCGGACCGGAGCACGAACGAGCCTGATCAGAGCCGCTGCTGACGGTTCGGCGGGAGACGCCGGGCGCCCGATCGGAACGGTCGGGCGCCCGTTTCCGTCGGCGCAACCCGGTCGGCCGACCACACCTTCTCGGCGCATTCTGGCCGAATCCCGTCAGCCCGCCACGATTGCCGGTGGACCCCGTACGGTTTTTCGCCATGTGACGTTCATCGAGAAAAAGAGATACCGAACACATCGCCACAGGGAACCGGAACCCCTAATTCCGGCGAATCCCCGGAACGGCGGCCGGAGGGGAAACAGTTCCGTGACCCGCTGTTCTCCTCCGCTTCATCTCAGGCCTCCCGAATACGCCGGCCGCCGCGAATGCGCGAGCGGCGCGGCCGGTCCGCCAAGGGCAGCATTCACCGTCGTACGGGTGCCCGGGAAGGCAGAGTCACTGCCCCGCGCCCAGGACTTTGAGGCCTACTCCCGGCCACCGCCACCGGGCAAGACTGATCGGTGAACGAGTGACCACCCCGAAGGAGCGAGCATGCCGTCGTACCTCACCCCCGGTGTATACGTGGAGGAGGTGCAGTCCGGAGCACGGCCCATCGAGGGAGTCGGCACCGCGGTCGCAGCCTTCGTCGGCTTCGCCGAGACGGGTCCCTTCCACCAGCCGACGCTGGTGACCAACTGGGACCAGTACGTCCAGACGTTCGGCACCTTCGCCGCCGACACCTACCTCACCCACGCCGTCTACGGCTTCTTCGCCAACGGCGGCGGCGCGGCCTACATCGTGCGCATCGGCGGCCCCGCGCAGGGCGCGTCCGGCGCCACGGCCCCCGGCGCCGTCGGCCAGGCCCCGGCGCCCGTCGCCCTCGGTGGCTTCCTGGTCGCCGCCAAGTCCGGCACCGGCGCGGACCTCTCCGTCGAGATCGCCGACCCCGAGGGCGAGAACCCCCCGGAGGACCGCTTCAAGCTGCTGGTCCGCCAGGCCGGCAAGGTGGTGGAGACGTACGACGTCTCGACCCGCAAGAACGTCAAGGGCTACCTGGTCACCCAGGCCCGCGACTCCAAGCTCGTCCAGGTCACCGAGCAGCCCGGCACGGCCCAGAGCCGCCCCGAGAAGCAGACCGTCGCCCTCGCGCCCGCCCCGGCCTCCGGCACCCCCGGTTCCGGTGTCGCGCGGCTCGACGCGTCCGAGTACGTCGGTGACGCCGCCGCCCGCACCGGGTTCGGCGGCCTGGAGTCGATCGACGAGATCACCATGGTCGCCGTCCCGGACCTGATGAGCGCCTACCAGCGCGGCGAGATCGACGCCGAGGGCGTCAAGACCGTGCAGCTGGCGGTCATCTCGCACTGCGAGCAGATGGGCGACCGCGTCGCCGTCCTGGACACCCCGCCCGGCATGAACGCCCAGCAGGTACGCAACTGGCGCAACGACGAAGCCGGTTACGACTCGCGCTACGCCACCCTGTACTACCCGTGGGTGAAGGTCTTCGACCCGGCGGCCGGCCGCAACTCCCTGGTCCCGCCGAGCGGTCACGTAGCCGGAGTCTGGGCACGCAGCGACGGCGAGCGCGGAGTCCACAAGGCGCCCGCCAACGAGGTCATCCGCGGTGCGGTGGACCTGGAGATCCGGCTCAGCAAGGGCGAGCAGGATCTGCTGAACCCGATCGGCGTCAACTGCGTCCGCGCCTTCCCCGGCCGCGGCATCCGCATCTGGGGCGCCCGCACCCTCTCCTCCGACCCGGCCTGGCGCTACCTCAACGTGCGCCGGCTCTTCAACTACCTGGAGGAGTCCATCCTCCTGGGCACCCAGTGGGTGGTCTTCGAGCCGAACGACGACCGCCTCTGGTCGAGCATCCGGCGCAACGTCACCGCCTTCCTCACCGAGGAGTGGCGACGCGGTGCGCTGTTCGGCCGCACGGCCGAGGAGGCGTTCTACGTCCGGTGCGACCGGAGCAACAACCCGCAGGAGTCGATCGACCTCGGCCAGGTCGTCTGCGAGATCGGCGTCGCCCCGGTGAAGCCCGCGGAGTTCGTGGTCTTCCGCCTGGCGCAGTTCTCGGACAGCACCAGCCTCATCGACGAGTGACCTTCGCGGTCCTCCTCACCCCCTTCATCTCTCATCTTCACTAGCGGAACAGGTGACACACAGTCATGGCAGAGGGCGACGCTCTTTCCACCCACGTCTTCGGCGTGCAGCTCGGCGGCTATCTCGTGGAGTCCATCCAGGAGATCAGCGGCATGACCGTCGAGGAGGAAGTCGTCGAGGTCCGTCAGGTGACCGCCGAGGGCAAGCAGATCATCCGCAAGCAGCCGGGCGCGCGCCAGGCGGGCGAGGTGACGATCACCCGCGGGCTCGACAAGAGCAGCGAGTTCACCACCTGGATCAAGGAGACGCTCAACAACGGAGCCGTCGACACCGCGCGCCAGAACCTCACGATCGAGATCAAGGACTCGACCGGTGAGACCGTCCGGCGCATCCAGCTGATGCAGGGCTGGGCCTCCAAATGGGAGGGCCCGTCGCTCAAGGCCGGCGAGTCCAGCGCCGCGACCGAGACGGTGACCATCACCTTCGAGGAGATCGTGGTCGAATGAGGCGCCGGACCGTTTCGCCGGGCGCCGGCCTCGAAGAGGTCCTGGACACTCTCGCCGCCGCGCCCGCCCCGCGCGAGGAGGCCGCCGCCCCTGCGGCGGCGGCCCCGTCCCGCGACCGCTCCCGCGAACGCGACACGCTCCAGACGGAGTTCGCGTTCGAGCTGCCGCGCGGGTACGTCGACGACGAGGGCCAGCTGCACCGGCACGGCACCATGCGGCTCGCGACGGCCCGGGACGAGCTGCGCCCGCAGATCGACCTGCGAGTGAAGGAGAACCCGGCGTACCTGTCCGTGGTGCTGCTGAGCCAGGTCATCACTCAGCTCGGCACGGTCACCGATGTGCACGCCGGGATCGTGGAGCGGATGTACGCCACGGATGTGGCGTTCCTCCAGGACTTCTACCGCCGGATCAACAGCGAGGGCCACACGCACGCCGCGGTGACCTGCCCGCTCTGCCACGGCTCGTTCGAGGTGGACCTCTCGGGTGGGCGCCTGGGGGAATCGTGACGTACGCGCTTCCCCGGTTGCGGGAGGAGATCGCGTACGTCGCCTACCACTTCCATTGGCAGCGTGAGGACATTCTCGACCTCACCCACGCGGAACGTCAGCAGTGGGTGCGGGAGATAGCGCGGATCAACACCCGCGTCAACGAAGGCGGGTGATCGTGTGGGGCTCGGGGACTGGCTGCGCCGCCGGACGGACGGGCAGGGGGGCGGTGTCGCCGATGCGGTTGCCGGTGTCGGGGCTGACGCTTCGGCCGGTGCCGGGGGCGAGGGCGTCGGTACGGGGGCGCCCGGTGCCGGGGCTTCCGCTTCCGGCGGCTCCGACTGGGACGGGGGGTGGCGTCGGGTCGCGCCGCCCGCGGTGACCGTTGCCCGGTCCTCGATCGGGGTGAGCGACGGGCTGCGGTTCCGGTCCCAGCTCGCCTCCTGGCAGAACCCGTCCCTCGGCGGCGAGCTGGGCCACGCCGTCCTGCCGTCCGCCCCGGTGGGCCTCATCCATGGCGTGACCCGCCCGGGCTCCGCGCATTCCACCTCGCCCGGGGGACCGCTGCTGCTGCGGGCGGCCCGGCCGCAGGCGGAGGGCGAGGCGGAGGCCGGTCCGGCTGCGGCGGATCTGCCGTCTGCGTCTGCGGCGGCGGGGCGCGCGGGTGGCCGGAAGCCGGGGCGGAGTGCCCCGGTCCAGCGACGGGGTACGGGAGCGGGGGCCGCGCCTGGCTCACGCCCGGGCGCTTCCTCTGCTGGGGGCGCGGGCGCGGGTGCGGGTGCGGCGGCCATGCCGCCTGTGCAGCGGACCGCGAAGGCCGGTGCGGCTCCGGCCTCTTCGGACGCCGTCGCCGCTGCCTCAGGCGCAGCCGCTCCACCGGCTTCGGTTCCGGCTGTTGAGCGTGCGCGTCCCGCCGCCGTACGTCCTCGGCGGACCGCGCCTCCCCTGATCGTGGCCCGGCGTCCGGCGATGCGGCTGCGGCAGATCACCGGGCTGCCGCCCGCTGCCCCCGTCGTCACCCCGGCAACTCCTTCCACCCCCGCCGCTCCCGCCGCTCCCGGCACCGTGCAGCGGAGCACCGTGGCTCAGCCGCAGCCGCAGCAGTCGGCCGCCCCCGCGCGGCAGGAGAGTCCCGGCCGAGCACCGGCTCCCGCGCCCGAGGCCGTACGCCCTCCTCTTGGCAAGCCCCTGCGGGAACTGCCCTCAGGAGCCATCCCCGTCGGCCCGGCAGGGCAAGGGCAGGCCGCGCCGACTGCCCCGGCAGGGCAAGAGGCGGCGACCATGCCGGTACTCCAGCGTCAGACGTCGGAGGCACCGGCGACCGCCGCACCGTCCTCACCGGCAGCGACACCCCCGCCGGGGCAGGCACCGACCAGCACCTCGCGTACGCCACAACGCCCCAGCGCCCCCACCCCCGCGCAGCCCGCCGACGCACCCGGCCCCCGTGGCCGTACGCGAGGCGGGATCGGCACGCCCCTCGCCTCCCTCCCGTCGACCGCCCGGGTCCAGCGTGACGCGCCGCTCCTCGGAGACCGTCGTCGTACGCAGCCGAGCCCTTCGGGTGCACCGGCACCGCAGTCCACGCCTCCGCAGGCCACTCCAGCGCCGGCCTCAACGACCTCACCGAGCACGCCGTCCGCGATGCCGGTGCGTTCCGCCGCCGCGCCCGTACAGCGCGCGGTGGACGGCGAGCGTGTCCACCCGCGTACGCTGTCGGGCACGGTGACGAGTACAGGGTCGGGCACAGCGACGCCCGCGCCCGGAGCCTCCGCTTCCCCGGCCACTCCCCCGGCCCCGGTCCGTATCCGGAACATCGGCCCGAGGCGGGAGGGCGGACAGGCCCTCGCCACACCCTCCGCCGGTACCGCCGCACTGACGCCCACCGTCCAGCGTTCGCGCACCCTGCTCTCGGGCCGGGACCTGAAGGTGAGCACCGGTGCGGCCGAAGGGTTCTCGGCCGCCCCGACGACAACAGCGGGCGGCAGCCCGGCCCGCCCGGTCGTGGCAGCCACCTGGCGCCGCGACGTACAGCAGCCCCAGCCCGGGCGTGGGACGGCCGGGTCGGGTGCGTCGGCGCCCGGTGCACCAGGGACCGGCGGCGCACAGCCCGCGAACGTGCGAACCGGCGGCACGCGGCCCGGCGACCCGCAGACCGGGGGGCGCCGGACGTCAGCGGGTGCGACGCCCCGGCGCAGCGCGCCCAGCACCCGTACCCCCGGCGCGGCTCCGACGACGGCGGCAGCGGTTCCGGCGCCGACGACGGCCCCGGCGGCGGCAGGCCCGATGCCCGGCGCCACCGTCCAGCGCGCCGTACACGCGGCCCCCCTGCACGCGGCCCCCGCGCCCCGACGCACCACCACCAGCGAACGCACCACCACCGATGAAGGCAGCGGACCACCAGCCACCACCGCCCCGGCCAAGAGCGGGTCCAAGAGCGGGTCCGCCATCGGTGGCGCGCTCCAGCGGCTCGTACAGCGCCGTTCGGTACGGGATACGGCGGGCACCACCCCGTCGACGCCCCGCCCCCGAACCCGGGCAGCAGGGCAGGCACCGCAACGGTCGGCATCGACGCCGCAGTCACCGTCGTCATCACCGTCGCCGGCACCGTCAGGATCAGCCCCTTCCCGGCACAGCACTCATAGCAGGCACAGCACCCCCACCCCGCAGTCCGCCCCGCCCGCCCGCGCGGTCCCGGTCGTCCGCCCCCATCCCCCCGTGGCAGCCGCGCCCGGAGCCACCGTCGTACCCGTCCAGCGCATGCCGCTCCCGGTCGTCCCCGACCCCGCAGGCCCCCCGCCCGCAGGCCCGGCGCCCGGCGGCGACGCCCCCCTGGCCGGCCCTCCGGCCCTCTCCGTACGGGTCCCACCGCGCCCGCACCCATCGGCCTCCGGACCGAGCGGCACCGGCGCCGACGGCAGCGCCACCCCCGGACGGCCCCCGACACAGGCCCAGGTGCTGCAACGCGCCGCCGCCCAGGCCGGCATCACCGGCGTCCCGGTCACGGCAGTCCCGCCGAAGGGCACGCAAAAGGGCACACAGAAGAGCGTGCAGAGGAGCACACAGGCCGGGGCACCCAGGCCCGTTCAGCGCGCGGCCGACGACACCTCCGGTTACGCCCCCACCTCCGAGACGCCGGCGGAGAACGCGACGAGCGCCGCGAGCCGCATCTCAGGGGCCGAGATCGAGGAGCTGGCCCGCCGTCTCTTCGACCCCGTGAGCCGGCTCATCCGGGCCGACATGCGCCGCGGGCGCGAGCGCGCCGGGCGGCTCCACGACGGCCGCCGCTGACAACGCGCACCGCCACGGCACAACCCGCACAACCCGCATCACCCGCAGGACGCGCAGGACCCGCAGGACCCGCAGGACCCGCATCAGCAGAGAAGAAGAAGAGAAACGGCATGACGGACAACATCTTCGCGACGAGCGTGTTCTTCAAGCTCGTGATCGGCGGCAGTGACCTGGGTGCCTTCCACACCTGCTCGGGTCTGGGCGCCGAGGTCGAGATGGAGACGTACGCCGAGGGCGGCAACAACGGCTTCACCTGGCAGCTGCCGGGGCGCATCACCTGGACCAACATCACGCTGACCCGCCCGGTCACCGCCGACACGATGAAGATCGCGCGCTGGCTGAACGAGACGATCCAGCGGGTCGAGCCCAAGGACGGCGAGATCGTCGCGCTGCGGCCGGACCTGAGCCGGATCATCAGCTGGCAGGTGCAGGGTATCGTCCCCGTCCGCTGGCAGGGCCCGTCGTTCGACCCGGCCAACTCCCAGGCGGCGATCGAGACGCTGGAGATCGCCCACGAGGGCCTGGAGCCTTCCTGATGCGCCGTCATGTCACTTATGGGAAAACCCAGGAAGGAGGAACGCCATGTCACCCGCTCTCCGTGCGAGCCGTGCGCGCGCCCAACTGACCATCATGGAACCGCCGTCGACCGTCGGCGCCAAGCCGGGCGGCAAACTCGCCCAGCTCACCCTCCAGTTCAACCCGAACAAGCTGTCGCTGAGCAAGAGCACCGAGTGGCGGCGCACTCCGTCCCGGATGGCCGGGCAGTCCGCGCTGCCCGAGTTCGTCGGGAGCGGGCCCCGCTCGCTCTCCCTGGAGGTCTTCCTCGACGCGACGGCCACCCATGACAACTCGGTGGAGAAGGCGGTGGAGCAGCTGATGATCGCCTGCGTGCCCACGCCGACCAGCCTCGCGCGCAAGACGCCCGCGAGCCCGTGGGTGCGGTTCGACTGGGGCACGTCGAGGACGACCTCGTTCGACGGCGTCCTCTCCAACCTCTCCGTCTCCTACACCCTGTTCGACGTGGACGGAAAGCCGCTGCGCGCCACCTGCTCCCTCTCCATCGAGGAGGCGAGCGTCGACCCGGCGGGCCAGAACCCGACCTCCGGTTCGAAGGAGGCACGGCGTACGCACCGGGTCGTGGCCGGGGACAGCCTGCCGCTGCTCGCCTGGCGCGAGTACGGCGATGCCACCGCCTGGCGGACGATCGCGAACGCCAACAACATCGACGACCCCATGCAGCTGATCCCCGGCAGCGAGCTTCTCGTGCCGGGGCTCGAAGACCACCTCGCGGAGGGCGGCCGATGACCGCCTCCGCCCCGGGGCGTTCCTTCGCCGCCGATCCGATCGTGGAGATCCCCGCCGAGCTTCCGCTGGGCTGGGCCGCCCAGTTGGTGAGCTGTGTGGTCGACGAGAACGTCGGGCTGCCGGACACGGCCGTGCTGATGTACCGGGATCCGGACCACGATCTGCTGAGCGAGAGCAGGATCACCCTCGGCACGCCGCTGAAGATCTCCGTCGTCACCGTCCAGGACCGGGTCCGCGAGCGGCTGTTCACCGGTGAGGTCACGGCCATCGAGCTGGACCACGACACCACCGGCACGTTCACCGTCATCCGCGCGCTCTCCAAGGCGCACCGGCTCCAGCGCGGCCGGAAGGTGGTGGCGTACCGGAACATGAAGACGGCGGACATCGTCCGCAAGGTCGCCGCGAGCGCCGGGCTGACCTGCGGCAAGGTCGAGGCGGCGCCGATCACGTACAAGCAGCTGACCCAGCCCAACGTCTCCGACTGGGAGTTCCTCCAGCATCTGGCGGCCGAGAGCGGCGCGCAGGTGCGGGTGGACGACAAGGGCGTGCTCCAGTTCACCAAGCCGAAGCCGGCCTCCTCGGCGCCCTCGCCCGACACCAGGGCTGCCAAGAACCCGATGGTGCTGGAGTACGGGGACAACCTGCTCGCGCTGCGGGCGGTGGTGACCGGTGCGGACGGGGCGGGCGATGTCGAGGTGCGCGGCTGGAACGTCGACACCAAGACGCGGCTCGTGGCGCGGGAGCAGTCCGTGCGCAGCAAGACCGTGACGCCGGGGATGAGCCCGTCGGTGGCGGCCGGGGCGTTCGGTGCGAAGGCCCGGGTGACCGTCGCCGACACCCCGTACCGGACCCAGGCGGAGACCACGGCGGTCGCGGGTGCGGTGGCGGCCTCGGTCAGCTCCGGGTTCGGGGAGATCGAGGCGGTCGCCTTCGGCAACCCGCAACTGCGCGCGGGCGCACCCGTGGCGCTCGGCAACGTCGGCCCGACCTTCTCCGGCCGCTACACCGCCACCGCCGCCCACCACGTCCTGGAACCGGACGGCGGCTACCGCACCACCGTGATCGTCAGTGCGTCCCCCGACCGTTCGCTGGCCGGACTGACCGGCGGCGGGGCCCCCTCACGCGGTCCGCGCATGCCGGGGCTGGCGATCGGCGTGGTCACCGACATCCGCGAGGGCAAGGGCCAACGGGGCTGGGTACGGCTGAAGTTCCCCTGGCTCGACGACACGTACGTAACCGACTGGGTCCGTACGGTGCAGTGGGGCGGCAACGGCGGCGGCGGGGTCTTCAGCCCGGAGGTCAACGACGAGGTGCTGGTCGGCTTCGAGCAGGGGCTGCTGGACAGCCCGTATGTGCTGGGCGGCCTGTACAACGGAATCGACCGCCCCTCGGAGCACGACGTACCGCTCGTCGACAAGACCAGCGGCAAGGTCAACCGCCGTTCCCTGGTGTCGCGTTCGGGCAACCGGCTGGAGCTGCTGGACACCCCGCGCGGTCCGTCCGGCGTGCGGCTGGCCAGCGGCAACAAGCGGCTCGAAGTCACGCTCGACGAGCGGAAGAACGAGATCGCGCTCACCGTGTTCGCCCCCGGCTCCAAGCGCCCGCAGAGCTCCGTGACGCTCTCCTCTACGGGCATCACGCTCGACGCCGGTACGGGGAACGTCGAGGTGAAGGGGCGGTCGGTGACCATCAACGGCAAGACGGGGGTCACCGTGGACGGCGGACTGCTCGCGGTCCTGAAGGCCAAGCTCATCCGCATCAACTGACGTATCGACTGACGTATCGACTGACGTATCAACTGACGTTCACCCCCTGACCCACTGCCCCCCAAGTCCCTTTCACAGCAAGGAGAACCCCGGCCATGCCCCCCGCAGCCCGCACGGGCGACAGCACCGCCCACGGCGGCCTCATCGGCACCCCGCCCCCGGGTGCGGTGGCCGTCGCCACCGTGCTGATCGGCGGCCGGCCCGCGGCCGTCACCGGGAGTCTGCACGTGTGCGTCGTCCCCCCGCACGCGGCGCTCGGGCCGGCGAACGTGATCATGCCCAATCCGGCGGGGGCCGTCACCGGCCAGGTGCTGATCGGCGGACTGCCCGCCGCCCGGATGCGGGACACCACCAGCTGCGGCGCGCCCATCATCAGCGGCGCGCTGAACGTCCTGATCGGGGGCCCGATGTGAGCGGCGACGGATACACCGGCGCCCTCAGGGGATCCGGAAGCGGCTTCATCGGACGCGGCTGGGGCTTCCCGCTGCGGACCGGCGCCACGGGCGGGATCGCCCTGGTCGAGCGGGACAAGGAGATCGAGGAGGCCATCGGCCTGATCCTCGGTACGGCACCGGGCGAGCGGCCGATGCGGCCGGAGTTCGGCTGCGGCATCCACGACTACGTCTTCGCGCCCGGAGACGGCGCGACCGCCGGGCGGATCGCCCAGGAGGTCCGTACGTCGCTGGAGCGGTGGGAGCCGCGCATCGAGGTGACGGACGTGGTGATCGCCTTCGACGCGATCGAGGAGGGCACGCTCTACATCGACGTGCGCTACACCGTGCGGGCCACCAACGACCTGCGCAACCTGGTCTTCCCGTTCTACACGATCCCGTCCGAAGAGGGCTCGTCGCAAGCGTCGCAGGCCTCGCAAGCAGAGGTGCGCTGATGGCCCTCCCCTCCCCCAATCTGGACGACCGGCGCTTCCAGCAGCTCGTCGACGAGGCCAAGCGGTACGTCCAGCAGCGCTCCCCCGAGTGGACCGACCACAACGTCTCCGACCCCGGGGTCACGCTGATCGAGACGTTCGCGTACATGGTCGACCAGCTGCTGTACCGGCTGAACCGGGTGCCCGACAAGAACTACGCGGCCTTCCTGGACCTGCTGGGCGTGACCCTGTTCCCGCCGACCGTGGCCCGGGCCGAGGTCGATTTCTGGCTCTCCGCGCCGCAGCCGGAGACCGTGCACCTGTCGGCGGGTACGGAGGTGGCGACGGCACGCGGCGAGGCCGAAGAGCCGGTGGTGTTCACCACCTCCGAGGACCTGCCGATCGTGCCGAGCGAGCTGGTCCGGCTGGTCACCGCGCCGAAGACCGGCGACCAGACCGACCGCACCGGGCCGCTCGGCGCGGGCAAGGACATCCCGTGCTTCTCGCCGCGCCCGGAGCCGGGGGACGCGCTGCTGTTCGGGCTGCCCGCCGCCGTACCGCGCTGCATCGTCGCCGTACGCCTGGACAGCCGGGTGGAGGGCGTGGGCGTCGACCCTCGTCAGCCGCCGCTGGTGTGGGAGGCGTGGGACGGGGCGCGCTGGGTGGAGTGCGCGACCGGGGACGACAGCACGGGCGGGCTCAACCGGCCGGGCGAGGTCATCGTGTTCGTCCCCGCCGGGCACACCGCGTCCGTGGTCGCGGGTACCCGGGCGGGTTGGCTGCGCTGCCGGGTGACGCCGCCCGAGCCGGGCCAGCCCTTCTACTCCGAATCCCCGACGATCCGCGAGGCCGAGATCTTCACGGTCGGGGGCACGGCGGCGGTCGAGCACGCGGAGACGGTCCTCGACGTGCCCCTCGGGATCTCCGAGGGCGTGGCCGGGCAGCGGTTCACGGTGAGCCGGGTGCCGCTGCTGATGGACGGCGAGCCGCCGGTGGTCCAGGTGTCGACCGCCGAGGGCTGGCAGGTCTGGACGCCCGTGGAGCACTTCGGCGCCTCCGCGCCGGGTGACCGGCACGTACGGATCGACGCGGTCTCCGGTGAGTTCGCGTTCCCGCCGGAGGTGCGGGAGGAGGACGGCACGATGCGCGCGTACGGTGCGGTCCCGGAGAAGGGCGCCCAGCTCCGCGTCCCGCGCTACCGCACGGGCGGCGGGTCGGCCGGAAACGTGGCCCGGGGTGCGATCTCCGTGCTGCGCAGCTCGGTCCCGTACGTCGCGGGGGTCGGCAACCGGGAGGCGGCGACCGGGGGCGTGGACGGGGAGACCGTCGAGAACGCCAAGGTGCGCGCGCCCAACATCCTGCGCGTGCAGGAGCGGGCGGTCACGGCCCGGGACCACGAGGTCATCGCCCGCGAGGCGGCGCCCTCGCTGCGCCGGGTGCGGTGTCTGCCGGCCGTCGCGGGCGAGGGCGGTGCGGTACGGGTCCTGGTGGTGCCGGACGCGGTCCCCGACGAGGGCGGCCACCTGCGGTTCGAGCAGCTGATCCCCTCGGACCAGGTGCTCGCCGCGGTGGCGGAACGCCTGGACGAGCGCCGCCTGGTGGGCACCCGGCTGGTCGTGGAGCCGCCCGCCTACCAGGGCGTCACCGTGGTCGCCCGGCTGGTCGCGGCCCCGGGTGACGTGGACCGGGTGCGCGCGGAGGCACTGGAGGCCCTGTTCCGCCACATCGACCCGCTGCGGGGCGGCGCGGACGGTACGGGGTGGCCGTTCGGGAGGCCCGTGCAGTACGGGGAGGTCTTCGCCGTGCTCCAGGGGGTGCGGGGGGCCGGTCTTGTGGAGGAGGTCCGGCTGTTCCCGGCGGACCCGATCAGCGGACGGCGCGGGGGCGCGATGGACCGGGTCGACGTGGCCCCGGGCGCGCTGGTCTTCTCCCACCAGCACCAGGTGATCGTCACGGCGAGCGGGCCGGGTGAGGGCGTATGAGCCGGGCCGCCGTACCCGGGCTGCCGAGCCGCTACCCGATCGGCGAGCTGCTGCCCGCCCTGTACACCGACGACGACCTGGCCCAGCGGTTCACGGCGGGCCTCGACACGGTCCTGGCCCCGGTCCTGTCCACCCTGGACAACCTCCCGGCCTACTTCGACCCGGCTCTCGCCCCCGCCGACTTCCTGCCGTGGCTGGCGACCTGGGTGGGCGCGGGCATCGACCCCGGCTGGCCGCCGGAGCTGCAACGGGCGGTGCTGGCCCGCGCGGTGGAGCTGCACCGATGGCGCGGCACCCGGCGCGGCCTGGTCGAACACCTCCGCCTCTGCTTCGGCGTCCGCGCCGATGTGCGGGACGGCGGAGGCGTGGCCTGGTCGTCCGAGCCCGGTACGGCCCTGCCTCCGCCCCCGACCGGTGAACTGCTCGTACGGGTCTGGCCGGTGGCGCCCGGAGTCACGGTGGACGCGAACCGGGTCCAGGAGGTCGTCACGGCCTCGTGCCCCGTCCACCTCACCTGCCGGGTGGAGATCCTGCCGGGCCCGCCGGAAGCAGCACCCGAAGTGACACCCGTAGAGACAGGAGACTGACGCGATGCGCTCGTGTCCGGCGTGCGGTACGGCGAACCGCGAGGACGACGACTTCTGCGGCAACTGCGGGTCGTACCTGGGATGGTCGACGGAGCCGAGGCGCACCCCGCCGACACCGCTCCCGGAACCGGAACCGGAAGCAGAACCGGAACCGGCGCGACCCCCGGCCCCGGAACCACAGCCTCAACCGACACCACAACGGGAACCCGAGCCCAGCCCGGAACCGGAACCGAAGTCCGAGCCGGCACCGGCACCCGCCCCCCCGCTGGAGCCCCCGCGCCC
>NZ_JOEM01000039.1 GCF_000718135.1 Streptomyces cyaneofuscatus | reverse complement strand
CCGCCCCACGAGCACGAGACCAACCACTACGCTCAACACCAGCCCCAACCGGCGGCTGGAGTCAACGCATAGAGCCTCCACCGATCCCGGAGCGGTTCAATGTCTCTACTTCACCTGCGGTGATGCGGTGGACAGCGTCAGGGACAAACAGCAGTGGGCAACTCTTCTACCACCCCGGCCCGCATACCCCGACCACCGGAGAAGACGTTCATGACGCACCAGGCCCTCCCCGCCCAGACAGCCCGCCCCCGCACCCTCCACTCCTCCCCGCGCACCGCCGGCCCCCTCCAACTGGTCCCGCCCACCCAGCGCTCCCGCTCCCCCCGTACGCCGAGCAAGCTGCCCCGCATGAGTGAACTCGCCATCGACACCGGCGATCACGGACGGATCATCGACCTGTCCCGCGAGCCCGACGCCGCGAACCGTCTTCCCCGGGGCAGGGCCGGCGGACGCTACCGGTGCTGCGCCTGCGGCAACGCCCTGATCTTCACCGGGCCGGCCACCCCCGACTCGGCATTCACCCCCCGCTTCCGCCACCCGGGAAGCCCTGGCACCGACCGGTGCACGGCCCCTGCACCTCACCAGGCCGACATCCAGAGCGACCTCACCACCGTCCTCGACCTCCGCGAGCGGCTGGCCCGCGCCCTGCCCGGGACGGTCATCTCCCTGACAGCCCAACCCCAGCTCGCCGGACAGCGCTGGACGCTGCCTCCAGCCCTCGTCATCCACCAGGGCGACCAGGCCGTCGTCGTCGAACGCCCTCGCCGCCCGCTGACCAAAACGACCGCCGAAACCCGCCGGCAGCACGTGCGCGCCACCTACGGCGAGCGCACGGCGCACTGGTGGTTCTTCGACCGCGACGACACCCAGCAGTACCTCAGCGCCGGCACCGTCAAGATCCGCCCCCACGGCACACCGGACACCCACCCCAAGGTGCGCCCCACTCCCGCCCAACGGCAGCTCGTCCACAACGGTGCCGCCGTGTGCTGGATCGCGAAGGACACCGTCCTCATCCCCTACGGCGGCCACCCCGGTACCTACCCCGCCCACGACGGGGAGGACTGGAGCGGCGAGATGGCCTCATGGGCGAAGGACTGGAAAATCTCCCACCCCTACCCGGCCGACAGCGCCGCCTGGTGGGGCCTGGTCCCGCTGCCCCTGCTCACCTTCGGAGCTCACACCGGATTCCGACCAGCACCCGCATTCCAGGTGATGCACGCCCTGGAAAAGGCCCAGAAGGGCCGCGAAGCCCACCGGCGCCGCCTCGCCCGCGAACACGCCCAACGGCCGAAGCCAGAAACCACAGCCGTAGCCACCGCGTCTGCGCCTACCGAAGCCTCGTCGCCACATCCGTCATCTCAACCCGCCCCCGCCCTGGCGCCCATCAAAGCTTCGGCGGTACATCGCGCGCCCGAGCAGGCCCCACAAGCGGTACAGCCACCCCCGGCCGATGGGCCACCACTGCCTCAGCGGGCACAAGTCGCCCCTATCCAGGAGTCCGGTTCCCATCCGCGGTTCACCTGGCGCGCTCTGCTACGACTCCTCCGCCCCGGAAAGACATCACGATGACGGAGGCCCAACTACTTCCCGGCGGCAAGGGGTCCGCCCTCCACAGCCGCCCCGCGTGGATCTGCGGTTTGCTTCATCCGCTGGGCATCCGTTCCGAAAGTGCGCGCCAGGGACGGCGAACACGAGACCGTGGTGGAGTGATCCTTCCTCCCGGCCTCCTACGTACCGCTCCCTTGAACAGAGAGACGACGTCGTCGCTGATCTGCCGCGTCGCCAGCCGCTACGGACTGGAAGCGACGGCGTTGCGGTCTTGCTGGAAGTGGCGCAGCCACCAGCCTCGGCACGACGGAGGGGGCGGGCGGGCAGATGCCGAGGTGCTGTTGAACACGGCTGGACGGCGGCTCCTGGCAGGCCTGTCCGGCGTCGAGGAGGGTGTGCTGGCGCGGGCGTTGCCGTCCTGGGGGGCGGGAGGATGCCAGGCTGCCGGCCGCGGATGCCGGGGAGCCGGCGGCGGCGTGGCGGATCGGTGGTGCGGTTGCCGGGCCGGTGGCGTTCGGCTGTCGTCTGTGCACGGCCCGGCGTACGGGGACGGCTGGGCGGGCGGTGCTGTATGCCCCGCGGTGGGACCGTGTGTGTGTCCGGCACGGGCGGTGGCTCCTTGATGCGGATGCCGACCAGCCTCACGAGTATCTGGACGTGCGGCGTCTGCCGGAGGTGGTCGCGGCGCGGTTGCGTTGGGCGGGGGTGGCGCGGCGGGCGGTGCGGGCGGGGGCCGAGCCGGAGCGGGTGTTCGCGCTGGCGCAGGCGGTGGTGGCCCGGTGGTGGGAGCAGGCGCTGCAGTGGGAGCGGGAGAAGGTCTGGCCGCGGCAGTTGCATCGGGTCGCGGGCGGTGATGCCGGGGGCGATCTGGAGTGGTGGCGGATCGTGGGGCGGGACGCGGTGGTCTTTCCCGAGGTGGTGGCCGTGGCCGACGCGTTGCTGGATCCGGGCATGGCCCAGTTGGTGTGGGTGGACAGCGGTGCCGGGCAGCCGCAAGCGTTGCCCGTTGACGGGCTGTTCTGCCGTCGGCTCGGTGAGCGGGTGGGGCGGGAGTGGATGGGGCCGTTGGCTGCGGCGGACCATGGCGGTCCGCTGATCGCGTGGATGGGCAGCGTGATCCGGCTGCGCCGTGGGGCCGGTGGGCCCCCGGGATATGACAACGCCCCCTGGTGGCTGCGCCGGGAGCATCAGTCGGTGACGATGGCGGGGCAGTTGCGGGTGCTGGGCAAGGAGAAGAAGGACCCCGGTTCGGGGACGATGTGGCGGGCGGTGGTGCCGGCTGAGCAGCGGATGCGGATAGGCAGTCTCCTCGGTAGTGCCGAGGAGCAGTTGCTGCAGCTGCACGGCGTGCAGAGCGGGCCGACCGCCGAGGTCGCCTGGCAGCTGCTGCAGGGCCTCGGTCGCAGTGCCGGTCTGGTCGAGGCGGCCTGGAAGCGGACCGCGGTGGCGGCGGTGAACGGCGGGGTGCCGTTGGAGGAGGTGGCCCGGTGGGCGGATATGTCCCCCGGGACACTGAGGAGCATGCTGAGGGCAGGTAGTCAGGAAGAGGACGGCTGAGAGCAAGGTGGGACCTGGCTCATCGCCTGTTAGCTGATACGGCACTCGTTTGTGGCAGAAACCCTGAAAACGACGATGCTTGTCGGCGGGAGCGGCTTGGCTGACGCGGGTGATCAGCACAGGAGAGGCCGCCCGGCCTGGGGGCCGGGCGAGGCGAGTGGCCGTGGATCGTCGCAGTGGGTTCGAGGCGGTGTTCCTCGATCCGGTGGGGCAGTCGGTTCAGCAGCGGTGGGCGGATGCCGCCATGACCGTGGCATTCGAGGAGTTGCGGCCGGTGTCGGCGTTCCCGGTGATCCCGGGGCGCCGGTGGGGGCCGGGGTTGTGGTGGTCGGCGACCACCGGGCGGCACGTGGCCGCGGGTTCGAACGCGATGCGCACCCAGCTGATGGTCCTGGACCGCGACCCGGATGTGACCCGGGGCGTCCGGTGCGGTTGCTGTGGCGCGAGGAGCGGGGGCGGGTGCGTTCCTGGGTGCCGCAGCTGTTCGCCCGGTACCGCGACGGCACGGGTCTGCTGGCCGACTGCCCCAGCCACCCGGAGGCCGGTGGCGACCGGGCGGTGAAGGCCGCCGAAGCGGTGAGCGCGGCGTGTGAGGAGATCGGCTGGGCCTACCGGCGTCTTGCGCCGCTCGACGACGCCCTGGCCGCCAATCTGAAATGGCTGGCCGGCTACCGCCACCCCCGCAACGCCGGCCGCCCAGGCCTGACACCTGCGGCGGTGGAGGCGTTCGCGCGGCCGCGGCCGCTGATCGAGGGCGTCGAAGCAGCCGGTGACCCGATCGAGGTCCTGCCGGTGGTCTTCCACGCCCTATGGCACGGGCAGGTGACAGCAGACCTGGAGACACCGCTGCACGAACGCGTCCTGGTCGGTCCCGCGGGCTGGAACGGCCCTGGTCCGGACACTGTGGGAGGGGCTCGGTGACCGCGCGGCGCAACGCCCGGCCATCGGTGAAGGCCGGGGTGCAGGTCAGGTTCCGCGGTGTGAAGTGGCAGGTGGTCGCCCTGTCCGGGCAGACCATTCACCTCGTCGGCCCGGACGGCGGCGGCGAGGCGGTGCTCGCCGGGTACCTGTTCGCCGATCCCGGCTTCAGCGTCATCGGGGCCGATGTCCCGCAGGCGGCCCCGCAGTGGGGGCTGTTCGAGACCGCCCCCGCCGCGGCACGTGAGAAGGCCATGGCCTGGCAGCGGCACGTGAGGGAAGTCGAATGCGGCCTTGCCGGCGGGCCCGGCAGTGCTGGAGCGGTGCGGGAGCAGTACGACCCAGAGAGGCACACGCTGGCCGAGCGGGAACAGGCCAAGGCCGAGGAGCTGACCGCGCTCGGGTTCGGGCGGGTGTCGCGCACCACGGTACAGCGCATGCGGCTCGCTTATCGCAAGCAGGGCCTGTGGGGGCTCCTCGACCACCGCACCACCCGTGCCTCCAGCCCCACCGGGCGGTCCGACGAACGGGTCGTCGCCGCCGTCCGTGAAGCGCTGCGCCGCCGGCGCGGGCGCTCCAAAGGCACCATCAACGGCCTGTTCCCGCTCATCAACCAGATCCTTCAGGAACAGCATGGCCCCGGTACGGTGCCCGTTCCGTCCCAGGCGACGCTGTACCGGCTCGTCACCTCCCTCGCCCGCCCCGGCGAACTGCCCAGCGGTCCGGTGAGGCAGGTGCCCGCGAGTGTCGAGGGGCGGGCTTTCACGCCCGCCATGGCGCTGCGGCTGGGCGAGCAGGTCCAGATCGACACCACCCGCCTGGACGTCCTGGCCCTCTTCGACGACGGGCACCTGGCCCGGCCCGAGCTGACCATCGCCGTCGACGTCGCCACCCGCGCCATCCTCACCGCCGTGCTGTGCCCCAGCGCGACCAAAGCCGTCGACGCGGCCCTGCTGCTCGCGGAGATGGCCGTCCCCCACCCCGCCCGCCCGACCTGGCCGGACATCCTGCGCATGGACCACGCCCGCGCACTCCCCCACCAGCGGCTGGCCACGCTGGACGAGCGCCTGGCCGGTGCGGCGGCCCGGCCGGTCGTCCTGCCCGAGACGATCGTCGTCGACCGCGGCAAAGTCTTCATCTCCCGGGCGTTCACCACCGCCTGCGAGAGCCTCGGCATCAGTGTCCAGCCGACCCCGCCCCGCGCCCCCACCGCGAAGGGCATCGTCGAGCGCACCTTCGGCTCCATCAACGCCCTGTTCTGCCAGCACCTGCCCGGCTACACCGGATCCGACGTCACCCGCCGCGGCCCCGACACCGAGAAAGACGCCTGCTACAGCGTCGCCCAGCTCCAAGACCTCCTCGATGAGTGGCTGGTGCACTACCACCACCGGCCCCACGAAGGGCTGCGCCACCCGATGATGCCCAGGAAGGCCCTCACACCGAACCAGATGTGGGCCGTCCTTGTCGCGGTCGCCGGGTACGTGCCCGTCCCGTTGACCGGGCGCGACTACCTCGAACTGCTCCCCGTGCGCTGGCAGGCCATCACCCCCGGCGGCATCACCATCCACCACCGCACCCACGACGCGGACCTCCTCGCCCCGAACCGCGGCCAGGCATCCCCCGTCGCCGGCCGCGGCGGGAAATGGGAAATCCACTACAACCCCCACGACGTGCGCCAGATCTGGATCCGCCTCCCCGACGGTGAACTCACCGAGATCCCGTGGATCCACCGCGACCACGTCCACCGGCCCTTCGATGAACGCACCTGGCAACACATCCGCACCCAGGCCGTTGACGGCAACCACGGTGACAACGAGCAGCACGAAGCAAGCCTCGCCGACGCCCTCGACCAGCTCATGCGCCGCGTACACAGCGGCCACGCCACCACAACGGAGCAGGCACTTCTGGCCCGCACCGCTCACCTCCCTCTCCCCGAAGCCCGCGATGGGGACCACGGCACCGAAGCACCCGCCGACAGCCCGGCGCAGCAAGGCGACGAAGGCAACGACGACAGCATCGACGACCGCGACAACCTGCCCGACGACGTCAGCCCCGCCCCGGCCACCGGATTCGGGCTCTACAACGCGCACGAGGAAGCCGACACATGGTGAACCCGAGCCCGCCAAGCGCGAGCAGCACACAAGGCGGTCCCGACGAAAGCGGCGGAGCCGAGTTGTCCTGGCCGCTGACCACCTGGCAGGGCTGGCACCGCTTCGCCACCACCGCCCCCGTCGTCCCTCCCCGGCCCGGCGACCCGCCCCGCAGTACCGAGGAACGCCTCGCCTACCACTCCAGCTTCGTCACCATCCGCACCCCCGCCATCCACACCCTGGCCACCCAGGTCCGCACCCTGATGATCCTCGGACGCCACCAGCAGACCACCGCACGGCCCTCCCTCATCGTCACCGGACCCGCCGCAGCCGGGAAGACCACCGCGCTCCTGAACGTCGGGCGTACCTGCCACCTCGCCCACACCCGCAAAAACCCGCCACCACCCGGACAGCGCACACCTCAGTGCCCGTCGCGTATGTTCTGGTCCCGCCCGGCGCGACCGCGAAAACCCTCATCACCGAATTCGCCCGCTACCACCGAATTCGCCCGCTACCTCGGCATCCCCGTCACCGCCCGCATGACCCAGACCCAGATCACCGAAGCCGTCTGCCACACCTACACCCAGGCCGGCATCCAGCTCGTGATGATCGACGAGATCCACCGCCTCAACCCCCGCACCACCACCGGCGCCCAAACCGCCGACCTCCTGAAAGACCTCAGCGAACGCCTCCCCGCGACATTCGTCTACGCCGGCATCAACGTCACCGACACACCCCTCTTCACCGGCGTGAGAGGCGCCCAACTCGCCGGACGCGCCACCCTCGTCGACTGCGGCCCCCTCCCCGCCCGCCACGGCAAACGTGAACCCTTCCGCGACGTCATCACCGATATCGAAAACCACCTCGACCTCCAGCAGCACAAACCCGGCACCCTCCCACGCCACGCCCCCTACCTCCACCAGCGCACCGCAGGCCGCATCGGATCCCTCACCCGACTCATCCGCCAAGCAGCCATCACCGCCATCCACGACGGCACCGAACGCATCACCAAAACCACCCTCGACACCATCCGCCTCGACCACCTCGCCGAAACCCAACACCGCCCCCGCCAAGGCCGATAAGACCACCCCCGCCGAACAGGCAGAACAGCCCTGACCAGCACAAACACCAACCGGGCCTTTACACGCCAGAACTAACTACAACACACCCAGCCCCACTCAGCACAGAACACATAACCCCAGCTCAGAAGCCTCCGCCTACCTACCCAAGCCGCCCATTCCACCTCTCAGCGAACCAGCAACACCCCAGACCAGCCGCCCCGCAACACACCAACAAACCCCCCTCCCAGCGTTACCGGCAGAACCCGAACGCCGCAATGATGATCTCGCAAACCACTGACATCGAGCAGGAGCTTTCGAAGGCATTGCGTTGCGGTGACAGGCACAGATCCACGACACCTGCGGCAGGACCGGCTCTCTGCGAGTGTCAGCCGAGGCAGACTCACGCGTGGTCTTGGTGAGCACGAACATGCTGATCCTGTACTCCCTGGTCGCCGGGGCACGAGAAGGCGGATCGTTCTCCGGCGCGAGAGTCTTGCCATGGCCGGAGTCAGTTGCACTTGGCTTCCGGGGCGTCGCCCGGCTCTGGCGCTTCAACGGCTCGCGGCGCAGCAGCGGTGGCGCGGTGCTTGCTCCGCTGGTCGTGGGCCAGAATTCCGGAGATCGCGGCACTGGTGACCACGTCGCCGATGATGGCCCCTGCTGGTACAGAAGCGCTGCAACGCGAGGGCGGCCCTCACGTCCCGGCTTGCTCTGCAAGTTCCGCGTAGGTTCCGGCCATGGCGCGCTCGTTTGGGGGCCGAACGCACTTCGGCACTCGCTCTACTCGTCGGCGGAGACCATGCGGAAGCGATCGAAGCGCTTCGGCGCACTGAACATGGGACGTCTCCAGTAACCGCCGGTGTCCCGGCGCTTGAGAACGTCCTCCACGACCTCTCCCGCGTCGCGGTCGAAGCCGGCGGAGACGAGAGAGACGCGGTGGCACAGCAGATCCGAATCGCCCTGCGAATATCCCTCCCACTTACCGGAGTCGTAGCGTTTCTCAGGCCTGATCACGTCGAGGAGCTGGTAGGCGTCGAGGGCTTGGTGTGTCTCGTATGCCTTCCGCCCCAACCCGTAAAGGCCCTGCCTCACGTCGCCGGTGACGTAGGTGATGGTGAGTGGTTCGCTCTCCTCGGCGCCGACCACGGCGCCGGTGTACTTGAGGCGGTCGAACCACATGAGCAGGGCGGCGATCTCGCTGTTGGTGAGCACGTGCACCCAGCCGCGGGTGAAGAACTCGATCGGGATCTCGATGTACGGCTCGGTGTCGCCGGCGGCGGTGTAAGGGATGGCCGAGCTGACGGTGCTGGTCCCGTTCTCGCACAGCAGCTGCAGACCAGTGCTGAAGCGGCCAGGCCTGGTGTTGGCCCGCACGAGCGCCATCGATTCCAGCGTATTCAAGGCCTGCGTGATCTGGCGTCGGCGGTTGACGTCCTCGGACGCCAGCTGAATGCCAGGACCGGCGTGTTGGCTGATCGAAGCCGACAAGCTCATCCATGACACCGGGTGCTTCGCCGTCGACTCCACGAGGTAGGGAGCGTCCCACTGCTTCCCTGGCCCCACGGCGCACTGCGCGGCGTAGAGCATCGTCAGCATGAGCCGGAGCTGGAGTCCCTTAGGCGTGACCATCCGGGCCGCGAACGGCTGCTGCTCTTTCGGAAGCGGCTTCCGCTCGTCCTCCAGGGTCCTCATCTCGTCAAGCCGATAGAAGGCCTGGCGGACCCGAACGGAGGCGGGCTGCTGTCCTTGCTCCCAGATCCGGCGCATGACCTGATTGACGCCCTCAACCATGCGGGTTCGAAGGGTCTGAAGGTGTGCAAGGCGCGCGTCGACCATGCCATCCTTGGGGCGCATATCGATACCTGTTGAAAACTACGGATTGATTCTCATGCTGCCGCGATGCATCAATTACTCATCCATGTTCAATTTTTCTAGGTGTCGTTCATGCGAATCAATGCGTAGTTCAGAGTACCGGACGACCCCTCAGACGGGCTACATCATTTGATGTGTGGGGAGCTGAACAGGGCCCCACGGGCGGCCTGGAGGGCTTCTCCAGCCGAGTCCAATCGGGGGCCTCGGAGCACCGACGCCGGCAAGCACTTGGTGCTCCGGGTCCCCGCAGGCGTCTGTGGAGAAGCCGGGCCTTCTGCCTTTAGGGACAACGTCACGGCCCTTCGCGAAAAAGGTAGGGCTCTGATGCTGGCCCTTCACTGGGGCGGAACCGAAGGGGGGATAGCTCTGGAGTGTGGGCGGGCCGCCCGCCTCGTCGGATGGCCCGCTCACCCCGCGCTCAGGCTTCCATGCCGCCTCCGAGGATGTCCGGGTGCTCGGGGTAGGCGACATCCAAGTTGTGCATAAGGAACATGTAGCGACCCAATTGCGCGGCCCATTCAGGCTCGGTCAGGTACTGGACTGTATTGAGGGCAACTGCGGCCAAGCCTGGCGCCCCCTTTGGAGTGATGCCACCGACGACGGCCCACTGTCGCCACATCACATCTTCGGTGAGCAGGGTGAGGATCTCCGGCTTGGCCGAGGCGCGCCCCATCAGGTCGTGAAGGGCACCGGTCGCCAACGTGCAGGTGTACACGGCGTGGCATAGGTCCCGGTCGTTGGCCGCCTCAACCGTGCGCAGCATGCCGGGGAGGCCCTGAGCCCACGGGGACCGTGTCAGCGGGTTGGTCCCTGAGAGCTCGGCTCGCCGGTGCTCATCACGGATTTGTTCGATCATCTCGGTGTGGTTCGGCATGGCCTCTTCCGAGGCTTCGAGCAACTCCTCACTACCGAGATCAGCAACTCCTCCGAGCAGCAACCGGGCGCCGGCATCCGTCAAGGCCCGGTGGGAGACGTTCGGGAGGGTGTTTGGCGAGCGGGGTAGTTCGAGCCCAGCTTCGGCAGCGTGGGCGCGCAGAGTCTTATCCAGGTCCCTCTGTGGCAAGCGGCGTTTCCCCATCACTCTCTTAGCTGCGGCCCGTCTAGCTTTGAACGCGCGGTCGGAGTTGCCAGCGGGGATCTTGTCGACGCCTGCCTGCGCTAGGCCCTGTCTGATAATTGATCTTGTGGTGGGTCGTGGTGAGCTGACGGATGCGGCGTGGGGTCGGATAGCGCCGTTGTTGCCGGGTGTTGACGGTCGTGGGCGGCCGTGGCGGGATCACCGGCAGGTGATCAACGGGGTGTTGTGGCGGTTGCGGACCGGTGCTCCGTGGCGTGACCTGCCGGAACGCTACGGGCCGTGGCAGACGGCCTATGAACGGTTCGCCCGCTGGGAAGCGGACGGCACCTGGGCCCGTCTGCTCGAACAGGTCCAGGTCCGTGACGACTCCGTCGGAGCCGTGGAGTGGACCGTGTCGGTCGACTCCACGATCAGCCGGGCCCACCAGCACGCCGCCGGTGCCCGCAAAAGGGGGCGGAGGCGGGGGACGAACTGGAAGATCCGGCACATCCGTCGGCTGACCAGGCGCTCGGCCGGTCCCGCGGCGGGCTGACCACGAAGATCCATCTCGCCTGCGACGGCCGGGGCCTGCCCCTGGCCGTCGTCGTCACGCCGGGCAACGTCAACGACTCCACCGTCTTCGAGACGGTCATGGACGAGCTGAGGGTGCCCCGCACCGGCGCCGGACGTCCCCGCCGCAGGCCCGACGCGGTCATCGCGGACAAGGCGTACTCGTCCCGGGCGATCCGCCAGGTCCTGCGCGGGCGAGGCATCCGGGCGGTGATCCCGGAGCGGGCGGACCAGAAGGCCAACCGCCTGCGGCGAGGGAAGGCCGCGAGCTCTACAAGGCCCGCAACGTGGTCGAACGCTGCTTCAACCGACTCAAGCAGTTCCGCGCGATCGCCAGCCGCTTCGACAAACTCGCCGCCCGTTACAAGGCCGGAGTCCACCTCGCCTCACTCATCCTCTGGCTCCGCGAACCCATCCAAGATCCTTTGTCAGACAGAACCTAGTGAACGGTGTGCTCGTCGGTCCCGTCCACGTGCGGCGGGCGCGTTCAGCTCGACTGCGACTGCTTTCCTGAGGTCCTCACTTGCGACGGCGGAACCCTACCGCACCCTCGCGAAATCAGGAGTTGACGCCCAACTCCCTTGCGATCAGCATGCGCTGTACCTCGGAGGTGCCCTCTCCGATCTCCAGGATCTTGCAGTCACGCCAGAAGCGGGCGACTGGGTACTCGTTCATGAAACCGTATCCGCCGTGGATCTGAGTGGCTTCACGGGCGTTGTCGACGGCGGCCTCGGACGAGTACAGCTTGGCGATCGCGGCCTCCTTCTTGAACGGCTCGCCGCAGATCAGTCGGGAGGCCGCGTCCCGCCAGGCCAGGCGGGAGATATGCGCGCGCATCTCCATGTCGGCGAGCTTGAACTGGATGACCTGATTGGCGCCGATCCGCCGCCCGAAGGCGTGCCGGGTGCCGGCGTAGCTGACGGACTGGTCGACGCAGCCCTGGGCCAGTCCGGTGGCCAGGGCCGCGATGGCGATGCGCCCCTCGTCGAGTATGCGCAGAAACTGGGCGTAGCCGCGGCCTCGGGTGCCGAGCAGGTTGGCCGCTGGAACCCGGCAGTCGGTGAAGGACAGTTCGCGGGTGTCGGAAGCGTTCCACCCGACCTTGGAGTACTTGCGGGAGACGGTGAAGCCAGGGGTACCGGTGGGAACGATGATGGAGGAGATCTCGCGGCTTGACACGACCTCAGCACCACCTCCACTCGAACGAGCGATCGGTTCGGTCAGTGCGGTCACCGTGACCAGACCGGTCATCTCGGTACCGGAGTTGGTAATGAAGCACTTGGTACCGTTGATCACCCACTCGTCGGTGGCCTCGTCATAGCGCGCCGTGGTCCGGGTGGCGCCTGCGTCCGAGCCGCCCTCCGGCTCGGTCAGGCCGAAAGCTCCCAGCAACTCGCCCGACGTTAACTTCGGCAGCCACTCCCGCTTCTGCTCCTCGGTGCCGAACCGGTAGATCGGCATGGCGCCGAGAGAGACCGCCGCCTCCAGCGTAATCGCCACCGAGGAGTCCACCCGGGCCAGCTCCTCCAGGACCAGGCCGAGCGCGAAGTAGTCACCACCCATGCCCCCGTACTCCTCGGGGAGGGGCAGCCCGAACAGCCCCATCTGCCCCATCTCGCGGACGATCTCGTACGGGAACTCGTTCTGCTCGTAGTAGTCGCCGATCTTCGGGGCCACCACGTCGTTGGCGAACTGCTCGACAGTGCCCCGCAGTTCTTCGTACTCGCGGTCAAAGCGGTGGTCGAGCAAGGTGATCCTCCTGGATTGGGGCAGCAATGCCCTAGGGGTGAGGTTCAGTCAGCGGCCGGAGCCATTGTGCTGCTGGTCATAACCGGGCTGCGGAAGCGATGATTTCCCGCATGATCTCCGAGCTGCCACCCTGCAGAGTGATCCCCCGGGCGTCCAGGAAGAGCTCTGAGATCTCGCTCTGTGCCAGGTAGCCGTGTGCACCGAACAGGTGCAAGCAGCGGTCCGTGACGGCGCGAAAGGTTTCGGACGAACGCAGCTTGGCCGCAGCGGCGTCAGCCTCGGAGAGCCTGCCCTGGTTCAGACGATCGACCGCCAGCGCGGTCAGTGCCTCGTTGGCCTGGAGCTCCGCCATCATGTCGGCGAGAGCGAAACGGATTCCCTGCAGGCTACCGAGAGTACTTCCGCGCACCTGGCGAGTCCGAACGTGGTCCTGAGTGAGCATCAGGCTTTTGCGGGTGCCCGCATCGGCCCGCACCGCGATGGCCAGTCGCTCCTTCGGCAGCATCCGCATCAGGTACCCGGCCGCGCGACCAGGGCTGCCAAGCAGAGCACCGTCCGGCACAAAGTGGTCGTCGAAGGCGAGCCGCGCAGTGTCCTGGGCTCGGAGGCCCAGCTTGGTGACCGGTGTCCGCCCGACAGCATTCGCAGCATCCTCGACGATGAATAGCGACAGGCCCATCGGGCCCTCCGCGGTCCGTGCAACCAGCAGTAGGAAGTTCTGGGTGAGACCGTTGGAGATGAAGAATTTCTCCCCGTTCAGCCTGTACCCGCCATTGACCTTGCAGGCCGTCAGGCTCAGCCTCGCCAGGTCACTCCCAGCCTCCGGCTCGGTCATCGCAATCGCCGAGACCGACTCCCCCGCGCAGAGGGCAGGCAGCCACCGCTTCCGCTGCTCATGGTTGGCGATGGCGCTGATGTAGGGGATAACGATGTCGTTCTGCAAGGTGATGGCGAAACCGTTCAGCCCTGCAGCAACGATCTCCTGCGCCACCACGGCGCTGTACCGGTAGTCGTCGATCCCCCGACCGCCCAACTCCCGTGGAACATCCAGTCCGAGAAACCCCGCAGCCCCCGCGGCCCGCCAAACCTCCCGAGGGAAGCCGTCGCTACGGAACACCGCGCTGTGTGCGGGCACCACCTGATCCTTCAGGAACTGTCTAAAATTGACTCGGAACGAAGCGAGTTCGCTGCTGTCACGGATGGCGGAGAGAGACATGGCTGTGGTCCTAGTACGGGAGGGGTTCAGTCCAGCAGGGCAGCGGCAAGCTTCCGGTCAGGCTTCCAGGCAGCGTTGCGCGGGATCGCGACCACCTCCCGAAAGCTGACCGGTACTTCGTGGGGGTGCAGTCCGGTTCGGCAGTACGAGCGGAGCCTCGCGGCGAGACGTACCGTCTTCGGGACGGTTGGCACGACAAGTGCAGCCAACTGCCCGGACGGCCCCAGCCCCACCAGGCAGTCGGCAACCTCGGGATGTTTCCTGAGCACCGACTCGACTTCGAGGAGCGAGACTTGGAGCCCAAAGACATTGACGGTCTCGGTCGCACGGCCGTTGAGGTACAAGTACCCGCGATCGTCAGTCCGGCCGAGATCGTCGGTCTCGTGCCACCCCTGGCCGCTTCCGTGCCACACCTCGCTGCCCACAGCCGGGATATCCTCCCCGAGCACCACGCTCCGGCCGCCGCTGAGGTCCCGGAAGGCTATACGGCCGAGCTCCCCGGGTGGGAGAGGCCCGGACTCGCCCACCACACTGACCTCCGACTTCCAGGGACGGCCGACACTGCCGGGGTGCTCCAGCCACTCCCGACCGGATATGACGGTCCGTCCGTGGCCCTCGGTCATGCCATACGCTTCGAAGACCCGCTCGGGGCCCAGTGCGGATAGCCACGCCGTCTTGACCGGGACGGGGCAGGCCGACCCGGAGTGCTTGACCGCCTCAAGGCTGGCGAGTTCCCCTGCCCGCTCCGGCAGGAGGTCCACTGCCTGCTGCATGAAAAACGGCGGCACCCCGACGTACTCGATCCGGTGGCCGTGCACCAGCTCGAAGAGATCCTCCCCACGCATCGCCGGTGCGAGCACCAGCCGGTGACCGGCCAGCAAACCGACGTGGGCCAGGTCGAAGCCCATGTTGTGACTCAACGCAGCTACCACCAACTGCCGTTGACCATTCCGCAGGCCTAAGGACCCATAGACGGTGTCTAGCACCGCGGTCGGGGCTTCGCCGAACTCGGCCGGCCCCTGGTGGACCACCACCCGCGGGCTGCGAGTGGTGCCGCTGGTAGCTATAGCCTTGCGGCGCGGTGGCGTCAGGTCCTCGGGAAGCCGTGTGGACCGGCCTCTGCCCGGGGAGAGTACCTCGGCAGTGCCGACCCGGAGCCCGAGCACCGGAGCGGAGGCCAGTGCCACGGTGGCGCCCGTGAGGCCGACAATACGCTGCAACGCCTCGGGAGCGGCCTGAGGGTCGAGAGGCAGCGGGCACCCGCCCGCTCGCCAGATCGCGAAGTTCCCGGCGATGGCCTCCCAGGTGTTGCCGAGCAGGTTGAGCACCAGCTCGCCCGGACGGATCCCGGACTCCACCAGCCAACCTGCTCCGGCGTCGGCGGCGCGCCACAGCGATTCCCAAGTCACCGTGTAGGCAGCTGCGGCCCGAGCAAGCTGAGTGACCGCAACCTCCCCCGGCCGCTCATCGGCCAGCCGGGCCAGCAGAGCTGAGTAGCTCAGCACGCGCCCGCTCCTGATGAGGCATCACTCAGCACCGCCGACGGGAGCAGCGATGACGGGCCATCGCGGTGGCCGCCGAGCCACCGCGCGGCGCACTCCGCCACTTGCGGAGCAACGGCTTCCAGAACCCACCCAAAACCCTCGTCGGAGTTCCGGTCGAGCAGGTACGCCAGCCGCCAGTAGTCGCGCAACGCTATATGCAGCCCCAGCACGGCGGACAGTTCGACGCCCGGGCGCACCTCACGGTAGCCACGCTCCAGGGCTGCTCCGGCCACCCGGGCCGCAGCGGGGTCCGACCGGAGCGACCAGGTGGCGGCGGCCAGATCCGCGCAGCGTGGGCCAGTCCCTGCCGTCTCCCAGTCCAGGAACACCGGCTTGTGCCCTCCATACCGCCAGCGGATGTTGCCCTGGTGGAGGTCACCGTGAATCAAGCCGCTCTCTTGCTCAGCCCAGTCAACACTCGCGGCCATAGCCATCAGTTCCTCCCCGAGCTCAAGTAGTCGGTGCCGGAGCGGTGCCGGCAGGTGGCGGCTAGCGGCGATCCGCGCCAGCGACGCATGCAGTACCGCGGGAGTACCCGCCGTTCCGAGAGTGGTGGGCCACGGCAGGTGGTGGTAGCGGTCGAGCGCTTGGTGCAGGGCGGCGATGGCACCGCCGAGCTCCTCGAAATCCGCTGGACCGTCGGGTCCTTCGATCAGTTCGGTCAGCACTGCGGCACGCAGACCCTCGGCGGTGCGGAGCGCGGTCACCAGCTCCCCGGACCGATCTGGAATCACTGCAGCTACGCCCACGCCGTGGTCGGCCAAATGGGCGGCGAGGTCCGCCTCGCGCTCGGCGCCCTCGTCTTGCCCGAGGAGGAATACCTTGTAGACATAGCCGCGACCACGGTGCCGCACCAAGTAGGTGTCGTGCGAGGCGCGGTGGAAAAGGTGACCGCAGCTCACGTCCTCCCAGCCGTGGCTACTCGCCACTTGTGCAGTGACATCGCGCGGGTCCGATACCGATCGCAGGGTTCGTACAGGGCTCACGGGTCAGAGCGCCTTCCGCAGCACCATGAAGTCGATCGGGATGTCCACTGGGCCGTCGTCCCAGCGCTCCGCGCAATGGGCGGACAGCCGCTCCAGCCCGCGTTCGAAGGCCTCATCGGAGATGGCGATCAGATCGGACAGCGGCCGCCTGGCGATGCGTTCGTAGTACGCCCCATAGGTGGCGGCGTGTTCCTGCGCGAGCGTCACCGTCTCGGCCGGGACCAGGCCGTGGAGCACACCCGCCTCGGCCACCTCCGCGCGGGAAGGTATCCGCAGCCAGTCGAGATCCTCCACCTCGGGGAAGAACCGGACGTGCGGCGTGCTCGGCCGGGTCTCCCGGGTCGCGTTGCGCAGCACCGCCACACCGCCCGGACGGAGGACCCTAGCCACCTCTCCCATGGCTATGGGCAGCGACGGCAGGTGGTGCAGCACCATCGAGGCGAAGACTAGACCCGCGCTGTCGTCCAGTACCGGGAGGTGTTCGGCGTCCCCCCGCCTCAACTCAATACCGGGGTAAGTCTTGCCAGCGGCCACAGCGAGCATGGCCTCGGACGGCTCCACCCCGATCACCTTCGCGGCCAGGGTGTTGGCCAGTGGGGCTAGGAACCGCCCGGTGCCACAACCAAGGTCGACAACCAGTTCGGGGCTCGCCCCGTCCAGGGCCTTGACGATGACGTCGAGGACCTCCTGGACGGCACGGTCCGGGAGCAACCGACTGCGGTCGTAGCGCTCGGCCACGTCGGTCCGTTGGAAAACGTGCGTATTGTTCACAGTCGTTTTTCCCTCTGCTTCTGAGACGTGAGTTCGCGACCGGCCAGGTGCCAGGTCGATTCGAGTGCCGTGCCGTGCTCTGACTTCGAAGCGGGCCACGACCGACGGCGGCACGCGGTCAGCCTTGAGCTGCCCGACCCGGCGGGTCGCAGGGTCCTCGCACAGCACGCTGGCGAAGTGCGAGCGAGGCAACGTTCCGTCGCGCACGATGAGCACCGAGTGCGGCGCCGGTAGTCCCGTCAGATCGGCTGCGAGGTAGAGCGCGAAGGCATCGCACTCCCGAAACGCCAGGTCCCGGACCACGGCCACCGCATCCTCGTCTTTGGCTAACTCGGCCAGCCTGGAAGCAATTTGACCTAGGTCTCGGGGAACCTGCCGAAAATCGATGAGCTTCGCCGGGCCGGGTGGCCACTGTTGAAGCAGTGCCCCGTCATCACCGCCGCGCATCGGCACCGTTCGGTACTGGACGACGGTCGGGCGGACTCCCTCAGAACAGTAGAACTCGACCTCGGTGATCGATCCGGACCGGCTGTGGGCCTCGTGAATCTCCTGCAGGGCAGCGCGGAGACCACCACCGCCCGGCAGGTCCCCCCAGTCGTCGCCAGCCCCGACCATACGGACCGGGTCGGTCTCTGCACACCGGACCTGACGGTGGAGGCGGGCGGCCTCGTAGAGGTCCACCGCCGCTCGCCCGTCCCGCAGGTAGGCCACCCCGTAGAAGTCGCCGGACGCCGCTGCACCAACGATCAGTTCGGTCCCCTCACGTCGAACGTCCACGCCGAAGCGGTGGCGGTACCAGCGGACGTACGGGCGCTCCAGGGCCGAGCCGAGCACCTCCAGCCCCTGGGCCAGCCCGTCGGGGCCGGTGCAGCGCCAGGAGTAGTTCACCCCCGGATACGAGACCTCCGAACGCGCCGACAGGCTCATGCTGGTGCGCAGCCATACCGGTCCGTCCAGACCGAGCCGATCGACAGCAGCCCGCACGATCGAACGGGCCGCGATCACCCCGGGCGGGGGAAATTCCTTGACGCAGGGCCACTTCAGGACCGGCAGACAGTCCCGCGCGCATTCACGGTCGGGGGCTCCGAGCGGGAGCGGCACCACTTCGAACGCCGGGACGTCGAAGTGGGCCGACTTCATCGCCCGAAGGGTCTGCAGCGCCGCCGCCTTGGTGGGCAGCAGGCTGCCCGGTATGTGTTCAGACACGGTTGCTCGGGGTGTACCGAAGGAGGTTGGAGTCCCGCTCCTCAAAGCCGAGCTTGCGGTAGAGGCGGTTGGCCGCCTCCCGCGAGGCACGTGACGTGAGGTCGACCGTCCGGGCGCCAAGTTCGGCTGCTCGGTCCATCGCAGCACGGGTCAGCGCGGCGCCGGCCTGCTGCCCCCGAGCCTCGGCGTCCACCACCACGTCCTCGATCCAGGCCCGGACTCCGGTCGGGATAGGGAAGACCACCAGGGTCAGGGTGCCGACGACGCGGCCGTCCAGCCGGGCGACAAAGAGCGTGTTCGCCGAGCAACCGACAACGTTGTGGATGGTCTCGACGGTCACCGGTTCAGCAGAGCGGGACAGCTGGGGAACGAGACGCGCGAAGGCGGCGACGATCTCGTCGGTTACTTCGCTGACCTGCTGGATTTCTACAGCCATGATTCTCTCCTCAGTGAGTTGCGGGTGACACCGCGTCGGGTTCGGGTTTCGGGAGCAGCCCGGCGGACGCAAGATATCGATGCAGCGAACTCGCGTCGACCGTGGCCCCGAGCGGCACCCGGTAGGCCTCCTCTACTCGAACCTCCTTGCGAGGAGCTACCGAAGGCGCATCTGCCAACCACGGATAGATGCCGAATGCCGGATTCTCCGGACTGTCCCGTAATTCCTGGCGCCATTCCGCCAGCGACACGATGTCGAGTCTGATCCCGGCGGCGCGAATCCAGTCCGCAACGTCGCCGAAGGAGACCAGTTCGCCGACGACATACCGGAGCGCAGGGCCGGTGGGAACTCCATCCCGGACTTGCCCGGCCAGCAGCCGGACCAACTCGTCTACTGGCGACCATCGTTCGACGGGCATTTCGTCGGGGTCGGGGAAGCGGCCGAAATCGATCGAGCCGCGGATCACCATTGAGGCGAAGTCCGCCTCCTGCCACCGGCCGGTGCCAGTCGCGGCACTGATCCTGCCAAGCCGGTGGACCAGCACACGCAGGCCTCGTTCGCCCGCCGCCAGCACCAGGCGCTCGGCCACCAGCTTGCTGAGGCCGTAGCCGCTCTGCCAGGGCCGGGCCGCGCTGTCGCTGGAGATATGATGGAAGGTCACCGGTCTGGCGCAGGACGCAACGAAAGCCAGCAAGGCCTCGGTGCCCAGAACGTTGACTTGCCGCAATGCGGCGTACGAAAGCGCTCCGTTGACGGCTGCGGCGACGTGAACCACCGTGTCCACCCGACCGGCCAGCTCGGCAGCCGTCTCCGGAGCCAGGCCCAGCCGCTCGTCCGCGAGGTCGCCAAGAATGATGCCGATCCGCACCGAATCGGCGGTGGCTCCAGCCGTTGCCAACGCTGCTTCGACACGGGCCAGGCCGGCGGTCTCATCAGCGGCACGGACAAGGCAGTGCACCCTCGCACCTGTGCTGCGCAGAAGTTCCGCCAGCAGGTGTCCGCCAAGGAAGCCCGTCACGCCGGTCAACAGGATCTCCTGCGGTCCATCCAGTGCCGGGCTTACCGGTCGGAACACCAGGTCAGGATCCAGCTGGCCGTCTGCCTCGGCCAGCGAAAACTCCGCACTGTGGTCCTCCTCCGCAGGATAGTCCTCTGCCAGACGGCGACCCACCAGGTCTGCCAACTCAGCCGCCGTTGGAGCCACGTACAGGTCGGCGAGCCGGAAGGGCAGTCCGTCCCCGGCCGCCATGGCGACAGCCCGGAGTGCGGTGATGGAGTCGCCGCCGAGTTCGAAGAAGTTGGCGGTGGGGTCGGTGCAGGGGGTGTCGAGGAGGGTGCTCCAGATGGCGAGAAGG
>NZ_JOEM01000038.1 GCF_000718135.1 Streptomyces cyaneofuscatus | reverse complement strand
TCCTACGGAAACTCCGCTGCAGCACCAACCGCATCACAGCGATCGTCCAGGCCGTCCTCGTCCTTCATCACGCCTCAGCGTGAGGTTGGAAAAGGCTCAAGGCCAAACTAGTCGTGCACCGGCTAACTGGCGGTGCCGTGCCCACCGAATCATCGGGATCTGCGAGCGACATCGCCCCCACCGAAGAGTCCCATATCCAGGCACTGGAACAGCACGAGCGCCCGTCGAGTGCGGCGCCGCGGGCCTGAAGCCTTTACGTATCTTCCGCAGGCCGGAGGCAGACCCAACCGCATGAAACCAATCGCGAAAAGTCATCCCCGCACTGGAGCGACAAGCCAAAGAAGCTCGGTCTTCACTTTTCATAGGCCTCAGCCTGGAGGGTGAACAGCTCTCGGTAGAAGCCCTGTTCGGCCATGAGAGCCTCATGTGTGCCCGCCTCGATGACACGGCCCCTGCCGAGCACGATGATCTGCTGGGCCAGGCGAACGGTGGAGAAACGGTGGGAGACAAAGAGGGTCACCGCACCGTTGGTGGCGCCGACGACGCTCGAGCCGGCGGCGAACCGTTCGAAAAGGGTGTGCTCCGCAGCGGCGTCCAGTGCGGCTGCCGGCTCGTCAAGGAGCAACAGCAACGGGTCGGTGCGCATTAGCGCGCGGGCGAGCCCCAGAGACTGCCACTGGCCGCCGGAGAGTTCCGAGCCGTCTCCGTAGGCGTGCCCGAGAAGCTGATCGAGACCGTCCGGCAGAGCGGACACCAAAGTGTCTGCCCGCGCCGCCTTCAGGGCTTGCCGGAGTCGGTCGTCGTCCTCCATGAAGTCGAGGCGGCCGATGCCTACGTTCTCTCGCAGGCGCAGTTCGAGCCGTGCGAAGTCCTGGAAGAGGGTGGCGACTCGGGCTTGCCACTGTTCCAAGCGGAGATCCTGAAGGTCGATACCGTCGACCAGAATGCGGCCGGACGTAGGGCGGTATAGGCCGCAGAGAAGCTTGACGAGCGTGCTTTTGCCTGCGCCGTTCTCGCCGACCAGGGCCGCAGTGGTGCCGGCCGGGATGGTCAAGGAGACGTTGTCCAGGATCAGCCGGTCTGTGCCGGGATAGACGAACGAGACGCTCTCCAGACGGATTTCGCCGCGTAGGACCGCCGGGAGCGAAGCCACCCTCGCAGCGGACAGGGTCTCCGGTGCCGCGCTCGAGCGCAGCTGGGCGATGAGTTCTACGATGCGGCCCGCGTTCTGCAGCTTGCCGATTAGCCCCAGCGTGGTTGCGACCTGAGCGCCGACCTGGACCGAGAGGGTGAGGGTGAGAACCATCTGTCCGATGCCGACCTCGCCACTGACCGCCCCCCGCAAAACCAGCCAGATAGCCACGCCGTAGGCGGCAGCGAACCCTATCTGGCCGCCGGCTCGCAGCAGGGCGCCGCGGAACTGCGCTGTGGTCAGGCGATTAGAGACAGCGCGCCACGCTCGCCGTTGCCGCTCCACCACTGCATCCTGGACGCCGAAGAGCCGGATTTCCTTCGCTGACGTGGCCATAGTGCCGAGATCCACCAAGTGGCGGGACAGCTGGAGGTGCGAGGCGGTCGCGTTTCTGGCCTCGTCCACGATTCGCTGGGCTCGGGTGCTGGCCAACACTGCGGGAACGGCCGCTAGGGGCAACAATGCTAGCCAGGGGTTGACGCTCGCCAACACTGCTGCGGTCAGCAGACCCTGCAGTACTGCGCTGCCCAGCAGCAGTGCCGCCTCCAAGGCCGCCCGAACCTGCAGCAGGCGGTCGGTCACCATCGACAGCGTTTCGCTGAACCTGGAATCGTCGTGCACCTCGATACCCGGGCTGCCGTTGACGATGCCCGCAACCTCCTCGGTGAGGGCGAGTTGTTCGAGCTGACCCAATTCGTAGTAGGTGAGGTGGGCGAAGTGCGTCATGGTCAGGTCGAAAACTAGGACTAAGGCGATACCGACGGAAAGGGTGACGGCGCGGGCGGTCCGCCCCGAGAGCGCGGCCTCGGAGAAGGCACCCAGCATTATTGCCGCCATCGGTGCGGACAGGTGGCCCACTGTCAAGAGCACGACAGAGACGACCAGGCGGCGGCGGCTGATGCGCCATCCCAGAGCCAGCAGGTAGGAGGCGGACGTCCAAACACTCCTCATGGGGTAGCTCCCGTCTCTTCCCGCTCGTGCTCGTCGTGGAATCGCTGGGCCTGCAACCGGAATAGCTCCGCGTACCGCCCGTCGGCCTCCATGAGTGACTCGTGGGTGCCCTGCTCCAGCACCCGGCCGTACTCAAGGACCACGATCCGGTCCGCGTGCCTTACGGTCGAGAAGCGGTGCGAGATGATGACGCTGGTGATGCCCTGAGCCCCGGAAGTGGCCAGGAATTCGTCGAAGAACTGCACTTCGCTGCGTACGTCCAACTGCGCGGTCGGTTCGTCTAGGACCAGGACTGTGGCCCCGCCACGGACGGCCAGCAGGGCTCGGGCGAGCGCGATCCGCTGCCACTGACCTCCAGAGAGGTCACGCCCGCCGGGGTAGTTCCGGGAGAGCGGCGTGCGCAGGCCCTCGGGCAGACTCCGCACGATGCCGCTTGCCCCGGCGCTCTCGGCTGCGGCAAGCACAGCCGCATTGTCGTCGAGGAGGTTGGGATTGCCGAGACCAATGTTCTCTCCGGCCGAAAGCCCGTAGCGGAGGTAGTCCTGAAAGATGACGGCGATCCGACGCTGCCAGGCTCCCGGGGCACAGTCGCCCAGGTCGACGCCGTCGACCAGGATCCGGCCCTGGGTGGGTTCGTAGAGCCGGGCCAGCAGTTTCACCAACGTGGTCTTGCCAGCCCCGTTGAGACCGACGATGGCGGTGCACTTACCGGCGGGGATTTCCAGGTCGAGCCCGTCGAGCACTGCCGGAGCACCCTGTTGGTAGGAGAACGAGACCTTTTCGAAGGCGATCAAGTTTTGCGGTGCAGGTGCGGGAGCATCGAGTGCAGACGTCTGGTGGGCTGCGCGACTTGACACCTTTTCCAGCCGTTTCAGTGCATGGAAGGAGTTCATCCCGAACTGGGTCGGCATGTCACATTCCGGAAACGCCACACCGAAGCGCATGGTGATCAAGACCGCCTGGATGCCGATGCCCAGCTCCAACAGGCTGACCCGCCCTTGCGACGTCTGCGACGCCAACAGGCCCAGTATGGTCGATCCACCGAGGAATCCGACGGCCGCCAAGGCGATGAACGGCCAGAACTGCAGGCGTCGGCTCCCCTCCCACAGCGGCTGCAACTCGGCCATGGTCTCTTTGCGGAACCGAGCGCTCAACCACGGCATTAGGTTCAGCATGCGGATTTCCTTGGCCGCCTGGAGTCCGGTCGCTAGCTCTCTCATGTAGCTGGTCCTGCGGCGATGCCGAGTCAGTGACTCCCAGAGCACCGCGTACCGACCCAACGTTCCGCGCACGCCGAATCGGATGGCCAGTGAGGTCGCGGCCGCGACGACAGCGGCAAGCGGGCTGAGCACGTACCCAACGAGCACGACCGCAGTGGCCAGCTGGCTATAGCGGGCAAGCAGCAATGGTAGTGCAGCAGCTGCTTCGCCGGGTGTAGGCATCGCACGGGCGAAGGCAGCCCGCGCGTCGGCGATCAGGTCGATGTGGAACGGGTTCTCCAGGATTTGGAACGGAGCCCGACGTAGCGTCACTTCGAAAAGTCTTTCGATGCAATGCTCGTCAACACGACGGGCAACAGCTTCCGCTACTACCGTTTGAAACGGTGCCAGGAAGTGCTGCAGCGCGAAGGCGCCGACCACCACGAACAGGGTGGTGAAGGCCTTCGCCGGCAGTCCCGAGCGCGCCTCGGCCGGACCCGGCACCTCGCCGAGCAGCACACTCGTGGCGACGACGAACGTGCCAGGGAGAATGCCGAGTACCACGTTCAGCAGCAGTGACCCGACTGCGGCGTGGGTCCCCGCCCGATGCAACAGACGGGTGATCTCGACCCAACGGCCCGTTCGTCCGCGGACGGCAGCGACAACGTCGGCCGACCAGGTCAGCGACGCTGGCACAGGTGTTCTCCTTCGCGAGAGTGGAGGGCGGGTCTTGGGGAGAGAGGAGCGGCGAGTCTCCTGCGGCGGGGGTTTCACTAGGTTGGGCCGACCGGTTCTCCGGCCGCGCCCGCAGGCGGAGAATCCGCCGAGGTGATCAGGTAACGGCTCGGAGCCATAGCGGCCGGGAAGTCCGGCAAGACGGAGACGACGGCCCGGTGCAAGTCCTGCGGGGATACCGACGGGTCGTCACATGTGACGTGCGCCGTGAGGATGGGCCCCTCTTCCCTCTCGGTGACCAACACCTCGGACGGCCACGCCGGGAGCGCCGCAGCGAGCGCCGCACTAATGTCTCCTGGCCGGATCCAGCAGTGGTCCACCAGCAGCCAGTCAGGGCCGCGGGCGGGGGCACCGGTGCCGTGCTTCTCGAGAAGTTCCCGAAGCTCTCGGATCGGTGTGTCCGCTTCGGCCACCCGCACGGCGACGCGTTCGAGACCGCGCAATAGGGCGTCGACGGATGCGCTCGCCAGGAAGGCGGTATCAACCATCGCATATACCGGGTCGCAGTCACGGTCCGACCGGGTGTGGAAGAAGAACTTGGCATCTTGCCGCTCCCACTCACCAACCCAGGACGTCTGGGTCAACGCGGACAGGGCTTCGAGATCCGCTTCTGGCCGCATGTGAGGTTCCCGCCCTCTGGCGATGTCACGGGTGTCGTTGAAGAACACCGAGAGATCCACATGGACGCCCCGCTCGTGGGAGACCGCAGCCGTCACCGCGTCCCGCTCGGTCGGGTCGCACTGGCTGCGCAGCAGGTTGCCCATCGTGACTCGGCCGACCGCGTTTACCAGACGGGCGAAGGTGGCGTCCTTGATCCCGACTGGCACGATGCCGTTGCTGAGGGTGTTGCCCACCAGCCGTTCCAGACCAGGGAAAGCACGGTTGCCGAGTACAGTCTTGAACACTGCGGTTCGCTGGCCGGTGGCGGCCGCGAGCACCAGGGCGACGGTGGCCAGCAGCACAGTCGATGTACTGGCCTTTTCCCGGTCGGCAATACGGCGCAAGGCTTCGGTCAGGGCCGGTGAGCGCATCTCCATCCGACGGTAGCGGTATGGATCGGGCTTGAGCACCGGGCCCGGGAACATTGTCTGCGGGATCGACCGAAGCTGCTTTTCCAGTCGGCGCAGGGCGATCGCCGAGAGTCTCTGGCCGGGCGGGGAGGCCTCGTAAGCGGCACGGTCTAGCGGTTGCGCGGGGGGCTGCCCCGGCAGTTTGTCGGCTGTGGTTCCTGCCAGCAGCGCTGTCAACTCCTCAGCGAGAACCGCTGCCGCACCGGCGTCGGCGAAGACGTGCGAGAGGACCAGCGTGACGTGGGCGGGGAGGCCCTGGACCGAGACGACACAGGGCCGCACCGGCCATTCGTCGGCCAAGCGGAAGGAGCGCCCGAACAGCTCCGCGTGCGATTGCACGGCGACGTCCTCTACCGTGTCCGGGGAGGCTTCCGCAAGTAGGACGTCGATCGATCCTGAGGGCAGGACTTCCTGGAGGGGTGCTCCCGCGGGAGTGAGAATCACCCTACTGCGCAGAGCCTCGTGGCGATGGACTAGGTGCTGCAGACAATCCAGGACTTGGGTAAGCCGGCATCCGGGCGGGACAGGCACGCTCACGGTCATGTTGAAGTAGTGGTCGTTCTCTCCCAGCCATTGAGAGTCATTCCAAAGCAGACGTTGCCCCCACATTAGGGGGCCGGGAACCCGAGCGGTGGCCGAGAATGCGATCGCGGCAGTCGAGCGTGGTGCGATGCCGGTGTACGCGAACGGGTCGCCGTAGCCGGCACCGCCGTCCCAAGTTTCCATCTTTACATGGGCGTTGAACGGTTGTTGCTCACTGTCGCGCATTGCCGGGCGCGGATGGTCCAGGTGCAGCAGCGGTGCGTCACCGTAGCGCCGGAAGTCGCCGCTCCGCTGCAACCTGCGGGTGATGTCCTCATCCTCGCCGCCCCAGCCCTCGAAGCGTTCGTCGAAGCCGCTGACCGCTTCGTACGCGTCGCTGCGTGCCCACAGGGCACCGCCCGGCGGCTCCCGCAGCAGGACTCCACGCAGCACGTCTAGCGGCACGTCGGCGTCTCCGGCTCCGCACCGCCGGGCGATGGCTTCGGCTGTTGACGGGCCGTCTAGGGAGAGGGACTGGTCGCAGCAGACGTGTGCTGTGTGCCCGTTGTCCAGGAACCGCCGGACGTTACGGCGGACGAAGGAGCGGTCAATCAGGATGTCCGCATCCAGGACGCAGGTGTAGACCGACCCGGCGCCTTCGGTGACCACGCCAACGTTGACCGCCCAGGACTTATTGAATCGGCCGTCGTGGGCGGCGAACACATAGGAGTCGACCAGTGGCTCGATCAGTTCTCGCCAGCGAGGGTGGACGTCGGTCTCGACGACGGTGACTTGGACCGAGCCGATAGCGTAGTCCTGGTCACGCAGAGCGATCAGGCAGGCGAGCAGGTTGCGGGCGCGGCCCTCGCCAGTTCGGTCGCGGAAGGGAATCACCACGTGCACTCGGGGGTCGGCCCCGGGTGGTCTCACCCGGGGCCCGGCCAGGGCGTGTACCTCCTTGAGCCCGAGCGGTGCCCTGTCTGGTGTGTGCCGGTCGCCGAGGTGGTGGTCGAGCCAAATCTCCCGGTCACTAGCGGCGACCAGTGCGCCGAGTCGGGCTTGCTCGGCCGGGTGCCGGTGCAGCATCCCCGCCAAGTACCCAGTGAGCAACCGGTGGTGAGCCGGATCGTGCGCCGCGGTTGCGAGTGCCTGGTACGCCCGTGCCCCGGCAACGTCCTTGGCCGAGAATCCGCGCACTACGTCGTCGATCGCTGTGTAGTGGGCGCGGCTCATCTCCCAGTAGCCGGCCGTGGCGGCTGGCACCGCGGGGTCATGGGCGAGCACCGCATAGTCGGCGAGGCGGCGGGCCAAAGCACGTAGAGTAGGCGTGGTTGTGGTCATGACAGGACCCCCGTTGGGCCGAGCAGGGTGCGAAGGTCGTCGGCGGTCAGCCACTGGCTGTTCTGGTCGGAGCAGTAGGAGAACCCGCTCGGTACCGGTACGGCGTCGGCGGGCTGCCGGTAGTCCCAGGCGTCGCCGAGGGTCGGCTGCACGATGTACCGGTTGCCCAGCCGGACCACGCTAGCGGCGTCGTCGGGATGGATCATCTCCTCGTGGAGCTTCTCGCCGGGGCGAAGCCCCACCTCATGCATGAGGGCGTCCGGTACGACCGCCCGCGCCAGGTCGACGATCCGCATGCTGGGTATGCGCGGGACGTACAGCTCACCACCCTGCATCAGGTCCAGGGATTCCACGACGAAGCGGATCGCCTGGTCAAGGCCGAGCCAGAACCGGGTCATCCGCTTGTCCGTGATGGGCAGGGACTTCCCGGCGCGTCCCGTCTCCCGGAAGAACGGGACCACCGATCCCCTGCTCCCGAGGACGTTCCCGTACCGTACGACCGCAAACCGTGCCTCCGCGTCGGCCGTTTGGAGGTTCGCCGCGATGAACAGCTTGTCCGCGACGAGCTTAGTGGCGCCGTACAGGTTGATGGGACGGCACGCCTTGTCGGTGGAGAGGGCCACGACCTTGCGTACACCCGCTTCGATCGCAGCGTCCACCACGTTCTGCGAGCCCAGGACATTGGTCCGGACGAACTCCGAGGGGTTGGACTCCCCGGTGTCCACTTGTTTCAGGGCGGCCGCGTGAACGACGTGGTCGACGCCTCGCATCGCGGAGAGCAGTCTCTCCCGGTCGCGTACGTCGCCGATGACCCACCGCAGCCGGGGGTCGTCATCGAAGTGGCGGCGGGCCTCGTACTGTTTGAGCTCGTCCCGCGAGTAGGCCACGACGCGGGCCGCCCGGTGGTGGTCCAGGACGTGCCCGATGAGCGCCCGGCCGAAAGAACCGGTGGCCCCGGTGACCAGCAGGGTGGATCCCTGGAGTGTCTGCGACATTCTCAACTCCTGTTGTGCTCGTGGTAAGAGGCGTCGAACTGCTCCGCCACGATGTGCGGCAACCCGGAGCGGACCGGGTCCCAGCCCAGTGCGGCCCTGGCATCGGCCGTATCGGCCACCAGGTGGGGGGTGTCCCTCTCGTCGGCCGACCGATATCGCACCGGCACGTTCCTGCCGGCGTACCGCCCAACCTCGTCCAGCACCTCGGCCACGCTCGCGGGGGTGGCGCCGACGTTGTAGACGCTGTGAGTTCCCGGCACCGTACGGACGAGGGAGGCGGCCACCGCGGCGGTGACGTCACGGACGTGGACGAAGTCCCTCACGGCGCTGCCGTCCCCGTTGACGGTCAGGGCCGGCGAGTGTCCGCTCGCGGCAGCCACTGCCCGGGGAATCAGGGTGACCGGGCTGGGCGCGGAGCCGTAGGGTGTGCGACCGGCGGCATTGAACAGACGCAGGCTGATCGCCCCGATGCGACCGCCGGCGGCTGTGGCACCGATGGCCTTCTCGGCGGCCAGCTTGGCGGCGCCGTAGGGGCTCCGGGGTTTGGCCATGTCTGTGGTGCGCAGGGGGCTGCCGGTGCCCCGCCCATACACCGCAGAGCTGGAAAGGTTGAGCAACACCAGAGAAGTACCGCGGCGTTTGGCCTCGGTCTCCATCGCGGCCAGCAGATGGGTGGTTCCCCCGGTGATAACCTGCCGCTGCAGTTCGGCCGCGTGTTCGGAGGTCTGGCGCACCGTCGTATCGGCAGCGAGGTGGCACACCGCCTCGACGTCCCGGACCGCTTCCGTCAGACCCGCCGGCCGGAGTAAGTCCCCCGCACGTACCCGGACGGCCGAAGGCCACCACCGCCTGGTGCGGTGTTGGAGCGCGGTCACCGCGAACCCCTCCGTAACCAGGCGGTGCACCACTGTCTGCCCGAGATAGCCGGACGCCCCAGTGATCAATACGCGCATGCCTTCCTCCGTAGGAGCTTCGTGACCATGGCCCTCGACAGCAGCACGCTCGTTGCCCCGGGCTCTGCCCGTGGGCTGCGGATCGGCCTGCGAGCTGATGCGTCGCCGCGCATCGGCGGGGGGCACGTGATGCGCTGCCTCGCCCTTTCCGACGAGCTGCGCCGACGCGGCGCCGAGGTGTTCCTGCTTGGCCGGGCTGCGAGTCCGGCCTGGCTCCGCGAGTACGTGGACGACCAGAGGATCCCGGTGTTGCCGGGACCCGAAGATCCAGCTGAACTGGCCGGCGTCGCAATGGAGATGGCCCTCGACGCGGTGGTCCTGGACTCGCACACGCTGGCCCCGGAGTGCTCCTCGGCCCTTCGGTCGGCCGGGATCGTGGTGGCCGCCTTGATCGACGGGGCCACCCGGGCACAGGAGGCCGACCTGTACGTCGATCAGTCCCCGGGCGGAGGCGAAATCGGAACCATTCTTCCTGCAGGAGCCCGTCGGCTCGGCGGGTACCGCCACGCCCTGATCCGCGACGCCGTGCTCGCCGCCGGGCGCCGAGCGGAACGGACCGTCGTCAACCCCTCCGAACCCCCGCAAGTGTTGTGCTTTTTCGGTGCCACCGATCCCTATGGCGGAGTCCCCGTTGCGGTTCGGGCGCTGCTCGCGACCGGCGCGCCACTGCGGATGACGGCCGTGGCCACCGGTTCTGAACCGGCCCGTGCGATCAAGGCGTTGCCGACTGGAACGGCCCAACAAGTCCACGTGGTCGAACCCGTCGCACACCTGCCGGAACTCGCCCGCACCTCGGATCTTGTCGTTACGGCGGCGGGCAGTTCCGTATTCGACCTGCTGTGCATCGGCTGCGCCGTCGCCGTGGTGACAGTGACCGTGTCCCAGCAGCCGCTTTACGAGGCGGTACTCGGCGACGCCCTGGTCGCCGGGCTGGGAAGTCTCGAAGTGCTGCGTGCTACCGACGGAGCCGGGGGCGACGGTGTCGCACAGCTGCGCCGACTGCTCACTAGTCCGGCGGAGCGTGCCGAATTCGCTCGGCGGGGGGCAGAGGCGGTGGACGGACAGGGGTGCGCCCGAGTTGCCGAGGCCCTGATCGCTCTCATCGAGGGTCGACGGCGCTGATCCTCCGGTTCTGGCGCGGAAGTGCGGCTTCGAAGGGGTCACGGGGCTATGCCACGTTCCTGCCGCCCGGGGAGGGACCGGTGGTCGACCTTCCCGTTGCCCGTCAGGGGCATGGCGGCCAGGCGCACCCACTGCTTCGGCACCATGGCGGCGGGCAGCGCCGCGGACAGATGGTTCCGCAGGTCGTCGATCTGCGGTTCGCCGGGCGCCACGTAGTGGGCGACGAGTTCCGGACGTCCACCGGCATCGGCGGCCACCGAGACCGCGCAGCTCTCCACCTCCGGGTGCCGGCTCAGCGCCGCTTCGACCTCGCCGAGTTCGATCCGGACACCCCCCACCTTGACCTGTCGGTCGGTGCGCCCGAGGTAGTGCACGCCGTCCTGGTCGATGCGCGCGAGGTCCCCGGTGCGGTACAGGCGGCCGGTCGGCGATCCGGGATCGAGTGTGTCGCGATGGAAGGCGACGTTCGTGGCCGCAGTGTCGCCCACGTATCCGTGACCAACCGGCACCCCGCCGACGAATAATTCTCCCGCCCGGCCGGGTTCGGCCGCGTCCCAGGTGCCGGTGTCGGGGTCGTACACCAGAACGTACAGGACAGCGTTGGCGATGGGCTGCCCGACGGGCAGCCGGTTGCGTCGTAGATCGGCCGTGGTGAGTACGTGGTGGGTTACATCGTCGGAGCACTCGGTGGGCCCATAGGCGTTCATCAACTGGGCGTGGGGCAGGACGGTGAGGATGCGTTCGGCGAGGCTCGGCACCAGCTCCTCGCCAGTGGAGATGAGCCAACGTAACGCGGGCAGGGAGGTTTGCTCAGTGTTCCGGCTGGCTTCCTGGGCGAGGACGGTGGCGAGGCTGGGAACCACCTCCGCGACGGTAACCTCCGTCCGCTCCAGGGCGCGGAAGATCCGTCGCGGGAATAGCATGACCTCGGCTGGGAAGACCACCACTCGCCCCCCCACCAACAGGGGGGCCAGCATCTGCCAGACGGAGATGTCGAAGACCAGGGGTGCGGTGAAGGCCACGCTGTCGTCGGCAGTCAGCCCTAGGTCGTGGACCTTGGCCCAGAGGTGGTTCATCATGCCGGTCTGGTCGACCACCGCGCCCTTGGGGCGTCCGGTGCTGCCGGAGGTGAAGATGATGTATCGCGGCTCGCCCACCCCCGCTCCGGGCACCGTCGTCCGGTCGGCGCCTGGGTCCTGGGCGCGTACTGCTAGTCGGCTCCCCTGGGCGTCCCGCCCGTACTCGACGACGTAGCGGCTTCCGCCTTGCCGGAGGACGTCCGCGACCCGGGCGGCGGGCCAGGCCGGATCGACCGGCAGGTAGAGCGCGTCGAGGTCTTCCAGCGCGATGAACAGGGCCGCGGTGTCCGAGCTCCGGTCGCCGATGCAGGCGACGACGTCTCCCACTCCGCACCCCCGGTCGGTCAGCAAGGCGCGTATCTCCAGGATCCGCCGGAAGAACGGGCCGTACGCGATGGTGTCGTCGCCCTCGACGAAGGCCACCCGCTCCGGCTGCTCCTCAGCCCACCTCCTCACCGTGTCGAAGAGCCGCCCGGCCGTGTCCACGGGGACCGGGTTGGACCGGTGCCGCTGGACCGCCCGCTGGCGGGCGCCGGGAGCCAGCGCCAGGGGCCGCAACGCTTCCGGCGGGTGGGGAGCGGTGCTTTTCGGGGGGTGGATCCGGTCGGTGTCGTGGAAGAAGTCAGGGACGTCGACGGTGAGCCCGCGCTTCACCGCATGCCGGTGGACGAAGTACCCCAGTGCAAGGTCGAGGACGCCGAGGCCGAAGGGGGAAAACACCACCGTGCGGTTGTCCGGGACCTCGATCCGTCCGGTGAGGACGTCGTACAGGGTCCCGTGCAGGAAGCTGCGGTCCCCGATTCGCTGTTCGGCGAGATGGACCGAGGTGTTCGCCTGCAGGACGTGCTCGATGTCGTCGACAATGTTGATGCTGTCGAGGACGATGTCCGGGGCCAAATCGCGTAGTGAGACGTTGAGGACGAGCGGATGGTGCGCGAACCACGCGGTCTCGTGGAGGTAGGGCTCCGCCGCGGTGGTGGCGAGCACCACGAGGTCGGAGCCCCTGATGAGCTGTTCGGCCGTGTCGTGGACGGTGACGTGGGGGTGGGTGGCGCGGAGTTGGGCGGCTCGGGCCTCGGCGTACGATCGCTCCAGGTCGTGCACCCCAATCTCGGCGAATCTCGTTTCTGACGCGGTGAGGTATTCGTGGAGGTAGCGGGCGATCAGCCCCGCGCCGATGAAGCCGATGCGAGTCGGCTTCTTTCCGCGGCGGCTCAGGATGCGTGCCGCGACAGCTGCGGAGGCGGCGGTGCGTACGGCGCTGATGATGGAGCTTTCCAAGCAGGCGAACGGGTACCCGGTATCGGCGTCGTTGAGGATCAGGACGGCGGAGGCGCGCGGAATGCCCGAGTCGAGGTTGCCGGGGAAGCTGGATATCCACTTGAGCCCGTTGACCGGCTCCTCCCCGCGCAAGGCGGCGGGGAGCGCGATGATGCGGTCGCGCGGGCGGTCGGCGAAGCGCAGGAAGTAGGAAGGTGGATTGGTGGTTCCGCCCTCGCCGTGCAGACGGTAGGTCTGCTCGACGAGGTCCATGATCTCCTCGTGCCGCCCGTCCACGACCGCGTGGACGGTGGCTCCGGAGACGATGCCGAACCTGGGGAGGGGCCGTTGAGATTCCATGGGCGATCGTGTTCTCTCCGTGCTGGGCGGTGAAGGGCGGGTCATCGGGCGCCGGGATGGTTGGCGGCCAGCCAGGTGTCGTCGTAGACGGTGTCGACGTAGCGCTCCCCAAGGTCCGGCGCGATGGCCACCGCGGTCAGCTCCTGGTGGGGGTCGTTGTGGCGCAGCCAGTCCAGAGCGCCTCGGACGACGGTGCCGGAGGAGCCGCCGAGGAGGAGACCGCTCTTGGCGAGCGTGCGGCACATGCGTACGGTGTCCTCCTCCTCGACCATTTGCACTGCGGCGTACAGGGACGGTTCGACCAGCGGCATCCGCTGGCTTGCGCCGAGACCGGGTATCCGACGCACGCCTGGGAGGCCACCGAAGCTGATGGAGCCCACTGCGTCCACGGCGACGACCCGGACGCCGGCGTCGTGGTCCTTGAAGTACCGCGCGCACCCGGTGGCGGTGCCACCGGTGCCGGTCCCCACAAACAGCAGGTCGAGACCGGGAAAGTGCTTCGCGATGACGGGGGCGGTCGACTCGTAGTGGGCCAGCCAATTGGCCGGGTTGGAGTACTGGTCGAGCCAGAGGTAGCGCGCGTCGGCCGCGCACATCTGCCGTACGCGCTCCTTGCGGGCTGCCAGGAAGCCACCGTCGGGTTCGGCCCGGTCCACGACCACCACTTCGGCGCCGAGCGCCTTCATCAAGCCCAGGTTGAGCGTGGTGCACTGTGGATCGGTCACGCAGACGAAGCGCAGCCCGATGCTGGCGCCCACCATGGCGAGCGCGACGCCCAGGTTCCCCGACGACGATTCGACCAGCACGGAGTCGGGTCGCAGGTTCCCGTCGAGCCGTGCCTGTTCGACGAGTCGGCGGGCGGTGCGGAGCTTGACGGAACCGGCGAAATTGAAGCCCTCGCACTTGACGTGGAGGTTGAGACCTAGGATTTCTCGCAGGTCGACGTATATCCCGGAGTCGAGTAGTTCGTGCGGGCGGGAAACGGAGATCATGATCGGTCCTCCCGGCCGCTCACCGGTCTCGCTGACGTTCCATCAGCATCAGCTGCGCCGTGGCGTCGAGTAGCCGGCTGTTGTTAATCATGATGGGAGCGGATGAGAGATCGCGGATGATGCGCGCGACGGAGTAGGGGCCCTCCTCGGAGTAGCCCGCCATGCCGCACACCCGCAGGCTCAGGTGGGCGATCTCCAGCGCACTCTCGGACGCGGCCACCTTCAGCGCGTTGGTGCGAACGCTCTGGCCCGCGGTGGGTTGCGCACCCTCGTCCAGCACCTCTTGGGTGCGTACGGTCATGTCGGCGAGCAGGGCTTCGAGGGAGGCGAGGCGCCAGCGAGCCTCGCCGAGCGCCGACCGCGCGGCGTCCCCACCGGGGTGGCTGACCGACCGTCGACGGGACACCTTGACGGCCCTGTTGACGGCTTCGCCGGCCAGCCCGAGCCAGACGGCGGCCCACAGGGTATGGGTGAGCGGCACCATAGTGGCACCGGCGATGTCCGCGAACAGGCCTCCGAGGATCTGCTCCTGGGGGACGGTCCCGGTGAGCCGAAATCCGGGGCTGCTGGTCCCCCTCATCCCGAGGGGGGCCCAGGTGCCCCGCTGCTCCAGGGTTGCCTGATCCCGCCGCACGGCGACGAGGACTTGATCGTTTGCCGCTGCCTCGGGGGTCCGACGGACGGTCACCTGGAAGAGGTCCGCCGCCGCCCCGTAGGACACGGTAGTGGCGTCCTTCACCAGGGTCGCCGTCCCGCTGCCGTCCGTAGAGGGGACGAGGGCCGCCGCGCTGGTGCGGATGTCCCCGCCGCCGGCGGGTTCACTGGTCACGGACGCGATCAGCCACTGCCGGGCCACGGCGGTCCGCGCCAGTTCGACGAGTTCGGGAACGTCGCCGTGGTGCCGACACAGGCAGGCCAGCTGTCCTTGATGCATGGCCCACACCATGGCGGTCGAGCCGCAGCTGCGGGCGATCTTCCCGGCGACAGCCGCAAGTTCTCGAACGCTCAGCCCCGGGCCTCCGAGGTCGCGCGGGGCGACGGCCGCCAGCAGGTTTCGCTCTCGCAAAGTCGCAATCGCCTCCATAGGCATGCGGGCCCCCGCGTCGACGTCTCGCGCATGCTGGGCAGCTGCGTGAGTGACGGCATCGACGGAACTTGCCAGTCGCTCGCTTCGCGAGGACTCCGCATCCTCCAGCGCGACAATCGCGGCACACATACGTCTACTTCCCTTGGGTTTCCGAGGTCTCTCTTGAACCGGCGATGCGTTCCGCTCTCAGGGCCGGAACTGATGGTTCCTCACAGGAGGGTGCGGACCGCCGCGGCGATCGCGGCAGCCGTGGAGAAGACCTCCCGAGTCAGTAACTCATCGGGGAACTCCACGTCGTACTGCTCCTCCACGGCAACGACTACGGAAACACTGGACAGGGAATCCATTCCAGCTCTCCACAAGTCCGTATCTGCGGACAGCGGCTGCTCTGCAGTGATGTCGGGAACGTGAGCCTGAATCAGGCTGACGATCATCTCGGGCGTGATCGTGTCTATAGGTGCGAGCATCGATTGCTCGTCCTCCTTGTGAAAATCCCCGCCAGTCGAACGAGATCAGCTTACGAACTTGGAAAACCTGTCATCAGGCTCACGCGGCTTCGTCGCGTACTTGCCCCTGAAACAGGAGGGTGCGCAGCTTCTCTTTGATGGCTAGATGTAATCGACCTGTCAGCAGAGCGATCGATGCGCCGCCAACATAACCACCTCCCCCGATCCATGTCTAGACCATCTGATGACAGGGTCTGATCGCGTTTCCTGGCGTTCCAGATTGATGGTTATGCCTGGGAGTGCTGGCTCTGGTCCTGTCGCGATGGAGACCTTGCGTAATCTCGCCATTGGTTGGCCGAAAACTCTCGGCGCTGCCGGCATCTTCAGGAGTGAAGGGGCGATCGGGGAGGCTGGTTCCGTGACCAGGGCCTTTGAGTGAACGTTGCTGTGATAGCACTCCTAGGCACTCGAGTGGACTTACGTCCGCCCTTGTGACCTGCATCACAAAGGCCTTGACGAAGGCTATTTTCTTGCCCAGGATTATTGGTCTGGACCAGGCTCAACCTTCCGGGTCGCGTCTCATTCTCGGCGACGAATGTCTAATTCGGCTCGTTATGGATTGCTTGGCAACATTGGCAAGGCTTTGAGTTGGGGGGGATGGGTTGGCCATTCTGCGGTGCAACCCGAGCGTTCCGTGTGTGACCAGGGGTGAAGCTCACAGGGGCGCGCTCGCGCCGACTCGATGATCCCCTCGCGTGAGAGGCTGCTTGACCTCTCAACTGCGGGCGAGTGGGGCGGTTTCATGGGGAGATAACTACAGCTGTTGAAGCCGTAGCCGGAGTGCGCACGCGGTGTCCGAGCCGAGGGGCTGTTTCACATTTCACGCGAGAGGGCTACACGGCATGCATGTATCTGAATCCCCGCAGCTACGTCCTGAAATTGAACTTCTTCTGCTATTGGCAGATCTCGACATCGATGAAAGTCGGGTCGCTGCCTGCCGTGCGCGGCTCGCAGACTATGGTCGAGAGTTTGATTGGGGCTTCTTTGTCGACCAGGCGGCGCGCCAGCGCCTTCTGCCTCTGGTTGGCCGGAACATCATCCATCACGGGCTGCATCGCGCTGCTCGGGGGCCCTCCTTGATCCCGTACCCCGGGCTGTACATCTTTACCTATCACGGAAACAAGAGCCGAAACGTGTCCCTGGTGGACGAATTCGGGAAGGCCCTGATCGCGCTCAACGATTCCGGACTCCGCTACGCAATCCGGAAGGGCCCAGTTCTCGGAGAGCGAATCTATGGGGACATGGGGTTGCGACCGATGGGCGACCTGGATGTTATGGTCGAGAAAGGTGATACGGCAGCCGCCGGCGCGGTCCTCCGTGACCTCGGCTACGTTCAAGGCAAGTTGGCACTGGATGGTCAGCGTATCGAGCCATTTAGTCGAGGCACCAGAACCTTCTGGCGCCTCAGCATGCCAGTTGAACTCCCTTACCAGAAGATGTGTGGGCGCGATGGAATTGATACTTTCGTCGTTGACATTTGCACCAACATTTTCCAGACCCGACGCGACGGTGCTCAGTTCACCAATGGGCTTCTGGAGCGCCGCATCGGGGGGCCCCTCTGCGGGGAGCAAAGCTTCACCCTGGCTCCGGAGGACGAGTTCCTCGACCTTTGCGCGAACCTTCACATGAAGGCGACCGCATTGTATTACGTCACCGAGGGTGGCGACCTTGACGTCCTGAAGTTTCTGGACATCGCGTTGGTCTGCCGTCGCATCAGCGAGGCCGACAAATGGCCTGCCGTTCGGCAGCGCGCCAAGGATCTTGGCGTAGTAGAGAGTGTGTACTACGCCATGCATCACGCAGCACTGCTGTATCCGGATGCAGTGCCGACGGCAGAGCTCTCGGCTCTGCGCCCGGACGACTGTGGGTACTTGGACGAGTACGGAGCCATTGAGGGAGAGCCGCAGCGCTGGAGTCGTCCCTTCCTGCAGCGTCTGTTTGACCCTCGCCGAACAGACGAGGTAAAGGCAAGCAGTCCCACACCTCGGGATTGAGAGAGGTAATCACCCCGGGGCGGTACTCGTAACAGCGCAGATCTTCGCCTGGCGGTGTTCGACTTTCGAACCAGAGGGCCCCTCGACATAGAGCTCTTTGGCGACCGTAACGGCCGCATGCCAGATATTCATTAGGAGTATGTCTGTATGGCAGTCACCGTTCCGAGCACTTCCGAACCGGGCTCGGAACCACCTCATATGGTTCCGGGGGAGAAGTCTTGAAATTCAGTCTGTTCTACTTCGCGCACGCGGGGCAATCGTCGGCGGCCGACTACGAGCTGCTTCTTCGGGGGGCCCAATTCGCGGACCAGGCCGGCCTGGACGCCGTCTGGATGCCGGAGCGGCACTTCCACGAGTTCGGCGGGCAGTACCCCAACCCCGCGGTCACGGCGGCAGCTCTCGCCGCGGTGACCTCGAAGGTGGGGCTGCGGGCAGGCAGTCTGGTTGCACCCTTACACGACCCGGTCCGGGTCGCTGAGGAGTGGGCGGTGGTCGACCGGATCTCGGGTGGCCGGGCCGGGGTCTCGTTCGCCTCCGGCTGGCGCGAGCAGGACTTCGTCCTTGCTCAACGCCCATACCGGGAAAGGCGGGAGGCCACTGAGCGGACCCTCGAGGAGGTGCGGACCCTGTGGTCCGGCGGGGCGGTTACCCGGACCGACCGGTCGGGAGCGGCCGTGCAGGTCCGCACCTTCCCCCGCCCGGTACAGGCTGAACTTCCGGTCTGGCTGACCAGTGCTGGACGGCCAGAGACGTTCCGGACCGCCGGTGGCCTCGGTGCCAACGTCCTGACCCACCTTCTGGGCCAGGACTTGGAGCGCCTGCGCGCCAACATCGCCACCTACCGAGATGGTTACCGGCCACACGCTAACTCCACCCGGGGCGGCACTGTCACCGTCATGCTGCACACCTTCCTCGCCGCCGACCCGATGGAGGCGCGGCGCCGGTGCGCCGGTCCGATCCAGGAGTACCTGCGTGGGTCGATGGACCTGTGGGCGACCGGCAGTTCGGGAGAAGGCGCTGACCTAAGTCAACTCTCAAACGACGACCTGGACTTCGTCGTGGAACGGGCGGCGGATCGGCTGATGGACCAGGCCGCGGCGATCGGGACGGTGGCCGACGTCCAAGGTCTGCTGGATGGTCTGGCCGAGTGCGGAGTGGACGAGATCGCCTGCCTGGTCGACTTCGGGGTCGAGGAGAGGGCAGTGCTGGACGCGCTGCCGCTGATCGCCGACCTGGTGCGCCGTGCCGACACCGTCCGCTCCGGGGTGAGCGCGTGACCGGTCCCGAGGTCTCGCGTCCGAAGCGGTACTGTTTTGTCTTCACCGGAGCCGCCGATTTCCACGACGAGCGGCTGGCGGCTTTGGCCTGGAGCGTGCCGGCGATCGGCGACAGTCTGCGCCGTGGCGCCGACCTGCTCGAAGGGCTTGGTCGGCCCACAGCGGCCGACGGCATTCGCAGAGCCGTGGCCGGTCGGCGGACAGACTTCCGAGAACTGGACGGCATCTGGGGCTTGCGCCTCTTCCTCGACCTGGGCTTCTCACGCCACCTCCAGGAGTCCGGGGTCACCCCCGGTGCTGTGATCGGCACCTGTGTCGGAGAACTGGCCGCCGCCGTCTTAGCGGAGCTGCTCACCGAGGATGAAGCGCTGCATATCGCCCTGCTTCAGGCCGATGCTCTGGTCACCGGCGCGGACGGAGCCATGGTCGCCGCCGTCGCGGACCGTGGTCAATACCTTCGAGTGTTAGCAGAGACCGGCCTGCGCCCAGCCGCCGAAAACAGCGACCGACACTTCGCGCTGACGGGCAGTCACCAGGCTGTACGGCAGGCTCAGTCGATGTTCGAGCAGTCCGGGGACGTCTGCAGGCTGCTCGACGTGGAGGTCGCAGGCCACCGCTCGATCGAACCGCCTCACTGGGCCGAGCTCCGTGAGCTGGCTGAGGTGCTACCCGAACGGAGGCCGACTATCCCGGTCGTCTCCAGCGTCACCGGCGAGCCGCTGACCAGCGGCGTGCCGAAGGGACACTGGGTCAGGCACCTCCAGCAGCCTATCCTGTTTGCTGCGGCAGCCCGTCGGCTGATCGATGAGATCCCTGACTATTCATGGCACTTTGTGCAGTTTGGCCCGGGACGGTCTGTTTCCCGCTTCCTGGAGGCACTGCCGGATGTCGAGGCCGCCTGCACGGCCACCCAGCCGCTGGCCACCGGGACGGTGGAGGAGCAGCTGGAGGCGCTTCGTCGGGCCGTCGCCGAGCTGGCCCCGATGTTGAGCGTCCGGGGAGACACCGAGGGCACCGAGGTCGTTAGGGGTGCACTGTGAGCGTCTCGATAGTGCTCGCCGGAGGCCCAGGGGTGGGGAAGTCAATGGCCACCATCGGACTCTGTGCGGCTGCCGCGGCCCGTGGCAGCCGGGTCACCCCCTTCAAGGCCGTGCTGGTCACGGACGATCCGCACGCGAGCGGGATGGAGGGACACCTCCTTGCCGCCGGGCTGTCCCGGGACTCGAGGGTCGGGCCGGTCGTTGTCCGACGCTCCGCTTTCGACCGGGGCGAGGCGGAACTATTGGGCCATCGCCTCGGGACGGTCCGCCTACACGGGAGTGATTCCGCCGACCTCACCAGCCTCCCCAGCGTGGCGTATCAGCACGCCCACGACGCTGTACTGAACGCACTTCACGCACTCGTGGCGACCTTTGAGCACGTGGTGATCGAGGGTGCCGGTGGTATCGGCGACGCCGACCCGGCCGCCGACCTTCCGAATGTTCTCGCGCCCCGTGCCGTTGACGCTACCGCCTACATCCTCGCCAGATGCCCCGGCCACTACCCCGAGGAGCGGATCGGTGCCCTGGAAAGCACCTGGTTCGCGGCCGCCGGCACCCAGGTGGCCGGTCACGTACTGACCGGCTGCCCCGGCTCCTGCGACGCGGTGGAGCAGGCGTACGGGCAGCCCCTGCTCGGGCATGTCCCGCTGCTGGACCGAATCGTCCCTGGGCTGCCGCAGCGGATCACCGTGGAGACTGCGCAAAGCTACCTGTCAGCCTGCGAGAGTGCCATCCGGCACCACGCCCCGGAGCTGCTCGCAGCTGCGGTCCCCGCATCAGATGGCCGATCATGACCAGGATCCTTCTCGCGCACCTCAGCGACACTCACCTGCGGGTAAACGAAACCGACCACCGAGCGGAGCACGGGCTGGCCACTGCGCTCGACCGGCTCGGCCGGTTCGGCACCCCGGTGACGGCCGTCATTATCACCGGCGACCTCACACACGACGGCAGCCCGCACCAGTACCGGCAGTTCGAGCGGCTGCTGGACCGGGCGCAAGTACCGGTCCTCCTGGTAAAGGGCAACCACGACCGGGACGAGGGCATCAGGGCTGCTGCCCTCCACCCGAGGGCAGTCGGACCTGCGGCTCCGGAAGGCGCCTTCCAATATGTGGCGAACCTCGGAGGCCTCCGGGTGGTGGTGTGCGATACCACTGTCCCGGGTGAACACTGGGGTCTGCTCGACGGCGAGCGGCTGGCGTGGCTCTGCGAGACGTTGGCCGCCGAGCCCGGTCGGCCCACCGTGGTGGCGATGCACCACCCGCCGATTGAGGTGGGCATCCCGTACCTTGACGAGATCGGCTTGCTCAACCGGGCCAAGGTGGCAGAGGTGATCGCTGCTGCACCCCAGGTGCTCGGGGTCCTGGCAGGTCACGTGCACCGGACCGTATCAGGACGGATTGGCACAGCCCAGGTGGTCACCGCCCCGAGCACCTACCGCGCTTGCGCGTTCCGGCTCTCGCCCGGGTACGGCGCCTATACCACGGAGCCACCGGGGTTCGCGGTTCACTCCGTCGACCTTGCGGGCGAGACCGGTGTCGTCTCCCATCTGCTGCCGCTGGAAGAGGGGGACCGGTCCGAGTGGACCCGTTCCGCAGCTCCCCGCAGGTCCTGACCATAGTTCCCGCCGCAGCCGGTACCACCCCGACCGTCCAGCCGTTCGTGTACATCCATCGAGAGAAGAGAGGCCCCATCAAGTGTCCGCGCCCGTAGCTGAGATCAGTCCCCTGGAGACCTTGCTCGCCCGCATCCTTGGTGAGGTTCTCCAACAGCCTCCGCTGGGCGTGGACGAGGACTTCTTCGCCCACGGCGGGGACTCCATTCTCGCGATGCAGGCTGCGGCCGCGATCAGCGATGAGCTGGCCGCCGATCTGCCGCTGCATGTCTTGTTCGAGGCGCCGACCCCAAGGGAGTTGGTAGGGCTGGTGGTTCGTGCCTCCGACTCGCCAAGTCACCGGGCCCGGCCCATCGTGCGGGCCACCCCCGGGGCTTCCGTGCCGGTCTCGTACCAGCAGGAGCAGCTCTGGCTGAGCGAACAGATCGACCCGCAGAGCACCAGGGCCTACGTGCTCTCTTTCGACTTGGAGCACCGCGGACCAGTCGACCCAGGCCGTCTGCAGGCTGCCTGGCGTAGCCTGCAAGACTGGCACACCGCGTTGCGCCTGCGCTTTACAGAGGAGGACGAGCGGCTGCTGCAAGCCGCTGGGCCGGTGACAGAGCTGGCCGTGGTTGACCACCAGGTGGCCACCGGCGACGCTGACGCGGTGGTGCTGGCTTCGCACGCCCGACTGTCGGCCGCCATCGGCGGCATGACGGAGGGGCCGCTGCTTCTCGCAGAGGCCGTCCGGGTCGGGGACGAGGTGACCCGGATAGTGGTCAGCGCACACCACGCGATCCTCGACGCGTTTTCGGTCCGAGTCGCGGTTACCGACCTCATCCGGCTCTACGAAGGGCCGGGCGACGCTGAATCCGAGCATACGGACTACCGTGAGTACGCGGCCTGGCAGCGCTCGGAGTGGTCGATCGAGGACCACCGGGTGGCCGACGCCGCTGACGCGCTTCGACCGCTTGCTCCTCCGGCCGCGCTGCCGGCCGGCGAGGGGGCGCCAGCCCTGCGCTCGTACAGAGGTGAGACGGTCAGCTGCCCGGTGGGTGCAGGACTGAGCGCAGCGGTGAGGGCGGCGGCGGAGGAACATGGGGCCACGCCTTTCATGGTTCTGCTCGCTGCTGCCGCGCGTGTACTCGGCGACTACTCGGGCCAGCGGCGACTCACACTCGGCGTCCCGTGCGCCAACCGGCTGGAGCCGGGTAGCGGTCCGAAGGGAGTCGGCTTCCACGCCAACGTGGCGCCGGTCAGCGTCGAACTGCGTGGGGGTGACACCGGAGCCGAGCTGATCGAGCAAGTGCGGCGGGCGACCTTAGACGCTTACCGCCGCGAGAGCGTCCCGTTCCTCCTGCTCGCCAACCGACTGCGGGCAGAGCGGGGCCACCGGACGAACCCGGTCCACCAGTTTTTGGTCGGCCACCACCACAGGTTCGGCGCGGTCAACACCGCGAGCGGGAATTGGGTGCTCCGGCGGCTCGACTCCGCCCACGCCTTCCTGGACCTCCAGCTCGAGTTCGAGGAGACCGGTGGCGAGTTCGCCGCCGTCTGGCGGTTCGACCCTTCGGCAGTGGACGGCGAGGCTGTACGGAGGATGGCGAAGGACCTCGGTCTGGTGCTACGTACGCTGACCGAGGAGCCTGCCCGGGTACTCGCCGCTTCAGCCCGCTCGGCGACCCCGGCCATACTGGTCGGCGAGCCGGCGGGTGGAGGGGCGGACGGTGCGGCCGACGACGTGCTGACCGCGGTGGTCCGGCAAGCGGCCGTGCGTCCGGGAGCGGTCGCCGTCAGTTGCGGGCGGGGAAGCATCGACTTCGCCACCGTGGCCGCTCTGGTCGCCATCGGTGCCGAAGCCCTCACCGCGGCCGGGGTGGTCGAGGGGGATCGGGTCGGCATCCTGCTAGAGCGAACGGAGCAGCTGCCCGTCGCTCTGCTCGCGGTCTGGCAGGCGGGCGCTGTGTGCGTCCCGCTCGGAGCGGACCAACCCGACGCCCGGCTAGCCACGATGCGGCAGGTCGCCGGGGTCCGCGCCGTCTTGGTGGACGAGCGGACCAGTGCCCGGGCGGAGTCCTGGGGAATACCAGGCGTGCGGCTCGACCGGGTCCAGCCGTCGACCGGGCCAACGGAGGCCTTTCGTCAACCACGGGGCGGCGCCTATGTAATGTTCACCTCCGGCACCACCGGCGAGCCCAAAGCGGTACTGGTTGGCCACCGGGCCTTGGCCTCTCGGCTTTCCGCACTGGCCGCGCGCCTTGGGGTCGACGCGTCCGACACCTTGGTTGCGACCAGCCCGGTCACCTTTGACATCTCACTGCTCGAACTGCTTCTGCCCTTGTGTGTAGGCGGGCGCGTCGACGTCGCCCCCGTTTTGCCGAACGGGATCGACGAGGTTCTGGACCGGATCCGGAGCACATCAGCGACCATGCTCCAGAGCACGCCGTTCGGTTGGGAGTGCCTGCTGGAGACCGGGTGGTCGCCCGAGCCGCCGCTGCGCGTGCTGGTCGGCGGAGACGCCCTTCCGCCCGCACTCGCGGCCCGGCTGGTCGCCACAGGCTGTGAGGTCACCAACTTGTACGGGCCGTCCGAGGCGACCATCTGGGCCACCACATCGACGCTGGCCGCCCGGTCGGCGAACGACGGCGAGCCCCGGGTGAGGGTGGGGCAGCCCCTGGCGGGTAGCACGGTGCGGGTCCTGGACGAGGAGCTCTCGGTGGTTCCGCAGGGCGTCCTCGGCCAGGTGTGGATCGGCGGAGAAGGGCTCGCCACCGGGTTCCTGAACGCTGATGGTCCGATCATCCCGCTGGCGGGAGCACCGACTGTTGGCTACCCGACCGGTGACCTAGGGCGGATCACGCCCGACGAGCAGCTCGAGATCCACGGCAGGCTGGACGACCAGCTGAAGGTCCGCGGCTACCGGGTAGAGCCGGCCGAACTCGAAGCCATTCTGGTGCGGCACCCGCAGGTGGAGGCGGCCGCGGTTACGGCGGTGACCGGTGAGGGGGGTGTACGGCTGCACGCCTATTACCGGCCAGCGCTGGAGGCGGCTCCAGAGGCGGCCCGGCTACGAGAGCATATGGCGGCTTCGCTGCCCGCTTTCCTGGTGCCCTCGCTGTTCCGGCCGCTGGACCGGATCCCGGTGACTAGACACGGGAAGGTCGACCGGCGTGCGCTTCGGGCCCTGGAAGATGGGTCGGCCAACCTGTCGGCGCCAGTCGCCTGGAGCCCGCAGGAGGAGCTGGTCGCGGCCCTGTGGGCCGAGGTTCTGGGCAGCAGGCCAGCTGACCGGCAAGCGAACTTCTTCGCGTCGGGCGGGTCCTCCTTGCACGCGATCCGTTTGGTGAACCGGCTTAACTCGCGGACTGCGGGCGGTCTGACGGTCCGGACGTTCTTCGACAACCCGACCGTGGCCGGAGCCACGACACTGCTGGGCAGTGACTTCGACGGCCCCCTCATTGCAACCTCCCCCAGCGATACCACCAACGACGCCACCGGTCCAACGGCCGGCCTGGCCCGTGCCTGGAGCGCGAGCCGTCGCACTGAAGGAGTCACTCGATGACGGAGTTCGAGTTTCCGCTTTCGGTGGAGCAGGAGGGTTTGTGGTTTGTTGAGGAATTGGGGAGTGGGGTTGCGCCGTATGGTGTGCCGTTTGTCTTGAGGCTTTCCGGTGCTGTGGATGTGGGTGTGTTGCTGGGTGCTCTCCGGGTGGTGGCGGGGCGTC
>NZ_JOEM01000037.1 GCF_000718135.1 Streptomyces cyaneofuscatus | reverse complement strand
CCCCCCCGCCCCCCCCGCCCCCCCCGCCCTTCTCCGTCCCGCTCTCCCCGCCCCGGAGGTGCCACCCGTGCGCACACTGTCCGTCCCAGCCCGTTGGGCAGCCGTCACCGCGCTGACGATCGCCGCGTCCACCGGCTGTATGAGCGTCGGCGACGACGGCACCAGGCCGGGGCCCTCGGGCTCCACCGACTCGAAGGGCCGGGTCGTCGAGCCGAACGGTGAGACGGTGGCCGGATCCGGCGGCGCCGGGCACCGCGGGGGTGACGCCCACACCCACTCCGACGCCGACGCGGACACCGACGCGGACCGGAAGAAGCCCAAGGGCACGCCGAGCCCGGAGAAGTCCGGCGCCGTTGTGCCCTCCACCACACCGAAGAGCGGTGGCCCGCGCCCCGAGCCCGGCGTCCCGCAGCCTTCCCGCCCCGGTCAGCCGCCGGCTCCGACGCCCTCCACGCCGGGCCCGGGGGAGCCGCCGCCGGTCGTCCCGGAACCGCCCGCCCCGCCGCCCGCCCCGGACCCGGATCCGGAACCCGAGCCGGAGCCCACCGAACCCCCCGAGCCGCCCCCCTCGGCGTCGCCCGCCGCGCAGCTGCGGACGCAGGCGATGGGCGGTGCGGAGGAGAGCCGGCCGTTGCGGACGCCGGAGGCATCACCGCAGGTGGGGCCGGTGTAGCGAGGGGTCCGAAGGGACCGAGTTGCGCAATGTGGGCGGGAGTGCGTATGGTTATAGATCGTTTGATCCCATTGCCCGGCGCCGACACAGAAGAGCGCCGTGTGGCGCGTACTCTCCCTTGCCGTGGCTGGACCGCATTGAGGCGGTCGAAATTGCGAATCACGGAGTTACGGGCGCGTGCCGAGACTCCGGAAGGTTTCGCATTTCGCATGTCAATTTCCAGTTCTGACCACACCGTCATGCCCGAGAACATCGACAACGCCGAGCTCACCGAGCTCGTCGAGGCCGCTGTGACCGAGGCCCCCGCCGGCGCCGCAGCCGCAGCCGCCGCCGTCTCCGACGAGAAGGCCGACGAGAAGGCTCCGGTGGCCGAGAAGTCCGTCGCCGACTTCATCGCGGACCAGCCGGCCGAGGCTCCCGCCGAGGTCGAGACCGACGCGGCTCCCGAGGCCGACGCCGAGCCGACCATCACCTTCGGTGACCTGGGCCTGCCCGACGGCATCGTCCGCAAGCTCGCGCAGAACGGTGTGACCGCCCCCTTCCCGATCCAGGCGGCGACCATCCCGGACGCCCTGGCCGGCAAGGACATCCTCGGCCGCGGCCGTACGGGCTCCGGCAAGACGCTCTCCTTCGGCCTGCCGCTGCTGGCCTCGCTCTCCGGTGGCACCACCGAGAAGAAGAAGCCGCGCGGCATCATCCTCACCCCGACCCGTGAGCTCGCGATGCAGGTCGCGGACGCGCTGCAGCCGTACGGCGACGTGCTCGGCCTCAAGATGAAGGTCGTCTGCGGCGGTACGTCGATGGGCAACCAGATCTACGCGCTGGAGCGCGGTGTCGACGTCCTCGTCGCCACCCCGGGCCGTCTGCGCGACATCATCAACCGTGGCGCCTGCTCGCTGGAGAACGTCCAGGTCGCCGTCCTCGACGAGGCCGACCAGATGTCCGACCTGGGCTTCCTGCCCGAGGTCACCGAGCTGCTCGACCAGATCCCCGGTGGCGGTCAGCGGATGCTCTTCTCCGCCACCATGGAGAACGAGATCGGCACGCTGGTCAAGCGCTACCTCTCCAACCCGGTGACGCACGAGGTCGACAGCGCCCAGGGCAACGTCACGACCATGTCGCACCACGTCCTCGTCGTGAAGCCGAAGGACAAGGCGCCGGTCACCTCCGCGATCGCCGCCCGCAAGGGCCGCACGATCATCTTCGTCCGCACCCAGCTGGGCGCCGACCGCATCGCCGAGCAGCTCATCGAGTCCGGCGTGAAGGCCGACGCGCTGCACGGCGGCATGACCCAGGGCGCCCGTACGCGGGTCCTGGAGGACTTCAAGAAGGGTTACGTCAACGCGCTCGTCGCGACCGACGTGGCCGCCCGCGGTATCCACGTGGACGGCATCGACCTGGTCCTGAACGTGGACCCGGCCGGTGACCACAAGGACTACCTGCACCGCTCGGGCCGTACCGCCCGGGCCGGCAAGTCCGGTGTCGTCGTCTCGCTGGCGCTCCCGCACCAGCGTCGCCAGATCTTCCGCCTGATGGAGGACGCGGGCGTCGACGCCTCGCGCCACATCGTCCAGGGCGCGGGCGTCTTCGAGCCGGAGGTCGCCGAGATCACCGGCGCCCGCTCGCTCACCGAGGTCCAGGCCGACTCCGCGAACAACGCCGCCAAGCAGGCCGAGCGCGAGGCCGCCGACCTGACGAAGCAGCTGGAGCGCGTCCAGCGCCGCGCCGTCGAGCTCCGCGAGGAGGCCGACCGCCTGGTCGCCCGTGCCGCGCGCGAGCGGGGCGACGACCCGGAGGCGGCGGTGGCCGAGGTCACCGCCGAGGCGGAGGCCGCCCTGGTGGCCGCCATCTCCGTCCCCGAGCAGCCGGCCGCCCGCGACGAGCAGCGCCGCGACGAGCGGGGCAACTACGAGCGCCGCGACAACCGCGGTGGCGACCGTGGCGGCTACCGCGGCGGCAACGACCGCCGTGACGACCGCCCGTCCGGTGGCTTCCGCTCCGGCGGCGACCGCCGCGACGACCGTGGTGGCCGCCCCTTCGAGCGTCGTGACAACGACCGCCCGTCGTTCAACCGCGACCGTCGTGACGAGCGCCCCTCGGGTGGCTTCCGCTCCGGCGGTGGCGACCGCCGTGACGACCGTGGTGGCCGTCCGTTCGAGCGCCGTGACAACGACCGCCCGTCGTTCAACCGCGACCGTCGCGACGACCGCCCGTCCGGTGGCTTCCGCTCCGGCGGCGACCGCCCCTCGGGTGGCTTCCGCTCCGGCGGCAGCAGCGACCGCCGTGACGACCGTGGTGGCCGTCCGTTCGAGCGTCGTGACAACGACCGCCCGTCGTTCAACCGCGACCGTCGTGACGAGCGCCCCTCGGGTGGCTTCCGCTCCGGCGGCAGCGACCGCCCGTTCAACCGTGACCGTCGCGACGACCGCCCCGCAGGCGGCTTCCGCTCGGGTGGCACCGACCGCCCGACCGGCCGTCGTGACGACCACCGCGGCGCCAACACCGGCACCAACACCGGCACCTTCGGCCGCCGCGACGACAAGCCGCGCTGGAAGCGCAACGGCTGACCCCGCACCGGCCGATCCCCGGCCGGGCAGGTCCGCCTGACAGACCGGCAGGGCCCGTACGCCACCGAACCGACTCGGTGACGTACGGGCCCTGTTGCTGTCCCCGGGGGCGTGAACCGGCGCGAAACGGACAGTGCGGGGGCGCGACAGGGCCCAAGACCGATACCGGATCGGCTGCCGGGACCGGGCGGGCTATGCTCGGGGGTGATGTTGCAGGGGCCGTTAGCTCAATTGGTCAGAGCAGCGGACTTTTAATCCGTTGGTTGTGGGTTCGAGTCCCACACGGCCTACCGGCAGCAGGGCAGGGGAAGCCTCCTGAACTGCGGTGGAGCGCCCCGACCGGGTTTGACCGGTCGGGGCGCTCCTTTGTCGTGCGTCAGCAACCAGGCAAGTGGCAGTCCGTCCTCAGCGGGCGGCGAGGAAGCCCAGGAAACGGCTGCGGATGTCGGCGGTACGCACAGGGAGTCCTCTCCAGTCCTTCGGTTCACGTCCTTCGGGCGGTCACCGGGGGAGGGCGACGGCGCGTTCGGCGACCGGGTGCAGAGCGGCGTACTCCAGCGGTGCCGACGGGTCGATGGACACGTTCAGCTGCGCCGGGTCCGCGCCCGCCCGCACCAGGAGGTCGCCGACCGCCGCGATCATCGCCCCGTTGTCGGTGCACAGTGTCAGGGGAGGCACCCGCAGCTCGACCCCCGCCGCCGCGCACCGTTCCTCGGCCAGAGCCCTGACGCGGGAGTTCGCCGCGACGCCGCCGACCACGACCAGGGTGCGGACGTCGTACCGGCGGCAGGCGGCCAGCGCCTTCCGTGTCAGGACGTCCGCGACGGCCTCCTGGAGCGAAGCCGCCCCGTCGGCCAGCGGGATGTCCTCGCCGCGCTGCCGGTGCTGCTCGGCCCAGCGGGCGGCGGCCGTCTTCAGCCCGGAGAAGGAGAACGCGTACGGGTCGTCCTTCGACCCCAGCAGGGGCCTGGGGAAAGCGACCGCGCAGGGGTTGCCGTCGCGGGCGGCCCGGTCGATGGCCGGCCCGCCCGGATAGGGGAGGCCGAAGACCCGGGCGACCTTGTCGAAGCACTCGCCCGCGGCGTCGTCCACGGTGTCGCCCAGGTGCAGGATCGGGTCGCGCACCAGGTCGCGGACCAGCAGCAGCGAGGTGTGGCCGCCCGAGACGATGAGGACCACGCAGGGGTCGGGCAGCGGCCCGTGCTCCAAGGTGTCGGCGGCCACGTGCCCGGCCAGGTGGTGCACCCCGTACAGCGGTACGTCTGCCGCGTAGGCCAGCGCCTTCGCACCGGCCAGGCCGACCTGGAGGGCGCCGGACAGACCGGGTCCTGTGGTCACCGCGACGGCGTCGATGTCCCGCAGGCCGAGCCCCGCCTGCGCGAGGGCCTCCTGGACGACCGGGGTGAACGACTGGAGATGAGCCCGGGCGGCGATCTCCGGCACCACCCCGCCGAAACGGGCGTGCTCGTCCATGCTCGACGCCACGACATGCGCGAGCAGCCGGCCGCCGGAGACGATCCCCGCCCCCGTCTCGTCACACGACGACTCGATGCCCAGCACCACCGGAGTCCGCACGGCACCCTCTTCTCGCACATCCATCGTTACTGCGACCTATGCGCAATAAGGTACTCGCCTGCGGCGGGGTGCCGCAGAGCGGACGGCGGGGTCCGCTGGCCTGGTGGAGATCGTGGTGTCAGTCGATGCCGAAGTGCCGGGAAACCTCGTCGATCGTGAAGCGCGCGCGCAGCTTGCACGCGGAGTTCTGGTTGGCGAAGAAGCCGGGCCGCCACAGCGCCCCCGTGCGCGGCACGGCCGCCTCCCAGTCGATCGGTACGACCCATTCGCGGCGGTCCTCGCGGTCCTCGCCGTCCGCCGCCGTACCGCTGTGGGGCCGGTAGTTCCCTTCAAGAGGCAGGTCGGTCATCCGTCGGCTCTGGCCGTCGACGACGAGGTCGGCGTCCTCGAACGGCAGGGCCTCGCCGGAGACCGTGCCCACGCCGACGTACCCCGTCCTGGGGATATGGGTGAACACCCGCGCACCGACGGGGAGCGCGCGCAGTGTGCGGGAGAACCAATCGCCTCCGCCGGCCGACACGAAGCCGTACCGGCGGGCGTCGTCCCAGCTCCGGCTGCCCGGCTCGGCGCCGAAGGAGACGTACCAGTCGGTGCCGTTCCACGGTTCCCGCTTCCCGCGGCCCTGCGTTCCCGCCGGCACAGCCGTTTCCACGTCCTCGATCAGCCAGGTGCGGGCGAGATAGGAACGCCCGTCCTCCTCGAAGTGGCGGAAGAAGAGCACGTTGAGGGGGACCTGGTAGCCCGAGGCGAGGTAGGTCACGATCCGCTCGGTCGCGGCGTCGACCTCGCTCGCGACGACCGTGAGGGTGTGCGCGTTGTTCAGTACGTCGGGCGGTCCGCCGCCGAACCGCAGCGCGAACGCCTCGTCCAGTTCCTCCGGGAGGCCGCGCGTACGGGCGTACGTGGCGTACTTCTCCCGTACGTCCTCGTTGCCGAGGTCTTGGACCCAGGAGCCGTAGTCGAGCAGTTGGGCGACCACTTCCCGTGGTGTGCGGTCCCGCTTCAGCTCCAGCACGTGCAGGCCGCCGTCGGCGTCGATGGCCAGCAGATCGATGAACTTGTGGTGGTCGGTGGGCACTTGCCGGCCGATCAGCAGAAGGCGCCTGCCCAGGATCTCCGGATCGGCCTCGATGAGGTCCTCCAGGCGTGACTCCAGCGCCATCGGCCGTGTCGCCACCCGCTTCGGCTTGCCGTCGTCCACTCGCCACAGCCCGAACTCCAACGGCATGGTGTGCCCCTCCTCAGCGTGCCGGTTCCTGCCGGCCATTCTCCCCGCGGGCGCCTCGTCTCGACCGTGTCCGGCGGATCCGCGGCCGGTGGATCTCCAGGGGCGGACCGGCCGCCGTCACCCCCACGCCCGGTCCAGGAAGTCCGCGATCAGCGGGGCGATGGCGGGCAGGTGGTCCTCCAAGGCGAAGTGGCCCGTGTCGAAGAGGTGGAGTTCGGCGTCGGGCAGGTCGCTCAGGTAGGCGCGGGCCCCCGGTTCCGGGAAGAACGGGTCGTTGCGGCCCCAGGTGATCAGGGTGGGTGGGGTGTTCTCGCGCAGCCAGGCCTGCCAGTGCGGGTACTGCTCGACGTTGCCGTGATAGTCGAAGGCCAGGGCTACCTGCGCCTCCTTGCGGCCCGGCCGGTCCAGGAAGTGCTGGTCGAGCGTCCAGCCGTCGGGGGACACCGCTTCCGGGTCCGTCGTGCCGCCCTCGTACTGGCCCCGGGTCGCCGGCAGGGTCAGCAGGTCCCGTACGCGGTCCTCGGCGCCCGGCGTCTCCGGGCGCAGGGCGATGAAGGCGCGGGCGTCCGGCGACAGGCCCTCCTCGTAGGCGTTGCCGTTCTGGACGACCAGGCCCGCGATCCGCTCCGGGTGGCGCAGGGCCAGCCGGAAGCCGACGGGGGCGCCGAAGTCGAAGACGTACATCACGAAGCGGGTCAGGCCGAGCCGCTCCACGAAGCCCTCGGTGATGTCGGCTAGGCGGTCGAAGGTGTACGCGAAGCCGTCGGGGGTCTCCGTGTGGCCGAAGCCCGGGTAGTCCGGCGCGATCAGGCGGTAGTGGGCGCCGAGCGCGTCGATCAGGCGGCGGAACTGGTGCGAGGCCGACGGGAAGCCGTGGAGCAGCAGGAGGACCGGGGCGTCGGGGCGGGCGGGGACCGACTCGCGGTAGAAGACCTGGACGCCTCCGACGGTGACGTGGCGGTGAAGCGTGCGGGGGACAGCGGTCCGTAACGTCATTTCACATGCCTCCTGGATGAGATGTGGCATTAGTTTGAGCGGGCTGATGCTAATGTGTCAATGGGGAGCTGTAGCGTTAGCGGTATGACCGACCCCGTGCCGCTGATCGGTGAGCCCCTCGCCGTCGACCTGGTCAACACCCGCCCGCGCCTGGCGAGCGGTCCCGTCGACCTGATCGGGGACGTGGCCGGACTGCGGGCCTGGCTGGCGCTGGAGGCCGGGCGGATCGAGGAAGCCGTGGGTCCGCTCGGCGGTGACGATCTCGCCGAGCTTCGTCGCGTACGGGAGCACATCGCCGCCGCCCTGTACGCCGCCCGGGACGGGGAGCCCGTACCGCCGGAGGCCGTTCTGGGCATCAACCGGGCGCTGGCCGCCGCTCCGCTCGTCCGTGAGCTGGTCCGGGAGGGTGGGGAGGGGCTCGTGCTCGTCCCCCGCAGGGAGGGGGCGCCCGGCGTACGGCTGGCCGCGCTCTTCGCCGAGGACGCCGCCGCGCTGCTGGCCGGGCCGGCCGGGAGCCGGGTGCGGGCCTGCGGAGCCGAGGACTGCGTGATGCTCTTCGTGCCCGCGCACCCCGGCCGCCGCTGGTGCTCGGCCGCCCGCTGCGGCAACCGGGCCCGCGTCGCCCGCTACTACCAGCGCCATCGGACCGGCTGACCCCGCACGGGGTGTGGTCGGGGCGGCCGCTCCGATGGCGTAGAGTTGTGTTCACCGACGCGGGGTGGAGCAGCTCGGTAGCTCGCTGGGCTCATAACCCAGAGGTCGCAGGTTCAAATCCTGTCCCCGCTACTGAAGATCCGGGCCCGGCACGCACAGCGTGCCGGGCCCGAGTCGTTCCCCGGCGGGTTCCGGGTTGACCTTGACGCAACGTAAAGATCTAGCGTTTCCGGCATGGAGTGGTCCATCCAGGAAATCGCCCGAAAGGCCGGCACCACGAGCCGCACGCTCCGGCACTACGGAGACCTCGGTCTCCTCGCGCCGAGCCGGCTCGGGAGCAACGGCTACCGCTACTACGACCAGGACGCCCTCGTCCGGCTGCAGCGCATCCTGCTGCTGCGGGAGCTCGGGCTGTCCTTGCCCGCCATCAAGGGTGTGCTCGAAGGGCAGCGGGACACGGCCGTGGCGTTGCGGGCGCACCTGCGGCTGCTCGAACAGGAACAGGCGCGCATCGGGCGGCAGATCGCCTCGGTGCGGACCACTCTCCACAAGACGCAGGAGGGAAGGGAACTCATGGCCGAGGAAGTGTTCGACGGGTTCGACCACACCGCTCATGAGCGTGAGGTGACCGAGCGCTGGGGCCGCGAGGCGTACGAGGAGGGCGACCGGTGGTGGCGTTCGCTCGGGGAGGCCGGGAAGAAGGCCTTCCTCGGCGAGCACGAGGCCATCGCGCGGGACTGGGGCAGGGCCCGGGAGACCGGGGCCGAGGCCGGTGGTGAGCGGGCCCAGGAGATCGCCCGGCGGCACTGCGCGTGGCTGTCGTCGTCGTCCGGGGAGCCCAGCCGCTCCTACGTCATCGGGCTCGGCGAGATGTATGTCGCCGATCCGCGCTTCGGAAAGAACTACGATCGCTACGGGGACGGCACCGCCGCCTTCGTACGGGATGCACTGACGATCTACGCCGAGCGCCGGCTCTCCGACTGACCGCGGAGGCCTGCGCACCAGGCCCGCTTCCCCCTATTCGGCCGATGACGGGTCGCCGCACGGCGCGGCTCCGGGAAGCCTGGACGGGGCGAGGTACCGTCCGCAGCCGTGGTCGGACCGGGCAGCAGGAGTGCACAGGTGGTGGGGATGGCGGAGAAGGGGCGCGGGCTCGTGAGGGCAAGCCTCGGGATCCCCGGGCGTGCCGCGCCCGGCTCCACCGGGAAGGGCAGGCCGGTGGTGGCCCGGAGCGTCGGCACCCGGCGGTTCGTCCGGCTGCTGCCCGTGCTGCTGATCGGCGGCGGGCTCCTCTTCGACTCGCTCGCCCCGCCCAACTTCACCGCCGTGCCCCTGTTCGTGGCCGCGCCGCTGATCGCCGCCCCCTTCTTCTCGCTCGCCAGCACGATCCGTACGGGCGTGGCCGCGGTCCTCTCCGTCATCGCGATGCGGCTCTCCGACGGCACGTCCACCCAGGTCGTCCCGGTCATCGAGATGATCACGGTCCTCACCGCCGCGGCCCTGGCCCTCGTCATCAACGGGGTCGTGCGCCGCAGCAACGAGCAGCTGGCCTCGGCGCGCGTCATCGCGGAGACCGCCATGCGGGCCGTGCTGCCGACCCCGGCGGAGCGGATCGGCGGGCTCCAGGTGGCGGCGCGGTACGAGGCGGCGCAGGCGGACGAGTTCGTCGGCGGGGACCTGTTCGCGGTGGCGGACACCCCGTACGGCGTACGCCTGGTCGTCGGCGACGTGCGCGGCAAGGGGCTGGACGCCGTGGAGGCGGTGGCCGTGATCATCGGGGCGTTCCGGGAGGCCGCCGAGCAGGAACGGTCCCTGGAGGGGGTGGCCCAGCGGCTGGAGCGGGCGCTCGCGCGGGAGGGGACGCGGCGGTACGGGCTGGACGCCATGGAGGGGTTCATCACCGCCGTACTGGCCGAGATCCCGCCGGGTTCGGCTTCGCTGCGGCTGGTGAACCGGGGTCACCCGGAGCCCATCCTGCTGCACGCCGACGGAGCCCTCGAGGTCCTCGCGCCGTCCGTGCCCGCGATGCCGCTGGGGATGGACCTCGGGGTGTGGCCCGACCGGTCCGACGAGTGGGAGATGCCCCCGGGGTCGACGCTGCTCGCCTTCACGGACGGCCTCTCCGAGGCACGGGACGCCAACGGAGTCTTCTACGACCCGGCGGCCCGGCTGCGCGGCCGGATCTTCCCCGGCCCCGAGGAGCTGCTCTCGGCGCTCACCGACGACGTACGGCTGCACACCGGGGGCCGGTCGACGGACGACTTGGCGCTGCTCGCGGTCAGCCGGCCGGCGGAGGGGCAGCCGCCGCGGCGGACGACGGTGAAGATCGTCGGCCGGGGCGATGACACGGTGCGTAATTGAAGGGCACCGCTCCGCATAACAGTTGACACACCGTCAGAAAAAGAGGTGTGGGCGAGGGATCGTCAAGTCGTCCGATTCGCGCTGCTTGTGGACGGTAAGTCCCCGCCGGAGCCGTTAATGATCAACAGGAACAGCTTGGAATCGAGCCCGTCTGTCTATTAACGTTCGATAACGCAGCGCGGTCGTCCCAGCCGTCGTCAGAGACGGCGCCGTGCGCGAGCGCCGAATCCCGCAAGGGAACCGGGGAACCACCTACATGGGGTGAATCGGACGCCTGTGTCTCGTGAGAGACGGAGGGGCCCGTAGGAGACCTTCCTGCTCCGAACCCGTCAGCTAACCCGGTAGGCGAGAAGGAAGGAAAGGAGTGCGCCCACGTGGCGTCCAACAAGCCTGCCCCTGAGGCCCCGTCACCCTTCACTGCCGATGGCCTCGGTGGTCCGGAGCGGACGTGGGAGGAGTGGAACCCCACCGCGGAGTCCATCCGTCCCGTGCGCGGCAAGCACCGCGTGGCCAAGCAGCGGGGTCTCGCCCGCAGCTCCACCGTCCTCGGGGTCGGCGTCATAGCGGCCGTCGGCGCGGGTGGCATGGCCACCGCCCAGAGCAAGCCGCCGGTCTCCATCTCTCTTCCCGATTCCATCGCGGACAACCTCCCCGACGCCAAGTCCCTTCCCGGCGTCGGGTCCCTCATGTCCGAGGAGGCCGAGGCCGCACCGGTCACCGCCGCCCCGCTCACCACCGCGGGCATCACGACCGCCGAGGCCGACCAGGGCGCCACCGACGCCGGCGAGGCCCTGCGCGCCCGCATCCTCCAGCAGGCCGAGCAGCAGCAGGCCAGCGCCGACGCCGAGGCCAAGGCCGCCGAGGAGAAGGCCGCGGCCGAGAAGGCCGCCGCCGAGGCGAAGAAGCAGCAGGACGAGGCCGAGGCCGCGGTCAAGGCCAAGATCGCCGCCGAGAAGAAGGCGGCGGAGGAAGCGGCGGCGAAGAAGGCCGAGGAGGAGCGCCTCGCGAAGCTCCGCGCCAGCTACACCCTGCCGACCTCCTCGTACACGCTCACCTCGACCTACGGCCAGTCCGGCGCGATGTGGTCCTCCGGCCAGCACACCGGCCTGGACTTCGCCGGGGCGGCCGGTTCGCCGCTCAAGGCCGTGCACAGCGGCACGATCACGTCGGCCGGCTGGTCCGGTTCGTACGGCTACCGCACGGTCCTCCAGCTGGAGGACGGTACGGAGATCTGGTACGCCCACCAGTCCTCGATCGACGTCTCGGTCGGCCAGCAGGTCAGCACCGGCGAGACCATCGGCCGCATGGGCGCGACCGGCAACGTGACCGGCGTCCACCTCCACCTGGAGGTCCGCACCGCCGGCGGCTCGGCGATGGACCCGGCGGCCTGGCTGAACAGCAAGGGCCTCTCCGTCTGAGGCCCCGTCCGTCTGAGACCCCGTCCGTCTGAGACCCCGGACGTCGTTCGTCGTCGTCCCCCCCCCGCATACCCCGGCAGCCCTGACGCTCACCCCCCGACGTCAGGGCTGCCGGTCTGTCCGCCGAAGTGCGGGGGACGGAATACGCGGCTCCGCCACCGCCGTTGAACCCCGACATGACTTCTCTGCGCACCCTCGGCAGCTCCGACCTCCAGGTCTTCCCCCTCTCCCTCGGCGGCAACGTCTTCGGCTGGACCGCCGACGAGGACCGGTCCTTCGCCGTCCTGGACGCCTACGCCGCGGCCGGCGGCAACTTCGTCGACACCGCCGACGCCTACTCCGCCTGGGTCGAGGGCAACCAGGGCGGTGAGTCGGAGACCGTCATCGGCAAGTGGCTCGCCTCCCGCGCCAACCGCTCCGACATCGTCGTGGCCACCAAGGTCGGCGCCCACCCCGACTACAGGGGGCTCTCCGCCGCCACCATCAAGGGCGCGGCCGAGCAGTCGCTGCGCCGCCTCGGAACCGACCACATCGACCTCTACTACACGCACTTCGACGACGAGACCGTCCCGGTCGAGGAGATCATCACCGCCCTCGACGGGCTGGTGAAGGACGGCAAGGTGCGCCACATCGCCGCCTCCAACATCAGCCCGGAGCGCCTCCAGGCGTCGCTGGACTTCTCCGAGCGCGAGGGCCTGGCCCGGTACGTCGCGCTCCAGCCGCACTACAACCTGGTCTCCCGCGCCACCTACGAGGGCCCGCTCCAGGAGACCGCCGCCCGCGCCGGCCTCGCCGCCGTCCCGTACTACGCGCTGGCCTCGGGCTTCCTCACCGGCAAGTACCGCCCGGGTACGAGCGTGGAGAGCGCCCGCTCCGCGAAGGCGGGCGAGCACCTGGAGTCGGAGCGCGGCCGGAAGGTGCTCGCCGCCCTCGACCGGGTCGCCACGGAACGGGGTGCCGAGATCGCCACGGTCGCCCTCGCCTGGCTCGCCGCCCGTCCGACGGTCGCGGCCCCGATCGCCTCGGCCCGCACGGTCGAGCAGCTCCCCGCGCTGCTGGCCGTCGCGGACCTGGAGCTGACGGAGGCGGAGCTGGCGGCGCTCACGGAGGCGTCGGCCTGAAGTGAGTCACGGGGGAGGCGCGGTGGGGCCTTACCGGCTGTGTCGGCCGTACGGGTACGGCTGCGGGGGCGGGCTGCCGTACGCGGTCCCGTGCCCCTGCCCGTACCCGTAGCCATACCCGTAGCCGTACCCGTGTCCCTGCCCCTGTCCGTACGGCGGCATCGGCGGGCGGTACGGATACGGGTGCGGGCAGGGGCCGGTGCCGGTCATCTGGGCCGCGTGCGTGAGGGCCGGGCCCGCGATGGCCCGGCGTTGCCAGAGGTGGTGCAGCAGCTCCCGCTCCCGGGCGGCGAAGTCCGGGCCCACCGCGTCGTGGCGGGCGCGGCGGCGCAGGCCGGCCAGGGTCGTCGCGAACGACTCGTACTCGGCCACCGCGCGGGCCGCCGCCCGCCCCCGCGACCGGTCCTGCTTCCCGTGCCAGTGGCGGGCCAGGTCGCGGGCCACGCCCCGGGTCCGCATCGAGGAGAGCGCCAGGGGTTCGGCCGGGGTCAGCCAGCCGGCCGTGGCGTATGCGGGGAGTTCGGCGGCGAGCGTCCGCAGCTCCCGCCGGCGCCACCAGACCGCCAGCCAGGTCACCAGCGCGAAGACCGGGACCATCACCATCCCGTACACCGCGTAGAAGCCGTACGGGCCGAAGGCCGACGAGCCGTTCCACAGGGCGTGCAGGCCCATCGCGAAGAGCAGGCCGAGCACGGGCAGGGCGATCCGGCGGACCCGGTGGTGGCGGGCGCTGATGGCCGCGAAGCCGAAGCCGAGGCCGGTGAGGACCGTGAACAGCGGATGCGCGAACGGTGACATCACGATCCGTACGAAGAACGTCCCGGCGGTCACCGAGGCGATCCCGGAGCTGCCGAGCTGCTGGTCCTCGTCGAAGGCGTTGCCCAGGTAGAGGATGTTCTCGGTGAAGGCGAAGCCGGTCGCGGTGAAGCCGGCGATCACGATGCCGTCGACCACGCCCCGGAACTCCCGTCTCCGGAAGATGAAGACCAGCAGGATCGAGACGGCCTTGGCGCTCTCCTCCACGACCGGGGCGATCACCGTCGCCCCCAGCGTGTCGGCGCTCGCCGGGTCGGCCGTCGCGGTGGCGATCCAGCGCATCGCGAACGAGTTGGCGATGATCGCGACGAGTGCGGCGGCGCACGCGCCCCAGGCGAAGGAGAAGATCAGGTTCCGCCAGGGGGCCGGCTCGACCCGGTCCAGCCAGCGGAAGGCGGCGAGCAGGAGCGGTACCGGAAGCACCGCCAGGCCGAGGCCGACCACGAATCCCTCCGGGCCCGTCTGCTCGCGGACCAGGGCCAGGATCACCAGCCAGCACAGCGCGAGCGCCACGATCACCGTTCCGGCGCGGAACACCTTGCTGCGCCACACCATGCCGACGCGGCGCGGCCGGTACGTCCACCGGCCGCGCTCCGGCACGGCGCCCAGCACCTCCTCGGGCCGCTGCTCGTGGAGGACCGGGACCGCCGGCTGCCGCTGCTGGTACTGCACGGAACCGTCGGACACCCCTCGACCCTAACGAGGACCACCGACACCCGGCGACGGTGCATCCGGCCAGGACACCTCACCGTTCGGCCGGGAAGCGGCCGTTCCCGGCGGGGCGTCAGGCGTTGTCTCAGATACGGGAGGCGGTGTCTCAGATGCGGGCGAACAGCAGGTCGTGCACGACATGGCCCTTGTCCAGCCCCTGGCCCTCGAAGCGGGTCAGCGGCCGGAACGCCGGGCGCGGCGCGTATCCGCCGTCCGCCGCCGTGTTCTCGAAGCGGGGGTGCGCGGTGAGCACCTCCAGCATCTGCTCCGCGTACGGCTCCCAGTCCGTCGCGCAGTGGATGATGGCGCCGGGCTTGAGGACCGGGGCCACCAGGTCCAGGAACTCGGGCTGGATCAGCCGCCGCTTGTGGTGGCGGGCCTTGGGCCACGGGTCGGGGAAGTAGACCCGCAGGCCGTCGAGCGACTCGGGGGCCAGCATCTCGCGGAGCAGGATCACCGCGTCGCCGTTGGCCACCCGTACGTTGGTGGAGCCCGCCTTGTCGGCGAGGCCCAGCAGGTTGCCCTGGCCGGGGGTGTGGACGTCCACGGCGAGGATGCCGGTGCCCGGGTCGTCGGCCGCCATCCGGGCCGTTGCCTCGCCCATGCCGAACCCGATCTCCAGGACGACGGGCAGGCCGTCGAAGAGCTGGTCCAGGTCCAGGACGCGCTTGCCGTCGATGTCCAGGCCCCACTTGGGCCACAGCCGCTCCAGGGCGTCCTGCTGGCCGGTGGTGACCCGGCTGCGGCGCGGCTGGAAGCTGCGGATCCGGCGCTCGTGGTGCGAGCCGGCCGGGTCGGCGGCGGGGCCGCCGGGGAAGCGGGGCTCCTGGCGCAGCCGGCGCGCGCGCTCGAAGGAGGCGGCCCGCAGCGCGGCGGCTTCGTCGGCCGAGGTGGCGTCGGCGGCGGTGGAGCCGGTCGCGGAACCGGTCACAGTGGTCGCCGCCTCCGGCTCGGGGGCCGCGGCGGTGGTGGGGTTCAAGGGCTGCTCAGACACAATGACCCGATTCTACGGCGGGCGGCCTCCACCCCGTCTCCTGAGCCCGGCGCAGCGCCCGCCGCGCCACCTCCCGCCCGATCGGCAGGCACGCCGTCGCGGCGGGTGAGGGCGCGTTGAGCACGTGCACGGTGTGCGGGGCCTCGCGGATCAGGAAGTCGTCGACCAGCGTGCCGTCCTTCAGCACCGCCTGGGCCCGGACCCCGGCCGGTGATGGGCGCAGGTCCTCCTCCCGTACGGCGGGGAGCAGTCGGCGTACGGCCTGGGTGAAGGCGGACTTCGAGAGCGAGCGGTGCACCTCGCCCGCCCCGTACCGCCAGTGCCTGCGGGCGATCTGCCAGGTGCCCGGCCAGCTCAGCGTGGACAGCAGTTCGGCGGGGCGCACCACCGGCCAGCCGTACCCCTCGCGGGCCAGGGCGGGGACCGCGTTCGGCCCGACGTGGACCGAGCCGTCGAAGCCCCGGGTCAGGTGGACGCCGAGGAAGGGGAAGGCCGGGTCCGGCACCGGGTAGACCAGTCCGCGCACCAGCTCGGGGCGGGCCAGCTCGTAGTACTCACCGCGGAACGGCACGATCCGCACCCCCGGGTCGTCGCCCGCGAGCCGGGCCACCCGGTCGCAGTGCAGCCCGGCGCAGTTGACCAGGGTCCGGGCGCGGACCACCAGGCCGTCCGCCGTGCGCACCGCCACGCCCCAGGCGCGCCGGTCTATCGCGGTGACCTCCGCCCCGTACCGCACGATGCCGCCGGCGGCGGTGACCTCGGTCGCGAAGCGGGTGGCGACGGCGGTGAAGTCGCAGACGCCGGTCGTGCCGACCCGGATCGCCGCGAGGCCCCGCACCTCGGGCTCGTACTCCGCGATCTGTGCCGGGCCCAGCTCCCGCACGGGCAGTCCGTGCTCGCGGCCGCGCTGGACCAGGCTGTGCAGCCGGGGCAGCTCGGAGCGCTCGGTGGCGACGATCAGCTTGCCGGTGGTGGCGTGGGCGATCGCGTGCTCGGCGCAGAAGTCGGCCAGCTCGGCGGAGCCGCGCAGCGCGTACCGCGCCTTGAGCGAGCCGGGGCGGTAGTAGATCCCGCTGTGGATCACTCCGCTGTTGCGTCCGGTCTGGTGGCGGGCCGGGCCGCGCTCCTTCTCCAGGACCGTCACCCGGGTGCCCGGAGCGGCCCGCTGGAGGGCGTACGCGGTCGACAGACCGACGATCCCGCCGCCGATCACCAGCACATCGCAGTCGTACGCCGCGTGCGTCATCATCACGCCACCTCCCACCCCGATAGTGCACTGACCCACTGACAACGGGCTCAAACCCGATCCGGGCAGGACGTGGCGCACACGGTGACCGGCGGGCGCCGAAAGGCACCCGCCGGGCGGCTCAGACCTGGGTCACCAGCAGCGGGCGGGCGCGCTCCCGCAGCTCGGCGACGCGCGGCTCGTCCCCGTACGGCTCCAGGCGGTGGAGAAGATCGCGTACGTACTCGGTGGTGCGCGCCGAGGAGATCCGGCCGGCCACCTCGACCGCCCGGGTGCCCGCCGCGCAGGCCGCGTCCAGGTTCCCCGACTCCAGTTCGGCGACGGCGGAGACGACGAGCCGCAGTCCGTGGCTGCGGACGAACTCGTCGGTCGGCCGGGAGAGCGCCTGCTCGGTGAAGCGCCGCACCTGGCGGGGCGCCTTGAGGTCGCGGTAGCACTCGGCGGCATCGGCGGCGAACCGGTCGTAGCTGTAGAAGCCGAGCCAGGACGGGTCGGCGTCGCCCGCCCGGGACCGCTCCAGCCAGCTCTCGGCGCCCTTGAGCGCGGCCCCCGCGGCCGGTGCGTCGCCCGCCTTCGCGTGGGCGCGGGCCTCCACCAGCCGGAAGAAGCTCATGGTGCGGGCGGTCGCCAGCCCTCGGTTGCGCTCCACGGCGGCCTGCGCGAGGTCGACGCCCTCGTCGGCGAAGCCCCGGTAGGTCGCCTGGAGGGACATCGAGGCGAGGACATAGCCGCCGAGCGGTACGTCGGCGGCGGCGCGGGCCAGGCGCAGGGCCTGGATGTAGTAGCGCTGGGCGGCCTCCTGCTGGCCGGTGTCGAACGCCATCCAGCCCGCGAGCCGGGTCAGCTCGGCCGACGCGCCGAACAGGGCGCGGCCCACCTCGTCGGTGTACGACCCGAGGAGCAGGGGTGCGGCGTCGACGCGTAAGCACTCCGGCACCATGGAGGAACGCCAGTCGCCGCCGCCGTACTTGGAGTCCCAGCGCCGGGCGTCCTGGGCCGCCTCGCGCAGCTTCATGACGTCGCTGTGGCCCACCCGCAGCGGCGAGGCGTCCGCGACGGACTCCGGGCCGGGCTGGACGGGCACGGAGCCGGAAACGGGGCCGGAGCCGAGGCCGGAGCCGCCCGGCGCGCCCCCGGGTGTGTGCAGGATGTGTGCGCCACGGCCGTCCGGAGCGCCCTGCGGTCCGCGTGGGCCGGGCGCGCCCGGGGAGTCCTGGCCGCCGCTGCGGGCGCCGAGGATCGCCGCCTGTGCCGCCGTCGGGTCGCGGGCGACCGACGGATCGGCGGGGGTTATCAGCCAGCGGGACGCGGGGGTCGCATAGGCGCTCACCGCGAACGAACCGGCCAGCGACTGCCAGATCCCGCCGCCGCCCCTGCGCCCGGCCAGATCCAGCCGGTACAGCTCGGTCGCCGACCTCACCGCCTCGCCCACGTCCCGGGGGAAGGCGAGGCCGACCTCCGGCGCGGGGTCCGCGTCGGCGAGACCGATCTCGTGCAGCGGGACCGGCCGGCCGAGCTTGGCCCCGATCGCCGCCGCGATCAGATGAGGCGCCGCACCCTGCGGCACCATCCCCTTGGCGACCCACCGGGCCACCGAGGTCTTGTCGTAGCGAAGTGTCAGACCGCGCTGTGCTCCGAGGTCGTTGACCCGCCGGGCGAGCCCGGCGTTACTGATTCCCGCGAGGGCGAGAACCGTGCCGAGCTTCTCGTTCGGCCCGCGTTGCTCCCTGGACATGCGCCACCCCTCGACACACAGACAGCCGCCGCGTCACCGAGGACGGCGCGCGGCATTCGTACCGATGCTCCCCAGGTTCGAACCCCCGTACTCCGCCTGCACACGCATGTGGCCGAGCCCCGAGGAATATGCCCCCCTGCTGAGAACACCAGTAAACACAGCGTAGTTCTCCCCATCCCTACCGTTAAGGGGCAGACGTCCGTATGGCGGGATTGTTGTCCGTGCGGGCGGCGGGGTCCGCGCTCCGGGGGTGCGCGTGCCGGGGCGGGGCGTGCCCCTGGCGTGTGGCCGTGCGCCCGGCCGTGCGCTCTGGCCCGGCCCGTACGGGAGGGGCTTGGCTGGGTACCGCGTGGGTCGGCTCACTGCACTGGACTCAGTGGGCTGGGGGATACCGCCGCTCCATTCCCCGCGGGCGGCGGACCGGTCCGGGAGGTGAGGCCCACCTCCCGGACTGTGCGTGGGAGGGTCCGCCGCGGGGGGCGCGGACGGGTGTGCGCGAGCGGCGGAGCCCGACGAGAATGGCTGAATATCGACTGTCCGGTGACGGTCTGGCCAACGGTCCGGCTATGGCCGGATTTCGACCGCTCTCCCGGGCCGGCGGCCCCGGCGGCGCCGGCGGAATCCGATGCGGTGGTGAGCGTGACCGACGGCAGTGCTTGCGGTGTTAACTCCCGGAATCGGCACTTCCGTTGCCGGTGATGCGGTGAAGACGGGGCCGAGCCGGGGGCCCGGCCTTTGCCAGGGGCGCATGCTCATCCGGCGTGCGCTGCCCGTACCCCCTCTCCTGCGGCCCTGTCGTGGCAGCATGTCCCGCAGCGGCGATGCGACTCGGTACGGTGCGCCGCTTGTCCACAGCCTGTGGAGGCGGCGATGCGTTGGTTGGTGGGATGGAGCAGTATCGCCGCGAGCTTCGGCACGGTAGGGGCCGTCGGCAACGGCGGTGAGGGGCGCACGGTCCACCCGGTGGGCTCCCAACTCCTGTGGGGCGACCCGGATCCGCTCTGGGCGGTCGGCGACTGGCGCCCCGACGAGATCCGCGTCATCGGGGTCGCCACGCCCGAAGGCGCCCCCACCGCGCGCCTCGCCGTCCTCGGCTGCTGCGGGGCCACCGACGAGCAGCTGCGCGTCGGGCTGCTCGCCGCGCGGGGCGGGGCGATGCGCCACCTCACCGCCTGGCCGGGCAGCTACACGGCCGTCGTCCAGATCGGCCGCCGCATCACCGTCGCGGGCGACCTCGCCGGCGCCCGGCCCGTCTTCCACACCCCGTGGGCCAACGGCACCGCCTACGCCACCGCCGCCCTGCCGCTCGCCGACCTCATCGAGGCCCAGCTCGACATCGGCCACCTCGCCGCCCTGCTCGCCTGCCCGGAGAGCCCCGAGGCGCTCGGCGACGGCACCCCGTACGCCGGGGTGAAGCGGGTCCCGCCCGGTCACGCGCTGATCCTGCGGGAGGGCTCGCGGGAGATCACCGGGTACGAGGCCGTCGCCTCCCTCGCCGTCGCCGCGCCCCAGGTCGACCCGGTGCACGCGGTGGAGGGCGTACGGGACGCGCTCGTCGAAGCCGTACGCGCCCGGCTCACCGCGCCCCGCCACGCCCCCGAGACCCTGCCGCAGGACCCGGGACCCGTCCCCGGCATGGGCCCCGCCGACCGGCGCGCGGCCCGGGGCGGCCCGGTGGCCGGAATCGGTGCCGACCTCTCCGGCGGGAGCGCCTCCGCCACCCTCGCCCTGCTCGCCGCCGGGCTGCCCGGACTGCCCGGCACCCTCCTCGGCCACGGCACGGGCGCCGGGGAGCGGCTGCTCGCCGTCACCTTCAACGACCTCACCACGCGCGGCCACGAGGACGAGCTGGAGCGCGCCCGCGCCATCGCCGCCAACCCGCGCCTGCACCACGTGGTCGTCGCGGCCGGCGAAGAGGCCCTCCCGTACGCCTCGTTGGGCACGGGAGCGCTCACCGACGAGCCGGGCCCCTCCCTCGTCGTCGCCGAACGCCACCGCCGCCGCCTCGCCGCAGGGAGCGCCGACCATCTGGTGGGCCATGGCGCCCGGCAGGTCCTGGACGCCCACCCGGCCCGTCTCGCCGACCTCCTGATGGACCGGCGCAGACGCCACCTCCTGCGCCCGGTCGCCGCCCTCACCAAGGCCGAAGGCCCCTCGGCGCACTCCCTGTTCGTCCCGCTGACGGTCTACCGCGCCGCCCGCCGCCTGGCCCGTACGTCGTACCGCACCGGCCTGGAGACCGCCGCCGGGCTCCTCCCCGACGCCAACCGGTACGCCCCCGACCTCGCCACCCCCGCCGACGCCTCGCTCGCCGCCCTCGCCTGGTCGCGCCCGGGTCCTGCGGCCCGCTGGCTGACGGGCGAGGCGTTGGCGGAAGTATCGGTTCGCCTCCAGGAGGCGGCGATCCGGCCCACCTCGGTCCAGCGCCCCGGAGAGGCCCGCGCCCGCGCCGCCCTCGCCCGCAGCGCCGCCGACCACCGCATCCTGGAGCAGGCCGCCGAGATCCGCAGCCAGCGCCTCCACGCCCCGTTCCTCGACAACCAGGTCGTCCGGGCCGCCCGCGCGCTCCCCGAATCCCTCCGCGTCCAGCCCGGCGCCCGGGCCGCGATCCTGCGCCGGGTGCTGGGCGGGGCGGGCATCCACGACCTGCCGCCCGGCTGGGGCACCCCGTCCCAGGCCACCTCCACCGCCGTCACCCGCACCGGCCTGCGTACCGCGCTGCCCGACCTGATGGCTCTCTTCGACGCCCCGCTCCTCGCCGACGCGGGCCTGGTCGAGGCCCGCACCGTACGCAAGGCCCTGCGCGCCGCCTCCGAGGGCGAGCCGCTCCCGCTCGACGGCCTGGCGGAACTGGCCTCCACCGAGCTGTGGCTGCGCCGGCTGCTGGCCCGCCGGGGTACCTGCTGGACGGGGACGGCGGCGCCGCGCCAGCGCGCGGTGGCGGGCGGCGTGGTCCCGTCCCGGCGCACGCTCCAGCCGTGACGTACGACTGGTTCCGCGCGGCCGGGCTCAGGCACCACGGCACCGGATCCAGGCACCACGGCACCGGCCTCAGGCGCAGCTGATCCGGGAATCCGCCCAGTCGGCCAGCGCCACCCCGCCGAGCGGCCCCTCGGGCTCCACCACGAGCCGGATCGACGACTGCCCGGCGATCCCGACGCTGACCGGGATGGCGGGCGCGCCGCCCGCCATCACCGGGGAGCGCCACAGCCGCGCCCCGTCCTCGTTGTAGACGGAGAAGCGGACGGCGCCGAGCCCCATCGTCAGGTCGTCCACGCCGACCATCGCCTCGTAGCGGGTGCACGGGCGGTTCAGCTGGATGGTGACGGAGGAGCGGGCGTGCACGGTGACCCCGTGCGCGTACCGCGTCTCGGCGATCGCCACGTTCGTACGCTGCCAGATCCAGCTGCTCCGCCCGGTGACGACCTCCGGCTCGGTGTGGTCGCCGAGCAGGGAGTACGCGAGCTCGTTGACCTGGTAGACGGTCGGGGCGGGCGGCGGCGGGGGCGGCGGTTCCGGGCTGGGGTCGGGCTCCGGAGGCGGCGGAGGACTGGGCGCGGGCGGCGCGGGCTCCGGCGGCTCGGGGGAAGGCGTGGGCTCGGCGCTCGGCGGCGGGGTCGGCTCGGGCTCCGGTGCTGGGGGCTCCGGTTCCGGCTCCGGCTCGGGGGCCGGGTCGGGCGACGCGGGCGGTACGGGGTCGGGTGCGGGCGCGGCCGGAGGCTCGGGCTCCGGCGCGGGCGGCTCCGGTGCCGGTACCTCGGGCGCCACCGCCGGGGGCTTCGCCGCGGCCTTGGCCTCCGGCTTCGGCTGGTCGTCGCCGACGAGCGCCCACACCAGACCGGCGGCGGCCGCCACGGCGACGGCGGCCGCGATCCCGGCTTTGGCGGGCGCGCCGAGCCCTTCGGAGGCGGCACCTCCGGCGGCACCTCCCGTGGCCCCGGAGGAGGAACCTCCCGCGGCACCCCCGGCAGCAGCACCGGTGGTGCCCGATCCGGTGGCCGCGGCGGCGGCTCCCGCCCCGGCGGCGCCGGCGGCACCACCTGCCACGACGCCTGCGGCCTTGAGCGAGTACCCGGCGGCGAACCAGCCGATGACCGCGATCGGCAGCAGCGCCGGGATCCCGGCGTTCACATGCTCCAGCTCGCCCGCCGCCACCCGGCACTTCGCGCACTCGTCGAGGTGCTTGCGCAGCCCGCGCTCGGCCCGCATCCGCAGCCCGCCCCGGGCGTAGGCGCCGAGCCGGTCGGCGTACTGCGCGCAGTCGCCCCCGGTGGTGAGCGCCTGGCTCACATGGGCCTGGAGATAGGCCTGCTTGAGCCCTTCGCGGGCCCGACTGGCCAGGACGGCGGTGGCGTTGGCGGTCAGGCCGAAGAGCGGGGCGATCTCGCTGGGCGACTCCTCCTCCACCGTGGTGTGCCAGAGCACCGCCTGCCAGCGCTCCGGCAGGCTCCGGAACGCCTCCATCGCCATCGACTGCTCGGCCTCGTGCATCGCCAGCACATCGGCGCCGAGGTCGAGGGTGTCGTCGTCGGAGAGCTCCGACGTACGGGAAGCCTGCGCGGCGAACACCGCGAAGTCGTCGACCAGGTGCTCCCGCTTGGCGCTCTTCGTCCAGGCGGCGGCGACATGGCGGACGGCGGTCATCAGATAGGCCCGGACGGCCTCCTGCGGCCCCTTGCCGCCCCGTACGGCCTGGAGCGTGCGCGCGAACACCTCGGCGGTCAGGTCGTCGGCGGTGTGCCCGTCCCGGCAGCACGTACGGGCGTACCGCCGGACCGCGCCCGAGTGGCGCCGGAACAGCTCGTCGTAGGCGAGGTTGTCCCCCTCGCGCATGCCCTCGATCAACTGGGCGTCGGAGAGCCCGGTGTCCGGGGACCCGACGCGGCCCTCGCGCTGCGAAGGCACGGCGTACGCACCGACGCTGCCGGAAGCGCTGTCCCCGGAGTGGTCCCCGGACTCGGACTCGACATCGGCGACGGACGGCCACGGCCCGGGCAGGACGGTGCCGCCTCCAGCCTCACCGTCCGAAGCATCCGACGATCCACGCCCCGCCTGGGCAGGCACCTGCCCGGAGGACATCCCGTCGGCCTTCGTGCCCCCACCCGCCGCAGCGATCTCGTCGAGCGGCTCTTCCTGCTGCTCGTTACCGCTCATCGCGGAAGCCCCCGTATACACCCTCGGACCCGAATACCGGCCAAGAGTGCCACATGGCTCAATCGCGATGGACCCTCAGTCCTGCCAACCACTCATCCGGGGCGTTTTCTCGAATGCGAGTGCTAGAGAACCCTCTTTCGGGGAATGACACCTGGTTGTTTCGCTTACCGGGACCTGCGGAACCTGCCTACCGGAGTCCGCCCACCGGAACCCGCTCGCCCGTTCACCGATACGAGCGAGCTCCGGACGGTGACCTCAGACGGCAGGCCGGGACCGCAGCCCCTCCAGCAGGATGTCCAGCAGCCGGGCCGAGGCCGCCGCCTGCTGGGCGGCGTCCGGCAGGGACGGGGCGGCCGTGGCGATGACCAGCAGCACATCCGCCACCGTCACATCCGCGCGCAGCTCGCCCGACTCCCTCGCCCGGTCCACCAGCCGGCCCACGACCTCCAGCAGCTCGCCCGCGCCCGAGTCCTCCCCGAGGCCTTCGAGCTCGTCCCCGCCCCCGGTGCGCTGACCGACGACACGGAAGTCGGCCTGGGCCACGCCCTGCCGCTGCTGCGGAACGCGGGTCTCGTCCCCCGCGTCCCCCTTCACCGGTGCGTCCGGCTCCTCCGCGTCGACCCCGACCCGCAGCACCTGCGGGGGCAGCAGCCTGCCCGCCCCCGATGCCACCGAGGTCCGCAGGAAGCGGGAGAGAGCCGACCAGGGCTCCTCCTCCTGCCCCAGAGCCGTACGCGCCTGCTCGGTCAGCCTGGAGGTCTCCTCCTCGGCTATCCGCCGCACCAGCACGTCCTTGCTGGGGAACCGCCGGTAGACGGTGCCCACTCCGACCCGGGCGCGGCGTGCCACGTCCTCCATCGGAGCGCCGTACCCCAGCTCACCGAACACCTCACGCGCGGCCCGCAGCACATGCTCCAGATTGCGCTGCGCGTCGACGCGCAGCGGAGCCGAACGCGTGGCCACCGCAGGTGAGGTGGGTGCCGTCCCGCTCGCCGCGGGACCGGCCGCAGCCGTTCCTGCCGCGGGCACTCCTGTCGTCGGCGCTCCTGTCGTGGGCGCTCCGATCGCCGCGGCGCTCATCGCCGCGGCGGAGCGCACCGCGTCGGCCGAGCTCATGACACCGAGCGCTCCCACGGAGCCCAGACGTCCGTGATCCTTGGCCGCGTGCGTGCGCGCGGACTGCCCATGCGAATCCTGAATCTGCATAACTTCCCCCGGTTATGACGTCTCCCCCCGGAGACTTCCCCGCCGTGTCAGCCGGTGAGTGAGCACAACGAAATCCGCACCCGACTCCCGACGGGTTACGAACATAGTTGAGCCTGCGTCAATTCAGAAGGGGGAAGTTCCGCATGGTGCGCCCCCCGATCGGAGCAGGAGCGCGCCGATCCGCTCCCCACCCCCGCCCATTCGCCCTCCGCACGGCGCCTGACCTGCACCGCTTCCCTGTCGCCCGGCCGACCGGCCGGAACTTCCCCGCGGCGCCCGCCGGTCACACAATTTGCCGGGCCTGTGGACAAACCACCGACTCCGTTGCGTCATGGGGTGGTGATGGCTCCAGATTCCCGGGGGACGACCCCCGGCACCCGGCCAGGTGTGCGCATTCTCGTCGTCGGCGGCGGCTACGTCGGGATGTACACAGCGCTGCGTCTCCAACGGAAGTTGAAGCAGAGACTCAAGAGCGGGGACGCCGAGATCGTGGTCGTCACGCCCGAGCCGTACATGACGTACCAGCCCTTCCTCCCCGAAGCGGCCGCCGGCTCGATCTCACCGCGCCACGTCGTCGTGCCGCTGCGCCGCGTCCTGAACCTCTGCACGATCGTCATCGGCGAGGCCGGACGCATCGACCACGCCAAACGCACGGCCACCGTCACCACGCTCGCCACCGCGGAGGACGGCACCGGCGCCCTGGAGATCGGGTACGACGAGATCGTCATCGCCCCCGGATCCGTCTCGCGCACCCTCCCCGTGCCCGGCCTCGCCGACTTCGGCATCGGGTTCAAGACCGTCGAGGAAGCCATCGGGCTGCGCAACCACGTCATCGAACAGATGGACATCGCGTCCGCCACCCGCGACCCCGCGATCCGCGACGCCGCCCTCACCTTCGTCTTCGTCGGCGGCGGCTACGCGGGCGTGGAAGCGCTCGCCGAGCTGGAGGACATGGCCCGCTACACCGCGCGGTACTACCACAACATCAAGCCCACGGACCTGAGATGGATCCTCGTCGAGGCCTCCGACCGCATCCTCCCCGAGGTCGGTGAGGCCATGGGCCGGTATGCCGTCGGGGAGCTGCGCGGCCGAGGCGTCGACGTACGCCTCGAAACCCGCCTCGACACCTGTGAGGACCGCGTCGCCGTCCTGAGCGACGGCTCCCGCTTCCCCACCCGCACGCTGGTGTGGACCGCGGGCGTCAAACCGGCACCGCTCCTGGCCGCCACCGACCTCCCCCTCACCGGACGCGGCCGGCTCCGCTGTACCGCCACCCTCTCCGTCGAGGGAATGCCGCACGCCTGGGCCGCCGGCGACGCCGCCGCCGTCCCCGACCTCACCGCCGCCGAGCCGGGCAAGGAGACCGCCCCCAACGCCCAGCACGCCGTCCGCCAGGCCAAGGTCCTCGCCGACAACATCCTCGCGACGCTGGAGGGCCGCCCGCCCGTGGAATACCGCCACAGGTACGCGGGATCCGTCGCCTCCCTGGGCCTGCACAAAGGCGTCGCCCACGTCTACGGTCGCAAGCTCAAGGGCTACCCCGCCTGGCTGATGCACCGTACGTACCACCTCAGCCGGGTGCCGACGTTCAACCGGAAGGCGCGCGTCCTTGCCGAATGGACCCTGGCCGGACTCTTCAAACGGGAGATCGTCTCCCTGGGCTCGCTCGAACACCCCCGGGCCGAGTTCGAACTCGCGGCCGGTGGCGGCTCGGTGGCTCCGCAACGCCCCGGGACCCTGCCCCGCCCCGACGCCGACGAGAGTCCGGAGGACCCGCCGGGCGAAGTGCCGCCCCACCCCTCCCGCTGACCAGGGCCGCTCCCCGGTGTACGCCGTTCGGACGCCGCCAGGACAGCGGCCGGACGGCGACTGTCAGTACGGTCGGTCACACTGGACGTGTGACCATAGGTGGGCCCACACCTGCACAGAGTGACCCGGCCGGCAGTGACCGACAGTGACCAGCAGCGACGCACCGAACCGACACACGAGGCCAGAAATTCCGTGAACTTCACGCGTTGGAGCGCCCGCCTTCCCGGAACGCAGCGTCGAGCCGCCGCGCGGGACGACCGCACCCCCGTCCCCGCGGCCCGGGCCGAGTACGCCCAGGCGCAGGCCGCGGCCACCCTGCCGGACGGTCCCCTTCCGGTACCCCCCGACACCACCCCCGCCCCCGCCGCCCCCGGGCCCGCCCTGGACGACCTCTCCGCCCGCGAGATCCTCGGGCGCCTCCCGGCCGCCGTCGCCCTGCTGCACGGCCCGGACCACCGCGTCGCGTACGTCAACGAGGCGTACGAGACCGCGTTCGGCCCCCGCCCCTCCGGCGTCCCCGCCGCCGAGGCCCTGCCCGAGCTCGCCGAGCTGAGCGTGCTGCCCCTGCTGGACCAGGTCCTGCGCAGCGGCACCGCCCGTACGGTCAAGTCCCGCCGAACGGCCGGAGGCGGTTCGTACACCGTGACCTGCACCCCGGTCGCCGCCTGGGACGGCACGGCGGACAAGGACGAGAAGAAGACCGACGCGAAGGCGGACGAGAAGGACAAGGAGACCAGGAGCGAGGGCGGCGTCCTCGTCTACGCGGCCGACGTCACCGACCACGCCGAAGCCGCCGAGCGCCTGCGCACCAGCGAGCGCCGCCACCGCGAAACGGCCGTCACCCTCCAGCGCTCCCTTCTCCCGCAGGAGCTGGAGCAGCCCGACGACCTCCGTATCGCCGCCACCTACCAGCCCGGCGGCACCGACGCGGCCGTCGGCGGCGACTGGTACGACGTGATCACCCTCGGCGCCGGCCGCACCGCCCTGGTGATCGGCGACGTGATGGGCCGGGGCGTCCGCGCCGCCGCCGTCATGGGCCAGCTCCGCACCGCCGTCCGCGCCTACGCCCGACTGGACCTCCCGCCGCACGAGGTGATCCAGCTCCTCGACGGCCTCGCCTCGGAGATCGACGCGACCCAGATCGCCACCTGCGTCTACGCCGTCCACGACCCGAACGAGGGACAGCTCGTCTACGCCTCCGCGGGCCACCTCCCGATGCTCGTCCGCGACGAGGACGGCACGGTCAGCCGGGCCGCCGACCCCACGGGCCCGCCGCTCGGCACCGGCGGCTGGATCCACACCTCGGGCACCATCGCGCTGCCGCCCGGCTCCACCGCGGTCCTCTACACCGACGGTCTGGTCGAGCGCCGCAGCGAGGACATCGACGAGGGCGTCGCCTCCCTCGCCCGCGCCCTCTCCGGCGCCAAGGGATCACCGCAGGTGGTCTGCGACCGGCTGATCCGCTCCCTGGGGGTGACCGCCGAGCACGACGACGACGTGGCGGTCCTGGTGGTCCAGCACCCCGCCCGAACGGGGACGAACGCGGAGCTGTTCCACAACGCCGCGCTCGACCTCCTCGGCGGCATCGAAGCCACCCCGCGCGCCCGCGCCTTCGCCACCGGGGTCCTGACCTCCTGGCGCTTCCCGGTCGAGCTCCGCGACCTCGGCGTCCTGGCCGCCAGCGAGCTGGTCGCCAACTCGCTCCAGCACGGCACCCCGCCGATGCGCCTGGGCCTGCGCCGCACGGACCGGCGGCTGATCATCGAGGTGACCGACGGCGACGACCACCTGCCGCGCCGCCGCCAGGCCGAACCGGCCGACGAGGCAGGACGCGGCATCGAGATCATCGCGTCGATCGCCACCTCCTGGGGCAGCCGCCGCACCCCGGGCGGCGGCAAGGCGGTCTGGTGCGAGTTCGCCCTGCCCCGCTGAGGCTCTGCTGAGGCCAGGCCGCGCGGCTCAGCGACCGGCGGTGGCGGCAGCGGCCGTGGTGGCCGCGGCCGTCGGCGCGGTGACCGAGACGGCCCGGTCGGCCGCCTCCGCACCGCTGTCCCCACCCTCGGGCAGCGACACCGCCACCACCCGCGAGGGCGCGGGAGCCAGCGACGGCTGATCCTGTACGGGGGTGAGCCGGCGCCCCAGCCGCAGCGCGAGCACCGTGATGCCCAGCGAGAACAGCACGAACGTCACGATGTACGGACCGTGGAGCGAGGCCCCCATCGGCCCGCCGACCGCCGGACCGACGGCGAGCGCGAGCTGCTTGCACAGGGCGAACGCCGAGTTGTACTGCCCGACCATCGACTCCGGCGCCAGATCGGCGACCAGCGGAGCCACGGTCGGCGACAGCATCGCCTCACCCAGCCCGAACAGGGCGTACGTCGAGATGAACGCGGCCGTCGCCATGGTCTGGCTGCCGTGCCCGAGCCCCGCATAGCCCGCCACGATCCAGGCGAAGGCCCAGATCAGGCCCACGGCCGCGATGACCCGGCTGCGCCGCCGCCGCTCGACGAGCCGCAGGACGACGAACTGGGCGATGACGATGACCGCGGTGTTGGCGGCCAGCGCGAAGCCGAGCGTCGAGGGCTGGATCCCGGCGGCCTCGGTGCCGTACGCGGCGAGCCCGGACTCGAACTGCCCGTAGCAGGCGAAGAAGAGCACGAACCCGAGCACGCAGAGCTGGACCATGGCCCGGTGCGAGAGCAGCGCCCGCATCCCGCCCTTGCCGGACCCGTCGGTCGGCCGGGCTCCGCCGATGGAAGCGGTACGGGGCATCTTCACGGTCACCGCGACGACACCGAGCACCACGAACATCCCGGCCTCGATCAGGAACAGCATGGTGAAGCTCGCGGGCCGGCTCACGTCCACGAGCTGCCCGCCGACCAGCCCACCGAGCCCGAGGCCCAGGTTCTGCAGGAAGAACTGCATGGCGAAGGCGCGCGTACGGGTGGCGGTGCTGGAGCACCAGACGAGCATGGTGGCCAGGGCGGGCTGCATCACGGCGGTGCCCGCACCGAGGACGGCGGCGGCCAGCACGGCGGCCGGCACGCTACTCGCGTACCCCAGGGCCGCGGCGCCCACGGCGGCGAGGCCGGCGGCCACCACCAGCACGGGCAGCGGCCCTTGCCGGTCGATGGCCCGCCCGGTGAACGGCAGAACGGCCAGCGCCGCCATCGCGAAGACCGCCAGCACGACTCCCGCCGTACCGGCACCCAGATCCCGCACCTGCGCCACATAGACGTACAGATACGGAACGGTGAACCCGAGCCCGAACGCGCTCAGCGCGCTGCCCAGCTGGATCCGCCGCAGCGCTGCGCCCATCTCCCTGGTCACACTCACCTGCCTCAAGGTCTAGAAGGACTCAAAGGTCCTGAACGAATCAGACTCGAAGACTTTAGCACTAAACTTAGAAGGTGAAAACTACAGCATGAAGGACTTCAAGGGTGGTGAGGGCGTGCCATACTGCCCGCCATGTCCGAGAGCACCGAGGAGCCCGGCCCCCACGAGCCGAGCCTCGACGAACAGATCGCCGCCTATCAGCGCGAGTTCCGCGACCTCGACCCCCAGGTCGAACAGGTCGTCTCCGCGCTGGGCCGCCTGAACCGCCGGATGAACGTCGCGTACGGGAGACAGGTCGCCGCCCTCGGCATCAGCAACGCCGAGTGGGAGGTCCTCAAGACCCTCGTCCTGTCGGGCGCCCCCTATCGCCTGGGCCCGGGCGAACTGGCGAAGCGCCTCGGCCTCACCCCGGCCGCCATGACCCACCGCGTCGACCGGATGGCCGCTGAGGGCCTGGTCACCCGGGACCGCGACGAGAACAACCGGGTCCGCGTCATCGTCGAGCTGACGGATGTGGGCCGTACGAAGTGGCTGGAGGCGATGCGCATGGCCTCCGACTTCGAGGAGGACCTCCTCCAGGACCTCTCCGGCGACGAACGTGGGGTCCTCGGCGAACTCCTGGTCCGCCTCCTGCGCCGCGTGGAGCACGCCCAGCCGGACGCCGGCGGCCGCCTCACCGACCTGGACTGAGGGGCCCCGGAACCGGGGCTGGGCGGGGTTGACACGCCCCGGCCCGATCCGTAAAGTTCTTCGAGTTGTCACGGGGCCGGAACGGTTCTGCGGCAGCCATCCCGCCGCACACGCGGCAACCAAACTTCAGCACGATCTCCCAGTCGGGAGAATTTCGGCATGCCGGAATTGATTTCGAAGGCTCGATTATGAGCCGCCGGGAGAATCCGCTAGAGTTTGAGCGTCGGAACGGCACAACAGCCGAGAAGACAAGCCCCGCTGACTGGGAGTCAGGCCCGAAAGGATCTGATAGAGTCGGACTCGCCGGAAAGGGAAAACGCGAAAGCGAAGAACCTGGAAAGCGAAAACAGCAAGACCGCTTGACCCGCTTCGACCGGGAAGTCGGACACGAGAGAGTCTGATAGAGTCGGAAACGCAGGACAGCAAGACAAAGAAACACGAAGGGAAGCGCCCGGAGGGCCCCGGTGAAACGGGACCGAAGGAAGCGTCCG
>NZ_JOEM01000036.1 GCF_000718135.1 Streptomyces cyaneofuscatus | reverse complement strand
CCCAGCTCACCGAAGAGATCAACACCCGCAAGGGCTGAACCCCCTGAGCGACATGACTCTGGGCCGCACGGTGCACCCCACCGCGCGGCCCAGCGCCGTTCCAGGCGACCATTGACGCAGATCCAGCGGCCTTATAACTTCACTATACGGATTGTTGATTCCGGGAAGCGGAAACAGTGAGAGCGTGGAGGGTACGGTCATGGGTCAGCAGGAGAAGGTGGCAACGAGCCTCGCCGGCACGGTCAGCGAGGAGATCAGCGCCTCCCTCACGGCGGTCGACGCGGAGCTCGCCCGCCGCTACCCAGGAGACCCCGGCACCCGCCAGCCCGTGCACACCGTCTACGTACCCGGTGATGTCTTCGAGCCCGGCACCCTCCGCTCCTGGGGTGACCAGGCGCTGGCCGCCCTCGACGAACACGCCCCCGACGCCGCCTCCTTCGCCGCCGTCCTCGGCATCCCCGAGGAGCTCGCGGGCCCCGTCCACGACCGCGTACGCGCCAAGCTGGAGCGCGAGCCGGTCGAGGACCTCCGCATCGACTTCGAGGACGGCTACGGCCCCCGCCCGGAAGCCGAGGAGGACGAGGCCGCCGCCCGCGCCGCGCGCCTGGTCTCCGAGGCGTACGCGAACGCCACAGCGGCCCCGTACATGGGTATCCGGATGAAGTGCATGGAGGGCGGCGTACGCGACCGCGGCATCCGCACCACCGACGTCTTCCTCACCGGGCTGATGGCGGCGGGCGGGCTCCCCGAAGGCCTCGTGCTGACCCTGCCGAAGGTGACGTACCCCGAGCAGGTCGCCGCCTTCGTCCAGCTCCTCGAAGCCTTCGAGAAGGCCCACGGCCTCGACGCCGGGCGCATCGGCTTCGAGATCCAGATCGAGACCAGCCAGTCCATCCTCGCCGCCGACGGGACCGCCGCCGTCGCCCGCATGATCGACGCGGCCCAGGGCCGGGCGACCGGGCTGCACTACGGCACCTTCGACTACAGCGCCTGCGTCGGCGTCAGCGCCGCCTACCAGGCCAGCGACCACCCGGCCGCCGACCACGCGAAGGCCGTCATGCAGGTCGCCGCCGCGGGCACCGGCGTACGGGTCTCCGACGGCTCGACCAACGTCCTGCCCGTCGGCCCCACCGCCCAGGTCCACGAGGCCTGGCGGCTGCACTACGGCCTCACGCGCCGCGCTCTGGCCCGCGCGTACTACCAGGGCTGGGACATGCACCCTGGGCACCTGCCGACGCGTTACGCGGCCGTGTACACCTTCTACCGCGAGGGACTGGAGCCCGCCGCCGCCCGGCTCGCCGCGTACGTCGCCAAGGCCGGTGGTGACGTCATGGACGAGCCCGCCACCGCCAAGGCCCTCAGCGGCTACCTGCTGCGCGGCATCGACTGCGGCGCGCTCGACACCGCCGAGGTCGCCCGGCTGACCGGCCTGACCCGCGCCGACCTGGACGCGTTCGCCTCGCCGCGCCGGGGCGACCTGACGGTCACCGCTCCGTAGAACCCCTCAGTAGGCGTCGCGCCCCGGCTGCGGTACGGCCAGTCCGGCCGGGGCGTGCAGGCCCGCGACGGGCAGGGTCCGCTGGCCACCGCGCATCGGCAGCTTCACCACCCGGTCGTTGTTGAAGCCCGCGACGTACAGCGTGCTCTCCGGGTCGAAGGCGAGACCGTACGGGGAGTTGAGCCCGGTCACCGGAGCGGTCCGCTGCGGTCCCCCGCCTGCCGGCAGAACCACCACACGGTCGTTCCCGCTGTCGGAGACGAACAGATCCCCGTGCCGGTCGAAGGCGAGTCCGGTCGGCTGGGAGAGGCCGCTGGTGGGCACGGTCGTCTGCGGACCGCCGTCGGCCGGGATCCGCACCACGCGGTCGTTGACGAAGTCCGCGATGAACAGGTTCCCCGCGCCGTCCAGCGCCAGCCCGTTGGGGTGGAGCAGTCCGGTGGTGGGGACGGTGACCTGCCCGCTCCCGTCGGCGGGGATCTTCACCACGCGGTCGTTGAAGCTGTCGGAGATGTAGAGCGTCCCGGCCGTGTCCAGCGCCAGACCGATCGGCCGGGAGAGATCGGTGGTCGGGACGACGGTCTGCGGGCCGCCGTCCCCGGGCACCCGTACGACCCTGTTGTTGCCGGTGTCGGCGATGTAGAGGTCGCCCGAGGCGTCGAGCACCATCCCGGTCGGACGGGTCAGGCCGGTCGCCGCGACCGTGGTCGGCTCGCCGCCGCCCGGCGGCACGCGCAGCACGTCGTTGTCGGCGTAGTCGGAGACGTACAGGGGCGCCGCACCGCGCACCGGCGGGTGTCCGTCCGCCGCCCCGTCCGTCGTCCTCCCGGTCGCCGAGGCGAGCGGGGCCGCGCACAGCAGCATCACCGCCGCCATCGCCGCGGACCGCCACCGCAGACGTCTCCTCCCCGGCTCGGCGGGACCACGGGGCGCGGTGACGGCTGTTGGCGTATGAGTCGTGGGTACGCACCTGTTCTGGACGCCCTGCCCGTTGCCGTACCGGCCCCGGGAGGGGAGAGGGACGGCGCAATCGCGGTCCGCGCTCCACCGGGGGCGGGGCGGGCGGAACGCGTGACGCCACGGTGGCGACGGCCCCTTCCATCCGGACCGGCCGCCCGGCGAACGAGCTAGCCGGAACGTGCCGTGGTGCCGTACGGGCCCGGGGCCGTCAGCGGCCGACGTCAGGAACCGCCCCCGCCGATCCGGTGGCACCACGCCCCGAGGCGCTCACCGGCCACCCCAACAGCCCCGGGCACGGGTCGCACGGCCCCGGGCCCCTCAGGTGTCCTTGCGGGCGGCAGCGCCCGTACGGGCGCGGTAGGCCCGCATCTTGTGCCGGGCGCCGCACACGTCCATGTCGCACCACAGCCCGTTCGACGACGGCGCCCGGTCGTAGAAGACCCAGCGGCACTCCGGCGCCGCGCAGGCCTTGAGCCGGGTCGCGTGACGCCCGGTCAGGCCGTCCCGCAGCAGGGCTTCGAGCACCGTTCGTACGATGTCCGCCACCGGCCCGTCACCGGCCGGGCGCAGGGCGAAGGTGCCGTCGGGGCGGACCACCGGGGCGCCCGCCACGGAGCGGATCAGCCGGTTGAGGGCGTCGAGCCTCACGGGCGAGGACCGCTCGACGAGGAACGCCCGCACGGTCTCCCGGGCCTCCGCGAGCGCCGCCAGCTCGGCCGGGGAGACCGCTTCCGGATAGCCGTGCGCCCGCAGCCACCCGCCCGCCGTCTCCGGCCGGGCGAGCTCGTCCTCGCCCTGGAGAAGGGTCGCCGTGTTGCAGAACGCCTCGACCGGTTCGAGCTCCGCGGGTGCCGGGTTCCGTCGCATGGTCCTCACTTTACCAACGTTACCGTCAAGCGGGACGCTCTGGTAACGTCGAAAGTCCGGCAGGGTTCTGCACCCGACTTCAGGAGGCGTGTCATGAACGGCGATCTGACCAGGACATTCGAGACTCCGGACGGGACGGTCCGGTGGGACGTGCTGGGGGAGGGCGACCCGGTCGTCCTGCTCCACGGCACTCCGTTCTCGTCCCGCATCTGGCGCGAGATCGCCCCCGCGCTCGCCCAGGACCACCAGGTCTACCTCTTCGACCTGCTCGGCTTCGGGCAGTCGGAGCAGCGTGAGGGGCAGGATCTCCGTCTGGCCGCGCACACCCGGGTGTTCACCGGGCTCCTGGACCACTGGGGGCTGGAGAGCCCGAGGGTGATCGCCCACGACATCGGCGGGGCCGTGGCGCTGCGGGCGCTGCTGCTGGAGGGGGCCCGGTACGCCGACCTCACCCTGGTGGACGCGGTGGGCTGCGGCGACTGGGGAACCGGGCTGTTCCGGCTCGTACGGGAGAACGCGCACCTTTTCGAGCAGCTGCCGGTCTACGCGCACGAGGCCCTGGCCGAGAGCCACTTGCGGTTCGCGAGCCACTCCGGCTACCGGCCGGACGTCCTGGCCGCCCATCTCGACCCGTGGCGCGGTGAAGAGGGCAGGGCGGCGTACTACCGCCAGTACCGGCAGCTGGAGCAGGCCGCCACCGACGAGTTCCAGCACCTGCTGGGGTCCGTGCCGGTGCCGACCCGGATCATCTGGGGGCGCCAGGACGGGTTCCTGCCGCCGCCCTTCGCCGAGCAGCTGCACGCGCTGATCCCGCACTCCGAGCTGCACTGGGTGGAGGGAGCGGGCCACGCGACCCCCGAGGACGCGCCCGCACGGCTCCTGGCGCTGCTGACGCGGGAGTTCCGCGCGGAGGTTTGACCGGGACCGGGTGGAATCAGGCGGGCGGCAGTTCGCCCGAGCCGCGCGGGATCAGCGTGGTCGGCAGCTCCACCCGCGCCGGGGCGTGGTCGGCGCCGTCGAGCCGGCGGAAGAGGTGCTCGGCGGCGGTCCTGCCGACGGCCGCCGCGTCCTGCGAGATGACGGTGATGCCGAGCAGGTCCGCCAGCTCGATGTCGTCGAACCCGACCAGGGCCACCGGCCGTTCCCGCTCCGCGATCACCCGGACCGCCGTCACCGTCACCCGGTTGTTCCCCGCGAAGAGCGCGGTGACCGGCTCGGGCCCGCCGAGCATCGCCTCGGCCGCCGCCCGGACCCGGCCCGGGTCGGTGGTGCCGAGCGAGACCCAGCCGTCCTCCACGGTGATCCCCGCGTCCGTCATGGCCGCGTGGTAGCCGCGCAGGCGCTCGGTGGCGGTGTGGATCCGGGGCTGGTCGCCGATGAACCCGATCCTGCGGTGGCCGTGCGCGATCAGGTGGGCCACGCCCTCCCGGGAGCCGCCGAAGCTGTCGGAGAGCACCATGTCCGCGTCGACCCGGCCCGCCGGGCGGTCCACGAAGACCGTGGCGATGCCCGCCTTGATCTCGGGCTCCAGATACCGGTGGTCGTCGCCCGCCGGGATCACGATGAGGCCGTCCACCCGGCGGGCGCACAGGGCCAGCACGAGCTCCTGCTCCCGCTCGGGGTCCTCGGCGCTGGAGCCGTTGATGAGCAGGGCCCCGTGCGCGCGGGCGACCTCCTCCACGGCGCGGCTCAGCGGGCCGTAGAAGGGGTCTGCCAGATCCTCCAGGACCAGGCCGATCGAGGCCGTACGCCCCTTGCGCAGCACCCGGGCGCTGTCGTTGCGGCGGAAGCCCAGCGCGTCGATCGCCTCCTGCACGCGGCGCTCGGTGTCGGGCGTGACGCCGGGCTCGCTGTTCACCACCCGGGAGACCGTCTTGAGGCCCACTCCGGCGCGGGCTGCCACGTCCTTCATGGTCGGCCGGTTGCCGTAGCGGGTCTCGGAGTGACGGGTGGTCCGGTCCACGGTGCGCTGTCCTGTCGTCGTAAACGGGCGGGGTGAGCGGGCGGGGGAGAGCAGTGACGTCGGCGATTCGGGCGGCATACGGGCACCTCCGGACGGCCCGCGGAGCCTGCTGCGGAGACGAACGGAGGCTGTGGCGTCGAGCATAGGCCCTGGACAACGTTGTCAACGCAATGGAGACTGTGCAGACTATTGACTGAACCCGCAGGTCCCGCCCTTCACTCATCCGGAGAAGCCACACCGATGCATACCGACCTCGTCGCCGCGCTCGACATCGGCGGCACCAAGATCGCCGGCGCGCTGGTCGACGGCGGTGGGAACCTCCTCGTACGGGCGCAGCGGCCGACGCCCGCCCGGGAGGGTGCCGAGGCGGTGATGGGCGCCGTGGACGAGGTGCTCGGCGAGCTGACGGCCTCTCCGCTGTGGGAGCGCGCGGGCTCCGCCGGGATCGGCAGCGCGGGGCCGGTCGACGCGGCCGCGGGCACGGTCAGCCCGGTCAACGTCCCCGGCTGGCGCGACTTCCCGCTGGTGGAGCGGGTGCAGAAGACGATCGGCGGGCTGCCGGTCGCGCTGGTCGGCGACGGGGTCGCGATGACGGCGGCCGAGCACTGGCTGGGGGCGGCGCGCGGCTACGACAACGCGCTCTGCCTCGTCGTGTCGACGGGCGTCGGCGGTGGCCTGGTCCTCGGCGGCACGCTGCACCCGGGCCCCTCCGGCAACGCGGGCCATATCGGCCACATCAGCGTCGACCTGGACGGCGACCTGTGCCCCTGCGGTGCGCGCGGCTGCGTCGAGCGCATCGCCAGCGGCCCGAACATCGCCCGCCGCGCCCTGGACGGCGGCTGGCTCCCCGGCCCGGACGGCGACACCACGGCCGCCGCGGTGGCCGCCGCCGCGCGCGCCGGGGATCCGGTCGCCCTCGCCTCGTACGAGCGGGCGGCCCAGGCGCTCGCGGCCGGGATCGCGGCCACCGCCACCCTGGTCGAGATCGACATCGCGGTGATCGGCGGGGGAGTGGCGGGCGCCGGCGAGGTGCTCTTCGCGCCGCTGCGCCGCAGCCTGCGCGACTACGCCACGCTCTCGTTCGTCCGCGGGCTCACCGTCGCGCCCGCCGTGATGGGCACCGACGCGGGGCTGGTGGGCGCGGCGGCCGCGGCGATCGCACTCCGCTAGAGCCTGTCCACGGCCTTCGGCGGGTGCCCGGTTCGTCAGGCCGGGCACCCGCCGAAGGCCGTGACATCCTCTCAGCGCCCCGCGTCCGCCGTCTGCTGCGGGACGACCACGAGGAAGACGTCCTGGTCCAGGTTCATCACGACCTCCGCCGCCAGGCCCTCCCCGCGGCGCGCGGCCGCGAACTCCTCGGCCGCCCAGCTGCCGCGAGGATCTCCTGCCGGAAACTGTTCGAGAATTGTCCGCCGCACGGCGCACCCCCAGTTGTCCTGTGCCACCGGCCCACGCCGTCGGCCTGGCTAATACCTGCTCAACGAGCAAGGCCCGTCATGGATACGGCTGCCCCCGAACCCGGCTTCGTACCGCCTGCTCCTCCGAAACGTCCCGGATCTCCGCATCCCGGCAACGCCGTCGCCGGCGTGGGGTTTCCGCGGCAGGGTGTTGCGGGCAGGCCACAGGGGGCTACGAAGAGGGGGAACCGTGATCGTCTGGATCGACGGTCGGCTCGACAAAGAGCCTGCTCGGCGGCCTGCCTGCTGAGGTCCGCTCAGAACCCCGGCCTCCTGCTCTTCACCACCGCATCTTTCAGGCGGCTGCGTCTCGGCCCACCCGGAAGCTTTGACCGTCGCCGCCCGGTCGTGCAGCCCCTGGCTGAGCGAGACGATCACGCCCCCAGTCAGCGGTCAGTCAGTGCCTCCGGGCTCGGCCCCCCCCGGATCATGGTGAGCAGGTGGCTCCGACCGTGAGGGTCCGAGCCAGTCCCCTGCGCGAGGTCGGGTTGCCGGGCGCTACCCGGCTGGAAGGGCGGCACGTGTCCGCTCTTCGCGCCGACCGAGTTTCCGAGGTGCCCGGGGACTGCGGCGTCTTGGAAACGCCTGTACCGAACCGGGGGAGGTGTCGCCATGGGCCACTGCCCGGGCGAGCGGCAGGCCTGGGATGGCTGCCGCCGGACAACGTGAAAGGGGGCTCGTCGGCCTGCGGCGAGCCGCCTTTCCTTGTGTCGCCCGGCGGTGTCGGTGTCTACGCGAAGGGCCCTTCCTCAGCGGCACGCAGGTCACACCCGACCGCCGTGGTTCCCAGCGGGGCCCGCTGGCCCCCTCTCAGGACTTCACGAGCTCTGTTTCCGGTCGCTGCTCGGGAATCGCCCGGTTGAGCCGCTCGCCCTCGATGTCCAGGTCGGGCAGGACCCGGTCGACAGTGCGGGGCAGCCACCAGGCGGCGCGGCCCAGAAGGTGCATGACCGCGGGCACCAAGGCCATGCGGACGACGAAGGCGTCGATGAGAACGCCGATGGCGAGAGCGAATCCGATGGACTTGATCACGGGGTCGTGCATGAACACGAATCCGCCGAAGACTGCGGTCATGATGATCGCCGCCGCGGTGACCACCCGGGCGTTGTGGCCGACGCCGCTGATGACGGCCTGGCGCGCCTCGGTTCCGTGGACGAAGTCCTCCCGCATCCGCGAGACGAGGAAGACCTCGTAGTCCATGGCCAGACCGAAGAGGATCCCGATCAGCAGGATGGGCAGGAAACTCACCAGCGGGCCAGGGGTGTCGAGGCCGACCAGCTGCGACAGATGCCCTTCCTGGAAGATCGCGACGGTGATACCGAAGGTGGCACCGATGGTGAGCAGGAAGCCCAGGGCGGCCTTCAGCGGTACCAGGACCGACCGGAAGACGAGCATCAGCAGCAGGACCGACAGCCCCACGACGAGCAGCAGATAGACCGGCAGGGCGGCGGCAAGCTTCTCCGACACGTCGATGCCGACCGCAGTCACCCCGGTCAGCGCGATGTCGGCGCCCTGAACGCCCGCCACCCGGTCGCGGATCGCATGCACGGTGTCCTCGGTCGCGGCGGCGGTGGGCCCCGTCTTGGGAATCACAGCCAGCAGGGCGGTCGTGCCCCGCTCATTGAGCTGCGGGGCGGCGACGGCCAGGACGCCGTCGGTGTCCGAGATCAGCGCGGTGGCCTCCTTGGCCGCCTGTGCGGTCGCCTGTGCGTCGACAGCCGAGACGACGGCGACGAGGCGACCGTTGAAGCCCTCGCCGAACCCCTCGGTCGTCAGGTCGTAGGCCTCACGGTTGGGTGAACCGGCCGCTTCGGTGCTCGCGTCGGGCAGTGCCAGACGCATGTCCTGTACGGGGAGGGCGAGTGCGCCGAGGCCCACGACGCCCACCAGCAGCACGGGGACGCGCAACCGTGCCACGATCCGGCCCCAGCGGAAGCCGAAGGCCGTCCCCGTGCCGGCGGACGAGGGCGCGCGGTCCTGCGTGCGCCGCGCGCGGGGCAGGACACGGACGCCCGCGAATCCGAGGACGGCCGGCAGCAGCGTCAGGGAGACCAGCACCGCGAGGGCGACCGTGGCGGCTGCGGCGAGACCCATGACCGTCAGGAAGGGGACACCGGCGACGGCGAGTCCCGCGAGCGCGATGACGACCGTGGCACCGGCGAAGACGACGGCGGAACCTGCCGTACCGGCGGCCCGCCCGGCGGCCTCCTCCCCGTCCATACCGTCCGCGAGGTACTGCCGGTAGCGGGAGGTGATGAAGAGCGCGTAGTCGATGCCCACGGCCAGGCCCAGCATGAGCGCCAGAATGGGCGCCGTGCTGGTCAGTTCGACGATGCTGCTGAGGGAGAAGAGGCCGGCCATGCCTGCGGCCACCCCGACGAGGGCATTGAGCAGCGTCATCCCGGCCGCCACGAGCGAGCCGAACGTGAGGACCAGCACGAGCGCCGCGACACCGACACCGATGATCTCGGTCGAGCCGATCTCGGGGGCGCCCCGCATGATCTCGCCCCCGTGTTCCACCCGGAGCCCCTCGGCGGACGCGCCTGCCTCGGTGAACGACTCCCGCTGCGCGTCGGTGACGCTGTCGGCCACCGAGTCGAACTGCACCTGGACCAGGGCGTAACGTCCGTCCGGCGAGAGCGCCCGGGCCTGGAACGGGTCGATGGCCGCGAGGACACCGGGCACCTCGGCCGCTTCCGCGACCACCGGGGCCACGGCGGCGGGAGTGAGCTTCTCACCCTCGGGTGCGGCCACGATGATCGTGCCTGTCGCACCGCCCGCCTGCGGGAACTCCCGGGCGAGCGAGTCCAGGGCCTGCTGGGACTCGGTCCCGGGTATGGAGAACTCGGTGGTGGCGGGCGCGCTGAAGGCGATCGCGCCGCCACCGAGCAGCGCGAGCAGCAGCAGCCACAGGGCGAGTACCCGCCCTCGACGGCGGAAGGACAGCCGGCCGAGCCGGTACAGGAGAACAGCCATGCGAAGCGGCGCCTTTCTCTTCGGTTGCACAGCCTGTCTCAGCTGTGAGGATGCCCGAGGGTTCTGCGTGCCCCTCGGATCAGTTCGTCGCGCATCACGTCGGGTGGGACGTCGACGCCGCCGGCGACCGCCACCGCCACCCCGCCGATCACCATGCGGGCCGAGACGAGTGCGCCGGGCTCCCGCGAGCGGCCCGCCAGCGCGTCGGCGAGCCGGTCGACGGCAGGAGGGATGACCGCCAGAGCGGGATGTCCGAGCATCTGCGGCAGCTCCGCGAAGATGATTTTGAGTTCCAGGTGGAACTGCATCGCGAGGCCGACGTATCCCGTCACGGCCGGTTCCACCGCGCGCGAGCCTTCCAGAGCGTCCAGTTGGCCGTTGAGGGCGGAGAGCCCCTCGGCGGGCGGCGTCAGCAGTTCGGTGAGGATCGCTTCCTTCTCGGCGAAGTGGTAGAGCAGGGAGGCCTTCGAGCACGGCACCTCGGCCGCGATGTCCTGCAACGAAGCCCCCTTGAAGCCGTGGTGGGCGAACAGGCGCAGGGCGGCATCGAGAATGTGACGACGCATCTCGGAACGCGGACGAGGCATGCGTCATGGTAGCTGACCGATCGGTCAGGGTCGGGCGAGGTCATGCCCTTGTGGCCGATGAGTGGGATGCGCCGTTCAGTCGCGGTTCGCGGGCGCGTAGCCGAACTGGCGCTCGGTGAGGTAGCCGAGGTGGTGGGTGGGGTCCAGGGCGGTTCCGGTGAGCATCCGTTCGGTGAGGTCGCCCAGGGGAGGACGGAGAACCTCTGTACCGACTCGGTGAAGGTGTAGGCGGTGAGGAACCCCATGCCGAGGAAGACCGTCACCAGGTCGGTCAGTCTCTCGTGGTCGACATCGAGATCCTGGACACGGTCCTCGCCGAGCAGACGGACATGACCGAGCTCGTGGGCGATGATGCCGTGAGCACAGCCGGTTGCCCGGCCTCGCGGAGGTCCGGCCCGATCACGGCGTGACCATCGGCCTTGTGGTACCTGCCGACCGCCCGGTGCCGGGCGTCACGGCCCGCTCCGGGGTGCGGCGGCGCCGGCCGCGCCAGATCCGTGCCCATCGGGATGGTGTCCGGCTCATCCTCGGTGCCCCCGCCCCCAGGTGGCTACGGCTGCTCCGATTCCAGGAGCCCGGAGGGTTCTTGGGCGGGCCGTGTGAGGGGGACCATGGCGGGGTGACGCCGGTCGACGTATACCCGTACAGGCTGATCCTTCGCACCTCCGTATGCGTCTCAGGTCGCACCGGACCGCGACGTCAGGCCGATGCGGCGGGATGCCGGCCGCCCGGACGATGAGCTCATGCCCTCAACGATCACCGGTCTCCCGCTGTCCTGCCCGGAAGCCCTCACCGTGTTCGGCGCCATCACCCTCGTACTGGCCCGCTGGCTTCCCGACCGCCTCCGCGGCCCGGCCGCGCTTGCCTCCGGCGCCCTGCTCGTGGGGTCGGTGACCGTCCTCGTCGTCGGGGGGCTGCGATGGCAGATGGTTCCGGTGGTGGCCGCGGCGGCCGCCGCGGCGCCGTTCGCGCTCGTACCCATGGTCCGGCGGCGTACCGGGCGCACTCCGTGGCGTGCCCGGTGGTGGCTGGCCCTGCCGGGTTCGGCGGTGTGCGCCGCCCTGATCGCGTCGGGCCCGGTCTCCGCGTGGGCCCTGCCCGTACCCGAGTTCCCCGAGCCCTCAGGACGTTTTCCGGTCGGCACCCAGGTCCTGGAGTTCTCCACGCGCCCCGAAGGAGACGGCCGGGACGATGAGGGGCGCACGCTGGTGACGCAGCTCTGGTATCCCGCCGGGCGGAGCGCCCCGGACGCGCCGCGGATGCCGTACCTCGGGCGTACCGGGGCCGAGTCGCGCACGGTGTCCTCGGCGCTGGCCGGCTACGCGGGGGTCCCCGGCTTCCTGCTCGACGGTCTGCCGCACGCCCGGAGCCACGCGGTGCCCGGCGCGCCCGCCGCCCGGGAGGGCGGACGCTTCCCGGTGGTGCTGTTCTCCCCCGGACTGGGCGGAGTGCGTACGCAGAACACCGCCTGGGCGGAGGAACTGGCTAGCCACGGCTACGTGGTGGCCGCGGTCGACCACCCTTACGACTCCGCTGCCGTGGTCCTCGCGGACGGCCGGACGGTGCGTACGCGGGTCTCCGCGACCGGCGACCCGGAGGAGGACGCGGCACGGGCGGAGGGCTGGACACGCACCCGCGCCGCGGACCTGCGCACCGTGCTCACCAGGCTGACGCGCATGGACCGGGGGGAGGCCGACGGAGCCCTGGCCGGACGCCTCGACACCGGCCGGGTGGCGGTGACCGGTCACTCCATCGGGGGCGCGGCCGCTCTGCACGCGGCCCGCCGGGACCGCCGGTTCGACGCGGTCATCGACCTGGACGGCTTCCCGCACGGCCCCACCGGGGGGCACCTCGGGCAACCGGTATTGGCGCTGACCCAGGAGATCGGCCCCGGGACCGACCCGGACTACCTGCCGCGGCTCACCCGCGTGCTGGAGCTCGGCGCCGCGACCAACTACCGGCTGACTGTGCCCGGCACCACGCATCTCACCTTCACGGACGCCCCGCTGTACCTGCCGCCGGTACCCGCAGTGGTCGGTTCCCTGGGCCGCACGGAGGGCCACCGCATCACCTCCGCCGCCTCGCTCTCGTTCCTCGACGCCACGCTCCGGGGAGCCCCGACCGACCTGCCCACCGCCCTCGCGGCCCACGGGGAGGTGACGGTCCACCGGCCGAAGCCGCACGCCGTCCCCCGGGGAACTCACTGATTGTCGGCATACCGCTGTGCCGGCAGGTCGTCGGAGCGTGCGCCTTCGCCCAGGGGCGGAGCGGCCTCCGGATTCAGCAGGTGAGCCCGGACCCCGGTGCCACGTCGAGGATGCCGGTGATGCGTTCGTACCTCTGCACGCGCGCGGCCACGGACGGCGGGTTGCCGCCGTCGCACTCCAGGGCTCCGTTGAGCGAACGGATCGTCTCACCGAACCCGGCGCCGCCGACCATCGCCTCGTGCGAGGTCATGGTGCCGGGGCCGTTCTGGGTGTTCCAGTACCAGAGCGCGGTCCGCCAGGCGACGGACGGATCCCGCTCGACCAGCCAGGGATCGTTCAGCAGGTCGAGTCCGAGGGCGTCCCCGGCGGCCTTGTAGTTGAAGTTCCAGCTGAACATGATCGGGCCCCGCCCGTAGTACGCCTCCCGCCCCGCCGGGCAGCCGAAGGGCTGGGTGTCGTCGCACTTGCGCCAGTAGTTGGCCTCGTTGATCTCCTTGACGTACTTCAGCCCCACCGACTCGAAGTCGGCGTGGGTCAGGAAGGCGGCCGCCTCCCTGGCCCGGGTCTGCGGCGTCCCGGTGTTGGCGAAGCGCGGGTAGGCGTGCAGCGCGTCGATCAGGCCCTGGTAGGTGTAGAAGGGGTGGCGGTCCGGGAAGATCTCGTCGAACCGCTCCGGGCTGATGACGAAGTCGGAGACCCCTCCGGTGCAGGCGCCCCGGTCGGACCAGGCGGACCCGGCACCCGGATTCTCGTTGCGTGACCACCACTTCGCGGTCCAATTGCGTCCGTGGTGCGAAACGGTGTCCCCGGCGCGGTAGTCGACCGAGGCGCTGTGGAGCGGGGCGCACGGCTCGGCGCCGGGTGAGGCGGCCGACGCGGCGGGGGTCGCTGTCAAGAAGCCGGCGGCGAGCGCGGCCAGGGCCGCCGGTACGGTCAGGAACCTCTTGATGCGGTGCAGGGCTGCTCACTCCTTCGGCGCGGCGCACCGGGGAGTTCTCCGTACCTGTCCGTCCCGTGCCGACGGTGTTCATCGCCCGTGCACGTGAACTCGGGGCTGTCGGCCGCCCGGTGGCTGCCGGGCGGACACATACGCGGAGCACGCTCAACCAGGACCTGACAGCCGCTCGAAGAGGAGACTGGCGCCCGGCGAGTACCTGTCGCGCCCCGGCACGATCTGGTGGACGCGGACCGACCCGGACGCGCTGATTCCGACGTGGACAGTACCGGGCACGATGTTCCACCAAGGGGGTTCCGGGCCATCACCTCCAACTGGGCACGACGGCGCTGAACACCACCACCCTCAACCGGTTCCAGCGGCTGGCGTGCGAACTGCACCCGGGGCATTGCGAAGGGTGGGGTCTGTACGCCGAGCGGCTGGTGGACAAGCTGGGGTACTTCGTCGACCCCGCGCACCGTCTGGGCATACCGGCCACCGGTCAGCTGCTGCGCGCCGCGCAGATCGTCCCGGACGTCGGCCTGCCCTTGAGGCTCCCCCATCCCCGCGGGCGCCGGCTTCCACGAGAGGGAGCCGGTGGACTACCGAACTGGACCGCGCATTCCTCGCCGAGCACTGCGGACTCTGTCCAGCGGGTTCGTCGACTTCGAGATCGACCGGTACCTGGGGAGCCCTGGACAGGCCATCTCTTACAAGCTGGGGGAGAAGGTGTGGCTGGAGCCGAGGGACGCGGCCCGCCGCCGCGACGGCGCTGGCTTCGACCTGAAGCGGTTCCACCGGCGGGCCCTGGACCTGGGACCGATGGGCTTGGACCTGCTGCGCGCCGAGCTCACCCGCGCGGACCGGGTCGGCTGATCACGGAGACCCCAGACAGGACGAACACGAGCGGAGCACATCACATGGCGAGGAGGCGAGCGAGCGGATGATCACGGCATTGGGGCGCTCCGACCTGACCCCGGACACGTGGGAGCTGGTCCGGAACGACCTGCGGGAACGCCTGAAGGGGATGCCGGCGGACGCGACCGGACTCGTACGCGCCGGCGCGGGACTGCCCCTGGAGTTCGGGCGGCTGGTGCGTGAAGCGGGGCAGCGCCTGGTGGCGCTCCTCCCGCAGCGGGCGGGTGTCCTCGCAGGAGCCCGCCCAGGAGTGGGAGGCGCACCGGGAGCTGGTGGCGTTGGCCGAGGGTTACAGATGTGGCCTTTCGATCAGCTGGACCGGAACGCCTGTGTGGCCGTGGACGAGCAACTTGTCAGCGGCTGCGGCAGGGTGCTGGCGGTCTGGGGCGGCTCTGCGTCCTGCGTCCGGGGCGCCACCGCTCACATGGTGGCGTACGCCCGTGCCCACGGCATCCCGGGGGACGTCGTCTGGCCCGCGGGGGCGGCCCGCGTGAACGGTCCGACCGTGCGGCTGCGGCTCAGCGCGCGCGGACAGAGGCGCTGGCGGTCGTTCCGGGCGCGCCTCACCTGCTTTTGCCGGTCTTCCGCACGTTCGTGGAATCGGCCGTGAGGGGGGCGCCGTCGGCCCCGGTCGCTGTGAGGTCCGGAACGCGGACGCCCTGCTCGTCGACCAGGGTGGAGTGAGGCTCGCCGGGATCGAAGGCGTGGCGCTCCCCCCACTGGCGCAGGGTGAGGAGCACGGGGAAGAGGTCGCGGCCCCTGTCGGTGAGCACGTACTCCAAACGGCGGCCCGTGGGCGCGGTCTGCTGGGTGAGGAGCCCGTGGGCACTGAGCTTCCGGAGCCGGTCGCTGAGGATGTTGCGGGCGATGCCGGTGCGGCGCTGGAACTCGGTGAAGGAGCGGGCCCCGTCCATCGCGTCCCGGACGACCAGAAGGCTCCAGCGATCGCCGACAAGGTCGAGCGTGCGGGCGACGGGGCAGTCGGGATCGGTCCAGGCGACGTTCGAGGGGTGCGGCACGACACCTCCTGGATGAGTTGCAGATTGAGACCATTATGCCCTAACCTCAAATGAGTTGCATTATGCTACTTAATTTTGGGTCGGAGAGTGATGGACGTCTGGCGACGGGTGCTACTGGCGGTCGTGTGCGGTGTCGCGGTGGCGAGCGTCTACGCCGCGCAACCCGTGCTCGTGCCGATGGGGGACAGCCTCGGCGTCTCGGCGGGGCAGTTGGGGTGGATCGTCTCGATCGGCCAGTTCGGCTACCTGATCGGCCTGGTGCTGCTGGTCCCGCTCGGCGACGTGATCGTCAACAGGCGTCGGCTCATTGCGGTGCACCTCGCGATCACCGCCATCGGTCTGCTCCTGACCTCCGCGGCCTCGACCGCGTGGATGGCCTTCGCAGGACTCGCTCTGGCCGGGATGTTCGCGGTCGTGGTGCAAACCACGGTGGCCTACGCGGCGTCGGTCTCGCCGCCTGCCGAGCGTGGGCGGAACATCGGGATCGTGACGTCCGGCGTGGTGATCGGCATCCTCGGCGCGCGGATCGTCACAGGCCTGCTCGCCGAGCAGTGGGGCTGGCGGAGCATCTACGTGCTGCTCGGCGTGCTGACGCTCGGGCTCGCCGTCCTCGTCCCGCACGCCCTCCCTCCGGAAGAGCATTCCCGGCGGCCCGCGGGATACGGGCAGGCCCTCACCGCGCTCTGCGCGCTGTTCGGGGAGTGGGTCTTCCTGACGCGCGGCCTCATCGCGTTCTTCCTGTTCGCGTCCTTCGGAACGCTGTGGAGCGGGCTGTCGCTGCCGATGACGGACGCGCCGTGGCATTTCAGCGAGAGTCAGATCGGCATGTTCGGCGTCGCCGGACTCGCCGGCGCGCTCGGCGCCGCACGCGCGGGACGCTCGGCGGACGCTGGGCGGGCAGTGCCGATGGCGGGCGTCGCACTCGCCCTGCTCATCGTCTCCTGGGCCGCGATCGCCCAGCTGTCCTGGTCGCTGTGGCTGCTCATCGTCGGCGTCGTGCTGCTCGACTTCGCGGTCCAGGTCGTCCACGTGAGCAACCAGCACACACTCACCAGCGCGTACACGGAGCGCACCAGCGGCGTCATCGGCGCCTACATGGTCTTCTACTCCCTCGGCTCCGCCCTCGGCGCGGCCACCACCACCTCCGTCTTCACCTCCCACGGATGGGCCGGATCCAGCGTCCTGGGAGCCGGATTCGCGCTCTGCGCCCTGATCACCTGGGCGGTCGGTAGGGGCCGTTCCTCCAACGGCACCAAGCCTGTGCCCGGTGCCGGGGCCCGCAGCTGGGAGAAGGCGATGCAGGAGGCGGAGACCGCTCGGACTCAGCCAGTCAGGTGAACAAGACCGCACCACGCGGTCGAACAAGACCGCGTGAAGCGGTTCCTGACCACACCTCATGACACACGCACTCGACTCGGACGCAGATGGAGGCGTCCCCAATCACGGCGAACGCCTCGACACCGCCCCCGCCTTGCACGATACTCCGCGTCCTGCACCACCTCTCCCGCCAGAGCGCCCCCGCCCCTCCTCCGCCACCGTCACCAGCCTGATGACCTACATGCCCACCGCCACCGCCGTCGGTTACCCCCGCGAACCAGACATGGAACTCCCCCTCCCCGGGAACCGAATGCGCGCGCACCATCCGCAATGGTGCGTTCGAGGAACTCGATGACAGAGACGGGTGGTGCGGCCAAAGGCTGTCCCGTGACTCCGAAGACCACTTGCGGGTGTCCGGTTCAACCTGCTTGACCGGGATCCTATGGAGGCCGCGAGTCGGCCCAGAACCGGACAAGGTGATCCTGCGGCGGCGTCCCGCTGACCTCTGCGTCGAGTTACGGGACAGCCCTTAGGTTCGAAGTGCTCGACCCGCGAATCGAATTCCCAGCTACTCGGCACTCTCCGTAAAAGATTCGTCTATTTCCACCGTGCGTACGCCGTCGTCGAGGAAAATGCCCAAGCCCTTGACTGCGGGCCGCCGCACCAGCGGATCAGGGTCCCTCACCCAGCGAACGAAGGCCTCGGCGCGCCCGCCCCCGAGCAGCTGCTGCCAGACACCGGCCTCGTTCCAGTCCCGCAACCTCCGCCAGCACGTCATACCCGACCCGACCCGAAGCCCAACTCCTGCGGCAGATACTCCCACTGGATGCCGCTGTGCGGCACAAAGAGGTTGCCCCACAGCACCTGCCGCTCCGGCAGCGACTTCCGCCCAGCGTGCCGAAACCGGCGTTCCTTGCGGAGGTGGTCGCTGCCGGCGGGGCGGGTGGGCTCGGCAGTGGCGCGCCTGGTTCCGGTCGCGCGGCTGTCGAGCTGTGGTCAGCTCTCGGGGAAGCTTCCGGGTCAGTGGAGCTTGTTGACGGCGGTCTTCGTCGTGGTGCGGAAGGTGGTCAGCGGGGCGTCCTCGAGGTCGCCGATCTGGCCCCAGCGGACGAGGGTGACGGTGCGGCCGTCGCGGCCGACGGAGAACAGGTGGATGTCGGAGATGCCGATCTGCGGGTCGGCGGTGTCCAGGCTGTAGACCCAGGCGCCCTCCTCGACGGCGAGCTTGCCGTGGGAGGCGCTGACGGCTTGCAGGCCCGGGTTCTGCTGCTCCAGCAGGGGGCCGCAGCCGGCGAGGGCCCCGCGGAGGATGTCGACCAGCTTCACGGCGTCGGCCTCGGTACGGGCGACGGTGGTCACCTGGACGCCGTTGGTGTCGAGCTCGGTGCTGAACTCGCGGTAGCGGGTGTTCTGCGCCGGGATCTTGTACGGGGCACAGAGGACACCGCCGTTCTCCGGGACGCCGGTGAAGACCTGCGTGGCGGTCCACGGCGTCGACGACGACGGCATCTGGGAGGCGGCGAGGAAGGCGGGCTGTGCAGCGGCCTGCGCCGGGGCCGTGGCGAGGGCCGCGAGGCCCAGTGCGGCAGCAGCTGCGGCGGCGAGTGCGGTGCGGAGCTTGTTCATGGTGATGGATCCCCCGTCGGGTCGCTCTTCGGTCAGTGCTCCACCAGCGTGCAGCCGGCGCCCGCCGGCTGCAACGATCACGCGCCCACCAGCCGTCCCGGAACCATCCCACCCCCGCTGACGTGCAAGGACGTGAAGGGGTGGGACGCAGGGGCGAGGGGGATGGAATGCCGAGACTGGCGAATCGACGCCGGGCCGGCCGCAGATCCGGGTCACGATGCAAGGGCTGCGTTACCCGCACGGGAAGCTCGGTGGAGTCACGGCGCTGCGCATCGATCAGCAGCGGCTGCCCGAGGCCGGGTAGCCGACACCGCTGAAGCTCCCGATTACGCGGCGGTGGTCGGGAACTTCGTGGTGCGGGAGGTCAGCTGCCGGTTCGCTTCCAGGTGTCGGTTTCGTTGTCCGGTTCAGTGACGCTCTCGGCGGTCTTGCCGTCGCCGATGACCGTAAAGGTCATGACCACTTCGGTGAGGGGGCAGTCAAGTTCTATGCGGTACTCGCTGCCCTGTCTTTCTGTGGTGCCGTTGCAGCGGAATCCACCGGCTTTGACGTCGGTCTTCCCGTCGCTGTGGATCTTGATAATTTCCGTTTCATCCGGTTCATCAGGGTCCTGAAGTTCCCACGTCCCGGCGACTCCCCCAATTCCACTATCGCTGTTGGAGGAGCATCCGGTGAGGGCGAGCAGCGCTACGCATACGAGAACAGGGCGACGCACGGCGATCCTTAAGGTCAAAGTCAAGTCTCAGGGTCGGCAGTCTGCCGAAGCGCGCCTCCTCCTGGTAGCCAAGTTTCGGCCCCTCTGACGCCCGCTACGGAGCGGGTACGGGGTCCTCTGCGGCGATCCGGCCGTCCAGTTGGCGGCGACAGCAGCCGCTTCATCGCCCTCGTCTCCTTGACCAACGGCCTCCAGCCCGGCCAGATGATCGCCGTCGCAGCACGCCCCGGGCATGGACAAGTGCACCCTCGCCATGGACATCACCCGCTCCTGCGCCGTCATGCACCACATCCCCGCCGCCTTCATCTCCCTGGAGGTGGGAGGCTTCTGCCTCTGCCTGAAACGGACAGCTACACGCGGCTCTGGCCGGTCTCAAGGACAGTTCCTCCCGCCGCCGGCCTCGAGCACCGCGGCCGGGTGGTTGTCGGCTTACGTTCTCGCGGCAACAACACGGCGCGGAGGACTGCAGTGACGAGCTCCGCGACTTCTTCCAGAACGATCGGTAGAGTCTTCCGCACTTGTCGAGCTATGGAGCGCCATCGACGGCCTGGCTGTCATCTCACCAGCGACGTGCCACCACCGTCGTACGTCGCGACGGCCGTGAGCCACTCGGGCCGGGCAGTGCGATCGGCATGATGATGACCGAGCGCGGCATGGCCGCCCCGGCCGTGGGCGGCAGGGTCCTCGCCGACTAGGACACCATCCTGGTGGCGGTCGTGCCCGAGCTCGCCGGGCGGGTTCAGACCGTGGCTTTTGACGCGGAGATCAGCCACCTGGTTTCCCCCGTCTGCCGCTGATACATGCGGGGGATCCGTCCGGACAGCGAGGGCACAATCCGCCGCGAACAGATCAGGGCCTATGTCTTCGCCGCCCCACCCATACCTGCGCTAGCTCGGAGGGCACCGGCCCACTCCTGCTGCGCCTTGCCTGGCACTCTGGCTCACCTTCGCTCGAGCGAAGGTGAGCCGCGGACGTCCGCGCGCCGCGGCAGCCCTTGCCGGTGCTCTCCGCTCAAGAGGGGATGATCGGGGGCGAGGCAAAGGGGCGTCCGCTGTTTCTCGCCCCCCGGGGGGGATGTGCCCGAACGACGTTCCGACCGGACGCATGGCGTTCGCTGGAGCGCCTCGTTGTGGAGGGGGGGCCTGAGGTGTGAACGGGCCCGGCCTGGAGTAGTGCGGGAGCGTCAGATCTGCACGACGGCTTGGTCGCGTATCCAGCCTCGGCCGTCGGCTGCCGCGTCGGTGGTGACGAGAACGTAACCGTACTCGTTGTAGGCGGCGCCTTCGCAGGTCGAGGCGCCGACTATGTCACCGGCGTGCTTGGTCTTGACGACCACGCTGTTGGGGTTCGGGTTCTCGTACACGCCTGCGGTCGGCCACAGGACTTTGTACTGGCATCCCAGCTGCGCGGAAGCGCTGGCTGCGGGGCCGACGGTGAGGATACCGGCGCAGCTGAGCGTGGCGGCCAGAGCGATGGTTCTGAGGCGGGTCATGCGCATGGTGGTGATGTCCTTCAGCCGGCAATGTGTTAGCGCACAGACTTGCAGGACGGCTGCGGTGCTGTCGCTCGCCTCCGTACGTCTTCACCGGTTGTGCACCGGTGGCGTGGGTTTGCTGCTGCCCGAAGGTCCGGCCGTGTTCGGGTTGTTTAGTGTGCTCGCCGAGTTCGCCCTCGACGTAGGCCGGGGATGCAAGAGGGACAGGAAGGGTGACCAGGGGGAGTGCATGGTGGCCGATACGTGCGGCCTCGCTGTGGGACCGCGGCGGTATTGGCCGAAGAACGGGAAGTGGGAGACGAGGCGTTGCCGCTGCTGACCTGTTTGAGCGGCGCCTGGACTTCGGTAGCGCAGGCCACACCCACACGGCCGTGCTGGCCTGGCAGGTGTGGACGGGCGAGCCGCCCGCCGATGACAGCGAGCCGTGGGAAGCGCGGGACGAGGCTGAGATTTACGCCTTGACCGGTGTGCTATCGGTGGAGGCCGCGGCGGGGGATGCCCGTCTCGACCTGGGCTTCGCGGACCGACGGTGGAAAGTGTGGGTCTCGTGTGCGGGGCGGGCGGATGTCGCCCGCCGGGCCCCCGTTGAGGTCCCCGAGGGGGTGGAGCGTTACTTGGCGCAACTCTGGCCCGCCGCCGCGTAGATCCCCACCGCCCGTCGGCTACGGCGCAGCCTCGTACGCGACGACGGAGTCCTCGCACGGGGCGGCGAGTTCGAGGAGCGCGGCCCGCTCGGCGTCGTCCGCGCTCAGGCCCCAGTGTGGCTTGGTTGCGGCCCAGTCTTCGAGGTAGATGCAGCGGGCGGATCCGGCGGGCGGCACCCACGCAGTCGGGTCCTTGTCGGCCTTGGTCCTGTTGGTTTTCGCGGTGACCGCGGCCAGGGACCGCTCGGACCCGAGGTCCTTGGCGTAGGCCTCTCGGCGCTCGGGCATCCAGGTGTGGGCGCCGCTGTTCCAGGCCTCGGCCAGGGGGACCATGTGGTTGATGTCGAGCTTCCTGGCGTCGGTGACCTCGACCTCGTCTAAGTACGAGAGCCAGCTCCAACACTTGGAAGGACCACCGGGACGGGGAGTTGGAAGGCGTCGTGGAACCGCTCCGAGGCGACCAGCACGTGGCGGGGTTAAAGGCCGAAGGCGCCGCCCTTGATGAGGATGAGCAGGCCGATGGGTACCGTGCACTGGGCGCCGGGCGGAATCACGCTGGGTGTCTCGGACCGCCGAGGCGGTCACCGCGCCGGAGCAGGGGGCCAGGTGCTCGCTGACCGGGGCCTGCCCCTGCCCTCTTGGACGCTGTGGTTCAGGGGCGGGGCGGATCTACGTGCCTGCGGGCCAGAACTGTGCCAAGTAATACGGGGGCTACACCAAGCAGCCGGTGAAGCTCCAGTTCAAGAAGAAGGGCGACAGCACCTACACGACCCTCAAGACCGTTACGACGGACAGCAAGGGCAACCTGAGGGCGACGACGAAGGCCACGGCGGACGGCTGCTTCCGCTACTCCTTCACAGGCACGCCCACCACCCCGGCGGTCGCTTCCGCGGCAGACTACGTCGACGTGACGTAACCCTTAGGAGGGTTATCTGTCCTCCAACAAGCGCAGAAGGCCCAGGGGAGGCCCTCTGTGGAGGCTCCGTCTGCCTGCGGAAGCGGCAGCCGCGGTTCCGTCCAGCCGACCCGAGCTCCAGGAAAGCTCCCGAGGGCAGGCGTTGCTCGTCGGCCCGTTCGGTGGAGCGCGACGTGACCTGCCGGGGTGTGGACGCGTTCACCGGCCATGCGAAAGATCATCACCTGCGGCCTGCTGGCCACCGCGGCTCTCTGTTCCGCCACGCCCGCCCTCGCCGACAACGACAGCAACTTCGGCAGCGGCGTCAACGCGGCGAACAACTGGAACTTCACCGCCGCCGACGTATGCATTCAGGAACTCGCCGTGGTTCCCGCTCTGAACGACTGGAGCGGGAACCACGAGAACAACTGCTCCAACGGCAACGACGTCGACCACGCCGGCAGCATGGTGGCCCCCGGCCACTGACCAGCACCACCACCCTGTGTGCCGTTCGCCCATGCGCGGCACGCGGGCGCGGGCGTGTCCTGCTGCCTTCTCCGTACTACCGGGTGTCGTGGTGAAGGTGTTCTATCGGGGGCCGTCGGCCGGCTGCGGGTAGAACCGCTGCGCCCAGCGGCGGAACGGACCGATGGGTCCGTCCCCGGGGGCCAGTCGGGGCGGCTGCTGGTACTGCTTGGTGTGCCAGATCGGGAAGTCCGCGGCGGTGAACTCGCAGCTGGACCTGAAGACGGCGCGGTTCAGAAGGCGGCCCGCGGTACGGCTGACCGCTCGAGCGAGCGGCTTCGGCAGCCTGCCGGGCTCGGCAAAGGCGATGCGGTTCAACTGCCTGAACTGCATTCGGTTGGGTGCGATCGGGGTCGGCATCACCATCGTGCACATTCGAAGCCCGAAGCGCGGCGTATGGACGTCAGCGTGCAGGCAGCCCAGTCCATAGCCGTCCACCTCCACATCGACGGTGAAGTCGCCGATCAGCGGGGCGGTTTCGTGGGCTCGCATGGACACGTGGAAGGTGGCGCCGTCGTAGAGGACGGGTCCACCGATCTCCGCCCTGGCCCAGCCGTGCAGGGTGGCGAAGTGCCCCAGGTCGACGGAGTTCTCGATGACCTCCTGAACGTTTCCGGCCATCTCCCAGGCAGCCGTGCGCGCGGGACGGCTACCGATCTCGTGCCAGAGGGGGATCTCCCAGTCCGGCTCCCGGCCGTCGTAGTGCCTCCAGACGAAGACCGCGCCGTTGGCCTCGTGCACAGGCAGCCGGGTGAGGGTGGAGCGCGGCGGCGGTGTGCCGTACCCGGTGCGCACACAGGCGCCGTCGGGGCCGAAGGCGAAGGCGTGGAACGGGCAGACGAGATCGTCGCCGTCGACCTTCGCCAGGCCCAGGTGGGCCCCGAGGTGCGGGCAGTAGGGCCGTACGGCGCGTAGGGAACCTGAGCCGAGCCTGTAGAGCACGACGTCGCTCCCCGCCAACGGCCGAGTCAGCACGCTGCCGGGCCGTAACTCATCGGAGAAGGCTAGGGCCGCCCAGCCGCTCGGATACGGCAGAGCCGTCGCCCCCGCGGCATCAGCAGGTGTCGGACCCTCCGTGATGGCGCGCCCGTACTCGCGTGCAGTTCCCACGTTGTTCCCTCCCACGGCCGGTCGCCCAAAGAATGCCCATACCGTTCCAGGGATCCACTCGTCGCGCTGCGAGTCAGCCGAACGGGGCGGGGTGGGTAGATCGGTTGACGACCAGGGGAGAGCAACTCGATCAGGGCACGCCGTAGCCCGTACAGCACGACGACCCGGCCACCGATCCTGGTCAGGTCATCGTGCTGGGTGAGTAGGTGAAAGGCCGACACCGTCGGAAAGCGCGGAGTCTCTCGGGAGCCGACAGTGGGTGGGAGGGGTTCAGTCCAGGGAGGCGATCAGGTCGTTGCGCACCTGCTCGCACCGGCGGCAGGCCTCGGCGCACACGCGGCGGTGGTCGTGCGTGTCAGCGTGCCGCCTCTGGCCGGATAGAGGTCTAGACCTATTGCAACCGGGTATACGCAGAACCGGGCCCCGGGGCGACCCCCCTGATGCAGTCCTGCCAGGCCTCCCCACCGCCGGCAGGACGCCCGCCCCGGGGCCTCCCCGCCCATCGCCCGCTCCGCGGGAGTGGGCGAAAGTCCACCTTCCCCTTCCGGCGTCTGGCAGCGGGACGAGACCTGGGTCTACATCGTCACCCAGGTCCAAGCTGACGCAGAGGGGCTGACCACCTGGGACGTGAACGGTGGCTCAGCCGTCTGCCGGGTATACCTGCACCCGCCAAGGCTGTGAGATGGGGATCTCCAGAAGGAGCCGATCCCGCAGCGGCCGCTGTCAGCGGCACATCGCCGTGTCCACGGCGGCAGCCGCCCGCGTACCGGTCCTACCGTTCGGAAGGGTGGTGAGCGTGACGTTCACCGCCCGACCATCCCGGGTGACGCCGCCGTACGTGCTGAAGCCGGGGAGGGAACCGCCGTGGCCCCAGTATCGGCCACCGCAACTCAGCGAGATGCTCTGGACGCCCAAACCGTAACGGGTGCCGGGGGCAACTCCCTCGGCGTCGACGGGGACCGTCGCGCGCATCTCGCCGAGCTGAGCCGGGGCGAGGAGACGGCCAGAGAAGAGCGCCCGGTAGAAGCGGTTGAGGTCGCTGTTGGTGGAGATCATGCCGCCCGCCGCCCACCCCCACGAGGGGTCCAACCGAGTGTAGTCGCGCCAGGGGCCGCCGGCGGCGAGCCGGTGGTAGCCGCGTGGATGCCTGCCTCGTATGGTCGTGTCGCCGGGGTCTGGGAGGTAGGTGTGCCTCAGGCCGACGCTGTCGGTGATCCGGCTTTTGATCTCCTCGCCCAGCGGGCGTCCGGTGACCTTCTGTACGAGCAGCCCTGCGACGATGTAGTTGGTGTTGCTGTAGGACCACCTGGCCCCCGGCGCGAAGTCGGCCGGGTGGTCGAGGGCGCGGTCGACGAGTTCCCTGGGTTCGTAGTAGCGGCGCGGATTGGTGAGTACCGCGTGCTGGTCCAGGTATTCGGGGAGTCCGCTGGTGTGCTGGAGGAGTTGGCGGATCGTGATGGTCCGGCCGTCGATGCCGTCGCCGCGCAGGAGGCCCGGAAGATGCGTTTCCACTGGCTCGTCGAGGGCGACCTCACCCTCGCCGACTAGTTGGAGCACGACCGTCGCTGTGAACGCCTTGGTGTTGCTGCCGATGCGTACGGAGCCGTCGCTGGGCACGGCGGAGCCGGTCGCCAGGTTGCCGGTGCCCGAGGTGTAGTGCCGCGCCCTGCCTCCGGCCTTCACGACGTGGGCGAGGGCACCTGGCACGGCGCTGTCGCGGACCAGCGCGTCCAATTGCCGCTGCACGGGGTCAGGGGTGCGGGCCGGGGTCGCCGCGGCGGCCCCGGGGGCGGTGGCGAGACTCGCGGTGACGGCGGCGAGCGCGGTCAGAGTGGCCACGCGGAACGCGGCCCGGGTGGATATGGACATGGATGGCTCCCTCGGTTGGGGTCGGGCCTGGAGCGTTCGTGTGCACAGGCCGGGGGGTTGGGGAAGGAGGCGGTCAGCGTGCGGGCGGGACGGCGAGGGGACGCGGGTGGTGGTCCGTCGCGGCGTCCTTGGGTGCGGTGGCTTTCGGGTGCTCGCCGTGGCCGGTATGCCTGCGCGGGCGTACCGGCCACCAGATTCCGCGGCCGAGAAGCGCAGCCGCGGCCGGGACGAACACGACCGACACAACGAACGCCGAGAGCAGGATGCCGAGCCCCGTCGCGAAGCCGATCTGCTGGGTTGATGGGTTTGAGCCGACGGCGAGGCTGCCGAAGGACGCTGCAAGGACGATGCCTGCGGTGGCGATGGCCGGAGCGGTGTGCCGTACGGCGCGGGCGACGGCGTCGCGGGTCCTGCGCGGACCCTGCATCTCCTCGCGGATGCGGTCGCTGATCAGGATGTTGTAGTCGGTACCGATCGCGACGACGAAGAGGAACAGCACGAGCGGCAGGACGAAATTGACGCCGGGCTTGTCGAGGGCGTGCTGGAAGACGAGGGTCGACGCACCGAGCGTGGCGGCGAAGCACAGTCCCACGGAGAGCAGCAGGACGACGGGGGCGAGCACGCTGCGCAGCAGCACGAGCAGGATCAGTGCGATCAGGCCCGCGGCCACGGGGAAGACAGTCCTCAGGTCCTCGTCGACCGCGGTGGAGAGGTCCGCGAATATGGCCGCAGTGCCGCCGACATGGGCTTCGAGGCCCTTCGGGGTGTGGGCCGCGACGGTGTCGCGGACCGGACCCGAGACCAGGTCGCGGGCCGCCTGCGTCTGGGACTCGGAGGTCAGGTAGAGGTCGATGCGGGCGGCGTCGCCCCGCTCGTTGAGTGTGGGGGTGCTCACCTTGCCGACGCCTTCGATTCGGGCCAGTTCATCGGAGAGCGCGCCCAGGGACCGGGGGGTGACTCTGTTGCCCTCGGAGGCGGTGATGTAGACGGTGGCTGGGTCGGACACGCCGGCCGGGAGGGCGCGGGCGATCTCTGAGGCGGTGGCGGCGGCCCGGGTCTCGTGAGGGGTTCCGCCTTGGCCGAAGTCCATGCGGATGCCGGTCATGCCCGCCGCGAGCGCGCCCAGCAGGGCGGTACCGGCGAGGAGCGCGGCCAGCGGCCTGCGGGACACGAAGTCTCCGGCGCGCCCGGCGAGTCCGGGGCGTGGCGTGCGTTCCAGGGTGCGGGAGGGCCAGAACATGCGGCGGCCCGTGGCCGCGAGGAGGGCGGGCATCAGGGTGAGGCTGGCGAGGAGCATGACGAGTACGGCCACGGCGACGGCGGGACCGAGCACCTGGAACCCGCCGTAGGTGGCGATGCCCAGGGTGGCGAAGGCGGCCACGATGGTGAGGGCGGCGGAGGTGATGGCAGTGCCGACGCGGGCCCCGACCTCGGCGGCGACGGCGCGCGGGGGCGCCTCTGGGCGTTCCCGCAGGAGTTCGCGGAAGCGGAAGAGCAGGAACAGGAAGTAGTCGACGCCGATGCCGATGAGGACGACGCTGATCATGCTGGGCGTCGATGTGTCGAGATCGGTGCCGGTGAGCAGGGCGCCACCGACGATTACACCGGTCGCCGCGCCGCCCACGATGACGACCGCGAGCAGCGGGATGAGCGCGGCGCACACACTGCGGAACACCAGCACGTTCACCAGGACGATCAGGCCCAGCATCAGCATGCCGACGATGCGCTGGGTGGGCTCCTCGGCGTCGCGGGTGTCGACCTGGTCGGCGAGGCCACCGGTGAACCCGGTTCGCAGGCGCGCCTCGGCGAAGGCATCTTCGCTGTGCTCACGGAACGCCCGGAACAGGTTGTGCATGCCTGGGTCGACGGTGTTTCCCTCCAGCCGCACCGACAGCAGCGTGAACGTGCGGTCCGGAGCGGTCATGCCCACGCCGACCTCGGGTGTCTGCGAGTAGTCCCTAACCAGCAACGGAATCTGGTCGTCGCTCGTGCTTGGGGTGTCCTGCGGGTCCGGCATCGTCACGCGGCGGCTGCCCAGCTCCTTCGCCACGGACACGATGTTCTTCCGGTCGGCGCTGGTCAGGGGCCCGCGGTCCGGTCTGCCGACCAGGACGGTGAACGTGCCGGCGTCGGAGGTCACGCCGAACCTTTCGTCGGCGGTCCGCAGGGCGGCGGCCGAGTCGTAGTCCTTCGGCAGGAAGTCGCCTGTCTGCGCCTGCATCGCGCGGGGCATCAACGCTCCGGCGACTACGGCGAGAAAGATGCCGATCACCGACCACAAGGCGATGACCTTCCAGGGATGGCGGGTCGAGAACCCGGTCAGGGCGCGGATCACAGCGTGCCTCCGGTAGAGAGGTGGTGAGGGTTTGCGCCGGGGGGCCCGGCCTGCCTCTAGGACATCAGCGAGAACGTGCCGGATCGTCCGAGCCGGGAATGAGATGCGGGTCGGGAGCATGGTGCCGCCGAGTCCCGGACCGGGACCCTGCTCCTGGACCGGTATCGTCCTGGGGCCCCACGTCCTCGGCGGGAACCCGGGGAGAATGGTGGTGAGGCGCCCAAGACGGGGCCGAGGAAGGAACACGATGCCCACGGCCCACGCCGAGCCCGCCGCGAAGCACGGCTCACTGCCCTTCGCCGAGGCGCTGCCCTGGACCCGCAACGACGCCCTCGTCGCCGTCGGCGCGGCGGCCCTTGACCTGATCGGCTTCACCCTCAGCAGCCAGGACACCCAGGGGTTCGTCCCCGTGGCCGGCTGTCTGCTGATGACGGTGTCCGGCCTGGCGCTCCTCGCCCGCCGACGAGCCCCGGTGCTCACATTCGCCGCCGTCCTGGCTCTCGGTCTCAGCGTCCATCTCAGCTGGCCGGTGGGACAGGGACTCAACGCCTCTATGATCGTCGCCCTCTATTCCGTCGTACGCGTCCGGGGCGCCGCCGTATATGTACCGGCAGTCCTGGCGAGTGCGGTGCTGCCCCTGGCCGCGCGGGAGCCTTGGTCGCAGGGCTCGCTCCTGAAACTGGCGGGAAACGGTGCGGCCGTGTTGTTCGTGGTCGCCGCCGGGCTCGTGATGAACCGCTGGCAGCGGGAGGTCGACGCCCACCGCGGACTGCTCGCCGAGCGGGCAGTGGCGGACGAACGCCGCCGTATCGCCCGCGAGATGCACGACATCGTCGCCCACCACGTCACGACGATGCAGCTGATGGCGGGCGGCGCCCGCGCCAACCTCGACCGGAATCCCGAGATCGCGCGAGACGCCCTTGTCACCCTGGAGGGCCTGGGGCGCACGGCACTGCATGAGATGCGGGAACTCCTCGACGTCCTGCGGGCCGACGGCGACACGCGGGAGGCGTCGACCGCTCCCCAGCCGGGGATCGCGGACCTGGACCGGATCGTCGCCGAGTCGTGCGAGGCTGGCATGCCTACGGAGTTCGACGTCCGGGGGGCTCCCCGTCAGCTGCCGGGGGGCATGCAGCTGACGGTGTTCCGCGTCGTGCAGGAGGCGCTGACCAACGCCCGCAAGCACGGGGGAAGCGGCGCCCATGCATGCGTACGCCTCACGTACGCCGACCACGAGACGGTGGTGGACGTACGGGACGACGGAGAAGGGGCGGCTGGCAGCTCCGGGTCCGGGTCCGTGTCCGGCTCCGGGTACGGCCTGATCGGCATGCGGGAACGCGTCGCGCTGCACGGTGGTTCCTTGTGGACGGGCCGGAGCCAAGGGCGGGGCTACCGGGTCACGGCGCGGCTGCCGCTGCCGAAGGAAGAAGGGGCACTGCGGTGAACGGAACGACAGACGGTACGAGCGGGCCGGGGGCGGCGGGCATGGCGGGCAGGGCGGATATGACGGGGGCAGCGCACGAAACGGACGGGGCAGACACTACGGACGAATCCGTCCCGGTTGCCATCCGTGTGCTGATCGCCGACGACCAGCTCCTCGTACGCCGTGGCCTGGTACTTATGATCGGGCCCGAACTTGGCATCGAGGTCGTCGGCGAGGCAGCCGACGGCGCACAGGCCGTGGAACTCGCGAGACGACTGCGACCCGACGTCGTCCTCATGGACATCCGCATGCCGGTGCTGGACGGCATCGCCGCCACCGAACAACTCACCCAGCTGGTGCCGGACTGCCGGGTGCTCGCGCTGAGCACCTTCGACATGGACGAGCACGTCGTCGGCGCCCTGCGCGCGGGCGCCTGCGGCTTCCTGCCCAAAGACATCTCGCCCGAGGAACTGGTCACCGCCCTGCGCGTGGTCCACACCGGCGAGGCGGTGGTCGCCCCGCGTCTGCTGACCCGCCTCATCTCCTCGTACGTGAGGGCCCCGCGGCATCCCGTCCAGCCTGCGAGGACCGGACCTGCGGCGGATGTCCTGGACCAGTTGACACCGCGCGAGCGCGAGGTGTGGCGGCTGATCGCCGGCGGCTTGGACAACGCGGGGATCGCCGCCGAGATGTTCATCAGCACATCGACGGTCAAGAACCACATCACCGCACTCTTCGCCAAGCTCCAGGTCCGCGACCGGGCACAGGCGGTGATCGCCGCGTACGAAGCGGGCCTGATAACGGCGGGCGAGCGCAGCTGACGAAGGCCGTCGACGACGGTTGACGGAGGCGGTTCCTCGCCCTCGCGGAAGGCGATGCACTCATCCGCAGCCGCCGACTCCTACCTCGGCCTGGAGTCGACCGCTCCGCGGCCGCGCAGCCAGCCGTCCGCGACCTCACCGCAGGCGGGCGGGAAGGACCAGGCGGTCTCCTCGCCGTACGGGGCGGTGTAAACGCCCGCGTCCAGCTCGACAGGCCGAAATCGCAGGCCCGGCTGCGCGGCGGGTCGAGAGGATGCTGCCGAGGATCGACCTGTCGGACCTGCTGTTCGGGGTGAACGTCTGGGTCGGCCTCCTTGACGCGTTCGCTCGCCTCGGGGACGGCACGACCCGGATGCAGGACCTGTCCACCTCGGTGGTCGCCTGCTCGTCTCGGAGTGCGACATCGGCTAGCCCCTGTGGTGAACCCCGGCTACGAGACCCGGACCCGGGCCCGGCACTGCCGAAGGGGAGATAGTAGACAGATGGAACAGCGCACCCGTGCCGGTCTCTTCGCTCGTGTCCTCGGCCCCCCGCCATGTGCGGGTGCTCCTGCGGTGGTGCTGGTGCACGGACTCGGCTTGTCCGGAAGCTACTTCGGGCCGCTGGCGCGACGGCTCGCGGCGAACGGGGCCACTGTGCTCGTCCCGGACCTACCGGCAACGCGCGATCACGGACCGCGGTGCGCCGGGTGGCCGACGTGGTGCAGACCGCTGATGCCCTCGCCTGCTGGCACCGGCGGCTTGTGCCGAGACCGAGCATGCTGGTGGCCAACTCGGTCGGCTGCCAGGTTGCTGCTGACCTCGTCGCTCGCCACGCAAATCTGGTCCACCGGCTCGTACTGCTAGGTCCGGCGCTCACACCCGGGGCGTCCGTCTGGCGTCAGAGCGGCCAGCTGCTCGCGGACGCGTTTGAGAACCGCCCTCCCCCCTAAAAGTGGCCGGGGCGGACTACCTGTTGACCGGCCCCCTGGCCTTCGCCGCGTCCCTCCGCCACGCCGCACAGGACGCCAACGGGGCATTCGAGGGCCACCTGGCCCGGGTTGGCGTGCCGACGCTCGTCGTACGCGGAGCCAATGACATCATCGTCTCCGAGGCATGGACCCGACGCGTAGCACGGCTGGTCGCCAACGGGCGCACCTCCGAGGTATCAGACGCCGTGCACGCCGCGCACTACAGCGCGCCAGACGCCGTAGCTCGGCTGATCGAGACATTCGCGGAAGAGACCTCATGAAGCCATCGGATGCATCAGAGCCGTCCGTTCCCTCCGACACCTCTGGTAGCTCTCAGCCCTCGCACACCTCTCCCCGGGCGCCGTCCAGCCGCGCGGCCCACCGGTCGCCGTGGCTGCGCCTGCTGCCCGGCATCTCCTCCGAACGCCGCGGCTTCGTTCTCGCGTGGTGGGGCTTCGCCCTCACCTTCGGCGGTATGCGCCTACTTACCTGGCTGATCCATATCGACGTGGCCGGAGTGGGAGACGTACAGGCCGGTGGTGTTCATATTCACCACTATGTGTGGGGAATCCTGCTTCTTGCGGTCGTGGGCGTGGCAGGGCTCGTGCAACGTTCAGCCCGCGCGCGTGCCTGGATGGGGCTCGCCTACGGTGTGGGCATGGCCCTGATCATTGATGAGGCTGCCTTGCTGATCAGTCTGGAGGATGTGTACTGGGACACCGAGGGCTGGGTCAGTATCGCCCTGGCTATTGCAGTGATCGCCCTTGTGGGAGGCGTGCTGGCGGTGACACGCGGACGGCAAGGATCGAACCAGGACTACTATCACAGCTCGGCTCAGGACCGAAGCAAGAGCCGGGGCCGGAACCGGAACGCAGGCTGAGACCATAGCGCCGTCGATGCTCTTCGCCTACCGCCTCCCCTCGACTACTTCCGACCCGTCGGTGAACCTGCGCCGTACGCATACGTGTCCACCGACTCCGTCGAGCCCCTGGCGCCCGCCGAATCTATCGGCGACCTGCTGCGACTGCACCAGGAAGCCGGGCATCCAGCTCCGCGTCCTGGTCAACCTGTGGGACTTCTCGAATGCCGTCACCGCCAGCACTCTGGGCTTCGGCGGCATCCGTTTGCGCGACGCCCCCCGGTGTGATCGTGCCGCGATCACGAGCCCAGAGGGATCGCGGGGCCCGAGTTCGACGATGCAGAGCAGGCCGACGCGGTCGCGGTTTTCACCGCAAGAGGGGTGTCTATGACGCGTCTTCGGGTAGGCGGGCTCGCATGCACGGACACCATGCGCGTCCTACAAAACCTCTGTTCGGCCCGACCTCTCAAGCTCAGGAAATGGCGACCGGTCATAACAGCCACCGGCACTCTCGCCATCGCCGGCCCATGAGCCGCTTGCGGCGTCGACTCCTCGTCTACCGATCGATCGAGTTCCTGTCCTCCCGCGTCCCCGGCGGCACCCGCCCGGACGAGGAATGCCTCCTCCTTGTCCATATCCGCAAGGTCGTCGGCCAGGTCCGCTATCGGATCTGTGACCATTGCGAACAAGGTGTCATCACCGAGGTAACCCTGGAGGAGCGCTTCCGTAGCACCGGCTTGGGGACCCGCGCCCTGTCGCATGTGCGCTCCCGTCACCCGAACGTGAGATGGCGCAGCACCTTGAACCTGCGCGCGACGCGTGATCTCCTGCGCCGCATGTCCATCCCTGCAGCCGGTGCGGCCGGTTTGTGTCCGCACAGTGGAAAGCTGGGTCTTCGACTCCAAGATTCGTCGGAGGCGGTTCCAACCGGCGGCGGGGGCGCGGGTGACCACCGTGGGCGGCGAAGCCGAGCGGCATTATTCGGCGAATGATGACGCGCCGCGTGGCGTCGGTCTCGGTGTAGAGGCGGAACCCGCCCGGAGTGGCAGAGGGATGACCAGGCTGATCTCTTCCCGTACGCGCACCGTCGGCACCCGCGGCTGCTGTCCCGGCTGGCAGGGTCGTGCGCCGGTCCGTACGAGCTGCCTTCTCGTACGACCGCGTTGTCCCATGCCCTTCTCTCGCGCGCTTGGCCAGCGGGATGCCGTCCTGGACGAGTGTGGCGTCGCGGTAGGGCTTGACTGCCGGGTGGTCGGCGGAGCTGTAGCTCCTGTGCCTCCCGTTGTTGGGGATGAAGGCCTGGAGGAGATCAGTTGCAGAAAAGTAGAGAGAAGCGGCCCTACACCGTGCAGCGGTTGGAGGCGTGAATCAGTAGTCCTCCGGTGAAATGCTTCGCAGTGGCGAGGATCGTTGCCGACGGAGACAGAGGGGGGCGGTCAGTGACTTTGCGCTTCCGTAGCTGCATCCGCATCCTCGGTGGTCCTAGGAGTGGGAGCGGGGCTGCGGCTTGGCAGTTCAGGGGCCGCCGGGCTGCACTGTTCTGCCGGAAGGCCGTCCGTTCGTGCTGATCGTCCTTGCGTCATCTCAACGAACCACCAAGTGCCTGCTAGCAGCAATGCCCATAGCAAAGCGTTCGTCACAGCAGTTACCCACGAGGTACCCCCGTGCCACCGCTCCATGGCCGTCATCACGACCCAGGTAACCAGCAGCGCACACGCCACCCTGGTCCTTCGATGCTTGAACATACGCGTCCAGGTACCCACGCCAATACCGATCACGCAGAGAGAGGGGCTCGGACAACGTTGATCGGTACGAAGCGCCGTGGTGCAGCCGACCGTCAGTACGTGCCTACCGTTCCCACGCCTGATGAAACTGGTGCCGCTCTGCCGGGGGCCAGCATACACGAGGGCTCTTCCAGCGTCGTGTGCCGGTTGGAACGCCGGGTGGGCCGGTTGGAACTCGTCGGCGAAGTAGGCCGCGGGTGGGATGCCGGACCGGCGAGGAGTGTTCGCCGGTCCGGCAGTGCCCGATCATGCCGCACGTTTCAGTACCGGGCAGGCAGGGCCGCCCGCGGTCCGCAGCTGGGATGCATCAGGCTGCCTCGTCGTTCGTGGCCTGCTTGCTGGATGGCGCTCCTTCTGGTCGTCGTCGGCTTCCTGGTTCTGGCCGGGGTGGCGTACGTGGCCTACCGCCACCCCCGGCTGGAGAAGCCCATCAGCGTTGCCGCCGCCGTGGCTACCGTTCTGGTCACGGCCGTTGCCGCCGTAGCAGCGGTCGCGGCCCTCGTCGCCCGGTGACCGGGCGGCCTGCCCTGGGCGGCTTGCCGATCCCAGGCTGCCGTCCCCGCCGTGGTTGTGCGGGGTGGTGGTCAAGGGGAGTTGTCCTCGAACTCTGCGGCCACAAGCACGGCGAGGACGTCCCCCGGCCGGGTGAGAGGCTGCGCTGGGACGCCGGTTTCCAACCTTGCCAGGCAGAGCTCGAACGGCGTTCGCATGCTGGCGCACTGGTCTCTGATAACTGTCCTCTGCCCAAAAACATTCTGCACAATATGCCCATACCTGGCAGGCATGCCCGCGCGCGGCTCCTCTTGCGTGGCTAGCCCCGCCGCGTCGCAGTGTGCTGCCACAGCGCCCGACAACCCAGGTTGTCCAGTCCTCGGCGATCCGCCCCGACGCCCCGTCAGCCCCCGCTCACGGCAGGCTGGATCGGATTTTCGCGAAATATTGAATGCCCGGCGGCTGGTGCGGACTGTTGTCCCCGCGCTCACCCGGAGCGCCCCTTTCGAACGTGAAGGAGAACATCGTCATGTCCTCGCTCGTCCTGCTCGTCGCCGTGCTGCTGGTCCTCGTTCTCGTCCTGGTCGTGGCCCTGCTCATCGACCTTGCGCACCGCTACCCGAAGGCGGCCACACCGATGCTGATCGGGCTCGGCGGTATGACCGTCGTCGTCCCGATCGTCGTCCGGTGACACCCCATTCCCTGCTCCCACACCAAGGTTTCCGCCCTCGCCGAACAGGTTGTGACCACCCTCAAGTCCTGGCGGCTCCTCGATGGGCAATTCGCGTATTGGCCGCACCTGGCCAGGTCGTTCCTGGCAACATCAGTGGGAATCGAACATAGGAGGATTCATGCTTTTCGGTGTCCGCTTGCTCACTGTCGCCACCGCTACTGTCGCCGCGGGAGTGCTGCTCGTCGGCTGCTCCTCAACCCCGGCCGAAAAGTTGGAGGACTGGTGGTCTTCGGGGGGTGACGACAGGGTCAAGGCGCTGTCCGACAGCTCGAGCAACGTCAACACGGCGAGCATGCAAGTGATGGACGACAAGCGCACCGCTTGTCAGCAGTTGTTGGCAGCGGTGGCCGATGCAGAGAAGTACGGCACCCCTCCGAGCGAGAAGGCCAAGGGTTTCTGGGCGGAAGCTCTTACCGACTTCGAGCACGGGAGCAACGAGTGTGTCGCCGGGGTCGGTCAGAAGGACGAGCCCCGGACCAACGAGGGCATCCGCGAGGTGCAAAGAGCCATCGGCATCCTGGCTTCCGCGGTCTCCATGATCAGGATCGACTTGGAGGCCAAGTGATCCGGTGATCCGCCGGCATCGCCCGAACCGCTGATCGCCAAACTCCGGGGGCGCACGGCCGGACGCCCCGGCTAACGTGTCGTCGGCTCCGCCGTCCCCACCGGACCCCCACCTGCGTGGGTGCCAGGCGGCCCGGATAGTCGTCGACAGGTGTCCTGGACCGGTTCTCCGCCTACTACGGCAGGACCGGGGCGCCCTGCGCCGGAGGGGTCTCCGACCGTGGAGCGGGGCGCACGGCTCGGCGCCGGGTGAGGCGGCCGACGCGGCGGGGGTCGCTGTCAAGAAGCCGGCGGCGAGCGCGGCCAGGGCCGCCCGTACGGTCAGGAACCTCCTGATGCGGTGCAGGGCTGCTCACTCCCTCGGGAGTTCTCCGTACCTGTCCGTCCCGTGCCGACGGTGTTCATCGCCCGTGCACGTGAACTCGGGGCTGTCGGCCGCCCGGTGGCTGCCGGGCGGACACATGAGCGGACCACGCTCACCCAGGACCTGACAGCCGCTCGAAGAGGAGACTTGCGTGACTCGCTCCACCACCGTCCTGGCACTTGCGCTGACCGTGACGTCGGCCCTCGCGACTGCGACTCTCGCAGCGCCTGCCCATGCCGGCGCCCATGGTCGTGCCGTCATCGATCTGCCGACCGTCACACCTCGCGCGGAGACGCAGGTGCTGCACGACGACGAAGCGGGCGGCAACGCCGACGCGGACGACCCCGCCATCTGGCGGAACACCGCCGCACCCGGCCGCAGCCTCGTCATCGCGACCGCCAAGGAGGGCGGGCTGCGCGTCTACGACCTGAAGGCCCGGACACTCCAGTCCCTGTCCGCGCCGCCGGCCGCCGGAGCCGACGATGCCCCTGGCCGCTTCAACAATGTGGACCTCGTACACGGCCTGAGGCTGTCCTCGGTCCGGGCCGATCTGGCCGTCGTCAGCGACCGGGGCCACGACCGGCTGCGCTTCTACCGCATCGACCGTGACCGCGTCGGCGGCCCGCTGACCGACGTGACCGATCCCGCCGCGCCGCCGGTGTTCTCGAAGAACCAGGCCGAGATCAACGATCAGCGGACCGCCTACGGTCTCGCGACCTGGACGGATCCCTCGTCCGGCAAGTCCTTCGCCCTGGTCAGCCGTCGCGAGCGAACCAGCATCACGCTGCTGGAACTGCGTCCGACGAAGGCAGGAAAGATCACGTACCAGACGGTGCGGACCCTGAACCTTCCCTCCACGTTCCGGCTGCCGAACGGCACATCGTGGTCTCCCTGCGGCGAGCCCGGCGAACTCCCACAGGTCGAAGGCATGGTCGTCGACCCTGACAACGGCACCCTCTACGCCGGTCAGGAGAACGTCGGGATCTGGCGCCTGCGTGCCGACCTGACCGGCGGCCGGCCGAAACTGATCGACAAGGTCCGTGAGTACGGTGTCCCGGGGGTCTACGACGAGGAGACCGAGGAGTGCGCGCCGGGAGACGACCCCGGCTACGGCGGATCCAAGCTCTCCGCGGATGTCGAGGGCCTGACGCTGATCACCGAGTCCCACGGCGGCGGTTACCTGCTCGCCTCCAGCCAGGGCGACAACACCTTCGCCGCGTACGACCGGCGGGCGAAGGGCGACGACGCGTACGAGGGCGGGTTCCGGGTCGCGCCCGCGAACAGCAGGCTCGACGGCTCCGAGGAGTGCGACGGCGCGGCTGCGCTCAACGTGCCCCTCGGCTCCCGGTATCCGAACGGTCTGCTCGTCGTGCAGGACGGCCACGACGCACCGGGCGAGGAAAACCGCCCCGCGACCAACTTCAAGTTCGTCGACCTCGGCACGGTCATGAACGCCCTGCACGACTGACGGTGCCGGAATCCGGGCTCCCCCGGAAGCCGCCACCACGCTCCCGACGAAGACGGCCTCTTCCTCACCCGGGAGGCCGTCCGGCTCGGCTGTGTGCCCCTGTAACGGCGGCCAGGACTCCGGCGGGGGGTTCGCCGAGGTTCAGGGCGTGGGCGGTGATCGTGACCGGGGAGCGGAGGATCACGTGGTCGGTGGAGTCCGTGCCCGGGGCGGTGGCCGCGTGGAGGAGATCACGTACTTCGTGTCGATCACCGAGACCGTGCGGCCATCGCAGTACAGGACCAGGTCCGGGCGCAAGGGGGCCAGGCTGCCTCGTCCAGGCGATGGACGCCCTGCTGGAGCGCAGCGGACGCCGTGACGGACCAGGGCCATTCCGGCGTCGCTGTCACGAAGCGTTCGACGACCCGCGGCAGATCCAGCGGGAAGCCGTCCGATGCGACGCCGTGCAGCTGGGCCTGCAGGCGGGACCTGTAGCCGTGCGACGCGGACGGGCCAGAGTGCCGAACCCGCCAGGGCCTGTCTCGTACTGCTGCGGTCTTCTGCCGCACGGGCCGCGATCAGCTCTCGATGCGGGGTCGGAGCCGGTCGTAGTGGTCGAACCCGGACGTGATGACACCCGGGGCAGCGGCCACGACCGCTCCGAGATCCGCCGCATCACGGTCGCCACCGGTCAGTAACTCGCTCATCCCCGGCGTCTGCCAGGCGGTCCGGATGAAGCGCCGCCGCATCGACCGCAAGACCTGCGAGATCACCATTGCCACCGTCTACGCGGGCACCAGCCGGCATGAGCTGCCCGGTGTGGAGGGTACGTACAGCGGGGTGACGATACCAATGGAGGAGCGGATCGTTGGGTATCTCCAGGAGGTGTGGGAGAAGGAAGCGGTGGGAGCCGGGCTGTGGACACCGCCTTTTCCCATCCGTCTCCCAGACGATCACGCGAAACCCACTCCGCCGCTGGCCAGCGGCCTTCCCACCCTGGAGTACTAGTGATTGTCGTCTGGATCAACGGTGCGTTCGGCGCGGGTAAGACCAGCGTCGCGGGCGAACTGATCGATCTGATCCCGAACAGCACCTTGTACGACCCGGAGCTCACCGGAGCGGGGCTGCGCGGACTGCTGCCCCAGAAGAAGCTGGCCGAGGTGGGCGACTTCCAGGACCTGAGGATCTGGCGGCGGCTCGTGGTGGACACGGCGGCCGCGCTGCTGGCCGAGGCACCCGGGGTGCTGGTGGTGCCGATGACGCTGCTGAGACAGGAGTACCGGGACGAGATGTTCGGCGGGCTCGCCTCGCGGCGCATCCCGGTCCGGCATGTGCTGCTCTCACCTGAGGAAACGATCCTGCGTAGCCGGATAGCGGGCCGGGTGGAGTACCCCGGCGACCGCGAGCAGAGCGAGCGGGTCAACCGGTGGGCGTACGACCACATCGGCCCCTACCAGGATGCCCTCGGCTGGATCACCGCGGACGCCCATGTGATCGACAACAGCGCCCTCACCCCGCGCGAGACCGCCGAGCGGATCGCGGATGCCGTCCGCAGCGGCGCCGCCGGGGCATGCGAGATCGTCCAGAGCCCCGAGCCGACCGGCGCGACCGTCGCCGCCGGGGTGCTGCTCTTCGACGAACAGGACCGGGTGCTCCTCGTCGACCCCACGTACAAGCCCGGCTGGGAGTTCCCCGGCGGGGTCGTGGAGGAGGGCGAGGCCCCGGCGCAGGCCGGGATACGGGAGGTGGCCGAGGAGATAGGGCTCCGCCTCGACCGGCTCCCCGCGCTGCTCCTCGTCGACTGGGAGCCGCCCTCCCCGCCCGGCTACGGCGGACTGCGCTTCCTCTTCGACGGGGGACTGCTGCGCTCCGAGGACGCCGGCCGGCTGCTGCTCCCCGGCTCCGAACTGCGCGGCTGGCGCTTCGTCACGGAGCAGGAGGCGGCGGGGATGCTGCCCCCCACCCGCTACGAGCGGCTGCGCTGGGCCCTGCGGGCGCGGGAGCGGTCCACGGTGCTCAACCTGGAGGCGGGCGTCCCGGTGGGCTGACGGGCGGGTATCAGCCGGAGCGGACGCCCTGACGGAGGGGCTCCTCGGCCGGAGCACAATGCACCACATGGATGACGCGTTCACACTCCTTCGCCAGGCCGCCGACCTGCTGCCCGAGGAGGCCGTGGCGGAGAGCGGCTGGACGGCCGAGGACGTGCGCGAGGACATCGTGTCCTCCGAGTGGGAGCGAGCGCTCGACGCACTCACCGAGATCGGCGATACCCACCCCGTCTCCGTCGGCTTCTGGGAACGCCTCGCCGAAGCCGCCCGCCAGATGATGCTCGACCGCAGTCGCCGGTGGTGCGAGTGGCGGGCCTGGGAAGTCCGGCACGGCACCATCCGGGCGACCCTGACCCTGGTGGCTGCGGGGGAGGGCCTGCGCCGGACGGCCTTCTCCGGCGACGGCCGGCTCCGGCCGATGTGGGACATCGGCAACCGGAATGCCGACGGTGAGCGGGAGTTGAGCATCGCCACGCTGTGGGTGGAGAACGTGCGGGAGTTCGGACCGGGGGAGACCGCCGAGGTCCGGCTGGCACCTCTGACCCCCGAACGATGGGCCCATCTGAGGTGCGGTGACGCGATCACGATGTACGAAGCCCGGCCGGTCGCCGGTTCCGGCAGGGTGACCGAGGTGGTGGCGCCGCGTCCTGGGCCTCCGGCCACCCGCTAGGCCGCCGGGACGCCCGCCGCCTCCCGCATGACCGCCGCCGCGTCCTCGGTGAGCGGGTCGCCGTGCCCGAAGCAGACCGTACGGGCCTCCAGGGCGGCCAGCCGCCGGAACGTCTCCTGGGCCTGCGCCCGGTCCACGTTGAACACGCCGAGCATCACCTCCCCGACGCCCGCCGCACAGTCCCCGGTGAACAGGACCCCGTGGCGCGGCAGATGGAGCGCGACGGAGCCCGGCGTGTGGCCCGGGGCATGGACCACCCGGGCCCCGCCGCCGAACGGCAGCACCTCCCCGTCGGCCACCTCGCGGTCGACCCGGGTGGGCGGCGCCTCGGGGACCGTCAGCCCGTGCTCGTACAACGGCCGTTCCCAGTCGAGCAGGTCCGGTTCCGGTACGGGGAGCTCGCCCCGGATCACCGGCGCGTCCAGCGGGTGGGCGAGGATCTCGGCGCCGTGGCGGTCCGCCAGCTCCTGAGCCGCGCCGTAGTGGTCACGGTGGCCATGGGTGAGGACGATGCGCCCGATCCGGGCGGGGTCGAGGCCAAGGCCCCGTACCGCGTCCTCGATCGCGGACGCCGCACCGATGTCCCCGGCGTCGATCAGCGTCAGGTCCGCCCCGTCACGCCAGAGATAGGCCTGGCCGATCCGGAAGCGGAACATGTGCAGGTGCCCGGTGAGTACCTCGATGAGATCCATGCGGCGAACGTACGCAGACACCTGCATCCGCCCTACAGAACTACGCTTCCGGCGACTTCGCCGAGGGCGAACGACCCACACTTCGGTCCGCCGTGCGCACCTGGCCGAGGTCACGAGGTGGGTCGCGCAGTCCCCCACAGCCCGCCGTCGTGACCCGCTCTGCCGCCGGTGTGCAGTGAAGGTTCCGCCTGCACCGGCGATAGAACGCCTCGTCGTCCTCCAGCATGGCGTGCGCCTGACGTCTGGTGTGGACACCGTGACCACGGACATGCCGCACGCCCGCGAGGAGAGTTCATGACGCGCTGGGGTCGGTCTCGGGTTCATCAGCTCACAGGGGCCCGGCCTGGGAGGAGCGGCGATCTGCGGTACAGCCGGTGCCACGGAAGAAGTTGCCGAAGAAGCGGCTGGCCGCCCTCGGACAGTTGGGCGCGAGCCTCCTCCGCCTGAAAGTCCGATAGGGCTGACTGTACGGAAGTACCCCGCCCGAGCCGGGTCCCGCCTTCGTCGCGCCGATGAGCCGTTCGGACTCCCTGCGGTGTCCGCCCGGAGGAGCGGCCGGCAGGTCCGCCGGAGAGGTGGCGCCTACCCGATGGCTGCGGCAGCGGCCTTGTAGTCGGCAGACTGGGTCGGGGTGAGGTAGTGGCTGACGCGGATGAGCACGGTGCCGCTGACAAAGCCGTACTCGGCAAGCAGGGGCATGCCCTTGGTGACGTTCTTGATGTAGTCGGCGCGGGCCTGGGCGTCGGCCGCTGTCGTGAAGACTTCGATCGCTCCGCCGAGCCCGACGCTGCCGGGCTCCGCGTCGGCGACGTCGTCCACCTTGATGCGGGAGTCCGTGAACGTGACCTTGCTGGTGTACTGGTCGGGGCGGCCGAGGAGATGGTTCGGGTCGTCGTCCTCGGTGACGACGCCCGAGAGCTCGGCGGACGCGACCTTGCCGGAAAGGACCTTGAAGGCGTCACTGGCGGTGAGCTTCTCCACTGACTCCTTGGCCGGGGCTCCGTCGGTTGCAGTGGTGGCGTTCTTGGGTCGGTCGTTCTTCTGATCGCTCCCCGACACGCATGCCGTCACGGTCGCGAAGACCATGACGAGGGTGGCAGCGGACAGGGCGGGCTTACGCATAGTGGCTCCGAGGTGTGGCGAATTCGGGAGTGTTGATCAGGTCGCAGTGGGGCGGTCTGCTCCTGCCGCCCGCACCGCAGTACGACGGAGGCCCCAAGTACCTCGATCCGGACTCGCCCGAAGCGGACTCCGCAGGGTGGTGGTTCGAAGCCGGGATCCAGCGGACCGCAGTCCCTACTCATTCATGATCAGCCCGTCGGGTGAGTTCGGTACCCAGGCAGAAGGATGGGCACCTCTCCACGCGACCGTCGAAGGCTGGGTGGAATCGCTCGCCTTGGCTCACCACGCATCCACTTGGGCCGAACAGGTCACCAAGCTTGTCGGCGATGACGTCGATGGCATCGAACTGAACGGCTATGCGCCGGTGCGCGAGGTGAAGGGCCTGGCAGACACCTGGTGGAGAGGGCCCGACTCGCTGGTGGCCCTCTACAGCGGGGAGGCCGCGTCACTCGACTTCCCCAGGGGCCGCATCGCAGTGATCTACTCCGGCCTCGATGAGTGGGGACTGCGAGGAGGCGTGGACGACGATGGCTGATCTTGTCGTTCCATCCCATCCCGGTTGGGGGCGGATGGCGAAGAAGACCGCACCCGGGCCGTCACGGACGCCGTGCTCGGCGGCCCGTGGCCCGGGTGCGGACAGCTGATCAGTCGCACGGCCCGCGAAAAGTGCAGGTCAAGCGGGCTGGAGGGAGATCAGGCCTTCTTGGACTCCGCGTAGTTGCGCAGGAACAGCGCCTCGGTGACCGACATCCGCTCCAGCTCCTCCGGCGACACGCTCTCGTTCACCGCGTGGATCTGCGCCTCGGGCTCGCTCAGGCCGATGAGCAGGATCTCCGCCTCCGGGTACAGGCCCGCCAGGGTGTTGCAGAGCGGGATCGAGCCGCCCATGCCGGAGGACTGCATCTCCTGGCCCGGGTAGGCGTCCCGCATCGCGGCCGCCATCGCCGTGTACGCCGGGCTGCTCATGTCCGCGCGGAACGGCTGGCCCTGGCCCACCTGCTCCACCGTCACCCGCGCGCCCCAGGGGGCGCGCGACTCCAGGTGGGCGGTGAGCAGCTTCGCCGCTTCGGCGGCGTCGTGGCCGGGCGGGACCCGCAGGCTGATCTGGGCCCGGGCGCTCGCCTGCACGGACGGCGTGGCGCCGACGACCGGCGGGCAGTCGATGCCGATGACGGTGACGGCGGGGCGCGCCCAGATCCGGTCGGCGACCGTGCCCGTACCGATCAGCTCGACGCCGTCCAACACCTTGGCGTCCTGCCGGAACTCCGCCTCCGGGTACTGCAGTCCGTCCCAGTCCGCGTCACCGGTCAGGCCGTCGACCGTCGTCGTGCCGTTCTCGTCGCGCAGGGAGGCGAGCAGCTGGATCATCGCGGCCAGCGCGTCGGGGGCGGCGCCGCCGAACTGTCCCGAGTGCAGGTTCCCTTCGAGGGTGTCGAGCTGCACCCGCAGCATCGTCATCCCGCGCAGCGTCGCCGTGACCGTCGGCAGCCCGACCCGGAAGTTCCCGGTGTCGCCGATGACGATCGTGTCGGCCGCCAGCAGCTCCGGGTGCGCCTCCGCGTACCGCTCCAGACCGCCGGTGCCCTGCTCCTCGGAACCCTCGGCGATCACCTTCACCGAGACCGGGACACCGCCGTTCGCCTTGAGGGCGCGCAGCGCGAGCAGGTGCATGATGAACCCGCCCTTGCAGTCCGCCGCACCCCGGCCGTACCAGCGCCCGTCGCGCTCGGTCAGCTCGAACGGCGGGGAGAGCCACGCCGACTCGTCCAGCGGCGGCTGCACGTCGTAGTGGGCGTAGAGCAGTACGGTCGGAGCACCCTCCGGGCCGGGCAGGTAGCCGTAGACCGACTGCGTGCCGTCGGGGGTGTCGAGGAGGGCGACGTCCGTGAAGTCCTCGGCGCGCAGGGCGTCCGCGACCCACTTCGCCGCGGCCTCGCACCCGCTCTTCGGGAACTGCGCGGGGTCCGCCACCGACGGGAACGCGACCAGCTCGGCGAGCTCCGCCCGCGCACGGGGCATCAGCGAGGCGACGGTCTCGGAAATCGGGCGGGCGGTCATGGGCACGCTCCTCGTAGGTGCGACGTTATGGGGAGGGCACGGTGTGTACGCGCCCGTCGGCGACACCGTGGATGCGGTGTCGCGTACAGGAACAGATCATGGCCGATCCTCCCACAGGGGGGCTCGGCCGGGACGCGCCGTAGGATGCCGTGAGCAGCTTGGGGCCACTGGTCGGATCGGGAGCAGAAGCACATCGTGAGCAGCGAGAACGCAGACGCCGGGCGGGAAAACGAAGAGTCGTCGGCGGTGTGGGACGTCGTCGTCGTCGGCGCCGGACCGGCCGGCGCATCGGCGGCGTACGCGGCAGCCGTGGCGGGCCGGCAGGTCCTCCTGCTGGAGAAGGCGGAACTGCCGCGCTACAAGACCTGTGGCGGCGGCATCATCGGGTTCTCCCGGGACGCTCTGCCGCCGGGGTTCGAACTGCCCCTGAAGGACCGTATCCACGCGGTCACCTTCTCCCTCGACGGGAAGTTCGCCCGCACCCGCCGATCCCGGCGCATGCTCTTCGGGCTCATCAACCGCCCGGAGTTCGACGCCGGGCTGGTGGAGGAGGCGCAGAAGGCCGGTGCCGAACTGCGCACCGGCGTCTCGGTGGTGCGGGTGGAGCAGCACGGGCCCGCGGTCCCCGACCGGCGTACGGTCGCCGTGGTGCTGGCCGGTGGCGAGACGGTGCTGGCGCGGGCGGTCGTCGGGGCGGACGGCAGCGCGGGCCGGATAGGAGCACATGTCGGGGTGAAGCTCGACCAGGTGGACCTCGGCCTGGAGGCGGAGATCCCCGTTCCGGCGACGGTTGCGGAGGACTGGGCGGGCCGGGTGCTCATCGACTGGGGCCCGATGCCCGGCAGTTACGGCTGGGTCTTCCCCAAGGGCGACACGCTGACCGTCGGGGTGATCTCGGCGCGCGGCGACGGCGCGGGCACCAAGCGGTATCTGGAGGACTTCATCGCCCGCCTCGGCCTCGCCGGGTTCGAGCCGTCCATCTCCTCGGGCCATCTGACCCGCTGCCGCAGCGACGACTCGCCGCTCTCGCGCGGCCGGGTCGTGGTCTGCGGCGACGCGGCGGGCCTCCTGGAGCCGTGGACCCGGGAGGGCATCTCCTTCGCGCTGCGCTCGGGCCGGCTCGCGGGCGAATGGGCCGTCAGGATCGCCGAGGCGCACGACGCGGTGGACGCCCGCCGCCAGGCCCTCAACTACGCCTTCGCCATCAAGGCCGGTCTCGGCGTGGAGATGGGCGTCGGCCGCCGCATGCTGAAGCTGTTCGAGCGCCGCCCGGGGGTGCTGCACGCGGTGCTGACCGGCTTCCGGCCGGCCTGGAAGGCGTTCGCGGGGATCACCCGGGGCACGACGTCGCTGGCCGAGCTGGTCCGTACGCACCCGCTGGCGCAGCGGGCGTTGAGCGCGATGGACCGCTGAGCGACGCGGCGAGGGGTCTGGGCGGCCGGGCCGCGGCAGTGCTCGTCCATGGCCTCTACCACCGGCCCGAGCACTTCGGCCCGGTCGCGGACGGCCTGCGGGCGGCGGGGTTCGAGGCGGTGGTCCCCGAGCTCCACCGGGGCTCCCTGGCCGCCGACACGGCAGCGGTCCAGGCCGCCGTCGACGCGCTGGACCGGCCTCCGCTCCTGCTCGGCCACTCCTACGGCGGGTCGGTGATCACCGGCGTACGGGGAGCGCGCCATCTCGTCTACCTCGCGGCCTTCGTGCCGGACGTGGGCGAGAGCGCGGCCGCTCTCGGCGGGACCTCCTCGCAGCTGCGTGACGCTGTCGTGCCTGGGGAGGGGCCCGACGGTACGACACGTCTGGATCCCGGCCGGGCGGCCTATGTCCTCTACGACGACTGCCCCGGGCCTCTCGCCGCCCGCGCGGTCGGCCTGTTGCGGCCGCAGGCCCCGGGGTGCGGGCGGGGGATCCCCGAGCACCACAGCTGGAAGCTGATCCCCTCGACCTATGTCGTCTGCGCCGGGGACCGGGCGATCGACCCCGCCCTGCAACGGACGCTCGCCGCCCGCTGCACCGCCGTACGGGAGTGGCCGACGGGCCATTCGCCGTTCGTGTCCCGGCCCGCGCTCGTGGTGGACCTGGTGGCGGAGCTGCTCGGCACGGTCAGCTCTCGAAGGTGATGCGGAAGACCGGGTGGTCCGGGCCGGCGGCCAGGAGTTCGGCGTCCGTGGATTTCGCGGTGACGCCCTGGAAGTACTGGTTGACCTCCCAGCCCCACCGCTTCAGGTAAGCGCGGAGGATGCGTGCCTTCTGTGCGTCGTCGGCGATCTCCACGGCGGTGAAGACCCGGGTTCTGCGTCCCACTCGCAGCTCGCCGCCGCCCGCGACGCGCATGTTGCGCACCCACTGGGAGTGGCCGCGGGCGGAGACGAGGTACTGGGCGCCTTCGTAGGGGTGCGGGTTGACGGGGATGCGCTGCATCCGGCCGCTCGTGCGTCCCCGTACCGACATCTCGGCGGAGCCCATGAGGCTGATGCCGTGCCGGGCGAGCCGGCCGATGACGTTGTTGAGGCGGGTGGCGGTTGCGCCGGCCCGGAGGTAGTACGGCTGCGGCTGCTGCGACATGGTGACTCCCAGGGACGGGGCGGGGCGGTGGCGGGGGCGTGACGGGATGATCCCGGTGGCGGTGAGAGAGCGGTGCTTCCGTTATGAGAGCGGTGCTCTCAATGAGAGAGCGGTGCTCTCGCTTGAGATCAGTGTGCAGGAGGTCGGCGCTCAAAAGCAAGAGCACTGCTCTCGTTGTTGTTCGGTGCTCTGAACGCGTGGCAGACTGACGGCCATGAGCACCATCCGAGGGGCCAGGGAGCGCGCCCGCATCGAAGTGACCGCCGCCATCAAGGACGAGGCCAGGAAACAGCTGGCGGCGGAGGGCGCGGCCAAGCTCTCCCTGCGCGCCGTCGCCCGCGAGCTGGGTATGGCCTCCTCGGCGCTCTATCGCTACTTCCCCAGCCGCGACGACCTCCTCACCGCGCTGATCGTCGACGCGTACGACGCCGTCGGTGAGGCCGCGGAGACCGCCCGCGCCACCGCCGACCGGGCCCGCCCGCGCCCCGCCCCGTACGCCGACCGCTGGGTCGCCGTGGCCGGTGCCGTACGGGAGTGGGCGCTCGCTCACCCCCACGAGTACGCCCTGATCTACGGCTCACCCGTCCCCGGCTACAGCGCCCCCATGGACACGGTGGGCCCCGCCTCCCGGGTCGGCATGGTCCTCATCGGTCTCATCCGCGACGCGTTCCGGGAGGACGGGCTGGCGGTGCCGCCACTCGCGGCGGAGCTGCGCGCCGAGGCCGAGCGGATCGCCGCCGACATCGCCCCGGACCTGCCGCCTGCCGTCGCCCCGGCCCTCGTGGCCGCCTGGGCCCAGCTCTTCGGCCTGATCTCGTTCGAGATATTCGGCCAGTTCAACCGGATGGTCGAGGCGCGCGAGCAGCTCTTCCGGCAGGCGGCGGGGGAGCTCGCCCGCTCGGTCGGTCTGCGCGGGAGCCCGGCCGCAGGCTGAATCGCGGGACGCCCGCCCCCTCTACGTTGCGGAGTCGGCGGAGCCGGAGCGGCCCGCCCTGTCCGGGGCTGGGGCCGGGCCGTCCAGGCGGCGGCCCTCCCGCCGCGGAAAGCGCCACAGGACATGGACGACCCTCGCGACGAAGGCCAGTACGGCGGCCGCGGTGGCGAGGCCGAGGACCACCGTCCGCGCTGTGCGGCCGAGGTCGAAGAGGAGGAGGGCGGGTGCTGAGGCCGCCGCGAAGGTGAGGGCGGCCAGTACGGCGGAGCTGACCAGCGCATAGCCGATCTCGACCGTCATCGCGTCCCGCTCCGCCTGCGTCCGCCGTTCCCCCATGGCCGCAGTGTCACAGGCCCGTCGCGCTCCCGGCAAGCGTGCGGCCCGCGTCCGGCAACCGCACTCAGCCCCCACGCCCGGCCCCCGCGTCGGCCCCCGCACCACAAGCTCCGCGTCCGCCGCCCGAGTTCACCAGGTGACCGCGGAGTTGTCCGTCCAGAGCCTCGCCACCGAGCGGTCGCCGCGCAGAGTCACGGCGGCGAGCGGCAGGCGGTTCCAGAGCGTGAGGTAGAGCCCCTCCGCCGTCCCGCTCAGCTCGCAGTCCACGCGGTCGTCGCCGCCGTCCTGGTTGCCGGCCGACCCGGCCCCCGCCCCGGCGGGCGTACGTACGGTCTGCGGCGGCTCGTCCGAGATCCGTACGGTCCACACCGCGTCCGTGTCCACGGCCCGCACCCGCAGCGTGCGCGGGACCGAGGAGCGCACCCGGCTCTTGGGGCGGGCGTGGAAGCCGGCCAGGAGTTCGTCGATGCCGTCGGCCGCCCGGTCGGCGTCGACCGACGTCAGCGGTCCGCCGAGCGCCGACTCCGCGTCCACCCGGTGCACGGTCGTCTCGTGCAGCTGGCGGCGGGACCAGAACGCGAGCGGGGAGGGGGCGGGCATGAAGGTCCAGCAGTTCAGGTCGGCGGGGGCGGCCTTCAGTGACCGGACCAGATGGCGGTGGCCCGCCCGGAACCAGTCGAGGAGTTCCTCGCCGTCGAGGTCCGGCTCTCCGCCGTCGGGCTGGGGTGTGGTGTGGCCCTCGGTGATGAGCTCTGCCGCCCAGCGGTGCACCATGCCGGTGTGGCGCAGCAGGTGGCGTATCTGCCAGCCGGGACAGGTCGGGACCGAGGCCCCGGGGCCCGCCTGTTCGGCGGCCGCCGCGAGGAGCCGCCCTTCCTCGGACAGGGATGCGATGTACTCGGTGATCTCCATGGCCGGATTGTGCCAGGGGGTGCGGGCGGCCTGAGGGTGGAGGCGGCCCGGGGGTGCGCGGACGGCCCGGGTGGGTCGGCCCGCTCAGGCGTGCGTCGCGTTGCGGGCCCCGTACCCCAGGGCGGCAGCCGCCGCGGCCAGCAGGGCCACGGTCGTCAGGGCGATCGGCAGCGAGAACCAGTCGGCCAGGAAGCCGATCGCGGGCGGGCCCAGCAGCATGCCGCCGTAGCCCAGCGTCGAGGCGGCGGCCACCCCGCTCGGTCCGGCCAGTTCGCCGGCCCGGCCCACGGCGACCGGGAAGATGTTGGCCAGCCCCAGGCCGGTGACCGCGAACCCGGCCAGCGCGAGCCAGGCGGTCGGCGCCAGTGCGCCCAGCAGCATCCCGGCCGCGGCGACCGCACCGCCGAGGACCAGGGTGCGGGTCTGGCCGAGCCGTTCCAGCAGCAGCGTCCCGGTGAGCCTGCCGATGGTCATCGTCAGGGCGAACAGCGCGTACCCGGCGGCGGCGAGGCCCGGATGGGCGTCGAGGTCCTGCTCCAGGTGGAGTGCGCCCCAGTCGGCGAGCGCGCCTTCCCCGTACGCCGTGCAGAGGGCGATCACGCCGAACAGCACGACGATCCGGCGGGCCCGCGGGTCGAGTTTCCGCTGGGGCTGCCGCTGGGACTGGCTCTGGGGCGTGTGCGCTTCGGGCGCCGTGCGGGCCGGGCGGTTGCGCAGCAGCGCGGGCCCCGCGAACGCCGTGACGAGCAGGCCGACGCCGGCCAGCAGGAACAGGTGCGTCGAGGCGGAGAGGCCGCCCGCGACCAGCCCGCCGAGTCCGGCACCGACCATGCCGCCGAGGCTGAACGCGGCGTGGAAGCTCGGCATCACCGGCCGGCGGAGTTCGGCGACCAGGTCGACGGCGGCGCTGTTCATCGCCACGTTCATCCCGCCGTACGCCGCTCCGAAGACCAGCAGGACCAGGCCGAGCGAGAGCGCCGAATGGGTCTGCGCGGGCAGGGCGATGCTCAGCGGGAGCAGCACCCCGCAGGCCACGGTCACGGCGTGGCTGCCGTAGCGGCGGCAGAGCCGGCCGGTGAGCATCATGGTGATCACGGCGCCCGCGGAGACGCCGAGCAGGGCGAGGCCGAGGGTGGAGGCGGAGGCGCCCGTCTGCTGCTTGATGGCCGGGATACGGACCACCCAGCCGGCGAAGAGGAAGCCATCGAGGGCGAAGAACACGGTCAGCGCGGTACGGAGGCGGGCCGGCGAGGGTGGGGCGGTGTCTCCGCCAGGTCCCCCCGGTAGGGCCGTCCGCAGTTTGTTTAGTTGCGGCACAAACTCAGCATAGGGGTGGGTGGAGGGCGGGCGCAACATGGCTGACGGGGGCGGGTTCTCCCCGTCCCGGCGGGCTCCCTCGGCGTCCGTGACACCTCCGGATCATGGGAGACTCGCCCTCATGAACGGCAAGGCGACCACCACCCGGACGAAGTTGGAGAGGGGCCGCAGTGCGCTCGGGCCCGCACTGGAACTGGTCCACACCGGGCGCGCCCCCACGCGCGCCGTCCTCACCTCCGAGCTCGGCGTCACCCGGGCCACCGCCGGGGCGGTCGCCGCGGAGCTGGAGGCGCTCGGGCTGATCCGGGTCGACTCCAGCCCCGGTTCCGCGGCCGGTTCGCAGGGCCGCCCCTCGCACCGGCTCTCCGTCCTGGAGGACGGGCCCGTCGTCCTCGCCGCCCAGGTCCACGCCGACGGCTTCCGGGCCGCACTTGTGGGGCTCGGCGGCCGGATCGTCGCCACATCGCCGGGCTGCGTCGCGGTGATGGCCGACCCCGCGCAGGTGCTCGGCGAGGTCGTGGCCGCGGGGTCGCAGCTGCTGCGGGAGACCGGGCTGCGCTGCGTCGGTGCCGGGCTCGCCGTGCCGTCGGCGGTCGCCGAACCCGAGGGCACCGCGCTCAACCCGCTGCACCTCGCCTGGCCCGCGGGCTCGCCGGTCCGCGACATCTTCGCCGCCTGTGTCCGGGACGCGGGCATCACCGGACCCGCCTTCACCGGCAACGACGTCAACCTCACCGCGCTGGCCGAGCACCGGCACGGCGCCGGACGCGGCGCCCAGCACCTCCTCTGCGTCGCCACCGGCCACCGGGGCGTCGGCGGGGCCCTGGTGCTCGACGGCCGCCTGCACAGCGGGAGTTCAGGGCTCGCGCTGGAGGTGGGCCACCTCACCGTGAACCCCGAGGGGCGGCCCTGTCACTGCGGCGGCCGCGGCTGCCTCGACGTGGAGACCGACCCGCTCGCCTTCCTCACCACCGCGCGCCGCGACCCGGGCCCGGAGGAGTCGCTCCTCAAGCAGGCCGGGGACCTGCTGCGTACGGAGTACGAGGACGCCGACGTACGTAACGCCGCCGAGGCGCTGATCGACCGTCTGGGCCTGGGCCTCGCCGGGCTCGTCAACATCCTCAACCCGGACCGGATCATCCTCGGCGGGCTCCACCGCGACCTGCTGGAGGCGGACCCGGAGCGGCTGCGGGCCGTGGTCGCCGACCGGAGTCTCTGGGGTCGCAGCGGCAGCGTGCCGATCCTGCCCTGCACCCTGACCCACAACAGCCTGGTCGGCGCGGCCGAACTGGCCTGGCAGCCGGTCCTGGACGACCCGCTCGCGGTACTCGCCTGAGCCGGAAGCCGGAAGCCGGAAGCCAAGTGCGGCGGTGCGGCATCACGCTCACCGCACCGCCGCACCCAGGTACTTCACCTCAGCCGACCACGGCCGACCGGGCCGGGGCCGCCGCGACGGCCTCGGGGCTGATGGGGACGGACCCGAACGGCCCGTCGGTGATCGACCCGTAGACCGCGAGCGGCGGCAGGGTCGAGGTGGCGCAGACCGCCGGCAAGGTGAACCAGACGGCCTTTCCGGCCGCGCCGCTCGGCCGTACGCCCCAGCTCTCGCTGACCGCGGCGATCAGGGCCAGACCCCGTCCCGAGGTGGCGAAGGAATCCGCCTCGTTCACCGTGGGGACACGGGGGTCATGGTCGTGGACGGAGACCGTCAACCGGTCGAGCAGCAGCTCGATGTCGACGGTGCATGACTTGTCCGGCTGTGCGTGCCGGTGGACATTGGTCAGGAGTTCGGTGACGCCCAGGGCTGCCTGGTCGATCAGGGGATCGAGATGCCAGTAGCGCAGTTGGGCCGAGATGATTCTGCGGACCTGACCGATCCGCGACGGCAGGGCTTGGAGCTCCACCGTGCAGTGCCTGCTTGGCTCGCTGATCACGGCTGCGACTCCCCGAAATAGGTCCGGAAGAAGAAGACGGACGAACGGAGCCGGCGGGACGACTGACTGCCGAATCCGCTCTGCTCTTGTCGTGTCTCTCATGTCGCACGATCCGGTCCCGCGGTGTCCCGTGGGAGCGAATCGCTCTGTCACCGAGGGTGCACCTTCAGTGACGTGGGTCCAGCGTGGCCCAGCCCGAGCAGCTCCGCAACTCGCGGAGCCGCGTACGGCGCCCGAGGAACCGGGGCCCGGGGCTCAGCCCCTGCGGCCGCCCGCGCTGCGCAGCGCCTCCAGGAAGCGGCGCAGCGGGGCCGCTCCGTCGCGTCTGCGGTTGCGCTGCCCCATCGTCAACCGGTAGCGCACGCCGTTCACCCGGGCGATGGCCGAATCCGCCGCGAAGAACCACCGTTTCCCCGCACTCACCGTGCCCACCGGGGCGCTGTCGATCTCCCGCCCGTTGCTCATCAGCAAGGACAGCCGGCCGTCCTTGACGACCACCTGACCGGCCCTGGTCAGCGACCGGGTGAACCGCTCGATCCTGACCCCCGACGCACTGAACTCGGCGTCCGCCATCGCGGCTTCGCCCCCCTTCGTCACCACTTCTCCTGTTGCAGTGTGCCCGGCCGCGCGCCCGGCCGCCAGAGGGCACGGGAGCCCGCCGCGCGCTCCTCGCACCGCCCGCCCCAACTGCCCCCGAAAGGCCTGCCCAAAGGCAGGGCTATGGACCATCAAAGTCAACGTTTGCGCAGGTCGGGGGCCTATCGTGGAGGCAGGAGTACCGGGCGGACGAACAGCGGCGAACAACGCACGAACAGGAGCACGGCGATGGACACCCATGAGCTGGGACAGGAGCGCGGGGCCACGGGGGCGGTCATGGGGACGGTGGACGTCGACCGCAGCGACCCGGAGTACCGGGCCTGGCTGAAAGAGGCCGTCCGCAAGGTGCAGGCCGACGCCAACCGTTCGGCCGACACCCACCTGCTGCGCTTCCCGCTGCCCGAGGAGTGGGGCATCGACCTCTACCTCAAGGACGAGTCGACGCACCCCACCGGCAGCCTCAAGCACCGGCTCGCCCGCTCGCTCTTCCTCTACGGGCTCTGCAACGGCTGGATCCGGCCGGGCAAGCCGGTCATCGAGGCGTCCAGCGGATCGACCGCCGTCTCGGAGGCTTACTTCGCCAAGCTGATCGGCGTGCCGTTCATCGCCGTGATGCCGCGCACCACCAGCCCGGAGAAGTGCCGGCTCATCGAATTCCACGGCGGGCAGTGCCACTTCGTCGACGACTCCCGCAAGATGTACGAGGAGTCCGCGTCCCTCGCCGCTGAGAGCGGCGGGCACTACATGGACCAGTTCACCTACGCGGAGCGCGCCACCGACTGGCGCGGCAACAACAACATCGCCGAGTCGATCTACCAGCAGCTCCGGCTGGAGCGCTATCCGGAACCCGCCTGGATCGTCGCCACCGCCGGGACCGGCGGCACGTCGGCCACCATCGCCCGCTATGTGCACTACCTCCAGCACGACACCCGCGTCTGCGTGCCCGACCCGGAGAACTCCTGTTTCTTCGACGGCTGGACGCGACACGACCCGTACGCGAGCAGTGATTGCGGCTCCCGGATCGAGGGCATCGGCCGCCCCCGTATGGAGCCGAGCTTCGTGCCCGGCGCCATCGACCGGATGATGAAGGTGCCCGACGCGGCGAGCGTCGCCGCCGTACGCGCCCTGGAGCGGGCCATCGGCCGCAAGGCGGGCGGCTCCACGGGCACCGGGCTGTGGAGCGCCTTCAAGCTGATCGCCGAGATGGTGGAGCTGGGGGAGAAGGGCAGCGTCGTCACGCTGCTGTGCGACCCGGGCGACCGCTACCTGGACAAGTACTACTCCGACTCCTGGCTGGAGGAGCAGGGGCTTGACATCGCCCCGTACACCGCGGCGATCGACGGCTTCCTCGCCACCGGAACCCTGACCGGCTGACTGTCCGGAGCGGCACCCAGGCCGCCGGAGGGCTCAGGCCGCAGCAGCGCTCAGGCCGCCGGAGCCGTCAGCCGCCCGTCGAGCCGGCGCACCGCATCCCGGAAGGACCGGCCCATCCCCAGCCGCGCGACCCCCAGCACCGAGCGGAACGGGCCCGTCCCGTCGGCGGCGAAGGTCCACTGCACCCGGGTCCCGGTCCCGTCCGCGGTGAGCCGCCACTCCTCCACCAGGGCCCGCAGCCCCGGCGCGTTCGTCTCGTCGACCCGGTAGGCGTAGCGCTCGCCCGGCTCGGCGGCCACGATCGTCTCGCGGAACCGGACCCCGCCGCGCAGCCGCACCTCCCGGCCCGCGCCCCCGTCGGTGGGCGTGGCCCGGGTGACGGCGGTGAACCAGGAGGGCCAGGAGGCGACGTCCTCGGCGAGGGCCCGGTAGACCACGTCCGGGGGTGCGGACACCTCGGCGGCGAACACCAGACGAATCGGCGCGGATTCGGTGAACTCCAGTCCTACGGTACGGAGTCGGCGTGCCATCGCGTGCACCTCCCGGCGGTCTGCGCCTTATGGGGCGCTCATGGGGAGGGACACCATAGCGGCCGGGGCGTCAGTTGTCTGTACCACTGTCGGCCACCGGTTCGCGGCCCTGCTGCCGTGCCCGGGCGGCGGCCTGGGCGGCCGCGGCGATGTTGCGGGCCATCCCGCCGAAGACCACCGCGTGGAAGGGCGACACGCCCCACCAGTACGCATGGCCGAGCAGCCCTTGCGGGTGATACAGGGCGCGCTGGCGGTAGAGCGTGCGCCCCTGGTCGTCGGTGGCCACCGACAGTTCCAGCCAGGCCAGGCCCGGCAGCCGCATCTCCGCCCGCAGCCGCAGCAGTTCGCCCGGCACGATCTCCTCGACCCGCCAGAAGTCCAGCGAGTCCCCGACCCGCAGCCGGTGCGCGTCCCGCCGCCCGCGCCGCAGCCCGACCCCGCCGACGATCCGGTCGATCCAGCCGCGCACCGCCCAGGCGAGCGGGAAGGAGTACCAGCCGTTCTCGCCGCCGATGCCCTCGATCACCCGCCACAGGTCCGCCCGGTCCACCGGCACGGCCAGCTCCCGCTCGTCCCGGTAGAGGCTGCCGCCCGCCCAGTCCGGGTCGGTGGGCAGCGGGTCGCTCGGCGCGCCCGGTAGTGAGGCGGAGGACCAGCGGGTGTCCACCCGGGCCTCCTTGATCCGCTGGAGGGCGAGGCTCAGCGCCCGGTCGAAGCCGATCGGCCCCTCCGGCGGATCGGGGACGTACCGCGTGATGTCGTGCTCCCGGCAGACCACCTCGTGGCGCAGTGACTCCGCGAGCGGCCGGGCGATCGACCGGGGGACCGGGGTGACCAGCCCGATCCAGTGGCTGGAGAGCGTCGGGGTGAGCACGGGGACCGGCACGATCACCCGCCGCGGCAGCCCCGCCACCCGGGCGTAGCCCTGCATCATCTCCCGGTACGTCGTGATGTCCGGGCCGCCGATGTCGAAGGTCCGGTTCACCTCGGGCGGCAGGGTCGCGCTCCCCACCAGGTACCGGATCACATCCCGTACGGCGATGGGCTGGATCCGGGTGGAGACCCAGCTCGGGGTCACCATCACCGGCAGCCGCTCGGTCAGATAGCGCAGCATCTCGAACGAGGCCGACCCCGAACCGATCACGATCGCCGCCCGCAGCACCGCCGTCGGCACCTGCGAGTCCAGCAGGATCCGCCCCACCTCGGCCCGTGACCGCAGGTGCGGCGACAGCTCCTTCTCCGGCACCCCCTCGGGCGTCAGCCCGCCCAGGTAGACGATCCGCCGCACCCCGGCGGCGCGGGCCTTCTCGCCGAAGTTGCGGGCGGCTTGCCGGTCGGTCTCCTCGAAGTCCGAGCCGGAGCCCAGCGCGTGCACCAGGTAGTACGCCACGTCGACGTCCCGCATCGCCTCGGTCAGCGAGTCGGCGTCGGTGACATCGCCGCGCACCACCTCGACCCGGTCCGCCCAGGGGTAGTCGCGCAGCTTCTGCGGCGTCCGGGCCAGCGCGCGGACCTGGTGGCCGGCGTCGAGGAGCGCGGGCACCAGTCTGCCGCCGATGTAGCCGGTGGCGCCGGTGACCAGGCAGCGCAGCGGGGTCTCGTCGGGGACATCACGTACGTCGGGTTCCTCAGGAAGATCCGTCACCTGTCCGAGTCTCGCACCCGACGGCGTACGAGGTGGGGACGAGGACTCCGTACGGCGGAGCGCGCGCTGCCAGCGGCTCAGCGCACTGCCGCCAGCGTCCCGCCCTCGCGCAGCCTCGCCGTCAGCTCCACGGAGGCGTCGCGCGGCGCCCGTACCGCCAGCGTCGGGCCGCCCGCCGTACCCCGCACCTGGCCGGTGGCCTCGATCCGGTTCACCGCCCGGCTGCCCGCCGCCAGGACGTACCACCGGCCGGAGGCGGCCTTCCAGTGCGTGCCCGCCAGGATGTGCTGCCCGAACCGGCTGCACAGGGCGGTGTCGTTCCGGTCGGCGACCACCGCCGCCGGGGCGGTGGGGGAGGCGGCGGGCTGGAGGAACTGCACCAGCACCCGGCCGGGGCCGCGCCAGGTGTCGGCGCGGGTGCAGAGCCACTCGGCCGACGCCTCGCCCTCGGGCAGCCTCTGCTCGGCGAACGCCCAGTTGTTCACCGCTCGCACCCCCGAGCCCGACAGCGCCCGCAGCGAACACGCCGTGCGCGCCCAGGCGAGCAGAGCCTCCGGACCCGTCGCCTCGCGGGGCTGCCGGGCGGGTGCGCCACGGCCCGGCTTCGGCGTGTACGTCAGATGGGCCGGGGCCAGGTCGCCCAGATCGGTCACCAGGAACGCGTGGTTCTCCACGATCCGCTCGGAGGAGCGCAGCTGGAGCACCGGCCAGGCGTCGCAGCCGCCGCCCGCCGCCGGGCGCTCCACCGGGGCGGTGATCCCGTCCGGGCCCACCTCCAGCGGCCGGCCGGGTGTGTCCGGCGCGAGCAGGTCCCGGGTGGTGGTCTCCGAGATCCAGGGGGCGAGCAGGAACCGCGCCTTCTCGCCCGTACGGCTCACGACCACGGCCGCCCCCGTCGTCACGTCCGCGTCATCGGTCCGGGCGAAGTCCAGCGCCGCCCCGCCACCGCCCGCCAGCGGCTCCGCGTACCGCACGATGCGGACGCCGCCGTCGTGGAACAGCACCACGGCCGCCCCGTCCACCTCACCCGCGAACAGCAGCCGGGGCGGCTGCGCGGGCGGTACGCCGACCGTGCCCGGCGTGGTCGACACCTGTACGTTCCCCGAGGGCTCGGACCAGGCCCGCAGCGCCCGGCCCAGCAGCTCCCCGTCGCCCCGCCGGTCACCGCGTACGGGCCAGGCGGTGAAGTCGATGCGTGAGGTGTCCGCCCACTGCTCCGCCGCCGTACGCAGCAGGGCCGCCGGGTCGAGGGCCGGGACCGTCACACCGGCTCCCGGCGCCTCGTCCCGTACCTCCTTCCCGGCGGCCACCGCGAGCGTCCCCGCCACCACGCACAGCGCCGCCGCGAGGGCCGCCGCCCGTACCCGGTGCCTGCGGCGCAGCAGATCGCTCGGCCGGGTCTGCACGGTGCACGGGTCGAACTCCCCGGACCGCAGCAGCACTTGGGCCGCCACCGGGTCCGGCCTCCCCAGCCGGGCCGCACGGCGCACCGCCCCCGCCGGATCGTCCACCCCCGCCTCGGCGAGCAGCGCCCGCACCGCGGTCTCCGGCAGCCCGTCCAGCAACTGGAGCGCGAACGCGGCCCGTACGGCACCCGGCACCTCCGACAGCGCCCGGTCCAGAGCCAGTTCGTCGACGCCGCCCGCCCGGGGGAAGAGCCGCAGCCCCCACACCACGGGCAGCGTCGGCCGTAGCGCGGCGGGTGCCGGGAGCCGGCCGGGCCACCAGCGGGGCCTGCGCTCGTACGCCAGCGCCGTCCGCAGCACCCGCAGCCGCATCCACGCGTACGGGGCGCTCGCCGGGCCCTCCGCCCGCGCCGCCCGTGCCGCCTCCGGGGAGCGCCGGGACTGGGCGGGCACCCGCACCCGGTCCGGGGAGGTCCTGGCCCCGGGCAGGGCCCGCTGCACGGCACCGTGCGCGGCCAGGACCCGGCGGTGCCGGCCCAGGGAGGGCGGCAGCACGACATAGGCGAGCCGGACCAGACGCGGGTAGTGCTCCACGAGGGCGGCCTCGGCCTGCTGGACGCCCAGGGGCTCGCTGGATGCGGCGGCGGAGCGTTGCTGCGGTTGATGGATCGGCATGAGTTCGGTGCCTTCCGGGGCCGTGGCGGGGAGTGTCATACCGACAAACGAGTCAATCGTGTGACGGTCACATCACCCGCACCGGTCACCGGCGTCGGATCGGCCCTCGCGCCGGACGCCCCCTAGGCCAGCAGCTCGTCCAGCACCCCGCCGAACAGCCGCCGCCCGGCCGAGGCCAGCAGCGGGTCACCCCACCGCGGCACCAGCCGCACCCGCAGCTCCTCCACCCACACCACATGGGAACCGGAATGCGTCGGCAGCACATCGATCGAGGCCCGGCCCAGCACCACGGAGCCGCGCTTCTCCAGCAGGCAGATCCCGGCCCGGCCACCGGCCGGCGGCGTCCAGCGGACCACTTCCATCGGATCGTCGAAGGCCAGCGGGCCCACCCCCGTACGCGCCGTGAACACCGTGCCGACCCTGGTCGGCGGCCCGCCCGCCACCGAGATGGCGGTCAACGGGACACGCTCGGCGTGCCGTTCCCAGTCGGTCACCCGGCGCCAGGCCTCGGCTGCGGGGAGAGGGGAGAAGCGCTCGATCCGGAAGACGGCCATTCCCCGATCCTAGGACGTCACGGCCGGACGGCGACCCGAGCGGAATCCGGACAGCCGCAGGTGGTGAGCCGCGCCCCGGGGATCAGTCGGGGAAACGGCCTCCCCGGGGATCAGTCGGGGAAACGGCCTCCCCGGGGGTCAGCCGGGGGAGACGGCCTCCCCGGGCGACTCGTGCCCCTCGCCCGCCACCACCAGGCCCGGCAGATGCTCGCCGATCTCCTCGCGCGCCCCGGGAGCCAGCCCCGCGTCCGTCACGAAGGTGTCCACCTCGTCCAGTGTGGCGAAGGAACTCAGCCCCACCGTGCCCCACTTGGTGTGGTCGGCCACCACCACGACCCGGCGGGCCGACCGGACGAAGCGGCGATTGGTCTCCGCCTCCGCGAGGTTGGGGGTCGACAGACCGGCCTCCGCCGAGATCCCGTGCACCCCGAGGAAGAGCAGGTCGAAGTGGAGGGAGTCGATGGCCCGGTCCGCCACCGGCCCCACCAGCGAGTCCGAAGGCGTCCGCACCCCGCCCGTCAGCACCACCGTCGCCGTCCCCGGCCGCGCACCCCGCCCGGCCACCGGACGCTGCGCGTCGTGGAACACGTCGGCGACCCGCACCGAGTTGGTCACCACCGTCAGATCCGGTACGTCCAGCAGATGGCGGGCCAGCGCGTAGGTCGTCGTACCGCCCGAGAGGGCGATCGCGCTGCCGGGCTGGGCCATCGCCGCCGCCGTCCGCGCGATGTCCTCCTTGGCGCTCAGCTCCAGCGCCGACTTCACCTCGAAGCCGGGCTCGTGGGTGCTCGCCTCGACCACGGGCACGGCACCGCCGTGGACCTTCTCGATGACCCCCTGCCGGGCCAGCGCGTCCAGGTCCCGACGGATCGTCATGTCGGACACATTCAGCCTGCGGGTCAGCTCGTTGACCCTCACCCCGCCGCGCCTGCGCACCTCGTCGAGGATCAGGGCACGCCGCTGCTCCGCGAGCAGGTTCTGATTCTCGCTCAACGCCGTCGCCCGGTCCTTCCCTCTGCTCCTACGGTCCGCAGCGGCCTGCGGGACAGGCTCATCCTGCCACGCAGGCATGTCCGGCGTACCACCTGGGGAGATTCCGTGAGACCGCTCACGCACCCGCCCCGCCTCCGGGATTCTGGGGCCGGGCCGGAGCCCTCGGCTCCCCGCCCGCCTTCGCCCGACCTCCGTCATGTCCTGCCCGACCCCTGTCATGTCTTCGCCGGCCCCGCGCGGCCGGCGCGCCCGAGAGAGAGTGCCGCCTTGGCCCCTGCCATCCCGCCCCCGTCGCGACCCCCGCAGAACACCGGGGCGGCGCTGGAACTGCTGGTCCACGGCGTCGGAGGCGCCACCCCGCAGGAGATGCTCGGCGATCCCCGTACCGTCCGGGTCACCGGGGACGCGACCGCCGCCGTCTACCGGCGCACCGAGGACGCCCACGGCGAGAAGCACCCCGAGCGCTACCGGGACGAGCCCGTCGCCGAGGCGTACTGCTGGTCCGGGCTCACCTCCGGCAACGGCTCCCGCGCCCTGTGGCTGCTGCTCCTGCCGTTCATGGTGGTCAACCTCGCCCACTGGATGCGCCCCACCGCCGCCGGCCGCACCCGCGCGGTCCGGCTGTACGGCGTGGCGGTGCGGCTCGTCGCGCTCAGCCTCACCGTGCTGCTCACGGCGGCGGCCTGCGAGGTGGCGCTGGACCTGGTGGCCTGGCAGTGCGCGGGCACCTCCGCCTGCTCCGAACGCCGTTCCTGGCTGGGCTTCCTGTCGAGCCATCAGGGCGGCTGGTGGTCCCAGCCCGGGCGGCGGCTCGCGCTCGCCGCCACCGTGCCGGCCGCCCTGGTGGGGCTCCTGTGGTACCTCTCCAACCGGACCTGGAGCGCCTACGAGTCCCAGAGCCCCCTGGACGCCACGGACGACGACGCCTGCGACCCGGACGGCACGGAGGAGACCCACGGGCCCGGCGCCCCGGACAACGCCGACGACCCGGAGTCCGCGCGTCCGGTGCCGCCCGCGCTCAGCAGGCCCGGCTTCTGGTACGGCCGCCGGCTCGTCTCCCGGCTCCGCGCCGCGCACACCGCCGCGGGCTTCCTGACCGTCGCGGCCTTCGTCATGGGGGCCGCGACCCTCCACGACCGGACCGTCGGCAGCTCGGTACCGCCGGTGTTCGGCCTGGTCATCCAGGGGGCGCTCGTCCTCTGCGCCGTGGTCGTCGTCTGGGTCATCTGCCGCCGGGGCCGCAGCGAGAGCGTCCGGGACAACCGGGTCGACGGCGCCCTCATCACGTACCTGCCCGGCTCCGCGCTCGCCCTGCTCGGCCTCGCCGTCGTGCACGCCGGCTGGTCGCGCCCGGAGTGGGTCTCCTCCGGCAGCCTGTCCGGTGAGACCGCCTTCCGGCTCCTCGCCCTCGGCCAGGGCCTTCTCGTCGTGATCATGGCGCTGGTCGCCCGCAGCCTCTACCGGCGCACCCCCGAATCCCGCACCACGCTGTACGGCCTCGGCGGCCCGTCCGTCGCCATGCTCGCCTGCGCCCTGGGCGGCGTGATGACCGGCGGCGTGGCCCAGCGCGTCGCCGACTGGCTGGACGGCCCCGGCACCCCGGGCACGGGGCGCGGCTCCATCATCGAGGGCCCGCCCGTCCTGCTCAGCTGGCAGGCCTCCGTCATCCCCGTACTCCTGCTCCTGCTGCTCGTCCCGGTCGTCTTCCTCGTCGTCCGCACCGCCCGCCGGGCCCGCCGCATGGGCCCGGACATCGAGGCGGAGTACGCCCCCGAGCCGCCCGACCCCGGCCGGACCCGGCGGATCGCCCGCATCCGCGCCACGGCGGCCCTCACCGACTCGGCCCCCTGGATCGTCGGCGTGGTCTCCGCCGCCACCCTGCTCCTCGGCGCGGCGGCCGTCGCGGGCTCCTGGGCCAGCGGCGAGGTGCCCGGCCTCGCGACGGACGGGGCCGCGGCGCCCGTCGAATCGCTCGCCGAGGCCGCCCAGTCGACGGGCTCCTGGCTCATCGGCTTCGGCTTCATCCTGTTCGTCGCGGGCGGGCGCCGCGCCTACCGGGACGCCTCCGCCCGGCGCACCATCGGCATCCTCTGGGACGTGGGCACCTTCTGGCCGCGCGCCGCCCACCCCTTCGCGCCCCCCTGCTACGCCGAGCGCGCCGTCCCCGACCTGGCGTCCCGGATGTGCGCCTGGACGGCGACGACCAAGGGCCGGCTCATCATCTCGGGCCACTCCCAGGGCAGCGTCCTCGCGGCCGCCGCGGTCTGGCAGCTCCCCGACACGGCCCGCCGCCGGGTCGGGCTGCTCACCTACGGCTCCCCGATCGAGCGGCTGTACGGGCGCTGGTTCCCGGCCTACTTCGGAGCCGTACCCCTGCTCGGGCTGAACCGTTCGGTGCACTGCTGGCGCAACCTCTTCCGGGCCACCGACCCGATCGGCGGGCCCGTCCGGCTGAGCACCGACCCCGACCCCGACACCGGCGTCGACCGGGGACCGCTGAAGGACCCGCTGGCGTACGGGCGCACCACCGCGCTCCCGCTGCCCGAACCGATCCTCGGCCACTCCGACTACCAGGCCGACCCGGTCTTCGCGAAGGAACGGGCCGCGCTCCTCGAAGAGCTCGGACCCCGGCTGCCCCGGCAGGGCGGGGAAACCCTGGAGAAGGGTCAGAAGAGCTCGGGGAGGTCCTCCGGGTAGAGCAGGGTCAGGTCGTCCGTGCTCGTCTCGGCGAGCTGGGCGACCCGGCCCGCGTGCCGCTCCACCATCGACTCGAAGGTCTGCCGGGCGGTGCGGCCGTTGCCGAAGGCGGGGCCCTTGGGGAGCGCGGTGAAATACTTCAGCAGCGCTTCCCCGGTCCCCTCCGCCAGGCTGTACTCGTGCTCCTCGGCCTGCTGCTCGACGATCCGCAGCAGCTCCTCGGGGAGGTAGTCGTGGAAGGTGATGGTCCGCGAGAAACGGGACGCCACACCGGGGTTGACGGTGAGGAACCGCTCCATCTCGTGGGTGTACCCGGCGACGATCACCACCACCGCGTCCCGGTGGTCCTCCATCAGCTTCACCAGTGTGTCGATGGCCTCACGGCCGAAGTCGCGCCCGGAGTCCTCCGGGGAGAGCGCGTACGCCTCGTCCACGAAGAGGACCCCGCCGCGCGCCCGGTCGAACGCCTCCTGGGTCCTGATCGCCGTCGAGCCGATGTGCTCCCCGACCAGGTCCACCCGGGAGACCTCCACCAGGTGGCCGCGCTCCAGCACCCCGAGCGAGGCCAGGATCTCCCCGTACAGCCGGGCGACCGTGGTCTTTCCCGTACCGGGGGAGCCGGTGAAGACGAGGTGGCGGCGGACCGAGGCGGCCTTGAGCCCGGCCTCCGCGCGGCGGCGGCCCACCTCGATCATGTCGGTGAGCGCCCGCACCTCGCGCTTGACGCTCTCCAGGCCCACCAGCGCGTCCAGTTCACCGAGGACCGCCGCGGAGTCCCGGGCGGGCTCGGCCGCCGGAGCCACCGGTTCGGGCTCCACGGCCCGCTGCCCGGGCATCGTGGAGAGCAGTCCGGGCGTCGCCTGCGTGGCCGTCAGCACGGCGGGGGCCGGAGCCGGTGCCGTACGCAGACCGCTCTCGTCGCTCGTGCAGTCCGTGACCACCGGGCCGGAGCCCCCGGCCCCGTCGCCCGCCGGCCCGGCGAAGCCCTCGGGGAACTCGTAACCGCCGCGCGCGCACCGCTCGGTGCGGCAGCGGGTCAGCGTGGTGCGGCAGCCGTCCATGACATGGAAGCCGTACCCCTCGCTGCCCGTCACCCGGCAGCTGTCGAAGGTGCCGCGCCCCTCGGCGGAGACGTAGAACCCGGCCTCGGCGGGGTTGGTGACCGTGCACCGCTCGATCACGGGGTCGGCGCCCTTGGTGACGATGACCCCGGTCTGGGCCGCGTCGATGGTGCAGTTGTTCAGCGTGCCGCCGCTGCCGTGGTCGCGGAACCAGGCGCCGGTGGAGGCCTCCCGGATCCGGCAGTCGTCCAGCTGGGCGGTGGCGCCGTCGCTCACGGAGACGGCGGTGTTGCGGATCTGGGAGAGGTCGCTGTCCACCACATCGGCGCGCGATCCCCGGTCGAGGACGAAGAGGGCATCCGGCACGTCATGGACCCGGCAGGCGTCCAGTATCACCGTCGCCCCGTCGCTGACCCAGACCGCCGGGTAGTCGCCCGTACTGTCGTGGATCTCGCACTGGTTGGCGTCCACGCGGGTGCCCGGGTCCCAGACCGAGAGACCGTTGCGGCCGAAGCGGCGGACCGTGGAACGGGTCAGCGTGAGCACCGAACGCGACCGCAGGTCGATCGCGTTCTCCGGAATGTCGTGGATGTCGCAGTCGGCGAGCGTCAGCACCGCATCGGTGTCCAGCGTGACGCCGTCGCCCGACGTGCGGTGCACCGTGCAGTCGGTGAGGTGCGCGGTGGCGCGGGCGGTGACCTGGACGCCGCTGCCCTTGACCTCGTACACCTCGCAGCCGATCGCCTCCAGACCGCTGCCCTCGCCGGTGACACCGATGCCCGCGCCGGAGGAGTGGTGGATCCGGCAGCGGTCCAGGCGGGGGTGGCCGCCGTCGCGGACCGAGACACCGGACTGCCCGGCCGAGACGATCTCGCACTCCTCGAAGACCCCGCCCGCCCCGTCGAGTACGGCGATGCCGACGCCGGCCGGATTGTCGACGGTGCAGCGCCGCACGGTGGGCCGGGCCGCTCCCCGTACCTCGATACCGGCGGCCGAGCGCGTCACGATCCGCAGGTCCGAGAACTCGGGGGTGCCGTCCTCCACCAGCACGGCCGGGGCCGCGGAGTCCTGCCCCTCGATGTGGAGATCCTGGACGATCGCGGAGGCGCGCACCGTCAGCGGTACGCCGTCGACCGGCGCGATCCGCACGGAGCCGACCGACCCCTCCGGGCCGCGCAGGGTCACCGCGCGGTGGAGGACGAGGTTCTCCCGGTAGGTCCCGGGCGCGACGGTGAGGACGTCACCGTCGGCCGCCGCTTCCAGGGCCGCGGAGAGGGAGGCGTACTCGCCCGTGCGGCGGCGCCATCGCGAAGTTCCGGTGTGCGTCACCTGGACCGTGCCCTGTGCCATGGAGTTGCTCTGCCCCCACCTCGTGCTGTGCTGCCTCGGGTCGTGCTGTGAAGCCCTGGGCCGTGATGGCCCGGGTCCGTCCGTCCGCCCGCCTGTCGAGGAGGCGGACGCGGTCGGACCACCGTAGCGCGCGGGAGGGGCGGGAGTTGACGACTCGGGCCGCCGGGGTGCTGTCGCCGCCCGCCGTACGCGGCCGAGGTGGCCGCCCGCCGTCAGCTGCCCGTTCCGGCCCGGCCCCAGTCCGGGCCCGCCTCGGCCCACTCCCGGTCCCAGAGCGCGTACCGCTGCCGCACCAGGCGCCCTACGATCAGCCGCCTGCCCGCCTCGACACACCCGGCGGCGAGCAGGAAGACGCCGATCCCGCCGAGCACCGCGTGCGTACGGGCCGCGTCCGTGTCCATCGGCGGTGGTACGGGGAGGCCTGCCGCGTCCGTCCAGACCCGCACCGGCGCCCCGGGCTCCCGGGACTTGGACGTGGTGACCTCGCCCGTCCGCCGGGTGCCGTCCGGCGCCCGCCAGACTGCCACCACCGAGGTCCGCCCCGACTCGGCACCCGGGTCACCGGCGAACCGACGCGCCTGAGGCACCGGTCCGACCACGACCGCGGTGACGGGCCGCCGCTCCTCGTGCTGGGCCCGTATCTCCTGCTGGAGCGAGGCGTCGGCGAGCGCACCGCCCGCCCACCCGGCCGCCGGCGCCCCCAGCGCCAGGAGCACCAGCGCGCCGAGCGTCACCCACGCCTCGCGGCGGTCGGTGGCGCGCCACAGCGGACTGTGCCGCCACCTGAGGACTCCGATGCCCATGCTTTTCCCCCCGGTCGTTCCCATGCTCCCCCCGGGGCCCGGTCCCCGTGTCCTCAGTCGAGGATCTTGACGGGGTCCCCGACCCGGATCACCCCGGTCCCGTCCGGAATCAGATTCTGGCCGAAGAGCAGCTGATTGCCGACCCGGCGGTGGCGGGCCAGCGTGAGCAGCGGCTCCTTGCCGCGCTCGGCGGTCCGCTGGTCGGTGGTGGTGATCACGCAGCGGCCGCAGGGCTTCACCACGGAGAAGGGCACATCGCCGATCGCGATCCGCCGCCAGTCGTCCTCCACCCACGCCTCGGTGGAGTCGATCACGACGTTCGGCCGGAAGCGGTCCATCGGCAACGGCCCCTCGTGCGGCCGGTCGCCCGCCGCGATCAGCGAGTTGAGGGCGTCGAGCGAAGCGGTGGTGGTCAGCAGCAGCGGATAGCCGTCAGCGAAGGAGACCATGTCCCCGGGGCGCGCGTACGCGGGGTCGACGGCTCTGCGGCGCGCCGGATCGTCGAGATGCACGAGCCGGGCCTCCGAGCCGAGGATCTCGCTGAACCAGGCGTGGGCCTCGTCCGCAGCCTCGGCGACCGTGACGGTGTCCCGGTGCAGCTCCACATCGACCAGGCTCTCCGGCCCCGGCACCTCCACCCGCAGGGGCGGACGGCCCGGGGCGGAGAGGGCGATCCCCCCACCGGACAGCGGCACCGCGGAGATCCGCGCCAGAAACGGCTGCTGTCGTTGGGTGATCACCCGCGGCGCCTTGTCGACCAGCATCCAACGGCGGTCGCCGTCGAGTCCCCATGGCTCGACGGCGATCTCGTCGGATGTCTGGGCGCCCAGCGATTTGACCGGATACAGGTGGACGGACCGGAGCACGGGAGAGGCCATGCGCCCCATCCTGCCAGTCACCTATCCATACCTACGCACGGTTTGTTCGCGGAGCCCGCGGCGGTCCGGAGGGTCAGTATCCCCGGCTCTGGTACGGCCGGTTGTACGGGTCCTCGTACGGCGACGGGGCCGGCGCGGGCCGCGGCGAGGCCGGGCGCATCGACTCGTACCCGGTGCCGGGCGCGGGGCGCTGCGGCTGGGACTGCTGCGGGTAGCCGCGGACCGCCGAGGGCTGCTGCGGGATGTACGGCGCCGGGGCGCTCTGCAGCCCGCCGCCGTACATGGGCGCGCTCTGCGCCGGGGCCTGCTGGTACTGCGGCATCGGCTGGTGCTGCTGCGGATAGCCGTAGGAGCCGACGGGCTGCGAGGGGGCGGCGGGCAGGGCCGGCAGCGCCGACGGCAGGGCCGGCAGATAGCTGCTGGACGTGTCGTACGCGGCAGGGACGCGGATCGGTGCGATCTGCGGGGTGCCCCGCTCCGCGACCAGGGAGTCGTAGATCGGAGTGTCGGGGAACGACGCGGCGTAGTAGCCGCCGCCGAAGGCGGAGCGAGGGGAGGTCATGGCACCTAAGTTAAGCCCACGATGTGCCGGTTGGGGAGCCCCAATCTTAGGGTCATCCGTTTTTACGCCTGCTCTCTCGGCCGGGACCACCAAAACACCGCTAATCCCTCGCCTATCAGAGGCATTCCCTCTTGGCGGGCCATTGTCGACGAGAAGTGTCGGGCGGGTTACAAAGGGCGACAGCGGGCCCGCTTCGGGGGAGAGCGGTCCCGTTCGGCGGCGGGTCACGCCCGTTCGGGCGGACGCTGCTTTCGGAGGAGCCCGTCCCGGGGGTACCCGCACCCGGCGGTTTCGGCCTGTGGCCGGTGGCCGGGACCACGCCACGTTCTCTGCCTCTCGGGGGTGCGCTCTCATCGGCCGAGGCGACGACCTCTTCGCGGCCGGCCGCCCGCGGTGGCCTGCTCGGGTTCGGCCACGTCCCCGCGTTCCCGGTCACCGAGCGCGTCGGCGGCACGCTCCTGCGACAGCGGCCCCTGCCCCTGTCCCCAGGTTGCGGCCGCCGAACTCATAGACAGTCACGCGGCTTCCGATGAGGGCCTGTTCGCCGCACATTGCCGGGTCCGGCCGGTAAAACAACAGAGGACGGCGCCGACGTCGGCACGCTCGGTTTCGTGGAATTTCGGCCCGATGGAATGCCCGGCCGGTGAACGGCCGCGTCGCCGTCCTGGTGCTGTGGGCCGGGTCTCCGCGATCATGACCGGATGAAAGCTCGATTCCTCGGCATCCCCGAACTGGTCGAAACCCCGCCCGTGGCGGTCGTGGTCGACGTCATGCGCGCCTGCACCGTGGCCGCCTGGGCCTTCGCCCAGGGGGCGGAGAAGATCGTTCTGGCCGAGTCCCTGGACGAGGCCCTGGCGCTCAAGGCCCGCCACCCGGACTGGGTGGCGCTCAAGGACGGCCCTCCCGCGCCCGGCTTCGACGCCGTCAACTCGCCGGGGCTGCTGCGCTCCCTGGACCTCGGCGGACGGACCGTCGTGCAGAAGACCACGGCGGGGACGGTCGGCGCGCTCGCGGTGAAGGACGCGTCGCTGGTGCTGTGCGCCAGCTTCGTGGTCGCGGAGGCCACGGCCCGGTTCCTGCGCGAACGCGGCGGTGACAGCGTCACGTTCGTGGTCACGGGCGAGGACGGGCGCGCCGATGAGGACCTGGCGTGCGCCCAGTACATCGCCCGGAGGGTCACCGAGGACGCGACGGACGCGGACGGCTTCCTCCGCCGCGCCGGTGCCTCGCGCGCCGCCAGCGAGCTGGCGGAGGGCGTGCGCCAAGGAGTCCATCCCGATGACATCGCCCTCTGTCTCGAACTCGACCGGTTCCCCTTCGCCATGGTGGCGACCTCGGAGGACTCCCTCATGGTCCTGCGTCCCCACCCGGGCCACGCGTAGTCGCCGAACCCTTCCGGTGGCCGCCCGGCGGAGGGATTAGGTTGTGCGGAAAGGCCTGCGGGCAGCCGGAACCGTGATGGGGGCGAGCATGACCATGCAAAAGGGAACCAACGTTCCGGTGCCTGCGGGCACCGTGCGCGTCGAACTGGGGTGGCGGGCCGCCGCGGGCACCCCTGATGTCGACGGTTCCGCACTCCTGTTGGTGTCGGGCAAGGTCCGCGACGACACCGACTTCGTCTTCTACAACCAGCCGGCCCACGCCTCTGGCGCCGTCCGCCACGAGGGCAAGCGGACCGCAGGTGACGGGGTCACCGACACCCTGCTCGTCGACTTCGGCAGGGTCGAGCCGGCGATCGACCGCATCATCGTCGCGGCCTCGGCGGACGGCGGCACCTTCGGCCGGGTGAGCGGACTGTACGTACGGGTCGTCGACGCGGCCGGCGGCGCCGAGCTCGCCCGCTTCGACTCCACGGACGCCACGATCGAGACCGCGTTCATCCTCGGTGAGCTGTACCGGCGCCAGGGCGCCTGGAAGTTCCGCGCGGTCGGGCAGGGGTACAGCAGCGGGCTGGAGGGCCTGGCGACGGACTTCGGCATCTCCGTCGACGAACCGCAGCAGGCCGCAGCGCCCGCACCGGCCAGGCCCGCCGCCCCCGCCCCCGTGCCGCCCACGCCTCTGGCGCCGTCCGCCACGAGGGCAAGCGGACCGCAGGTGACGGGGTCAC
>NZ_JOEM01000035.1 GCF_000718135.1 Streptomyces cyaneofuscatus | reverse complement strand
TGCGGGGAACATCGGGCTGGTCGGTTACTTCAAGCCGGTGTTGCCGGATCGGGGTTCGGTTCCGGTGGATGCGTGGGACCGGGTGGTCTCCCGGTTCAACCAGCGGTCCACGGAGTTCCATGAACTGGCCGGGAAGATGGCCCAATACGAGGCCGACGGGAAGTTCACCGTTCACGACGGAATCGTGTTCGGGTTCGATGGTGAGGGCGGTCGTCGGCCGATCACCGGAGACCATGACCTGTTCGATGTGTCGGCCCCGGACGGTTCCCGCGTTTCGCTTCCCGAACATGACGCGCTGATCGATGAGATGCGGGCCAAGGACATGGCCGTGGCGCACGGCGCGCACATGTTCTGGAATCCGCCGACGGCTTTCGACAAGTCGGTCTTCGACAAGATCGTCAGCTCCCACGAGGGCTCGTCCGGCGAACCGCTGCTGCGCTTCAGCCCCGGCAGCGATCACGCCGAGCTGGTCCACCCCGAGCCCAACGCCTCCTCCCCTCCCTCCCCGTCCGGCCGCCCGGAGAGCATTGCCGAGGACGTGGACCTGTTCAGCAAGGGCATCGGGACGCCGGGCCTCGTGGACACCGTCCACGCGGACGGGCAGGCCCTCCGCAGACTGCGCACCCGGGCCGACGGGGACTGCCTCTTCCGGTCGCTCCTCGACACCGCGCGCGGCCACGACGTCCCGCCCGCCTGGGCCGCGCGGAACGTCGCCGGCCTCCGCAGCCTGCTCCGCGACCGGCTCACCGGCTCCGAACTGCTGGCCCCAGACGTCGAGGCCACCCCGGACCCGGTGCTCGCCGTCGTCGACGACCTGCGGATGACCGCCCTGGCCGGGGTGCGGAACCCGGAGGCGCGGGAGCGGATCCGGCAGCGCTGGGACCGGATCGAACAGGCGGTCGTCACCGACGGCGACGGGCGCCGGTGGCGGCGCATCCTCCGGGACAGCGGCTACCCCCACCTCGCCGATGTGGCGCCCACCCCCGCCGACGCCCGGCGCCTAGGCACCGACGGGCTGATCGTCGCGACCGCCGAGCTCCCGGCCCTGTGGTCCTCGCCCTTCGCCGACGCGCTCCCGCTCGCGCTGGCGCACACCCTCGACATCGAGCTGCGGCTCGTCCGGCCCGACGCGTCGGCCCCGGCGGGCACCTCCGTCACCCCGCTCAACCCGGGCGGCCGCAGCGGCACCCTGCACCTCGCCTACAACGGCTCCGACCACTACGACGCCCTGGTCCCGGCCGCATCCCTGCCCACCCCGACCTCGACTCCCACCTTGGCCCCGGCCACCACCGACCCGGTCGGCACCGACGTCTTCGGCGAGTGGCTGCGGAGCATGGGCGGCGTCACCGACCTGCACGTTCCGGCCGAGGAGACCCCGGACCGGGGGGACCCCGTACCGCTGGAGACGCAGCTGGAGCGGCACCGCCCGGCCCGGCTGCTGACCGGCGAGGACGCCCGGCCGCCGGGCCCCGCCCCGCGCACCGTCACCTTCGACGACGGCAGCCGGCTGCCCACCGTCCTCATCAGCCCCGACGCCGATCCGGACGACGGTTCGACCGGTCCGGGCGCCCGGACCGACGGAACCCCCGGGGCCGGGCTCCTCAACGGCCTCGGCGTCCTCACCCTGCGCTCGCCCGAGCAGGTGGCCAAGGAGGTCTTCGACCAGCTGCCCAGGAAGCTCCGGGCCCAGTTCGACGAGGCGGAGCTGCTGCGGCTGCTGAAGGACCAGCCCGGCGCGTTCACCGCCCCGCGCGGCGCCCGCTTCGTGGGCCGGGAGAAGTCCGGCGTCGGCCACGAGATGGTCGTCGAGGCCGTCCCGTACCACCGCTGGGAGCGTTTCGGTGAGGTCGGCGGCGCCACCGTCCGGCTGGACACCATGCGGCGCGGCCAGGCCGGTACGGGCGGCGGGCGCAGCGTCGGTGTCGGCCGCCGGGTCGCCGCCGCGCTGGGCATGGGGCCGCCGCTCAACTGGATGCTGAAGATCGGCGTCTCGCTGGGCTGGACCCGGAAGACGGACTACACCCAGGGCACCCAGGCGTACCACCAGAGCGAGTACCGGGCCTGGGAGGGTTCCCACCTGCATCTGGACGACGTCCACTACCGGGTGCGCGTCGAGCGGGTCACCGAGGCCCCGAAGACCCCCTCGCCGACGCCCCGCGGTCCGGGCACCGCGCCCGCCACCGCCCCCCGCTGGCAGCGCAGCCAGGTGCACTCCGCGTCCTTCGCGATGCGGGACGGGCTGAGCTGGCGGCTGCCGGACGACCTCACCGTGCCCTTCAAGGGGCCGAAGAGGGCGCCGGAGACGCTCACCTTCCCGGACGGGGCCGAACCCCGGATCACCGACACCACGGCCCTCCACCTGACGGACCCGCCGGAGGACGTGGCGCTCGCCATCTCCGGTGCCAAGCCCGGTAGTTCGGCGCACCGCACCCTGGTCTCCTACGTCCGGCCGGGACGGCTGCTCGGCCTCTTCGGGCGGCTCGCCGGACCCGTCAGCGGACCCGAGCTGACCCGGGGCAGCGGACAGCACCCGCTGGGCCACCTGATCGTGGAGCGGTCGATTCCGCACCGGGCCACCCTGGTCACGGAGTCGGTCAAGGCGGAGGTCCGCGACCTCGCTCAGACCACGTACCAGAACCAGCGCGCCCACGTCCGCGACACCCGCCTCGGAGTCCAGGTCACCGCCGGGCCGAACTACACCCTCGTCGGCCCCGAGACCGACGTCCGCCTCCAGGGCGGCCCGTTGGTCCGCACCGACCTCAGCGCGGGCCGGGGCCACTACCTCGGCTCCGACGCCGCCCGCAAGGTGACCGGCCGCGTCCGCAACCACCCGATGGCGCTCTACCGGGTGGAGCGCACCCTGATGGTGCGGAAGGCCGGTCAGCCCGCCTCCGCCGCGCAGCCGGTCCGGGTGGTCAGCCTCGACTGGTACTCCACCCAGGACGCGCGCCGCCTCGCGGGCTGGGACAGCCGTACGCCCGGCGCGACCGGCCCGAACCCGGACGCCGAACCGCCGGTGCCGTGGTACCTCACGCGGGAGAACCCGGTGCACCTGGGCGGGCAGGTCCGCGCCGAGGGCTTCGTACCGGACCGGCGGCCCGCCGCCCCGGCGCCCCCGGCCACGACGACGGCCCCCGCCCCGGCCGCCACGACGACGGCCCCCGCCCCGGCGACGGCCGCCACCCCCGCGCCCGCCCCTCAGGACCCCCTGAAGGCCTTCACCGACACGGTCCTGGACACCCTCACCCGCGCCTACCCGTCGCTCTTCGTCCCGCCGTTGATGCTGCGCCACCCCCACCTGGCCAAGCTCTGCTACGGGGACGGGCGCATGCGGACCGCCCTGCACAACGAGCGCCAGGTGCGCGAGGCGCTGAACCGGCCGAGCCTCGCGCAGAGCCTGGACGACCTCACGACCACCGGAGTCCCCGTCACCCTCACCGAGGACGGCAAGGTCCGCCGGGGCCACCACACACTCATCCTGCGCGCCCGCCTCACCGACCGGCAGTTCGAGACCACCCTGAGCGAACGCTCGCTGCGCAACGCCGTCATCGGTACGGAGATCTCCGGCCAGGGGCAGCAGGAGTCCACCACCCTCTCCGCCGGTGTCGAGCTCGGCATCTCGCCGCGCGACCACGACAAGGACCCGGCAGCCGGGGTGCCCCGCCAGGCGGGCAACGTCTCCCTGGGCGCCCGCTACGCGCAGACACGGACCCGGGCCACCAAGAACACCGTCGCGGTCGCCCACGACCAGCTGACCTTCCAGAACGGCGCCGATCTCTACAGCTACCAGGTGGAGTTGGGTGCCACCTTCGAGGGCCACCGCAGGCCGCGCGGCTGGACCCGGCTCGCCACGGTGGGGCTGCTGGGCGCGGGCGTCTTCGTCAGCAAGGTCACGGAGCGGCCTCTGTTCGCCCGGGGGGCCGAGACCGTGGGCCGGGTGGAGCTCGCCGTCCCCGCCGCCCACGGCTCCGACCGCCACGCCCCCGCCGACCCCCCGGCCACCGGTGCCGCACCGGCGCCCGCCCCCGCCCCCGTACCGCGTCCCCTCGCCTCCACCGAGGCGGACCAACTCCTCGACGGGACCCGGCCGCTGCCCCGGACCTCCGCGTCCGACCGGCAGCTCGTGAACAAGCTGCTCAGCGCCCCGCACGTGGTCCTCAGCACCGAGGGCGGCGAGCAGCGGCAGCGGCTCGTCCAGGACACCGCCGACCGCGCCACCGGCACCTCCTGGCACGTCAGCGCGCCCGGCACCCCGATCCGCACCGCCCTGCGCCGGGCCATGGCCAACCTCGGCGTCGCCGGGCAACTCGGCCAGTACCTCGGCCCGTTCGGCTCCCGCATCACCGGGCTCACCGGCGCTGGCCCCTTCTCGACCCACTACCTCAAGGCGGCGGTCCGGGGCGAACTCGACAACGTACGCGTCAAGAGCGACCCCAAGCCGGGCAGCCTCGAAGCGACGATCGGCAACGAGCACCGCGTCGCCGGCAGCTCCAGCACCGGGACCCGGACCACCCTCGGACTCCAGGGCGCGGTGACGCCGTTGCAGCAGGCACCGGGTCAACCGGCGGTGGTGGGTGCGTACTCGACCGCCCTCCAGTACGCCTGGGGCAAGGGCCGCAGCATCTCCCAGACCCTCACCCGGGGCCGCAACACCACCCTCAGCTATGCCGGGCGGATGTACCTGGTGGTCGCCGACGCCACCGAGACCGTGGCCGTACGGGACCGCTGGACGGCCGCGATGGGGGCGGTCGGCACCCGTGCCGGGGGCGGGATCAGCTCCGCCGCCGGGCGGATCTCCGAGCGGCTCGGGCGCGGCCTCGCCCCGCGCCGGGCAGCCGCAGCCCTCCAGCGCGTCCGTGACGCGGTGATGTTCCACCTGCCGATGCAGGACGCGATCGAGGCCGGCCTCGCCCCCGACGGCCTCGGCACCACCACACCGGCCAACCTCGGCGGCGGCTACAAGCTGCCCCCCTTCCTCCGCCGCCGCCACTTCCCCTCCCACCCCAGCGGCCAGCTCGACGCCAGCCGGGCGGCGCAGCAGCTGATGGGGCAGCTGGAGCGGATGGGCGTGCCCTCGCACGACCGCGAGCAGGTGCTCCAGCGCCTCTCCCCGGACTTCCTCCGCTCCCATGTGCACGAGCTGACCACCGACGGCATGGCCCTGCCGGTCCGCTACCGCACCTGGACGAGCCCGCACCACCTGCCGGTCGGCGGCAGCCCCGGCCAGCTCAAGCTGACCCTGACCCCGGTCACCACCACCGTGGAGCGGCTGCGTACCGGCTACGAGCTGGAGGACTACCGCACCACCGCCCGCGACGACGTCGAGGGCCGGTCCCAGGACCGCGGCGCCGATGTGACGCTCAGCGCGAGCGAACGCGCGGCCGGCAGCGGTGTGCTGGTCGCCAACCCGGCGCTCCAGGGCACCGCGGCCAAGCAGCGGTCGAGCAATGTGACCGAGGCGGTCGGCAGCACCACGATGCCCAACATCGCCACCACCCAGGCGCACGCCGAGATCGTGACCACGTACACCCTGACGGCCACCCTGGTGGACGCCTCCGGGAAGCCGCTGGGCCCCACCGCCACCGCCCCCGTCGGCTCCCTCAACGAGATCCTCCCGGCCAGCCTGCTCACCCCGGACGGTGCGGGCGCCGACGGTGCCCTCACCGAGCAGGATGTACGCGAACCCGACCGTGAGGTGCATGTTCTGACGGCTGAACAGGCGCGTCCGGAAGGCATCGCCCGGTGGCGGACCACTGACGGGGAGAGCGGCGAGACCGACCCGGACATCCTGCCCTTCGACGAGGTGATCGGCTCCGGCATCCTCGCCGTCGACATCCTCGGCTCGGCCAACGTGCAGGACGCCCTCACCCTCGCCACCGCCCGCGCCGACGGCTTCCCCGGCGACACGGACCTCGGCAAGCGCCATACGGGCACCATGCTCACCGAACGCGTACGGATGGCCCGTCACACCCCGCTCACCGCCCTCGGCACCGCCCCTGCGCAGGCCCAGCAGGAGGCCACCTCCCAGGTCGGCCTGACGGCGGGCTTCCGGGAAGCGCTCGGCACCGACGGCTCGGCGCTGCCCACCCAGTCCTCCGCCCGCCTCCTCGGCCAGTCCCACACCGCCGACTCCCGCCTCTACGCCAAGATGCACCGCACCGGCGCCCGGCTGCTCGCCGTCGAGAACAAGCCCCGTATGGAGGCCATGCAGCGGCGCAAGACCGGCGACGCGCTGGAAGCGGGCATCACCGACAACATCGAGGGCGCGGTCAGCACGTCGCCGCTGGCGGGCAACAGCAATGCGGGCGTGACCAACCCCGGCGCCACGGTCCCGATCGGCGGTGCCAACGACGCAACCGCCCTCAGGAGCGCCACCGACACCACGCTCGGCACCCACATCAAGGTCGTCACCGACCGCAGCATGCTCTTCGCGGTCCCCGTCAGCTGGCTGTCGGTGGCCGAGGTCGACCACCGGGTCACCGACAGCCGCCCGATGCAGGCCCTCGGCAAGCCCAAGCGCGGCCCGCGCGCCGTCGAGGCCGAGACCACCGCCCTGGTCTGGCTCCGCGAGGACATCGCCCGCGACTACGGCCTGCTGGACGACACGACCTTCCCCGACGAGGCCCGCACGGCCTGGGACGACCAGGCCAAGGCGGCGGCCGACCTCGCCACCGCCGAGAAGAACTACTACGACGCCCGTGCGAAGGCCCGGGAGACCTGGCTCGACCTGAGCCCCGAGGAGCAGACCGCGCTCGGTGACGGCGCCGGGGCCACGACACCGTCCCCGGCGGTGGCCGCCTCCCCGGCCGTCACCGCCTGGCAGACGGCCCGCGACGACGTACGCCGCTGGCAGCAGCGCCTGGACGCCGCCGCACAGGACCACCACCGCCTCCACCTGGCCGCCGCCCGCCTCACCGCCCACCACCAGGGTTCGGGCTCCGTACCGGTGAAGGACGTGCCGCAGGAGTACGCCGCGCCCGACTGGCGCTCCGAGGCGCCGGAACCGTACAAGGTCACCGACGCCACCGGCTCCGCCCCGCGCACCCTCACCTCGCCGGACGGGCGCACGGTGCGCGAGGTCCACGAAGTGCCGCACGACGGGGCCTCGTTCTTCCACGCGCTCCTCGCGACGGCCCAGGACCAGGGCAAGCTGCCCTTCCTGCTCGACGCGGACCTCGCCGACCGGTTCGCGGCCGCCCCCGGTGACCCGGCGCTCACCGCCCAGGCCGTCGGCGCCGTGCGCGACCGGCTCGCCTGGGCGCTGGCCGACAACGGCAACGAGGATCTCCTCGACGGTCTGGCTCTGGATGCGGCGGACACCTTCACGCAGGCCGAACTGGACTACGCCGAAATAGATCTGACGGCTGCTCAGCAGGCGGAGTTCGACGCGTTCGGCCGGCTCCCGCAGACCGTCTGGCCGAGCCCGGAGCAACGGGTGGCGCTGGCCACGGCGGCCCTGTACCGCCCGTTCACGTCCGAGCCCGCGGCGGCGGACCCGGACGGCCGCGACCCGGCCCCGCCCGAGCGCCGGGCGGCCGACCACGGCGGCGCCGACGTGCTGCCCGCGCTCGCGGCCCGGATCCTGGGCACCCCGGTGACGGTGGTGACGGGGGAGGGGCGGCCGCAGATGTTCCTTCCGCACGGCGCCGACCCGGCGACGGCCGACCCGGCCTCGGGCCCGGTGCTCTTCGCCGCGGACGGCTTCTTCTCCGCCGCGCTGACGCCCGGCACGGTGCCGCCTGCCACCACCGCACTGCCCGCCCCGCCGACCACCGTCACGTCTTCGGGCAGTACGGAGACCACCCCCAAGCCGCCCGCCCACCGCAGCCACCCCACCCCGCCCTGGCTGCCGCCCACCGACACCACCGGCCCGCGCTACCGCCTGGACCGCAACGGCCTCCTCACCGCACCCGACGGCGCCACCTACGCCCAGGGCACTCCGGCCGGACGGGGCAACGGCTTCTTCGGCGCGCTCTCCATGGCCCTGCGCCACGCTGCCGAGCAGCCCGGCCGCGACTCACGGGCGGCGGCCCGGCTCCGGACCCGCGCCGGTGCGTCGCCCGCCCAGCTGATGCGGCTGAACGGCCTCCCCGGCGAACGGGCGGAACGCGACACGCTGTTCTCGCCGCCGGCGCCCGGCGACCGGAAGGGCACCCCCGCCCTGAGCCAGGACGCCCTCGACGGCCGGCTGCGCCGCCACCTGGCCAACGCCCCGTGGGGCCCGGACGCCGACCGTGCGGTGGCCGAGTGGGCCGCGAAGGCGACCGGCGCCACGGTCACCCTGATCGAGGAGAACGGCACCGCCCACACCTACGCCGGTCCCTCCGCCGACGCGCCCGTCCTCCGGCTCCGGCGCCGGGGCGGGGACTTCGTGCCGCTGCTCCTGCGGACCCCGGCTCCGACGCCCGCACCGAAGGCCTCGACGCCCGCACCGAAGACCCCGGCCCCGAAGCCGAAGACGCCGGAGATCTCCCCCACGGGCGAGGGACCCGGGCTGCCGGGCGAGGAAGAGGCGTACGAGCTGAGCACGCTCTCCGGCGCCGAGCCCCAGCCCCAGCCCCAGCCCCACGTCAACACCGATCCGGGCTCCGACTCCGATTCCGACTCCGAGGGGGAGGAAGACACCCCGATCTGGGCCGACCCCGAGTGGCTGACGGCGGTGTTCGGTCCGCAGTGGAACCACGTTCCCCGCGCCCGCCTCCAGGAGACCTCCGAAGCCCTCTACGAGCTGGTCGAGGAGGCGGCGGGCGGCCGGACGACCCGCGACGGCCTGGCCGACCTCGTCCGGCACGTCCTGCACCTGCCGACCCGGGCCCGGGTGAGCAACCAGGACGTCCTGGACCTGGGAGCTCTGGCGCTGGAGGCGTCCTCGGACGACCTGGCGAGCGCCGAGGACCTCGCCCTGTACTTCGTCGACCGGCAGATCGAGACCCGGCGGGACGCCCTCGCCGAGGAGACTCTGCTCCGCACGGCGGACCGGACCCCCGCAGGACGGAACTTCACGGAGAAGGACCCGGGTCTTCCGGCTCCGGACGCCTATCTCGCCGAGCGGTCCGGGCGCGCGGCCGAGCAGAACGCGGCCTGGCGGAATCCGTACCTGTTCGTGGCCGGGGCGGCGGAGGGCGGCGGCGTCGAGATCGTGACGCCGTGGCGCACCTTCGTGGTCCGCGACGCCGAGGAGATGGCCCGGATCATCTCGTACGACTCCCGGCGGCCGGCCGGCGCGGACATCGTCCTCGCGCTGCCCCCGGCGTTCGCGGCTCAGGTCGCCAACCTCGTCGCCGGCACGACGGCCCGCCCGGTCTGGTACCCCATGGGGCCGGCCGAGGTCCTCACCCACCCCACCACCGGAGCCGCCCACCTCGTGGTGCACCGGAGGGCCGGGGAGGCCGGTCCGGACTGGACCACGCCCCCGCCTCCGCAGGAGCCCGGCCTGCCCGGCGCCCGCGACCTGATCGACGGCGGCGACACCGACAGCGACGACGGCCGGGGCAGCGACGCCGGAAGCGACAGCAGTTCCGGATCCACCAGCGACGGCGACGCGGAGTTCGACCGGCTGGCCGACCAACTGCAGTGGGAACACCGGATCGACGCCCTGCGCCCCCGCCCGCTGATCACCCGCGACTACCAGGTCATCGACGACAGTGGCACCGGGGTGCTGTTCACCGAGCCCGGCCCCCGGACCGTCGGCCCGGTGACCGCCGGTGAAGTCCGTACGGAGGAGGGGGCCGAGGGCCCCGCGCTGATCCTGCCCCAGCAGATTCCGGGGACCGTCCCCGCCGCCGGCCGGCCGCCGCTGCACATCTCCGCGGACCGGACGGTCGCGCTGCTCTCGGCCGGGGACGACACCACCGGCCGGGGTCGCCAGGTGTACGCCACCCGCGCGGCGATCGAGCGCTCCTCGGCCCGACTGACCGCCGCCGGAGCCGGGGTGCGGCTGGAGGCCGACCCTTCGGTACGGGTGGTGCTCGACCAGGAGGACGGCACGCCCGGCGAACCGCTGTTCCGGGTGGAGCCCCGGTTCCTCACCGCCTCCGGGGCCTCCGAGCACGCCTTCACCCGCGACTTCGCCCGGATGGTCGCCGGAACGGATGCCGCGCCGCTCTCCCATCTCGCCTTCCGCGGCCCCGACGGCACAGTGGCCACGGCCCCGGTCAACGGATTGCACGGCCGGGAGGTCACCGGCACCCACCATCTGGCCCAGGCACTGACGGAGGTGGCCGACGGCACCCGTACCGCCACCGCCGTGACCCCCGACTGGGCCGTCCGGCAGGCGGGCCGGGACCCGCGCTTCACCGGCGGGGTCGTCGGCGCGCCCACCCCGGGCGAGGCGTACGGCCAGGCCCTCAGCCACACCCAGGACAACGCGCTGCGCGGGCCGCTGACCCGGGCCGCCGAGCGTGCCGGGGTCAACGAGTTCGCCTGGGCGGAGGTCGGCGAGGGCTATCTGATCCAGTCGGTCAGCACCACCAACGCCGGCGGCGCCCAGCTCTTCACCCACAACCACGCCAAGCCCGGCGACCCGGTCGGCCCGCACGCCCCGTACCACTTCGCGCAGGTGGTGCTGGCCAGTGAGGACGGCACCCACCAGATCACCCTGGAGAACGAGAACCACAACCGCGCGGAGATCCCGGCGGACCAGCTCGACGCCGTCGTGGACGACAACCTCGACCGCTACGACGAAGACCAACTCACCCTCCTGGCACAGGAGACGGGCTGGCGGGCCGAGCAGGCCCGGCGCGACGGAGCGGACCCGGCGGAGATCGCCCGGCTGGAAGGGTTCGCGCGCGCGGCCCGCGCCCTGGCCGCCGTCCACGAGGCCGAGCACGTCCGGTGGTACTTCACCGAGGACCGCCCCGAACACGGCCTGGCCCAGCGGGAGGTCGACCAGGCCCGTGCCCGCGCCCGGGACGCCGTACGGTCCGCCGCACCGGTCCCGCACGACAAGGACGAGTGGTACTTCCGGGCCTACAGCAAGCGCCCGGGGGAGTCGGCGCACGCCGTCAACGCGGCGCTGCTGTCAGACCGTTCACCCGCCGTGTCCAACCCGCTCACCACGGTCGCCCTGCACGGCCACACCCTCCGTCCGGACCGGCGGACCGTACGCTTCGCTGAGCAGCAGCACACCCTGTCTCCCGGCGCGGACGAGAACCTGGACGCCCTGGCCCTGTACCTGGCCCGCACCGGCCTGTGGAACAGCGCCAACGGTCTGCCCCTGCCCACGGTCACCGTCACCGGACACGGCAACCGCTCCCGGGCCAGCGGCGAGAAGCGGGCGAACGCGGTCGGCAGGGCGCTCGGGGACCGGCTGGCCCCGCTGCTGAGGACGTTCCAGGAGGGCGCCCCCGGCCCGCACGTCCGGCTCTCCGACTTCACGCTCACCCTCGACGCCCAGCGGGTCCGTCGCGCCACCGACCCGGACCGGGGCCGGGTGGTGACCGTCGACATCGACGACCACCGGCACACGTCCTCTCCGGAGTCCGTCCGTCCTACCTCCGGCCGTCCCGCGCCCGCCGGGGAGCCGCCCCGCACCGAGCCGCCCGCCCTGACCCGCCCGACCGGCGGTCCCGCCCCGGAGGGGGCACCGCCCCTCGTCACGGACCCGTCCACCACCGGGTCCCGCACCTCCTCCACCGACCGGGACCCGTCCCGTCCGGGCCGCCGGTCCGCGACGCCCAGCCCCGACCGTGGCGCACCGCTGCCCGGGTGGGTCCGGGCCCGCATCCGGTACGCCGAGGAGTCCGTCGCCTTCGAGCGCCGCCTGGCCGAACACCTCGCGGAGAACGAGGCGGTGACCGAGGAGTTCCGGAAGATGGCGCGCGCCGCGTGGGACCGGGCGCGGCAGCAGTACCCGCGAGCCCTCGCCACGTTCGGCAGCGAGAACCCGAGCATGCCCGGGACGGTCGGGACCAGCAGGCCCGCCCTCCAGCAGGTGCTGCGGACCGGCAACCTGAGGGAGCTGGTGACCTTCCTGTTCCAGGGCATCTCCAGCGACCTGGTGCCGGAGATGCTCGGTGGCCGGGAGGACCCGAACCCGGAGATCGAGGCGGAGCGGCCCAGCCGCCGCCAGGCCGAGGGCCGCGCCGAACTGGAGCGGCTCGCCGCGCAGTTGAACCTGGACGACACCCTCTCCGCAGCGGAGAAGAAGGCGGCCCTCGCCCGTGCCACCCGGGAGCACACGGTCCCGACCGACCCCGACGACGTACGTCCGCCGCTGAGCAGCGCCGAGCGCCCCTTCGCGGTGAACGAGCTCGGGCTCACCTGGATGCCCGCGTCCTCCGTGTACGACCTCGCGATGAGCTCCGGCCTCCAAGGGACGTCCGAGGACTCGGGGGGCCTGGTCCTGACCGGCACGGCGGGGTCGACCTACCGCTTCCTGGTGCACGCCGCCCGGATGCGGGACCGGTGGGGCCTCGAACTGGACCTCGGTCTGATCCGGGCCGGGATGATCGCCATGTCGCTGTCGGCGGGCCACCATTCCTTCCACGAGGTGATGCGGGGTGCCCAGTTGGCGCTGGACTCCCTCCCCGGCCACGATCCGGCCCTGGACTACCAGGACAACTGGGGCCGCTACTGGAACATCCACCCGCTCACCGAGCAGGAGCTGCGCGAACACGTCGCCCGCGAGGGCCGCTTCCCCGACGAGCACGCCCAGGAGGTGCTGGACGCCGACAACCCGGCCCCCGTTCCGGCTCCGGCACTCAACTCCGCCCCGCCGCAGGCCGGGGCCGTGCCTGCCGGGCCGGACGTGGACCTCGATGCCGACCAGCGGCGATACCTCGCGGAGCAGCTCACCGCCGACGACCTGCCGCCGGCCCCCGCACCCCCTGGCGCGGAGGAGACCGTCGGCTCGGACGAGCTGCGCGAGGCGGGCGTCACGCTCTCTCCGGGCCTGCGCGCCGAGATGATGCTGCGCGGCGACGGCCGACTGCCCGCCGGCGGACTCTCCCCGCTGGACCTGGCCCGGGTACGCCTGGTCCGGGCCGAAGACGGAACGGAAGCACTCGACGCGGTGGCGGCGAGCGTGGCGCGCCGGCTGTGGGCCGGGACGTACGCCGAGGTCCTGGACGCGGCCCCCGAGGGGCGGGACGACACGGAGACCGCCCGCGCATGGTCGGCCGCCGTTGCCCTGGTGCTGCCGCCCGAACCGCACCCGGTACTCGCCGATGCCCGGTACGCCGGTGAGGCCTTCCGCGACGCGGTGCGGCGGGTCGCCGGTCATCTGCTGGCGGCGGAAGGCGGTGCCGAGGGCGTACGGGCTTCCGCCGCGGAGCTGGCCGACTCCCTGCGTCCCGGCCTCGGCCTGGCACCGCGCCGGACCGGTCCCGCGACCGGGCCCAGGGGCGGGGAGACGGCGCCGGGGCGGCCCGCGCTCCAGTCCCGGCCGGGTGGCGACATGCCGGATCTGGACATGCCCGACCTGGACTTCGGCCAGGGCCAGGGCCAGGACCCCGGCCCAGGCCAACTCGGCGACATGGACATGGACGTGGATCTGGACCTGGACCTGGGCGCCCTCGATCTGCCCGATGCGTTCCCCTCCGCCCCGGACAGCCTCGACCTGGACGCTCTGGGCGACCTGGGTGATCTTGAGGACCTCCCCGACTTCGACTTCGACTTCACCTTCGACCTGCCCGCGCCCGTACCCGTCGGTCCGGGCGCGGCCGGCGGGCAGCCCGTGTACGCCGTACCCGCCGCCCCGCCCGCCCGGCCGCTCACCACGCTGCCCGCGCTCACCCTCGTACCGTTCGCGCCGCAGGCCACCGGAACCGCCGACAGCGCCGAGCGCGGGGTGGAGCGGCTGGCCCACCAGGTCGCCCGGACCGCGCTGCGCAACCGGCGCAACCGGGTACCGCTGCCCAGGATCGACATCGCCGGATACGGCGCCGACGCGCGGGGTGCCGGGACCGCGCGCGACCGGGACCAGGCCGCCCAGGCCCAGGGGGATCTGCGGGCGCAGGCGGTCCGCGATCTGTTCGTGCGCCATCTCGACCACGCCCTGCGCACCCTTCAGGCGGGCCTCCCCGCCGGGGTCACGCCGCTGCGGCGGCAGGACTTCACCATCAGCGCGCGGGGGCGGAGCCGGGTGCCGGGCCAGGGTGCCACCGTGGCCCTGACCGGGCAGATCGGCCGGGAGGAGCTGGGCCGCCAGGCCACCATCGGCGTCACGTCACCGCGTCACGCCGCCGCCCTGGACGCCCTGGACGCGCTGCGGCGCACCGACCCGGCCCTGCGCTCCGGGCCCCTGGACGTGGACGCGGTCGCCCGCCGGATCTGGCACCTGACGCCGTCCGTGCTCGTCGACCCGGAGATGCGGCGCGACCTGTACACGCTGACCGGCCGGGCGATCGCCGCCGGGCGGGCCACCGGTCTGGCCGCGCTGACCGCCTTCCACCTGGAGGAGCAGGGCCTGCTCGCGGACGACCGCGCCCGGCACGTGACGGCCGGCGGCAACCGGGTGCCGGGCCTGAACTGGACCGGCACCGCGACCGCCGGGCTCGACACCCTCTTCGTGGACCGGCTCACCACCGGGCCCACGGGCGCACCCGCCCCCACCGGGAACGCGGACATCGCGCCGTGGCCGTGGGACCCGGCCCCGTACCCGGTGCTGGCGGACGGCAGCCACGACCGGGTGACGGCCCAACTGCCGGACGGCACCCCCTGGGAGCTGGACGCCGACGAGTTCGCCGAGCTGGTCGCCGCCGACCTGACCCGCCACCCGCTGCCCGAGCGCGCCCCGATCGTGCTGGCCGTGCCGTATGCCGGCGACCGCTACCTGGCGCTGCCCCGCAAGCTCGCCGAGCGCACCGGCCGCACCGTCTGGGTCCACAGCGGCCTGGCGCAGCGCAACCCCGACCCGGCCGCGACGAACACCGTCGCCGTGCTCCACCCGGACGGCCTGCCGGACGGCACCTGGCTCCCGGTCCGCCCCGGCCTGGCGCCGGACCCCGACGACGGCGCCCCGGCCTGGCACCGCGAGGTGCTGACCCAGCCCATCGTCAGCTCCCGGACCGGGCAGCAGACCGGGCGCAGCTTCCACCAGCCCGCCGAACTCGTCGGGGAGCGCGAGAGCTACCGCGACCTCGACCACATGTCCTTCTACGTCCACTGGGACGCCGCGACCAACACGTACTCCGGCAAGCTGCCGATGCGGGACCCCGGGCCAGCGGACAAGGCGTACCGGCTGGCGGGGCACGGGCTGCCGGGCGGGCTGTCCCTGCCGCTGGCCGACGGCTCCAGCCGGACCGCGGACCGGGACGAGGCGGCCGGATGGCTGCGGCGGCGCAGGAGTCTGACGAGCCTGCCGCAGGACCACTGGGTCGACCTGGTGATCTGCCACTCCGGAGCCCCGGGTCAGGGGTCCGCGCAGGACGTCTCCCAGCTCGACGGTGTCCTGCCCGCGCCGTTCACCACCGATCCGCTCGGCGACGACGCCCTCTCCCTCGGGCAGCACCTGGCCAACCAACTGCGGCGCACGACCCGGCTGTCGTACTCCTCCCAGGGCGTGGTCCGGTTCGGCGACGGCCCGGTGCGGGTGCTGGCCACCGATGCCCAGGGCCGCCCCTGGTGGTGGGAGACCAGCCACCCGGAACCGGACGACGCCGAACTCGACCGGCTGGCGGAGCAGGCCGGGTTCCAGGGTGACCCGTCTCCGCGCGTCCGCTCCGAACTGCTGCGCGTGGTGCGGGCGCTGAAGCTGGTCGTCGGGCCGGACGTGCAGGCGGCCGACGACTTCCCGGCACTGGTCACGGGGGCCGCCGCGATCGTCAACATGTGGTTCGCCGACCCGGACCTCCAGCCCACCGGCCCGTTCTGGCCGCAGCTGCTCACCCAGGTGATCGCGGCGCACCCCCTCGCGGCCGGCGGCGTGGACGGGGACGTCACCCGCCAGGTGCTGGCCGAGGCGGCGAAGGCGTGGCGGAACGCGGGCGGCGCGCTGCCGGTGAGCAGCTTCGTCCCCCTCCCGCAGCTGCGTACGGCGGCGGCCTGGCTCGCCGGCCCGGCGGCGGTGGACCGGGCGGCCGTCGACGCGCTGCGGCTCACCGACCCCGCCGACGCCCCCGCGCACCGGACCCGGATGTTCTGGGCGAGGGTCCGCGCCGAGGAGGCACTGCCCGGCCCCGGACCGGCCGCCGACCTGCTGACCGTACGAGCCCTCCGCCTCGACCAGGACGCCCAGGTGGACGACGCCCTGCGCGACCGGGCCCGCGCCCTGCTCACCCGGGGCTTCGCGGCAGGCCGGAACATGGCCGACCCCGACGTGGCGGGCGCGTACGCCATCGAGGCGGCCGGTGCCCTCGCGGCGCCCGCGCTGCTCACCACCGTGGGCGCGGCGTTCGGCTCCGGCCGTGACTGGCGAGGCCTCGCGACCCTGCTGCCCCGGCTGGACGGCTTCCGGGTGGCGGACACGACGGTGGACGCGCCGTGGGCCGGACCGGGCGCGGACGGCACGGACCGGCCGGTGCCCTACGCGGTTCGGGCCTCGGTGGACCTGGAGGACAGTAGCCACGTCCAGGTGACCGTGGGCGCGGCCACCCACCGGCTGTCGGCCGCCGAGTTCGCCGAACTGCTGTCCTCCGATACGGACTTGCAGGGCATCCAGTCCTCCGCGCCCGTCCTGCTGCTGCTCGACGGGCTGAGCGGCCCCGCCCCGGAGGTCGCGGAGACCGTCGCTCGCAGGCTGGGGCGGCCCGTGTGGTGGAGCACCTCCCCGGTCGAGCTGTCCGCCCCGGACACCGCCGAGGGCGAACTCCCCGTGCTGGCGCCCGACCTCTCCACGCTGTCCCAACCCAGCTCCACGGACTGGCGGTTCACCGCACCGTCCGTCCCCGACCTGGGTGCGCGGACGGTGCCTGCCACGTCGGCCCCGGGTCCCGGTGCGCCTACACCGGCCACCAACAGCGAGCCGGGCGCCGGCAACTCGCGGATCGGGGACCCGGCCGCCGCACCCGCCGACACCACCCCGATCGCCGTCCGGAACCCGCGCAGCTCCGTCAACGATCCCATGGAAGGCGTCGAGTCCACCTCCGTACCGACGGCCCCCGCCGCCCCCATGCTCCCCGCCGTCCCCGTCGCCCCCGCCTCGGTGAGGGCCCTGCAACCGCTGCCGCCCAGGACCCTCGTGGCGTACGGGCGCGACGAGACCAGCCCCTCCGCGCAGGGGGACCGGACCCTGGAGCTGCTCGCCGCCCAGGTGGCGGCCACCGGCCTGCGCAACCGGCGGGCGGGCGCGTCCCTGCCCCGGGTGGAGGTCACCGGCTACGGAGCCGAAATCCGCCCCGACCGCCCGTCCTCCGGCTCACCCGCGAGGCGACGCGCCACCACGGCGCGCCACCGCTTCACCCGGCTGCTGGCGGCCGAACTGGAGCGGCTGCAACGGGATCTGCCGGCCGACGCACCCCGTCTGACCGCCCAGGAGTTCGGCATCGTCGTCAAGGCCATGGCCCGGGTACCCGCCGACTGGGTGGGCACCGGTGCCCTCGCCCAGGTGACCCGCGCCGAGCTGGGCCGCCAGGCGACCGTCGTCCTCCACCAGCCGCCGGACGCGGTGGCGGTCCAGAAGCTCGACTCCCTGCGCCGCCGTGACCGCGCGCTGCGGGACCAGCCGTTCGACGTGGATGCCATTGCCCGCCGGGTCCTGCACCTGGACCCCGGCGCCCCCGTCCAACAGGACACCAGGCAGGAGCTGTTCGGTCTGGTGGGCCGGGCCACGGCGGCCGGCCGGGCGACGGGCTTCCCGGCGCTGGCCGCGTACCACCTGTCCGAGCTGGGGGTCACCGCGCCGGGTCGCGCCCAGCACTTCACCGTGGGCGGCAGCCGGGTCCCGGGCCTCAACTGGGGCACGAGCGACGTCATCGGACTCGACACCACCCAGGGCGACCTGCTGGAGGCCGACCCGGCGGGCGGCTACGACGTCGTGAGCACCTCACCGACCCCCTGGCCGAGCTCCACGACCCCCTACGTGGTGGCCGCGGAGGGCGGGCCAGACCAGGTGGAGGCACGGCTTCCGGACGGCACCGTACGGGAGTTGGGCATCGAGGAGTTCGTGGAGCTGGTCGCGGCCGACCTCGCCCGCGAGGCGCTGCCGCCCGGCACGCCCGTCGTGCTCGCCGTACCGTTCGCCGCCGACGGGTACCTCGGCCTGCCCCGCAGGCTCGCCGACCGTACGGGCCGGACGGTGTGGGCGCACAGCGGCCGGATCACCGTCGAGTCCGCCCCCGGTGAGGCGAGCACCATCGATGTCGTCCGCACCCCGAAGACACCCCGGGGCGACTGGATCGCGAGCGATCCGGGGCTCGGGCCGGACACCGACGACGACACTCCCGGCTGGCACCACGACGTGGTGAGCCGGGCCCTCGTCAGCGCGCTCAGCGGCCGGCAGATCGGCCGGGCCTCCCACCATCCCGCCGAGTTCGCCCGGGACTTCGAGGACGACGACCGCCACCTCGACCGGATGGCGACCTTCGTCCACGACCACCCGGCCACCGGCCGCACCTCCGGCGAGTACGACCTTCCCCGGCCCGGCCCCGAGGACCGGGCGTACCGGCTGGACCTCCATGGCTCTCCGGGCAGCCTGACGTTCGCCCTGCGCGACGGCACCACCCGCGACATCGACGAGCGGGAGGCCGGACCGTGGCTGCGCCGCCGCAAGAGCCTGACGACCCTGCCCGATGACCACTGGGTCGACCTCGTCGTCTGCTGGAGCGGAGCGCCGCGCGACAGCGCCGTACCGGAGCCGGGCACCGCATCCGACGCGTACGGCGGCCCCTTCGTGGCCGACCCGCTGGCCACCGTCTCGATGGGCCAGCACGTGGCCAACGCCACCGGGCGCGCGGTACGCCTCGCTTACGGCCCCCAGGGCACCCAGGAGAGCAACGGCCGCTACCGGCGGACCCTGTTCGCCGACGCCCAGGGCCGCCGCCGGGCCTGGGCGCTGGCCAGTCCTGAACCCGACGCCGGCGAACTGGACCGACTGGCGGAGATCGCCGGGATCAGCCCCGGCGACGGCGAGGTGTCGGACGAGATGCGTACGGCGACGCTGCGGCTGGTGCGGGCGCTGCGGATCACCTTCGGCCACGACATCGACGACGACCCCGGCTTCGACGACCTGCTGCGCGGGGCGGCGGCCGTGGACCAGATGTGGCGCAGCGACTCCGACTTCGAGGAGGCCGGGCCGTTCACGCTGGACCTGCTCCACCGGGTCGTCGCCGCGCACCCGGAGGCGGCCGCCGGGGTGGACCGGCAGACCACCCGCCGGGTGCTGGCCGCCGCCGCGGAGCAGTGGGCCCGGTACCCGGGCGACGGGCTCGTCGGCTTCGTCGACCTGCCCGCGGTGGAGGCTGCCGCCCAGTGGCTGGCGGAGGGGGACGCGGAGGACGAGGCCGCCGCCGTTCTGCGCCTGCGCACCGACGAGGTGGGCGAGGCGGAGATGTCCCGGATGTTCTGGGCGCGGGTCAAGGCCGAGGAAACGCTGCCGGGGGTCGGCCAGGGCACGCAGGAGTTCGCCGCCCGGGTCCTCCACCAGGAGCCGGACCCGGGCGCCGCCCACGCCCGCCGCACCGAGGCGCTCGACGTGCTGACCCGGGCCTTCGCGGTGGGCCGGGAGGCATCCGACCCCGACATCGCGGCGGCGTACGCCCTGAAGGAGGCCGGCGCCTACGACGACACCGCGCTCGACACGGTCCAGGGCACGGCGGACGGCACCGGCCGCGACTACACGGGTGGGCCGGCGCAGGACGTGGACCTGGCCCGGTTCCGTACCCCCACCGGACTTGCGGACGCGCCCTGGGCGCAGGGCAAGGACCGGCCCGCCCCCTACCTGGTGCGGGCCGGGGCCGACGCGGACGACCCGGATCTCGTCGAGGTGTCCTGGGGCGGCGACACCTACGAGGCGACCGCCGACGAGTTCGCCGAACTCCTCGCCGCCGACACGGCGTTGGCCCGTACCGAATTGACTGTGCCGGTCGTGCTCGCCCTCCCGGGCCCGGCCGCCGACGCGGCCACCCTCGCGGACCTCATCGCCCGCAGGCTGGGCCGCACCGTGTGGTGGACCGGCTTCCCGGCGGACCTCTCCGGCGCCGGTGACGCCGGGGACCCGGTGCTCACCCTGCACCCGGCGGCCGACGGCACCGCCCCCGGGGTCGCCCCCTGGCAGCGGGCCCGCCCGGCACACCCCGCCTCGGCCGAGGACGCCCCGCGCCCGGTCCCGGCACCGCTGCCCCGCTCCAGGCCGAGCGACGACGACCGCACCGGGGCATCCGCTCCGGCCCTCTGATGCTCGAACCCGACCCCTGCCCCGACCCCTGCCCCCGACCACGCACCCCCAGTGCCCCAGTGAACGAGGACACGATGAGTGAGCCCGGCGCCCAGCCCGCCACCTCCCCCCTGGACCCCGCACCCCCGGAGGAGTTCGTCGAGGCCGCCCGGCTCGCACCCGACCACTGGCTCTACCTGACCGACCCCGCCTGGCAGGGGGAGGGCCCGCCACCGGAATGGGCCGTCGTTGGCCAGTGGCGCTCGGACCACGCGGGCGAGATCGTCGAGTGGGAGGACAACCCGGACTACCGCCCGTCACCCGAGGCGATGGGGTGGCCCGAACCCGCCGACGACGTGGACCGCGCCGTCCAGCTCGCCACCACCGGCTACGGCCCCGCCGAGGACGTCACCGCCGCACTGGCCGGGGCCGAGGTCGCGGTGCCGGTCACCGCGGACGGGGACCCGGTGAGCGCGTCGGCGCCCGACGGCACGGCGGTGGTCCCCGTCTACACCTCGCCGCGCTACCTCCGCGGCCTCGGGCAACTGGCCTCCGTCACCCTGCCGCTCAAGGAACTGCTGGCCCGCATCCCCGCCGGACACAGCCTCTGTCTCAACAGCTCGGCCCCGGTCAGCATGGTGCTGACGACGGAAGGGCTCGCGGAGGCGCTGGCGGAGACGGCGGAGGAGACCACGGCACCGACCCTCTAATGTCCGGGCGGCGGGTCGGCGTAGACACCATGGAGCATGCCGGTGCCCTGACCGACCTCGATCAGATAGCCGTCCGGATCGCGCAGGTAGCAGCGGATCTCGGCCTTGCGGTCGATCGGTCCGGTGATGAACTGAGCGCCTTTGGCGCTCCAGTCGCGGTGGACGGCCTCGATGTCCGCCACCCGGATGTTGAGGAAACAGGATGCGCTGGAGACGTCCTCCGGCGGGCTCAGGGTGATGCCAGGCTTGTCGGGGGTGGGCCCGCCCCCGGGATTCATGATGATCCAGCTGTTGGCCAGCCGGACGGTGCAGGGGTTCTCGGCGAGAACGACCTCACCGCCGAGGACGTCCGCGTAGAAGGCACGCGAACGGGGTACGTCGGCGACGCTGAGGAAGTAGGTCAGGAGCATCCCTGCTTCGTGGTCGTCGGATCAGGCCGGCGGCCGGGTCGCGTCGGTGGCCGAGGCCTGGGGGTCGGTCACTCCTCCCGGGCAGAGCCGGTCGGGTTCCCAGCCCGCCAGGCGTGCGCCGGCCGCGTACGCGGAGTCGGGGAATCGGAGGGTCTCGGCCGAGGCGTCCGGCTGGGTGCGCACCTCGTCGGAGGGCAGCAGGGCCAGGTGCGAGCCGTTGCTCTCCGTCCACCGTGCGGCTGCCGGTTCCATCGGCTGCCGCTGCAGTCCGTCGGGTTCCGGCGCCGTGTACGAGTAGAAGGCGGGTTCCGGGTAGGACCGTTCGTCGCCGAACCGGAAGCCACTGCTGATCACCTCGCGCGAGTACGCCTCACGGGTCACGGGATCTACGGACACCCCTTGCGCCACGTGCCGGTCGGAGAACCTGGTGACGGCGATGTCGAAGGTGTGCCAGAAATGGTGGACGGGGCTGGTCTTTCCGGAGTACCCGGCCGCGTACGTCTCCAGAATCAGCATGACCTGGGTGAGGACCGTCCAGTAGCGGTTCACGGCGGCCGGATCGTAACTGGCGTGTTCGTCGTCCTCGGCGAACGGCCGCGCGGCGTCGGGCAGGTCGAAGGGGTACGGGTGCTCGGGAAGCACGCTGATGCCCAGGTGGGCCAGCGCGCCGGTGAACTCACGGTAGAAGGCGCCGACCGACAGGCCCACCAAGGGGAACGACACCTGGCGCCCGTCGAGGGTCGACACGGCCAGACGGTGGGCGGTGAAGTCGAAGTCGACGGTGAACACGGTGCCGTCGCCGAGCGGGCCGGCAGCGGGGGAAACAGATCCATCGGAGGCGCCTCCCGGAGGCCCGCCCGCCCCGGCCCGGACGGCCGAGGACACATGGTTCCGCTCTCGCGCCCAGTGCCTCGGACTGCATCCGCTGGGCGCTGGGCGTGAGGCGGATGCAGGCGGCGGGTGCCGCGTGCCGGGGCGCGTACCGCGTTCGCCGCGCTGCAATGGCCCTTCCCGTCCCGGTCTCCCAAGCTCATGTCATCAGCCACCGCGAAGGGATCCGCACCCGTGCCGTCCACCGTTCCGCCCCGTTACGACGATCTCCGCGCCCTCTACCTCAACTGCACCCTCAAGCCCTCCCCGGAGACGAGCAATACCGAGGGAGTGATCGACCGCAGCACCGCGGTGATGCGCGCGGCCGGCGTGCGGACCCAGGTGATCCGCCCCGTCGACCTGGACCTGGCGGTCGGCGTCCAGCCCGACATGACCCGGCACGGCGCTGCCACCGATGCCTGGCCGGAGCTGTACGCCGACGTGATGGCCGCGGACATCCTGGTGCTCTGCGGACCGATCTGGCTCGGTGACAACAGCTCGGTGATGAAGCACGTCATCGAACGGCTCTACTCCAACTCTGCCGATCTCAACGACGCGGGCCAGTCCGCCTACTACGGGAGGGTCGGCGGCTGTCTCATCACCGGCAACGAGGACGGCCTCAAGCACTGCGCCATGAACATCCTCTACAGCCTCCAGCACATCGGCTACGCCATCCCCCCGCAGGCCGACGCGGGCTGGATCGGCGAGGCGGGCCCTGGCCCCAGCTACCTCGATCCCGGCTCCGGAGGCCCCGAGAACGACTTCACCAACCGGAACACCACCTTCGCGGCCTGGAACCTCATGCACCTCGCCGCTCTCCTGAAACGCTCCGGAGGCGTCCCCGCGTACGGCAACCAGCGCCCCGAGTGGCAGGCCGGCTGCCGCTTCGACTCACCCAACCCGGAGCACCGCAGCTGACGAACACCCGCCCGGGGGCGATCAGGCTGCCGTGCTCCCCCTTCCTCACCAGCTACGAACCTGGTGAGGAGCGGGTGGGTGTAGACGCCACCATTCCGAACCGCCCATAGGAGGGATCGCCCCCTTCATGCCTGTATGTCCTTCCCTCCGGATCCCGCATTGCGCGTTCCCGACCCCAGGGTTCTCTTCAGTCACGGCCGCCGACCGGCAAAGCTCGTCACGTACGGCGCCGAGATACGCCCCCACCGGAAGAGCGAGCCCTGAATCGAGGAGCGTCCTGCCCGTGAAATCCCAGCGCGAAATCCTGACCCCGCAGATGCTGCGGTACGACGACTTCGACGACCGCGCGGAAACCCGGTATCTGCCTTATCTGATGTATTTCCACCGGGCGGACTACCGTTCCGCGACGATCAACACCGACCGGCTGGGATTCAGGATCTCCCACGGCGCCACCGAACAGGGATCGGTGGCCGTTCCGCCCCGAGGTCCCGTCCGGCTGCTGGCCGGCAGCTCCACCCCGTTCGGGATCGGAGCGACCAGCGACGCGGCCACCATGGCGTCACGCCTGTGGACCCGGTACGCGCCCTCCGTCCCCTGGCTCAACTTCGCCGGGCGGAGCCACAACTCGATGCAGGAGTTGCTGCTGTTCCTGATGCACCGGGAGCTGGTCCCCGAGATCGACGAGATCGTCGTCTTCTCCGGGCTCAACGACCTGGCGCTCGCCCGGCTGCCCGACGCCCAGCGCGGCGACCACGGCGGGTTCTTCAACTGCGGTGAGTACTTCGACAGCATGGAGGAGCTGCGCGCCTCCCACCGCAAGCCCAAGCGGGGCTTCGGCCGGCGCCCCGGAGGGCCGGAGGACGCCCCCCATGTGGTGCCCCCGCTCGCGGACCGGATCGCGTACGCCGTCGCCCTGACCGCGCGCCACCTCGCCGCACTCCGCCTGCTGGCCGGGCCGACCGGCGCCCGCATCACCTACGTCCTGCAGCCCCTGGCGACCTGGGTGCGGGAGTCCGGCCCGGCCGAGGAGCGGGCGATCTTCGGTGAGCTCGACGGGATCTCCAACTTCTGGGAGCTGTACGGGGACATCGCCACGCTGGAAACCGGCCGCCGGTACGCCGACGCGCTTCAGGTCGCCTGCAAGGAACAGGACATCCGCTTCCTGGACCTGAGCCCCGTTGTCGCCGAGTCCGTCAAGGGCGACGACTGGCTCTATGTGGACCGGGCGCATTTCACCGACCACGGTACGGAAATCGTCTCCGGGCTGCTCGCGGAATCCCTCGGTCTTTCCTGACCGGCCCGGTCCCCACCTACCCCCCCTTTACGCAAGAGAGGGCTATTCAGCCATGTCGTTCGTACGAAACCTCATCGCGAAAGTGTTCCGGCGGAAGCGGAAGCCCAAGAACGACGCCTCCATCTACCCCATGTTCTGACCGCCCGAGACGCCCGAGACGGACGAGACGGACAAGACGGAGATACGGAGAGAGGGGAACGATGCACAGCCAACAGGCAGCCGCCACGGCCACGCTGTCCGCCGCGGAGCACCAGGCGGGCGGTCCGCACGGGCTGCCCGGGGACGGCGGCGGCTCCGCGCGGACCGTGTATGCGTATGCGACGGACCCGGAAGCGTCCCTCCCTGAGGGCCGGTTCGTCGAGGAGGTACGGACCGTACTGCGCCGCCGGACCACGGGAACCGCCCCGGCCACCGTGAGCGACGGCGACGGCTCGCTCGACGCCCTCGTCCGGCAGGCCGCCGACTGGGGGACCGCCGAGCGCGAGCGCTACCTCACCCTGGCCGGTGCCGGAGAAGGCCCCGAAGGCCACCGCGAGGTGCTCGTCCGGCGGGCGGTCCTCGGCTGCGCCCCGCTCGCCCTCCTCTCCGGGGCCTGGCTGCAATGGCTCAGCGCCCCCGGGAACGCCGACGACCCCTTGGTCCTGCGCATCCTCGCCCTGTACGCCTCCGACGTCGGCGCCGGCCACCCGGCGGCCTCCCGGGGCAGCGCCTACCTCGAACTGTTACGCAGGCTGCGGCTCGCCGAGAACGCGGCGCCGGCGGCCCGGCTCACCGGCGACCAGCGCATCCCGGACGGGGCGTTCCGCCTCCCCGCGCTGCTCCTGGCGATGAGCCGGCGCCCCGACGACTTCCGGGGCGAGATCCTCGGTGCCGACCTCTGCCTGCGGGCCGTTGGGCTGCTGCCCGCCCTCGAGCTGGTCCAGGAGGTGCTGCCGACGGAGGCGGACTGGGCGACCCTCGACCCGGGCGGCAGGCGTGAAGGCGAAGGGCCCTCACCCGTCGAGCGGTGCCGCGCCGCCGTGGACGCGCTGGTCGAGCAGGAGGGCGAGCGGGGCGCCGACGCCGTACGCAGCGGTTTCCGCTGGATGCTGGCCGGCCTCCGCGACTGGTCCGGCGCGCTCCACGCGGAGCTGGTGGCCGCCGGGGACCCCGCGTTCGACATGGCCGAGCTGATGCGGCTGCGCGCACGGGAAGGCGCGGTCTACCACCACCAGTTCCTGCTGGAGGGCAAGCCCCTGGCGCGCTGGCTTGCGGAGTGCCGGACCGACCCGGGCCCGCTGCTCGACGCCCTGGCGCGCAGCAAGCTGGTCAAGCCCGGCCGTTCCGGGGCGAGTTCGCTGGTACGGGGGCTGGTCGGCGAGCGCGGACCGATGTTCCGGGTCTTCTCGCCGGAGGATCTGACGGTGATCCGCCGGTGGATCGACTCGCTCCCGGCCAGGCCTGCGGAAGCGCCGGAACCCCGGGCGGAACCGGAACCCGGCCCGGGGCCGAAGAAGCCCTCCCCGGGCGCCACGCGGGACCACCTCGCAGCCGTCGCCGCAGCCCTGCGCGCAGGCGCCCGCTCCCCGGGCCGCACCCCGTCCGGGCTGCGCGAGGCGTACCACCTGCTCATGAACCGTACCGATACCCCTGCCCTCCGCTCCTGGGCCATGGACTACGTCGCCGGCTGGCTCGCCCGCTCCGGCCACGGCATGGACCGTACGGCGATGCCGCTGCCCGAACGCTGGGGCCACGAAGGGCTCCGGCCCTGGCTCCAGGCCCAACACGACCAGCACGGAGCGGAGTTCGAGGAGAACGCGGCGGTGCCCCTGCCCTCGAAGGAGGCGGTCGTCGACGACACCGTGCAGACGGCGCCGCTCACCCTGATCGACGGCAGCTGGCTCCAGGGGTTCACCGATTACGAGCAGGCCTCGTCCGCGATCGGGCACTCCCTCTTCGAGACCTACTGGGACGAACTCGGCAACGGCGAACCGCACTTGAACCACCCCCTCATCTACCGCGACGTTCTCAAGGAGATGGGGGTGGAGCTCCCGCCGACTGCCTCCGCCGCGTTCGCGCAGTGGCCCGGCTTCCGCGAGGAGTCCCTCGAACTCCCGGTGTACTGGCTGTGCGTGGGCCGCTTCCCGCAGACCTTCCTGCCGGAGGTCCTGGGGCTGAACCTGGCCATGGAGCTGTCGGGCGTCGGCGGCACCTACCGCCGGGCGCGCCTCGCCCTGAAAGCGTACGGCTTCAGCACCCGCTTCGTGGACATCCACAACACCATCGACAACGTGGCCACCGGCCACTCCGCCTGGGCGGCCGACGCCGTGGACACCCTGCTCGCCTCGCTGCCCGACGCACCGGGGCCCGGCGCCCGGGCCGATATGTGGGGCCGGGTGCGCGTGGGCTACCGCTCGCTCAACCCGCCGAGGACCGTCGGCGCACGGCTCGCCGCCCGCCGCGCCCGCTTCACCGGCCGCCGTAGGTGAGCCCCCGGAGGCCGGCCGGCCCCGAGCGGCCCGCCCGGAATCTGCCCCTGCCCCTGTCCGTGTCCCCGCCCCTGCCCCGCCCTCGATCCCGCATCCGAACCCAGCCGGAGGAACCCAGCGGTGTCTGACCTCATTCTCGGAGTCTCCGCGTTCTACCACGACAGCGCCGCCGCCCTGATAGCCGACGGCGTCCCCGTGGCCGCTGCCCAAGAGGAACGTTTCACCAGGCGGCGGCACGACCCCTCCTTCCCCTCCCGCGCGGTCGCCTACTGCCTCGACGAGCAGGGCGTGAGCCTGGACGACGTCTCCGCCGTCGCCTACTACGAGGACCCCCGGCTGAAGTTCCGCCGGGTGCTGGCCACCCTCGCGGGCGCCGCACCCACCGGCTTCGCCTCCTTCCGCGACACCCTCCCCTCCTGGCTCGGCCCCGGCGGCAAGCTGCGCACCGCCGACACCGTGCGCGCCGAACTCGCCGCGCTGGGCCGGGGCCGGGTGCCCGACCTCTCCGTACGCCGCCACCACGAGTCGCACGCGGTCTCCGCCTTCTTCCCGAGCCCGTACGAGTCCGCCGCCGTGCTCTGCATCGACGGCGTCGGCGAATGGGCCACCACCACCCTCTGGCACGGCCGCGGTACCGGCCTCCGCCCCGTCTCGGAGCTGCGCTTCCCGCACTCACTCGGCCTGCTCTACTCCGCCTTCACCTACTTCTGCGGCTTCAAGGTCGACTCCGGCGAGTACAAGCTCATGGGCCTCGCGCCCTACGGCAAGCCGCGCTATGCCGACCTCATCCGCGAGAAGCTCATCGACCTCAAGCCCGACGGCTCCTTCCGCCTCGACATGCGCTACTTCGCATACCTGCGCGGCCAGGTGATGACGGGGCGCGGCTTCGAAAAGCTCTTCGGCGGCCCGCGCCGCACCTCCGAAACCCCGCTCACCGAGCGGGAGTTCGACCTCGCGGCCTCGGTGCAGGCGGTGACCGAGGAGGCGGTGCTCCGCCTCGCCCGGACCGCCCGCGAGCGTACGGGGGAGTCCCGGCTCTGCATGGCCGGCGGCGTGGCCCTCAACTGCGTGGCCAACGGCAAGGTGATCGACGCCGGGATCTTCGACGAGGTCTGGGTCCAGCCCGCCGCCGGTGACGCCGGGGGAGCCCTCGGCGCCGCCCAGGCCGTCGCGATGGAACGCGGGGCCCGGCGCGACCACGTGCGTACGGGACACGACGCGATGAGCGGCTCCCTGCTCGGGCCCGCCTACGGCGACGAGGAGATCGCCGCCTACCTGGACGCGCGCTCCATCCCGTACCGGCGGCTCGACAGCGACACCCTGGCCGCGCAGGTCGCGGACGGGCTGGCCCAGGGGAAGATCGTCGGCTGGTTCCAGGGGCGCATGGAGTTCGGGCCCCGGGCCCTCGGCGCACGCTCGATCATCGGGGACCCGCGCAACCCGGACATGCAGTCGGCGATGAACCTCAAGATCAAGTTCCGGGAGTCGTTCCGGCCCTTCGCGCCGGCCGTCCTGGCCGAGGACGCCAAGGACTACTTCGACCTGCCGCAGGAGAGCCCGTACATGCTCGTCGTCTCCCAAGTCGCCGCCGCCCAGCGGCTGGAGGCACAGGACGGCGGGGCTTCAGGGCTCGACCTGCTCAAGGTGCGGCGCTCCACCATCCCCGCCGTCACCCACGTCGACCACTCGGCACGCGTGCAGACGGTCACCGGCCACAGCAACCCGGCCTACCACCGGCTGCTGACTGCCTTCAAGGCCCTCACCGGCTGCCCGGTCCTGGTCAACACCTCGTTCAACGTACGCGGCGAGCCGATCGTCAACTCCCCGCAGGAGGCCTACACCTGCTTCATGCGGACCGACATCGACATGCTGGCGCTCGGCAACTTCCTGCTGGAGAAGAGCGACCAGCCCGCATGGCAGGAATCGTCCGACTGGCGCGACGAGATCCCGCTCGACTGAGCCCTGGGCACGTGCTGCCGGCCCCGCGGGGCCGGCGCGCCGCGCCGCTGCCCCCGCGTCGCCGCCACGAAGAACACCTCGCAACGGACGGACGGACCCCCATGCGCACCTTCCTGCTCCTCATCGCCTACTACCTCGTCGTGACACCCCTCGGCCTGCTGAGCCGACTGGTCGACGACCCCCTGACGCGCCGCTGGAACCGGCGCGCCGACACGTACTGGAACGCGACAGCCCCGTCGACGGCTCGCTGAGCGACGCAAACGAGGGCGTGCAACCGACCTAACGGAGACAGACGATGACCAGCTTGCTCCAGTTCGCCCGGTACCGAGTCGAGGACAGCGCCCGGGACCTGTTGCGCAAGGAGATCTCGGCCCGGGTATCGGAGACCAGCCTCGACTCCGACCTCGACGACGCCATCCTCGGCTCCATCGGCGCGTACGCGCTGCGGCGCCATCTGCCCGGTGACATCCTCCACGGCAGCCAGGTGTTCACCGCCGCCGGCTCCCACGCGTTACTCCTGTCCAACCTGCCCACCCAGGACTTCCCGGCCACCCCGGTCAGCGGCTTCGCCGACGAGGGCGGACTCGCCGTGACCAACGCCGTCCACCTGGGCCTGATCCGCCTGCTCGGATGCACGCCGTTCGCGGTGAGTTACGAGAACGACGGCCGGCTCATCCGCAATGTGGTGCCCAACCCGGCGGCCTCCGGAACCACCAGCTCCTGGGGGGCCGACTCGGAGTTCTTCTGGCACTCCGACAACCCTCACCAGCCCTTCGGCCCGCCCGGATCGGACCCCCGGCTCTACACACCGCCCTACCTCACCTTCTTCGCCATACGCAACGAGGAGCGCATCCCCACCGAGATCGCGGCCCTCGACGACGTCGTCGTACGGCTCGACGAGGAGACCCGATCCGCGCTCGAAGCACCGGAGTTCGAGGTCGGCGCACCCGACTCCAACGACGGGGAGACCATCGGTCCGCTGGTGAAGACCCCGGTCCTGGAGCCCGGACCGGACGGCCGCCGCCGCGCCCGCTACGACCGGGGCACCACGGCCGGACTCACCCCCGCCGCCCAACAGGCTCTGGAGCGCTGGCGCGAGGTCCTGCTCGACATCCCCTCGGCCGACCTCATCCTCCAGCCCGGCGACTTCATGATCTTCGACAACCTCCGTGTGCTGCACCGCCGCAAGGCGTTCACCCCGCGCCCGAACGCGACGGCCCGCTGGCTCCGCCGCTGCTACGCCGCCTGACCGGCACCACAACTCCCCTTTCCTCAAACGCACATACCACCTACCACTCCGAAGGGAACCCCATGGGCAAGTACCGCGTGGCAGTCATCGGCGGCCGGCCGGCACCGGTCGCAGGAGCCAAGGAACTGGGCATCGACGTCGTCCTCGTCCACGAGGAGGGCGCCTACGACGTGGCTGTCGCCCAGCACTGCGAGCGCATCATCCACGGCCCCCTGGACGACGGCCCGGCCATCCTCGAACTCCTGAAGCCGCTGCACGCCGAGCGCCCGTTCGACCGCGTCCTCACCACCACCGAACCGGCCGCCGAATCCACCGGCTTCGTCGTGGACGCCCTCGGCCTGCCCGGAGTCAGCGAGTTCACCGCCCGCGCCCTCAAGGACAAGGCGCTGACCCGGCAGTTGCTGGACGAGCACGGCATCAGCCCGGTCCGCTACCGGCTGGTCCGGAGCGCCGAGGAGATCGCCGCGTTCCGGGCGGAGGTCGGTGACCGGATCATCGTCAAGCCGGTGGACGGCGTCGCCAGCCTGCACATCCACCCCGTGGACGGGCCCGAGGACGCCGAGAAGGCCTGGCAGGCGCTTCAGGAGGCGGACACCTCGGCCGTCATCGCGGAGGAGTACCTCGACGGCCCCGTCGTCAGCGTCGACTCCTTCTCCCACGCCGGCCGCCACCTCACCATCGGCTACTCCGAGTACCGCATGAACGAGCGGTACGTCGAGTGGGAGGTCAGCACCCCCAGCCGGTACGCCACCCCGTGGCTCGCCGAACTCCGCGAGCTCACACCGAAGTTGCTGGACGCCGTCGGCCTCACCGAAGGCCCCTCGCACAGCGAGTTCGTCCTCACCCCGAAGGGCCCGCGCGTCCTCGAATCCCACGCCCGGCTGGCCGGCAGCGGTGCCCCCGAACTGGTCCGCCGAGCCTTCGGGCTGAACCTCAACCGGATGTTCCTCACGGTCCCGCTCGGCATCGACGAGCTCCCGCAGACCTCGCCCGAGCCGCTGGGTGGCGCCGCGGTCCGCTTCTTCACCCCGGAGCCCGGCACCGTCGACGCGATCGAGGTGGACGACGACGCGGCCCACGAGATCCGCCGGGTCCCGAAGGACGAGAAGCAGTACGTCTTCCTCCCGTACCTGGACGAGTTCACGGACACGGAGGTGGCGGCCGTGATCGGCAAGAGCGTCGGCGAGACCGTACCCCCGCTGCTGACCGTCGCGGACTGCGTCTCCGGGTACGTCATCGCCTCCGGGCGCGACGCGGACGACGCCGTGGCCAAGTGCGAGGCGACGAACGACCGGATCCGTTTCAAGACGAGCTGAGGGCGGGCGCACGGCCGGCCCCGCCGTCGCGCCCCGCACGCCGCGGGACGCGGCCCAGGGCGGCCGGGACCTCTGGCCGAGGCCCCGGCCGCCCGCGTGTCCGCTCCCCTCCTCCTCCCTTTTCACCCCGCTCCTGCCTCCTGGGATGGACTCACCGATGAACACGATCATTTGCCCTGTCGTGGCGGAGGGGCCCCTGCCGGACCCCGTCGCCCAGTTGCAGAGCGCCCGCCGACTGGTCGAGGACCGGTACAGCAGCGAGCAGCCCCTCGCCCGCGCCGCGCTGCACCTGATCGACTGCGCCACCGACATCGTGGGCCAGCTCCCCGACGGCGACCTGGACGCGGCGCGCGGCGCACTCGGCTCGGCCCGGGCCGCCGTGGTCTCCGCGACCTTCGCGGTGGGCCGGGTCCGGGACATGTCGGCCGCCGGAGCCGATCAGACATGAGCGGACACAGCGAACCTGGCCGACACGGCGGACACATCATCGTCATCCACCGCTGGCGCGACCGGCATGCCCACTACGAGGAGTACGTCGACCACCGCACCCACCGGGTCACCTACGTGACCACGGAACTGGCGCTGGACTCGGTCCCCGGCGGCGCGGCAGCCGCCCGTACCGTCCCGGCCACCGACGACCTCGATGCCGTCTGGCGCGCGGTGACCGAGCTGCGAACCCACTTCGGTGTGCCGGAGCGGGTGGTGGCCCTCAACGAGGGCGACCTCGACACCGCAGCCGTGATCCGCGAACGGCTGGGCTGCGCGGGCCAGACCTCCGCCGCCCTGGCCCGCTTCCGCGACAAGCTCACGATGAATCAGGTGACCGCCGACGCGGACATACCCGCCCCCGCCTTCGCGGACGCCCCCGACGAGGCCGCCGTCCTGGCCTTCGCCGAACGCCACGGCTGGCCGGTCGTGGTCAAGCCGCGCCGGGGGACAGCGAGCAGGGGTGTCGTACGGCTCGACTCCGAGGCCGACCTGCCGCTGCTGCGCACCTCGCCCCCGGAACCGCGCCTGGTTCAGCGGTTCTGCGCCGACCCGATCTTCCACATCGACGGCCTGTGGACCGGCGAGGAACTGGGCCCCTGGCGGGCCTCCCGGTACGTCAACACCTGCGTGGACTTCACCCAGGGCGAGGCGCTCGGCTCGGTCGAGGTGGACGACCCCGAACTCCTTCGGCCACTCGGCGAGTTCACCTCCCGGGTTGCGAGGGCGCTCGGCCCGGAACCATGGGTCTTCCACCTGGAGGCGTTCGTCGGTACGTCCGCCGACGGCTCGCCCTCGATCCAGTTCCTGGAGGCGGGGTACCGGGTCGGCGGGGCGGAGATCCCGTTCGTCTGGCGGGAGGTGCACGGCATCGACCTCGCCGGGGCCGCCGCCGACGTCCAGCTCGGCCGGCGCCCGGAACTCCCCGTACCGGACGTATGGCGTACGGGCGGCTGGCTCCTGGTGCCCTCACCCGTCCCGGCCCCCTGCCGCGTGACGGCCTGGGAACTCCCCGAACCGCCGACCCCTGACGAGGGCCCCTACGCCGTGGTGGTGCCAGCCGTGGGGCAGGTGGTCCCGCGCGTGGGCGGGTACGAGCACGTGGGCGCCCGGTTCCGGTTCCGCGGGGGGTCGAGCGGTGACGTGGAGAAGGCGATGCTCAGGACGGCAGCCCAGTTCCGGTTGGAGTGCGTACCGGAGCGGGGAGCGCGTGTGGCCTGCGGACTGGATCGATGAGGGGCGGGGGAGGGCCGCCCCCGCTCGCCGTACTCGTTCTGGAGGACGGCCGCACGTTTCGTGGTCGTGCTTATGGGGCCGTGGGGGAGACCTTCGGCGAGGCGGTGTTCTCGACCGGGATGACTGGTTACCAGGAGACCCTTACCGACCCCTCGTACCACCGTCAGGTCGTTGTCATGACGGCCCCGCACGTGGGCAACACCGGGGTGAACGACGAGGACCCG
>NZ_JOEM01000034.1 GCF_000718135.1 Streptomyces cyaneofuscatus | reverse complement strand
CACCGAGGCGTAGAACTTCAGCGCCCGGCCACCGGTCGTGGTCTCCGGCGAACCGAACATCACGCCGATCTTCACCGCCGAGCTTCTGCGCGTTCGCCACGGCGTGCAGCGTCAGCGTCGTCTTACCGGAGGACTCCGGCCCGTACACCTCCACCACACGGCCACGCGGCAGACCGCCGACGCCGAGCGCGACATCGAGGGCGGTCGATCCCGTCGGGATGACCTCGATGGGCTCGTTGGGCCGCTCACCGAGGCGCATCACCGCGCCCTTGCCGAACTGTCGTTCAATCTGTGCGAGTGCGGCGTCCAGCGCCTTCTCGCGGTCGGTTCCTGCCATGGGTTCCACCCGATTTGCTTGAGTCGATCGCTTCACGTCAAAGACGCTAACCCCTGCCACTGACAATGGGCCTCGACGTCCTCCCGGCCTGTGGACAACTCCACGGTCGGGCCCCGGAAAAACCCGGCCGAAATCCATGAGAATGGATGTTCGATTTTGGTGTCAAGCGCACCACGCGGGGACTGGCAGGCCGGGATGCGGCTCGTCCGTCGCCGGGCAGCGTCGGTGATCAGCCCGGGCAGCACCGGTAGTCAGCCCTGGGCGGTGTCGGTGATCGCCGCCGCCGGCAGCTCGGCCTCCGTCTCCTCGTAGGGGAGGTAGATGCCGAGCTCGTCCTCCAGGAACCGCAGGAACGCCACGTCGCCCGTCCCGGAGTCAGGGGGGACGAAGCCGAGCGACGCGTCCGCCGGGACACCGTCCGCCAGGTGCGGCAGGCCCGGCTCGAACCACGTCACGGCCTTGCCGTGGAGGCCGTAGCCGACGTGGCTGAAGCCCTTCGCGTTGCGATGCACGACGAACGCCCGGCCCCGCTGGGACAGCGCCGGGAGGTAGGTGTCCGTATGGCAGCCGAACTCCTCCAGCGCGTACGCCCAGCCCGCCACCGAGCCCGCTCGCACGATGGTCTCCGGCGGAGCGGGCAGGAAGCCTCCACTCGTCAGCCGGGCCACCTCCGCCTCGTCCTCCCAGTCCAAGAAGTCGAGGTCGCTGAGGTGGCCGTCCTCGTCCCTGACCAGCAGTTCGTACGCCGCGGAGCGGGTCAGCGGGACGATGTGCCGTTCCTCGGCGCCCACGCTGCGCAGCAGTTCCTCCGGTGAGAGTCCCTCGGCGAGCGTGAGGGTGAAGCTGATGTCGTAGGCGTCCGCTATCCAGCGCAGCCCGTTCTCCCCAGGTCCCTGGTTCATGAAGCCCCCTGTCCAGCGGCTCGCCACCATGGCGTCCTCGCGAGCAGAACCTATCCCCACGCCGGGCCCGGACAGCCGGGAACGGTTGGGTACACCTACGCATTGTTCGACCTGCCCCCAGGGATCGATTCTTCCTGAGGCGGCGGTGGCTCCGCCCCTCGTGCATCTGCCGGCCCCCCAAGTTCGGCATCCGCCGTACGAGGCCGACGTCGCAATCGTCCGGAGCCTCCGCCGTGCCCCTTCCTTCCGCCCGTGCCCGGTGTTCGCCGTGCGCGGGCCCAGCCCGGACCGAGCCGGTCCGGGCCAACCCCTCAGGAGGAATCGCATGGTGTCTCAAGCTGCGGTGTGGCGTGTCGCCGCTGCCGCGTGTGCCGTCGGCGCATTGATAGCCGGCGCCGGAACGGCCGGGGCCGCACCCACGCCCCCGCCCTCCGAAGGCCGCATCCTGGGCGCCGACCGGGCCGGCGCGGTGAAGGGCTCGTACATCGTCACGTTCAAGGACTCGGTGGCGCGGACCGACGTCGACAGGACGGCGAAATCCCTCACCGGACGGCACGGCGGCACGATAGGCCACACCTACACCGCCGCCCTGCGCGGCTTCTCCGTGAAGGTGGACGAGGAGCAGGCCCGGAAGCTGGCCGCCGATCCCTCCGTCGCCCGGGTGGAGGCCGACGGAGTCGCGTACGCCCTGGGTACCCAGAACGACCCGACCTGGGGCCTGGACCGCATCGACCAGCGTGACCTGCCGGGCGACCGGAAGTTCACGTACCCGAACACCGCCTCCAACGTGACGGCCTATGTCCTCGACACCGGGATACGCACCTCGCACCAGGAGTTCGGCGGCCGGGCGGTCAGCGGCTACGACTTCATAGACAACGATTCCGTCGCCCAGGACTGCAACGGCCACGGCACCCATGTGGCGGGCACGGTCGGCGGCGCCACGTACGGCGTCGCCAAAGCGGTGAAGCTGGTGGGCGTACGGGTCCTGAACTGCCAGGGCTCCTCCGGCTCCACCTGGGCCCCGGTGCTGGCCGGCATCGACTGGGTGACGAAGAACGCGGTCAAGCCGGCCGTCGCCAACATGAGCATCGGCGGCGGGCGCACCTCCTCGGTCGACGACGCGCTGGCCGCGTCGATCGCCTCCGGCGTCAGCTACGTCGTCGCCGCGGGCAACGACGGGGCCAACGCCTGCAACACCTCCCCGGCGGCCGTGCCGAGCGCGGTGACGGTCGGCGCCACCGACAGCCGTGATGCCCGGTCGATCTGGCCGAGCGGCAAGTCCTCCAACCACGGCACCTGCCTGGACCTGTTCGGCCCCGGCTCCGACATCGTCTCGGCCTCCCACCTCAACGACACCGGCTCCCGCTCCGACGGCGGCACCTCCATGGCCTCCCCGCACGTGGCGGGCGCGGCGGCCCTCATCCTCTCCGCCAACCCGTCCTGGACGCCCAAGCAGGTCCATGACCGGCTGATCGCCGACGCCACCCCGAACAAGGTCACCGACGCGAAGACCGGGTCGCCCAACCGCCTGCTGTACGTCCCGAACGACGGCACCACGCCTCCGCCCACCGGCAAGACCTTCGAGAACACCACCGCCTACCCGATCCGCGACAACGCGACCGTCGAGTCCCCGGTCACCGTGAGCGGCATCACGGGCAACGCGCCCGCGGCGCTCTCCGTCACGGTCGACATCCGGCACACCTTCCGCGGCGACCTGCGGGTCGACCTCGTCGCCCCCGACGGCGGTGTCTTCCGGCTCAAGGACTACAACGCCAACGACAGCGCCGACGACGTACGCGGCACCTTCACCGTGAACGCCGCGTCCAAGCCCGCCAACGGGTCCTGGAAGCTGCGGGTGAGCGACAACTGGGTCAACGACACCGGGACGCTGAACTCCTGGTCGCTGAAGTTCTGACCAGCACCCTTCAACAACGCTGGTAACACCGGTAACACCCCACCGAACTGCCGGTGATCCATGTCCCGAACCCTGCTGGATCCCGGCACACCCGGCCGGTGAGACCTCTCCGCGAACCTCACCGGCCGGACGGGGAGTGATGTCCGCGGCGCCCGCACATGCGCCGCGGGCGTCGCTCCCCTTTTCCAGCACCCTCGCGCCCCTTTTCACCACCCTCACGAGGGGCCATCATGCGCGGAGAGCCATCACGAGGCCGCCGGGCGGCCGGGACGAACCGCCCGTCCGTCAGGCCCATGCTGCCCACGGGTGCGGAAGGAAGCCGTGAACGCCGACCCGCCGATCCCTCTCCCCGCTGCCCTGACCGGGCGTTCCGCGCTCCTGGACGGCCTTCGTCCGGTGCTCGGCCGTCGGCCCTCCGTCGTGGTGATCACCGGTGAGGCGGGGGTGGGAAAGAGCCGACTGGTCCGCGAACTCCTCGCGGGGACGCGATCGTCGGGCACCCTCACCCTGGCCGTCCGCTGTCAGGAGTCGCACGCCGCCTTCCCGTACGCTCCGATCCCGTACGCACCACTCATCGAGGCGCTGAGCCGCTGCCGGCCCCGTCCGGAAGACCTGCCGCCGGTGACCGGGGCGCTGCGCGGGCTGCTGCCCGAGCTCGCGGACCTCCTGCCGCCCGCACCGCCTCGCGCGGACGATCCGCTCGCCGGACAGCACCGCGTTCTGCGGGCCCTGTGCGCGTTGACCGCATCCCTGGGGAGGGTGGTTCTGGCCGTGGAGGACCTCCAGTGGGCCGACGGGTCCACGGCCGCCTTCCTCCATGCGATCGTCGCCGACCCGCCGCCGGAGCTGGGACTCGTGCTCACCGCGCGCCGCCACACCCTTCCTCACACCGGCACGGAGGGAGGCGGCGGGCTCCCCTTCCCGATGCGCCCGCCCGCCCATGTGGTGGTGGCCGAACGGCACCTAGCTCCGCTGTCGGTGGCGGAGACGGGCGTGATGGCCGCCGGGCTGCTCGGTGCGCGGGCGGTGCCGGAGGAGTTCGCCGACCGTCTGCACCGGTGGACGGGCGGACTCCCCTACGTGATCGAAGAGGTGCTGCGGGAGTGGCCGGACTCCACGACGGGGGTGCGTGAGCCTCCTCTGCCCGCGTCCGTACGCCGTGTGGTGGTGGAGCGGCTGCGTCACCTTCCTTCGGACGCGCGGCGGGTGGTCGCCGCGGCAGCGGTTCTCGGTGACCCCGCGCCCGTACACCTGCTGGGGGCGGTCGCGGGGCTGGCCGAGCAGGAGACCCGTCGTGCGCTCGCCGCGGCTCTGAAAGAAGGCGTCGTCCGCGCTGGGGACGGCACCTACGCCTTCCCTTACGAACTGGCGCGCAGAGCCGCGTACGAGGCGGTCACCGAACCGGAGCGGCCCGTACTGCACCTGCGCGCGGCCCGCGCCCTCACCCGATGTACCGGCCCCCTCCCCCTGGTCCGGGTCGCCGAGCACTACCGGTGCGCCGGCCTCGGTACCCAGGCGGTGCGATGTCTGGAGGCGGCTGCGGACCGCGCCGCCCGGGGCGGGGACGCCGGTACGGCCACGGACCGCTACCTCGACGCCCTGCGCGGGGGCCCCTCCGCCGTCGTCCGCGACCGGGTCGCGCTGAAGCTGGCCCGCGTCGCGCTGAACGCCCGCACCGGGCCGCAGGTGCCCGCCGCCCTGCGGGAGGTTCTCGACCGGAGCTCCCTGGGCCCCGGGCCGAGCGGCGAGATCCGGCTCCTCCTGGGTCTGCTGCTGCGCAACCAGTCGGGTTCCGGTCTTGAGGCGCTGGAGGAGATAGCGCGTGCCGTTCCCGATCTTCTCGCCGTCTCGACGGGACAGGCCGCGCGGGCGTTGGCGATCATCGCGATCCCCTCCCTCAAGGGCTGGCCGGTCGGTGAGCACCGGCGGCTGCTGGCCGAGGCGGAACGGCTGCTGCCCCAGGTCGACGAGGAGGACCTGCGCTCGGCCGTGCTGGCCAACCGCGCCACCGCCCTGGCGCTGATGGGCGACCCGTCGGCGTGGGACGCGGTGGCCGATCTGCCCGAGGCCATCACCGTCGAGGCGGCGGCGAGGGTGCACGCCAATCTGGCGGGCGCCGCGACCGCCCTCGGCCATCCGGAACGCGCCCGCGCCTTCCAGGACCGGGCGTGGCAGGCCGTCCGGACGAACCAGGCCCCGTATCTCGAAGCGTTCGTCGAGACCACGGACATGCTCGCCGCCTTCACGAGCGGCCGGTGGGCGGGGCTGCTGGAGCGGGCCGAACGCGCCGAGGAGCAGTACCAGGACGTGCCCGACTTCCACGCGGAGGCCCTCCTGGTCTGCGGCCTGTTGCGCCTGCACACCAAGGGGCAGACCGATGTGGCGCGTCGCCTCCTGGACCGGGCCGTCAGCACGACCGCACTGGACACCGGCATCGTGCTGACCTCCGCCGCGGCCGCCGTGGTGCGGGTCCACCTGGCCGCCGACCGCCCCGCGCAGGCCGTCCAGGCGGTGGAGGGGGTGCTGCACCACGTCCGCCGTACCGGTGCGTGGGTGTGGGCGAGCGCCCTCGCGCCGCCGGCCGTCCAGGCGCTGATCCGGGACGGCCGGGACGGGGAGGCCCACCGCCTCGTCGCGGAGCTGGCCGACGGCATCGCCCGCCGGGACGCGCCGGCCGCCCGGGCCGCCCTGCTGACCTGCCGGGCGCTGCTCACCGCGACCACCGGCCCGCAGACCGGGGCGGGCGGGTCCGACGACCTGCACGTGGCCGCAGCGGACGCCTGGGCGGCCCTGGAGCGGCCCTACGAGGCCGCGTACGTCAGGGAGGCGTGGGGGCTGCGGCTGCTGGCCGCCGGCGCGGCGGGCGGCCGCACGGTGCTGCACGAGGCCATCGCGGCCTACCAGGACATCGACGCCGTCTGGGATGTGCTGCGCTGTCAGCGCGGGCTGCGGGAACACGGCCAGGTCACCGTCCGCAGGCCCGGCGCCCTGGGGTACGGCGACCATCTCTCGCCCCGGGAGCGAGCGGTGGCCCGGCTGGCCTCGCTCGGCCTCTCGAACCGCGAGATCGCCCGCGAGCTGGTCCTCTCGCACCGGACGGTGGAGCACCACGTGGCGCGTGCCCTGCGGAAGCTGGGGCTGTCGTCCCGTACCGAGATCGGCTCGCAGCTCGGGCCCTGACGGAACGGGTGCCCTACATTAAGGCGATATGGGACCCTCTTCGACACCGGAAGCGCCGGACAGTTCCCCTGTACCGGACAGCTCTCCCGTACCGGACAGCGCACCTCTCACGGGCTCCGATCTCGCCGGCCGGGTGGCGCTCGTCGCCGGAGGCACCCGCGGGGCGGGCCGCGGGATCGCCGTACAGCTCGGCGCCGCCGGGGCGACCGTCTACGTCACCGGGCGTACGAGCGGCTCCGAGCGCTCCGAGATGGACCGGCCCGAGACGATCGAGGAGACCGCGGCCCTGGTCGACGCGGCGGGCGGCCGCGGGATCGCCGTCCAGGTCGACCATCTGGTCCCCGACCAGGTCAGCGCGCTCGTCGCCCGTATCTCCGGCGAGCAGGGGGCCCTGCACATCCTGGTGAACGACATCTGGGGCGCCGGGATCGAGTGGAACAAGTCGGTCTGGGAGTCGTCCCTCGACACCGGGCTGCACACCCTGCGGCTGGCCGTCGACACGCACGCGATCACCAGTCACTTCGCGCTGCCGCTGCTGATCGAGACCCCGGGCGGCCTGGTCGTCGAGATGACCGACGGGACGGACGAGTACAACGCGGACAACTACCGCGTCTCCTTCTTCTACGACCTGGCGAAGGCCGCCGTGAACCGGATGGCCTTCGCGCTCGCCCATGAGCTCGCGCCGCACAGTGCGACCGCCGTGGCGCTCACCCCCGGCTGGCTGCGCTCCGAGGCGATGCTCCAGGCCCACGGCGTCACCGAGGCCACCTGGCGCGACGCGATCGCGCACGCGCCGCACTTCGCGATCTCCGAGTCCCCCGCCTATGTGGGCCGGGCCGTCGCCGCCCTCGCCCGCGACCCGGAGGTGGCGCGCTGGAACGGCAGGTCGCTCTCCAGCGGGCAGCTGGCCCAGGTGTACGGCTTCACCGACGTGGACGGCAGCCGCCCCGACGCCTGGCGGTATCTGACCGAGGTCCAGGACCCGGGGCTGCCCGCCGACGTCACGGGCTACCGCTGACCGCTGACCTCCGGCAACCGCCGTGTCGCGCTCCACGCCTATCCTTCCTGACATGTCCCTCCCTTCCGGTCCACGCGGTGGCGGCCTGTCCGCGCGTACGGCCGACATCGGGGTGGCCGCCGCCGTCACGCTGCTGGTGGTCGTCTGGACGCTGCTGACCATGCGGTACGAGAGCGAGCCGCTGAACCGTACGGTGATCGGCTGGGCCCTCATCGCGGTGGGCTGCGGCGCCCTGTACTTCCGCCGCCGCGCACCCGTCGCCGTGGCCGTCGTGACGCTGGCCGTGTGCGTCGTCTATTACCCGCTTTCCGTGTACGACGGTCCTCTTATGGTCACGTTCGCGCTCGCGCTCTATACGGCGGCCGCCGAGGGGCGGTTCACCGCCGCGGTCGCCCTCGGTGTCGTCACCCTGATCGCCGTAGGCTTCGGCGAGGCGCGCCAGCACGACGGCAACCGGCAGATCGACGACATGTCGCTGTTCATGCTCGCGGGCTGGCTGGTCAGCCTCGTCGCCGTGGGCCGGGCCCAGTGGACCCGTAGCGCCTATCTCGGCGAGGTGGAGCAGCGGGCGCTGGCCGCCGAGCGGGAGCAGGAGGCGCGGGCCGAGCAGAGCGCGACCGAGGAGCGGCTGCGGATCGCCCGGGAGCTGCACGACGTCCTGGGGCACAGCATTTCGCTGATCAACGTCCAGTCGGGCGCGGCCCTGCACAAGTTGAGCAAGAAGCCGGAGCCCGCCGCGGCCCTGTCCGCCGCCGAGGAGGCCCTGGAGGCGGTCAAGGCCACCAGCAAGGACGCGCTGCGCGAGCTGCGCTCCACCCTCGGCGCGCTGCGCAAGCCCGACGAGACGGCCCCGACCTCGCCCGTCTCAGGGCTCGACCGGCTGGACGAACTCGTCGCACGCGCCCGCTCCACCGGCATCGAGGTCCGCCTCCGCACCGAGGGCGAACGGCGCCCCCTGCCGCCCCCGGTCGACCTGGCGGCGTACCGGATCGTGCAGGAGTCGCTCACGAACGTCACCCGGCACGCCCGGGCGACCGGCGCGGTGGTGACGGTCGACTACACCGACGAACGAGCCGTACGGGTACGGGTCGACGACGACGGAGAGGGCGCCCCGGAGGGCTCACCGGCCGGCAGCGGCATCCGGGGCATGGCCGAGCGGGCCAGGGCCTTCGGCGGCGAGCTGACGGCGCAGAACACCGCAGAGGGCTTCGGCGTGAGCGCCCGGCTGCCGACCGAGCCGATCGAGGGGACCGGATGATCCGGGTAGTGCTGGCCGACGATCAGACGCTGGTACGGGCGGGCTTCCGCTCGATCCTGTCCGGCGAGGACGACATCGAGGTCGTCGGCGAGGCGGCCGACGGCGAACAGGCCGTCGCGCTGGCCCACGAACAGCGCCCGCACGTGGTCCTGATGGACATCCGGATGCCCGGCACCGACGGCCTGGAGGCCACCCGCCGCATCACCACCGACCCGCGGCTGGCGGCCGTCCGGGTCGTCATCCTGACGACCTTCGACATGGACGACCACGTCTACGGAGCGCTGCGCGCCGGAGCCTCCGGTTTCCTGGTCAAGGACACCGAGCCGATGGAACTCCTGCACGGCGTACGGGTGGTGGCGCGGGGTGACGCCCTGATCGCCCCGGCCGTGACCCGGCGGCTGATCTCGGAGTTCGCGAACCGCCGGAAGCAGCCCTCGCCGAGCCCGCGCCTGAACGCCCTGACCGAGCGGGAGCTGGAGGTCATGGGGCTGGTCGGGTCCGGGCTCTCCAACGACGAGATCGCCGCCCGGCTCGTGCTCAGCCCCGCCACCTCCAAGACCCATGTCAGCCGGATCATGACGAAGCTCGGCGTGCGCGACCGGGCCCAGCTGGTGATCCTTGCCTACGAGTCGGGCATGATCACGCCCGGCTGGATGACCTGAGCGACGTTCCGGGCGTGGTCCTGGGCCCGGCCCGAGGCGTCAACTTCCGTAGCCCGAGGCGTCAACTTCCGTAGTACGCGGACGGCTGCGCCCACAACTCCCGTGGTAGGCCCGTTGTCCTCCCCGGGCCGACGCGCGCCACCGGACCGTGCCCCGAGGCTCCTGGGGTGGATCCGGAGACCCTCGACCTCGCGCGGCTGCAGTTCGCCCTCACGGCGGGCGGCCACTTCCTCTTCGTCGCCCTGACGCTGGGGATGGCGCTCGTCGTGGCCTGCCTCCAGACAGCTGCCACGGTCACCAATGGGGCGCCGCATCAACGTATGGTGCGCTTCTGGGGCCAGCTGTATGTCATCAACTACGCGGTCGGCATCATCACCGGGCTGGTGATGGAGTTCCAGTTCGGACTGAGCTGGAGCGGGTTGACGCACTACGCGGGCAATGTCTTCGGCGCCTCGCTGGCCGTCGAGACGATCGTCGCGTTCTTCGTGGAGTCGACGTTCCTGGGGCTGTGGATCTTCGGCTGGCACCGGTTCAACCGCTGGGTCCATCTGGCGACGATCTGGGTCGTCGCCCTGACCGCCTGCGTGTCCGCGTACTGGATCCTCGTCTCCAACGGCTTCCTCAACAACCCCGTGGGCCACCGCACCGAGGACGGCACGCTGGTCCTCGCGGACGCCGGGGCGCTGCTGACCAACCCCAGCTCCCTGCTGGCCTTCGGGCACATCCTCGGCGGTGCGCTGCTGACGGCCGGCTTCTTCATGGCGGGCGTCAGCGCCTACCACCTCTTCCGGCGCACCGACGAAGTCGCGTTCTTCGTACGGAGTCTGCGCATCGGGGTGTTCGTCTCCTTCCCTGCCCTGTGGGTCACGGCGGGGTTCGGCGGAGTCCAGCTCGCCTCACTGACGGATCTGCAGCCGATGAAATCCGCTGTCTTCAGCGGGAAGAGGGCGGAGATCGCCGAACTCCAGGCGGAGATGGTGACCCGTTTCGGCCCCGGCGACTACGTCCCGTCCGAGGTGTGGACGCGGGGCGGCGCCCTGGTGATGCTGATCGCGTTCGCGCTGATGATGTACCTCAGCCTGGCCGGGGTCGTGCTCGCCTGCTTCCGCAAGGCGGTTCAGCGCTTCCGGCTCTGGCACGTGGTGCTGATGGCCGCCGTGCCGCTGCCCTACCTGGCGATGATCAGCGGCTGGGTCTTCCGGGAGGCCGGCCGCCAGCCCTGGGTGGTGTACGGGCTGCTGAAGACCGAGGACGCCGTCTCCGGCCACTCCCCCGGCACCATGCTCGCCTCGCTGATCACCTTCACCGTGCTGTTCGCGGCGCTGGCCGTCCTCAACGGATGGCTGCTCCTGCGGCACGCGCGTCTCGGGCCGGTGGAGACGGGGCTCGGCCACGACGAGCGGGCCCGTGCGGAACCCGCCACCGCCGGGCCGCCGCCCTTCACCCCCCGCTACTGAGGAGCCGTCGTGGACACCCTGGCCGTCTGCCTGCTCGCCTTCTTCGCCGCCGGCTACTTCGTCCTCGCCGGTGCGGACATCGGCACCGGCATGCTGCTGCCGTACCTGGGCGGGGACGACGGCGAACGACGCCTGGTGATCGCCGCCTTCGCGCCGTTCTTCCTGGGCAACGAGGTCTGGCTGGTCGCCACCGCCGGCGTGCTCGTGGGCTGCTTCCCGGTCCTGGAGGGCGAGCTGCTGAGCGCCCAGCTCACCGTGGTCGTGCCGCTGATCGCCGGGTGGATGGTGCGCGACGCCGGGCTGTGGCTGCGCGGGCGGGGCGGCGGGCGGCGGTGGCGGGCGGGGTGCGACGGCGCGGTGGTGTGCGGGAGCTGGGCGGTGGCGCTGGCCTGGGGCTGGCTGCTGGCCGCGCTCTTCTCGGGTACGCCGGAGCGTACGGCCGCCACCCCGGTCGGGGCCGTGACCGCGCTCGCCGTCGCCGCGCTGTTCGCCGCACACGGTCTGGGCTTCGCGGCCCTGCGGCTGACCGGGCGGCCCTGGGCCCGCGCGCACCGGCTCGTCGGGCGTACCGGCGCGGGCAGGTCCTTCACCCTGACCGCCGTCCTGATGGGCGCCCTGCCGCTGTTCGCGGGTCCGGCACTCCATCCGGCGGCGCACGCGGCGGACCGGGCGACGCTCACCCTGCTCGTCCCCGTCCTGCTCGCGTTCTGCCCGCTGCTGGTCGCCGCCCAGGCGTGGACCTGGCACACCTTCCGACACCGGGTGACGCACCCCTCGTACCTCTGACCCAGGCCGTATCTCTGACCCAGGCCGTGCCTCCGACCTACGCAGCGCCTCCGGCTCAGCTCTGTCCGCCCGCTCCTCCGCCGCCCGTCCGGCCGGACCCGCCCAGCGCCCGGCGTATCCGGGAGAGGGCGGGCCCCCCGCGCCGCGGTCGGTGGCCGCCGTGCACCCGGGGGTCGTCGGTGACGTCGTACCGCTTCACGTAGGCGCCCAGGAACGCCTGGAGCGTGGCGACGGCGGGGATGGCGATCAGCGCGCCGACGGCTCCCAGCAGGGCCGTCCCCGCGACCACAGAACCGAACGCGACCGCCGGGTGGATGTCGACAGTCCTGGCGGTCAGCTTGGGCTGGAGGACGTAGTTCTCGAACTGCTGGTAGACCACGACGAAGCCCAGCACCCACAGTGCGTACCAGGGGTTGACCGTGAAGGCGATCAGCATCGGCAGGGCGCCCGCCAGATACGTACCGATGGTGGGGATGAACTGGGAGACGAGCCCCACCCAGACCGCGAGCGCCGGAGCGTAGGGCACGCCGAGGACGACCAGCAGGATGTAGTGCGCGACGCCGGAGATCAGTGCCATCAGGCCGCGCGAGTAGATGTAGCCGCCGGTCTTGTCGACCGCGATCTCCCAGGCGCGCAGCACCTCGGTCTGGCGGGCCGGCGGCAGTACGGAGCAGAGCGCGCGGCGCAGCCGGGGGCCGTCGGCCGCGAAGTAGAACGAGAACAGGAAGATCGTCAGCAGCCGGAACAGCCCGCCGAGGACCGTGGTGGAGACGTCGAGCACCCCCGTGGCGCTGTTCTGGACGTACTTCTGCAGCCAGTCGGAGTGCAGAAGGCTGTCCTGGACCTGGACCCGGGAGAGCTCGGTGTGGAAGGTCTGGTTGACCCAGTTGATCACCGAGTCGATGTACTCGGGGAAGTCGTCGACCATGTCCACGATCTGGCCGGCCAGCATCGACCCCAGGAGGACGACGAACCCGGCGCTGAAGATCATCAGGCCGATGAAGACGAGGAACGTGGCCAGCCCCCGGCGCATCCCGCGCGCCGACATCCGGCCCACCGCGGGCTCGATGGCGAGCGCGAGGAAGAAGGCGATCAGCACATTGGTCAGCAAACCGATGACCTGGTCGAACGCCCAGCTGCCGAGCTGGAAGCAGGCGTAGAGCGCCAGGGCCAGGACCATCGCGCGCGGCAGCCAGCCCGGCATGCGGGCGGGCCCCGGGCCGGACGGTGGCGCGGGGGGCCCGGCGGGCGGGGCGTCGGGCGGCCGGGGCGGAACGGTCTCGTCTGTCGATGACACGGGACAAGTCTCGCCTACGCCACCGACAGCCGGTCCCCCGGCCGGGAGACGCCCGGGGAACGGCGGAGGTCAGCGCCGGCCGCCGAGGACGTCCGCAGGCCTCAGCGCTTGTCCGCGGGCACGTCCATCGACGTGCAGACCGCGCGCCAGACGTCCTTCGCGTCCCAGCCCGCGTCCAGCGCCTGATGCACCGTACGGCCGCCGAGTTCGGCCATCACATGGTCACGGGCGAAGGAGTCCGCGTACACGGCGCCGAAGTGGTCCGCCATCCGCTCCCAGAAAATCGTCAACCGCATGCCCTCAGTATCGCGCTCCTGAGAGTGCAGCCGGTCCGCGGGGCATGTGCCAGGGCCCCTTTCCCCTCTACGGTCGGTCCATGGCTGGAACCGGAGCACATCCCCTTGTCCGAGCCGAGCACTTCATCTGGCTCACCGCCCGCGTCCTCGAACAGCGGAGGTTCGCCCACCGCTTCCTCGACGGCGACCCGGACCCCGTCGAGACGGCCCTCGCCGCCTACCGCAACGAGGACGGCGGCTACGCCCACGCGCTGGAACCCGATCTTCGCGGTCCGGTCAGCCAGCCGCTGCACGCCGCTCACGCGCTCAGCGTCCTCGACTCCATCGGCCGCTGCGACGGCCTGCGGGTGGAGCGGATCTGCCGCTATCTGAGCGACGTGTCGACCAAAGAAGGGGCGCTTCCCGCGCTGCTCCCCACCCGGCGTGGATATCCCGCCGCCCCGTTCGTCCCCGTGGTCGACGACCCGCCCGCCGAACTGCTCGCGACCGGTCCGATCGTCGGACTGCTGCACCGCAACGAGGTGTGGCACGCCTGGCTGTTCCGGGCGACGGACTTCTGCTGGAGCGCCGTCGACGCACTGGAGCAGTCGCACCCCTACGAGATCGAGGCCGCGATCGCCTTCCTGGACGGGGTGCCGGACCGGGCCCGCGCCGAGCGGGCGGCGGACCGGCTGGGCCGGATGGTGCGCGGGCAGCGGCTCGCGGTGCTCGATCCGGCCCGGCGGGCGGAGTACCCGGTGGCGCCGGGCTACGCACCGGGCGAGCACCACTTCCCGCACGACTACGCCCGTACGCCCGGGTCACTGGCCCGCCGCTGGTTCACCGACGAGGAGCTGGAGTGCTCGCTCGACCATCTGGCGGCCGAGCAGCAGGAGGACGGCGGCTGGCCGGTGAACTGGCGGCAATGGGCACCGGGCACCGCCCTGGAGGGGAGGCCCCTGGTGACGCTCAGAGCCCTGGAGACGTTACGGGCCTACGGCCGCCCCCCGGGCTAGGACCGGAGCCCCGCTCACCCCAGGACGCGGACGCCCGCCGTGACGACCACGGCCGCGCCGACGACCACCAGGAAGGGAGCGCGCAGGACCAGCGCGAGCGCCGCGGCGGCGAGTCCGGCGGCCCGGGCGTCCAGGACGAGCTGCTGCCCGTCGCCGAAGGTCTGCTGGGCGGTGAGGGCCGCCAGCAGCGCCACGGGCAGCAGGACCGCCATCCGCCGCACGAGCGGTCGCTCCAGCACTCCGGCGGGGACCAGCAGGCCCGCGTACTTGGCGAGGTAGCAGCCCGCCGCGGTCAGTCCGATGGCTATCCAGACGTTCATGCGTCCCGTCCGCCCTTCTCTACGGTCTTCTCCCGCGACGTCGTGCCGCTCTCCACGGCCGGTCCCCGCTTGCGCCGTCCCATCAGGAAGAGGACGACGGGGGCCGCGAGCGCGGACAGCAGGACCGGCACGCCGGCCGGCAGGACGGGCAGCAGCGTCAGGGCCAGCAGCACGGCGAGACCGGCGGTGACGCGTTCGGTGGTGCTCCTGAGCATCGGGGCGAGCAGGGCGAGGAAGACGGCGGGACTCGCCGCGTCCAGGCCCCAGGCCTCGGTGTCGCCCAGCGCCTCGGCTCCCATCGCACCCACCAGGGTGGTGAGATTCCACAGCACGTAGAGGGTGAGGCCGGTGACGGTGAATCCCAGGCGCGCGGACCGCCGGTCGGGCTGGGCCACGGTCACCGCGGTCGTCTCGTCGATCACCCAGTGGGCGGCGAAGGGGCGCAGCGCGCGGGGAAGGGCCAGCAGTTGGGAGAGCCGCAGGCCGTAGAAGGCGTTGCGGACGCCCAGAAAGAACGCTCCGGCCGCCGCGGTGTACGGGTTGCCGCCCGCTGCCAGCGCGCCGACCAGGGCGAACTGCGAGGCGCCGGTGAAGACGAAGAGGCTCAGGGCGCAGATCTGGAGCAGGCTGAGCCCGGAGCCGGCGGCGGTGACGCCGAAGGCGAAACCGGAGAGCCCGACGGCGATGCCGACGGCGAGCGCGTCCCGGACGACGGCCGCGTCGGGCTTGCCCGGTGAGGTACCGGGCGGTCCGTCCGGCGGGGCGCCGGGCGCCGTCGAGCCGGGCGGCCCGACGGATATGGCACCGATCGCGCCGGTGCTCTCTGGGGGTGCTGTCTGTTCTGCCACGCGCCGCACGTTACGGGGACGGCTGGGGCGGGGTCTTGTACGTTCTTGCGCCCTCGCACCGCCTGGGGCACGTGCCGCGCTTCTAGGACACGTCCGCACCCCCTAGGACACTTCCCGCACTCCTAGGACACGCCCTGCCCGCGCCGGTACACGCCGCGCTCGCGCTGGTACGCGCCGGGCGGCACCCCCACGATCCGGGTGAAATGCCGGTTGAGGTGCGGCTGGTCGGTGAAGCCGACGGCGACCGCGGCCTCGGCGGGGGCGATGCCCTCGTCGAGGAGGCGGCGGGCGCGCCGCACCCGGGCGTCGGTGAGCCAGGTGTGCGGTGGCATCCCGTACTCCTTCTTGAAGGCCCTCAGGAGCGCGAACGGGCTGGTGCCCAGCTCGGCGGCGAGCGTCTCCAGGGTGGGCGGCGCGTCCATCCGCCCCTCCAGCGCGCGGCGGGCGCGTTCGGCGTCCCGCGCGCCCCCGGCCCGGGGCGTCACGCCGGGGAGCGAGCTGCCGTGCCGGGTGAGCAGGCGGACGACCAGGACCCGCAGCAGGGTGTCGGCGGCCAGCGCGTTGCCCTCCTCCGCGGCCCGGTGCACCTGGGTGATCAGCCGGGCGGCGTACGGGTCGGTCACCCGCGTCTCGCCGAACCCCACCGTGCCGCGCAGGTGCGTCACGTCGGCCGCGATGTCGTTGACGACCTGGGAGGAGGGGTAGAGCGTGTCGTACGTCCAGCCCTCGGGCCGTCCGGGACGGGCGGTGTGCGGCACCTCCGGGTTGATCATCACGACGGTGCCGGGGATCGCGTGCACCATGCCGCCCGGCAGCCCCACGTCCTCCACCCCGCCGGTGACCGCGCCGAACACGTACCCCTCGTGGCTGTGCCGGGGGAAGGTGTGGCGGACGTACCGGGCGCGCAGGAGGTCGAGGTCGGGCAGCTCCGCGTACGTCCAGTGGCGTGCCCACTCCTTCGCCCGATCCGCTCCCGCCATGGCCACATTCTCGCAGGTCCCGGCGGTGCGCCGCAGGGTGAGGGGGCGGCTCCGGGCGGTGTCGCGGGCCCGTTGTCAGTGGCGGGGTGCACGATGGGGGACATGACCGGCTCAGCTCTCGACGCCTTCTCGCCCGCGACCCGCAGCTGGTTCGCCGGCGCCTTCAGCGCGCCCACCGCCGCGCAGGAGGGTGCCTGGCGTGCCATCGGCGAGGGCAGCGATGTGCTGGTGGTCGCGCCGACCGGTTCCGGCAAGACGCTGGCCGCGTTCCTCGCCTCACTGGACCGGCTGGCCTCCGGTCCGCCGCCCGCCGAGGCGAAGAAACGCTGCCGCGTGCTGTACGTGTCCCCGCTCAAGGCGCTCGCCGTCGACGTGGAGCGCAATCTGCGCTCGCCGCTCACCGGCATCCGCCAGGAGTCGGTGCGGCTCGGCCTCCCTGAGCCGGAGGTGCGGGTGGGCATCCGGTCCGGTGACACCCCGCCCGCCGAGCGGCGCTCCCTGGTGACCCGGCCGCCGGACATCCTGATCACCACACCCGAATCGCTGTTCCTGATGCTCACGTCCTCCGCCCGGGACGCGCTCGCGGGCGTCGAGACGGTGATCCTCGACGAGGTGCACGCGGTCGCCGGGACGAAGCGCGGCGCCCATCTCGCGCTCTCCCTGGAGCGCCTGGACGAGCTGCTGCCCCGGCCCGCCCGCCGTATCGGGCTCTCCGCGACGGTCCGGCCGGTCGACGAGGTCGCCCGGTTCCTGTCGCCGCAGCGCAAGGTGGAAATCGTCCAGCCGCCGTCCACCAAGGAGTTCGACCTCTCGGTGGTGGTCCCGGTCGAGGACCTGGGCGAGCTGGGCGGCTCCCCCGCCACCGACGGGGACGCCGCGCAGGCGGAGAAGCCGTCGATCTGGCCGCATGTCGAGGAGCGCATCGCCGACCTCGTCCAGTCGCACCGCTCCACCATCGTCTTCGCCAACTCCCGCCGGCTGGCGGAGCGCCTGTGCAACCGGCTCAACGAGATCGCGTACGAGCGGGCCACCGGCACCGCCTTCGACCCCGACAACCCGGACAACCCCGCTCTCGACCTGCCGGAGGCGCACGCCCCCGCCGAGGTCATGGCCCAGTCCGGCGCGGCCCGGGGCGCCCCCGCCCTGCTGGCCCGCGCCCACCACGGGTCGGTCTCCAAGGAGCAGCGGGCCCAGGTGGAGGAGGACCTGAAGGCGGGGAGACTGCCCGCCGTGGTGGCCACCTCCAGCCTGGAGCTCGGCATCGACATGGGCGCCGTCGACCTGGTGGTCCAGGTCGAGTCCCCGCCCTCCGTCGCCTCCGGCCTCCAGCGGGTCGGCCGGGCCGGGCACCAGGTGGGCGCGGTCTCCACCGGCGTGGTCTTCCCGAAGTACCGCGGCGACCTGGTGCAGGCCGCCGTCGTCACCGAGCGGATGCGGACCGGGGCGATCGAGGCGCTCCGCATCCCGTCCAACCCGCTGGACGTCCTGGCCCAGCAGCTGGTCGCCATGGTGGCGCTGGACAGCTGGCAGGCGGACGACCTGCTGGCCCTGGTCCGCCGGGCCGCCCCGTTCGCCTCGCTTCCCGAGTCGGCGTTCACCGCCGTGCTCGACATGCTCGCCGGCCGCTATCCCTCCGACGCCTTCGCGGAGCTGCGCCCCCGGGTCGTCTGGGACCGGGTCGGCGGTACGGTCACGGGCCGCCCCGGCGCGCAGCGGCTCGCCGTCACCTCGGGCGGCACCATTCCGGACCGCGGCCTCTTCGGGGTCTTCCTGGCCGGCGCGGACCCGAAGAAGGGCGGCGGCCGGGTCGGCGAGCTGGATGAGGAGATGGTCTACGAGTCCCGCGTCGGCGACGTCTTCACCCTGGGCACCACGTCCTGGCGGATCGAGGACATCACCCGGGACCGGGTCCTCGTCTCCCCCGCCCCGGGCGTCCCGGGAAGGCTGCCGTTCTGGAAGGGCGACCAGCTGGGCCGCCCCCTGGAGCTCGGCCGCGCCCTGGGGGCGTTCCTCCGCGAGATCGGCGGCCTCTCCGAGGAGGACGCCCGGCTCCGGCTGCTCGCCGCCGGGCTGGACGCCTGGGCGGCGGACAACATCCTGGCCTACCTGGACGAGCAGCGCCGGGCCTGCGGCCATGTCCCGGACGACCGGACGATCCTGGTCGAGCGGTTCCGCGACGAGCTGGGCGACTGGCGGGTCGTCGTCCACTCCCCCTTCGGCGCCCAGGTGCACGCCCCCTGGGCGCTCGCCCTCTCCGCCCGCCTCGGTGAGCGGTACGGGATGGACGCCCAGGTCATGCACGCCGACGACGGGATCGTGCTGCGGCTCCCCGACGCGGACATGATGGGCCTGGACCTGCTCGACTTCGACGCCCCGCCCGCCGGGGACGCGGCGAACGACGGAGCGACCCCACAGACCTTTTCGTACGACAGCGAGCAGCCCCCGGTCGGTGCCACCGATGTGGTCTTCGACCAGGGCGAGGTGCAGCAGATCGTCACCGACCAGGTCGGCGGGTCCGCGCTGTTCGCCGCCCGTTTCCGGGAGTGCGCCGCCCGCGCCCTGCTGCTGCCCCGCCGCTCCCCCGGCAAGCGCACCCCGCTCTGGCAGCAGCGTCAGCGCGCATCCCAGCTGCTCCAGGTGGCCTCCGAGTTCGGTTCGTTCCCGATCGTCCTGGAGGCCGTCCGCGAGTGCCTCCAGGACGTCTTCGACGTCCCCGGGCTCACCGAGCTGATGGGTGACCTGGAGGCGCGCCGGGTCCGCCTGGTCGAGGTCACCACCCAGGAGCCCTCCCCGTTCGCCCGCTCCCTCCTCTTCGGTTACGTCGCCCAGTTCCTGTACGAGGGCGACTCACCGCTCGCCGAGCGGCGGGCCGCCGCACTCTCCCTGGACTCCCACCTCCTGGCCGAGCTGCTGGGCCAGGCGGAGCTGCGCGAGCTGCTCGACCCCGAGGTCCTCACCGAGCTGGAGCGGGAGCTCCAGTGGCTCACCGAGGAGCGCCGGATCAAGGACGTCGAAGGCGTCGCCGACCTGCTGCGCGTGCTCGGCCCCCTGACCGACGCCGAGCTGGCCGAGCGGGGTGCCGAGCCCTCCTGGGCGCCGGAGCTGGCCACGACCCGCCGGGCCATCCAGGTCCGGATCGCCGGGGCGGACCACTGGGCGGCGATCGAGGACGCCGGGAGGCTGCGCGACGCCCTGGGCACCGCGCTCCCGGTCGGTGTCCCCGAGGCGTTCACCGAGCCGGTGAAGGACCCCCTCGGCGATCTCCTCGCCCGCTTCGCCCGCACCCACGGCCCGTTCACCGCCGCCCGGGCCGCCGAGCGGTTCGGCCTCGGCACCGCCGTCACGGACGGCGCGCTGCAACGGCTCGCCGCCTCCGGCCGGACCGTCCAGGGCGAGTTCCACCCGGCGGGCATCGGCCAGGAGTGGTGCGACGCCACCGTGCTGCGCCGGCTCCGCCGCCGTTCGCTGGCCGCGCTCCGCCAGGAGCTGGAGCCGGTGGAGCCTGCCGCGCTCGCCTCCTTCCTCCCTCAGTGGCAGCACTTCGGCTCCCACCGCCTGCGTGGCATCGACGGGCTGGCCCGCGCCGTCGAACAGCTCCAGGGGGCGCCCGTCCCCGCCTCGGCCCTGGAGAAGCTGATCCTGCCGAGCCGGGTGATGGGCTACACCCCGGCGATGCTCGACGAGCTGACGACCACGGGCGAGGTCGTCTGGGCCGGAGCGGGAGCACTGCCCGGCAAGGACGGCTGGCTCTCCCTCTACCCCGCCGACAGCGCACCCCTGCTCCTGCCCGCCCCGCACCCCTTGGAGCTGTCGGCGCTCCACGAGTCCCTGCTCACCACCCTCTCCGGCGGGTACGGCCTCTTCTTCCGGCAGATCGCCGACCAGGTCCGCGCCACCACCCACCCGGACGCCTCCGACCAGCAGCTCGCCGACGCCCTCTGGGAGCTGGCCTGGTCGGGCAGGCTCACCAACGACACCCTCGCCCCGCTGCGCTCCCTCCTCGGCTCCGGCCGGACAGCGGGCTCCACCGCCCATCGGGCCAGACGCAACGTGCCCCGCGGGCGGTACGGATCCCTCACCGCGGCCGCCCGGCCCGCCTCCCGCACCGGCCCCCCGACGGTCTCGGGCCGCTGGTCCCTGCTGCCCCCGCGCGAGCCGGAGCCGACCCACCGCGCCCACGCCCTGGCCCGCACCCTCCTCGACCGGCACGGCGTGGTCACCCGCGGCGCGGTGCAGGCCGAAGGAGTGGAGGGCGGCTTCTCCGCGACGTACCGCATCCTGGCCGCCTTCGAGGACAGCGGGCAGGCCCGGCGGGGCTACGTGGTGGAGGGCCTCGGGGCCGCCCAGTTCGCGATGGACGGGGCGGTGGACCGGGTGCGGGCAGCAGCCACGGCCCGCGACCGCCGGGACCCGGGCACCGCCCCCCAGGCCCTGGTGCTCGCCGCCGCCGACCCGGCCAACGCGTACGGCGCCGCCCTGCCGTGGCCGGAGTCCCCGGACGGCGCAGGCCATAAGCCGGGGCGCAAGGCGGGGGCCCTGGTGGTCCTCGTCGACGGCGAGCTCACCCTCTACATGGAGCGCGGCGGCAAGTCCCTGCTCGCCTGGCCCACCGACCCCGAGTCCCCGGCGCTCCTGGCGGCGGCCGAGGCCCTGGCCGCGTCCGCCCGCGCCGGAGCACTCGGCACCGTGACGGTGGAGCGGACCAACGGGGCCTCCTCCCTCACCTCCCCGCTGGGCCGGACCCTGGAGGCGGCCGGCTTCCTCGCCACCCCGAGAGGCCTGCGCCTGAGGGCATGAGAGGTCTGAGACATGAGATCTGAGGTCTGAGGTCTGAGGGCCCGAGAGCATGACCCGGCAGGCGGGAGCCCAACCGGCCCGCCGGGCCCATCATGGAGGTATGCCCGAAGGAGACACCGTCCTGCAGACCGCCGCCCGGCTGCACGCAGCGCTGGCAGGGCGGGTCCTGACCCACGCCGACCTGCGCGTCCCCCGGTTCGCCACTGCCGACCTCAGCGGCCGCACCGTCCTCGACGTCACCGCACGCGGCAAGCACCTGCTGACCCGGGTCGAGGGCGGGCTGACCCTGCACAGCCACCTCCGGATGGACGGGGCCTGGCGGATCTACGCACCGGGCGAGCGCTGGCGCGGCGGCCCCGGCCACCAGATCCGCGCGGTCCTGACCAACACCGACCACACCGCCGTCGGCTACCGCCTCCCCGTCCTCGAACTGCTGCGCACCAGCGAGGAGAGCAAGGCCGTCGGCCACCTCGGACCGGACCTGCTGGGCCCGGACTGGGACCCCTACCTCGCCGTGGAACGCCTCCTCGCCGCACCCGACCGCCCCCTCGGCGAGGCCCTCCTGGACCAGCGCAACCTCGCGGGCATCGGCAATGTCTACAAATGCGAGCTGTGCTTCCTGGCCCGCGTCACCCCCTGGCTCCCCGTCGGCGCCCTCCCCGACGGAACCCTCCCCCGGCTGGTCGCCCTGGCCCACCGCCTCCTCGACGCCAACCGCGACCGCCCCACCCGCACCACCACCATCCGAGCCGAGCGCCGCCCCCGCCCGGGCACGCCGCCCCCCGCACCCGCCGGAAGGCCTGTCCGGCCCCTCCGGGTGCCAGAGCCCCTCTACGTCTACGGCCGGGGAGGCCGCCCCTGCCTGCGCTGCGGCACCCCGATCCGGAAGATCGACCAGGAGGACCGGCCCACGTACTGGTGCCCGGCCTGCCAAGCGGGCCCGACGCCCTGAACAGTTCAAGGTCCGCACGCCAGTTGACGACCCGTCAGGTCCAGCCGTACGGTCCCGTCATGCCCCTCTCCGCGTACGACGCGTACGACCTCACGGGCCGCTCCGCGTTCATCACCGGCGCCGCGAGCGGTATCGGCCGGGCCTGCGCCGTACTGCTGGCCGAGGCCGGAGCCACGGTCCACTGCGCCGACCGCGACGAGACCGGCCTGCGGAGGACGTACGAGGTGATCACGAGCGCGGGCGGCTCTGCCCGCACCCACCCGCTCCACGTCACCGACCGGGACGGGGTCCGCGCGGCCGTCCGGGCGGCGGGAGAGGTGGACATCCTGGTCGCCGTGGCCGGGATCATGCACACCAGCAGCGTCCTGGAGACGGAGGACGACGACCTGGACCGGGTGCTGGCGGTCAATTTCAAGGGGGTGCTGTACGCCTGCCAGGAGGTCGCCCGCTCCATGATCGCCCGCTCCGCGCCCGGTTCGCTGATCACGATGGCGTCCGGCGCCGTGGACTTCGCGACCGCGGGCCTGCTCTGCTACAGCGCGGCGAAGGCGGCCGTGGTCCAGCTCACGAAGACGCTCGCCACCGAGCTGGGCCCGCACGCCATACGGGTGAATGCGGTGGCCCCGGGCTGGATCCGTACGCCGATGACCGACCGGCACGGAGCCGGACAGCAGCAACGGACGGTGGCCACCATGGCCCGGATCTCGCCGCTGGGCCGGGTCGGCGAACCCGAGGACGTCGCCCACACCGTGCTGCACCTGGCGTCCGAGGCGTCGGCTTTCATGACCGGCCAGATCCTCCGCCCGAACGGCGGCGTCGCCATGCCCTGGTGAGGCCCGCCACAAGCCGCCCCGAGGCCACCACGAGCCGTCCAGGGGCCGCCGCAAGCCGCCGTGGCCGGCCCCGTGAAGCCTCCCCCTCCGGCCCCGCATACCCGACCGGCTCCCCCACACCCCCCGACGAACCTCCGAGGACACCCGAGACCCCCGACGCCACATGGACCGGCAGCAGGCTCAGCCCCCAGCCCCCGGCCGCCACCGCCCCCTCCACCGCACCGGCCTGCTCCGGCTGGAGCACCAGCCGCAGCACCGCCCACCACCACAACCCGCCGAGGACCAGCGCCGGTATCCACCGCCGTACCATCGCTGCCCTCCTGCGGCCGACGTCCTTTCGGGCAGTTTCCCCTGGCAGCGGCACCACTGCATCCAGAACGGACGACCGAAGGGGCACCCGCCCCCAAACCCCGAGTGCCCCCGCCGATGACCGGCGGGGGCACTCGGGGCAGGGGGGCGCGAGGCGCCACCGGCCGCTACTTGTCGTCGCGGAGCGAGTCCGTGACGCCCTTCGCGCGGTCGCCGGCCCCGTCGACCTTGTCCTTGGCCGAGGCCTTGGCCTGGTCGGCCTTGCCCTCGGACTCCTTGCGGCGGTCGCCGGTCAGCTTGCCGACGGCCTCCTTGCCCTTGCCCTTGAGCTTGTCCATGGCGTTGTCACCAGTCACGATGTCGGTTCCTTCCGCTCAGGCACTTTCGGCCTGGAACATCCAGGCGTGCTTTTCGAGGTCTGCTGTCAGTGAGATCAGGATGTCCTGGGTGACGGGATCCGGCGCGTCGGTCACCTCGATGCGCTCCCGCATCCGGCCGATGACCACACCCAGGGCGTCCACGAGCGCCTTCACGGCGTCGGTGTCCTTGATCCAGCCTTCGGGGACGGACCGGATGGCGGTCTCCTTGGCCACGGTCGCGGAGCGGCCGTCCGGGTTGACCCCGATCGCGGAGGCTCGCTCGGCGACCGTGTCGGAGTGCTGCCGGGCCGTGACGACCACGTCGTCGAGCTGGAGGTGCACGGACCGGAAGCGCGGGCCGACCACGTTCCAGTGGATCTGCTTCGCCACGAGGGAGAGGTCGACCAGATCGACCAGCGCGCCTTGCAGCGCTTCTCCGACGAGCTTGAGATCGCTCTCGGACAGTGGGCTCTTCACCACAGACATGCACAACTCCCATCCGTCAGGCGTACTGCTGACCGTCGTCAGGCGTTTCGCTGACCGTTTCGGCGCATCACTCACGATGGCACAAAAGAAACAAAACAGTCATGTTGGCCTCAACCTCCGTCTGCCCGCTTCCTCGCGCCTCACACACGAAAGCACCACACGAAAGCCGCACGCGAAGGGACACAGGAGAGCCGCACACGCGAAAGTCCCGGCCGGCCCCTGTAGGAACCGACCGGGACTCCGGTCGAGCACTGTTGCCGCGCGCGGGTCAGGCGGCGACGACGTCCACCGCTTCCGCGGGCGCCTTGATGGTCACCCGTCCCGACGGCACTCCTGCGACCGACGACACGGAGACGGAATTGAGCATGGGACGAACCGGTACTGGGACCGGATCACTGGCAGCTGCCGACTCGGCCAGCTCGGCGAGCGAGAGCTCGTCGCTCACTTCCCGCATGAGCTCGGACATCCGTACGTCAAGCGCGTCGCAAATCGCGGAGAGCAGCTCGGAGGATGCCTCCTTCTGCCCCCGCTCCACCTCGGACAGATAACCGAGCGAGACCCGGGCGGACGAGGAGACTTCGCGCAGAGTACGGCCTTGGCGCTGGCGCTGCCGACGCAGCACGTCACCCAGCAGGCGACGGAGCAGAATCATCGGTGGCTCCCTCCTCGGACCGCGTAGCCGCATCCTTCACGCCCTACCGTACCGCCTTGTGCTGCGGCCGTGCGGGGAGCGATGTCGTGTTCACTCAGGGCTGCAAACATCAATTCCCCCCGATCTGTTCCGTATCCTGTGCCCGCGCATTCTCTCCGAGTTCGCCGGCCAGCAGATCGAGGGCGCTTCGTACACTCTCTCTACGGATGTCCGCCCTCGAACCATTCAATCGCAGAGCGGACACTTTCTCGACGCCGGAAGGTCCCGCGACGGCCACGTAGACCGTCCCGACGGGCTGCCCGTCCTGCGGTTCCGGGCCCGCGACGCCGGTCGTGGCGACACCCCAGTCCGCGCCCAGGGTACGGCGCACCCCGGCCGCCATCTGCCCCGCGACCTCGGGATCGACCGCCCCGCGCTCCGCCAGCAGGGTCCCGTCCACGCCGAGGATCTCGCCCTTGAGGGCCGTGGCGTACGCCGTGACCGATCCCCGGAAGGACCGGGAGGCACCGGGTACGGAGGTGAGCTCGGCCGCCACCAGGCCGCCCGTCAGCGATTCGGCGACGGCGAGCGTCTCACCGCGCTCCACGAGCAGCTCCAGCACCCGGGCAGCAACGGCAGCGGCTGTCACCGCTCGGCCTCCGCGCCGTCACGCGCGCGCACGGCGGGCTCCACAGCCGTCGAACCACCGGAGACCCGCACCGCCGCCCCGGGAACACCGGCATCCGTCACACCGGCGGCACCGGCGTCCGTCGCACCAGAGGCACCGGCGTCCGCCGCAACGGCACCAGGAGACCCGGCCGCCTCGTTCAGCGCCTCCGCGGTCCGGCCCACGGCGGCCCGCTCGGCGGCGAGGCTCCTGCGGCGCAGGACGACGGCCTGGCGTACGTAGTCGAGACCGGTGACGACCGTCAGCACGACGGCCACCATCATCATCCAGAAGCGCAGGGTGGCCAGGGGTCCGGTGAGCACCAGGACGTACATCCCGGCCGCCGTCCCCTGCGCCAGGGTCTTCAGCTTGCCGCCTCTGCTGGCCGGGATCACCGCGTGCCGGATCACCCAGAACCGCATCAGCGTGATGCCCAGCTCACGGGCGAGGATCACCCCGGTGATCCACCACGGCAGGTCGCCCAGGACGGAGAGGGAGACCAGCGCGGCACCCATGATCGCTTTGTCGGCGATCGGGTCGGCGATCTTCCCGAAGTCCGTGACCAGGTTGTACGCCCGCGCCAGATGACCGTCGAACAGGTCGGTGATCATGGCGATGGCGAAGGCCGCCCAGGCGAAAGAGCGCCAGACCGGGTCGTACCCGCCGTTGTGGAACAGCAGCAGCACGAAGCCGGGGACGAGCAGCAGCCGCACCATGGTCAGGATGTTGGCGATGTTCCAGAGGCTGGCCTGGTTGACGGCCGCGGTGCCCAGCTTGCCGCCGCGGACCGGCTTCGCGCCGGAACCGCCTGCCGCGGATGCCGGGGCTCCCGTCATCTGGCCGCCTCCGCAAGCTCGTGGTGTTCGGCCACCAGGTCGACGCCCTCGGTGCCCACTGCCTTTGCCTCGACCATACGGCCCGGCACGAGTCCCTCGCGTGTGGTGAAGACCACCTGGCCGTCCGTTTCCGGGGCCTGGTGCGCGGCGCGGCCGATCGCGACCTCGCCGTCCTCGTCCGACTCGATGGACTCCACGAGCACCTGGAGGGTCTCGCCGACGCGCTCCTCGGCCCGCTGCGAGGTCAGCTCCTCGGCCAGCTGGGAGATGTGGGCGAGCCGCTCGGCGATGGTGTCGGCGTCGAGCTTGTTCTCGTAGCCGACGGCCTCGGTGCCCTCCTCGTCGGAGTAGCCGAAGACGCCGATGGCATCCAGGCGCGCGCCGGTGAGGAAGCGTTCCAGCTCGGCGAGGTCCGCCTCGGTCTCACCGGGGAACCCGACGATGAAGTTGGACCGGGCGCCTGCCTCGGGGGCCTTGCTCCGGATGGTGTCCAGGAGCTCCAGGAAGCGGTCGGTGTCACCGAAGCGGCGCATCGTACGCAGCACGCTCGGGGAGGAGTGCTGGAAGGAGAGGTCGAAGTACGGGGCGACCTTCGGCGTCGAGGTGAGGACGTCGATGAGACCGGGGCGCATCTCGGCGGGCTGGAGGTAGCTGACCCGGATCCGCTCGATACCGTCCACGTCGGCCAGCTCGGGCAACAGGGTCTCCAGGAGGCGGATGTCGCCGAGGTCCTTGCCGTACGAGGTGTTGTTCTCGGAGACGAGCATGACCTCCTTGACGCCCTGCTCGGCCAGCCAGCGGGTCTCCTGGAGCACGTCCGAGGGACGGCGGGAGATGAAGGAGCCGCGGAAGGAGGGGATGGCGCAGAAGGAGCAGCGGCGGTCGCAGCCGGAGGCGAGCTTCACCGAGGCGACGGGGCTGGTGCCGAGCCGGCGGCGCAGCGGGGCGCGCGGCCCGGAGACCGGAGCGACACCTTCCGGCAGGTCCGCGGGGGCCGGGGCGGGCATCTCCTGGGCGTGGCCGGGCAGCGCCACGGCGGCGTCCTGCCGCTCGGCGGGGCTGATCGGGAGCAGCTTGCGGCGGTCGCGCGGGGTGTGCGAGGCGTGGATGCCGCCGTTGAGGATGGTCTGGAGCCGGTCGGAGATGTCGGCGTAGTCGTCGAATCCGAGGACGCCGTCCGCTTCCGGCAAGGCCTCGGCGAGGTCCTTGCCGTAGCGCTCGGCCATGCAGCCGACGGCGACGACGGCCTGGGTGCGGCCGTGGTCCTTGAGATCGTTGGCTTCGAGCAGGGCGTCGACGGAGTCCTTCTTGGCGGCTTCGACGAACCCACAGGTGTTGACGACTGCGACATCCGCGTCCGAGGCGTCCTCGACGAGGTCCCAGCCGTCCGCTGCCAAGCGGCCTGCAAGCTCCTCCGAGTCCACCTCGTTACGGGCGCAGCCAAGAGTGACAAGGGCGACGGTACGGCGTTCGGGCATGGACTCAAGACTACTTCGTCCCGGCGGCCCTCCCGCCGAGCAGGGTTGCCTGCCCCTCCGCCTGTTACTCCCCGTAGCAGGCGCGCAAGGTGCGCAGAACGCCGACGGGCGCCCGGCACGAGGCCGGACGCCCGTCGAAGGGGTGGGAAGGCGCGGGGTCAGCCGGCCTCGGGGTCACCCTTGGTGTACGTGAGCCGTTCGACCTGACCCGGCTCGAAACGGTCCTGCAGCTTCTTCCCGTTCACGAAGAGCTCGATCGCCCCGGCGTTGCCGAGGACGAGGTCGATGCGCTCCTTGTCCTGGAAGGTCTTGGACTCACCTTCGAGCAGCAGCCCGTCGAAGAGCAGCCGGCCGTTGTGGTCCTTGACGGAGATCCAGCTCTTGCCCTGGCTCGCGCCGAGCTTGACCGTCACCTTGTCCCGGGGGGCGGCGGCGATGGCACTCTCGGACGGCACGGGCGCAGGGTCGGCCGGCTTGGTGGTGGTGGGTTTGGCCGCGGTCTTGTCGGGCTTGGAGCCCTCCGCGACCGTGGCGGTGTTCGAAGGCTTGTCGTCGCCACCGTTGAAGAGGGTGAAGCCGACGAAGCCGATGACGGCGACGATGGCCGCGACCATGGCCGCGGTCCAGTTGGGCCGCCGCGGTTCGGAACGGATGCGCTCCGCATCGAACAGCGGAGCCGCGGGGGTCGGTGCGGGACGGCCGCCGTGGTCTCCGTCGTAACGCTCGACCAGAGGTTCCGGGTCGATACCGACGGCACGGGCGATGTTGCGGATGTGGCCGCGTGCGTAGACGTCGCCGCCACAGCGCGAGAAGTCGTCCTCCTCGATCGCGTGCACGATGGGGATGCGCACCCGGGTGGAGCTGCTGACTTCCTCGACCGTCAGACCTGCGGCGATACGAGCCTGCTGAAGGGCACGACCGATCGAAGGCCGGTCGTCTTCGGGGGAGTTGCCGATGGACACGGGGGCGCCTTTCGAGCGTGAGCCACCTGCTGGATGTTCAGTCTAGGGGGGGTACGAAAGGGAGGGGCAACCGGGAGGGACGGCTTTGTACGCCATCGGGTTCGCCGGACGGCCCCGCGGACCGCTCCGCGGGCGGAGCGGGGACGGGACCGTGCCCCGATCGAGGACTGGGCAACCTGGAGTGGGCCGAACAGGGTGGGGGACAACGGGCTGGGCGGGAGGGAGGAACATCGTTCCCCCCTCCCTCCAACTTGACGTACGACCGCACGAAACGGTTGCCCACGAAACCTTTACGGGTGGATTACCCCTCTGGAGCGGATTCCCCTCGGATGACGGCCAACACCCCGTCGAGCTCGTCCGGTTTCACCATGACGTCGCGCGCCTTGGATCCCTCGCTGGGGCCGACGATGTTCCGGGACTCCATCAGGTCCATCAGCCGCCCCGCCTTCGCGAAGCCGACCCGCAGCTTGCGCTGGAGCATCGAGGTGGACCCGAACTGGGTGGAGACGACCAGCTCGGCGGCCTGGCAGAGCAGGTCGAGGTCGTCGCCGATGTCCTCGTCGATCTCCTTCTTCTGCTTCGTACCGACCACGACGTCGTCCCGGAAGACCGGGGCCATCTGGTCCTTGCAGTGCTGGACGACGGCCGCGACCTCGTCCTCGGTGACGAAGGCGCCCTGCATACGGGTGGGCTTGTTGGCGCCCATCGGGAGGAAGAGCCCGTCGCCCTTGCCGATGAGCTTCTCGGCACCGGGCTGGTCGAGGATGACCCGGCTGTCGGCGAGGGAGGAGGTGGCGAAGGCGAGCCGGGAGGGCACGTTCGCCTTGATCAGACCGGTCACCACGTCGACCGAGGGCCGCTGGGTGGCGAGCACCAGGTGGATCCCGGCGGCGCGGGCCAGCTGGGTGATGCGGACGATGGAGTCCTCGACGTCGCGTGGGGCGACCATCATCAGGTCGGCCAGCTCGTCGACGATCACCAGGAGGTACGGGTACGGGGACAGCTCCCGCTCGCTGCCCTCGGGCGTCTTGCACTTGCCGGTGCGCACGGCGTGGTTGAAGTCGTCGATGTGCCGGTAGCCGAAGGCGGCGAGGTCGTCGTAGCGCAGGTCCATCTCCCGCACGACCCACTGGAGCGCCTCGGCGGCCTTCTTGGGGTTGGTGATGATCGGGGTGATCAGGTGCGGAATGCCCTCGTACGCGGTGAGCTCGACGCGCTTGGGGTCGACGAGGACCATCCGGACGTCCTCGGGGGTGGCCCGCACCATGACCGAGGTGATCAGGCAGTTGATGCAGGAGGACTTACCCGATCCGGTGGCGCCGGCGACCAGGACGTGCGGCATCTTCGCCAGGTTGGCCATCTCGTAGCCGCCCTCGACGTTCTTGCCGAGCGCCACGAGCATGGGGTGGTCGTCCTCGGCCGCGTCCGCGAGGCGCAGCACGTCACCGAGGTTGACCATCTCCCGGTCGGAGTTGGGGATCTCGATGCCGACGGCCGACTTCCCCGGGATCGGCGAGATGATCCGCACGTCCGGACTGGCGACGGCGTACGCGATGTTCTTGGCGAGCGCCGTGATCTTCTCGACCTTCACGGCCGGGCCGAGCTCGATCTCGTACCGGGTGACCGTCGGGCCCCGGGTGAAGCCGGTGACGACGGCGTCGACCTTGAACTCGGTGAACACGTTGGTCAGCGAGGCGACGACGGCGTCGTTGGCGGCGCTGCGGGTCTTGCCGGGCCCGCCGCGCTCCAGCAGGTCGAGCGAGGGCAGCGAGTACGTGATGTCGCCGGAGAGCTGGAGCTGCTCGGCGCGGGCGGGCAGGTCCCCCGTCCGCTCGGGAGCGGGCTTGGTCAGATCCGGTACGCCACCGGGGTCGACGGGCCCGGAAGCGGCAGCCCCCGCCTTGCCCGCGTTCCCCCGGTCCTTGCCCGCGCCGCCGTGCTGTCCGGCCTCCCGGGCTCCGGGCACGGGCGTCGAGCCGGTACGGTCCCGGTCCCGGTCCACCGAGACGCCCTGGGTCAGGTCGGCGACGACCGGCGAGGGCGAAATGCCGTTGAGTACGGCCCCGTCGAGTGCGGCGGCCGCGGCCGCCGCGACGTCCACCGCGTCCATGGTCCGGTTCATCGCGGGCTGAGCGGCGGGCCGGCGGGGCCGCCTGCGCTTGGTGAGCGCCTCGGCCTCGGCATGGTCGTGGTCGTAGACGGCGTCGTCGGCGTCAGGGGCCTGCCGGCGCCCGGAGCCGCGCCGCGTCCCGGCGGGCAGCGCCTCGCGCCACTGCTCGTCGTACCGCTCGTCGTCGTCCTCGTACACCTCGCCGGGCTCGTACGCGGGTTCCACGATGCCGAGGCGGACGCCGAGCTGCCGCAGCCGGCGCGGGATGGCGTTGACCGGGGTCGCGGTGACGACGAGCAGGCCGAAGACGGTGAGCAGCACCAGCAGCGGTACGGCGAGGACCTCGCCCATCATGAAGATCAGCGGCTTCGACGCGGCCCAGCCCACCAGCCCGCCCGCGTCCTGCATCGCCTCCGTGCCGTCCTCGCGGCCCGGCGAGCCGCAGGCGATGTGGACCTGGCCGAGGACGCCGACGACGAGGGCGGAGAGCCCGATGACGATCCGGCCGTTGGCGTCGGGCCGCTCCGGATACAGGATCAGCCGTACGGCCATGGCGCCGAGCAGTATCGGCGCGAGCAGATCGAGGCGGCCGAACGCCCCGGTCACCAGCATCTCCACCAGGTCGCCGACCGGCCCCTGGAGATTGGACCAGGTGCCCGCGGCCACGATCAGCGCGAGGCCGAGAAGCAGGAGGGCGAGGCCGTCCTTGCGGTGGGCGGGGTCAAGTCCCTTCGCACCGCGCCCTATGGAGCGGAACACCGCGCCGACGCCGTGGGCCGTGCCGAGCCAGATGGCGCGCACCAGCCGGTAGATGCCGTTGGTGGGGGACGGTGCGGGTTTCGGCGCGGGCCTCTTGGCCGCCACCTTCTTCGCCGGCGCCCTCTTCGCGGGCGCGGTCGACTTCTTGGGGGCGGTCTTCCTGGCGGGCGCGGCTTTCTTCGCCGGCCCCGGTGTACGGCCGACGCGCTTCGCGGTGCCCGCCGTGCCCTGGGAACCCTTGCCGGACGTACGTGAGGCCATGGTGCCGAGGTTACCGGTGTCGACGCCCGTGAACACGTTCGCCTACCGGTTCACCCGACCGTGTCGCCTCCGGACGGCCGGGAACTGACGCGCCCTCATGGCGAGGAGCGCCCCGGGCCCGGTCCGATCCACCCTGATCGGCCGATCCCTACGGAAAGCCCTGGTCTGACGGGAAAGCCCTGGTTCTGACGGGCGGAAGGCCCTACTGCTGAGCGGGCAGGATTCCGGCGCCGCCGCCCGTGCCCGGCTCCAGCGCGTCGAGCGCGCGGCGCAGGCCGGTCAGCTTGCGTTCGAGATGGGCCGCCGTGGCGACGGCCGCGGCATCGGCGGACTCGTCGTCGAGCTGCTTGGAGAGGGCTTCCGCCTGCTCCTCGACCGCCGCGAGCCGCGCGGAGAGTTCGGCCAGCAGACCGGCCGGCTCCTTCTCGTGCTCGCCGCCCGCGTGGCCGTCGCCCTCCAGCTGGAGTCGCAGGAGCGCGGCCTGCTCGCGGAGCTTGCAGTTCTTCATGTACAGCTCGACGAAGACCGAGACCTTCGCCCGCAGCACCCACGGGTCGAACGGCTTGGAGATGTAGTCCACCGCGCCGGCCGCATATCCGCGGAAGGTGTGGTGCGGACCGTGGTTGATCGCGGTGAGGAAGATGATCGGGATGTCCCGCGTCCGCTCCCGCCGCTTGATGTGGGCGGCGGTCTCGAAACCGTCCATGCCCGGCATCTGGACGTCCAGCAGAATGACCGCGAAGTCGTCCGTGAGCAGCGCTTTGAGCGCCTCCTCCCCTGACGATGCCCGGACCAGTGTCTGATCGAGCGCAGAGAGGATGGCCTCCAGCGCCAGCAGATTCTCCGGCCGGTCATCGACCAGGAGGATCTTGGCCTTCTGCACCATGGCCCGTCCTCCTCGCCCCGGAAATGCACCGGGTGCCGCCCCAGGGGACGACTCCCTTACGCCGTCCGTCCTTGTGCCGGTCATGGTAGCCGCACCCCGCCCGTCACCACACCCTGTCACCGCGATGTCACTGTGCACATACCGCAAACGCGGTGGGAGACCAGAAGGTTCCCCGGATACAGGGCGTTCACACCCGTTCGCGCACAGCCGATCAGCAACTCACGCCGATTCGCTCAGTATCCCATCACTCTCCGTGCATCCACTGCTCCATCACCGCCAGCAGGTGATCAGGATCGACCGGCTTCGTCACATAGTCGGAAGCCCCGCAGTCGATCGCCTTCTCCCGGTCGCCCTTCATCGCCTTCGCGGTGAGCGCGACGATCGGCAGCCCGGCGAACTGCGGCATCCGCCGGATCGCGGTCGTGGTCGCGTACCCGTCCATCTCGGGCATCATGATGTCCATCAGCACGACCGTCACATCGTCGTGCTGCTCCAGGACTTCGATCCCCTCGCGGCCGTTCTCCGCGTACAGCACGGCGAGACCGTGCTGCTCCAGCACGCTGGTGAGCGCGAAGACGTTACGGATGTCGTCGTCGACGATGAGCACCTTCTCGCCGCGGAACCGGAACGTCCGTCGGGGCGCCGGAGCCTCCTCCGTACCGGCCGGGCTCCCCTGCACCCACTCCTCCTGCGGCGCGCTCTCGCCGGCCGGCCGCCCGGCGGGCAGTGCGGGCCGTCGGGCCGCGTCCCCGAGGGCCTTGCGCCGCCGCCGGAAGACCCCGGCGGAGTTGGCCGGGTCCCCCAGCGGGGCCGAGTCGCCGTTGGGCGACCCCTGCCCGTTCTCGGACCCGCCGCCCAGCCCCTCGGAAGAACCGGAACCCACCTGCGGGTAGCCCTGGGGCGGCAGTTCGGCGCGGTGCAGCGGCAGGTACAGCGTGAAGGTGGAGCCCCGGCCCGGCTCGCTCGCCGCGTGGATCTCGCCGCCGAGCAGCCGCGCGATCTCCCGGCTGATGGAGAGCCCGAGACCGGTACCGCCGTACTTGCGGCTCGTCGTACCGTCCGCCTGCTTGAACGCCTCGAAGATCACCAGCATCTTGCTGGACGCGATCCCGATCCCGGTGTCGGTGACCGAGAAGGCGATCAGATCGGCATCCGCGTCCCGCAGCGACCCCGCCTCCAGCAGGTGCTCCCGGATCGCGTTCGGCACATCGGCGCCGGCCGGCCGGATCACCAGCTCCACCGCCCCACTGTCGGTGAACTTCACCGCGTTCGACAGCAGGTTGCGCAGCACCTGGAGGAGCCGCTGCTCGTCGGTGTGCAGCGTCGCGGGAAGCTCCGGCGACACCCGTACGGAGAAGTCGAGGCCCTTCTCCGCGGTGAGCGGGCGGAAGGTCGCCTCCACGTAGTCGACCAGCTGGACCAGCGCGATCCGGGTCGGGCTGACGTCCATCTTGCCCGCCTCGACCTTCGACAGGTCCAGGATGTCGTTGATCAGCTGGAGCAGGTCGGAACCGGCCCCGTGGATCGTCTCGGCGAACTCGACCTGCTTGGGCGACAGGTTGCCCTCGGCGTTGTCCGCCAGCAGCTTGGCGAGGATCAGCAGCGAGTTGAGCGGCGTGCGCAGCTCGTGCGACATGTTCGCCAGGAACTCGGACTTGTAGCGCATCGAGACCGCGAGCTGCTCGGCGCGCTCCTCCAGGACCTGCCGCGCCTCCTCGATCTCGGTGTTCTTGACCTCGATGTCGCGGTTCTGCTGGGCCAGCAGCTCGGCCTTCTCCTCCAGTTCGGCGTTGGACGCCTGGAGGGCCTTCTGCCGGTTCTCCAACTCCTGCGAGCGGTCCCGCAGTTGCTCGGTCAGCTCCTGGGACTGCTCAAGAAGCTTCTCCGTCTTGGTGTTGACGCTGATCGTGTTGACGCTCGTCGCGATCATCTCGGCGAGCTGGTTGAGGAAGTCCCGCTGGATGTGCGTGAACGGCTGGAACGAGGCCAGTTCGATCACACCGAGCACCTTGCCCTCGAAGAGCACCGGCAGCACGATCACATGCGCGGGCGGCGCCTCGCCGAGCCCGGAGGAGATCTTCAGATACCCCGGCGGAACGTTGTCGACCTGGATCGTCCGCTTCTCCTCGGCCGCCGTTCCGATGAGCGTCTCACCGGGACGGAACGAGGTCGGCATCGACCCCGCGGAGTAGCCGTAACTCCCCCGCATCCGCAGCTCGTACGCGTTGTCGTCGGCGTGGTCCGGACCCACTTCGTCCGAGTCGCCCGGCGACATGGCCAGGAAGAACGCGCCGTGCTGCGCCGAGACCACCGGCGTCAGCTCGCTCATGATCAGCGAGGCCACGTCGTCCAGATCGCGGCGGCCCTGCATCAGACCGGAGATCCGGGCCAGGTTGCCCTTCAGCCAGTCCTGCTCCTTGTTGGCGAGGGTGGTGTCGCGCAGGTTGGCGATCATCGTGTTGATGTTGTCCTGGAGGACCTGGATCTCGCCGGCCGCGTCCACGTCGATCTTCAGATTCAGATCGCCGCGGGTCACCGCGGTGGCGACGGCCGCGATGGCGCGCACCTGACGGGTCAGGTTCCCGGCCATCTCGTTCACCGACTCGGTGAGGTCGCGCCAGGTGCCGTCCACGTCGCGCACCCGCGCCTGACCGCCCAGCTGCCCTTCCGTGCCCACCTCGCGGGCGACCCGGGTCACCTGGTCGGCGAACGAGGAGAGCTGGTCGACCATCGTGTTGATGGTGTTCTTCAGCTCCAGGATCTCGCCCCGGGCGTCGATGTCGATCTTCTTCGTCAGGTCGCCTTTGGCGATGGCCGTGGTGACCGTGGCGATCTGCCGCACCTGGCCGGTCAGGTTGGAGGCCATCGAGTTCACGGACTCGGTGAGGTCCTTCCACGTACCGGAGACTCCCGGCACCCGTGCCTGGCCGCCCAGCTCACCTTCCGTACCCACCTCACGGGCCACACGCGTGACCTCGTCGGCGAAAGAAGACAGCGTCGTCACCATGGTGTTGACGGTGTCGGCCAGCTCGGCGACCTCGCCGCGCGCCTCCACGGTGACCTTCTTCGTCAGGTCGCCGTTGGCGACCGCGGAGGAGACCCGGGAGATGTTCCGCACCTGGCTGGTCAGGTTGTTGGCCATCAGGTTGACGTTGTCGCTGAGGTCCTTCCAGATGCCGGTCGCCCCGCGCACCCGCGCCTGGCCGCCGAGGATGCCCTCGGTACCCACCTCGCGGGCCACCCTGGTCACCTCGTCGGCGAAGTTGAGCAGCTGGTCGACCATCGTGTTGACGGTCGTGACCAGTTCGAGGATCTCGCCCTTGGCATCGACGGTGATCTTCTTGGAGAGATCGCCCTTGGCGACCGCGGTGGTGACCTCGGCGATGTTGCGGACCTGGAGGGTCAGGTTGTTCGCCATGCCGTTGACGGACTGGGTGAGGTCCTTCCACGTACCGGAGACGCCCTGCACCTCGGCCTGTCCGCCGAGGATGCCCTCCGTACCCACCTCGCGGGCGACCCGCGTGACCTGCTCGGCGAAGTTGGAGAGCTGGTCCACCATCGTGTTGAGGGTGTTCTTGAGCTCCAGGATCTCGCCGCGCGCGTCCACGTCGATCTTCTGCGACAGGTCACCGCGCGCGACCGCCGTGGCGACCTGCGCGATGTTACGGACCTGGGCGGTGAGGTTCCCCGCCATGCCGTTCACCGAGTCGGTGAGATCGCGCCATACTCCGGCCACACCGGGCACCTGCGCCTGACCGCCGAGCCGGCCGTCCGTGCCCACCTCGCGGGCGACGCGGGTCACCTGGTCGGCGAAGGCGGAGAGCTGGTCGACCATCGTGTTGATCGTGTTCTTGAGCTCCAGGATCTCGCCCCGGGCGTCCACGTCGATCTTCTGCGACAGGTCGCCCCGCGCCACCGCCGTCGTCACCTGGGCGATCTGCCGCACCTGGGAGGTGAGGTTCCCGGCCATGAAGTTGACGGAGTCCGTGAGCTCCTTCCACGTACCCGAGACGCCGTCCACCCGCGCCTGACCGCCGAGGCGGCCCTCGGTGCCCACGTCCCGGGCCATCCGCGTCACCTGGTCGGCGAAGCTGGACAGCTGCGCCACCATCGTGTTGACGGTGTTCTTCAGCTCCAGCATCTCCCCGGCCACGTCCACGGTGACCTTCTGGGAGAGGTCACCGTTGGCGACCGCCGTGGTGACCTGCGCGATGTCCCGGACCTGACCGGTCAGGTTGCGGAAGGCGGTGTTCACCGAGTCGGTGAGGTCCTTCCACGTCCCGGCCGCGCCCGGCACCTCGGCCTGGCCGCCGAGCCGGCCCTCGACGCCGACCTCCCGGGCCACACGGGTCACCTCGGAACCGAACGACTGGAGCTGGTCCACCATCGTGTTGACGGTGTTCTTCAGCTCCAGCATCTCCCCGGCCACGTCGACCGTGACCTTCTGCGACATGTCACCGCTGGCCACCGCAGTCGTCACCTGCGCGATGTCTCGCACCTGTGTGGTCAGGTTCCGGAAGACCGTGTTCACCGAATCGGTGAGGTCCTTCCACGTCCCCGCGGCGCCCGGCACCTGCGCCTGGCCGCCGAGGAGCCCCTCGCCACCGACCTCGCTCGCCACACGTGTCACTTCGTCGGCGAAGGTGCGCAGCGTCTCGGTCATCTGGTTGATCGTCTCGGCGAGCTGGGCGACCTCGCCGCGCGCGCTCACCGTGACCTTCTGCGTCAGGTCACCACTGGCGACCGCCGTCGTCACCTCGGCGATGCCACGCACCTGGGAGGTGAGGTTGCCCGCCATCGTGTTGACGGAGTCGGTGAGGTCCTTCCAGACCCCGGCCACGCCCGGCACGGTCGCCTGACCACCCAGCTCGCCCTCCGTACCCACCTCACGGGCGACGCGCGTCACCTCGGAGGAGAACGAGGACAGCTGGTCGACCATCGTGTTGACGGTGTTCTTCAGCTGGAGCATCTCGCCGGCCACATGGACGGTGACCTTCCGCGACAGATCACCCTTGGCGACCGCCGTCGTCACCAGCGCGATGTCGCGGACCTGGGCGGTGAGGCGGTACGCCATGGTGTTGACGGAGTCCGTCAGGTCCTTCCAGGACCCGGACATCCCGCGCACCTGCGCCTGGCCCCCGAGCTTGCCCTCGGTACCCACCTCGACGGCGACCCGGGTCACCTGCTCGGTGAAGACCGACAGCTGGTCGACGAGGTTGTTGACCGTACGGGCGACCTTCAGGAACTCGCCGCGCAGCGGCCGTACCGTCTCGTCCGTCGTGTGCGACCGCAGCTCCATCCGCTGCTCCAGGTCACCGTCGGCGACCGCCGACAGCACCCGGCCCACCTCGGAGACCGGTCGCGCGAGATCGTCGACGAGCTCGTTGGAGGCGTCGATCGCGGCGGCCCAGGAGCCCTCGCAGGCCCCCGTCTCCAGCCGCTCGGTCAGCTTGCCCTCACGCCCGACCACCCGCCGTACCCGCGCCAGCTCACCCGTGAGGTGGAGATTGCGGTCGGCGACCTCGTTGAAGACCGCCGCGATCTCCGTCATCACGCCGTCGCCGGAGACGGTGAGCCGCCTGCGGAAATTGCCGTCGCGCATCGCGACGAGTCCCGCCAGCAGTCTGTTCAGAGCTGCCGCGTCGACCTCGACGGTGCCATTGCGCTGCTTTTTCACGGACTGCCCGCCTTTTGTACGCGTTTCTGAACCCCGCGCCGCCACGCCAGACTCCACCGTGTCCCTCCCGCAGGGGTTGACCGTTTCGCTCGGGCCTATCCGGAAGCTTGCCCAGCTCCACTGTGGACCACCGCCACAGCACACCGTCAACGGGTGGCCGGGCGGACGTCAAATCGTTGCAACGTACCAGGCCGGAACAGGTCGGCGGGCAACCTCCCCCGCTTGCACCCCGTCACTCCTACCGGAAGACATACTCGTGCGCCCGCGCACAACTCCTGCGGCGTCCTGTCCCGATCTCGGCCCTCGTGTACCCGGCACCCTTGAGATACGTCTAGCCTGGCAAGCGAATCGAAGCGGCGAGAAACGGGCACAGGACTCGGGGAAGCGACGAGACACCAATATGGGGAGTGCTGTGATCACCGCGCGCGCGGCCGCCACCTTCGAACCGGTCGGGCGCTCGGTCGCGACCGCCCGCGCCTTTGTCCGGGACACCCTCCAGGGGTGGGGATACAACGATGTCGTCGACGACGCCGTCGTCCTCACCAGCGAGCTCGTCACCAACGCCGTGGTCCACGCGGGGACGGCGGCCGACGTCCTCTGCCTCCGCACCGAGGACGGCGTACGCGTCGAGGTCGCCGACCACTATCCGGAGCGTGAGGTCCCGCTCCAGAGCAACGGACTCGACTTCGGCTCCCCGGACCGCGAGAACGGCCGGGGCCTGCTCCTCTGCGCCGCCCTGGCCTCCCGCTGGGGCGTCGAGTACACCCCCACCCGCAAACATGTCTGGTTTCAGCTGGACCTCCCCGAGCGCCCGGTCGGCATCCGCTCCGCCGGACCGCTCCTGCCCACCGCGCTGCTGCCCGTGGCGGACCAGCGCGTACGGGTCGCGGTCGTCCAGATCGACCACTCCGGCTCGATCGCCGCGTGGAACGACGACGCGGCCTTCCTCTTCGGGCACGGGGCGGACGAGGTCGCCGGCAAGCAGCTCACCGACTTCGTGGCCTGGCCGCACACCCCCGGCACCAACACCGGCATCGCGGACGCGCTCCGGCTCTCCCGCTGGGAGGGCAGCTACGGGATCCGCTGCGCCGACGGCCGCGTCACCCCCGTCTACGCCTCGCACCTGCGGGTCCGCGACACCGACGGCGAACCGTCCACGGTCTGCCTCCTCGTCCGCGACTACGAACGCGCCGTCCTCCAGTCCCCGGTCCGCGCCCCGGTCTCCGACTCCTCGTCCGAGAACCGCTCCGCGGACCCGTTCGAGGTCTTCATCGGCTCCCCCGCCCCCGACGACCTGGACGGCCTGCTCCAGCGCACGGTGGAGCGCGCCCGCGACATGCTCGACGCCGACGCGGCGTTCCTCCTCCTCGCCACCGACGACGAGACGGAGCTGGAGGTCCGCGCCACGACGGGCCTCCCCTCGGCCCGTCAGCGCTTCGCGAGAGTCCCCGTCGAAGCCGGAACAGGCCGGTACGGCTCCGCCCGGATGCCGGCGGTCCACGAGGACCTGACCGCCGTCCCCGGCGCCGTTCCGCTCCTCACCGACACCGGGATGCGCTCGGTCGTCACGGTCCCGCTCAAGGTCGAGGGCCGCCTCACGGGCTCCCTGGGCGTCGCGGCCGAGGCCCGCGGCCGCTACTCGAACGAGGAGGCCCTGCGCCTCCAGTTCGCCGCCGACCGCATCGCCCTGGCGGTGGAGTCCGCGCGCCTCGGCGAGCTGGAACGGCTGCGCCGCGGCTCCCTCTCCTTCCTGGTGGAGGCCTCCGACCTGCTGGCCGGCACACTCGACCGCGACCAGACGCTGGCGCTGATGGCCCAGATGACGGTCCCGACCCTGGCCACCTGGTGCGCGGTCTACACGATCGCGGACCAGTCCTCGGACCCGTACCTCTCGTACGTGCTCCACGAGGACGAGGACCTCATCGACGGCCTCAAGACCCTGCTCTCCAAGATCGCCCCGCCCGACCCGGTCCCGACGCCGGGCGCCCGCATCTGGGCCGCCCCGTCCGAGGCCGGTCACCGCGCGGCGCTGTCCACCTCCAGTCGCAGCCTGGCCCACGACGCACCGCTGAGCATGTCCACGGCCACCCGCACCATCCTCGCCACGGCCCAGGCCGTCGGCGGCGAGACGGTGGTCCTGCCGCTGGTCGCCCGCAACCGCGTGATCGGCATGCTGACGCTCGGGAAGCCCTCGGACGACCACTTCCGCCAGGAGATCCTGGAACTGGCCGAGGATCTCTCCCGCAGGGCCGCCCTGGCCCTGGACAACGCCCGCCTGTACTCGGAGCGCATGGCGATCAGCCAGTCCCTCCAGCGCAGCCTGCTGCCCCCGGGCCTCCCCGATGTCCCGAACGTCGAGATCGAGGTCATCTACCGTGCCGCGGGCGAGGGCAACGAGGTCGGCGGCGACTTCTACGACGTCTTCCCGATCCACGACGGTGCGTACGGCTTCGCCATCGGCGACGTCTGCGGTACGGGCCCGGAGGCGGCGGCCGTCACGGGCCTGGCTCGCCACGCTCTGCGCCTGCTCGCCAAGGAGGGCTTCCCCGGCCCGGCGGTCCTGGAGCGCCTCAACGCGGCGATCCTCGACGAGGGCGCCCGCAGCCGCTTCCTCACGCTCCTGTACGGCGAGCTGTGGCCCCAGGAGGACGGCAGCGCCCTCCTGAAGGTGGTCTGCGCCGGCCACCCGCTGCCGCTGCGCCTGCGCCAGGACGGCTCCGTGGAGTCCGCGGCCGAACCGCAGCCCCTGCTCGGCGTCCTGGAGGACCTGGAGCTGTACGAGCAGGAGGTCACCCTGAACCCGGGCGACGTCCTCCTCTGTGTCACCGACGGCGTCACCGAGCGCCGCGAGGGTACCCGCATGCTCGGCGACGACGGCCTCGCGGACGTCCTCTCGACCTGTACGGGCCTGACGGCCGGAGCGGTCGCCGCACGCATCCTGCGAGCCGTGGAACGCTTCGCCGCGGAGCCCGCCTCGGACGACATGGCGATCCTGGCCATGCGCGTCCCGGAGCCGCCCCGCGCCTGATGTAAGGCCACCAACGCGAAAGGCCCCCGCCAGTGGCGGGGGCCTTTCGCATTCTCTCTGATTCTCTCTGAGCCCCAATGCGGAATCGAACCGCAGACCTTCTCCTTACCATGGAGACGCTCTACCGACTGAGCTATTGGGGCCTCGCTGCGCTGTGGCAACAAGGTAAACCATACACGGGATCCGGGGATGTTCATAATCGCGGCCGGCGCGACTTTTGCGGGCTTGCGGGCACTGCCGTCGGCCGGGAGGGAAGGGTCCGGTCGCCTGGGCCCGGAACGCAGAAAAGCCCCGCACCATACGGTGCGGGGCTTTCCCGGAAAAATTGTTCGGCGGCGTCCTACTCTCCCACAGGGT
>NZ_JOEM01000033.1 GCF_000718135.1 Streptomyces cyaneofuscatus | reverse complement strand
GCCCCCTTCCGCATGCCCCCCGAGTGGGCCCCCCACGAGCGCACCTGGATGGCCTGGCCCGGCCCCAACTCCACCTTCGCCTCCGACGCCGAGCTGGCCGAGGCCCGCCGTGCCTGGGCCGCCGTGGCCCGGGCCGTACGCCGGTTCGAGCCGGTCACGGTGGTCGTCGGGCCGGGGCAGGAGGAGGGGGCCGCGGCGCTGCTCGGGCCGGACGTGGAGCTGGTCGTCCGGCCGCTCGACGACGCCTGGATGCGGGACATCGGGCCCACCTTCGTCACCGACGGCCGCACGCTCGCCGCCGTCGACTGGACGTTCAACGGCTGGGGCGCCCAGGGCTGGGCCCGCTGGGAGAGCGACCAGCACATAGCCCGGGCTGTCGCCGAGCTGACCGGCACCCCCGCGCACAGCTCCCCGCTCGTCAACGAGGGCGGCGCGATCCACGTCGACGGCGAGGGCACCGTCCTGCTCACCGAGACCGTCCAGCTCGGCAAGGAGCGCAACCCCGGCTGGAGCAGGGAGCAGGTCGAGGCGGAGATCCACGCCCGCCTGGGCACCGAGAAGGCGATCTGGCTGCCGCGCGGGCTGACCGGCGACTACGGTACGTACGGCACGCTCGGCCATGTCGACATCGTCGCCGCCTTCGTGCGCCCGGGCACGGTCGTCGCCCACGTCCAGCCCCACCCGGCCCATCCCGACCACGAGGTCACCCGGGAGCTGCTGGCCGTCCTGCGGGCCGCCACGGACGCCAAGGGCCGCCCGCTGGAGGTGGTGGAGGTGCCCGCGCCCACCGTGCTCCGGGACGAGGACGGCGAGTGGGTCGACCACTCCTACATCAACCACTACCTCTGCAACGACGGCGTGGTCCTCTGCGCCTTCGACGACCCGCGCGACGAGGAGGCCGCCGCGATCTTCCGGGGCCTCTTCCCGGACCGTACGGTGACCCTCGTCGACGCCCGTACGATCTTTGCCGGCGGTGGAGGCATCCACTGCATCACCCAGCAGCAGCCGAAGATCTGAACCCGGTCAGCAGCCGAAGGTCCCACTCAGCCCGAAGGTCCGACTCACCCCGAAGGTCCGAGCCAGCCCATGCCCTCCGCCCCCCGCCGCACCCACCACGCCGCCCCGCCCCGCGAGGACGTCCTCGCAGCCGCCATGGCCACCATCGCCGCGCGCGGGCTCGACGGGCTGACCATGGCGGGGCTCGGGCGCGAGGTGGGGATGAGCAGCGGGCACCTGCTCTACTACTTCCGCACCAAGGACGAGCTGCTGCTGAGGACCCTGGAGTGGAGCGAGGACCGCCTCGGGGCCGAGCGCCGCGCCCTCCTCGCCGAGCCGGGGACCGCCCGCGAGCGGCTGGACGCGTACATCGGGCTCTACCTGCCCGCCGGCCACCGCGACCCGCACTGGACGCTCTGGCTGGAGGTCTGGGGCCGCTCGCAGAACGCGGACGACGACGCCCGCGCCCGGCAGGCCGCCATCGAGGGGGCCTGGCACCGGGACCTGGTGGCGCTGCTCGCCGAGGGGGTCTCGCGCGGGGAGTTCCGGGCGGTGGACGCCGACCGGTTCGCGGCCCGGCTGCGGGCGCTGCTGGACGGGTTTAGCGTCCATGTGACGGTCGGCATCCCGGGGACGGGCCGGGAGCAGGTGATCGCCCAGGCGGCGGAGTTCCTGGACGAGACGCTGACACCGGGGCCGCGACCGGGTGATGCGACCGGCGTCACGACCGCATCCTGAGACACCGGTGTCACGGACGCGTCACTGTGCGAGACTTCTGCCGTGTCCTCGTTCGTCATGATTATTGGCAGCAGGCGCGCCGGTCCGCAGTGACCGTCCCGTACCACCACGTACGGCGCGGCCATCGTGCCCCAGACCCGCGCGCAGACCTCTCGCACCCGCGAGGGGTTTTTTCGTTTTCCGGCCCGCACCCGGGCGGGGCGGAGCGCGCGGGATGATGGGGGCAAGTGGAGCTGGGGGCTGTTCCGGGTTCCCCGAACAGCGCCAGACCGTCCGGATCCACTCATCCGACAGGAGTCAGATCAGCATGACCACCAAGGCCAACGCCACCGACGACAGCTTCCATGTCTTCGACACCACACTGCGCGACGGTGCTCAGCGTGAGGGCATCAACCTGACGGTCGCCGACAAGCTGACCATCGCCCGGCACCTGGACACCTTCGGGGTCGGGTACATCGAGGGCGGCTGGCCGGGTGCCAACCCGCGCGACACGGAGTTCTTCGCCCGGGCCCAGCAGGAGATCGCATTCGAGAACGCCCAGCTCGTGGCGTTCGGCGCGACCCGCAGAGCCGGCGGCAGCGCGGCCGAGGACCCCCAGGTGCAGGCGCTCCTGAACTCCGGCGCCCCGGTGATCACGCTGGTCGCCAAGGCGCACGACCGCCATGTCGAGCTGGCCCTGCGCACCTCGCTGGACGAGAACCTGGAGATGGTCCGCGACACCGTCTCCCACCTGCGCGAACAGGGGCGCAGGGTCTTCGTGGACTGCGAGCACTTCTTCGACGGATACCGGGCGAACGCCGAGTACGCCAAGTCCGTGGTCCGTACCGCGTACGAGGCGGGCGCCGAGGTCGTCATCCTCTGCGACACCAACGGCGGCATGCTCCCCGCCCAGGTCCAGGCCGTCGTCTCCACCGTCATCGCGGACACCGGCGCCCGGCTCGGCATCCACGCCCAGGACGACACCGGCTGCGCGGTCGCGAACACCCTGGCCGCCGTGGACGCCGGCGCCACCCACGTCCAGTGCACGGCCAACGGCTACGGCGAGCGGGTCGGCAACGCCAACCTCTTCCCCGTCGTCGCCGCCCTGGAACTCAAGTACGGCATGACGGTGCTGCCCGAGGGCGCGCTCGCCGAGATGACCCGGATCTCGCACGCGATCGCCGAGGTCGTCAACCTGACCCCCTCGACCCACCAGCCGTACGTCGGTGTCTCGGCCTTCGCCCACAAGGCCGGGCTGCACGCCTCCGCGATCAAGGTCGACCCGGACCTGTACCAGCACATCGACCCCGAGCTGGTCGGCAACACCATGCGGATGCTGGTCTCCGACATGGCGGGCCGCGCCTCCATCGAGCTGAAGGGCAAGGAGCTCGGCGTCGACCTCGGCGACGACCGCGCCCTGGTGGGCCGGGTCGTGGAGCGGGTCAAGGAGCGCGAACTCCAGGGCTACACCTACGAGGCCGCCGACGCCTCCTTCGAACTCCTGCTCCGCGGCGAGGTGGAGGGCAGGGCCCGGCGCTACTTCCGTACGGAGTCCTGGCGGGCGATCGTCGAGGACCGCCCCGACGGCACCCACGCCAACGAGGCCACCGTGAAGCTCTGGGCCAAGGGCGAGCGCATCGTCGCCACCGCTGAGGGCAACGGCCCGGTCAACGCCCTGGACCGGGCCCTGCGCGTCGCCCTGGAGCGGATCTACCCGCAGCTGGCCAAGCTGGAGCTGGTCGACTACAAGGTCCGCATCCTGGAGGGCCGTACGGGCACCGAGTCCACCACCCGGGTCCTGATCACCACGGGCGACGGCGACGCCGACTGGGCCACCGTGGGGGTCGCCGAGAACGTCATCGCCGCGTCCTGGCAGGCGCTGGAGGACGCGTACACCTACGGGCTGCTGCGCGCGGGCGTGGAGCCCACCGAGTAGCCCCCTCCGGTCCGCCCACGAGAGGCCCGCGAGAGCCGCCGCCCCATCTGGGACGGCGGCTCTCGCGCGTTCAAGAGGTGAACGCACAACGTGCCCTGCCTGGTCAGCAGATGGGTCCGGACCAATCTCGGTGTGAAGTATTGACGCCCCTGTGTCGGCGGGGTTAACTCCTGCCGCAACGCCGGTACCGGTTCCGGAACCGGTACCGGACACGTCGGTCCCCCTGTGTCCCGCAGCCCTGCCCCAGCTCTGCTCAGCCCGCCCCTGCCTGGTCCAACGGAGGCCCAGATGCGCGTCACCATCGCCGACGTCGCCCGTGAGGCCGGCGTCAGCAAGACGACCGTGTCGCGGGTCATCAACACCAAGGGCGAGGTGGACGGTTCCACCGCCGCCCGCGTTCGTGAAGTGATCGCACAGCTCGGCTATGTGCCCAGCTCCGGAGCGGTGGGCCTGGCCCGTGGCTCCAGCCGTACCGTCGGCATGCTGGTCCCCTCGCTGACCTGGCCGTGGATGGGCGAACTGCTCCAGGGGGTCGTCGACACCGTCGAGGCCGCCGACTACGGGCTGCTGCTGTTCACCTGCAACCGGGGCGCCGAGTCCGTCCAGCGCTTCACCACCCAGGTGACCGCGCGCGCCTTCGACGGGCTCGTCGTCGTGGAGCCGGAGAACACCCTCGGCCACCTCACCGCCCTGCACCGTGACGGCCTGCCGATCGTGCTCATCGACGACCGCGGCCACCACCCCGAATTCCCCTCCGTCGTGACCACCAACCACGAGGGAGGAGCGTCGGCGGCCCGCCACCTGCTCGCCGCCGGACGCTCCAGGCCCGTCGTCCTCACCGGCCCCCAGCACTTCGGCTGCGTACGGGACCGGCTCGGCGGATTCCGCTCGGTCCTGCCCGACGTCCGTGTCGTCGAAGGGGACTTCACCGAACTCGGCGGCCGCCTGGCCATGGAGGAACTCCTCGCCCGGGGCGTCGCGTTCGACTCCGTCTTCGCGCACAACGACATCAGCGCGGCCGGCGTGCTGCGGGCCCTCCGTGCCGCCGGGCGCCGGGTCCCCGACGATGTCGCGGTCGTCGGCTTCGACGACATCCCGATGGCCGAACACACCGAACCGCCCCTCACCACCGTGCGCCAGCCCACCCGCCGCATGGGTGAGACGGCCGCCCGGATGATGCTCTCCCACCTCGGCGGCACGCCCGTACCGGACGGCCCGGCCGTGCTGCCCACCGAACTGGTCGTGCGCCACTCGGCGCCGTGACGGACCCGGCCGCCCGGCCGCGCCCCGCCTCACCCCTTCCGCCCGCCGGATCGCCCCGACCCGGCAGCCCTTTCCTGGAGTCGCCATGTCGTCACGCCGTCGCACCACGCTCAGAGCGGTCGCCGCAGCCACCGTCGTGATCGCCCTCGCCGCCGGGTGCTCGAACGCCAACTCGGGTGCCAACAAGGGCGGTGGCAGCGGCGCCACCGGCGTACTGACCCTCGGCAAGCCGGACGGGCCGCAGACCAACAACAGCAACCCGTTCCTCAACACCTCGGCGGGCGCCACCCTCGGCTACCGGTACATGATCTACGAGCCGCTGGCCATGACGAACATGATCAAGCCCACCGACAAGGCGGACCCCTGGCTCGCCACCGACTGGGAGTGGGAGTCCAACTTCACCAAGGTCACCTTCACCCTGGACTCCCGGGCGAAGTGGGCCGACGGCAAGCCCCTGACGGCGGCCGACGTGGAGTACACCTTCAACCTCTTGAAGAAGCACCCGGCGCTCAACGGCAACGGCATCCCCTTCGACGGGATCGCGGTCGAGGACGGGAAGGTCGTCCTGACCTTCAAGGAGTCCCAGTTCGTCAACCAGAACAAGATCATCCAGACCTTCATCGTGCCCAAGCACATCTGGGAGAAGGTCGAGAACCCGGAGACCTGGCCCAACCGCACGCCCGTCGGCTCCGGCCCGTACAAGCTCAAGACGTTCACCCCGCAGACCACCACCCTGATCGCCACGCCGAGCTACTGGAACGGCAAGACCAAGGTCAAGGAGCTGCGCTACACCGCGTACAACGACAACAGCGCCGCCACCACCGCGCTGGCCACCGGCAAGGTCGAGTGGTCCTTCGTCTTCATGCCCAACCACAAGCAGCTCTTCATCGACAAGGACCCCAAGAACCACAAGCTGTGGTTCCCCTCCGGCCTCGGCATCCACGGCCTCTGGTTCAACACCGCCCGCAAGCCCTTCGACAACCCGGCGCTGCGCAAGGCGATGGCGATGGTCGTCGACCGCAAGGCCATCCACATCCAGGCCCAGGCCACGCTCTACCCGGAGATCACCAACCCGACCGGCATCCCGCTCCCCGCCGGCGAGCCCTTCCTCGCCCCCGAGTACCAGGGCGCCAACACCAAGCCCGATGTCGCCGGGGCGAAGAAGCTGCTCGCGGACGCCGGCTTCAAGCTCAGCGGCGGCGTGCTCAAGGACCCGTCCGGCAAGCCGGTGACGCTCACCTTCACCGACCCGGCCGGCTGGAACGACTACATCACCGGCCTCGCGATCATCAAGGACAACATCAAGCAGCTCGGCATCGAGGCCAAGGTCAAGACCCAGACCGCCGAGGCCTGGGGCGTGGACGTCGCCAACGGCAACTTCGACGCCACCCTGCACTGGACCAACAGCGGCGCCACCCCGTACGACATGTACCAGAACGTCATGGACGGTGCGCTGCTCCAGCCCATCGGCAAGAGCTCCCAGCTGGGCAACTTCGGCCGCTTCAAGAACGACGAGGCGACCACCGCTCTCAAGGAGTACGCCAACGCCAAGGACGAGTCCACCCGCACCAAGGCGCTCCACACCCTCCAGAAGATCTTCGTCGAGCAGGCCCCCGTCATCCCGACGGCCGCCGCGCCCATCGGCGCCGAGTACTCCACGAAGAACTGGATCGGCTGGCCCACCGAGGCCAACCCCTACGCCCCGCCGCAGCACACCCAGCCCAGCGCGCTGGAGATCGTGCTGAACCTCACGCCCGCCAAGTAAGTACGGGGAAGAACCGGCCATGACCACCGATCAGTCCGAGACCGTGCGCACCGGCACCGACGTGGTGCTGGAAGCGCGCGGGGTCACCAAGCACTTTCCCCTGCGCCGCACCGCGCGCGACCTGTTCGCCCGCAAGCGCCGCAGCGTCCACGCCGTCGACGACGTCTCGCTCCGGCTCCGGCGCGGCACCGTCACGGCCCTGGTGGGGGAGTCCGGCTCGGGCAAGTCCACCGTCGCCCGCCTGCTCGCCCAGCTCCACCCGCTCACCTCGGGTGAGATACGGCTGGGCGGCGAGCCGGTCGTGGCCGGTCGTGGCCGGTCCTTCCGCCGTTACGTACGCCGGGTCCAGCTGATCTTCCAGGACCCGTTCGCCTCGCTGAACCCGGTGCACACCGTGCGCTACCACCTCACCCGCGCCCTGAAGATCCACGGCCGGGCGGGGAACGGGGACAAGGAGCTGGAGCGGGCCCTCACCGACCTGCTGAACCGGGTCCAGCTCACCCCGCCCCACCAGTACCTGGACAAGTTCCCGCACGAGCTCTCCGGCGGCCAGCGCCAGCGCGTCGCCATCGCCCGCGCCCTCGGCGCCGACCCGCAGGTCCTCCTCGCCGACGAGCCCGTCTCCATGCTCGACGTGTCGATCCGGCTCGGCGTCCTCAACCTGCTCCGCGACCTCAAGGAGCGCCTGCACCTGGCGATCCTCTACATCACCCACGACATCGCCTCCGCCCGCTACTTCGCGGACACCACCCTCGTGATGTACGCGGGCCGGATCGTCGAGGGCGGCGACAGCGAAACCGTCACCCAGCGCCCCGCCCACCCCTACACCCAGCTCCTCATCGCCTCCGCGCCCGACCCGGACCGGATCGTCGCCGAGGAGGAACAGGAGGAGACCGGCACCGGCGAACCACCCTCCCTCATCGCCCCGCCGGCCGGCTGCCGCTTCCACCCGCGCTGCCCCAAGGCCATGGAGCGCTGCCGCACCGAACTCCCGCCGCGCTTCGACCTGGCGGACGGGCAGTGGGCGGCGTGCTGGCTGTACGAGGGCGTCGGCGCACGGTCGTACGAGAACGAGGGCACGGGTACGCGTGCCTCCGCGGCCGGCAAGGAGGCCTCCCGGTGAAGTACCTCCTCCAACGGCTCGCGTTCTACGCCGTCACCGCCTGGGCCGCCATCACCATCAACTTCCTCATCCCGCGCCTCATGCCCGGCGACCCCGTCCAGGCGCTTCTCAGCCGCTACCAGGGCCAGCTCGACACCAACGCCATCAACTCCCTCAAGGCCCTCTTCGGCCTCGACGAGCAGCAGTCGCTCTGGCAGCAGTACACCGACTACTGGGCCCACCTCCTCGACGGCGACCTCGGTCTCTCCTTCACCTTCTTCCCGACCCCGGTCAGCGAGGTGATCGTCCAGTCGCTCCCGTGGACGCTCGCCCTGGTCGGCGTCACCACGCTGCTCAGCTTCGTCCTTGGCACCGGCATCGGCGTCTACAGCGGCTGGAAGCGCGGCTCCTGGCTGGACGGACTGCTGCCGGTCACCACGTTCATCTCCTCCATCCCCTACTTCTGGCTCGGCCTCATCGCCATCGCCCTGTTCGCGGAGAAGTGGTCCCTCTTCCCGAACTCCGGCGGTTACGACAACAGCCTCGTCCCGGCCTTCGACTGGCCGTTCATCTCCAGCGCGCTCTACCACGCGTTCCTGCCCGGCGTGACGATCGTGCTGAGCGCGGTGGCCGGCTGGATCCTCGGCATGCGGAACATGATGGTCACCGTCTCCTCAGAGGACTACGTGATGGTGGCGCAGGCCAAGGGGCTCTCCGAGCGGCGCGTGATGTTCGGCTACGCGGCCCGCAACGCGGTCCTCCCCAACATCTCCGGCTTCGCGCTCTCCCTCGGCTTCATCGTCGGTGGCACGCTGCTGGTCGAGATGGTCTTCACCTACCCGGGCATCGGCTTCCAGCTGCTCCAGGCGGTCGGCGCCAAGGACTACCCGCTGATGCAGGGCGTCTTCCTGATCATCACGCTCTCCGTCCTGGCCGCGAACCTCCTCGCCGACCTCGTCTACGCCGCCCTCGACCCCCGCACCCGGAAGGAGGCGTAGGTCCCCATGTCCATCACCGCCACCGATGTCGCCGTCCTGGACGGCGCGCCCGCACCCGAGGCGCCCACCCGCCGGGCCCGCCTCCGGTTCCTGCGCGGGGGCAAGACCCGTACCGGGCTGCTCATGCTCGGGTTCTTCGTCCTGCTCGCCGTGATCGGCCCGTGGATCGCCCCGTACGACCCCGACGCGATGAGCGACCAGCTCCTCCAACCGCCCTCCGGCGCCCACTGGTTCGGCACCACCCACACCGGGCAGGACGTCCTCTCCCAGATCCTCGTGGGCACCCGGGGCGTCCTGATCGTCGGGTTCGTCGCGGCGGTCATCGCCACCGTGCTCTCGGTCCTCATCGGGGTCACCGCCGGCTTCATCGGCGGGGCCGTCGACGAGATCCTCTCCGCGCTCGCCAACATCTTCCTGGTGCTGCCCGGACTCCCGCTGATCATCATCGTCGCGAGCTTCGTCCCCGACACCGGCGATCTGCTCATCGCCTTCGCCATCGCCCTGACCTCCTGGGCCTGGGGATCGCGCATCCTGCGCGCCCAGACGCTCTCGCTGCGCCGCCGCGACTACGTGGAGGCCGCCCGCGCCACCGGCGAGTCGACCTGGCGGATCATCCTCTTCGAGATCATGCCGAACCTCACGGCCGTCATCGCCTCCGGCTTCGTCGGCACGGTCATCTTCGCCGTCCTCACCGAGATCACCCTCGCCTTCATCGGCGTCGCGGACATCTCGCACTGGAACTGGGGCACGGTCCTCTTCTGGGCCCAGTCCAACCAGGCCCTCGCCCAGGGCGCCTGGTGGTGGTTCGTCCCCGCCGGCCTCTGCATCGCCCTGCTGGGCACCGCACTCGCCCTGATCAACTTCGGCATCGACGAGTTCGTCAACCCGCGCCTGCGCACCGCCACCGGCTCCTCCCGGAAGGTGAAGATGCGCGTCGGCTTCACCCCCGTCGCCCGCAGGGCCCCCGGCACGGGCGCGGGCCATCCCGAGCACAGCAGCAAGGAGCCGCGCCCATGAGCGCCGAGCCGGTCCTCACCATCAGCGGACTGAACGTCGACTACGGCACCGACGAGCGGGCCGTGCACGCCCTGCGGGACATCGACCTCACCCTCCACCGGGGCGAAGTCCTGGGCCTGGCAGGCGAGTCGGGGTCCGGGAAGTCGACCCTCGCGTACGCCGTGACCCGGCTGCTCCAGCCGCCCGGGGTGATCACCGGAGGAGATGTCCACTACCACCGGCCGGGCGGCGACCGCCTCGACATCCTCTCCCTCTCCCCGGAGCAGCTGCGCGCCTTCCGCTGGCAGGAGCTGTCCATCGTGTTCCAGGGGGCGATGAACTCCCTCAACCCGGTGCACACGGTCCACAGCCAGCTCACCGACGTCCTGAAAGCCCACCGACCCGACCTGAAGAAGGCCCAACGGACGTACCGGGCCGAGGAGTTGCTCAGCCTCGTCGGGATCTCCGCCGACCGGCTCGCCGCCTACCCGCACCAGCTCTCCGGCGGCATGCGCCAGCGCGTGATGATCGCGATGGCGCTCGCCCTGGAACCCGAGATCGTCATCATGGACGAGCCGACGACCGCGCTCGACGTGGTGATGCAGCGCCAGATCCTACGGCGCCTGGTCCAGTTGAGGGAACAGCTCAACTTCTCCGTCGTGTTCATCACCCACGACATCTCGCTCCTGATCGAATTCTCGGACCGGATCGCGATCATGTACGGGGGCCGCATCGTGGAGGAGGCGGGCGCGGCGGAGATCTACCGCGACCCCCGCCACCCCTACAGCGACGGGCTGCTCCACTCCTTCCCCGCACTCCACGGCCCGCGCCGCGAACTGACCGGTATTCCCGGCTCACCCCCGCACCTGTCCGCGATGCCGGCCGGCTGCGCGTTCCACCCGCGCTGCGGCAAGGCGTTCGAGCCGTGCGACGTACGGGTCCCGCTGCTGGCCGCTCCGGCGCTGTCACCCACCGAAGACCGCCGCACGGTCGCCTGCCACCTGCACGCCTGACCCTGCGGCCCCCACCTGACCAGGCCCCTACGTAACGGAGACCGGATGAACCTCGCCACCACCCCGCAGCGAATCCTCCGTCCCACCGCGGTACGCGGGCTCCCGGCCGGCTTCCGCTGGGGCGTCGCCACCTCCTCGTACCAGATCGAGGGTGCGGCCAGCGAGGACGGCCGCACCCCCTCCATCTGGGACACCTTCTGCCGGGTGCCCGGCGCCGTCGAGGGCGGCGAGAACGGGGACGTGGCCTGCGACCACTACCACCGGATGCCCGAGGACGTGGAGCTGATCGCGGGCCTCGGCGTCGACACGTACCGCTTCTCGCTCGCCTGGCCCCGCATCCAGCCGGGCGGCCGGGGCCCGGCCAACGCCAAGGGGCTGGACTTCTACAAGCGGCTGGTCGACGAGCTCCAGGGGCGGGGCGTCACCCCCTGGATCACCCTCTACCACTGGGACCTGCCGCAGGAGCTGGAGGACGCGGGCGGCTGGCCCGCACGGGACACGGCCCTGCGGTTCGCGGAGTACGCCTCCCTCGCGTACGAGGCACTCGGCGACCGGGTCGAGCACTGGACCACGCTGAACGAGCCCTGGTGCTCGGCGATGCTCGGCTACGCGTACGGCGTCCACGCCCCCGGCCGCAAGGACTTCGGCGCCTCGATGCACGCCGTCCACCACCTGCTCCTGGGCCACGGTCTCGCCGCGCGGGCGATGCGGGAGGCGGCGGGGAGCAACCCGCTGGAGCTCGGCATCACCCTCAACCTGGGCACCGCCACCCCGGAGACCCCCAGCGAGGCCGACCGCGATGCCTGCCGCCGCGCCGACGGCATGGGCACCCGCCTCTACCTGGACCCGATCGTCCACGGCCGCTACCCCGAGGACGTCGTCGCGGACCTGGCCGCCCGGCATGTCGAACTCCCCGTACAGGAGGGTGACTTGGCGGCCATCTCCACGCCCCTGGACGTCCTCGGCGTCAACTTCTACCGGGGCATGCAGTTCTCCGGCACCACCGAGGACGGATCGACGGCCGACGCCGAAGGGCTGCCCGTGGTCCGGGTGGTGGAGCGGGATCTGCCGCGTACGGCCATGGACTGGGAGATCACCCCCATCGAACTCACCGACCTGCTGGTGCGGTTGGAGAACGACTACGGGCTCCCGACCGTCATCACCGAGAACGGCGCCGCCTTCGACGACACCGTGGCCGCCGACGGCTCGGTCCCCGACGCCGACCGCACCGCCTACCTCGCCGACCACATCGACGCCGTCGCCGCCGCCCGCGACCGAGGGGCCGACGTCCGGGGCTACTTCGCCTGGTCGTTGATGGACAACTTCGAGTGGGCCTACGGCTACGACAAGCGGTTCGGCATCGTCCGCGTCGACTACGCCACCCAGACCCGCACCCTCAAGGACAGCGCCAAGTGGTACCGCGACACGATCCGGCTCACCCGGGGCGAGGAGCGGTAACATCCCGGCCCATCTCGGACGAGCGGCGGTAACATCCGTGCTCACTCCGGGACTCCACCGCGCGCTGCGCCAACACCACTGATCCATAACACCGTTCGGCCCACCCGTCCCCAAGATGAGAGCGCTCTCAAAATGCCTCCCACCCCGCACCCCCGCCCCCGCAAGGGCAGAAGCAGACCCGCGACAGCCGCCCTGGCCGCCGCCGCGGTCCTGGCCACCCTGCTCGCCGGCGCCGCGCCCAGCCAGGCCGCCGCCGACGACCCGGCCCCCGTGCTCATCGACCGCTTCGAGGGCGAGGTGCCGCTCGGCAACACCCCGCCCGCCGACGCCATCTTCACCTGGGGCGGCGACGCGGACGACCACCCGCAGCTGAAGCTCGCCGAGCGAGCGGACGCCCCCGAGGGAGAGAAGGTCCTCGAAGGCTCCTACGACATCAGCGCCTGGGGCGGGTTCAGCCACGAGTTCGCCGTGGACACCCCGCCGCAGAACTGGACCGCGCACCAGGGCATCCGCTTCTGGTGGTACGGCCAGAACACCGCACCCCTGCCGCCCGGTTCGGGCAAGCGGATCAACTTCGAGATCAAGGACGGCGGCGCCAACGGCGGTGCCTCCGAGCTGTGGACCACCTCCTTCACCGACGACTGGGAGGGCTGGCAGCTCGTCGAGATCCCGTTCGCCGACTTCGTCTACCGGGCCGACTACCAGCCCGTCGGCGGCATCGACCAGATCCTCGGCCTGAACGAGATGTGGGGCTACGCCTTCACCATGCCCGGCGGTGCCCCCGGCAGCTTCGCCCTGGACGCCGTCGAGCTGTACGGCAAGGCGGACCCGGCGCTCACCGCCAGCGTGGTCACCGACACGGCCGTCCGCCCGGTGAAGAACGGCGCCAGCGCCGACGTCACTCTCTCCGTCGCCACGACCGGCTCCGTCCCCACCGAGGAGCCGATCACCGTCACGTACGCCACCAAGGGCGGCACAGCGGTCGCGGGCAAGGACTACACCCCGGTCACCGGCTCGCACACCTTCCCCGCGGGCACCGCCTCCGGCACCACGCACAAGGTCACCGTCCGCACCGCGAAGGCGTCCAAGCCCGCCGAGGCGAAGACCATCCCGCTGGAGCTGACCGTCACCGGCGCCAAGGCCCCCAAGGAGAACCCGCAGGTCGTCATCGACGCCCACGGACTCCCGTACCAGAACGCCAAGCTGCCGGTGAAGCAGCGCGTCGCGGACCTGCTGGCCCGGATGTCCCCGGCCGAGAAGGCCGGCCAGATGACCCAGGCCGAGCGCAACGCGCTGCGCGCCCCCGGTGACATCGCCGCCTACGACCTCGGCTCGCTGCTCTCCGGCGGCGGGTCGGTCCCCACCCCCAACACGGCCGCCGCCTGGGCCAAGATGGTCGACGCCTACCAGCTGCGCGCCCAGGCCACCCGCTTCCAGATCCCGCTGATCTACGGCGTGGACGCGGTGCACGGCCACAACAACGTCGTCGGCGCGACGATCATGCCGCACAACATCGGCATCGGCGCGGGCCGCGACCCCAAGAGCGCCGAGAAGACGGGCGCGATCACCGCGAAGGAAGTCCGCTCCACCGGCGTGCCGTGGGACTTCGCCCCCTGCGTCTGCGTCACCCGCGACGAGCGCTGGGGCCGCAGCTACGAGGCGTTCGGTGAGGACCCGGCGCTGGTCGAGGCCATGGAGACGGTCATCCAGGGTATGCAGGGCGCCCCCTCCGGCAAGGACCTGCACCGCAACGACAAGGTCCTCGGCAGCGCCAAGCACTTCGTCGGCGACGGCGGCACCGAGTACGGCTCCGCCACCACCGGCTCGTACACGATCGACCAGGGCATCACCAAGGTCACCCGCCAGGAGCTGGAGGCAGTGCACCTGTCGCCGTTCGCGGAGTCGGTCAAGCGGGGCGTGGGCACGATCATGCCCTCGTACTCCTCGCTCGACATCCTGGGCGACGACCAGGGCCCGGTGAAGATGCACGCCAACGCCGAGATGATCAACGGCGTCCTCAAGGACCGCATGGGCTTCGAGGGCTTCGTCATCAGCGACTGGCAGGCCATCGACCAGATCCCCGGCGACTACCCGAGCGACGTCCGTACGTCCATCAACGCCGGACTCGACATGATCATGGTCCCGACCGCGTACCAGGAGTTCACCAAGACGCTGAAGGAGGAGGTCGCGGCGGGCCGGATCAGCCAGGCCCGGATCGACGACGCGGTCTCCCGCATCCTCACGCAGAAGTTCCGCCTCGGCCTCTTCGAGAAGCCGTACGCGGACACCACGCACCTGTCGAAGGTCGGCTCGGCCGAGCACCGCGCGGTGGCGCGGGAGGCGGTCGCCAAGTCGCAGGTGCTCCTGAAGAACGAGGGTGCGGTCCTGCCCCTCAAGCCGAACCAGAAGGTGTACGTCGCCGGGTCCAACGCCGACGACATCGGCAACCAGGCCGGCGGCTGGACGATCAGCTGGCAGGGCTCCTCCGGGAAGACCACCCCGGGCACCACCATCCTGGAGGGCATGAAGAAGGCGGCGAAGACCCCCGAGTCCGTCACCTACTCCAAGGACGCGTCGGCCGCCACGGACGGTCACGACGTGGGCGTGGTGGTCGTCGGCGAGACGCCGTACGCCGAAGGCATCGGCGACGTCGGCAACGGCCACGACCTGGAGCTCACGGCCGCCGACAAGGCAGCGGTGGAGAAGGTCTGCGCGGCCATGAAGTGCGCGGTCCTCATCGTCTCGGGCCGCCCGCAGCTCATCGGCGACCAGCTCGGGAAGATCAACGCGCTGGTGGCCTCCTGGCTGCCGGGCTCGGAGGGTGACGGCGTGGCCGACGTGCTCTACGGCAAGCGCGCTTTCACCGGACAGCTCCCGGTGACCTGGCCGAAGTCGGAGGCGCAGCTCCCGATCAACGTCGGGGACACGACGTACGACCCGCAGTTCCCGTACGGCTGGGGCCTGACGACCCTGAAGAAGCCCCCGGTCGGCGGCGAGCTGACCCTCGCGGCTCTCGCCGTGGCCGCGCAGGTCGCGGAGAAGGCGAAGCTGGGGAAGACCCCGGCGGGCAAGGCGATCGTGGACCAGGCGCGGCTGCTGGTCCAGCAGAAGATCGACGGGAAGTTCGGTCAGAGCGTCTCCAAGCCGTTCGCGGAGGCGGACCACCTGCTGCTGAAGGGTGACCTGACGGGCGCGGTGGCCAAGCTGCGTACGGCGTACCGGGCCGCGTAGGCCCCCGCTCTCCAGGCGGGCGACGGCGTTCGTCGCCCGTCTGGAGTAGCGTTAAGTATGAGGAAAAGGCTCTTCCCCACGCTGTTGGCGGGCCTGCTGCTCATCATCGCAGCGGCTGCACTCGCCCTGACCTCCCCTGCGTCGGCCGCCCCCGCGGCGACGATCACCGACGCCGCCCAGGCCCTGCGCGAGGACCCGGTCCATGTGGACCCGGCCGCCCGCGATCAGCTCTCCGTCGCTGACGAGAAGGCCCTGGAAGCCACCATCCAGAACGCGGACAAGCCGGTTTTCGTCGCCGTCCTGCCCGACACCGAGGCCTTCCCCGAGGAGGGCCTCCTCAACACGCTGCGCAGCGACACCGGCATCACCGGTGTCTACGCCATACGCCTCGGCGACGGCTTCGACGCGGGCGCCGACCCGCAGGTCATGCCGACGAGGGCGGTCGACAACCTCACCGCCTCCGTCAAGAACCCGGCCACCGACACCGACGCGACCTCCCAGCTCAACGCCTTCGTCGACCGGGCCGTCGAACAGGCCCGGGGCACCGCCCCCGCCTCCTGGTCCGGCGGCTCGGGCGCTTCCGGCGAACCCGGCGCCCCGGTCTCCGGCCTGATCACGCTCGGCGCCCTGGTGGCGGCGGGCGGCGCGGGTGCGTACGCGATCTCGCGCCGGAACAAGCGGCGGAAGGCGGAGGAGGAGCGGGCGGCCCTCGACAAGCTGCGGGTCGTGGTGGACGAGGACATCACCGCGTACGGCGAGAAGCTGGAGCGCCTGGACTTCCACCCCGCAGAACCGGGCGCCGACGACGCCATGCGCGGCGACTACGAACGCGCCCTGGACTCCTACGAGAGCGCCAAGACGAAGATGGCCAAGGCCGAGCACCCATCGGACGTGCGCGGGGTCACCCAGTCCTTGGAGGACGGCCGCTACTCCCTGGCGGTCCTGGAGGCCCGCCGCACGGGGGCGGCGATCCCGGCCCGCCGCCCACCGTGCTTCTTCGACCCGCGCCACGGCCCCTCGGTCACCGACGTGCTCTGGACCCCCTCCGGCGGCGCGTCCCGCGAGGTCCCGGTCTGCGGCGCCGACGAGATCCGGCTGACGCGGGGCGAGGACCCCATGAGCCGTACGGTCGACATCGGCGACGGCAACCGCCGCCCGTACTGGGAGGCGGGCCCGGCGTACGGCCCCTGGGCCGGCGGCTACTTCGGCGGCGGTCTGCTCCCCGGCCTCCTGGTCGGCACCATGCTCGGCTCGATGCTCGCCACCCCGGCGTACGCCTCCGAGTACGGCGGCGGTGACTTCGGCGGCGGTGCGGGCGGCGAGTGGGGCGGCGGCGACTTCTCCGGCTCCGACTTCGACTCGTCCGGCTTCGGCGGCTTCGGGGACGGTGGCGGCTTCGGCGACGGCGGAGGGTTCGGTGGCGGCGGCTTCGACGGAGGCGGCTTCTAGTGCCGCACCAGACAACCTTCGCCACAAGGCCCAGGGCAGCATGATCCGCCACTACATCATGCGGCGGAAAAAGCACGCCGCCGATCAGCGCCTACGCGAAGTCGCCACCAGGGCGAACGTTGCCTGACGCGGGGGCTGGTGGCCGGTCCGAGGCCCGATCGCCGAGACGTATGCGTGCGCCAGTGTGATCAGGCCGGTCGGACATCCAGGGCGCTCAGGTCGAGCCGCCAGTCGTTGGACTGCAGCCAGGTCCCCTTGGGGTACTCGAAAGAGACTTCGCCGGCGAGCTCGAACCCGGCCTTGCGGCACACCGCGTTCGACGCCGCGTGGTCCACGTGGGGGAACGCATGCAGGTAGCGCCGTGCGCCACGCGCCGCCGCCCGGTCCGCTGCCAACCGCAGAGCGGTAGCGGCGTATCCGCGACCGCCGAACTCCGGCAAGATCCCGTATCCGGTCTCGTACACGTCCTCACCGTCCCGCTCCCGCTCCCAGTACCCGACCGAACCGATCACCTCGTCACCGAGCCGGACGATCAGCATCTCGCCGCTCTCGAGACGCAGGTAACGCTGATGACGATCGATGATCGCCTGCTCGGTTTCGGGCCCTCCCAGATGTTCGGTCATCTCGGGGGTGTTCTGGCGGTGCAGGAGCTTCAGACCCGCGTCGGACCATGATTCAAGGCGAAGAGTGTTCATGGCGCTGAGAGTAGGCTCCACCACTGACACGATCGGCCGCATCGCCGCCCCAGCTCACCGCGACCTACCCGCACCAACTCCGTGGCGAAGGCTGTCCGATGCGGCACCAGAGGCCTGTGGACCAGGAGGCCGCTGCTACCGCACCGCCCACCACACGAGCACGCCCCCGACCACGATCAACGAGCACAGCACCACATTGATCCGCTTGTAGTCGACGAGGACGGCGGCGAACTCGCGGAGTGTCGCGTTGGGCCAGAAGTACGCGGCGGTGGGCGAGCCCACGACCTGTCCCCGGATCTGCATCCGGCGGGCGGTGAGGGCAGCGCGGAAGGCGTGGTAGTTGTTCGTGACGACGACGCACCGGTAGTCCGGCTTCGCCTCCTCCATGATCGCCTTGCTGAACCGCAGGTTCTCCTCGGTCGACGTCGACCGGTCCTCGCGCCGGATCAGATGGGCCGGAAACCCCTCGGCCACCAGGTGGTCGGCCATGGCGTGGGACTCCGGCAGCTCCTCGTCCGGCCCCTGCCCGCCCGAGGTGATGAGCACGGGCGAGCCCCCGCGCCTGGCGAGCCGCGCGTGCACGTCCTGCCCCCGCTTCAGCCGGCTCGCGAGGAGCGGCGGCACGGTGGTGCCGCCGATGAGCCCGGACCCCAGCACGACCACGAAGTCGGCCTTACGGCGCACGCGCAGCCGCCCGTAGAGAAACGCGTAACAGACGAAGCACAGGAACAGGAACGAGAAGTAGAGCGCCAGCCCACCGGCGGCGGCCGCCACCCCGATCAGCACCGGATTCCGCACGCTCACGGCGGCGGCCAGCAGCGCGACGACCCCGACGATGGCGAGGGCGGCGGCCAGCGAGAGCAGGTTGGACGGACTCCTGCCCTCCTTGCGCAGCATCCGTACGCCGTTGACGAAGAGGAAGTACGTCAGCAGAAGGACGGCCACCGCCCCCAGCACGAGCAGCGACCAGGCGGCGACCGCGCCCGAGGTGGAGTCGGACCGGATGAGCTCGTACAGCCAGGCGGCCAGGGCGCAGAGCACGGCGAGCCCCAGAACGACGGCGTTGCTGAACTTCCTGCGGTCGTGCAGCACGCTCACGCAGAAGACGAGGAAGAGGAGCGCCGCGGGGACGTAGACGAGCATGGGCACAGAGTAGGGGGCGGGGTGCGGGCGGCCGACGGCGAGGTGGGGCCCGGCCGGGGCCCGGAACCGGACCCGTCCGGCACCCCGGAAATTCAGGGCGCAAATTCAGGGCGTGCCCTTTCCCGGGGCTGAGCCGTTGAACCCGTCATGAAGAAGCGAAGCGTTCTCGCCGCCGTCACTCTCGCCACCGGAGCGGTCATCGCCGCCATCGCCCCGCACCCCGGAGGCGGGGACACCGCCCACGCGGCCGAGCCGCCCATCAGCCTGGGCGCGCTGGACAACGTCAGCGAGCTCGGCAAGGTCGTCGACGGCGCGGCGGAGACGACCTCCTCCACCGCGGGCACGGTGACCACGACCCTCTCCGACGCCCGGTTCAGCTGAACCGACAGACAACAAGGCGGCCCACCGGGAAGATCCGATGGGCCGCCTTCTCGCATGCCCGGCTTCCCCTCCCGACCGACCGCCCGCCCGACCGACCGATCCGGGCACGGACGGTCGGGTCCGGCAGGCTGGTCCCTTCCTACGGTGAACGGGAAAGGAAGGCGGGACAGGGTTGCTGGAACGACTGAACGAGGCCATGGACCACATCGAGTCCCATCTCGGTGAGCGCATCGAGGCCGCGGAACTGGCGCGCATCGCGATGACCTCGGAGTACCACTTCCGCCGGATGTTCTCCGCGCTGGCGGGCGTTCCGCTGGCGGAGTACATCCGCCGTCGCCGTATGACCCTCGCGGGCGCCGAGGTCCTCGGCGACCCGGACCGGACGCTGCTGGACGTGGCCGTGCGGTACGGCTACGACACGGGGGAGGGTTTCGCCCGCGCGTTCCGGTCGGTGCACGGCATCGGACCGGGTGAGGCCCGGCGGAGCGGTGCGGTTCTGCGGTCCCAGCAACGCCTGACCTTCCGGCTCGTCGTCGAAGGGAGCAGTGCCATGCGGTACAGGCTGGTGGAGAAGGAAGCGTTCCGGGTGGTGGGGAGGAAGGCACGCGTCCCCCTGATCCACGAGGGACCGAATCAGGCCATCGCGGAGTTCATCCGTGGCATCGGCCGGGAGGAGCTGGACCGCATCGCGGCCCTCTCCGACCAGGAGCCGGCCGGGCTGTTGGGGGTGAGCGACCAGCTCGACCCGAGCCGGGCCGAGGGCACCGAACTGGACTACTACCACGGGGTGGTGACAGGCCCCCAGGAGCCTCCGGCGGACCTGGACTCCCTCCACGTACCGGCCGGTTCCTGGGCCGTTTTCGAGAGCGAGGGCCCGTTCCCGCAGGCCCTCCAGTATCTCTGGCGGGACGTGTACACCCAGTGGTTCCCCTCGAACCCGTACGCCTCCCGGCCCGGCCCGGAGATCCTGCGCGTGCGGCTCTACGAGGAGGGGAAGCGGGCGGAGGCGGAGCTCTGGATCCCGGTGGAGCGGACGGATCGCGGCCCGATCGCATAGGCGGAAAAGCGCCGGTTTACGGCCAGGGGGCATATGCGCCTCCTTATTGGTCCAGACCTATTGTGCGAGGGCTCGCCGCTCGCTAGCTTTCACTCGGCGGCGCGCGCTGATCGGTTCGGCTCTACCCATTCACTGATGCACTGTCATGTGCATTGACTGAAAACGGAGTTACCGACATGCGTACACGAATCACCGCGCTCGCGGTCACGGCAGTCGCGGCAGCCGCGATGGTCCTCGGCACGGCCTCCACCGCGTCGGCTGTGGGCGGCGGCTACACGATCCGCGGCCACTACGCGTCCCAGGCGGAGTGCCAGGCCGCCGGGGCGGCCGGCGCCGCCGCCCACATCTGGAGCCCGCTCTTCATCTGTCAGCCGTTCGCGGCGCAGCCGAGCGTGTACGAGCTGTGGGTGCGCTACTAGGCCGTCCCGTACACATGAGAACCGCCCCGTTTCCGGCTGAGTGGCCGGGGGCGGGGCGGAGGTGTGGTGCAGGTGGGGGCGTCGGGCTCAGAGCGCGGTGCCGCTGCCGTGGATGAAGGCGCTCCAGGCGGCGGGCTCGACGGTGAGGACGGGGCCGTCGGTCACCTTGGAGTCGCGGATGTGGATGGCGGCGGGTCGGGTGGCCACTTCTACGCAGGCGCCGCCCTGGTCGCTGCTGTAGCTGGACTTGAACCAGCGGAGGGCGGTGGAGCGGGAGGCCAGGTCGGCTGCGCGGGTCATGTTTCTCCAAGCAGTGCGGCAAGCAGTGCATCCAGTAGCCGGACGCTCTCCTCAACGGTTAGCGCCTGCGACCGCAGCATCCCATATTTCTGCATCAGAGCGCTGACGTGGGCTGGATCGTCGTACAGCTCGGAGCGCATGTGCATCTCTGCGTAGCCGAGCTGATCGTGATCCTGCGTTTCCAAGAGAACGAGTGGCCCGGCGAGACCGGCATGCTTGGGTGTCTTCCGAGGCATGATCTGGATGCTGACGAACGGCAGATCCATGCAGCGCCGCAAGTGGAGAAGTTGCTCACGCATCACCTCGGGATCGCCCAACTCGGAGTACAGGATGCTCTCCTCCAGGATGAAGTGGAGGAGCGGTCGGGGCTTGCGTTCCAGCAGCTTCTGCCGGTCGAGTCGGGTAGTCACCCGGTTTTCGATCTCCTCCACTTCGAGGGGCGGATAGTGGCAGGAGAAGATGAGCCGTGCGTACGCCTCGGTCTGGAGCAGTCCCGGGATGAGCTGGGTCTCGTACCAGAACAGGCTTACGGCGTCCCGCTCATACTCCACGAAGTCCTGAGCGAAGGCCTTGTAGCGCTCCTCCCTCGGAACCTTCCTCACCGCCACTTCTAACGCCTCCTTGGTGTCCAGCAGCTCGTCCAACTCGATGGCGAAGTCCAGCTTGAGTGCCCGACGCCCCTGCTCCATGGAGGCGATGGTGTCCTCGCCGACCCCGAGCCGCTCGGCCAGGGCCGGCTGGGTCAGCCCTGCCCTCTTGCGAAAGTGGGCGAGCTGCGCCCCGATCACATGCCACGAACTGACTCGCCTGTTCCGCTTTCCCGGTTGCATGACGTGCCTTCTCCCCGTTCCATCCCGCTGCTGACCCGTCAGAAGCCGTACAAATGAGATGTACGGCCTTCCGCGCTGCATCACCGTAGTCACGTTGTGTGAGCGTGGAAGCATGAACGAGACAACTCAACTCCCCTGCTTCCACACGGCCTTCTACTGCCGTGACCGCAGCTCCATCCCGGTCGTACGCAAGTTCACCCGCAAGACTCTGATCGAGTGGGGGTACGAGGAGCGCGCGTACGACGTACTGCTCTGCGTAACCGAACTGGCGACCAACGCCCTCCGCCATGGCGTCCCGCCGGGGCGCGGCTTCCGGGTGAAGGTCTTCCTGGACCGGATGGAGGACGTGATCCGCATCGAGCTGCACGACAGCGGCGACGGCGAGGTCCGGATGGCGGACGGTCTGCCGGGCGTGGAGGACGAGGGTGGCCGCGGGCTGCTGCTGGTCTCGGCGCTGGCGGACAAGTGGGGGGTGGCCGAGCGGAACCCCGGCAAGATCGTGTGGTGCGAGTTCAGCCTCGGGTGACCTTGCCGTTTCGGCAAGTGCATTTGTCGTTCGGTCCGCCCTGCGCGCACTATCTCCACCAACTGGAGGTGGTCCGCATGACCGACATGAAGCAGCAGCGGTACGACGTGGTGATCGTGGGAGGCGGGGCGGCCGGCCTGAGTGGGGCGCTGACCCTGGCGCGGGCCCGGCGCTCGGTGCTGGTGATCGACGCGGGGGAGCCCCGTAACGCTCCCGCGTCCCATGTGCACAACTACCTGGGCCGCGAGTCGACCCCGCCCGGTGAGCTGCTGGCGATCGGCCGGGGTGAGGTGGCCGGGTACGGCGGGGAGATCGTCGAGGGCCGGGTGGCCTCGGCCGAGCGGTTGCCGGGGGAGGGGGAGGATGGCTTCCGGGTGGTGATGGAGGGCGGCTCCACCGTCGAGGCGCGCAGGCTCCTGGTGACGACGGGGCTCGTGGACGAGCTGCCGCCCGTACCGGGTCTTGCGGAGCGCTGGGGGCGTGAGGTGCTGCACTGCCCGTACTGCCACGGGCGCGAGGTGGCGGACCGCCCGATCGGGGTGCTGTCCACCGGCCCCCTCGCCGTACATCAGGCGCTGATGTGGCGGCAGTGGAGCGACGACGTCACCCTCTTCCGCCACACGGGCCCGGAGCCGACGGATGAGGAGTACGAGCAGCTCGCCGCGCGCGGGGTGGCCGTGGTGGACGGCGAGGTGTCCGGCCTGGAGGTCACGGACGACCGCTTCACCGGCGTACGCCTGGCGGGCGGCCGGGTGGTCCCGCGCGAGGCCCTCGTGATCCAGGCCCGCTTCACCGCCCGCTCGGCCGTACTCGAATCGCTGGGCCTGGTCCCGGTCGCGCAGGAGATGGGCGGTGAAGTGATCGGTACGTACATCCCCACCGACCCGGTCGGCGCGACGGAGGTCCCCGGTGTCTGGGCGGCGGGCAACGTCACCCGCCTCACCGAACAGGTCATCGGCGCCGCCGCTGCCGGGCTCATGGCGGCGGGCGCGATCAACGGCGACCTGATCGCCGAGGACACCCGTACGGCCGTGGAGGCGCGGCGGCGCGGCTGAGGACGAGCGCCCGGACGCCGGGATCCCCGGCGGGTGCCATTACGAGAACACGGCCGAGAGGAGGTCCCGCGCCCACCCGAAGAGCGCATGCGTCAGCACCGCCAGCAGGACGAAAATCCCGATGATCACCACGGTGACCCAGGAGCAGCCGCCCCCGTCCCCCGCCTCGGGTTCGTCCCGACCGCCCAGCTCCGCGTCGAACAGATCCACGGTTCGCCCCACCCCATCGCGCACATATCCGTCACCGGAGCCCCCCGGCCCCGGGGTGAACTCTCGCACGGGCGGGGCCCGATGGTGGAGGGGCTGTCGTACTCAGGGCGGGGGTGGAAGGTACTCATGCGGCAAGGTGCTCAGGGGGTGAGGCACTCAGGCGTCCGGGCACTCAGGCGGCGGCGTCGAACCCTGCCTCGTCCACCTCGGTCGTCGGGAGTGGCCCGCCCGCCTCGTCGACCCGGTCGGAGGCGAGCAGCCACGCGCCGTCGGCTCCCCGGGCGAAGGTCATGGTGCGGGGGAGCGACGACTCCTCGCACTCCGGCGAACCGTCCTCGACCTGCTGCGGAGTGAGCGCGAAGTACAGGCGGGTGTGGTCGGTGAGTCGGAGCGTGGCCGTCCGGCCGGTGACGTCCGCGGAGGTGACCTCGACGTCGACCCGGGCCCTTGTGTAGCTGATGGCGATGCCCTCGTACCGCAGGCCCTTCTTCACGAGCGCGGCCAGCTCGCTCCGGGCGCGGGCCGTCATGCCTGGGGTGGTCCGCAGGCGCCCGCTCGCCGCCTCCACCGTCGGACGGGCGGCCGTCACCATGTCGGCCCGCTGCTGGAGGTAACTCCTGGCGACCCGGGTGAGTTCGGCGGTGTCGGCGGTGCTCGCCGATGGCGTGGTCCGGGGCGGAGACGTCTCGGTGGGGACGGGCAGATAGATGAGGGCGAGCACCGCCACCGTGGCGGTCGCGCCTGTGGCGAAGATGCGTGCTGGTCCTGGACTGGCCATGATCCCCCCGGTTGCGAGCCGATCGTGCTCCTGCACCCTGTACGTCAGGAGTTCCTCGGTGGACGCACCGTTCCTGCAGGGCGATTTCCGGATTCGAGAATGGCTGATTCCTCTCCGGAGGTCCGTGAAAAATAGGTGCCGGGGAATCCTCGGCCTGTCAGAATCCGCCGCATGTCAGTTCGCTACCCACGCCCCCTGCGTCCCGCCGACCGTGTCGGCGTCACATCTCCGTCGAGCGGAGTCCCGAAAGAGCTTCAGGGACGCCTCGACGTGGCGATCCGCGAGGTGGAGGCCCAGGGGTACGAGGTGGTGGTCGGGGGCTGCATGAGCGGCGACGGTCACGTCAGTGCCCCGGCGGCCGAGCGCGCCGCCGAGCTGACGGCGATGCTGACGGACCCCGGCATCAGGGCCGTGGTGCCGCCCTGGGGCGGGGAGACGGCGATCGACCTGCTGCCTCTGCTGGACTGGGAACGCCTGCGTGAGGCCGAGCCGACCTGGCTGGTCGGGTTCTCCGACCTGTCGACCGTCATGACGCCGTTCACCCTGCTCACGGGGACGGCCACCGTGCACGGCAACAACCTCATGGACACGCCTTACCGAGTGCCCGAGGGGCTGTTGTCGTGGCTCGACATCGTCTCCGCGCCTGCGGGGCAGCGCTTCACGCAGATACCGCCCGGCCGCCACCGGGCCACGGGCTGGGACGACTACCGCACCCGACCCGACGTACGCACATACACGCTGGACACACCCGGCGGATGGACCCGGCTGGACGGCGAGGGGGATGTGGAGGCCGAGGGGCGCCTGATCGGGGGCTGTATCGAGATGCTCTGCAACCTCGCGGGAACGGCCTGTCTCGACGTCTCCGCCTTTGCCCGGGCCGAGTCCCCGCAGGGGCTCCTCGTCTACGTCGAAGCGGGAGGCGACGACGCCTTCGCCATCTGCCGGAACCTGCACGGGATGCGGCTGGCCGGCTTCTTCGACACCGCGAACGCGATCCTCGTCGGCCGGACCGCGGCACCCGGCACCGATTCGCTCACCCAGCACGAAGCGGTGCTCGACGCCCTCGGCTCGCTGAACGTGCCCATCATCGCCGATGTGGAGTGCGGGCACGTTCCGCCGTACCTGCCGATCGTCAACGGGGCGCGCGGCCGGGTCGTGCATACCGGGACCCGCAGCGAGCTGACCCAGACGCTGGACTGACGCCTGGGCCGGCTCCCCTACCTCACGTCGCTCAGCCGCGCGGCTCGCGCCACATGCCCCAGAGCTTCGGGCCGCCGTCGCCGGGGAGTTGGAGCTCCTCGCGCACGGTGAAGCCGAAGTGTTCGTAGACGGGGAGGTTGGACGCCTTGGAGGACTCCAGGTAGACGGGCTGCCCCGCCGCGTCGGCCTTCGCCAGGCCCGAGCGGAGGAGACGGGCGCCGTGGCCCTGGCCCTGGGCGGCGGGGTCGGCGCCGATCAACGCCAGGGACCAGTGCGGTTCCTGGGGCGTGTGGCGGGCGGCCGTCTCCACGGCGTCGCGGAACAGGCCGGCCCGGTCGCCCAGGAGGTTCTGGAGCTCCTGGATGGTCTCCGCGTCGGGAACGGCCTTGGCCTGCGCTTCCGGTTCCACCCAGAACGCGGCCGCCGCCTCCGTGCGCTCGCACACGCCGTGGTGGACGTACTGCCGGGTGAAGAGCGTGGCGAAGTAGCGGGTCAACGCTGCCTCGCGGGAGGCGGGTTCGGGGAAGAACCAGCACATCATCGGGTCGTCGTCGAAGGCGAGGGCGAGCGTGCGGCTGAGGTCCGGGGCGTCGTCGGCCGTAGCCGTACGCGGGATGTTCGATATCGGCATAAAGGCCATTCTGCACGCGATGATCTTGGGTGGTGGGGGTGGGGTGCCGATCCGAGGGCGACGGCTTTGCGCCGGATCACGATCCATTTCCAGCAAGTGGACTACAGAGAAGGCGAGTTGAGGGGAATCTTTCAACGCCTTGAGGCTCAAGGCCTGAGCGCCTCGAGGTCTCAGCGCCTCATCGCCTCCACTGTCGACCGTGAAGGGTTGCCCTCATGTCCAGCGTGTTCCGCAAGCTCCTCGTGCCCGCCTTGCTCGCCCTGACGTCCTTCGCTCTGCCGTCACCCGTCGCGGCAGCGGCCGCCCCGGCCGCCGGAATGGTCCCGGCCGCCGGGGCCATGTGCTTGAACAGCAACTATCCGACGACCCGCATCGTCAACGTCAGCTCGTGCAACTACGGTTCCAGTCAGCGCTGGACCATCAGTGGCGAGGCGATATCCCAGTCCGCGCACCCGGGCATGTGCCTGACCAGCGATTACCCGAGAACGCGCATCGTCAACGTCGAGCCGTGCAACTCGGGTACCCGTCAGCGCTGGACTGTCAGCGGCGAGGCGATCTTCCAGTCCGCGCACCCGGGCATGTGTCTGACCAGCGACTATCCGAGAACCCGGATCGTCAATGTGGAGCCGTGCAACCCGTCCGGGATCCGCCAGCACTGGACCGTCCTGGGGGAGCAGATCAGCATGACCCTGGTGTGACCCGCTGATCCGTCATCAGGATGCGCCGGGGCTCTCCTCCGGCTTCGGTGTCCTTCCCGCAACGGCGTTCGCACGCAGGGCGATCGCCGCCCAGATGCCCGCCAGCACCAGCGCGGCGCCGGCCATCGCGGCCAGCTCCGGCGTCTCCGGGCGCCAGCCCAGGGAGAGGCGCGTGCCTATGACGAGGAGGAGGACGGCGATCGTGCCCGGGGAGGGGACCGGCACCCTGGCCGCCGCGGCCCGCAGGACGCCGGCGGTGGCCAGGCCGGTGACGGCCCAGATGCCGACGTACGTCCAGGGCGACCCCGGGGCGGCGGCGAGCAGCCCGTAGTCGTCCGGGCCCAGGCGGAACAGCGAGCCCGCCCAGCCCAGGCCCACCCCGAGAGCGGTGACGCCCGCCACCCACAGGGCGTGGCGCCACAACGGGCCGGGTCTCACGGTCACTTCTTCGTCTGCGGCGCCGCCCTCGGTGGACGGGTCAAGGAAATCGATCACGTCTGTACAGACGCGCGGAGGGGGCCGGACGTTGCGTCGGACGGGGACGTGAACCGGCCCCGGGCCTCCTCGATATGGCCGAGGTGCCGCTGGGTCCAGTCGCACATGAGGTGGACCGTCCCGCGCAGGCCCTGGCCCGGCTCGGTGAGGGTGTACTCGACCTTCGGCGGCACGGTGGGGTACACGGTCCGCTCGACCAGGCCGTTGCGCTCCAGCATGCGCAGGTTCTGGGTGAGCATCTTGTGGCTGATGCCGTCGACCTCCTTCAGCACCTCGCTGAAGCGCAGGGTGCGGTCACCGAGGGCCTCGATGATCAGGAGTGCCCACTTGTTGGCGACGTCCGAGAAGATCTCCCGCGCCAGGGAGTCCGCGCGCCGGAGGTCCGCCTCGTCGGGCGAGCCGCTGAACTGCTTGGTCACCATGAGGTTCCTCCGTCACCCATAAGTGCGTTCTTCCACGTCAGCGCTGACTCTCCTACGGTTCCTGGGTAACCGCAAGAGACCGAGAGGTCTCCCCGAGGAGAGGCGTCGGACATGGCCATCACTCTGCTGGACCCCGAGGGACTGCCCAAGGTCGGTGCGTACCGGCAGGTCGCCATCGCGACGGGCTCGAAGCTCGTGTTCATCGCCGGGCAGGTCGCCTGGGACGCGGACGGGACCACGGCCGGCGAGGGCGACCTCGCCGCCCAGGTGGAGCGGTGCTACCTCAACATCGGGACCGCCCTGGCCGGGGCGGGCGGCACCTTCGACGACGTGGTGAAGCTGACGGTGTACGTCGTCGACTGGACGCCCGACAAGATGCCGCGGTTCCTGGAGGGTGCGGCCCGGGCGGCGGAGAAGCTCGGCGTCACCCCGGTCCCGCCGGGCACGCTGGTGGGCGTCGCGGCACTCGACGTACCGGAGCATCTGGTCGAGATCGAGGCGACGGCGGTCCTGGACTGAGCGGCCGGAGGGGCCCCGGCCCCTCCGGGCAGGTCGCCTCCCGCCGGTGCTCAGCGTTGCCCGGCCGCCCGGGCCTGTCCCGTGGCGGCGTGGGGGTCGCCGGTGACCGGCTCTCCGTGGCCGGGCAGGAGCACGGTCCCCGAGGGCAGCGCGTCGATGCGGTCCAGGGAGGCCAGGGCCGTGGGGGTGTCGTGGGTGAAGCCGCGGCAGACCAGGGCGGGGCCGGTGTGCCCGGTCAGGCCGTCGTGGGTGACCAGGGCGTCTCCGGTGAAGAGCAGTCCGCGTTCGGGGAACAGGTAGCCGGTGCTGCCCGGGGTGTGGCCGGGCAGGGCGACGGTCTGCGAGCGGCCGGGGACCTGGTCCAGCCGCCGGTCGGTGTCGAAGACCCGTACGCCAGGAACGGCGGGGGCGGTGAAGGCGCCCTTCCGGGCGAGGTGCAGCGGGGTGGCGATCGCGGCGGGCCGGCGCAGCAGGTAGCGCAGCATGGAGCGCTCCGGCTTGGCGTGGCGCAGGGCGCTGCGCGGGCCGTCGCGGAGGATGGCGGCGTCCTGCTCGTGGACCCAGATGTCCGCGCCGGCCTGCTGGAGGGTGCGGGCCAGGCCGGTGTGGTCGGGGTGGCCGTGGGTCAGGAGCACGGCGCGGATGTCGGCCGGAGAGCGGCCGGCGGCGGCCAGGTGCTCGCGTAGCTGTCCGAGGTGGGCCGGCAGCCCGGCGTCGACGAGGACCAGGCCGTCGGCCTCCTCGACCAGGTAGAAGTTGACGACGTCGTCGCCGAGGCGGTCCACGCCGGGGGCGACACGGGAAGGGGGGGAGCGGGGCATGGGTTCCTCCGGCCTCGGGGCGGCCAAACTTTCGATACAGTTGACTGTAATGGATTTGGGAGGGAAGAGGATGCCCGGTGACACCCCGCGTCGGCCCTACGACTCAGGGCGTCGGCAGGAGGCCGCGCGCCGCAACCGTGCCGCCGTTCTGGCGGCCTGCCGGGAGCTGCTCTTCAGTGACGGCTACCAGGCCACCACCATTCGCGCGGTGGCGGAGCGGGCCGGAGTCTCGCCGGAGACCGTCTACAAGGCGTTCGGAGGCAAGCCGGGACTGGTCAAGGCGCTGTGGGACACCACCCTGGCCGGGGACGACGAACCCGTGGCCATGGCCGAGCGCCCCCAGCTCAGGGCGGTCTGGGAGACCCGCGACGTACACGCCAAGCTCCGCCTGTACGCCGCGTTCGTCCGGGGGGTCCATGAACGCCTCGCCGCCCTGTTCGCCCTGCTGGGCGCGGCGGGCCCGGACGTCGGGCAGGTCCTCGGCCTCAGCGAGGAGGAGCGGCTGACCGGGATCACCGCCTTCGTCGCCCACCTGGCCGATGCGGGCGTCCTGCCCGCCGGCGCCGACACCGTACGCCTGGCGGACGCCTGCTGGGCGCTGACCGGGCCGCACCTGTTCACCCAGCTGACCGCCGGCCGTGGCTGGTCCGCCGACAGCTACGAGGGGTGGCTGGCCGACATGCTCGCCGCGGCCCTGCTGGGCCCCGGGTCTGCCCGTCCGGCGTAACGCGTGGCGGCGAATGACGCCGTCGACGGGGTGATGCTCGCGGCCCGGCCCATGTGTGAGCTTCCGCTCCGGGGATACGCGGAGGGGGTCGGGCACCACAGGGGTGCCGGTACGTCGGCAACGTAGAAGGAGACTTTCGTGGGCATCATCGCCTGGATCCTCATCGGCCTGTTCGCCGGGCTCATCGCCAAGGCGCTGACTCCGGGCAAGGACCCGGGGGGCTGTCTCCTCACGATCGTGATCGGCATCGTGGGCGGTCTGCTCGGCGGCTGGCTGGGCAAGGTGATCTTCGGCGTCGACTCGATCGACGGATTCTTCAGCCTGTCGACGTGGATCGCCGCCATCGTCGGTTCGGTGATCGTTCTGCTGCTCTACCGCGTGGTCACGGGCCAGCGGTCGCGCTGACCCGGTCCGGCACCCCGGTCCGGCGACCCGGCCCGGCACTCCGGCTCGGCACCCCGAGCGTGCCCTGCCGAGCCCTCGCCCTCGACGGGTCAATTCGTCCGTTTTTGCCTACATTGGCAAAGGGCTAGTAGGGCAGCCGTAGCAGGAGCCGCCGCCGACACGCCTGCGGAAGACAAACAAGAGGAAACGACGACATGACCGACACCTCGCGCAAGCCGACCACCACCGACTCCGGCGCCCCGGTGGAGAGCGACGAGCATTCGCTCACCGTCGGCCCGGGCGGGCCGATCCTGCTCCAGGACTCGTACCTGATCGAGCAGATGGCCCAGTTCAACCGCGAACGCATCCCCGAGCGTCAGCCGCACGCCAAGGGCAGCGGGGCCTTCGGGAAGTTCGAGGTGACCTCGGACGTCTCCGCGTACACGAAGGCCGCGCTCTTCCAGCCCGGCATCACGACCGACCTGGTCATCCGGTTCTCCACCGTCGCCGGGGAGCGGGGCAGCCCGGACACCTGGCGGGACCCGCGCGGCTTCGCGGTGAAGTTCTACACCAGCGAAGGCAACTACGACATGGTGGGCAACAACACCCCCGTGTTCTTCGTGAAGGACCCGATGAAGTTCCAGCACTTCATCCGGTCCCAGAAACGCCGGGCCGACAACAACCTCCGCGACCACGACATGCAGTGGGACTTCTGGACGCTCTCGCCGGAGTCGGCCCACCAGGTCACCTGGCTGATGGGCGACCGGGGCATCCCGCGCACCTGGCGCCACATGAACGGCTACACCTCGCACACGTACATGTGGATCAACGAGGCGGGCCAGCGGTTCTGGGTGAAGTACCACTTCAAGACCGACCAGGGCGTCGAGACGTTCACGCAGGACGAGGCCGACCAGATGGCCTCCGCGGACACGGATTACCACACGCGTGATCTGTTCGAGCACATCCGCGACGGCGAGTACCCGAGCTGGACGCTGAAGGTCCAGATCATGCCGTACGAGGAAGCGAAGGACTACCGGTTCAACCCCTTCGACCTGACCAAGGTGTGGCCGCACAGCGACTACCCGCTGATCGAGGTCGGCCGGATGACGCTGGACCGCAACCCCACGGACAACCACGCGGAGATCGAGCAGGCGGCGTTCCAGCCGAACAACTTCGTCCCCGGCATCGGCCCGAGCCCGGACCGGATGCTCCTGGCGCGCCTCTTCAGCTACGCGGACGCGCACCGCTACCGCATCGGCGGCAACTACCAGCAGCTGCCCGTCAACGCCCCCGTCGCCCCGGTGCACACGTACTCCAAGGACGGAGCGATGGCGTACCGGAAGACCAGCGACCCGGTGTACGCCCCGAACTCCAAGGGCGGCCCGGCGGCCGACACGGAGCGCTACGGCACCCCGCCGAGCTGGTACGCCGACGGTGACATCACCCGGGCGGCCTACGTCGACCACGCCGAGGACGACGACTGGGGCCAGGCGGGCACCATGGTCCGCGAGGTCCTGGACGACGCGGCACGGGACCGGCTGGTGGACAACATCGTCGGCCACCTGCTCAACGGAGTGACCGAGCCGGTGCTCCAGCGGGCGTTCACGTACTGGTCGAACGTCGACAGCACGCTCGGCAAGCGCGTGGAGCAGGGCGTCCGCGCGAAGGCGGGCGAGAAGGACCCGAAGGCGGCGAAGCAGGCCAACCCGGCCCGCTCGTCGATGCAGCACAAGGCCTGAGGCGACGGCCCGTCCTCAGGGCCACGGCAGGACTACGGCACAGGCCCCCTCCCCGCTGTCGGCGGGGGTGGGGGCCTGTCGTGCGCCGTGCGCTTCCGCGTTCAGGCGGTGGCGTGATGCGGGGTGAGTTCGATGGTCAGGTCGGCGTCCAGGGCGCGGGCCAGGCGCCTAAGGAGCGGGATGGCCGGCATGGTTCCGCCGCCCTCGATGCGGGAGATCTGGGGCTGCTTCATGCCGCAGCGCTCGGCGAGCGCGGCCTGCGACAGGCCGAGCGCGGTGCGCCGGTCGTAGACGAGCTGACCGAGATCGTGGGCCAGCTCGGCCTCCTCGTAGAGCCGGTCGTACTCGGGGTTCTCCTCGACCGCTTCACCGAGGAGCGCACGGTGGCGGCGGGTCTTCCACTCGGCGCGGTTCGTCGCAGTTCCTCCTTGACGGGCCGGCTGTAGACCTCGTACTCGGCGGCCGGTTCATGGCTCGCCTCGCAGACCTCCTGGGCTGCGAGCGCGCGTTCGACCTCGCTTGTCTCACGCATCCTGGTTCCGGAAAACCGTGAGCAATACGACGCGGCGGTCCGGGGCCAACCAGTAAGTGATGTGCTGGGCGTTGTCCCCGAGATCGAAACGCAGTTCGCGAAGCTTGCCACCCAGGTGTCGGCTGTACGGCTCACCGAGGGTGGTGGCGTGCTCCGCCAGGCGATCGACCTTCTGCTCGGCCATCACGTAGTGGTGGAGCGGGAGGCTCTCCAGCCAGAGGTGCACCTCGGGCTCGATCTCGATCGTGAACCGCACCCCGTGCATAGCATCAATGATATATGGCGCACGTACTATGCCCCGCCGGGCCGGTGGTCGACCGCCGGTCGGTCCGCCGCCCCCTCCCACGTCTCCGGCGCCCACACCCCCGACCGGCGCAGCGCGTTCGAGCAGTGGCGGAAGATCTCGTCGATCTCGACGACCAGGGCGAGCTTCGGGCGCTGGCCCTTCAGGGTCATCGCGTCGAAGAACGGGGCGTCCGTCAGGATGCGGGCGCGGCCGTTGACGCGGAGGACGTCCATCGCGCCGGGTATCAGGTACAGCAGGCCCACGTGCGGGTTGGACAGGATGTTGTGGAAGCTGTCCGCCCTGCGGTTGCCCGGGCGGTCGGGGAGGGCCAGGGTGCCGGGGTCCAGGACGTGGGTGAAGCCGGGGCCGTCGCCGCGCGGGGTGACGTCGCAGTTGCCGGCGGCGTCGGACGTGGAGACCGCGCAGAACGGGGAGCGGGCCAGCAGCGCCAGGTCGTCCTCGGTGAGCCGGTCGTGGACCTTGTCGATCACGATCGGGTGCGGGGTGCCCAGGATCTCGCGCAGCTCTTCCGCCGAGCCCAGGGGTACGGCCCCGGCCAGCGGGCCGGAGGAGGGGCCGTAGGAAGAGGCGGGGTCGGCGGCGTCGGCGGCGTCGGCGGCGTACGGCAAGGAAGCGCTCCGGGCTCGTGGGGTGCGGCGGTGTGGGGGCGGACCGGCGCTGTTAGGGTGACCTTACTTTGGGCCCCCTGTCCTGCCTTCTTCGGGGTGCCCGGGTGCGGACGGCCCGTGCGCCGGAGCGCCCCGCCGACAGAACGCGCCGATGAGCAAGGGTGAGACACCGTGCACCACCGTAATCCGGCCGTCGCCGCCCCGGTGGCGCGGCCGTGAGCGGCTCGACCCTCCTGGCGAAGGAGAAACCGGCGGACGGCGCCACGAAGGAAGCGCGGGCCAGGCGCAGCCGGCCCGTCCTCGCCCTCGGGCTGCTGGCCGCCCTCGGTGTGCTGGTGCTCGTCGTCGTGGCGAGCCTCGCCATCGGCTCCGGGGACGTGCCGTTCCGCGATGTGCTGCCCGGCGTCTTCGACCCCGACCTCACCGTCAAGGGCCAGCTGGTCATCCAGGAGGTCCGCATCCCGCGCACCGTCGCCGGGCTGCTCGCCGGCGCGGCGCTCGGCCTCGCGGGGACCGTCATGCAGGGCGTCGCCCGTAACCCCCTGGCCGACCCCCAGCTCCTCGGCATCAACGCGGGCGCCTCCGTCGCCGTCGTCTGCTCGATCACGCTGCTCGGCTTCACCGTCGCCACCCAGTTCATCTGGTTCGGCTTCCTCGGCGCGCTGCTCGCCGCCCTCCTCGTGTACGGGGTCGGCTCGCTGGGAAGAGAAGGCGCGACGCCGGTCAAGCTGGCTCTCGCGGGCGCCGCGACCAGTGCCGTCCTCACGTCGGTCACCAGCGCGATCCTGCTCCAGGACCGGGGGAGCTACGACCAGTTCCGGTTCTGGCAGCTCGGGGCGCTGACCGCCCGCTCCTCCGAGGTGCTCTGGCAGGTCTCCCCGTTCATCCTCGTCGGGGCCGTCCTCGCCCTCGCCCTGGGGCCGCAGCTCAACGCCCTCTCCCTCGGCGACGACCTCGCGCGCGGCCTCGGCCAGCGGGTCGGGGCCGCCCGGATGGTCTCCGCCCTCGCCGTGGTCGTGCTCTGCGGCGCCGCCACCGTCGTCGCCGGACCCATCGGCTTCGTCGGCCTCGCCGTCCCGCACGCCGCCCGCCTCATCACCGGGCCCGACTACCGCTGGGTGCTCCCGTACAGCATGGTGCTCGCCCCGATCATGCTGCTCGTCGCCGACATCATCGGCCGTGTGATCGCCCCGCCCGGCGAGGTGCAGGTCGGCGTGATCACCGCCGCGATCGGCTGCATCCCCTTCATCTGGCTGGTCCGGCGCAGGAAGCTGGTGGAACTGTGAGCCCGGGGCCCGTCATGGCTGTGGACACGGAGAAGGACCGGCTCGCCGATGCCGTACGGCAGGTCAACGCCGTACGCGGACGGGGGCGCCGCCGCTCCGTCACCGTCGCCACCGCCCTGCTCGCCGCCGTGGTCGCGGTCTTCGGCCTCTCGCTCAGCGTCGGCGACATGGTCATGCCGATCGGGAAGGTCGTCGAGACCCTCCTCGGCGGCGGCGACGGTGGATCGCAGTTCGTCGTGCTGGAGCTGCGCCTGCCCCGCGCCCTCCTCGCCCTCCTCGTCGGCGCCGCGTTCGGCCTCTCCGGCGGCGTCTTCCAGACCGTGCTGCGCAACCCGCTCGCCAGCCCGGATCTCATCGGCATCAGCGCCGGAGCCAGTGCCGTCGCCGTCACGGCCGCGCTGTTGTTCCAGGTCAGCGGGCTCGCCCTCTCCGCGAGCGCGCTGGCCGGTGCGGTCGCCGCCGGGGCCGCGATCTACCTGCTCGCCTGGCGGCAGGGCGTCGCCGGGCAGCGGCTCGTCCTCGTCGGGATCGGCGTCGGCATGGGGCTCTCCAGCGTCGTCTGGTACGTGATGGCCCGCTCCGACGTCACCGACGCGCAGGAGGCCTTCCGCTGGCTGGCCGGCAGCCTCAACGGGCGCTCCTGGGGCCAGTTCTGGCCGATCCTCGGGGCGCTCGCCCTCCTCGTCCCGCTCACCGCCGTCGCCGCGCACGCCCTGCGGCCCCTCCAGCTCGGGGACGACGCCGCCGCCGGACTCGGTACGCAGGTGGAGCCGAGCCGGCTCGCCCTGCTCGGGTGCGCCACGGCCCTGGCGGGGGTCGCCACGGCGGCGGCCGGGCCCGTCGGGTTCGTGGCCTTCGTCGCCGCGCCGATCGCCCGCCGCCTGGTCCCGGGCCGGGGAGCCGCCCTGCCCCACGCGGCCCTGGCCGGCGCGCTGCTGGTCCTCGTCGCCGACTTCGCGGCCCAGCACATGCTGCCCTCCGTCCAGCTGCCGGTGGGCGTGGTCACCAGCATCATCGGCGCGCCGTACCTGCTCCTGCTGCTGGCCCGCGCCAACCGCGTGGGGAGTGGCGGCTGAGATGACGGCGTACGAGAAGCACAACGAAGAGCACGAGACGCAGGACGACAACGAAAGGCGTGGCCCGGTCGTGGCTGAGCACACTCTTCAAGCCCGGGACGTCCGGCTCGGCTACGGCGACCGGGAGATCGTCCCCGGCCTGAGCGTCACCGTCCCGCCCGGACGGATCACCGTCATCGTCGGCCCCAACGCCTGCGGCAAGTCGACCCTGCTGCGGGCCATGGCCCGGCTGCTCGTGCCCTCCGCCGGGGCGGTGCTCCTGAACGGCCGGTCCATCCAGGAGATGCCGACCAAGGAGGTCGCCGCCGTCCTCGGCATCCTGCCGCAGAGCCCCACCGCGCCCGAGGGCATCACCGTCTCCGACCTGGTCGGCCGCGGCCGCTACCCGCACCAGGGCTGGTTCCGCCGCTGGGGCGCCGAGGACGACGAGGCGGTCGCGCAGGCGCTGCTCTCCACCGACGTCCTGGAGCTGGCCGACCGGCCGGTGGACGAGCTCTCGGGCGGGCAGCGCCAGCGGGTGTGGATCGCGATGGCGCTGGCGCAGCGTACGGACATCCTGCTGCTGGACGAGCCGACGACCTTCCTGGACGCCAGCCACCAGCTCGACGTCCTCGACCTGCTCACCGACCTCAACCGCGAGCGCGGCGTCACGATGGTCGCCGTCCTGCACGACCTGAACCTGGCCTGCCGGTACGCGGACCACATGATCGCCATGAAGGCCGGGCGGATCCTGGCGGAGGGGCGGCCGGTGGACATCGTGACGGAAGAGCTGGTCGGCGAGGTCTTCGGGATGCGCTGCTCGGTGATCGAGGACCCGGCGTCGGCCACCCCGATGGTGGTGCCGCTGGGCCGCCACCACGTGAAGGGGCCCGAGGTGAAGGACCCGGCGGCCTGAGACCGTACAGCCACCCGATGGCACCGTTGTCATTAGGTGAGGCTAACCTAAAGGACATGAACCCCTCCGCTTCCCGGCGCCCCCGCCGCACCCCCGTCCTGATGGCCGGTGCCGTCGCCGCCCTCCTCGTCGGCGTCTCCGCCTGCGGTACGTCGGACGACTCCTCCGACACGTCCGGCTCCCCCTCCGCCGCCTCCGAAGGCGCCTTCCCCGCCAAGGTCGCGACGAAGTTCGGCGAGGTCACCGTCGACAAGCAGCCCAAGCGCATCGTCGCGCTCGGCTGGGGCGACGCCGAGACCGTGCTCGCGCTCGGCGGCCAGCCGGTCGGGGCGAGCGACTGGCTGCCGTTCGGCGGCGAGGGCGTCGGCCCGTGGGCGAAGGGCATGTACGACAAGGCGCCCGAGCTCATCGGCACGATGGAGCCGGAGTTCGAGAAGATCGCCTCCCTCCAGCCGGACCTCATCCTGGACACCAAGTCCAGCGGCGACCAGACCCGGTATGACACCCTGAAGAAGATCGCCCCGACCGTCGGCGTGCCCAAGGACGGCGACCAGTACAAGATCTCCTGGGAGCAGCAGACCACGATGATCGCCGCCGCGATGGGCGTGCCCGAGAAGGGCAAGGAGCTGATCGCCGAGACCGAGAAGAAGTTCGAGACGGCGGCCAAGGCGCACCCCGAGTTCAAGGACGCCACGATCGTGCTCGGCTCGCGCACCTCCGAGGGCTACGGCGCGTACGTCGGCGGCACCGGCCGGGTCGACTTCGTCGAGCGCCTCGGCTTCACGAACAGCCCGGCCGTCGAGGCCAAGGCCGGCGAGGGCTTCTCCGTCTCCATCTCCAAGGAGAACCTCGAACTCCTGGACGCCGACCTCACGGTGATGACCCCGATCGGCATCCCCGCCACCGACATCAGCAACGATCCGCTGTACGAGGCGGTCCCGTCGGTGAAGGCCGGGAACTCCCTGATCTTCGACGACCAGATCATCTCGCAGGCGTTCGCCACGGACTCCGTGCTCTCCGTCTCGTACGCCCTGGAGAAGGTCGTCCCGCTCTTCGCGGAGAAGGTCAAGAAGTAACCTCCGTACGCGCAGGCACGACAGGCCCGTAAGCCTGTGCTCCCACGTACGACAGCGCGCCCCGCCCCGTGACATCCCGGGTGCGGGGCGCGCCGCTCTTTCGCGTACGCCCCCGAATCAGCCGGCGGGAGCCAGCGCGTACCCCCACCACACACCGCGCTCGCGGGCCAGCTGGACGCGGAGGTGCTTGCCGTCGGCCAGGGTCAGATCGGCCTGCGAGGTGCCTCCGCCGGGCGCCTTGAGCCGCTGGGGGAGCGGGCGTGCGTCCTCGGCTCCGGCCACCTTCGCCGTGACCTCCCCGGCCGCCGCCGACGCGGCGAGCGGACGCAGGAACTCCGAGGACTCGCGCGCCGCGCCCGCCCCGTCCGGATAGCCGTCGGCGAGGGCGTCGACGCCCGTCACGTCCCCGGCGGCCAGCCGCTGGACGAGGACGGTGAGGAACGTGTCGACACCCTCGTCCGGCCGCTCCCCGTCGTAGGCGAGCGTCACCCGGGGACCGTCGGCGGAGACGGCGTACAGGGCGTCGTCGGCGCGGTTGAACCACCACAGGGCGGTGGCGACGGCCAGGCTCAGGGCGCAGACCGTCAGGAGGGCGGCTCGGAAGGGTCGTCTGGTGAGCACGGTGTTTCTCTTTCCCCCGGGGATGCGCGGACAGCCCCTCCATGATCCACCGGGAGCCGCGACCTCGTACGGGCGGCCCGGCCGCCTCTAGGGTGCCAAGCCGCCCGTACTGCCGCGTCAGGCGCGTGTCATGCCTGCGGCGCCGCCGCCTTGATCGCGGAGATGTCGAAGTTCAGCTTGACCTTGTCGCTGACCATGACCCCGCCGGTCTCCAGCGCCGCGTTCCAGGTCAGGCCCCAGTCGGAGCGCAGGATGTCCGCGCTGCCCTCGAAGCCGACGCGCTCGTTGCCGTAGACGTCGGTGGCGGATCCGTTGAACTCCAGGTCGATGGAGAGCGGGCGCGTGACGTCCTTGATGGTCAGGTCGCCGGTGACCCGGTACGCCTCGCCGCCGAGCTGCTCGGCGCGCGTCGAGCGGAACGTCATCAGGGGGAACTTCTCGGCGTCGAAGAAGTCGCCGCTGACCAGGTGGCCGTCGCGGTCGGCGATGCCGGTGTCGACGCTCGCGATCTTCACGTCGATGGCGGCGGAGGAGTTCGCCGGGTCGGTGCCGTCCAGGGTCAGGGTGCCCTCGTGCTCGCCGAAGGAGCCGCGCACGTTGGTGACCATCGCGTGCCGCACGGTGAAGCCGATGCTGCTGTGGGCCGGGTCGATGGTGTAGACGCCGGTCAGGGCGGCCAGTGCCGGGTCCACCGCGGGGGCCTCGGCGACGGTGGTCGGGGTGGCGGCGGTCGACTTGCGGGTGAACAGAGCCATGGCTCCTCCTCGGGGGACGTGTGCGAGCGGTGCTGTCGTCGGTGTTGTTTAACCTTCAACGAGATTGACTGTAGCTCCATCTTGTTCAAGTTTCAACCTTTCTTCCTCTTGGGTGTCCCGGCCCCCGGATCGCCCTCTGGCGGACGCGCGTAGAACTCGGGCACTATCTCCCTGCCCGGCGTGCGCGGCCCACGCCCGTACGCCCTCTGTTTTGTCATGAGCAGGAGGAAAATCCCCCATGTTGAACCGCCCACGACTCCGCTCCGCCCTCATCGTCCTGGCCCTCGTCCTCGGCGCCCTCTTCGTCCCCGGCGTCGGTGCCCTCGGCAGCGGCGCCACCGAGGCGCACGCCGTGACCAAGCTGACCCACGCGCAGGCGACCTCCCGGTTCAGCTCCTCCGGGATCACCTGGTCGTCCTCGGGCGGCTGCTCCAACCGCAATGTCCCCACCTGCACGTCGTTCGACCAGCTCAACCTGCCGACCGCCCAGGGCGCCCAGACGCTCAAGAGCGCCACCGGCTGCGCGCTCAGGATCACCGGCGGTACGGAGACCGGGCACGCCGGCGGCACGTACTCGCACTGGAACGGCTACAAGCTCGACTTCGCCAAGAGCACCTGCCTGAACAACTACGTCACCGGCGTCTTCACCTACATCGGCACCCGGGGCGACGGCGCCCGGCAGTACCGGTCGGGCTCCGGCAACATCTACGCCGACGAGGGCAACCACTGGGACGTGACCTACTACAACTGCGGAGGCTGCTGACCGAACGGGCGGGCCGCCCTGGCAGGAGAGGGCGGCCCGCATCCGTACCGGTTCAGTCGATCGGGTCCACCGTCGGCCCCTCCCGCTCCAGCAGGTCCCGGGCGAAGTCCTCCCACTGCGCGTACCGGTCCGGGTGCGCCGACCGCTGCACCGCCTGGCACGCCTTGCCCGGCTCCATCGACTCCCAGCCCTCGATCTGGAGCAGCCCCGGATTGCTGGTCGGCGACGGCAGCCCGTAGAAGGACTTCGACGCGGTCGGGACGTGGGTGATCTGCTTCGCCGTGCCCCAGCCCATGCTCGGGCGCTGCTGGAAGATCCCGAGCGAGTCGTGGTCCACCGGGGTCGTGTAGTTGACGAACTTCGACTCCTGCATGGCCGTCATCAGGGCGATCACCTGGCCCTGCTCCGGGATGTCCGCGCCCTTCCCGACGCCGATGACCGTACGCGCGTGCGCGAGCTGTTCCGGGCCGAGGTCGGACGGGTCGGCGAAGGCGGCGCGCAGCTCGCTGTCCGGAGCCGTCTTGAGGAGGTGGGCCGTCGCGGCGTCCACCTGGCCGGTGGGGGCGAGGCCGTAACTCTGCTGGAAGGCGCGCAGGCCTTGGGCCGCGGTGGGCGGCGGGGGTGCGGTGGCGTGGGCGGTGGCGGGGGCCGCCAGCAGGAAGGCGGCGGCGAGTGCCGCGAGTGTGCGGCGGGGGAGTCCGGCCTTTCGGCCACGGATGTTCTTTCGCATACGGAACGGTTCCGGGACGCCGGAAAGAATGTCAAGGATGCCGTGAATAGTATGAATTGATGGTGTGTCGCTCTCCGGGAGTCCGCGCGCGGACAGACGCGTGCCCTCCGCCGGCCGGGTCCGGCGGAGGGCACTCACCTGCTGGTCGCGACGGCCGTCAGGCCCCCGCGCCCACCCTGAAGCGGCGCGGCCGTCAGGCCCCCACGCTCACCGTGAAGCGGCGCGGGTTCCCGTCGTGCGCCGCGCCCGAGACGTCCGGCTCGCCGTCCGGGCGGACGTCGTCGTACGGGAACGCGTAGCCGATCGGACTGTTGGCGTGCACCACGCGGGACCAGTGGTTGGTCACCGGCGTCTTGTAGTAGTCCGACACCGACGTGCCGTTCGGCTGGCTCGGGTGGCTCAGCATGATCGACCGGTTGAAGCCCGCCGCCAGCCGGGCCAGGATCGCCTTCTTGTCGTCGGAGTCGCCCGGGTTGTTCGTGAACGGCCCGTGGTTGCAGGTGAAGATGTCCTTCGACTCCGGCTTGGTGAACGTGTGCCCGCCTTCGAAGGTGAGGACGTCACCGCTGACCCGGCCCGTCAGCGTGCCCCGGCCGCCCTGGAGGTCGATCCGCAGGTCCTCGGAGCGGTACTTCTCCCAGACCTCGTCGATCTGGGCCGCGAACAGGTCCCGGAACGGCATCTCGGCGGGCCGGTCGAAGTACGGCGCCATGATGTTCTGCGGCGAGACGACCCGCAGCACCTTGCCGTCGTCGCCCCGGGTGATCAGCTTGTCCCACGGCTGCCCGTCGGCAGCCGCCTGGGCGACGAGGTCCTCGGCGATCCGCTCCGCCGCGCCCTCCGGGTGCGGGGCCACGACATGCGTCCCGTCGCCCTCCAGCGTGATGCCGATCGGGAGGGCGGTGATCAGGTCCACGTAGCTGATGTTGGAGTACAGCTGCTCGGTGTTGAAGGTGAACTCGGCGAACGCCCAGGTCCGCCCGTAGTTCGGGTCCGTCGGCGTCGCGAAGGCGGGCTCCACCAGCGAGGGGCCCGGGTTGAGGAAGAAGTCCAGCTTGTCGTCCCGGACGAAGTAGACCCGCGCCCCGTACATCTGCGGCAGGGTCAGCACCACCGGTGCCGCGCCCGCGCCGTTGAGCGGGATCGCGCAGTCCACCGGGAGCGGGGTCTGCGGGGCGCCGGGGGAGTCGGGGCGGTAGACCTCGCCGTTCGGCCGGAGCAGCACCCAGCGGTCGGTGCCCAGCTCGTGGCCGGTGACGTACGCGTGCACCGTGCCCGGCAACGACTTGTTCTCCAGGGCGATTTCGCAGGTGGCGGGCGCGGCCGAGGCGCGCGGGGAGAGGGCGGTGCCCCAGGCGGGGTACGTCAGAGCCGCGGCCGATGCGGCGGCGCCGGTCAGGAACATTCGGCGTGAAATCACGAGGGAACTCCCGAGTGTGTGGGGGCCGCAGACGGGTCGTGGGGTGGGGTGGGGAGAGACCGGACAGTGGGGGTGTCTGCGGGAGTGCGCACCACTCTCGCCAGGGGTGGAGCGGCCGTCAAGACTTATGGCTGAGAGCGCTCTCAAAAATTCCGGGTCTTCACAACTCGACGCCCGGAAGCGGTACTTGCCGGAACCGAGCGGGTGCGAACCGTGACCGTACGGAGGCGGCAGCGGCCAAGAGGTGAACGAGGAGCCGGTCATGGCAGGCGCACAGGCCACTTGGACTAACGGAGCACGGTTGTTGGACGGAGACGGCCCCCGGGACCGACATGCGTTGACGGTGTCCCGACACGGCGACTACTCAGGGGCCATGTCGCCAAGATTCCCCTCCGCCGGCCTGGTCGCCGTCGCCTCAGCCGCCGTCCTGGCGCTCGTGGGGACCGCCCTCCCCGCCGCAGCCGCCGCCGATCCGTCCCCCGCACCGCCGGCCGGGGCGGCGAAGCCCAGCGGCTCCGTCACCATCGGCTCGCCCCAGCTCACCGTCGCCGTGGCCGACGACTTCCCGCGCGTCCTCTCGTACACCTACCGGGCCGGGGGCAAGCAGCTCCTCGGCAGTACGCGGCCGGTCACCGCCGTCACCCTCAACGGCACCGCCCACCCGGTGAAGCTCAAGGGCGCCCCGAAGGTCAACGGCTCCTCCGCCCGCTACACCCTCACCTTCACCGGCCTGCCCGGCGTGGAGATCGACGCCTCGCTCACCGTCTCCGGCCGGACCACCACCTTCCGGGTGACCGCCGTCCGTGACACCGCCGCCTTCCGGGTGGGGACCATCGACATCCCCGGCCACGACCTGATCTCCGTCGGCTCCACCGAACCCGGAGCCGCCACCGCGTTCACCACGCTGGACCCGGACTCCACCCGGACCGCCGACGTGTTCGCGAAGGTCACCGCCGCCACCAAGCCCGACCCGGCCCCCGTCGGCGCCACCTACGCGATCCTCAACACCTCCTCCCTCGCCGCCGCCGTCGAGTCCAACTCCTCCTACGACAAGCCCTCAGGACCCACCGGCGGCGACGACGCCCGCCTCTGGCGCCAGGCCCGCACCGAGGCCGACGGAAGCGGCGTCCGGGTCGGCGTCAGCTCCGGCCAGTGGACCTACCGGGGCGAGGGCGCACAGACGCCGGAGAGCGGCGAGAACCTGCCCTGGGCCAAGGTCGTCATCACCCCGGACGCCAACGGGGACCAGGCCGTCGACTGGCAGGACGGGGCCATCGCCTTCCGCTCCATCGGCATCACCGCGCCCGGCAGCGAGGAGACCGCCGACCGGGTCGTCACCCACATCCCGTTCAACTTCGCCAGCCAGGCCACCCACCCCTTCCTGCGCACCCTCGACGACGTCAAGCGGATCGCGCAGTCCACCGACGGCCTCGGCCAGCTCGCCGTCCTCAAGGGGTACGGCTCCGAGGGCCACGACTCCGCCCACCCGGACTACGGCGGCAACTACAACAAGCGGGCCGGCGGCCTCAAGGACCTCAACACCCTCCTCAAGCAGGGCAAGAAGTGGGGCGCCACCTTCGGTGTCCACGTCAACGCCACCGAGTCCTACCCGGAGGCCAAGGCCTTCAGCGAGCAGCTCGTCGACAGGACCAAGCCCGGCTGGAACTGGCTCAACCAGAGCTACTACATCGACCAGCGCCGCGACATCAACAGCGGCGACCTGGCCAAGCGCTTCCAGCAGCTGCGGAACGAGACCGACCGCAACCTCGCCTTCCTCTACATCGACGTCTACTACTCCCACGGCTGGATCGCCGACAAGACCATCCAGTCCGTGCAGAAGCAGGGCTGGACCGTCGGCACCGAGTGGGCCGACAAGTTCGAGCGGGCCTCGCTCTGGTCGCACTGGGCGAACGACCTCAACTACGGCGGGGCCACCAACAAGGGCCTCAACTCGCAGATCATCCGGTTCATCCGCAACGGCGAGAAGGACATCTGGAACAACCACCCGGTCCTCGGCCAGAGCGTCCTGGAGGACTTCGAGGGGTGGACCGGCGAGACCGACTGGAACGCCTTCACCGCCACCATCTGGCAGAAGAACCTTCCCGCCAAGTACCTCCAGCAGCAGAAGATCACCCGCTGGGACGGCAACGACATCACCTTCACCGGCGGTGTGCGCGGCACGGTCGAGGACGGGAAGCGGACCTTCTACGACCAGGGCCGCAAGGTGCTCAGCGGGACGGACTACCTGCTGCCGTGGGACGGCGGGAAGAAGCTCTACCACTACAGCGAGACCGGCGGCACCAGCACCTGGGAGGTGCCCGGCAAGGGCCCGTACACGGTCTACGAACTGACCGACAACGGCCGCGAGAAGACCGCCACGGTCCGCCCGGTGAACGGAAAGATCACGCTGACCGCCACCGCCGGACAGCCGTACGTCCTCTACCCGAGCCAGGCACCCCGGGCAGCAGACCCCGCATGGGGCCAGGGCACACCCCTCAAGGACCCCGGCTTCAACGACCGTACGCTGAAGGGCTGGACGAAGACCGGAACGGTCGTACGGGACACCGACGACCAGGGCCGCAACAGCGCCGCCCTCTCCGGCACCGCCACGGCCGCGCTCTCCCAGCCCGTCACCGGCCTCAAGCCCGGCAAGCGCTACACCGCCTCCGCCCTGATCGAGGTGGAGTCAGGCCAGTCCCGTCGTACGGTGCTGAGCGCGGGCGGGAAGTCGGTGGCCGTCGAACGTTCCACGGCCGAGGACTTCGTCGCCGCGTCCGACTGGCACGGCACCCGCTTCCAGCGCGCCAAGGTCACCTTCACGGCCCCCGCCAACGGCCGCACCACCCTGCGCATCGAGGCGGCGGCCGGCTCCCCGGCGACGGTCCGCGCCGATGACGTACGGATCGTCGAGAACGCCCCCGCGACCCGGCCCGGCACCCTCGTGTACGAGGACTTCGAGGCGGTCGACCAGGGCTGGGGCCCCTTCCTCAAGGGCGACGCGGGCGGCTCCACCGACCCCCGCACCCACATCGCGCAGCTGAACGCCCCGTACACGCAGTCCGGCTGGAACGGGAAGCTGATCGACGACGTGCTCGGCGGGAAGGAGTCCCTCAAGTCCCACGAGGAGAACACCGGGCTCGTCTACCGCACGGCCCCCTGGACCGTCCCGATGAAGGACGGCCACCGCTACCAGGTCGCCTTCGACTACCAGTCCAGCCACGCCGGCGCCTACACCTGGGTCGACGGCTACGACCGGGTCGCGGACGGCAAGGCCACCTCCACCGAGACCCGCACCACCCCCATCGGGCAGCAGCGCACCACCGACCGCTTCACCCAGACCCTCACCGCGGGCTGCGGCGACACCTGGACCGGGCTGCGGAAGCGGGCCGGAGCTCCCGAGGGCGCGGACTTCGTGCTCGACGGGTTCACCGTGACCGACCTGGGGCCCGCCCCCGCCGGGCAGGAGGCGGTCTGCGGGACGCTCAGTGTCGCCGCCGACGCCGAGACCCTGGAGCCGGGCGCCCCGAACACCGTGAAGGCCACCTTCGGCAACGACGAGGCGGGCGCCGCCACCGGGGTGAAGCTCGCACTGGCCGTGCCCGAGGGGTGGCGGGCCGAGCCCGTGGGCTCGGTCGCCTTCGACACGGTCGCCCCGGGCGCGAAGGTCACCGGCAGCTGGCGGGTCACCCCGCCGGTGGACGCCGCGTACGACACGTACCAGCTGGCGGCGGAAGCCACGTACGCCGTCCAGGGCTCCCCGCGCACGCTCGGCGCGCAGACCTCCGTACGGACCCTGCCGCCGCCGCCCATGAAGGACAGCTGGGCCAGTGACCTCGACTGGACGGCCTCCCAGAACGGCTGGGGACCCGTCGAGCGCGACCAGTCCAACGGGGAGACCGGGACCGGCGACGGCAGGCCGCTGAGCATCGGCGGCGTCGCGTACGCCAAGGGCCTCGGCACCCACGCCCCGGCGAAGATCCGCTACTACCTGGGCGGGAAGTGCACCTCCCTCACCGCCGAGGTCGGGGTCGACGACGTCCAGGCCACGCGCGGCAGCGTGCGGTTCTCCGTCACCGCCGACGGGACGGAGAAGGTGAAGTCACCGGTCCTGGGGGCCGCCGACCCGGCCTGGAAGCTCACCGCCGACGTCACCGGAGCGCGCTACGTCGAGCTGGTCGTCGACGACGGCGGTGACGGCAACGGGAACGACCACGCCGACTGGGGCAACGCCCGCTTCCACTGCGGAGGTTGAACCCCGGTCGAACAATGACCCAGGCGTGGTGGAGGCCGGCTGAACACTGCTGGTCCATACTGAGGGGGCCTGCGGGCCCCCTCAGGCGCATGTGGCCCACGGCACATCGGCCCTTTGTGGGGTTCTCACAACGTAGGGCGGCGTTTCGCTGGTGGATCGCGTGCCCGGCGGGATGGTTCTGTTCACTCCCACCACGAAACCGGGCAGGAGACTGTACGGAGTCGACGGCACGATTTCTGGGTCGGGGTTCGTAGGGTCGATGCATGACCGTTGTGGACGAAACCCAGGGTGAGCAGCCGAGCGACACGCGTGGCCGGGTGGCCGAACTGCTGGCCCTGCGTGAGCAGGCCCGGCGTGGCCCGAGTGAGCGCGCGACCCAGGCGCAGCACGCCAAGGGCA
>NZ_JOEM01000032.1 GCF_000718135.1 Streptomyces cyaneofuscatus | reverse complement strand
CCCGCCCCGCCCCCCTCGCCGACCCGCGCCTCGTCGAGCGGCCCGGTCCCGCCCTCCCCGGGTACGCCGCCCTGCTCACCGGAGCCGCCGGACTCCTCGGCGTACTGGCTCTCCTCTGGTGGCGCGGCGCCCTCCCCGCCGCCGCGCAGAGTGCCGTGGGCCTCGCCCCCCGCCCGTACGAGTCCATCGGTGCCGGCGTCTGGGCCGGTCTCGCGCTCCTGGTCACCGTGGTCGTCCTCGCACTCGGCGGCCTGGGCCGCGGCCGCGTCGGGTACGCCTGGGTGCTCACGCTCTTCGGCGACTACCGGGGGAGCGTCCGCCGCACCGGCCTGGTCTGGGTCTCCCCCCTGCTGCTGCGCCGCCGCGTCGACGTACGCCTGCGGCACTGGCGCAGCGAACCGCTCCCCGCCGTCGACGCCAACGGCACCGCACTGCGCGTCGTCGTCCTGGTGGTCTGGCGGATCAAGGACACCGTCCGCGCCGCCCTCGGAATCGAGGACCACGAGGCGTACCTGAGCGCACAGGTCGAGTCCGCCATGGCGCGGGTCCTCTCGCAGCTGCCCGCCGACGCGTTCCACGAGGACGCCCCCACGCTCCGTAACGCGGAGGCCGTCGGCGACGCCCTGACCCGGATGCTGAAGGCGGACTGCGAGCCGGTCGGCGTAGAGGTGTACTCGGCGCAGCCGACCGGGATCGAGTACGCCCCCGAGGTCGCGGCGGCTATGCAGAGGCGGCGGATCGCCGCCATCGACGCCAAGCACCGCGACAGCGTGCTGACTTCGGTGGTGGACGCGGTGGACGACACCGTCAACCGGCTCACCACGCGCGGCATCGTCGACCTCGACGACTACGAACGTAAAGCGCTGGTCAAGGACTTGACGGTCGCCTTCTACACCGGCCGGACCGGCGGAGGCGACAGCGCCTGACGGGCGATCAGTGCCGCGTCAACGGCCGCAGGGGCCCGGAGACTTCACTCCGGGCCCCTTTGGTCGCTCCGGAAGTCGCTCCGGAATCCGATGCCGATTGGTCTGGACATGTTCATGCGGCGTCAATAATCTAAGACTTGGTCTAGACCGCAGTACCCACCCACCACGCACCAAGCGCGCAGCATGTCGAGCAATGCTCATGGAACCTCCCCCACGTTCTAGAGGAGCGACAGCAATGCGGAAAAAGGCAAGCGCGGCCGTGATCGGCCTGGCGATAGCGGGCGTTTCTGTGCTCGCGACCACCAGCGCCAGCAGCCACGGCTACACGGACTCCCCCATCAGCCGCCAGAAACTCTGTGCCAACGGCACGGTCACCGGCTGCGGCAACATCCAGTGGGAGCCCCAGAGCGTCGAGGGCCCCAAGGGCTTCCCGGCCTCGGGTCCCGCCGACGGCAAGATCTGCTCCGGCGGCAACGGGCAGTTCGCCCAGCTCGACGACCCGCGCGGCGGCAACTGGCCCGCCACCCAGGTCACCGGCGGGCAGGGCTACAGCTTCCGCTGGCAGTTCACCGCTCGTCACCGTACGAGCGACTTCCGCTACTACATCACCAAGAACGGCTGGGACTCCACCAAGCCGCTCACCCGGGCCGCGCTCGAATCGCAGCCCTTCATGACCGTGCCGTACGGGAGCCAGCAGCCGCCGGCCACGCTGACCCACCAGGGCACGATCCCCACCCAGAAGACCGGCAAGCACGTCATCCTCGCCGTGTGGAACGTCGCGGACACCACCAACGCGTTCTACGCGTGCTCGGATGTGAAGTTCTGATCACCCGCGGGTAGCCCGTAGGGCGCCTGTGTATTTCCGCTGTGGCTCGACACGGCGGCCCTGAGCCGGGGCCGCCGTTGCGGTGGGCGGCTGCTGAACCGGGCCGGGAACAGCACTGTGGGCGGTCTCCGCGAGGGAGACCGCCCACAGGCATTGTCGTGCGCCGTCAGGGACTCGAACCCCGGACCCGCTGATTAAGAGTCAGCTGCTCTAACCAACTGAGCTAACGGCGCCTGCTGACTCGAAAATAATACCTGGTCCTCTGGGGTGCTGATGACACCCGCCTGCCGAGGCCGGCGCTACCCGCTCCGGCGGGAGCTCACCACGTCCGGGATCAGCGGGCCGATCCAGGCGGCGAACGGCTCCCACACCTCGTCCCCGGCGGCCCGGACGATCTCGTTGGGATCCTCGGCGGCGTCGAGGCCGAGGCTCTCCCGCAGCCAGGCGCGGAACGCCGGGTTCTCCGGGCAGGGGTCCCACCCGTCGTCCTCGGCCCCGTCCTCCTCCTCACGCTCGTCGTGGTAGTCGAGGCTGCCCCAGTCACCCATCGGGGACCAGCCGGAGGCGACGACGCGCAGCAGCTCGGGCAGATCGCGGGCCACGACGTGGACCCCGCCCTCGTCCCCCAGGAAGAGGACCGGCAGCGTCGCGAGGTCGGCGCGGTCGTCCCGCAGCCAGATTGCGTACGTGGAGCCGGAGCCGTTCGCCTGCGCGAAGGGGCGGATCCGGTGGGAGAGCTGGGGGTAGCCGCCGTCGTCCTCGCCGGACGGGAGCAGCTCGAAGCCGGAGGCGTAGAAGTCGTCGACGCTGCCGTCGAACTCCCGGAGCCGCTCCAGCAGCGGTATCGGTGGGTGCATGGCGCCGACGCTACCGGTCGCAGGGACCCTGCTGCGGGTCCCGCCCCTACAGCGCCAGCGACAGCAGCACCGGAGCCGCGCGCCGGTTCAGGGTGTCCGCCGCCTCGCGGAGCCGGTGGGCGTCCTCGATCGGCAGCGACAGGGCCAGGCATCCGGCGGTCGCCCCGGCCGTCAGCGGCACCGCCGCGCAGACGGTGCCCACCGCGTACTCCTGGAGATCCAGCACCGGGACCGTGGCGGGCTGGGCGTCCAGCTTGGAGAGGAGGACCTTCTCGCTGGTGATCGTCCGCGAGGTGAGCCGGGCGATCTTGTGCCGGGAGAGGTGGTCGCGGCGCGCCTCGTGGTCGAGCTGGCCCAGCAGGCACTTGCCGACCGCGCTGGCGTGCGCGGAGGAGCGGAAGTCCACCCACTCGTTGACCGCCGGGGTGAGCGGGCCGTCGGCGACCTGGGTGACGCTGATCTCGCCGTCCACGTACCGGCTGAGGTAGACGGCGGCGCCGACCGAGTCGCGCAGCTGGTCCAGCGCCTGCTGGAGCCGGTCCTCCAGGGCCTGGCGGCGGGCCGCCCCGGAGCCGAGGAGCAGCAGCGAGGCTCCTATGACGTACGCCCCGTCGCTGACCTGCTCCACATATCCCTCGCGGCGCAGCGTCAGGAGCAGGGAGGCGAGGTGGCCGGGCGGCAGGCCCGTCTCGCGGGAGATCTGCGCGTCGGTCACACCGTCGCCGTGCTGCGAGACCGATTCGAGCACGCGCAGGGCGTACTGCACCGAGTGGAACGGTGCGGTCGGCTCGGGCTTCAACGCCACGGCGTCCCCCCAACAAGGTTGTGACCGCAAGCTTCGGACCCACGATAGCCGCCGGGCCCCGCATTCGGGGCGGCAGTTGACGAGTCAGTAGGGGTGCCCCACCCCTGTCAACTGGGGCGCACCCGTCTGGCATATGCCAATGTCATGGGCGGTGGCTCAACTCCGAGGTCACAGGACCGCGTTGAGGAACTCGCGCGTACGTTCGTGCGACGGATCGGAGAAGATTTTCTCCGGCGTTCCGGACTCCACGACCCGGCCCGCGTCGAACATCAGCACCTTCTCCGAGACGTCCCGGGCGAAGTTCATCTCGTGGGTCACGCAGAGCATGGTGATGTCGGTGTTGCGGGCGATGTCGCCGAGCAGCTCCAGCACTCCCGCCACCAGCTCCGGGTCGAGCGCGGAGGTCACCTCGTCCAGCAGCAGGATCTCCGGCTCCATCGCCAGCGCCCGGGCGATGGCCACGCGCTGCTGCTGGCCGCCGGAGAGCTGGGAGGGGTGCGCGTCGACCTTGTCGGAGAGCCCCACCAGCTCCAGCAGCTCCCGGGCCCGGGTCTCCGCCTCCTCGCGGCCCTTGCCCAGGACGCTGATCGGGGCTTCCGTGATGTTCTGGAGCACCTTCATGTTGGGGAAGAGATTGAACTGCTGGAAGACCATGCCGATCTTCTTCCGGGACTCCCGCAGCTCCTTCTCGCCCGCGGGCTTCAGCCCGCCGCCCGGGGTGCGGACGTGGGAGAGCGGGGAGCCGTTGACCCAGATCACCCCGTCGCTGACCTTCTCCAGCGTCATCAGCAGCCGCAGGATCGTCGTCTTGCCCGAGCCGCTGGGCCCGATCAGGGTGACGTGCTCACCGCGGTCGACCGTGAAGTCGAGTTGGTCCAGGACCACATGGTCGCCGTAGCGCTTGACCACCTTCTCGAAGCGGACCAGCGGCTCGCCCGTGCTCCCGGCCGCCGGGACGGCGTCCTGGGGAGCCGGGGCCGCCGTCTTCTGCAGGGGGAGGGGTTCAGTGGCCAAGGCGCTTCTCCAGCTTTCTCATCAACAGCGACGTGGGGTAGCTCGCGACCAGGAAGATCAGGCCGGCGAGGGTGAAGACCTCGGTGTACGCGAAGTGGTCCGCGCCGTACTTCCGGGCCTCGAAGACCATCTCCTGCACCGTGATCACGGCGAGGAACGGGGTCTCCTTGAACATCGAGATCGCGTAGTTCCCGAGGGCGGGCAGCACATTGCGCACCGCCTGCGGCAGGATCACGGCCTGCCAGGTGCGCCGGGGCGGCAGCGACAGCGCGCGGCAGGCCTCCCACTGGCCCTTCGGTACGCCGTCGATCCCGGCCCGGTAGACCTCGGAGGTGTACGCCGCGTAGTGGACGCCCAGCACCGTGATGCCGATGTACAGCGGCTCCACCGTGTTGAACAGGGCGGCCGCGCCGACCAGTTGGACCAGCAGCGGGGTGGAGCGGACGAACTCCGTGACGACCCGCACCGGGACCGTCACGAACCTGCTGGGCGCGCGTCCGGCCACCGCGACGGCCAGCCCCAGCACGGCCGCCACCAGGGTGCCGAGCACGGTGGCCAGCAGGGTGACCCTGAACCCCTCCAGCAGGAGCGGCAGGGACTCCCTGACCGCGTCCCAGTCGAAGCCGTCGTTCATCGGGTACCTCCCAAGGCGGCGGTGGACGCGCTGCGGCTCTTGAACAGGCTGCTCGCGCCGGTGGCCAGGCCGAGCCGCCGCTTGGCGCTCCGCTCCAGCAGGTTCATCAGCATCGTCAGCGCGTAGGCCAGCACGAAGTAGACGGCCAGCAGGGTCAGATAGGCGGCGAGGGTCTCACCCGTGCGGTCGCGCAGCGTCTGCACCACCGTCATCAGGTCGGCCGCCGAGAGCAGCCACAGCAGCGGGGTGCACTTCAGCAGCTGGATCAGCAGATTGGTGAAGCTCGGGATCATCTGCACCCAGGCCTGCGGCAGGATCACCTTCCACAGCCGCCTGGACGGCGACAGGTTGAGCGCGATCGCCGCCTCGTACTGCGCGCGCGGTACGGAGTTGATGGCGCCGCGCACCACCTCGGCGCCGTACGCACCGTAGTTGAGGCCGAACGCGACCACCCCGCAGGCCACCGGCGCCAGTTCGTAGCCGGTCACCAGCGGCATCGCGTAGTAGAGCCAGAACAGCTGGATGTAGAGGGAGGTCCCCCGGAAGAACTCCACGACCACGCGGGAGAACCCCCGGGCCAGGAGCAGCCGGCTGCCCGCCATCAGACCGAGCGCGAAGGCCAGCACCCCGGCCAGCAGCGCGCCCAGGACCGTGGCCTGGAGCGTCACCCACAGGCCCGAGCGGACCTGGGGGAACTCCTCGACGAGGAGGGAGAAGAAGTCACTCATGCGTGTGCGTCCGCCCCGTCGTCAGCCCTTGCACAGATCGGCGGTCTTCAGGTCGGCCGGCGGGATCTCCGACTCCCCGAACCCGTACTCCTTCAGCAGCCCCACATAGCGCGAGCGGTCCGACACGATCTTCTTCAGCTCGCGGTTGAAGGAGTCCCGCAGGTCCTCGTTGCCCTTACGGAACACCGCGCCGCCGGGGGAGAACTGCGCGTTGCCGTCGATCTGCGGCACGAACGCCTCGGTGACCTCGGTCTCCGGGTTGGTCTTCGCCAGCCAGCGCAGCGAGATGCCGGTGAGCAGGAACGCGTCGACCCGGCCGCCCTTGACGGCGTCCGCCCCGTCCTGCGGCTTCTGGAGCGTCTTGATCTTGCCTTCGGGGATGCCCGCGCCCTTGGCGTAACTCCCCTCCACCGCACCCGACATGACGCCGATGGTGATCCCGGCCTCCTTGGCGGACTCCAGGTCGGTGACCTTCTTCGGGTTGCCCTTCTTCACCATCAGCGCGGTCGGCGAGATGAACTCCGGCTCGGAGAAGATCGCGTTGCCGCAGCGCTCCGGGGTGATGGCCATGCCCGCGCTGACCACGTCGTACTTCCCCGCCTGGAGCCCCGGGATCAGCCCGTCCCACTCGGAGAGCGTCGGCTTCAGCTCCTTGACGCCCAGCGCCTGGAAGATCTCCCGGTGCAGGGTCGGCGCCTCACCCTTGAGCTCCTTGCCCTCCATGTACCCGTACGGCGCCTCGTTGGCGTACGCGACCCGTACGAAGCCCTGCTCGCGGAGCTTTTCGAGGGCGCCGGCCCCGGTGGCGGCTCCCGAGTCGGTCTTGCTGCAGGCGGTCAGGAGGCCGGGAACGACCAGGAGGCCACCCACGGCCGCCGATCGATTGAGGAAGCCCCGGCGGGAAAGGTGAGGAAAGTCAGCCATGGTTCGCGGTCTCCTGGAGGTCGAACAGTCCGGACAGGGTGAGCGCCTGCCCGATCCCGTACGTCTATGCAGGAAGCCGGTCCATGTAACCGAACGGTGGCCGGAGGGTGACCTTCCCGTGGCCTGACACGGGCGGAGGGTGACGGAGTCACTCCGGTGAGGCGCCTTCTTCCTCTGCGGAGTTGTCGGTGGACGGGACGTAACCGCGTTGTTTGTCCACCACGTTGGGCAACGGGCCGCCATCCGCCCATAGTTCGTACATCGCCACGAACTGCTCACCCAGCCGGTCGCGCCAGCCGACCGTGTCCCCGCTCAGATGCGGGGAGACCAGCAGCCCCGGAACGTCCCACAACGGGCTGTCCTCGCCCAGCGGTTCATCGCCGAACACGTCCAGCGCCGCCCCCGCCAGCCAGCGCCGCTCCAGTGCCGACACCAGGTCCGCCTCCACCACGCTCGCCCCGCGCCCCACGTTGATGAACCGGGCCGAGGGCTGGAGCAGCCCGAAGAAGCGGGTGTCGAACATGCCGTACGTCGACGGGGTCAGCGGCACCGCCGAGATCACCCAGTCCGCCCGCGCGGCCAGCGGCCCCAGGTCCTCGATGCCATGGATCGTGCGCCGGGCGGTCCGCCCCACCAGGGCCACCTGGACCCCCATGCCGTGCAGCAGCCGGGTGATCTCCCGCCCGATCGGCCCCGCGCCGACGACCACCGCCCGCGAACCGGCGACCTGCTGCCCCTCCCGGTGGTGCCAGCGCCGCTCCCGCTGGAGGGCGAGGGTGGTGGGCAGATCCTTGGCGAAGGCCAGCACCAACCCGGCCACGTACTCCGCGATCGGCCGCTCGAAGATGCCCCGCGCATTGGTCACCACGGTGTCCGAGGCCACCAGCTCCGGGCAGAGCAGCCGGTCCACGCCCGCGCTCGCCGTGTGCACCCAGCCCGGCCGCGCCCCCGGGCCGGGCCATGCCTCCCGTACCGCGTCGGAGGCGAAGTCCCACACCAGCAGCACATCGGCGTCCGGCAGCCGGGCGGCGAGCCCCGCCGCGTCCGTGCGCAGGACGCGGGCCCGGCCGGTCAGCCGGCCGAGGCGGGGGGACGGATCGGCATCGAGGACGAGAACGACGGGTTCCGGCATCGGTGGCTCATCACTCCGCAACGTCGCAGGTCGGCGTAGGTACCGGCAGGACCATGATCTCCGTACCGGCCACGCTCGCAGCCGCCCCCGCCCCCGTCAACACGGCCCCCGGCGCGCCCCGCCCACCCGGCCTCACCGCCCCGCCGGGGGAATACTTGACAGGGGCAGGGGCACCAGTGGCTTTCCGCGTCCGACGCGAAGGAAGGGTGAACATGACCACGACCGTAGGACTTCTCTACCCGGGCCACGCCGCCGAGGACGACTTCCCGCGGATCGAGATCACGCTGGACACGGACATCCGGCTGCCGCTGTTCTCCACCGAGGCGGCCGAGGACTCCTACCGGCGGGGCGCCCTGCTGGAGTCCGGGGCGCCGGACCGGCTCGCCGAGGGCGTCGAGGAGCTGCGGCTCGCGGGCGCGGAGGCACTCGTCTGGGCGAGCCCCGGCGGCAGCTTCGCGTACGGCTGGGCGGGCGCCCACAACCAGATCGCCACGCTGGCCCGGAGCGCGGGCCTGCCCGCCTCCAGCACCGCCTTCGGCTTCGTCCACGCGGCACGGGAGCTGGGCGCCGGCCGGGTCGCGGTCGCCGCCGCCTGGCCCGAGGACATCACCGCGCTCTTCACCGAGTTCCTGGTGGCGGGCGGCGTGGAGACGGTGGCCTCCCGGAGCGCCGGTCTCGCCACGGCCGCCGAGGTCGCGGCGTGGGAGCCGGCCCAGGTCAAGGAGCTCGCCCTCGCCGCGGACCACCCGGACGCCGAGGTGCTGCTGCTCCCGGACGCCGCCCTGCACACGGCCGCGTCCATCCCCGAACTGGAGGAGGCGCTCGGCAAGCCCGTCCTCACGGCGAACCAGGTGACGGTCTGGGAGGGCCTGCGCCTCACCGACCGCCGGATCTGGGCCCCGACGCTCGGCACGCTCTTCGCCACCCGCCCGCCGGCCCCGGGCACGGTGGAGCCCAAGGGCATCGAGGTACGGGAATAGCGCGGCCCGGCACCCCTTCCGGAACGCCTTCCGGAATAAACGGAGACCCCCTCCTGTTGTACGCCTCCGATACGCATACGTACGACGAGCAGCACCGGGAGAGGGCCGACACGTGGACGAGATCCGAGGCGGGAACACGGGCGACGGGACGGACGGCGACGGCATCAGGGCCACGGCGGCGGGCACGGCCCCCGTACCGCTCTCCGTGCTCGACCTGGTGACCGTGGGGCAGGGCCGCACCGCGACCCAGGCCCTGCGCACCGGCGTGGAGATCGCGAAGCTCACCGAGAGCCGTGGCTTCCACCGCTACTGGGTCGCCGAGCACCACTCCATGCCCGGGGTCGCCTCGTCCTCCCCGGCCGTGATCCTCGCGCACATCGCCGCCCACACCGACCGCATCCGGCTCGGCTCGGGCGGCGTCATGCTGCCCAACCACGCCCCGCTGGTGATCGCCGAGCAGTTCGGCACCCTGGAGGCGATGGCCCCCGGCCGCGTCGACCTGGGCCTCGGCCGGGCCCCCGGCACCGACGGCGCGACGGCGGCCGCCCTGCGCCGCAGCGAACAGCTCAACGAAGGGGCCGATGACTTCCCGCAGCAGCTGAGCGAGCTGATCCGGTTCCTGGACGACGACTTCCCCGACGGGCACCCGTACGCCCGGATCCACGCCGTACCGGGCCCGGTCCAGGCGACCGCCCCCGGCGGGGTGCAGTCCGCGCACCGGCCGCCCGTCTGGCTGCTCGGCTCCTCCGGCTTCAGCGCCCGGCTGGCCGGGACGCTCGGGCTCCCGTTCGCGTTCGCCCACCACTTCTCGGCGCAGAACACGATCCCGGCGCTCGACCTGTACCGGCAGTCCTTCCGGCCTTCGGCCGTGCTGGACGCCCCGTACGCCCTGATCGGCGTCTCCGCGCTGGCCGCCGACGACGAGCGCGAGGCCCGCCGCCAGGTGCTGACCGGCGCCCTGTCCATGGTCCGGCTGCGCACCGGCAGGCCCGGGCTGATCCCGAGCCCGGAGGAGGCGGCCGCGTACGACTTCTCCCCGATGGAGCGGGAGTTCGTCGACGGCTGGCTCTCCAACGTCATCCACGGCACCCCCGACGAGGTCCGCACCGGCCTGGACGACCTGGCCAAGCGCACCGGCGCCGACGAGCTGATGATCACGGCCAACGCGCACGGCGGCGACGCCCGGCTGCGCAGCTACGAGCTGATCGCGGACGCGTACGGGCTGCCGAACGAGGGCTAACCCGGGGTCGGCCGGGCCGTGATCAGCGCCGCGATCAGCTCCGGCGCCACGGCCCGCGAGTACAGCCACCCCTGCCCGGTGTCGCAGCCGATCCGGCGCAGCCGCTCCGCCTGCCCGGCCGTCTCCACGCACTCCGCGGTGACGGTCAGGCCGAGGCGGTGCGCCAGCTGCACCATCGCCTCCACGATCGTCTCGTCGGCGGGGCTGGGATGCGTACCGTCCTCGTACCGGAAGCCCTTCACGAACGCCCCGTCCAGCTTCAGGACGGAGACGGGCAGCCGGCTGAGGTAGGCGAGGTTCGAATACCCCGTCCCGAAGTCGTCGATGGCGATCCGTACGCCCATGTCGCTCAACGCCTGGAGGGCGCGCAGCGGGCGGCCGCCGGAGCCCATCACCGCCGACTCGGTCAGCTCCAGCTGGAGCAGCCCGGGGTCCAGGCCCGTCTCGTTGAGGATCTGCGCCACGTCCGCGACCAGGTCGGAGTCCCAGACCTGGCGTACGGCGACATTGACGCTGATGAAGAGCGCCGGCTCGTCCGGGTGGTCCAGCTGCCAGCGCCGCGCCTGGCGGCACGCGGTGCGCAGGATCCACTGCCCGAGCTGCACGATCGAGCCGTCCTCCTCGGCGATCCCGACGAACCGATTCGGCGAGAGCACCCCGAACTGCGGGTGGTTCCAGCGCACCAGCGCCTCCACCCCGCGCACCACGCCGTCCGCCATGCCGACGAGCGGCTGGTATTCGAGGGTGAACTCGCCGCGCTCGACGGCGGGCCGAAGGGTGGAGGAGAGGGCCTGGCGGGTCATGCGGTGGGCGTTGCGCTCGGGGTCGAAGAGGGTCCAGCGGGCCCGGCCGTCGGCCTTCGCCCAGTAGAGCGTGGTGTCGGCGGCCTGCATCAGACCGGTGGGCGAGGTGCCCGCGACCGGCCGCTCCACCACCCCGATCGAGGCGGAGACGGAGAGCCGCTGCCCGGCCAGGTCGAAGGGGTGCTGGAGGGCGGCCAGGACCGAGCGGGCCAGCTCGGTCAGGGCCTCCGTACCGCCGGAGTCCTCCACCAGGATCGCGAACTCGTCGCCGCCCATCCGCGCCACCAGCCGGCTGCCGCCCGGGTTGCTGCTCGCGTCGTTCTCGGCGCAGTCGGTGAGGCGGCCCGCGACGGCGGCCAGCAGCCGGTCGCCGATCCGGTGGCCGAGGGTGTCGTTGATGGCCTTGAAGCCGTCCAGGTCCAGATAGCAGAGCCCGATCCGGCCGTGCCGGGGGAGCATCGAGTCGTCCTGGTACGGCGGGGTCTCCAGGGCCACCGAGAGCCGCTCGAAGAACAGCGTCCGGTTGGGCAGCCGGGTCACCGGGTCGTGCATCTGGAGGTGGCGCAGCCGGTCCTGGAGCTCGCGGCGGTCGCTGATGTCCGCCACCGTCAGCAGCACCCGCGCGGGCTCCGCCGCCGACGTTCCTGTCATCGGTACGACGGTGACCTCGGCCCACAGCGCGCGGCCGTCGGGGTGTTTGAGGCGGCGGGTGCAGCGGAACCGGGAGCGGCGGCCCTGGAGCACCTCGCGGTAGGCGTGCCAGGTGCGGTCGTCGGAGGCCAGGTCGACCAGCTCGCACGCCTGCCGGTCGGCCAGCGCCGCGGGCGTCGTGCCCAGGAGCCCGCCGAGGGCGGCGTTGGCCCGTACGACGTGTCCCCGGCCGTCCACGACGGCCATGGGGAGGGTGGCGGCGTTGAAGGCGGCCCGGTGGTCGCGCAGCTCGGTGGCGGCGGCGTCCGCCGCGCTCCGGAGGGCGGCGGCGACCCGTGCTGCCGGGCGGGTCCTATGACGCTCCGTGACCGGTGGGTCCACGGCGTCCGGGGATGTGCCTGCCGGGGCCCGGGGCCCTTCGGAGGTTCCGCTCACCGCTCGCTCCCGCTGTGAAGGTTGTCGTGAACAGGTGGGGTCGGACAGGGCACCGGGTGGTGAACCCGTGAAGGGGCCCGATCCACGCGGGAAAGCGTGGTGAAGCATAGAGGGTGGCGCGTCGGGCGTTCCAGCTCGCATCCGGCCATGGCTCGACCGAACGGCCGGTCTGCGCCGTTCCGCTTTGCCCGCTCCTGATGGTTTCTGTGCGGTTCTGTTGTATCCGTCCGCCGGCCCGGTGCATCCGTCCGCCGATCCGGCCGATGGTGACGTTCCGTAAAGGTATGGGGTGGGATGCCGCCGGTGTGTCCGCCCTGCGACCCGTGGGGCGCATGTGACCCGTGTGGGGCAGCACAACAGGGCGCATCGCCACGAAACGGCACAGGGTGGACGAGACGTACCGCGTTCCCACCCGGAGGTCGATGTGCAGCCTGAGCCCGGACCCGGGGGAGCGGAGCGGCTGAAGCTGCGCAGTCTTGCGGCCGCCCTGACCTCCCTCCTGGCGCTCGCCGCCACCTCGCTCGTGGCGGGCCCCGCCGCGGCCGCCGTGCGCGACGCGACCCCGTGCGCGCTCCCCAGGACGTCCGCCCACCACTCGCTGGGCCTGGACAGCTGGAACGGGGCCTACCCTCAGCCCGACCGGCGCCTCGACGCGGTGATGATCTTCCTGTCGTTCCCGGACTCGAAGCCCGTGCTCACCCCCGAACTGCTGACCGCCGACCACTTCCCCTCGACCACCCGCTTCTTCGAGCGCGCCAGCTACGGCAGATTCACCCTCCGCCCGCACCCGCAGCGGAGCTGGACGCAGATGCCGCGCCCCTCCACCTGGTACGGCATAGAGCGCGACTGGGACGCCGAGAAGCGCACCGCCTACCTGCGCGACGCGATCGCGGCCGCCGACGGGGACATCGACTTCTCGGCGTACGACATCGTCTATCTGGTCGCCGACCCGGACGCCCCGGGCGTGGACTCCGACGCCACGAAGGTCGTCAACTTCGACCGGCCGCTGCGCGCGGACGGCACTGACATCCGGCGCGTCGTCACCGTCTTCGAGCAGCACCCGCCCGACCGCAACGTCCTCGCCCACGAGACCGGGCACGTCTTCGACCTGGCCGATCTCTACCACCGGCCCACCGACGGCAAGGGCGACTGGGACACCTACGTCGGGGACTGGGACGTCATGGGCAGCCAGTTCGGCCTGGCGCCCGACCTCTTCGGCTGGCACAAGTGGAAGCTCGGCTGGCTGGGCGGGCCGCAGGTCGTCTGCGTCCGCGGCTCGGCCGACCTCACCCTGGAGCCGGTCGCCGCCGCCCCCGTGCCCGGCGGGTCGATCGGGACCCGGCTCGCCGTCGTCCGGACCGGCGAGGACAGCGTCCTGGCCATCGAGGCGCGCGGCGCCACCGGCAACGACCGGGGGACCTGCACCGAGGGCATCCTGATCTACCGGGTCCGCAGCGGCACGGCCTCCGGCGGCGGCCCGGTCGAGGTGATCGACACCCACCCGGAGACCGGTTCCTGCTGGGACCGGTCCGTCTACCCGCCGCTCGCCGACGCCCCGCTCACGGAGGGCGAGACCTACACCGTGCCGGGCGAGCGCACCCGCGTGGAGGTCGCCGACCGTACGCCGTCCGGCTCCTGGACGGTCCGGATCACGGCCGGCCTCTGACCGGCTTCGAGCGGACACGAAGAAGCCCCCCGCTTCCGCGAGGGGCTTCTTCCGTCGGTGCGCCGTCAGGGACTCGAACCCCGGACCCGCTGATTAAGAGTCAGCTGCTCTAACCAACTGAGCTAACGGCGCCTGCTGACGTCGTAGACATTAGCACCCTGATCCGCCCGAGGAAAAATCGAATGCCCGGACCCCTGGGACACCGCCGACCGGCTCACCCGGACACAGGCCCAGAGCAGCACATCGGGCCCGGGCAGCCACGGATTGCGGGTGTCGGGCGCCACCAGCCAGCGCGGCCCGGAACCACCGGACGGGCAGGTCAGGGGCGGTACGGTGACGGCGTCGCCGGTGCCGTGACAGAGCAGCGGGGGCACCTCACCGCGCTGCGGGCGGGACGCCTTGTCGACGCCGGCTCCCCACTCCTCCCAGGCCAGCAGCGAGGGCAGCCGCTGGGCCGTCCCGGGGGCGGCGAAGAGCAGCATCCGGCCCCGGTGCACGGCCACGGGACCGGTGCCCGGGCCCTCGGCCCAGAGCCGCTCCAGCATCCGCCGCCCGAACAGCGCGGGCACGTTGACGACGTCGAACTGGGAGCCGCAGGGGAGCACCCCGGGCGAGGTCGGGCGCTCCTCCCACTGCGCGAGCGTGGAGCGCGGGTAGGCCGAGGCCCCCGCCAGCCAGGCGGCACCGGCGGCGGTCACCTGGGCGGCCTGCGCCCCGGTCTGGTCCCGCAACAGGGCGAAGATGTCGACGGCGTGGGGCGCGGCGGCTCCGCCGGCCTGCAGGGTCGTTTCGTCTTTCAGCCAAGCGCTCATGGAGAAAAGGTCTACCGGGAGTGACGGAGACGATTTCGAGAGTTGCCAAAAACCGGGACAGGGCGGGAGGGGAAGGAGTATCTTGCCCGCCCGGAATATGCCACGGGACCTGACCTCCGGCCCGTCCACGCGAGGCTCAGGCGTTGGACGCGTCCAGCAGGGACCGCCCGAACTCGATCATCTTCTTCGCGTAGTCCTCGGTCCACTCCGCGCGTTCCGCGACGTCCGCCGCCGTCAGCCGGTCGAACCGGCGCGGATCGGCGAGCTGCGCCGCCGCCATCGCCTGGAACTCCACCGACCGGTCCGTCGCCGCGCGGAAGGCCTGCGTGAGCTCGGTCGCCCGGGCCAGCAGCTCACGCGGGTCGTCCATCGACTCCAGGTCGAAGAAGTGCTCCGGATCGGCCACCGCCTCCGACGGCTCGAAGAGCAGTGGCGCGGGGCGCAGCCGCTGCCGCTCGTTCCGCTCGGACTGTGTCATGTGCTGTTCCTCCCTCGGGCGGCCCCGGACGGCCACCCTCCATTGTCCAACCCCGCGCAAGAGGGCCACAGGCCTTTCCGCCCTTACGTCACCTGGGGCCGCCACCGCACCCGGTGCTCGGCGAGGTGGGCCAGCACCGCGTGGTTCGCCTCCCAGCCGTCCGGGAACTTCACCGTGACGCCGAGCTGGACCGGCTCCGTGGACGGGTGCTCGTCCAGCAGGTCCGCCACCCCTTCCCGGCACACCACGATGCAGGCGTGCCGGTGGCGCGAGGCCAGCACGCACAGGCGGCCCGTCTCCAGGTGGAACGCGGTGGCGTCGGGGCGGCCCGACAGCGGGTGCAGGACCACCGTGACGTCGAACTCGCGGCCCTGGAGGCGGTTCGCCGTGTCCACCGCCACCCCCGTGACGCCCAGCTCGGCGAGGGCCGCCCGCACCGCCGCCGCCTGGTCGCGGTGGGCCGTGCCGACCGCGACCCGGTCCGCCGTCACCGGAACGGGCTGCTCCGCCCGCTCGCTGGTGGCGACGCCGCCCCGGTCCAGCAGCCGCCGGACCACCAGCGCCACCGCCCGTACCGCCTCGGGGTCCGTACGCGGGGTGTGCCGGGCCGGCAGCTCCAGCAGCCCCCACCCGGCCTCGGCCGCCTCGTCCAGCACCCGGTCCGGGCCCGACCCGTCCGATGCCACCCCGAACGAGAGCTTCCGGTCCCCGTGGTCCGTACCGCTGCGGAACGGCGTGTACGGGTAGAACGCGTCCGACACCAGCGGCGCCGCCGACGCCGGGAGCCGCCAGGAGACCGGCAGCCGGTGCTGCGGCAGCTCCGGGTTGTGCGCGAGCAGCGTGGAGACCGCGCTCGCCGACGGGTCGTAGCTCAGCCCCGCCCACTGGTCCGCGCCCACGATCGAGAACGGGTCCAGCTGCCCCGGGTCCCCGACGAACAGCGCCCGTTCGAACAGCCCGGCCACGGCCAGCAGCGCGTCGGACCGCATCTGGTACGCCTCGTCGACGATGGCGTGCCCCCACGGCTCCACGTTCTTCACGTGTGCCCACTTGGCCGCCGTCGAGATCACGATGTCCAGCCCGGCCAGATCGGCCGCCTTCGCCGACTTGCGTACGTTGTCCAGCCCGTCCAGCACCTTGTCGTACGGGTCGGAGTCGCTGCTGTGCAGCCGGCCCACCGGAAGCTCCGGGTCCTTCTCCGCGAGCCGCACCACCAGGTCGTCGACCTGGGCGTTGGTCTGCGCGATCACCATCAGCGGGTGCCCGGCGGCGGCCAGCTCCAGGGCGGCCCGGACCACCAGGGTCGACTTCCCGGCGCCGGGCGGGGAGTCCACGACGATGCCGCGGGCGGAGCCGCGCAGGGTGTCGTCGAGGATCGCCCCGGTCGCCCGCGCCGCCTCCGCACCGGGGTCGAAGCCGGTCCTCACAGCAGGCACTCCGTGGTGACGGGGGTCGGGGTCACAGCAGGCACTCCGTGGTGACGGGGGTCGGGGTCACAGCAGGTCCTCCGGGGTCACGGGGTCGGGGTGTTCGGCGCGGGTGGCGGCGTCCGCGCCCGGCGGGCCGCCATGGGTCCACGGGGTCTCCTCCGGGTCGGGCAGCTTCGGCCCGCCGCGCTGGTCGTGCTCGAACAGCGTCCAGGCGATCCGCTCACCCGGCTCCGGCAGCGAACCGGGCGCGGGCTCCTTGCCCCGCCCCATCCGGTCCATGATCCGCAGGACGAGCAGCACCTCGCCCTCCTGGTCCGGCTCCTGGGCATACCGTACGAACTCCGCCGTCTGCGGCTTGCCGTCCAGCGAGCGGTACACCTTGGTCCGCTCGCCCAGGTGCGGCCGCTCGTCCGTGCGGAGGGTGACCAGCGGGCGCGGGGAGGGCCGCTTGGACTCGGTGTACGCCATCTCGACGTCGGTCACGTCCGCCAGGAACGCCTCGCCCGCCAGCCGCCGCCCCGCCAGGACCAGCGGGTCGTCGAGCGCCTCCTGGGCCTCCAGCTGGGCCTGCGCGGTCTCCCGGGAGGCGAGCTTCTGCGCGGCCGTCACCGCGTCGTCGCGGCGCGGTTGCGGCGGCTCGCCGGAGCTGACCCGGTCCCGGTGGGCGGTGAACGACCAGCGGTCGCGGGTCCAGCGGTCCTCGGCCCGGGATCCTTCGGGCAGCTCGCGCAGCAGGTCGAGGCCCTGCCACACCTTGTCCCAGGTCGGCAGCATCACCTTCGCGAGGAGGGAGCGGATCTCGCGCTCGGCGGTGCTCAGCTCACCGAGCCGCCCGTCCGCCGCCAGCCCGTCCTCGGCCGCGGCGAGCGCCTGACGGGCCCGGTCGTACGTCTCGATGGCGGGGGCGAGGAGCCGGTTGTCGAAGGCCGGGTCGGTGGCGGGTCCGGCGGGCGGGCAGAGGAGCTGCCCGTGCTGGTCGCGGCCCAGCTCGGCGGCGAGGGCGGCCTCCGCGCCGCTCGCGCCCCCCGGCGGGTCGATCCAGGCTAGCAGCGCCCCCAGGTGCTGGTCCTCCAGGCTGCTCTGGCCGGTCGCCCAGTGCCGGTTCAGCAGGTCCGTGGCGGCGAGCAGCAGCGAGGAGCCGGGCACCCGGGCCCGCTCCCCGTAGTGCGTGAGCCAGCGGCCGAGCAGCGGGACGCGCGCGGGGGCCGGGTACGGCGTCTCCGGGTCGTCCTCGGCGGTCCGGCGGAACCGCATGGAGCGGCCGAGGAGGCGCACGAACTCGATGCCCGCCCGGCTCGGCACGATCAGCTGTGGGGCGTCCGTGCAGAGCTCGACCTCGACCTTGGTCTTCTTGCCGGTCGCCGGATCGGTCTCGTTGCGCTCGGCGGGCTCGACCACGTCCGCGTACGCCTCGATGTGCGGCAGCACCGCCTCCGCCAGCTCGGCCAGGAACGCGAACCGCAGGTCCCGGTCGCGCGGCTGGGCGACGGCCAGCAGCCGGGGCGCCTCGCGGTCCGTGCCGACCAGGGCGCCGAGCGGGGCCCCGGCCTCCCCGGCGGTGGTCAGCGGCACGATCACCAGGGGCCGGTCGGTGAGATGGCGGTGGCGGACGGTGGCCAACGGCTGGGCGCGGCCCGAGTCGACCGCCTCCAGCCGGGCGAGGGTGGTGATCAGCGACATGCGGCGCCCGCCTCTTCCGGAGCCTGCCCGCGCACGGCCGCCGCACCCTCCGGCGCCTGGGCGCGCAGGGCGGCCGCGCTCTCCAGCGCCTCGGCCCGCAGGGCGGCGGCCCGGCGCAGGGCGGCCACGGTCGGGTCGGCGGGGTCGCCCTCCTTGCCCGCGGCGGCGGCCAGCACCCCGGCCACCGTGGTCAGCCCGCCCAGCTCCCCGCGCACACTCCGCCCGAGCGTCTCCACGGCCCCCTCGGCCCGGGACCGCGCCCGGCAGTGGAAGGCCAGCTCGCAGGCGGCCAGGCACTCGGGGGCGTAGGCGGCGGTGACGGAGGAGACGGCGGACTCCAACTCCTGCGGCGAGCACGCCGGGTCGAAGGTCGTGCCCTCCGGGAGGGCGTCAGCGATGTCCTCGATGCGGGTGAGGCGGGTCAGCTGGCGGCGGGTCACGGCGCGCTGCTTGCGTACGTCGACGACGGAGGCGGTCGGCAGGTTGGAGAAGTCCTTGGGGCAGACCAGGAGCACCTGGTGGCCGACCTCGGCCCCCTCGGTCACCGCCGCGACCCGCTCCAGCGCCAGCACGTACACCGCGGCCTGGCGGGCGGCGGCCCCGACCTTCGCGGCGTCGGCGGAGGCGTCGATCATCGGGAACGACTTGATCTCGACCACGGTCCAGCGGCCGTCGGGGTGCACCACCACCGCGTCCGGCTCCAGATAGGCGGGGGAGCCCGCCACCTCCAGGGCCAGCATCGGGTGGTCCAGCAGCGCCCAGCCGCCCGCTGCCGTCGCCTCGCGCAGCGCGAGCGCGGTCCGCGCGGCCCGGCCCTCGGGCCCTGCGGCGCTCAGGTCGGGCGTGGCGGCGTCCGGGCCGGGGGCGGGGGAGGAGCCGCCGAGCCGCTCGTACAGCAGGCGCAGCAGCTCGGCCCCGCCGTCCGCCTTGACCTTCGCCTCGAACGCGTTCCCCCGCATGAAGGCGAACTGGGACTGCCCGAACGGGGCGGGCGAGCCGAGCGCGGTGGCCAGCACCCCCTTGTCGACCCCGGCGCCGTCGAGCAGGGCGCGGCGCTTGCAGCCGGGATTGGCGGCGAGAGCGGCGAGCGCGCGGGCGTCGAGCGGATGCGGGGCGACGGAGGGGCCGCGCAGCTCAGCGAGCCGCTGCCGGAGCGTCGTCGTCGGCCGGGGCGCCGGTCGCTGCGCCCGGACCTGCGCCGGTCGCTCTGCCTGGACCTGCGCCGTCGGCTGCCGCGTCGGGGGAATCTGCGGAGGAGGTCCGCTGGCCGGGGATTCGCTCACCCGCGGAAGTCTTGCATCCGGCACTGACAATCGGGGACTTCACGGGCTCGGAGACGGTACGCACGGTGGCGAAGGCGGTCCCCAGACGCCCCTTCACCCGGTCGGCCAGCCGCATGACCGGCCTGGTCAGCAGGGCTCCGAGCCCCATCACGGCGCCGCCCGCGACCGCGTCCAGGAAATAGTGGTTGGCGGTGCCCATGACGATGACCGTGGTGACCAGGGGGTACGCGATGCCGGCGGCCCGCAGCAGGGGGTGCCGGGCGTGGCGCCACAGGAGGATGCCGCACCACAGGGACCAGCCGACGTGCAGGCTCGGCATGGCCGCGTACTGGTTGGTCATCCCGCTCAGCCCGCGCGGGGCGCTCGCGCCGGCGCCCCACCAGCCGTACGCGCTGTACTGCGCCATCGTGTCGACGAAGCCGTGGCTCGCGTCCAGCAGCCGGGGCGGGCAGGTCGGCACCAGGGTGAAGCCGATCAGACCGAGCAGGGTCGAGTTCATCAGCCAGACCCGGGCCGCCCGGTACGCGGCCGATCTGCGCCGGAACATCCAGATCAGGATCGCCGGGGTGACCAGGTAGTGCAGGGAGGCGTACGCGAAGTCGGCGGGTATGCCTATGGAGGGGGTGCTGGTGAAGAGACGGTTCAGCGGGTGCTCGGCATTGAGGTGGAACGCCTGCTCGAACCGGAGGATCGCCAGGCCGTTGTCGACCGCCATCGACACATCGCCGCGCACCAGGAGGCGGCCCATCGAGTACAGGCCGTACACCACCGCGATCAGTGGGAGTTCCGTCCACCAGCGGGGCCGGTGACCGGTCGCGGGCAGGGCGGTGGCGTGCGGCATCCGGTGGCTCCCCCATGTTCATGCGGCCGACGGCGGGCGTTCAACCGTAAGGCGGAGGTAAGCCGCCGACGCCCCCGGGGGTCCCCTTCCGGACGTCCCGTACGCAACCTGCCCCGTCGCGGCTCCGGTACCGCGGCGGACGGTCGCTCACAGAGGGACGTCGCCACCGCCCCGGAGGTTGCCTCGGGCGGCGGTACGGGATGATGGAAGGCCCAGCACCACCGTTCCAGGGAGAGCCTTCATGGCACCGCGCATCCTGCTCGCTCGGCATGGCCAGACCCAGTGGTCGGTCCAGGGCAACCACACCGGCAGGACGGACATCCCGCTCCTGGACACCGGCCGCGAGGGCGCGAAGCTGCTCGGCGAACGGCTGCACCGGGCGCCCTGGGGCGGTCTGCCCGGCGTCGAGGTCCGCACCAGCCCGCTCGTCCGGGCGTCCGAGACGTGCGAGCTCGCCGGGTTCGGGGAGCGGGCGGAGCCGTGGGACGCGCTGATGGAGTGGGACTACGGGGCGTACGAGGGGCTCACCCCGGCGCAGATCAAGGCGGACCGGCCGGACTGGCTGATCTGGCGCGACGGGGTCCCGGAGGGGGAGTCCCTCGCGGAGATCACCGCCCGGGCGGACGAGGTGGTGGAGTGGGCGCGCTCGGCCGACCGGGACGTGCTGGTCTTCGCCCACGGCCACATCCTGCGGGTGCTCGCCGCGCGCTGGCTGGGCGAGGACGTGTCCTTCGGCGCCCGCCTGCGCCTGGAGCCGACGTCACTGTCGGTGCTGGCCTGGGCGTACGGCCTCCCGGCCCTGGAACGCTGGAACGACACGGGGCACCTGGAGGGCTTTTAAGCCTGTCCGGCGCCTTTCCCAGCCCGTCCGGCGTTCGAGGACGGACCCCCGGGCCCACCCGGGCCCGCCGCTGGACGGAACCCTTGCGCATTCCAGCCCGTCCGGCGTTTGAGGACGGAACCGTCGAGCACGTTCCGGGCGCACGCATGGATCTCCCGCGCCACGGGATCCGCAGGGGCGCCCGCCCACCCGGGCAAGGGCTCCGTCCTCAAACGCCGGACGGGCTTGATGTGGTCGACTCCCGGTGGCGGGTCAGGAAAGACGTCGCCGCCGACACCCCACCCGCCCGAGCCTCCAGCACCCGTACCGCCCCCGCCACCATCCCCCGGATCCGCGAGGACTGGACCCGGTCCAGCAGGTCCAGCACCTGGTGGCCCGTCGCCGCCGCCTCCTCCACCCGCCCCGCCCGCGCCAGGTCCCCCGTCAGCTGCGCCCGGTACAGCGCCAGGTTCCGGGTGAAGTGCGCGTCCTGGAGCGCCGCCGCCCGCCGCCCGTGCCGCGCCGCCCGGGACCAGTCGCCCAGCGCCGACCAGCACTGCGCCTCCAGCAGCTCCAGCTCCGCCTCCCGGAAGAAGCTCATCCACTCCGGGTCACCCCCGGCGGCCCCCCGCTCGAACGCCGCCCGGGCCCGCCCGATCGCCCGGTCGCACCCCGTACGGTCCCCGAGCCCCGCCCGGCCCCCCGCCTCCCGCAGCGCGAGCAGCGCCAGCAGCCGGGGCGAGCCCAGCGTGCGGGCCGCCCGCTGCCCGGCCTCGGCCGCCCGTACCGCCTCCCGGGGCCGCCCCGCGTCCCGCGCCAGGAACGACGTGTTGCAGAACGCGTGCGCCTCAAGACCCGCGTCCCCCGCCAGCCGCGCCGTCGCCAGCGCCTCCGCGTAGTGCGAGCGCGCGTCGCCGAACCGCCCCGAGTCATGGGCCAGCCACCCCACCGAGATGGCCAGCTCGCCCGCCCCCGCGTGCAGCCGGTCCGCGGTCGCCCGCCGGGTGGTGGTCCCGGCGTCCAGCAGCTCGTACGCCGCCTTCAGCGGCCGCGAGGCCTGCCGGTAGAGCCCGTCCGCCCCGTGCCGGTCGTCCAGCACCCGGATCCGCCGTACCGCCTGCTCCACGGCGTCCACCTCGCTCTCACCGACCCGGCGCTGCGCGGGCAGGGAGATCCTGGCGGCGGAGGCGGGCGCCCCGCCGAGCCCCAGGGAAGCGGCGGCCACCGTGGCCGTGCCGCTCATCATGAACACGCGACGCAGCACGTCGCTCTCCTCGTCGGTGTGGTGGGACCCGCCGGGTTCGGGGGGCGCGGCGGGCTCGGGCGGCGGCGGCTCGGAGACGACCCGTGCCCCCCGCCCCCGTACGCTCTCGCGGGCCGAGAACCCCAGGTCGGCCAGGGAGGCCCCGGGGAACATGTGCAGGAAGACCCGTTCGTACGCGTAGTTGGGACAGCGGATCTCCCCGGACTCCACGCGTCCGATGTACCGGGCATCGCACGCGACCTGCTCGCCGATCTCCCGCGCCGCCCGGCGGACGGCGGCCGCGAACTCTCCTGCGGAGCGCTGTCCGCGCAGCTGGCGGAAGACGAGGTTGGGAACTGCCCCTGTCGACACCATGGCCGGCCCCTCTCTGGTGCAAGCGGTGCAAGCCGGGTTCTGCTTTCCGGTGTCCCGGCGGAGCAAGAACGTACCTGCTGTGACGGGGAACACACACGGGCATTCGTGATATATGCGGGCATCCCGCCCGCGATCCGCCATGAACTGCCACCCTTTGCGGCGGTGTGGCCCCGTAGCCCTTGACGCTCCGCCGCCGTTGGTCCATGTGGAGACGGAGTGTGGCTCCGTTCGGCGATGAGAGGAGGGGTTCCCTTGCTGCACATCGGCATGGAGACCGGCTCACGGACGACCGCGACGAACCCGGACGCGACGAACCCGACGACGACCACGACCCCCACCACCCCGACCACGGGCCCCGCCCCTGCGGACCAGCCCTGCGACCTCGTCACCGTCCCCGCCCGCCAAGGGCTGGAGGCCGTCGACATCCTCCGCCGCGGCCGGGACCACGAGGCCGTCGGCCCGGTCCTGCACAACGGCGCCTGCGACACCCTCGGCTTCATCGTCCCGCCCGGCACCGCCGACGCCTGGGACGTACCGGGCAGCGCCTGTACGCGCACCGACGGCCGCGGGCTGCGCCTCCCCACCACCCCGCCCGCCGCCGGCGCCGGCTGGCTGCTCCCGCCCGCCGAGGACGCCCCGGTCACCGACCCCGCCGTACTCCGCGCCGCCCTCGACCAGGCGGCCCGCCTGCTGGAGGCGGCCGACGGCTGCAACTGAGCGGGCGCCCGCAACCGAGCCCCCTCCTGGCGCTGCGCCCATAATGGCCGGACGGGCGGACACCTCCGCCGCTGCCGGTATCCCGGGCCCCCGACCAGCAAGGACCAGCGCACGTGGCACGACGAGGAGCGTCGACCGGGGGCAAGAAGGACCGCCGCGGCGCGGGCCGGGCCGAGCGCGAACCCTTCTCCGGTCCCGTCGACAGCGGTCTCGCCGAGCTCATACCCGACCGGGAGCGCCCGGACGGCTGGACGCTGCTGCTGGACGGCGCCCCGCAGTCCCACGTGGACCTCGGCGACCCCGCCCACCTCTCCTTCGCCTACCAGCGCCGGCTCGGCCACATCATCGACCTCGCCGCGCCCCCGCTCCAGCCCTTGAACGTCCTGCACCTCGGCGGCGGCGCCTTCACCCTCGCCCGGTACACCGCCGCCACCCGCCCCCGCTCCACCCAGCAGGTCGTGGAGGTCGACGCGGCCCTCGTCCAGCTCGTCCGCGACCGGCTCCCGCTGGACCCGCAGGCCCGCGTACGGGTCCGGGCGCTGGACGCCCGCGAAGGGCTGGGCAAGTTCCCGGACGGCTGGGCGGACCTGGTCATCGCGGACGTCTTCAGCGGCGCCCGGACCCCGGCCCACCTGACCTCCGCCGAATTCCTCACCGCCGTACGCCGGGTGCTGAAGCCGGGCGGGCAGTACGCCGCGAACCTCGCGGACGGGCCCCCGCTCGCCCACCTGCGCGGCCAGGTGGCCACGGCCGCCGCCGTCTTCCCCGAACTGGCGCTCGCCGCCGACCCCGTGGTCTGGCGCGGCCGCCGCTTCGGCAACGCGGTCCTGCTCGCCTCCGCCCTGCCCCTGGCGGTCGCCGAGTTCACCCGCCGGGTGGCGAGCGACCCGCACCCCGGCCGGGTCGAACACGGGCGGGGCCTCACGGACTTCACCGGGGGCGCGGCGGTCGTCACGGACGCGGCGGCCAAGCCGTCACCCGCGCCGCCGCCGTCCGTCTTCGAGACGTAGCGAACGGCTTACGGTTCGACGACCTGCACCGTCGGCGGCGTCCCGTTCCAGGTGCAGAACACGGAGTACGTCTTCCCGTCCACGCCGCCCCCGTCGCTGAAGTCCACCCGGATCCAGGCGTCGTTCGTCCACACCTGCATCGACCAGCCCGGCTCCGGCGTCGCCGAGACCAGCTTCGCCGAGCTCTTCCCCAGCTCGAACACGACCCGGCCACCGTCGGTGCGGTACCCCTTCACCTCGCCGGAGTTCGCGGCGGGCTTGGGCGAGGCCGGAGAGGCGGCCGGGGCGCTCGACGGCGTACGGGAGGGGCGCGCGGCCGACGGTGACGGGCTCGCGCTGCCGCTGTCCGCCGAGGGAGAGGAGGGGGAGGGCGAGGGCGACGGCGAGGAGCGGTGCGTCGACGAGACGAGCGGGTCCTCGGTGGACTGCCCGATCCGCTGAGGGGCCCCCGCGCCCACGGAGATGGGCACGGCCCGGGGCGGGTCGTACGCCGTCCCCGTCATGACCGTGTGCACACCCCACCACGACAGCGTGACCGCCGCGCCGGTGGCGAGCGACCACGCGAGCGCGTGTACGAGTCCTCGTTGCATCCGGCACATCCTGCACCACGCACACCTTGACTGTCCCCTTCCGGTACGTCTCATTCCGTTGACGTTCCGGCCTTTGCGGAGGATTCCGGCGAGGTGGGACGGGGCAGGGACCCGGCCCGACCGGATGGCGTACGGTGCCGCCCATGGCAAGTGTGCTCGTGGTCGAGGACGACCAGTTCGTACGTTCCGCCCTCATCCGGCACCTCAGTGAGGCCTCCCACACGGTACGGAGTGTGGGCACCGCGCTCGAAGCGCTGCGCGAGGTCGCGCACTTCCGCTTCGACGTGGTCATCCTCGATCTCGGGCTGCCCGACCTGGACGGCGCCGAGGCGCTCAAGATGCTGCGGTCCATCACGGACGTCCCGGTCATCATCGCCACCGCCCGGGACGACGAGAGCGAGATCGTCCGGCTGCTCAACGACGGCGCCGACGACTACCTGACCAAACCTTTCTCCGTGGAGCACCTCTCCGCCCGCATGGCCGCCGTCCTGCGCCGCTCCCGCGCGGCCGGAGACCAGGCGCCGCCGCCCCGGGTCATCCGCGTCGGCGGGCTCGCCATCGACCCGCTGCGCCGCCGCGCCGAACTGGACGGGTCTGAACTCGACCTGACCCGCCGCGAGTTCGACCTGCTGACCTTCCTCGCCGGGCGCCCCGGGGTGGTCGTCGCCCGCAAGGAGCTGCTGGCCGAGGTGTGGCAGCAGTCGTACGGCGACGACCAGACCATCGACGTCCACCTTTCCTGGCTCCGCCGCAAGCTCGGAGAGACCGCCGCCCGGCCGCGCTATCTGCACACCCTGCGCGGGGTCGGCGTGAAGCTCCAGCCGCCCGCCGACGCGCCGCCCCCCGGCGCCCCGGCCACGGAGCCGCCCGCATGAGGTGGGCGCTCGTCAAGGTGTGTCTGGCGGTCACCGCCATGGTCGTCATCGCCTTCGCCGTACCGCTCGGTCTGGTCATCCGGGAGATGGCCAGCGACCGGGCCTTCTCCGACGCCGAACGCCAGGCCGCGATGATCGCCCCGGCGCTCTCCATCACCACCGACCGCGAGGAGCTGACCCGGGCCGTCCTCTCCACGGAATCCGGCGACCGGGGCCGGCTCGCCGTCCACGTCCCCGCCCCCGAGAAGGCGGCGGACGGAACCGAGGGCGAGGCGCTGGACATCGGCACCCGGCGGGCGAGCCCCAAGGACGTCGCGACCGTACGGAAGGCGGGCCGCGCCTCCATCACCGAGGTCACCGACGGCTTCGCCCTGCTCCAGCCCACCGCGCTCTCCACCGGGGACATCGCGGTCGTGGAGGTCTTCGTACCCGAGGGCGAGGTCTCCAACGGGGTCGCCACCGCCTGGCTGATCCTGGCCGGGGTCGGCGTCGCCCTGATCGTCGGCTCGGTGGCGGTCGCGGACCGGCTCGGCGTACGGATGGTCCAGCCCGCCCAGCGCCTCGCGGGCGCCGCCCAGGACCTGGGGGAGGGGCGGCTCGGCACCCGGGTTCCCGAGGAGGGCCCCACCGAACTCCGTTCCGCCGCCGTCGCGTTCAACTCCATGGCCGACCAGGTCGTCCAGCTCCTGGCCAACGAGCGCGAGCTCGCCGCCGACCTCTCGCACCGGCTCCGCACCCCGCTCACCGTCCTCCGGCTGAACGCCGCATCGCTCGGCGAGGGCCCGGCGGCCGACCAGACCCGGGCCGCGGTCGAGCAGCTGGAGCACGAGGTCGACACGATCATCCGCACCGCCCGCGAGCAGCGCCCGCAGACCCAGGGCGTCCAGACGGGCGCCGGGGCCGGGTGCGACGCCTCCGAGGTGATCCGGGAGCGGATGGGCTTCTGGTCGGCGCTGGCGGAGGACGAGGGCCGTGAGGTGCGGCTCGCGGGAGTGGACCGTACGGTACGCATCCCCGTCGCCCGCCCCGAACTGGCCGCCGCCCTCGACGCGTTGCTCGGCAACGTCTTCCGCCACACCCCCGAGGGCACCGCCTTCGCCGTCGACGTCCACCACAGCGGCGACGCGGTCATCGTCCTCGTCTCCGACGCGGGCCCCGGCATCGCCGACCCGGAGGCGGCCCTGGCCCGGGGCGCCAGCGGCACCACCAAGCCGGGCGCGGTCGGCTCCACCGGCCTCGGCCTGGACATCGTGCGCCGGGTCGCCGAGTCCACCGGCGGCGACCTGCGCATCGGCCGCTCCGTGCTCGGCGGCACGGAGGTCCGCATCTGGATAGGCCTGCACGGCAGCACCCCGGACCGCGGCCGCCGCGGCCACGGCCGCCGAGTCGCCCGCCGCTTCGGCCGCCCCCGCCGCAAGGAGCCCCGCACCACGGCCGGTCCCGCCACCTCAGGGCCCTCTTAGCCGCACCTTAAGCGCACCCTAAGAACATCAACTCCGGTCCGTAAAGCCCGCTTTGCCCGTTCCGCTGCCGCTAGCGTGCTCCTCGCGAACCCCGAAAGGGATCCGCAGGACGCAGAGCACGCACACAGCACGAACACAGAGGCAGGCAGGGCACGTTGATGGGTTCCCGTACACACCGCCGCACGGCGACCACCCGCACCAAGGCGGTCGGCGCGATCGTCGCCGCCGCGGTCATCGGCGGGACGGTCTTCGCCCTGACCGGTACGGCGCAGGCGGCGGCGGTCGGGGCGGCGTACACCCGCACGAGCGACTGGACCAGCGGCTACACGGGGCAGTACGTCGTCACCAACGAGACGGACAAGACCCTCACCGACTGGACGCTTCAGTTCGAGCTCCCGGCCGGCACGAAGATCGGGTCGCTCTGGAACGGCGAGCACACGGTGCAGGGCAACCGCGTCACCGTGAAGCCCGCGAGCTGGGACAAGGAGCTGGCCCCCGGCAAGTCCGTGACGGTCGGCTTCGTCACCTCGGCCACCGGCACGGCGGGCGACCCGGCCTCCTGCCTCATCAACAACGCCACCTGCTCCACCGGCGGCCCGGCCCCCACCCCCAGCGGCCGCCCCACGGACACCCCCACGACCGGCCCCACCCCCACCTCCTCCGCCACTCCCACCGCGTCCGCGTCCCCCAGCGCGAGCGCATCGACCCCCACGCCGGCCCCCACCGCCACCGGTCGCCCCGGTGGCGGCGGGGAAACCGGCTCCCGGTTCGCCCCCTACATCGACACCTCGCTCTACCCGGCCTACGACCTCCTCGACACCGCGACCAAGACCGGGGTGAACGAGTTCCACCTCGCCTTCATCACCTCCGGCGGCAGCTGCGCCCCCCTCTGGGGCGGCGTCACCGGCCTCGGTGACGACCAAGTGGCCAAGCAGATCAGCGCGCTCCGGGCCAAGGGCGGTGACGTCCGGGTCTCCTTCGGTGGCGCGGCCGGGGCCGAACTGGCCCTGAACTGCTCCTCCTCCGCCGATCTCGCCGCCGCGTACGGCAAGGTCGTCGACGCCTACCAGCTCACCAAGGTCGACTTCGACATCGAGGGCGCCGCCCTGCCCGACGCGGCCGCCAACACCCGCCGCGCCCAGGCGATCGCCCAGCTCCAGAAGAAGTACCCGGACCTGGACGTCGCCTTCACCCTCCCCGTCATGCCCGAGGGGCTGACCCAGCCCGGCGTCGACCTGCTCGCCGATGCGAAGAAGAACGGCGTCCGGGTCGACGCGGTCAACATCATGGCGATGGACTACGGGCCCGCCTACAGCGACGACATGGGCACGTACGCCATCCAGGCGGCGACCGCGACCCAGGCTCAGATCAAGGGTGTCCTCGGGCTCTCCGAGGCCGCCGCGTGGAAGGCCGTCGCCATCACCCCGATGATCGGCGTGAACGACGTCGTCACCGAGATCTTCACGGTCGAGGACGCCACGCAGGTCGTGAAGTTCGCCCAGGAGAAGGGCATCGGCCGCCTGGCCATGTGGTCCGGCACCCGGGACAAGGCGTGCCCGGGCGGGCCCAAGCCGGCCGCCGACGCCACGTGCAGTTCGATCGACCAGGAGCCGCTGGCCTTCACGAAGGCGTTCGCCGCCTACCGCTAGCTCCCACCAGCCACTATGGCCCCCCACGCGCGCGCCCCGGCCCGGTCACCCCACCACTGGCCGGGGCGCGCCCCTTTTCCGCGCCCGAAAAGATGTCCTCAAACGCCGGACGGGCTGGAGGCGCCACCCGCCCGCCACTCCTCCGCGTACTCGTCGAAGATCACCCGCAGATGGTGGCCGATCTTCAGGTAGTCCAGATCGTCCAGGTTGGCCAGCGACACCCGTACCGACCACTCCGGCCCGTCGAAGCCGCCGCCGTTCAGCAGGACCACCGACGTCTGCTCGGCCAGCCGGAACAGCGGGTCCACCGGCTCGTAGTTCGCCTCCAGGAACGCGGCGAACGGCTTGCCGTGGACGCGTTCCGCCTCCGCCAGCAGGTCCAGCTCGATGTAGTACGCCGCCCGCTTCGGGTCCTCGGACACCTTCATGTGCACGCCCTCCAGCAGGAGTTCGAGCCGCTGCTGCACGATGGCCCGGATGCGGTGCTTGTACGCCTGGCCCTCGTCCAGCATGTCGAAGAGCGAGAACAGCGCCATCATCACCTGCTGCGGCAGCGAGAGCCCCGCCGTGTGGTTCAGCGCCACCTGCCGGGAGTCCGCCACCATCCGGTCGATGAACCGCATCTTCTCCGGCTCCAACGACAGTGTTCCGTAACGCCTGTTGAGTCGGTCCTTCTGCTCCGCGTCCTGTTCCTTCAGCATCGCGTCGATCACGTTGTCGTCGTGCAGCGCGATCACCCCGAGCCGCCAGCCGGTCGCCCCGTAGTGCTTGGAGTAGGAGTACACGAGCAGCGTGTTGCGGGGCAGGTCGGCGGCGAGCGAGCGGAAGCCCTCGACGAACGTCCCGTACACATCGTCGGTCACGATGATCAGGTTCGGGTTCCGCTCGCCGACGATGGAGACGATCTGCTCGGTGACCCGGGTGGAGAGCGCCAGCGAGGGCGGATTGCTCGGGTTGACGCAGCAGACCATCTTCACCGACGGGTCCGCCAGCTTGGCGATCTCCTCCTCCGGGTAGCGCCACTGCCGCACCCCGGTCTCGGTGAACAGGTTCGCCTCCACACGGACGACATCGAAGCCGTACGTGTCGAGCTCGGGGATCTCCAGATACGGGGTGAACACCGGGACCATCAGGGCGATCCGGTCGCCCTTCGCCAGGATCCCGTTCTTCATCAGCGAGTCGAAGATGTAGCACATCGCCGCCGTGCCGCCCTCGGTCGCGAACAGGCTCAACGTCTGCCCCTCCGGCGGCCGGTGGTCGAACATCTCGTCCGCCAGGTAGCCCCGCACGATCTGCTCGGTGTGGCGCAGGATCCGGTCCGGCACCGGGTAGTTGTCCCCGATCGAGGAGTCCGCCAGCTCGTGCACGAACGCGTCCCGGTCGAAGCCGAACCGCTTCACCGCCAGATCCACGCTCGCCTTCAGCAGCTCGATGCCGGGCAGCTCCGGATGCGTACGGACGAAGTGCTCGAACCGCTCCGCGCACCCCGCCTCCTCCGGCATCCCGCCGAGATTGTCCGCCGTCCAGACCCGGCGGGACTCGGAGATCGCGAAGTAGCCGAGCGCGTGGTACGCCTCGCGCGGGCCGGTCGCGGTCCAATTGGGGTTGCCGCGGCCCGCGTTGAGCATCGCCCGGGTCGTCTTCCCCTTCTGGCCCGGCTTGTCGCTCTGCGCCTCCGTCGCGATCCGGATGAACTTGTCCTTCAGCTCGAAGGGCGAGAGCTGGGCGAAGGACCGGATCTCTTCCCGGCTGAGCTTGGTCTTGGGCATGGTGGTGTCCGCTCCCGTGCAGGGTCAGTGGTTGAGGATGACGATCACGGCGCCCCACACCGTCAGCAGGACGTTGCCGACGGCGTACGGAATCGTGTAACCGAGGGTGGGGATCTGCGACTTGGAGGTCTCGTTGACGGCGCCGATCGCCGCCGTGGTGGTCTGGCCGCCCGCCAGGACGCCCATCAGGACCGGGAACCGGATCTTCTGGACGTAGTGCCCGACCAGGAACCCCACGATCAGCGGGACCACGGTGGCGACCGCCCCGAAGACCAGCAGGCCCCAGCCGGCCGTGGAGAGGCCGCTGGTGAAGCTCGGGCCCGCGTTGATGCCGACGACGGCGACGAAGAGGCAGAGGCCGAGGGTGTCCATGAACCACTGGGCGCCCGGCGGCACGTTCCCGTACGTCGGGTACTTCCCGCGGATCCACCCGAAGACCAGGCCCATGATCAGCCCGCCGCCCGAGGTGGAGAGCGAGATCGGCACCCCGCCCGCCGTCAGCGCCGGGATGCCGATGCAGCCGCCGAGGAAGATGCCGAGCCCCACCCAGACCATGTCGGTGGCGAAGCTCGTCGGCACCGGCTTGCCGAGCGCCTTGCCCGCCGGGCCGACCAGGCGTTCCGGTCCGGTGAGGATCAACGTGTCGCCGCGCTCCAGCGGGGTGGAGAGCCGGTAGGGGAACGCGGCGCCCGCCCGGTACAGCTTGTCGATGTAGACGCCGACCATGAACGGCTCCCGGCGCACCTCCGCGACCGTCCGCCCGAGGTGGGCCTTCTCCGAGGCGACGACGTGCAGGGTCTCGGTGCGGTAGCCGAGCAGTTCGACGTCGTCGGCCTCGGCGCCGATGTGTGTGACGGGGTCGAAGTCGACCAGGTCGCCCCGGATCGCGCTGACCGCGACGGTGTCGCCGAGCCGGAGCGTACGGGACTGGTCGTGCTCCAGGACCGTCCCGTCCCGGCGGACAGCGGTGAGGTAGATCCGGCGGCCCAGCGCCTTCTGCTGCTCCTCGAAGTCGGCCACCGAGCGGCTCACCAGGTCGGGGCGGTCCACGCGGTACGCGCGCAGCACCACCTCGTAGTAGCCCGCCCCCTCGTCCGGGCTCTCGTCCGGCGCGTCCAGCTCGGCGGCGAGGTCGGCGCTCTCCTTCGCCAGGTCCCTGCGGTACAGCTTGGGCAGCACGTTGGCGAGGAGCATCGCGCAGAGGATGGTGCCCAGCGGGTACGTCACCGCGTACCCGACGGCCACCAGGTTCTCCTGGGTCTTCACCTCGTCGGCCGACAGACCCGGCAGCGTACCGATGGCGTCCTGGGCGACCCCGATCGCGGCCGACTGGGTGAGGGCCCCGCTCATCAGGCCGGCGCCGAGCCCGGGACCGTAACCGAGCAGGCTCGCGAAGAGCCAGGAGACCAGCAGCCCGGTCACACAGACCACGACGGCGTTGACGACCTGCGGCAGGCCGTCCTTCCTGAGCCCCCGGAAGAACTGGGGGCCGACCCGGTAGCCGAGGGCGAACAGGAACATGATGAAGAACAGGTTCTTCACCGTGTCGTCGATGTCGACCTTGAACTGGGCCCCCAGCACCAGCCCCGCCACCAGACAGCCCGTCACCGCCCCCAGCGCGATCGCCCGGTAGCGGACCTTGCCCAGCAGGAAGCCGAGCGCGATGACGAGGAAGACGAGCAGTTCGGGGTGGGGCTGGAAGATGTTCCGGTTCAGGAAGTCGATCATGTCTCCACCCCTCTCAGGCCCCCAGTACGCCGACGAGGATCGGCCCGGTCAGCGGCAGCAGGAAGTTGGAGAGCGTGTACGTGATCGTGTAGCCGAGCAGCGGTACGGAGCTCTGGGCCACCTGGGTGATGGAGGTGATCGCCGGGGTCGAGCACTGCTGTCCGGCGATGGCACCGATCAGCAGCGGCTTCTCGATCTTCAGCAGCTTGCGCCCGACGACGAGAGAGATCGTCGCGGGCACCAGCACCATGGCGATCCCGGCGAACGGCAGCAGCGCCCCGTACTCCTTGAGCAGCGGCCAGGCCTGCGGGCCCGCCGCCAGTCCCGTACAGGCGATGAAGACGGCCAGGCCCATGTCCTTGAGCGTGGTCGCGGCCTGCGGCGGGAAGGCGCCGAAGGTCTGCTTGCGGGAGCGGAACCAGCCGAAGATGAGGCCGGAGATCAGGCAGCCGCCGCCCGTGCCGAGGGACATCGGGACGTCCCCGAGCTTGACCACGATCTGGCCGAGCAGGGAGCCGGCGACGATGCCGAAGCCGATGTAGACGAAGTCGGTGGAGTCGTTCTTGACCACCGCGCCGATCTTGGCGACCAGCTTGCTCAGCCCGCCACGCGCGCCGACCAGGGTGAGGACGTCACCGCGCTGGAGAACGGTCTCCCCGCTGGCGGGGAGGTGCTGGTCGTTGCGGAGGACATCGGTGATGTAGACGCCGTCCTCGCGGAACTCCGGGTGGTTCTTCTCCAGCCGGTCGATGGTCGAACCGGCGGTCGCCTTCTCGGTGACGGCGACCTGGCTGGTGGCCAGCGGGGTGTCGAGCCCCGGCACGGCCGGGGTCTCCGGGCCGATCTCCCGGCCCGCCTCGATGATCGCCGAGCGCCGGCCGACGACCTGGACCAGGTCGCTGAGGGTCAGCTCCAGGCCGGGGGAGGGCGTCAGCAGCTTGCTGCCGCGCTTGATCCCCTCGACGGTGATGTGGCCGCCGAGCCCGGACTCCAGGTCGCCGACGGTACGTCCGTCGGCGAGCGTCACCAGGTAGGTGCGGCCGACCATGCCGGGCAGCGCCTCGCGCTCGTCGGCCTCCAGACCGGCCTGGCCGCCGCGCATCTTCTCCCACAGCTCGCGGGAGGCGTCGGCCAGGTTGATGCGGAGCAGCATCGGCATGATCTGGCTGGTGAAGAGGACGATGGTGATCAGCCCGAACAGGTAGCAGACCGTGTAGGCGGTCGCCACGTGCCCCTGGTACTGGGTGATCTGCTCGGAGGTCAGATCGCTGAGCTTGCCGATCGCCTCGGTGGCCGTCCCCACGACGGCGGACTCGGTGGCCGCGCCCGCCAGGATTCCGGCCGCCGTGCCGACGTCCAGGTCGAAGGCCTTGGCGAGCCCGTAGGCGATACCGAGGACACAGACCAGCTCGATGAAGCAGAGCGCGAAGAACCGCAGGCTGGAGCGGTTGAGGTTGGCGAAGAACTGCGGCCCGGCCATATAGCCGAGCGAGAAGATGAACAGCGCGAAGAAGACGGTCTTCACGTCGTCGTCGACACTGACGTGCCGGGTGCCGATCAGCAGCGACACGATCAGCGTGCCGCAGATGCCGCCGAGCGTGATCGGGCCGACGCGGAGCTTGCCGACCAGGTAGCCGGCGGCGAGACAGAAGAAGAGAGCCAGTTCGGGATGGTCGCGCAGTACGCCCATCCCGCGTCACTCACCCGGTCTGACGTCGGGGACCAGCATGATCAAAGGGGACATAAGGGAGAAATTAACAGGGGTGGGGCCGCCCGGCACGTCGTCCGGCTCCGGCCGCCCCTCCGGTCACCCCTCGTTCACCTCTCGACGGGTGGCCGGGCCCGACGCCCCCGCGTGACGCGGTGGACATCCTTCGGCAACGGAATCGTCTTCAACTCTTGACACCCACCCCCTTGAGGCAGGAACCTTCCGGCATCGGCGCATGGGAGCGCTCCCACAACCAGGGGAGGGGATCCCGCGCGCTTCCTTTCGGATGGGCTTCGCGGCCTTCCGTAAGGCATCCCCGTCCTTCCGCAGGACTTCCCGCAACACTCGCCGCACCAAGGAGCAGTGGAATGCGCATCACCCGCAGCGTTGCCGGTCGACGCCGGAGAACCGCGATCGTGGCCACCACGGGCCTGACGGTCACCGCCCTGCTGCTCACCGGCTGCGGCGGCTCGTCCGACTCGGGCAGCAAGGGAGCCGACGCCGACGGCAACATCACGCTGACCGTCGCCGACTTCGGCCAGTTCGGGTACAAGGAGGCCGGGCTCTTCGAGAAGTACCACGAGCTGAACCCGAAGATCACGGTCAAGGAGGACACCACCGCCGAGGAGAAGAACTACTACCCCAAGCTGCTCCAGCAGCTGAACTCGGGCAGCGGCCTCGCCGACGTCCAGGGCATCGAGGTCGGCCGGATCAAGGAGATCGTCGATACCAAGGCGGACTCCTTCGCCGACCTCTCCAAGGTGATCGACGTCAACGAGTGGGTCTCCTGGAAGGCCAAGCAGGCCACCGCCCCCGGCGGCGCGGTGATCGGCGCGGGCACCGACATCGGCCCCATGTCCCTCTGCTACAACCGCGAGCTGTTCGAGAAGGCCGGACTGCCCACCGACCGCGCCGAGGTCGCCAAGCGGACCGCCGGCGGCTGGGAGGACTACCTGGCGCTCGGCGAGGAGTACAAGAAGAAGGCGCCCAAGGGCACGTACTTCATGGACTCCGCGAGCGCCATGTTCAACGCGGTCGTCAGCTCCAGCCCCGAGCAGTACTACGACGCGAGCGGCAAGCCGGTCTACAAGGAGAGCGCCGGCGTCCAGAAGGGCTGGGACCTCGCCGCCGAGGCCGCGTCCAAGAAGCTGACGCAGGGCCTCGCCCAGTTCGAGGACCAGTGGCAGGCGGCCCTGCGCAAGAGCACCGTCGCCACCGTCGTCTGCCCCGCCTGGATGGCCGGCCAGATCTCCACGTACGCCGGTGACGCCAACAAGGGCAAGTGGGACATCACCAGCGCCCCCGGCGGAGTCTCGGCCAACTGGGGCGGCTCCTTCCTCGCCGTACCGAAGTCCGGGAAGAACGTGGACGAGGCCGCCAAGCTGGTGAAGTGGCTGACCGCCCCCGCGCAGCAGGCCGCCGTCTTCAAGGCGATCGGGGTCTTCCCGTCCAACCAGGGCGCGTACGAGCTGCCCGACGTGAAGAGCGCCACCCTGCCGTACTTCAACGACGCCCCCATCGGCCAGATCTACGCGGACGGGGCGAAGTCCATCCCCGAGGCGGTGCTCGGCCCGAAGGACGGCGTGATCAAGGACTCGATCTCCACGCAGATCAACAACATGGAGCAGCGCGGTACGAAGCCGGGCGGCCCCGGGCTCGCCGGGACCCCCGGGGGCCCCCCCGCCCCGGCCCCGGGCGGGGCGGGCGACTCCGGCCCCCCCCGCCCCCCCCGCCCCTCCATACATTCCGCCCGCCCGTCCTCCTCCGGCGGAGCGCCCCCAGGGAAGGACTCCCGCCCGTGGCAACCTCGACCCCCACCCGGGACGCACACACCACCCCGCCCCGCGAACCGCAGAAGGAACCGCCCTCCGAGCGGCGGCAGTTGTGGCGCAGCCGGCTGTGGCGGTTCGACGACAAGGCGTCCCCGTACGCGTACATCGCGCCGTTCTTCCTGATCTTCGGCGCCTTCGGCCTCTACCCGCTCCTCTACACCGGCTGGATCGCCCTGCACCGGGTCTCGATGACCGGCCTGGACTCCATGGAATGGGTGGGCTGGGAGAACTTCGACAAGATCCTGCACGACCCGGAGTTCTGGACCTCGGTCAGCAACACCTTCCTGATCGGCGTCATCTCGACCGTCCCGCAGCTCCTGGTCGCCCTCGGCCTGGCCCACCTCCTCAACTACCGCCTGCGCGCCAGCACGTTCTGGCGCACGATCATCCTCACGCCGTACGCGACCTCCGTCGCCTCGGCCGCCCTCGTCTTCGCCCTGGTCTTCCGGGCGGACGGCGGACTGCTCAACTGGACACTCGGCCTCGTCGGCTTCGACCCGGTCAACTGGGCGAACGGGCACTGGACTTCGAAGCTCGCCATCTCGATCATCGTGATCTGGCGCTGGACCGGCTACAACGCGCTGATCTACCTGGCGGCCATGCAGGCGGTCCCCAACGACCTTTACGAGGCAGCTTCGTTGGACGGCGCCTCGCGCTGGCAGCAGTTCCGCAAGGTGACCATCCCCTCCCTGCGGCCGACGATCCTGTTCACGATCGTCATCTCGACGATCGGCTCCATGCAGCTGTTCGGTGAGCCGCTGCTGCTGGAGGGCGGCGCGATGGGCGCCACCGGCGGCAACGAGAACCAGTACGAGACGCTCAGCATCTACCTCTACAACTACGGCTGGAACCTCGGCCATCTCGGTCCGGCCGCCGCCGTGGCCTGGGCGATGCTCGCGCTCCTGCTCCTCATCGCGGCCGTCAACTGGCTCATCGGCCGCTACGTCGTCCGCACGTCCGACTCCGCGGTCCGAACGGGAGCGACCCGATGACCATGACCAGCCCCACGCCCACCGCCCCGGTGAAGCTCGCGCCGCCCCCGAAGGGCAGTGCCCCGCACCGCCCCAGCCGCTTCAGGATGGGCGCCGGCCAGCAGATGAAGGGCGGCCCGTTCGCGTACATCGCGCTCGCCGTCGTCGGCTTCGGCTCGCTGCTGCCGCTGTACTGGACCCTGGTGGCGGCCTCCCGCACCCAGGACGAGGTCCTCGCCTCCACCCCGCCGTTCCTGCCGGGCGGAAAGCTGGTGGAGAACCTCCAGACGGCCTGGGAGCAGGCCAACCTCGGCAAGGCGATCCTCAACAGCATCATCGTCTCGTCGTCCATCACGGCCGCGACGCTCTTCTTCTGCACACTCGCCGGATACGCCTTCGCCAAGATGCGCTTCCGGGGCCGCGGTTGGCTGATGACCGCCGTCATCGCCACGCTCACGATCCCGCCGCAGCTCAGCGTGGTCCCGCTCTTCATGATGATGTCCGGCCTCGGCTGGGGCGGGCAGCTCGAATCGGTGATCTTCCCGACGCTGGTGAGCGCGTTCGGCGTGTTCTTCATGCGCCAGTACCTGATCGAGGCGCTGCCGTACGAGCTGATCGAGGCGGCCAAGATCGACGGGGCCAACAACTTCCGCATCGTGGTGAGCGTGGTGCTGCCGGTGGCCCGCCCCGCGATGATGGTGCTCGGGATGCTCACCTTCGTCCAGGCGTGGAACGACTTCTTCTGGCCCTACCTCGCCCTCAATCAGCAGAACCCGACCCTTCAGGTGGCCCTCGGCCAGCTCAGCGCCTCGTACACCCCCGACCAGTCCATCGTCATGGCGGGCGCGCTGATCAGCACGCTGCCGCTGCTGGCGGTGTTCGTGCTCTTCGGCAAGAAGATCGTGGGCGGGATCATGTCGGGCGCGGTCAAGGGCTGACGCCACTGGGTGGTGCGGTCACCCCCGACCGCACCACACCCGCACCACCCCGGTACCTCCCTCCACCTCACTCCTCCTCCCCCTACTCCTCTGGGAGCGCTCCCACATGACAGTCGTACGATCCGACACCGCCCCGCACCAGGCGCCTGCCGCCCCCGCCCCCTTCCCGACCGGCTTCATCTGGGGCGCCGCCACCGCCGCGTACCAGGTGGAAGGGGCGGCCGCCGAGAACGGCCGCACCCCCTCCATCTGGGACACCTTCAGCCACACCCCCGGCAAGGTCCTCAACGGCGACACCGGGGATGTGGCCGCCGACCACTTCCACCGCTACCGGGACGACGTGGCGCTGATGAAGCGGCTCGGCCTCAAGGCGTACCGCTTCTCCGTCTCCTGGTCCCGCGTCCAGCCCACCGGCCGGGGCCCCGCCGTCGAACGCGGCCTGGACTTCTACCGCTCGCTCGTCGACGAGCTGCTGGCGGCCGGCATCACGCCCGTCGCCACGCTCTACCACTGGGACCTGCCCCAGGAGTTGGAGGACGCGGGCGGCTGGCCCGAGCGCGCGACGGCCGAACGGTTCGCGGAGTACGCGGCCATCATGGCCCGCGCGCTCGGCGACCGGGTCGGGATGTGGACGACGCTCAACGAGCCCTGGTGCACGGCCTTCCTCGGTTACGGCTCCGGGGTCCACGCCCCCGGCCGCACCGAGCCGGCCGCAGCCCTGCGGGCCGCCCACCATCTCAACCTGGCCCACGGCCGGGCGACCGAGGCGCTGCGCACCCACCTCCCCGCTGCCGCGCAGACCTCGGTCACCCTCAACCTCCACCAGGTGCGCCCGCTCACCGGCAGCGAGGCGGACGCGGATGCGGCGCGCCGGATCGACGCGGTGGGCAACCGGATCTTCACGGGCCCGATGTTGAAGGGCGCGTACCCGGAGGACCTCCTGACCGACACCGAACGCATCGTCAACTGGGCGGAGTTGGTCCACGACGGGGATCTCGCTGCCATCGCCGCTCCGATCGACGTACTCGGCGTCAACTACTACACGCCCACCATCGTCTCCACGCCCGCCGACGGCGCCGGGGACACCCGCAACGACGGCCACGGCAGCAGCGACCACTCCCCGTGGCCGGGCTCGGAGCACGTGGCGTTCCACCTCGCCGAGGGCAAGCCGGTCACGGCCATGAACTGGTCGGTCGACCCGAACGGCCTCCACGCCCTTCTCATGGACGTGGCCCGCGAGAACCCGGGCCTGCCGCTGATGGTCACCGAGAACGGTGCGGCCTTCGAGGACGTCGTGGACGCGGACGGCCAGGTCCACGACCCGGAGCGGATCGCCTACCTCCGCGGCCATCTCGCCGCCGTGCAGCGGGCGGTGGCCGATGGCGCCGACGTGCGCGGCTACTTCCTCTGGTCGCTGATGGACAACTTCGAGTGGGGGTACGGCTACGCGAAGCGGTTCGGCGCGGTCCACATCGACTACGCGACCCAGCGCCGCACCCCGAAGGCGAGCGCCCACTGGTACAGCGAGGTGATCGCGCGGCACGGGCTGCCGCCGGAGGCGTGACGCCTTGACGACCGTGGGCCCCGGGAGCGCAAGACCGGGGCCCATACCTTCACCCGGTCTTGGGAGCGCTCCCAATACACTGTCCGTACGCTCGTCGGAGTGATCGATCCAGGACTTGGATTGACTGTACGGCTGTGAGAAATTGACCGGGAACGGGGAGGCAGCCATGGCGGCAGCGCGAGTACGGAACGGCGGGCGGCCCACGCTCGAAGAGGTGGCGGCCAGAGCCGGCGTCGGCCGCGGCACCGCCTCCCGGGTCATCAACGGCTCGCCCCGGGTCAGCGAAGCGACCCGCGAGGCGGTCGAGGCGGCCGTCGCCGAGCTCGGTTACGTCCCCAACCGCGCGGCCCGCGCCCTCGCCGGCAACCGCACCGACGCCATCGCGCTGGTGGTCCCGGAGCCGGAGACCCGCTTCTTCGCCGAGCCGTACTTCTCCGCCATAGTGCGCGGCGTAGGCGCGGCCCTCGCCGACACCGATATGCAGCTGCTCCTCACCCTCGCGGGCAACGACCGGGAGCGCCGCCGGCTGGCCCAGTACCTCACCGCGCACCGGGTCGACGGGGTCCTCCTGGTCGCGGTGCACGCCGACGACCCGCTGCCCGAACTGCTGGAACAGCTCGGCATGCCGTGCGTGATCAGTGGCGCCCGGCACGCGAACGAGCCGCTGGCCTCGGTCGACTCGGACAACTTCGACGGGGCGCGGGCGGCCGTCGAGCACCTGATCACCCGGGGCCGCCGCTCGGTCGCCACGATCACCGGCCGCCTGGAGGTCTACGGAGCCCAGCGCCGCCTGGACGGCTACCGCGCCGCCCTCGCCGCCGCGGGCCTGCCCCCGGACGAACGCCTCATCGCCCCCGCCGACTTCACCGAGGAGGGCGGCGCCCGGGCGATGCGCGAACTCCTGGCCCGCCGCCCCCACCTGGACGCGGTCTTCGCCGCCTCCGACGTGATGGCGGCCGGGGCCCGCCAGGTCCTCCGCGAGGCGGACCGCCGCATCCCCGAGGACGTGGCCCTGATCGGCTTCGACGACTCGGTGGTCGCCCGCCACATGCACCCGGCCCTCACCAGCGTCCGCCAGCCGATCGAGGAGATGGGCCGCCGGATGGCCCAACTCCTGCTGGAGGAGATCGCGGGACGCGTGGGGGAGGAGCGGCCGACGGTGGTGCTGCCGACGGAGCTGGTGGTCCGCGACTCCTCGTGACACCTCCCGGGACACCCCGGGGCGGTAGCCGGACCTCCGGATTTCACAAGTTCTTCACGCGTCTCCGTCCCGAGGGCTAATGTTCGCTGCGTACGACGAATGTGTGACGCACCACACACGTCACACAGCGGGCTGCCGGGTGCGTTCCGAGCGGCTGTGCATCTGGGGGGCCTCGTGCACGAGATGGTCAAGGGCGCCAACGTCGGTCTCACGGCGCTGAGCGAGAACGTCGGCTCGGTGGTGGTGGGCCTGGGCTGGAGCAGCGCTACGGGGGAGGGCGACGCGGACGTCTCCGTCCTCCTGCTCGACGGCGACGGCAAGGTCCGCAGCGACGACGACTTCTGCTTCTACAACAACCCCGTGGCCGGCGGCGGCAGCGTGCAGCTGCTCGGCAAGACACCCACGGCCGACGGCAGCGAGGACCGGATCAGCTTCGATCTGGACGCCGTGCCGCAGGAGGTCGACAAGGTGGTCGTCGCCGCCAGCCGCTACGGCGGCTCCCGCTTCGGCGAGCTGCACGACCTCCGCCTCACCCTCGCGGACGGCGCGGGCGACGGACTGGTCCGGTTCGCCGTCGAGGAGGCCGACGAGGTCAGCGCGGTGATCTTCGGCGAGCTCTACCGGCGGTCGGGGGAGTGGAAGTTCCGGGCCGTCGGCCAGGGGTACGCGTCGGGGCTCGCCGGACTGGCGACCGACTACGGCGTCGACATCGACGACGACGCGGCGGAGGAGGCGCCGGAGCCCGAACAGGAGCAGGAGCCGGGACAGGAACCCGCCGAAGCGGAGGCGCCGCCGCAGCCCGCCGCCCCGGCGACCCGGGTGCCCGCCCAGGCCGCCGGCGCCCGCGCCGACGACGCGCCTACGGCCCCGGCCCCGGCCCCGGCCCTGGCACCGGCCCCGGACCCGGTCGCCGCGCCCAAGCCCGCGCGCCGTCCGCGTACGGCGAAGAAGAAGGTCACCCTCCCTCGTACGACGAGGAAGAGCCTCGCCGACAACGAGTCCTGGCACTCCGCCCGGCTGTTCCCCGTGTCGGCCCTCAAGAGCGACCGGGAGCGCGAGACGCGGGCCACCTCGGTCGTCCTGGCGGTGATGGCGCAGGTCCCGGAGTTCGGCCGCCGCCTCACCGCCGGGTTCGGCGCCCCGGCCGGGCGGATGGAGACGTACACCGAGGTGACCCTGCCGCACGGCGAGTCGCCCCGCCGTCCCGACGGGGTGATCCGGGTCGAGCGGGCGGGCAAGCTGTGGACGGCGCTCGTCGAGACCAAGACCAACGGGAACGCGCTCAAGCCCGATCAGGTCCAGGCGTACATGGACATCGCCGCCCGCCGAGGGTACGAGGCGGTGATCACGCTCTCCAACGATGTCGCGCTCGAAGGCAGCCCGCTCGTCGACGTGCGGATCGACGGCCGGCGCAAGCACAAGGTGGCCCTCTGGCATCTGTCCTGGGCCGAGGTCGTGCACCAGGCGCAAATGCTGATCCGCCACGAGGGCGTCGGCAACGCCGTCCACGCCTGGCTGCTCCAGGAGCTGCTGCACTACCTCCAGCACGAGAACTCCGGCTGCCACGGCTTCCAGAACATGGGGGCGGCCTGGGTCCCGGTCCGCCGGGGCATCGACGACGAGACCCTGTGCCAGGGCGACGCCCGGGCCCTGGAGGTCATCGAGAACTGGGAGCGCCTGGTCCGCCAGGTCTGCCTGCGCCTCGGCGGGGAGCTGGGGCAGAAGGTCCTGCCGGTCCAGCGCACCCGGCGCGGCTCCGACCCGCGGGCCCGCCGTACCGAGCTCGCCGACCACCTCTGTGAGCAGGGGCGGCTGAACGCCGAGATCCGGATCGAGGGCACCCCGGGCGTCCTGGCGATCACCGCCGACCTGCGCACCGGCAAGCTCCGTACGTCGATCGAGATCCCGTCCGCCGAGCCGGGCTACCCCCTCAGCCGGGTCAAGCGGCTGATCCGGCGGCTGGCCGAGGCCCCCGCCGACCTGCACATCGAGACGCTCGTCGACGGCGAGGGCACCGGGCCGCGCGGCACGCTGGAGCGGCTGCGTCCGGAGCCCGCCGACATCGTGCCCAAGGACGGGGCGCAGATCACCGGCTTCCGGCTCTCCCTGTTCAAGGGCATGGGCAACGGCCGGGGCAGCGCCGAGACCGGCTTCATCCGCAGCGTCGACGAGGCGGTGGACCGCTTCCACGCCCAGGTCGTCGCCCAGGTGGAGGCCCCGGCCCGCCGCTCCCGGAGCGAGGAGCCGGCCGGCTGACCGGCCTCCGGGCATGAAGAAGGGCCCCGGTCCGAAGACCGGGGCCCTTCCCTCAGGGTGAGTAACGGGACTTGAACCCGCGACATCCTGGACCACAACCAGGTGCTCTGCCAGCTGAGCTATACCCACCATGTCGTCCGGTCGTTTCCGACCGGCCGAGAAAAAGTGTACAGGGTCCGGGAGGGTGCTCGCGCCCCCGTTTCCCGGGGCCGGTCCGCGGGCGCTCACACGCCCGTGACCAGCGGTTTTCTACGGTGTGACGTGGACGCCTCCCGCGCTGTGGCGCGGACGCTTCCTACGGTGTGGCGCGGGCCACGTGGCGCGCCGCGATCTCCCTGGCGCGCTCCGAGTCCGGGCCGGGCTGCGGGACGAAGACCGCCTCCCGGTAGTAGCGGAGCTCCGTGATGGAGTCGCGGATGTCCGCCAGGGCCCGGTGGTTGCCGTTCTTCTCCGGGCTGTTGAAATACGCCCGGGGGTACCAGCGGCGGGCCAGCTCCTTGACCGAGGACACGTCCACGATCCGGTAGTGGAGGTAGCCCTCCAGCTCCCGCATGTCCCGCGCCAGGAAGCCGCGGTCGGTACCGACCGAGTTTCCGCAGAGCGGGGCCTTGCCCGGCTCCTTCACATGCTCGCGGATGTAGGCCAGGACCTGCTCCTCGGCGTCGGCCAGGGTGGTGCCCCCGGCCAGCTCGTCGAGGAGGCCCGAGGCGGTGTGCATCTGCCGCACCACCTCGGGCATGGTCTCCAGGGCCGCGTCCGGCGGGCGGATCACGATGTCCACCCCGTCGCCGAGCACGTTCAACTCCGAGTCGGTGACCAGGGCGGCCACCTCGATGAGTGCGTCGTCCGTCAACGAGAGCCCGGTCATCTCGCAGTCGATCCACACCATGCGGTCGTTCATGCGCCCCACCCTACGGGGCGCTCCGCTGTCCCGGCAGGGCCGGGCGCCCGGGAACGTACGCGTCGGGGACCGGCAGCGAGTGCTCCGAGGAGCCCGCCGACGCCGATACGGAGACCGGGGCGCCGGACGGCACCGGAGCGCCCCTGCGGCCCGACGGCGAGCCCTGGCTGGGCACGACCGTCTCCAGCACCGTCGCGGCGCTCTCCGCCACCCCCTGCGGACGACGGGCCCGGTAGGCGGCCCGGTACGCGGCGGGGGAGGAGCCGAGCTGGCGGCGGAAGTGCCCGCGCAGCGCGACCGGTGAACGGAAGCCGCAGCGGCCGGCGACCTCGTCGACCGAGTAGTCGGAGGTCTCCAGCAGCCTCTGTGCCTGAAGCACCCGCTGGGTGATCAGCCACTGGAGCGGTGCGCTCCCCGTGAGCGAGCGGAACCTGCGGTCGAAGGTCCGCCTGCTCATGTAGGCGCGCGCCGCGAGCGTCTCCACGTCGAACTGCTCGTGCAGATGCTCCAGCGCCCAGGCCACGACCTCGGCGAGCGGGTCGGAGCCGATCTCTTCAGGTAAAGACCTGTCCAGGTAGCGCTCCTGTCCGCCACTGCGCCGCGGCGGTACGACGAGCCTGCGGGCGAGTGCGCCCGCCGCCTCGGTGCCGTGGTCGGTGCGGACTATATGGAGGCAGAGGTCGATACCCGCCGCCGTACCCGCCGAGGTCAGCACATCGCCGTCGTCCACGAACAGTTCGCGCGGATCGACGTGCACCGACGGATAGCGCTTGGCCAGCGTCGGCGCGTACATCCAGTGCGTGGTGGCCGGCCGGCCGTCCAGCAGCCCGGCCGCCGCGAGCACGAAGGCTCCCGTGCACAGGCCGACGATGCGGGCGCCCTCCTCATGGGCGCGCCGCAGCGCGTCCAGTGCCTCGGCGGGCGGCGGCGAGGTGATCGACCGCCAGGCGGGCACCACCACGGTGCCTGCCCTGCTGATCGCCTCCAGGCCGTACGGCGTGGTCAGTTCGAGTCCACCCGTCGTGCGCAGCGGTCCGTCCTCGCCGCCGCAGACCAGCAGGCGGTAGCGGGGAACTCCCGCGTCCTGCCGGTCGATTCCGAAAACCGAGAGCGGGATGGAGCTCTCGAAGATAGGGCCGCCGCTGAAGAGCAGCACGGCAACGACTTCCCGGCGTCGCCGCCCGGTCAGCTTGCGTGCGGCCTCCGTCGCGGTGGCGGAGTCCTGGCTCATGACGCTAAGCCCCCCTCGGTGTTCGCGTCTCCCTGGTCCTTACGGGCCTGCCGCTCCTGCACGTTTCCCCTCGGTTTCGCACGGTTCCCCAGCCCCCCGATTTTCAAGATCGAATCTACTGCGTCGCGTGGCCCCGCCGTGACACCTTCCCCCACCGGCGCTAAGTCGATAAGGAAACGTGGCGTGAAGCGTTCGATCACGAAGCGTTTCACCCGCGAGGCGCACAGGGAAGTGCCCTTCGCGAACGTGGCCCGTCCGCGTCGGGTGAAAGCGTACCGCGCGGTCTCTTCCTGCCTGGTGGGCGGTGGGCTCTCCGGCCATTCTGCGAAAGGTTCGGCCAGGATGTGAAGTTGGCTTAAAACAGATGGTTGTGTGCGCGGGTTCCAGTCACGCCGGGCGCACAACTTCCGCCTGACGGCCGCCCCGGTGCGCTCCCTCGGCCCGGCGGGACGTGGCGTGTTCGGGGTGCCGGGGCCGAACGCGGCGGGCTGCCGGGGCGTGACCGGCCTCCGGGGCGACGGCAGCCGGATTACCGACCGATGGGCGGCAGGGGCACAGAATCGGCGGCACGGGCCGACGGCCGGCACCGCCCGCCGGGGCGGCGGCCGCCAGGTCCGCGCGGCCGCCGGACACCCCGGAAAACAGGGCGGTCACCCTCGTCCGGAGCCCCCGAGGCCCGTGTACGACACAACCGGCATTGCCATACCGGACCGCCTCGGGCATGCTCCCTCCAACGTCACGCGTGCTTTTGCGGGGGTCTGGGCAGCTGAGGAGTGACGCCGTACCCTTGGGGGTATGGGGTTGGGAAGATGATTCCCGGACAGAGCCACACCATCAGCTGACGCACCTCTCGAAACCGCTCCCTCCTCACGAGGACTCTCTTCGCCGAGACACCGATGGCCGGTCACGAAATCCCTGAACCCAAAGACCGCAAGCAGGTAGCCGACCCCCGGTCGGAGCCGCGGACGGTCGAAGAAGCACGCCCTGCGTGCGATCCCGCCTTCCGGCACGGAGTCGTGGTCGGTTTCGACGGCTCCACCTCCAGCGAGCGGGCCCTCGCCTACGCGATCGGCATGGCCGGCAGATCGGGCTCGGGCCTGATCATCGTCCACGTGGCCAACCGGCTCCCGACGACGGTCTGGGCGGGCTGCGAGCCCCCCGTCTTCGTCGACGTCCCCGACCACCGCACCGAGGTCCTCGGCCTGGAGCTGGCCTGCGCGGACTACCTCTCCGACGTGCCCTGGGTGCTGGTGGAGCGCGGCGGCGACATCTGCCACGAGCTGGAGGAGGTCGGCCGCGAGTATTCCGCCGACGCCATCGTCGTCGGCTCCACGCACGGCATCGTCGGCCGCATCTTCGGCTCGGTGGCGGGCCGCCTCGCCCGCCGCGCCCAGCGCCCGGTCATCGTCATCCCCTGAGCCGTACGCGGCCTCTGACGGCCAGCCAGAAGCACCCGACGCACAACGAGTTGGGCCCCGCACCGTCTCGACACGACGGTGCGGGGCCCAACTCATTCACGTAGTGGTGACTACTCGACCGTGACCGACTTCGCCAGGTTGCGCGGCTTGTCGATGTCCCGGCCCATCGCCAGGGCCGTGTGATACGCGAAGAGCTGGAGCGGGATGCCCATCAGGATCGGGTCCAGCTCGTTCTCGTTCTTCGGTACGACGATGGTGTGGTCCGCCTTCTCCTGGACCTGGTGCGCCACGGCGAGGATCCGGCCGCTGCGCGCCTTGATCTCCTCCATCGCGGCCCGGTTCTTCTCCAGCAGGTCGTCGTCCGGCACGATCGCCACGGTCGGCATCGCGGGCTCGATCAGCGCGAGCGGGCCGTGCTTCAGCTCGGAGGCCGGGTAGGCCTCGGCGTGGATGTACGAGACCTCCTTCAGCTTCAGCGACGCCTCACGGGCCACCGGGTAGCCCCGCACCCGGCCGATGAACATCATCGACTTGGCCTCGGCGTACTCGGCCGCGAGCCGCTTGATCTCGTCCTCGCCCGCCAGGATCTCGCTGATCTGCTCCGGCAGCCGGCGCAGCCCGTCGATGATCCGCTTGCCGTCGGCGACCGAGAGGTCCCGGATGCGGCCCAGGTGCAGCGCGAGCAGCGCGAAGGCGACCACGGTGTTGGTGAAGCACTTGGTGGAGACCACGCAGACCTCGGGGCCCGCGTGGACGTACGTACCGCCGTCGGCCTCCCGGGCGATCGCGGAGCCGACCACGTTGACCACGCCGAGGACGCGGGCGCCCTTGCGCTTGAGCTCCTGGACGGCGGCCAGCACGTCGTACGTCTCACCCGACTGGGAGACCGCCACGTACAGGGTGTCGGGGTCCACGACCGGGTTGCGGTAGCGGAACTCGGAGGCCGGCTCGGCGTCGGCGGGGATGCGGGCGAGCTCCTCGATCAGCTGGGCGCCGATCTGGCCCGCGTGGTACGAGGTGCCGCAGCCGAGAATCTTGATCCGGCGCACCCCGCGCGCCTCACGGGCGTCCAGGTTGAGGCCGCCCAGGTGCACGGTGGAGAACCGGTCGTCGATCCGGCCGCGCAGCACCCGGTCCACGGCGTCGGCCTGCTCGAAGATCTCCTTGTGCATGTACGTGTCGTGGCCGCCCATGTCGTACGACTCGGCCTCCCACTCCACGGTGGTCGGCGTGGCCGTCGTGGTCGAGCCCTCCGTCGTGTACGTGCGGAAGTCGTCGGCCTTCAGGGTGGCCATCTCGCCGTCGTCCAGCGTGACGACCTGGCGGGTGTGGGCGACCAGGGCGGCGACGTCGGAGGCGACGAACATCTCCTTCTCGCCGATGCCGAGGACGACGGGGGAGCCGTTGCGGGCGACCACGATGCGGTCGTTGAAGTCGGCGTGCATCACGGCGATGCCGTACGTGCCCTCGACGTGGCGGAGCGCCTCGCGGACCTTCTCCTCCAGGGTGTCCGCCTGGGCGCGGGCGATCAGGTGGACCAGCACCTCGGTGTCGGTGTCGGAGAGGAAGACGATGCCGTCGGCGGTGAGCTTGGCGCGCAGCTCGGAGGCGTTGTCGATGATCCCGTTGTGGACGACGGCGACCTTGTTGTCCGCGTCCAGGTGCGGGTGGGCGTTCTCGTCGCTGGGGGCGCCGTGGGTGGCCCAGCGGGTGTGCGCGATGCCGGTGGTGCCGGCGAACCGCTTGGGGACCTTGGCCTCCAGCTCGCGGACCCGGCCCTTGGCCTTGACCATCTTCAGCGTGCCGGGCTTGCCCGCCGCCGTCCTGCTGGTGATGACGATGCCCGCGGAGTCGTACCCCCGGTACTCCAGCCGCTGCAGGCCTTCCAGCAGCAGCGGTGCCACGTCACGCTTCCCGATGTATCCGACGATCCCGCACATGAGATTCTCTGCCCCTCCTCGACGTACACGTACATGCATGCGCTCGGCGCCCCGCACGGGCGCCCGGTGATCCGCCGCAGCTGGATCAGCCGTAGACGATGCGGCGCAGCTGGCGGAGCGAGAGCTCCGGCGGCGCCACGGCGCGGTGCGGCAGCTCGGCCGCGATCCGCTCGAAGATCTCCGTGTTGACCAGGCCGCCGGACTGCAGTTCGCGGTGGCGGCGGCGGACGAAGTCGTCGGTGCTCTCGTCGAAGTACGCCAGCACGTCGAGGATCACCCGGGCCGCCTCACCGCGCTGGAGCGCGGTGGAGCGGACGAGGTGGTCGATGAGGTCGTCGTGCGACGAGCGGCGTTCAAGCACCCGTCGATATTGCGTGCCGGGGCGCTCTTACGCAAGAAATCTGCCCGATATCGGGCAGGAGGGGGCGGGGAGGGTGGCCGAATCGGTCACATCCGGCTCACATTCGGCGCACGCCCGGCTCACATCCGGCTCAGGATCGCCTGCTTCGCCGTGCTGAACTCCTCATCCGTGAGGACCCCGGCCCGGTGCAGCTCGCCCAGCTCCCGCAGCCGCCGCAGCAGGACGTCGTGATCGTCGGCGGGCGGTACGGCGGCGGGCGCGGGCGCCGGTGCCTTGGTGAGGGCCGGGGCCACGGCGGGCGCGTCCACGGCCGTACGGGCCTGCGGCAGCCGGGCCAGCACCGCCGCCGCGACCACGACCGCCGTGTACTCCTTCTTGGACAGCCCCCACAGCTCCAGGGAGTACGGGTCGTACTTCGGCGGGGCCGAGACCGGCCCGTCCACCGGCTCGAACCGCAGATAGCCGTTCTCCAGGCCTATCGACGGCATCCAGCGCACCCCCGCGATCCGCGCCAGCGGGAAGGCCGCCGGGCCGCTCGCGTACTTGGACTCCTCGGCCTTCCAGTTCCAGGTGAGCCGTACGGTCTCGCCGTCGAAGGACGCCGTACCGTCGCCGCCCCCGCCGGAGACCGGCAGCGAGGGCCCCGCCAGCAGGAAGCGGTCCACCGGCCCCTCGGGGACCTGCTCGATCAGCAGCGCGTTGCGGACCTCGTCGACGAAGTACTCCGCCACCCCCGTGCGGTCCTTCTCCACGGCCAGGACGTACGGGTCGGCGCCGTCCTTCAGGCGCCCGTCGGCGGCCCGCAGCACCGGGCAGGCGCCCCCGCGCAGCCGGAGCCGCAGCCGGCCGCCCTTGCGGTCCGGCTCGAACGAGATACCGGCCAACGCCTCCACAGGGACGGCGAGTTCACCCAGCGCCAGCCGGAGCGGATGCGCTTTGCCGCCCGGCACGATGCGTACCGTCTCCCCGTCGAACGTCCACGTTCCGTCGCGCTGGATGATTTCTGCCATGCCCGCGATTCTGCCAGCCGGCCACCGGGGGCGGGCCGTGGTCCTTGACCCGTCCACGGCCGCGCGATAGGCATGACGGGCGTTCGCTCGGCCCCGAGATCCACAGGTAGGACCCGTCGAAGGGACAAGCTTGTGCGACAGCGACAGCGACAGCGACAGCGACAGCGGCAGCGACAGCAACGTAGGAGCTGGAAAGCCCGGCCCGGCCCCCTCCCCAGGCTCCTCGCCACCCTCCTGATCGTCGTGGCGGCCGCCTTCTCCTCCACCGCCGCGACCTCCTCCGTCGCCGCCGCCTCCGCACCCCGCCCCCTCGGGCAGCTCGTGCCCGTCCCCGTGCAGGTGGTGCCGAACGGCTCCCCGTACGCCATCACCTCCACGACCCCGGTCAGGGTGGCGGGCGGCTCCGCCGAGGTGCGGCGGATCGGGACCTACCTGGCGGAGCTGCTGCGCCCGGCCACCGGCTACGCGCTGCCCGTCACCGGCCGGCCCGGCCCCGGCGGCATCCGGCTGGAGCTGGGCTCCCGGGACCGGAGCCTGGGCGAGGAGGGGTACCGGCTGCGCTCCACGCCCGGCGCGCTCACCATCACCGCCCGCGCCCTGGCCGGGCTCTTCCACGGCGTCCAGACGCTCCGCCAGCTCCTCCCGGACCGGGTGGAGGCCGACAGCCGGCAGAAGGGGCCCTGGAAGGTCGCGGGGGGCACCGTCACGGACGCGCCGCGCTACGGCTACCGGGGCGCGATGCTGGACGTCTCGCGCCACTTCTTCTCCGTCGCCGAGGTGAAGCGGTACATCGACCAGCTCGCCCTGTACAAGATCAACAAGCTGCACCTGCATCTCTCCGACGACCAGGGCTGGCGGATCGCCATCGACTCCTGGCCCCGGCTCGCCACGTACGGCGGCTCCACCGAGGTCGGCGGCGGGCCCGGCGGGTACTACACCAAGGCGCAGTACCGCGAGATCGTCCGGTACGCCGCCTCCCGCTACCTGGAGGTCGTGCCGGAGATCGACCTGCCCGGCCACACCAACGCCGCCCTCGCCTCCTACGCCGAGCTGAACTGCGACGGGGTCGCCCCGCCGCTCTACACCGGCACCACGGTCGGCTTCAGCTCGCTGTGCGTGCCCAAGCCGGTGACGTACGACTTCGTGGACGACGTGCTGCGCGAGGTGGCGGCGCTCACGCCGGGGAAGTACCTCCACATCGGCGGCGACGAGGCGCACGCCACCAGCCATGAGGACTACGTGACGTTCATGGCGAAGGCCCAGGCGGTCGTGGGGAAGTACGGCAAGACGGTGATGGGCTGGCACCAGCTGACCGGCGCGGTGCCGGTGAAGGGGGCGGTGGCGCAGTACTGGGGGTACGACCGCACGGGCGCCGCCGAGCGCAAGCAGGTGGCCGACGCGGCGAAGGGCGGCACCAAGCTGGTGCTCTCGCCGGCCGACCGGGTCTATCTCGACATGAAGTACACCAAGGACACACCGCTGGGACTGAGTTGGGCCGGGCTGGTGGAGGTGCAGCGGTCGTACGACTGGGATCCCGGGACCTACCTGGAAGGGGCCCCGCAGGAGGCCGTCCTCGGGGTCGAGGCGCCGCTCTGGACCGAGACGCTGACGAACAGCACGGAGATCGAGGCGATGGCCTTCCCCCGGCTGCTGGGCGCCGCCGAGATCGGCTGGTCACCCGCGGCGGCCCGGGACTGGGAGACGTACAAGGTGCGCCTCGCCGCCCAGGGGCCGCGGCTGACCGAGCTGGGGATCGGCTTCTACCGCTCCCCGCAGGTGGACTGGGGGTCATGACGGAAGAGGTGAGCGCCCGGGGGACCGTCCCCAGGCGCTCACCGGTCTGTGGGGACCGCTCAGAACTTCGCGATCGGGTTCTTCAGGCGCCCCACCAACTGGAGTGCGCCCGCAGGGTCGTTGAGGTCGACCATCTGCTGGTTGTTGCGCAGCTGGAGGCGGTTGAGGCAGGAGAGCGCGAACTCCGGCTCGAACATGTCGTACTGCGCGAACTTCTCCGCGAGATACGGCACCGACTTCTGGTAGTCGCGTACGCACTCGGCGACCGTCCGCCAGAAGGTGTCCTCGTCCAGGACCCCCTCGGTGGCCAGGTTCGCGCCCAGGAAGCGGAAGAAGCAGTCGAAGACGTCGGTGAAGACCGACAGCAGCTTCATGTCCTCGGGGACCTCGGCCCGGATCCGGTCGACCTTCGGCGGCAGCACCGCGTCCGGGTCCATGACCGCGATCTCCTCGGCGATGTCCTTGAAGATCGTCCGGGTGACGACCCCGTCCTCCACCACCAGGATCACGTTCTCACCGTGCGGCATGTAGACCAGGTCGTAGGCGTAGAAGCTGTGCAGCACCGGCACCAGGTAGGCGTCCAGATAGTGCCGCAGCCACACCTGCGGGTCGAGTCCGGATTCCTCGATGAGCGCTCCGGCCACCGAGCGGCCCTCGTGGTCGGTGTGGACCAGGGAGGCCATGGTCGCGACCCGCTCGCCCGGCTCCAGACCGGCGACGGGGCTCTCGCGCCAGAGCGCGGCCAGCATCTTCAGATACGGGGAGCCCTTGGCGGTGGCCGCCTCGTAACTCCGGTGGTGGTAGCCGATCGCGGCCCGCTCCCGGATGATCGAGAACCGGGCGGCGGTCAGCAGGCTGTCGCGCTCGATGAGCCCGGCCAGCCAGTCGTTGATGGCGGGCGTGGCCTCCATGTAGGCGGCGGAGAGGCCGCGCATGAAGCCCATGTTCAGGACGGACAGGGCCGTCTTGACGTAGTGCTTCTCGGGGTGGTCGGTGTTGAAGAACGTACGGATCGACTGCTGGGCCAGGTAGGCGTCCTCACCCTCCCCGAGCACGACCAGGTGGCGCTCGGCCAGCTCACCGGCGAAGGTGACGGCGAGCTTGTTCCACCACTGCCAGGGGTGGACGGGCAGCAGGAAGTACGCGTCCGGGTCGAGGCCGAGCGAGCGCAGGGTGGCGGCGAACCGTTCCCGGGTTTCCTCGCTCAACTCGCTCTCGACCAGCGTGTCGTAGTCGAGACCGGCGCCCGCCGTGAAGGTGGCCCGGTCGCGGCGCGCGGCCAGCCAGACCAGCCGGATCGGGGAGGCGGCCTCGGGGGCGTACGCGCGGTACTCGTCGACCCCGAAGCCGAGCCGGCCGTTGTTGGCCACGAAGCAGGGGTGGCCCTCGGTCATCCCGGTCTCGATGGCCTGGAAACCGGCGGCGACGAGCTGGCCGGAGGTGGCCGGTTCCTTGGTGAGTTTGTAGGCGGTTCCGGCCAGAGTGGAGGAGACCTCCTCCAGGTAGACCGGCAGGATCTCCTCGGTCAGCCCGAGCGCCACCCGCAGTTCGATGAAGAACTCCAGCGCGTCGAGCGGAACTTCGGCCCCGTGCCGGTGCCGCGTGATCGACTCGGCATCGACCTGCCAGTGGTCCAGGGCGAAGAGGCGTGCGGTGAAACGGTACTCCGTGCCCGCGTCGTCGCTACGGAGGGTGTAGCGGTCCTCGCCGAGCGGAACGGGGGTCAGCAGCCGTTCATGGCTGAATTCCGCCAGTGCTTTGCGGACCAGCAGTCGGTTTGCGGTGGCCCAGCGGCCCGGGGAGAGGTGGGCGACGCTGTCGGTGAGGGCGGTCGTCATCGGTCGGTTCCTCCGGTTGCTGCTTCGAACTGCTCGCGGGTGCAGGCGCTGAGCAGTGCGTCCTTCTCCGGTTTGGCGATCTCCCGCAGGACCTCGAAGCCGACGGCCTTGTTGAGGGCCTGGACGGCGTTGTTGGTCACATCGGGCTCGACGACGATTCGGCGGACCGACGGGTCGGCGAAGAGGAACTCCATCACGGCGGTGATCACGGCCCGGGTGAAGCCGTGCACCGGGGTGTCGGTCGGCGCGACCAGGAAGTGCATCCCGACATCGCCGGGCTCCGCCTCGTACAGCCCCTTCAGCTCGACCTCGGTGGGGTCGTACCGCTCGATCAGGAACGCGGGCTCGCCGTCGTGCAGGCCGATGAACGCGTCGTGGTGCGAGTGGGCGGCGATCGCCATGTACTCCCGCTCCACGTCCTCAAGTTTCGCCTCGCCCATCAGCCAGAAGGCGGCTTTGGGGTGGGTCACCCAGCCGTGCACCAGCTCGGCGTCGGAAGCCGGGTCGAGCGGGCGGACGGTGAGCGTGCCGAGTTTGCCGGGAGGGTTGCTGTGCGGGTGGTTCATATGGCGAACTCCTGGAAGGCGATGGACTTCTCGACCGGGTAGTACTCACGGCAGAGCAGTTCGCCGATGATGTACGCGTTGCGGTAGGCACCCATGCCCAGGTCGGGCGAGGTGATCGAGTGGGTGTGCACCCCGGCGTTCTGCAGGAAGATCCCGCGCCCGGTGGTGTCGATGCTGTAGTTGCGGGCCACGTCGAAGCGGCCCCGGCTGTCGTGGCGCAGCCGGCCGGTGACGGGCGCGAGGAAGGCGGGCGCCTCGTAGCGGTAGCCGGTGGCGAGGATGAGGCCCTCGGTGGTGAGCTCGTACTCCTTGCCCTGCTCCTCCTGGCGCAGCCCCAGGCTGTACGCGCCGCCCTCCTCGTCGTAACGCGCGCTGAGCAGCGCCGAGTTGGTGAGCAGCCGGGTCGGGACCGGGCCGGGCAGGTTCTTCTGGTAGAGCAGGTCGAAGATCGCGTCGATCAGCTCCCCGTCGATGCCCTTGAACAGTCCCTTCTGCCCGGTCTCCAGTCGGTAGCGGGTTTCCTCGGGCAGCGCGTGGAAGTAGTCGATGTACTCCGGGGAGGTCATCTCCAGCGTGAGCTTGGTGTACTCCAGCGGGAAGAACCGCGGGGAGCGCGTCACCCAGTTGAGCCGGTAGCCGTAGGTGTCGATCTCGGAGAGCAGGTCGTAGTAGATCTCCGCCGCGCTCTGCCCGCTGCCGACCAGGGTGATCGACTTCTTCTTCTGGAGCTCGGCTTTCCCCTCCAGATAGCGGGAGTTGTGCAGGAAGTCCCCGCCGAGGCCGTGGCACGCCTCGGGGATGTACGGCGGGGTCCCGGTGCCGAGGACGAGGTGGCGGGAGCGCAGTACGGTCCCGGCGGCGGTGGTGACGGTGTAGAGCGCCTCGCCCTCGTCGTACGTCACCGCCTCGACGGTCTCGTTGAAGCGGATGCTGCTCAGTTTGGCGGCGGCCCAGCGGCAGTAGTCGTTGTACTCGGTCCGCAGCGGGTAGAAGTTCTCCCGGATGTAGAACGAGTAGAGCCTGCCGCGCTCCTTGAGGTAGTTGAGGAACGAGTACGGCGAGGTCGGGTCGGCCATGGTGACCAGGTCCGACATGAACGGCGTCTGGAGATGGGCCCCTTCGAGGAACATCCCGGAGTGCCACTCGAAGTCCGGCTTGGACTCCAGGAAGACACCGTTCAGTTCGTCGATCGGCTCGGTCAGGCAGGCCAGTCCGAGATTGAACGGGCCGAGCCCGATCCCGATGAAGTCGTGGGGGTCAGGAAGCGCGGTCAAGGGAGTCTCCCAGGTACTTCTCGGCATGGCCGGAGATCAGGTCGAGGACCGCGGCGATGTCGTCCACGGTCGTTTCGGGGTTGAGGAGGGTGAACTTGAGGTACTGGCGTTCGCCGACCTTGGTGCCCGCGACGATCGCCTCGCCGGAGGCGAACAGGGCCTTGCGGGCGTAGAGGTTGGCGCGGTCGATGTCGTCCGGGGAGGTGACACCGGAGGGGATGTGGCGGAAGACGAGCGTGGAGAGCTGCGGCTGGACCACCACGTCGAAGCGCGGGTCGGCGGCGAGCAGCTTCCACCCCTCGGCGGCCAGGTCGCAGACCTCGTCGAACAGCTCACCGATACCGTCGGCGCCCATGACGCGCAGCGTCATCCACAGCTTGAGCGCGTCGAACCGGCGGGTCGTCTGGAGGGACTTGTCGACCTGGTTGGGTATCCGCTCCTCGGCCATCCGGCGCGGGTTCAGATACTCCGCGTGGTACGTGGCGTGGCGCAGGGTCGCCCGGTCGCGGACCAGGATCGCCGACGAACTCACGGGCTGGAAGAAGGACTTGTGGTAGTCGACGGTGACCGAGTCGGCGTGTGCGATGCCTTCGAGGAGACCGCGCCGCTCGCGGGAGGCCAGCAGCCCGCAGCCGTACGCGGCGTCCACATGCATCCAGGTGGCGTACTGCTCACACAGGGCGGCGATCTCGGGCAGCGGGTCGATGGAGCCGAAGTCCGTGGTGCCGGCGGTCGCGACGACGGCCATCGGCACGGCACTCTCGGCGACGCACTGTTCCAGGGCGTGGGCGAGGGCCACGGCCTGCATGCGCTTGTTGCTGTCGAACGGGACGGAGACGACCGCGTCCGGGCCGAGGCCGAGGAGTTTGGCGGACTTCTGGACACTGAAGTGGCTGCACTCGGAGGTGAAGATCCGCAGCCGGGTGTAGTGCTCGGGCCGGATCTTCGCCTCCTCGCGGGCCAGCAGCAGGGCCTGGAGGTTGGACTGTGTACCGCCGCTGGTGAAGATGCCGTCGGCGGCCGGTCCGAAGCCGATGCGCTCGGTGGTCCAGTCGATCAGCCGGCGCTCGATGAGGGTGCCGCCCGCGCTCTGGTCCCAGGTGTCCAGCGAGGAGTTGACCGCGGAGAGCACCGCCTCGCCGAGGACGGCGGGGATGACGACCGGGCAGTTGAGGTGGCCCAGGTAGCGCGGGTGGTGGAAGTAGACGGCGTCGCGGAGGTAGACCTCGCCGAGCTCGTCGAGGGCGGCGGTGGCGTCGCCCAGCGGCCGGTCGAGGTCGATCGCGTCGACGACGGGAGAGAGCTCGTCCACACCGACCCCGCTGAAGGGACGCTCGGTGGCGGCGATTCTGGCCGCGACCCGATCCACTCCTGCGGTGACGGTACGCCGGTAGTGCTCCGCAGTCGTGTTGTTGAGCAGGTGCGAACGCATGGAGGGGTCCTCCCGGGTGAGGGGAACTTCATCGCGTCCCTCCGGGCAGGAAAAAGGAGGGACGAGGGACGCGATGTCGAAGTGAGGTTAGCCTAACCTAACTCGATCACGGTCATCCCTCGCCCCTGTCGGGTGCGGGAGTTGTCCGGATTGGTTCCGGTTCGGCTACTCCGTCGCCCCGGCCCGCGCGATGGTCTCCGCCCGCAGCTGCTCCTCGCTGAGCCCGCGCCGCCAGTACCCGACGAAGGTGACCCGCTTCCGGTCGAAGCCGCGCTCCTGGACCAGGTGGCGGCGGAGTGCCCGCACCTCGGACGACTCGCCCGCGATCCAGACGTACGGGGTGCCCTCCGGCAGCTCGGCGGCGCGCACGGCCTCCACGGCGGGCATGGCACCCTCGCTCCTGACGAGCCAGCTGATCCGGGCCTTGGCCGCGGTGTTGAGGGCCTGCCGGTCCTCGGTCTTCGGCACCTCCAGCCAGACCCGGGCGGGCATCCCCGCGGGCAGCCACTCCAGGGCGGCGGAGGCGGCGGGCAGGGCGGTCTCGTCCGCCCAGATGAGCACCCAATCGGTGTCCTCCGGGGGCCGGAACCGCACGGAGGTGTTGTCCCGGACCGCCGGCCCCAGCACCTTGAGCGGGTCGCCCGCCGTGGCCATGAGCGCCCAGCGGGAGGCCGGGCCGCCGTCGCCGTGGAGCGCGAAGTCGATGTCCACCTCGGTGGAGCCGTCGGCCTTCACGAGCTGGGCCCGCACGGTGTACGACCGCATCACCGCCCGTACGTCCTCGGGCAGCGCCCGCCACTTCGCGTACCAGGCCCCGTCCTCACCCTCCGGCACCACGGCCTCGCTCTGTCCGGGGTGCGGCAGGAAGATCGACAGGCTCTGGTCGCGGCCCCCGGCGCTGAACCCGTCGGCCCCGGGCCCGCCCAGCGTGATCCGGAGCATGGAGGGGCCGAGCCGCCTGACCCGCAGGACGGTGAGGTCGAAGAACCGGAACGGGGCTACTTGGGGAACGGCGGCAGTCGTCGTCAACGAGGGCTCCTCCGGAATGGGCAGGAGCGGCGGGCGGACGGGCCCGGCTCCGGCGAGGGCAGTCCGAAGGAAGGTTAGCCTAACCTTGCTAGACGGTCACGGTGTCGTGGGGGATTGCGGGGGCGGGGGTGTCGGCCGTGGCCGGAACGGACCCGGCATGTCACACCCCTGGCGACGCGCGAGGGGCGGGTGCCCGACCGCACGGCACCCGCCCCTCGCCCCCGCCGCCCTTACTCCGGCGGACCTTCCCCCTGCCCCGCCGCCGTTACTCCGGCGGGCCGGCGGACCTCTCCCTGCCCCTACTCCGGCAGGTCGGACCCGGCCGCCCGCAGGACCGACGAACCGGTCCCCGTCACCCCGCCCTTCGCCCCCGGCAGGATGCGCATGCTGTCCTCGCCCGGGACCGAGATCGCCAGGTCGGCGCGCCCGTCCCGGTTCAGGTCCCGCAGCCGCAGGTCATAGCCGAGGATGTCGTGGTCCGTCGTCTCCCCGGCCACCCCGGGAAGCGACTTGCCGAGCGCCGCGGAGCGCGAACCCTTGAGCCCGCCCTTGCCGCCGCGGAACAGATAGGCGCCGCCCGCGTTGACCTTGGCTCCGACCCTCTCGCCCGGGACGCCGACCGCCAGGTCCGCGTATCCGTCGCCGTCGGCGTCCCCCGCCGTCAGCGACGAACCGAACTGGTCCCACGCCTCCGAGGCGCCGGCCACCCCGGCCGTCGACTGGCTGAGCGTGATGCTCCGCTTGCCCGGCCCGGCGGACGTGCCGTACCAGACGGTGACCCTGCCCCGGCCGTCGTTGGCCACCGGGTTGCCGACGGCGATGTCCCCGTAACCGTCCCGGTCGAAGTCGCCGACGGCCGCGTCCAGCCGCTCGTGCTGCTTCTTGCCGTCGACCACCTTGGCCGGACCGGAGACCAGGCCGCCGGTGGAGCCCTTCAGGAACCAGGCCTCGGTGCGGAACGTCATGCCGACGCCGCGCACGCCCATGACGATCAGGTCGGTCTTCCCGTCACCGTTGACCTTGCCGGCGGCGATGGTGTCGCCGTCCCAGCTCTGGCCCTCCCGGTCGTACTTGCTGACTTTGCCCAGTCCGCCGGACTTGGTGAAGCCGCCGCGGTACAGAAAGACGTCGCCGCCGTTGACCGTCGCGATGTCGGGGCGCCCGTCCCCGTTGAAGTCCCCGGTGGCGATGTCGGCGCCGAAGGTCCCGTAGCCGTTGGTGGCCTTGCGGGGCAGGGCCGTTCCGCCCTTGAGCCCCTTGGTCGAGCCCCACACGAGGGTGACCGAGCCGACGCGGGTCCGCCCGGCCTCCTCGGTCGGGTTGCCGACGACGAGGTCCGCGTATCCGTCGCGGTTCAGGTCGGCACTGGCCAGCACCGTGCCGAAGTCGTCGCCGGACTCACTGGCACCGGGGATCCCCGGTGAGTTCTGGTGGATGACCTGCTTCTTGGTGGTGAGCCCCTTCGGTCCGCCGTAGGTGACGAGCACCGCGCGGTCATTGAAGGCGAAGATTCCGTCGTGCGTGTGCGAGACGGCCAGGTCCCGGTAGCCGTCCCCGTTGAAGTCGTCGTAGTGCTTGGCGGGCTTCGCGGCGGCGGCCGAGGCGGGCGCGGCGGCGAGGCACGGCACCGGGCCCGCGGCGAGCGCGACGCCCACGGCGATCGACGTCGTACGGAGACGGAGACGGCGCGCACGAGGGGCGCGGGGGAGGTTCATGAAGGTTGGAGCTCCTGCGGTTCAGGGCCCGCGTCCCGGAAGAAGGGGGACGCGGCTGCCGACGACACACCCAAGACGTGCACCGTGGGCGAAGGGTTGTACGGAAGGCGGAACTCCGTCCGTACAACCTCTCGCCCCCGGGTGCTAGACCCCGAAGTCGGCCCGGCAGGCGTCCAGTCCCTCCACGGTGACGTCCACGCTCCGGTGCTTCTCCCACCCGGCCCGCTCCAGCCGCACCCGCTGCAAGGTGACGGCCTCCCCGCGGATCACCTCGATCTGGAGGCCGTCGGGCTCGTACCCCAGCCGCCGCGAGACGCCGAGCGAGCCGGCGTTGTCCGTCCTGGCGTCCGATACGGCGTACCGGGCGCCGAGCCCCTCGAAGGCCAGGTGGAGGGCGGCGGCCCGCATCTCCGTGCCGATGCCCTGCCCCTGATGGGGGAGGCCGAGCCACGACCCGGTCATCACCTCACGCCGTACGCCGAACTCCCGGCCCATCACGTCCTGCCGCCCCACGACCTCGCCCCCGTGGAGGACGGCCAGGGAGAGGTGCCAGTTCTGGGGCGTCCACCCGGCGATCGTGCCCAGCACGTGCTGGTAGGTGGCCCGGCCGACCTCGGAGGGCTCGCCGTCGGTCCACGGCACGATGAACGGCATCCGGTCCGGGGCGTGCACCCCGCCGGCGCCGACCGAGGCCAGCTCGTCGAGGAGCGCCTCGTCGGGCAGGCGCAGTTCGAGGCGGGGTGTACGGATCCGGAGGCCGTGGAGGGGCCAGTGTCGGTGGCTCATGCAGGGACTTTGCCGGACGGCAGGTCGGCTTGTCGAACGGATTCCGGGGCGGGGGCGGAGGGGGCGTCGGCCCCGTCGTAGGGCCCCTCGGACGGTCCCTCGTGCGGCCCCTCGGACGGCCCCTCGGACGGGCTTGTGGACCGGCGCCGCAGACCGAAGGCGCTGACGGCGGTCGCGATCAGGGCGGCGGCGAGCGGGACGACGAGCGCCGCCCGGTAGCCGTCGAGCAGAGCCCCCGCCGAAGTGCCGTCCGTCGCCGCGATGTTGACGGCGGCGACCGAGGACAGGCCGAGCGCGGCACCGAACTGGAAGGAGGTGTAGAGCAGCCCGCCCGCGACGCCCTGCTCCTCCTCCGCGATGCCGTCGGTGGCCGTGATCGTCAGCGGACCGTACGCCAGGGAGAAGGCCACACCGAGCAGGACCAGGCTCGGGAGCATCGCGAGATAGGTCCAGTCCGCGGTGAGCGGCAGGAACAGCGCGTACGCCAGGGAGGCGAGGAGCAGCCCGCCGAAGATGACGCGCGCGTTGCCGAACCGGGCCACCAGCTTCGGGGTGAGGAGCGGGGACAGGATCGCGTCCAGGCCGATGACGATCAGGGCGAAGCTCGTCTGGAGGGACGACCAGCCCCGTAGCTCCTGGAGATAGAGCACGGCGATGAACTGGAACCCGAAGAAGCCCGCGGCGAAGAGCAGCCCCGCCACATTGGCGCGGACCAGCGACCCGCTGCGGAAGAGGCCCAGGCGCACCAGCGGCGAGGCCGAGCGGCGCTCGATGAGGACGAACGCGAGGAAGAGGAGGAGCGCGGTGCCGATCGTGCCGGTCGTCCAGGCGGCCGAGGCGTGCGCGACCCGCTCGACGCCGAAGACGAGGAGCAGGATGCCTCCGGTGACGGTGACCGCTCCGGCCAGGTCGACGCCCCGCCCGGTGCGGTCCGGGCGCGGAGACTTCGGGACGAGCCGCAGGGCGGCGACCAGGATGAGCGAGGAGAGGATGACCGGGGCGAAGAACACCCAGCGCCAGTCGATGGCGGAGAGCAGGCCGCCGACGACCAGGCCGATGGAGAAGCCGCCCGCCGCGGTGCCGGAGTAGACGAGCAGGGCCTTGTTGCGCTGCGGCCCCTCCGGAAAGCCGGTGGTGATGATCGACAGGCCGGCCGGGGTCATGAAGGCGGCGGAGACCCCCGTCACGAACCGGGCGAGGATCAGCATCCAGCCTTCGGTGGCCAGCCCGCCGAGACCGGAGAAGAGCAGGAAGACCACGAGCCAGAGGACGAACATCCGCCGGCGCCCGAACAGGTCGGCCGCCCGGCCGCCCAGCAGCATGAAACCGCCGTAGCCGAGGACGTACGCGCTCATCACCCACTGGAGGGTGCCGGTGGAGAGCCCGAGGTCGGCGCGGATCGCGGGCATGGCCACGTTGAGCATGGCCACGTCGATGCCTTCGAGGAAGATCGCGCCGCAGAGCACGAACAGCACGCCCCACGCGCGCCCGGTCATCCGGACGGAGGTGCCGCTGCTCGACAGGGGTGGTGATGTGGACACGGGACTTCTCCTTGGGGAGGGATGCGGAATCGGGCATGACGAACCGCCGCAACAGCGGTCCGTGGAAAGGAATGCGAGGGCGGCCGACCCTCAACATGCGTGAGAGGAAGAAGAGTTACCGAAGTGCTGGTCGGTTCTCTCTTGTAACCACTCGAAGCATGCGGCACGCTGGGGAACCATGGAAGAAGGCACTTCGAAGTCACCGAGTAACTGCGGCCATACCGGCGTTGAGCAGGACTTCGACATCAGCAACTGGGATGTCCGCGAGGGCTGCGAGGTGCGGCAGATCCTCGACCGCGTCGCGGACAAGTGGTCGCTGCTCGCGATAGCGCACCTGGAGCGCCGGACGCTGCGCTTCTCCGAGCTGCGCCGGCTGATCGACGGCATCAGCCAGCGCATGCTGACGGTGACCCTGCGCCAGCTCGAACGCGACGGCCTGGTGCGGCGCACGGTCTACCCGGTCGTCCCGCCGCGCGTGGAGTACGAGCTCACGCCGATGGGCGCGACCCTGCACACGACGATCCGGTCCCTGGTCGACTGGACCGAGGGCCACCAGCAGGAGATCGCCAGGGCGCGCGCTGAGTACGACAGCCGCCAGAGCGAGGAGGAGGCGCCTGTCGTCTGAGGGGGCAGGAGGGTTCGGGCCGGCCGCCTCAGACGTACGCCTGCGGCATGTTCAGGGGTAAAGCCCGGCGCTAGGGTGGCGGGGTGACCATTCCTCAGGACGACGCGGGGCCCCTGGTGGACGAGGAGGCCCGCGAGAGTGCTGTACGGCGCCTGCGGGAGGCGTACGCCGAGGAGGCGATCACGCACGCGGAGATGGACGAGCGCCTCGGCCAGGTCCTCTCCGCCACCCGGCACGGCGAGCTCGCGTCCGTCCTGGACGCGCTCCCCCCGGAGAAGCCCGGAAAACCGGAGACCACGGCGACGATCGCCGCGGCCGGCGGACGGATCCGGCGGCGCGGAGCGTGGCGGGTGCCCCGGTTCCTCACGGTCGAGTCCGCCTTCGGGCGGGTCCGCCTGGATCTGTCCCGGGCCCTCTTCGAGGACCCCGCCGTCGACATCGAGCTGCGCATCGGTACCGGCAGGGCGACGATCATCGTGCCCCGGGACGCGACCGTGGACCTGGACGCCGTGCAGACCGGTTGGAAGGACCTGCGCTACCGGCCCCGGCAGCCCTCCCGCCCCGGCGGGCCGGTCATCCGGATCTCGGGAGCGATGGGGTACGGGCGGCTGAGGGTCCGCCACGCCTGGCGCTGAGGCGAGGGTGAACGGCACGGCCCTGCGCGGCCAGGGCCCGCTGCCGTGCGGCCTCGCGGGACACGGGCTGTTGCCCAGCTCTTCCCCTGGCGGCCCTCTGCGGGAAAACTGTGCCGAGCACTGTGGTGCCCGCGCCCGGACGGGGGTTGGACAACGTTGTCATGCGTCGCTGCGCAGGACTCCCCCTCCCTCCCCGGGCCGGTGATCCATGCCATCCCCCCGTCTTGCCCGAGAGGACCGCCTATGCGGGAACCCACCGCCCCCGCCCCTGACGCCGGATGCCCGGCGCCGCCCAGCAGACGGTCCCGGCTGCGCGCCGTGGCATCGGCAGCGTCAACGCGGGCGACCTGGTGGACTCGGGCGGCAACGCGGGCCAGTGGGACGAGTGGTTCGGCGCGATGAACGGCCGCAGCCAGACGACGAACTTGATCGCGGCGCCGGGCAACCACGAGTACAACGCGGACCTGTTCCTGAAGACGTGGAAGTCCACGTTCGCGTACCCGGCCAACGGCCCGACGCCCGCCCCGGCGAAGGACGACACCCCGGCCGAGCGCCAACGTGCGGCGTACGAAACGCACATGGCGAAGTCCCTGGCGGAGACGGCGTACTACACGGACTACCAGAACGTCCGCTTCATCTCCCTCAACGCGAGCACGCACGACGCGCGCGAGCTGATGACACCGCCGGACCTCCCGCCCTGCTCGACCGGTTGCCCGGACCCGCAGAAGCTCTGGCTGGACCTCCAGGCGCGCTGGCTCGACCGGATCCTCGCGGACAACCCCAACAAGTGGTCGGTGGCCACCTTCCACCAGCCGGTCTTCTCGGCAGCGGTCGGCCGCGACGAGAAGCCGATCCGCGACGCGTGGCTCCCGGTCTTCCAGCGCAACGACATCGACCTGGTCCTGATGGGCCACGACCACGTGTACGCCCGCGGCTACGTCAACGCCGACGCGACGGACACGCCCGGCGTGACGACGGGCCCGGTCTACGCGGTGGCGATGGCGGGCCCGAAGTACTACGAGCTCTCCCCGGCCGACGACAACGTCTGGACCCGCAACGGCGCGACCCAGGTGGCCCGTGAGGCCCACACGTCGGCGTTCCAGGGCATCACGGTCACCAAGGACACGATCCGCTACGAGGCGGTGGTGGCGGCCAAGTGGGACGACCGGTCGACGACGGACAAGGCGGTGGGGGAGACCCTGGACGCGTTCACGATCACGAAGAGCGACACCGGCGTGAAGTACGTGACGGAGGACGGGGTGGCGGTGCCGGGCACCCGGTAGGCCCTCGCCCAGGGGTGCGCCCGCCGCCGACGGGCGCACCCCTTCTCCCGGCCGGGATCGAGGAGGCGGCGGGGTTCGCCGGGCTCGTAACCCCGGTCCTCGGTCGGTGAATTACCCGTGGGCGATGAGTACATGTACTCAAGCGGCCCGCATGGGGCCGACGGAGACTCGGCGCATGACACACATCCGAGGCCCCATCAGCGCGTTCACCTCCGGCCGACGCGTTCTCGCGGCTGCCGCTCTCGCCGCCGTCACTGCTGTGGCACTCACCGGCTGCGGAAGTGAGGTGAGTGGCGGCGGGCAGCGAGGCGACCAAGGCGGGAATGCCGGCTCCACGACGAGTTCCCAACGGCCTTCCGTCGAACAGGCGAAGCCCACGGCGCTGTTCGACACGTTCGCGCAGGCGTGCCCTTCGCCCGGTGTGATCGCACCGAGACCCACCGGCGGGAGCACACCCGATGCGGAGGAGCCGGAGAGCCTCGCCCCCGGGGAAATGCCCCCGACCGACCCGATTGAGCCCGGCCCCCTCACCGGGCCTGCGGCGGAGTTGGACGACCGCGACCTGTGTGTCAGCGCCCACCACGAACAGCGCATCATCGCGGCACTGCAGAAGGTCGCTGAGCCGACCCCCGCCAAGGTCCGCGCGACCCTGAACAGCCTCGGCTACACCGACGAACGCATCCACCACCTCCAGCACGACGGCAGGAACACCCGCTTCCACCTCGACCTGCGCGAGGACGGCGGCCGGCTCTGCGAGTCGGGCCTGGCGGCGGGCGCGGTATCGGATGTCGTCCCGTGCGTGGCCGTCGCCGAGGGACCGTTCACGATCAGGACGGAGGAGCGACCGTAACGGCGGTTCATCTGGTTCGTCCGGTTCTCGGCGAGCGAAGGCCTCGTCGGCCGCGTACGCGTTGAAGGTTGGTCGGGTCGTCGGGTCGGGTCGGGTTGGGGCGGGGCGGGGCGGTCAAGACACTCATGGCCGCCCTCGCCCCTGACGGCACCCCGCTGGCCGCCGGGCACGCCCCCCCCCAGCGGCAGGCACGACCGAGATCGGCGGCGTCGGCACCCTGCCCAACCACCGCGCGGGTTACGTCGCCGGCGTCGCCGCGAACTTCCCGGTGAAGTAGAGCCCCGCGAGGTTGGCCTTGATCGCGTCCTTGTAGTTCTTGGAGAACTTGTTCCCCGTCTTCTCGGCATAACGGGCAGCGGTCTCTTCACTGTCGAGTGCCGCCGTGATCTCCCGCAACAGCCTTTGCTCGTTGTCATTGGCCGCGGCACCCACATGCTGCTCCATGAGGTCCCAGATCTTGGGGATGGGGGCCCAGCCGGCCGCCGTCATGTTGGCCCTCGTCTCCGTGGAGAGTGAGGAGTCGCCGCGTCCCGAATAGAAGAAGCGGGGCTTCGCCTGCTCGTCCTCCGCGTGGGTCAGGGCATTCTCGTTGACGATGATGTTGTGGTACTCGACCAGCGCCTTGCTGTTTCTCTGCTGGTTGATGTCGATGCCCCCCTCCTGCTGCTTCTGGTGGCCGAGCTCGTGCATGATCGTCTGATTCTTCGTGTAGTCACCCGTCACCTCGTGGTTGACCAGAAGGATCCGGTGCTCTTCCATGTAGGCGCCCCCACCGGCCGAGGAAACGATCTGCACGGCGTCGTCGCCGGCCATGCCGGTCACCGTGTTCACGTTCAGGGCCAGGGCCTCGGGAGTGAGGTTCACGCGGCTCTCCGCCGGATACTCGGAGAACGGAGTCGCCGCGGACATGCCCGCGGGCACCTCGACCACCATGGGCGCGCTCGCCAGCCCCAGCCGCTCCCTCCACCGGTCGATGTCCTCCGTCACCAGAGCACGTTGGACCGCCCCGTCCCCGGCCGTCGCCGACTGCGGACCGGGGGCGGGCTCCGTGGTCCGCCCGGCGGACGGGACGGGTGCGGACATCACGCGGTTCGCGGTGGCCTCCGCCTCCCGCTCGAACCGGTCGGAAGGATCGCTGACGCGCAGCCCGTCACCCCGGGCGGTCCCGGCCACCGGCCCCTGGCGCTGCTGGATGACGTGGGTGAGTTCATGGGCCAGGGTGTGCTTGTCGGCGCCGCCGTCGCCGATGACGATGTTGCTGCCCGAGGTGTAGGCGCGGGCGCCGATCTCACCGGCCGAGCGCCGGGCGGTCGTGCCGGTGTGCAGACGTACATCGGAGAAGTCCGCACCGAGGCGCACCTCCATCTCCTGCCGCAGCGGCGCCGCCATGGGCTGACCCGAGCCGCGCAGGACGTCGTGGACGGCGGAGCGCTGTACGGGCGCGGAGTCCTGCTGGTGGCCGCAGTCCGCGTCATGCTGGTGCCGCGCCTCCTCGACCAGGCGGCTGACGGCGGCGTTGCCGATGGCGCGCTGGAGGGCCGCGAGCGGTGCCCCGGACGCGCCTCCCTGCTGCCTGGCGGAGCCCGCACTCGTACGGCGGGCCTTCGCCGGCCCGGCGGTCCTGTCCGAGTCCTGAGCGCGCATCAAAGGCCTTTCTGTTCGGTGTGGTTGATCAAGGCTTCTCTCCTGCCTACCTCACCGGTGTGCCTCCGCGGAAGTGCCCGAAGGGCAGCACCGGCCGGCTGTCCGGGCAATCTTGCGCTCGGACTCCGTGGGACGTGCGCGGCAGCTGGCGCAGGCTACGGAATCAGCCGACTTGTGAACCCGGCTCCGACCAGCCCCACACGATGTACGGGGCCAGCCCGCGCAGGTAGTGCCCCGCTGACGCGTCGGCCACCCCTAGGTCATGGCTGCCGAGCCCGACAATGACCGAGCAGGGGCGGGGGGTGTGGTGCATCAGGTGGTGCTCCCACACCTGCCGGGCGTCCGACCAGTCGCGGCCTGAAGCCACGGTGGGTCGTCCTTCCGCCCTAGGTCGGCCCCGATACGGACTGTGCGGGGCGTTGTGGGAAACGGTGGCTGGGCGCCGGGTGTCAGTCGTGGTCCCACGTCGTCGGCGCCGGGCCGAACGCGCGACGAGCGGCCCTCACCGCGAATGCCCCCATGGCGGCATTGGCACCACCACCGATCACAGCACCGATTCCGAACGGGGCCACACGTCCGAGAACGATGATTCCCTGCTTGGTGCCGAACTTGGTGACGAAGTTCTTCCCAAGGACCTTGTTGATCTGTCGCAACGTCTCGACCGGAACCTTGGCGACGACCTGACGCCCCCAGTGCTGTCCCGTACGCTCGGCGACTTTCGTGATGGTGGCGGAGCCGCTCCCACCGAGCATGACTCCCATGACGATCGTGCGACGACGCTCGATCTCGTCGATGGGGACACCGTGCACTTCGGCAATCGACAGCGCGAAGAGCGCGCTCATCTCCAGGGACGTGAGGGTCTCACCTGCCGACAGCGAGGGCGATTCCCGTACCGACGCCGGGCGCGGCCGCCGTTCCCCCCACTGCGGCACCCGTACCGGTCAGAGCACTGACGTACATCCGTTCCAGACTGCGGATCACTTCCGCCGGTGTTGCCTCCGGATTCCGCTGGCGCGCCCGGACGATGTTCTTGCGAACCAGAGAGCTCTGGGCTTCGACCGCCTTGTCCAGCAAGGCGAGCACGCGTTGCCCACGTATGGCTTCTTCCGGAGCTTGCTCGTCGAAAGCATCTGTTGCCATGCCCTGAACTCCTTGGATCGCCACCTATCGGGCGAGTCTCTCACCTGACCCGACCGAGTGAACGGTGAATCGAGAGAAGAGGGAGGCCACTCGTGCACGACGGGAACCCGTACCGTCCGCAGATAGCTCCGCCCCGGTTGCCGTAAAGCAGTTCACGGCAACCAGGGCGGTGGTCAGATCACGGTGAGGCTCAGCCCGGCAGCCCCAACTCCCGCGCGATCAGCATCCGCTGGACCTCGCTCGTGCCCTCGCCGATCTCCAGGATCTTCGAGTCGCGCCACATCCGCGCCACCGGGTACTCGTTCATGAAGCCGTACCCACCGTGGATCTGTGTCGCGTCCCGGGCGTTGTCCACCGCGACCGTCGAGGAGTACAGCTTCGCGATCGCCGCCTCCTTCTTGAACGGTTCGCCCGCCACCAGGCGCGAGGCCGCGTCGCGCCAGCCCACGCGGGCCATGTGGGCGCGCATCTCCATGTCGGCGATCTTGAACTGGATCGCCTGGTTGGCGCCGATCGGCCTGCCGAAGGCGTGCCGTTCGGCCGCGTACTTCACCGACTCGTCCACGCAGCCCTGCGCCAGGCCCGTCGCCAGGGCCGAGATCGCCACCCGGCCCTCGTCCAGGATCCGGAGGAACTGGGCGTATCCCCGGCCCTGTTCGCCCAGGAGGTTGGCCGCCGGGACGCGGACGTCCGTGAAGGACAGCTCGCGGGTGTCCGAGGCGTTCCAGCCGACCTTCGAGTACGGGGCCGCGACCGTGAAGCCGGGGGTGCCGGAGGGGACGATGATCGCGGAGATCAGCGGGCGGCCGTCCTCCTTGCGGCCGGTCACCGCCGTGACCGTGACCAACTCCGTGATGTCGGTGCCGGAGTTGGTGATGAAGCACTTCGAGCCGTTGATGACCCACTCGTCCGTCGCCTCGTCCAGCACCGCCGTCGTCCGGGTGCCGCCCGCGTCCGAGCCGCCGTCCGGCTCGGTCAGGCCGAACGCGCCCAGCGCCTCGCCCGCGCAGAGCTTCGGCAGCCACTGGCGCTTCTGCTCCTCCGTCCCGAACAGGTGCAGCGGCATCGCGCCCAGCGAGACCCCGGCCTCCAGGGTGATCGCCACCGAGGAGTCGACCCGGGCCAGCTCCTCCAGGGCGATGCCGAGCGCCAGGTAGTCGCCGCCCATGCCGCCGTACTCCTCCGGGAACGGCAGGCCGAACAGGCCCATCCGGCCCATCTCGCGCACGATCTCGTACGGGAATTCATGGCGCTCGTAGAAGTCGCCGATCTTCGGCGCGACCACGTCGTGCGCGAACGCCTCGACCGTGCGGCGCAGTACCTCGTGCTCGGCGGTCAGCCGGTGATCCAGGGACATGGGGTCACTCACTCCTTGTGGGAGGCGGAAGAAGGGGGAGGGGTCAGGGCGCGGACCGTGCGGGATGGGCTCGGCCGGCCCACGTGTTCGGCCAACCACGCGCTGGTGGAAGCCAGTTCGGCCAGGTCGACGCCCGTTTCGATGCCCAGGCCGTCGAGCATCCAGACCAGGTCCTCGGTGGCGAGATTGCCCGTGGCGCTCTTCGCGTACGGGCACCCGCCCAGGCCGCCCGCCGAGGCGTCGACCGTGGTCACGCCGTGCTGGAGCGCGGCCAGGGTGTTGGACAGCGCTTGGCCGTACGTGTCGTGGAAGTGGACGCCGATCGCGGACGTCGGAACTCCGGACTCGTTGAGCGCCGACAGCAGCGCCGTTACGTGGCCCGGCGTCGCCACACCGATCGTGTCGCCCAGCGACAGCTCGTCGCAGCCCAGGTCCATCAGCGCCTTGGCGACCTTCACCACCTGCGCCACCGGCACCGCGCCTTCCCACGGGTCGCCGAAGCACATCGACAGATACCCGCGCACGTGCACCTTCTCCGCCTTGGCGCGGGCCACCACCGGCTCGAACATGGCCAGCGACTCATCGACCGTACGGTTCAGATTGCGGGCCGCGAACGTCTCCGTCGCCGAGCCGAACACCGCGATCGACCGGGCCCCGAGCGCCAGCGCCCGGTCCAGTCCGCGTTCGTTCGGCACGAGGACGGGGAGCGAGACGTCGCCCACGTCCGCGATATCGCCGAGGAGCGGGAACAGCGCCTCCGCGTCGGCCAGTTGGGGCACCCACTTCGGGTGCACGAAGCTCGTCGCCTCGATGGTCGTCAGACCCGCCACGGCCAGGCGGCGGATGAACTCCGCCTTCACCTCGGTCGGGACGGTCTCCTTCTCGTTCTGCAGGCCGTCCCGGGCCCCGACCTCGTGGATGCGGACCCGGGCCGGCAGACCGGGGGCCGGGATCTTCATGGGGAGCGGACGCGTGGTCATGAGTCCTCCCGAGGGGCTACAACCGCCAGGATCTGGTCCATCGCCACCGTCGCGCCCGCCGTGACGTCCAGCTCGGTGACCGTCCCCGCGTGCGGGGCCGAGATCACGTGCTCCATCTTCATCGCCTCCACCACGAGCAAGCTCTGGCCCGCCTCGACCTCGTCGCCCACGGCCACCTTCACCACCGTGACCGTGCCCGGCATCGGTGCCGCCAGCGTGTCCGCCCCGCTCCGGCCCGCCCCGCTCAGGGACGCCTCCACCGGGTCGTGGTCCTGGACGTGCCAGGTGTCGCCGTCCCGGCCGAGCCAGTCGCCGGAGCGGTGGAAGTGGCCCACCGTGCCGTCGAGTTCGACGGTGACGCGGTCGGGTGTGACCACAGCGCCCGCCGGAGCCTCGTACGCCACCGGGTCCGCGCCCGGCACCCGCAGCGGGAACGCCAACGGCGCCCGCACACCCCCCGTACGCCAGCCGCTCGGCACCGAGAACGGGTCCGTCCAGCCCCCCGCGTCCGGCCGGGGCTCCAGCGCCTCCCGCCGCACCGCCGCGGCCGCCGCGTACACCTCGTCCGGAACCCCGTCCGGCACCAGGCCCTCCGCCTCGCGCTCCACCAGCCCCGTGTCCAGGTTGCCGGAGACCACGTCCGGGTGGGCCAGCAGGCGGCGCAGGAAGCCCGCGTTGGTCGGGACGCCCAGGATCACCGTGTCCGCGAGGGCCGCCCGCAGCTTGCGGATGGCGGTCGCGCGGTCGGGGCCGTACGCGATGACCTTCGACAGCATCGGGTCGTACAGGCTGCCCACCGGCACGCCCTCGCTGAGCCCCGAGTCCGTCCGCACCCCGCCGCCCTGCGGCTCGCGCAGCGCCAGCACCGTACCGCCGGAGGGCAGAAAGCCCCGGGACGGGTCCTCGGCGCAGACGCGGGCCTCGATCGCCCAGCCGGTCAGGCTGATGTCCGCTTGCGCGTACGGGAGTTGCTCGCCCGAGGCCACCCGCAGCTGCCACTCCACCAGGTCCAGACCGGTGATGAGCTCGGTGACCGGGTGCTCGACCTGGAGGCGGGTGTTCATCTCCATGAAGTAGTACGAGGCCGGGTCGTTGCCCGGGACGATGAACTCCACCGTCCCCGCGCCGACATAGCCGCAGCTGCGCGCCGCCTGCACGGCCGCCTCGCCCATCGCCGCCCGCGTTTCCGGAGTGAGGAGGACGGACGGAGCCTCCTCGATGATCTTCTGGTGGCGGCGCTGGAGCGAGCACTCGCGCTCACCCAGGTGGATCACGTTGCCGTGGGCGTCGGCCAGCACCTGGATCTCGATGTGGCGCGGGCGGTCGATCCACCGCTCCACGAGGAGGGTGTCGTCGCCGAACGAGGCCCTGGCCTCGCGCCGCGCCGCCGCGATCTCCTCCGCCAGCGCCGCCGCGTCCCGGACCAGGCGCATGCCCTTGCCGCCGCCGCCCGCAGAGGGCTTGAGGAGGACCGGGGTGCCGATCTCCCTTGCCGCCGACTCCAGTTGGGCATCGGTCAAGCCGCTGCCGGAGGAGCCGGGGACCACCGGGACGCCGTACGCCGCGACCGTCTCCTTGGCCCGGATCTTGTCGCCCATGAGGGAGATCGCGGAGGCGGGCGGGCCGATGAAGACCAGGCCCGCGTCCGTACAGGCGGCGGCGAACTCGGCGTTCTCCGCGAGGAATCCGTAGCCGGGGTGGACGGCCTGCGCGCCCGTGCGGCGGGCCGCCTCCAGGAGCGCCGGGACCGACAGGTAGCTCTCGGCGGCCGGCGGCGGGCCGATTCGTACCGCCGTATCCGCCTCCCGTACATGCCGGGCGTCCGCGTCCGCGTCGCTGAAGACCGCGACCGAGCGCACCCCCAGCTCGCGCAGGGTCCGGATCACCCGGACGGCGATCTCGCCGCGGTTGGCGACCAGAACGGTGTCGAACATCGTCGTCATCTGTTCCTCACATCCGGAAGACGCCGAAGCCGGGACCGGCCGGGTCCTTCTGCGGCAGCGGGGCATTGGCGCAGGCCGTGAGGGCGAGGCCCAGCACCTGGCGGGTGTCCACGGGGTCGATCACGCCGTCGTCCCAGAGCCGGGCGGTGGCGTAGTACGCGTTGCCCTGGGTCTCGTACTGGGCGCGGATCGGGGCCTTGAACGTTTCTTCGTCCTCGGCGCTCCAGTCGTCGCCGAGCTGGTCGCGCTTGACGGTGGCCAGCACGGAGGCCGCCTGCTCGCCGCCCATGACGGAGATCTTGGCGTTGGGCCACATCCACAGGAAGCGGGGGCTGTAGGCCCGGCCGCACATCGAGTAGTTGCCCGCCCCGTACGAACCGCCGACGACGACCGTCAGCTTCGGCACGCGGGTGGTGGCGACGGCGGTGACCATCTTGGCGCCGTGCTTGGCGATACCGCCGTGCTCGTAGTCCTTGCCGACCATGAAGCCGGAGATGTTCTGGAGGAAGACGAGCGGGATGCCGCGCTGGTCGCACAGCTCGATGAAGTGGGCGCCCTTCTGGGCCGACTCGGCGAACAGGATCCCGTTGTTCGCGACGATCCCGACCGGGTGGCCGTGGATGCGGGCGAAGCCGGTGATCAGCGTCTGCCCGTACTCCGCCTTGAACTCCTGGAAGCGGGAGCCGTCGACCACCCGGGCGATGACCTCGCGTACGTCGTACGGCGTCCGGGAGTCCACCGGGACCGCCCCGTACAGCCCCGCCGGGTCGGCCTTCGGCTCCTCGGCCGGCTCGACCGACCAGGGGAGGGGCGCCCGGTCCGGGAGGGTGGCCACGATGTTGCGGACGATCCGCAGGGCGTGCGCGTCGTCCTCCGCGAGGTGGTCGGTGACGCCGGAGATCCGGGAGTGGACCTCGCCGCCGCCCAGCTCCTCCGCCGTGACGACCTCACCGGTCGCGGCCTTCACCAGCGGCGGGCCGCCGAGGAAGATCGTGCCCTGGTTGCGCACGATGACGGCCTCGTCGCTCATCGCCGGGACGTACGCCCCGCCCGCCGTGCAGGAGCCCAGCACCGCCGCGATCTGCGGAATGCCCGCCGCCGACATGCGGGCCTGGTTGTAGAAGATCCGCCCGAAGTGGTCCCGGTCGGGGAACACCTCGTCCTGCATCGGCAGGAAGGCGCCGCCCGAGTCGACCAGGTAGAGGCAGGGGAGCCGGTTCTCCAGCGCCACTTCCTGGGCGCGCAGGTGCTTCTTCACGGTCAGCGGGTAGTACGTGCCGCCCTTGACGGTCGCGTCATTGGCGACGATCACGCACTCGCGGCCGGAGACCCGCCCGATGCCCGCGATGACGCCGGCGGCGGGGGCCTGGTCCCCGTACATCCCGTTCGCCGCCAGCGGGGCCAGCTCCAGGAACGGCGAACCCGGGTCGAGGAGGGCGTCCACCCGGTCCCGGGGGAGCAGCTTGCCGCGCGCCTCATGGCGGGCCCGCGCCTTCTCACCCCCGCCCAGCCGTGCCGTGGCGAGCCGTGCCGCCAGCTCGTCGACGAGCGCGTGATGCGCCGCCTCGTTGGCCTGCCAGGCCTCCGAGGCGGGATCGGCCGCGCTCGCCAGGACCGGTGCCTGCTGCATCGTGTCGAGCCCCCTTGCCCGTACCGCGATCATGTGCGTGATGTCCGTCTGCTGTTAATGAGCGTTAACGCGTTTCCCTCAGGTTAACGAGCGCTAACGACCCTGTCTAGAATGAATCCTCATGAGCACCCATGCCGCCGCCCGCGTCGCGGCCCCCACCCGCCGCGAGCAGATCCTGCGGGAGGCCGCACGCCTCTTCGCCGAGCGCGGCTTCCACGGTGTCGGCGTCGACGAGATAGGCGCTGCGGTCGGTATCAGCGGACCCGGCCTCTACCGCCACTTCCCCGGCAAGGACGCGATGCTCGCCGAACTGCTGGTCGGCATCAGCGAGCGGCTGCTGGACGGCGGCCGCCTGCGGGTGTCGGAGGACGCGTCGCGGGGCGACGGCTCCCCGGAGGCGCTCCTGGACGCGCTCATCGAGGGCCACATCGACTTCGCCCTCGACGACCGCCCCCTCATCACCCTCCACGACCGCGAGCTGGACCGGCTGCGCGACACGGACCGCAAGCGGGTGCGGCGGCTCCAGCGCGAGTACGTCGAGGTCTGGGTGGGCGTCGTCCGCGCCCTCTACCCCGGCCTGCCCGAGAACGAGGCCCGCGTCACCGTGCACGCCGTCTTCGGCCTGCTGAACTCCACCCCGCACCTGGCCCGCCCGGAGGCCCGCCCCGGCCGCGAGGCCACCGCCGCGCTGCTGCACCGGCTGGCGCGCGGGGCGTTCGCGGCGGCGGTGGACCCCTCCCGTGCGGTGGTCGTGGACCCTTCCTGAGCAGGAGTTTCCGTCGTAGGGCAACCCCGGGCGCGTTCTTCACGTCTGTCCGATCAGGCAGGACGAAGAGACCGATCGGGACGAAGAGAGCACGGGGGAGCCTGACCATGGCCGTCTCGCTGGGCGAAGAGATCATGCTGCTGTCGCTGGACGACACGACGGGCGCGGCGAAGGGGGAGTCGGCGGCGCGCTGGGGCGTGGCCGCGGGCATGCTCCTGGAGCTGGTCATGGCAGGCCGCGTCACGGTGAAGGGCGGTCGCGTCGAGGTCTTCGACCCGACCCCGACCGGCGACTCCCTCCTCGACGGACGGCTCGACCGGCTGACGCGCTGGGTCCACGGGGCCTCCAGCAGCCGCAAGGTGGTCGAGTGGCTGACCCGGGAGCACGCGAAGGGCTCGCAGGACGTCGTGGACAGCCTCTGCGCCCGCGGCCTGGTGACCGAGGAGCGCCACCGGGCCCTCGGCGTCTTCCCGGTGCGCCGCTACCCGGAGGCCGACGGCTCCGTCGAGCGCGAGCTGCGGGACCGGCTGGCCGCGGTGGTGCTGTACGGGGCCGAGCCGGACGCCCGTACGAGCGCACTGGTCGCCCTGGTGCACGCCACCGGGATGCACCCGCAGGCCTTCCCCGGCCTGCCGAAGAAGCAGGTGACCCCGCGCATGGCGGAGATCGCCGACGGCCACTGGGCGGGCGTGAGCGTCCGGGAGGCGATCCGCAACCTCCAGGCCGCGATCTCCACGGTGACCGTGGTGACGGTGCTCTCCGTGGTGCCGTGAAGCGCCCGGAGACCATCGGGCCCACAGCGGCGATCGAGCCCGCCGCCGTAAGCCCAAGGCTTCACCGCATCGTCGAGATCGACGCGCTGCGCGGGTTCGCGCTCTGCGGCATCCTCCTCGCCAACGTCCTCGTGATGTCCGGCCTCGACGGGCTGAGCGGGGGCAGCGCCGGGCCGACCGCCAGTGGTCTGGACCAGGTGGCGCACTGGCTCGTCATGGCGCTCGTGCAGACCAAGTTCTACCTGCTGTTCTCCTTCCTCTTCGGCTACAGCTTCACCCTCCAGATGGACGCGGCCGAACGCGACGGGGCCCCCTTCGCACCGAGGATGCTGCGCCGCCTGCTCGGCCTGTTCGTGCTCGGCGCGCTGCACGCGGTCCTGCTGTACCCGGGCGACATCCTCACCACGTACGCGCTCCTCGGCCTGATCCTCCTCGCCGCCCGTGCCGTCGACCCGGCCAGGATGTGGCGTGCCGCGCTCCGGGTGTACGGGGTCGTGGCCGGGCTCTACCTGCTCCTCGGGGCGGCCGTCGCCCTGGTGGACACGGGTGAGAGCGACGAAGGCCTGGCGGCCTCCGCGGCCTCCGCGGCCGAGCTGACCACCGCGTACCGGGGCGGCCCGGCGGACGTGGTCCGCGCCAACATGGACGCCTGGAGCGACATTCTTGTCGGGCTCCTCATGATGGGCGGCATGGTCGTCGCCGCGTTCCTCGCCGGGTTCGTCGCGGGCAGGCGCCGCCTCCTGGCGGACACCGGCACCCCGGACCGCACGGCCCGGCTGCGGCGCGTCTGCCTCTGGGGCCTGGCCGTCGGCCTGCCCGGCGGGGTGCTCATGGCGGCGGGCACGGTGGGGCCGCTGGGCGCCCGCTGGGAGATCCCGGCGTTCATCCTCGGCATGCTGACCGCACCGGCGCTCAGCGCCGCGTACGCGAGCGGCCTGCTCCTCTGGTTCACCACCCCGCGCGGCGCCCGCCTGGCCGCCCGGCTGGCCCCGGCCGGACGCATGGCCCTCACCAACTACCTTGCGCAGTCGGTGGTGATGGCGCTCGTCTTCACGGGCTACGGGGCCGCCCTGTACGGCCGGGTCGGCGCGGCGGCAGTGCTGGGCGGGACACTTCTCTTCTACGGGTTCCAACTCGCGGCGTCCGCCTGGCTGATGAGCCGCCACCGGCTCGGCCCGGTCGAGCGGCTGCTGCGCGCGGTCACGTTGTGGGGCCGGCCCGCCCCTCGCGGCTGAACAGGCGGCTCCCCGGCCGGGATCCACCCGGAAAAGCGTTCGCCCCCTCCCCGGACGGAAGGCGATACTTCCGGTGCCCGGACAGAGCCGCACCACGGTGCGGCTCCGGGCCCCGGCCGACCGTGTCGTACGACCGTTCGGCCCGCACGACGGCTCGCGCGGGTCCCCGGGTAACGGGGGAGGGACTCGCGCGTGGCCGGTGCGGCGCACGGCGTACGGCGTAGGGTCCGGCGGCCGCGGCTGTCCGTTCCTCAGGCTCCTCGGGCCGCCGTCAGGTGGTTCTGCGCCCAGGCGGCGAACGTGGTCACCGGAATCCCGAGCTCCAGGGCGAGTTCGGGGCGGGCGGGCTGGAGGATGGCGTTGCTCCAGACGTGTCCGGCGCCCCATGCGGGCATGCCGGCCGCGAGGGCCTCGTCGAGGCTCATGGTGGGCGCCTCCACCGGAACGCCCCATGCGGTGGACAGCGTCCGGGCGACCTCCGTCATGGTGAGCACCTCACCGGCGAGCTCCAGCTCCACCTCGTGGAAGCGGTCGGGCTCCAGAACGGCGTGGGCGGCGGCCGCGCCGATGTCCTCCGTCGCCACCAGCGCCAGGGGCGTGTCCGGCAGCAGGACCGTCGCCAGGCCGCCCTCGGGCCCGTGGGGTGCCAGTTGGGGCAGGTTGTCCATGAAGAAGGCGGGCTTGATCACGGTCCAGCGGGCGAAGCCCGCCCCGCGCACCTTCTCCATGATCGCCTGCTTGGTGGCGAAGTAGCCCTCCATGGCCGCCCAGCGGCCCTCCGCCCAGCCCGGGGTCTCCGTGTGCCGCCCGACCCCGCTGGTCGAGGACTGGACGAACTGGGGCACCCTCGCGGCCCGCGCCGCCTCGATCAGGTGGGTCGCCTGCGCCAGCTCCGCGGCGAAGTCGGCCCCGCTCTCGTCCATCGGCGGCATCTGCACCGAGAACACGGCACGGACGCCCGCGCAGGCGGGATCCAGCGAGGACCGGTCGGAGAGGTCTCCGGTCACCAGCTCGACGCCCAGCGCCTCGACGGCCTTCGCGCGCGGGGCGTGCGGGTCGCGGACCAGCGCGCGCACCGGCACCCCGGCGGCCAGCAGTGCTCGGGTGACCGCCCCTCCCTGGCGTCCGGTGGCGCCGGTGACCAGTACGGGGGCAGAGGGTGATGACATGGCCGTGTCTCCTCGGGCAATCGTCGACGGGACCGCGAACGGGCAAAACGGCGGGGCCCGCCGTTTCACCCTCGCTACGATATGGCGGGGCCCACCACTTAGCAAGCAGAGCAAGCAGAGCAAGCAGAGAACGGAGAGCACGTGACCGGTCAGCGCTCGGACGCCCGACGCAACTACAGCCGCATCCTGGCCGTGGCCGAGGCGGAGGTCGCCCGGCACGGTGCCGCCGCCTCCCTGGAGCAGGTCGCCCGTACCGCCGGCGTCGGCTCCGCCACCGTGCGCCGCCACTTCCCCACCCGCCAGGCCCTCCTCGAAGCGGTCTTCCAGGAACGCATCCAGGCCCTCTGTCAGCGCGCCCACGAGCTGACCCGCGCCGACGACAGCCGGGCCCCCCTGCTGGACTGGCTCCACGACCTCGTGCGGTACGCCGTCTCCGCCCGGGGGCTCGCGGACGCCCTCACCTACGAGCCCCCCACCGACGCCCCCGCCGACCCCTCCGGGGGCCACTCCTGCGGCGCGGTGCTCGAAGCCGCGGCCACCCCGCTGCTCCGCCGCGCCCTGCGCGACGAGGCGGTCAGGCCGGGCGTCACCTTCCACGACCTGATCACCCTCGCCGTCGGCATCGCCCTGGCCACCGAGCACCACACCGAACCGGCCGTCCAGGCCGACCGCCTCTTCACCCTCACCGTCGAGGGCCTCAGCCCGAGCCGCCGCCCCTGACCGGACCGGAGTCCGAGCCCCTGACCTTCACCGTGACCTGATCGACCCGCATCGGATGCCCCGGTTCGGTGCCCGGCCCCGCCGTCGCGCCGTCCGCGGCCGGCAGCTTGCCGCCGATCGCCACGTTCAGGATCAGGAACACCCCGTGGTCCACCGCCCGCTTCCACGTCCCGGCGTCCATCTGCCCGGCGCTCACCCGGTGGTACACCCGGCCGTCCAGATACCAGCGCACCTCACCCGCGCCGAGGTCGACCTCCACGGCGTACGCGTGGAACTCCGTACGGCAGGTCGCGCACGCCTGCGGCCCCGACGTCAGCCCCACCGGTTCCTTGCACGGCCCGCCCTCCAGCACCCCGCAGTGCATCGAACCGAACACGGTGTCCCGGCCGTTGACGGACTCCATGACGTCCAGCTCACCGACGCCCGGCCATCCCGTGTACCCGTCGCGCAGCTCGGCGCCCAGGGTCCAGAAAGCGGGCCAGTACCCCGCCGCCTTCGGCCCGGTCACGTCCGGCAGCGCGATCGACGCCTCGATCCGCAGCACTCCGCCGGGCGGCGGTGCGAAGTCGGAACGTACGGTCTCGATCCGCCCGGAACTCCACGCGTCGCCCTTCCTGGTGGGCACGATCTCCAGCGCGCCCTTCCCGTCCAGGCGGACGTTGTCCGTCGAGTCGGTCATGGTCTCGATCTCGCCGGTGCCCCACTGCGGGGCCGGGCAGCCGGGGTAGCAGGTCCCGAGGTCGTACCGCCAGTTCGCGGGGGAGGGGCGGCTGCCCGCCGGGCCCTCGAAGTCGTCCCGCAGCAGCTCGGTCCAGTCCCCGGGGGCCGCAGGGGTGACGGCCGTCGGCAGCGCCCCCGCGTCCGTCAGCAGCCGCTCCAGCCTCGGGGTCAGCACGACGGCCGCCACATTGGTGAGGTGGGCGTCGTCCCGGTAGAGCAGGATGCGGTCCCGTACGGCCGGGCAGGTCGGGCCGTCGCCCGGGCAGAGGACCTGGTTCACGCCGATGGCCCGTACGCCCGGCACCGCCCCCGCCGCGATCCTCCGGGCCAGCGGATCGGCCGGAACCGCCTCCGCCCGCTGGAACGCGCAGGCGGCCGCACCGTCCGGAGCGCCCGAGACACACGCCGGGATGTCCTTCCCGGGTACGGGGGTGTCCTCGACGTACACGACCGGGGCGCCGATCGCCCGCAGCGGCTTCAGCGTCTTCTCCCATGCAGCGGCGAGGAGTTCGGGATCGGCGGTGTACCGGTTGAGCGAGGCGATCACGATGAGCCGGGGCTTCGGTCCCGTACGGAGACGCTCCAGGGCATCGGCACGCCAGGTGTCGCACTCCCGGTACGCACGACCCAGTTGCGGGCTGTCCACCGCCAACTCCGGCAGTGGGCATCCCTGCTTGACCAACTCCTGAAGCGCCCAGCCGCGTTGCGAGGCCAGCGCCAGCATCGGGGAGAACCACTGCCCCGCGTGCGAGTCGCCGAGCAGCACGATCCGGTCCGGGCTGTCCACCGCCCCGAACAGGCACTCCGGGCTGCGGGTCACCTCCGGCGCGACCTGGCAGTTCCGGTCCGGCGGGAAGTCCTTGCGGGCCTGGACCGGGTTCGGCACCACCGGCCCGTCCCCTGAGGGGGCCCCGAGCAGCGACGGCCCGGAGGCGGCCCCCGGCGGCAGCCCCTTGACGTCGACCGGAGTGGCGGGGCCCATCAGGTGCAGCGTGGCCGTGCCCACCACCAGGGCCAGCGCGACCGGCAGCACGATGGCCGAGACGCCCACCGCCAGCCCGCGCCGGGGGAGCTCGGAGACCGTACGGCTGCGGCGCAGCGGCTGTTCCACCCAGCGCATCGTGGCCAGCGCGGGCAGGACGGCGGCCAGCGTCAGCGCGGTCCTCGCGGGCCAGCCGAGCGTGCCGAGCCGGGCCTCCGCGAGGACGAGCACCGGCCAGTGCCACAGGTACAGGTTGTACGAGAGCCGCCCGACGGCCCGGGGCGCGCGCCCGGCCAGCAGCCGCCCGACCCCGTACGCGCCCTGGACGTTCCGCTCGCCCCGCCCCGGAATCGCCGCGAGGATCACGGCGGCGGTGGCCAGGGTCGGGACGAGCGCCGCGTAACCCGGGTACGGCGTCGAGGCGTCGTACGCCACCACGCACCAGCCGATCGCCGCCGCCCCGCCCCACCCGCACAGCAGCCGCAGCGGACGCGGCCCGCGCAGCAGGTGCCAGGGCAGCAGCGCGAGCAGCGCCCCCACTCCGAACTGCCAGACGCGCGACGGCGTTCCGAGGTACGCGAGCGAGACCGAGTGCTCCGTCCAGTGCAGGGACAGCGCGAACGAGCCGAGGACCAGCGCCCCGGTGACCAGCGCCACCACCGCCCGTACGGCCCGCCCCCGCCGGACCGCACGGGCGGCGCAGAGCACGACCACCGCGAGGAGCGGCGCCCAGAACAGGTAGAACTGCTCCTCCACGGCGAGCGACCAGAAATGCAGCAGCGGGCTCTGGTCGTGCCCGGCGGCCAGGTAGTCGGTCCGCTGGGAGACGAACCGCCAGTTGGCGACGGAGAGCGCCGCCGCGAGGACGTCGTACTCCAGGTCGGTGCGGCGCAGCGGTACGGTCAGCCAGGCGCCGGCCACCGCGACCGCCGCGAGCACCACGGCGGCCGAGGGCAGCAGGCGCCGGGCCCGTCGGGAGAAGAAGTCGCCGAGCCGGATCCGGCCGGTGCTGATGGCCTCGCGGACCAGGAGCCCGGTGATCAGGTAGCCGGAGATGACGAAGAAGACGTCCACGCCGACGAACCCGCCTGTCAGGCCCGGTATTTCGGCGTGGAAGGCGAGGACCGCGAGGACGGCGACGGCCCGCAGTCCCTCGATGTCGGGCCGGAACGTGGAGCGGTGCGGGCTGGGCCCGGACTCGCCGCCGGAACGCCGGGCGGGCGGCACGGGCGGTGGCGTGGACGCTGGTGCGGAGCGCTTCCGGCGGGGGCCGGGAGTCTTCCGGCGCGGCCCGGGAGCAAGGAGGAAGGGCATGACGGCAAGGCCTTTCAGCACGGCGCGGCTCGGCTCAGCTCGACCAGGGGAGCATCGGGTTGACCCACCCCGAGGCGAGCAGGCCGGTGAGCAGGAGGACGGCGGAGGCGGCGAGGGTCTCGGGCCAGCGGCGGGGCAGCATCCCGGCCGGGGAGCGCAGGCTCACCAGGAACGCCCTGGCCCCCGCGCCACGTGACGGCTGCGGGACGTCCTCGTCCCGCGCCCCCGGACGCAGCTCGGTCAACAGGTCACGTATCAACGGCACATTGATCTGGAGCTGCACCAAGAGATAGAGCAGCAGACCCCAGTTGGGCTCCCAGCCGTTACGGGCCACGGCCAGCGCGATCCCGGCCGCCGCCGCCCCGTTGGACAGGACGAGCCAGGCCAGCGAGACGCCCACCACCCGGCGGGCCATCGAGCCCGAACTCCCTTTGCTGCGCGTCCCCGTGGGCACCCAGGTGGCGCTGCGGCCCCGCAGGGTGTGCCAGAACGCGGTGGCGGCGGCCACGCTGGTGAGGACGTTGGCCCGGATCACCTCCACCCGCCAGCGGGTGCGGCTGATCCGGGGCAGCAGCACGTGCCAGAGCCAGAGCGGGGCGAGCAGCGGCAGCACGTGCCAGGGCCGGATGTGGTCCGGGTACCAGAACATCATCACCAGCGGCGGCAGCGGCGCGGCGAAGGTGTTCACGGCCGTCGTGAGGTAGCCGACGACGCCCTCGTAGAAGCAGAGCCGCATCCGCCAGGGCGCCCGCATCCGCTTCAGGACGGGCGTTCCAAGCAGGTGGAGGTTGCCCATCGCCCAGCGGTACTGCTGGTTGACGAAGGAGGTGACCTCGTCGGGCGAGGTGCCCTTGGCGACCAGGACGGGGACGTACTGGGTGCGGAACCCCTGCTCGTGCAGGGCGAGCCCGGTGTACAGGTCCTCGCTGTGGTCGAGCCGCGCGAAGCCGCCCGCCAGGTCGATCGCGCTGCGCCGGTAGACGGCGTTGGAGCCGCAGCAGATGGCGGCGTCGCTGGCGTCCCGGGAGGGCTGGATCCAGCGGAAGAACCACTCCTGGGCCGCACCGGCGGCGCGCTGGATCCACTCCATCGACTCGTCGGTGTCGAAGCACTGGGGGCTCTGCACGATGCCGACGGCGGGGTCGGCGAGATACGGCACCAGGTGGCGCAGGAAGTCCGGGCGGGGAGCGAAGTCCGCGTCCAGGATCGCGATGAACTCCGAATTGCTGAGTGTGAGCGCGTGGTTGAGGTTGCCCGCCTTCTTCAGATGCCCCCGGTCGGGCCGGACGACGTACTCGTACCCGTACGAGGAGGCCAGCGCGGCGACCTCGGGCCGGTCGCCGTCGTCCAGGACCCAGACGGTCAGGGCGCCGGGCCAGTCCACGGCGGCGACGGCGCGGTAGGCGTTGTCGAGGACGGGGAGGGGTTCGCCGCAGGTCGGCAAGTACAGGTCCACGGTGGGCAGTTCGGCGGGCTGCCAGGCGTGGACGAGCACCTCGTGCGACGGCCGGGTCAGCCGGCGCTGGCGCAGGCTGTTGACCGAGGAGAGCCCCAGCGCCACGACGTTGAGCCCGAGAATCGCGAGGAACGCCCACAGGGCCGGAGTCCGTAACGCGAAGGCGAACATGGTGGCCGCCGTGAAGACGAACGCCAGCGAACTGCTCACCAGGACCCAGCGCCGCTGCGGCCCGAAGTACCAGTAGAGCTCGTCGTCGGACGGTGGTTGCGGAAGGTGATGCACGGTCATAAAGCCCCCCACGGCTGTGTATGTACCCGTTTCAGGTGGCCCACCCTAGTGCCAAAGGTATAGACCACTTGCGCGAGAACGCGGCCTCGGGCGGAAATGAGACAGCGGATTGGCGTGACTCAATTGGTCCAGACCTCTGGGTGTTTCCATTCGACCGGCCGCACCCGTCGGGCCGGGGAAGGCGCAGGTCACGCGAGGGTGAACAGTCCCGGAAGACTTACGGGCCCGCGTCGGATCCGTCCGGCGTACTTGTCCGGCGTACCGTCCGGCGTACGGGACACCGGGCACGCCCCGCACCCCGGGCGGCACAATGGGTGCATGCCGATACCCAGCCGCGCCGCCCTCGTCGACCACCTCGTCCGTTCGCGTATCGCGGGGGACGTCGCCACACCTCGCGACAACAACCTCTCCCACTACCGCAAGCTCGCCAACGGTGACCGCCACTACTGGCTCGGCCTGGAGCTCGGCGACCGCTGGACCGACGAGCAGGACGTGCTCGCGGTGATGGCCGAGCGCTGCGGAGTGAACGACGACCCCGCGCACCGGATGGGCCAGGACACCATCGACCCCGAGCTGACGGTCGACGCCCTGGAGCGGATGGCGGCCCGCCTGCGCAAGGCGGCCGACGGCCACGAGCGGGTCCTCTTCGCCACCGGCCACCCCGGCGGCCTGCTGGACGTGCACCGGCAGACGGCGGACGCCCTGCGCCGGGCGGGCTGCGAGATCGTCCGCATCCCCTCCGGGCTGATCGCGGACGAGGGGCTGGTCGTCCAGTTCGCCGATGTCGCGATGCTGGAACGCGGCGCGACCCTCTGGCACACCCACTCCCCGGCCCCGATGGCGGCCATCCTGGACGCCATGGCGCACCTGGGCCGCCCGCTGCCCGACCTCGTCGTCGCGGACCACGGCTGGGCGGGCTGCGCGGGCGGGCGCGGGCTGGACGCGATCGGCTACGCGGACTGCAACGACCCGGCGCTCTTCCTCGGCGAGGCGGAGGGCACCCTCCAGGTCACCGTCCCCCTCGACGACCACGTCACCGACCCGCGCTTCTACGACCCGATGACGGACTACCTGCTGCACGCGGCGGGGCTGCTGGAGGACGAGCGCGAGCCCGACGCCGCACGGGAGCCGGCGGTGTAGGGGATCCGGCGGGCTCCTGGGGGCGGCCGGCGGAGCCGGAGCCGTCAGGCTTCAAGGCCCCCTGCGCCGCTCCCGCTGCTCCCGCCCCGGCGTCGGGTCCAGATACACCCGCCGGACCGACGGGAACCGCTCCCGCAGCTGGGCCTCCGCCTCCTCGCAGGCCCACTCGACCTCCTCGGCCGTCGCCATGTCCCGGAAGTCGACCTTCGCGGCGATCATGATCTCGGACGGCCCCTGGATGAGCGTGGTCAGCTCCAGTACGTCGACGATGTGCGGTACGGATTTCAGCTCCTCCCGCACCCCCGCCCGCACCGCCGGGGGCAGCGGGCGCCCGATGAGCAGCTGCGCGTTGGAGCGGCCGAGCACCCAGGCCACGTACACGAGCAGCAGGCCGATCAGGCAGGACGCGATCCCGTCCCAGACCCCCGACCCCGTGAGCTGCCCGCCGAGCAGCCCGCCCGCCGCCAGCAGCAGCCCGATCAGCGCCGCCGAGTCCTCCATGACGACGGCCTTCACGGCGGTGTCGGGGGTGTGGCGGAGGTAGTACGTGTCCGGCACCCGCAGCCGCGACGCCTCGCGCCGCACCTGCTTGACCCCGGTGCGCAGGGAGTAGCCCTCCAGCAGGAAGGCGACGGCCAGGACGATGTAGGAGATGAGCGGGTCGCCCAGCTCCTCGCCCGCGATCAGGGTGTGGACCCCGTCGTAGATGGAGAAGACCGCACCGCCGACGAACGTGGCGATGGAGGCGAGCATGGCCCAGATGTACCGCTCGGGGCCGTAACCGAGGGGGTGGTCCTCGTCGGCCGGCTTCTCGCTCCGCTTGAGCGCGGTGAGGAGCATGACCTCGGTGACGGTGTCCGCGACCGAGTGGGCGGCCTCGGAGAGCATCGCGCTGGACCCGCTGATCAGGCCGGCGACGGCTTTCGCGACGGCGATGCCGAGGTTGGCGAGGGCCGCCACGATGACGGTGAAGGTGGACTCCCCGTCGTCAGCTTCGCTCTTGACTTGCGCGTCACTCATGGAGCTCATGGAGGGGAGTATGTCCGAAATGGCACCTCAGGCGGGGCTCATCCCGCCGCCGGTCAACGGGGAACCCGGACGACACCCTCCTGGATGACGGTGATCGCGAGGCGCCCGTCGGCGGTGTAGATCCGGGCCTGGCCCAGGCCCCGCCCGCCGGAGGCCGAGGGCGACTCCTGGTCGTACAGCAGCCACTCGTCCGCCCGGAACGGCCGGTGGAACCACATCGCGTGGTCCAGGCTCGCCCCGACCACGTCACCGACCGCCCAGCCGCCCCGCCCGTGGGCCAGGAGCACCGAGTCCAGCAGCGTCATGTCGGAGACGTACGTGGCCATGCAGACGTGCAGCAGCGGGTCGTCCGCGAGCTTGCCGTTGGTCCGGAACCAGACCTGCGAACGCGGCTCACGCGTCTCGCCCACCGTGCCGAACGGCGGCGCGTCCACATACCGCAGGTCGACGGCGCCCCGCGCCTCGATCAGCCGGTCCACCATCCCGGGATCGCTGAAACGGTCCGCGTACCGGGGCAGCATCTCGGCGGCCGTGGGCAGGGTCTCCGGATCGGGGGAGGAAGGCATGTCGGCCTGGTGCTCCAGCCCGTCCTCGTACGTCTGGAAGGAGGCGGAGAGGTGGAAGATCGGCTGCCCGTGCTGGACGGCGACGACCCGGCGGGTGGTGAAGGACTTCCCGTCGCGGATGCGGTCGACGCTGTAGACGATGGGCGCGCCCGGGTCCCCGGCGCGCAGGAAGTACGCGTGCAGGGAGTGGGCGGCCCGCTCGGCGGGGACGGTCCGGCCCGCGGCGACCAGCGCCTGGGCCGCGACCTGCCCGCCGAACACCCGGGGCACGACCGCGCTGCGGCTCGTGCCCCGGAAGATGTCCCGCTCGATCTGCTCCAGGTCGAGCAGATCGAGCAGGGAATCGAGTGCTGCGCTCATGAAGAGAACGTAGTCCTTACAGCTCTTGCAGAGGGGCTGGGCCCGCCTACAGGCCCATGGACTTGGCGATGATCGACTTCATGACCTCGCTGGTGCCGCCGTAGATGCGGTTGACGCGGTTGTCCGCGTACAGGCGGGCGATCGGGTACTCGTTCATGAAGCCGTATCCGCCGTGCAGCTGGAGGCAGCGGTCGATCACGCGGTGCGCGACCTCGGTGCAGAACAGCTTGGCGGAGGCGGCCTCTGCTGCTGTGAGCTCTCCGGCGTCCAGGGCCTCCAGCGCACGGTCGGCGACGGCCTGGGCCGCGTCCACCTCGGCCTGGCAGGCGGCCAGCTCGAACTTGGTGTTCTGGAACGAGGCGACGGTCTTGCCGAAGACCGTGCGCTCCTGCACGTACTCCTTGGCGAACCGGACGGCGGCCGCGGCCTGCGCGTACGCACCGAAGGCGATGCCCCAGCGCTCGGAGGCCAGGTTGGTGCCGAGGTAGCCGAAGCCCTTGTTCTCCTCGCCCATGAGGTCCTCGACGGGGACCTTGACGTCGACGAACGCCAGCTCGGCGGTGTCGGAGGTCTTGAGGCCCAACTTGTCGAGCTTGCGGCCGACCGAGTAGCCCTCGGACTTCGTGTCGACGGCGAAGAGGGAGATGCCGAAGCGGCGGTCGTCCTCGCGCGGGGCGGCGGTACGGGCGCAGACGATCACGCGGTCGGCGTGGACGCCACCGGTGATGAAGGTCTTCGCACCGTTGAGGACGTAGTGGGTGCCGTCCTCGGAGAGCTTGGCGGTGGTCTTCATGCCCGCGACGTCGGAGCCGGTGCCCGGCTCGGTCATCGCGAGGGCCCACATCTCCTCGCCGGTCGCGAACTTCGGCAGCCAGCGCTTCTTCTGCTCGTCGGTGGCGAGCATCTTGACGTACGGGAGGCCGAGCAGCGTGTGCACGCCGGAGCCGCCGAAGGAGACACCCGCACGGGCGGTCTCCTCGTAGATGACGGCCTCGTACTTGTGCGAGTCGATGCCCGCGCCGCCGTACTCCTCGTCGACCTCGATGCCGAAGATGCCCAGCTCACCGAGCTTGAGGTAGAACTCGCGCGGCACGACGCCCGCGGCGAACCACTCGTCGTACACCGGCACGACCTCGGCGGCGATGAAGGCGCGGATGGTCTCCCGGAACGCCTCGTGGTCCTCGTTGAATACCGTACGGCGCACGGGGTGCCTCCTTGATCGGCCTTGATCGGCTGGTGTATTCGCTCACCGGACAGGGCTAAGCGCTTGCTCATTCCCCCTCGAAGTTACCGGTCGGTCACGGAGCTGTCCAGGGTGATGCTGAGCACGCGGGAGAGCGGCTGGGCCGGGGCGTTGTCAGTGGCGTGGTGCACGATCGACGGGAGTGCACCGGCAAGGGCGGAGGGGCCATCGTGACGATCACGAACCAGCAGGTGGCGGAGCACGCGTTCCTGCTCCCGCTGTACGAGGACGACTACTACCCGGACCACGTCCTGGACCGGGGCCGGGCGGTGCTGCTGCGCCTGTGCGAGCGGATCGAGGCGGAGCGGCCGGCGGACCTGGCGGCGCTGTACCGGCTGACCGAGGGAGCGACGGAGGAGTTCAACGCCCTGGAGGCGGAGTTCGAGGCGGCGGGCAGCGAGATCGAGACGGTGGCGCGCGAGGAGATAGGCGAGGCGTTCTGGTTCATCGCGCAGGCGTACGGCTTCGAGGACGCGGACGGGGAGGAGCTGATCGCGGCCCGGGAGTGGTGAGGAGGTCCCGCCGCCCGGCCGCACACCAGCGCGCCGGAGTGCTGGTCATCCCGTACGCCGTTCCGTCCCGGTGTCCGGCGGCCGCTCCGACCCGTCACCCGGCGGCTGCTCCGCCCGGTCACCGGGCGGCTGCTCCTTCCCGGTGTGCGGGGGCTGCTGGGCTCCTGATCCCGGAGGTTCGGCGGGCCCGGCCCGTACGGCGCCGGTGAGCGCGACGCGGATGGTCTCCACCGCCTCCATGAGCCGGGCCCGCGAGGCCGGTGACGCCCGCGCCAGAGCGGCCGCGAGACGCTCCTCCCGCCGTGCCCGCAGCCGGTCGAGGTGCACTCGCCCCTGAGCGGTCAGCCGCAGCTCGACCTCGCGCCGACTGGCCGTGCTGGAGGACCGCCGTACGAAGCCGATGGCCTCCAGCCGGTCGCACAGCCGGCTCACCGACGACGGCGCCGCGTCCAGCTCCGCACCCAGCTGCCGCAGATTGATGCCCTCCCGGCGCTCGATCACGTACATGACCCGAAGCTGAGGCGCGGACACGGTGACGGGCGAGAAGCCTTCGGGAACCCGCGTCCAGTAGACCTCCAGCAGCTCGATGACCCCACGCATCGCCCGTGCCACATCGCGGAGCCTCTGATCAGGGCCGGAACGCTCTACGCCCATGCTGGAACACCCTCGGTCGAGCTGCGGCCCTGTCCGCGCCTGCGGGCAAGTCCTCCTTAGCGTTGACGCCCCAGCCGTTCCGAAACCCATGATTCTTCATCTGGGTCGCGCGGAGGCGCGGAGCGGGCGCATCGAATTCCCGCGAAATGGATCGAAAAACGTACGAGTTCGCAGACATGGTGCCGGGGGTGCCGGGCACGAGGCTGTCAACGGTTGCTCAGGAAATGAGCAGGGCGGAAAGAGCACCTTTTCAACGAGGTGCGCGGTCCGCTGAACCAAATTCATTCAGGTGCGATCGAAGGAGTTTCTTTATGTCTGAGAACCTGTGGGGCTACCAGCCGACCGTCGGCCACACCGTCGGCACCGACCTGATCGGCTACAAGGTTGAGGCGACCGACGGCAGCATCGGCAAGGTCGACAAGCACTCCGACGACGTCACGTCCTCGTACCTGGTGGTCGACACCGGCGTATGGATCTTCGGCAAGCACGTCCTGCTCCCGGCGGGCACGGTGAGCCGGATCGACACCGACGACCAGAAGGTCTACATCGACCTCACGAAGGAGCAGATCAAGGACGCCCCGGAGTTCGACAAGGACAAGCACGTCGGCGACGCGGACTTCCACCGCACGACGGGTGAGTACTACGGCCGCCACCGTCGCGTCTGATCCGACGGCGACGCCGACGGACCAGAAGTGACAGCGGGCGGGGGGGGGGGGGGAACCTCGCGGCCCCCGCCGGCCCCCGCCAGCTCTGGGCCGGCGGCGGCGGCGCCCGAGGGGGAAAAGGGGGGGGGGGGGGGGGGGGGGGCGGGAGCGCCCCCCCCCCCCCCCCCGCCCGCGTGCGCGGACTACAGGGACCCGTCGCGTACGACGTTGATGAAGGTGGACCACCCGGGCGCGGGGATGAGGAGCGTAGGCCCGCCGGGAACCTTGGAGTCGCGGACGGGGACGGCGGTGGGGTGGTGGTCCTGCACTTCGAGGCAGCTCCCCGACTCGCTGCCGCTGTAGGACGACTTGCGCCAGCGGGTGGGCGAGAAGTTGGTCGGGATGCTCCGCCTAGCCATGTTCTCTGTAGCCCTTCGCTGTTGTTGCCTTCAGCTCCGCCAGAGAGATGTCTCGTGACAGGGAGTCGCTCAGTGCAAGAGCGTAACGGCTCTGGAGTGCCTCGACTACGGCCGGCGAGTCGTGCAACTTCCCTACCCGCACCCCTTCGCTGTAGGCGACGGGCGGCTGGTCATCGAACCACATCAACGTGAGCATGCTTTCCAGCAACGAGTGGAAACCGAGCGACATGGGGAGCACGTGCGTGCGGATGAGTTTCGCTTCGGTGAGCTCGATGATGTGGTCCAGTTGCTCCGCCATGACCTTCGGTCCACCGATCGGACGTCGGAGCGACGCTTCGTCCAGGATCGCCCAGACCACCGGTGGCTTGGCGCCCTCGAAGATCTTTGCGCGCTTCAGCCGTGCGACGACGGCCTTGTCACATTCCGTCGGGCTCAACGGTGGGAACGCCATGCCGAGGACGGCACGTGCGTACGCCTCGGTCTGGAGGATGCCCGGGAGAAATGACAGGGCGAACTCGCGGATCATCGTCGCCTGTTGTTCGAGATGCCGCGCTGCGCCGAAGTAGTCCGCGAGGACTCCGTCGTCCTCCGCTCCCCGCCGGAAACTCGTGAGCACATTGCCCGTGCCCAGCGCCAGATCCAGTCGTCGGGCGTCTTCTTCGCTCGGCACGCGGCGTCCGGCCTCGATATGCGAGATGTGCGACCGGGTCATGAGGGCCGTGGTTGCCAGCTGCTGCTGGGTCAGTCCTGCTGCTTCACGTGCGGACTTCAACCATTCGCCATAGGCATTACTCACAGCCAGCTCCCGTGCGACAAGCGCGATGTCACTCCGAATGCTCTGGCGAGCCTAAAGGCTGTCCCGCAAGTCGTGGTCGTTCGGGGTTCGGCGGTCAGTTGGGGATGGGGCGTGCTCCGCTTCGAGTGCCAGAAGGGGTGCCAAGCGCCGCCGAACCGCTCGAACGACAAGCTCATCCCTTGATGAACTCGATGATCTGCGGGGCGATCTTCTTCGGAGCCATGACGACGGCGCCATGGTTGAGTCCGGGCAGAGTGCGGTGGTCGGCCTGCGGCAGGATCTCGGTGACGGCGAGGGCGGCGCGCTGGAATGCGGCTGGACTCTTGCCACCGGTCAGCACGCGGGTGGGTAGGGCCACCCCTTTCCACTCCTCGGCATCGAGCGGCTTGCCTTGCTGGGTATCGCCCATGACCGCGATGTCATAGGGGAGAGTGCTGGCCAACTTGGTGAGTTTTGCCCACATTTTCGGCATGAGCTTCATGAAGAACACGGCGATGCCGGGCATGCCCTGCACCCTGGTCATGAAGTACTTGACCGCGTCGCTGTGCCGGCCCTCCGCAAGCAACGCGGTGATCTGTTGCGCGAGGTCCTTAGGCGGTCCGTCGTCGCCTTCCCCGACTACGAACGGCGGCTCGTACAGAGCTAGGCGGTCGACGTTGACTCCGGTCGCGGCCGCGCGCAGGGCGAGGACCGCTCCGGAGGACGAGCCGAACAGCGACGCCGAACCGCCGACGTGTTCGACCAACGCGGCGATGTCTTCAATCTCGCGGTCGGGGGCGTAAGTAGCGGCGTCCCCGCTGGCACCGCGTCCGCGCCGGTCGTAGTTGATCACAGTGAAGTGGTGGGCGAGGAGAGTCGCGAGTTTGGCTGTGTCCGAGCGGTCTGCCAGTGCCGAGGCAACCAGGACGACGGCCGGCCCGCGGCCCGACTGCTCGAATGCGATCTCGGTGCCGTCGGCGGAGGTGACTCGGGCCTCGGCTCCGGCCGACTGCTCTCGCGCTGTTGCCATGTTTGTCTCTCCAGTTCACGTAGGGTCCGTACTGCTGTGGTGTGCGTTGCTGCCAATAGGACCCCCGCAGTGCAGGAAACTCATCGGTGCGCCAGGCTTTCGGTGCCGAAGTCCTCGCAGGGAGACGACGAACCCCCTCACGCAGAATCGAGGGCATGGGGCGGCAGCGGCAACTGGGATGATCCAGTTGTGACTGGTGTGATTACGGCATCGCAGCCGTCCTGGATAGCCCCGTTCACCGGGCTGAACCAGCGTTCCTTCGGCAAGCTGGTGACGGTTCTGCGGCGCGAGGGTGCGGACGCCGTCGGTAGAGGGCGGCCGTGGAGCCTGCCTCTGGAGGACCGGACGCTGCTGGTCGCGGCTTACTGGCGAACAAACTTGACGATGCGGCAACTCGCACTGCTCTTCGGTGTGTCGAAGTCCGCAGCAGACCGGATCATCGACCATCTCGGGCCGATGATCGCGCTCCGGCCACGCAGGTCTTTCGACAAGGGCACCGTACTGATCGTGGACGGGACACTCGTGCCCACCAGAGACCACACCATGGCCGAGCGGTCCAAGAACTATCGGTACTCCACCAACCACCAGGTCGTCATCGACGCTGACACTCGCCACGTCGTCTTGGTGGGCCGCCCAGTACCCGGCAACCGCAATGACTGCAAGGCATGGGAGGAGTCAGGGGCCAAGGCTGCCGTTGGCATGACCATCACCATCGCCGACGGCGGCTATCCGGGCACCGGACTCGTGATGCCTCACTGGCGCCGCAAAGCCGAGGAGCTGCCCGACTGGAAGGAGGCCCACAACAAATCCCACAAGCAGGTCCGCGCCCGGGACGAGCACGTCTTCGCCCGCATGAAGAACTGGAAGATCCTCCGTGACTGCCGCCTCAAAGGCGATGGTGTCCACCACGCCATGCTCGGCATCGCCCGGCTGCACAACCTCAACCTCTCCGGCTAGATAAGCGGCCGGATTGATCGCCTCCCACGGTCCCGTCCCTCAGAGATCATTTACGGGACAGCCCTTAGCCGCGCCGGTCTCACTCTGTGAGTGGATCGCCACTCAGCGAAGAATTCACCCTCACATGTCACGAAGTTGACTTCCCATGAGCGAAAAGGCGCCGAACGAAGCCCGTCTGCTTCCCTGGACCGGCCTGGGAGGCAGGCCCTGCTACGTCGTCGGCAACGGCACGGGCAGGGTCTCGCAGGCTGCCGACAAGGTGGAGGCCCAGCAACTCAGCATGGCGCTCGAACTGCTGGACCACGCCGACGACATGCTGGCCGACGAACAGACCACCGAGATCCAGCTCCGCCACGTGAGCGCGGCCCTCACGCACTCCCTGCGCGATGTGCACCGGGTCGCCCGGAGCCGAGGGCTCAGGCTCGGGATCCCGGACGACTCAGGGGAGGAGCACCCCTCAGGCCAGGGGCTCATCCGGCTGCTTCCCTGAGGGTGACGGCGACGGCGACAACGTACTTTCGTGGTCGGTCAGTTCGGCCAGGCCGAGGACGGAGCGGTACTGCTCGGGGGAGAGGCCCGTGGGGTTCTGGCCGGCCATCCGGTCGTCCTCGTAGCGCTTCCGCTGCTCCTCCGCGTACAGCCGGAGCGCGGCGCGGGCCTCATCCGGGGTGCCGCCCAGCGCGGTGGCCACCTCGGCCCAGGTGGACCCCAGTTCCAGGGCGGCGTGCACGGTCCCCCCGCGCTGCCGCAGGACCGTGCGGCGGATGGACTCGCCCAGTGCCAGCTCGGCCAGGGCGTCGGCGGCGGTGGCGCGTCCGGTGGCGTGGGCGGAGGGCGGCAGGTGCCGGCCGGTGACGCGCCGCTCGGCCTCGCCGTACTTCTCCACCTGCCAGGTCAGCGGGGTCGTGGTCGTCACGTCGTCGGGCCGGCGGACCGCCTTGCCCTTCCAGTGCTGGTACGCGTCGATGCCGATGCTCATGGGGCAGAAGCCTTTCGTTCTCCGCGGCCCCACAGGACCACACCGCAGAGGGCGGCGAGTGACGCCAGATGCGCACCGGCTCCGGCGAGCAGGAACCACCAGGGGGAGTCGCCGCGCCCGAAGGCGCCGAGGCCCAGGCCGACGGCGGCGACCACCGCGACGATCAGGCCCATCCACGGCAGGGCGTACATCGTCAGCGTGCCCGCAGTGGTGCAGCGGAACGGGGTGGGCGTGGTGGAGCCGCAGTCGTCGGTGGCGAAGACGGACACGTACAGCGCGCCGAGGTTCACCAGCAGGCCGAAACCGGCCAGGACGGCCACCGTGCACAGGTAGAGCAGCGGCCACTGATCCGGCGTACAGGGGAGAGTGCTCGCGTACGGCGTGCCTGTGTTCATGGGCTCACGGTAGGAACTGGTCCGGGCCCGGACATGAGCGTCCGTACTCACTCCGGTATGGCTGATTTCCCCCTCGTACGGTGACGATCCCGACAGGGTCGTGCGCGGGCGCGATCCGGTTTCCGGCACAAACCGCTCACCGGATCGTGCGCGACCGCGACGCGGTGGCGAGCGACATCAACTACTTGAAGAACTAGAGAAATAACCCCACCCAACCCAACCCTTCGTTCACCTGACGGATCCCGGGGGCTCGTCACCCACACGGGTGAGGTTTGCCAACTGAGCTGGATTTCGCACCGGTTGGCAGGCATATGCTCACGCCACCAGACCAGCACATACGTCGGCCCCCGGCCGGGACTGCAATCCCGATCGAGGGCCTGACCACCAAGGAAGAGACAGCTTCCCGATGGATACCTCGCAGAATACTGCGCTCATGCGCGCCCTGACAGAGCTTCCCGGCCCTCTCCCGGCCCGTGGCGTGATCCACATCGCGATCCGCCACACCGACCGCTTCACCGTCGTCGGCAACCACCTCGCCCAGCACCCCACCCTCAGCACGACCGCCGTGGGCCTCGCCGTACGCATCCAGTCGCTCCCTCAAGGCACCGAGATCGGCATCAAAGCGCTCGCCGCCCGCTTCCCCGAGGGCGAGAAGCTCGTCGCCGCCGCCCTGCGCGAACTGGAAGCCCACGGCTACCTGCAACGGGCCCGCACCCGCCTGCCGAACGGCCGGATCGTCACCCGCACGGTGTTCTGCAACCAGCCTGCGGCGCTGTTACGGCCCAGGGCTGTGGCGCCGCTGCCACAACGGCGCCCCGCCGCACCGCAGATCCCAGCACCGCAGATCCCCGAGCCCGAGCCGCCCGCACCGGAGCCGCCCGCACCGGAGCCGCCCGCACCGGAAGCGGCCGCCGCCCCCGCACCCCCCGACGTACAACACGACCATGAAGACGAACACGCACCGCAGGCCAACACCCCCTTCGTCCCCCTCGTCCCGCCCCCCACCGCGCCCAAGCCGCCGCGCCCGCCCCTGCCTCAACCCCGCGAACTCACCCCGGAGCTGGACCGCGCCGCCACCGCACTCCTCAGCGACCTCCGCCGCCACGCACCCCAGTTCGTGCTCTCCGAGAACGACGTCCGCCAGCTCGTCCCCGCAGTCGCGGCCTGGCTGGAACGCGACGCCCACCCCGACACCATCCGCCACGCCCTCACCAACGACCCGCCCAGGCTCCTCCGCCACCCCGCCAAACTCCTCAGGCACCGGCTCACCGTGCTGCTGCCCCCGCCCCTCCCCGGCCCCGACGAACTCGCCGCCCCCGCCCGACCACGGGTCGTCGTCACCCCGTTACAGACCTGCGACGGCTGCGAACGCGCCTTCCGCGCCCCCACCCCCGGCCGCTGCCGCGACTGCCGAACCGAACACGGGACCGCCCAGGCCGCCGCCTGACGACAGACCTGGCCGCGCGCCCTCTTGGTGATCCGGTGATCTGGTGATCGTCTTCGCGTGCCCTACATAATGTGAAGATCACATACATCGTCGGTCATGGGACGGGGGCATCCTCACGAGAGTCCCGGTCTTCATGCTGTCCGCCATCTTCCGAGGCCATGAACTCTTCATCGCCCTGGCCGTCATCCTTTCGCTCGCCGCAGGGGCGGGAACCTACGCCGCAGTTCGCGGAAAGCGTGAACGCCCCTTCACCTGGGGTCTGTGGGGAGCTTGTACGGCGGCCACACTCGCGCTGACGATGTGGAGTACGGGAGACGGGGGCGGCTCCGCGATATGCACGGTGAACCGGGACATATTCGAGCCGTTCCGCCATACGCGGGGGCAGTGGAACTTCTGCCTGCTGTCCTTGGCGCGGTCCTTGTTCAGGGTCCAGTACGTCTTGTGGAGTTTCAGGGCGTCCGCGAGGGCGGGGGTGAATCCGTCGCGGTCGTTGCGGACGTAGTGGTAGAAGAGGTTGATCGGC
>NZ_JOEM01000031.1 GCF_000718135.1 Streptomyces cyaneofuscatus | reverse complement strand
CCACCCCGCCCCCCGCCGCACCCGCACCGGCCACCCCCGCCCCGGCGGCCCCCTCCGTGCCCGCCGCCCCGGCAGCGGGCGGACAGGGCATGGCCCAAGGCGCCGGCCAGGTCCGGAACATGTGGCCCGACATCCTGGAGGCGGTGAAGAACAAGCGCCGCTTCACCTGGATCCTGCTCAGCCAGAACGCCCAGGTCACCGGGTTCGACGGGACCACCCTCCAGATCGGCTTCATCAACGCGGGCGCCCGCGACAACTTCGCCAGCAGCGGCAGCGAGGAAGTCCTCAAGCAGGCACTCGCCGAGCGGTTCAACGCCCAGTGGCGGGTCGAAGCGGTCGTCGACACCTCCGGCGGCGGTGCGGCCCCCCCGGCCCCCGCCGGCGGACGCCCGGCCCCGCAGTACACGCCCGCCCCGACGCCCTCACCCATCACCCCGACCCCGACGGCGTACGAAGGCACCCCGGCGCACGCCCCGCAGCAGTACGACCAGCAGCCGAGCCAGCAGTACAACCAGCAGCAGTCCCAGCAGACCGCCGCCCCGTCCTCCGCCGGGCAGCAGCAGTCGCCGCAGTCCCACCAGGCCCAGCAGGGCCGGGGCACGGCTCCCTCCGCCCCCGAGCCCTCCCACCGCGGGTACGCCGTCGCCCCCGAGGACGACACCGCGGAGGCCGACGATCCGGATCTCGTCGACTCCGCCCTCTCCGGCCACGAGCTGATCGTCCGCGAGCTGGGCGCCACCGTGGTCGAGGAGTTCACCAACGAGCAGTAGCCCTTGAGCGGGCGGCCCGGCCGTCCACGGACCGGCGGCCGTCCGGGCCCACCGCCCCCGGCGGCTAGGCTGCACCCCGTGAAGGTCCTCGTCATCGGCGGCGGCGCCCGCGAACACGCCCTGTGCCGCTCTCTGTCCCTCGACCCCGATGTCACCGCTCTGTACTGCGCCCCCGGCAACGCCGGCATCGCAGAGGTGGCCGAACTGCACCCGGTCGACGCCCTCGACGGTGACGCCGTCGCGCGCCTCGCGACCGAGCTGGGCGCCGAGCTGGTGGTCGTCGGCCCGGAGGCGCCGCTCGTCGCCGGGGTCGCCGACGCCGTGCGCGCGGCCGGCATCCCCTGCTTCGGTCCCTCCGGCGAAGCCGCCCAGCTCGAAGGCTCCAAGGCGTTCGCCAAGGACGTCATGGCCGGGGCCGGGGTCCCCACCGCCCGCAGTTACGTCTGCACCACCCCCGCGGAGATCGACGAGGCCCTCGACGCCTTCGGCGCTCCGTACGTCGTCAAGGACGACGGCCTCGCGGCGGGCAAGGGCGTCGTCGTCACCGACGACCTCGCCGCCGCCCGCGACCACGCCCTCTCCTGCGACCGCGTGGTCATCGAGGAGTTCCTCGACGGCCCCGAGGTCAGCCTCTTCGCCATCACCGACGGCACCACCGTGCTGCCGCTCCAGCCCGCCCAGGACTTCAAGCGCGCCCTGGACGGCGACGCGGGCCCGAACACCGGCGGCATGGGCGCCTACTCCCCGCTCCCGTGGGCCGATCCCAAGCTGGTCGACGAGGTCCTCGAAACCGTCCTCCAGCCGACCGTCGACGAGCTCCGCCGCCGGGGCACGCCCTTCTCCGGGCTGCTCTACGCGGGCCTCGCGATCACCTCGCGTGGCGTACGGGTCATCGAGTTCAACGCCCGCTTCGGCGACCCCGAGACCCAGGTCGTGCTGGCCCGGCTCCGTACGCCGCTGGCCGGGGTCCTCCTCGCCTCCGCCAACGGCACCCTGGACGTCCTCCCGCCGCTCACGTGGCGCGACGACGCGGCCGTCACCGTCGTGATCGCCTCGCACAACTACCCGGACACCCCGCGCACCGGCGACCCGATCGACGGGCTCGCGGAGGTCGCGGCACAGGATGCGCCCGACGCGTACGTCCTGCACGCCGGGACCCGTACGGAAGGCGGCGCCGTCGTCAGCGCGGGCGGCCGGGTCCTCTCGGTGACCGCGACCGGCAAGGACCTCGCAGCGGCCCGTGAGCGCGCCTACACCGCGCTCGGCCGCATCCGCCTCGACGGCTCCCAGCACCGGACGGACATCGCCCTGAAGGCCGCCGGAGCCGCCGGAGCCGCCGGAGGCTGATCCTTCGGCCACCCGGCCGGAGGCTGATCCGCCGGCCCCCGCCCCCAGCACCCAGGCAGCCCCTCCCGCCTCCCCGTACGCCACCGGCGCACGCGGGCGGCGCGAGGGGCTGCCCCATGGAGTGCACAGAGGAAGAGCGAAGTGCACAGAGGAAGAGCGAAGTGCACAGAGGCCCAGCCCTGCCCTACGGACGCGGACACGTCAGCAGCTTTGCCCAAAGCCATTCCATCGGGTGACGACTGGGCCAGACGGATGACGCCCGCCGAACCCCCAACTAGGGTGCGGCGCAAGCGTTCCGGCACTTGGCCCACCGGCATTGCGATGTCGGTGACGGGTGCCACAGTGGGGGAGTGAGCAACACCGCCGCGAGAGCCAAGAGGGCAGAGGGGGTGACATCCGGCCGTGTCCGGTATCGACGTGGGTGAGGAGCTGGGTGCACGGGCCGCACAGGCCCGAGCGCTCGCCCTGCTGCGGATCCGCAGCAGGGCACTGGCCGTGGTGATCACGCCCGCGGCCGTGGCGGTCGTGCTGTTCGCCGCGGGCGCCCAAGGGCACCTCGGCGGGCCCGTCTGGGACGGCGTCCGCTGGGCGGTGCTCGGGGGCGCCGTCGTGGTGCTGCTGGTGGCCGCCGCCGTCGCGGTGGCCATCGCGCGGGCCCGGCCCGCCGTGAGCCCCACCGTCCCCGTGGCGGAGGAAGGGGCCCCCGATCTCTACCGGCTGGTCCGGGACCTGGCCGACCGGCTCGGCGTCCCCGCGCCCGCGGCCATAGCGCTCACCCCGGACTGCGACAGCTGGCTGGAGGACCGCACGCACCGGAGCGGTAAGAGCAGAACGACAGCAGAAGCCAGGAACACCGCCCCCGTCCTCGTCATCGGCTCCCCCTTCCTCTGGTGGATGCGGGTCGCCGAGCTCCGCGCCGTCCTCGCCCCCGTCGTGGCGGGCACCGACTCGTCCGCGCACCCCGACATAGCCGCCGCCCGGCGCTTCGTCCGCGGTCTGGACGCCGCCGTGGCCGACGGCGCCGCCCCTGGCCGGGGCGCCCTCCGCGCCGTCCCCGCCGCCTTCACCGGCTGGGTCGCCCGGCTGCTGCTGCGCGCCTGCCGGGAGCACGCCGCCGAGATGGAGCGGTGCGTGGCGGCCACGGCCTCCATGCGCGCCCAGGGCGTCGACTACGCACTCCGCATCGCCGCCCAGGAGCAGGTCGGCCTCGCCTACGCGGGCTGGGACCGGCTGCTGACCCGGGTCGCGCTGCCCGCCTGGCGGATGGGCCGCTGGCCCTCCCGGCTGGACGCCGGAGTGGTCTCCGCCCTCACCGAGCTCTCCCGCCGGGACCGGCTGGCCGACGGCTTCACCTCGCGCCTCGGCGAACGCCCCGCCTGCGACCTGCTGGAGGAGCCCGGCATCGCCGACGAGGCCACCTCCCTGCTCGCCGCCCGCCTCTTCCACGGCGGCCCGGCGGAGAGCGGTCCGGACTGGGCGCCGGTGGACTGGCAGCAGTATCCGGACGAGGTCGTCGACCGGAAGTGGCGTACGGAGGCGGCCCGGCTGCACCGGGTGCTCGACGCCATGGGCGTCCCCCCGGCCTCCCTGGCCGACCCGGCGGTGCCCACCCTGGCCCGCGTCATGGAGCACCTGGCCGGTCCCGGCGGACCCGGGGAGGAGCTCGCGGCGGGCATCGGGGCGGCGGTCGCCCGCGACGACGCCCAGGCCCCGGCGCCAGGACCGGCCCAGCAGACGGCATCCGCCGCCGGCGCCGACCCCCTCGACCTCTGGGGCCCCGACCCGCTCCCCCTCTTCCCGCTCCAGCCGCCGCGTACGGGCACGGAGCTGCTCGCCGACCACGTCGCCGCCATGGTCTGCTGCGCGGCCGTGGACACGGCGGGAGCGGCCCCCGGCCTCGACTGGCTGGACGGTCCCGCGCTGCTCGTCGACGGTGAGCGCCGGGCGGACCTCGCGGTGCCGGTCCTCAGCCTGGTCGAGGACGGCGACCCGGACCCGCTGCGGTCCTGGCTGGCCGAGGTGGGCGTCCGCTCCGACAAGCCCGTACGGCTGGTGTGACCCCTGGGGGCAGGACGTGCACGAGCCGGAAGAGATGGTTCCGTTCACGTCAATTAGCGACGAAGGGTGACGGAGTGCGTGCGTTATGTGATGTGCTGGGGATCGGCGCTGACATCGTGCGCGCCGGAGTTGTCCGGGGGATCTGAGGGAGGGGCGCGGCATGGGGGCGGAGCAGATTCGCCGGTGGGAGTCGGGCGCCCTCGCGCACGCGGTGAGCGACCCCTTCGGCCAGGGCCCCCTGCCCTGGCTGCGCGGCAGTGAGAACTACTTCGACGACACCGGCCAGGTCGTCCCCTGGTACGCCGACCTCGGCCGCTCGACCGGCGGCGGCACCCGCACCGCCGACGACGTGCACCGGCAGATCAAGGGCTTCGTCTCGCCCGGAGCGGCCGCCCCCGGCGAGGCCATCGACTTCCACATCACCGTGGACCCGCCCCAGCAGTTCTCCGTGGACGTCTACCGGATCGGTCATTACGGCGGTGACGGCGCGGCCAAGATCACCACGAGCCCGCGCCTCTCCGGCATCGTCCAGCCGCCGCCGCTGGCCGCCGACCGGACCGTCTCCTGCCACCACTGGTGGATGTCCTGGCGGCTCCAGATCCCCACCTACTGGTCGGTCGGCGCGTACGTGGCCGTCCTGACGACCGCCGACGGGTACCGCTCGCACATCCCGTTCACCGTCCGCCACGACCACCCCGCCGACCTGCTGCTCCTGCTCCCGGACATCACCTGGCAGGCGTACAACCTCTATCCGGAGGACGGCCGCACCGGCGCCAGCCTCTACCACGCGTGGGACGAGCGGGGGCGGCTGCTCGGCGAGGAGGACGCCGCCGTCACGATCTCCTTCGACCGCCCGTACGCCGGGGCGGGGCTGCCGCTGCACGTGGGGCACGCGTACGACTTCATCCGCTGGGCCGAGAGATACGGCTACGACCTCGCCTACGCGGACGCCCGCGACCTGCACGCGGGCCGCATCGACCCCAGCCGCTACCGGGGCCTGGTCTTCCCCGGTCACGACGAGTACTGGTCGCTGCCCATGCGCCGGGCCGCCGAGCGCGCCCGCGACTGCGGCACCTCGCTGGTCTTCCTCTCCGCCAACACCATGTACTGGCAGGTGGGCCTCGCTCCCTCCGCCTCCGGCATCCCCGACCGGCTGCTGACCTGCCGCAAGCGCCGGGGGCCGGGCAAGTCCGCGCTCTGGCGCGAGGTGGACCGGCCCGAGCAGCAGCTCCTGGGCATCCAGTACGCGGGCCGGGTGCCCGAGCCCCGCCCGCTGGTCGTGCGCAACGCCGAGCACTGGCTCTGGGACGCCACGGGCGCGGCCGACGGCGACGAGATCCCGGGCCTGGTCGCCGGTGAGGCCGACCGCTACTTCCCCCGTACGAGCCTGCCCGAGCACGACAACCGGATCCTGCTCGCCCACTCCCCGTACCAGGACTCCGAGGGCGCCGTCCGCCACCAGGAGACCTCGCTCTACCAGGCCCCCTCCGGCGCGCTCGTCTTCGCCTCCGGCACCTTCGCCTGGTCCCCGGCCCTGGACCGCCCCGGGCACACGGACCCCCGGATCCAGCGGGCCACGGCCAACCTCCTCGACCGGATCTGCAAGCGCGACTGACCGGGGCTCGTACAGCGCGAGGAACACCAGGCCGAGCCCCGGGCGAAGACCGGGCCGCGGATACGGGACAATCGGAACCGCTCCTGGATCAATCTACGCGGAGGAACCGTGTCCGGTTTTGTAGAAAAGCCCGAGCCCGTACAGGTTCCGGGCCTCACCCACCTGCACACCGGCAAGGTGCGTGACCTGTACCGCAACGAGGCGGGCGACCTCGTCATGGTCGCCAGCGACCGTATCTCCGCGTACGACTGGGTCCTGCCGACCGAGATCCCCGACAAGGGCCGCGTCCTCACCAAGCTCTCGCTCTGGTGGTTCGACCAGCTCGCCGACCTGGTGCCCAACCACGTCCTCTCCACCGAGCTGCCGCCCGGCGCACCGGCGGACTGGGAAGGCCGCACCCTCATCTGCAAGCCCCTGCGGATGGTCCAGGTCGAGTGCGTGGCCCGCGGCTATCTGACCGGCTCCGGGCTCACCGAGTACAACGCCTCCCGTACGGTGTGCGGCATCGGCCTCCCCGAGGGGCTGGTCGACGGTTCCGAGCTGCCCGGCCCGATCTTCACCCCGGCCACGAAGGCGGCCGTCGGCGACCACGACGAGAATGTCAGCTACGAGGAGATCGCCCGCGAGGTCGGCGTGGAGACCGCCGCCGAGCTGCGGCGGACGACGCTCGACGTCTACCGGCGGGCCCGGGACATCGCGCACCAGCGCGGGATCATCCTGGCCGACACCAAGTTCGAGTTCGGCTTCGAGACCACCGAGGACGGCGGCGAGCGGCTGATCATCGCCGACGAGGTGCTGACGCCCGACTCCTCGCGCTTCTGGCCCGCCGCCACCTGGAAGCCGGGGAGCGCGCAGCCGTCCTACGACAAGCAGTTCGTCCGCGACTGGCTGACCTCGCCGGCCTCCGGCTGGGACCGCGCGAGCGAGCAGCCGCCGCCGGCGCTGCCGCAGGAGATCGTGGACGCGACCCGCGCCAAGTACATCGAGGCGTACGAGGTCCTGACCGGCTCCAACTGGTCGTAGGAGACCCGCAGTAGGAGGTACGCAGAAGGCCCCGGTCCACCTGGACCAGGGCCTTCTGTCTATCCGGAGCGGACGACCAGGTTCGAACTGGCGACCTCAACCTTGGCAAGGTTGCGCTCTACCAACTGAGCTACGTCCGCGTTGCGCCGAAGCGCGATGCTCACTATACCCAACCCCGCTCGCGGGCGAGACGCACCGCCGTGTGCCGGTTCTCCGCACCGATCTTGGAGGCGGCCGAGGAGAGGTAGTTGCGGACCGTCCCCTGCGAGAGCGAGGCCCGCTCCGCGATCTCCGCGACCGGCGCCCCGTCCGCCGCCAGTTCGAGCACCTCGGCCTCCCGGACGGTCAGCGGGGAGTCCCCGGCGGAGATCGCGTCGGCCGCCAACTCCGGGTCGACATAGCGGTTTCCGGCGTGGACGGTACGGATGATCTCGGCGAGCCGCCGCGCGCTGACGGTCTTCGGCACGAACCCGCGTACGCCGGCGGCCAGCGCCCGCTTGAGGTGCCCGGGGCGGCCGTGGCTGGTCACGATCATGGTGCGGCAGCCGGGCAGTTCGCTGCGGAGCGATGTGGCGACCTTCACACCGTCCGCGCCCGGCATCTGGAGGTCGAGGACGGCGACATCGGGCCGGTGTGCGAGGGCCATCGCGAGCGCCTCGGGGCCGCTCGCCGCCTCCGCGACCACCACGAGGTCGTCCTCCAGGGCGAGCAGCGCGGCCAGGGCGCCCCGGATCAGGTGCTCGTCGTCGGCGAGCAGGACCCGCAGGGGCCGGCCTTCAAGGCCTTCGGAGCCTTCGGTGGTCATGTTCCCCTCGGTGGTCATCGTTCGTCCGGAGAAGCGGAGCCGGAGCGGTTGTGGAGCGCGTCGGAGCGGTTACGGGGAGCCGTCAGCGGGACCGTCGCCGTGACCCGGAACAGGCCGTCCCCGGCCGCCCCGGCCTCCAGCGACCCGCCGAGGGCCGCGAGCCGCTCCCGCAGCCCGGCCAGACCCGAGCCGCCCTCACCGGCGGGGGCCGCCCCCGCCCCGCCGTTCGCCCCCGCCCGGTCGTCCTCGACCACCCCGTCGTTCTCGACCTCCAGGACCACCGAACCCGCCACCGTCCGGAGCCGGATCACGCACACCCGCGGATCACCGTGGCGCAGGACGTTGGTCGCCGCCTCACGGACCACCCAGCCGAGGGCCGCCTGGACGGCCGGGGGTGCCCCGATCCCCGCCGGGCCGTCGGCGCCCTCGACGGTGCAGGTGATCCCGGCGGCCTCCAGCACGCCCTTGGCGCCGAGCAGTTCGGTGGGCAGGTCGGCCTCGCGGTAGCCCCGTACGACATCACGTACCTCCTGCTGGGAGGCGCGGGCGATCCGCTGCACCTCGACCATCTGGTCCACGGCCGCCGCGTTCCCGCGCTGGGCCAGCTCCACGGCCAGCTCGCTCTTCAGCGCGATCACCGCCAGGTTCCGGCCCAGCACGTCGTGCATGTCCCGGCCGAACCGCAGCCGCTCCTCCGCCACCGCCAGCCGGGCCTGCATGTCCCGGGCCTCCTCCGCCTGCCACATCACGGACAGGCTCCAGGCGCTCGGCCGGGTCGAGATGAGCACCAGCACGGTGCCGACGAGCAGCGAGACGGCCGACCCGAACAGCGTGCGGCCGGGCACCCCGACGGCCCCCAGCAGCGCCACCACCGCCACCGCGCAGATCGCGCAGCGGAGCAGGTACGTCCGGGCCGGGACGAGGAGCACGTACGGCGTCGCGAACGCCAGGGGCAGGTCCAGCACCAGCAGGCTCAGCCCCGCGTCCTCGACCCCGCCCACCGCCGCGAGGGCCACCAGCAGGCCGGTCAGCACCGCCAGCAGCACCGCAGGGAGCCTCAGCCGCCGCAGCGGGAAGGGCGCCACGCCCCGGTAGTGGGCGAAGGCGGGGTCCACGTTGCGGTTGCTCAGCAGGCACTGGGCGGCGTTCACCACGAGGAACGCCACGGCCAGGGACACCGGCACCGGGCCCTGGCCGAAGGCCTTGCCGAGCGGGAGCAGGCCCCAGGTCACGAGGAAGACCCAGGGGAGCGCGCAGAGCGTGAGGCGGGTGTAGAGGTCGATGCGCTGGAGCTTGGTCCGCTCCGTCCAGCCGCGCCGCCAGCCCCGTACTCGCCCGATCACCGCGTCCAGCTCCTTCATGTCGTTCCCGTGGCGCACCGCTGTGGTCAGCCCCGCGGGTCCCAGCGGAACCACCGCTGCACAGCAAACACCGCGAACCCGGTCCAGGCCAGCGCCGCCACGGTGGCCGTGAGCAGGTCGCCGCCTTCGACACCGCCGAGCCAGCCGTGCCGGATGAGGGTCATCACGCCGGTCAGCGGCAGCAGCTCGAAGACCGAGGCCAGGCCGTCCGGGAAGATGTCCAGCGGGACGAAGATCCCGGAGGCGAAGAGCGAGACGAAGAACAGCGGCAACGTGGTGAGCTGCGAGGTCTGGACCGTCCGGGTCACCGCGGAGGTCGCGGCCGCCAGGCCGGACATCATCACGAGACCCACCAGCAGCCCCGCCAGGAAGATCTCGGGCCGCTGCGGAGCGCTCAGGTCGAAGGCGACCGCGCCGGCTGCGACCAGCAGCACGACCTGGAGGAGCGCCAGCGCGACGGCGGGCAGCGCGTTGGCGGCCAGGATCTCGCGGTCGGTGACCTCGCCGGTGCGCAGCCGCTTGAGGACGAGCTCCTCGCGCCGGGTGACGTACCCGGTGACGAGGGTCATGTAGACGACCTGGACCAGCACGATGCCGATGCCGCCGGTGAGGGCGGCGCCCGCGATGGAGAGGCCGGTGCCGGCGAGGTCGATCTGCTGGAGCGAGGCCCGGATCGAGAAGATCATCACGATCGGCAGCACCAGGGCGATGAAGATCGCGGACCGGTTGCGGACCAGCAGGATCAGCTCGGCGCGGGCGAGCGCGGTGAGCCGCCGTGCGGACGCGGATGCCTTCGAGGGGGACTTGCGGGGGCCGGTGAGGACGGTCGTGGTCGTCATGCCGCCACCTTCTTCTTCGTGTCGTCCGTGGGCTTGGTCCCCGCCCGGCGCGGGTCGTCGGCGCGGGAGCGGAGCTGGGTGTTCGCGATCTGGAGGAACGCCTCCTCCAGGGAGGCGGAACGGGCGTCAAGACCGAGCAGCTGCACGCCCGACTCCCTTGCCCAGCCGAGGAGTTCGTGCAGCGACTCCTGGAGTCCGGAGGTACGGATCTCGATCCGCTGCCCCTCCGCCGCCGCCCGCAGCGAGAGCGGAAGATGCCCTGCCGGTACGCCGTCGGGCAGCGTGAACCGGATCCTGGCGGGCTGCGACGCGGTGACCTCGGCGGTCGTCCCGGACGTCACGATCTGCCCCTGGTGCATGATCGCCAGCCGGTCCGCGAGCGCCTCGGCCTCCTCCAGGTAGTGCGTGGTCAGCAGTACGGTCGTGCCGCCGTCCCGGAGCGCCCGGATCAGGTCCCAGGTGTCGCGCCGCCCCTCCGCGTCCAGCCCCGTCGTCGGCTCGTCCAGGAAGAGCACCTCGGGCCGCGAGGTCAGGGCCAGCGCCAGGTCCAGGCGCCGCTTCTCCCCGCCGGACAGCTGCTTCACCCGTACCCCCGTCCGGCTCGTGAGGCCGACCATCTCCAGGGCCTCGGCGGCGGGGCGGGCGCCGGTGGTGCACGCCGACCACATCCGCGCGGTCTCCATCACCGTGAGGTCGGAGGGGAAGCCGCCCTCCTGGAGCATCACCCCGGTCCGGGGCCGGACGGCGGCGCGTTCGCGGTACGGGTCGTGGCCGAGGACCTCGATGGTCCCGGCGGTCGGGAGCGCCAGCCCTTCGAGGAGCTCCACGGTGGAGGTCTTGCCCGCGCCGTTCGTCCCGAGCAGGGCGAACAGCTCGCCGCGGGCCACGGAGAAGGAGACCCCGGAAACGGCCTCGAAGCCGTCCTTGTAGCTGCGGCGGACCCCGTCCGCCGCGATCACCGTCTCCGCGTCTGCCGTGCCACCGGTCGTTCGGTCGCTGAGAAAGTCGTCGCTGGTCATGCTTCGAGTTTTCCGCCGGAGCGGGCCCGCGAGCAGTGCGCGCTGTCACCACTGCTCATGACAAACGTCATGAGCAGTGGTGAGCGGAAGCCGGACGAACGACAAAGGCCCTGATCGAAATCGATCAGGGCCTTTGTCGTTCGGAGCGGACGACCAGGTTCGAACTGGCGACCTCAACCTTGGCAAGGTTGCGCTCTACCAACTGAGCTACGTCCGCAGTGCAGCCACTCGGCTTTCACCGGTGGAGCGAGCACTACTCTACCTGATCCAACGGAGTGGTCTGAAGAGTCGTGCAGAGCGGGTGACAGGAATTGCACACTGCGCCTTCCCCCTGGAAGGGGGATGTTCTACTACTGAACTACACCCGCACGCGGCTCGGGGTTCCGGCCTTTCGGCCTTGCCCCTCGGCGTGCTCCAGACTCTAGCCGACCTGCGGGGGTGTCGCGCAAGTCGGCTCCCGGCGGGTCTCGCCGGAGGGGGCGGAAGGCGGCCGTCCGCACCCCCGTCCCGCTCCTGCGCACCCTGCCCGCACCCCGCCTGACGGAGCGTCCGCCGCACGCCGGGCGGACGCCCACGCTCCAGGGCATGCACCCGGTCACGCCCCCGGGTGCGCCCCGGCTCAGTCCGCCGCGTTGAACGCCTCGTAGACCTTCTTCGGGATCCGGCCGCGGGCCGGCACCTCCATCCGGTGCGAGCGGGCCCAGGCGCGGACGGCCGCGGGGTCCGGGGCGAGGGAGGTGTGGTGGTACGACGCGGGGGTCCTGCCGCGCTTACCGGCATTTGTCTGCTTTCGTCCGGCCGCCACGTAAGGGGCCAGGGCCTTCCGCAGTTTCTTCGCGTTGGCGGGATTGAGGTCGATCTCGTACGTCTTCCCGTCCAGGGCGAAGGTGACCGTTTCCGCCGCTGTTCCCCCGTCGATGTCGTCGGAGAGCGTAACCACTACGCGCTGGGCCACGGATATCGGTCCTTTCCTACGGCGTCGGCGCGTCGGGCGTGCGCCGATGGGCCGGCCTTCCGGCTGTTAGGCGGATACGGATCGACTGGAGTCGACTGTTCCGGTGTTCCCGGGGCAATGCTGCTTTCCCCGGTAATCATTTGTACAGCGGTAGGTACCGCATTGTGAAGCCCAGCCAATTACATCCGCGTGTCCGTGCGCAATCCGGCGCATGATTTTTTCCCAGGACTTTTCCCGCATGTTGTCGCGGCCGATATCCCGGCGTGATCTGCGCCGAGCCCCCGCCCTCTTGCCACCGCGTCCGTTCCGTCCGATATCTACCCGCGTAGAATTTTCGGCCAGGTACGCTGAGTGGACCCGCGGGGGTCTGGGGAACCCCCCGGAGAGACAGCCGCACCACACCACCACACCGGGAGTGCCAGTGGCACGCGTCGTAGTCGACGTCATGCTCAAGCCGGAGATCCTCGACCCGCAGGGACAGGCGGTGCAGCGTGCGCTGCCCCGTCTCGGCTTTGAGGGAATCGCGGACGTTCGTCAGGGAAAGCGTTTCGAGCTGGAGGTCGAGGGGCCGGTGGACGACGCCGCCCTCGCCCGTATTAACGAGATGGCCGAGACCTTCCTCGCCAACACCGTCATCGAGGACTTCGTCGTGAAGGTGGAGGAGGAGAAGTGACCACCCGTATCGGCGTCGTCACTTTTCCCGGCACCCTCGACGATCAGGACGCCCTGCGGGCCGTCCGGATCGCGGGCGCGGAGCCCGTATCGCTGTGGCACCGCGACAAGGACCTGCACCAGGTCGACGCGGTCGTCCTGGCCGGCGGCTTCTCCTACGGGGACTACCTGCGGGCCGGCGCGATCTCGCGCTTCTCGCCGGTGATGGAGCCGCTCATCGAGCAGGCCAAGGCCGGTATGCCGGTCCTCGGCATCTGCAACGGCTTCCAGATCCTGACCGAGGCGCACCTGCTGCCCGGCGCGATGCTGCGCAACAACCACCTCCACTTCATCTGCCGCGATCAGAGCCTGCGGGTGGAGAACGCGGAGACCGCCTGGACCTCGGACTACAGCGCCGGCCAGGAGATCAAGGTCCCGCTCAAGAACATGGACGGCCGGTACACCGCCGACGAGCACACGCTCGACGAGCTGGAGGCCGAGGGCCGCGTCGCCTTCCGCTACCTGGACGGCAACCCCAACGGCTCGCTCCGCGACATCGCGGGCATCACCAACGCCGCGGGCAACATCGTCGGCCTGATGCCGCACCCGGAGCACGCCGTTGAGCCGCTCATCGGCACCGGCCGCACCGACGGCCTCGGTTTCTTCACCTCGATCATCAAGAAGCTGGTCAACGCATGAGCCTGGATACGGTCAAGCACGCGGCCGAGACCCCGGACGCCGAGCAGCCCTGGAAGGAGCTCGGCCTCAAGGAGGACGAGTACGCCCGGATCCGCGAGATCCTGGGCCGCCGTCCCACCGGCGCCGAGCTCGCCATGTACTCGGTGATGTGGTCGGAGCACTGTTCGTACAAGAGCAGCAAGGTCCACCTCAAGCAGTTCGGCGAGAAGGTCCCCGCCAACGACGCGATGCTCGTCGGCATCGGTGAGAACGCGGGCGTCGTCGACGTCGGCCAGGGGTACGCGGTCACCTTCAAGGTCGAGTCGCACAACCACCCCTCGTACATCGAGCCCTACCAGGGCGCGGCCACCGGCATCGGCGGCATCGTCCGCGACATCCTCGCCATGGGTGCCCGCCCGATCGCGGTCGTCGACCCGCTGCGCTTCGGCGCCGCCGACCACCCCGACACCAAGCGCGTCCTGCCGGGCGTCGTCGCGGGCATCGGCGGCTACGGCAACTGCCTCGGCCTGCCCAACATCGGCGGCGAGGTCGTCTTCGACGCCTGCTACCAGGGCAACCCGCTGGTCAACGCCGGCTGCATCGGCGTGATGAAGCACGAGGACATCCACCTCGCGCAGGCGTCCGGCCCCGGCAACAAGGTCATCCTGTACGGCGCCCGCACCGGCGGCGACGGCATCGGCGGCGTCTCGGTGCTGGCGAGCGAGACCTTCGAGTCGACGGGTCCCGCCAAGCGGCCCGCCGTCCAGGTCGGTGACCCGTTCCAGGAGAAGCTCCTCATCGAGTGCACCCTGGAGATCTTCAAGGAGAAGCTCGTCGCGGGCATCCAGGACCTCGGCGGCGCCGGGCTCTCCTGTGCCACCAGCGAGCTGGCCTCCGCCGGTTCCGGCGGCATGCGCGTCGAGCTGGACACCGTGCCGCTGCGCGACTCCTCCCTCTCGCCCGAGGAGATCCTCATGAGCGAGTCGCAGGAGCGCATGTGCGCGATCGTCGAGCCGCAGCACGTGGACCGCTTCCTGGAGATCTGCGAGAAGTGGGACGTCATCGCCACCGTCATCGGTGAGGTGACCGACGGCTCGCAGCTGGAGATCTTCTGGCACGGCGAGCAGATCGTGGACGTACCCCCGCGCTCGGTCGCCCACGACGGCCCGGTCTACCACCGCCCGTTCGCCCGCCCGTCCTGGCAGGACGCGCTCCAGGCGGACGACGCGGGCAAGCTGCCCCGGCCGCAGAACGGCGCCGAGCTGAAGGACCAGGTCCTCAAGCTGGTCGCCTCCCCGAACCAGGCCTCCAAGGCGTGGATCACCGACCAGTACGACCGCTTCGTGCAGGGCAACACCGTGCTGGCGATGCCCGAGGACGCGGGCATGGTCCGCATCGACGCCGAGTCGAACCTGGGCGTGGCGATGGCGACCGACGGCAACGGCCGGTACGCCAAGCTCGACCCGTACACCGGTGCGCAGCTCGCGCTGGCGGAGTCGTACCGCAACGTCGCCGCCTCCGGCGCCAAGCCGCTCGCCATCTCGGACTGCCTCAACTTCGGCTCCCCCGAGGACCCGGACGTCATGTGGCAGTTCGCCGAGGCCACCCGTGGTCTCGCGGACGGCTGCCTGGAGCTGGGCACCCCGGTCACCGGCGGCAACGTCTCGCTCTACAACCAGACCGGTGAGACGGCGATCCACCCGACGCCGGTCGTGGCCGTGCTCGGTGTGATCGACGACGTGAACCGGCGTACGCCGGTCGCCTTCGCGGAAGAGGGCCAGCTCCTCTACCTGCTGGGCGACACGCACGAGGAGTTCGGCGGCTCGGCCTGGTCCGAGGTCGTCCACAACCACCTCGGCGGCCTGCCGCCCAAGGTGGACCTCGGCCGCGAGAAGCTGCTCGCGGAGATCCTCATCTCCGCCTCGCGCGACGGCATGATCGACGCCGCGCACGACCTGAGCGACGGCGGCCTGATCCAGGCGGTCACCGAGTCCTGCCTGCGCGGCGGGAAGGGTGCCCGGCTGGTCGTGCCGGACGGCCTGGACACGTTCACGTTCCTCTTCTCCGAGTCGGCGGGGCGCGCAGTCGTCTCGATCCCGCGCAGCGAGGAGCTCCGCTTCAACGACATGTGCGGGGCGCGCGGTCTGCCCGTCGCCCGCATCGGTGTCGTGGACGGCGAGGAGATCGAGATCCAGGGCGAGTTCTCCATTCCGCTGAGCGAGCTCCGTACGGCGCACGAGGCGACGATCCCCGCGCTGCTCGCCTGAGCCGCGCGCCGACCGGCACCTCACGAAGCCCCCGCCCGGGTCGTCCGGGCGGGGGCTTCGGCCTTCCCCCTCCCCTTCCTCTGATGAACATCGCTTGTCAGAGATTACGTAATTACGTAAGGTTGGTGTCATGGAGCTGGAGCAGCGGGTCGCCGAGCTGGAGAGGCGGCTCACGGCACTGGAGCGGCAGGACCCGGAGTCCGCGTCTCCCCGCCTGGGAGACGGCGACTTCTGGGCGCTGGAAGGGCTGAAACAGCAGCTCGCCGACGCCGGGGAGGCCGGAGCCGACGGGGGAGTGCTCTACACGGGCTCGGTCCGGCTGCCCACCGGTGAGCAGTACGGGTGGCAGTACGGTGCCTTCACCGAGGCCCTGTTCGACGGCGACTGGGCGGACGCCGCCGAGTCGTTCGCCGCGCTGGGCCACCCGGTCCGGCTGCGCCTGCTCCGCGAGATCCTCGGCGGCCTGAGGACGGCCGCCGAACTGGCCGCGCTCGACGGCGCCGGCACCACCGGCCAGATCTACCACCACCTGCGCCAACTGACCGGCGCGGGCTGGCTGCACGCGGCGGGGCGAGGCCGGTACGAGGTGCCGCCCGCCCGGGTCGTGCCGCTGCTGGTGGTGCTGACGGCGGCGCGGCCCTGACCGCAGAGACCGACACGACGCCATGGGGGAGACATGTCCGTCCGCACTGTTGTGGAGAAGGCCCACCGGATCGCCTGGATGGTGCTGATCGCGCTGGTGGTCGCCGAGTTCTTCGTGGACCTGCCCGGCCCGGGCTGGGTGACCACGCTGCTGCCGGCGGTGCTGGCCTTCTTCCTCCTGATGGCGGTGCTCGCGCTGCAGGCCGGGGCCGGAGCACCGCGGGGCGAGCCGCGTGACCCGGTCGAGGTCGCCCCGCCGGTGACCGGCCGCTGGACGGCCCTCAACAGCCCGGCCGACAAGGTCCCGAGCCATGGGGTCCACCTGTACGGGCAGACGTACGCGATCGACATCGTGGCCGAACCGGAGGTGGCGGACGGGAAGCCCCCCGCCCGGCCGCCGTTCCGCTGGGTGTGGCCGCTCTTCCGCCGCAACCGCGCCTTCCCGGCCTTCGGCGCCCCGCTGCTCGCGGTGGCCGACGCGACGGTCGTCCGGGCGAGCGACGGACAGCGCGACCACTTCAGCCGCACCTCGCTGCCCGCACTCGCCTATCTGATGGTCATCGAGGGCAGCGTCCGCTCGGTCCTCGGCGTGCACCGCGTCCTCGGCAACCACGTGATCCTGGACCTCGGCGACGGTACGTACGCGGCCTACGCCCACGTCCGGCGCGGCTCGCTGAAGGTGGCGGCCGGGGACCGGGTCCGCGCCGGGCAGGAGATCGGGCGCGTGGGCAACTCCGGCAACACCACCGAGCCCCACCTCCACTTCCACCTGATGGACGGCCCCGACCCCGACGACGCCCGGGGTGTCCCGTTCACCTGGCGGGGCGTCGGAGTACCCGCGAACGGGGAGACGTTCACCGTCGAGGCGGTCGACGAGCAGGCCGCACCGGCCTGACCGGGCGATGTCGGTGCGGCCGGTTAGTCTCGCCCCCATGCCCCCGGCCAAGAAGCGCCCGCGCGCCTACGACCACCTCAGGACCCGGACCGCGGTCCTCGCTCAGTTCGCCCATGTCCGCGACGCCGTCGCCGCGTTGACGCCCGAGCAGCTCGCCCGGCCGACCCGGCTAGGCGACTGGACGGTGCGCGAGCTCGCCGCGCACGTGGCGATGGTCCTGGGCGGGGTGAGCCGGGCCCTGGCCCTGCCGGAGCCGCCCGGACCGAAGCCCGGGCTCACCCTCCTCCAGTGGCCGCCCGCCACCTCCGCGTACGCCGCCCGGATCGCCGAGGACGTCGAGGACCTGGCGACCGGCCGCCCCGACCTCGCGGCGCTGTACGCGGAGGTGGAGGCGGGTTTCCTCGCGGACGTCCCGGCCTCCGGCACGGGGGACCGGCTGCTGACCACCCGGGTCGGGTCCATGCGGCTGGCCGACTTCCTGGTCACCCGGACCGTCGAGCTGACCGTCCACACGGATGACCTGAACGAGGCGCTCGGCCTGGAGATCCCGTACGACCGGCAGGCGCTGGCGGCCTGCGTCCGGCTGTTGGCGGACGCCCTCGCCGACCGGGCGCCCGGCGGTTCGGTCGAGGTGAGGGTCCCGCCGTTTGCGGTGGTCCAGTGCATCGGCGGCCCCAAGCACACCCGGGGCACCCCGCCCAACGTGGTGGAGACCGGCGCCCTGACCTGGATCCGGCTCGCCACCGGGCGTACGGAGTGGGCGCGGGCCCTGGCGGACGCCGAGGTCAGCGCGAGTGGCGAGCGCGCCGATCTGGCGGAGCTGCTGCCGCTGATGGGCTGAGCCGCCTCGTAGCGCAGGCGACGGAACCGCAGGCGACGGAACCGGATCGGGGGCCCGTCCCGTCACATCGCCATGCACACACAACGTATGGCAGTCAGCGTCAGCGTCCTGGCCCTCCTCACCCTCGCCGCCTGCGGTACGGAGTCGGGTTCCGGCTCCGGCGGCGACGGCGGGGACGGCAGCGACACCGTGCAGAGCGATGTGCCCGTGACGGGGGTGGCGTGGAGCGTCGACTCCCTCACCGTCGACGGGAAGAAGACCGAAGCCCCGAAGAGCTCCCGGCTGGAGTTCGACCCGAAGGGCCGGGCCAAGGCCGGCTTCGGGTGCAACCACATCAGCGCGGACGCCCAGGTCAAGGGCGACCGGATCACCTTCGGCAAGCCCGTCTCCACGCAGATGGCGTGCGACGAGGCCACCGAGAAGGCAGAGAAGGCCGCCCTCGCCGCGATGGACGGTGAGGTCACCGCGAAGCTCTCCGGCGAGAAGCTGACCCTCACCACCGAGGGCGGCGACACCTTCGCGCTCAGCGAGGAGAAGCCGGCCGCCCTGGCCGGCACCCGGTGGGCGGTGACCACCCTGCTCAGCGGTGAGACGGCGACCTCCGTGCCCGCCGGCCTCCCGAAGGACCGGGTGCCCCACCTGACCTTCGGCGAGGACGGCACCGTGCACGGCAACTCCGGCTGCAACTCCTTCCACGGCAAGGCCGAGGTCAAGGGCTCCACGATCACCTTCGGCCCGCCGGCCGGCACCCGCAAGATGTGCCCGGAGGCCGAGATGGAGACGGAGCGCGCGGTCCTCGCGGCCCTGGACGGCCCGGCGACGTACACGATCAAGGGCTCCACGCTCACCGTCACGTCGAAGGACGGCAAGGGCATCGGCGCCACGGCCACCCCGACGACGGCCGAGGGCACCCAGGAGCACGGCTGAATCCGGCCCCTCGGTGTGAGGCTCACCACGAAACGAGCGTTCGGCCGACGGCCGGGGCGGGTTCGGGGCGGGTTCACCGAGCGCCACGGCCGGACGGCCGTGGCCGGGTCCCCGCCCACCACCCCTACCCGCCGGTAACCGGCCTCCGAGCCCGGCAGTGAGCGCCGCACCCGCTCGGCGGGGTCCGAGGCGCCCATCCGGCGGTCACGCACCGTGACCGCCCGAAGTCCCGCGAATCACCCGCCCTACGCGTCGCGCCGAGCCGTTCCCCGTGTTCCGTACCGGCTTTGCCGACCGGTACCCAATTCGGACCAGTGGTCGATCTCGCCTACACTCGGTGTCGTGCCCCGTGGTGATGGACGACTCAACCACGACCTGCTCCCCGGAGAGAAAGGCCCCCAGGACGCTTGTGGCGTCTTCGGTGTCTGGGCTCCGGGTGAAGAGGTCGCCAAGCTCACCTATTTCGGACTGTATGCCCTGCAGCACCGCGGACAGGAATCCGCGGGCATCGCAGTGAGCAACGGGTCCCAGATCCTCGTCTTCAAGGACATGGGACTGGTCTCGCAGGTCTTCGACGAAACGTCTCTGGGTTCCCTCCAGGGCCATATCGCGGTCGGTCATGCCCGCTACTCCACCACCGGTGCCTCGGTGTGGGAGAACGCGCAGCCGACGTTCCGTGCCACCGCGCACGGCTCGATCGCCCTCGGCCACAACGGGAACCTGGTCAACACCGCCCAGCTCGCGGAGATGGTCGCCGACCTCCCCCGCAAGGACGGCCGCGCCACCCAGGTCGCCGCGACCAACGACACCGACCTGGTGACCGCGCTGCTCGCCGGGCAGCGCGACGAGAACGACAAGCCGCTGACCATCGAGGAAGCCGCCGCCAAGGTGCTCCCCGACGTCAAGGGCGCGTTCTCGCTCGTCTTCATGGACGAACACACCCTCTACGCCGCCCGTGACCCGCAGGGCATCCGCCCGCTGGTGCTCGGCCGCCTGGAGCGCGGCTGGGTGGTCGCCTCCGAGTCCGCCGCACTCGACATCTGCGGCGCCAGCTACGTACGCGAGATCGAGCCGGGCGAGCTCATCGCCATCGACGAGAACGGTCTGCGCACCTCCCGCTTCGCAGAAGCGAAGCCCAAGGGCTGTGTCTTCGAGTACGTCTACCTGGCCCGTCCCGACACCGACATCGCCGGCCGGAACGTCTACCTCTCCCGGGTGGAGATGGGCCGCCGCCTGGCGGCCGAAGCCCCCGTCGAGGCGGATCTGGTCATAGCGACCCCGGAATCCGGCACCCCCGCCGCGATCGGGTACGCGGAGGCCAGCGGGATTCCGTTCGGCGCCGGACTGGTCAAGAACGCCTACGTCGGCCGGACCTTCATCCAGCCCTCGCAGACCATCCGCCAGCTCGGTATCCGGCTCAAGCTGAACCCGCTGAAGGAAGTCATCAAGGGCAAGCGCCTGGTGGTCGTCGACGACTCGATCGTCCGCGGCAACACCCAGCGCGCCCTGGTCCGGATGCTCCGCGAGGCCGGAGCCGCCGAGATCCACATCCGGATCTCCTCGCCGCCGGTGAAGTGGCCCTGCTTCTTCGGGATCGACTTCGCCACCCGCGCCGAGCTGATCGCCAACGGCATGACCGTCGACGAGATCTGCACCTCGATGGGGGCCGACTCCCTCTCGTACATCTCGATCGACTCCATGATCGAGGCGACGACCATCGACAAGCCCAACCTGTGCCGCGCCTGCTTCGACGGTGAGTACCCCATGGACCTCCCGGACCCGGAGCTGCTCGGCAAGCAGCTGCTGGAGACCGAGCTGGCGGCAGGACCCGCGGCCACCGCCGCGGCCGACGCGCTGCGCCGTCCGTGACCCGGACGCGCCGCCGCCCCTCCCACCAGCCCCGTATCTCCACACGAAAGATCCCAGGCCATGTCTGAGACAACAGGTGCCTCCTACGCGGCGGCCGGCGTCGACATCGAAGCCGGTGACCGTGCCGTCGAGCTGATGAAGGAGTGGGTGAAGAAGACGCAGCGTCCCGAGGTCGCAGGCCTCGGCGGGCTCGGCGGCTTCGCCGGCCTCTTCGACGCATCGGCGCTCAAGCGCTACGAGCGTCCGCTGCTCGCCTCCGCCACCGACGGTGTCGGGACCAAGGTGGACCTGGCGCGTCAGATGGGCGTGTACGACACCATCGGCCACGACCTCGTCGGCATGGTCGTGGACGACCTCGTCGTCTGCGGTGCCGAGCCGCTCTTCATGACCGACTACATCTGCGTCGGCAAGGTGCACCCCGAGCGTGTCGCGGCGATCGTCAAGGGCATCGCCGAGGGCTGCGTCCTCGCGGGCTGCGCCCTGGTCGGCGGCGAGACGGCCGAACACCCTGGTCTGCTCGGCCCGGACGACTTCGACGTCGCCGGCGCCGGTACGGGGGTGGTCGAGGCCGACCGGCTGCTCGGCCCGGACCGTATCCGCGAGGGTGACGCCGTCATCGCGATGGCGTCCTCCGGTCTTCACTCGAACGGGTACTCGCTCGTCCGCCACGTGGTCTTCGACCGGGCCGGCTGGACGCTGGACCGCGAGGTCGAGGAGTTCGGCCGGACGCTCGGCGAGGAGCTCCTGGAGCCGACCAGGATCTACTCGCTGGACTGCCTGGCGCTCACCCGCACGACCGAGGTGCACGGCTTCAGCCACGTCACCGGCGGCGGCCTGGCGAACAACCTGGCCCGGGTCATCCCGGCCGGGCTGCACGCCACCGTGGACCGCTCCACCTGGACGCCGGGCGCGGTCTTCGACCTCGTCGGCAAGGCCGGCCAGGTCGAGCAGCTGGAGCTGGAGAAGACGCTGAACATGGGCGTCGGCATGATCGCGATCGTCCCGGCCGACTCGGTGGACGCCGCGCTGACGACCCTGGCCGACCGCGGGGTCGACTCCTGGGTCGCCGGTGAGATCACCGACCGCGGTGACCGCACCACGGGCGCCGAGCTGACCGGCAGCTACGCACGCTGAACCGCACGCCGCCGTGCGCCGGGCCCCGCCCGGCGCACCACGGCGCGAACTGCACCGGGACCGGATCAGGACACGCCGGAACGCGCCGGAACCGGGTCAGGACACACAGAACCCGGCCCGGGGCAGGCCCGGACCGGGTTGATGTGTCAGCGCGAGGTCAAGCGCCGCGGCGCTGTGACGACGGACCGGACTGGTCGTCCTGATCCTCGTCATCGTCCTGGTTGTAGCGATCCGCGTACTGTGCGTACGGGTCATCTTCCTCGTCGTCGTCCTCGAACGGCTCGGCGTTCGGTGGCTGACTCGAAGGCGATGCGCCCAGCTCATTGGCCAGACGCGACAGGTCCGTCCCGCCGCTGCTGTACTTCAGCTGGCGGGCGACCTTGGTCTGCTTGGCCTTTGCCCGGCCGCGCCCCATGGCTCGACCCCCTCGGTGACGGGGCTCGACGGCCCCAGAGTCTTGACACGCGTTCATGTTTCAGGACGGACTCTCGACAGAGAGACCGCGCCCGTAGGGCTTTAACGGTACCTGCTTCCGTGGCCATACGGTACGCCGCCCGCGTCTTGCGCCCCGGTGCAGGGCCAGTGAGGAGCCCCGTCCCCGCTGGTCAACTGCGATTTTAACCTCTTCTGCACGCACGACCCGCCGACCGGCGTGAGTCTTGTCTCCCGCCGGCCTGCGGGTCGTACGCGTATCCGCACGCGGGTCGCACGCGTGTCGTACCTGTGCGACCCGCGTACGCGTCAGCGGCCGCGCGCCTCGGCCATCCGCTGCTCGGCGATGCGGTCGGCCGCGGCGGCGGGCGGAATGCCGTCCGCCTTCGCACGTGCGAATATTTCCAGCGTGGTGTCGAAGATCTTCGTGGCCTTCGCCTTGCACCGGTCGAAGTCGAACCCGTGCAGCTCGTCGGCGACCTGGATCACGCCACCGGCGTTGACCACGTAGTCAGGGGCGTAGAGAACCGACCGGTCGGCCAGGTCCTTCTCGACGCCCGGGTGGGCCAGCTGGTTGTTGGCCGCGCCGCAGACCACCTTCGCCGTGAGCACCGGCACGGTCTCGTCGTTCAGGGCGCCGCCGAGCGCGCAGGGCGCGTAGATGTCGAGGCCCTCGGTGCGGATCAGGGTCTCGGTGTCGGCCACCACGGTGACCTCGGGGTGCAGATCGGTGATGCGGCGCACCGACTCCTCGCGGACATCGGTGATCAGGACCTCGGCGCCGTCGGAGAGCAGGTGCTCGACGAGGTGGTGGCCCACCTTGCCGACCCCGGCGACGCCGACCTTGCGGCCGCGCAGCGTCGGGTCGCCCCACAGGTGCTGGGCCGAGGCCCGCATGCCCTGGAAGACACCGAAGGCGGTGAGGACGGAGGAGTCGCCGGCGCCGCCGTTCTCGGGGGAGCGGCCGGTGGTCCAGCGGCACTCCCGGGCGACGACGTCCATGTCGGCGACGTAGGTGCCGACGTCGCAGGCGGTGACGTACCGGCCGCCGAGCGAGGCGACGAACCGGCCGTAGGCCAGGAGGAGTTCCTCGGTCTTGATCTTCTCCGGGTCGCCGATGATGACGGCTTTGCCGCCACCGTGGTCGAGCCCGGCCAGGGCGTTCTTGTACGACATCCCGCGCGACAGGTTCAGCGCGTCGGCGACGGCCTCGGCCTCGGTCGCGTACGGGTAGAAGCGGGTGCCGCCGAGGCCGGGCCCGAGGGCGGTGTTGTGGAGGGCGATGACGGCCTTGAGGCCGGTGGCACGGTCCTGGCAGATCACGACTTGCTCGTGTCCCCCCTGATCCGAGTGGAACAGGGTGTGCAGGACGCCGTTAGTCACATCGGTCACTGTGGTGACTCCCAAGTACGAAGCGGCGGAGAGGCTCTCCTAGGGGTGGGGAGAGCCCCGGACCGACCGGCACGGCCGGTCCGATGGGCAAGAGCGTAAGTCCTCCGGCGGCGCGGATCTGCCCCCGTGCCGAGGATCACCCCAAGGGGGTGTACCGGCGTGGCACGATGCGCTGCATGTCGGTGGTGTCTTCAGTGCTCGTCCCTTACACGTCCTACCTCCGGGTGTACGAGCCGCTCGCCGCCTTCGCGGAGCCCGAGCGCAGTCACTGGGCCCGTTACGCGCAGCGCCCGGTGCTGCCCACCGCCCAGGACGAACTGCGCCGTTCGCTGGCCGACTTGGTGCCGACCCCGCCGGTCGGGGTGCCCGTGCACGAGAGCGGCGACGCGTTCGTGGCGGAGCTGGACGGGGTGGTGTGCGTCTGCCCGTGGCGGACCCGGCTGCGGGGGTGGCTCGCGCTGGAGGAGCTGGAGGGGACGGGCGGGCAGGGGGGAATGTTTCCGGCCAACGTGCTGGACGCCCTGCTGCCCGGGGTGGTGCGGGGCCAGGCGCGGGCGGATCACGAGCGCTGGCAGCGCCGGAACCCGGACGCGCGGCCGTGGATCCGTACGACGGTGTGGCAGGTCCCGGTGCGGTGGTTCGTCCTCTTCCGGGACGAGGAGCGGGAGTACGCGGCGGCCGACGGCGAGGGCGGGGAGCCGGTGCTGCGCTACCGGACGCCGATGGTGGAGGCCCGGCGCCGGCTGGCCCGGGGGCTGCGGACTTTGCGGGAGAACGTGGCCGACGGCCCCCTCACCGAGGGGCTGGTGGACGTGGGGCGCTGGCTGGAGGAGTTCCATCCGCGCTCGCTCGTGGAGCTGGACTACGGGGGCCTGGTGCACGCGCTCCCCGCCGGGCAGCTCGCCGGGGACCGGTCGGCCGCGGATGTGGCGGAGGGGCTCGCGGCGCTGGGGAACGGTGACAGCGAGGGCGCCGGGGAGGCGTACGCGCGCCTCGCGGAGCGGTGGCGGGCGGTGCGGGACCGCCAGTTCACCAATTGACGTGAAAAGACCCACAGCGGCATCAACGTGACGGAACCGGGGCATCCTTCATCCAGGACGGACCGGAAGGCCGGGCGGACCGGGCGAAGTGCGGGAAGGAGGAGAGAGCTGACGGGCCGTGAACCCGCGTCCCGTGGGACACGTGTGGTGGGTGGGGCGGAAGAGTACGCCTCTCGCTCCAGGACCTACGTCCCGAACCGGGCCTTTGCCTCAAGCGTGATGGATAGCACTAACGGGGCCCTTGCGCCCATCCCTACTCCTCGTGCCAAAATAGGACAAGGAGTCCGGGGAGGGCTCCTTCCGTCCAAGTAAGGGCGGAATACTCAGCATTGCACTCTATGGGGGGTCTGACGACTCCTGATCGCTCTGTGACTGATCGTCACGGTGGTGTGACTGTCCGCTATGGCATGGTCCATCGGCTTCCGTCGCTGATGAACACCTGGAGGGCAATTCCATCGGTTTGGCCGACGCGGCTGGACGGATGGTGTAGTTGTAGTGCCGAGGACAAGCCGTTCGTCCTATAACCGACTCGGCCCGCGTCCGCCATTTCGGGCAACGCGGGTCAAGGTGCAGAATTTAGAGGAAAGAACCGAGAAGGTTCGGTTCTCCCGAGGAGGCCGCTCATGACCGCTCGCACCCCTGATGCCGAGCCGCTGCTGACCCCGGCTGAGGTTGCCACGATGTTCCGCGTGGACCCGAAGACGGTCACCCGTTGGGCCAAGGCTGGCAAGCTCACGTCCATCCGCACGCTCGGTGGACACCGCCGGTACCGCGAGGCAGAGGTCCGCGCACTGCTTGCGGGTATTCCGCAGCAGCGCAGCGAGGCCTGACACACCCCTGCCACGCAGCTCAACAGCAGTACGGCATCACAACCGGGCAGCCGCCAGGTCCCCCAACCCCAGGCCGCCCATACATAGCTCCACTCGACGGACGCCTGCCCCAACGGGCGTCATGCCTGTGTACGGGTACGTCGTTTTTGATCGCGCTGGACTCCGCCGGGTCCAGCGCGATCTTTTTATGCCCTGGAGCCTCCGGGCCGGCATCGCACCACCGAGGCCTCTCGTGCCCGCGTACGCCCCTCGCACACCCTGTGAGGGGCCTGAGGACGGCTGAACGATAACCGGGTGGTCGGTCGGCTTCCGGGCCCTCCACGGCCCGTGCTGCGCAGGGCCCGCCGTCCGTCCCGGCGCCCTTCGTGGGTCTGTGAGCGGGTCTGTGCGGGAGTGTGGGTGAGCGTCCCGGACTCGGTGGGACAGCCCCGGACGGAACGGTCCGGCCGAACGGTCGGGGTGGTGCAATTGCACATATTAAATTCGCCAGTTGTAGGACAGGCGTAAAGTACCCCGGTCTGAAAACTCTTTCGGTGACACCCGTCACACTGCCTGATGCTTGCCAACTACGAGCCTGCCACTGTCCGGACGCGGAATCATCCGGCCGATGGTCATGGAGTGGAGGGTCTTTCGTCCTCGTCCCCGGCCGGCTCGGCGGGGGCGTCCTCGGCCGCCGACGGGCTCGCGGCGCCCTCCCGGGGCTCCTGCGGCCCGTACGGAGGCTCCGCGGCCGCCCCGGAGCCACGGGTCTGCCGGTCGCCCTCCCCGTCCCCGGGCTCCATGGCGAGGCGCAGGAGCCGGTGGCAGACCGGGCAGTGGCGGGTGAGGTGGCCGTAGCCGTAAGCAGCGGCCAGATGCGCGCGGAGCAGTGCGCGGGTCTCGTGTCGTGCTGTGGACGCGGACATGTGAGCCACCTCCCGGTGGGCCCGGCCGCCCCTCGCCGAGGGAAACAGGGACAGCCTCGTCCCTACGGGGTACCCGCGGCGGAAGGCGCCGTCAAGACGCACGAAAGCCCGGATCGAAACGATCCGGGCTTTCGTCACTGCGGTCCTGACGGGATTTGAACCCGCGGCCTCCACCTTGACAGGGTGGCGAGCACTCCAAACTGCTCCACAGGACCAGGTTTTCGCCGCTTGCCTTGCGGCTTGCTGCGAAACCAGACTGTACAGGAGGTGGGAGGCCCAGGTCGACTTCACTCCTGGTGGTGACACCGTCACCGCCTCACCACCCCCTGTCTCAGGGCGCCAGGGCGTCGATCGCCTTCACGATCCGCTTGTCCGAGACGGGGAACGCCGTGCCCAGCGCGTGCGCGAAGTAGCTGACCCGCAGCTCCTCGATCATCCAGCGGACGTCCAGCACCTCCTGCCCCACCGGCCGCCCCTGCGGGAGCTGTTCGAGCAGCCACGCGTACTCGTCCTGCATCTCGTGGACCTTCGCCATCCGCGTGGTGTCCCGCTGGACGGCCGTCGGCATCTGCTGGAGCCGCCGGTCGGCCGCCACGAGGTACCGCATCAGGTCGGGCAGCCGGCGCAGTCCGGTGGCCGTAACGAAACCGGGCGGTACGAGACGGGCCAGCTGCTCCCGTACGTCGGTGACGTTGGCGACCAGCGTCAGGCTGTTCGTCGACTTCAGCCGGCGCTCACAGGCCTGCCAGGCGGCCAGGATCTGCTGCACCTGGTCGATCGTGCGGACGGTCAGGTCCACCAGATCGGCGCGCACCTTGTCGTACAGCGTCCGGAACGCCTTCTCGTCCCACGCCGGCCCGCCGTACGCGGCGATCAGCCGGTCGGCGGCGGCGGTGGCGCAGTCCTCGAAGAGGGCCTGGACCGAGCCGTGCGGATTACGGGACAGCGCCAGCTTCTGCTGATTGCTCAGCCGGTCCGACGCGAACTTCGCCGGGTTGACCGGGATGTTCAGCATGATCAGCCGCCGGGTGCCGCGCCACATCGCCTGCTGCTGCTCGGCCACGGTGTCGAAGAGGCGTACGGCGACGGTGTCGCCCTGGTCCACGAGAGCGGGGTACGCCTTCACCGGCTGCCCGGCCCGCCGCGTCTCGAAGACCTTGTTCAGCGTGCCGATCGTCCAGTCCGTGAGGCCCGAGCGCTCGATGGACTCTCCGGAGGGCCCGGCGGTCGCCGCGGCGGCCTTGGAGAGCGCCTGGCGGGCCTTCGGGCGCAGCTGGAGCTTCAGCGCCTCCAGGTCCTTGTCCTCGGCCACCTTGCGGCGCCGCTCGTCGACGATCCGGAACGTGATCTGCAGGTGGTCCGGGACCCGGGAGAGGTCGAAGTCGTCGGCCGTGACCGGGACGCCGACCATCCGCTGGAGCTCCCGCGCCAGGGTGAACGGCAGCGGCTCCTGGAGCGGGACCGCCCGGTCCAGGAACTTGTCGGCGTAGTTCGGCGCGGGGACGTAGTGCCGGCGGATCGGCTTCGGCAGCGAGCGGATCAGCTCGGTGACGACCTCCTCGCGCAGTCCCGGGATCTGCCAGTCGAAGCCCTCGGAGGTGACCTGGTTGAGCACCTGGAGCGGGATGTGGACGGTCACGCCGTCCGCGTCGGCGCCGGGCTCGAACTGGTACGTCACCTTGAACTTGAGCTTCCCCTGCCGCCAGGAGTCCGGGTAGTCGTCCTTGGTGACGGCCCCGGCCTTCTCGTTGATCAGCATGGAGCGCTCGAAGTCGAGGGCGTCCGGCTCCTCGCGCTTCTTGTTCTTCCACCAGGAGTCGAAGTGCGCCCCGGAGACGATGTGCTCCGGAATGCGCTGATCGTAGAAGTCGAAGAGCGTCTCGTCGTCCACGAGGATGTCGCGGCGCCGGGCGCGGTGCTCCAACTCCTCGACCTCGCCGAGGAGTTTGCGGTTGTCGTGGAAGAACTGGTGGTGGGTGCGCCAGTCGCCCTCGACCAGGGCGTTGCGGATGAACAGGTCCCGCGAGGCCTCCTGGTCGATTCGGCCGAAATTGATCTTGTGCTGGGCGATGATCGGCACCCCGTAGAGCGTGACCCGCTCGTACGCCATCACCGCGGCCTGGTCCTTCTCCCAGTGCGGCTCGCTGTAGGTGCGCTTCAGCAGGTGCTGCGCCAGCGGCTCGATCCACTCGGGCTCCACCTTGGCGTTGACCCGCGCCCAGAGGCGGGAGGTCTCCACCAGCTCCGCCGACATCACGAACCGCGGCTGCTTCTTGAACAGCGCGGACCCGGGGAAGATCGCGAACTTGGCGCTGCGCGCGCCCAGGTACTCGTTCTTCTCGGTGTCCTTCAGCCCGATGTGCGACAGCAGCCCGGCCAGCAGCGAGGTGTGCACCGCCTGCTCGGGGATCGACGCGTCGCCCTTGGGCTCCTCGACGACGATGCCCATCTGCTTCGCGACCGTACGCAGCTGCGCGTAGATGTCCTGCCATTCGCGGATGCGCAGGAAGTTCAGATACTCCTGCTTGCACATCCGGCGGAACGAGGACGAGCCACGCTCCTTCTGCTGCTCGCGGACGTAGGCCCACAGATTCAGGTACGCCAGGAAGTCGGACGTCTCGTCCTTGAACCGGGCGTGGTTCTGGTCGGCCTGCGTCTGCTTCTCCTGGGGCCGCTCGCGCGGGTCCTGGATGGAGAGCGCGGCGGCGATGACCATGACCTCGCGGGCGCAGCCGTTCTTGTCGGCCTCGATGACCATGCGGGCCAGGCGCGGGTCGACGGGCAGCTGGGAGAGCTTGCGGCCGAGCGGGGTCAGCCGCTTCTTCGGATCCTTCTCACCCGGGTCGAGGGCACCCAGCTCCTGGAGGAGCTGAACACCGTCGCGGATGTTGCGGTGGTCCGGCGGGTCGATGAACGGGAACTTCTCGATGTCGCCGAGCCCGGCCGCGGTCATCTGGAGGATGACGGAGGCCAGGTTGGTCCGCAGGATCTCCGGATCGGTGAACTCCGGCCGGGTGACGAAGTCGTCCTCCGAGTACAGCCGGATGCAGATGCCGTCCGACGTACGGCCGCAACGGCCCTTGCGCTGGTTGGCGCTGGCCTGGGAGATCCGCTCGATGGGCAGCCGCTGGACCTTGGTGCGGTGGCTGTAGCGGGAGATACGGGCGTTGCCCGGGTCGATCACGTATTTGATGCCGGGGACGGTCAGCGAGGTCTCGGCGACGTTGGTCGCGAGGACGATGCGGCGTCCCGTGTGGCGCTGGAAGACGCGGTGCTGCTCGGCGTGCGAGAGGCGCGCGTAGAGGGGGAGCACCTCGGTGTGCCTGAGGTTCCGCTTGTTCAGCGCGTCCGCCGTGTCCCGGATCTCGCGCTCGCCTGAGAGGAAGACCAGGACGTCACCGGGGGCCTCGTGGCTCAGCTCGTCGACGGCGTCGCAGATCGCGGTGATCTGGTCGCGGTCGGAGTCCTCGCTGTCGTCTTCGAGGAGGGGGCGATACCGCACCTCCACCGGGTACGTCCGCCCGCTGACCTCCACGATCGGCGCCTCGCCGAAATGGCGCGCGAACCGCTCCGGGTCGATGGTCGCCGAGGTGATGACGACCTTCAGATCCGGACGCTTCGGCAGCAGCCGGGCCAGATAGCCGAGCAGGAAGTCGATGTTCAGCGACCGCTCGTGGGCCTCGTCGATGATGATCGTGTCGTACGCCAGCAGCTCGCGGTCCGTCTGGATCTCGGCGAGCAGGATGCCGTCCGTCATCAGCTTCAGATACGTCGACTCCGGGTTCACCTGATCGGTGAAGCGGACCTTCCAGCCGACGGTCTCGCCCAGCGGCGTCTTCAGCTCGTCCGCGACCCGCTCCGCGACCGTGCGGGCGGCGATCCGGCGGGGCTGGGTGTGCCCGATCATGCCCCGGACGCCGCGCCCCAGCTCCATACAGATCTTGGGGATCTGCGTGGTCTTCCCGGACCCCGTCTCACCGGCGACGATCACGACCTGGTGGTCGCGTATCGCCTCCAGGATCTCGTCCTTCTTCTGGCTGACCGGCAGCTCTTCCGGGTACGACAGGGCCGGCAGCCGGGCCGCGCGCGCCGCGAGCCGTTCGGCCGCCTTGCCCGCCTCGGCCGCGATCTCGTCCAGCACGGACTGGCGGGCCTCGGGCTTGCGGATGCGGCGCGCTCCTTCGAGGCGCCGGCCGAGCCGGTTCGCGTCACGGAGCGAGAGCTGTCCGAGCTGGGACTGGAGATCGGCAAAGGAAGTAGACATACGGATCCCAGGATCTCACCCGGGCCTCGGGAGTGGCGACCTCATTTCGCGCGGACTGCGTCACGTGCCACGTACCATTTCGGGCAGTCGAACGCTCAGTCCCCCCGTACGGAAGGTGCCGGTCCCGTGTCCCGTACGCAGTGGTGCTGCCTGACGGCGCTGCTCGTGATCGTGATGGGACTGCTGGGCGGACCGGTGGGCGCGGCTCCTTCTTATGCTGACGCGTCACCCTCTGAGGGCGTCGCGGTCACTGTGGGGGAAGCCGCCGTGACGGTGACCGCGGCGGTAGCCGCTCCGGCGGCCCCCGTCGTGGAGGCCTTCGACGCGGGCACCCCGGTCCCCGGCTGCGGGCGGCCCGGCGACCACGACAGCGAGCCCGCCGTCCCCACCCGGGCCCGCGCCGCGTACGACCAGGCCCCCGGCCTCGCGCCCTGGGGGCTGCCCGCCGCGACGGGCGCCCTGCCGGCCGAGCCGCCGTCGGGGATACGGGTCCGGGCCCCGGTGCCGGCCACACCGACCCCCGTCGAGCTCTCCGTGCTGCGGGTGTAGGCCGGGCCACCCGCCCGACCCGCACCTTTTCCCTTCCTTCCGCACCACCAGCACGGAGTGCCGCATGCCCACGCCCAAGAAGTCCACGTCCGGGTCGAAGAAGCCCCTCGTCTACGGCGCCGTGATCGTCGTCGCCGCCGGTCTCCTCGGCTTCGCCTCCTACAAGGCCACCGCCCCCGACAGCTCCTCGACGGACACCTCCACCGCCCCCGCCGCCGAGGTCTCCGCCGACCCGCAGGCGGGCATCTACCCCGAGCTGGCGAAGCTGGCCCGCCGCGACACCGGCGACAAGCTGGCGGTCGGCCGCGCGGACGCGCCCGTCGTCCTGATCGAGTACGCCGACTTCAAGTGCGGCTACTGCGGCAAGTTCGCCCGGGACACCGAGCCCGAGCTGATCAAGGAGTACGTGGAGGACGGGACCCTGCGCATCGAGTGGCGCAACTTCCCGATCTTCGGCGAGGAGTCCGAGAACGCCGCTCGTGGCGCCTGGGCCGCCGGGCAGCAGGACCGCTTCTGGGAGTTCCACGCGGCCGCCTACGCCGAAGGGGCGAAGGAGAAGGGGTTCGGCAAGGACCGGGTCAAGGCCCTCGCACAGGAGGCCGGGGTCAAGGACCTGGCCCGGTTCATGAAGGACCTGGACGGCGAGGCCGCCCGCGCCGCCGTCGCGGAGGACCAGGAGCAGGCGTACGGGATCGGCGCCACGTCCACCCCGTCGTTCCTGATCAACGGCCGCCCGATCGCGGGGGCGCAGCCGAAGGAGACGTTCACCCGGGCCATCGAGACGGCGGCGGAGCAGGCGAAGACCGCCGCAGGGGCAGGCGCCATTGAGGGCACGGCCGAGGGCTCCGCCAAGTGAGCCCGGACATCGGCTACTTCGCGGCCTTCCTCGGCGGGTTGCTCGCCCTGGTCAGCCCGTGCAGCGCGCTGCTGCTCCCGGCCTTCTTCGCGTACTCCATCGACTCCGCCTCGCGCCTGCTCGCCCGTACCGGCATCTTCTACGCCGGGCTCGCCACCACCCTCGTCCCGCTCGGCGCCGCCGGTTCGTACGCGGGACGGCTCTTCTACGGGCACCGCGACGCCCTGGTGGCGGGCGCGGGCTGGCTGATCATCGTGCTCGGCGCCGCGCAGATCGTCGGCCTCGGCTTCTCCTCGCGCCGCATGGCCGCGCTCAGCGGCCGCATCCGCCCGACCACCGCCTTCTCCGTCTACGCCCTGGGCGCGGTCTACGGCCTCGCGGGCTTCTGCGCGGGCCCGATCCTCGGCAGCGTCCTGACCGTGGCGGCGGTCAGCGGCAGCCCGGTCTACGGCGGGCTGCTGCTGGCGGTCTACGCGCTCGGGATGGCGGTCCCCCTCTTCGTACTCGCCCTGCTCTGGGAGCGGTTCGACCTGGGCCGCCGCACCTGGCTGCGCGGCCGGACCGTTCAGCTCGGCGGCCGGTTCCGGCTGCACACGACCTCGCTGCTCTCGGGCCTGTTCTTCATCGGCCTGGGCGCGCTCTTCCTCGTCTACGACGGGACGACCGCGCTGCCGGGCCTGCTCGGGGTCGACGCCTCGTTCGCGGTGGAGCAGTGGGCGCAGAAGCTCGGCGAGCGGGTGTCGGACGCGGTGCTGCTGGGGGCCGTGGTGCTGGTGGTGCTGCTGGTTCTCGGCGTACGGGCCTGGCGGCGGCGCGAGCCGGCGGCGAAGGAGGCCGGGGAGGCCGGGGAGGGGTGAGAACGGCGAAGGCCCCGTCCAGGGGCGGGGGCCTTCGAGAGGCGGCCTGAGGCGGCTCGGCCGGCCTCTCGGCTACAGCCAGCCGCGCTTCGCGGCGTGCAGGCCCGCCTGGAAGCGGCTGGCTGCATCCAGCCGTTCCATCAGGCTGGACATCATGCGGCGGACCGTGCGCAGGGAGACGCCGAGCTTGCGGGCCGCGGTCTCGTCCGTCTCTCCCGCCGCGCTGATCTGGAGGAGGGCACGCTCGGTAGGGGTGCAGCCGTTGAGGTCCGTCGGCGGCTGTTCGCCGAAGGGGGTTCCCTGCTGCCAGACCTGTTCGAACAGTGCGTACAAGGCGTTCACCGCGCCGAGCGTGCGGATCTCCAGTGCGCCGGCTCGGGGGTCGGCCGGGTCGAGCGGCACGATGGCGGCTTTGCGGTCGACGAGGACCATCTGGATCGGGACCGTGGGAACGGTGCGCATGTGGCCGCCGTGCTCCGTCAGCCACCGTGCGTACCCAAGGGTGTCGGCGTCGTTGCGGACACTCTCACGGCACACCGCCCGGATCGTGACGCCGCGTCTGAGCGCCTCCTCGTTCAGAGGGGTGGCGGCCTGCCGGGCATCGGGACGGTGGGCGCCGCCCGGGTTGAGGGACAGGCATTCGAGCTCGGTGTCCCGCTGGAGCACTTCCAGCCGGGCCCGCACCGCGTCCAGGCCCTCCAGCCTCAGGGCGCTGTCGTGGTCGTGGCCGTGGGGATGGTCGTGCTCTGCCGCGATCGTGGCGATCGCGGCACGGGTGGACTCGACCCGGGCCTGCTGAGTGCTCACCTGGGCCTCGGCGTTGGCCAGAAGAGCGGTCAGTCCGACCGTGGGGCTGACCGGCCGCAGGAGACCCGCCTCCTGGGCGGACGGTTTGAGCAGTTCCAGGGACGCCAGCTCATCAAGGGCCTCACACACCGCGCCTTGGGACAGGCCGGTGTCCGAGGCCAGGGCGGCGATGCCGTGGCGAGGCCAGCGCAGCATGGCCCGATACACACTCTCCGACCGCTGAGACAACCCCAAAACCTGCAGCATGAGTGACCTCCTGGTGACCATCCCTGACCGCGCGGACGTCAATTGTTGTTCAGTTCAGCTATCTTTTCAGGATGAAGTTTTGATCATGGCTGGGTTTCGATGTCGATCGGCTGAATTTACGCCCCCGGGGCGTCGCCGCGCATGGTGGAAAGACAGTCGATCTTCCTCTCGGGAAAGGCAGTCGGAGCAGCCGCGCTCTCACCTGTCCCGAAGCTGCCAGTCACCTTGCTGTCTCCACCGCACTCGTGACATCGCCGCACCGCGTGGGCAAGCTTTACCCATCGAACGCACCACCCCAAAAGGCGTGAATGCGAAGAAAAGCGTAAAGCCCCTAATTCTGCAAACGGTTGGAGTCTGCCATGCCTCGGATCGCCGTACTGCTGCTTGCGCCCGCTGTCCTGCTCGTCGCCGCCGGCGCGGGCATCACTCCTCCCGCGGACCGGGATGTGCCGGTTCCCCAGCACGTCGTCGCCGACGGGTTCGGCTGGAACGCGCCCGCGGACGGCAGCCCGGCCTGATCCCTCGTCCGGGCATGGCAGCTGGAAGTCATAACGGAGGCCGCCATGCACATGATCGCGTTACGACTGGACGTCCCCCCGGGAGAGTACGTCGCCCCGGCTGATGTCGCCGCATTGATCCGGGTTCATTTCGTACCCGACGATCGCATCGAACACTTATGGGCCCACTCCGCCACGGGCAGTGTCGACCTGGCGTTCTTCCTTCTCACGGATATCGAGGCCGAGGCCCTGCTCAGCGCCCGTGCGGCATGTCAGCGGGCCATCGAGCGCACGCCCAGGTTCACGCACTGGCGATTACGCGACAGCTGAGCCCGGCCTCCCCCTGTTCGGCACCACCCTTTCGGCCCCTTCGCCGTTCTCGGCCCGGTGGGCCGCTGCTCGGCCATCTCCTCCCGCACCTTGCCCCACCGGCGCTGCCGCCGCGGGGTGAGCGTCCCTGTGCGACCCGGAGCCAGGGCCCCCTCGCGAGTATCCCCATGACGTCTGGAGCTATGAGCCTTGAACACCTCACCGACCGATCACGGCTCCGTCCTGGAGCTGTTCGCCGCCAGGACCCGGGCCCGGCCGGATGCCCCTGCGGTGGTCTCCGGTACGCAGATGCTGACGTATGCCGAGTTGGAGGCCCGGGCCGACGCGGTGGCCTGGCTGCTGAAGGACGCCGGCGTCGGCCAGGACGTTCCCGTCGTGGTCCGCGTCGACCGCTCGCCGAACATGGCGGTGGCGCTGCTCGGGGTGCTGAAGGCCGGGGGCGTCTATGTGCCCCTCGACCCGAAGTACCCCTCGGAGCGGAACAAGTTCGTCCTGGAGGACACGGGAGCACCGGTGGTGCTGACCACGCGGGAGCTGGCCTCCGGGCCGGCGGACGGCCGGGCCCGGACCGTCCTCCTCGACGAGCCCGGCCCGGACGCGGCCCGTACGGACAGCCCGCCGACCCCGAGGCCGCAGGATCTCGCGTACGTCATCTACACGTCGGGTTCGACCGGGAGGCCGAAGGGGGTGATGGTCGACCACACCAGCCTGGCCGGCCACCTCGCCGCGATCACGGAGGCGTTCGGCTACCGCGAGGACGACCGGACCCTCGTCTCGGTGAGCGCCGCGTTCGACGTGTCCATCGAGCAGATGCTCGCACCGCTCGTCCGCGGGGCCACCGCCGTCATCCAGCCCGATGACGTGGTGGCGCCCAAGGACGTGATCCGGTACGTGCACGAGCACTCCGTCACCGTCCTCAACATGACGCCGGTCTATCTGGACGCGGTCGTACGGGAGGGCACCGGCCTGGAGACCGTCCGGCTGGTCGTCTCGGGCGGCGACGTGATCAGGTCCGGCATCGTGCGGGCAGCCCGCACCAGCCTCGCGGGAAAGCGCGTGCTCAACGTCTACGGTCCGACCGAGACGACCATCACCGCCATGGTCCAGGAGCTGAGTGAGGTCGCCGAGGGCGATCCCGTTCCCATCGGCCGGCCGGTGTCCCGTACCCGGGTTCATCTGGTGGGCGAGGACGGGGCGGAGGTCGGACCTGGCGAGGTGGGGGAGATCCTCATCGGCGGGGACCGGGTCGCCCGCGGCTATCTCAACCGGCCGGCGCTGACCGAGAAGCAGTTCGTGCCGGATCGCTTCGGGCCACCCGGCGGACGGCTCTACCGGACCGGAGACCTCGCCCGGAGGCTGCCCGGCGGCTCACTGGAATTCGTCGGGCGCTTCGACGACCAGGTGAAGATCCGCGGGTTCCGGATCACGCTGGGTGAAGTCGAGTCCGCGCTGGCTTCGCTGCGGGGGGTTGCCGGTGCGGTGGTCGTGGCCCGCCCCGATGCCACGGGCGAGCTACGGTTGACCGGGTATGTGACGAGGACCGCGGAGGCCGACGGGACCACCGAACCGCGCAAGGCGCTCCAGGCTGTGCTGCCGGCTCACCTGGTGCCCGCGGCCGTCGTCGAGCTGGACGCCTTCCCCATGACGCCGAACGGCAAGGTCGACCGGAGCGCCCTGCCCGAGCCGGTCGCGGTGAACGGCTCCCCGGCATCCGCCACCGAGCCGGCGAACCGGGCCGAAGCCCTGCTGGCGGGGATCTGGGCCGAAGTCCTGCGGGTCGACAGCGTGGGCACGCACGACAGCTTCTTCGATCTCGGCGGACACTCCCTGCTGGCGTTCCAGCTCGCTTCCCGGGTGAGCGCCGCCACCGCGAAGGACATACCGCTCAGGCTGGTCTTCGAACACCCGACGGTCGCCGGCATGGCGGCCGTGATCGGCTCACTCCAGGAGGCCGTGGCCGGCGCTTCGGCGCCGACACGGTGCGAGGGGCGGACCGAGGGGCCGCTCTCGGCCGGGCAGGAGCGGCTGTGGATCGTCCAGAGCCTCGACCCCGAGGGCTACCAGTACAACGTGCCGTCCCTCTGGCACCTTTCGGGTGAGGTGGACGCCGCGGCGCTCGCAGCGGCGTTCAACGCTCTGGTCCGGCGGCACGAGATCCTGCGTACGTGGTTCGTCGCCGGCGAGGACGGCCCCCGCCAGGTCGTCGCGCCGGCGGAGGCGAACGGGTTCCGGCTGACCCGGGAATCCGTCGAGTTCAGCGCGGACGGTATCCCCGAACAGGTCCGTGCCTTCGCCGAGGAACCGTTCGACCTCGGTACGGCACCGCTCGTACGGGCCGGTCTCTTCGAAGACCCCCGGCGTGCCGGCGAGGCGCTGCTCCTGTTGGTCTTCCACCACATCGCCGTCGACGGCAGCTCGCTCCCCACCGTGCTCCGCGATCTGGAAGCCCTGTACCGGCAGGCGGCCGGTGAGCCGCAGGGCGGACTCGCGGACGTCCCTCTCCAGTTCCTCGACTTCGCCGTGTGGGCCGAGCGGCAGTCGGTCGAGGAGGCGGATCTCCATCTGGCCTACTGGCGCGAGCGGTTGAAGGACCTGCCCGCCCTGGAGCTGCCGGCCGACCGGCCGAGGCCCCCCTACTGGTCCGGCCACGGCGCGTCGGTCGAGTTCGCGCTGCCGACGAGTGTGGCTCTCGGTCTGCGGAGCCTCGGAGGACAGGAGAACGCGAGCTCGTTCATGGTCCTGCTGGCCGCCTTCAAGGTCGTGCTGGCCCGCTGGAGCGGGCAGGACGACATCGCGGTGGGGGCGGCGACGAACGGACGCTCCCTTCCCGAGCTGGAGCAGCTGGTCGGATTTCTGACCGACACCGTGGTGCTGCGCTCCGCGGTTTCCGCGGAGCGGACCTTCCGCGACGTACTGGGAGACGTGCGGGCGGCCACTCTCGGTGCGATGAAGCACAACTCGGTCTCCTACGGCCACGTCGTCGACACGCTGCGGCCCGAACGGAGGCTGGACCGGAACCCTGTCTTCCAGGTGTTCTTCTCCTACGAGACGGAGAGCGACCTGCCGCGCTGGGAGCTGCCACGCGCCGAGGTGACGCACCGGGACTGGCCGATGTCCTCGTCCAAGTTCGACCTGGACCTGACCTGCGTCGAGTCGGAGGGGCAGCTCCGCTGCTCGGTCATCTACGCCACCGACCTCTTCGAGGCAGCTTCCGCCGAGCGGTTCTCCCGCGATTTCCAGTCCCTCCTCCGGCACCTGGTGAGCGGCGGCGGACCCGACGCGGCCCTCGCCGAATGGCAGCCCTCCCCGCCGGTCGACCTGTGACGACAAGAAAGGACGTCGACTGATGCACACCAAGGCAGCCGTCATCGCCGCCGAAGCGCTCGTCCGGGACGGGATCAAGTCCATGCTGTCGATCGACCGCACGGTCAGTGTGGTGGGTGAGTCGGCGCATTTCGCCGACATATCGCAGGTGCGACGACGGGTGGACCCGGACCTGTTCATCATCGACGCCTCCGGACTCGGGCCCGGCGGCGAAGTCCGGACGCGGTGGATTCGATCGCTCGTCGACATGGCGGACAGGCCCCTCGTGCTGCTCGCCGACGACGGCGTCCAGCCCGACATGGAACTGCTCAGGCTGGGGGCCTGCGTCCTCAAGCGCTCACGCATGAGCTCCGCCGATCTGGTCTCCTCGGTCAGAATGCTGGCCATCGGCTATCTCCCCGTGGAGCGCGGTCTCGCGCAGCAACTCGCTAACCGGGCGCTGGAGGAAAGGGCGGGTGAGGCGCCGCACGTGCGCCTCCTGACGCCGCGGGAGCGGGAAGTCTTCCACCTTCTGGCCCGCGGCAAGTCCAACATGGAGATCGCCGCCTCGCTCACGCTGGCCAACTCGACGGTGAAGACGCATGTGCAGGGAATTCTCAAGAAGCTCGGTCTGACCAGCCGGGTCGAGGTGGTGATGCTCGCCCACCGTCAGGGCCGCCGGCCGGCACCGTCCGCGGTGCTCAGGCAGCGCGTCCGCGGAAGAACCGCCGCCTGAGCCGAGGCGCCGCCCCGATACGCCAGGACCACGGTCCGGCGTATCGGGGCGGCGCCCGCGTTCAACCGGAGAGGCGACGACGGGCGGGGCCCGTACTCACGAGGCCGGCACCCGCAGCTCCGGGACCGGCCGGATCACCTCGTGGGGGACGCGCGCCTGTGGGGACGGCAGGGTGACCGCCGTGACCGCCTGCAACGGCTCCGACATCAGCAGGTCGAGTGCCTCCTCCACGTCATCGGTGGCACAGACGAGGTTGCGGTCCTCGACGGTCATGAAGCCCTCCCGCATCACGGTGTCGAGAAAGTCCAGGAGCGAGTCGAAGTAGCCCTTCGTGTTGAGGAGGACCAACCGCTTGCGGTGCATGCCGAGCTGGTTCCAGGTCGCCACCTCCATGAACTCGTCCAGGGTCCCGAATCCACCGGGCAGGACCGCGAAGGCGCTGGAGAGCCGGTACATCAGCGCCTTGCGCTCGTGCATGCTCTGCACGACGAAGATCTGCCCCGGCGCCTTCTGGGACCGCTCCCGTTCGTGGAGGTCGTGCGGGACCACCCCCGTGACGGCAGCGCCGTGGGCCAGCGCCGCTCCGGCCACCGCCCCCATCACGCCGACGCCGCCGGCGCCGTAGACCAGCCCGCAGCCGCGGCGGCCCAGAGCCGCACCGAAGTCCTCGGCGAGGGCGGCGTACGCGGGATCTCTGCCGGGACGCGCGCCGCAGAACGTGGCGATGACTGGGGTGTGTTGACGCATGGTCTGCATAGGAATCTCCGATCAGAGCGTGCGGGAGGTAAACGTCGTGCGCGCGGGACCACACACATCAGCGACGGGGGCGTCGGTCAGAGCTTCAGCACCGTGCGCAGCAGCACTTCGGCACCGGCGACCAGGTCGTCGGGGGCGGTGCGTTCAACGGGCACATGGCTGACGCCGTCGATGCTCGGCACGAAGATCATTCCGACCGGAGCGATATCGGCCACCACCTGGGCGTCGTGTCCCGCGCCGCTCGGCAGCGTCTCCTGGGCGAATCCGAGCTCGGCCGCCGACGCCGCGATGGTGTCCCGGACCTTCGGATCCGTGTGCACGGGAGCGCTGCGTACGGTGGACTCGATCGTGGCCCGTACGTTCCCGGCGCGGGCCAGGTCGGCGAGGGTCTGGCGCACGGTGTGCTCGGCCACGTCGAGCCGGGTGGGGTCGCTGTCCCGGAGGTCGATGTCGAGCCGTACCGAATCCGGGATGGTGTTGGGGGAGTTCGGCAGGACCTCCACCCGCCCGACGGTGGCGACCCGGCACAGGTTCTCCCGCGTCGCCATGGTCTGGACGGCCTGGATCAGGCCCGCCGCCACGACGAGCGGGTCCTGGCGCCCATCCATGGGAGTGGTGCCCGCGTGGCCCGCTCTGCCGTGCAGCTGTACGGACATGTGGATGCGCCCGGTGATGGATTCGACCACACCGATGGTCCTGCCCAGCCGTTCGAGGACGGGGCCCTGCTCCACGTGGAGTTCCAGGTAGGCGGTGAGGGAGCCGGGCGCCCAGGTGGCGGTCTTCAGCTGGGACAGATCGCCGCCGGCCCTGGCCAGGGCGTCCCGCAGGGGCCTGCCGGCGTAGTCCTCCGGCTCACTGGGCAGCGCGTCCAGCCGTCCCGCGAGCACCATGGAGCCCCAGAACGGCTGCGGGAAGAGAGCGCCCTCCTCGTTCGCGAAGCCGACGGCGATGGTCTCGTGGTCCGATTCGACGCCCGCTTCGTGCAGGGTCTGCAGCACTTCCAGCGCGGCGATGACCCCGTAGGCGCCGTCCAGCCGGCCGCCGTTGGCGACCGTGTCGAGGTGCGAACCGATGAGGACGGGGGGCCGGGTGGAGTGCCGGTGGTCGCCGGGGCGCCGTATGAGCAGGTTCCCGCCGGCATCGACCGATGCGGTCAGCCCGGCCTCCACCGCCTGCCGGGCCACATGGGCCCGCCCTTCCACATCGGCGTCGCTGAAGCCCATCCGGGTGACGCCGCCGTCCTCGCCGCCGATCTCGGCCAGGCGGTCGAGACGGTCGAGCAGCCGGGTGCCGTCGATCCGGAGGGACGTGCTGGAGGGGGACTTGGCTTCAACAGCCGGAGAATCAGGCATCGTTACCATCCGTCGCGGCGATCGGACTCCGGGGGCGGGTGCCCGCCCGGGAGAGGGGAGGGGTCGGGACGTGCTGGGGCCGGTCGTACGGGGAGGCCGCGTGCTCAGCTGACGACATGTCCGCCCCCGCTGCGCCGGGCCCGGGACCGGCGGCTGTCGGTGTGGATGAACACGCGGTGCAGCCAGCGGTCGTTGCCGTCGTACCGGGGCGTGAACGGCGTGCGGCCGTGCAGGGCCACGCGGTTGTCGACGATCGCCAGGTCGCCCGGGGCGAAGTAGACGGTGTCGACGACTGCTTCGAGAGCCTCGCGGAGGGCGGCCATGGCCCCGGTGGCGCCCGCGTCCAGGGGCGTCGTGGCGTGGAAGTCCACCTGGGCGTCCGGATCCTCGGGCGCACCGGAGAGGACCCCGTGCGCCACCGCGTCGCCCGCTCCGTTGAACGACGGCGGCGGGTCGGTCCTGAAGCGGGGCTCGGCGAGGACCTCCCGCTGCTCGGCCGAGAGGAGCCGGACCGCCCGCCGCAGCGACGCGACGCGCAGCCCGGCTTCCCCGTCGAGGTCCTGGCGCAGGCAGGACAGGGCGACGAAGTCGGGCCGGTGGGGGTGGAACGCGTTCTCGGTGTGCATTTCCAGGTCGACGGACCCGGCGTTGCTCTGCTTCCGCTCCTCACCCGGTACCGGCACCACGTTCTGCACCAGGGCGCCGTGCTTCTCGCCTTCGAAGCCGACCACTTCACCCAGCACCATGGTGCAGAGCACGATCGCCGACGCCGGCACGGTGGCCGTCCGTTCGACGGAATCCCGCTGGGTGGGGGTGGGAGGCAGGGGCCCGACCGGCAGGCCGTGGATCCGCAGCACGCCCGCCTGGCCGGAGTCGGCGGAGAAGTTCCGCAGGGCTGTCCGCAGGGCGGTCGGGAGCGCGCAGGAGAGGTCACGTGCCGCAGCCAGCCAACGGGGCTCGTCCAGCAGGCCCGGTGCCGTCTCCGTCAGGAGCTCCGCGAGGCGCTTGAGCTCCCGCCGGACGTCGAGGTCGAGGTGGATCGAATCCTTTTCGAGGTTGGTGACGAGGGGGCTGATTTCCATCATTTCCAGCTCCGATATGCGATTCGGGAGGACATCAGAGGGCCGCCACGGAACGGGCCACGGTGGCGGTGTTGGGGGCCTTCACGGCCGCGTAGTGATCGCCGGCCAGCGAGAGGGCCGTCGTGTCGCCGGTGCACAGCCGCAGCCACTGCCGACGGGCCGCCGAGGCCCGTTCGTCCTCGGCCGCGTCGCCGGCGCTGAAGATCAGGGTGCGGCCCGGCTGGGGAAGCGGCCGGTACTCCCCGAGTGCGCGCCAGTTGGCGGCGAAGACCTCGAAGAGCCGCAGCTCCTCACCGGTGGTGGCGTCCGCCGGGATGAGCTGTGCGTCGCGCATCCGCGTCACCAGTTCCCGGCGCCGGTCCGCCGACGGCATCGCCGCCAGCTTTTCCGCGCTGAGGGCCATGTCGACCTCGTGCAGCCGGTCGAGGAAGGTCAGGTAGGCCGCGATGACCTCCGGTTCCTCCTCCTCGCCGGTGCTGACGGCACCCGGCAGGAGCGGGGGCGGGAAGGCCGGGTCGATCATGGCGAGCAGTTCGACCTGCTCGCCGGCCTCGGCGCTCTGCCGGGCCATCTCGTACGCCACCAAGCCGCCGAACGACCAGCCGATCAGCCGCAACGGCCCCTCGGGCTGCGCCTCTCGGACGACCGCCAGATGGGCCGCGGCGATGTCGGCGACGTCGGTGAGGGGGTGCTCGCCGGGCTCGATGCCGACCGACTGGAGACCGTGGACCGGGCCGTCGCCGGGCAGGGACCGCGCCAGGTCGAGGTAGCAGAACGCGGTGCCTCCGACGGGCGCGACGCAGAACGTGGGGCGTCCGGTGCCGAGCCGCAGGGGGACGAGCGTCCGGGGCTGCCGGGGGCGGCGGGCGACCAGGGAAGCGGCCTGGGCCGCCACGGTGGAGGCGTCCAGCAGACTGGCCATGGGAAGGTCGATGCCCAGCTCCTTCCTGATCGTCGAGATGAGGCGCACGCCGAGCAGGGAGTTCCCGCCGGCTTCGAAGAAGTCGTCCTCGATACCGATGGAGCGGTTCGGCAGGACCCGCTCCCAGATGTGCAGCAGATCCAGCTCCGTCCGGCTGCGCGGAGCCGACTGCGGGCCGGCCGGCGCCGCGGAGGGTGCGGGCAGCGCCGCCTGGTCGAGCTTCCCGTTGTGCGAGAGGGGGAAGGCGGCCATGAGGATCAGCGCACTCGGCACCAGCGCCGGGGGCAGCTGCTCCTGGCAGCGGCGCCGGACGTCCGCGACGAGCTCCTCGGCGTTCGTCCAGGTGGCCTCCGCCGTTGCGTCCTGTGGCTCGGGGGCGGCGTCGGCGGTGTCCACCAGCTGCCGCCGTACCGGTGCCGCGGTCACGGCGTCCGGCACCACGTACGCCAGCAGCCGCTTCCCGCCGCCGGTACCGTCCACCACCACGACGGCGTCCCGGACCGCGGGGTGCTCGACCAGGACCGACTCGATCTGGCCGGGTTCGATACGTACGCCGTGCAGCTTCACCTGCCGGTCGACGCGGCCCAGGAAGTCGATGACGCCGTCCGGGGACATCCTCGCCAGGTCGCCGGTCCGGTACATGCGCTCGCCCGGGAGACCCAGGGGCGCCGGAACGAACCGGTCCGCGGTCAGCGCCGGGGCGGCGTTGTACCCGCGGCCCATCAGGTCGCCGCCCAGGCAGAGTTCACCCACCGCGCCGCTCGGCACCGGATTCAGATCGCTGTCGCAGACGAGAGCCCAACTGCGCCCGATGGGACGGCCGATGGGCACGGTGGTCCGGCCGTCGTCCGCCTCGCACTCCCAGGCGGTGGCGATGATCGCTGTCTCGGCCGGGCCGTAGTGGTTGTGCAGCCGGATCCACGGAAGCTCCCGCATCGCCCGCTGCTGCAGCTCGACCGGCAGTGCCTCGCCGGCGGGCACGATGTGGCGCAGGCTGCCGCACCGGCGCGCGACCTCGGGCGTGTCCAGGAAGATCGCGAGTATCGAGGGGACGGGGTGGATCACCGTGATCCGCTCGTCCGCCACCAGGTCGGCGAGATAGTGCGTGTCCCGGTGGCCACCGGGCTGGGCGAGTACCAGCCGGCTGCCCACGGTGAGCGGCCTGAAGATCTCCCACAGCGATACGTCGAAGCTGATCGGGACCGTCTGCAGCACCGCGTCGTCGGGCCCGAGAGGGATGCGCTCCTGGCCCCACCTCAGTGTGTTGAGCAGCCCGCGGTGCGTGTTCTCCACGCCCTTGGGCCGTCCCGTCGACCCGGAGGTGTAGATCATGTAGGCGAGCTGGTCACCCCCGTGCCAGTTGACCGGCACAGGCCCGTCGTCCCCCGCCGGCATGTCCGGTTCGGTGTCCAGGCAGACGGCCGGGATCCCGATGTCACCGAGTTCGGGCAGCCACGCCTCCTCGGTGACCAGTACGGCGGGCGCCGCCTGAGCCAGCAACGTGCGTCGCCAGTCCTGCGGATACTCAGGATCGACGGGGAGGACGACACCACCGGACTTCAGTACGGCCAGGTAGGCGACGACGAGGTCGACGGAGCGCTCCAGGTGGACGGCGACCACCGCTTCGGCCCCGATTCCGGCCGCCGTCAGGCGGTGTGCGAGCCGGTCGGCACGGGTGTTCAGCTCCCCGTAGGTCAGTCGGTCCTCGCCGCAGACCACGGCGACGGCGTCCGGTGTGCGAGCGACCTGCCGTTCCACGACTCCGTGGACGGACATCTCCTCGGCGGGGGTGGTGGCGGGTGCGGGCGCCCGCTCGCCGAGCGCCGCCGCCGACTCCGGCCCGTACGCGATGGAGCGGTACGTCCGCGGGGTCAGCACTTCGTGGGTGGCACCGTCCGGGTCGGCTGCCATCGCCTCCAGGACCGTGCGGTAGAGGGTGCCCAGCAGGGCCTGGGCGTGCGGGCCGGCGTCCCCCGGCCGGCTGTAGACCGTCAGCCGGCCGGTCTGCGCGACAGCCATGAGCCGGAACTCGTTCGGGCTCTCGTCGACGACCGCGTCGTCGTCGATGAGATTCCAGTCGAGGACATGGAAGTCCAGGTACACGAAGGCGACGTCGACCATGCGGGCATGCCGGCTGCCCTCCTGGATCTCGCCGAGCGGATACCGGCGGTGCGGCCACATCTCGACCTCGGTGTCGCGCACCTGCTCGACCAGTTGCCGCCAGGTACGGGCGCCGCGGCGGAAGGGGAAGGGCACCGTGTTGACGTACAGGCCCGGAACGCGGTCCGCGCCCTCGGCCTCCGGGCGGGTGTCACACACCAGGCCGGTGGAGAACGCCTGATCCGGGGTGATCATGCTCATCACCGCCAGATGGGCCGCCAGCATGACGTTCTTCAGCGACGCGTCCGCTGCCCGGGCCAGCCCGGACAGGCCGTCCTGCAGGTCGTCGTACGGCGTGACCAGCTGCTTGACGGGTCCTGAGCCGTCGCCCCAGGCCGAAGGCAGCTCCAGCTTGGCGTGGTTCGCGACCACGTCGCGCCAGTAGCTCGCGTGCGCCGGATCGCGGAGATCCTTGCGCTCGAGCGCGATGAAGTCGGCGTACCGGATCTGGGGCAGGGGCTTGGGCACGTACTCCGTGGCGTCGTGCAGGGCGTGGTACCGGTCGAACACCTCGGAGAGGAGTACGTGGAAGCTCCAGCCTTCGAGGATCGGATGGAACTCGGTGAAGGTGACCCACCACTGGTCCTCGCACATATGAGTGAAGTACCGGAACAGCGGTGCCGCGCTCAGGTCGAACCGGTGGCCGCGCTCCGCGGCCATGTAGGCGCGTACCTCTTCCCGCTGCGCCTCCGGTGACAGCCCGCGGACATCCGCGAACCCGACGGGCAGGTGCGCTTCGCTGTGCACGAGCTGGAGCGGCTCACCGTAGGTGGTGAGGTCCATCGTCGTCCGCAGGACCTCGTGCCGGGCGACGGTGGCGTCGATGGCCGCCTGCAGGAGTTCGTGGCGGTAGGGCCGGCCGTCGCGGACCAGGTAGCAGGTGACGTTGTGGTAGTTGCCCTCGCTGCCCGAGGACTCCATCTCCAGGATCATCCCGAGCTGGATGCGGGACAGCGGGTACGCGTCCGTCACTCCGTCGGGTATCCGTGCCCGGTCGGCCGGATCGAGCATCTCGAAGGGCTGTACCACGGGGGCGTCGACGCTCTGCGCGGAGCGGGGGCCGAGTATCCGCGCGAACGCCTCGACGGTGCGGTGCTCGAAGACGTCCTGCACGGTGACGGCGTAGCCCTCTCTCCGCAGGGCGCCCACCACGGCCACCGCGCGCACCGAGTCCCCGCCGATCAGGAAGAAGCTGTCGCGGACCCCGAACTCGGTGGCGCCCAGCACGGTGCGCCAGGCCGCCGCGATCTTCTCCTCCGCGTCGGAGCGGGGAGCCACCAGGTCGGTGCTGACGCCACGGGACGCCCGGTCGGGAGCCGGCAGCGCATCGGTGTCGATCTTCCCGACGTCGGTCAGCGGGAGTGAGTCCAGGACGACGATCGCCGACGGCACCATGTACTCGGGCAGACGCTCACCGACGAAGGCGCGGAGGGCGGCCTGGTCGGGGGCGGCCGTCGCTACGGCGGGCACCACGTAGCCGACCAGCTCGGGCCGGCCGCCATCGGTCTGCCGGGCCGTGACGTGGGCGGTCCGTACGGCGGGATGGGCGGCCATGGTGCTCTCGACCTCGGCCGGCTCCACCCGGTAGCCGCGGATCTTCACCTGCTTGTCGACCCGGCCCACGAAGTTCACGTCCCCGTCCGGCCGGACGGCCGCGAGGTCGCCGGTGCGGTAGAGCCGCGCGCCCGGTTCGGTGGAGAACGGGTCGGGCAGGTATCTCTCCGCCGTCAGGCGGGGCTTGTCCAGGTAGCCGCGGGTGACCCCGGTCCCGCCGATGCAGACCTCGCCGACGACACCGAAGGGCACCGGGCGCAGGTGCTCGTCGAGGACGTACATCGTGGTGCCGGGGATGGCGGTGCCGATCGATACGAGTTCCGTGCCGACCGGCCGCTCGATGCGGCAGCCGGAGTTGCCGACCGTGATCTCGGTGGGTCCGTACTCGGCGGCTACGCTTCCGGGGCCGGCATCGGCGAGCCAGCTGTTGGCCAGTGTGCCGGTGAAGCGGTCTCCCGCCGCGATGACCAGGCCGGCGAGTGACCTGCGCTGGGCCGGATCGAGCTGTTCGGCCAGCAGTTCGAGGTGCCCTGGGGCCATCTTCACGAAGCTCAGCGGCGCGCATTCCAGGAGCCGCGCGCCCAGCTCCGCGGGTTCGCCGTCCGGCAGCAGATGGACCGGGCGGCCGCGCAGGAGCGAGGTGTAGAGGTTCGGGACGCCCAGGTCGAAGGCGGCGGAGGAGAAGAGCGCGGTTCCGCCGGGAGCCCGCAGGTAGGTGTCGACCGTCCACCACAGGTAGTTCATCAGCCCGTGGTGGGTGACCATGACTCCCTTGGGCAGTCCGGTCGTCCCCGAGGTGTAGATGATGTAGGCGAGGGAGTCGGGGGCGACGGGGAGGGCCGGGTCGTCGGCCGCCCGCGCTCCGATCACCTCGGCGTCGCTGTCGACCAGGACGACGGTACGTCCGTCCAGGCCCTGGCCGAGGGAGCCGGCGCCGGCTTCGTCGGTCACCACGACCTGGGCACCGGCATCGCTGAGGATGTACCCGCGCCGCGTGGCGGAGTCGCCGGGGTCCAGTGGGGCGTACGCGGCGCCGGCCTTGAGGACCGCGAGGAGCGCTATGACGAGACGTGCGTCCCTGGGGAGGTGGACGCCGACGACCGAGCCCGGTTCGACACCGAGGCTCCGCAGGTGCTGGGCGAGGCGGTTCGCCTCGGCGTCCAGCTCGCCGAAGGTCAGGCTCGTGTCGCCGGACAGGACGGCCGGCGACAGCGGCGCGGTCCGGGCCTGTTCGGCGATCAGCTCGTGCAGGGCGCCCCGGGGCCGGTCCGCGGTACCGCCGTCCGCCGTGGCGAGCAGCTTCGCCAGCTCCTGCTCGGTGATGTACCGCAGTTCGGACAGCCGCTGGTCAGGGCTGTCCGTGGCGCTCTCCAGGAGCTGGAAGTAGTTGTCGACGAACCGTCGCACGGTGTCCGGTTCGAACAGTGCCGTCGAGTATTCGAGGGCGCCGGACATGGTGCCGTCGGCCTCGGAGTCGATCTGCAGGGTCAGGTCGAGCTTGGAGCTCTCGCTGAGGGTGGGGATGCGAACGGTCTCGACCCCCGGAAGCGCGATCCCGTCCGGGTCTCCGTCCCCGTAGCTGAACATCACCTGGGCCAGCGGCGGCGTGGAGAGGTCCCGGTCCGGCGCCAGCTCGTTGACGAGCACGTCGAAGGGGACCTGTGCGTGCTCCACCGCGTCGAGGAACCGCGACTTGTTGCTTCGTACGAGGTCGGAGAAGGCGGGGTCCTCGGACCAGGCGGTGCGGATGACGATCGTGTTGACGAAGCATCCGATCAGCTCCTGCGTCGCCCTCTCGTCCCGGCCCGCCACGGGGATGCCGACCGCGATGTCCCGCCGGCCGGTGTAGCGGCTCAGGAGTACCTGGAAGGCGGTCAGCAGCACGAGGAACGGAGTGGTGTCGTGCTCTGCCGCGGCCGCCCGGACCGCCTTCGCGACCGTCGGGGGGACGGTGATCGGAAGTGACGTACCCGCCGATGACCGCACTGCCTGGCGCGGGCGGTCCGTGGGCAGTTCCAGGGGCGGCATGCCGGAGAGCTGCCGCTTCCAGAACGCGAGGGACTCCGCCAGAGTGCCGTCGAGAAGCTGCGTACGCTGCCGCTCGGCGTAGTCGGCGTACTGCGTCGGCAGCGGCGTGAACTCCGCGCCGCCGTCACCCGTTTCGGCCCGGTAGGCGTGGGCGAGGTCGCGCCAGAGAATCGGCTCCGACCAGGCGTCGAAGGCGATGTGATGGATCGACACCACCAGGTAGTGATCGTCGTCCGCCACCGTGACCAGGCCCGCACGGGCCACCCGGCCTTCGGCCAGGGCCATCGGGGAGCGGGCCAGACGCCGCACCAGTTCCTGGGCGCGGCTCTCCCGGTCTCCGGCGGCCGTCGCACGGAGATCGCTGTGGACCAGCTCGCTCTCCGGGCTGCCGGTCACCTCCTGTACGGGCTCGTCCCTCTCCATGCGGTAGCGGGTCCGCAGCACCTCGTGGCGCTCCAGGACGCGCGCCCAGGCCCGCCGCAGGGCCGAGGCGTCCACCGCTCCGCGCAGTCGCAGAACCATGGGGACGTGGTACTCGCCGCTGTCCGGGTCGATCGAGTCGAGAAACCAGAGTCGGCGCTGGCTGGGCGACAGCGGCACGGACCTGCCCGGGCCGGCCGCGGACTCGGCCGGTGCCGTGGGCGTGGTCCGGGCGGGGAGCGGCGTGAGGACCGCCGAAGTTCCGGTTCCCTCGAGCCGGCTCCTCAGGATGTGGTCTCGGAGGGCCTGGATGTCTTCGGCCATTCTTTCCTCACTCCTTACGCGTCGCCAGTGCGACGACTTCGGCGTCCGAGAGGCCGGACACGTCGCTGCGAACCTTGGTTTCGACAACCTGTGCCAGATCTCGGACAGTTGGAAACTCGAAGATGGTTCTCAAGGAAAGCTGGACCCGATAGCGGGCCGAAATTCGGGCGATCACCTTGGCGCCCATGATGGAAGTTCCGCCGATGCGGAAGAAACTGCAGGTGACATCTACCGGATCGTCCGTGGCGAGCACATCCCGGAAGATCTCGCCGACAACTTCTTCGACGTCGGTGGCGGGAAGGGCCAACTTTTTCTGTTCCTCCGTGGACGACATGCCTGCCTCGGTCGTCACGCCGTAGCTCCTTCCATGCGCTTCCGCAGGCTGAGCGGACGCATGTCGGTCCACACCTCGGAGATGTGGGAGAGGCATTCTTCCCGGCTTCCGCTGAAGCCGGCGCCGTCCCATCCGGACGGCAGCGGTCGATGGGACCACCAGATCGAGTACTGCTCTTCGTGGTTCACCACCACGGTGAACTCGTGCGCAACGGACATGGCCACTCCATGAATTCTCTGAGCGAGACACTGGAAAGAGACCCGCGTTTTTCGGCTGGTCGAACGATTCGCCTAGAACGTAGCTTCCGAGCAATCCGGATTGCCATCCACCACCGGGTTGAACCGATCTGGAACTTCATCCTCGCGGGGGAGGAGCACCCGCGGTGAACTGCGGTCACGTCACATCGGGGTGGAGGGCGGAGCGGAGGTCGGGGCGCTTACGGGAGGACGCTCCCACTCCCGGCGGCGGGCCGGCGGAGCCTATAGTCCAGGCGCCAGGCGAGGCGTGAAACGAACTCGCGCAAGCTGGTGATCGAACTCTCCTCCAGGATGGGGCAAAAATGACAGACGAGATGGCGAAGGGGCTGGGGGAGAGGATTCCGGCCAGCCTTCCGAACGCTCTGCGCTACCACGGTCTCCTGGTGAACACGGCCACCGGATTGTACGGATGGGGTGCCGAACTCGAAACGGTCTATTCCGGCCTGGCGAATGCGCTGTCCGCAGAGGTCGCGCACAAAGAGCCCACCGAGCTCCATTTCCCGCCGATCCTGCCGCGTGCCGTCTTCGAGAAGAGCGAGTATGTGGCGTCGTTTCCGCAGCTCTTCGGTGCGGTACACGCATTCCAGGGCGATGAGTTCGCACACGAGGACCTGGAAAAGGCCGTCGCCAAGGGGGAGGACTGGGGCGGGCACACGCAACTGACCGACTTCGTACTGGCTCCCGCTGTGTGCTACTCCGTGTACCCGCTGTTCGGTGGGAGCGTGCTGGACGGGAGCCGGACGGTGGACGCGAGCGGATTCTGCTTCCGCCACGAGCCGTCGACCGAACCGGGACGCCTGGTGTCTTTCCGGCTGCGCGAGTTCGTGAGGGTCGGCAGCCCTGCCGAAGCCTCCACCTGGTTCGACGACTGGCACGCGCGCGCGTCCGCCTTCGTCCGCCGCCTCGGACTTGAGGCCAAGGTCGAGGCGGCGTCGGACCCGTTCTTCGGGACGACCGGGCAGATCATGGCCGACAACCAGCGGGAGGAGGGGATGAAGGCGGAGGTCGTCGCCCCCATCGGCGGCCATCCCGTCGCGGTCGCGTCGATCAACTACCACCATGACCACTTCGGCCGGATCTTCGACATCCGGTCGGCGGACGGGGAGCCGGCCCACAGCGCCTGTGTCGGCTTCGGCCTGGAGAGAATCGCGCTCGCGCTCGTCGCCGCCCACGGCCCACGACTCGCTGAATGGCCCGACGACGTACGCGAGTTGCTGTGGAGCGGACGTACGAAATGGTGAGTACGGCGTTCCCCGGCGCCGTCACCGAGAGCGTCATGGCCCGCAACGCACTCGCCATGACGGACGACAGGGCGCTCTGCTCGCTGGACCCCCGGCTCGACTACTTCGAGGTCCAGACGCGTGCCGGGCGCGGGCGCGGGCGGCTGCCCGTCGTGATGGTCAAGCAGGTCGAGTCCCTCAACGACGACTATCGCCGGTACCTCGGGCTGACCTCCCACCAGGGGTCCGCGGCCTTCATCGGTGGCGGGCCGGCCCGTCTGCGGTCCGGCAGCTCCCTCACAGGCATCGGCCACGACGAGGAGCGCCGCGAACTGCTGGCCACACTGGTCACGGAGGCCGTATCCCGCGCCGCGCAGACGGCGGACGCGGTCCTGTCACCCTTCCTGACCGTCACCGACCTGCCCGCCTACCTCGACGCCGCGCCGTCGGCCAGCGTCCGTGAACACGGTGTCTGGTGCACGTTGGAGATCGGCGAGGTCGCCGGCATCGAGGACTTCCTCCAGAGCCTCCCCGCGAAGCGCCGACGGCACTGGAACCGGGACATCTCCGAAGCCGGGGAACTCGGGCTGAAGCACGACGTCGTGCCCTTCTCGGACGAGGTCGTCGCGGAGGCCGCGGCGGGTATCGCCAGCGTCTCCCAGCGCAACGGCATGAACGAGTCCGCCGACCTCGTCGGGTGGCGGATCAAGAACTACCGCCGACGCCCGGGCAAGCACTTCTTCGTCCGGACCTGGTGGCGGGGAAACGTGATCGCGCACATGCTGTGCCGCATGTTCGACGACACCATGGACGCACACACCCTCGGAATCGTCGACACGGCCGGGCTCGACCGCGGAACCGTCTACCACTTCGGCTGCCTGCTGGGCCCGTTGCGGGCGGCCATCGACCGCGGGGCATGCCGTCTGGAGCTCGGCATCGGACATGACTCACCGAAACTCCGCCGGGGGTGCACGGGCGAGGACACCTACTTCGCCGACCTGCTTCCGGCGACATAGCCAGGACGTGCCGATGCCGGCCGGAGGATGCCCTCCGGCCGGCATCGGCACGTCCCCGTACAAAGGGGAGCGGCAGACCGGCGACCGGTTGTCCCGCCGGATGGCCGGACAACCGGTCGCCGTGGAGCGTCCGGCTCACTCAGAGCATCGTCCGGAGTGCGGCCGCCGGCCCGGAGGCGTCCGACGCCATGAGCCCGAGTGCCGTGACCACATGGGCGGCCAGGGCCCGCACCCGCTCCGAGTCGAGTCCCCCCTCGTGGAAGGCGAACCGGAGGGCGACCGGCTGGCCGTTCTCCACCAGGAGGGTGAGCGAGAGCGGATAGTGCACCTCTTCGTACCCCAGCTCCCGTTGGTACGGCCGGTCGGAACTCGCGTCCGACACGTCCTCGACGACGAAGAGGGTGTCGAAGGGCTCGCCCTGGGAACCAGGCACCCTCCGCTGGAGGTCGGCCAGGGAGTGGTAGCCGTGGCGCACGGTGTCGCTCAGCTGGTCCCTGAGACCGGTCAGCGCCGTGGCCACCGTCGCCGGGCCGGCCGGATCCCACACGACCGGCACCGTGTTCATCACCAGCCCGACGATGCGGTCGATCTTCGCGAGATCCCAGGCCCGCCCGTCGACCACGCAGCCCACCATGACGTCGTCCCGGCCGACGGCGGCCGACACCGCGACCGCCCAGGCCGCGAGAGCGGCGACGGCGGGCGTCACCCCGTTCCGGCTCACCAGACGCTGGAAGTCGGACCTGGTGGCCGCCGAAAGGTCGACGGTCAGCAGGCGCTCTCCGCCACCGCCACCCCCGCCGGGCGGGCCGAGGTAGCACGCCCGGCTGCCCGCGAGCCGGTCCGTCCAATACGTATGCGCCGCCCGCTGCCGCTCCGGGTCGCGCAGCCACTCCACGTAGCGGCGGTACGGGACCGGCGCGGGCAACTGCCCTCCGCCACCCGTCAGTGCCTCGTGCAACCGGCTCGCCTCATCGGTGAGCACACCGACACTCCAGCCGTCGATCCACAGGTGATGGCAGTTGAGCACCACCTTCAGCCGGTCACCACCCATGCGCGCCACCGTCACCCGGGGGCGCCAGGCCCGGTCCTGGTCGCTCGCCGTGTCGATGAGGGATTCCGACCAGTCGGCGATCCCGATCTCCACCGACTCCACGGGATGCACCACCTGGACCGGCCGCTCCAGGCCCTGCCAGTGCACGCTGCTGCGGAGCACCGGGTGCCGTTCGACCAGCTCGCGCCACACGTCGAGCACGTCGGACTCGTCGAGGCCGGGAGCACACTCGATGACGTGGCATCCGCCGTAGCCGCCGCCCATGAGGCTGTGCAGCAGCATCCCGCTCTGCAGCGGCGTGAGGTCGTACAGATCGTCCGCCCGGCCGGTCTCCTTGAGCAACCGGTCCAGCTGCTCCCGCGTCACCGACGCCAAGGGGAAGTCCGACGGCACCCGCGTGGCCCGCACCTCCGGACCGCGTCGGACCAGGAGCTCGATGGTGCTCATGCACCGTCGGGCGACCGACTCGATGGTCTGCCGCCTGTGCAGCGCGGGGGCGTAGAGCCAGCGGAAGGTGAGCCGGCCGTCGGCGACTTCGACTTCGAGCTCGATGTCGTGGCTGCGCTCCTGGCGGGCCGAGCGCTCCTCACCGGCAGCACCCAGGGCCGCTCGGAAGTGCTCCGCCTGGAACTGGGTCTCCAGATGGCCCGAGTAGTTGAACATGATCGTGCCCGGGTTGGCCGGGGCTGCCTCGATGTCGCACTCCAACCGGTCCGCGGGCCCGGCGGCCATCGCCTGTTTCATGTGGTGCACCGCGTCGCGCAGCCCCGCGTCGCTCTCCGCCTCCAGAGTGAAGGAGTCGAGCGTCACCCGGTGCACGCCCGCGAACCAGCCCACCGCGGCTGAGCGGTCAGGGCCGGGAAGGCGGCTGTCCCGGCCGTGCCGTTCCACGTCGAACGTCACCGACGGCCGGCCGTGGGCCGCGCTCAGCGACTCGGCGAGTGCGGTCAGCAGCACGGTCTCGACCGGGCTGCTGTAGTCGCTCGGCGTCCTCCGCAGCAGATGTCCGGTGGTGTCCGCCGGGAGGCGCACCTCGACGCACGCCGCGCCACCCACGGTGTTGGCCCCGTCCGGGATGTCCCGGGGGAGGGAGACCGGCTCAGGTGCTGTGCCCGCCCGGTCCTCGGACGGTGCGGCCTGCCGAGGACGTACGGCGGCGAGCGCGCTCGCCCACTTCGAGAAGACGAAGGCGTCCTCGGACAGGCCGGCTTCCCGTCCGGCGACGAGATTCGTGTAGGCGACGTCGAGATCGCGCACGATCGTCGGCCAGGAGAAGGTGTCGACCGCGAGGTGGTGGACGGCGATCAGGAGAAGGCTCGGGCGTTCGGCACTGGTGATCAGCGCGGCGCGCAGCACCTGACCGCCCTCGATGTCGAGCGAGCGCTGCACCGCCGTGGCCGCTTCCTGGAGCTGCTGGTCGACATCGGCGTCGTCGAGATGGACCTCGGACAGCAGCTCGAACCCGGGCGGCGCCTCGCCGGCCTCCTGCCGCCACTCGCCGTCACTCCGCGAGAAGGAGAGCCGGAGCGCGTCGTGGGCGTTGACCAGCGCCTCCAGCGCGGTTTCCAGTGCGAGGACCTCGGGCTCGTCCTTCCACTCCAGGAGGATGGACTGGTTGTTGTGGTCCCGGTCCACCAGCTCGCGGTCGATGAACCACTGCTGGATCGGTGTCAGGACCAGCGGCCCGCCGATCTCCGGTGCGGTCTCGGCAACCGCGTCCGACCGTACGACCAAGGACGCCAGGGCGTGCAGGGTCGGAGAGCGGAACACGTCGGTGAGGCTCAGCTCGTAGCCTTGCTCGCGCAGCTTCGACGCGACACGGACGGTCGAGATCGAATCGCCGCCGAGCTCGAAGAAGTTCGCGTCGGGGTCCACCGTGGTGATCCCCAGGACGGACTTCCACGCCTCGCGCAGCACGTCCTCCACACTGCTTCCCGCGGCCGGGCCGTCCGCGGCCCGCTCAGGCCCGGGATTCTGCCGGTCCAGCGCGGAGCGGTCCGCCTTGCCGTTCGCGTCGAGCGGGATCGCGTCCACCGTGGCGTACTGCCGCGGGACGGCGTAGTCCGGGACGCGCTCCTTCAGCCACGCGACCAGCCCTTCGGGCACACCCTCGTCGACGACGAGGTAGGCCTTCAGCACGAGCGGAGCGTCGGGGTCGCCGCGGTGACCCACGACGGCCGCGTCGTGGATGCCGGGGTGCCGCCGGAGCGCCGCCTCGGTCTCGCCCGGCTCCACACGGTAGCCGCGGATCTTCAGCTGGCGGTCCGACCTGCCCAGGAAGACGGCGTTGCCCTGGTCGTCCCAGGTCGCCCGGTCGCCGGTGCGGTACATCCGCGCTCCGGGGTCCGGGGAGTAGGGGTCGGGTACGAATTTCGCGCTGCTCAGGTCCGGCCGGCCCAGGTAGCCACGAGCGCAGCACACCCCGCCGATGAAGATCTCACCCTCCGCACCGGCCGTCACCGGCTGGAACTCCTCGTCCAGGATGTACATGGAGGTGTTCTCGATGGGCCTGCCGATCGGGATGGTCTTCCCCGAGAAGTCGTCCGGGATCATGAAGAAGGCGTTGGCCACCGAGGCCTCGGTCGGCCCGTACTCGTTGAGGACGGGCGTCGAGGTGTCGAGTGCGCGCCACCGCTGCAGCGACTGCGCCGGGAAGAGGTCGGCTCCGACAGCGAGCAGCCCCGCGAGGCTCCGGGCCCCGTCGGTACCGGTCGTCGAGCTGATCAGGTCGAGCTGCCCGGGCGTCAGTTTGATGAAGCCGTACGGGCCCGAGGAGACCACCTCGGAGATCTGCGCCGGCAGGTCCTGGTCGTCGGGCACGAGCCGCACGGGCTGGCCGCACCACAGGGGCGCGTAGATGTTGGGCACGACCATGTCGAAGCCGACCGAGGAGAAGAGCGGCGCACCGTCGGTGCCGAGCGTGGTGTAGGTCTCGACGGCCCAGTCGAGGTAGTTCGCCACCCCGTGGTGCGGGCACATCACCCCCTTGGGCCGGCCACTCGACCCGGAGGTGTAGATGACGTAGGCCAGCTGCTCAGGCCGGACCTCGTGGTCCAGGTCGCTCCGCTCGGCAGGGCCCGCGGCCTCGACCCACGCCGGCAGACCGTCGACGCACAAGGCCGCCGAGCCGGCGAATTCCTCGTCGCCCTGGTGATCGGCGTCGGTGATGACGAGGGTGGGCCGCGCGTCCTCCACGATGTGCCGACGCCGCTGGTCCGGGTCGCCCGGCGACAGCGGGACGTACGCGCCACCGGCCTTCATCACGGCGAGGAAGCTGACGAGCAACTCCACGGAGCGCGGCAGACATACGACGACCAGGGACTCGGTCCCGACGCCGTGGGCGCGCAACCGGCGGGCCAGGACGTTCGCTTGGGCGTTGAGCTCCTCGTAGGTCAGCGCCACACCGCGGGCGCGCAGAGCGATGCTGTGCGGAGTGCGGGACGCCTGGGCCTCGAACCCGCCGTGGATCGTCTTCGCCCGGATGGCCCGACGCGGAGCCCAGCCTTCGGGGATCGTGTGTGCTGCCGCGGCTCCGTGGAAACCATGCTCCGCTGCCCGGGTGACGACTGCTGTGCCGGGCCCAGCCGATGGATCCGGAGGGGTCGGCTCGCTGGACTCCGTCATCGTTTCTCCAAGGTTCTGGTCGGCTGACATCTGATTCGACCGCCAATCGCGCAGCCCGGACCGTGGAATGCGGCAGGCCGCGATCCCTTCCTCGGCGCGCACGCCGGTCCTTGCGGCCCCGGACGCCGAATCCGCCGTCGGCACCAGGCGCGAGAGGCGCCCAACTGGTTGTGTGTGATCAGTCGATCCGGCCGAATCCGACAACTCCCACGGCGCTCCACGGGGGTCGGGAGGTCGTCCTGGCTGACGCGAGGAATATAGGTTCCGACGCCCCGGCGTGGCAGGCGCGAGTGGAGCCGACGGAGCTCCGCGGCTCCTCGGGGGCGAGAGGTAACCGCTGCTCACGGCCCCCTTGTCTCCTCCGGGAGGAGGAAGTCCCAAGTTGTTTCCGCCCGGCGGGGGACAGGGGACGGTTTCGCCCCCGGTCCCCGTGACAGGGGGCGGTCCCGGCCGCTACGGGGCCGATGGGACACGGTCGGCCGGAGCGGTGTCGGGGCTTCGCCCGGCTCGTCCCTTGCCGCGGTGGAGGTCCATCTCACGCCACTCCGGGCGCAGGCCCGTGAGGTTGGTCGTCAGGAAGTACACGGCGCCCGCGGTCAGCAGCGCGGGCGCGAGGCCGATGCCCGCCACGGCGGCGCCCGCGACCAGACCGCCGAGGGGAATTCCGGCCCAGGTGATGGCGTCGCCGATGCCTTGGACCCGGCCCATCATCTCCTGGGGGATCCGTTCGTAGGTGACGGCACCGATGATCGGGTTGATGAAGCCGCCCCCCAGACCGCCGATGCCGATCACCACCGCCACGCACCACAGCGGTGCGTCCGTGGCGAGGATGAGGAACCGTGGCGCCCCCGTGACGAGCCAGCCGAGGAAGAACACCGGCCGGCGCCGCAGCCGGTGGGCCACCGCCGCGGCGACGAGACTGCCGACCGTTGCCGTGATGCTGAACGACGCCAGCACCAGCCCGATCGTGGCGGGCCCGTAACCGGACCCCTGGGCCCAGACGGGAATGAGCACGGCCACGTAGGCGGCGTCCAGCAGATTCGTGATGCCGAGCATCGCGTAGAGCGCCAGCAGTATCGGCTGCTTGCGCAGGAAGGCGAAGCCCTGCCGCAGGCTGTGCCAGTATCCGGTCCGCGCCCCGGGTGCGGCCGTTCCCTGCTCGACGGGGATCTTCTCCGGTTGTCCCATGCCCCGGGGCAGGGCCGTGGCGATGATGAGCGAACCCAGCAGGAAACAGGCGGCGTTGACCCCCAGCCCGACCATCGGGCCGACCAGCCCGACCAGGGTGCCTCCGACAGCGGGACCCACGGTCCCGGCCAGGCGCTCGCAGATGCCCTGCAGCCCGGTCGCCCGCTCCAGCGGCACCCGGCTGAGCTCGGCCGCCTCCGGGATCATGACGTCCTTCGCGAGGTCCCCGGGGCTGCGGACCGTGCCGATGACCGCGACCAGGGCCAGCAGGACCCCGAAGGACAACATGCCCTGGGCGTGCAGCAGAGGGATCAGCAGAGCGGCGGCCGCGCTGACGACATCCGCGATCCAGGAGATCCGGCGGGGCCCCACCCGGTCGACCAGCGGCCCGGCGAAGGCCTTGACCACCACATAGGGCCCCATCTCGCAGAACGCGACCAGACCGGTCTGGGTGGCGCTGCCGGTCGTCACGAGAACGAACCACGGAATGGCGATGGCCGATATCCTGATGCCGCTGTGCGCGACCAGCAGTGCCGCCAGGACTCCCGCGAGGGGCCGTAACCGCGCCCGGCCGACGGTTTCCGTCTTGTCGTACGCCATCAGTTCTCCTCCTGCGCGGCCAAGTTGACCTCCGGCAGTACATGGAGGTTCACCCAGACCCGTTCGGTGTCCTGGGACTTCTGGTCGTCCGAAGCCCGCTTGTACCGCTCGATCACGGACCAGATCTCGTCGCGCATCTCCCGGGCCTCCGCGGGAGTGAGCCGAAGCGCGGCATCGCTCATGTCGAACGCCTCGCGCCACGGCCGCGGCAGCGTCTGCAGGCCGTGGAGCCCCTGCTGGGTTCGCATGGTGTACGCGCTGTGCACCGACTGCAGATACGCCAGTGCCGCCTCCGGCTCCCGCTCGGCGAGATCCTCGTGGTCGAAGCGCGTCAGCTGGTGCACCGAACGCCACCACCGTTCCCGCGCGTTCCCCCTCTCCGCGTCCTCGGCCACGAAGCCGGCCGCGGCGAGCTGCCGGAGGTGGTAGCTCGCCGTACCGGAGTTCACGTCCAGTCGTTCCGCGAGACGGGTGGCCGTCGAAGGACCGTGTTTCCGCAGCAGTGTGACCATCTGTACGCGTACCGGATGCGCCAGGGCGCGCAGCCCCTTGGCATCCAGGACGATCGCTTCCTCTTCCCCATCGGGGCGGTCCGGCCCCACCTCTGCGTCAGCCATGCGACATACGGTAGACCACGAAGAGTCCTTCGCAAAGAGGTCTTCGCAAAGAACTCTTTGCGTTCCAGGCGCTGGCGGGGCTCGGGAGGATCGGTGCGGGTCTCTGCCGGAACGCACAAAAGGGAGAGCCCGGACGGATATCCGTCCGGGCTCTCCCGAGATGGTGGCTGGGGCCGGGATCGAACCGGCGACCTATCGCTTTTCAGGCGATCGCTCGTACCAACTGAGCTACCCAGCCACGCAGCCGCTGGGGCTGCAAGCGGTCCTGACGGGATTTGAACCCGCGGCCTCCACCTTGACAGGGTGGCGAGCACTCCAAACTGCTCCACAGGACCAAGCAATGTGCGAAACAAGTCTCGCACACGGTGAAACGTGCCCCCAACGGGATTCGAACCCGTGCTACCGCCTTGAAAGGGCGGCGTCCTGGGCCACTAGACGATGAGGGCTATTGGCCCGCCTGTTCGCTTTGCAGCGCGTCGGGGACGTGAGAAGCATATGGGATGGGTGGAGCTATCGCCAAAACGGTTTACGGCGAGGGCGTCGGCCGCGTCGGAGAGCCCGCCGGGGAGGGCGTGGGGGAGGGCGAGACGGGGGCGTCCTTCTTCAGGTTCTCCTCCGGAAGATGGCGGCTGACCTCGGCGGTCGTCAGCCCGAGACCGCCGAGCGTGATCTCGTCCCAGGCCTGGAGGCGGCGGCTCTCGCGGTCCAGGTAGAGCACCGAGGCGCGTACTTTCTCGGGCTTGTCGTTCTGCACCGCGCGCAGCCCGCCGCCGCCCGTGGAGCCCTCGACCTTGAGCCGCGTCCCGAGCTTGAGCTGCTTGTTGATCCGGTTGTGGAGGTGGCCCGCGAGGATCAGCGGGACGGTGCCGTCGGTCTGCCGGGCGGTGTTCGGGTCGTGGGCGACCGCGATGTCCACCGGGGTGCCGGCCTGCTCCTGGTCGCGGAGGGCGGACGCCAGGCGCATGCCCTCCAGCTCCGCGGCCGCCTTGCCGCCGACCGGCTTGGTGCGGTCCGGGGTGAACGAGGCGTCGCCGGTGCCGGCGATCCGGAGTCCGGCCACGTTCACGGTCCGGCCGTTGTCGAGGACGCGTACGTTCCGGAACTTCTCCAGATACGCCTGCGTGACCTTCGAGTCGTGGTTGCCGCGCACCCAGACGTACGGCGCCCCGAGGTCGCGGATCGGGTCGAGGAAGCCGTTCTCGGCGGCCGAGCCGTGGTCCATCGTGTCGCCGGAGTCGATGATCACGTCGATCTCGTACTGCTTCACGAGCGAGGCGATGATGTGCCAGGCCGCCGGGTTCAGGTGGATGTCGGAGACGTGCAGGGCGCGGATGGTCCCGGGGTCCGGCTGGTAGACGGGGAGCGTGGAGGTGGCGTCGTACAGCCGGGTGACGTTGGTGACCAGGCGGGCCAGCTCCTGCTGGTAGATGTCGAACTCGGTGACGATCGACCGGGCGTCGCCGACCAGGGACGGGGCGCTGGAGAGCAGCCCGGAGAACTTGGGCTCCAGGACGGACTTCGGGTTCCAGGTGGCGTACGCGCTGACGCCCGACGCGGCCAGCAGGGTGAGGGCGAGCCCGCCGGCGGCCAGGGCGCGGCGCGGGCGGCGGTAGACGACGAGGCCGAGCGCGGTCGCCCCGGAGATCACGGCGACGCAGGAGCGCACGGCCAGCTCCCGGGTGCCGGCGGCGACGTCCCGGGTGACCTCGTCCTGAAGGCCGGAGAACCGTTCCGGCTGGTCCACCAGGGCCTGCGAGCGCACGGGGTCGAGGCGGTCCACGTCCACGTCGAGGCGGAGCGGGGCGATGTGCGAGTCCAGCTCCAGGGCGCCGAGCGGAGACACGTTGATCTTGCTGCCGCCGGTGAGGGACGGCCGCAGGGTCATGTTGGTGTCCATGGGGCCGACCGGCGTACGGATGGACCCGACGGCGAGCAGCCCGAGCCAGGCCCCGAGCACGACGACGGCCAGCATGGAGAGGGCGCGTACGTACGGCTTCGGGGCGGCGGTGCCCATCAGGTCGCCGGGGACGGGCTTACGTGCCGGGGGCTTCGGGGACTTCGGGCGGGTGAACCGGGTGAGGCGGTGCCGGACGCGGTCGGCAGCGGCACGGAACGGGGCGCGGACCATTGGGCGCGTATGCCCCGGTACGGCTCCGCCCATGCGGGGTGCCGGCAGTGGAGTGGATCAGGCGGCGGGCGCGGAGTGGGCCCGGTCCCCGGCCGCGACGTGGTCAGGCCCCTCGCCCCTGAAGTGGATCAGCGGCCGCCGCCACCTGCCCGTGGCGGGTCCCGGTACGTGACAATGGCGGTGTGCTGGAGATGACGCGGGAGCAGTTCGAAGAGCTGGTGAGCCAGGCACTCGACCGGATTCCGCCGGAGCTGATGCGGCTGATGGACAACGTGGCGGTCTTCGTCGAGGACGAACCCGAGCCCGGCGACCCCGACCTGCTCGGGCTCTACGAGGGCACCCCGCTCACCGATCGCGGGGAGTGGTACGCCGGGGTGCTGCCGGACCGGATCACCATCTACCGCGGCCCGACGCTGCGGATGTGCGAGACCCACGAGGACGTCGTGGCCGAGACCGAGATCACCGTCGTCCACGAGATCGCCCACCACTTCGGCATCGACGACGAACGGCTGCACGCCCTGGGATACGGGTGAGCGAGCAGGCGCCGGCCGAGCTGCCGGAGCCCGGACCGCCCGCCGCTTCGCAGGGGCGGGTGCTGGGCGCGGTCGCGGCGGGCGGTGCGCTGGGTGCCGTCGCGCGGTACGGGGCGCTGGTGCTGTGGCCGGTGGCCGGGGGCGGCTTCCCGTGGACGGTGTTCGCCGTCAACGTGAGCGGCTGCGCCCTGATCGGCGTCCTGATGGTGCTGACCGTGGAGCGGGGCCGGGTGACGCACCCGCTGGTCCGGCCCTTCCTCGGGGTCGGCGTACTCGGCGGGTTCACGACCTTCTCGACGTACGCGGCCGATGTCTCGGGCCTGCTGGTGCGTCAGGAACTCCTCACGGCGGTGGCGTACATGGCGGCGACGGTCGTGGCGGCGCTGGCGGCGGTGTGGGCCGGGGCGGTGGTGACGCGGCGTCTGATCGACCGGGGTGAGCGGTCCGTGGAGCGGGGGCGGGTCGCGTGAACTGGCTGCTGGTGGTGGTCGGCGGGGCGGTGGGCGCGCCCCTGCGCTATCTGACGGACCGGGCGGTCCAGGCGCACCAGGGGCGGGGTGTCGCGTACGTCTTCCCGTGGGGCACGTTCACGGCCAACGCGGCGGGCAGCCTGATCCTCGGGGTGCTGACCGGGGCCGCGGTCTCCTCACCGGTGCACGCCCTGCTGGCGACGGGGCTGTGCGGGGCGCTGACGACGTACTCGACGTTCTCCTACGAGACCCTGCGCCTCACCGAGACGGGCCGGGCCTTCCTCGCCGCGGCCAACGTGGTGGCGTCGCTGCTGGTGGGGCTGGGGGCGGTGTTCCTGGGGGCGGAGCTGGCGGGCGGGTTCGGGGGGTAG
>NZ_JOEM01000030.1 GCF_000718135.1 Streptomyces cyaneofuscatus | reverse complement strand
GCTCCGCGTGCTTGTCACGTGATCCTGGACGGCACGCTGTTGCCGATCGACCGGATCGCCGCCGCCACCCTCTACTACTCGGGAAAACACAAGCGGCACGGCCAAAATGTCCAGGGCCTCACCGATCCGTTCGGCCGACTGCTCTGGGCGTCGCCAGCCCTGCCCGGCGCCACTCACGACCTGGCCGCAGCCCGAAGCCATGGCAGCCTCGACGCGCGGCCACCGTGGGCCTGAACTGCTGAGCGGACAAGACCCACCAAGGCGCCGGTCGGCACACACGAGTCCCCTTTCGCCGCCGCCGACTCAAACGCGCGGGCGCCAGCTGGGCCGACCTCGCCCACCCTCTCGGCGTCGCCAGCCGCCAAGCCGCCGAACGCCGCTACCTACGCGGCCGCCCCGGCCCCGAAGGCACCACCGGCGAACAACGCGTCACCGCCACCCGCCAAGCCCGCGCCGCGACCCGCACCACCGCCGCCTGGGCCCGCCACAACGCCGCCGACCTGCGCCGCCTCGCCGGCCAGATCACCGCACTCACCGACCTGCCCGCCGCCGCCCACCGACCGGTCGGCGAGCTCCACTCGGCCCTCGCCCACGACAATCCCGCCGACATCATCGCCCCGCTCGTCGCCACCCGCCCCCACCTGGCCACAGCCCACCCCGACCTCGCCGACCAGCTTGACGCCCTCACACACCCCTGACGTCAGCCGGTTCACCAGCGCAGCAGCAGCCCGTCGAACTCCGCGCCGACGGCACCAGCACGACGAAAGGTCCCGACCGCTCAGGGCAGGCCAGGGAGCCACACGCACCTCGGGAAGCAGACACGGCCCCGACACCGGGCGGGTATCGAGGCCGCGGACCGCGAAGGCGTGAAGACCCATGACCAGCGCACGCGTCGCCAGCCCACCACCTTCACCACCAAAGACAGAGCCCTCCTGGACCCGCAGGCCAGAAAGCGTCCTCCCACCGACGCGGCGGGGTTCCGGCCTTCTCGGCAGCGGCCATGGCCACCCGTCCTCCCCACCAACGCGAAGGTGAGCCGAATCGCCCACGTCCGGCGTCTGACCGACTGCGTGCCCTCCGCGCGAGCAAAGCCCCCGAGGCGGAGAAGCGGCTCACCAACGATCACCAAGGACCACCCCCCGCGGCGCCGAACACAGAGAACACGGCGTCGAGCTCGTCCTCGCCCTCGGCGCGAGCTGGGACGTGCACCACAAGGCAGCCACACCTGATCCGTGATGAACTATGGCCCGGCTTCGAGACGCTGACCTCGTCTCGAACAGGAGAGTGGGGGAACCGTGGGCCTGGGTGGGGAGGCTTGGCGCCGACTGAGCGCTGTGCTGCTCGTCATGGCGGTGGCAGCCGGGTGTACAGGGCAGGGCGAAAGCGCGGGCGGCGGAAACGACGAAGACCTGCTGCGAAACCACAACTGGACGCAGATGGCGGGCACCACCGCACAGAACGGCATCCTGCGGGTCAGCGCATCGGACCGGCACATCGTGGAGCAGGACTCCTCCGGCGGCCAACCCAACCCCCCACTGAACCTGGCCGGCCCACACCTCAGGTCCGATGGCGACTTCACCCTCACCGCACGCATGTCCGGTGTGGGTGACGATGCCGGCGACTCATGGCTGCGGCTGTACGGACGCGTACCGGTCATCTACGACGAATGGCGGCAGGAGCGGCCCTCACTCCGCGTCGGCGTGAGGGCCGACGGACGAGTAAGGGTGCAGATATGGGACGGCGACGGCGATGAGCCGACCACCTCCAAGGACTTCGACTGCGGCTGCTCCGGAACGGTGACGCTCGCCGTGTCGAGCATCGGTGACACATTCCGCGTAAAAGCCGACGGGCAGCAGCTGGGAACCGTACATGACCCGGGGGTGTTCGCCGAGGGCACTGTCTGGTTCGGTCTCGAGGCGGACACGGGCGAAGACGAGCGCCGAGAGGGATGGCATCTGACCCAACTGATCGCGCGGCCGGAGAGCGGTGACTCGCTCCGCGTGATCAAAGCCCCCCAGCTACGCCAGCAGCAGTCCGACGACACGCTGCGCGCGCGGGCCGCAAATGTGGGACGACCCTTCGACGTCGGCACCGCCCTGGCCGAGAACCCGCTGCTCACGGACTCACGTTACCGGGCACTCGCGGGAAGCCAGTTCTCCATGCTCACTCCGGAGAACGCGTTCAAGCCACAGTTCCTCCATCCACGCCGCGGCGTCTACGACTTCCGCGACGCGGACCTACTCGTACGCTTCGCCCGCGCAAACGACATGAAGGTGCACGCGCACACCCTCGTCTGGCACGAGGCTCTGCCCCACTGGATGCGGGAGAACGACGACCCCGAAGAGGTACGCCGGACCATGCTCCGGCACATCGCCACCGTCGCCGGGCACTTCAAAGGACAAGTCGCAGAATGGGATGTGGTCAACGAGCCCATGTCCGACGACGAGAAGAGCTACACCAACGGGGACCTCGGTCTGCGATCCGAGCAGAGCCCGTGGTACGAGGCCATGGGCGAGGACTACATCGACGAGGCCTTCAGGGCTGCCCACCGGGCCGACCCAGAGGCACGGCTGTTCCTCAACGAATACGGGGTCGAGGAGGAAGGCGAGCGATGGGACGCCCTCTACGATCTGATCAAACGGCTCAAAGAACGCGGCGTACCGATCGACGGCGTCGGTTTCCAGAACCATGAGTACACACCCGGCGACCGCACCGCCCCAGAGACTTTCCGCAGCCATGTCCAGGATCTGGCGGAACTCGGGGTTCAGGCGCGGGTGTCGGAGATGGACGTCCCCATAGCTGAGGACGAGAGGAACGGCCGAGAGACCCAGGCTGACGAGATGGCAGGTAAGCTGCGAGTCTGCCTGGAGGAGCCGAACTGCACATCATTCTCCGCCTGGGGATTCACCGACCGGTACGGCTCCACCGCCGACACCAAGATCTATCCCCCGCGCACGGCCGATTCCCTGCCATGGGACACGGGCCTGCGGCCGAAGCGGGCGTACGAGCGCCTGCTCGAAGCCCTTCGGACTGCCCCGTAACCCCTGGCGGGCGCACCACGACAGCTCAGTCACCTCACCGCGTTCTCCGCCCCCGGGATCATCCAGTACGCGAACGCCCCTACGGCCCTACGATGCACCGCATCTGATGCCGCGCGCTGATCCACCAGGACTACAGGACAGCCCTCAGGTGTGATCTCGGGCGGGGCCATCCCCGCACGCGCGGAGAGCACGCCGTGTGCGCGGCCTGAGCCTTCATCAGGGCCGGCTTACCTCCGCTCGCGCGGGGACGACTTCTCTGCGACCACGTCGTACCGAAGAGGGTCGGAGCTACCCCCGCGTCGGCGAGGAGCACGTGAGGAAGGAGGCGGGAGAGATGTTGGTGCGCTTCGACAGAGGCCGGGCGGCAGGCGCGCCTCGGTGATCACGGTGACGCCAGTGCTCTCCGGCCAGACGCCCTGCCACCGCCGTCGAGGCACCGCCACGCGCTGAACTTTCCGGCGCACATCTGAGCTACACGACCGCTTCGCCCGTACCGGCGCCCGACGTCCAGCCGGCGGGCGGATCGGACGTCCTGGTCCGGATCGAATCCGACCACCCCGAGCGCTTCCGGGACGAGTACCGGCAGGCGTTGGAAGACATCATCGCGGCCAAGGCCGACGGAAAGCCGCTCCCCTCCCCCGACGACGGCAAGGAGAACAAGGCGGGAGAGGTCGTGGACCTCATGGCCGCCCTCAACGCCTCGGTCAAGGCAGCCAAGGAGTCCCGCGGCGAGGACCACAACGGCGAGGACGCGACAGTCCACGAAATGCGCCCCGCCAAAAAGACCAGCGGCCGCACGGCACCCGCGAAGAAGAAGGCGGCCTCCTCGAAGACCACCACCGCAAAGAACACCACTGCCAGCTCCTCATCCCGGGCGAAGAAGCGCACCGGGAAGAAGGCGGCCGCGAAGAAGCGCACCGCTTCCTGAACTGACGGCGTCGGGGCTCAGGTCGGTGTGTTGGCGTCGGCCTTCCCTGCCAACCGCTGGCCACTCCAACCACTCGGCGGCCGACGCGGGGTCCGTGGCGGAGGCGTTGGCGTTGACCGATAGGGTCGTGGCCATGGGGGATGGGGAGAATCGCAAGTGCGTTTGGTGCGAGAAGCAGTTCACGCGGCGTTCGCGATGGCGGGCGAAGCGCTACTGCAAGCGGAGGCACCAATACACGCACTACGGCGCGATACTCGTGGGCTCCTTGTTCTCCTGAACAACTGTCGTCCTCGTCCGAGGTCAGCGCGTACTTCTGCCCCTCGCCGGCCCACCCTGATGTTCGCATCGCACCCCCAATGAGAGCGCTGATCTTACCGACGCCCGACAACTCACCGGGCAGTCGTCGGCGCTGTCCCTACCCTTGACCCCACCCCGTCTATCTCGGAGGCCCATTGACGAGCCACATAGCCGCCCCGTTCACGTGAAGTGCAGAGAAGCACCCGCTACCGCAACCGAGGCTGCACCGCGACGGCCCACACCCAGTCCGCGTCCGCCAGCCGCTGCGGGGCGGGGCGAGGACGGCCAGGAGCAGCCGCCCGACTTCGCCACAGGACTCACCATGAAGCTCACCACCCGCCCTATCGGCGGCCTGCTTACACAGCTCCCCCATTTGTAACCAGTCAGTCGGAGGCTGGCGCCCCATGCCAAGGACTCGCGTTCTCGCACGGAAGACCCGAAGGAGTACCCGCGGGCAAGAAGCGTTTGCGCTCCTCTTCGGTGTAATCGCGCCCGGCCGAGGAGCAGAGGTGGGGGAACCAGTTAGCGCGAAGAAGGTCGTAGGTCTGCCTCCAGCCCTTGGCGTAGGCGACCAGGCGGTCCTCGTAGACGATCGCTGTCCGCCTGATGTCGAGCACGGTGGGGACAGCGCCGATATGACGGCCCGTGTCGGTTGCCCACAGGTCGTAGCCGTCGGCGGATTCCGTAATCGCTGTGCCGTCCGAGGCCAGAGAAACCAAGTTATCGAGCTTGTCCACTGCCATGGGACGCCCCGTGGTCTTTCGCTGGTCCACCGACCACTGGCGGACGGTGCCATCCGCACTCTGCACCAACAGATTCCGACCATCGGCCGAGAAGACGAGGCTGAGTTGCATGAAGTCATGGAAGACGGGGTTGATCGCGTCACCGGACAAGACTCCGATCCGTCGGTCGGCGAGGGTGTCCCAGAGCTGGATGGTGCCCCGGGAAACGCCCGCCCTGGTAACTACCGCGACCTGGTGGGGGTGGTCCGGTCGTGGCACCAGCTGTCCGGACGAGCGGAAGGGCGCGATGAGCGCCCCGTTCGTGCGCTCGACCGGCACAGGGCGTCCCGCTTGTAAGCCGGTGACGGAGTCCACCCGCAGGAGCGAGCCTCCCACCGTCAGAACAGCTATGTCGCCGCCCGTCAGAGGGGCGACCCAGTCCAACGTGCCGAGCTGCTTTCCGCCATCCGCGCCGACGTCGAGCTCGACGGCCTTCCAGCGCTTCAGGTCGCCGGCTTCGTAGACGAGCAGCGCCGTGCCGTTTGCCTGCCACACCGCGAGCCGGCCGTCGCTTGGCGTCCACACCACCCGCCAGGTCGGGCTTCCGGAACCGATCTTGGGTAGTTTGACGGAGTCATCCCGGCCGTTAACAGTGTCGTGGACGTACAACCGCCCCTCGTTCACCCAGGCGACGGTCCGTCCGTCGGGAGACAGCGCGTCCGGCACGCTGTTGATGTTGGACTTCTCCTCCCTCAGCGGAGCTCCAGGTTCTGTCGACAGCACCATCAGCGTGCTACCGATTGCGGTCAGCCCAAGGACCGGTTCGCCCTCTTTCCCCACGGCGGCGATCGTGGCGTCCGCGTCTTTGATGTGTGGTACCCGTGTCCTGAAGGTCTCCCCGGTGGGCACCCGGGTGAGGGCGACCTCCACGAAGGCTCCTGCGTCCTCCTCCCGCGTTACGTACCCGCCCGTGTCGTCCGGCAACAGCGCACCGCCGGGCAGGCGCCGGGACGCCCCGGTAGTGGTGTTGTGCACGTACATGAGGGAGGGGGACCGGAGGTCCGTAGTGCGTTCCTCGACGACGTAATCACCGCCCCCGAGGAGCCGTAGATTCCCCCGCGGGACGCCGGTGACGATCTGTCGTACGGTGCGGCTGGAGCCCAGTTGCCGAAGCTCCACCACGCTCACCAAGTCGCGTGACGTAATCCAGAGGAGCGCGACGGTATCGGGGTCCTCGCCGAACGCGGCTTCGTCCGGCGCCACCCCACTCGGAACGAGATCGTCGGCCACCGACAGAGGAGCGCCATCGGCCACTTCCCAGGCCTCTACGAACCCCTGCTGGCCATGATCCTGCGGGCGGGGCTTCTTTCTGCTGAGCAGCCGAAGCAGCCGCTTCCCGTCCTTGCTGAAGTCGAGATCCGCCGCGTACGCAGCTTGATCAGCCGTATCAGCGGCCTTCAGGCGTAGGGGATGGTGCGGTTTTCCGTCGAGCCGCCACAGGAGCACCCGGCCGTCCGGTGTCGCCACCGCGTAGTGCCTGCCGTCGGAGCTGATCTCGGAGCGTACCTCGCCAGTCGGCGCCCCGCGCAGTGTGTAGGGCTGGGGCGAGCCATTCATTGCTCCTGTCACTACGGTCACCACGACGGGTGCGTCGCCCGCAGGCTTGGACCACACCACCAGGGTGCGACCGTCCGGTGTGGCGTCGAGACTCATCGCTTTCCCGGGCCAGAGGCCGGCATGACTGTCGCGCAGGTACTCCCCGGTGACATGGCTGCGCAGCAGCGCCTCCTGCGCCTGTGGTGTGTCGTCCGCGTTCCAGGCCGCCATGGCCAGCTGGATCGAGCTTCCGGGATCATGGGAGGCCCTGTCGCCGGACTCGTCGGCGAGTGCACGGGACGCGAGGGTACGCAGCTGTCGCTCGGCCTTCTGGCTGCTGTCGCGAGCCATATTGGCGAGCACGCTGGCGCCCATCAAAAGGACCAGTAGCGCTGCCACCAGTGCCTGCAAGCGCCGGAGTGCCCGCCGTGCGAACTTCCGGCTCGCACTGATGTACGCGCGCTCAAGTGCGGTGATCTCTGTCGGCCGTTGGTCGGCGTACTCGACGGCCGCCTCGAGTACCCTGCCGCGGAGCAGGGCGCCCGTCTCCTCACCCGTCTTTTTCCAGCGTGTCAGGTCTCGGCGCAGTTCCTCCTGCCAGGTCCGGAATTTGCGGCTGTCGTCCAGCCAGTCTCCCAGCCGCTGCCAGTGGCGGGTCAGGGCTTCGTGCGCGAGGTCCACGATCTCCCTGCCCTCATCGGTGCGCCCAAAAACGATCAGCTTCCCGGGTGAGAGGCGGCGTGCGAGCGCCAGCGCGGCGGGGTCCATATCAGCAACGGGGGCGGGGCGCCGGGTGTAGCCGCCTTGGTCTGCCGGACGTGCCAGCTGGACGAAGAGCGCCTGTGCGAGGGGGAGTTCGTCTTCCCGGACCACGGCGCGAAAGAAATCCTCCGCGTACCCGGCGAGAGCGCCGGCGATCCCGCCGAGGTCCTGGTACACGGTATGGGTCAGCATGGACCGCTCGCGCTGGTCCCACAGACGGGTCAGTGCGAACTCCACGAGGGGCATACGTCCCGGCTCGTCCGCCGCGTCACGCACGATGCGGTCGGCGAGCCCAGGCTCTAGCCACAGTCCGGGCACCGCGTCGACGGGCCGGGTAATCGCGTCCCGCAGGTCGCCGGGGCCGAGCGGGGCGAGGAACATCACCGCGTCACTGAGCGCAGAGGAGGTCTCGGCCGTCATCAGGGCTTCGATGGAGTCCGGGCGCGCCGTGACTACCGCCCGTGGGGCGAAGCCGGATGCCCCGTCGACGGTGCCGCATAGATGGACCAGCAGGTGGAACAGTCTTCGTGCGGCGTCCGGAGCGGCGCCTGCGTACTCCTCCAACTGGTCTACGACGAAGAGGTGGCCGGCCCGGCCGCCTCTTCTCCGTAACGCGGAGCGCAGGCCGGAGGCCACCTCTGCCGTCGCGGTCTCGTCCGAAGCCTCGCTGAGTAACCCAGTGAGCTCCGCCGCACTGCGCAGCCGGTCCGTCTCCCCGGGGTCTGGTTCCAGCACGGCCGTCAACGCCTGAGCCAGCACGGCCTCTGGCCGGAGGCCCACGACAGGACGCATCAAGGAGACGGTCAGGCCGTCTGCCCGCACTCCCGGCAGCAACCCGGCCCGGATCAACGACGATTTGCCACACCCAGACGGCCCAGCCAGCACGGTGACGGGACGGGTCTGGACCGCGCGGCGAAGCCGTTCGACGTCCGCTCCTCGGCCGTGGAAGAACGCGGCGTCATCCTCGTCGAAGGTGGCCAGCCCCCGGAACGGGCACTGCGGCGCCACCACATCCTCATCCACCAGCTCAGAGGACGGAACCAGGTACGCCGTGCCATTCAGCCCGCCGCGTCCAGCGGCCACCGTCATACCGATAACACCGCCCTGCGCGTCGTCCCAGACAGCCGATCCACTGAATCCGGGCTGGATCGCCGCTCCTCCCGGGCCCGAGTCCATCTGGAGCCAGCCTGACCCCTGCACGCCCCGCAGTGAGCCGGTCGCCCATGCCCCGTTGTCGCCACCGGCCGGGAATCCGTAAGCCCGGAATTCGTGGCCCCAGACGGCAGTCCCGTCGACGAGCGGCACCGGACGCGCGCCCGCCACCGGATGGGCAAGCAGAAGCAACGCCACATCTCCGCTGTCATCCTCCTCGCGAGTGGGCTGCCAGGAGACGACTGTGGCGTTTACCGCCGGAATGCGACCGTCGGCGTCCCGTAACAATGGGAATTCGACGCACGTCACGTCCGTGGGGGCGTTCTCTGTATCCCTCGGGAGACCGAGAGCGTCAGCTACCACATGCGCACAGGTGCAGACGATGTTAGGGGCGACGAGGAAGCCGGCCCCGGCCACCGGGCCATCGGCACGTGCACTCAATGAACTGACCGCCGACAGACGCGCCGACGATGCTGCCCGTAAGCGCACCAGGCCGGATTCGGCCGTCCCCGCTCCGCGCACGCGCGAGGGACCATTCATGCGGAACGATCGCGATTCCACTCAAGAGTGACCGCGAAGTTCGCCTCGCCCGCAGTCCTGGCCACCACTACGCCGGCCTCTGCGGACAGCTTGATTCCGAACTCCACGCTCACCGTGTCGGGAGGCTGAGCCATGTCCCGAACACTCCGCGCGACCGCCTCCACGGCAGGTCGGACATGGGCCAAGGCCTCCTGAAGCGTCTCGGCGGAGGCGCGCGCCAACTCCGAGCCGCGCCCCACCCTGCCTATCCCACTCTCCTCGGCTCCAGGCCCGTCCATCTCGACCCGGACTGCAGTACCGTCCCCGAGCTGCATATCCCCGACCCGTGCCATGGCGCTCCCCCGCTAGACCATGCTTGACGAACCGCCGACAACTCTAACTGATCCCTATGTTGTTCTGCGGGATATGGTGAGCCCTGCGTCCGGGAGAGCGCGGGCCTCAACACCACATACAAGCCAGGTCAGTCACGCAACGGATCGATCAACCTGGATGTCGGGGCCCGGGAGGGCGCGTGGAAGGGACTGTCAAACGAGCGCTGTAACTCGGGTTGTTGAGGGTTACTGAGCCTTTTCCAACCTCACGCTGACGCGTGATGAAGGACGAGGACAGCCTTGACGATCGCTGTGATGCGGTTGGTGCTGCAGCGGAGCTTCCGCAGGAGACGCCAGCCCTTCAGGGTGGCCATGGCCTGTTCGCCGAGGCAGCGGATCTTGGCGTGCGTGCTGTTGTGACGCTGTTGCCACCGCTTGAGGCGACGGCCGCGGAAGGGGACCCGGATAGAGCCGCGGGCGCTTTGATACGCCTTGTCAGCCCAGCACTTGGGGTCAGCCTCGGCGGGACCTTGACCCAAGGCCGGGTAGTTAGCGTTTTCGCAGGTCACGCAAGCCAGTTGAAGGATTTCCGACGCAGAACAGCGGAGCTCGTTGGTACAGGCAGTCGTCCAAGACAGCTTGTACTTGAGGAGCTCCGTTGCCGTTTCATCCTGTCCTGCCGTCCCCGGTGATGGCCATCACCCGTACGGTCACTGTGGCCGCGGGCCGGTTCGCGCCCGGGCATCTGGGCGAGCTGACGGCCGTCGTGCCGTTCGAGCTGGTCGACGCGGTCCTGGAGGAGACCCGCTCGGTGCAGAGACGACTGCGTGATCTTCCTTCGCGGGTCGGGATCTACTTCCTGCTCGCGATGTGCATGTTCCCCGAGGTCGGCTACCGGCTGGTCTGGGACAAGCTGACGGCCGGGCTGGCCGACGTGCCGGTGGCCTCCCCGACACCGAAGGCCCTGCGTGATCTGCGCCGGCGACTGGGCAGTGCGCCGGTGCGGGCGTTATTCGAGGTTCTCGCGGGGCCTGTGGCCCGGCCGACGACACCCGGCGTGCGGTTCGGGCCGTACCGGACTGTGTCATTCGACGGCTGCAGTTCCCAGAAGGTCCCCGACTCCGGACGAAACAGAGCCTGGCTGGGGCGGACCTCCCACCACGGCTATCCCACACTGGAGTTGATGACGCTGGTCGAGACCGGCACACGGGCCCTGCTCGGCGCGGTGTTCGGGCCCACCGCAGAGGGCGAGACCAGCTATGCCTCGCGCCTGCTGCATCTGCTGCGGCCGGACATGCTCGTCCTGTGGGACAAGGGCTTCGACGGCAACGACTTCCTCGCCTCCGTCACCGCGACCCGCGCCCAGTTCCTGGGCCGGCTCCGCAGCAACCGGCGTACTCCCGTTCTCACACGTCTCGCCGACGGCTCATACCTGTCGGTGATCGCCGCCGAGAAGGTTCGTGTGATCGACGCGAACATCACGGTGACCTGCGCGGACGGCACCGTCTTCACCGGCTCCTACCGGCTGGTCACCACCTTGACCGACGCCGGCCGCTACCCTGCGGCCGTGCTGGTGGGCCTCTACCACCAGCGGTGGGAACACGAATCTGCGTACTACGCACTCCGCCACACGATCATGAACGGGCGCGTCCTGCGCTCGGGCGACCCGGCCGGCCTCGAACAGGAGATGTGGGCCCTGCTCACCCTCTACCAGGCCCTGCGCACCATGATGGTCGAGGCCGCCGAGTCGCTGCCCGGCACCGATCCGGACCGCTGCAGTTTCACCATCGCCCTCCAGACTGCCCGCGACCAGGTCGTCCAGGCCGCCGCCGTCATCACCGACCCCGCCGATGCCGGTCGCGTCGGGCTGATCGGGCACCGGATCCTGGCCCGTCTCCTGCCGCCCCGACGGCAGCGCGTCAGCACCCGCAAGGTCAAGTCACCGATGTCCCGTTACAGCACCCGCCATGACGACGGCAGGCCCGACACCAGCCGCACCATCACCGGTCTCGACATCAGCGTCCTCGAACACCGCGAACCACACCCCCAACTCCCCGCCATCTCCCGCGACGACCGGAACACCGCCCACGCCGACCGCCGCCGCCACCGGATCCTTGGCCTGCTCGAAAAGGACCCCACCCGCCTCTGGCGCCCCGCGACATCGCCTCCCACTTCGGCGACATCACCATGGAGACCATGTACAGACAGCTCTCCAGATGGGCCGAGACCGGCCTCATCCACAAACTCGGCCCCGGCCTCTACGCCGCCACAGCTTGGAGCTCAACACCCTTTGCGTGACCTGCGAAAACGTTAACTACCTGGCCTTGGACCTTGACCCCGGATTTTGGACACCGGAGACACTTGGATCTTGATGGTCCAGGAGAACGGAGTCCCCGTGGGGATGAAGCACTACCCCGCCGAGTTCAAGGCGGACGCCGTCGCGTTGTACCGCTCGAGGCCGGGAGCGACGATCAAGTCGGTCGCCGGTGATCTCGGGGTGAACACCGAGACGCTGCGGAACTGGATCCGGGCCGCCGACGGTCGCCGACCTGGCGCCCACTCCACACCGCCGGCCACCTCACAGGCCGGAGGCGAAGCCGTTCAGACAGAGCTGGCCGCCGCCCGCAAGAGGATCCGCGAGCTCGAAGAAGAACGGGACATTCTCCGCAAGGCGGCCCGGTATTTCGCGACGGAGACGCGCTGGTGAACCGCTACCAGTTCGTTGACGATCACCAGCGCCGTCACGGCGTGAAGCGGCTCTGCGAGATCCTCGGCCTGGCCCGTTCAAGCTTCTACTACTGGCGTCGCACCGCGGCCGCGAGAGCGGCCCGCCAGGCTGTCGAAGCCGGGCTCGCGGCCCGGATACGCAAGGCCCACCAGGACTCCGACGGCACCTACGGAGCCCTCAGGATCACCGCGGAACTCCGTGACGAGGGCGGCCCGGCGGTCAACCACAAGCGCGTCGCCAGGATCATGCGGACCATCGGGCTCGAGGGAGTCCGTCTGCGCCGCCGGCACCGCACCACCGTCGCGGACCAGGCCGCGTCGAAGGCACCCGACCTGATCGGACGCGACTTCACCGCTGCCAAGGTGAACAGAAAGTACGTCGGCGACATCACCTACCTGCCGGTCAGCGGCGCGAAACCGCTCTACCTCGCGACCGTCATCGACCTCGCCTCACGCCGGCTGGCCGGGTGGGCCATCGCCGACCACGTGCGAACCGAGCTCGTCATCGACGCCCTGACGGCAGCCGAGCGGACCCGCGGCACCTTGACCGGAGCGATCATGCACACAGACCACGGATCCCAATATTCGAGCAGGGCCTTCGCTGAAATCTGCAGGTCAGCAGGGGCCCGCCAGAGCATGGGCGCGATCGGATCCAGCGCCGACAACGCCGCCGCAGAAAGCTTCAACGCCGCTTTCAAGAGGGAGACGCTCAAAGGCCGCAAAGCCTGGTCGAGCGAGCCCGAGGCCAGGCTCGACGCGTTCCGCTGGCTGACCCGATACAACACCCGCCGCCGGCACTCCCGCCTCGGCCACCAGTCCCCGATCGCCTACGAGAACGACCTCCAGCCAGCTGCAACTACCCTGACCCAAGCCGCATAAACGTGTTCAAAATCCGGGGTCAAGGCCCGTGCGGTTCTCGCCCGCCAGCAGCTTCAGACGGTCGGGGCGTGGGCGACGGAGGGGTATCCAAGGGCCAGGCCCGGGTTGTTGTCTTTGCGGCCAAGCTGAGCCTGGCTTGCAGGATTATCGAACGGCTCTTGGACGCCGAACACTTCGTCGGCCGGGCCATCGGCTACGGGGTCCACGGCAGCAACTCGGAACTATGTGTGGATCCAGAGGAGCGCGACATCGACCCGTCTCTCCTCGTAGTTGCGGAGGTCGAGCCGAGCGGTCGGGTGGCCGGTGTCCTGTCTCGCTGAACTTCGACCAATCTCACTGAAGTTTGAGTGCTGCCGGTCATGCAATGCTGCTTGATCTCGATGCCCAGGAGGTGGGGCTTGCTCTAGGCGTTCCGCTTAGCGCATCGGGGCTGTTGGCCCGGGGGGTCTGCGGCTTAGGCGGGCGGTCCTTGGGCGGGGGCGGGCGGGATGTGGACCGTCATGATCAGGTGGCAGGTGTCGGTGCCCGCGCCGCGGTAGGTGTGGGGGATGTCGCCGTCGAACGTAGCGGTCTGTCCAGCCTCGACCAGGTGCTCGGTGCCGTCGGCAATGAGGACCATCTGTCCGGTGGTGACGCTGACGGTTTCCACGACGCCAGTCTGGTGGGGGTGGCTCGGATACTCCTCGCCGGGCTCCAGTTTCCAGCGCCAGACCTCGACCGGAGCCGGCCCCGAGGTCGTCAGCATCAGCCGCGCCTCGCCGCCCTTCTCCCCGGCCCACAAGGGCATGACCGTGTCGGCAGACACAACCCGTACCCGGCCCTCGGCCGGTGCCTCCATCAGCGCGGACACCGAGACGCCGAGAGTGTCGGCGAGACGGACCAGGGTGGCGAAGTTCGGGTTGCCCTGCGCTCTCTCCAGGGCCACCAGAGCTCCCTTGCTGACCTTGGCCCGGCGGCCGAATTCGTCCAGGGACAACCCTGCACGGCTGCGGGCGGTGCGGACATTGCGCGCGAGTGTCCGCAGCGCGTCCTCGGTCTCGGCCATAGCTGTCGTCCCTCCAGACGGGTGGGTCACTGCACTGGTCCGTGTAGTCGTTCGGTTGACTATCCACGGTCGGTGCGTTGTACGGTGTAGTCGTTCCATTGATAGTAAGGGATGTACTACCTGTGTTCGCTCTGCTGCTGGCCCTGGGCAGTTCTCTGGCCTACGGATGCGCCGATTTCCTCGGCGGTCTGGGTGCCCGCAAAGCCCATGTCCTGCGCACGGTGATGATCGCGGCCCCGGCCTCGCTCACTGTCGAGCTGCTGCTGTGGCCCTTCCTCGGCGCCTCCTTCGCCCCGGCCACCCTCGCCTGGGGCGCCGCGTCCGGCGTCGCGTCGGCCGCCGCGTTCGCCCTGCTCTACAAGACCCTCGCGATCGGCCCGATGAACGTTTTGTCGCCGGTCACCGCGCTGGTATCGGCGATGCTGCCGGTCGGCGTGGGGCTGGTACAGGGCGAGCACCTGGGTCTGGCCGGGCTGCTCGGCCTGCCGCTGGCGCTGGCGGCCGTGGTGCTGGTCAGCGCCGGACACGGCACCAAGGCGGCCCGGCCCTCGCGCACCGCGCTGCTCCTGGCCTTCGGCGCCGGCACCGCGATCGCGCTGCAACTGGTCTTCCTGCACCAGGCACCGTCCGACAGCGGGGTGGGACCGCTGATCATCGGCCGCGCCGTGTCCTCCGCCGTCACCCTGGCCGCCGCCGGAATGATGTTCCGCCGCCTGGGCGCGGAGAAGCCCGCCTACGGGATCTCGGCGGCGGCCGGCGTGCTCGACTCGGTGGCCAACCTGCTGTTCCTGCTCGCCGCCCGCAGCGGCGACCTGGCCGTCGTCGCGGTGATCACCGCTCTCTACCCGGCCGGCACCGTCCTGCTCGCCCGCAGCGTCCTTTCCGAACGCATCCACCGCGGCCAGCTCATCGGCCTGGGCACCGCCGCCGTCGCCGTCAGCCTCCTCGCCCTCACCTGAACCACCACCCTGTACGGAAGGAGCCCGGCATGTTCATCCAGCCCTGGGACGCCGCCCTCGACGACGCCGAATGGCAGACCTGGATCGCCGACGGACACGACTTCGGCATCCTCAGTGTCAACGGCCCGCCCGGACACGCACCGATCGTCGTGCCCACCCACTTCACCGTCGACGGCACCGCCCTGCTCGTACACCTCGCCCGCCCCAACCCCGTCTGGAAGGCGATCGAGACCGACCCGAACGCCACCTTCACCGTCACCGGCGACTACGCCTTCATCCCCGGACCCTGGCGCGCCAAGCCCGGCACCGAGCCCACCGACGGCGTCCCCACCAGCTACTACGCCGCCATCCAGTTCACCTGCCAGGCCACCATCATCGACGACCCCAAGGCCAAGGCCGACCTGCTGCGCAGCCAGATGGCCCACTTCCAGCCCGACGGCGACCACGCACCCATCGACCCCGACCAGGCCCCCTACGGACGGATGCTCCCCGGCATCCGCGGACTGCGCCTGAACGTCACCGACGTACGGGCCAAGTTCAAGTACGACGACCACAAACCCGCCGAGCAGCGCACCGACACCGCCCGCCGACTCACCGAACGGGGCACCGCCCTGGACGCGCCCACCGCCGCCCAGCAGCTCCGCCGCCTCGACCGCGTCGGCACCTGGAAGTCCTGACCCCACTCCTCCTTACCCGCCCTCTTGGAACGGAGCCGCACACCATGCCCACTTTCCGCATCAGCCCCGCCGTCGCCGACGCCTTCCCCGACACCCTGATCGCCATCGTCACCGCCACCGGCCTCAACAGCCACGAGCCCTGGCCCCACACCGCTGCCGCCCTGGAGGACCTGGAGCAGGATCTCGCCGACGGCACCTGGGCCCCCGCCGACGAGAGCGACCCGCGCATCGAGGCGTGGCACACCGCCTACCGGTCCTTCGGCACCAACCCCCGCCGTATCCGGCCCAGCGTCGACGCTCTGGGGCGCCGCCTGGCGAAGAAGGGCGCCCTGCCCCGGATCAACCCGGCCGTCGACTCCTACAACGCCGTCTCCGTCCGCCACGGCCTGCCCGCCGGAGCCTTCGACCTCGACCACGTCACCGGCGACGTCGAGATCCGCTACGCCAGCGGCAGCGAGACCTTCACCCCGCTCGGCGAACCCGACACCGTCGAGATCCCCAAGCCTGGCGAGATCATCTACACCGACACCACCGACGTCCTCACCCGGCACTGGAACCACCGCGACGCCCACCGCACCCGCGTCACCGAAGACTCCACCCACGTCGCCTTCGTCCTCGAAACCCTCAACGCCACCCGCGACGGCCACCTCCTCGAAACCGCCGCCGAAGAACTGCACGGCCTGCTCGTCCCGCACGCCGAAGCCACCACGGTCCACTACCTCACCCCGAAGCAGCCACAAGCCACCACCTGAGACTGCACCCACGCATCCGGGCCGCGCACGGCGGTGACGCGGTCTGAACCGCGCCCGAGACCCGTCACCAGAGGTCGATCAAACTTCGATGGCACGCGATCAAGGTTGACTGGCACAGGACATCAGGCACTGAAGCGCAGGCCGGGTCATGCCGCGGCTACTGGCTGTGCCCGGCTCCTGACAGGCGGCAGTAGACGCGCAGCGGGGATCACCTCGTACCGGTGACGTGCCGCCGCGCCGCCGGACACCGCAGGCCCCACCGGGCAACCGTGGACCTATGCGCCTCCCGCTCGCCGTCCTCGCCGCCGCCCTCCTCCTGACGGGCTGCATGTCCGTCCGTCCCGCTCCGGGCGACACCGCGCCCCAGCACCACCCCGCCGGTCAGGTCGTACAGATCCCGGCGGCCCCCTCGTCGGCTCCGCCTGCCTTGAACCCGGTGCAACCGCGCGGGCTGGAAGAGCTGGCGTGGATCGGGCCGTCACCGGCCGGGTCAGCCGACGCGCAGCGCAGGCGGCCGCCTGGGCCGCCGACCGGGCAGGCGGACCGGCCGCGTAGGAGCGTGCCAACCACGTGGCGGGCGCGCCCGTCCTATCCGGGCAAGAGCACCACGGCAGCTCCCCGTGCGCGGCGGTGGGTGCCGAGCACGCCGCGTGTACCGGCTGGCGGCGGGATGCGATCGGTGTGCCGCTCGGCTCAGGGGATCGTCTCGCCGGGCCTGGCGGGCATGTGCCGCAGCATCGGCCGGTAGCCTGCCCGGGCTGCGCGCGAAGCCCAGGCTCGACGCCCCCCAACAACTGACGGCGGCCAGACCGAGCTGTTCGGGGGCCTCGATCGTCTGTGACCGTTCGCCGAACGAATACTTCCAAACTCTCCAGGCAGGAACGGGGTTAGCACTGAGCGTCCTGCCCCGTGAGAGCGCTTACCGAAAAGCTCGAGCGTCGCCCCGTGGCGATGGCGACGCCGGGAGGCCGTGGCCTCGCGGGGACCGCAGATCGAGCGGCCCAGGGCCGGGGTGACCGAGTTGTGGGAGCGGGTCGCCGCGCGGACAAGACAATCGTCGACTAGGAGGCCCTAGACAGAAGGCGGTGTACCAGCCGACTGCCCAGCACGATGCCGTGAGCGAGGCTTGCAGACCACGGTGCTGCCCCGTGGTCGTCGCGGGCGACGCTTCACGGGGGCAGATGGGACCGCAGACGAAGTAGCGGCCTGTCGGCTTGTACCGGCTTTTGTTGCCTGCCCATTACTCCTGCAGGATCAGCCGATGGTGAGGTTTCTCTGCGTAGTGATGCTTCGGGAGTTGCGTGCCGTAGCGAAGGTGTAGCGGCCGGGGACCAGGGCCCACGTTCCGGACGTCCAGACGGTGAGGTCGTCGGTGGGGATGGTGAACGTGAGACGCTGGCTGGCTCCGGGAGCGAGAGTCGTCTTACGGAAAGCGACGAGTCGGCGCGTCTCGGCGGCCGCGGCCGTGGGGAGGGTGGCGTAGATCTGGACGACCTCGGTGCCCGGGCGGTTACCGCTGTTGGTGACGGTGACGGAGAGGGTCGCGGTCTTGCTGGCGGCGCTGTAGGAGGCTTCGGGGGAGCCGTGGGCGAAGGTCGTGTAGGAGAGGCCGTGCCCGAAGGGGAACTGAGGTTGCTGCCCCTTGGCGTCGTAGTAGCGGTAGCCGATGGCGGTTCCCTCGTCGAAGGAGACGGTGCCGTTCTTGCCCGGGTACGTTGCCGCCGTTGTGCCGGGGCCTTGGGAGGCGTCGGTGGGGAAGGTGATGGGCAGCCTGCCCGAGGGGTCGCTGTCGCCGAACAGGACGGCCGCGAGGGCGGTGCCCATGCCGCGGCCTCCGTACCAGGTCTGGATGACGGCCTCGACGTCGTTCAACCAGGGCATCGCGATGGGGCCGTCCGTGTTCAGGACGACGATGGTGCGGGAGTTCGCGGCGGCGACGGCGGTGATGAGCTGGTTCTGGTCTGCGGGGAGGGTGAGCTGTTCGTGGTCCATGGCTTCGCCGGCGATGCGGTTGACGAAGACGACGGCGGCCTCGGCCTTGGTGGCGGCCTGGACGGCGGCCGGTATCAGGGAGTTGGGCTGCCAGCCGAGGGTGAGGCCGCTGGTGCCGGGGTCGGCGGTGGCGTTGCTGTAGGTGAGTTCGACGGACACGGTTCTGCCCGCGGTCAGGTCGATGGTGCCCTGGAGGGGATAGTCGTAAGTGCCGAGGAAGAAGCGCCGGGTGCCGCGGGATCCAGTGACTACAGTGACGCCGTTGATCTTTAGGGTGGCGGTGCCCGCGGCCAGGAGGGAGAAGCGGTGCAGGCCGCTGTGCGTCGGGGTCAGCGTGCCTGACCAGGTAGCGGACCACACTGCGGGAAGGGTGTCGACCGGTGGGCTGGTGAAGTCGACGACGCTGTCGGTGCGGGTGGCGACCGGTGTGCCGGTGGGCTCGGGGGAGGCGTAGTAACGGCCGGTGAGGCCGGGGGCCTTACCGGTGGTGCGCAGCACGCTGGAGGGAACGGTGCTGAGGGGGACGTCGCCGGTGGTGCCTTGGGCGTGTGTGACGGTGATGCCGCTGCCGGCGCGGGTCTTGATGGCCTGCAGGGGGGTGGTCCAGGTGCCAGGGTCGACGTAGGTGGAGCCGGCGACGCCGGTGAGCGCATCGGTTCCGGCGGGCCCGATGACGGCGAGCGACCTGAGCCTGGTGGGCAGAGGCAGCGCTGAGGAACGGTTGGCCAGCAGCACGGTGGAGGCGAGGGCTGCTTCGTGGGCGAGGCTCTTGTGTTCGGCGGTGCTGACGTCTTGAGCCGGCGCCGGGACCGGGTTGTCCACGAGGCCGTTGGCGAACATGGTGACGAGAATGCGGCGCGCTGCGTCGTCGAGCCGTGCGGTGGACACGCTGCGGGTGAGCTCACCGGGTACGAGCTTGACGCCGCCGGGGCCGAGCCCCGCGAGGTCCATGCCGGCCTTGGCCGCGGCTACCTGGTCGTCGCCGGCCCAGAAGTCAGGGACGGTGTAACCCTGAAGGCCGAGGCGGGACTTGACGTCGTTGAAGAGGGCGGGACTCTGGGTGGCGAAGGTACCGTTGATCTTGGGATAGGCCATCATGACCGAGGTGGTGGGCGCGGCGGCGATGACGCGCCGGAAGGGCGCTTGGTAGATCTCGTGCATCGCACGGTCGGACACCAGGGTGTCGCTGAAGAAGCGGTTGATTTCCTGGGTGTAGGCCGCGAAGTGCTTGATCGTGGCCGTGACCTGACGGCTCTGTATGCCGGTGGTGAGGGCGGCGCCGAGGCGGCCCGCGAGGAGCGGGTCTTCTCCCAGGCTCTCGGCCTGGCGCCCGAAGTGCCAGGTCCGCGTCAGATCGATGGTCGGACCTAGAAGGCTGTTGTACCCCTTGGCGCGTCCCTCGGTGCCGATGGCGACTCCGATACGGCGCGCCAGGTCCTCGTCGAAGGTGGCGGCCTGGGCGAGGGGGACCGGGAAAGCGGTGACGTTCTGTTCGCCACGAAGCCCGGCGGAGGCGTCGACCATGGTGAGGGCGGGGATACCGAGGTGGCTGAGGGCGGCGAAGTCGCACCGGATGAGGGCGTCCTTGTCGGCAGCGGACATCCGGGCGAGAAGAGCGTCGGCGCGGTCGAAGGCGCGGGGATCGGTCGCGGCGATGGCCTGACCGTTGGCGGTGGGGGCCATGCTGACGGCGAGTGCGGTGGCAATGGCGGAGGACAGGAAGGTGCGTCGGTTCACGGCGGCTCTCCGAGGAGTGGGGCGGCGGGGTGGGGACCCGTCGACGTCGGTGTTGCCATCCGGCGGACAAATTCGCCGGTCAGGATCTATCCGAATTACTGTCCCGGTCGGGTTTGTGCGTCCCGCAACCCTTACCGAGGACTTTTCAAGGGCTCGACGATTGAGCGCCTTGCGTGATTCGGAAAGCTATGACTCTCAGCGCTTTTGGTCAACCCCTCAGGCGCCGTAAATTCACCGAACCGCCCCTGATCTGCGCGGATGCTCAAAATTCTTGCAGGATGAGGAATTACTCAACTGCACGACTGACGCTTTGGTGAAGCATTCATACGAAATTTAAATGACAACCATCTGCCCCATGGATGCGGGTGACCTTTTCAAGGCACGCATATGCCCGGCATGAGAGATGGAGTCATACCGGGCATGAGCGAGGGTACCTGGAACTTTGCGACGCCTACTCAGTCGATTCTGCTATCTCCTTGAGGAAAACTGTGCGTGCCGGGGCCGAGAGTTTGGGCTTCGTAGCCCGGCAGCTCGGCGAGCGCAGTGCAGTTCGGGGGCACGGTGATCTGGGCCTTGATGCCGGCCGGAGTGGTTTGCCAGGAGATCGCGGCGGTTCCGTGGGGCGTCTCATGGCGGGTGCGGGCCCACGTGATGCCGCCGCCGGGGCGGGGCCGGAAGGCAAGTGTGGCAGCACCCGGCGTTGCGACCTCGATGCCTCCGACCACTCGGTGGAGCCAGTCGGCGACCGCACCGAGAGCGTAGTGATTGAAGGAGGTCATGCCGCCTGGGTTGAGAGTTCCGTCCGGGCGGAGACTGTCCCAGCGTTCCCAGATGGTGGTGGCGCCCATGGTGACGGGGTAGAGCCACGACGGGCATTCGGTCTGCAGAAGCAGACGGTAGGCGCTGTCGAGGTGGCCGGTATCCGTCAACGCGTCGCAGATGAGAGGGGTCCCGACAAAGCCTGTGGCGATGCGCGCATCGTCCTGGTGGACGAGTTCAGCGAGACGGTCGCCTGCCACCACACGCTGTGTGGTCTCAAGAAGGTTGAACACGATGGCGATGGCGTATGCAGTGGGGCTGTCGCTCGACAGGCGGCCGTCGGGTTGAGCGTAGCGCCGTCGGAACGCCGCGGTGACTTCGTCGGCGAGTGTGTCGTACCAATCTGAGTCGCCTGTACGCCCCAGCGCTTGCGCGGCACGGGCGAGGTGGCGGGCGGAGTGGGCGAAGTAGGCCGTGGCGACGAGGTGGCGGTCGGTGCGGCCGGCGGCGGGGTCATCCGGCGGGGCGGCCGGGTCGAGCCAGTCCCCTAGCTGGAACCCGCTGTCCCAGAGCCGCTCGGGACCGGCCAGCTTCTCGACGAGGTCGACCCACGCCTTGGCCATGGGGTAGTGACGCCGCACAAGTTCGAGATCACCGAAGCGCTGATACAGGGCCCAGGGGGTGAGGGTCGCGACGTCTCCCCAAGCGGCCCCCGGCTGGATCGGAGTCCACATCGGATTGCCGGGGATGACCGGCACGTACCAGGGAATGGTGCCGTCCGGCAGCTGTTCCTTGCCCACCTCGGTGAGCCAGGAGTTGAGCATGCCGGCGCAGTCGTAGAGAAAGCTCGCGGTGGGGGTGAAGACCTGGATGTCTCCGGTCCAGCCCAGGCGCTCATCGCGCTGAGGGCAGTCGGTCGGGATGTCGACGAAGTTGCCTCGCATGCTCCACAGGACGTTCTCGTGGAGGCGGTTGACCAGGGGATCGCTGCACTCGAACCAGCCCGTGCGACGCATGTCCGTGTGGTGGACGCGTGCGGTCACGGCATGCGGGGCAAGCTCGCCGGGCCAGCCGCTTATCTCCGCATAGCGAAAGCCGTGGAGGGTGAAGCGAGGCTCCCACATATAGGGACCGTTGCCCGGCAGGACGAGGACGTCCGTGGAGTGCGCTTCACGCAGAGGGAGGGTGGCGAGCTCCCCGTTCTGGAGGACCTCTGCGTGCCGAAAGGTGAGGGTGGCGCCGGCCGGTCCCTCCGCGGTGATCCTTAGACGGCCCACCAGGTTCTGCCCGAAATCAAGCAGGTGCCGCCCGTCGGAGGTACGGGTGATGGACACAGGAGCGATCTCCTGGGTGCACCGGACCGGGGGACCTTCGGGCGCGACCAGAGTCCTGGGGTCTCGGCTTCCGACGCGTACAGGTGTCCAGCCGTTCTGGGGTGCGCTCGGCGTGGCCCAGGACGGGTCGTCCAGCCGGGCATCGAACGTTTCGCCTTCGTACAGGCCGCTGGTCAGGATGGGGCCGAAGGCAGCGTGCCAGGTGTGGTCGGTGGCGACCACCGTGCTGGTTCCGTCGGTGTAGGTGATCTCGAGTTGGGCCAAGAGGGACTGGTCGGTGCCGTAGATGTTGCGTGTGCCGCCGTCGAAGCCGTATTTGCCGCGGTACCAGCCGTCCGCGAGCCAGGCGCCGATGGTGTTGGTGCCGCAGGTGAGGAGGGGGGTGACGTCGTAGGTGCGGTAGCGCAGACGATGTTGATAGACGGTCCAGCCGGGTGCCAGGGTTTCGTCACCGACTCGGGTCCCGTTGATTTCCGCCTCGTACAGACCATGGGCGGTGATGTAGAGCCGGGCGCGTTCGACCGGCTTGTCGTCCGCTTGGAAGTGCTTACGGACGCGGGCCGGGCGGCGTTCGGCTGCAGGGTCCTCCTGCCAGGCGGCACCGACGGGGAGAGCGGTCCAGTCACCCGGCTCGAACAGGCCGGCCTCGACGACAGCGGGCCGACTCCACGGCGAGGGAGCGCCGCCTTCCGTCGACCAGGTGCGCACGCGCACGGCGACGCGCTCGCGTGAGCTGAGCGGTTCGTCGGGCCAAGGTACGAGCAGGTGGTCGGGTGCGGTGATACGGCCCGTGCGGTGAAGTCGGTCGTCGCGGCGGAGTTCGACTTCGTAGGCGTGCTGGTCTCCGGCTTCGGGCGCGGAGGTCCAGGACAGGCGGGGCGAGCTGATGCCGATGCCGAGGCCGTCCGACAGATGCTCGAAGCGCACCGGGGAAGGCGGGAGGGACTGCAAGGAAGGGACCTTTCTTGTGCTCGGGAAGGGGGAAAGGGTGATTCAGCCCTTGACCGCTCCTGAGGTGAGGCCCTTCATGACCTTCTGGTTGAGGAAGAGGTAGATCACGAGTGTGCCGAAAACGTTGATGCAGATGGCCGCGAACAGCGGGCCGTACTGGGTGGCACCGAAGTCGCCGGTGAAGTTCAGCAGACCGACCTGGATGGTGCGCAGATCCTGGCTGTTGGTGAAGGTGAGGGCGATGAGGAGGTCGTTCCAAATGAAGAAGAACTGCACCAGCCCGACCGTGAGCAGTGCGTTACGGACCATCGGAACGCTGATGGTCCAGAAAGCACGCAAGATTCCGGCACCATCGAGAGTCGCCGCTTCGAAGAGTTCGCGGGGCACGGTTCGGTAATAGGTGGCCATCATGAATACGGTCAACGGGAGGCCCGTGCCCGTGTAGGTGAGGATGAGCGGCCACAGGGTCCCGGAGAGGCCGGCCTGAAAATAGACGGTGAACAGGGGCAGCAGAATCATCTGCGGCGGGACCATCATTCCTGCAAGAAAGACCAGGAGGGTCAGGCTTCGGCCCTTCCAGACCATGATCTGCAGGGCGAATCCGGCCGCAGTGCCGAGAAGCAGGATGAGGGCCAGGGCGGGGACGACGGCCAGCAGACTGTTCTGGACATAGAGACCGATGTTCCCTGTGGTCCAGGCTTCGGTGTAGTTGCCCCACTCCCAGGTGGTGGGGAGGCTCCAGGTGGAGTTGTTCAGGTAGTCGCTGTTGGACTTCAGCGAGGTGAGGAACATCCAGATCAGCGGATAGACCTCAATGACCAGCAGGAAGGTGACAGCGATCTTGATCCAGAGGCGGCCGCCCGCCTTGCGGACGGGGTTCCGCTTCTGGTGTCCGGTGCGCCTGTGTCCGGAAGGAGCGGGCTTGAGGGCAGTTTCGATGGCCATGACGTTCAGCCCTCCGTGATGTCGCGTCGAGAGACGCGGTAGACCGCCAGGCTCACCAGAAGGCAGACGACGGTGAGGAGCAGCGCAATGGTGCTGCCGTAGCCGTACTCGCTGTAGGTGAACGACGTTTGGAACATGTACAGGGTCAGTGGGGTGGTGCCGGTTCCGGGGCCGCCGTTGGTGAGGGCGACGACGGAGTCGAAGACTTTCAGGGTGCCGTTGATGCTGAAGATCAAGGAGGACATGAGCACGGGCAGGGACAGCGGCAGGACGATATGGCGGATGAGGCGAAGACCGGAGGCGCCGTCGAGGCGGGCTGATTCGAGGACCTCGTCGGGGATGTCGACGAGGCCGGCGAACAGGAGTACGGCGTAGAAGCCCATGGAGCGCCAGATGTCCATGCTGACCAGTACCCAGAAGGCGCTTCCCGCGCTGCCGAAGAAGTCGATGGACTCCAGGCCGAAGGTGTTGAGCAGGGAGTTGACGGGGCCGGTCTGGGGGGCGACCTGAAAGAACTTCTGGAAGAGCAGGCCGACGGCGACCGTGGGCAGGACGACCGGGAAGAAGACCAGAGTGCGGATGAGCGCTGATGCCTTCTTGAGGAAGAAGACGTGGAGCAGGGCCAGGAGGTAGCCGGCGATGACCTGGCCGACGGTGACGAGGATCGCGTACTTCACGGTGAACCAGAGTGCGTCGTGGACGGCTTGGTCGGACAGGAGCCTGGTGAAGTTGGCCAGGCCGTTGCCGGTGAAGCCGTCGATGGAGTTGCCCTTGGTGAAGGAGTACCCGAGCGACCACACCGTGGGGACGAGCATGATCAGTGTGTAGAAGAGGAGTGCGGGACCGAGCAGGATCATGATCGCCCTGCGGTCACCGAGTACGCGGTGCATGAGTGGTGTCCACTTCGTTTCAGGTGGAGGGGCCGGCCTGGTATCCGGGGGACGGCTCGCCCGCCGGGTGGCGAGCCGTCAGTCGGCCGGGCTCTACTTACTGCTGAGTGCGCTCTGGACGGTCTCCATGAACTGCTTGGGGCTCATGCTGCCGGTGACGAGTCCGGCGGCGTTGGTCTGGCTGGCGTTGGTCGCCTTGGTGCTGAAGAACGCTTCGAACCACAGGACGTTCTGCTGGGAGGAGCTGATCGTCTTGCGCACGGTGGTCGTGACCTCGTTGGCGTCCTTGACCGGTGTGTTGACCTTGAAGCCGGAGATGGAGCCGTGGTCCTTGAGCGCGGTGCTGCCGTAGTTCTTGGCGATGCAGCTCACCCAGGCGCCGGTCTTCTTGTCGAAGTTCTTCGAGCCGAGGGTGATGGCCAGGCCCACGTTGGAGGGGTACTGGTCGGCGGAGCCGGCGCCGCCGGTGACGGCGGGGAAAGGTATGAAGCCGACGTTCTCGGCGCCGACCTTGTTCTGCTTGGAGTCAGAGATGTTGGCCAGGGCCCAGCTGCCCATGTAGAACATGGCGGACTTGCCGGTGAGGAACTGGTTCATCGCCGTGTCGTAGTCGATGGAACCGACACCCTTGCCGAAGTAGCCCTTCTTGCCGAGGGCAGCGATCTCCTCGGCGGCCTTGACGTACTCGGGCTCGGTCAGCTGGGCGAGGCCGGCGTTGACCTTGTCGAGAGCGTCAGGACCAAGGCTCCGGTAGAGGTAGCCACTGATGAGGCGGGTGATCGGCCAGCCCTGCTGGCCGGAAGCGGCGAACGGCTGGACACCCTTGTTGTTGAGCTTGTCCGAGGCGGCGAGCAGATCGTCCCAGGTGCCGGGGATCTCGATCCCCTTCTCCTTGAAAATCTTCTTGTTGTAGAAGATTCCCTCGATGTTGTACTCGTAGGGCAGCGTCTGCAGCTTGCCGTCGTACAGGGCCTTGATGGTGGAGACGGCAGCGGGCTCGAGCTCGTCAAAGACGCCGAGCCGCTGGAGCTCGAGATCCAGGTCCGCCACCTTGCCGGACTCGGCGAGCTGCTTGGTGAGCGCGGGCGCGTTGCCAGCGGCGAACTGGGCGGGCAGCGCGTCCTGACCGGCGAGCAGCTGGAGCTTCTGGTCCAGACTTGCCTGAGGCACGGTTTCGACCTTCAGCGGCAGGGCGTCGTTCTCGGCCTTGCAGGAGCCTTCGGAGAGCTTGGTCAGCGCTGTTCTGGTGGTCGTGTTCTCGGTGACGCTGAGGTACTTGAACTCCTTGGGAGCCCCGGAGGTGCCACCGCCGCCGCAAGCGGAAGCGAGAAGGGCCAGGGACGTGACGCCGGCCGAGAAGAGGACCAGACGAGTACGGCGGGCGCGGATCATGCGATGGGGCACTGGTGACTCCCAGGGATCGTGAAGGAGAGAAGGGGCGCCGAGCAGGCGCGGGGCGACGGTGGGGGCGGCCGCTGAGCGAACGGAGTCGTGTAGAACGTTCTCCATTCGAGGTGGTCACACCATGACGCCATCTCTCTGGCGTCGTCAAGACACAGGCGCGTAACATCGACTTTGCATGGCCGAATGACCCCATCCTCTTGGGGTCGTGCGTGTAGACCGTTACATCAACTGTGAGGAGAATGAGGTTCTTGTGGCTGCGGACAGCTCGCCCAGAGACACGAAACGGGTGACGATCACCGATGTCGCCCGTCATGCAGGCGTGTCCACTGCCGCCGTATCCAAGGTCATGCGCAACGCCTACGGCGTCAGCCAGGGCATGCAGGAGCGGGTCCGGGCGGCCATGGCCGAGTTGGAGTACCGCCCCCACGCGGCCGCCCGCGGCATGCGAGGACGTACGTACACGATCGGTGTCCTGCTCGACAACGTCCGCAACGCGTTCTTCGCCGACGTCCTCGACGGCATCCGCGAGGAGCTGAGCGACAGCGAGTACACGGTGCTGATCGGAGCGGCGGGCTTCGGCGCGGACGAGCAGGCACGGACCATCCGTGCCATGGTGGACCGCCAGATGGACGGTCTGGTCCTCATCGCACCAGGAACCCCGCGTTCCGAGATTCTGAGCATGGCGGCAACGACGCCTACCGTGGTCATCGGACACCACGACAGCTCTGACGTGCACGATTCCGTCATCGACGCGGACGATGTCGGGGCGGGGCTGGTGGTGGACCATCTTGTCGAACTCGGCCACCGTGACATCGCCCTCGTCTCGGCGCCCGGGAGCAGGAGCGGACGCTGGCAGCGACCTCCGGAGATCGCTCTGGCCGACGGATTCCTCCAGGCGATGGACCGGCACGGGCTGGCCGACCGGGCGCGGGTGCACCACTCCGCTTACTCCGACGACGGCGGCCATGCAGCCGGTCTCGCACTTCTGTCCGGTGCGCAGCGGCCCACCGCGATCCTGGCCGGAGCTGACGTAGCAGCCCTCGGCATCTACCGAGCCGCCGCCGACCTCGGTCTGTCGATCCCCGGGGACATCTCGCTCGTCGGCTACAACAACACCGCGATCGCCTCGCTCGCCCCTGTCCAGCTGACCAGCGTCGACCAGGCAGGGCACACCATGGGTCTGGCCGCCGCGCGGATGCTGATCGAGCGGGTGGAAGGCCGACGTGACCGGGCCATGCAGACCACGATGACCCCACGGCTGGTGGTGCGGCGCAGCACGGCGGCTCCGAGTCTCCCGTAGGAGCAGCGCCCCAGAGGTCTCCGCCCCCTGCCCGGCCCTGCACCGGCTCGGGCCTTGCCGGCCGTACCTGCCGTCCGGGGCGCGGGGCGATTCCGCACGCGGCGCGAACGCGGGCCTCCCCCAGCCCCGTTGATTCGCTGCGGTGCTTCGGTCAGCCAGTGAGGTGTGGCCGTTGACTCCCGCGTTGTACTGGGGGTCGGCAGACGTCCCGCGGACATGCCTGGGGGCCGCCTGCTCACCGAGCAGACGGCCCAAGGAACGGCTCCTGTCGATGTTCACGGGGTGCTGACGACCGGCGTGGACGTACGGTGCCATGCCCGGCGCGTGTCGACATCGCTGTTGGCTGATGGCATCGCTTACCGGTCGCCCGTCGTCACTTCTGCGTCCGCGGAGTTCCGGCGTGCTGCCGGGAGGAGCAGGGCGGCGGTGATGGCGGTGGCGGCACCGAGAGCGGCGACGGCGACTGCGAGGCTGCCTACGGCGCCCTTGCCGGCCAACAGGACCAGGGGGCAGAGGAATTGACCGAGGAAGAAGGCGGCAGTCCAAAGGCCCATGCCGCGGCCGCGGTCGGCGAATCCGAGCTTGGACATGGCGCGGGTCACCAGCGACGGCAGAAGCATGCCGGTGCCCACGCAGTTGATGACGGCTCCGGTGATCAGCAGCGGGAGGCTGTCGGCGAGGCCCATGAGGAGGAAGCCGGCGGCGCACCAGGCGAACAGTGCGGGGAGCCGGAGACGTCGGTGCTGGGGCAGCCGGGCGAAGACGACGGAACCGAGGACGGTGGCGGCGCTGGCCACCGCGGTGACGACACCGATGGCGCTGGTGGAGTCGATGCCCAGATCATCCAGGAGATAGGCCATCTCCACGGGGACCGTGTAGAAGACCACAGCGCCGAAGACCGTGAGAAGACAGATCCCGGCCATGCGGCGCACCGGGAAGGGGTGCTGGACCGACCGGGCGGATGCCCCCTGTTCCTTCTGCGGGAGGGCGGGCTTCGGTAGGACGCGGGCCATCACCGGAGCGACGAGCAAACCCGCCGCGTACAGCCAGAACGGAGCACGCCAGTCAGCCGCTCCCAGCACACCGCCGAGGACGAAGAAGACCGTGGCAGAAGCTGAGGCGCACATGGTCTGCAGGGCGAGGTAGCGGTCGCGTACCTCGCCGTTGTAGTAGTCGCCGATGAGAGTGGTGCAGGCGGTCATGATGGCCGCTTCGGTGACGCCGACCAGTACGCGGCTGACGACGATGGCGTGGAGCGAGTCCAGCCAGAGCGGGGCGGTTCCGAACACCGCGTAGAGGGCCGTGGCGATGACAAGGAGCCGCTTACGCCCGAGCCGGTCGACGATGACACCGGCGAACGGGGCGAGCAGGGCAAGCGCGAGCGCGGGGACGGTCAGGACGACAGGGACCAGGACCGCGCTACCAGGGACGTGGTCGAAGTGCTCCTGTATGCGCGGCAGTACGGGGGCAAGGAGTACCGCCCCGAGGACGGGCAGGCAGCTGCCGGCCATGAGCACAGCGGCTGGAAGACGGCCGGTGGGCGCTGCGGCATGGTCGGATGACGGCGGGGCGAGGGACGCTGGCATGGCGGCACTCCAGAGCGCGCGAAGGGGAAGGGGGCTGCGCCTGGTCCTGCCGCCCGTCTGGCCGGGGCGGCGTGGAACGAGGGGCGGAGGTGCCCTCGACTATGCGTGCCGGTGAACGCGCTGCCCACCCCTTGTGTCATCTGTGTTCACGATGTGTTCCATCCACCAGATGGATGACGTCTGAGTGACGTTCTTGCGCCTTGCCGGCCACTCGCGAGAAGCGACGGGATCAGATCTCCGCATCGGCAACGCGCCGGCCGACCCTGGCTGCGGTTTCACGGAGCCAGATGTGGGCGGCGTCATGCGTGTGGACCGGGTGCCACCACAGCGCTTCGCGCAGCGGCACCGCCTCGTAAGGAGGATCGAGTACGCGTACGGCCGCGATAGGGGCGAGCAGGCGGGCGAGGCGGGCTTGGACGAGTGCAATGCGGCGGGTCCCGGCGACAAGGGCGGGAAGGGCGTGGAAGCTGTCGACGGAGACCTCGACGCGTGGTTCGATGCCGAGCATGCCGAGCTGGCGTACGGCGGGGGCATCGTAGGTGCGCTGGTAGGTGACCCAGGGCAGCCGGGCAAGGTCCTGGCGGGTCAACCGGTCCTCGATGCTGGGGTGGTCGTCGGCGACGACGAAGACCCAACGGTCGTCGTACAGATCGGTGGCGGGGAAGTCGCTGATGACGCCGTGGGGCATCAGCAGCCCGTCGGTGGCGCTGAGCAGGCTCGCGGTGTCATCGACGACGGTGATGGGGGTGCGGGTGAAGCGCAGCCGGATTCCCGGGGCCTCCTCGTGGATGACGCGCGCGAGTTCGACGCCGAAGACGTCGACGGCGTAGTCGGAGGCCACGAGGCGGAACTCGCGGGTCTCCGTGGACGGGTCGAAGGCGGCCTGGCTGGCGAAGAGCCGTTCGATGACGTCATAGGCGGTGGCGGTGCGGTCCAGGAGGACCTGGCCGAGCGCGGTGAGTTCGTACTGGCTCCCGACGCGGGACAGGAGCTCGTCGCCGAAGTGCCGCCGCAGCCGGCCCAGTGCGGCACTCATCGCGGGCTGGCTGAGCCCTACACGCTGCCCTGCCTTGGTGACGTTGCGTTCTTCGAGGAGGGCGCGGAGGGCCACGACGAGGTTGAGGTCGAGACGGGCCAGGTTCACGGGACGGCTTCCCTTCACGTGCGGTGCCACCAGAGGTTATCTGCCTGGCGAATGGTAGTGATCCAGATAATCGATTTCCCTGATTGCTGGAAGCGGGTCCAGATTAGTCCCACCGCAACCAGGAGGACATGCCGGTGAAACCTCGATCCGCTTCTGACTCATTTGCCGGGCCTTTCGCCCTGGGCACCCTCTCGGCCGCTGACGGCCCTGCCTTCCCCGCTCTTGTCGACCGCGACAGCCAGGTCCTCGACCTACGCACGGCCCTGGACGACCCGGCGCTGACCATGCGGGCCCTGCTGGAGCAGTGGCCGACCGTTCTCCCGCTGCTGCGCGATCTCGCCGCCGAGGAGGGACTGCCCCGCCGCCCTCTGGCCGACTTCCGTGTCCTCGCTCCCGTGGAACCGCGGCAGATCTTCCAGTCGGGCGCCAACTACCGACAGCACGTCATCGACCTGCACGTCGCACACCGCGATCCGTCCGACGGGCATTCCGAGGAGGAGGCGCGCGCCGAAGCGGCCGAGATCATGGACCGACGTGCCGCCGACGATCTTCCGTACATGTTCATCGGCCTGCCCAGCTCCATCTCCGGCCCCAACGACGACGTCACGCTGCCCGCGTGGGCGGCAAAGCCGGACTGGGAACTGGAGCTGGCCGCGGTGATCGCCCGCCCCGCCTACCAGGTTTCCCCTCAGGAGGCGCTGGACTACGTGGCCGGCTACACGATCGCCAACGACCTCACCGACCGGGCCACCGTCTTCCGCAGGGACATGCCACAGATCGGAACGGACTGGCTGCGCAGCAAGAACGCTCCCGGGTTCACCCCCCTGGGGCCGTGGATCGTGCCCGCCGAATCGATCGGCGACACCGGCGACCTGCAGCTCACCTTGAAGCTGAACGGCGAGGTCATGCAGGACGAATCCACCAAGGACATGATCTTCGACGTGGCGCGCATGGTCGCGTACGCCTCCCAGAGCGCGCGCCTGCTCCCCGGCGACCTCGTACTCACCGGGTCGCCGGCCGGCAACGGCATGCACTGGGGGCGCCTGCTGCGCGACGGCGACGTCATGGACGCCTCCATCTCCGGACTGGGCGCCCAGCGCACCCGATGTGTCGCGGAGGGGAAATGAACCGCACCGATCCCGCAGGCGCGGTCGCTCAAGCGGCCGAGCAGTGCTCCAACTGGGGCCGCTGGGGCGAGGACGACCGCCTCGGCACCGTGAACTACCTCGACGAGGCCAAGCGCCGTGAAGGCGCGGCCCTGATACGGCGAGGGGTCAGCTTCTCCCTGTCCCAGCGTTTCGACATCAACGGCCCCCAGAAGGGCTGGCGGCGGCGGACCAACCCGGTCCACACCATGCTCGACACCGGCACGGACGCAGCCCTGGGCAACCAGGGACTTCCCCACGGCATCGGCGGCGCCGACGACGTGATTGCGATGCCGCTGCAGTGCTCCACCCAGTGGGACGGCCTGGGCCACATCTTCGACCACGGCAAGGCGTGGAACGGCCGGCCGGCCGAGCAGGTCGTCACCTCCGACGGCGACCAGGTCACCGGCATCGAGCACATGGCGCCACACATCGCCGGGCGAGCCGTGCTGCTGGACGTCGGCCGGACTGCCGGAGAGGACGGTGAACTCCCCGACGGGTTCGCCATCACCGAGGAGCACCTGGTGGCCGCCGCCGAAGCCCACGCGGTGACGGTCGGCCGCGGCGACATCGTCCTCGTCCGAACCGGGCAGCTCGCCCGCGTGCGCCGGGACGGCTGGGGCGACTACGCCGGCGGCGCTGCCCCGGGGCTCTCCTTCACCACCGCGCCCTGGCTCCACGGCAGCGAGATCACCGCGATCGCCACCGACACCTGGGGCTTCGAGGTACGGCCCAACGAGTTCGACCACGCCTTCCAGCCACTGCACCAAGTCGTCATCCCCCACATCGGCCTGCTCATCGGCGAGATGTGGGACCTGGAGGCTCTCGCCGAGGACTGCGCGGCCGACGGCGTCTACGAGTTCTGGCTCACTGCCGCACCCCTGCCCATCACCGGCGCCGTCGGGTCACCCGTCAACCCCATCGCCGTCAAGTAGTCCCGGGGCCCACAGCCCGAGGAACAAGGGAGTTCCCCATGAGCACACCTCGCAAGGTCCTGGTCGTCGGAGGCGGAGCAGCCGGCAACACCGTCACCATCCTGCTGCGCCGCGCCGGAGTCGAGGTCGACCTCGTCGAAGCGAAGGACGACTGGAACGCCACCGCCGGATCCGGTATCACTCTCCAGGGAAACGCCCTGCGGGTGCTGCGCGAACTGGGCGTCTGGGAGGACGTCAAGGCCTCCGGGTTCGCGTTCGGGTCGGTCGGGATCACCTCCCCCGACGGCACCGTCCTGCACGTCCAGCGCGACCTGCGCACCGGCGGCGACGACCTTCCGGCAACCGTGGGCATGCAGCGCCCGCGCCTGCAGCACATCCTCATCGAGGCCGTCCGTGCAAGCGGCGCGACCGTCCGTCTGGGTACCACCGCCACCATCGAGAACCAGGACGACACCGGCGTCTCCGTCCGCCTGAGCGACGGCAGCAAGCACCGCTACGACCTGGTCATCGCCGCCGACGGACTGGGCTCGGCCACGCGCGCACAGATCGGAATCACGGACAAGCCGGAACCGACCGGCATGGCCATCTGGCGTGCGGCCGCCCCGAGACCCGCCGGAGTCGAGCGCACCGACCTCGCCTACGGCGGCGCGGCCTTCATCGCCGGCTACTGCCCCACCAGCGACACCACCCTGTACGCGTACGTGGTGGAGAGGAACCGGGACCGCGCCTCCATACCGCCCGAGTCGTACGCGCAGGAGATGCGGAAGATCGCCTCCACGTACGGAGGCGCCTGGCCGGCCATCACCGCCACGATCATCGACCCGTCCAAGGTCAACTACACCTGGTTCGACCGGCTGCTGGTCGAGGGTTCATGGCACCGCGGCCGCGTCGTCCTCATCGGCGACGCAGCCCACTGCTGCCCCCCCACCCTCGCGCAGGGCGCCGCGCTGTCGCTGGAGGACGCGTGGGTGCTCGCACAGCTGCTGACCGAGGCCGAAGTCTGGGACGGGGAACTGCTGCAGGCCTACTACGAGCGGCGGATCGGTCGGGTTCGCCCCGTCGTCGAGGCGTCCGTCCAGATCGGCCAGTGGCAGCTCGACCACGTCCGGGACGCCGACGTGCCGGGGCTGATGGCCCGCACGATGACGATGCTCAGGGAGCTGCCGTGACCGCCCCCACCGTGGACGTGCACGCCCACGTCCTGCTTCCCCAGGTCGAGGCTCTCCTGGCCGATCAGCCCGGGTACGCGCTGTCCAAGGAGCTCGACGCCCGGCGCAACGGTCCCGCCGCTCTCGCGGTCAGCGGTCCGATGGTCCGCGACCGCCTGCCCCGTCTGACCGAGGTGACGGAACGCCTGGCCGCCATGGACGCGCAGGGCGTCGACGTCCAGCTGGTCAGCCCCTCACCCTCGCACTACCACTACTGGACCGACGCCCCGACGGCTGAGAAGGTCTACCGACTCGCCAATGAGGCCACAGCAGCCCACTGTGCTCAGGCACCGGACCGGCTCCGCGGCCTCGGCCTGGTACCCCTCCAGCACCCCGAGCAGACCGTCGCGGCACTGGATCACGCCCTCGAACAGGGCCTGGCCGGGGTGGAGATCTCCAGCCACGCCCCCGGTCGGGAACTGTCCGATCCCGCCTACAACTTTCTGTGGACGCGTGCCGAGGAGACGGGCGCCGTCATCTTCCTGCACCCCTTCGGCTGCACGCTCGACGCGCGTCTTGACCAGTGGTACCTGTCCAACACCGTGGGCCAGCCCACCGAGAACGCCGTCGCCCTGTCCCACCTCATCTTCTCCGGGGTCCTTGACCGGCATCCCGGACTGAAGATCATCGCGGCGCACGGCGGAGGCTACCTGCCGACCCATATCGGGCGCAGCGACCACGCCTGGCACGCCCGGACCGACGCGTCCGCCGACTGCGCCCACCTCCCGAGCAGCTATCTGCGGCGGCTGTACTTCGACTCCCTGGTGCACGACCCGCAGGTGCTCCGGGAACTGGTGCGAGCCGCAGGAGCCGACCGGGTGCTGCTCGGTTCCGACTTCCCCTTCGACATGGGTGCGGCCGACCCCGTCGCCGCACTGCGGTCCGCCGGACTGGACGAAGCCGATCTCGACGCCATCCGCGGCCGCAACGCCGCCGCACTGCTCAACATCTCTCCCGCCTGAGGAGGCAACCCGCATGAGCACAAGCCGCCTGTTGACCCACCTTCGGCACGTGGACCTCGCCGTGCCCGACTACGACAAACAGCTCGACTTCTACGCCGGTGTCTGGGGACTCACCAAGGTCGCCGAGGATTCCGGCATCTCCTTCCTCGCCGCCGAGGGCAGCCCGGAGCAGTACGTGGTCCGGCTGCGCGAGGCGGACGAGAAGCGCCTGGACCTCGTCTCCTACGGCGCCGCCACTCCGGCGGACGTCGACACGCTCGCCGAACAGCTCCTGTCCACGGGCGTGAAACTGATCTCGCAGCCGGGCACCGTCAGCACCCCTGGAGGGGGCTACGGCTTCCGCTTCTTCGACGTCGACGGACGGACCATCGAGGTCTCCGCGGAGGTCGAGGTCCGGCGGCACCGCAAGATCGAGGAGAAGGAGGCGATCCCGGTCAAGCTGTCGCACGTCGTGCTCAACTCGCCCGACCTGGAGCGCACCCGGACCTGGTACGAGCAGCACCTCGGCTTCCGGCTCTCCGACACGCTCAGTTCACCCCACATGGGCGACGTCATGCACTTCATGCGCATCAGTAGCCAGCACCACTCCATGGCACTGGCCAAGGGGCCGCACACATCGCTCCACCACATCTCCTTCGAGATGCGTGGCATCGACGAGTACATGCGCGGCTCAGGGCGAGTGACCCGTGCCGGATTCACCAAGATCTGGGGCCCGGGCCGGCACACGGCCGGTGACAACACGTTCACCTACTTCCTCGACCCCCACGGCAACACCGTCGAGTACACCACCGAACTGGAGGAACTCGACGAGGACACCTGGCACCCCCACGTCTACGACTTCTCCCAGCCCGAGGTCGCCGACCAGTGGGGCACGGCGAACCCGATGAACGAGCTCGTCGCCAAGGAGTCCTTCAACGACCCCGACCGCGGCAGCTTCGTCGCCCCACCGGTTTAGCCTCCGGCCTGTGTCGTCTCCGGGAACGCGGGAGTGGTGTCCCGCTCCGACTCCTGCCTCCGCGCTCCCGGCCGAGGGCGTCCGGCCCTGAGCCCGCTCCGTAGGCCCGCCACTCGCCTGGCGTGTCCAGGACGGCGCGTCGTGTATTCGACCTCGTTTCCCCTCCCTCTTGGAGCCGCATCATGCGCTTCGCCGCTTTCGAGTACCGCCACCGCCCGCGTGTCGCCGTAGTGGAAGACGACGGCACACTCTTCCCCCTGCCGGGCGTCACCTCGCTGACCGACCTGATTCGTGAGACCGGTGGCTTGGCCGGCCTGCTCGCCGCGGCGGCGGTGGCCCAGGACGTGCCGCCCGGCCCGCACGTCTCCCAGGTGCGGCTCCTGGCACCCCTGCAGCCGTCGTCCGTGAGGGACTTCGTCACCTTCGAAGAACACGTAGAAGGCGTACGCCGGTCCGTGAGCGGCGAAGCAGGCGTCCCCGAGCAGTGGTACGAGGCACCCACCTTCTATTTCACCAACCCGCACGCGGTGTTCGGCCCCCACGACGACGTTCCCATGCCTCCCGGATCCTCCGTACTCGACTTCGAACTGGAGGTGGCAGCCGTCATCGGACGGGACGGTCGTGACCTGACCCCGGCACAGGCGCAGGACCACATCGTCGGCTACACGATCTTCAACGACTGGTCCGCGCGGGACCTGCAGTCGGCAGAGATGCAGGTGGGTCTCGGACCGTGCAAGGGAAAGGACACCGCCTCCACTCTCGGCCCCTACCTGGTGACCGCCGACGAGCTGGAGCCCCACCGGGACAGCGAAGGCTTTCTGCGCCTCGCGCTGACCGCCGAGATCAACGGTGCAAAGGTCGGCAACGACCTCCTGTCCAACATGAGCTGGACTTTCGAGGAGATGGCCGCCTACGCCTCGCGCGGCACCCGCATCTTCGCCGGCGACGTCCTGGGGTCGGGCACCTGCGGCAACGGCGGCTGTCTGGCCGAACTATGGGGCCGTTCCGGCGAACAGAGCCCGTCGCCACTGAGGCCTGGCGACACGGTCACCCTAACCGTGGAAGGTCTCGGGTCGCTCACCACTCGCATCACGCCCGGCGTGGCTCCGGTCCAGCTGCCCCGCGCGCGGCGCCGCAACCGGGAGCGGCCGTGAGCAGCGGAAGGCTTGCAGGAAAGGTCATCGTCGTCACCGGAGCGGCACGGGGGCAGGGAGCTGCCGAGGCTGCGGCCTTGGCGCGCGAGGGTGCCATGGTCGTCGCCACCGATGTGCGTGGCGGCGAGAACGTACGTCGGCTCGATGTCACCCGGGCCGAGGACTGGGCCGACCTCGCCAGCTACCTGCGCGAGACCTACGGGACGGTCAACGGCCTGGTCAACAACGCCGGCATCACCTGGCGTGCCCGGCTGGACGAGGTCACCACCGAGGACATGAGCCGCGTCCACGCCGTCAACGTCCACGGACCACTGCTGGGTATGCAGCACCTTGCTCCGCTGATGCCCCCTGGGGCGTCGGTTGTGAACGTCGGCTCCTCGGCCGCGATCACAGCGCACTACCCCGTTGCCTATACCACGAGCAAGTGGGCGCTGCGGGGCCTGTCGAAGACCGCTGCACTTGAGCTCGGACCGCGCGGAATCCGTGTGAACACGATCCACCCCGGTTTCATCGAAACAGAGATGACGGCTTCAGCGGCACCGGCATTCCGTAAAGCGAACATCGAGGAAACACCGCTGGGCCGCGTCGGACGAGTCGAGGAGGTCACCCCGCTGGTGGTGTTCCTCCTCTCGGAAGAGTCGTCCTTCATTACCGGCGCCGACATACCGGTGGACGGGGGCCTCACCTCGCACGGCGGTGTGAAGTCGGTGTCCGACGCACTGCGCACCGAGGCCGGCTGATGGGAGCGCAAGAAGGGAAAGCCGACCTGATCTCCGGCACGGCCCGTGGCACCGGCCGGGCCGTCGCCGATGGCTGGTGGTCGGCCGTGCTGCCCAGCCCACTGACCTGAAAGGAACCTGGAACCGTGGACAAGGTCATCCATGAAGCCAACGATGCCGTCGCCGACATCCCTCACGGCGCATCGATCGCGGTCGGCGGGTTCGGCCTCAGTGGCATACCCGAGACGCTGATACGAGCCCTGCACAGCCAGAACACCACCGACCTCAAGGTCGTGTCCAACAACTGCGGCACTGACGGCCGAGGGCTCGGGATCCTGCTGTCGGCCGGACGCATCTCCCGGGTCACCGGCTCCTACGTCGGCGAGAACAAGGAGTTCGCCCGGCAGTACCTCGGCGGCGAACTCGAAGTCGAGCTCGTACCCCAGGGAACCCTCGCAGAACGGCTGCGTGCCGGAGGCTGCGGCATCCCCGCCTTCTACACACCCGCCGGCGTCGGCACCCAGATCGCCGACGGCGGACTGCCCTGGCGGTACGCGCCCGACGGCGCTGTGGCCCTCGCCTCCCCGCCCAAGGAGACCCGGGAGTACGACGGCCGGACCCACGTCCTCGAACGCGGCATCACCGCTGACTTCGCGCTCGTGCGCGCCCGGCGGGGCGACCGGCACGGCAACCTCGTCTTCCGCCACGCCGCAGCCAACTTCAATCCACTGGCCGCCATGGCCGGCCGCATCACGATCGCCGAAGTCGAGGAGCTCGTCGAGCCGGGCGACCTCGACCCGGACCACGTGCATCTGCCGGGCGTCTTCGTCCAGCGCGTCGTGCCCCTCACCCCCGCCCAGGCGGCCGACAAACAGATCGAGAAGAGGACGGTGCGCAGCTGATGGCCTGGAACCGCAACCAGATGGCCGCGCGGGCCGCCACCGAGCTGACCGACGGTTCGTACGTCAATCTCGGCATCGGCCTGCCCACCCTCATCCCGGCATTCGTACCCACCGGTGTGCACGTCGTGCTGCACTCGGAGAACGGCATCCTGGGCACAGGGCCCTACCCCACCGAGGACGAGGTCGACTCCGATCTGATCAACGCGGGCAAGGAGACCGTCACCGTCCTTCCGGGCGCGTCCTTCTTCGACTCGGCCCTGTCGTTCGGGATGATTCGCGGCGGTCACATCGACACCGCCGTACTGGGAGCCATGCAGGTCTCGCACCGAGGCGACCTGGCGAACTGGATGGTCCCCGGCAAGATGGTCAAGGGCATGGGTGGCGCCATGGACCTCGTCCACGGCGCACGCCGAGTCATCGCGCTGATGGAGCACACCGCCAAGGACGGCTCTCCGAAGATCGTCCAGGACTGCACCCTGCCGCTGACCGGCCGCCTCTGCGTCGGCCGGATCATCACCGATCTCGGAGTCCTGGACGTCACCGACCGCGGTCTGGCCCTGGTGGAGACCGCGCCCGGAGTCACCGTCGAAGACATCCGCGCCCACACCGGTGCACCCGTGTACGTCGACAGCGCGACTGCCGCCTGCTGAGCCTCCGCGGGTCACCCCGAGGACCCGCAGCAACCTGCCGCCCTTTCCACCCTGATGGTCCGCATGACAGCGATCCCGACACAGCGACCGCAATGGACGCGGACCGACCCCCTCCAAGGAGGCCCTGGTGCCTATGACTTCTCCGCCCCTGCACATCGCCGTCGTCGGAGGCGGCATCGGTGGGCTGGCCGCAGCCCTCGCGGTCGCCCGGAACGGCCACCGCGTGACACTGGTGGAGCGGGCCGCCCGCTTCGGAGAGATCGGAGCCGGCCTCCAGCTGGCCCCGAACGCCTCGCTCGCTCTTGAAGAACTCGGCGTTCTCGACGCCGTACAACGTTCAGCCGTCGCGCCGCCGCAACTCGTCATGATGGACGCACTCAGCGGCGAGCAGATAACCGCCCTCGACCTCCGAAGCAACGCCTACCGCAGCCGCTTCAAACATCCCTACCTCGTCACCCACCGCACCGACCTGCACCAAGCACTCCTGGCAGCCTGCCAGGAGCACCCCTCGATCAGTCTGCGCACCGGACACACCGTCACCGGCGCGGAACAGACACCGCACGAGGTGCGCCTGGACTTCGCCGAGACGCCCGAGCGGCTTACGGCGGACGCGGTGGTGGCGGCCGACGGCCTCCACTCGCGTCTGCGACAGCTCCTCGTGGGCGACGGCGACCCCGTCTGCTCCCGCTACGTGGCCTACCGAGGAGCCCTGCCGGTCAGCAGCATGACCGGATCCATGTCCCAGCACGCGTCGTCGGAATCGGTGATCGTATGGGCCGGTCCGCGGATGCATCTCGTGCAGTACCCCGTACGGCGCGGCGAGCTCTACAACCAGGTCGCGGTCTTCGAGAGCGACCACTACACCCCCGACTCGGACGACTGGGGCACCGAGGCGGAGCTGGAGGAGCGGTTCGCCGGAGCGTGCAGTACGGTGCGCGACGCCCTGCCTCTGGTCGCGCGGGACCGGCGCTGGCCCCTGTTCGACCGGCTGCCGGTCGCCGACTGGGTCCATGGACGGATCGTGCTGCTGGGCGACGCCGCACACCCGATGCTGCAGTACCTGGCTCAGGGCGCCTGCCAGGCCCTGGAGGACGCGGTGGCCCTGGGAAGGTCTCTGCGCGAGCACACCGACCCGGCAGATGCCTTCGCCTCCTACGCCGGCCTGCGTAGTGAACGAGCCACAGGCATCCAGACCAACGCCCGGCGGTTCGGTGACATCTGCCACCTGGACGGCATGGGAGCCCTCATGCGCAATCAGCTCCTGGCCACCCGCGCCCCCGACGACTTCGACGACATCGCCTGGGTGTGGACCCCGACCACCGAACCCGAGGCATCGACCGCCCCGTGAGCGACCACCGCGAGGAGACGAAATGACCGACGACCCCGCCTACAAGGCCCTCGACGACCTCGGAGCCGCCCCGCTGTGGCGCTTCTACGGAAACCTGTTCCCCGCCCAGCCCCGAAGCCGGGCCGTGCCCCACCGGTGGAGCTGGAAGGAGTTGCGGCCCCACCTGCTGCACTTCTCCCAGACGCTGTCTCTGGAGGAGGCCGAACGACGGGTCCTCATGCTCGTCAATCCCGGCCTGACCGATCCACCGGCCACCGTCAACACCCTCTACGCGGGGCTGCAGATCATCCTCCCCGGTGAAACGGCCCAAGCACACCGGCACACCTCCAACGCCTTCCGCTTCATCCTGGAGGGCGACGGCGCTTGGACCACCGTCAACGGTGAACGCGTCTTCATGGCCCCCGGCGACCTCCTGCTCACCCCCGGATGGCACTGGCACGACCACACACACGAGGGCGACGTGCCGATGATCTGGCTCGACGCCCTGGACTACCCCCTCGTCAACGCCCTGGAGGCAGGGTTCTACGAGAAGTATCCTCAACGCCTCCAGCCCGTGACCCGGCCCGACGACGCCGGATCCCGTCAGTTCCTCCACGGCCGCCTGACTCCGGCGTGGATCACTCCGCAGGGACCCAACTCTCCTGTCACCCGCTACACCTGGCAGGAGACCGACCGGGCACTGGAAGCCATCGCGGACACAGCCGAAGGCAGCGACGTCGACGGCATCGTCCTGGAGTACACCAACCCCTGGACCGGCGGGCCCGTCATGCCCACCATCGGCTGCCGTGTCCAGAGGCTGCGCCCGGGCTTCGACGGAGCCGGCCGCCGCCAGACCGTATCGACCATCTTCAATGTCATCCGCGGCGAAGGCGCCACCATCGTCGACGGCAAGCGCCTCGACTGGACCGAGAACGACACTTTCGCCATACCCGGCTGGGCCTCCTACCGGCACCTGAACACCTCCACGTCCAGCGACGCGGTCCTGTTCTCCTACAGCGACGAGCCCGTCATGCGCTCCCTGGGCCTCTACCGCACCGAGAGCGCCGACCCCGGCGCCTGACCACCCCACCCCTCTGACACCCCCAAGGAGGCCACGATGCGTCTGGCCCTTTTCAACCAGGGACGGCTCGGCGTCGTCGACGGCGACACGATCATCGACGTGACCGACCAGGTCGGTTCTCCCTCCACCGGCGCGGCCGGTGCACTCCACCACTACATCGAGACGCTTGCCGAGGGAACCGGTCCGGTACTGGTGCCGTCACGCGGCCGCCGGGCGCCGCTGTCGGAGGTGACGCTCGAAGCGCCACTGCCCCGCCCCGGAAAGATCATCGGTGCCCCGGTCAACTACCTCGATCACAAGGCCGAGATGGACTACCCCACGTCCATCGCCGACCTGGGCGTCTTCCTGAAAGCCAACTCATCGGTGATCGGCCCCGGTCAGGCCATCGTCCTGCCCTACTCCGACCAGCGCACCGACCAGGAAGGCGAGCTGGGCGTCGTCATCGGCCGCACCGCGTCGCGAGTGAGCGCCGAGGACGCGCTGGACCACGTCTTCGGCTACACCTGCCTGCTCGACATCACCGTCAGGTCCGGTGAGGACCGGTCCACCCGCAAGTCCTTCGACACCTTCACCCCCATCGGACCGTGGGTGGTCACCGCCGACGGCATTCCCGATCCCGGCCGGCTCGATCTGCGCTGCGACGTGGCGGGGGAGACCCGGCAGCGCACCAACACCGCCGACCTCATATTCGGAGTCCGTGAACTGATCGCCTACGCCTCCTCGGTGATGACTCTGTACCCGGGCGACGTGATCGCGACGGGCACCCCGGCCGGGGTCGGCCCGCTCGCCCACGGGGATCGCGTCGTCGTGGAGATCGAGAGGATCGGACGGCTTGAGGTGTCCGTCGACGGCTCCCAGGCCACCTCCTACGCCTCCCGGCCGGGAGACCGCCGCAGCTGAGCCGCCATGCGGTCGGGCCGGTACCGAGCCAGAAGGCGGTGGCTCGGTACCGCGCACGGACTCGAGCCCCCGCTACGACCATCCACAGTTAGGGGCGCTCAGGCCCTGGGAACGGTGGAGCGACGTACTACGAGCTCCGGCTGGAGCACGATGCTCTCGTGCCGGTGGCCCTCCGGTGCCGGGTCGAGTTCCTTCAGGAGGAGCTCGGCGGCCAGACGGCCGATCTCGGCAGCAGGGTGGCGGACGGAGGTCAGCGGGATGAGACAGGCTTCGGCGAATTCGATGTCGTCGTACCCGATGACCGCGAGATCATCCGGCACCCGCACTCCTGCGTCGAAGACGGTCTGCATGATGCCCAGCGCAAGCAGATCGTTCGCGCAGAAGACAGCGCTCGGCCGCGGGCTCAGGCCGATGAGGCGGTGACCTGCGTCCCGGCCGCTTCGTACGTCGTGCCGGTGCACCGGCACATCGACGACGGTGTCGGCGCTCATGCCGGCTTCGTGCACAGCACGCAGGAGGCCGTCCCGCCGGTCACGGACCTGCCGCAGCTGCTCGGGGCCGCCCACGTAGGCGATGCGGCGGTGTCCGGCCTTCAGAAGGTGCCGGCCTGCCAGCAGTCCGCCAAGAACGTCGTCGGCGGCCACCGAGCACACCTCATCCTCGCCGACCGCCCGGTCGACGACGACGCAGGGGATGTTCTGGCGGCTCAGCACGTGCCAGGGTGCCCCGTGCGAGTCGACGGGCGCCAGCAGCACGCCGCGCATCCGCTGCTCGGCGAAGAGCGACAGGTAGGCCTGCTCGGCGGACGGGCTCTCGGCACTGTTGCAGACCATCACCCCGAGCCCGGCCCGGTCCGCCGCCTCTTCCGTACCCCGTGCCAGGGCGGCGAAGAAGGGGTTGCCGGTGTCCGTCACGAGCAAGCCCAGCATGCGGCTTCGTCCCGCGCGGAGTTGACGTGCCGATTCGCTCCGGACGTACCCGAGGATCTCGATGGCCGCCTGCACACGTGCACGCGTCTGCTCGGACACCTGGTCCGGCCGGTTCAGGACGTTGGACACCGTGCCCACGGATACTCCTGCTTCGCGTGCTACCTCCTTGATCCCCACCACAGCCGGCCATCCGTTCATCTTCGATCTGAGCGAACGCCATCCTAGTCGGCGCAGCCGTATGTGTTGAATCCTTTCATTAATTGTCAACCGCATCCTCTTGACGGGCCTCGCCGCAAGTGCTTTCTTACTTATGAAACGATTCATCAACGGCGTCGACGCGGCGCCCCAGGTTCCGAGGTTGACCATGACTGTCGTGCGGGAGGCCGTAAAGGCCACGCTCAGGGCCCAGACCATTGAGACACCCTCCTGGGGCTATGGGAACTCCGGGACCCGCTTCAAGGTGTTCGCCCAGCCCGGCGTTCCGCGCACGCCGTGGGAGAAGCTGGAGGATGCGGCGAAGGTGCACGAGTTCACCGGTGTCGCGCCCAAGGTCTCGCTGCACATCCCCTGGGATGAGGTCGAGGACTACGCGGCCTTGGCCGCGTACGCCGAAGACCATGGCCTGGGGCTCGGTGCCATCAACGCCAACACCTTCCAGGACGATGCCTACAAGCTGGGCAGCGTCTGCCACCCGGATGCGCCCGTGCGACGCCGCGCCGTGGACCACCTGCTGGCGTGCGTCGACATCATGGACGCGACCGGCTCGCCGGACCTCAAGCTCTGGTTCGCCGACGGCACCAACTACCCCGGTCAGGACGATGTCTCCGCCCGGCAGGAGCGGCTGGCCGAGTCCCTCGCCACGGTGTACGCGCGCCTCGGCGAGGATCAGCGGATCCTGCTGGAGTACAAGTTCTTCGAGCCGGCGTTCTACACCACCGATGTCCCGGACTGGGGCACCGCGTACGCCCACTGCCTCAAGCTGGGCCCGAAAGCGCAAGTGGTCGTCGACACCGGGCACCACGCACCGGGCACGAACATCGAGTTCATCGTGGCCCTGTTGCTGCGCGAGGGGCGGCTCGGGGGCTTCGACTTCAACTCGCGCTTCTACGCCGACGACGACCTGATGGCCGGGGCCGCCGATCCCTTCCAGCTCTTCCGGATCATGTACGAGGTGATCCGGGGCGGGGGACTGGCGGCGGAGACCGGGATTGCGTTCATGCTCGACCAGTGCCACAACATCGAGGCGAAAGTCCCAGCGGTCATCCGCTCGGTGATGAACGTGCAGGAGGCAACGGCCAAGGCTCTCCTGGTCGACCACGACGCTCTCGCATCCGCTCAGCGGACCGGAGACGTGCTCGCCGCCAACGCCGTCCTGATGGACGCCTACGCCACCGATGTACGCCCGCTCCTGCGTGAGGTACGCGAGGAGGCGGGCCTGAACGCCGATCCCGTCGCCGCGTACGCCGCATCCGGCTGGTCCGAGAAGACCGCCGCCGAGCGAGTCGGTGGCGAGCAGGCCGGCTGGGGTGCCTGACCCCACGCCCTCGCGCGCCGGCGTTCATTCCGGCCCATCGCGGCTCCTCACCTGCCGCCCCGCCCTCCCGCCCGTTCCAGAAGGATGCTCATGTCTTCCGTCCGCCGCCCCGCCTCCGATCTGCTGAAGCGTTCGCACCGCCTCGGCTCCGATGCCCGCAACACGAACTACGCCGGCGGGAACACGTCGGCAAAGGGAGCCGGGGCTGATCCCGTCACCGGTGCAGAGGTCGAGCTGCTGTGGGTCAAGGGATCGGGCGGCGACCTGGGAACGCTGACCGAAGACGGTCTCGCCGTGCTCCGGCTCGACCGGCTTCGCGCTCTGAAGGACGTCTATCCGGGCGTTGACCGCGAGGACGAGATGGTTGCCGCTTTCGACCACTGCACCTTCGGCAAGGCCGGCGCCGCCCCCTCCATCGACACCGCCATGCACGGCCTGGTGGAGGCGGCCCACGTCGACCACCTCCACCCCGACTCCGGCATCGCACTCGCCTGTGCTGCCGACGGGGAGAAGCTGACAGCCGAGTGCTTCGGCGACAGCGTGGTCTGGGTGCCGTGGCGCCGCCCCGGCTTCCAGCTCGGGATGGACATCGCCGCAGTCAAGGCGGCGAACCCGCAGTCGATCGGCTGCGTTCTCGGCGGCCATGGCATCACCGCCTGGGGCGACACCTCTGAAGAGTGCGAGAACAACTCCCTGCGCATCATCCGCACCGCCGAAGCCTTCCTCGCCGACCGTGGCCGACCCGAGCCCTTCGGGCCGGTGATCGACGGCTACGAGCCGCTCCCCGTCAGGGAACGCCACGAGCGGGCTGCTGCCCTGGCCCCTCACATCCGGGCCCTGGCCTCGCAGGACCGTCCTCAGGTCGGACACTTCACTGACAGCGAGGTCGTCCTCAACTTCGTGTCACGCGCCGAGCACCCCCGACTCGCCGCTCTCGGCACCTCGTGTCCCGACCACTTCCTGCGCACCAAGGTCGCCCCTCTGGTCCTGGACCTGCCGCCCACCGCACCGCTGGACACGACCGTACGGCGGCTCAAGGAGCTCCACGCGGCCTACCGCGAGCAGTACGCGGCCTACTACCAGCGGCACGCGACCGCCGACTCGCCCGCGATGCGCGGAGCCGACCCGGCGATCGTCCTCGTGCCCGGGGTGGGGATGTTCTCCTTCGGCAAGGACAAGCAGACCAGCCGGGTAGCCGGAGAGTTCTACGTCAACGCGATCAACGTGATGCGCGGCGCCGAGGCCGTTTCCGCCTACACCCCGATCGAGGAGTCCGAGAAGTTCCGCATCGAGTACTGGGAGCTGGAGGAGGCCAAACTGCGGCGCATGCCCCCGCCCAAGCCCCTCGCCACCCGGGTCGCCCTGGTGACCGGAGCCGGAAGCGGCATCGGGAAGGCGATCGCGCACCGGCTCGCCGCCGAAGGCGCCTGTGTCATCGTCGCGGACCTCGACACGGACAGCGCCGAAGCGGTAGCGGACGAACTCGGCGGACCGGACCGGGCGGTTGCCGTCACCATGAACGTCACGGACGAGGAAGAGATCACCGCCGCGTTCCGCGAGGCCGTCCTCGCGTTCGGAGGCGTCGACCTGGTCGTCAACAACGCCGGCATCTCCATCTCCAAGCCCCTGCTGGAGACCACCGCGAAGGACTGGGACCTGCAGCACGACATCATGGCCCGCGGCTCCTTCCTCGTATCCCGCGAAGCCGCCCGGCTCATGATCGAGCAGGGCCTCGGCGGCGACATCGTCTACATCGTCTCGAAGAACGCCGTCTTCGCCGGCCCGAACAACATCGCCTACTCCGCCACCAAGGCAGATCAGGCCCACCAGGTGCGCCTTCTCGCGGCCGAGCTCGGCCAGCACGGCATCCGCGTCAACGGAGTCAACCCCGACGGCGTGGTGCGTGGTTCGGGGATATTCGCCGGCGGGTGGGGTGCCCAGCGGGCAGCCACCTACGGCATCGAGGAGGACAAGCTCGGCGAGTTCTACGCCCAGCGGACCCTGCTGAAGCGGGAAGTCCTGCCCGAGCACGTGGCGAACGCGGTCTTCGCCCTCACCGCGGGCGACCTCAGCCACACCACCGGTCTGCACATCCCCGTCGACGCGGGTGTCGCCCCGGCCTTCCTTCGATGAGGGCAACCGACAGCGCACTCCTCGCCGCCGTCGACCTCGGCGCCAACAGCGGCCGCGTCATCGCCGGTCGCGTCACCGCCGGCCGGGTCGACCTCGCCGAGATCCACCGGTTCGCGAACCGCCCTGTCCGTCTGCTCGAAGGCCTGCGCTGGGACATCCACTCCCTCTACACGGGGGTCCTCGACGGACTGAAAGCAGCCGGGGAAGTCGACAGCGTGGGCGTCGACAGCTGGGCCGTGGACTACGGCCTCCTTGACGCCGACGGCCACCTCCTCTCCGCTCCCGTCCACTACCGCGACACGCGCACGGATGGCGTCCCGGAGCAGGTCTGGCAGACCGTCCCCGCCGAGCAGTTGTACGCCCGCACCGGTATCCAGCACGCCCCGTTCAACACCCTCTACCAGCTTGTCGCCGCGCAGCGCACCGCGCAGGCGTCGATCGCCTCAAGACTGCTGTTGATCCCTGACCTGATCAGCTACTGGCTGACCGGCGAGCAGGGCACTGAAGTCACCAATGCCTCGACCACCCAGCTGCTCGACGCGAGCACCGGAACGTGGGCCGAGGACATCGCCCGCCCTCTCGGCATCGACCTGACCCTGTTCGCCCCACTGCGCGCCCCCGGCGACAGGGCCGGCACCCTGCTGCCGGACGTGCTCCAGCAACTGAACTGGCATCGGCAGGTACCGGTCACCACGGTCGCGTCCCACGACACCGCCTCCGCCGTCGCCGCGGTGCCCGTCGGCCGCAAGGACCACTTCGCCTACATCTGTACCGGCACCTGGTCACTCGTGGGCCTGGAGCTGTCTGCACCCGTGCTGACCGAGGCCAGCCGGCTGGCCAACTTCACCAACGAAGCGGGTATCGACGGCACCGTGCGATACCTGCGCAACGTCATGGGCTTGTGGCTGCTCCAGGAATGCATGCGCGACTGGGGTGATGACGATGTGGTGGGACTGCTGCGGGAGGCCGCCTCGGTAAAGGGGCTGCGGTCGGTGATCGACGCTTCCGACACGGCCTTTCTCGCACCGGGCCTGATGCCGCGACGCATCGCACAAGCGTGTTCGGCCACAGGACAGCCCGAGCCGGTCACGCGCGGGCAGATCACGCGGTGCATCCTCGATTCCCTCGCGCTGGCCCACCGGCGCGCGATCGAGCAGGCACAGGAGCTCTCCGGCCGCCACGTCGACGTCATCCACATGGTGGGCGGCGCCGCCCGCAACAGGCTGCTGTGCCAACTCACCGCCGACGCGTCCGGCCTGCCCGTCGTTGCAGGCCCGGTGGAAGCGGCCGCCCTGGGCAACGTACTCGTCCAGGCCCGCGCTCTCGGCCTGGTCGGCGACGTCCCCCAGATGCGGCAGCAGGTGGCGGACAGCCAGCCGCTGCACCGCTACGAACCGTCCGGCGACCGAGCGGCCTGGGATGCCGCTGCCCGGCGGATCTCCGGCTGAGACCGGACGCCCGAACCTCCGGATGGGCGCGGAACCTGACACCGTGCCCATCCGGAGCCCTACCGCCCGAACCGAAGGACCGCGATGCGTGTCGCTCTCTTCCTCACCTGTGTCAACGACACGCTCTACCCCGACACCGGCTACCGGCGCCAGGCCGAACCGCTCCCTCACCGGGTCGCCGACGTCTTCGCCGACTACGACGCCGTCGTCATGCCACCAACTTCACCGCCCAGGCGGCGTGGTCACCTATCGACGCCGGGCAGCTCGACGGCGTCGAGTTCCACCTGGAACGGGCACTCACCCTTCCGCGACGGGCCCGCCCAAAGGGGCTGCGACCGGGGGCGCTGTCCACCGGGCCTGTCACCGAGGTGCCCCGCTCGCGAGGGCCACCACGGCTGCCCGGCGGTGATCCGTCCACCCGGTCAGCCGGGCGTCGTCCCGCCCGGCCTTGAACAGCGCCTCCCGCCGCACCCACAACCGCAGCAGCGCCGGGCCGGGTTCAGGCTCGGCGCCGGCGGCGTCCACCTCGGCCTCCGGCAGCAGCCGGCGCAGTACGGTCAGGGGTCCGGGCCGACGTTCGAGGGGCTCCACGTCGATGCCGACCGGGCCCGGCCCGACTGCCGCGGCGGCAAGGCCGTCGGCGTGACTGAAGCTGACGCCGAGTCCGGGGCGGCCGGGCAGATACGGGCGGCCGTGCCCGTCCCGCCCGCATCCGGGGCAGCGCTGGGCCGGATACACCGTCTGCGGCGGCCGGCCGATGACCCGGGCGGCGCACAGTCGCAGCAGCAGCCGGGCCGCAACCACATCGTCGCGCCGGCCCGGCACCCGGATGTGCGCGAGCCGCCGCTGCTCCCACGGGGCGAGCATGCCCTCGTCCAGCTCCGGGTGCGCCAGCACCTCGGCGGTGGTGGCGACCAGCACGGAGGCGGTTACGCCCCTCTCGTACGACGACGGGAGACCGGGCTGCGGAAGATACGGCGGCGGGTGGCGGGTCACGGGCCCGTGCTCAGCCGGCCGGCGCGTCCGCGAGGACGGCGGAGCCGAGGAAGCGCTCCCTGACGCGGGCGAGGGTGCGGAAGTCGTCGATGGTGACTTCCTGCAGATCGATGCTGTCACCCGAGATCTCCTCCAGGAGATCGATGAACTCCAGGAAGTCCATCGAGTCGATGAGGCGTGCCTCGATGAGGTCCTCCTCGACGCCGATCGGGCTGTCGAGGCCGGGATTCTTCTCATTGAGCCACGCTGTGACACGTTGCATGGGGAAAAAGCTCCTCTAACTTTTCTGGTGACTGCCAGGTATCGAGGTCAGGAACCGGCAGCGCGGAGCCGCTCCAGGGCCTGCTCGGCGGTGCCGTGGGCCAGGATCATCGCGTGTACCCAGCGCTCCATACCGAAGGCGACGCAGGAGCTGTACGCGGGCCCGTGAGAGCCCGCCCGGATGCCGAGCCGCTCGCCGAAGAAGTTGCGGTGCCGGTTGACGGAGGCGATGGCCGTGCCGTCGGGGGAGCTGTACTCGAACTTCACCGGGTCCAGCGCCATCAGGCGGGCCCGCGATCCCCCGTTGTCGTAGAACGGGTCGTCGGCCGCCGCCCGGGTCAGGGTGAGCCCGAGCCGCCCGGCCACCTCTTCGACGTACTCCCCGCCACGTCTCTGGTGTTCGCTCGCTCCGTCCTTGGTGCCGAGGTAGATCACCTCCCGCATGTGGAACCCCCACAGGCGGCGCAGACCGTCGTAGTGGGTCTCGTTGCGGAAGCAGCGGCCGACCGCCGAGAGCCTGAGCCCGTCTTCGCCTACGTCCTCGCCCTCAAGGGAGAGCAGCAGCCCGTAACAAGTCGCGGAAGGCAGCACATGGCCGGTCGGCTGCAGTGGGAGGTCCTGGGGCGACCCGCCGGAGGCCAAGCCGTCAAGGGCTTCGGAGCCGAACCGCCCGACGGATACGCCGAGATGAGGAAAGTTGCGGAAGAAGTCGAGCCGCGCGAGTCCTTCGACGGACAGCAGGGGCGGCCCCACGACCTCGGGGGCGGCGAGCCGCGCGGCCAGGCCGGTCAGCAGCTCATCCAGGCCCCGCAGCAGAGCAGTGCGGACCGGGTCCAGCGTGATCAGCCCGGCACCGGGACTCTTCAGCTCGATACCCGGCAGAGCCGTGATGCTGGATGTGTTCATGAAACCGCGTCTTTCTCGGTGTGGGCCGGCAATCGGGACACCCACCGGGTGTACGGACCACATCGCCGTGGCGGCGGTCCTGAACAGGGCCGTCAGCGGCCGGAACGCAGGCAGGAAAACGGGTTGACAGCCCGTCACAAATTCCGACCGCGCCCTTGGACAGTAGGCCCGTTGCCCAGGTGTTGTCTAGACCAAAGAAACCGAACGGCAGGTATCGGTTCCGTGGTCTCCTGGCACATGCAGGTATGTCATATCCCCATATGTGTAGCGCACTTGACAGCCCAGGCGGTCTGGACCAATCCTGCTGACCGACGTGGTCACGACTCTTCCCACCACGGCACTGCCATCCATCCCGCCGTCTGCGGCGACCCCGCTCCCTCGGGGTCGCCGCACGGCCGGCCGAGGAGAAGGACCTGCCATGAACCTCATGACGACACCCGCCCCTCGCCGTCGGTCCCGCCTGCACCGCGCGGCGTCGGACCTCCCGTACTTCAGCGCGGACGGCGAGGCCTATCTCGCGCAGACCGCCCTGCGGGAGCTCGACAAGTCACGCCCGCTGCGGGTGCTGTCCGAGGGGGACTTCGCCCACTGGCAGACCTACGGCTACGTCATCGTCCGGGAAGCGGTACCGGCCCCGGCGGCGCGCCGGCTGCTCGACTTCACCTGGGACTTCCAGGGGCTAGACCCCGAACGGCCCGAAAGCTGGTACGAGGACCGACCGCTGCGCTCCGAGCTGGACCAGCAACTGCACATCTACGGTTTCGTGGAGGCGTACCACCACCAACTCCTCTGGGACAACAGGCAGTCGCAGCGGGTCTACGACGCGTTCGTCGACGTCTGGGACTGCGAGGAGCTGTGGGTCACCCTGGACCGGCTCAACCTCAACCCGCCCAACCGGGGCAACCGTGACCGCGCCCTGATCGAGCCGACGGACCGGGGCTTCGACATCGAGCTCCACTGGGACATCGACACCACGCTCGCCGTCCCGCCGCAGCGGGTGCAGGGCATCATCGCGCTCAACGACACTCGGCCGGAGACGGGCGGTTTCCAGTGCTGCCCGGAGCTCTTCCGGCAGTTCGACGCCTGGAAGGTCGGCCAGCCCGGGGACCGGGATCCCCTGCGCCCCAGCATCGACCGGGACGAGTTCCCCGTCGTACGACCGGATCTACGCCCCGGCGACCTGCTCATCTGGAACGGTCTGCTGGCCCACGGCGTGGCGCGCAACCTCTCCCAGAGCGGAGTGCGGGCCGTGCAGTACCTGTCGATGATGCCCGCGCTGGAGGAGCACGAGCGGCTGCGCAAGTCCCGGGTGGAGTCCTGGCGTCATCTGCGCACCCCCCGCTGGAACCGCACCCTGGTCGGCGACCCGGTGCTCCCCGAGTCCAAGCGCTACCCCACGGCCGACCTGAACCCGCTGGGCAGCCGGCTGCTCGGGCTCGCCTCGTGGCAGGACCCGGTCGAGGACACCGCACCCGCCTCACAGGGCACCGGGGTCGCCGGGGCCACGGCACCCGCCGCGCAGAGCGGGGAGCTTTCGTGCGCCGCGTCTGCCTGACTCTGCCCACCCATCGGGCCTGCGTAGGCACCATCGCGGCGGTCGGCGAGGAAGCCGCCTACGGGGCACGGCAGTTCGGCGTCGAGGTACATCTGCTGGTGCTGGACTCCTCCACCGCGCCGGTCCTCGCCGAGCACCGGGAGGCGGTAGCCGCGCTGCCCCCCTCCCCCGGTGTGACCGTCCACCATTTCGACGAGGACACGCAGCGCGCCTTCCTGCGCGAGGTGATCGGCCGGTCCGGGGCAGCCCGGCCCGACCGGCTGCTGGACCTCATGCTGCCGAGCCGCGTCTCCTACGGGGCGTGCACAAACCGGGCCTTCCTCATCGCCCAGGCCCTCGGCTGCACGTCCGTCCACCGCCGGGACTCCGACAGCCGCTACCAGCAATTCGACGGCAAACCGGTCTTCCCCCTCCACCAGGAGCTCACCTACCTGGGCCAACAGGCAGACGCGGTGAGAAAATCGGCGAACCGGAGCAAGCTGCCGCCGGGGTCCGAGGGCCGCCGGGTGGCGTTGACGGGCGGCTCCTTCGTGGGCGAGATGTCGGTGGACGTCGCCGAGATCAGCGAGCTCGACCCGGACACATACCGCGAACTGGTCGGCCTGTCGATACCGGAGGGAATGCCGGAGATCTGGCGGGAACATCTGATCAGCGCGTCCTTCCGGGGCGCCGGGAAGACCTCGTTCGACGGCGACCGGACCCTACTCGCCCCCATCAGCCCGATGCGCGTGGACATGTGCAACATCGGGCTCGACCACGAGGTCTACCGCAGAGTCCCACTGCCGCCCGCCACAGACACCATCGGCAGCGACTACTTCCTGCTCCACCTCGCCCACAACGCACGACTGCCCGGCCTCCAGCACAACCGGCACATCGTCAACTTCCATACGAAGGAGCGGCGTACAGATGCCGGTTTCCTCACGTACCAGCTGCGGTTCGCCAAGTTCCTGCTGGCGATGACGTATCTCAACGCCGTGCATGCGAGGACGGCGGCAGCCGCCGACGCGCTGCTCGACGCTGAGGGCCATGTCCGGGCGCCCGTGGTGGCCGGTTTCGTCCGCGACAGCGTCGGCCTCAACCGTGCGGAGGTCGTCCGTCGCCTCGACACCGTCGAACGTGCCTACCGTCGGCTCGGCGGACGCTACACCACGGTCGCGGACACACTCACGGAGAGCCGCTCCCGACTTCTGGATGAGGCCCGGGACGACATGGCCGACTTCGCTCTCCTGATGGACCACTGGGAGGCGCTGGCCCGTGCGAGCGCCGAAGCGGGCCTGGCCGTGAACCGATGAACACCTCTGTCGGCAAGGACACCATGCATCAGAGCCCCCCGCCTACCCCACACGCTCCGCGTACCGTCTCCGTCACCTACGCGGGTGGAGACGAGCGCCGCGGCCCCCTCACCATGGGCCAGGCCAATATGATCCGCTGCATTCTGCGGGACGACCCCGAGCACATCAACAACCACGATGTGTGGGCGATCCCCGCGGGCACCGCAGTGGACGCCGCGATCGACGCCCTGCGCATCCTGGCCCTGCGCCACGAAGGGCTACGCACCACCTTTCCGCACGCCCCGGGAACCGCGCCAGTGGAGCAGGTGGTGGCGGCCGAGGGCACGTTCACGGTGACCGTCGTCGACCACAGCGAGTTCCCCGAGGAGCCCGCACGGTACGCCGAGTCGGTGGCGCGGGCGGCCCGCGCCGGCCGCTTCGCGCTGGACCGGGAATTCCCCCTGCGGATCTCACTGCTCACCCTCGGTGGCGTACCCGTGCACGCCGCCCTGGCATCCAGTCACGCGGTAACGGACGCCAGCGCGCTGGCCGTGCTGCGGGAGGAGTTCCTCGCTCTGCTGGCAGGGGAGGAACTCCCCTCCCCTGCCTCCTTCGCCCCGCTCGACCTGGCCGCCCAGGAAGCCTCCCCCACCGGGAAGCAAAAGTCGGAGGCATCGCTGCAGTACTGGGAGCGGATCATTCGCACCGAGCCTCAGGAGATGTTCGCCGAGCCGCGGGCCGCGGGCGCAGACGGCCGGGCCCGGCAGCTCACGCTCCGGTCCGGGCGCGGCGCGCGGGCGCTCGCCGCGGCGGCAGGGCGCATTGGGAACCCCGAATCCACGGTGCTGCTGGCGGCCTGGTGCGCGTTGGTAGCCCACCGGTCGGGCCAGGACTCCTGCGTCACCGCCGTCCCGACCTCCAACCGGTTCCACCCCACAATCGCCCGCTCGGTGAACACCCTGTCCCAGGACGCGCTGCTCTGCCTGGACGTCCGGGTTCCGTCCTTCGACACCCTGGTCCGCAAGACCTGGGGCGCCGCGCTCAACGCGTACCGGCACAGCCAGTTCGACTCCGTAAGACTGTGGGAGATGATCGACCGGGTCACCGGGGAGCGGGGCAGCCACTTCGCGCGGGACGTGGTGTTCAACGACGTCAGCGTGCTTCCTGCCACCCTCCTGTCGACCTCACCGCAGGAGAGCCGGGCGGCCGAACCCAGCCTGACCTGGGGGTCGTTCCAAGCGCTGCCAACACGCATGCTGGCTTTCACGTACGAGACGGCACCCCAGCTCCACATCTCCCTGTGGGCCGATCCTGCGCTGTTCACCCCGGACGAGGCGGAGGGATTCCTGACCGGCCTGGTGCGGCTGCTGGAGGCTGCCGCCACCCGGGAGGTACCGCTGGACTCGCTCACCGGGTTGACGGGCGTCTGGCCGGCCGTGCGCGGTCCCGACTGGACCCGGGTGAACGGCTGTTGGGTCTCACCGTGCGCCGTGCGGGACGCGCTGGGAGCGGCGGTGGGGGGCCTGCCGGTGCACATCGCAACGGACGCGGAGGGCTCCGGCCTGGTCGCGTACATCGCGCGCGGCAGTGACACGGCTCCGACCCCGACCGGGGTCCACAAGGCGCTGATGGCCGAGCTCCCCGCCCATGGCGGTACGGGGGTCATAGCCCCGGCCCGCTACGTGCTCGTCGAAAGCCCGCCGGCCGAGCGGGACCGGAGCGACGCCTGGCATCGGCTGCAAATCATCGAGGAAGGGACCGGCAGAAGCCGGCAGGTACGACATGAGCATTGACAACACGAACCTCCCACAGAAGCAGCACGAAGAGCCGCTGCCCAGCCCCTGGCAATCGAACCGGTTCCGGCTCTTTTTCACGGCCCGCAGCGCCTCGCTGCTGGCCGACGGCATGCTGATGGTGTCCCTCACCACAGCCGTGCTGGGCGCCGGCCACGGAGCGAGCGGCGTCGGATACGCGCTGGCCGCGTGGATGACCCCGATCGTCCTGCTGGTGCTGTTCGGCGGAGTGCTGGCCGACCGGTTCACCCCCCAGCTGATGATGATCTGCGCCGACCTGATGCGGATGCTGGCCATGATCACGCTCGGCGCGCTGCTCTTCTTCTCGGACAGCGTCCCGCTGTGGCAGATCATGGGGCTGATGGCGCTCAGCGGTGCCGCGACAGCGATGTTCCAGCCCGGTATGGCAAGCATGGTCCCCCGGGTCGCCGAGGACATCCAGAAGGCCAACGCGCTGCTGCGGATCTCCGAGGCCCTGAGCACCCTGCTGGGCCCCGGCCTGGCAGGCATCCTGGTCGCCTACTGGCAGGTATCGGGCTCGTACCTGGTCATCGCGGCGGCGTACGCGCTGAGCGCCCTGGTGCTGCTGCCGCTGCGGAAGCTGCACACGGAACGCGACGAGGGCGACGACCCGATGTGGCGCAGGCTGGCGACCGGTTGGCAGGAGTTCCGGTCCCGCCAGTGGCTTTGGGGCGTCATAGCAGTCTGGTCGGTCTACGGCCTGTTCGTGTTCGGCCCCGCGCTGCCGCTGGGCGCAGCGCTGATGATCGAGCAGCACGGGGCGAGCGGCTACGGCTGGATCGCCTCGGCGGACGGTGCCGGCACGATCATCGGCGGCCTGATCGGCATGCGGGTCCGCCCGCGCCGCCCCCTGGTGGCCGGCGCCCTGGCGATGCTCTGCTTCGCGCTCAACCCCCTGGCCCCGGCCCTGGAATGGTCGTTCGCGGCGACAGCCGTGGCCCACGTCGTCGCAGGCTACGGCTTCGCGTTCTGGGGCGTGATGTGGGCGACCAGCGTCCAGTCTCACATCCCGCTGACGGTCCTGAGCCGCGTCTCCGCGTACGACGTCGCGGGCTCCATCATGGTCATCCCGCTGGGCCGCGCGCTGGCGGGCCCAGCGGCGGACGCGTTCGGCGCGAACGAGGTGCTGATCTTCTCGTCGGTCATGTCGTTCGTGCTGCTGGCCGCGATGCTCGCCATCCCGGCGATCCGCGCGCTGCGGCGGGCACCGGAGGGGATCACGCTGAAGTCCAGGGGCGATCAGCCCGCCGTGTGACTCCTCCGGTGCTCGAGCGCGTTCGGGACGGAGGAAGAAGGGCGGGAGCGAAAGCGGCGGTGACGCTGGTGGCGCGCACCCGGTAGCAGGTATGCGCCCCGTCGGCGAAGCTTCCGGCCCGTGTCTCGCGCCTGGATCCGTTCAAGGCGGCGATCGACCAGATCCTGCGGGTTGACCTACTGATCTTTTCGTAAGTTCGGTGGGTGTGGCGGGCTTGTTGGTGGGAGCCTGATGTTGTGTCTTTCATGCCTTCGCCTGTTGCCTCCAGGTCTGTCGTTCCTCCTTTGAAGCGGCCGCAGTTGGCCGAGGCTCAGCGCGTACGGGCGGCCGAATTGTTCGGGCAAGGCCGCACGAGTGCTGAGGTCGCACGGTTGCTGGAGGTCAGCGACGAGAGCGTGAGGCGGTGGAGACGGGTATGGGAGGAGGGCGGCACTGACGCCTTGCGCCGACGTCCTGCCGCCGGTCGTCCTCCTAAGCTGGATGAGGCTTAGGTCGAGCAGGTGCGGGCCGCGCTGGAGCAGGGTGCCCAGGCTCATGGTTTCGAGGCCGACCTCTGGACTCTGGAGCGCGTCGGCACTGTCGTGGAGCGGGTCGCGGGTGTGGTGTTGTCGAGGGCGTCGGTGTGGCGGCTACTGACCGGCCGGCTCGGATGGAGTCTGCAACGGCCCGAGCGGCGGGCGGTCGAACGGAACGAGTCGGAGATCGCCCGCTGGATCGCCCATGAGTGGCCGCGCATCAGAAGGGGGGCCGTGAACACACGTGCCTGGATCGTGTTCCTCGAAGAATCAGGTGTCTCCCTGCTGCCTCAGGTCCGCCGCACCTACGCACCCCGGGGCCGGACCCCGCTGCTGCGGCACCGGTTGAACTGGAAGCGTGCGTCGATGGCCGGGGCCCTGGGCTACCACTCCACCGACCCCGGACGCGGGGCCCGTCTGTGCTTCCACCTCAAGCCCGGCAGCTACGACACCATCGCCCTCATCGCGGTCCTCCGCCGGGTCCCCGGCTCCGCAGCCCCGGCCGCCGCCGTACAGGCTTTTCCTCGCCCAGGACGCACGTGCTCCAGTCCCGACCGGGCCGGACGATCAGCCCACGGGCTTCGAGTCGGCCGAGCTGATGGGCCACCGAGCTACTGCTGGAGAGACCGACTCGGGCCCCGATCTCCCGAACCGTGGGCCCCTGCCCGCGCTCCGCGAGCCACGACCGGATCACCACCAGCACCGCTTCCTGCCGGACCCTCCACCGGATCGACCTGCTCGCGAGTGGCTACTCGGAACCGGTGTCTGGCTCAGGTGGTTGGAACAGTGCCGCCGTCGATGACGTACTCCGCGCCCACAATGGATGAGGCTCGGTCCGACACGAGGAAGCCGACCAGGTCCGCGACCTCCTCCGTCGTTGCGAACCTTCCGATGGGAACCCCTCCGAGGGAATCCATCAGGCTCTGCTCCGCCTCCTCGCGGGTCAGTCCGTTGCCCTTGGCGAGCTGGTCGATGAAGCCCGCATACGCTCCGGTCTGAATGCCCCCGGGGCTGACGGCGTTTACTCGCACTCCTCGTGGGGCCAGTTCGTTCGCGAGACCCTTGCTGTACGTACGCAGTGCACCCTTCGCTGACGCGTACGGCAACGTCGCGTCGTGCAGCGGCATCTGACGCTGGATCGACGTGACGTGGACAACTACTCCTGATCCCGCCTCCACCATTGCCGGCAACAGTGCTCGATCCAGTCGGACAGCTCCCAGGAAGTTCAGGTTGAGTTCCGCCAGCCAGTGCTCCTCGGTCGCTGCAGCGAATCCGCCAGGCGGGGTCGAGGATCCTCCGACAACGTGCACCAGGATGTCCAGCGCACCTCCCTCAGAGATCTTGGACACGACGAGCTCAACACCGCCCACCGTGGAAGTGTCCGCCTCGATGAACCGGTCGGGGCGCTGGTAGCCGCCGGGCATTGTGCGTGCCGTGGTCCACACGTCGGCGCCCATCTCTCGCAGTCTCTGCACGACGGCCTTGCCCGAGCCCTTCGAACCGCCCGTGACCAGCGCCCGGCGACCGTTGAGACGATCGCGATCTGAACGAGACATCTTTCTCTCCTCTGAAGATCGGGGGGTGCGGGTTCGGTCAGGCCGGGTGGTTGGCGATGACGAGTTCGGCGATGAGGTCGTCCCGCAGCGCGAACCGGTAGTCGAGCTCGGCGACGCCTCCCGGGAAGGTGCCTTCGAGCCGCACGGTTACCACCCAGTGGGTGTCATCGGCGCGGTGAGCGCCGACCTGTTCGGTCGTGTATGCGAACTCGGATCCGGCGTCCCGCAGGAACGCGTGGGTCTCCTCCCGGCCGCGGAAGGTCTCGTCCTGGTCGACGATCACCGCATCCACGGCGAGGAACGACGAGGCGGTGTCGGCGTCGCGGGCGATGTGAGCGGCCAGGAACTGGCGCGCGGCGGCCGGGAGTAGATCGGACGGAAGGTCGGTGTGCTGTGTCATGAGCCCACCGTGTGACCTCGCGGCGCGGGAGGGTCAAGCCATGGACTCTCCCCCAGGGGAAACGTTCAGAATGAGGGGATGCTGACCATCGGCGAGTTCTCGCGGCTGACCCACCTGAGCGTGCGGACCCTGCGCCGGTATCACGAGGCGGCCCTGCTGGAACCTGCCGTGGTGGACGAGACCACCGGTTACCGCTACTACGGCGTCGATCAAATCCCGACCGCGCAGGTCATCCACCGGCTCCGCGAACTCGACGTCCCCCTGAGCGATGTGCAGCAGATCCTGCGGACCCCCGACCCTGGTGTCCGGGCGACGCTGGTCGCGGAGTACCTGCAACGCCTCGAGGATTCACTCGACCGCACCCGGGCCGCAGTCGTATCCCTGCGCCGCCTGCTGCGGCCCGACCCCGCGCCCATCGACGTCGAGCTACGTGCGGAGCCCGCACGGACGGTCGCGGCGGTGGAGGCCATGGTCGGGCATCGCGACATCGAGACCTGGTACGCAGGCGCGATGGCCGAGCTGGAGGCGGCCGTCGTCGGCGACGTGACCGGACCGCCGGGCGGCAGCTACGACAACGCCCTCTTCGAGCAGGAGCGCGGTCACGCGCTCGTCTACCTGCCGACCCCTGCGCCACCTCGCACCGGACGTGTGCACCCCGTGAGCCTGCCAGCTGCGGAACTTGCGGTCACCACCCACGTCGGCGAGCACGACGGCATCGAGGTCACGTACGGCGAACTCGGGACCTGGGTGGTGGAGAACGCGATGTCGGTGGCCGGGCCGGTGCGGGAGGTCTATGTCGTCGGCCCCCGCGACACGAGCGATCCCGCCGCGTGGCGCACCGAGATCGGCTGGCCAGTCTTCCGTGTCACCTGAAGTAGCTGTTTTCCTCGGTATCTACGGCGTCAACCGTGTCCTGCACATCTACCCGATTGTCTGCGCCGCCCGCACCGCCTGACACCGCCGCCCCCCGACACTGTCCCGCCCGCCCAAGGGCGGCCAGGGTAGGCAACTGATACGGGCGGCACACCGCACAGGGCACAGCCCTGTGCGGTGTGCCGAGCACGGGCGCGCTCTGCGCTGACCGCCACCAGCGGCCGGCCCCCGCCCGGCCCAGCGGCCGCCACGGTGGACGCTGCGGGCCCCAGGCGTGAGCGGGGCCGGGGCCGCGGTGTCAGCTGGTCGCGGTAGCCAGGTTGGCGCGCAAAGCGGTGATGTCCTGGGCGGCACGGGCGGCGGGGAGGCCCGCGCCTTGCTCCTCGCAGACGCGGATCATGTGGAGTTGTGCGCGTTGCAGCCGGTGCAGGGTCCAGGCTGCTTTGCGGCCGTGGGCTTTCTTCATGTGTTTGCGGAGTGTGCGCCGTTCGCGCAGCGAGGTGAGGCTGTCGCGTTCTTCCGGAGTCATGAGGTCGTCGTCGATGTAGTGGTCGGCGACGGCGCGAAGCTGGCTGCCTTCTTCCTGGCCCGCGTACCTCCACAGGAGATATCCGAGGGCAAGGACCGGAATGCCCTTGACGACAGAGAGAACGAGGATGCCGCTCACTCCGCCGCCGCCGACGTTCTGGAGCCAGGGTGAGTTCCAGAAGAAGTGCATGGACCAGGCGAGAACGAAGGAGCCCACGGCGATGGCGGTGCGCTGTACCAGGGGCTTGTGCCGGCGGGTGAAGAAGTAGCCGATGCCGAAGGCCGCGACCGAGGTGTACAGCGCGTGGCTCCAGATGCCGCTGAAGATTCCGCGCACCAGGAGCATCAGTGCGACCGGAGCGACCTGGTTGGTGTTGGGGAACTGGATGGCGGTGTTGACCGAGTAGAGGAGGTCTTCCACGATCTGGAAGCCGAGGCCGATCATCGCTCCGAGGACCACGACCGACAGGATCGTGCGGAACTGGGTTCGGGCGATCATGATCAGCAGGATCAGCCCAAGGACCTTAAGAGTCTCCTCGTTGATCGGACCGGCCAGCGCGGGCCCCACTCCTTGGCGAACTGGGGTCCGACCAATTTGGAGGACAAGGACTGGACGGCGGTGTTCACGGGGATCGCCAGGTAGCAGGCGGCGAAGCCGCCCCAGGCGAAGGCCATGGCGAAGCCAAGCGGGGGGTGCTGCTCGAACAGGTCCAGGGACCGGAAGAACAGCAGGAACGGCAGCGCGTACAGGGCCCATACCAGGGTCGCGAGAACCACTGCGGTGGGCACGACGCGGTATCCGGCGTAGAAGTTCGACATCATCGAGAAGGCGCCGTTGGCGAGGAAGAACAGGAACAGCCAGAACGCTGCCCGGCGGGGCTGGAAGAACCCGTCGACACCGAGCGGCGCGTGCTCGTCGATCAGCGAGCCGCTCCCCAGCCTGTGCCGGACTGTGCGAGGTTCGTGCGTCATGCTCAATTTCCCGCCTCTGTTCTGACGCTGTCGACCATCTCGTGGAACGGGCCATCGCGGCGGGTAGGGCTCCCGAGGCACTTTGACCGTTGAGAGTCACCACGGTCTTGGCCTCGGAGTCGTAAGCGATCCAGACGATGCCCTCAACCCCGGAGGTGAAGTAGGAGAACTTCACCCCGGTCAGTCCGTTGGCGGTGTGGAAGGACTGGTCGTTTCCGTAGAGATGGGCTTTACCTCCGGCCTGGAGGAGCTTCTTCTCCCTGGAGGTCTGCTCGCCCAGGGAGCCCATCCACGTCGCTATCGAGACGGTGAACGTATTCGGCCCACTCGTAAGGGTCGAGCGCTGCCCCGGGTTGATCGCCTCCCGCTCGAGGGACCAGTCGCTGGCCGGGACGAAGGAGACGCTCTCCGGCACCGTGATCGTGGTACCGGGCCGCACCTCCTCCCTTGCCGGATGCGTGACTGTCCCAGATCAGCCAGAACCCCACGTACAGGAACACGAAGAGCAGCACCAAAGCCGACCCACCGAGCGTTCCGTACCGTTCGCGCCGGGGTATCGCAGGCAACGCCGGCACCCCTGCTTGAGATGTCTCCACGACGTTCCTCTCTACTATGTGATCACATCACACGAAACAGGCATGTCGCTGATGCGCAGGAAGAATGTCTGCCTTATCCGTTCTTGGTGAGCTGCTCTTCGGACGAGTAGCTGATCCGGGAGCAGTACGGCGATGTCGCCGATCGCGAGCACCCTGTCGGCATGCGCTGTCCGTGCGCCGTGGTTTCGTGCAACGGCGGCGGAGCCACTCGGCACCACCCACCACAGCGCGAACCAGGCAGCGGGGCGCTCGATTTTGAGGGCCGGGGCCGGTAGCCGGTGCGAGGGCCGCCGTCGGCGGGTAGGGGCGACGGGGATGCCTGGGTGGACGCGGCCGAAGTCGAAGCGGCAGTTGCAAGTGCTCGCCGAGCGAGGCGCCAGGGAGGCAGAGCAGGTGATGCCGGAGACAAGACGCGGTCTCCGCCTGCACTGACTCGAGTTCGGCCACGGCGGCGAGCGGGCGGCAGGCGCGCCTCGGACGAACACAGTGTTGTTGCCATGATGACGTCGATACCGCGAATGGCGGCGGCAGCACGGTCACCGCGGCGCGGTGCTGGCGGCCGCGTCCGTGCACCGGACACGGCCGCCAGCAGCGTCTGCTCCGGGACGGCTGGAGGCGGAGCACGCGCTGGGGCGGTACGAGCACCAGCCGTCTGACCTGCCACCCACCCCGCCGCCGCCGGGATCTGCAGATCAGTGATCGTCCTCACGACCCACCTGCTGGGGCATGCTCAGGGTCACCGTCCCAGAGGCGGAGGCCGTCGGGCCTCGCCACCGTTCACAGGGCTGGGGCCGCAAGCACGAGCCGCTGATTACGCGCTCCGGCGCCCACGGCGGCGCAGCGTGTACAGAGACGCGCCGCCGACCGCGGCCAGGGCGGCGCCGACACCGGCGATCAGGGGTGTCGCGGAACTGCCGCCTGTCTCGGCCAGGTCCTGATGGTCGGCGCGCTCCGGCTTGGCGGGCGCGTCGGCGTCGGTGCCCTTTTCGGAGACGGGGCCGCCCTCACCGCCGTGGGTCTGCGGGGCGGGTGCTTGGGTGTTGCCGTGCTCGGCGGATCCGGCCGCGGGGGCAGGGACCCCGTCGAGGCTGACCGAGACGGTGGCCGAGCCGGACCGGCCGACCTCGACCGCGACCTTGTTCGCCTTGTCGGTGAGCGTGGTGACGGCGTCGTCCTTCTTGCCCTCTCCTTCGCCGGGGGTGGGGTCGAGAAGCCGGGAGTGGTTGTAGTCGCCCTCGGGTGCAAGGTAGGCGTACAAGCCCTCGATGGCGGCGTCGAGGTTGTCGTCCGTGTAGGCCGGGTCCTCGTTGCGGTACTCCACGACCAGCCGGTCCTTGCCCAGCGGTATGTCCAGGACGCGGACGCCACCGGCTTGGCCGCTGTGGAGCGGGCTGAGGGTGAAGGTGGCGGACTTCTTCACGGTGACGGCCTGGCCGCCGGGCAGCCAGCCCCGACTGATCAGCTCGGGGGCGTTGAAGCCGACGCCGGGGCCGCCGCTGCCCATGGGGGTCTTGTCGCTGTAGCCCTCTCCGGTGGTGCAGCCGTCGAGGTCGCCGTCGGGACACTCGTCGCGCTCGTGGTGGCCGAAGCCCTGGTTGTGTCCGAACTCGTGGACCATGGCGCCCTTGCTGATCTTCACGTGTACGCCGACAAGGGGCCGGGAAGCCCGGATGAGGACGCCAGTGACGGGTTCGCCCGTGGCGGGTGGTTCGTGCCCTACGTGGACGAGGCGCTGGAGCGGCTGGCCAATACATGGCTGGGCACGGCCGATGCGTTCCTGTTCGGCGGACGGACGTATATGAACCTCGCCCGGGACTGGCCGAAGAGGGCAAATCACCCGACTGCCGGGATTTTGGACGGGCTGCCGAAGTATGTCGCCTCCGACAGCCTGGCCACGGCAGACTGGAACCCGACAACGATTCTCTCCGGAGACGTCCCTGCCCAGGTCGCCGAACTGAACCGGCAGCCCGGCCGCGACCTGCAGGTCCATGGCAGCGGCCGGCTCGCCCGCTCGCTGCTGCAGGCCGGCTTGGTCGACGAGCTGCGACTCGTCATCGCCCCCGTCATCGTGGGAACGGGCCGCCGCTTGTTTCAGGACGGCGCCCCTCCGGCAGGTCTCCAACTGGTCGACCACCAATCGACTCCAGGAGGACTGGCTGCCCATACCTACCGTGCGACAGGCATCCCAAAATTCGGCACCTACGGAGCAAACGCATAAGCCAGGTGGCCATGTTGGATGACGTGGCGGAGACGTGCGGTGGCAGTGATGTCTTGGAAAGGGTCGCCTGCCAGCCGTGACCAGGTGCGAGGGAGCCGCTGAGGCGGCTTCCTGCGCGTCTCAGGTCTGGGTCATGACTACGAAGCGAGAGGGCGGAGGGCTCCCCAGCCTCGCTGATCCGCGCCGGGGTGCTGCCCCTGTTGCGAGCGCAAGGGCTGACCGCGGGGGCCCTGCTGCCGGGGCCGGATGTCTACCGCTCCCGTACGGCTGCACGCGCCGGGGCAGGGCGGCTACGTGGCCCTCACCAATACGGCCGCGATCGGCGTCGGGACCGTCCTCGGCAGCCAGTCGGGCGGGCCGGTGCACAGCGCCGCTGGGCACCGACCCCGTAGGCGCCGGACACTTTGGTGATGGGCCTCTCCAACATTCGGTCCTTCCGCCGTGCCGGGTTTCACGCCATGGGGTGGCGGGTGCGGTCGGCGCGGAAAGCAATGACGGCGATGTCGTCGATCGCTTCACCAGCGGTCGGCAACAGGCCCTGCAGGAGAGCAGCAAGGGAGTGGTCGGAGCTCCGCAGCGCGGCCACACGGTGCGCAAGCTGGTCCATGCTCTCGGAGATGTCCGTCCCTCGTCTCTCGACCAGTCCGTCGGTGTAGAGCAGCAGGGTCTCACCGTCGCGGAGATCGAACTGACCCTCGTGGCGCGCGGCGCCGGGTGTCACGCACAGAGGCAGGTCGGGTGCCGCTACGCCGGTGAGGTGCCGGGGTTGGCCGGTGGCCGGGATCAGAAGCGGTGGCGGGTGGCCGGCGTTGGACAGAGTGACCTTCCAGCGGTGGCCGGGGGTCGTGCGCACGACGGCGTGCATCGCGGTGACCAGAGCGGCTGTGCTGACGCCTTGGGTGACCTGGTCAAGTCGGCTGAGGGTGTGCGCGGGGCCGTCAGTGCCGGCGCTGTACGCGAGGGCTCGAAGCATGCTGCTGGTCTTGGTCATCTCCGTAGCGGCCCGGAGGTCGTGTCCTGCGACGTCGCCGATGGACAGGGCGAGGGCGCCGTCGGGCAGGAGGGTGGCGTCGTACCAGTCGCCGCCGATCTCGGCCGTGGTGCTGGCGGGGTGGTAGACGGCGGCCAACTCCCCGCCCCGGATCTGCGGCGGGGTGATGAGGAAGGAACGCTGCAGAGTCAACGCGGTGTTGCGGAGGCTCTGGAGTTCCAGGGTCCTGCGCAGCGGCTCCTCCACGCTGCGCAGGACCTCTTCCAGCAGTCCGAGTTCGATCTGGCGGGCGGGGGGTTGCCCAGGCAGCTGGAGGCGGCGGCCAGAGCTGCAGTACGGCCGTCGATGACGATGGGGATGAGCGCGAGGCTCGTGGCCTGGGCCCGTGCCATCCACGCGGCCGACGCATCGGAGACGAGGCCAGGTGGCCGGCCGGGCGGGAAGGTGATCATCTGGGTTTTCCGGCGGTCGATCGTCTCCCTGGACAGGGCGCCGAGCGCGAAGTTCTCGCTGATCGGCCCCAGTAGAGCCACCCCCTTGGCGAGCGCGGTGCGTACGCGGCTGGCGTAGAGAACACCGGTGCCGGCGTCGGCTTCGTCGGGGTACCTGAGCTGGAAGATCGCGAGGACGTCGGTGAGGTCAGGGACGACGGCGGCCGCGGTCGTGGCGAACACCCTAACAGGTTGTCGCTGGAGGAGACCGCTGAGACCCGTTCCAGCAACCGGTCGCGTGTCCTGACCTTCCACTGGTCCTCGGCGTCCGCCACGGTGCCGATCCACTCGACCACCGCACCGTCGCGCAGCACGGGCACGGTGACGATCCGCATGTGGCGGTAGCGGACGGACTCGCCTTCCTGCCGGATCCGTACCACCGCGTCGAGCAGAGCATCCCCACGGGCAGTCGCCGCCCACTGAGTCGTTTCCAACCTGACGGCGCTGGTCGCGTGTTGCACGGATCTGCGGAACGACGAAGCTCCTGGTAGACGGGTTCACGACCAAGATCCACCGTCCGCCAGGAGCTTCGTATGCTTGTCTACCCGTCGTCTATCG
>NZ_JOEM01000029.1 GCF_000718135.1 Streptomyces cyaneofuscatus | reverse complement strand
CTTCGTCGGCAGCGTCAGATGTGTATAAGAGACAGCCCCAGCACACCCCCACTTCCGCACGTCACAGCCGCTCCACCGCCGCAGCGGCCCCTACGCAGCACCCCGCACGAGGAGCCCGCACCGCCATGGCCGAGCACGCAGACCACGCCGACCGCGCAGGTCAGAACGATCACCCCGCGTACCCCGTCGGCCTGCGCCTCCACGGCCGCCGCACCGTAGTCATCGGCGGCGGCCAGGTCGCGCAGCGCAGGCTCCCGCAGCTCATCGCCACCGGTGCCGTCATCACCCTGATCTCCCCGTCCGCGACGGCTTCCGTCGAGGCCATGGCGGACGCCGGGGAGATCCGCTGGGAGCGCCGCCGCTACCAGGACGGCGACCTCGCCGACACCTGGTACGCCCTCGTCGCCTCCTCCGACACCGCCGCCAACGACGCCGCCTCCGCCGAGGCCGAGCGCACCCGCACCTGGTGCGTACGGGCCGACGACGCCGAGGCCGCGACCGCCTGGACCCCGGCCACCGGCCGCATCGACAACATCACCGTCGCCGTCCTCAACACCACCCCCCAGGGCCGCGACCCCCGCCACTCCGCCGCTCTCCGCGACGCCATCGTCGAGGGCCTGCGCGACGGCACCATCGCCGCCCCGCACCACCGCAACCACGCCCCCGGCGTCGCCCTGGTCGGCGGCGGCCCCGGCGACCCGGACCTGATCACGGTGCGCGGCCGCCGCCTCCTCGCCGAGGCCGACGTGGTCATCGCCGACCGCCTCGGCCCCCGCGACCTGCTCGACGAACTGCCGCCGCACGTCGAGGTGATCGACGCGGCGAAGATCCCGTACGGCCGGTTCATGGCCCAGGAGGCGATCAACCAGGCGCTGATCGAGCACGCCAAGGCGGGCAAGGCCGTGGTCCGGCTCAAGGGCGGCGACCCGTTCGTCTTCGGCCGGGGCATGGAGGAGGCCCAGGCGCTGGCCGCCGAGGGCATCCCCTGCACGATCGTCCCCGGCATCTCCAGCACCATCTCCGTCCCCGGGGCAGCCGGTATCCCGGTCACCCACCGGGGCGTCGCCCACGAGTTCACCGTGGTCAGCGGCCATGTCGCGCCCGAGGACCCGCGCTCCCTGGTCGACTGGGAGGCGATCGCCCGGCTGCGCGGCACCCTGGTCCTCCTCATGGCCGTCGACAAGATCGGCGCCATCGCGGCCGCCCTGATCGCCCACGGCAAGGACCCGGCCACCCCGGTCGCCCTCGTCCAGGAGGGCACCACCGCAGCCCAGCGCCGGGTCGACGCGACCCTCGCGGACGTCGGTGAGCGCGCGGTCGCCGAGGACGTGCGCCCGCCCGCGGTGATCGTCATCGGCGAGGTCGTCGCGGTCGGCCCCCACTCCGCACCGCAGCAGGCCGACCCGTCGGCCGAATGAACTCGGACCCCACCAAGTAACCCGCGGTTACGCATCTCCTCCCAGGCGTTGGCACCGCACACCGGACAAGGCAGTATCACCCTGTGGCAGATCTCATCACCGTCGACGACCCCGACGACCCGCGCCTGAGCGACTACATCGGCCTGACCGACGTCGAGTTGCGGCGACGGCGCGAGCCCGCCGAGGGCCTCTTCATCGCCGAGGGCGAGAAGGTCATCCGGCGCGCCCGGCACTCCGGGTACGAGATGCGCTCGATGCTGCTCTCCGCCAAGTGGGTCGACGTCATGCGCGACGTCATCGACGAGGTCCCGGCCCCGGTGTACGCCGTGGCCCCCGAGCTCGCCGAACGCGTCACCGGCTACCACGTCCACCGCGGGGCGCTCGCCTCCATGCAGCGCAAGCCGCTGCCCACCGCCGACGAGCTCCTCACCACGGCCCGCCGGGTGGTGGTCATGGAGTCGGTCAACGACCACACCAACATCGGGGCGATCTTCCGCAGCGCCGCCGCCCTCGGCATGGATGCCGTCCTGCTCTCCCCGGACTGCGCGGACCCGCTGTACCGCCGCTCGGTCAAGGTGTCGATGGGCGCGGTCTTCTCCGTCCCGTACGCGCGCCTCGAAGCCTGGCCCAAGGGGCTGGAGACCGTACGGGAAGCGGGCTTCCGGCTCCTCGCCCTCACCCCCGACCCCAAGGCCACCAGCATCGACGAGGCGGCCCCGCACCGGCTGGAGCGGGTCGCGCTGATGCTCGGCGCGGAGGGGGAAGGGCTGTCCACGAAGGCGCTGATGGCCGCCGACGAGTGGGTCCGCATCCCGATGGCGCACGGCGTCGACTCGCTGAACGTCGGCGCGGCGGCCGCGGTCGCGTTCTACGCGGTGGCGACGGGCCGCCCGGAGAGCTGAGCCGGGGAGCTGAGTCGGGCCGAGGCGAAGCCTCAGCGCAGCCCGGCCCGCACCGGCTCCAGCACGTGTGCGTGCTGCTCCTGCGACACCGCGCTCGGCCGGATCGGCTGCTCGCCCCCGCCCAGCCCGCGCGCCGGCCCCTGGCATCCCTGCGCGGCCGCGATCCCCAGCGCCACCAGCAGCGTGACCACCACGAACACCACCAGCCGCTGGCGCAGCAGCTTGGGGTTGGCGGGTCGCCGTCCCGCCGAGGTCGTACGGGCCCCGGGACGCGTCCCCGGCCTGCCGTTCGTCGCGCCCGGCCGCTTCCCGGACCCCGTGGTGGAGCGCGGCGCCCGCTGCTGAGGCCGGGACCCGCCGGTGCGCGGCGCGTTCCCGCCTCCGCCCCCCGAACGCGCCGGACGACGGCCCTGCTGCGGACGGGACGCCGAGGACGGGCCCTCCGCGCGGCGGGTGTGCTGTTCGGTGTACGGGCCGTCGAGCCGGCCGGTGGGCCGGTCCGTGTCCGGGGCCGAACGCTGGGCGGGCGGCCGGCTCTCGTGCAGGCCCTGCGCCTCGCGCGCCGCGATCTCCTTGAGCCGCATGGACAGTTGGAGCGTGCTCGGCCGCTCCTCCGGATCCTTCGCCAGGCAGGCGCGGATCAGGGGGGCCAGCGCGTCGTGCACCCCGTTGAGCTGCGCCTCCTCGTGCACCACGCGGTACAGCATCACCTCGGAACTGCCGTGCCCGAAGGGGGAGTCGGCCATCGCCGCGTACGCCAGGGTCGCGCCCAGCGAGAAGACGTCCGTCGCCGGGGTCACCGCCGCGCCCCGGACCTGTTCGGGCGCGAGGAAGCCGGGCGACCCCACCGCCGTACCGACATGGGTCAGCGTGCTGGCCCCGGTCGCCCAGGCGATACCGAAGTCGATGATGCGGGGGCCCTTGGGGGAGAGGAGGATGTTCGACGGCTTGAGATCCCGGTGGACCACGCCCGCCTCGTGCACCGCGACCAGGCCCTCGGAGAGCGCCGCGCCGATCGAAGCCACCTCGGCCGCGGCCAGGGGGCCCTCCTCGGCGACCTTGTCGTGCAGGGAGGGGCCGGGGACGTACTGCGTCGCGAACCAGGGGCGGTCCGCCTCCAGGTCGGCGGCGACCAGCCGGGCCGTACAGCCGCCCCGGATCCGCCGCGCGGCGGACACCTCACGCGCGAACCGCGAACGGAACTCCTGGTCCTCCGCCAGATCGGGCCGGATCACCTTGAGCGCCACCCGCTGACCGCGCCGGTCGGAACCGAGGTAGACCACGCCCATGCCGCCCGCGCCGAGCCGTCGGTGCAGCCGGAACGAGCCGACGAGACGCGGGTCCTCGCGCCGGAGCCGCATCATCGCCATCGTCTGCCCATCCCCGCTGCCTGGTCCGCCTGACGAGGCACAGCTTACGTACCCCGCGCCCGGTGCGCTCAGAGGCCGCGCCCTCACCGGGGATTCGATTGTCCGTACACGGCGGGGAAGATGAAGGGCGGTCAGCGGGCGGCGGTTCCGGGCCCGTCGGCCTGCGAGGGTCGGCAAAGGGCGTTCGAACAAGGGGCGTTGGATCGAGCCATGGTGGCCGGGAGACGTCGGTCGGAGAGAGCGCGGATACCACCCGGACGTACACGGTGACGGTCTCCAGGGGTTGTCGTGGAACGCGACGCACCCTCCTTCGGAGGGTGCGGGGAGTGAGTGAAGTCACCCGCCGGGGCCCTTCCCGGGGGTGGCGGCCCCCCTGTGCCCCCTCCGGGATGACCCCAACGCCGGGGGGACCGTCTCCACCCAGGGGAGTACGCCGACCACCGGCGGCTCATCCTCCAGGAGGCCCGGGATTCGGTACGCGGGCATGACGCCCTGTGCTCGCCGGTTACCTAATGTTGAGATCTAGCGGCGGGCGCAGCACTCGTCCCCCGAGGTCACACGCCCGTCGCTCCACATCAGGTCAGGAGAGGAACCATGGCGGACACGGCAACGCGGACCATGATCCGCACGCAGGGACGCAAGGCCTACGCCTCGTTCGGCGCCCGCCCGTCCGGCACCCGTCACCCCTTGGTGGCGACGGCCATGGTTCTCCCCCTGGCGGCCCTGCTCGTAGTCGCCTTCGGCGGCTGGGACGCGGTGGTCACACAGGCGTCGTCCGTGGCTGTGATGCTGGGGCGCTGAGCGGCGCCAGGATCCGGAAGAGCGGTCCGGACCCAGGTATCGGGCCAACAGCCCCGTGGGGACGGGGGTGCGGCGGACGGCAGCGTTTGTCCGGTCAGCTGGGGAGCTGACCGGGCATCGCGCTGTCCGGGCCCGTTTCCCGGGGCGCATGCTCCTGGGGCGGGGACGCGTGGCAGCTTGCCCCGGGACGGAGACGGAGACGGGGGTAGGCCCAGGCGCCGGGACACGCCGGTACGAACCGGGCGAGGCCCGCCCCGGCGCCCCGCCCGGCGGGCTCCACCGCCTTCCGCCCCCGGCTGCGGCGTACGCTCAGCAGGGACCGGTGGCAGGGCCGGGACCGACCGCTGCCGGGGAGCCGTTGCGTATGACCTCAACCTCAGTCGACCGTGAGCCACCCACTCCCGAGCCCGCCTCCGGTGAGTCCGCCTCCCGTGAGCCGGTCATCCGTGAGCTGGGCACCCTGGCCCACCGCCTCCGCCTCCACCACCCGCCCGAAACCCCCTGCACCTGCCGGCCGCCCCAGCTCCTGGCCGACCGGCCGGACGGCACCGTGGTCCGCAGCGGCCCGGTCGTGGCCAAGGCGCACGCCGCCGACATCGACCGCGACGCCCTGGCGGCCCGCCTCGCCCTGGCCTCGGCGCCGACGCTGTCCGGCATCCTCCTCGCACCGCTCACCACCCCGGGGGCGCCCGATACGGCGGGGGCCGTCCCCCGCCCCGTCACCTTCTGGCCGTACGGCACCCCCGTCGACCCCAGGGACCCCGACGCGGCCCCCTGGGCCGACGCCGCCGTCCTGCTCGCCCGCCTCCACCGAACCGTTTCTCCGCTCCCGCTCCCGGCCCCGCCGATGCGCGGCCCGGTCAAGGCGGCCCGTGCGGTCGCCCGGATGGTCGGCGCCCTCCCCGGTGACGCCGAGGTCCTCCCCGTACAGGCTGCTTGGCATGCCCTGCCGGCCTGGGCGCGGGGCGAGGCCGCACCGCCTGCCGCACGGTCCGGCTTCCTCTGCCACGGGGACCTGCACCTGGGGCAGCTCGTCCGCCATCCCGCCCCGGACGGGCCCTGGTTGCTCATCGATGTGGACGACGCGGGGCTGGGTGACCCGGCCTGGGACCTCGCCCGGCCCGCCGCCTGGTACGCGGCCGGGGTGCTGGCCCCGGAGGACTGGCTGCTGTTCCTGGACGCCTACCGGTCCGCCGGGGGGCCCGCGGTGCCCGCCGAAGGGGACCCCTGGCCGCAACTGGACGTCCCCGCCCGTGCGCTGACGGTCCAGACGGCGGCCGTCGCCCTCGCCAAGTGCGCGGCTGAGGGCCGGGAGCCGGACGAGATGGAGCAGCTGATGATCGATTCCTGTGCCCGAATCGCTACATTCCCGCCCGAGTTGGCGGCCGGGTCCGCGTCGTAGGCTGAACGGACCGCTGCCGGACAGGCTTTCCGGCAGGGGCACAACGAGGGCGAGGAGCCGAGCCGAATGATGCAGTGTCCCAAGTGTCACGCGCAGATGCAGACGTACAACCGCAACGGCGTCCAGATCGAGCAGTGCAGCGGCTGCCGGGGGATATTCCTGGACTACGGCGAGCTGGAGTCGCTGACCCGCCTGGAGTCGCAGTGGGCCCAGCAGGCCCCGCCTCCGCCGCCCGCCCCCCAGGCCTATCCGCAGGCGGCTCCGCCGGCCCACGCCCCGGCCTGGGGCGCCCCGCAGTACGGCCAGCAGCACGGCGGGCACTACGGCCACCGCCGCCAGAAGGGCTTCGGCCGGATGCTCTTCTCGTCCTGACAGGACACAGGCGCCAGCACGAAAGAACCCCCGGTCGTCGAAACGACCGGGGGTTCTCGGTGGTGCGCGATACTGGGATTGAACCAGTGACCTCTTCCGTGTCAGGGAAGCGCTCTCCCGCTGAGCTAATCGCGCAGGACAACCGTGCGTTTACTGCGTGCGCGATACTGGGATTGAACCAGTGACCTCTTCCGTGTCAGGGAAGCGCTCTCCCGCTGAGCTAATCGCGCGGGGATCCTTGCGGACCAGTGATCCTTGCGGATCAGTGGACGATACTGGGATTGAACCAGTGACCTCTTCCGTGTCAGGGAAGCGCTCTCCCGCTGAGCTAATCGTCCTTGGAGGTGGAGACGGGATTTGAACCCGTGTAGACGGCTTTGCAGGCCGTTGCCTCGCCTCTCGGCCACTCCACCAGGGATGGGGGTTCGGGAAGATCCCCCACCTTCTGCGAGCGGACGACCAGGTTCGAACTGGCGACCTCAACCTTGGCAAGGTTGCGCTCTACCAACTGAGCTACGTCCGCTTGTCTTTCCCGGACCGCTTGCGCGTCCCGGCGACGTGTTGAACTCTAGCGGATTCCCGGGCCAGTACAAAAACGCGTTTGCGCAGATGGTCGCCGTAGCGCCGCCGTACCGTCGCCCCGACGCAGGTCATCGCGGGCGGTTCTAGACTCGGCAGGGTGTTCCCCCTCGCTCCCATGGTCCGCTTCGGCGGCCTCGTCGCCTCCGGTCTCCAGGATGTGACCCACGATCCCTCGGCTTTGGACTCGTCCGGTTTCTGGGCGGTATGTGCCGATTTCGAGGGTCGTACCGTCTGTGCCCGCTTCTCCTCCGTACGCCGGGAAGAGGTGCCCGCCCCGGTGCCCGGAGCCTGGCACGGGCCCGCCGCCGGGGAGTGGACGACCTCGCTGGACCGTGACGCCTACACGGCGGGCGTACGGCGGATCCGTGAATACATCGCCGCGGGCGAGGTCTACCAGGCCAACCTCTGCCGGGTCCTCTCCGCACCGCTGCCCGAGGCCGAGGCCGGCCGGGCCGACGTGGACGCCCTGACCGCCCTGCTCGCGCGCGGCAACCCGGCGCCGTACGCAGGAACGATCCGCCTGCCCGGTCACGGGGTGGAGGTCGCCACCGCGTCCCCCGAGCTGTTCCTCCGCCGGGACGGGCGGACCGTCGAGTCCGGGCCGATCAAGGGGACCGGGCGCACCGAGGCCGATCTGCTGGAGAAGGACCACGCGGAGAACGTGATGATCGTGGACCTGGTCCGCAACGACCTCGGCCGTGTCTGCGCGACCGGCAGCGTCACCGTCCCCGACCTCTGCGTGGTGGAGAAGCACCCGGGCCTCGTCCACCTCGTCTCCACCGTGCGGGGCGAACTGGCCGAGGGTGCGGGATGGCCGGAGCTGCTCACGGCGGCGTTCCCGCCCGGCTCGGTCACCGGGGCGCCCAAGTCCAGTGCGCTGCGGATCATCGAGGAGCTGGAGCGAGCGCCGCGCGGGCCGTACTGCGGTGCGGTCGGCTGGGTCGACGCCGACCGGGGTACCGCCTCCCTGGCGGTGGGCATACGGACGTTCTGGATCGACCGGACCGGCCCCGCGACCCTTCTCCGCTTCGGGACCGGCGCAGGCATCACCTGGGGATCCGACCCGGAGCGCGAGTGGGACGAGACCGAACTGAAGGCGTCGCGGCTGCTCGCTGTAGCGTCGGGCACGTTCGAGCAGACAGGGTTCGAGCAGACAGGAAGGACCGCTTCATGAGGATTTGGGTCAACGGCGGACTGCGGGACGCCGATGATGCCCGGCTGTCGGTGCTGGACCACGGGCTGACCGTGGGCGACGGCATCTTCGAGACGGTCCGCACCAGTGAGGGCCGGCCCTTCGCCCTCACCCGCCACCTCGACCGCCTCACCCGCTCCGCGCGCGGCCTCGGCCTGCCCGACCCGGACCTGGACGAGGTCCGGCGCGCCGCGACGGCGGTCATCGACGCCAACCCCGTCACCCTCGGGCGGCTGCGGATCACGTACACCGGAGGGCTCTCCCCGCTCGGCTCGGACCGCGGCACCGCCGGGCCCAGCCTCGTCGTCGCGCTGGACGGGGTGAGCCGCCGCCCGGACACCACCGCGGTGATCACGGTTCCCTGGACCCGTAACGAGCGCGGCGCCCTCACCGGGCTCAAGACGACCTCGTACGCCGAGAACGTCGTCGCCCTCTCCCGGGCCCGTGAGCAGGGCGCCTCCGAGGCGCTGTTCCCGAACACGGCCGGCCGGCTCTGCGAGGGGACCGGGTCCAATGTGTTCGTCGTGCTGGACGGCCGCATCCACACCCCGCCGGTCGCCTCCGGGTGCCTGGCGGGGATCACCCGGGCCCTGGCCGTGGAGTGGACCGGGGCCGCGGAGAGCGACCTGCCGATGGAGGTGCTCGCCGAGGCCGACGAGATCTTCCTGACCTCGACCCTCCGTGACATCCAGGCCGTCCATCGCGTCGACGACCGGAGGCTGGCGCCGGAGCCCGGGCCGGTGACGGCGAAGGCCATGCGGATCTTCGACGAGCGGGCCGGGAACGACCTGGACCCGTAAGCCTTTTCCGGCCGCAAGCCCTTTCCGCCGGGCCGGAAAAGCGCGTGACGTGCGGCCGTGCAGGGGATACAAACCCTTGATGACCACGACACTCCGGCCGTCCGGGCCGCTCCAGCAAGGCGCCGACGGTGCGCGGGCTCGCAGTTACGACGTGTGCGACAACGGCCAACCCGTCGGCGCCGTATCGATCAGCACCGACGACGCGTTCGGCGCCTCGGCCGGAGTGGTGCGCTCCCTCAGCGTCGACGAGGCGCGGCGCCGGCGCGGCCGGGGCACCATCGCCGCGCTCGCCGCCGAGGAGGTGCTGCGGGGCTGGGGCTGCACCCACGTACGGACCGAGGTGCCGGCGGACAACGACCCCGCCCGACGCCTCGCCGCCGCCCTCGGCTACACCGAACGCAGCCGCAACATGGTCAAGACCCTCGGCCCGGACACCGTCCCCCTCCCCGAGGGCCTCACCTCGCGGCCGATGAGCGAGCAGGAGTACGCGGAGTGGCTGCGCGAGGCGGTCCGGTCGTACGCGCAGGAGTGGACCGACCGGGGCGTGCCGCCCGAGCAGGCCCGGCTCAAGTCCGAGGCCGACCACGCCGGGAACCTCGCGGAGGGGCTGGCGACCGAGGGCGTGCGGTTCCGGGTGCTGGTCCACGGTGGCGCGGTGGTCGGCCATGTCTGGCTGGCCCTGCGGGAGCTGGAGCCCGGCCGGACCGCCGGGTTCGTCTTCGACGTCGAGGTGCGCGAGGAGCACCGCGGCCGCGGCTTCGGGCGGGCCCTGATGCTCCTCGCCGAGGACGAGACCCGCTCGTGGGGGCAGGACCGGCTCGGCCTGCACGTCTTCGCGGCCAACACCCCGGCGCTGCGGCTGTACGAATCGCTCGGCTACGCGACGACGCGGTACAACCTGGCCAAGGCGCTGTAAGCGGCCTCCGTCGTCCGGCCCCGCGTCAGTCCTGTGCGGCCAGGCGGCGGTCGATGATCTCCTCGATCCGCTCGCGCAGCCCTTCCTGGCTCTTGCCGCCGTCCAGCCGCTCGTCGCCGATGACATAGGTGGGCGTGCCGGTGACCCCGATCGCCTTGCCCTCCGCCTGGTCGGCGTCGACGATCAGCAGATGCCGGCCGTCGATCAGCGCGGTGTCGAACTCCTCGGCGTCCAGGCCCAGTTCACGGGCCACAGCGAGCAGCACCGGCTCACCGGCCTTCCCGAGCTCCTCGGTCCTGGCCAGGAGCGCCTCGATGTACGGCCAGTCCTGGCCCTGGACGGCGGCCTCCTCGGCGGCCTGCGCCGCGGCGTAGGCGTGCTTGTGCTTCTCCAGCGGGAAGTGCCGCAGCCGGATCTCGACGCGGTCGCCGTACCGGGCGCGCACGGCGCGTACATCGCTGAGGGCCTGGTGGCAGTCGGGGCATTCGAGATCGCACCAGATGTCGAGGACGACCGGTGCCGCAGGGGTGGATTCGCTCATGGAACCAGTCTTTCAGGCCGTACCGGCAGACCCCAATCGGCACCCGCGGCCCAGGGCGGTGACCGGCACCTGCGGAGGAGTCCGGCCCTGAAATGTCCCTGAAGTGGACCGGCGCCGTGGCCCCTGTGCCGGTCGTCGGTGCAGGATGGAGGGGACGTTCCCCCTGCGCCTGGAGGCTCCGATGCTTGCCGAGACCATCTGTTCCGCGGCGTCGGCGGCGGGCCTGGGCATCGCCGCGGTCACCGCGTACCGCAAGCGGTTCCTCACCGCGACCAGGATCGCCGCCTACTCCCTCGTGCCGATCGGCCTCGTCCTGACCGGCGTCGTCGAGTGGGTCTCGGGCATCGCGTTCAAGCCGAGCGTCTGGATCGGCTTCGGCGTGCTCGGCCTCGCCTGGGTGCTCTTCATGACCACCCGGGCCGTCGAGCGCCGCAGCGGCACCACCCGCGCGGAGCGCAAGGCCGCGCGGGCCGCCGAGCGCAACGAGGCCGTCGCCCCGGGAGCCTCCGCGCCCTCGCTCGGCGCCGGCGGCCAGGCCCGGCCGTCGTCGGCTCCGTCGGCGGCTGCGGCGAAGCCGAAGAAGAAGCAGGAGGCTGCGGCGCCCGGTGACGACTTCAGCGACATCGAGGCGATCCTGAAGAAGCACGGCATCTGAGGGAAGCGAAGCACCTTCTGAGGAAGCTCAGAGGAAGCAGGGCAGCTGAAAAACCATGACCCGCGCGCCCGGCGGTCCGAATGTCTGACGGCATCTCGGACGCCGGAGCGATTCCGGAGGGCCACGGGACGGTGAACTCCCGGGTCAATAGGTCAGGTTGACCGCCAACAGGGTCGCGGGTGAGTCATGATCACCCCGAGATGGTGGACACATCCCGGGGCGAAGCCCCCGCACCCCCTGCCGAAGAGCCCCGTGGCTGCCTCTTCGCGCTTTCCCAGCCACCCCTGATGATCTTCCTGACGGTCGTCGGGAGTCTGCTGCTGATGGCGGCGCTGCATGACCTGTTCCTGTTATGAGCCTGCGCCTGTCATGCCCCGGCCTCCCGGCGCCGGGCCCGGTACGCGGCGACATGGAGCCGGTTGCCGCAGGTGCGGCTGGAGCAGTAGCGCCGGGAGCGGTTGCGCGAGAGGTCGACGAAGGCGCGCCCGCAGTCGGGCGCCTCGCAGCGCCGCAGCCGCTCCTGCTCGCCGGCCACGATGATGAAGGCCAGCGCCATGCCGCAGTCGGCCGCGAGGTGGTCGGAGAGCGAGGCGTCCGGGGCGAAGTAGTGCACGTGCCAGTCGTAGCCGTCGTGGTCGGTGAGCTGGGGCGTGGTCCCGGCCGCGGCGACGAGCCGGTTCACGAGGTCGGCCGCCGTACGGGCGTCGGGCGCGGCGAAGACCTCGGCGAAGCGGCTCCGTACGGCCTGCACCGCTTCGAGGTCCTTCTCGCCGAGGGTGCCGACGCCGCTGATGTGGTGGCGCTCGGCGAAGGCGTACAGCGCCGGGAGGTCGGCGAGCCCGTCCTCCGGCTCGTCCACGATTCCGTCCGTCGGGCCGGAGCCGTCGTCGGGTGGCTCGCTCTCCGGTGCGGTGTTCACCAGATCGACCACCGTGTCGAGGGCGATCCGGGTGTCGTGAGGGATCAGCACGCTTCGCTCCCTGGCCTCCGGCGGGCGGGCGCCCGCCGATGGCGGCTGACTCTACTGGCTCACCGGGCCGCTCCCCGGCCCGGTGCGGGCCTGCGGGGGAGGAGAAGGGCCTCCAAGGCCACTGACCTGCTCCTGGGGGCGTGGCGCACGCACCGGCGCCGTCACCGCGGTGGATTCCGCGGTGACGGCGCCGGTGTCTGCCTTATGTGGTTGTCCGCGCGACGCCGTCTCCCCGAGTCGGACGGCGCCGGGCAGCTCTCGGCCTGGCTCAGCTCTCGGCCAGGATGTGGGAGAGCTCCGTGTCGAGATCGAAGTGACGATGCTCGGTGCCGGGCGGAACCGCGGCGTCGGTCCTTTTCAGGAACGACTCCAGGGCTCGCGCCGGAGCTTCGAGCAGGGCCTCTCCCTCTGGAGAGCTCAGGGCGATGCATACGACGCCTTGACCGTGACTACGAGATGGCCAGACGCGGACGTCTCCGGTGCCGGTGGGCCGGTGCAGCCCCTCGGCAAGGAGGTCACGGGCGAAAACCCACTCGACCGTCTCCTCCGCTCCGGTGTGGAAGGTGGCGTGCACGGCATAGGGATCGGCCGTGTCATACCGCAGGCCCGCGGGTACAGGCAGTGAGGACTCGCTCGACACAACGAGGCGCAGGTGCAGCTCGCAGCTGACCGTGGTGTTCATAAGCGCCAGGGCCTTTCGCTCAGTGTGCGCTCGGGGATTCGCACGTCGGCGAAATCGACATGCCACCTACGGTGGCGTTGTAAACCCCTCTGACCCATTTGTGATGCTTCGGGTCCCTCGCCCAGCGGTGTGTAACTTTGAGTCATGCGCCCATTCAAGTGACGACGACGGGTCGGGTAGGTTGAGCTCCATGAATGCGGAGAGTGACGAGCGGATCGAGGCCGCCGAGAAGGCGTCCCCGGAGTCCGCTCCGGGGGGCACGACCAAGGCGGAAAAGGTGGAACGCGAGCTGGGATCGCGGGCGCCGGGCTTCATCAAGGCGTCGAAGCCGTTGCACCTGAGCTGGCAGGTCGGCGTCTTCGTCGTCGGCCTGGGCGTGGTGGTGGCCGGTGTGCTGATGCTGGTGCTGCCGGGGCCCGGCTGGCTGGTGATCTTCGGCGGTATGGCGATCTGGGCGACCGAGTTCGTCTGGGCCCAGCTGGTGCTGCGCTGGACCAAGCGCAAGGTCACCGAGGCCGCCCAGCGGGCGCTGGATCCCAAGGTCCGGCGGCGCAACATCATCCTCACCACGGTGGGGCTGGTGATCATGGCGGTGCTGGTCGGGATCTACGTCTGGAAGTTCGGCCTCGCCCTGCCGTGGACGGTCGGCGAGTAGCACCGCGGACGGCCGGCGGGCAGTGCCGGGGACGGTCCAGGGGCACCGCTGACATGGGGTAATGTTTGCGGTGCGCCCGGGCGATTAGCTCAGTGGGAGAGCGCTTCGTTCACACCGAAGAGGTCACTGGTTCGAACCCAGTATCGCCCACCCGGACAGAGGCCCCCGAGACTTGGAAAAGTCTCGGGGGCCTCTGCGTTTCCCCGGTCCGGGACCCCGCAGGGTCCCGGACCGGGGACCGCTCACCGCATCCGGCCCAGCAGGTCCTTCAGCTTGCGCGCGTCGCGCAGCCGCTGCTCGTACGTGGCCCCCACGGCCAGCAGCAGCAGCCCGGCCAGCGCCGGCGGCAGCCAGCGCGGCAGGGCGCCGGCCACCTGGACGACGTACGGCGCCAGCTCGTGCAGGGTGTCCAGGGCCAGCACCGCGCCGCCGAGCAGCAGCAGCGCACGGAGCCGGTACTTCGCCCCCAGCAACGTGATCACCAGCGCCGCCACGCCCAGCAGCAGCGGCCGCACCCAGTCGGGGTCGGTCCAGGCCACGGCCAGGCTCGGCAGCAGCGTCGCCGCGAGCCCCGGCCCGTACGCCGTCCAGGAGGACGCCTCGGGGTCCTTGCGCCGCCGCAGTACGCCGACGACCAGGGCGGGCACCGTCACCGGCAGGGTGTACGCCTCCGGGGCCGACACCTCCGACGCCGCCAGCCGGACCCAGGTCGCCGCCACGAACAGCACCGCCGCCACGTACCCCGCCGCCGGCCGCCGCTCCGGGCGCACGGCCGCCCCCGCCGCCAGCACCCCGCACAGGGCGAGCACCAGCGCCAGGAACGGCGCATCCGCCACCGCGAGCCCGACGGCCACCAGCGCACCCAGCGCCCCGGCCAGCTCCACCGGCAACGCCACCGGGTGCAGCCGCAGCCGCGCCCCCAGCAGCACCGTCACCGCGGGCACCACGAGCAGCAGCGGCGCGGCCTCGTGCGGGGCGAGCTCCAGGGAGCGGGCCGCACACCCGGTCAGGACCGTGCCCCACACCACCGCGGCCACCGCGAACACCGCCTGCTCCACCACCGCCCGCGTCCGCAGCGCCGCCCCCGCGAACAGGACCACCAGCGCCCCGAACACCGCGTACGTCGCCGCCTCCGCGGCGAGCGACAGCAGCCCCACGCTCACCGCCCCGCCGACAGCGGCCACGAGCGCGGTCACCGCCACGGCGGACTGGCCACCGCCCGCAGCCCCCGCTCCCGCCCCGGCACCGCCGCCCTCACCCGTCCCCGCGTCCCCGGCGCCCAGCTCCGCACCCCGGACCGCCACCAGCAGCAGCCCCGCCACCAGCACCGTCTCCAGGGCCACCGCGACCGGGTACGGCACACCCAGCGTCGCCGCCGCCAGCAGCAGCGTCCCCCAGCCGAGGGCCAGCGCCCCCGCGCCCGCCGCACCGCGCGCCGTCGCCCCCGGCGTGACCAGCGGAGCGGCGACCCGCACCAGCGACGGCCACCACCGGTACGCCGCCCCGAGCAGCCCCGCCACCACCGCGAGCACCACCGGAGCCGCAGCCGACTCCGACCACCTCATCGACTCCCCGAGCGCGCCCCGGAACCCGTCCGGCGCCCCCGCCCACACCTCGGCGACCAGCTCGACCGGCCCCAGCAGCACCGCCGCGACCGGAGGCACCGCCCACAGCAGCGCGCCCGCCACCACCGCGCCCGCCGCCGCCAGCACCCCGCGCCCGGCGCTACGCGGCAGCGGTGCCCGTACGACGGACAGCAGGGCCAGGCCGCAAAGCAGGTACACCGGAACGTGCCACATGCCCGGCACCGCCGCCCGCAGCACGCCGCCCACCGCCGCCACCGCCGCCAGACCGGCCACCACACCGCCCGCCTGGGCATAGCCGTTCGGGGCGCGCCACGCCCCGGCCAGGGCCGCCACGGCCGCCGTCAGCAGCAGCGCGCCCGGCAGCACGGCCCCGAGCGGACCGCCGGCCGTCAGGGACTCGCCGAGCCCCGTCAGCAGCGCGGCGGACCCCATCACGGCCAGGCCGATGCCCGCCGTGACCCGTACGCCCAGGCCCTTGCCCCACAGCGCGATCGCGCCGTCCACCACAGCCGTCACCAGCAGCGCCCAGCCGACCACGATCGCCGGAGCACCCGCCGCCCAGGCGCCCAGCAGCAGCGGCCACTGGACGAAGAACACGGCCGCGGGCAGCGGCAGGTGCAGCTTGCCCAGGGCCAGGCCGTAGGCCGCCCAGAGCGCGGCGAGCACCGCCGAGGCCACGGCGGTGAAGGTGAGCCCGTCGGCGTCCGGCGCCGCGACCGCGTGGACCGCGTAGGTGTCCAGCAGTGTGAGGACCAGGGCGAGCGCAGCCAGCGCCTCCGCCGTGGCCGCGAGCTTCCGGCGCAGCAGGACCACCGGGGCCGCGAGGGCGGCCAGGGTCACCAGCGCCAGGACGGCCGACCGGCCGCCGATGCCCATGGAGCCCCAGCTGACGAGGGTGAACGCGACGGCCGCGACCGTCAGCAGCAGACCGCCGAGCGTCAGCAGCACGTTCTGCGCGCTGCGCGGCGGTCCGGACGGCTTCGCGGCCCGGGGCGCCGCCGACCACGGCTGCCCCGGAGCCCAGCCCTGGCCGACGGGCGGCGTATGCCAGCGGGGCGCGTTCGGCGCCTGCGGTGCCTGCGGCTGCAACGCGCTGACCAGCCAGGCGCGACGGGTCAGCAGGTGGGCCCGGCGGGCGTCCAGCTGAGCCAGTTCTCGGTCGAGGAGCGCCAGTTCCTCGGCGGGCGGCGGCACATGTTCCATGTACGGGAGTGTCGCCCGGGCCCTCCGCGTCGTACATGCGCTCGGATACTCAGTTTCCGCGTTTCCGCGCCTGTGTACGTTCCGCGTGCGCCCCGGGACCGCCCGGCCGGAAGCGGTTTGAACGAAGCCCGCCGAGCCCTGTATGGTTCAACCCGTTCCCGGGCGATTAGCTCAGTGGGAGAGCGCTTCGTTCACACCGAAGAGGTCACTGGTTCGAACCCAGTATCGCCCACCGGGAGAGCCGGTCCGCCAAGCATCACGGCGGACCGGCTTCTGCTTGTTCAGGCGGCTGCGGGCAGCTCCGGGCGCAGCGGCCACGCCGGGTCCACCGCCTCCGGTGTCCCGCTCCTCGCGAACCACGCCTCCAGGCCGCGCGCCTGCGCCGCGTGCCAGGTGGCCTGGAGGGTGTGCAGCTCGGCGGGGGAGAGCCGCTCCAGCCGGGACGAGAAGCGCCGGCCTATCGCGCGCACCAGCTCCAGCGAGGCCGAGGCGTCCGCCGCCGCGTCGTGGGCGCCGACGAGCGGCACCTCGTACAGCTCGCACAGGTCGGTGAGCGTGCGGCGGCCCTTGCGGTAGCGGTCCAGGTGTTTGTCCAGCACCCGGGGGTCCACGACCCGCAGCGGCACGTCCGCCATGTACCCGGCCAGTGACGAGGCCCGGTGCCGCTTCAGCTCGCGGTCCAGCAGGGTCAGGTCGAACGGCGCGTTCATCACGACCAGCGGGCGGCCCGTCGCGCATTGCTCCGCCAGCGTACGGGCGATCTCGTCCATCACCGGCGCGGGCCAGCGGCCGTTGCGCTGCAGGTGATCGTCGGTCAGACCGTGGATCTCGGTCGCCCCCGCGGGCACCGGGATCCCCGGGTTGACCAGCCAGCGGGTGACGCGGACGCGTCCGCCCGTCGTGTCCTGCGCGACGAGAGCGGCCGAAACGATCCGGTCCTGCTCGACGTCCACGCCTGTCGTCTCCGTGTCAAAAGCGGCCAGCGGCCCTTCGAACCAGTGCATCATCCCCGAACTCCTCGCACCTGCGCGGCAGATGGAATGATTCCTCTGCCCGATATCGGTGATACCCGTGCTGTTTGCCTGATACGCCGTTTGCGGGCGTTCTCCTGCGGTGACAACACAGGTAGGAGCCAAGGCAGTTGCTCCTCCACCTCATACGACGTCACTTCTGACGGCACGTCCGGAAGGCATACGGGGCCATGGCGCTCGCGCAGCCCGATCCAGGAGGGCCCGCCCGCGCCGAAGGGTTCGGGCCGGTGGAGCAGCGGAACGACGCACCGCTGCGCGGCTCCCTCGCCACCACCGCCTGTATGGAGACCCTCCAGGTGGGCTACCTGCACGCGGTCGCGGCGGCGGCGGGGTGTTCGCTGTCCCAGCCCTTCCCCGACAACGGCATCGACTGGCACGTCAGCCACGGGGCCGCCGCCCACACGGTCGACGACGAAGTGACCATCAAGGTGCAGCTCAAGTGCACCTACCAGATACCGCCGCACCCGGCGGGCGGGGCGTTCTCCTTCACGCTCGACAACGCCCATCTCGTCAAGCTGGCCCGCACTCCGGTCTCGGTGCACAAGATCCTGGTGGTGATGATCGTGCCCCGCAGCCAGGACGAGTGGCTGAGCGCCGGGCCCGGCAGCCTCGATCTGCGGCACTGCTGCTACTGGACCAACCTGGCCGGCCACGCGGTGACGGGCCGGTACCGGACCACCGTGCGCATCCCGACCTCACGGATCTTCGACGACCGCGCACTCTGCGACATCATGGCCCGGGTCGGGGCCGGAGGGAGACCCTGATGCACCGGTCGATGGACGAACCGACGGGCCCGGCGGAGCTGTTCGGCGCCCGGGCGCACCCCGCCGTGAGCAGGGAGTACGCCGCCGCGGACGGGGACGGCACTCCCCTGCCCGACCCGGCGGTGCTCACCGCGCTGCTGCACCGGTACGGCTGGCAGCGGCGCGGGGGAGCGGCCGGGCGCTACAGCCGGTGGGCCCCGCCCGGACCCTCCGCGGGCGCCAGTCTGCTGGTCCCGGAGAACGCCGCCTTCCCCGACGCCGAGGATCTGCTGGCCGAGGCGCTCACCGCGCTCTCCCGCAGCGCCGCCCCGTCCGCCCAGGACATCCTGGTCGCGCTCGCCGTGCCCAGTGACGAGGTCCGCTGGTGGCGCGAGGTCCCCGAATCTGCGGCCGGGGCGGCGGGCGCCTCGGGGTGGGCCGAGGCGGAGGAGCTTCGCTCGGCGGCCCGGCAGATCCTCCTCGCCGGGGCGCTCGCGGCCCGCGGCCGGGCCGGCTACCACGGGGCCCGGCACCGCAGGAAGGCCCGGGCGGCGCTGGACGGCACCCTCATCGGGCCCGCGCCGGGCGGGCGCCGGCTCACCGCGTTCGTGCCCGTCGAGTCCGGGCGCGCCGTGGCCGTCCAGCTCTGCCACGCCCTGCACGCCACCCGGGAGGCGGTGGACTACCAGCGGGCGACCGGAGGCATGGAGGCGTTCGACAGCGCGGTGGCGGCGGGCGTCAGCCGGGAGCTGACCGAGGCGCTGGTGACCCTGGTGCGCGGCAGCGAGGGGGCCGGGATCGACCTGCGGTGGGCGCCCGCCGCCGGAACCCCGGACGGCTGCCCGGCCCGCCCCGCACCCGTCGAGTTCTCCCCGGGCGACCTGCCCGCCCTGCGCTGCGCCGGGGCCCGCTACCTCCGCGAGGAGCCCGCCGTCCCCGTCCGGATCACCGGCGCGGTGGTCCGGCTGCGCCGCTCGGGGCCGCGCGGCGCCGGGATCGTACGGCTGCGGGTGCTGGCGGGGGCGGAGGTCGCGCATGTCCGGGTGGAGCTGGACGAGGAGGCGTACCGGATCGCGGGCCACGCCCACCTCGTCGGGCTGCCGCTGCGGGTGGAGGGTCGGCTGGAGCGGCGGGGCGGCTTCCGGCGGCTCACCGGGGCTTCGCAGGTGGCGCCCGTGCAGGTCGACGAGGCGGAGCGGGACCGGCTGATGAAGTCGCTCCAGGAGAACGTGGACTTCTTCGAGGAGGCGTGCGCGGGGGAGGAGCCGTAGCCCGGCCCGGAAGGCGTTCGCATCGGGGGCTGGGGGCTCGGTACGATTCGTATTGCATTGCCAGATGAAGGCAGGCATCCCCCTCAGTCAGGAGAGACCGGTGTCAGACGTCCGTGTGATCATCCAACGCGATTCCGAGCGGGAAGAGCACGTGGTGACGACGGGCACGACGGCCGGCGAGCTCTTCCCCGGTCAGCGCACCGTCGTCGCCGCGCGCATCGGCGGCGAGCTGAAGGACCTCTCCTACGAGCTCCAGGACGGCGAGTCCGTCGAGCCGGTGGAGATCTCCTCCGAGGACGGCCTCGACATCCTGCGCCACTCCACCGCGCACGTCATGGCCCAGGCCGTGCAGGAGCTCTTCCCCGAGGCCAAGCTCGGCATCGGCCCGCCGGTCAAGGACGGCTTCTACTACGACTTCGACGTCGAGAAGCCGTTCACCCCCGAGGACCTCAAGGCCATCGAGAAGAAGATGCAGGAGATCCAGAAGCGGGGCCAGAAGTTCTCCCGCCGCGTGGTCTCCGACGAGGCCGCCCGCGAGGAGCTCGCGAACGAGCCGTACAAGCTGGAGCTCATCGGCATCAAGGGTTCCGCCTCCTCGGACGACGGCGCGGATGTCGAGGTGGGCGGCGGTGAGCTGACCATCTACGACAACCTGGACGCCAAGACCGGTGACCTGTGCTGGAAGGACCTCTGCCGCGGTCCGCACCTGCCCACCACCCGGTTCATCCCGGCGTTCAAGCTGATGCGCAACGCCGCGGCGTACTGGCGCGGCAGCGAGAAGAACCCGATGCTCCAGCGCATCTACGGGACCGCCTGGCCGACCAAGGACGAGCTGAAGGCGCACCTGGAGTTCCTGGAGGAGGCCGCCAAGCGCGACCACCGCAAGCTCGGCAACGAGCTGGACCTCTTCTCCTTCCCCGACGAGATCGGCCCCGGCCTCGCGGTCTTCCACCCCAAGGGCGGCGTCATCCGCCGGGCCATGGAGGACTACTCGCGCCGCCGTCATGAGGAGGAGGGCTACGAGTTCGTCTACAGCCCGCACGCCACCAAGGGCAAGCTCTTCGAGAAGTCCGGCCACCTGGACTGGTACGCCGACGGCATGTACCCGCCCATGCAGCTCGACGACGGGGTGGACTACTACCTCAAGCCGATGAACTGCCCGATGCACAACCTGATTTTCGACGCGCGCGGCCGCTCCTACCGCGAACTGCCGCTGCGCCTCTTCGAGTTCGGCACGGTGTACCGGTACGAGAAGTCGGGCGTCGTGCACGGCCTGACCCGCTCGCGCGGCTTCACGCAGGACGACGCGCACATCTACTGCACCAAGGAGCAGATGGCGGAGGAGCTCGACCGCACGCTCACCTTCGTGCTGAACCTGCTCCGCGACTACGGGCTCACCGACTTCTATCTGGAGCTCTCCACCAAGGACCCGGAGAAGTACGTCGGCTCCGACGAGACCTGGGAAGAGGCCACCGAGACGCTCCGCCAGGTCGCCGAGAAGCAGGGTCTGCCCCTGGTCCCGGACCCGGGCGGCGCCGCGTTCTACGGCCCGAAGATCTCCGTGCAGTGCAAGGACGCCATCGGCCGTACCTGGCAGATGTCGACCGTGCAGCTCGACTTCAACCTGCCGGAGCGCTTCGACCTGGAGTACACCGGCCCGGACGGCTCCAAGCAGCGCCCGGTCATGATCCACCGTGCCCTGTTCGGCTCCATCGAGCGCTTCTTCGCCGTGCTGCTGGAGCACTACGCGGGCGCCTTCCCGGTCTGGCTCGCCCCGGTCCAGGCGGTCGGCATCCCGATCGGCGACGCCCACATCCCCTACCTCCAGGAGTTCGCCGCCAAGGCGCGCAAGCAGGGGCTGCGGGTGGACGTGGACGCCTCCTCGGACCGGATGCAGAAGAAGATCCGCAACCAGCAGAAGGCCAAGGTGCCCTTCATGATCATCGCTGGTGACGAGGACATGGCCAACGGTGCCGTCTCCTTCCGCTACCGCGACGGTTCGCAGGAGAACGGCATCCCGGTCGACGAGGCCATCGCCAAGATCGCGAAGGCCGTCGAGGACCGCGTACAGGTCTGATCACCTCATCGGGGCACGGCCCTCGGAGCGCTAACCCCGCTCCGGGGGCCGTTTCTCGTCCTCCCGTGTGAACACCTGGATCAGCCACGACGAGAACGACCCCGTCACCGCCCCCAGCAGCGCGAGACCGCAGGCCATCAGCCCCGCCGCCACCGTCCGCCCCCAGAACGTGACCGGCGCGGCATCCCCGTAACCGACCGTCGAGAGCGTCGCGCACGCCCACCACAACGCGTCCCCGAACGTCCGGATGGAGGCCCCCGGGGCATCGCGCTCCAGGCGGTACACCGCGAGCGAGGCGGAGAAGCCGAGCAGGACGGCGCTCAGGCTCGCGTACGACATCACCCTCGCGTACAGGTTCAGCCGCGGCCGGTCGTGGCGCTGCTGCACCGCCGAGTAGACCTTGACCATCCGCAGCGGGCGCAGCAGCGGCAGCAGCAGGACCAGGGTGTCCAGCCAGCGCACGCCGACGAAGCGTGCGCCCAGGCCGCTGAGGCGCAGCCGTACCGCGTAGTCCGCCAGGAACATCAGCCACGTCGACCAGACCAGGATCACGGAGAGGTCGTGCCACGGCTGCGCGTCGTGCGGGGCCAGGACCCGGAACGCGTACCCGGCGAGGAAGAGAAGCGAGGCGGCGAAGAGCGGAAGCTCCGTGCGCTGCTCCCAGCGGGTCAGCCGGGCGGGGGCCTCCGGGGCGGGGCGCTGGCTCATCGCCTCAGCATCGCGGGCGGCCGAGCGGTGCGGCCCCGGCGACACGCTCCGCGCGGGTGACGCAATATGCTGATCGGCATGACGAGTGAGCCGGAGCAGCAGATCGGCGTGGGGACGCCGGACGCGTTTCAGCGTCTGTGGACGCCCCATCGGATGGCGTACATCCAGGGTCAGGACAAGCCGAGCGGCCCGGGCGCCGAGGACGGCTGCCCGTTCTGTTCGATTCCGGCGAAATCCGACGAGGACGGGCTCGTGGTGGCGCGCGGCGAGCACGTCTACGCGGTGCTGAACCTCTACCCGTACAACGGCGGCCACCTCATGGTCGTCCCCTACCGGCACGTCGCCGACTACACGGAGCTGGACGGCCCGGAGACGGCGGAGCTGGCGGACTTCACCAAGCGGGCGATGGCGGCCCTGCGCGCCGCCTCCGGGGCGCACGGCTTCAACATCGGGATGAACCAGGGCTCGGTCGCCGGTGCCGGGATCGCCGCCCATCTGCACCAGCACCTGGTGCCGCGCTGGGGCGGGGACACCAACTTCATGCCGGTCATAGGCCACACCAAGGTGCTGCCGCAGCTGCTGGGCGACACCCGGACGATGCTGGCGGGCGCCTGGCCGGCCGAGTAGTCGAGCCTGTACGAGGAAGAGGGGCGCCCGGGCTTTTCCGGGCGCCCCTCTTCCCCGTACGGATGCCCCTCTTCCGTACGTACGCCGGTCTACGCGTCGTACACGTCCGCCTTGCGCGGGGACGGGTCCTGGACGAGGCCGCTCAGTATCATCGAGCGGTTGTCGAAGCGCTCGGTGTCCACGCCGTTCTCCGCGAGGACCCGCATCGCCGCCGAGTGGACCACGCGCAGCACCGGGGTTGCCGCCCGCATCGCGTCGTCCGCCATGAAGCGGTGGTTCCACGGCTTGGCGGCCCAGGCGTGCCGCAGTCCGAAGGGCTCCGGCAGCACGATCTTGCCGCCCAGGTAGTCCAGCACCGGCGGATACCAGGTGAAGGGCGCCCGCAGCGCGAGCCGGACGACCTCCCTCGCCTCCACCACCGGAAGCTGGATGTCCCGGGTCTCCCAGAACCTCACGGTCTTGTTGACGGTCTTCGTCCGGGCGGCCGGCTTGGCGAAGAACAGCCCGTGGACCGGGCCCAGCGCGTGGCCGGTGACCTCGATGCGCAGTGTCTCGTGGAGCACGGTCACGGTGATCATCATCGTGATGACGAGCTGGCCGTCCCAGAGAGTGAACTGCACGCCCAGGTAGTGCCGGTCGCCGCTGCCGAACTGCTGGTGGTTGCAGATCCGCTGTATCTCGTGCGGCTTCACCTGGAAGGTCGCGACGTCCTCCCCCTCGGGACGGGAGACGGAGTCGGCGTTCTCACCGATGGGGGAGACGATCCAGTGCTTCACGGACGGCTTGGGGAAGCCGCCGGTGTTGAGCGGGCCGCGCTCCAGCATCTTCAGCTGGTCGTGGATGATCCGGATCAGGTCCCAGCTGCGGAACTGGTGGATCTCCTTCGTCGGGTCCTTCGGCGTCAGCTCCTCGGCCAGCTGCCAGCTGCCCCACCGGGTGCCCATGCCGAGGATGCCCTTGGGACCGGCGTAGAAGACGGCGTTGGACTGCTGTTCGGCGGAGAGCTTCTCCAGCCCCTGGCGCAGCGCCTCGCGCGCCGTCTCGTTGGGGTTCTTCGGCACCGCCTCCGGGATCTTGGCGATCACCCCGGTGCCGGACAGCAGCCCGTCCCAGCGGGCCCGCAGATCGCGGGCGGAGGTCTCCGCGACCCGCTTGGCGAGGAACCAGCCGATCAGCGGCGCGACGATCGCCCCTCGCACGTAGAGCGGCCAGAAACCGTCCGTCGGCAGCTTCCACAGCAGGATGAGCGCGCCGATCCCGAACGCGGCGAGCAGCACCGTGCCGACCGCCCGGAACGCGGCGTCCTTGGACTTGGCCAGCGCGTCCTTGATCCGGAAGGCGATGACCCAGGCGATCATGCCCGGCAGGAAGAGGAAGCCGAACACCGCCGTGATCAGCGTGAGCCGGGTGTCGCGCGCCTTACGGAGGTTGGTCGCCGACAGGCAGTGCTCCACCACCGTCTGCGGATCGGTGCCGAAGGACTGGATGAGAGCCTTGCGGGAGCCGCCCAGCATCCGCTCCTGGACCGCCCGGGAGAAGGCCTCGCCGAGATTCGGCTTGAAGTAGTCGGACTTGAAGAGCTTGGAGGCCCCCGGCTTCACCGTCGACTTGTGCCACTCGCTGTTGGCGTCGAGGATCACGTCCACCGGGCTGTCCCGGTACGCGGCCGAGGCCAGGGCATTGGTCGCCACCGACTGGCCGCCGGACCCCTGGATCGGGATCTGCGCCCCGGGTGAGAAGTCGAATACGTCGTTGGCCACTGTCTGTCGCCCCCACTCGCCGCACGGTCTGCTCCTGCGGTGTGCCCAACTACCGTACGCGGCATACCTTCTGAGCTGCGCCCACAGCGTATCGTCCGGACCGCCGCACCGTCCGTCACCCACCGGGACGCGGGGGCCGTTTGCGACAGTGCGCCGGTCACGCGCCGGGTGATCCGTGCCCTAGGGGGCGTCCGACAGTTCTGCGCGGACCTTCTCCGCGAGCTGCTGCGGCATCGCCTCGAACCGGGCGTGCGTACGGTCGAACCGGCCGGTGCCGTGGGTGAGGGAGCGCAGGTCGAGTGCGTACCGGCCGATCTCCGTCTCCGGCACCTCGGCCCGTACGAGGGTGCGCCCGCCCGGACTCTGCTCGGTGCCCACCACCCGGCCGCGCCGCCCCGACAGGTCGCTCATCACCGGGCCCACATAGTCGTCCGGGACCAGCACGGTGACCTCGCAGACCGGTTCCAGGAGCAGGAGCCGGGCGTCCGCCGCCGCCTCACGCAGAGCCAGCGCACCCGCCGTCTGGAAGGCGGCGTCGGAGGAGTCCACCGAGTGTGCCTTGCCGTCGAGCAGCGTGACGCGTACGTCGACGAGCGGGTGCCCGGCGGACAGCCCTCGGGCGGCCTGGGCCCGTACGCCCTTCTCCACCGACGGGATGAACTGACGCGGCACCGACCCGCCGACCACCTTGTCCACGAACTGGATGCCGCTGCCCGCCGGCAGCGGATCCACCTCGATCTCGCAGATCGCGAACTGGCCGTGCCCGCCGGACTGTTTGACATGCCGTCCGCGCCCGGCCCCCCGTCCGCGACACGTCTCGCGGAGCGCGACCCGGTGCGGTTCGGCGTCGACCTGGACGCCGTAGCGGCTGCGCAGCCGGTCCAGGGCGACCTCCTGATGGGCCTCGCCCAGGCACCACAGGACGACCTGATGGGTGTCCGGGTTCTGCTCCAGGCGCAGGGTGGGGTCCTCCGCGACCAGCCGCGCCAGCGCGTGGGAGAGCTTGTCCTCGTCCGCCTTCCCGTGCGCCCGCACGGCCGTCGGCAGCAGCGGGTCCGGGGTCGACCAGGGCTCGATGAGGACCGGGTCCCCGGAGGCGGAGAGGGTGTCGCCGGTCTCCGCCTCGCCCAGCCGGGCCACGCAGACCAGATCACCCGCGACGCACCGGTCCACCGGGTGCTGCTGCCGGCCGAACGGCGAGGTCAGGGACGTCACCCGGACCTCCGCCTCATGACAGGGGCGCGGCTCCTGGCCCGCCGCGTCCAGGCCGTGGCCGCACAGGTGCACGGTGTCGTCGGGCCGCAGGGTGCCGGAGAAGACCCGCACCAGCGAGATGCGGCCCGCGTACGGGTCGGACGACGTCTTGACGACCTCCGCCAGCAGCGGGGCCTCCGGATCGCAGGCCGGGGCGGTCCTGGGCGAGCCGGAGGGTGTGGTGACGGTGGGCGGAGTGCGCTCCAGCGGGGTCGGGAAGCCCCGCGTGATCAGTTCCAGCAGCTCCACCGTGCCGATGCCCTGCCGGGCGCCCTCGGCCGCGGGCGCGGCGGCCAGTACGGGGAAGAAGGCGCCCCGGGCGACGGCCCGCTCCAGATCGGTGATCAGTGTCGATATGTCGATGCTCTCGCCTCCGCCGTCGAGGTACCGGTCCATCAGCGACTCGTCCTCGCTCTCGGCGATGATCCCTTCGATCAGCCGATCACGGGCTTCTGCGAGCGCCTCCTCCTGGTCCGGTGCGGGCGGCAGCTCGGCCCGTTCCCCGGAGGAGTAGTCCAGGATCCGCTGCGTGAGCAGCCCGGTCAGCCCGGTGAGCGGGGCGTGCCCGTCGGCGGCCTCGGCACCGAGCACCGGCAGATACAGAGGCAGGACGGCATCGGGGTCGTCCCCGCCGAACGTCTCCGCGCAGATCCGCGTCATCTCCTCGAAGGAGGTGCGCGCGGTGTCGAGATGGGTGACGACGATCGCCCGGGGCATCCCGGCGAGCGCGCACTCCTCCCACACCGCCCGGGTCGTCGCGGCCACGGACTCGGCCTCCTGGGCCGCCGAGACGACGAAGAGGGCCGCGTCCGCCGCCCGCAGACCGGCCCGCAGCTCCCCGACGAAGTCGGCGTACCCGGGAGTGTCCAGCAGATTGACCTTGCAGCCGTCCCACGTCACCGGAACCGCCGAGAGGTGGACGGAGCGGTGCCGGCGCCGCTCGATCTCGTCGTGGTCGGAGACGGTCGCCCCGTCCTCGACCCGGCCCGCCCGGTTGAGCGCCCCCGCCGTCAGGGCCAGGGCCTCGACCAGTGTGGTCTTGCCCGATCCGCTGTGGCCGACCAGCACCACGTTCCGTACGGCGGAGGGGTGGCCGGCCGCCGGTACTCCTCCGGCGGCCCCGGGGTGTGCGTGCGTCTTCTCGCCCATGGTGTGCCTCCCGGTGGACGACGCGGTACGGGAGGGGGAGCAGCCGACCGCGCTGGATGGCGGATACGGGGAGCCGCCGAGGCGGCCTCGGTCCTTCGAGCTTGGCACCAGGGCGCCGACGCGTCCATACGTCGGGCGCGGGGCGCGCTTGCCCGTGACACCCCTGCGGGCGGGTGCCCGTCCGGTGGAGGGCACCGGTCGTGACTACGATGGGCCAGCCGGTGGCCGAAGGGGCCGCTCGGCCAACCGAACCCTCGGGAAAGCCATGCTGAACAAGTACGCGCGTGCATTTTTCACGCGTGTCCTCACCCCGTTCGCCGCCCTGCTGCTCCGCCTCGGGGTCAGCCCCGACGCGGTCACCCTCATCGGCACGGCCGGAGTGATGGCAGGTGCGCTGGTCTTTTTCCCGATGGGGGAGTTCTTCTGGGGCACCATCGTCATCACGCTCTTCGTCTTCTCCGACCTCGTCGACGGCAACATGGCCCGGCAGGCCGGGATCTCCAGCCGCTGGGGCGCGTTCCTCGACTCGACGCTGGACCGGGTCGCCGACGGGGCGATCTTCGCCGGCTTCGCCCTCTGGTACGCGGGCAGCGGTGACGACAACATCCTCTGCGCCGTCGCCATCTTCTGCCTGGCCAGCGGCCAGGTGGTCTCGTACACCAAGGCACGCGGCGAGTCGATCGGCCTGCCGGTCGCGGTGAACGGGCTGGTGGAGCGCGCCGAACGCCTGGTCATCTCGCTGGTCGCCGCCGGTCTCGCCGGGCTCCACGCCTTCGGCGTCCCGCACATCGACATCCTGCTCCCGATCGCCCTGTGGATCGTCGCCGCGGGCTCCCTGGTGACGCTGATCCAGCGCGTGGTGACCGTGCGCCGCGAATCCGCGGAGGCCGACGCGGCCGCCGCCGTCTCCGGCGCCGAGGGACCGGCCGGGCAGGGGAGCGGGGCCGACCGGTGAGCGCGCTCAAGGGCCGGATCACCGACGGTCTGTACGGACTCGGCTGGGGCGCCGTGAAGAAGCTGCCCGAGCCCGCCGCCGCAGCCCTCTTCCGCACCATCGCCGACCGGACCTGGAAGCGGCGCGGCAAGAGCGTGCTCCGCCTGGAGTCGAACCTGGCGCGGGTCGTCCCGGACGCGGGCCCGGAGCGGCTGGCCGAGCTGTCCAAGGCCGGGATGCGCTCGTACATGCGGTACTGGATGGAGTCGTTCCGGCTGCCCACCTGGACCCCGGAGCGCATCAAGGCGAGCATCGACGTCAAGGACGTCCATCACCTGACCGAGGGCCTGGACGCCGGGAAGGGCGTGATCGTCGCCCTGCCGCATCTCGGCAACTGGGACCTGGCCGGCGCCTGGGTCACCACCGACCTGAAGGTCCCCTTCACCACCGTCGCAGAGCGGCTGGAGCCCGCGACGCTCTACGACCGGTTCGTCGCCTACCGCGAGGGCCTCGGCATGGAGGTCCTGCCGCACAGCGGCGGCGCCGCCTTCGGCACACTGGCCCGGCGGCTGCGCGCGGGCGGCCTGATCTGCCTGGTCGCCGACCGGGACCTCTCCGCCTCCGGGGTCGAGGTGTCGTTCTTCGGCGCCACCGCCCGGATGCCGGCCGGCCCGGCGCTCCTCGCCCAGCAGACGGGCGCGCTGCTGCTGCCGGTGACCCTCTGGTACGACGGCACGCCGGTCATGGGGGCCCGCGTCCACCCGGCGATCGAGGTGCCGGAGGAAGGCACCCGCGCCGAGAAGACCGCCGCCATGACGCAAGGGCTGGCGGACGCCTTCGCCGGCGGCATCGCCGAACACCCGGAGGACTGGCACATGCTCCAGCGGCTCTGGCTGGACGACCTGGACCCCCGGGGAGAGCGCGCGTGAAGATCGGCATCGTCTGCCCGTACTCCTGGGACGTCCCCGGCGGCGTGCAGTTCCACATCCGGGACCTGGCCGAGCACCTCATCGGGCTCGGCCACACCGTCTCCGTCCTGGCCCCGGCCGACGACGAGACCCCGCTGCCCCCTTACGTCGTCTCGGCGGGCCGGGCCGTCCCCGTCCCGTACAACGGCTCCGTCGCCCGGCTGAACTTCGGCTTCCTCTCGGCCGCCCGGGTCCGCCGCTGGCTCCATGACGGCACCTTCGACGTGATCCACATCCACGAGCCGACCTCCCCCTCGCTCGGTCTGCTCGCCTGCTGGTCGGCGCAGGGGCCGATCGTGGCCACCTTCCACACGTCCAACCCGCGCTCCCGGGCGATGATCGCCGCGTATCCGATCCTCCAGCCCGCCCTGGAGAAGATCAGCGCGCGGATCGCGGTGAGCGAGTACGCGCGGCGCACCCTGGTCGAGCACCTCGGCGGGGACGCCGTGGTCATCCCGAACGGCGTCGACGTCGGTTTCTTCGCCAAGGCCGAGCCGAAGGCCGAGTGGCAGGGCCAGACCCTCGGCTTCATCGGCCGCATCGACGAACCCCGCAAGGGGCTGCCCGTCCTGATGAAGGCGCTGCCCGCCATTCTCGCCGCCCACCCCGAGGCCCGGCTGCTGGTCGCGGGGCGCGGCGACGAGGAGGAGGCGGTGGCATCGCTGCCGAAGGAGCTGCGTGAGCGCGTGGAGTTCCTCGGCATGGTCAGCGACGAGGACAAGGCCCGGCTGCTGCGCAGCGTCGATGTGTACGTGGCCCCGAACACGGGCGGCGAGAGCTTCGGCATCATCCTGGTCGAGGCGCTGTCGGCGGGAGCGCCGGTGCTCGCCAGTGACCTGGACGCCTTCGCGCAGGTGCTGGACCAGGGGGCGGCGGGCGACCTCTTCGCCAACGAGGACGCCGACGCGCTGGCCGCCGCCGCGATCCGGCTGCTGGGCGACCCGGAGCGCCGGGCCGGGCTGCGGGAGCGGGGCGAGGCGCACGTGCGGCGCTTCGACTGGGCGACGGTCGGGGCCGACATCCTCGCGGTGTACGAGACGGTGACGGACGGGGCCGCCTCGGTGGCGGAGGACGAGCGGTCGGGGCTGCGGGCCCGGTTCGGGCTGGCGCGGGACTGAGGGGACGTGTACCAGGCGGGTTCCCGTGAAAGGACGGGGCCGCGTCGACGGTAGCGTGTGCGACCGTGACCGTAACCCTCTTCGTCTGGATCGTCGTCGCCCTCATCGCGATCGGCGTCTACCTCAGCTGGACCGCCGGCCGCCTGGACCGCCTGCACTCCCGGATCGACGCCGCCCGCGCCGCGCTCGACGCCCAACTCCTGCGCCGCGCCTCGGTCACCCAGGAGCTGGCCACCTCCGGCGTCCTGGACCCGGCCGCCTCCATCGTGCTGTACGAGGCCGCGCACGCCGCCCGGCAGGCCGAGGAGGACCACCGCGAGGTCGCCGAGAGCGAGCTGAGCACCGCCCTGCGCGCCGTCTTCGGCGAACCGGCCCAGGTGGAGGCGGTGAAGGAGGTCCCCGGCGGGGAGGACGCGGCCACCGAACTGGCCGCCGCCGTACGCCGCGTACCGATGGCCCGGCGCTTCCACAACGACTCCGTGCGCGCCGCCCGCGCCCTGCGCCGGCACCGTACGGTACGGCTGTTCCGGCTGGCCGGACACGCCCCGTTCCCGCTCGCCTTCGAGATGGACGACGCCCCGCCGGTGGCGCTGGCGGACCGCCCCGGAACCTGAGGCCGGACCGCCCCGGAACCTGAGGGCGGACCGGCCCGGGACCTGAGGCCGGACCGCCCCGGGACCTGAGCCGGGAGAGGATACGGGGCCAAAACGATCCACGGCCTCCCTATTGGCCCTTGCTGTGGACCGGTCCCGCAGCGTTTGCTCGGCGATGCAGTAATTCAGCGTCTTTCACCGAGTGAGGTCCCGTGTCCACGCTTCCCAGCACCCCGCAGTCCGCCGAGTCCCCCGCCATCGGCACCGCCCGCGTCAAGCGCGGCATGGCCGAGCAGCTCAAGGGCGGCGTGATCATGGACGTCGTCGACGCCGAGCAGGCGAAGATCGCCGAGGACGCGGGCGCCGTGGCCGTCATGGCCCTGGAGCGAGTCCCGGCCGACATCCGCAAGGACGGCGGCGTGGCCCGGATGTCCGACCCCAACATGATCGAGGAGATCATCGGGGCCGTCTCCATCCCGGTCATGGCCAAGTCCCGCATCGGCCACTTCGTCGAGGCCCAGGTCCTCCAGTCCCTCGGCGTCGACTACATCGACGAGTCCGAGGTCCTGACCCCGGCCGACGAGGTCAACCACAGCGACAAGTTCGCCTTCACCACCCCCTTCGTCTGCGGCGCCACCAACCTGGGCGAGGCCCTGCGCCGCATCGCCGAGGGCGCGGCCATGATCCGCTCGAAGGGCGAGGCCGGCACCGGCAACGTCGTCGAGGCCGTCCGCCACCTGCGCCAGATCAAGAACGAGATCGCCCGTCTGCGCGGCTTCGACAACAACGAGCTGTACGCCGCCGCCAAGGACCTCCGCGCCCCCTACGAGCTGGTCAAGGAGGTCGCCGAGCTCGGCAAGCTGCCGGTCGTGCTGTTCTCCGCCGGTGGTGTCGCCACCCCGGCCGACGCCGCGCTGATGCGCCAGCTCGGTGCCGAGGGCGTCTTCGTCGGCTCCGGCATCTTCAAGTCCGGCGACCCGGCCAAGCGCGCCGCCGCCATCGTGAAGGCCACCACCTTCTATGACGACCCGAAGGTCATCGCGGACGCCTCCCGCAACCTGGGCGAGGCCATGGTCGGCATCAACTGCGACACCCTGCCCGAGTCCGAGCGCTACGCCAACCGCGGCTGGTAACCACTGATGAGCGACACCCCTGTGATCGGCGTTCTGGCTCTCCAGGGCGACGTACGGGAACACCTGATCGCCCTGGCCTCGGCTGACGCCCAGGCCAGGCCGGTCCGGCGCCCCGAGGAGCTCGCCGAGGTCGACGGCCTGGTCATCCCTGGCGGCGAGTCCACCACCATGTCCAAGCTGGCGGTCCTCTTCGGCATGATGGAGCCGCTCCGCGAGCGGGTCCGGGCCGGGATGCCGGTCTACGGCACCTGCGCCGGGATGATCCTGCTCGCCGAGAAGATCCTGGACCCGCGGTCGGGCCAGGAGACCGTCGGCGGCATCGACATGATCGTGCGGCGCAACGCCTTCGGCCGGCAGAACGAGTCCTTCGAGGCCGCGGTCGAGGTCGCCGGGATCGACGGTGGCCCCGTGGAGGGCGTCTTCATCCGTGCCCCCTGGGTGGAGTCCGTCGGGGCCGAGGCCGAGGTCATCGCCGAGCACGGCGGCCACATCGTGGCCGTACGGCAGCGAAATGTCCTCGCCACGTCGTTCCATCCCGAACTGACCGGCGACCATCGCGTGCACGCTCTGTTCGTGGAGATGGTGCGCGCAGTGAAGTGAGCGGACCCCGGTAGGATCTCTCGGGTTCGACTCGATTTTGGTGACGCGAAGGAGAAGGCAGATGTCCGGCCACTCTAAATGGGCTACGACGAAGCACAAGAAGGCCGTGATTGACGCCAAGCGCGGCAAGCTCTTCGCGAAGCTGATCAAGAACATCGAGGTCGCGGCCCGCTCCGGCGGCGTGGACCCCGATGGCAACCCGACCCTCGTCGACGCCATCCAGAAGGCGAAGAAGAGCTCCGTCCCCAACAAGAACATCGACTCCGCGGTCAAGCGCGGCGGCGGTCTCGAAGCGGGCGGCGCCGACTACGAGACGATCATGTACGAGGGTTACGGCCCCAACGGTGTCGCGGTGCTCATCGAGTGCCTCACCGACAACCGCAACCGTGCCGCCTCCGACGTACGTGTCGCGATGACCCGGAACGGCGGCTCGATGGCCGACCCGGGCTCCGTCTCGTACCTCTTCAACCGCAAGGGCGTCGTCATCGTCCCCAAGGGCGAGCTGGGCGAGGACGACGTCCTCAGCGCCGTGCTCGACGCGGGTGCCGAGGAGGTCAACGACCTCGGTGAGACCTTCGAGGTGGTCAGCGAGGCCACCGACATGGTCGCGGTGCGCACCGCGCTCCAGGAGGCGGGCATCGACTACGACTCCGCCGAGGCCAACTTCCTGCCGACCATGCAGGTCGAGCTGGACGAAGAGGGCGCGCGCAAGATCTTCAAGCTCATCGACGCGCTGGAGGACAGCGACGACGTGCAGAACGTCTTCGCCAACTTCGACGTGTCGGACGAGGTCATGGAGAAGGTCGACGCCTGAGGCGCGACCGGCACAGCTCGCTGCGACGTGACGACGGGCCGACGGGGGCACACCCCGTCGGCCCGTCGTCTTGTCGGTCGCGACGGTTCGGTTGCGACGGATTGTCAGCGCGAGCCGATAGCCTGCGGGAACAGATGAACGAGTGGGCAGGGCGAGCGTCAAGGACAGGGGGGCTCCATGCGGGTTCTTGGGGTTGACCCGGGGCTGACCCGGTGCGGTGTCGGCGTGGTCGAAGGGGTCGCGGGCCGCCCGCTGACCATGATCGGCGTCGGCGTCGTGCGCACCCCTGCCGACGCGGAGCTCGGCGACCGGCTCGTCGCCATCGAGCGCGGGATAGAGGAGTGGCTGGACGAGCACTCCCCGGGTTACGTGGCCGTGGAGCGGGTCTTCGCCCAGCACAACGTCCGTACGGTGATGGGCACCGCCCAGGCCAGCGCGGTGGCCATGCTGTGCGCCGCCCGCCGGGGCATCCCGGTCGCCCTGCACACGCCCAGCGAGGTCAAGGCCGCCGTCACCGGATCGGGCCGTGCGGAGAAGGCACAGGTAGGCGCCATGGTGACGAGGCTGCTGAGGCTGGACGCGCCGCCCAAGCCCGCCGACGCCGCCGACGCCTTGGCGCTCGCGATCTGCCACATCTGGCGGGCACCCGCACAGAACCGGCTCCAGCAGGCGGTCGCCGCCCACCGCACCTCAGGAGCGCCCCACACGCTGGGCTCGTCCCGTACGCAGCCCACGCCCGGCATCTCCCGTACCCCTGGCGCATCCCGCACGCCCCGCACGCTGAAAGGCCCCACCGCATGATCGCCTTCGTCTCCGGCCCGGTGGCCGCCCTCGCCCCGACCACGGCCGTCATCGAGGTCGGCGGTATCGGCATGGCCCTCCAGTGCACCCCGCAGACCCTGGCCGGCCTGCGCCTCGGCCAGGAGGCCAGGCTCGCCACCTCCCTCGTCGTCCGCGAGGACTCCCTCACCCTGTACGGCTTCGCCGACGACGACGAGCGCCAGGTCTTCGAGCTGCTCCAGACCGCCAGCGGCGTCGGCCCCCGCCTCGCCCAGGCCATGCTCGCCACCCACAGCCCCGACGCGCTCCGCCTCGCCGTCTCCACCGGCGACGAGAAGGCCCTCACGGCCGTTTCCGGCATCGGGAAGAAGGGCGCCCAGAAGCTGCTCCTCGAACTCAAGGACCGGCTCGGCGCACCGGTCGGCGCGCACATCGGCCAGCAGGGCGTCGCCGCACCCCACGCCGCCGGCTGGCGCGACCAGCTCCAGGCCGCGCTCATCGGCCTCGGCTACGCGAGCCGCGAGGCCGAGGAGGCCGTCAGCGCCGTGGCCCCGCAGGCCGAGGCCGCCGTCGCCGAGGGCACCGCACCCCCCGTGCCGCAGTTGCTGCGGGCCGCCCTGCAGACTCTCAACCGCGCACGCTGACCGGCACCGAACCACCGAAGAGGCCCCTGAATGAACTGGGACGAGACCGGACCCGAGACCGACGAGCCCACCGGGACCGTCTTCGACGACCGGCTGGTCGACGCGGACGCGGACGGCGAGGACACCGCGGTCGAGGCGGCCCTGCGCCCCAAGGACCTGGAGGAGTTCGTCGGCCAGGAGAAGGTCCGCGAACAGCTCGACCTGGTCCTCAAGGCGGCCCGCGCCCGCGGGGCCACCGCTGACCACGTGCTGCTCTCCGGCGCCCCGGGCCTGGGCAAGACCACCCTCTCGATGATCATCGCGGCGGAGATGAACGCCCCGATCCGGATCACCTCGGGCCCCGCCATCCAGCACGCCGGCGACCTCGCGGCGATCCTCTCCTCCCTCCAGGAGGGCGAGGTCCTCTTCCTCGACGAGATCCACCGCATGTCCCGGCCCGCCGAGGAGATGCTCTACATGGCGATGGAGGACTTCCGCGTCGACGTCATCGTCGGCAAGGGCCCCGGCGCCACCGCGATCCCCCTTGAACTGCCCCCGTTCACCCTGGTCGGCGCCACCACCCGGGCCGGACTCCTGCCGCCCCCGCTGCGCGACCGCTTCGGCTTCACCGGCCACATGGAGTTCTACGCCCCCACCGAGCTGGAGCGCGTCATCCACCGCTCCGCCCGTCTCCTGGACGTCGAGATCGACGTCGACGGCGCCGCCGAGATCGCCGGCCGCTCCCGGGGAACCCCCCGTATCGCCAACCGCCTGCTGCGGCGCGTCCGGGACTACGCGCAGGTCAAGGCCGAGGGCATCATCGACCGGGAGATCGCCGCCGCGGCCCTGAAGGTGTACGAGGTCGACGCCCGCGGACTCGACCGGCTGGACCGCGCGGTGCTCGGCGCCCTGCTGAAGCTCTTCGGCGGCGGACCGGTCGGCCTGTCCACCCTCGCGGTCGCCGTGGGGGAGGAGCGCGAGACCGTCGAGGAGGTCGCCGAGCCCTTCCTCGTACGGGAAGGACTGCTGGCCAGGACCCCGCGCGGGCGGGTGGCGACCCCGGCTGCCTGGGCACACCTGGGGCTTGTACCGCCGCAGCACGGCGTAAGGGGACAAGAGGGCCTGTTCGGGGCGTGATGTGTCACAGGTTCGCGTGCGCAGGAACCCCGGTGCCATGCTGGGCGTTGTTCCAACGATGCGGACTCATCTAGACTCCGCCGATGCCGCCCTTAAAGGTCGGTGTACCCACCCCCGTAAATACAGGCCGCATTCCAGCGCGGTCGTGCGAAGGAATTCCCGTCCCGTGGATATCTTGACTCTCCTCCCCTTCATCGTGCTCATCGGGGCCATGTTCCTGATGACCCGCTCCGCCAAGAAGAAGCAGGCGGCGGCCGCGCAGATGCGCAACGACATGCAGCCCGGCACCGGCGTCCGGACGATCGGGGGCATGTACGCGACCGTCAAGGAAGTCCACGACGACACCGTGCTCCTCGAGGTCGCCCCCGGCGTGCATGCCATCTACGCGAAGAACGCGATCGGTGCCGTCCTGGACGACGCGGAGTACAACCGCATCGTGCACGGCGACGACGAGGAGCTGGACGCGGACGGCACGGTCGTTCCCGACGACGCCTCCTCGCTGACCGGTGAGCCCGACGCGGACAAGGCGGACATCGCCAAGATCGACCTGGGCAAGGACGAGGCGGCCGACAAGGACGCCGAGACCGGGACCGAGGACGCGGCGGCCAAGGACGTGAAGGACGCCAAGGGCGAGGGCAAGGCCGACGGCGAGGCCGACACCAAGTAGTTCTCACGGTCCCGGGGACGTCGCGCGCCCACCGGCGCGCGGCGTCCCCGGGACCGTGCAGGTCGTCTGCGGGGGCGGGTCCCCACAACACTTCGTGGCCGCTCGGGCGCGTACCCGGCGCGGGGCGGTTGGACAGGGAGAAACGAGAAGGTGGCAGCACCCAAGAAGGGCCGAGGGCCGTCCGGCGGTCAGGGGAGGCCGGGGCGTGCCCTGGTCATCATCCTCATCGCCATGGTCGCGCTCGCCGGCGGGATGTTCCTGTCCGGGCACACCACGCCGAGGCTGGGCATCGACCTCGCCGGCGGGACGTCGATCACGCTCAAGGCGAAGAACCAGCCCGGCAAGCCGAACGCGATCAACCCGACCAACATGGACACCGCGGTCGGGATCATCGAGCGGCGCGTCAACGGTCTGGGCGTCTCCGAGGCAGAGGTCCAGACCCAGGGCAGCGACAACATCATCGTCAACATCCCCAAGGGGACCAACTCCGAGCAGGCCCGGGAGCAGGTCGGTACGACCGCCCAGCTCTACTTCCGGCCCGTTCTGACGGTGGCGGCGAGCGGCCCCGAGCAGCCCGCGCCCTCCGGCTCTCCCACCCCTTCGGGCAGCGCCACGCCGAAGCCCGGTGAGTCCGCCACGTCGGACGACAAGGACAAGGACAAGGGTGAGGAGGCCACCGGCGAGGAGGCCACTCCCTCCCCGAGCGCCACCACCCAGGGCCGTGCGGTCAGCGAGGGCCTCAAGAAGGCCCCCACCCCGACGCCCACCAACTCCGCCGAGCCCAAGCCGTCCGACTCTCCCGAGGCATCGCCCTCCGCGGACCCGGCGACGGCCAAGCTCCAGGAGGAGTTCACCAAGCTCAACTGCGCCGACCCCGAGCAGCGCGCGGCGGCGGGCAAGGACGCCCTGCCCACCGACTCCATCGTCGCCTGTGGCTCGAACGTCCCCGGCAGCTACGAGAAGTACATCCTCGGCCCGGCCGAGGTCTCCGGTGGCGACGTCGACGACGCCCAGGGCGCCATCGACCAGCAGACCGGTGAGTGGATCGTGTCGATGGAGTTCAGCTCCGCCGGCGCCAAGAAGTTCCAGACGATCACCAGCCGGCTCTCGCAGCAGCAGCCTCCGATGAACCAGTTCGCCATCGTCCTCGACGGCGAGGTCGTCTCCGCGCCGTCGGTGCGCACGGCGCTCAGCAAGAACGCCCAGATCTCCGGCAGCTTCGACCAGCAGTCGGCCGAGGACCTCGGCAACATCCTCTCCTACGGTGCGCTCCCGCTGACCTTCGAGGAGGTCAGCGTCACCACCGTGACCGCCGCCCTCGGCAGCGAGCAGCTCAAGGGCGGCCTCATCGCCGGCGGCATCGGTCTGGCACTGGTCGTTATCTACCTGGTCGCCTACTACCGCGGGCTGGCGTTCATCGCCCTGCTCAGCCTGCTGGTCTCCGGCATCCTGACGTACACGATCATGTCCTTGCTGGGCCCGGCCATCGGCTTCGCGCTGAACCTGCCGGCGGTCTGCGGCGCCATCGTCGCGATCGGCATCACAGCGGACTCGTTCATCGTGTACTTCGAACGCGTGAGAGACGAGATCCGCGAGGGCCGCACCCTGCGCCCGGCCATCGAGCGCGCCTGGCCCCGGGCCCGGCGCACGATCCTGGTCTCCGACTTCGTCTCGTTCCTGGCGGCCGCGGTGCTCTTCCTCGTCACCGTCGGCAAGGTCCAGGGCTTCGCGTTCACGCTCGGCCTGACCACGCTGCTCGACGTCGTCGTGGTGTTCTTCTTCACCAAGCCCCTGATGACGCTGATGGGCCGGACGAAGTTCTTCTCCCAGGGCGGTTCCTGGTCCGGTCTGGACCCGAAGCGGCTCGGCGCCCAGCCGCCGCTGCGCCGCTCGCGCCGTGTCAGCGCTTCCACCGAACCGAAGGAGGCGTGAGATGTCGCGACTCGGCAATCTCGGCGCCCGGCTCTACCGAGGCGAGGTCGGTTACGACTTCATCCGCAACCGCAAGATCTGGTACGGCGTCTCGATACTGATCACCATCACGGCCATCGTCGCCGTGGCGGTCGGCGGCCTGAACATGGGCATCGAGTTCAAGGGCGGTGCGGTCTTCACGACCGACACCAAGGCCAAGATCTCCACGGCCCAGGCGACGGACGTGGCGACCGAGGCCTCGGGCCACATGGCCATCGTCCAGGAGCTCGGCAACGGCGGTCTCCGTATCCAGATCACCGAGGTCGGCACCGCCAAGGCCAACGAGATCAAGGAGACCCTCTCCGACGAGCTCGGTATCCCGGCCGAGGAGATCAACGCGGACCTGGTCGGCCCCAGCTGGGGTGAGCAGATCGCCAACAAGGCCTGGACGGGCCTCGGGGTCTTCATGGTCCTGGTGGTGGTCTATCTGGCCATCGCCTTCGAGTGGCGGATGGCCGTCGCCGCCCTCATCGCGCTGATCCACGACATCACCATCACGGTCGGTGTCTACGCACTGGTCGGCTTCGAGGTCACCCCGGGCACGGTGATCGGTCTGCTGACCATCCTCGGTTACTCCCTGTACGACACGGTGGTGGTCTTCGACAGCCTCAAGGAGGGCCAGAAGGACATCACCAAGCAGACCCGCTACACGTACAGCGAGATCGCCAACCGGTCGATCAACAGCACGCTGGTCCGCTCGATCAACACCACCGTGGTGGCGCTGCTGCCGGTGGCCGGCCTGCTGTTCATCGGTGGCGGTGTCCTCGGCGCCGGCATGCTGAACGACATCTCGCTGTCGCTCTTCGTCGGCCTCGCCGCCGGTGCGTACTCCTCGATCTTCATCGCCACGCCGCTCGTCGCCGACCTCAAGGAGCGCGAGCCGCAGATGAAGGCCCTGAAGAAGCGGATCCTCGCCAAGCGCGCGGCCGCCGCCGCCCGGGGCGAGTCCCCCGAGGACGACGGCCCCGGGTACCGGAACGACACGGTCACCGAGGACGCCGAGACCGCGGGCGCCGTGGTGGGCCAGCGTCAGCAGCCCCGCGGCCACGGCCGCACCCCGGGGAAGCGCTGATGACCAGCACCACCGAATCCACCAGGGAGCTGCTGCTCAGCCGGATCCGCGATGTCGGGGACTATCCGAAGCCGGGTGTGGTGTTCAAGGACATCACCCCGCTGCTGGCGGACCCGGTGGCCTTCACGGCGCTCACCGACGCCCTCGCGGAGCTGTGCGTACGGCACGGCGCCACGAAGATCGTCGGCCTGGAGGCCCGCGGCTTCATCCTGGCCGCGCCCGTCGCGATCCGGGCGGGCATCGGCTTCGTACCGGTCCGCAAGGCCGGGAAGCTCCCCGGAGCCACGCTCGCCCAGGCGTACGAGCTGGAGTACGGCAGCGCGGAGATCGAGATCCACGCCGAGGACCTCGTCCCCGAGGACCGGATCATGGTCATCGACGACGTCCTGGCCACCGGCGGCACCGCCGAGGCCTCGCTGGAGCTCATCCGGCGGGCCGGAGCCCAGGTCGCCGGCGTCTCGGTCCTCATGGAGCTCGGCTTCCTGTCGGGCCGGGCCCGGCTGGAGCCGGGACTGCGGGGCGCTCCGCTGGAAGCGCTGATCACGGTCTGAGAACCTCCGCACGGAAAGGGCGGGCACCCGGGAACATCCGGGTGCCCGCCCTTCGTTCTCCAAGCTCTCACCGTCCCCGGGCGAGGTCCCGCCGGGGGATCGTTACCATGGGCTCTCCGGGTACCCCGGATCCGCACGAGGAGCGCTCTTGCCAGACGAGGCCCAGTCAGCCGCCGCCCCGCAGCCCGACAAGCCCGTGGCGTCCCCCGCCACGCCCGGGAAGGCCGCGCCCTCGAACGCGCCGAAGCCCGCGCCCCCCGAGCCCGAGGCACGCCCCACGCGCCCCCAGGATGCGGCCGAGCCCTCCGGACCGGCGAAACCGGCCACGCCCGGGAGCCCGCAGCCGAAGGCCCAGCCCCCCGCCGGACCGGCCGCCGCACCGCAGCCGAAGCCCCCGGCCCCCACACCCCCGGCCCCCGTGAAGCCCGCCGTCCCGGCCGGTGCCGCCCCCCGCTCCGGCGGCTCCTCCAACCGCGTGCGCGCCCGCCTCGCCCGACTGGGCGTACAGCGCTCCAGCCCGTACAACCCGGTCCTGGAACCCCTCCTCCGTACGGTCCGGGGCAACGACCCCAAGATCGAGACGGCCACCCTCCGCCAGATCGAGCGCGCCTACCAGGTGGCCGAGCGCTGGCACCGCGGCCAGAAGCGCAAGAGCGGCGACCCGTACATCACGCACCCCCTCGCCGTCACCACGATCCTCGCCGAGCTCGGCATGGATCCGGCCACGCTGATGGCCGGCCTGCTCCACGACACCGTCGAGGACACCGAGTACGGCCTGGACACCCTCAAGCGCGAGTTCGGCGACCAGGTCGCCCTCCTCGTCGACGGCGTCACCAAGCTCGACAAGGTCAAGTTCGGCGAAGCCGCGCAGGCCGAGACCGTACGCAAGATGGTCGTCGCCATGGCCAAGGACCCCCGGGTCCTGGTCATCAAGCTCGCCGACCGCCTGCACAACATGCGCACCATGCGCTATCTCAAGCGGGAGAAGCAGGAGAAGAAGGCCCGCGAGACGCTGGAGATCTACGCCCCGCTGGCACACCGGCTGGGCATGAACACCATCAAGTGGGAGCTGGAGGACCTCGCCTTCGCGATCCTCTACCCCAAGATGTACGACGAGATCGTCCGCCTCGTCGCCGAGCGGGCCCCCAAGCGCGACGAATACCTCGCCATAGTGACCGACGAGGTCCAGGCCGACCTGCGCGCCGCCCGCATCAAGGCCACCGTCACCGGCCGCCCCAAGCACTACTACAGCGTCTACCAGAAGATGATCGTGCGGGGCCGCGACTTCGCCGAGATCTACGACCTGGTCGGCATCCGCGTCCTCGTCGACACCGTCCGCGACTGCTACGCGGCGCTCGGCACCGTCCACGCCCGGTGGAACCCGGTGCCCGGGCGGTTCAAGGACTACATCGCGATGCCCAAGTTCAACATGTACCAGTCGCTGCACACCACGGTGATCGGTCCCAGCGGCAAGCCCGTCGAGCTCCAGATCCGTACGTTCGACATGCACCGCCGCGCCGAGTACGGCATCGCCGCGCACTGGAAGTACAAGCAGGAGGCCGTCGCGGGCGCCTCCAAGGTGCGCACCGACATCCCCAAGAACACCGGCCGCGGCCAGGACACCGTCAACGACATGGCGTGGCTGCGCCAGCTCCTGGACTGGCAGAAGGAGACCGAGGACCCCAGCGAGTTCCTGGAGTCCCTGCGCTTCGACCTCTCCCGCAACGAGGTCTTCGTCTTCACGCCGAAGGGCGACGTGATAGCGCTGCCCGCCGGCGCGACCCCCGTCGACTTCGCGTACGCCGTCCACACCGAGGTCGGCCACCGGACCATAGGAGCACGGGTCAACGGGCGGCTCGTCCCGCTCGAATCGACCCTCGACAACGGCGACCTGGTGGAGGTCTTCACCTCCAAGGCGTCCGGCGCCGGACCCTCCCGGGACTGGCTCGGCTTCGTCAAGTCGCCGCGCGCCCGCAACAAGATCCGCGCCTGGTTCTCCAAGGAGCGCCGCGACGAGGCCATCGAGCAGGGCAAGGACGCCATCGCGCGGGCCATGCGCAAGCAGAACCTGCCGATCCAGCGCATCCTGACCGGCGACTCCCTGGTCACCCTCGCCCACGAGATGCGCTACCCCGACATCTCCTCGCTGTACGCGGCGATCGGCGAGGGCCATGTCGCGGCGGCCGGCGTCGTGCAGAAGCTGGTGCAGGCGCTCGGCGGCCACGACGAGGCCAACGAGGACCTCGCCGAGTCCACCCCGCCCTCGCACGGCCGCAGCAAACGCCGCGCCAACGCCGACCCCGGCGTCGTCGTCAAGGGCGTCGAGGACGTCTGGGTCAAGCTCGCCCGCTGCTGTACGCCCGTCCCCGGCGACCCGATCATCGGCTTCGTCACCCGGGGCAGCGGCGTCTCGGTGCACCGCGCCGACTGCGTCAACGTGGAGTCGCTCTCGCAGCAGCCCGAGCGGATCCTCGAGGTCGAGTGGGCGCCCACCCAGTCCTCGGTCTTCCTGGTCGCCATCCAGGTCGAGGCGCTGGACCGCTCCCGGCTCCTCTCCGACGTCACCCGGATCCTCTCCGACCAGCACGTGAACATCCTGTCGGCGGCCGTCCAGACCTCCCGCGACCGGGTGGCCACCTCGCGCTTCACCTTCGAGATGGGCGACCCGAAGCACCTGGGCCACGTCCTGAAGGCCGTACGCGGCGTGGAGGGCGTCTACGACGTCTACCGGGTCACCTCGGCCCGCAGGCCGTAACAGCGGCAACGGAAAGGCCCCGGTACGCATCGCGTACCGGGGCCTTTCCGACAGCCGTACAGCCCGTATCAGCCGCCGAACTCCTCCAGGCCCTTGAGCGCCTGGTCCAGCAGCGCCTGCCGGCCCTCCAGCTCCTTGGCCAGCTTGTCCGCGCGGGCGTTGTTGCCCTGGGCGCGCGCGGTGTCGATCTGCCCGCGCAGCTTGTCCACGGCCGCCTGGAGCTGACCGGTCAGACCCTCGGCGCGGGCCCGCGCCTCCGGGTTCGTCCGGCGCCACTCGGACTCCTCGGACTCCTGGAGCGCCCGCTCCACCGCCTGCATCCGGCCCTCGACCTTGGGCCGGGCGTCACGCGGTACGTGGCCGATGGCCTCCCAGCGCTCGTTGATGGACCGGAACGCGGCGCGGGCCGCCTTCAGGTCCTTCACCGGCACCAGCTTCTCGGCCTCCGCGGCGAGTTCCTCCTTGAGCTTGAGGTTCTCGCCCTGCTCGGCGTCCCGCTCCGCGAAGACCTCGCTGCGGGCGGCGAAGAAGACGTCCTGGGCACCGCGGAAACGGTTCCACAGGTCGTCCTCGGCCTCGCGCTGGGCGCGGCCCGCAGCCTTCCACTCGGTCATCAGGTCGCGGTAGCGCGCGGCCGTGGTGACCCAGTCCGTGGAACCGGACAGCGCCTCGGCCTCGGTGACCAGCTTCTCCTTGGCCTTACGGGCGTCCTCGCGCTGGGCGTCCAGTGCGGCGAAGTGGGCCTTGCGCCGCTTGGAGAACGCCGAGCGGGCGTGCGAGAAGCGGTGCCACAGCTCGTCGTCCGACTTGCGGTCCAGACGGGGGAGACCCTTCCAGGTGTCCACCAGTGCCCGCAGCCGCTCACCGGCCGACCGCCACTGCTCGCTCTGCGCCAGCTCCTCCGCCTCGGCGACCAGCGCCTCCTTGGCGTGCTTGGCCTCGTCGGTCTGCTTGGCCTTGAGGACCTTGCGCTCCTCGCGCCGCGCCTCGACCGTCGCCACGAGCGCGTCCAGCCGCTTGCGCAGCGCGTCCAGGTCGCCCACCGCGTGGTGCTCGTCCACCTGCTGGCGCAGGTGGTCGATCGCGGTCGTCGCGTCCTTCGCCGACAGATCGGTGGTCTTCACCCGCCGTTCGAGGAGGCCGATCTCGACCACAATGCCGTCGTACTTGCGCTCGAAATAGGCCAGAGCCTCCTCAGGCGAACCGGCCTGCCACGATCCGACGACCTGCTCGCCGTCGGCTGTACGCACGTACACGGTGCCCGTCTCATCGACGCGGCCCCACGGGTCGCTGCTCACAGCGCCTCCTCCACCTGATGCCTGCGAGGGGTTGTGCCCCCCGGGCATCGTCCACAGTTTCCTCGGGCGGGCCTCGCCCGCCCTGCACAACGCCAATCTAGGCGACCGGCCGCCCGGCTGTCCGCACTCAGCGCGGCCGAAATTATCCGCTCCCGCCCGGCGGCCCGGCGTACGAGACCCGCCCCGGGACCGTGCGGCCGGATCAGCTCTTCTTCACGGTCGCCTTCTCGATCTCCACGGCCTTCTTCGGCGCACCGTCGCCCGCGCCGCCCTCGACACCCGCGGCGCCGACCTTCTCCACGTTCTTCAGGGAGGCCTTGTCGAGCTTGCCGAACGGGGTGTACGTGGGGGGCAGCTTGGTGTCCTTGTAGACCAGGAAGAACTGGCTGCCGCCGGTGCCCGGCTGGCCGGTGTTGGCCATCGCCACCGTGCCCGCGGGGAACGTCACGGTGCCGTCGTCGCCGGCCTTGCCGAGCGCCGTGAGGTTCTCGTCCGGGATGTTGTAGCCGGGACCGCCCGTGCCGTCACCCTTCGGGTCACCGCACTGCAGGACGAAGATGCCCTGCGTGGTGAGGCGGTGGCACTTCGTCCCGTCGAAGTAGCCCTTGTCGGCGAGCGCCTTGAAGGAGTTCACCGTCTGCGGGGTCTTCACCGCGTCCATGGCGAACGCCATCTCACCCTGGCTCGTCCCCAGCGACATCGTGTACGTCGCCTTCTTGTCGATCTTCATCGGCGGCAGGGGAGCCTTGCTCTCGCTCTCCGAGGGCGTCGGCTCCGGACTCCGGCTCGCCGCCGCGTCGGTCTTCTTGTCGTCCTTGCCGTCGTCCTTGCCCGCCACGACGAACGCGCTCACCCCGACGACGGCGACCACGGCCACCGAGGCCGCGACGATCGCGGTGATGCGCCTCGTCCTGCGACGGGCTTCCTCCCGGCGCTTCTGCTGGCGCTCGAACTTCTCCCGGGCGAGCTGCCGCCGCCGCTGTTCGCTGCTGGACACCGGTTGGGCTCCTTGTTACGTCGGGACGTCGGGGGTACGTCGTGGATTCGGGGCTGGGCTGCCCGTACCGTATATGGGTTACCTGTGTCATGAGGAGCGCCGGTAGGCTCTGATCTGCTGCATCCTTCGCCGCTGCCGCATCCTCCGGACGAACATTAAGGACGATCGTGCTCATTGCCGGGTTCCCCGCCGGGGCCTGGGGGACCAATTGCTACCTGGTCGCCCCCGCCGCCGGTGAGGAGTGCGTGATCATCGACCCGGGCCACCAGGCCGCCCAGGGCGTCGAGGAAGCGCTGAAGAAGCATCGGCTCAAGCCCGTCGCCGTCGTGCTCACCCACGGCCACATCGACCATGTCGCCTCGGTCGTCCCCGTCTGCGGCGCCCATGACGTCCCCGCCTGGATCCACCCCGAGGACCGCTACATGATGAGCGACCCGGAGAAGGCGCTCGGCCGCTCCATCGGGATGCCGCTCATGGGCGAGCTGACCGTGGGGGAGCCGGACGACGTCAAGGAGCTGACCGACGGGTCGAAGCTGACCCTGGCCGGGCTGGAGTTCGGCGTCTCGCACGCGCCCGGCCATACCAAGGGGTCGGTGACGTTCGGGATGCCCGAGGCCGCGGACATTCCGCCGGTCCTCTTCTCGGGCGACCTGCTCTTCGCCGGCTCCGTCGGACGTACCGACCTGCCCGGCGGCGACCACGCCGAGCTCCTCGAGTCGCTGGCCCGTGTGTGCCTGCCGCTCGACGACTCGACCGTGGTGCTGTCCGGCCACGGCCCCCAGACGACCATCGGCCGCGAGCGCGCCACCAACCCGTTCCTGAACGGTCTGGACGCGTCGCCGCGCCGAGGACTGTAGAAGACGAGAGACGCAAACCACGTGAGCACCTTTCAGGCCCCCAAGGGCACGTACGACCTGACCCCGCCGGACTCCGCGAAGTTCCTGGCGGTGCGCGAGGCCATCTCCGCGCCCCTGCGCGACTCCGGCTACGGCTACATCGAGACACCCGGCTTCGAGGACGTCGAACTCTTCGCGCGCGGCGTCGGTGAGTCCACCGACATCGTCACCAAGGAGATGTACACCCTCACCACCAAGGGCGGCGCCGAGCTGGCGCTGCGCCCCGAGGGCACCGCGTCCGTCCTGCGCGCCGCCCTGGAGGCCAACCTCCACAAGGCCGGCAACCTCCCGGTCAAGCTCTGGTACTCCGGCTCGTACTACCGCTACGAGCGCCCGCAGAAGGGCCGCTACCGCCACTTCTCGCAGGTCGGCGCCGAAGCCATCGGCACCGAGGACCCGGTCCTGGACGCCGAGCTGATCATCCTGGCCGACCAGGCGTACCGCTCGCTCGGCCTGCGACAGTTCCGCATCCTGCTGAACTCGCTCGGCGACAAGGAGTGCCGCCCCGTCTACCGCGAGGCGCTCCAGACCTTCCTGCGCGACCTCGACCTCGACGAGGAGACCCGCCGCCGCATCGAGATCAACCCGCTGCGCGTCCTGGACGACAAGCGGCCCGACGTACAGAAGCAGCTCACCGACGCCCCCAAGCTCCGCGACTACCTCTGCGACGCCTGCAAGGCGTACCACGAGGAGGTCCGCGCGCTGCTGACGGCGGCCGGAGTCGTGTACGAGGACGACGAGAAGCTCGTCCGCGGCCTCGACTACTACACCCGCACCACCTTCGAGTTCGTCCACGACGGCCTGGGCTCCCAGTCCGCGGTGGGCGGCGGCGGCCGCTACGACGGCCTCTCCGAGATGATCGGCGGCCCCGCGCTGCCGTCGGTCGGCTGGGCCCTCGGCGTGGACCGCACGGTCCTCGCCCTGGAGGCCGAGGGCGTCGAGCTCGACCTGCCCGTCACCACCAGCGTCTACGCGGTCCCGCTCGGCGAGGAGGCCCGCCGGGCCCTCTTCACCGTGGTCACCGAGCTGCGTCGCGCCGGCATCGCCGCCGACTTCGCCTTCGGCGGCCGCGGCCTGAAGGGCGCCATGAAGAGCGCCAACCGCTCGGGCGCCCGCTACACCCTGGTGGCCGGCGAACGCGATCTGGCCGAGGGAGCCGTCCAGCTGAAGGACATGGAGTCCGGCGAGCAGAGCGCGGTGCCGCTGTCCGAGGTCGTCGCGGAGCTGACGAAGCGGCTGGGCTGAGACACGACGGAACGGGCGCGGCGGGGGAACAGACTTCAAGTTCCCCCGCCGCGCTTCTGTCATTGCGTGCCCGGCCTCGTACGTCAACACGGAGAAGCCTGATTCATCCCGCCGAACCGTTTCCGACCCAAGGAGCCCGGACCGTGCCGGGGCCCGGTGGGCGGGCCCCGTGCCGCCCACCGGCCGTACACCTTTATGTCCACCGAACGGCTGACCCGTCCAGGGGTGCGGCACAATGACCGTGCCCGGCTGACCACTCAGTGATGGAACGGCGATATGACGACTGCAGCGGTAGACCACCACTCCCCGTCCCACCTGGACGAGGACGGCGGTAAGCGCACCTTCGGGGCCGGACGGGGACTCGCCCTGCTTCTGGTGATCACCGGCGCGGCCGGTCTGCTGGCCTCGTGGGTCATCACCATCGACAAGTTCAAGCTGCTGGAGGACCCCTCCTTCACGCCCGGCTGCAGCCTCAACCCGGTCGTCGCGTGCGGCAACATCATGAAGAGCGAGCAGGCTTCGGCGTTCGGTTTCCCCAACCCGATGCTCGGCCTGGTCACGTACGGCATGGTCATCGCCATCGGGATCGGCCTGCTCGCCGGCGCCCGTTACCGCAGCTGGTTCTGGCTCGGGCTCAACGCGGGAACCCTGTTCGGCGTCGGCTTCTGCACCTGGCTCCAGTACCAGTCGCTGTACAACATCAACTCGCTCTGCCTGTGGTGCTGCCTGGCCTGGGTCGCGACGATCATCATGTTCTGCTACGTGACCACGCACAACGTCAAGCACCGCATCCTCCCCGCGCCCGCGTGGTTGCGCAGCGGGCTGACCGAGTTCCACTGGGTGCCGCCGGTGCTGTGGATCGGGATCATCGGGATGCTGATCCTGACGCGCTGGTGGGACTTCTGGACCAGCTGACCGGCGCCCACCGCCCGGGGCACTGTCAGTGGGGTCGCATAGGCTTCATGACGTGGAGCCCGACCTCTTTACCGCAGCCGCCGAAGACCGCCAGGAGAAGGACCCGTCCAGCAGCCCCCTCGCTGTCCGGATGCGTCCGCGCGTCCTCGACGAGGTCGTCGGCCAGCAGCATCTGCTGAAGCCGGGCTCGCCGCTGCGCCGGCTCGTCGAGGGGAGCGGCGGTCCGGCCGGTGCCTCGTCGGTGATCCTGTGGGGCCCGCCCGGCACCGGGAAGACGACTCTGGCGTACGTGGTCAGCAAGGCCACCAACAAGCGCTTCGTGGAGCTCTCCGCGATCACCGCGGGCGTCAAGGAGGTCCGGGCCGTCATCGAGAGCGCGCGCCGCGCCACCGGTGGCTTCGGCAAGGAGACCGTCCTCTTCCTGGACGAGATCCACCGCTTCTCCAAGGCCCAGCAGGACTCCCTGCTCCCCGCCGTGGAGAACCGCTGGGTGACCCTGATCGCCGCCACCACGGAGAATCCGTACTTCTCGATCATCTCCCCGCTGCTCTCGCGCTCCCTGCTGCTCACCCTGGAGCCGCTCACCGACGACGACCTGCGGGATCTGCTGCGCCGGGCGCTGACCGACGAGCGCGGGCTCGGCGGAGCCGTCTCCCTCCCCGAGGACGCGGAGGCGCACCTCCTGCGCATCGCGGGCGGCGACGCGCGCCGGGCGCTCACGGCGCTGGAGGCGGCGGCCGGTGCGGCGCTCGCCACGCACGAGGCGGAGATCACGCTGGAGACGGTCGAGGCGACCGTCGACCGGGCCGCCGTGAAGTACGACCGCGACGGCGACCAGCACTACGACGTGGCCAGCGCGCTCATCAAGTCCATCCGCGGCTCCGACGTGGACGCCGCCCTGCACTATCTGGCCCGGATGATCGAGGCGGGGGAGGACCCCCGGTTCATCGCCCGGCGGCTGATGATCTCCGCCAGCGAGGACATCGGCCTCGCCGACCACACCGCCCTGCCGACGGCGGTGGCGGCCGCCCAGGCCGTCGCGATGATCGGCTTCCCGGAGGCGGCGCTGACCCTCAGCCACGCCACGATCGCCCTCGCGCTCGCGCCCAAGTCCAACGCGGCGACGCTCGCGATCTCCGCCGCGCAGGAGGACGTACGGAAGGGGCTCGCGGGCCCCGTCCCGGCCCATCTGCGCGACGGTCATTACAAGGGCGCGGCCAAGCTCGGCCACGCCCAGGGCTATGTCTATCCGCACGACGTCCAGGGCGGTATCGCTGCCCAGCAGTACGCGCCGGACGCGGTCCGCGACCGGCTGTACTACACCCCCACCCGGCACGGCGCCGAGGCGCGGTACGCGGACGTGGTCGAGCGGGTCCGCGAGCGCCTGGGCCGTACTCCCAAAGGCGCGGACCCGTCCTGACCCGACGACGGCGGTCCCGGAATCAGGACGCGGCCGCCTCGAAGAGGGTGTGCATCGCCCGGCGCAGCTCGGTGACGTCCCGTACGGGCTCCGGGAACTCGAAGCGGGCGTCGAAGCACGACCCCCTGTCCTCCACGAAGCGCACCCGCAGCCCGAAGCGGTCCAGCGCCACGGGCACGGCGGTGGGCTGGTGGGAGGAGCAGGCCCGCGCCGTGCGCTCGCCGAGCAGCCCGCACAGGGTGCGCATCTGGTCGCCGTGGGCGGAGTGCAGGTGCTGGAGCAGCTCCGCCTCGTGGCCGGCCAGCGGATCGGGGGCGGCGTCCCGGAAGTCCTCCGCCTCGATGTCCTCGGCGCCCCAGAGGTCGTCCACGTACGCCTCTCCGAATTCCAGGCGCAGCATCATGCGGCCCGGTTCCGCGAGGCCGGGTACGGAGGTGAGCCAGCCGGAGACCCAGGCGCGGCCGCGGATACGGTGGGGTACGGAGACCGGGGCGACGTCCGTGATCTCCAGCACGGCCGTCAGCTCGTCGCCCTGGGCGTGCGTCGCGGCCCGGACTGCCGGGGAATCCGCGGGGAATTCGAGGAACAGGTCGCCCTCGGGCCCTACGGTCCGGCTGTCCGGAACCAGGGGTTCGGCGCGGGCCAGATCCAGCCCCGGTACGACGAGCAGCGCGGAGCAGGTACTCTGTACGAGAGTTCGTGTGCGCTCGGCTGCTGACGGCATCCGAGTGGTATCAAGCCCGCTGGGACGCGGCTGACCACGATCAGATCGGCCTTCCGTCGTAGCAGCACCGTCTGAAGAGGTGCTGCCGCTGTCTGTGCTGTCCGTGACGTGAGTGGTGTTCCCAGGGCGAGACATGCGATCTCCTTGAGTAAGGTAAGCCTAACCTAACCTACAATGGAGGTCTGGAGAACGTGCCTAACCAGTCGCGTCCCAAGGTCAAGAAGTCGCGTGCCCTCGGCATCGCTCTGACGCCCAAGGCTGTCAAGTACTTCGAAGCGCGTCCGTACCCGCCGGGCGAGCACGGCCGTGGCCGCAAGCAGAACTCGGACTACAAGGTCCGTCTGCTGGAGAAGCAGCGCCTGCGTGCGCAGTACGACATCAGCGAGCGCCAGATGGCGCGCGCCTACGACCGCGCCAAGAAGGCCGAAGGCAAGACGGGCGAGGCGCTGGTCGTCGAGCTCGAGCGCCGTCTCGACGCCCTGGTCCTGCGTTCGGGCATCGCCCGCACCATCTACCAGGCCCGTCAGATGGTCGTCCACGGCCACATCGAGGTCAACGGTGGCAAGGTCGACAAGCCGTCCTTCCGCGTGCGCCCCGACGACGTCGTCCAGGTCCGCGAGCGCAGCCGCACCAAGGTCCCCTTCCAGGTGGCCCGCGAGGGTGGCTACGACACCGACGGTGAGACCCCGCGCTACCTCCAGGTGAACCTGAAGGCCCTGGCCTTCCGCCTGGACCGGGACCCGAACCGCAAGGAGATCCCGGTGATCTGCGACGAGCAGCTCGTCGTCGAGTACTACGCCCGCTGATCCAGGCGTAGCCGCTCTCACCAGCGCTCCGGCCCGCCCCTCCCTGTCATCCGGGAGGCGGCGGGCCTTCGCGTTCCCCCGGCGGAGGGACCACTCTCCGCCCCGGGCGTGTCGCGGCGCTCCCGGCCACCCCCACCCCCCAGCGCCCGCTCGACCACGGCGGCCCGGTCCAGCCGACGACCGGCCCGCAGTCCCGCCTCGTACGCCGCGTCCCCCAGCTCCCGCCGCACCTGCTCCTCGCACTCCACCCGCGGCCGCCCGAAATACACCGAGCCGAACAGCGGCAGCCCCACCGAGGGCCAGATCCGCTCCGCCGCCCCCTGGAGCACCGCCGCCTCCCCGGCATCGCCCTCCACCGCTGTCACCAGCGCCAGCAGCTCCAGCGAGAGCGCGGTGACCAGCAGGTCGTCGAAGGTCCGGCCGATCGACAGGCACTCCCCGAGCATCCGCCGCGCCCGCTCCGGCAGCCCCCGCCGCAGCGCCGCGTACGCCAGGACATAGAGCGCGTACGCCAGCGCCCACCGCTCCCCATGGTCCTCGCAGAGCTCCCGGACCTCCTCGCAGATGTCCGCCGCCGCGTCCAGGTCACCCTGGAAGGCCACCGCCATGGCCAGCTCCACCTGGGCCATCACCACGTTGCTGTTCAGCTCGCCGATCTCCCGGTAGCGGCCGAGCGCCTCCCGCAGCAGCTCCTCGGCGCGCGCCGGGTCGTCCGTGACGATCGCCAGGCAGCCCGTACGGTGCACCGCGTACGCCGTCGCCGTCGCGTCCCCGGACCGCTCGGCCTCCTCCCGGCACTCCTGGAGCGCCGAGATCGCCCCGACCGCGTCCCCCTGGAGCACCGCCACATACCCCAGCACCCACAGCACCTTCAGCCGCGAGGCGTCGTACGGGGTCGGCTCCTCCAGTACGTGCTCCAGCCAGTACCGGCCCTCCGACAGCCGCCCGCACCCCGCCCAGTAGAACCAGAGCGAGCCCGCCAGGTGGTGGGCGAGATGGACCTCGTCGGGGCTCTCCATGGAGCACTCCATCGCCCGCCGGAGGTTGGGCAGTTCGGCGTCGATCCGGGCCGCCACCTCCGCCTGCCGCGCCGAGAACCAGTCCAGCTCGCACCAGGTCGCAAGCCCCAGGAACCAGTCCCGGTGCCGGCGCCGCATCCGCCGGGTGTCGCCGGCCGCCGCCAGCCACTCGGCGCCGTACTCGCGGACCGACTCCAGCAGCCGGTACCGGGTGCCCGTCACACCGTCCTCACGCTCCACCACCGACTGCGCCAGCAGCTCCTCCAGCACGTCGAGCACCGCGTCGGCCGGCAGACCGGCGCCGCCGCAGATGTACTCGGCTGCCTCCAGGTCGAACTGCCCGGCGAAGACCGAGAGCCGCGCCCACAGCAGCCGCTGTTCGGGTGTGCACAGCTCATGGCTCCAGCCGATGGCCGTACGCAGCGCCCGGTGCCGGGGCGGAGCGCCGCGGCTGCCGCCGGTCAGCAGCCGGAACCGGTCGTCGAGGCGCAGCAGCACCTGGTCGACGGAGAGGGCGCGCAGCCGCCCCGCGGCCAGTTCCAGCGCCAGCGGAATCCCGTCGAGGCGGTGGCAGAGCTCCAGCGTGGCCGCCCGGTCTCCGGCCGTCGGCTCACGGTCCGGCCGCACCGAGCGGGCCCGCTCCGCGAAGAGCTCCACCGCGTCCTCGTCGCACATAGGGGCCAGGGTGAACGTCACTTCACCGTCCACCAGAAGAGGGCGGCGCCCGGCCGCGAGCACCTGGAGCCCTGGCGCCCGCCGCAGCAACTCCCGTACGAGATCGGCGCAGCCCTCCACCAGGTGCTCGAAGCCGTCCAGCACCAGCAGCGCCCGGCGTTCGCGGAGGTGCTCGACGAGCACGGTGCGCGGCGGCCTGCCCGTGTGGTCGGTAAGACCGAGCGCCTCGACCACGGCGTGCTCCAGCAGGCCGGGCTCGCGGACCGGGGACAGCTCGGCGAGCCAGACCCCGTCGCAGTACCGTTTCTCCGTCAGCGCGGCGACCCGGCCGGCACACCGGGTCTTGCCCACGCCCGCCACTCCGACGACGGTGACGAGTCTGGACTCCTCCAGCAGCCCGCCCAACGCCGCCAGTTCGGTTGCGCGGCCCACGAACCGGTTCAGCTCCGCCGGGACGTTGCCGACCGGGGCGGATCGGGGGGAGTCCGGATCGTCCGGGCCGGTGGAGGGGTGCTGCAGGCGTCGCATGAAACACGCAGGGTACTGGCCCGCATGCTCTCCGTACAATCCGGTCGTCGGAGCCCGCCCCCGCCGCCGGCGAATGGGGCGGGGCCCGCCGGGAATGCGGTACGGCAGGAGATGTGCGGCGCGATAGGCTCGTGGATAGACAAGCGACAAGCAGACAAGCGACGAGCAGAGAGCGGTGCACAGTGTCCGGTGGAGAGGTGGCCGGGATCCTCGTGGCCGTCTTCTGGGCGATCCTGGTCTCGTTCCTCGCCGTGGTGCTGGTGAGGCTCGCCCAGACGCTCAAGGCGACCACCAAGCTGGTGGCGGACGTGACCGAACAGGCCGTTCCGCTGCTGGCCGACGCCTCGGCGACGGTGCGTTCCGCCCAGACCCAGCTGGACAAGGTCGACGCCATCGCGAGCGACGTCCAGGAGGTCACCTCCAACGCCTCCGCGCTCTCCACCACCGTCGCCTCCACCTTCGGCGGACCGCTCGTCAAGGTCGCGGCGTTCGGCTACGGCGTCCGGCAGGCCCTCGGCCGCCGCACCGCCCCCGCCCCCGAGCCCGAACCGGAACCGGCGCGGAGCCGCTCCTCCCGCCGCACGGTGATCGTCGGCCGGACCGTACCTTCGGCGCGCGGACGTAAGCGCGAACGCCGAAACACCCGCGGACAGAAGGACTGATCCAGCGATGTTCCGCCGCATGTTCTGGTTCACCACCGGCGCAGCCGCCGGTGTCTGGGCCACCACCAAGGTCAACCGCAAGCTCAAGCAGCTGACGCCCGAGAGCCTCGCGGCGCAGGCCGCCGACAAGGCGATCGAGACCGGCCACCGGCTCAAGGACTTCGCACTCGACGTCCGCGAGGGAATGGTCCGGCGCGAAGCCGAACTGGGCGGCGCGCTGGGCCTGGAGGCACCGGTCGACCCCGACCTCCCCGTCCAGCGGCACTACGCCGTCGAGGCGGCCGAGCCCGCCCACCCGAACACGTACCGCAAGCTCCCCTACAACCCGAACAACCGGAATGAGGACCACTGATGGAGTCGGCTGAAATCCGCCGCCGCTGGCTGAGCTTCTTCGAGGAGCGCGGTCACACCGCCGTGCCTTCGGCGTCGCTCATCGCGGACGACCCGACTCTGCTGCTGGTCCCCGCGGGCATGGTCCCCTTCAAGCCGTACTTCCTCGGCGAGGTCAAGCCGCCCGCCCCGCGCGTCACCAGCGTGCAGAAGTGCGTGCGTACGCCGGACATCGAAGAGGTCGGCAAGACCACCCGCCACGGCACCTTCTTCCAGATGTGCGGCAACTTCTCCTTCGGGGACTACTTCAAGGAAGGCGCCATCCAGCTCGCCTGGGAGGCGCTGACCAACTCCGTCGAGGACGGCGGTTACGGTCTCGACCCCGAGAAGCTCTGGATCACGGTCTACCTCGACGACGACGAGGCCGAGGCCATCTGGCGCGACAAGATCGGCGTCCCCGCCGAGCGCATCCAGCGCCTGGGCAAGAAGGACAACTTCTGGTCCATGGGCGTCCCCGGACCCTGCGGCCCCTGTTCGGAGATCAACTACGACCGCGGCCCCGAGTTCGGCGTCGAGGGCGGCCCCGCCGTCAACGACGAGCGCTACGTGGAGATCTGGAACCTGGTCTTCATGCAGTACGAGCGCGGCGCCGGCGACGGCAAGGAGGACTTCCCGATCCTCGGGGACCTGCCGTCGAAGAACATCGACACCGGTCTCGGCCTCGAACGCCTCGCCATGATCCTGCAGGGCGTGCAGAACATGTACGAGACCGACACCCTGCGCGTCGTCATGGACAAGGCCACCGAGCTGACCGGCGTCCGCTACGGCGCCGAGAAGGGCACGGACGTCTCGCTCCGCGTCGTCGCCGACCACATCCGTACGTCGGTGATGCTCATCGGCGACGGCGTCACCCCCGGCAACGAGGGCCGCGGCTACGTCCTGCGCCGCATCATGCGCCGCGCCATCCGCAACATGCGCCTGATGGGCGCCACCGGATCGGTCGTCAAGGACCTGGTCGACGTCGTGATCGACACGATGGGGCTCCAGTACCCCGAGTTGATCACCGACCGCAAGCGCATCGAGACGGTCGCGCTCGCCGAGGAGGCCGCCTTCCTCAAGGCCCTCAAGGGCGGCACCAACATCCTGGAGACCGCCGTCACCGAGACCAAGGCCGCCGGCGGCCAGGTCCTCCCGGGCGACAAGGCGTTCCTGCTCCACGACACCTGGGGCTTCCCGATCGACCTGACCCTGGAGATGGCCGCCGAGCAGGGGCTCTCCGTGGACGAGGACGGCTTCCGCCGCCTCATGCAGGAGCAGCGCGACAAGGCCAAGGCCGACGCCCGCGCCAAGAAGACCGGTCACGCCGACCTGTCCGCCTACCGCGAGGTGGCCGACACCTCCGGCGCCACCGAGTTCACCGGCTACACCGCCACCGCCGGCGAGTCGACCATCGTCGGCCTGCTGGTCGACGGGGTGCCCTCGCCCGCCGCCACCGAGGGCGACGAGGTCGAGGTCGTCCTCGACCGCACCCCCTTCTACGCCGAGGGCGGCGGCCAGCTCGCCGACACCGGCCGCATCCGGCTGGACACCGGCGCCGTCATCGAGATCCGCGACGTCCAGAAGCCGGTCCCCGGCGTCCACGTCCACAAGGGTGTCGTCCAGGTCGGCGAGGTGACGGTCGGGGCCCCGGTCTTCGCCTCCATCGACTCCACCCGCCGCCGGGCCATCGCCCGCGCCCACAGCGCCACCCACCTCACCCACCAGGCGCTGCGCGACGCGCTCGGTCCGACGGCCGCCCAGGCCGGTTCGGAGAACTCGCCGGGCCGCTTCCGCTTCGACTTCGGTTCGCCCGCCGCCGTTCCCGGCACGGTCCTCACCGACGTCGAGCAGAAGATCAACGAGGTCCTCTCGCGCGAACTCGACGTCCAGGCCGAGGTCATGTCGATCGACGAGGCCAAGAAGCAGGGCGCCATCGCGGAGTTCGGCGAGAAGTACGGCGAGCGGGTCCGGGTCGTCACCATCGGCGACTTCTCCAAGGAGCTGTGCGGCGGCACCCACGTCCACAACACCGCCCAGCTCGGCCTGGTCAAGCTGCTCGGCGAGTCCTCCATCGGCTCCGGCGTACGCCGCATCGAGGCCCTCGTCGGCGTGGACGCGTACAACTTCCTCGCCCGCGAGCACACGGTCGTCGCCCAGCTCCAGGAACTGGTCAAGGGCCGTCCCGAGGAGCTTCCGGAGAAGATCGCGGGCATGCTCGGCAAGCTGAAGGACGCCGAGAAGGAGATCGAGAAGTTCCGCGCGGAGAAGGTCCTCGCGGCCGCCGCCGGACTGGTCGAGTCCGCCAAGGACGTACGCGGCGTCGCCCTGGTCACCGGCCAGGTCCCCGACGGCACCTCCGCCGACGACCTGCGCAAGCTGGTCCTCGACGTCCGCGGCCGTATCCAGGGCGGCCGCCCGGCCGTCGTGGCCCTGTTCACCACGGCCAACGGCCGCCCGCTCACCGTCATCGCCACCAACGAGGCCGCCCGCGAACGCGGTCTCAAGGCCGGTGACCTCGTCCGTACGGCCGCCAAGACCCTCGGCGGCGGTGGCGGCGGCAAGCCGGACGTCGCCCAGGGCGGCGGCACGAACCCGGCCGCCATCGGCGACGCCGTCGCCGCTGTCGAACGCCTCGTCACCGAGACGGCGTGACGGGCGGGATGACGCAGATGCGCCGCGGACGACGGCTCGCCGTCGACGTCGGGGACGCCCGGATCGGGGTCGCCTCGTGCGACCCCGACGGGATCCTGGCCACGCCGGTGGAGACCGTGCCGGGACGCGATGTCCCGGCCGCCCACCGGCGGCTCCGCCAGATCGTGGAGGAGTACGAGCCGATCGAGGTCATCCTCGGTCTGCCGCGCTCGCTCGGCGGCGGCGAGGGCCCGGCGGCAGCCAAGGTCCGCGACTTCGCCCAGGCGTTCGCCAGTTCGATCGCGCCCGTTCCGGTGCGTCTGGTGGACGAGAGGATGACCACAGTGACGGCCGCTCAGGGCATGCGCGCCTCGGGCGTGAAGTCCAAGAAGGGCCGGTCTGTCATCGACCAGGCTGCCGCTGTGGTGATCCTTCAGAACGCTCTGGAGTCCGAACGGGCGTCAGGCAATCCCCCGGGTGAGGGCGTCGAAGTGGTTGTCTGATCGCGATACGGTAACGTTCCGCGCGATGCGTCGGTGGTTCGAACAAACACCGCACAGCGAAGCGAAGAGACGGAACGTCGTCTCGCGGCTCTAGGGGATCGATGACTGAGTATGGCCGGGGCCCCGGCTCCGAACCGTGGCATCCCGAGGACCCCTTGTACGGGGACCAGGGATGGGGAGGCCGTCAGGCCGACCACGGCCAGAGCCAGTACGGCGACCAGCAGCAGCCCTATCCGCAGGACCCGTACGCCCAGCAGCACCAGAACCACCAGCAGCACCAGAGCCAGAACCACCAGCAGTACCCGCAGCAGCAGTCGTACGACCAGCACCAGCAGTACGGCCCGCAGCAGCCGCACCAGCAGCAGTATCAGCACCAGCACCAGTACGGCGCGCAGCAGCAGGACCCGTACGGTCAGCAGCCCCCCGCCCAGCCGCAGTACGACGGTGGCGGCTGGGACTCCGGGCAGCAGGCCGCCGTGCCGTACGGGGCCGAGCCTCAGGACCCGTACGCCCAGCAGCAGCCCGGCTACGGCGAATCGCACGACTACTACGGCACCCCCGAGGCCTACCCCCCGCCGCAGCCGCCGGGCCGCCGCGAGGCGCCCGAGCAGCAGCAGAAGCCGTCGACGGACTGGGACCCGGACGAGCAGCGGGAAGAGACGCATCCTTTCTTCACCGGCGCCGACGAACCCGCCGCCCGTGAGCCCCGCGACGACGACGATGACCCGGACGACGACTCCTCCCGCTCCTCGCGCCGGGACCGCGGCGGAGTTGAGCGCAGGGGCGGCAAGGGCAAGAAGAAGAGCCGCAACGGCTGCGCCTGCCTGGTCGTCTCCCTGGTGCTGGTCGGTGGCCTCGGGGGAGTGTCGTACGTCGGTTACACGTACTGGAAGAAGCAGTTCGGCGCCCCGGCCGACTTCGCCGGGTCCGGCACCTCCGAGCGGGTCGAGGTCGAGATCCCCGAGGGCTCCTTCGGCTACGACATCGCGAACATCCTGCGCAAGAAGGGCGTCATCAAGTCCTCCGACGCCTTCGTGGCCGCGCAGAACGACAACCCCAAGGGCAAGTCGCTCCAGGCGGGCGTCTACCTCCTGAACAAGGAGATGTCCGCGGCCAGCGCGATCGCGCTGATGCTCGACCCCAAGAGTCAGAACGCCTTGGTGATCCCCGAGGGCACCCGTAACGTCACGGTCTACGCCAAGATCGACGCACGCCTCGAACTCAAGAAGGGCACCACGGCGGAGATCGCCAAGACCAAGGCGGAGTCGCTGGGCCTGCCCGACTGGGCCGACGACAACCCGGACGTCAAGGACCCCCTGGAGGGCTTCCTGTATCCGGCGGCCTACCCGGTCGCCAAGGGGTCGAAGCCCGAGGACGCGCTGAAGCGGATGGTCACGCGGGCGAACAAGGAGTACGACAAGCTCGACCTGAAGGCCGTCGCCAAGAAGCACAAGCTCGACGGGCCGTGGCAGGTGATCACGGTGGCGAGCCTGGTCCAGGTGGAGGGCAAGACGCACGACGACTTCCGGAAGATGGCCGAAGTCGTCTACAACCGCCTCAAGCCCACCAATACCGAGACCAACCAGCTGCTGCAGTTCGACTCGGCGTTCAACTACCTGAACAACCAGAGCAACATCAAGATCAGCGAGTCCGAGATCCTCAGCAACAAGGACCCGTACAACACCTATACGCAGAAGGGCCTCACCCCGGGCCCCATCAGCAACCCCGGTGCCGACGCCCTGGCCGCGGCCCTCAACCCCACGACCGAGGGCTGGCTCTACTTCGTCGCGACCGACGGCCAGCACAAGACCGAGTTCGCCAAGACCTACGACGAGCACCTCAAGCTCAAGGAAAAGTTCGATGCCCTCGGCTGACGCACACCGGGCGGCGGTCCTCGGCTCGCCCATCGCCCACTCGCTCTCCCCGGTGCTGCACCGCGCCGCCTACGCCGGACTCGGCCTCGACGGCTGGTCCTACGACCGGTTCGAGGTCGACGAGGAGGCGCTGCCCGGGTTCATCGAGGGGCTGGACCGCTCCTGGGCGGGGCTCTCCCTGACCATGCCGCTGAAGCGGGCGATCATCCCGCTGCTGGACGAGATCAGCCCGACCGCCGCCTCGGTGGAGGCCGTCAACACGGTCGTGTTCACCGAGGACGGCCGTCGGACCGGTGACAACACGGACATCCCCGGCATGATCGCCGCCCTGCGGGAGCGCGGCGTCGAGAAGGTCGAGTCCGCCGCCGTCCTCGGCGCCGGCGCCACCGCCTCCTCCGCCCTCGCCGCGCTCGCGGTGATCTGCGCCGGTCCGGTCACCGCCTACGTACGCAGCCGGGAACGCGGCGACGAGATGCGCGGCTGGGGCCGGCGCCTCGGTGTGGACGTGCGGGTCGCGGACTGGGCGGAGGGCGCGCGCGCACTGGAGGCGCCGCTCGTCATCGCCACGACCCCGGCCGGTACGACGGACTCCGTGGCCGCCGACGTACCGCAGAACCCGGGCATCCTCTTCGACGTCCTGTACGAGCCGTGGCCGACGGCGCTCGCCTCGGCCTGGTCGGCACGCGGCGGCGCTGTCGTCGGAGGGCTCGACCTCCTCGTGCACCAGGCGATGCTCCAGGTCGAGCAGATGACCGGACGGCGCCCCGCTCCGCTGGCGGCCATGCGGCAGGCCGGGGAAGCCGCGCTCGCGGCCCGCTGACACGTTCGACCTGATGAAGTGGCGTCCGGTTGCTGGACCGGCGGCCGGACACCGCGCACAGTCGTGGGAGGATCAAAGGCGGCGGGCCGGGGCCGCGCACCCGGCCGCGCCGTTTGATTTTCAGGCGCGAGCATGAGGGAGCACCGTTGAGCAGGTTGCGCTGGCTGACCGCGGGGGAGTCGCACGGCCCCGCACTGGTGGCGACGCTGGAGGGACTTCCCGCCGGTGTCCCGATCACCACGGAGATGGTCGCGGAGGCGCTGGCCCGGCGACGGCTCGGCTACGGCCGCGGCGCGCGGATGAAGTTCGAGAAGGACGAGGTCACCTTCCTCGGCGGCGTACGCCACGGCCTCACCATGGGCTCCCCGGTCGCCGTCATGGTCGGCAACACCGAGTGGCCCAAGTGGGAGCAGGTCATGTCGGCCGACCCGGTCGACCCCGACGAGCTGGCCCAGCTGGCCCGTAATGCCCCGCTGACCCGGCCCCGCCCCGGCCACGCCGACCTGGCGGGGATGCAGAAGTACGGCTTCGACGAGGCCCGGCCGGTCCTGGAGCGTGCCAGCGCCCGGGAGACCGCCGCGCGCGTCGCCCTCGGGGCCGTCGCCCGCTCCTACCTCAAGGAGACCGCGGGCATCGAGATCGTCAGCCATGTCGTGGAGCTGGCCGCCGCGAAGGCACCGTACGGCGTCTACCCGGTCCCCGCCGACGTGGAGAAGCTGGACGCCGACCCGGTCCGCTGCCTGGACGCCGACGCCTCCAAGGCGATGGTGGCCGAGATCGACCAGGCCCACAAGGACGGCGACACCCTCGGCGGGGTCGTCGAGGTGCTGGCGTACGGCGTGCCCGTCGGGCTCGGCTCGCACGTGCACTGGGACCGCCGCCTGGACGCCCGGCTCGCCGCCGCGCTCATGGGCATCCAGGCCATCAAGGGCGTCGAGGTCGGCGACGGCTTCGAGCTGGCCCGGGTCCCCGGCTCGAAGGCGCACGACGAGATCGTCGCCACCGACGAGGGCATCCGGCGCACCTCCGGCCGCTCCGGCGGCACCGAGGGCGGCCTCACCACCGGCGAGCTGCTCCGCGTCCGCGCCGCGATGAAGCCCATCGCGACCGTGCCGCGCGCCCTGGCCACCGTGGACGTCACCACCGGCGAGGCCACCAAGGCCCACCACCAGCGCTCCGACGTCTGCGCCGTCCCGGCCGCGGGCATCGTCGCGGAGGCGATGGTCGCCCTGGTCCTGGCCGACGCCGTCGCGGAGAAGTTCGGCGGCGACAGCGTCCCCGAGACCTCCCGCAACGTCCGGTCGTACCTCGACCACCTCCAGATCCGATGAGCGGCCCCCTGGTCGTCCTCGTCGGCCCGATGGGCGTCGGCAAGTCCACCGTCGGCGAACTGCTCGCCGCCCGGCTCGGCACCACCTACCGCGACACCGACGCGGACGTCGTCGCCGAGGCGGGCAAGCCGATCGCGGAGATCTTCTACGACGAGGGCGAGGACCACTTCCGCGCCCTGGAGCGCCGGGCCGTCGCCGCGGCTCTCACCGGACACGCGGGCGTCCTCTCCCTCGGCGGCGGAGCCGTCCTGGACGAGGCGACCAGGGAGCTGCTGGCGGACCGCCCGGTCGTCTACCTCTCCATGGACGTGGACGAGGCCGTCCGCCGCGTCGGTCTGGGCGCCGCCCGCCCGCTGCTCGCGGTCAATCCGCGTCGGCAGTGGCGCGAGCTGATGGACGCCCGCCGCCACCTTTACGAAGAGGTCGCCCGTACGGTCGTCGCCACCGACGAGAACACCCCCGAAGAGGTCGCCCAGGCGATCATCGACGCACTGGAACTGCCGGAGGGCCAAGCCGCCCCCGGCGTGGAGAGCACCGGCATGACGCAGCAGAGCCCCACCCGCATCCAGGTCGCAGGCTCGGCGGGCTCCGACCCGTACGAGGTCCTCGTCGGCCACCAGCTCCTCGGCGAGCTGCCCCAGCTCATCGGCGACCGCGCGAAGCGGGTCGCCGTGCTGCACCCCGAAGCGCTCGCCGAGACCGGTGAGGCGGTCCGCCAGGACCTCGCCGGCCAGGGGTACGAGGCCATCGCGATCCAGCTGCCGAACGCTGAGGAGGCCAAGACCGTCGAGGTCGCCGCCTACTGCTGGAAGGCGCTCGGCCAGACCGGCTTCACCCGCACCGACGTCATCATCGGCATCGGCGGCGGCGCCACCACGGACGTCGCCGGGTTCGTCGCGGCCAGCTGGCTGCGCGGGGTGCGCTGGATCGCGATCCCCACCACCGTGCTCGGCATGGTCGACGCGGCCGTCGGCGGCAAGACCGGCATCAACACCGCCGAGGGCAAGAACCTCGTCGGCGCCTTCCACCCGCCCGCCGGGGTCCTCTGCGACCTCGCGGCCCTGGAATCGCTGCCGGTCCACGACTACGTCTCCGGCATGGCCGAGATCATCAAGGCCGGCTTCATCGCCGACCCGGTCATCCTCGACCTGATCGAGGCCGACCCGGAGGCCGCCCGAACGCCCGCCGGGCCGCACACCGCCGAGCTGATCGAGCGCTCCATCCGGGTCAAGGCCGAGGTCGTCTCCAGCGACCTCAAGGAGTCCGGACTCCGCGAGATCCTCAACTACGGCCACACCCTCGGCCACGCCATCGAGAAGAACGAGCGCTACAAGTGGCGCCACGGGGCCGCCGTCTCCATCGGCATGGTCTTCGCCGCCGAGCTGGGGCGGCTCGCCGGACGCCTCGACGACGCCACCGCCGACCGGCACCGGACCATCCTGGAGTCGGTGGGGCTGCCGCTCACCTACCGCGGCGACCAGTGGCCCAAGCTGCTGGAGAACATGAAGGTCGACAAGAAGTCCCGCGGCGACCTGCTGCGCTTCATCGTCCTGGACGCCCTCGGCAAGCCCACCGTCCTGGAGGGCCCCGACCCGGCCGTGCTGCTCGCCGCGTACGGGGAGGTCTCCGCGTGACCCGCAGGGTCTTCGTGCTCAACGGCCCCAACCTCGGCCGGCTCGGCTCCCGTGAACCCGACGTCTACGGCGCTACTTCCTACGCCGGACTCGTCGAGACCTGCACCGTGCTCGGCAAGGAGCTCGGCTTCGACGTCGACGTACGCGAGACCAACGACGAGGGCGAACTGATCCGCTGGCTCCACGAGGCGGCGGACGGTTCGATCCCGGTCGTCATCAACCCGGGCGCCTTCACGCACTACTCGTACGGGATGCGGGACGCGGCCGCCCAGCGCACCGCCCCGCTGATCGAGGTGCACATCTCCAACCCGTACGCCCGCGAGGAGTTCCGGCACACCTCCGTCATCGCCCCGGTAGCCACGGGCACGATCGCCGGATTCGGCATCGGCTCCTACCGGCTCGCCCTGCGGGCCCTCGCCGACGAACTGACGGACTGACAGTCCGCTGGTGCTCACGGGCACTCCCTGCCCTCCCGGGCCGTTCACCTTGAGGCGGCCCGGGAAGGTACGGTAGCCGTCCCATCAGCGTCAGTTGCAGTTACGAGACGGAGTGGCACCGGATGCAGCACGCAGTGGGGGCCCCGCTGCCGCCGCCCCAAGGACCCGGTCACGGGCCCGTCGGCTGGTCGCACCAGGCCCAGCACCCCGGTCACCCCGGACCGCCGGGCCCGCCCCCGATACCCCCGCCGCCCCTCGCCCCCGGCCAGGCCCCCCAGCCTCCCGCGCACGGCCAGGCCCCTCCGGCCCCGGGACACGCACCGCAGCCTCCCGCCCCCGGCCAGGCCCCCCAGCACGGCTGGAGCGGCACCGGGCCCACCCCGCCGCCCTCCGGCGGCCAGGCCACCGGACACGTCCAGCTGCCCCCGGGCGGCCCCGTCCCGCTGCCCGCACCCCCCGCCGAGCCCGGCACCGGCGGCGCCACGCTCGCCGTGCTGCTGATCGGCCCCGCCGGCGCGGGCAAGACCACCGTCGCCCGGCTCTGGGCGGCCCGCCGCCGGGTGCCCACCGCCCACGTCTCCCTGGACGACGTCCGCGAATGGGTCCGCTCCGGCTTCGCCGACCCCCAGGCCGGCTGGAACGACCACTCCGAGGCCCAGTACCGCCTGGCCCGCCGCACCTGCGGTTTCGCCGCCCGTAACTTCCTCGCCAACGGCATCTCCTGCATCCTCGACGACGCCGTCTTCCCCGACCGCCCGGTGGTCGGCCTCGGCGGCTGGAAGCGCCATGTGGGCCCCGGACTGCTGCCCGTCGTGCTGCTGCCCGGCCTGGAGATCGTCCTGGAGCGCAACGCCGCCCGCAGCGGCAACCGCAGGCTCTCCGACGAGGAGGTCGCCCGCATCCACGGCCGGATGGCCGGCTGGTACGGTTCCGGGCTCCCGATCATCGACAACTCGACGTACGACGTGGAGACCACCGCCCGGGTCCTGGACGACGTGCTCGCCCGCTCCATCGCGTCCCCGCCCGCCTGGTAGCGGTGGTGCGGGCCCCCGGTCGGATGCGCTGGCCGGGCGGGGAGCGGGATTCGTTCGTACGCTCGGAGCATGTCTGAGGTGCACGCCGTCCGACGCGGGCTGCTCCGCGACCGGTGCGCCGCCGCGGGGTCCGCGGCCGCCCTGGTCTCCCGCCCCGCCAACGTCCGCTATCTCGCGGGCGGAGCGCCTCCCGGCGCCGTGCTGCTGCTCGGCCCCGGCGAGGACGTTCTGCTCTGCCCCCGTGCCCCGGCCGGTGAACCCGGCCACGGGCGGCCCGACGAGGCGCTGCGGGTCGATGTCCTGCCCGTCCCCGACGGGGACCCGGTGGTGGCGGCCGCGGGGCTCGCCGCCGCCTCGGGCGCGGACTCGCTCGCCGTGGAGGAGCACGACCTGACCGTGGCCCGGCACCGGGCCATGGGGAAGGCCGCACCGCGCCTCAGGCTGGCCGACCTCGGCTTCACCGTCGAACAGCAGCGGATCGTCAAGGACGAGGAGGAGATCGGCTGTCTGCGCATCGCCGCGGAGATCACCGACCAGGCCCTCGGAGAGCTCCTCGAATCGATCCTGGTCGGCCGCACCGAGCGCCATCTCGCGCTGGAGCTGGAACGCCGCCTGGTCGACCACGGGGCGGACGGCCCCGCCTTCGCCACCTCCGTCGCCACCGGCCCCAACTCCGGCCAGGGGCGCCACCGGCCCTCCGACCGCCGGGTCGAGGAGGGGGATTTCCTCTCCGTCCGCCTCGGCGCGAACTACCACGGTTACCGCTGCGAGATCGGCCGGACCTTCGTCATCGGCACCGCCCCCGCCCAGTGGCAGATCGAGCTCTACGACCTCGTTTTCGCCGCTCAGCGGGGAGGCAGGGAGGCCCTGGCGCCGGGCGCCGCCTACCGGGACGTGGACCGCGCGGCCCGGCATCCGCTGGAGCTGGCGGGGTACGGAGAGGGCCTCCAGCCGAGGACCGGGCACGGTGTGGGGCTCGAAATCGAGGAGGACCCGCAATTGGCACCGACAGCCATGGGTAAACTGGACGCTTGTGTGCCGGTCACCGTCGAACCGGGGGTCCACCTCCCGGGCCGGGGCGGTGTCCGGATCGATGACACGCTCGTCGTGCGCCCCGAGGCGGACGGCGGACCCGAGCTACTCACCATGACGACCAAGGAACTGCTCGCGCTCTAGCGCGCATCCCCGGTCGTTCCACCAGCTTCAGTCCAGGAGATTCCGCAACCGTGGCTTCCACGAACGACCTCAAGAACGGCCTGGTGCTCAAGCTCGACGGAGGCCAGCTCTGGTCCGTCGTCGAGTTCCAGCACGTCAAGCCCGGCAAGGGCCCCGCCTTCGTGCGCACCAAGCTCAAGAACGTGCTCTCCGGCAAGGTCGTCGACAAGACGTTCAACGCCGGCGTGAAGGTCGACACGGCCACCATCGACCGCCGTGACATGCAGTTCTCGTACATGGACGGCGAGTACTTCGTCTTCATGGACATGGACACGTACGACCAGCTCATGGTCGACCGCAAGGCCGTCGGCGACGCCGCCAACTTCCTGATCGAGGGCTTCACCGCCTCCGTCGCCCAGCACGAGGGCGAGGTGCTCTACGTCGAGCTGCCCGCCGCGGTCGAGCTGACCATCCAGCACACCGACCCGGGCGTCCAGGGTGACCGCTCCACCGGCGGCACCAAGCCCGCCACCCTGGAGACCGGTTACGAGATCGGCGTGCCGCTCTTCATCTCCACCGGCGAGAAGATCAAGGTCGACACCCGCTCGGGCGACTACCTCGGCCGGGTGAACAGCTAACCGTGGCTGCCCGGAACAAGGCCCGCAAGCGCGCCTTCCAGATCCTCTTCGAGGCAGACCAGCGCGGTGAGTCCGTGCAGAGCGTCCTCGCGGACTGGGTCCGGCACTCGCGGACCGACGACCGTCAGCCGCCGGTCGGCGAATTCACGATGGAGCTGGTCGAGGGGTACGCGCAGTACGCGGACCGGATCGACGACCTCATCGTCACCTACGCCGTGGACTGGGAGATCGACCGCATGCCGGTCGTCGACCGCAGCATCATCCGGCTCGGCGCGTACGAGCTGATCTGGATGGACGAGACCCCGGACGCCGTGGTGATCGACGAGGCGGTCCAGCTCGCCAAGGAGTTCTCCACCGACGAGTCGCCGTCCTTCGTGAACGGCATGCTGGCCCGTTTCAAGGACCTCAAGCCGAACCTCCGCCGGGAGCAGTAGCTCTCCAGGGCGGGCCGCTCGGCCACGCACGCCACGAAGGGCCCACGGTCATCCGACCGTGGGCCCTTCGGCGTCTGCGCCGCCGCGACAGGGACGAAAACGCCGGGCCGGCGGAAGCCCGAAGGCTTCCGCCGGCCCGGCGGCACGTTTCTGCTGATGGGTCCGCCGGGGGTGGCGGACCCTGACCTCCCGGTCCCGGTCTCAGCTCTCGTCGTGGGAGACCGCGCGGCGCGCGTCCGCGTCCAGCACGCCCCAGCTGATCAGCTGCTCCGTGAGCACGGAAGGCGACTGGTCGTAGATCACGGCGAGGGTGCGCAGGTCGTCCTGGCGGATCGAGAGCACCTTGCCGTTGTAGTCACCGCGCTGGCTCTGGATGGTCGCCGCATAGCGCTGCAGCGGACCGGCCTTCTCCGGCGGGACATGGGCGAGGCGCTCCAGGTCCAGGACGAGCTTCGGCGGCGGCTCGGCGGCCCCGCCCGGAGTCGTACCGGGCAGCAGCTCCTGCACCGGGACCCCGTAGAAATCCGCCAGCTCGGCGAGGCGCTGTACGGTCACGGCACGGTCGCCGCGCTCGTACGAACCGACCACGACGGCCTTCCAGCGACCCTGTGACTTCTCCTCCACGCCGTGGAGGGAGAGGCCCTGCTGGGTGCGGATGGCACGGAGTTTGGCCCCGAGCTGTTTTGCGTATTCGCTGGACATATGGCTCCCCGGACGCTGGAACAGTGTGCGGCTCCGCCGCGTGGCTGGTAACTCACTGTGAGGTTACGCAGCGTTACTTGGATGCGTCAAGCCGGATGGTCCGGACCGGCACCTCCAGGGGGCGGGGCCAAGGCCTTGCACAAGCCCTGGTAACGTGGATGACGTAATTTCGACGTCCTTTAAGGTCCGTCCCGTGAGGCGGAGAAGGAGGTCCGTTTCTTATGGACGCACAGCACGACGACACCGGCAACGCGGCACGCCCCGTTCTCGAGGCCCCCGACATCGCCCGTGTTCTGACCCGTATCGCCCACGAGATCGTCGAACGCGCCAAGGGCGCCGACGACGTGGTGCTGCTCGGCATCCCGACGCGGGGCGTCTTCCTCGCCCGCCGGCTCGCCGACAAACTCGAAGAGATCACCGGCCGGAAGATGCCGGTCGGCTCCCTCGACATCACCATGTACCGCGACGACCTGCGGCTGCGCCCGGCGCGCGCCCTGGCCCGTACGGACATCCCGGGTGAGGGGATCGAGGGGAAGCTGGTCGTCCTGGTCGACGACGTGCTCTTCTCCGGCCGCACGATCCGCGCCGCACTCGACGCGCTCGGCGACATCGGCCGCCCGCGTGCCGTGCAGCTCGCGGTCCTCGTCGACCGCGGTCACCGCGAACTCCCGATCCGTGCCGACTACGTCGGCAAGAACCTCCCCACGTCGCTGCGGGAGACGGTCAAGGTCCAGCTCGCCGAGGAGGACGGCCGCGACGCCGTGCTGCTCGGTGTCCAGCAGGCCGCCCCCGCGGACGCGCAGTAGCCCGAGCGGCTCCCGTACGGCCCTTCGGGGGACGTACGGCTCGCTCCTGCACGCCCGCATGCCTTCACCACTCCTCCAGCCACCGGAGAACCCCAGATGAAGCGCCACCTCATCTCGGCCGCCGACCTCACCCGCGACGACGCCGTCCTGATCCTCGACACCGCCGAGGAGATGGCCCGGGTCGCGGACCGGCCGATCAAGAAGCTCCCCACCCTGCGCGGCCGTACCGTCGTCAACCTCTTCTTCGAGGACTCGACCCGGACCCGAATCTCCTTCGAGGCCGCCGCCAAGCGGCTCTCCGCCGACGTCATCAACTTCTCCGCCAAGGGCTCCTCCGTCTCCAAGGGGGAGTCCCTGAAGGACACCGCGCTGACCCTGGAGGCGATGGGCGCCGACGCCGTCGTCATCCGGCACGGAGCCTCCGGGGCCCCCTACCGGCTCGCCACCTCCGGCTGGATCGACGGGGCCGTGGTCAACGCCGGCGACGGCACCCACGAGCACCCCACCCAGGCCCTGCTGGACGCCTTCACCATGCGGCGCCGCCTCGTCGGCGCCGACGCCGGCCTAGGCCGGGACCTGGAAGGCCGCCGCATCACGATCGTCGGCGACATCCTGCACAGCCGCGTCGCCCGCTCCAACGTCCACCTGCTCACCACCCTGGGCGCACACGTCACCCTGGTGGCCCCGCCCACCCTGGTCCCCGTGGGCGTCGAACAGTGGCCCTGCGACGTCAGCTACAGCCTCGACGACGTGCTGGCGAAGTCCGATGCGGTGATGATGCTGCGTGTGCAGCGCGAACGGATGAACGCCGCCTACTTCCCGACCGAGCGCGAATACTCCCGCCGCTACGGCCTGGACGGCCAGCGCATGGCGAAGATGCCCGAGCACGCCATCGTCATGCACCCCGGCCCGATGGTCCGCGGCATGGAGATCACCGCCGAGGTCGCCGACTCCGACCGCTGCACGGTCGTCGAGCAGGTCGCCAACGGCGTCTCCATCCGGATGGCCGTCCTCTACCTGTTGCTCGGCGGCTCGGACACCGCGCTGTCCGCTCCCGCCCGCCCCGAAGGCTCTGCCCGTCCCGAGAGCCCCGCCCGTACCGAGGCCACCGCCCGTACCGAGGAGACCAAGTAACCATGAGCAAGATCCTTATCCGCGGTGCGCGCATCCTCGGCGGCGAGCCGCAGGACGTGCTGATCGACGGCGAGACCGTCGCCGAGGTGGGCACGGGCATCGAAGCCCCCGAGGGCGCCACCGTCGTCGAGGCGGCGGGCCAGGTCCTGCTGCCGGGCCTCGTCGACCTCCACACCCACCTGCGCGAGCCCGGCCGCGAGGACTCCGAGACCGTCCTCACCGGCACCCGGGCAGCGGCGGCGGGCGGCTTCACCGCCGTCCACGCCATGGCCAACACCTTCCCCGTCGCCGACACCGCCGGCGTCGTCGAGCAGGTCTGGCGGCTTGGCAAGGAGTCCGGCTACTGCGACGTGCAGCCCGTCGGCGCCGTCACCGTCGGCCTGGAGGGCAAGAAGCTCGCCGAGCTCGGCGCGATGCACGACTCGGCCGCCGGAGTGAAGGTCTTCTCCGACGACGGCAAGTGCGTCGACGACGCGGTGATCATGCGTCGCGCCCTGGAGTACGTGAAGGCCTTCGACGGCGTCGTCGCCCAGCACGCCCAGGAGCCCCGCCTCACCGAGGGTGCCCAGATGAACGAGGGCATCGTCTCCGCCGAGCTCGGCCTCGGCGGCTGGCCCGCCGTCGCCGAGGAGTCGATCATCGCCCGCGATGTCCTCCTCGCCGCGCACGTCGGCTCCCGCGTCCACATCTGCCACCTCTCCACCGCCGGCTCCGTGGAGATCGTGCGCTGGGCCAAGTCCAAGGGCTGGAACGTCACCGCCGAGGTCACCCCGCACCACCTCCTCCTCACCGACGAGCTGGTCCGCTCCTACAACCCGGTCTACAAGGTGAACCCGCCGCTGCGCACGGAAGCCGACGTCATGGCCCTGCGCGAGGCGCTCGCCGACGGCACCATCGACTGCGTGGCCACCGACCACGCCCCGCACCCGCACGAGGACAAGGACTGCGAGTGGGCGGCGGCCGCCATGGGCATGGTGGGCCTGGAGACCGCGCTCTCCGTCGTCCAGCAGACGATGGTGGACACCGGCCTGATCGACTGGGCGGGCGTCGCCGACCGCATGTCGTTCCGCCCCGCGGCCATCGGCCGTCTCGAAGGACACGGCCGTCCCGTCTCGGCGGGTGAGCCCGCCAACCTCACGCTGGTCGATCCGGCATACCGTGGAGCCGTGGACCCCGCGGGCTTCGCGTCCCGCAGCCGAAACACCCCCTACGAGGGGCGTGAGCTGCCGGGCCGCGTCACCCATACCTTCCTGCGGGGCCGTGCCACGGTCGTCGACGGGAAGCTCGCGTGACAACACTGACCCCCCTGTACCTGCTGGCCGCCGAGAAGAAGTCGGCGGAAGTGACGGACTGGTCCGCCCGCATCGCCTGGGTGATCGGGCTGTTGCTCTTCATCGCCCTCGTCTACTGGCTGATGCGCGAGGGCTGGAAGTGGCGCGGAAAGCTCCAGTCCGGCCTGCCCGAGCTCGCGACGACCCCCGACGGCTTCGCCGACGACGAGGTGCTGCTCACGCTCACCGGGCGCTACCACGCCTCCACCACCGCCGGGCAGTGGCTCGACCGGATCGTCGCCCACGGCCTCGGCACCCGCAGCCGCACCGAGCTCACGCTCACCGCACGGGGCCTGGACGTCGTACGCCCCGGCGCGAGCGACTTCTTCATCCCGGCCGAGGCCCTGCGCGAGGCCCGTCTCGACAAGGCGCTCGCCGGCAAGGTCCTCCCCGAGGGCGGCCTGCTGATCATCACCTGGGCGCACGGCGAGACCCAGATCGACTCCGGCTTCCGCTCCGACCACGCGGCCGAGCACCAAGCCTGGGTCGAAGCCGTCAACCGGCTCGCCGACGCCCCGGCGGCCACGGAACTCACCAGCACCACTACGGAAGGCACCGCACGATGACGATCTCCACCCGGGGGGCCCAGACCCCCGCCGTACTCGTCCTGGAGGACGGCCGTGCGTTCCACGGCCGTGCCTATGGGGCCGTGGGGGAGACCTTCGGCGAGGCGGTGTTCTCGACCGGGATGACCGGTTACCAGGAGACCCTTACCGACCCCTCGTACCACCGTCAGGTCGTTGTCATGACGGCCCCGCACGTGGGCAACACCGGGGTGAACGACGAGGACCCG
>NZ_JOEM01000028.1 GCF_000718135.1 Streptomyces cyaneofuscatus | reverse complement strand
GGTCCGTCGGGCTCGGGGTGCCCGGTTCGGAGGGGCTGGGGCTCGGGGTGCCGCGCTTCGTGGGGCCGGGCGTGGGCTTGGGGGCGGGCGGGCGTGGGGGCTGCGGGCCGATGACGATGCCGCCGCCTCCCTTGTCGGGCTTCTCGGAGGGGCCGGAGCCGACGGGCGCCTTGGGCCGGTCGGTGCCGCCCGACCCTGGGCTGGTGGGGAGGACCCCCTGGCCGTCGGCCACCGGGTGGGTGCCCCGGCGGTAGAACTCCAGCCAGGACAGCACCGTACGCAGATAGACGTCGGACCGGTTGTAGCTGAGGATCGCCCGGTCCAGGTCGGCGCGGACGCCCAGGTCGCGGCCTCCGGCGCAGAGGTAGTGCCCGGCGGCGAGGGCGGCGTCGTAGATGTTGTCCGGGTCCTTGCGGCCGTCGCCGTTGCCGTCCATGGCCCAGTTCGCCCAGGTGGACGGGATGAACTGCATCGGCCCGACGGCCCGGTCGTACGTACGGTCGCCGTCGTGCACCCCGTTGTCGGTGTCCCGGATCAGTGCGAAGCCCACCCCGTCGAGGGCGGGCCCCAGGATCGGGGTCAGCGTCGTGCCCCGCGCGTCGACCCGGCCGCCCGCGGCCTGCCCGGACTCCACCTTGCCGATCGCCGCGAGCAGCTGCCACGGCAGCCGGCAGCCCGGGTCGCTGCGGCGTAAGGACCGCTCGGCATTCCGGTACGCGGCGAGCACGGTCGCCGGGATCCCGGCCTCGGACCGGGCCCGGGCGAACAGCGGGAGCGACGGTTCCACCGCGGCCCGGGGCGGCTTCAGCGGCGCGGGCGGCCGCGGGCTCTCCAGCGGCGGCAGCTCCGTGTGGTAGGAGTCGTCGCCCTCCACCTCGCTCCACACCACGTCGTCCGGGCCCGAGGCGGTCCGCTCCTCGCGCGACACCGCCACCGCGTCCCCGAAGCCGGGCGCCTGGGACGCGGTGAGCGCGGCCATCGCGGCGACCGCCGTGACCGTGCCGGTGAGCTGTCGGCGTACCGTGCCGGTGAACTTCATAGCTGGTCCCCTCTCCCCGGCTGCCCGGGCCTTGCGGTTCAGCGGGTGAACGTGTCGATGGCGGCGATCCGCCAGGTGTCCCCGCGACGGACGGCGTCCACGGCGAACATGGCCGCCGCGAAGGTGGTTTCCTCGTCCTTGCCGGTACGGGTGTTGCTCTGGTCGGCGAAGATCAGCAGCCGGGCTCGGTCGCCGTCCAGATACTCCACGCCGCTCGCGGTGACGGTCGTGGTGAGGACGAGCTTCTGCTGCGGCGCCTGGGCCCGTACCTCCGCGAGCATGTCCTTGTGCTGCTGGACGGCCCGGCCGGTCAGATGGGTCTTCGCGGCCCGGTCGGAGCGGGCGGGCGAGGCGTAGTCGTACGAGAACACGGCACCGACCGCCTCGCCGATCCGGCCCTTCACCTCGCTGGTGCGGGCGATGTCGGTGAGCGCGGTGTTCTGTCGCGCGGGCTCGTCGCGCAGGCTCGCGGCCGAGGTGAACGCCCAGGTGGCGAACGCCCCTAGGAGGACGGTGAGGGCGCAGAGGAGGACGGGGAGGCGGGAGCGGAGGCGCCGTTGTGGGGGTGTGGTCCCGTCCGACTCGGGTTCGGGCTCCTGGCCCTGCTCCGGCACCGTTTCCGGCTCCCGCAGGCCCGGTGGTGCGGTGGTCTCCTCCGTGGTCTCCTCCGTGGTCTCCGCCGCGGTCTCCTCATCCGAGACCGGGGCCACCGCCGCGCGCGATGGTGAAGTGGCCAGTCTGCGGCGGCGGTTGACCAGATGGCGGGTCGTCGACATGGGAGGGTCCTCTCGGATGCGGGGCGGGGCGGGTGCGGCAGCGGGGTTCGAGGCGCGGGTTCAGCCGGCCGTGGAGCCGACGGGGGCCTGGCCGAGCGCGCTGAGCTTCCACCCCTCGGAGGTCCGGGTGAGGGTGCCGAGCATCCGGCTCTCCTTCACCGCCGGGTCGCCCTTGGGTGCGGTGACGGTGACCCGCAGCGCCACCATCACCCCTGCCCGGCCCGCCCTTTCGTCAAGTTCGGTCACCGCGCCGGAGAGGACCTTCGCCGTGCTGACGGTCTTCGCCGCCACGATCTGCTTCGCGAACGCGTCCCGGCCGTCGACGAGTTGGCGGTGCAGATCGCCGGTGGTGGACTCCTCCCAGCTGTCCAGGCCCTTCTCCAGCGTGCGGTGGTCCAGGGTGTTCATGTTCTGGACCGCCTGCTCCCCCGCCGCCAGCGCGTCGTCCCGCGCCTGCGCGTAGGAGGCCGCGTCATCGTGGGCGGCGTCGTAGCGCTGCCAGCCGCCCCAGCCCGCCGCCCCGGCCGCGACGACGGCGAGCGCCGTCGCCGCGATCACCAGGGGGTTTCTCGTCTTCCCTGCCCGTGCCATGTGGTGCCTCTCCCCTGCCGTCATATGGAGCTGATCTCGACGATCCGCCAGCGTTCGCCCCGCAGTTCGGCGGTGACGGAGAGCTGGGCGGAAGCGGTCGTGGCGGGCCGGCCACGGCGTTCGTAGACCTGGTCGAGGAAGACCAGGATGTGGGCGCCGGTACCGGTCAGCCGGGTCACCCCGGCCCGTACGACGTGGGTGGTCAGAGTCAGCTTCTGGTCGGCGGCCTGCTTCTCGACCTGGCCGAACAGTGCGGCGTACTGCTGGAGGGCCTTGCCCGCGAGGACCTCCCGCGCCGCGTCCTTGGCGAGGGCGGTGGCGTCGGGGCCGTAACTGAAGATCCTGCCGAGCGCGTTGCTGACGTCGCCGGTGACCCGGGTGGTGGCCTCGGCGTCCGTGAGGGCGAGGTTTCCGGTGGCCGGGGTGTCGCGCAGCTCGCGCCCTTCGGCGAAGAGGAGCCCGCCGGTCGCGAGCAGGACGACGGCCAGGAGGGCGCCGAGGACGCGGGGCCACCGGGGGCGGCGACCGGGCTCATCGGCGCTTTCCGGTTCGGCGACGTCGAGGTGTTCCTCGTCCTCGACTTCCTTTCCCGCCAACGCTGTTCGTCCGCTCATCCGCCGTCTCCCGCCGCCATCGCCGTGAGCGCCTTGACCTTCCAGCCGTCGCCCGTGCGGGCGAGCGCGGCCGTGAAGCGTTTGCGCTGGGTGCCGGGGCTGCCCGTGCGCGGGGTGACCTCGACGTCCACGGTGGCGATCAGCTCCGCCGTGCCGGTGCGGTCGTCCAGGGCGGTGAGCGCCGCCGAGGTCACCTTGCCGTTGGCCGTGTCACCCGCCGTCGTGAGCGTCTTCGCGTCGGCTGCCGAGGTGCGCTTCAGCTGGTCGTGGAGCGGCCCGGTGGAGGAGTCGCGCCACGCCCGCAGCCCGGCGGAGACGCTGGTGGCGTCCTTGCCGTCCAGGCTGTTCAGCGTGGCGAGGTGGCGTTTCCCCTGGGCCAGGGCCGTATCGCGGGCCTTGGCGTAGGCGAGGGTGCGGTCGCCGCGCGCCTGGGCGTACGACCAGGCGCCGAGTCCGCAGACGAGGGCGGCGGCCAGCAGGACGGCCCAGCCGCCGAGGTGCCGGGTGCGGAGCGTCATGAGCCACCGCCTCCCAGTCCCAGGAGTCCGGCCATGCCGGGGGCGGGCGGAGCGGTACGGGGCGTGGTGCCGAGCGCGCCCGGGAGCCGGTCCTTCACGTCGGCGCCCGCACCCGCGCCCGCCCCCTCCCCCAGCAGCATCGAGCCGGGCTTGGCGGGTGCCGGGACCGGGCCGCCCTTCGGGGCATTGGCGCTGCCCCGGACGTTGATGCCCGTACCGGGAGAAGAGGCGCACCGGGCAGCGGAGTTGAGGGCGGGCGCGGGTGAGGTGTCGAGTCCGTTGCGGTAGGTCGTGGCGCCGTACCCGGAGGTGCAGGGCAGCGGTTCGAAGAAGGTGACCGACATGCCGAACCGGGCGCCGTCCTCGTCGACCGCGCTCGCTCCGGCCGCCACCACCGCGGGCAGCTTCACCAGCAGTTCCTCCAGGCCTCGTTGGCGGGTGACGGCGACCTCCGATGTGGTGAGCAGGTTGGCGACGACGACACCGAAGGCGGGATCGAGGTCACGCAGCAGGCCGCTGATCTGTACGGCCGCGTCCGGGGTGGTCGCGATCAGCCGCCGCAGGTCGCCGTCGGAACCCTTGAGTTCGGCGGCCAGTTCCTTGGCTCCGGAGGCGAACCCCTTGAGTGCCGCGCCCTGTTCGGCCTGGGTGCGCAGCACCGTCTCGCCGTCGGCCATCAGCCGGGTGGTCGTCGGCAGGGCCCGGTCGGCCGCGTCGATGAACTCGCCGCCGCTGTCCAGCAGCACCTGGAGGTCGTCGCCGCGCCCTTCGAAGGCGGTGCCGAACTCCTCGACGACCGTGCGCAGATGCTCCAGGTCGACCGAGCGCGCGAAGTCGTTGACGCTGGTGAGGACTTCGGTGGGCGGCGCCGGGAGGGTGGTGTCGGCCGCGTCGATCACCGAACCGTTGCCCAGGTAGGGGCCGTGCGAGCGGGTCGGGCGCAGGTCGACGTACTGCTCGCCGACCGCCGAGAGGTTGGCGACGACGGCCTTCAGGCCGTCCGGGATGGGCGGGGCGTCCTTCTCGATCCGCAGCTCGGCCTCCACCCCGTCGTCGGTCAGCTCGATGGGGCCGACCCGGCCGACCGAGACACCCCGGTAGGTGACGTTGGAGTGGGTGTAGAGGCCCCCTGTCTGCGGGAGTTGGACGGTGACCGTGTAGTAGCTGCGCAGCCCGACGTAGTGGCCGAGACCGGCGTACCGCACGCCGAGGTAGCCCAGGACCAGCACGGCGATCACGAGGAAGGCGATGTTCTTGAGCCGGATGGCGGGAGTGATCACGGGGTGCTCCCCTTCTCCGGTGCCTCGGGAACCGACGTACCCGAAACGGCCGGCAGCGGGAGCGGCAGCGCGTTCCGGGCCGCCGCCGCGCCCTCCGCGCCCTCGCCGGGCGGCTCGTGCGGCGGTGGCGGCAGGGTCGGGTCGTCCGGGGTGAGCGCCGGGATGATCCGGGTGCCGGGCGCGGCCGTCACGTCCAGGTAGACGTTCAGGTAGTCGCCCTTCACCCCGCGCAGCACCTCGTCCGTGAACGGGTAGGTCAGCGAGGCCTGGAGGGCGTCGGGAAGGTCCTTGCCGGAGTCGGCGAGCGCCTTCAGGGTCGGGGCGAGCGCCTTCAGGTCGGCGATCATGTCCGCCTTGCTCCTGTTGATCGTGTCGACGGCCACGGTGGAGAGGGTGTCCAGGGTGCGCAGCATGGTGAGCAGCGAGCCGCGCTGTTTCTCCAGGACCTTCAGTCCGGGGCTGAGCCCGGTGAGGACCGTTCCGACGTCCTGTTTACGGGTGGCGAGCGTGGCGGCGAGCCGGTTGACGCCGTCCAGGGCGCGGGTGATGTCGCCCTTGTTGGTGTCGAGGTTGGTGACGAGGGTGTCGACCCGGTTCAGCATCGAGCGGATCTGCGGTTCCTGGCCGGTGAGCGCTTTGTTCAGCTCGGTGGTGATGGTCTTGAGCTGGTTGATCCCGCCCCCGTTGAGCAGCATCGACAGGGCTCCGAAGACCTCTTCGACCTCCGGGTTGCGGTTCGTCCGGGTGAGCGGGATGCGGCCGCTCTCCGCCAGGGAGCCGCGCGCGGTGCCCTCGGCGGGCGGGGTGAGCTGGATGAACTTCTCGCCGAGGAGGCTGGACTGTTCGAGGCGGGCGTAGGCGTTGGCGGGGAGGTCGATGTCCCCGTTGACCCGCATGGTGACCTTGGCGCTCCAGCCGTCGGCGGCGAGGTCGATCCTGGTGACGCGCCCGACGGAGACGTCGTTGACCTTGACCGAGGACTGGGGTGCCAGGCTGAGGACGTCGCCGAACTCGGCAGTGATCTCGTACGGCTGGTCGCCGAGGTCGGCGCCGCCGGGCAGCGGGATCTGCTCGATGCCGGTGAAGACCGGGCCGTCGGTACGGACCACGACCAGGGCGAGCAGGGCGCCGGTGGCCAGCAGGGCCACCGCTCCGGTGGCCGCCCGGACGGCGGTACGCGTGCCGGTGGTGCGCGGGGAACCGCTCATCGTCCCGCCCCCTTCTTGTCGTCCGGCTTCGACTTCGGCTTCGGCTTCGCCGGCTGTTTCTCCGGGGTGCCGAAGACGGTCCCGACCTCCGGCAGCGGCAGGACGGGCAGCGCCTTCCGGCGGTTCGCGTCGACGGGGGCGAGCTCGGGCGGCGGGCCGGAGGCCGCGTCCGGGTCGACGAGGGGGCCGCCCATGGAGAGCTCGTTGAGGTTGGCCCGGCCGTTCAGGGTCCGGTTGGCCGGGTCGTACGCGTTCAGGACGTTGCCCGCCGCCAGCGGCAGCGTGTCCATCGCCTCGGCCAGCGAGGCACGTTGGTCGACCAGGGCCTGGGTGATGGGGACCAGGGCGTCCACGTTCTTCTTCAGTGCGCCCCGGTTCTTGGCGATGAACGTCTTGACCTGGCCGAGCGCGGCGCCCAGCTCCTTCAGTGCCGCGCTGAGGTTCTTCTTGTCGTCCGCGAGGAACGAGGTGACCGAGTTGAGCTGCTGCTCGGCGGTGCGGACCTCGCTGTCGTTCTCCTTGAGCATGGTGGTGAAGGACTGGAGGTAGGCGAGGGTGTCGAACAGGTCGCCGCTGCTCCTGTCGAGCGTCTTGGCGGCCTTGCCGAACTGTTCGACGGAGTCCCCGATGGCCTTTCCGTTGCCGTCCATGTTCTTCGCCCCGGTCTCCAGGAGCCGGGCCAGCGCCCCGTCGGCGTTGGCGCCGTTCGGGCCGAGGGCCGTGGTGATCTCGGTGATGGAGGCGTACAGCTGGTCGACTTCCACGGGGGTGGCGTTGCGAGCGGCGGGGAGCTGGGCACCGTCCGCGAGGAGCGGTCCGCCGTCGTACGCGGGGGCGAGCTGGATGTACCGGTCGGCGACGAGGCTGGGGGCGACGACGACCGCGTGGGCGTCCTTGGGCACCTTGACACCCTCGTCCAGGCGGAGGACGACCTTCACCTCCCTGCCCCGGGGGGTGACGGATTCGACCGTGCCGACCGGAACTCCGAGGATGCGCAGGTCGGACCCGGGGTAGACGCCGGTCGCCCGTTCGAAGTAGGCGGTGACGGTGGTCCGGGAGTCCTCCTGCACCGCGCTGACTCCGGTGGTGGCGGCGACGGCGACGACCGCGAGTCCGGCGCCGATGCCGATGATGCGTGTACGTCTCATGTCAGCGGCCGCCTTGCTTCGGTGGCATGCATCCCGTCGCCGGGGGTGTGCCGACGGGGAGGTAGTTCGGGGGCACGACTCCGCAGGCGTACGTGTCGAACCAGCGGCCGTTGCCCAGGGTGTTGCCGACGAGCCGGCTGTACGAGCCGGTCAGGGCGAGCACCTTGTCCAGGCTCTTGCGGTTCTTCGCGAGGACGGCGGTGACCCGGCCGAGGGAGGCCAGGGTCGGCCCGAGCTGCTGGTCGTTGTCCTCGACGAGGCCGGTGAGCTGGGTGCCGAGGCTGCGGGTGCCGGTGAGCAGCAGGTGGATGGCGTCGCGGCGGGCCTGGAGTTCGCCGAGCAGCAGGTTGCCGTCCTCCAGGAGGGTCTCGAAGCTGCTCTTCTTCCCGGCGAGGGTCTTCGTGAGGCGTTTGCTGCCCTGGAGGAGCGTTGCCAGTTGGGCGTCGCGCTGGGAGACCGTACGGGAGAGGGCGGAGAGCCCTTCCGCCGCGCTGCGGACGTGGGGCGGGGAGTCCTTGAAGGTGGCGGAGATGGTCTCGAAGCTCTTGGCGAGCTGTTCGGTGTCGATCTCCTCGATGGTCTCGCCGAGCCCGTCGAACGCCTGGGTGACGTCGTACGGGGAGGTCGTGCGGCTCGCGGTGATGCGGGAGCCGGGGTCCTGCGGGGCGTTGCCGAGGGGGTCGACGGCAAGGTACTTCTCGCCGAGGAGGGTCTTGAGGGCGATGCCCACGGTGGAGGCGTTGCCGATCCAGGCGTCCTTCACCTTGAAGTCCACCTTCACGCGGGGCCCGTCGAGGGAGACCCCGGTGACCTCGCCGACCTTGACTCCGGCGATGCGCACCTCGTCGCCGTCGGAGAGCCCGGCGGATTCGGTGAAGTCGGCGCTGTACGTCGTACCGCCGCCGATGAAGGGCAGGGAGTCGGCGCGCCAGGCGGCGAGGGCCAGCAGCGTGAGGACGAGGAGTCCGACGAGGGAGACGGCGACCGGGTTGCGTTCCCGGATGGGGGTGAGGCTCATGCCAGGCACCTCGGCTGGGTGATGGCGATGCCGGTGGGGGGCGTGGAGCCGTCGTCGGTGGCCACCCCGCCGACCTTGGCCTCGCAGAGGTAGAGGTTGAGCCAGGAGCCGTAGGAGGTGAGGCGGCTGATCGCCTCCATCTTGGCCGGGGTCTTGTCGAGGAAGTTCTCGATCTGGGGCGTCCCCTTGTCCAACTGGTCGCTCAACCCTCCCAGTTGGCGGATGTTCTCCTTGAGGGGCTTCCGGCCGTCCTGGAAGAGGTCCGCGGTGACCGTGGTCAGCGCACCCATCGCGGTGACGGCCTCACCGAGCGGTTTGCGGTCGCCGGAGAAGCCGGAGACGAGCTTCTCCAGGGTGACGACGAGGTCGTCGAATCCGGCCTCCCGGTCGTTGACCGTCTTGAGGACCGTGTTGAGGTTCTTGATCACCTCACCGATCACCTTGTCCTTGGAGGCGACGGTGCTGGTCAGCGAGCCGACGTGGCGCAGGATGGAGTCGACGGTGCCGCCCTCGCCCTGGAGGACCTGAACGATGGAGCCGGCGAGCTGGTTGACGTCCGGCGGGGACAGGCCTTCGAAGAGGGGCTGGAAGCCGTTGAAGAGCTGGGTGAGGTCGAGGGCCGGGGTGGTGCGGGAGAGCGGAATGGTGGCCCCGGCCGCGAAGGTCCGGCCGACCGGCCCGGCGCCCCGGTCCAGGTCGACATAGCGCTGGCCGACCATGTTGAGGTACTTGATGGAGGCCGTCACCGAGGCGGGCAGCGTACGCCCCTTCCGTACGCCGAAGGTGACCTCGGCGACCCTGCGGTCCGCGACCCGTACGGACTCGACCTGGCCGACCTTCACCCCGGCGATACGGACGCTGTCGCCGGGGATGAGCCCGGTGGCGTCGGTGAACCGCGCCTTGTACGTGGTGGTGTCGCCCACGCCCGTGTTGGCGATGGAGAGCCCGAGGACGGTGGTGGCGAGGACGGTCACCAGGACGAAGACGAGGGACTTGGTGAGCGGTCCCGCGAGGGAGCGGCGTTTCACTTGAGCTTCACCTCCGCACCGCGGAAGGCCGGACCGATGAGCACGCTGCTCCAGTCGGGCAAGGTCTGCGGCTGGACTTTCAGTGAGGGGGCGACCAGCTCGTTGACGAGCTGGGACTCCTGGGGCGAGTTGGGCAGGCCGAGCGCGGTGTCCGGGGTGGCGGGGGGCGGTGCGGTGACATCGGTGGCCCGGCGGTTGTCGGCGGTCGGGGCGCCGCCCTTGCCGACGTACGGCACCGCGTAGCAGCGAGGTCCGCCGGTGGCGCTGTAGACCGGGGTGTCCTTGCCGGGGACGTACTTCCCCTGGGAGGGAACGGACTTGACGCTCACGTGCAGGCCCGGCTCGTTCGTTCCCTTGCCGAGCGCCTTGTCCATGGCGGGCACGAAGCCGGCGACCGTACGCAACGTGCAGGGGAACGAGTCGGCGTACCGGGCGAGGAGTTCGAGCGTGGGGCGGCCGGAGGAGGAGAGCCGGATGAGGTTCTCCTTGTTCTCCCGCAGGAAGGAGGTCACATCGCGCGCGGAGGCGGTGGTGGTGCCGTGCAACGCGGCGAGCTGGGACTCCTGTTCGGCGAGGGTGCCGCTCGTGGTGGTGGCGTCGGTGAGGGCGTCGAGGACGTCCGGGGCCGCGTCGGCGTAGAGCGTGCTCACCTTGACGAGCTGCTTGATGTCCTCGTTGAGCGTCGGGAGTTGGGGGTTGAACTTCTTCAGGTGGGCGTCCAGCGTGGTCAGCGTCTCGCCCAGCTTCTCGCCGCGTCCTTCGAGGGCGGTGGAGACAGCGCTCAGGGTGGCGGAGAGCTTCTCCGGCTTGACGGCCGTGAGCAGCGGCAGGACGTTGTTCAGCACCTCCTCCAGCTCGATGGCGTTGCTGGAGCGGTCCTGCGGGATCACCGCGCCGGCACTCAGGGTGCGCGTGGAGGGGGTGCGGGGCGGGACGAGGGCGACGAACCGCTGGCCGAAGAGGGTGGTGGGGAGCATCTGGGCGGTGACGTCGGCGGGGATCCGGTCGAGCTGGTCCGGGTCGATGGCCAGGGTGAGGTGGGCCCCCTCGCCGTCGGTGGCGATGGACCTGACCTGCCCGATGACGACGCCGCGCAGCTTCACATCGGCGTTGTCGTGCATCTCGTTGCCGACCGGGCCCGTGCGGACGGTGACGGTGGCGTCGTCGGTGAAGTCCTTGTCGTACACCGATACCGCCACCCACACCAGGACTGCGGGGACCAGCAGGAAGGCTACGCCCGCGACTCTGCGGCGGACGGTCTTCGCTCCACGTGGACTCATCAGCCGGCCACCTTCACCGTCGTCGTGGCGCCCCAGATGGCGAGCGAGAGGAAGAAGTCGGTGACGCTGATGAGCACGATCGCGTTGCGCACCGACCGGCCCACGGCCACGCCCACTCCGGCGGGGCCGCCGGTGGCGTGGAAGCCGTAGTAGCAGTGGGCGAGGATCACCAGCACGCTGAAGATCAGCACCTTGAGCACCGACAGCAGCACGTCGTCCGGGGAGAGGAAGAGATTGAAGTAGTGGTCGTAGGTGCCCGCCGACTGCCCGTTGAAGAAGATGGTGATGTAGCGGGAGGCGACGTACGAGGAGAGCAGCCCGATCGCGTACAGCGGGATGATCGCCACGACCCCGGCGATGATCCGGGTGGTGACGAGGTAGGGCATGGAGCGCACGCCCATCGCCTCCAGGGCGTCGACCTCCTCGTTGATGCGCATCGCGCCGAGCTGGGCGGTGAAGCCCGCGCCGACGGTGGCGGAGAGGGCGAGCCCGGCGACCAGGGGGGCGATCTCCCGGGTGTTGAAGTAGGCGGAGATGAACCCGGTGAACGCCGAGGTGCCGATCTGGTCGAGGGCCGCGTACCCCTGGAGGCCGACGACCGTGCCGGTGAAGAGGGTCATCGCGACCATCACGCCGATGGTGCCGCCGATGACACCGAGGCCGCCGCTGCCGAAGGCGACCTCGGCCAGCAGCCGCTGCACCTCCTTGAGGTAGCGGCGCAGGGTGCGCGGGATCCAGACCAGGGCCCGTACGTAGAAGGTGAGTTGGTCGCCCGATCGGTCGAGCCAGCTGAGCATCGCCATCCGTCTCAGCCGCCCTTCGCGGGGACGATCTGGAGGTAGATCGCCGTGAGGACCATGTTCACGAAGAACAGGAGCATGAAGGTGATGACGACGGACTGGTTGACCGCGTCGCCGACGCCCTTGGGGCCGCCGCGCGGGTTGAGGCCGCGGTGGGCGGCGACGATGCCCGCGATGAAACCGAAGATCAGGGCCTTGAACTCGCTGACGTACAGGTCGGGCAGTTGGGCGAGGGCGGAGAAGCTGGCGAGGTAGGCGCCCGGGGTGCCGTCCTGCATGATCACGTTGAAGAAGTAGCCGCCGAGCGTGCCGACCACGGAGATCAGGCCGTTGAGCAGGACGGCGACGAGCATGGTGGCGAGGACCCGGGGGACGACGAGGCGCTGGATGGGCGAGACGCCCATGACCTCCATCGCGTCCAGCTCCTCGCGGATCTTGCGGGAGCCGAGGTCGGCGCAGATCGCGGAGCCCGCGGCGCCGGAGATGAGCAGCGCCACGATGATCGGGCTGGCCTGCTGGATCACCGCGAGGACGCTGGCGCCGCCGGTGAAGGACTGGGCGCCGAGCTGCTGGGTGAGCGAGCCGACCTGGAGGGCGATGACCGCGCCGAACGGGATGGAGACGAGAGCGGCGGGCAGGATCGTGACGCTGGCGACGAACCAGAACTGCTCGATGAACTCGCGTAACTGGAAGGGCCTGCGGAAGATGGCGCGGCCCACGGCGATCCCGAGCGCGAACAGCTTCCCGGTCTCCCGGAGCGGGGCGAGCAGCCGGCTGGGGCGCCGCTGTACGGGGGCCTTGGACTCGGAGGCCCTGGAGAGGACCGGTAAGGGCTTCCCGGGCGGCTCGGGCGGCCGCACCGGCATCGGGGCGGTCACGCTCGCGCACCCCCCGCGGCCGGGGCGTAGCTGTTGAGGATGGCCGTACGGGCGGCCTCCGGCAGCTGGCCCATCATCGCCATGACCCGCTCACGGCGGCGCAGCGCCCCCTGGCGTACGGGCATGCCGGGCGAGGGCTCCAGCTGCGGGACGACGGTCCGGGGTGCGGCGATCGTGGCCGTGTTGCCGAAGGAGTCGTTACGTTGCTGCTCGGCGGCGAGGGTGGCGGCGTCCTTCTCCTCGGACATCCCGATGGGGCCCTCGCGGCGTCCGGCGAGGAACTGCGAGACGACCGGGGTGTCGCTGGTGAGGAGCACCTCGCGCGGCCCGAAGGTGACGAGGTTGCGGCAGAACAGCATCCCCATGTTGTCGGGGACGGTCGCCGCGATGTCGAGGTTGTGGGTGACGATCAGCATCGTCGCGTCGATCTGCGCGTTCAGGTCGATCAGGAGCTGCGAGAGGTAGGCGGTGCGCACCGGGTCGAGTCCGGAGTCCGGTTCGTCGCAGAGGATGATCTGCGGGTCCAGGACGAGGGCGCGGGCGAGGCCGGCGCGTTTGCGCATGCCGCCGGATATCTCGCCGGGGAGCTTCCCCTCGGCGCCGAGCAGTCCGACGATGTCGATCCGCTCCATGACGATGCGGCGGATCTCGGATTCCTTCTTGCGGGTGTGTTCGCGCAGCGGGAAGGCGATGTTGTCGAAGAGGGACATCGAGCCGAAGAGGGCCCCGTCCTGGAACATGAGGCCGAAGAGCTTCCGCGTCTCCATGATGTCGCGCTCGGAGCTGTTCACCATGTCGACGCCGTTGATGAGGACGCGGCCCTGTTCCGGCTTCAGCAGTCCGATGATGGATTTCAGGAACACGGTCTTCCCGGTGCCGGAAGGGCCGAGCATGACACTCACTTCACCGGCGGGCAGGGTGAGGCTGACGTCCTGCCAGATGTTCTGCTTGCCGAAGGACTTCGTCAGGCCCTCGACGACTACTTCGATTCCCATCGGCCCTCCTTCGAAGTGGTGGTGACTTCTGTCATCTGTCGGCGCTCCGACTGTCGGAAGTGAGTGAGAGGAGTGGTGCGCGCTTTCTGGTCACCTGGTGACGGATTCGGTCACCGCTCGGGCTTTGGTCACCGCTCGGGCTTCGGCACCTTCGGCGGGCAGTCCGGCCCGTCCGGGTTCGTCGCCACGCAGAGCGGGGCCTGCGTCATCTTGGTGTAGTTGTCGGCCTTCTTGCCGACGCTGGAGATGGCCGAGGTGAAGAGCGGGTCGAGGTTCTCGCCGACACCGCACCCCTTGAACGGCGGGATGTGCGCGTAGCCGGTCAGATTCCCGCCGGTCGCCACGAGGTAGCCGGCCGGTGGATAGCTCTGGCCGTACCCCTTGAGGACCTGCTCGAAGGGCCGTTCGGTGCGGCAGTCCGGGCCCACGTCCAGCGGTACGCCGTTCACCTTCACGTCGTACAGGCGCATGGAGAGCTGGGCGGTGACCGTCGATTCCTCGGGGTAGGTCGGGGTGTTGGTGACCGTGTGAGTCTGCACGACGGCCGGCGGTCCGACCTGCTCCAGGACCATCGTGGCGGTCGTCGGCATGAACCCGTAGCTGAGGAAGGTCGCCTTCGTGGGCGGGAGCTGTCGTTTGCCCTCGTACTCGAACTCCACCTCGGAGGTGACGTCGACGGTAGAGGCGCAGGAGTCGTTGATGTACCGCTTGTTGAGGACGACCTTCATGAACGCGGGTCCGAGCGCCGCCGCTCCGTCCAGCTTGACGGCGTTGGCGTATCCGGCGGCGTACGTCTCCGCGGTGGTCATCACCCACTCGGGCGGGATCTCGATGGGGCAGCTTCCGGGGTCCGCGTCGTCGAGGGCTTCGAGCCGCGCCTCGGTGAGGTCGTCGATCCTGCGGTGGGCGTCCGGGTCGAGGCCGGGGGCCGGGCGGTCCGGCTTCGCGGGGGGTTCGGCGGCGTCGTCCTCCCCGGGGACCGGGGTGTCCGGGGCGTCCGGCGTGGGTGCGGGGGTGGTCGGGCCGGCGCTGTCGCGGACGGTGATCCGGGCGAGCGGGCGCTCCTCGTCGTCGGCCCTCTCGCAGACGACGGTGAGCTCCGGGGGCGTGGTCGGGGCGCCGTCCTCGGTGAAGGAGGCGAGGGTGAGGCTGAGGGCGGCCGGGGCGATCGTCGCGCGTCCGGGGCTGCCGAACGCGACGGTGGGGACGTCGCCGGTGGCAGCGAGCACCACGCCGTCCTCGCCCTCACCTTCCGGCGGCAGCGTGACCGCGGGGGCTTCGAGCTGCTGCCAGGAGGCGTCGGCGGTGTGCTCGCCGACGGTGTTGCGTACGGTCAGCTCGGCGACGGCCGACAGCGTGGCCGCCTCCACTGCGGTGAACTGGGCGAGCGCGGATCGCGCCAGGCTCACGTCGACGGAGACGTCCCCGGGGCGGATCGTCTCCGCCGTCCGGGCCGAGACGGGCAGTACCGCCTTGACTGCGACCTCCACCTCTTCCGGGCCGGAGGGGAACTGGCAGGTATAGGGAAGGGTGACCTCGGAGGTCTGATCGGCCGCCACCGATTCGGCGCTCGGAATGAGCGCGGTGGCGACGACGAGCGCCCCGCCCAGGGCGAGATGAAGGGGGCGTCTCGCCGCGGCGCGTACATCGACGGTCATGCGGATGGTGTCCTTCCGGCGCGCGCGGGCCCATCGGTTCGATGGCCGCCACATGGGGTCCATTTCTCGGCAACGGCCTTTCGGGCGGACGCGGAATGATCCTCCTACCGACCGGTACGCTACGCACTCCTTCGGCCGCCTGGGAAGAGCCGGGAATTCCGAGTTTTCACCCGGCGCGGTTCTTTGGCAGGCAATGACAATTCCGGCCCGCGGAGTTGTCGGCGAGTGAGTGGAAAAGCGCGGTGGTGCCCGGCCGCCGAGGGCGCACGGCCGGGCACCACACTCACGTACTGCGCATCAGGGGCGGTGGATCAGCCGCTGATGACCGGGGACTTGCCGGTGGCCGTGTTCTTGATGGTGTAGAGGCCCTGGAAGCTGGCGGTGGTGCCGACGATGCCGCAGCCGCCGCCGACCTTGTTGGCGATGGCCAGCGTGAGACCGCCGCCCGCCGTGTTCAGCGTGCCGTTGCTCCCACCTGCGCTCGGGTTGTTGTACTTGGCCGCCACCTTGCCGGTGACGTCGAAGGTGCACGGGCCCAGCAGGCTGCTCCCGGTCACCTTCGCCTTGATCGTCCTGATCTCACCGGTCACCTGGCCGGTGGAGTTGGTGCCGGCACCCGCCGTGTAGTCGAGACCCCAGATCTGCCACGGAGGCGTGGTGGTCACGGTCCACGTCGAGCTGAACGGCCCGGTGCAGGGCGAGTTGAACGAGATCGCCGAGATGGACGCGAGCTGCGCCGGGGAGCCGGCCACCGGGGACGTGGGGGCCGAGCCCGACGCGGCGGAGGTCGCACACTGGATCTTGTTGCCGTTGTTGTCGGTCAGGACGGTCACGCCGGCGCTGCCGGTGAAGGCGCCGGTCGGCGTGATGGTCCAGCTGGTCGGGGCGGCGATGGCCGACGGAGCGGCAAGCGCGACGGATGCCACGGCGGCACCTATCGCGGTCAGTACACCGGATCGCTTGATCATGGAATGACTCCCTTTTCTTGTCCCGTTGGGGATACGAGTGGACGCGCGCCCGGGAAATCCGGGCGGCACGCTTCGAACTGGACTGGAGAAGGCGCGGCTATTCTTTTCGGTCCGCCTTCACCGAGGAGCGGTCGGGCGGCTTTCGCACCACCTCCTTATGCCGGTTCTGCAAGGCCCTCGGGGGAATGGAGGGCGTCGGCCGCTACCGCTTCGCGGAGTGCCAGAATTCCGACAGCTTCCGGCCCTCGTTCGGCGCCAGGCCGGCCGGGTCGTAGGGGCTGCCGAAGTAGGTCGAGGTGTTGTTGAGCTTCACGCCGTTCTTCCCGGCGGCCGACGGAAGACCGGTCTTGAGGTTCACCGCCCAGTCCAGGAGACCGGCTCCGCAGCCGCTCGCCCCCGGGACGGCGAACGTGGCGTCGCCCTGGTCGGCGCCGGCGAAGGTGTAGCGGCCCATCTCACCCTCGTCGTCCGGGGTTCCGTCGGCCGCGAACCGCTGGAGCGACAGGGTCGGCGCGTTCAGGTTCTGCGGCTTCAGGAGCACGGGGTTGGCGGTGGTGCCGATGTAGCACTTGTCGCCGAGGAACGGGTTCTTCAGGTGGATGCGGACCGGCAGGGTGAGGATGGGCTCGCCGGTGGAGAAGGCCGCCACCATGTTGAAGTCCCGCGGCGCACCGGCCGGTTCGATCGTGGCCGTGATCCGGTTGAGGTTGTTGTCCGTCAGCTGGCGGCAGATCGCGGAGACGAAGGGGATGGCACTGGGGCACATCAGCCCGAGCAGCCCTCCGGGGACCTGGGCCGGGTCGGCGGTGAGCGCGCCCTCGGGGGGCGCCACCAGGGTGGTGGTGCCGTTGCTGTGCTGGATGACGCCGAGCTGCAGATCGCTGTTGCCGGTGGGGACCTGGCTCTTGCCGAGGGTGATGGAGCCGGTGACCGAGCTCGACGAGATACAGGTGGCGATATTCGTGATGCCGTCCGCCGCGAGCATGGCGGGCGCGTCCACCGGGCAGCGGTCGAACGGCGCCCAGTCGCCGTTGAGTTCGGTCGCCGCGGCGGCCGAACCGGTGGAGAGCACGGCGCTGAAGGCGGTGAATGCCGCGAGCAGCCCTATGCGGGTGCGGTTGGAAACGGATCTCATGTCGTCCCCTCTTTCGGCCGCCGGGTTGCGGCCTCGTGCGCGAAGTTGACCGGTTCTCCGACGCATGCCCGCACCACGACGCATTCGTCGGCGGTGATGGAGCCGCGGGGTGGACCCGGGGGAGGAAGATCTGAGCGTCAAATTTCGGGCAGATTTCATGTCCGAATTGAACGAAGCGTGATGTTACTCGCGGGAAACACAGCCACACAATCCGTCCGGCCAAGAATTTTTGCGCGGCCCTGTTTTTGATCCGTAAATGAGTAACCGGGGGTCACCCCCTTATCAAGGAATGCGCATCCGGCGGCGCCGGAATACCGGCCGGCCGCCGGAACCGGCCCCCCGCGCCGGGCCGGGAACGGCCCCGGACGACGCCACGGGCCTGGTAGCGGCTCTTGTCACCGCCGGAGCATGCGGCCGAAATTCATTGTCCGAAAGCGCGCAGTACCGTCCGACCTGCGCGTAAGTCGCACCGCATGGACACGATGCGTGCCCCCTGCACCCCGATCTTGTCCAAGTGGTGTGCAGTGCCTGTTCCGTGGTCTATCTTCGTCGCGGACTTGGTACACACCTGTCGGTTCGTGGGAGCGCTTTCCCCCACCGTCTCACCCCACCACCGGGCGCCGAGAGCAGAGGGGACATGGCATGGCACACCTCATACAGCCGTTGGACACCGATGACCCCCTGGGGCCGCTCCCCCAGGAATTCGCCGCGATCATGCGGCCCGAACTCCCCAGCCTCATCAAGGAAATCGGCGTGGAGGTCACCCGCGCCTATCCGGAATACGCCCGGCTGCTGGACGGCCCGAACGGCCAGGCCATCCGGGTGGGCGTCGAGCAGAGCCTCGCCTCCTTCGTCGACCTGGTGGCCGAGCCCACCACCCCCACCACGCTTCGGGACGACATGTGCCGGCGGTTCGGGCGGTTCGAGGCGTACGAGGGGCGGACGATGGACACCCTCCAGGGCGCCTACCGGCTCGGCGCGCGGGTGGCGCTGCGGCGGGCCAAGAAGGTGGGCCAGAGCTACCACCTCTCCCCCACCCTGATGCTCAGCTTCGCCGACGCGCTCTTCGCCTATGTCGACGAACTGGAATCGCTCTCCCGCGAGGGCTTCCTGGAGGTCCAGTCGCAGTCCGGGGAGCAGAGCGAGGCGCTGCGCCGGCGTCTGCTCCACCTCATCCTCGCCGGGCGCCCCGCCCCCCGCAGCGCCATCGCCGACCTCTGCGAGCAGACCGGCTGGGCGCTGCCCGACGAGGTCACCCTGGTCGCCGTCCGCGCCCCGGCCGCCCTCGACCGGCTCAGCGCCGACCGGGACCTCCTCCTCGATCTCAGCGACCCCCAGCCGCACTTACTCGTCCCCGGCCCCCTGAACGACGCGCGAAGATCCATGCTGGAACAGGCCCTCCCCGCCGGCCACGCGGCGATCGGGCTGACCGTCCCGACCGCCCTGGCCTGCGACTCGATCCGCTGGGCCCGCCGGGTGCTGGAGCTCGTCGACTCCGGCGTGATCGACGACGCCCCGCTGATCCGCTGCGAGGACCACCTCATCACCCTGTGGCTGCTCTCCGACCCCGCCCTGCTCGACCAGCTCGCCCAGCGGGAACTGGCCGCCGTGGCGGGGATCAGCAACACCCGCCGTGAGCGGCTGATCGAGACACTGCGGATCTGGCTCGACACCCGGGGCACGGCGGCCCAGATGGGCGAACTGCTCGATGTGCACCCGCAGACCGTGCGCTACCGCATGCGCAGCCTGGAGACCATCTTCGGTGATCAACTCGTCGACCCGGAAAGCCGTTTCGCGACGGAGGCCGTGCTCCGCGCCCTGCGGCTGCGCGCCCGCTCGGCCGGCACATCCCCCTGATCCGGATCATGTTTGGCGCGACAGGTCAACTTACCCGTGCGTAAGGCGAAATAGACGGTCAGTCCCAAACGGTTGCGACACGGAGACGTATCCGACGAGAAACCCGGAACCGCGTCCCGTACACAAGGAGGGGTCTGCCGCTCATCCGGCGGCAGCACCCACGTACCGCCTCCTGGCCAACCATCCGAGAGGGAACGCCCCATGACCGCCTCGCACCTCCTCGTCCCCGTGCCGATCCCGGACCGGGTCGCCGCGCTGATCGGCTCGTGCATCCCGCCGCACATCCTGGAGGCGGAGTTCGAGGCCGACTGCGCGGCCCGCGAGGTCCGCAGGTTCCGGGGGCCCCGGCTGGGCATCGAGGACCAGGCCGACCGCGAACAGGCCCTCGCCGAGCTGGCGCGCGCCAACAAGGTGCTGGCCGCTCACCACCCCCGGCTGGCGGTGGGTCCCGGCTCGTTCTCCTGACCTGACACGGGCGCGGCGGGCCGGGGTCCGGTGGCGGAGCGGGGCCCGGCGGGGACCTGGGCGGGGCCGTCAGGGATAGTGAGCGTCCGCTCCCTCACGCTCACCCCGGAGAAGCCATGACCGCCCCCGTCGGCCCCCGCCCCGCCCTCCTCCTCGTCACCGATCTCACCTACGAGGCGCGCGGGCGGCGTTACTGCGACGAGGACATCTTCCTGGCAGCCCGGCTGCGCGAGGCGTTCGACGTCGCGCTCTGCCACCCCCGGGACGCGGCCGCGCTGCTGGACCGCTTCGATCTCGTCCTCGTACGCAACAGCGGGCCCGTCCTGCACTACCAGGAGGCGTACGACGCGTTCCGCGCGCGGGCACTGGAGCTGGGCGTGCCGGTCTACAACCCGCTGGACGGGCGGGGGGACATGGCGGGCAAGGGGTATCTGGTGGAGCTGAGCCGGGCCGGGTTCCCGGTGATCCCCACGGTGGACCGGGCGGCGGATCTGGGGCTGCTGCCCGAGGCCGGGGTGTACGCGGTCAAGCCGAAGCTGGGGGCGGACTCGGTGGGGCTGCGGTTCGTCGGCGGGGCGGAGGTCGCGGGCGAGCTGGAGCGGGAGGCCGAGGGCGTGCTGCTCGTGCAGCCCCGGGTCGACTTCCGCCACGAGGTGTCCTTCTACTTCGTCGACCACGACTTCCAGTACGCGCTGTACGCGCCGGACCCGGAGCGGCGGTGGGTGCTGGAGCCGTACGCGGCCGACGCGGCGGACCTGGCGTTCGCACGGCGCTTCATCGAGTGGAACGCGCTCGGCCACGGCATCCAGCGGGTCGACGCCTGCCGTACGGAGGAGGGCGAGCTGCTCCTCGTGGAGCTGGAGGACCTCAATCCGTACCTCTCGCTGGACCGGGTGGACGAGGAGCTCCGGGAGGCGTTCATCGCGCGGCTGAAGGCGTCGGTCGCCTCGCTGATCGGCTGACGCCCATCCGGACTGTCCCCGCATGCGGGCGGCGGGGGCCGGTGTGAGGGTGCAGACGTGACCACTGCCAGCGAGCAAGCCCCCGCCGAGCAGAGTTCCGCCGCGCCGCCGCCCGTCATCGACCGGCGGCGACGCAACATCATCTTCGCCACCATCGTGCTCGGCATGCTGCTGGCGGCGCTGGACCAGACGATCGTGGGCACGGCCCTGCCGACGATCGTCTCGGACCTGGGCGGCGGCGAACACATGACGTGGGTGGTGACCGCGTATCTGCTCGCCGAGACGGTCGCCACCGTCCTGGTCGGCAAGTTCGGTGACCTGTTCGGGCGGAAGCTGGTCTTCCAGATCTCCACGGTCATCTTCATCACCGGCTCGTTCCTCTGCGGTCTCGCCGGGGACATGGTGATGCTGATCATCTGGCGCGGTATGCAGGGCATCGGCGCGGGCGGGATCATGGTCACGTCGATGGCGCTGATCGCGGATGTGATCCCGCTGCGCGAGCGGGGCAAGTACCAGGGTGCGATCGGGGCGGTCTTCGGTATCTCGACGGTGATCGGGCCGCTGCTCGGCGGACTCTTCACGGACCATCTGACCTGGCGCTGGGCGTTCTACGTCAACGTGCCGATCGCGATCGTGGTGGTGATCGCCGCCGCCCGGAACATCCCGTCGGTGAAGGGCGTGGGGCGGCCGGTCATCGACTACGCCGGCATCGCGCTGGTCGCCGCCGGGGCGAGCGCGCTGATCCTCGCGACGAGCTGGGGCGGGAACGAGTACGCCTGGGGCTCACCTGTGATCATCGGGCTGTTCCTCGCCGGGATCGTCGCCCTGGCGCTGTTCCACCGGGTGGAGCTGCGGGCGGAGGAGCCGATGCTGCCCATGCGGCTGTTCCGGAACCCGGTGTTCACCGTCTGCTCGATCCTCAGCTTCATCGTGGGCTTCGCGATGCTGGGCTCGATCATCTTCGTGCCGACCTACCTCCAGTACGTGGACGGGGACTCGGCGACGCTCTCGGGTGTGCGGACCCTGCCCCTGGTCGCCGGTCTGCTGGCCGCCTCGATCTTCAGCGGCAACGTGGTCAGCAAGACGGGCCGCTACCGTGTCTTCCCCATCGTCGGGACGCTGGTCATGGCGGCCGGGCTCTTCCTCCTCTCCCGGATGGGGCCGGAGAGCGGGGTGTGGCTGGAGTCCCTGTACATGGTGGTGCTGGGGCTCGGGATCGGCCTGGCCATGCAGGTGCTGACGATCGCCGTGCAGAACACCGTCGACTACGCGGACCTGGGTACGGCGACCTCGGGCGTGACCTTCTTCCGTACGCTCGGCAGCGCCTTCGGCACGGCCGTGTTCGGGACGATCTACGCCAACGCGCTGACGCCGAACCTCACCGACGGGATCGCCCAGGCGGTGGCGGCCGGCGGCGACCCGGCGGTCCTGGCCCGGGCGTCGGAGAGCCCGCAGGCCTTGCACGCGCTGCCCGCCGCCCAGGTGGAGCCGCTGGCCCAGGCGTACGCGCAGACGCTGCACACCGTGTTCCTCTGGACGGTTCCGGTGGCGCTGATCGGCTTCGTCGTCGCGCTGTTCCTCAAGGAGGTGAAGCTGCGGGACTCGGCCCGGCTCGCGTCCACGGACATGGGCGAGGGCTTCGCCCAGCCCGGCAGCGGCGACTCCGAGAAGCTCCTGGAGATCTCGGTGGCCGCGATCCTGCACGGCGCCGGACCGGACACGGCCCGGCGGATCGTCACCGGGTCCGACACCCGGCTGGACATGGCGGGAGCCTGGGCGGTGATGCAGGTGGACCTCTTCACCCGGATGGTCGGCCATGCGGGGCTGCGGCTGATCGCGGCCCGGCACCGGCTGCCGCCGGAGGTGCTGGTCCCCGTCTTCGACCGGATGATCGAGGAGGGCTATCTCAGCGGGGACGGCCGCCTCTTCTCCCATACGGCGGCGGGCCGGCGCGAGGCGGCCGTGATCTCCGACGCCTGGGGCCGCTGGCTCAACGAGCGGCTCGCGGAGGACGGGGCCCGGCCGGACGACGCGCGGCTCCGCATCGCCGTGGACGTGATCGCGAAGCGGCTCCTGGCGGAGGACCTGACCCAGGAGCTGTCCCCGGCGCCCCACCCGGGCGGCTCCACCCGGGTGGGGGCCCCGGCCTGATCCCTCGGGTCAGACGTGGTCCCAGGCCCGGGGGCGGGTCTGCGCCTCCCACTCCGTACGGAGCAGGGCGAGGAGCGCGCTGTCGTGGCGGCGGCCCCGGTGCAGGCAGGAGGACCGGCGTACGCCCTCCTGTGTGAACCCGGCCCTCTTCAGGGTGGCGAGAGCTGCCGCGTTCCCGGTGTGGGTGACGGCTTCCACGCGGTGCAGGGGCAGTTCGCCGAAGGCCAGGTCGGTCAGGGCGGCGAGCGCGTCGGCGCCGTACCCGTTGGAGCGGTGCTCGGGGGCGAGCAGGAGACAGGCCTCGGCGGTGCCGTCGACGAAGTCCTCGTCGGTGAGGGCTATGTGGCCGATGGGGGTGTCGTCCGGGAGCAGGATGAGGAAGTCGTCGCGGGTGCGGTCCTCGACGTAGGAGACGAGCCGCTCGTGGAGCTCGTGGAGCGGTCCGGGCCACACGCCGATCTCCTGGGCGGCGACCGGGTCGGCGCGCCAGTGCTGGATCAGCTCGGCGTCGTCCGGCTCCATGGGGGTGAAGGCCAGGTGCTCGCCGCGCCAGAACCGTTGCCGCCCGGCGTACGGCGCTTCGGCTTCGTCCTCGTTCATACGCGGATCGTACGGGGCCTTCCGCCCTGGTGGGAAAGGGTTTACGGGGTCGTACCGCCGGCCCGGTCTCAGTCGACGAAGACCGCCGTCGCGTAGACCCAGGCGCCCTCGTGGCGGACGAAGCGGCTGTGCTCGTGGAGGGAGTCGGGGCGCCCGTCGTCGGTGTAGTGGGCGCGGAAGGTGACGGTCCCCGTGGTGTGGAAGGCGGTGCCCTCGGTGGTCTCCAGGATCTCCAGCCCCGTCCACCGCATCGCGGGGTCGAAGTCGACGCCCGGCGGCCGGGTCTCGGGGTGCCAGGTGCGCAGGAGGTACGCCGCGTCCTGGACGGCGAAGGCCGCGTACCGGGAGCGCATCAGGGCCTCGCAGGTCGGGGCTGCGGCGCTGCCGGAGTGGAAGCGGCCGCAGCACTCCCCGTACGTCGCGGTCAGGCCGCAGGGGCAGGGCGAGGCGGGGGTGATGCGCGGGGCCTGCGGGGCGGCGGGCTGCCGGGGGCGGGAGGTGCGTCGTGACATGGGTCCATTGTGGCCTGGGCGTACGGGGCCGGTGCCCCGCCCCGTCCGCTCGCCCTCCTGCCGCTGGACGCCCCGTCCCCTCAGCGCCCCGCCGCGAACCGGCTGCGGTACTCCGTGGGCGTCAGCCCCGTACGGCGGCGGAGTTGCGTCCGCAGGTTGGTCGCCGTGCCGAGGCCGCAGGTGCGGGCGATCACGTCGAGACGGTCCTCGCCGCGCTCCATGAGGCGGCAGGCCAGGGTGGTCCGCTGCTCGGTCAGCCAGGCCAGCGGGGTGGTGCCGAGCTGGGCCCGGAAGCGGCGGTGGAGGGTGGCGGGGCTGACGGCCGCGCGGGCGGCGAGCGCGGACACGTCCAGGCCCTCGGTCAGGTGCTCGGCGGCCCAGTCCAGGAGCGGGGCGAGCGAGGCGTCGGCGACCTCGGGCAGCGGGTGCTCGATGAACTGGCGCTGACCGCCGTCCCGGTGCGCCGGGTGGACCAGTCGCCTGCTGACGGCCGCCGCGATCTCGGCCCCGTGGTCGGCGCGGACGAGGTGGAGTGAGGTGTCCAGGGCGGCTGCGCTGCCCGCCGCGGTGATCACCTGTCCGTCGTCGACGAAGAGCACGTCGGGCCGGAGGTCCACCTGCGGGTACCGGGCGGTGAACGCCTCCGCCCAGCGCCAGTGCGTGGTGGCGCGCCGGCCGTCCAGAACGCCTGCGGCGGCGAGTGTGAACGTCCCGGTGCAGAAGCTGACCAGCCGGGCGCCGCGCTCGGCGGCGCGCCGGATCGCCGCCAGGACCTCCGGCCCGGCGTCCTCCAGCGGGTCGGGCCGGTTGGGGACGATGACGGTGTCGGCGCGGTCCACGGCGTCGAGCCCGCGGACGCCGGAGAGCTGGAAGAAGCCCGCGTGCATCCGGACCGTGGGGGTGGGCGAGCAGAGCGCGAAGTCGTACCAGTCCACGGGCAGCTCGGGGCGGCGCAGGCCGAAGAGCTCGGTCGCCACGCCCATTTCGAAGGGGTTCGAGCCGGCCGACACGATCATGACGACCCGGTGCGCGTTCCGGTGGGAGCTCCGGTGCGGGGTCCGGTGCGAGGATTCTTTCGCCATATGCGATTCGTAGCACTCACGGGTGCTGCGGTCCAGTGCCGACCATGGGCACATGACCACGGACACGGCACGACCTGCCACCGAACCCATCCTGATCGACGATGCCCTCGGCTCCTTCGACGCGCTGTGGAGCCCGCACATCATGACCCGCGTCAACGACTACGACGTACGCGTCGCCAAGGTCCACGGCGAGCACGTCTGGCATGTGCACGAGAACACGGACGAGTTCTTCCTGGTGGTGGAGGGCGAGCTGGACATCGCCCTGCGCGACGGGGACGGGCCGGAGGACGAGCGGACCGTGACGCTCCCCCGGGGCGCGGTCTTCGTCGTGCCGCGTGGGACCTGGCACCGCCCGTACGCGGCGGACGGTGCCTCCCTGCTGCTCTTCGAGCCCTCCGGTACGTCGACGGTGGGCGACGCCCACGACCCCGTACCGGACCATGTGGACGCGACGACGGGCCACGCGCTCACGGACCGGCTTCAGGGCTTGCGCGCGACTCCCGCGTAGCCCGGGATCGGCTCGTCACCCGGTACGTCGATGACCTCGCCGAGCTCCGGCCGCCAGTCGGCGGAGAGCGAGACGCCCGGCTCGACGAGCTCCAGGCCGTCGAAGAAGGCGGTGAGCTCGGCGCGCGAGCGGGGGCGCAGGGTCATCCCGCGCTCCTTGTACATGGCCCGTGCCTGCGCGGCGCCCTCCGGGTTGAAGTCGCCGGTGGTGTGCGAGAGCACCAGATAGCTGCCGGAGGGGAGCTGGTCGACGAGCTTGTCGACCAGCTCGGCCGCGCCGTCCTCGTCGTCGATGAAGTGCAGCAGGGCCAGCAGGGAGAGCGCGATCGGCTTCTCGAAGTCCAGGACCTTGCCGGCCGCGGCCAGGATGGTCTCGGGCTTGCGGGCGTCGGCCTGGATGTACTCGGTGGCGCCCTCGGGGGTGGAGCGCAGCAGGGCCGCCGCGTGGGCGAGGACGATCGGGTCGTTGTCGCAGTAGACGATCCGCGCGTCGGGCGCGGTCTGCTGGGCGACCTGGTGGAGGTTCGGCTCGGTGGGTATACCGGTGCCGATGTCCAGGAACTGGCGTACGCCCCTCTCGGCGAGCCAGCGGGTGGCCCGGTGCATGAAGGCGCGGTTGACCCGGGCCATGTCCCGCCCCCGGGCGTCCAGTTGGAGCAGCTGGCGGGCCATCTGCTCGTCGACCGGGTAGTTGTCCTTGCCGCCGAGGAACCAGTCGTACATCCGGGCGGGATGCGGCTTGCTCGTGTCGATCTCGATGGCCTGAGGGTCTTGCCCGGTCATGGCGCACTCCGTGGATAGGGGTCGGACAGCATAAGTGGTAGTGCGTCAGGTGAGAAGGAAATCCGCCTGGCCCGCCTTGGCACCCTGGATGAACGCGGCGATCTCGCCGTTGGAGTAGATGAGCGCGGGGCCGTCCGGATCGGCGGACTGGCGCACCGCGACCCGGCCGTCCGCGAGCTTCATGGCCTCGATGCAGTTGCCCCCGTTGCCGCCGCTCCAGGGCTTGTACCAGCCTTCGGAGCCGAGGTCGGCGGCCGGCATGCCGTTGTATATATGGTTCATCACAGCTCCTTGCGGAAGTCCCGGAGGATTTCCTTCGTGCGTTGTGCAGTTGCGGCCTGAGCCGCCATGCGGTCCATGACTTCGAGGTACGAGGCGACCTCGGGCCGGGCGTCGAAGTAGACCGCTCCGGTGAGGTACTCGCTGAAGACCATGTCCGGAAGTTCGGGTACGGCGAACCGGAAGAGGACGAACGGCCCGTAGGTGCCCGGGTGGTGGCCGCTCGCGAATTCCGCGATCTGCAGGGTGACATGGGGCAGCTCGGTGGCTTCGAGCAGCTTGTCGATCTGGGCGCGCATCACCTGGGGGCCGCCCACCGGCCGCCGCAGGACGGTCTCGTCCATGATCACCCAGAGCCGGGGGGCGTCCTCCTTGGCGAGTAGCGACTGACGCTCCATGCGCAGCGCCACATGGCGTTCGATGTCCTCGGGCCGGGTCTGGCCGACGGCTCCGGTGCGCATCACGGAGCGCGCGTAGTCCTCGGTCTGGAGCAGCCCGGGGACGAAGTGCGGCTCGTACATGCGCAGCAGGCTCGCTGCGCCCTCCAGGCTGACGTACATGCTGAACCAGTCGGGCAGGACGTCGTGGAACCGCTGCCACCAGCCCGGCTTGTTCGCCTCCTCGGCCAGGTCGACGAAGGCCTCGGCCTCGTCGTCGGCGATGCCGTAGGCCTTCAGCAGCAGCTGGACATAGGGGATCTTGAGGCCGACCTCGGCCGTCTCCATCCTGCGTATCGTCGCGGGAGCGACCCTGAGCACCTTCGCCGCCTGGTCACGGGTCAGGCCGACGCGCTCCCGCAGATCCTGCAGGCGCTTGCCGAGCACGACCTGGCCCACGGTCGGGGCGGACCGCGGTTCGCTCACTTCAGACCTCCCCATGCGCTGTTTTGCGAGCAGTGTGCCACGCGTGCGCCCCCAACGACACAGCCACTCTGAAAATTTCAGAGTGCCCCTTGCCAAGTGTCCTCGTCAGGGGGAGAGTTGGGTGTCGAACCAGTTCGCTCAGTCATGACCGCTCCTCTCACACCGGGGAGCGAAGCGTGACGCAGCCCCCACTGTGAGGAATCGGTCGTGGCACCTGGCAGTGCGCTCATCCCCCGGCTCATGGACCTCAGCCCCGGGACGGAAGCGCTCCGTTACTGCTTCGCGCTGCCCGCGCACCCCGAGTCGGTGGCCGGTGCGCGGCAGCTGACCCGGGCCCGGCTGGAGAGCTGGAAGCTGGGCGGCGATGTGTACGACGCGGCCGTTCTCATCGTGTCCGAGCTGGTCACCAACGCGGTCGTGCACACCGCGAGCACCCGTGTGGTGTGCGAGCTGCGCTGTCTCGGCAGACGGCTGCGGATAGCCGTGCAGGACCAGGGGCACCAGCCGGGCGGCCCCCGGCTGCGGCGCTGTTCCGACGACGAGCACGGGCGCGGCCTGCTGCTGGTCGACACGATGAGCAGCTCGTGGGGCTCCCATGACGCGGGCGACCACTCCGGGCGCATCGTGTGGGCGGAGCTGCCGCACGGTGTGGAGCAGCCATGCTGAGGAACGCGCTGTCCCGGCTGCGCGGTACGCCGCGCCCGCGGGCCGCCGAGGAATCCCGGGGCGGCCGGGTCCAGTTGTCGCTGCCGCCCTCGATGTCGGCCAGTCTGGGGTGTGACGCGGTCGGCGTGCCCGCGCGGCACGGCTTCCGGCTGATGTCCCATCTCCCGCGCACCGGCTGCGTGTTCGCCGACGCGGACCGCTGGTGGTGGATCGTCCCGGCCGGCTCCGACCTGGATCTGGACTGGCCCGAGCAGGTGATGTACGCCCGGGGCGCCGACGTCCCCGCCGTGCGCCCCCGCCTGATCCACTCGCCGGACAGCCTCACCCCGTACACCCCGCCGATCCCGCTCTTCTTAATGGTCTGCCAGGTGGCGGGCGTGGCACCGACCTGGGCCCGGAGCGTCGTCCCCGCCCCCTGAGGCCACCTTCTGAGACCGCCCCCTGAGGCCGCCTCCTACGGCCGGTCGAGGAAGGCGAGTTGCGGATGGGCCTCGGTGTATCCGTCCACCAGCCGCCGCGCCACCGCGACGGAGTCGACCAGCGGGTGCAGCGCGAAGGCCTGCACGGCCGCCGACCTGGACCCGCTCCCCGCCGCCTCCAGCACCGCCCGCTCCACGGCCTTCACCGCGGTGACGAGACCGACGGCGTGGTACGGGAGCGGCGAAACGGCCACCGGGTGGGCCCCGTTGGCGTCGACCAGGCAGGGCACCTCCACCACGGCATCGGCGTCCAGCACCGAAAGGGCCGTGCGGTTGCGGACGTTGAGGATCAGCGAGGTGCGTTCGTTCCGGGCGACGGCCCGCATCAGCGCGAGGGCCACCTGTTCGTAGCCGCCGGACTCCAGGTCGCTCTCCTCCCGCTCCCCCGCCCCGGCGACCTCCCGGTTCTCCGCCATGTACGTGGCCTCGCGCTCGGCACGGGTACGGTCCCAGGTGGCGAGGGCAGGTGTGCCGGGCTCCCGCATCCGGGCGTAGAACCCCTCCTGCTGGTCGCGGAGGAAGGCGCCCCGGGTCTGCTCGGCCTCCTGGTAGGAGCGGACGGCCTCGCGGTTGAAGTAGTAGTAGTGCAGGTACTCGTTGGGGATCGCGCCGAGTGACCGGAGCAGTTCCGGGCCGAAGAGCCGGCCCTCCTCGAAGGAGCCCAGCAGCTCCGGGTCGGCGAGCAGCCGGGGCAGTTCGTCCCGCCCGTCGACGTACAGCCCCCGCACCCAGCCGAGGTGGTTGAGTCCGGCGTAGTCGATCCAGGCCCGGTCGGGGTCGGCGCCCAGGACCCGGGCGATTCGCCTCCCGAGACCGACCGGGGAGTCGCAGATGCCGATGACGCGGTCGCCGAGGTGGCGGGACATGGCCTCGGTGACCAGCCCGGCCGGGTTGGTGAAGTTGATGGTCCAGGCGTGCGGGGCGAGCCGGGCGATGCGCCGGGCCAGCTCGACGGCGACGGGGACGGTGCGCAGCCCGTACGCGATGCCCCCGGCGCCGACCGTCTCCTGGCCGAGCACACCGAGGTCGAGGGCGACCCGTTCGTCGGCGGCCCGGCCGGCCAGACCGCCGACGCGGATCGCGGAGAAGACGAAGTCGGCGCCGCGCAACGCCTCGTCGAGTTCGGTGGTGGCGACGACGGCGGGCGCGTCGGGCACGCCCCGCGCCTGCTCCTCCAGCACCCGGGCGACGGCGGTGAGCCGGTCGGCGTCGGTGTCGTACAGGGTGACCCTGGAGACGCGGCCCTCGGCGTGATCGCCGAGCAGGGCCCCGTACACGAGAGGCACCCGGAATCCGCCACCGCCAAGAATTGTCAGCTTCACGCTGCTCGATGGTACGGGGGTGCGCCCCGCGCACGTCGGCGGCGGCGCCGGACCTCACGCACGGGTCCGGTGCCGCCGCCGGAGCGGGTCAGTAGCCGTTCCACCAGCGGGAGACCGCCTGCCAGAGCCGGGCGGGCGCGGCCGGGCGGCGCTGCTGCGGGACCACAGCGGTTTCCGGCGCCGGCTCGGCGGGCGCCGCTGCGGGAGCAGGGGCCGGGCGGGGCTGCGGCGCCGCGCCCGGGGCGTGGGCGGGCTGCGTCCCGGCGAGGGAGTGCGCGGGCTCGGGGACGGGGCGGGCCGGGGAGGAGATCTCCCAGTCGCCGCTCGGACGGGCGGCGCGGGCCATCACCGAGAGCGGGTCGGAGTCCAGCTTCTGCTGCGGGCTGGGGGCGAACTTCACCGGCAGCTCCACCAGGTGGCGGGACATGATGTTGCCGACCCAGCGCAGCTCGCTCTCCTGCACACCCAGCTCCAGGTCCGGCAGGCGCATCAGGAGGGCGTCGACGCCCACGTCCGCGATCGCTCGGCCGATGTCCTGGCCGGGGCACTCGTGCGGACCGCCGCTGAACGCCAGGTGGGCGCGGTTGCCCTCCATGTTGGCGGTGAGGTCGGGGCGGACCGTGGGGTCGGTGTTGGCCGGGGCGATGCCGACGAGCAGGGCGTCACCCGCCTTGATCTGCTGGCCGCCCAGCTCGGTGTCGCCGACCGCCCACCGGCCGAAGACCGCGGTGAAGGGCGGCTCGTCCCAGAGGGTCTGCTCCACCGCCTCGGGCACGGTCATATGGCCCCCGCTGAGCCGGGCGCGGAAGCGCGGGTCGGTGAGGACCATGCGCAGCACGTTGGCGATGAGGTTGGCGGTCGACTCGTACGCGGCGATGAGGATGAGGCGCAGGTGCTCCACGACCTCGATGTCGGTCATCGTGGCGGGGTGCTCGACCAGCCAGGAGGCGAAGTCGGGGGCCGGTTCGGCGCGGCGGCGCTCCACGAGCCGGGTCAGCACCCCGACGATGTAGGCGTTGCTGGACACGGCGGTCTCGGTGCCTCGGGTCATGTCGCGGGCCGCCTGGACGAGCCGCTCGTCGTACTCCTCGGGCATGCCGAAGATCGCGCACATCACCATCATCGGCAGATGGTCCGCGAACTGGCTGACCAGGTCGGCGCTGCCCTTCTCGGAGAAGTCGTTGACCAGGCGGTTACTGAAGCGGTTGATGTGGCGCCGCACGCCCCGGGTGTCGATGCGCTCCATGCTGTCGGTGACCGCCCCGCGCTGCCGCTCGTGCTTGGCGCCGTCGGCGAAGACGCAGACGGGCTGCCAGGTGAAGATCGGGGCGAGCGGGTGGTCCGGGGCGACGCTGCCGTCCTGGAGGGCCCGCCAGCGCCGGGAGTCCCGGGAGAACTGGGACGGGGTCCGGGTGAGGTGGAGGTTCTCGCTGTGGCCGAGGACGAGCCAGGCGGGTACGTCGCCGTGGAGCAGGACCGGGGCGACCGTGCCGTGTTCGGCGCGGAGCTTGTCGTAGAGGCCGGCGGGGTCGTTCTCCGCCTCGGGGCCGTACAGCCGGCGCAGGCCGCCGGGGCCGACGCCGAGGTTGTGGGCCGGGCACTGGGGCGGCGGGGCGGCGCCGGGCTCGTGGTGGAAGGGGGTTGTCACAGTGGCTCCAGGGATCAGGACGGCCAAGGGGCGAGCGCAGGTGGGCAGGGTGTGCGCGGGGGCGCGCGCCGGGGGAACGGCGCGCGCTCCCGGCCTCGGGACGGCCGGGAACCGTCCCGGGGCCGACGGGGCACCGGGCGGGCGGGAACGGCCGGAACCGCTCCCACGGGACGGGGCGAGGCGAACGGCCGGAGCCGTTCCGAGGCCCGTCAGGCGAGCGGGACGGCCAGGCTGTGCAGATAGCGCATGAGGGTCATCAGCACATCGCGGCTGGAGGCCCGCAGCCGGGCGTCGCAGTCGATCATCGGGACCTCGTCCGGCAGGTCGAGGGCTCTGCGCAGGGCCTCGACCGGGTGGTGCGGTGCGTCGGGGAAGGTGTTGACGGCCACCACGAACGGCACTCCGCGCTCCTCCAGCCGGCCGATGACGTCGAAGCTGACTTCGAGCCGCCGGGTGTCGATGAGGACGACGGCGCCGAGGGCTCCTTCGAAGAGGCCGTTCCACAGGAACCAGAAGCGTTCCTGGCCGGGGGTGCCGAAGAGGTAGAGGATCAGCTCCTCGCTGAGGCTGATCCGGCCGAAGTCCATGGCGACGGTGGTGGCGGTCTTCGTCTCCACCCCGGCGTTGTCGTCCACGCCGACGCCGGCCTGGGTCATGGTCTCTTCGGTCGTCAGGGGCCGGATCTCGCTGACCGAGCCGACCATGGTCGTCTTGCCGACGCCGAACCCGCCGACGATCACGACCTTCACCGCGGCGGTGGCCGTGGTGGGGAGGACGTCCTCGGTGCGGGGTCCGGTGATCGTGTCAGAGCTTCTGAAGTCCATGCATCACCGCTTCGAGAAGGGACCTGTCGGGGAGTGTGGCGCGGACGATCGGCGCTCGCGACTCGATGAGTTCGGTCGCGAGGAGATCGCTCAGGAGCGAGGTGACCACGCTGAACGGCAGGCTGAGGTAGGCGGAGATCTCGGCGACCGATAAGGGCGCCTGACAGAGCCGCAGGATCGCGGCCTGCTCCGGCTGGAACGTCGGCGAGGGCTCGGCCTGCGCGACGACCATCGTGACCAGGTCGAGCGCGGCGCGCTCGCTGTCGTCGAGATCGCCGGTGATCACGTACAGCCGTTCCGGATCGCTGAGCGCCGGATCGGTCTTGCGGCGTTCTCGTCGGGGTCCGCTCATCCGGACTGCCCGCCGTGGCGGGGCGGACTGGTCAGGTGGGCACCGATCCGCACGACCATGTCCCGCATCCGGGCGCCGACCAGACCGGCGTCCACGGTCTCGCCCGCCAGCACGGCGAGGTACGCGCCGGTCCCGGCGGCCATCAGGTAGAAGAAGCCGCCGGTGACCTCGATGACGACGAGCTTCATCAGACCGTCGCTGTACGGGATTTCGGTGGCCACCGCGGCGGCCAGGCTCTGGAGCCCGGCGCAGGCGGCCGCCAGCCGGTCGGCGACATCGGGGTCGCCGCCGTGCATGGCGATGCGCAGCCCGTCCGAGGAGAGCACCACGATCTGGTGGATGCTCGGCACGTCGTCGGCCAGCTCCTTGAGCATCCAGTCCATGTTTCCCCGCTGCTGGATCACTTCAGGTCTCCCTTGTCCCACGCGTCATCGGAGTCTTCGCCGTGCTTCGGTTCCTGCGGTACGCCGTTGACGGCCTTGGTGAAGGCCTCCAGCCAGAGGCCGGGGGGCTTCTCGCCGGAGCCACCGGGCCCGCCGGGTCCGGCAGGCCCGCCGTATCCGCCGTCGGGGTGTCCGCCCCGGCTCGGCAGGCCACCGTTGACGGGGGCAGGGGGCGGCGGGGGCTGCTGCGGCAGATTGTGCGAGCCGAGCGGGGCGCGGCCCCGGCTGCGGCGCTGCGGCAGTCCGTTCTCGGTCCACTCGGTGACCACCGGGACGTCGTCCTCCATGGCCGCGGCGGGCGTGGCCGGACGGGCGGCCGCGGCGGGGGCACCGGCGGGGGCCGGTGCGACCACCGAGGGCACCGGGCCGGTGGCGGCGGGCTTGGGCTTGGACTTGCGCTTTCCGGGCGGCGGCACCACGTGCTGGAGCTGCGACATGTCCAGCGAGCTGGTGGGCCGCGAGGTGGCGCCGATCCCGTGGGCGATGCCCGGAGCGGGTCCCGTGGTGATCATGTCGCGCGGCACGATGAGGACCGCGCGGACACCGCCGTACGCCGACTGGCGCAGCGACACCTGGAGCTGATACATCCGCGAGAGCCGTCCGACGACGGCCATGCCGAGCCGCGGGGACTCCCCGAGGTCGTTCATGTTGATGCCGGCCTGGGCCTGGGCGAGCATGTTCTCGGCCCGGGCGCGGGCCTCCTCGCTGAGGCTGACGCCGCCGTCTTCGATCTCGATGGCGATACCGGTCTGCACCTCGACCGCGGTGACGTGCACCCGGGTCTGGGGAGGCGAGTAGCGGGTCGCGTTGTCGAGGAGTTCGGCGCAGGCGTGGATGAGCGGCTCGACCGAGGTGCCGACGATGGCGACCTTGGCGATCGAGTGCAGGTCGACGCGCTGGTACTCCAGGATGCGGGACATCGCGCCGCGCAACACGCTGAACAGCGGTACGGGCTTGGGCCACTGGCGGCTGGGGCGGGCCCCGCCGAGGACGGCGATGGAGTCGGCGAGCCGGCCGATCAGCGCGGTGCCGTGGTCGATGCGGAGCAGGTCGTCGAAGACCTCGGGGTTGCGCCCGTAGTGGTCCTCCATCTCCCGCAGCTCACTGGCCTGGCGGTGCACGATCGCCTGGACGCGGCGGGCGACGCTGACGAAGGCGCGCTGCGCGGAGTCACGCCGGGCCTCCTCGTTGTCGATGACTTCGAGGACCTGGAAGATCTGCTCGCGCAGCGCCTTGGGCAGATGCCGGTTGGCGGCGTCCGCGTCGACGATGTCGCGCATGACCTCCTCGGGCGAATTACCCACCCGCAGACGCCGGATGGCGGCGGGCATGACCTCCTTGGTGAGCCGCACGGTCTCGGAGTCGTGGCTGAGGATGCGGTGTTCCAGGTAGGCGATGCGCTGTTCGTACTCGGCGCGCTGGGCGGCCATGGCGCGCCTGCGGCGGTGCAGCGCCACGGTGAGCACGGCGACCACGAGCGTGGTGATCGCGCCGCACACGGCGACTGGTATCCGCGCGGCCGGGACCACCAGGGCCACGCCGGCGGCGGTGGCACCGGCCAGCAGGACCACGGGCGGCAGGACTACGCGGACGACGGGGACTTCTCTGTCGGTCGGCGGTGATTCAACACGGACCATCTAAAACCCTCTGGCGGTTGATTCCGGGATGTATACGCACGTGAGCGGAGACTCAGGAACAAGTGCTCGAATTCGCATCAACTCGACTTCACTGCGCGTGAGCTTAGCCAGATCAGAACAGGGGATCGGCATATTCACCCAACCCCCTGCGGGAGCCCGCGAAGAGGAATACACTCGCCAGTTTTGCCACTCACCGCTGTGGAGCGTGCGCGAGGAGTGACGATGGCGGGAAAGGGGCCCTGTCTCGCCCTCTGCGTCCCGGCTGACGGGACGGAATCGATCCAGGGATAGGTGATACCCGATCAATTCGCTTATTCAGCGCTTGATTTCGTACCGCAGAACAGGACAGAGGCACAGATGATCGAACCGGATCGAAAGGAGCAGATTCCTGAACACTCGGCGGGTGACGCGGAAAATCGCTGTGCTGACGCGTATACGACCGCAGATTCCACGCACCCCCGAAGCGCCCCGCGCGGGCGGCGCCGCAACGGAGATCATGGCGGTCGGCGCCACCCCGCGGGGGCGTCGGCGGGTACCCGGAGTGACGACGACAGGGAGCGGGCGGAAGCATGACGGCGACAGGTGACTACACGATCGCTTCGCTGGATACGGGGCTCCGCGCCATGCGGCTCTTCCTCACCCATGACACCCTCACCGTGACCGAGGCCGCCGGGCACCTCCGCGTCGGACGGTCCACCGCGCACCGGGTCCTGAGCACCCTGGAGAGCCGGGGGTTCGCGATCCGGGACACGTCAGGGCGCGGCTACGCGGCGGGCCCGGAGCTGGTGCGGCTCGGCCGGCCGGCGGGTTTCGGCCGTGCGGCCCGCGATCGGCTGGGGCCGGTGCTGGAGGACGCGGCCCGGCGGACCGGGGAGACGGTGTGGAGCGAGGCGCTCATCGGCGACCAGGTGATCGTCACCGACGGGCGTGAGTCGCCCCATCCGGTGCGGGTGGCACTGGAGTTGGGGCGGACCGGCCCGGCCCACGCGGGCTCGGGCGGGCTGCTGCTGCTCTCCCGTATGACGGCGGACCAGGTGTGCGCGCTGTACCCGGACGAGGAGCTGGAAGCGGTCACCCCGGCCACGCTCACCTCGCGGACGGCTCTGCTGGACGAGCTGGCGGTGATCCGCCGGAGGGGCCACGCGGTCAGCCGGGGCGCCTCCGTCCCGGGCATGACCACGGTCGCCGTCGCCCTGGCCGGGTCGAGCTGGCGGGACCGGCTCGCCCTGGTGGCCGCGGCCCCGGCGGACCGCTCCGGCGAAGCGGCGCTCGACGAACGGGCGGAGCGGCTACGGGAGTCGGCGGCGCTGCTGGCACTCGCACCGCCGCCCTGACCCGGCGCGACCAGGGGCGTACGCGGCCCTCAGCGCCGCGCTCCGCCGATCCGCCCCTCCAGCTGCACCAGCAACTCAGCCAGCCGGGACCCGAGTTCATCGCGGCTCCCGTCGTCGAGCCCCGAGAGCACCGCCCGTTCGTACGCGAGCTGCTCGGGCAGCAGCCGGTCGACCAGGGCGCGGCCCTCGTCGGTGAGGCGGACATGGGCGACCCGCCGGTCGCGCTCGTCGCCCCGGCGGTCCACCAGGCCGCGTTCCTGGAGGGCGCGCAGCCGCTTGGTGACGGCGGCGCCGGAGGAGAAGGTCTCCCGGGCCAGCTCGCCCGGCGTGAGTTCCCGGGCTGTACGGCGGACAGCACCGAGGAGGTCGAACTCGGGGCGGGTCAGTCCGGCGGAGCGCAGCGGGGCGTCCTCCGCCTGCTGGAGCAGGGCGGCGCAGCGGTTGATCCGGCCGATGATCTCCATCGGGCCGGTGTCGAGCTCGGGATCGACGGCCTGCCACTGCCGCACCACCAAGGCCACGATGTCGTCGGTCACGCCGCTCCGTTCGCCGGGGCAGGGGCCACCGCGCCGCGCCGCGTCTCCGGGGCGCGGACCGGCGGGCCCAGCCGTTGTGCTGTCGCGGCGAGCGTACGGTGTCCGGCCCGCTCGGCCGCGAGAAGCTCCTGCTCGGGCAGGGCGCGCTGCCACCACTCCCCCGCCGCGATGTCGGCGGCCTCGCGCAGTTCGACGAGGCGCGCGGTCAGCGCGCGGCGCGCCCGGTCGAGCCCGGCGGGGCCGGTGCGGTCCCGGTCCGCGTACGCCCTCTCGGCATCGGTCCGGGCCTGTGCGGCGGCTTCGAGGGCGCGCTCGACGCGGCCCGCCGCCCTCCGGTTGGTGACGAGCGCCGCCGCGAGGAACCCGGCGAGCGCGCCGAGGACGGTGTCCAGGACCCGGTCGCCGACCAGCTCCCCGGCCGGGTGGGTACCGCCGAACTCCAGGACCAGGAGGGCCATCGGGGTGACGGCGACGGAGCCGAGCCAGTAGTTCCGGGTGATCAGGGCCTCGGCGGCGAAGCTGAAGAGGAGGCAGCACAGGACGAGCGCGAGCGGGCCGGTGCGGGAGAGCGGCAGGACGGCGGCGAAGACCAGGACACCGAGGAGGTTGCCGAGGGTGCGCTGGAGGGTCCGGTTCCAGGTGAGGGTGGTGTTGGCCTGGTAGAGGGAGGCGGCGGTGACGATGGCCCAGTAGGGGCGGCCGACACCGAGGGCGGCGCAGAGGTAGCCGGCGAGCGCACAGCCGATCAGCGTACGGACGGCCACGGGCAGCAGGTGCGATCCGGGGCCGAGGCTGCGCAGCAGCGTGCGGCGGGCGGCGCGGCGACCACTTGAGGCGCGCAGCGATGCCCGCTCAGCGCCGATCCCGTACAGCTCGGCGGCCGTGCCGGGTGCGGGCGGTGGTTCGGGGACGGGCCCCCGGGCGCGGGTCAGGGCGGCCCAGGCGCGCAGCCGGTCCGGGTCCGAGAGGGCCGTCTCGGCGTGCACCACGAGTCGTTCCAGGGAGCGCCGTACGGGGGTGGGCCGGCCGGAGGCGAGCAGGCACTGCCAGGCGCCGTGCACGGCGGCGGCCGCGGTGTGGCGCGTACGGGGCCCGGGTTCGGCCACGCGGTCGGCGGCGGCTTCGAGGGCGCGGGCGACGGCCCGGCGCTCGGGCCCCTCACGGCGGATCAGCGCGGGCCCCACACAGACGAGCCAGGCAACCGCACCCGCGCCCAGGGTCAGCGCGAGGTGGGCCGGGACCTGGCCGAGGCGCTGCGGGGCGAACAGCGCGGCGGAGCTGACGAAGGTGAGGATCACATGGCCGGGCGGGCCGATCCGGACCGCATCGCACGCCGCCTTCTGCGTGGCGGCGAGGAGCGCGCCCACCGCGACGAGCACGGCGGTGGAGTGCGTGAGCGAGGCGGTGACCAGGGCGGCCGCGAGCCCGGCGGTCATGGAGAGCACGACGCCCGCCACGGTCCGGGCCCGCCGGGCGTACGGCAGGCCGTGGCCGTACAGCGCGCAGAGCGAACCGGCCATCGTGTACATCACGAGGTCCAGCCGGCCGAGGGCCAGGAGCGTCAGATGCGGTACGGCGGAGGCGGCGACGACGCTCAGCGCGGGCTTGAACCAGGTGTCCGAGGGACGGTTGAGACGCAGCGGGGCGGCGAGGGGGAGGCGGCGGGCGAACGGCTGCCGGATCCGGGGGGACGGGTCACCAGGTGTATCACTCACCCATATACGTTAACAGGTATTACACCTGTAAAAGATTTGCCCCCTGTCGCGCCGCCCGGCCGTCCGGCACACTGTCCCGCGGAATCGGTGACCCATATTCTTTGAATCTTCATGCACCTACTACGATGACGGGCCATGACCAGGGTGAGCGCTCGGACCGACCGGCAGCAATGCCGCGCAGGCCTGCCCGCCTCGCTGGGCTGGGCGTTGGCCCTGCTGTCCCTGCTCTTCTGCTGCTCGGTCACCACCCCGGCCGCCGCTGCCGTGCCGGTGGCGATGGAGGCTCCTGGCCCGGCCCCCGTACGGACGCTGACGCCGGTTCCCGACCTGGCCGTCGAGCCGGTCGTCCTGGCCGCCCCCGCCGACCGGGGGCTCGGGACCTCGTGCCACGGCAGCTCGACCCACTCGGCGGCCATCGTGCTCCCGGTGTCGACCGCGCCCGTGGCCCTCCCCTCCCCCGTGGCCTTCGTGCCCGTCGCCCCGCTGTGCGGGGCGGCCGCGATCCGGGGGCCCTCCCACGACGGTGCCCACTCCGTCGATCAGCTGCGTCTTCAGGTCCAACGGATCTAGAGCCGGGCCCGCTTCCCGCTCCGCGCTTCGTGCCGGAGCCCGGGAGCGGCTGCCCGCGTGCCCTGTTTCGCCTTGCTTTCCTGCACGACCGTCTGCATCCCCGCATCCGCTGAACGACGAGGACCTTCCATGGCTGCCGCCAAGAACCAGAACTCCCCCGCCAACGCCCGCCGCGCCAAGCTGGAGGAGGCCCGCCGCCAGGAGCGCGCCCGTGAGCGCCGGGGCCGCCTCATCACCATCGGCGCGTCGGTCGCCGTGGTCCTCGCGCTGGTCGCCGGAGGCGGCTACCTGGTGTACCAGGCGAACGAGAAGGAGAAGAAGGAGGAGCAGGCCAAGGCCTCCCCCGTCACCGGTGAGCGCAGCTGGGACGACCTGGGCCGGGAGCACGTGGCGACCAAGGTCGACTACCCGATGAACCCGCCCGTCGGCGGCGACCACAACCAGGTCTGGATGAACTGCAACGCGGACGTCTACACCGCCGAGATACCGAAGGAGAACGCCGTCCACTCCCTGGAGCACGGCGCCGTCTGGGTCACGTACAACGACAAGGCCCCGGAGGCGGACGTCAAGGCGCTCACGGACAAGGTCAAGTCCACCCCGTACACCTTCATCAGCCCGGTCAAGGACCAGAAGGAACCCCTCATGCTCAGCGCGTGGGGCAAGCAGGTGACGGTCAAGGACGCCTCCGACTCCCGTGTCGGGCAGTTCTTCTCCAAGTACGTGCAGGGCCCGCAGACCCCTGAGCCGGGTGCCGCCTGCACCGGCGGACTCGACAAGTGACCTCCGCGACGGGACCGTTCTCCTCCACCCGGCGGATGGTGCTCGCGGGCACCGCCGTGCTGCTGCTCGCGGTGGGTCTGGTGGCGCTGATGGTGGTCCGGCCGTCCGCGGCGTCCCCGTCCGCGAAGGCGGCGCTGTCCGCTCCGGCGGAGGAGTCGGCGGACGCGGGCTTCGCCCGGGACATGGCGATCCACCATCAGCAGGCGGTGGAGATGTCGTTCATCGTGCGGGACCGCACCGATGACGAGGACGTGCGGCGGCTGGCGTACGACATCATCAACACCCAGGCCAACCAGCGCGGCATGATGCTGGGCTGGCTGGAGATGTGGGGCCTGCCCAAGAGTTCGGCGAAGCCGCCGATGGCGTGGATGGGTCACACCGTCAAGCCGACCGGGGACGGTTCGCTGATGCCGGGCATGGCCACCGACGCCGAACTGGAGGCGCTACAGGCGGCCGAGGGCAAGGCGGCCGAGGTGCTGTTCCTGCGGCTGATGACCGCGCACCACCGCGCCGGCGTGGACATGGCGCGGGCCGGGGCCGAGGCGGCGGGGACGGACGTCATCCGGAATCTGGCGCAGGGCATGGTCAGCGGCCAGCAGTCCGAGATCGGGCTGATGGCGGACATGCTGAAGGCCCGGGGCGCGAAGCCCTGACACCCTGTGGACCGGCCCCCTTCCGCACGTCGCGGAGGGGGGCCGTGTCCGCCGCGCTGCCCGCCGTGTCCGCGATCGCATAGGCTCGGCGACGATATGAAGAGCATCCTCACTCCGCTGGGGCCCAAGGCCGACAAGGACACCGTGCGACGGCACAATCTGAGCCTGGTACTGCGCGCCGTGCGGGACGAGGGCGAGAGCGGTGAGGCGACCCGCGCCGGCGTCGCCGCGCGGGTCGGCCTCACCCGGGCCGCGGTCTCCTCGCTCGTCGAGCAGCTGATGGACAACGGGTTCCTCACCGAGTCGGGCAAGACGTTCAGCGGGCAGGCCGGGCGCCCCGGCACCGCGCTCAAGGTGGCCCGCACCGGTCCCGCCGGGCTCGGTGTGGAGATCAACATCGATTACGTCTCGGTCTGCGTCGTCGACCTCGCGGGCACCGGCCGGGTCCGGCAGACCGAACACCTCGACAACCGGGGCGCACCCGCCGAGGAGGTCCTCGCCCGCGCGGCCGCGATCGCCGCGCGGGCCCTGGACTCGGCGCGCGAGCAGGAGCTCCGCCCGGTGGGCGCCGCGCTGGCGCTGCCCGGTCTGGTCTCCGGCGGCGCGGTACGCCAGGCCCCCAACCTCGGCTGGAACGAGGTCCCGGCGCAGGACCTGTTCGGCGACGCGCTCACCGCGCTGCGCCCCGGCCGCCCGGTGCTGCCGGTCGCCTCGGAGAACGAGGCCAATCTCGCGGCGCTGGCCGAGCTGTGGTTCGGCGGCCTCGGTGACGTCCACAGCTTCCTGTATCTGACCGGGGAGATCGGGGTCGGCGGCGCGCTGGTGCTGAACGGTGAACTGCTGCGCGGGGCGCACGGGTTCGCCGGGGAGATCGGGCATGTGGTGGTGGACCCGGACGGGCCGGAGTGCCGGTGCGGCTCGCGGGGCTGCCTGGAGCAGTACGCCGGACAGACGGCGCTGCTGCGGGCGGCCGGGGTCGACGGGCCGGGGGCCGGGGGCGGCTCCGGCGTGCTGGAGCTGGAGCGGCGCGCGCGGGCCGGGGACGAGCGGGCGGTGGCGGCGGTCGCCGAGGCGGGGCGGATGCTGGGCCGGGTGGTGTCGGGTGCGGTGAACCTGGTCGACCCGGACGCGGTGGTGCTCGGCGGGATCTACCGGGGCCTGATGCCGTGGCTGTCGCCCCCGGCCGACGAGGAGCTGACCGGCAGGGTGGTGTCGGGCCTCTGGTCCCCGGGCAGCGGCCGGCTCCGCGCGTCGTCGGTGGCGGGGGACGCGGCGCGGGGCGCGGCGGCGCTGGTGGTGCAGGACGTGCTGGACGACCCGGTGGCGTACGCGGAGCCGTCGGGCGGGTGAGCCGGGGGCCCCGGCTCACCCTTGCCGTCAGCGCACCGCGAGCAGGTGGTCCATGGCCAGCTGGTCCAGGGCCTCGAAGGCCATGCCGCGTTCCGCTGCCGCGTCCACGTCGAACTCCTCGTACGCCGTGCGGTCGGCGAGCAGGGCCGCCAGGCCGTCCCCGGCGGTGGGGCGGGCCAGTTCGTCCAGGCGGGAGGCGCGCAGCGCGGCCCGGACCTCGGGGTCGGCGCGGAAGGCGGCCGCCCGCTCCTTGAGGATCAGGTAGTTGCGCATGCACCCGGCCGCCGAGGCCCAGACGCCGTCGTAGTCCTCGGTGCGCGGGGGCTTGAAATCGAAGTGGCGCGGGCCCTCGTAGCCGCTCTCCAGCAGGTCGACGAGCCAGAACGCCTGGCGCAGGTCGCCCGCGCCGAAGCGGAGGTCCTGGTCGTACTTGATGCCGGACTGGCCGTTGAGGTCGATGTGGAAGAGCTTGTCGGCCCACATGGCCTGGGCGATGCCGTGCGGGAAGTTGAGCCCGGCCATCTGCTCGTGCCCGGTCTCGGGGTTGACGCCGACCAGCTCGGGGCGCTCCAGGCGCTCGATGAAGGCGAGGGCGTGGCCGATGGTGGGCAGCAGGATGTCGCCGCGCGGCTCGTTCGGCTTGGGCTCGATGGCGAAGCGGAGGTCGTACCCCTGCTCGATGACGTACTCGCCGAGCAGGTCGAAGGCCTCCTTCATCCGGTGCAGGGCGAGCCGCACATCCTTGGCCCCGCCGGACTCCGCGCCCTCGCGGCCGCCCCAGGCGACGAAGGTGGTGGCGCCGAGCTCGACGGCGAGGTCGATGTTGCGCAGGGTCTTGCGGAGTGCGTAACGGCGTACGTCGCGGTCGTTGGCGGTGAACCCGCCGTCCTTGAAGACCGGGTGGGTGAAGAGGTTCGTGGTCACCATGGGCACGACGAGGCCGCTCGCGTCGACGGCCTGGCGGAACCGCTTGACGACCGCCTCGCGCTCGGTCTCCGGCGCGCCGAAGGGGATCAGGTCGTCGTCGTGGAAGGTCACGCCCCAGGCGCCGAGCTCGGCGAGCTGCTGGACGGACTCGACGGGGTCGATGGCCGCGCGGGTGGCGTCGCCGAAGGGGTCCCGGCCCTGCCAGCCCACGGTCCACAGGCCGAAGCTGAACTTGTCCTCGGGGGTGGGGGTGAAGCGTTCCGTCATCGTCGTCCGACCGCCTTCGCCTGCCGTCGGGGCTGGGCCGGAAGCCTCGAACCCCTATTTGTTCAGTGTCATGACTAATCATGCACACGGTACTCGTCCGGCGTAACCCCCTGGTCCGTGGCGAGTCGGCGGGAGGCCTGTTCGCCGGGCCGCGGATCACGTAATTTGTTCGCGGCAGAACCGAATCGGCGCATCCGCACTGTGAAAGAGGCCGCCCATGTCGTCACGTACCGTCGTCATCGGCGTGGACAGCTCCACCCAGTCCACCAAGGCCGCCGTGATCGACGCCGCGACCGGCGAGCAGCTCGCGGTGGGACGCGCCCCGCACGTCGTCACCGGGGAGTCCGGCGCCCGGGAGAGCGACCCGGAGGTCTGGTGGCGGGCGCTGGGCGACGCGGTGACGGCCGGGCTGAAGGAGTCCGGGCTTCCCGCCCGCTCGGTGACCGGAATCGCGGTGGCCGGGCAGCAGCACGGGCTCGTCGTGCTCGACCGCTCGGGGCGTCCGCTGCGGCCGGCGCTGCTGTGGAACGACACCCGGTCCGCCCCGCAGGCCGCCGCCCTTACCGCCGAGCTCGGCGGGCCGGACGCGTGGACCGCGCGGACCGGTTCCGTACCGGTCGCCTCGATCACCGCCTCCAAGTGGCAGTGGCTGCGGGAGAACGACCCGGACGCGGCGAAGGGAGCCGCGGGCGTGCGGCTGCCGCACGACTTCCTCACCGAGCGCCTCGCGGGGGTGGCGGCGACCGACCCCGGGGACGCCTCCGGCACCGGCTGGTACGCCACCGCGACAAGCGCCTACGACCCCGAACTGCTGGGCCTCCTCGGCCTGGACCCGGCGCTCCTCCCCGAGGTCGCCCCCACCGGGGCCACCCGCATCGGGTCGCTCACCGACGCGGCGGCCGAGGCGCTGGGGCTGCCCGCCGGGATCGCGGTCGCGGCGGGGACCGGCGACAACATGAGCGCGGCCGTGGGCCTCGGGCTCGGCGGCGCCGGGCTGCTGGACCACCCGGTCCTCTCCCTCGGCACCTCGGGCGTGGTCTTCGCCGCCTCCCGTACGCGCTCCACCGCCCCGGCGCTCTCCGGGTTCGCCGCCGCCGACGGTACGTACCTCCCGCTGGCCTGCACCCTCAACTGCACGCTCGCCGTGGACAAGGTCGCCTCCCTCCTCGGCCTGCACCGCGAGGACACGGCCCCCGGCGGCGAAGCCGTACTGCTCCCGTACCTCGACGGCGAGCGCACCCCCGACCTGCCCACCGCGTCCGGGCTCCTCACCGGTCTGCGCCACGACACCACCCCGCAGCAACTCCTCGGCGCCGCCTACGAGGGCGCGGCCGTCACCGTCCTGCGTGCCCTGGACACGCTGCTACGGGCCTGCGGCCTGGACCCGGACGCCCCCGAGGTCGCCGCCCGCCCGCTGCGGCTGATCGGCGGCGGCGCGCAGGGGCGGAGCTGGGTGGAGACGGTGCGCCGGCTCTCCGGCCGCCCGGTCGTCATCCCGGCGGGCGGCGAGCTGGTCGCCCTGGGCGCGGCCGCGCTCGCCGCGTCGGCTGCGGGCGGCGGGGACCCGGTGGCCCTGGCGACCTCCTGGGACGCCGGTGATACGGGCAGTCAACTCGACGCCGTGGAGCGGGATCTGGAGACCTGGCAGCGGGTCACCTCGGTACTGGACCGGGCCGCGGAGCCACTGCTCGGCGGCTGACGGATGAGCCGGGGACGGTGGCCGACGGCCCCGGTTGGGAATACGAACTGATTTTCCATAAGATCCGGCGATGATCACAAGAAATCGGCTGACGACCGGGGTGTGCATAGCGCTCGCCACCCTGGCTGCCGGGCTCGGCTCCGTGCTCCCCGCAGCCGCCGACGAACCACCGGCCACCCCCGCCCCCAAGGTCGAACTCGTCCTCGACGTCAGCGGCTCCATGCGCACCCGCGACATCGACGGCCAGTCCCGGATGAACGCCGCCAAGCAGGCGTTCAACGACGTCCTGGACGCGGTGCCGGAAGAGGTCCACCTCGGTATCCGCACCCTGGGCGCCGACTATCCGGGCGACGACCGCAAGGTCGGCTGCAAGGACACCAAGCAGCTCTACCCGGTCGGCCCGCTGGACCGCACCGAGGCCAAGACCGCCGTCGCCACCCTCGCCCCCACCGGCTGGACCCCGATCGGCCCGGCACTGCTCGGCGCGGCCGACGACCTCGAAGGCGGCGAGGCCACCCGCCGGATCGTCCTCATCACGGACGGCGAGGACACCTGCGGTCCGCTCGACCCGTGCGAGGTGGCCCGCGAGATCGCCGCGCGCGGCACCCATCTGGTCATCGACACCCTCGGCCTGGTGCCCGACGCCAAGATCCGCCAGCAGCTCACCTGCATCGCCGAGGCCACCGGCGGCACGTACACCGCCGTCCAGCACAAGGACGAACTCTCGCGCCGCGTGAAGCAGTTGGTGGACCGGGCGGCCGAGCCGGTCGTGACTCCGGTCGCCACCGAAGGCGCGGCCGACTGCTCCGCCGCACCCGCGCTGAAGCCGGGCCTCTACACCGACCGCCAGGTGATCGGCGAGCACCGCTGGTACCGCGTCGACGTGCTGCCCGGTCAGGAGCTTCGCGCCTCGGCGAGCGTGGCGGCGGACCGCGCCGTCGACAACGACTACGGCGTGCTGCTGCGCGCGGTGACGGACACCGGACGCGAGATCGTCCGGGGCTCGGAATCCGGCACCGGACGTACGGATGTGATCTCGTCCGGCCTGCGCTACCCGAAGGCCGAGATCGAGGACGGCGACAACGGCAGCGGCAAGCCCGCCGCCGAGACCGTCTGCCTCCAGCTCTCCAACGCCTTCTCCGCGCCCGCCTCGGTGAAGCGGACGCCCGGTCTGCCGGTCGAGCTGACCGTGGACCTGGTGGACGGACCCGACCAGGCGTCCGACGTGGCGGCCTTCGGGCTCGGCCGCGGCTGGTGGCTGCTCGGCGTCCTCGTGCTGACCGGACTGGTCGCGGGGCTGCTGGTCGGCTGGATCTCGCGCTGGCGCATCGCCGTATGGAGGACCAACTGATGGTGACGACGACTTCCCGCCGCGCCCGTGGCGTGCGGCGCGCGTTCGCCGGGGCGCTGCTGGCCGGGCTGACCCTGTTCACCTCTGCGGGCGCGGCCGTGGCCGACGACCCGTCGGCGAGCGCGAGCCCCGGCGACGAGGGCCCCGGGCCCACCGAGGCCGGCACCACGTTCCGTACGGCGACCGCACTCCAGCAGGGGCAGAGCGGCACCGCGCAGGCGTCGGCGGGCGACTACCTGTACTGGGTGTTCCCGGCCGACGCCGGAGAGCGGGCCACCGTGAAGGCGACGGTGAAGCTCCCGGAGGGCGAGGTGAAGCGCTCGGGCTCCACCTGGCAGATCGACGTGTACGACGGGCTGCGCCGCCGCCAGGCGTGCCAGTACGGCCACCAGACCCGGAAGGCGGCGGCCGACGCGTCGGCGGTCGAGCTCTCCTGTGTGCTGCGCACCGTACGGTCCTGGTCCGAGCCGTGGGCGAACGACCCGCTGCCCGGCAGCTACTACGTGCGGTTGACGGTGGTGAACCTCCCGGCCGACGAGCTCGGGCTGCCGTTCGAGGCCGAGGTGCGGGCCGACGTGGTGGACGCCGGCGGCGCCCACCACGTGGACGGCGCGCTCGCGGAGCCGCTGGTGCCGGGCATCTCGGTGACGGGCGCGTCGGGAGGCGCGCAGGCCCGGACAGCCGGTGAGCCGGAGGACGGCTGGGCGTCGGGCTGGTGGACGACCCGCTGGCTGTGGACGGTCGGCGGCGGTGTGCTCGCCGCGCTGGCGGCCGTGTTCGGCTACACGCTGACGCGGGGCCGGGGCCGCCCGGCGCACGTGCCGCACGGCGTCCGACAGCTCTGAGGTCAGGTGGCGGCCTCCCCGCTCCTCGAAGATCCTGAACGGGTTCGCTTCGAGACGGGGAGGCACCGCCGGTGTGGCAGTTCTTCGCGGACAACCCGTGGGTGACCGTGTTCGCGGTGATCACGCTCGGGGCGCTGCTCGGCATGGTGCGCTTCGGCCCGGTACGGCTGGGGGCGGCCGGTGTGCTCTTCGTCGGCCTCCTCGTGGGGGCGCTGGACGAGGACATCGCCGCCGCCGTACCCGCCGGGGTCTCGGCGCTGGGTCTGGCCCTGTACGTGTACACGGTCGGCCTGGACTCGGGCCCCGCCTTCTTCCGTGAACTGCGCGGCCAGCTCCCGGTGATGGCCGGGGCCGTGGTCGCCCTGGCGGTCACGGCGGTGGTGGTGGGGTTCGTGGGGCATGCCTGGTTCGGCATCAGCGGCCCGTTCCTCGCGGGTGGGTACGCGGGCATCGGCACGACGACCCCGGGCCTCGCCGCAGCCCAGGACGCCTCGGCCGACCCGACGCAGCCCGCCGTCGGGTACGCCATCGGCTACCCGCTGGCCGTGGTGATCACGATCCTCTTCGTCTCGGCCGTCGCGGCCCGCCGTACCTGGACCGCCTGCCGGGACCCCGACTCGGGCCTCCCCGCCACGCTCGTCACCCGTACGGTCGAGGTGGCCCGGGAAACCCGCTGGCCCGACGTCCCCGGGGTCCCCGCGCACCGGGTGCTGGCCAGCGAGTACCGCCCCCACGGCGGGGTCACCCGGGTGGCCAGGGAGCTGGACCGCCTCTCCCCCGGCGACCAGGTCGTCCTGGTGGGCGGCGAGGCGGACGTACGGGCGGCGACGGAGGCGCTCGGCTCCCTCGCCCCGCGCCACCTGCTGGACGACCGCAGCGCGGTGGACTACCGGCGGGTCCTGCTCACCAACCCCGACCTGGCCGGGCACACGGTCGCCGAACTGGGCCTCGGCGAGAAGTACGGGGCCGTGGTGAGCCGGGTCCGCCGCGGCGACTTCGACATGCTCGCCCACGACGACCTGCTGCTCCAGCTCGACGACCGGGTCCGGGTGGTGATGCCGCGCGAGCGGACGAGCGAGGTCACCACCTACCTCGGCGACACGGAGGCGAAGGTCAGCGAGGTGAGCGCGGTCAGCCTGGGCCTCGGCCTCACCCTGGGGTTCCTGATCGGCATCCCCTCCCTCACCCTCGGCTCCACCACCCTGGCCCTGGGCACGGGCGCCGGCCCGCTGGTGATGGGCATGATCCTGGGCTGGCGCCGCCGCACGGGCCCCCTTGTCTGGACCCTGCCGACCCGGGCCAACCTCACCCTGCGCCAGATCGGCCTGCTGCTCTTCCTCGCCGTGGTGGGGCTCACCTCGGGCTACTCGTTCCGCGAGAACGCCTTCTCGCTCTTCGGCCTGAAGCTGGTGGCCGTGCTGGCGATCGGCGCGGTGGTGAGCTACTCCCTGCTGGTGCTGATCACCAGGGGGCTGGGCCAGAGCCGGGAGCGGACGATGGGGCTGCTGTCCGGTTATGTGGGCAACCCGGCGATCGTGGCGTACGCCAACAGCCGGGCGAGCGACAGCCGGATCAACAACGGCTACTCGACACTGTTCGCGCTGGCCATCCTGGTCAAGATCGTCTGTATCCAGCTGATCGTGGGGCTGTGACCGAGCCGGTGATCACCGGCTCGCGGGGTCAGCTCTGCGCGGTGTCGCCGTCCGTCTGCCCGGTGCCCTCGGCCGTGCCCGCCTTCTCGCGCATCTTGCGCACCAGCTCCGCCTTGCGGTCGGCCGCGCTCTGACGGTCGAGGTTGCGGTGCGGGCCGTTGTTCTGCCGTTCGGCGCGGGACTGCCGCTTGCGCTGGCCGCCGCCCTGGCCGACGGGGTTGTTGATGTTCTTGCTCACGGTCATGGGTTCTCCCGGTTGATGGTGTGCGGTGATCTACGGATGCGACGCCGGAGGGCGTCAGCAGGGGCCCATCACGCTCTCACTCGTCCATCGGCGCCTGGAGGAACACGGGAAAGACGTTACCTGGTCCCCGGGGACCGCTCCGACCGCCCTCACCGCAGCCGTACGCTCAGCTGGGCGCCCAGCTCCCGGTAGCCCAGCGCCGCCGCGACCCGGCGGGAGGCGGCCGGCCGGGCCCGCCACTGCGGGAGCAGTCCGGCGGCGAGGGCGTGGGTGGTGGCCTCGGACGCCACCTGCCGGGCGAGGCCCCGGCCCCGTGCGTCCGGTGCGGTCAGGACGCAGAGGTGGGCGGTGTCGCGCGGCCAGTGGGCGTAGCCGGCGGCAGCGACGACCCGCGCACCCCCGTCCCGTACGACGAAGACCGGTGAGGTGATCTCCTCAAGACCGCTCTCCCCCGCGTCGGCCTCCCCCGCCTCCTCCGACAGGGCCCGCAGCGCCGCGTCACCGGGGGTCAGGCGCTCGGTCGGAGTGCCGGTGGGCCCGGGCGGGCGGAGTTCCTCCGGGGCCAGGTAGGCGAGGACCGCCGGGCCGAGGGTGTCGGACACCGAGAGGAGGGCGGTGGCCGTCGCGGGGTCGGTGAGCCGGTCGGCCGGCAGGCCGGTCAGGGCGGTCCGTACGGAATCCGCGCCCGGAGCCGTGGGCGCGGTGATCAGGGCAGCCTCGCCGATGGTCACCACGCCCACCCAGGACGGCGGCGCCAGGGACGAGGCCGGGGAGGCGAAGACCCCGAGGCGGCCCGGGCTTCCGAAGGCCGCGTCCGGTGCGGCTGCCAGCTCCTGCCACAGCGCTCGGGCGCGGCCCGCCGTTGCATCGATCGACATGGCGGGATTGTCATATGAGAAGGAAAATCCGCCGTCATCTTCTGTTCGAATCTGGCGGCAGCTGCGACTACGCTCGACAACTCGCGTACTCCACGAGGCTGCTGACGGATTCCGGCCACGCCGGACCGGCGCCCTGGCGGAGTGCCGGTCTCATCGCGTCCGATGAGGTGCGAACGATCGCGTGCCGCCCGTGGCGCGCCCCAGGGAGCGGAGTCCTTTCGATGTCCACGCAGACCGGCCCGGCGCTCGACACCCCGTCGCGCGGCCATGCGTTCGTAGCGGGCCCCAAGGGGCTGCCGCTGCTCGGAAACCTGCCGCAGTTCGGGAAGAACCCCCTCGCCTTCTTCGAACTCCTGCGGGGGCGCGGGGACATGGTGCGGTGGAGGTTCGGGCGCAACCGGTGCGTGTTCATCTCCGATCCGGATTGCATAGGCGAGCTGCTCACCGAGACCGAGCGCACCTTCGACCAGCCGGCGCTCGGTGTCGCGTTCCGGGCGGTGCTGGGCAACGGGCTCATCGTGGCGCGGGGCCGGGACTGGCGGCGTAAACGGTCGCTGGTGCAGCCCTCGGTGCGGCCCAAGCAGGTCAAGTCGTACGCGGCCACCATGGCGTCCTCCGCGGTGGAGCTGGCCGACGCCTGGTCGGACGGTGAACGCGTCGACATCAAGCGGGAGATGGCGGCCCTGACGCAGAAGATCGCGGTGCGCACCATCTTCGGCGTGGACACCCCGGCGGACTCGGAGGCGATGGGCCGGGCGATGGACGTGGCCCAGCTGGAGATCGGCAAGGAGTTCGCCGGGATCGGGGCGCTGCTGCCCGACTGGGTGCCGACGCCGGGCCGGGCGCGGATCAGGAAGGCGGCCGCCGTCATCGACTCCGAGGTGGGGCGGGTGGTGGCCCGGCACCGCGACGGGGAGACCGAACGGCCCGACCTGCTCAGCCGGTTGCTCACCGCGGTCGACGAGAGCGGCGAGCGGCTCAGCGACGAGGAGATCCGAGACGAGACGGTCACCCTGTACATCGGCGGCCATGAGACGACCAGTTCGACCCTGGTGTGGGCGTGGTATCTGCTCTCCCGCAATCCGCGGGTGCGGGCCGCGCTCGCCGAGGAGCTGGACCGGGTGCTCGGTGACCGGGAGCCCGGGTTCGAGGACTACGCCCAACTCACGTACGCCCAGGCCGTGGTGAAGGAGACCCTGCGGCTGTACCCGACGATCTGGCTGATCACGGGGGTGGCGAAGGAGGGGGCCCGGCTCGGCGGTCTGCCGATCGAGGAGGGGACCCGGGTGTGGTCCAGCCAGTGGTCCACGCACCGGGACGCGCGGTGGTTCCCCGAGCCGGAGGAGTTCCGGCCGGAGCGCTGGGACCCGGAGGACGGTGACGAGATCGCGGAGTACGCGTGGTTCCCGTTCGGCGGCGGGCCGCGGGTCTGCCTGGGGACCCGGTTCGCGATGGTCGAGTCGGTGCTCATCCTGGCCGTGCTGGCCCGGCGCTTCGAGCTGGACGTCGAGCCGGGCGTCATCGAGCCCGTACCGAGCCTGACGCTTCAGCCGGACCGGGATGTGCTGGCCACCGTGCGGGCGCGGTAGCCGGGAGGAGGACAGGACGCCGCCCTGCGCTCAGGGCGGCGTCCGGCCCGTCAGGCCTTCTCCAGCCACTTCTTCCAGACGTCCGGGTGGCGGTCGATCCAGCGCTTCGCCGCCTCCTCCGGGGTGAGCCGCTGGGAGGCGATCATCTCGGAGACCTCGTTCTGGTCCTTCTCCGACCACCGGAACTTCTTCAGGAACGAGGCCGCGTCCCCGCCGCGCTCCACGAAGTCCGCGTTGAGGAACTTCTGCAACGGCGTCGTCGGGTACGCGCAGTCGATGTCCTTCGGGTCCTTGGCCGCGCACTCCTCGGTGTACTCCGGGAGCTTCACCTCGACCATCGGCACCTCGTTGAACAGCCATTGCGGCTGGTACCAGTAGCTCAGGAAGGGCTTCTTCTCCTTGGCGAACTGCTGGATCTGGGTGATCTGGGCCGCCTCGGAGCCGGCGAAGACCACCTTGTAGTCCAGGTCCAGGTTCTTCACCAGGGCCACGTCGTTGGTGACGTAGGAGGGCGAGCCGTCCATGAGCTGGCCCTTGCCGCCGCTCTCGGCGGTCTTCAGCTCGTCCGCGTACTTGTTGAGGTTCTTCCAGTCCGTGACGTCGGGGTGCTTGTCGGCCCAGTACTTCGGGACGTACCAGCCGATGTGACCGGTGACGCCGAGGTCGCCGCCGCGGACGATGGTCTTCTTCTCGTCGACGTACAGCTTCTCCTGGTCCGGGTGGCCCCAGTCCTCCAGGATCGCGTCGACGCGGCCCTGGCTGAGGGCGTCCCAGGCGGGGACCTCGTCGGTCTGGACGAGGTCGACGCGGTAGCCGAGCTCGTCCTTGAGGAGCTGCTCGGCCACGGCGACGTTCGCCTGGGCGCCGACCCAGGACTGGACGGAGAGGGTGACCGTCTTGACCCCGGCGGGGGCGGCGAACGGGGAGGACTGCTTGGTCATGTCGGCGGCGCCGCAGCCCGCCGTGGTGAGCAGGGCGGTGGCCGAGGCGAGCGCCACGAGCAGGCGCATGCGGGAGCGGTTCATCTCAGCTCTCCTGTCGCTGGCGGCGGGCGGTGGGCTGGGTGACCCGGTCGAGCATCAGGCCGAGGCAGACGATCGCGGCTCCGGCGACGAGCCCGGTGGCCAGGTCGCCCTGGGCGAGGCCGAGGACGACCTCGTAACCGAGTGCGCCCGATCCGACGAGTCCGCCGATGATGACGACGGCGAGGACCAGGACCACGGCCTGGTTGACCGCGAGCAGCAACGAGGGCCTGGCCAGAGGCAGTTGGACCTGGCGGAGCTGCTGTCCGGTGGTGGCGCCGAGCGAGCGGGCGCACTCCATCGCGGCCGGGTCGACACCCCGCAGGCCCTGGGTGGTGATGCGGACGACGGCGGGCAGCGCGTAGACGACGGCCGCCGCCGCTGCGGGGGCGCGGCCGACGCCGAAGAGGGCGACGACGGGGATCAGGTAGACGAACTGCGGCATGGTCTGGAAGACGTCCAGGACCGGTCGCAGCAGCCGTTCCAGGCGTTCACTGCGTGCTGCTCCGATCGCGATGCCGAAGCCCAGGACCAGGGTGACCGCCACGGCGGCTAGGACCTGGCTGAGGGTGTCCATCGACGGCTCCCACACACCGAGGACGCCGATCGCGGCCATGGCGAGGACGGCGGTGGCTGCGGTGCGCCAGGTGCCGATGGTCCAGGCGAGGGCGGCGACGATGAGCAGCACCGACCACCAGGGCAGTCCGGTGAGTCCGCTGCGCAGCGGGTTGAGGACGCCGCTGGTGAAGTGGGAGGCCAGGTCGGCGGTGCCGCCGACGACGGGCACGCCGGTGTAGAGGTGGTCGACCATCCAGTCCTTGGCGGTGTTGACCGGTCCGGCGATCGCCACGGTGACGTCCTCGGGCCAGACCCGGCCGTCGGTGAGCCGCCCGACGAGGGCGACGGCGGCGGTGGCCACAGCAGCCAGGGTCCAGCCGCGCCAGCCCCGGAGGACGGCCGGGCCGGTGGGCTCGGCGCCGATGCGCCGGCCGGCCGCCTCCGTCGTACGGTCCAGGACGACGGCCAGCAGCACGATCGGGATACCGGCGGCGAGGGCGGCGCCCACGTCGACGGAGGACAATGCCTGGTAGACCCGGTCGCCGAGGCCGCCGGCGCCGATCACCGAGGCGATGACGGCCATGGAGAGCGCCATCATGATGGTCTGGTTGAGGCCGAGGAGCAGCTCCTTGCGGGCCAGCGGCAGCCGGGCCGTGAGCAGCCGCTGCCGTCCGGTCGCGCCGAGCGAGGCGACGGCCTCCATGACGCCGCCGTCCGCTCCGCGCAGGCCGAGCGCGGTGAGCCGCGCCATCGGCGGAGCCGCGTAGACGACGGTGGCGAGGACGGCTCCGGGCACACCGATGCCGAAGATCAGCACCACGGGCAGCAGATACGCGAAGGCGGGAAGCACCTGCATGGTGTCGAGCACCGGGCGCAGCACGCGGAACGTGCGGTCGGAGAGCCCGGCGGCGAGGCCGAGGAGCAGTCCGAGGACGACGGAGGCGAGGACGGCCACGACCATCAGGGCGAGCGTCTGCATGGTCGGCACCCACATGCCGAGCAGCCCGCAGGCCAGGAACGACACGGCCGCGGTCAGCGCGAGCCTGATGCCCGCGACGCGCCAGGCGACGGCGGCGGCGAGCACGGTGACTCCGGCCCAGCCGAGGGCCAGGAGCACCAGGTAGACGGCGCGTACGGAGAGCACGACGGCGTTGCTGATGTGGCCGAAGAAGTAGAGGAAGAGCGGGTGGTTGTCCCGGTTGGAGACGATCCAGTCGGTGACACTGCCGAGCGGCCCGGACAGGTCGGCGGTGAGCGCGTCCGGCCAGATGCCGCCGCCCCAGCGGCTGTGCACGAGGGGGACGAGGATGACGGCGGCGAGCGCGAGGAGCAGGAGCTTCGCGGCGGCCGGGCGTTCGCGGAGGGCGGCCAGCGGTCCCCGGCGCGCGCCCGCCTGCGCGGGGCGGACCGGGGTGGCCTGGGCGGTGGCCATCAGACGGTCACCTCGCGGGGGCCGCCGTCCGGGGCGTCGGGGGCGGTCGCCGTGCCGGGGTCGGTCGTGCCGGCCACCACGTCCAGCAGGCACGCCTGGTCGACGACGCCGACGAGCCGGCCGCCGTCCATCACCCGGGCGGCGGGGTCGCCGGAGCGGGAGACCGCCTCGATGGCCTCGTACACCGTGGCGTCGGGGCGCACGGCCGGGCCGCGTTCGCTCTCCCCGGCGAGCGCGGGGCGCATCGCGGTGGCGACGGTGAGGACCTGCTCGCGCGGCACGTCCCGGACGAACTCGCGTACGTAGTCGTCGGCGGGCGAGCCCACGATCTCCTCGGGCGTGCCGAGCTGGACGATCCCTCCGTCGCGCATGAGCGCGATCCGGGTGCCCAGGCGCAAGGCCTCGCTGAGGTCGTGGGTGATGAAGACCATGGTGCGGCCCTCCTCGCGGTGCAGCCGGACCACCTCGTCCTGCATCTCGCGGCGGATCAGCGGGTCCAGCGCGCTGAACGGCTCGTCGAAGAGGAGGACGGAGGGGTCGACGGCGAGGGCGCGGGCCAGGCCGACGCGCTGCTGCTGGCCGCCGGAGAGCTGCGAGGGGCGGCGGTCCTCCAGACCGGCGAGGCCGACCTTCTCGACCAACTCGGCTGCCTTGGCGCGGCGTTCGGCCTTGCTGAGGCCCTGGATCTCCAGGCCGTAGGCGACGTTGTCCAGCACCGTGCGGTGCGGCAGCAGGCCGAAGTGCTGGAAGACCATCGCGGCGCGGTGGCGGCGCAGTTCGCGGAGCCGGGAGCGGTCCATCGCGAGGACGTCCTCGCCGTCGATGGCGAGGGTGCCGCTGGTGGGCTCGATCAGCCGGGTCAGACAGCGTACGAGGGTCGACTTGCCGGAGCCCGACAGGCCCATGACGACGAAGACTTCACCCTTGCGGACGTCGAAGGAGACATCGCGTACGGCGGCGGTGCAGCCGGTGGCCTCGCGCAGTTCGGCGGGCGGGAGGGAGGCGTGCTCGCTGCCGGGGATGCGGTCGGCCTTGGGGCCGAAGACCTTCCAGAGGTTGCGCACGGAGAACACGGCGTTCTCGTCGGCGGCCTCGACTGCGGCCTCGGTGGCCTGGGTTGCGGTCATCGGACATCACCTCCGGTGCTGGTACCGGTGACCGGGACGGCGTCACGCGCCTGGTCGCCGAGGAGTTCGGCGCACTTCTCGCCGACCATGAGGACTCCGATCATGGGGTTGACGGCGGGCATGGTCGGGAAGACGGACGCATCGGCGATCCGGATCCCCTGGAGGCCACGGATGCGCAACTGCGGGTCCACGACGGCCTCCTGGTCGTCGGCGGCGCCCATCCTGCAGGTGCCCGCCGGGTGGTAGACGGTGTGGGCGACCTTGCGGGCGTACTCGCTGATCTCCTCGTCCGAGGTGATCTCGGGGCCGGGGCAGACCTCGCGCTTCAGCCAGTGGGCGAGCGGTTCGGTGGCGGCGATCTCGCGGGCGAGTTTGATGCCGTCGACCAGGGTGCGGCCGTCGTGGTCGTCCTCGTCGGTGAAGTAGCGGAAGTCCAGGGCCGGCTTGACCTCGGGGTCGGCGCTCGTGAGGTAGAGGCGGCCCCGGCTGCGCGGCTTGGGGATGTTCGGCGTCATCGACACCCCGTGCTCGGGCTTCTCGTAGCCGAGCCGCTCCGGGTTGTCGGTGAACGGGATCTGGTAGAAGTGGAACATCAGGTCCGGGCCCCGGGATCCGGGGTCGCGGCGGACGAAGAGTCCCGCGTCGGAGTCCATCGCGGAGTTCTCCGGGATGGGCCCGTCGGTCTCCCAGACGATGACGGACTCGGGGTGGTCGAGCAGGTTCTCACCGACGCCCGGCAGGTCGTGGCGGACCTCGATGCCCAGCGCCTCCAGCTCCTCGCGCGGACCGATCCCGGAGTGCAGCAGCAGGCGCGGGGTGTCCACCGCGCCCGCGCAGACGATGACCTCACGGGCGGCGCGCAGGAGGATCTCCTCGCCGTCCTTCGTCCGGACGTGTACGCCGGTGGCGCGGGTGCCGTCGAACTCCAGGCGGTAGGCCCATGTCTCCAGCAGAATCTGGAGGTTGGGGCGGTCACCGGCCTCGATGTGCGGGTGGAGGTAGGCCACCGAGGCGGAGGAGCGCTTGTTGTTCTCCGGGTGGTAGGCCAGGTCGAAGAAGCCGACGCCCTCGTGGAACGGCTTGCTGTTGAAGCTGTCCACGCGCGGGACCCCGGCCGCCGCCTGGGCGGCGTCGACGAAGTCGCGGGCGATGGCGTTGCGGTCCTTCTCGTCGACCGGGACGATGTTGTTGCGCAGCTTGGCGAAGTACGGGTCCATCGCGGCCGCGCCCCAGCCCTCGGCTCCCGCCTCGGCCCACTCGTCCCAGTCGCCGGGCAGCGGCTTGAAGCTGATGAGCGTGTTGTGCGAGGAGCAGCCGCCGAGGACCCGGGCCCGGCTGTGCCGGATGTGGGAGTTTCCGCGTGGCTGCTCGGTGGTGGGGTAGTCGTAGTCGAGGTCGCCGCCGAGCAGGCCGAGCCAGCGGCGCAGGGTCAGCACGTCGTCGCGGTCGATGTCGGTGGGGCCGCCCTCGATGACCGTGACGGTGGTGTCCGGGTCCTCGGTGAGCCGGGAGGCGATGACCGATCCGGCGGTGCCGCCGCCGACGATCACGTAGTCGGCCACGGGGCCTTCGGGGTCGGGCACTGCGGTGCTGCTGGGCGTGGGAGGCATCGGTCACTGCTCCTTCTGCAAGGTTCGTGCGTGTGCGTGGTGCTGCGAACAGCCGGGCGGGGCACCGGGGTTCAGTCGTTACGGGGCCCCCGCAGGTGTCAGCCGGCGAACCAGCGCTGGGGGCGCGGGTTGAGGTTCTGGTAGATGTGCTTGGACTCGCGGTACTCGGCGAGCCCCGTCGGGCCGAGCTCGCGCCCCGTACCGGACTTCCCGAAGCCGCCCCACTCGGCCTGCGGGAGGTAGGGGTGGTAGTCGTTGATCCAGACGGTGCCGTGGCGCAGCCGTCCGGCGACCCGGCGGGCCCGGCCCGCGTCCGTGGTCCAGACGGCGCCGGCGAGGCCGTAGTCGGTGTCGTTGGCCAGCGTGATGGCTTCTTCCTCGGTACGGAAGGTCTCGACGGTGAGGATCGGGCCGAAGGTCTCCTCGCGGACCACCTTCATCTCCCGGTGGCAGCCGTCGAGGACGGTCGGCCGGTAGAAGTAGCCGCCTTCGGGGCGTACGTCGCTCGGCTTGGGCCGTTCGCCGCCGGCCCGGACGATCGCGCCCTCCTCGCGGGCGGAGGCGACGTACGCCTCGACCTTGGCGAGCTGCTGGGCGGAGACGAGGGGGCCGCACTCGATGCCGTCGAGGGTGCCCCGGCCGAGGCGGATGGCGTCGGCGCGGCGGGCCAGCTCGGTGACGAAGCGCTCGCTGATGCTGTCCTGGATGATCAGGCGGGCGCCGGCGGAGCAGACCTGGCCGCTGTGGAAGAACGCGGCGTTGAGGGCCTGGTCGACGGCGGTGTCGAAGCCGTCGTCGGTGGCGCAGGCGTCGGCGAAGATCACGTTGGGGTTCTTGCCGCCGAGCTCCAGGGCCACCTTCTTCACGGTGGGGGCTGCCGCCTGCGCCACCTTCGTACCGCTGGCGAGGCCGCCGGTGAAGGAGACCAGGTCCACGTCGGGGTGCTCGGAGAGCCGGGCGCCGACCGGGTCGCCCGCGCCGGTGACGAGGTTGGCGGTGCCGTCGGGCAGGCCTGCCTCGGCGAGGAGCTTGATCAGGTGGACGGTGGAGAGCGGGGTGACCTCGCTGGGCTTGAGCACGAAGGTGTTGCCGGCGGCGAGGGCCGGGGCGATCTTCCAGCTGGCCTGGAGGAGGGGGTAGTTCCAGGGGGCGATCAGGGCGCAGACGCCGACGGGCTCGTGGACGACGATGCTGTGGACGTCGGGGTCGCCCGCGTCGACGACCCGGCCGCCGCTCTCGTTCATCACGAGGTCGGCGAAGTAGCGGAAGGCGTTGGTCACGTCGTCGACGTCGACCCGGCCCTCTTCCAGGGTCTTGCCGGTGTCGCGGCTCTCGGTGATCGCGATCTCCTCGCGGTCCCGCTGGAGCAGCTCGGCGACCCGGCGCAGCAGCCCGGCCCGCTCGGCGACGGGCTTGTGCGGCCAGGGGCCGTCGTCGAAGGCGCGCCGCGCCGCCGCGATCGCCGCATCGGTGTCCTCGACGCCGCCCTCGGCGACGACGGCCAGGACGGTGGCGTCGGCGGGGTCGAGGATCTCGCGCGTCGCGCCTGATCCGGCGGCCCGCCAGGTGCCGTCGATGTGGATGGTGCTGAGCGCCGACATGTCGTGTTTCGCCTTCCGTACCCGAAATGCCCCCGCCGGTTCGGCCGAGGGCGTCCTGCGCGGTGGACCGGGGTACGGCCACACCAGCGGTCGGGGCCCCTCCCCCGTCCGCCGGAATGTATGCCGAGAATTTCACTCTGCGTGACGCACCTCACTCGGGAGGCGTGTATGGGGGGGGTGCGCCGGGTCCCCTTCAGCGGGCGCGGCGGACCGCCAGGAGCGCAACGCCGAGCGGGCGGCCCGCGCCGAAGCGCGGACCACCCGCTGGTGGTGCACGTGTGCACGGTGGAGGCCCGCTCGCGACCCCATGCGCCTCGGGTGGCCGGGTCTCAGCCCAGCAGCACCGGGAAGGCGGCCATGTCGTTCTGCGTCATCACCGGGAGCTTGGTGATCTCCGCGTCCGGGATGGCCAGCCGCAGTCCGGGGAAGCGGGCGAAGAGCGCGGGCAGGGCGACGGCCGCCTCCACGCGGGAGAGCGCGGCACCGGGGCAGATGTGGGGGCCGTGGCCGAAGGTCATGTGGCGGTTGCGGGTGGCGCGGGTGATGTCGAAGGCGTCGGCGTCCTCGCCGTGCTGCCCGGTGTCGCGGCCGATGGCGCGGTAGGAGATGACGACCCCCTCGCCCTCCTTGACCACGGTGTCGCCGACGGTGATGTCCTCGGCGGCGAACCGCATCAGGAGGTGGGTGGTGGGGGTGTCCCAGCGCAGCGTCTCCTCGATCACCGCGTCCCAGCCGGCCTCGCCGGACAGCACCTTCGCCAGCTGGTCCGGGTGGGAGAGCAGCGCGCGTACGGCGTTGAGGATGAGGCCGATCGTCGTCTCGTGCCCGGCGGCGACCATCGCCTTCAGGTTGCCCACCACCTCCTCCTCGGTGAGCGGCTCGCCGCCCTCCTCGGCCAGGATCAGCGCGCTGGTGAGGTCGTCCGTCGGGTGCGCGGTCTTCTCGCGTACGAGGTCGGTGTAGAAGACGTCCAACTCCGCGAGCAGGGCGAGGCGTTCGTCCTGCGGGGTGAGCATGGAGAAGAACGCCTTGTACTGCCGGGTGAGCATCGCGTGCTGGGACTCGTCGACGCCCATCAGCATGCCGACGACCTTCATCGGGAGCGGCTGGGCGAAGACGGCCTTCAGGTCGACGACCCCGTCCTCGCCCCGCGCCGCGTCGAGGTTGTCCAGCAGCTCGTCGGTGAACTTCTCGATGGCCGGGCGGATCGCTTCGAGCCGCCGGGGGGTGAGCGCCTGCGAGGTCTTGGTGCGCAGCCGCCGGTGCTCGGCCCCGTCCACGGTGAACATGGAGCGCCCGGCGTCGATCATGCCGATCAGCGGCCACGCGTGCGTGACCGCCCCGCTGCGCCAGAGCCCCCAGGCGTTGATGTCCTTCACCAGCCGCGGGTCGACGAGGAGTTGGCGGGCCTCGGCGTGCCGGGTGACCGTCCAGGCCGGGACCCCGAGCAGCTCGATCCGGGCGAGCACACCGGCGTCGCGCAGCCGCGCGGTCTCACCGTCCAGGTCCTGGACCATGGGGTCGATGGTGATGGTCCCGGCGCTCAGGCCGGCTTCCGCGGCTCCAGTGGCTTCCGCGGCTTCAGCGTGCGGGCATTTCACAACGCGTCTCCTGTCGTGCGTACGGGGGTGAAGCGGACGGGCAGCGCGGTCATCCCGCGCAGGAAGGCGGAGGGCCTGCGCATCAACTCCGTCGCGGGTACGGCCAGTTCGAGGTCGGGCAGCCGGTCCAGCAGCACTTCGATGCCGGTACGGGCGATGATCTCGGCGATCTCCTGCGCGGGGAAGGGGCAGCGGTACTCGCCGTGGCTGAACGCCATGTGGGAGCTGTTGCCGCCCTGCCCGGAGCGGACCACCTGGTCCGTGACCTGCTGCCGGATGTGCGGATCGGCGTTGGCGGCGCCGAGGCCGAGGAGCAGCATGTCGCCGCGGGCGATGTTCTGCCCGCCGAGCCGGGCGTCGCGCGAGGCCCACCGGCCGGCCAGGATCTGGGTCGGGCCGTCCTCCCAGAGCACCTCGTTCATGGCTTCGGCGACGCTGTGCCGGCCGCCGGAGAGGGCGTCGGCGAACTGGTCCTCGGTGAGCATCAGCCGGGTGGAGTTGCCGATCCAGTCGGCGGTGGTCAGGTGCCCGGCGGCCGTGATGGCCATGAGGTCGAGCGCGTACTCCTCGTCGGTGAACGGTTCGGGGTGGGCGAGCATCCGTGAGGTCACGTCGTCCCCGGGGTGCGCCCGCTTGGCCGCGACGAGCCGGTGCATGTGCTCGCCGAAGCGCAGGTGGGCCTTCTGGGCGCCGGGCCCGCCGTCGGCGAGGTCCTTGAGCACCTGGGCGATGTCGGCGCCCTCGTCGTCGGGGAAGCCGACGAGCCGGGCGAGCACGAGGACGGGGAGCGGCTCGGCGAACTCGGCCACCAGGTCGGCGGTGCCCCGGCTGCACACGGCGTCGATGAGCCGGTCAGCCAGCTGCTCGCAGTGCTGCCGGATCTCGAAGGGGTCGGCCGCTTCGAGCGCGGGGACGACCATCTCCACATGGCGCCGGTGCTCGGCTCCGGCGGTGAAGTAGATGGACGGCATGGGGGTGCCCACCATGGGGAGCAGCGGCCAGTCCGCGGGGATGTTCTCCCACTGGTTCCACAGGGAGACGTCCCGGGGGTACAACTCCCCGTCGCTGGTGACCTGGTGGAGTTCCCGGTAGCCGATCACCAGCCAGGCGGGGAATCCGCCGGGCAGCTCGACCGGGACGACGGGGCCGTGGTCGCGCCGCATCGAGCGGTAGAGCGCCTGGGGTTCGGTGTGGAAGCCGGGCCCGCTGAGCGGAACCGCTCCGCTGCCGGAGCCCATGGGGCAGCCACCGCCTCCACCGGCCGGGGGCACGGGCGTGGCGGACGAGGGGTTCGTCATCGTACGGACTCCAGTGGCGACGGCTTCGCGCGTTGCGACCATACGATCAACGCGGCACCACTATAAGGAGGTTCCGTGAACCGACGGGGCGGAATCACGCCCTTTTCTGCCTGCTCCTGGCCGCCTCGACCCTTTGCGGCGACCACTCCCGTACGACATCTGCGCAGGTTTGATCACAAGATCGACACGGACCCGTCGCCTCCGCTTCAGAGCCCGCTGCCGGGGCCGTTTCAGGGCCCGCCTCAGAGCCCGCCGCCGGGGCCACCCGACGGCTCGGTGAACGCGACCCGGACCTCCCACCGGCCCGTGCGCAAGGTCAGTCCGTCCGTGAGGTCCTTGACCCGTTCCGCGTCGGTCATCCAGAGGTTGACGGCCGATCCCAGCAGGACCGGGTCGAGGAGGGGTCTCCGCTCACCCCAGGAGCGTTCCGTGCGGGCCTCCAACTGGCGTCCGCCGCGCAGCCGGACGAGGCAGCGGCTCCCGTCCAACCGCGCCACGAGGACGTTGAGGTTCTCGTACCGCACGGCGGCGTCGGCAGCCCAGTCCAGGGCCGCCACCTCGGCGTCCGCGGCCGTCCGGGCCAGCACCTCGGCCGCGTGCGGCCAGTGGGGATGGTTCTCCTCCGTCGTGACGGCATAGAAGCCGAGGGCCTCGGTGTGGTGCCCGGCCACCAGGGGCCGGCGCCGGAGATCGACGGTACCCCCGAGGTCGTACGCCCCGGTCACGTCGTACGCCGTGGCGGAGGTACGGCGTACGGGCTCCGGAGCCGGTACGGGCAGCGGCCGTGGGGCCGCGTCCGGCACCCCGACCCCCCGCCCGGCGAGGAACGCGTACATCCTGGCCCGGGTCACCTCACCGGAGGTGTCGACCGAGGCGAGCTGGCGGTCCACGACGGGCCGCAGCCCGGCCGGGTCGTGGCCGCGGGCCGCCGCGAGCAACTGCGCGTACACATCACCGTCGGGATCCAGGCGTGGCGCCTCCTGCCCGAACGCGGCGGCGGGCGACGCCGGATCCAGCTCGTCGAGGCCCGTGGCGGCGAGCAGGGTGACGCGGTCGGCGGCGGCCGAGTAGAACGTCGTACTGCCGTGGTCGCCGACCACCCAGTCGCTGGCCACCACGGCGGCACGCCACCCCTCCTGCGGCGGGATGATCATGAGCCCGGCGTCCATCGCGGCGCCCAGCCGCTCCAGCACCCCCGGGCGGCTGTGCCGGGCCCACACGTTGGGGTGGAAGACGGCCGCCACGGCGAACTCGTCCGCCGGGAGCGAGGTGACCAGGCGCAGCGGCAGCTCCGGATGGCGGCCGAGCAGCGAGTGCCGGCTCCAGGTGGAGTGGACGACCACCAGCCGCCGCCCGTCGACCGCGCCGAGCCGCGAGCGGTAGCGGTCCCGGTGCGGCATGCTCGCGATGATCCGCTGGAAACACCAGTCGCCGACGGCCAGGGCGTACGGGGCGGCCTCGGGGCAGGTCTCGGCGAGCCGGTCGATCTGGGCCTGGTGCGAGACGCCGATCGCCTGCGGGACGACCTTCCCGCGCCACATCAGCTCCCGCCGGGACAGCCCCGCCGGGGACAGCGCGTCGCCCGTCGACTCGGTGACGAGCCGGTTGTACCCCGCGCCGTGCGGCAGCACCATCAGCGGGGCGTCGAGCCGGCGCATCGTCGGGTGCACCGAGCAGCTGACCGCCAGGTCGAAGGAGCGCCGGGTGGCCTCCTTCCAGCTCAGCACCTGGACGCCGAGCCCGGTGAGATAGGAGTCCAGCCCGTCCGCGAACGCCGACCCGGGGTTGACCGTGAAGAACTTCTCGATCCCGTCCTCGGTGCGCAGCAGGTGCATGACGTCCACCAGCCGGGTGGCGGAGGTGAGCGTCCGCGCCACCCCGAGCACCTCCGCCTTCGGCGGGTCCCAGGTGTTCCACCGGTCGTGGCCGGGCCGGGCTCCACGGCGGAACCGGGCGTACGGACGGCTGAGCAGCGACGGCACCGAGGACAACGCGGAGCTCCGGGTAGAGGTGAGGGGACAGGCCACAGGGTAGGCAGAGGATCAGGCCGGGGGTGCGGCCGGTGGCCTCAGTCCCATGGTCCGCCGCAGTGCGCCGAGCTTCTCCTCGCAGGCGGCCCTCAGGGGCCGGTCCTCGGCCCGGTCGGCGAGTGCGGCCAGCAGTTCGAGCGCTTGGTCCAGCTTGGCGAACTGCTTGAGCACGGCCGCCCGGTCGGCCGCCGCCACCGTCGCGGTGACCGCACGATCCAGCGAGCCGAGCCCGACGAAGGCATGGGCCCGTACGAGGTCGATCCGGAGCAGCATGGGTTCGTCTCCGGTGGCCCGGGCGACCTCGGCCGCCTCGTCCAGCACGCCGAGCGCGTCGCTCCACCGCTCCCCCGCAAGCAGCGCCTGGGCCACGTTGTAGCTCTGTACGACGACGCCGTGCCGGTCGGGCACGGCGCGGTTGGCCGCCAGCGCCCGCTCGAACAACTGCCGCGCCTCCTCGGCCCGTTCACCCGCCGCGTGCGGCGACCCCGCCGACCGGCCGCGCGCCAGCGCGATCAGCCCGCGGCTCTCCCAGACGACGCCGCTCAGCCGCGGGTCGCCCGCCAGCTCCAGAAGGCCTGCCGCGGCGTCGAGTTGGGACTCCGCACGGTCCAGGTCGCCCAGCTCGTAAGCGGCCCGGGCCACCTGGTTCCGCATCCGGATCTCGACGTCGGGGCGCGCCTCGTGCTGGGCCGCCTCGATGCCCAGGAGGCCCGACTCCACGCAGTCGGCGAGGTGTTTACGGCTGTGGTAGAGCGCCCACAGCGACTCGCAGAGCCGCCACACCTCCTGGTGCCACCCCTGGCCGGCGGCGACACGGATGGCGCCCTGGAGGTTGACGCGCTCCGCGTCCAGCCACTCCAGCGCTTCCGCGCGCCCCGTGAACAGCGGTTTTTTCAGGCCGAGTTCGGCGAGCGGGCGGAGAGGCGACGGCTGGATCCTGAACCGGTCCCCCAGCACCGACGCATCGGCGTGGGCCGCCGCGTCGGCGTAGAAGTCCACGACGAGCCGCAGGACGGCCCGCCGCCGCTCTTCGGGCAACGCCCGTGCGCGCAGCCGGGCGTGGGCCCGCACCACGTCGTGCAACCGGTAGCGCCGGGGCCGGTCCGCGGACTCCACCAGCACCGCGAGCCGGGAGGAGAGGAGCTCACCCAGCCCCTCGTCGACCCGGGTGGCACCAGCGGCCCGCAGCAGGTCCGCCGTCGCCGTCGTGCCGGGCAGGACCCCGAAGAGGCCGTAGAGGTGACGGGTCTCCTCGGACACCCCGGCCACCACCGAGTCCAGCACGGCCCCGACCGCCTCACCCACGCCGCCCTCGGCGGCTCCCTCGCTCGCGCCCATGGCCGCCCCCATCGCCTCACGTGCTCCGTCGTCGCCCGTTCCGTACCGCCCGGCCGTCAGATCGCGCACCACGTCCTCCAGGGTCAGGTGCGGCCGTGCCGCCAGCCACTCCACCGCGGCCCGCAGCGCCAGGGGATGCCCCGCGCAGAGCCGTACGACGTCGGCGGCGGTCTCCTCGTCCGCGTCGGCGTACCAGCGGCGTACGAGCTCGGTCCCGGCCGCCTCGTCCAGCGGGGCGACGTCGATCAGGACGGCCCCGTCCATCAGCAGCGACGGCAGGACCCGGCGGCCGGTCACCACCAGCAGCCCCCGCGGCGGCACGAGCGCCCGGGCCTCCGGGGCGTGCTGGACGTTGTCCACCATCACCAGGAGGCGGCTGCGCGCGGCGACGCTCCGGAAGAGGGCCGTGCGCTCGGCGAGTCCGCCGGGCACGTAGTCCTTGTTGACCCCGAGGGCGCGCAGGAACCCGCCGAGGACCGCGGCGAGGTCGACCACCCCGTCCTGGCGCAGGTCCTCCAGGTCGACGTAGAGCTGCCCCTGCGGGAAGAACTGCATGAGTTCACGCCGGACGGACTGGGCGACGAGCTGCGTCTTGCCGACCCCGCCGACCCCGACCACCATCAGGACGCCCGGCTCCTGCCCGGCGGCCAGGGCCCGGGCGGCGTCCCGCAGATCGGTGAGTTCCTTCGTACGGTTGACGAACACCCGGCTGGGCGGGGGCCCCTGACTCGGCGGAGCGTCGGGCGGGGCGGGCGGCAGCTGGATGCCCTCGATGTGCTGCGCCATCAGGAGGGGCCCGACGACGACGGCGTCCCCGACACCGTGTTGTGCGTCGTCCCGCCGCCACCCGTACCGAGGCTGCTCAACCCGTCTCCTTCCGCCGGTGCGGCCACCTCACCGAGATGAACGCGCCGGTCCCCTTCCCGGCTTCCGTGTTCCGGAACCCGCCCCGGCCTCGCACTGTAGCCCCGCTCTACGATCGGGGGCGTGTGCGCAGACGTCATAGTTGCCGAGGACGACGAGAAGCAGGCCGAACTCGTACGCCGCTATCTGGAACGGGAAGGACATGCCGTACGGATCGTGGGCGACGGGCTGGCCGCGCTCGACGCCGTCCGGCACCAGGAACCCGACCTGCTCGTTCTCGACGTCATGATGCCCCGGGCGGACGGCCTGGACGTGGTGCGGGTGCTGCGGGCCGAGGCCCGGGAGCTGCCGGTGCTGATGCTGACCGCCCGCTCCACGGAGGACGATCTGCTGCTCGGGCTCGACCTCGGCGCGGACGACTACATGACCAAGCCGTACAGCCCGCGTGAGCTGATGGCCCGGGTCCGTACGCTGCTGCGCCGCACCCGGCGGCCGGGCGGTGCGGCATCAGCGGCCGACGACCACGTTCTGCGGGTGGGCGGCCTCGTGGTCGATCCGGAGCGGCACGAGGTGACGGTGGACGGCGAGCCGGTGGAGTGCACGCGGGGTGAGTTCCGGATCCTGGCCGCGCTGGCGGCCGGTCCCGACCGGGTGTTCAGCCGTCAGCGGCTGCTGGAGGAGCTGCACGGCTTCGACCGGTACATCAGCGACCGGACGGTCGACGTGCACGTCATGAACCTGCGCAAGAAGATCGAGCCCGCTCCCCGGCGGCCGGTGCGCCTGCTCACCGTCTTCGGGGTCGGCTACAAGCTGACCGACCCGGCGAAGGCCGCACGGCGTGCGTAGGGACCGGGGTGGCGAAGGGGGCCGGGCCCGCTCCCGGGTCCCGTTGCGGCGGAGTCTGCTGGGGCGGCTGCTCGGTGTGTCGGCGCTGGTCGCCGCGTGCTCGGTGGCGGCCACGGCCTGGCTCGCCGTCCAGACCACCTCGGGCGCGATCAAACAGGAGCAGGGCCAGAACCTCACCGCCGACGCCCGGATCTACGACACCCTGCTCGGTTACGCGGCCCGCCACCCGACCTGGGACGGGGTGGACGCGACCGTACGGGAGCTGGCCGAGCAGTCGGGCCGGCGCGTGGCGCTGACCACGCAGAGCAGACAGCCGCTCGCCGACTCCGCCACCGCGGCGACTGTGCCCGCGCTGCCGCCGGAGGCGTCGGCGGTGGTCGACCCGTTGTCCGTGGACACCGTGCTGGCCGCCCGGTCCACCGAGGTCAAAGGCACGGCCGCGGACCGGATCGACCCGCGGGCGGTGGGGCCGTTCCTGCTGCCGGCGGCCGAGCGGGCGGCGCTGCGGCGGACCGCCGACCGGCAGGTGGTGTGCCTGAACCGGGTGGGGATCGCGGCGGACGTGGTCGTCGGGCCGAGCGGCCGGCCCCGGGTGCAGATGGTGGGCAACGACCCCGAACGGGCGCTGGGGACCCGGTGCGATCCGGCGGACCTGGACGCGCCCACCCGTACGGAGAAGAAGGCGCTCACCGCGCTCAACGACCTGGCCGACGCCTGCCTGAAGCGCCAGGACCGAGGGAAGGTGCGGCTGAACCGGGACCTGTCGTGGGGCGAGGGGGTCGCCGTACCCGTGCCCGGCCCTCTGCCCGCTCCCCGGCCCGCTCCTGAGCCCAGCGACGCGCGTGAGGCGGCCCCCGCCCCGGCGGTCGAGCCGCCCCGGGAGTTCACCGGGGAGGACGACCGGGCCATCGCCTCCTGCGTGGGGACGGCGCGCAGCGAACAGCTCAGCTCGTACGTGGCCTCCCCCGCGCTCCTGTTCATCGGGGACGAGGGCGGCGCGACGGTGCCCGGCTTCGACCTCTCGCCCGCCAACACCGCGAAGATCGCCGGTGCGGCGGCGCTGGTCCTGGCGCTGACCGTGGGCGCCTCGGTGCTGGCGGGCGCCCGGCTGGTCCGCCCGCTGCACGCGCTGACCGGGGCGGCGCAGCGGATGCGGGACGGTGAGGAGCACGCCTCCGTGCCGGTCTCGGGGGACGACGAGATCGGCCGGCTCGCCGCCGCCTTCAACGACATGTCCGCGCACCGGGCGCGCCTGGAGGAACAGCGCAAGGCCATGGTCAGCGATGTGGCCCACGAGCTGCGCACCCCGCTGAGCAACATCCGCGGCTGGCTGGAGGCGGCCCAGGACGGCCTGGCCGACCCGGATCCGGCCTTCGTCTCCTCGCTCCTTGAGGAGGCGGTGCAGCTCCAGCACATCATCGACGACCTCCAGGACCTCGCCGCGGCCGACGCGGGGGTGCTGCGACTGCACCCCGAACCGGTCCGCGTCGAGGAGCTGTTGAGCCAGGTCGCCGCCGCGCACCAGGCGCGCGCGGAGACGGCGGGGGTCACGCTGACGGTGGAGGCGGGGGCGGGGACGGCCACGACTCTGCCTGCGGACCCGGTCAGGCTGCGGCAGGCGGTGGGGAACCTGGTCTCCAACGCCGTACGGCACACGCCGGCGGGCGGGAGGGTGACGCTGCGGGCGTACGGGTCCTTCGGGACCCAAGACGGGGATGAGGACGGCTCCGAATCCGGGGCCAGGGAGGTGGTGATCGAGGTGGCGGACACCGGGACCGGCATTCCGGCCGGAGACCTCCCGTACATCTTCGACCGTTTCTGGCGTGCGGAGAAGTCCCGCAGCCGCCGTACGGGAGGCAGCGGCCTCGGCCTCGCCATCGTCCGGAAGCTGGCCGAGGCCCATGGCGGGACGGTGAGCGCGACCAGTACGGAGGGCGAGGGCTCCACCTTCACGCTCCGGCTCCCGGCAGGTGGCCCTGATGGGATGACCACAGTGTCCTGACAGCTTCCACATAACTTCCGGTCAGCCTGGCTCCCTGCCCCGTACCCGGTGCACAACGGCATCCGGGCCCGCCACGGGGCGACGTATGAATGGAGCCATCCGTATGACAGCTTCGACCGCTCGCCTCTCCCTGCGCACCGCCGTGCTCGCCGCCGCAGCCGCCGCCGCGGTGCTGGTCCCGTCCACCGCCGCCTTCGCCGACGCGACCCCGAGGCCGTCGGCGCCCGCCGAGAGCGTTCCGGAGGTGTCGCCGGAGCGGGCGAAGGCCGCCGAGGCCGCGCCGACGGCGGCCCGCCCCTCCGTCGCCCCCCGTGGCGGCGTCGCGGCGGGCGACCGCCCGGCACCCGCGGCACCCCGTGAGGCCGCGACCGCCCCGGCGGTCACGCCGCGCGGTGGCGTGGCGGCCGGTGAGCGCCCGGCCGGAGCCGGCGACAACAACAGCACGACGGCCCTCGCCGGCTCGGTGGCCGGTGCCGCGCTGCTCGCGGGCGCGGGCACGCTCGTGCTGCGCCGCCGCAACGGCTGACCTCGCGTCACCCCTCACCACTGAGACCGGGCGTGGCGCCGTCCCGCACCGGGGCGGCGCCACGCCCGGTGGTCACCCCCTGGAGCCCCCATGCACGTCCGCGCCTTCTCCCGCAGCACCTTCTCCCGCAACCCCCGCCCGGCCGCCCTGCTGACCGCACTCGTCACCTGCGCGGCCCTGACGGCCTGCGCGGGACCGGCACCGTCGGCCGCCGCACCACCGGCGGCAGCGTCCGCTCCGGCGTCCTCGGCGCCGACCCCCACGACCACGCACAAGCAACCGCCCTCCACGGACGCCTCGGCCGCCCCCACCCAGGTCACCATCCCCTCCCTCAAGATCAGCAGCTCCCTCATGCGCCTGGGGCTCAACGCGGACGGCACGGTCGAGGTCCCGCCCGCGGAGAAGGGCATGACGGCGGGCTGGTACACGGGCGGAGCCGTACCCGGCCGTCCGGGGCCGGCCGTCCTGATCGGCCACAACGACACCCGCTTCGGCCGGGCCGTCTTCCACGACCTCAAGGACATCCGCAAGGGCGCCGAGGTACGCGTCCGGGGCGGCGACGGGAAGTCGCTGCGCTTCACCGTCACGGGCAAGGAGACCGTCAGCAAGAACGCGTTCCCCACCGAGCGGGTCTACGGCGCCACCAAGAACAGCACCTTGCGGCTGGTGACCTGCGACGGCGCGTTCGACGCGGAGGGGCACCCCGTGGACAACCTCATCGTCTACGCCGAGCTGGGCTGACCGGCGCTGCGTCGTGCCGATGTGATCTCTGGCTGAATCCTGATGGCATTCGCCCGGACAGACTCAGGGCATCCGATGTCTACCCGTGGGTAACTCCCGCTGCTTTGATGGGTGCCACCCGGTACGCCCCCACTCATTCAGCAGGAGACCTCGTGCCGCACTCCACGTTCCGCCGCCTTTCCGGCGTGGCCCTCTCCGCCGCGCTCGCCGCCGTCCCGCTGGCCGTGAACACGCCCCAGGCCGCGGCGGCGACCACCGCCGACACCCCGTCGCTGCGGGTACTCTCGTACAACGCGTTCATCTTCAGCAAGACCCTGTACCCCAACTGGGGCCAGGACCACCGGGCGGCAGAGATCCCGAAGACCTCGTTCTTCCGGGGCAACGACGTGGTCGTGATCCAGGAGGCCTTCGACAACGGGGCCTCCGACGCCCTGCTGCGGAACTCCGCCGCCCAGTACCCGTACCAGACGCCGGTGGTCGGCCGGAGCAAGAGCGGCTGGGACGCCACGAGCGGCTCGTACTCGGCGACGACCCCGGAGGACGGTGGCGTCACGATCCTGAGCAAGTGGCCGATCATCCGCAAGGAGCAGTACGTCTTCAAGGACGCCTGCGGCGGCGACTGGTGGTCCAACAAGGGCTTCGCCTACACGGTGTTGAACGTCAACGGCACCCGCGTCCATGTCGTCGGCACGCACGCCCAGTCGACCGACCCCGGCTGTTCGGCGGGCGAGGCCGCCCGGATGCGCAGTCTCCAGTTCAAGGCGATGGACGCCTTCCTGGATGCCAAGAAGATCCCGGCCTCCGAACAGGTCATCGTGGCGGGCGACTTCAACGTGGACGGGCACTCCGCCGAGTACGCCTCCTTCCTCAAGGACGCGGACCTGAGGGCGGCCGACACCAAGACGGGCCACACGTACTCCTTCGACACCCGCGACAACTCGATCGCCGCCGAGCGCTACCCGAACGACCCCCGCGAGGACCTGGACCACGTCCTGCACCGCGCCGGTCATGTGAAGCCGTCGGGCTGGAAGAACGATGTGATCAAGGAGCAGAGCGCCCCCTGGACGGTCTCCAGCTGGGGCACGAACTACACGTACACGAACCTCTCCGACCACTACCCGGTGATCGGCTCCGCCAACTGACGCCGCAGATGAAACGATCGGGGCCCCCGCCCCGGCCGTGAAGGACCCGCTCGATGAGCACCGCCGCCCAGCCGTCGTTCCACCTCGTCCCCGGAAACCCCGACTCCCCGGTACTGCTGCACGTACCGCACGGATCCCGGACGATTCCCGAGGAGGTACGCGACGGAATCCTGCTGGACGACGGTGCTCTGGAGCGGGAACTCGACCACATCACCGACTCCCACACGGCCGAACTGGCCACCCGCGCGGCCGAGTCCTGCCCTGTCCGGCCCTGGCGCTACGTCAACGCCCTCTCCCGCCTGGTCGTCGACCCGGAACGCTTCCCCGACGACCGCGAGGAGATGCGCGCGGTCGGCATGGGCGCGGTCTACACGGACACCACCCACCGCGAACGCCTGCGCGCCCCGGACGTCGACCAACGCCCGCTGCTGGAACGCTACTTCCACCCGTACGCCCATGCTCTGGCCGAGGCGGTCGACGCCCGCATCGCCGCCACGGGCCGGGCGGTGATCGTCGACGTCCACTCGTACCCGAGCGCACCCCTCCCGTACGAACTCCACGGCACCGGCCCCCGCCCGCCCGTCTGCCTGGGCACCGACCCGTTCCACACCCCGCCGGAGCTGCGCGCCCTGGCGGAGACGGCGTTCGCGGGCTTCGGCGGGACGGGCGTCGACAGCCCGTTCGCCGGTACGTACGTCCCGCTGAAGCACTACGGCACGGACCGCCGGGTCACGGCCCTGATGATCGAGATCCGCCGCGACACGTACATGACCGAGCCGGGCGGCCCCGCGGGCCCGGGGCTGGACGCGCTGGCGGGGGCGCTGGCGGAGCTGGTGGGGGCGTGCTGACGCGGCGCGCCGCCCTCGTCGGGGCCAGCTACCCGATCTCCACCACCCGCGCCCACGTCGGCGGCCCGGGCGGAATGTAGTCAGGGTCGTCCTCGTCCCAGGAGCGGCGCCCGTGCTCCCTCGGGAACAGGCCGATGACCGTCCGGCACGCCGGTTGCGCTGCGGGCCATGGTGTCTGCCCGTCCGTCAGGACGACGATGGCGTCGGGCCGGGGGTGTATCCGCAGCGCCCTGGCGAAGCCCGTACGGAGGTCCGTGCCGCCACCTCCCACCAGGGGAATGTCCTCGGCCTGGCACAGCGGGTGCACGACCCGGGTCGCCGCGTCGCAGGCGAGGACCGTGACCAGGTCGCGGCGGCCGCCCACCGCACGGGAGATGGCGGCGACCTCCAGGAGGGCGCTGCCCAGTTCGGCGTCGCTGACCGAGCCGGACGTGTCGATGACGACGGAGACCCGGGGCGGTCTGCGGCGCAGGCTGGGCAGGACGACTCCGGGCAGTCCGGTGGAACGCCGCGATGGGCGGCCATAGGTGTAGTCCTCGCCGGCTCCGCCGCTCGAAGCCGCCGAGCGGACTGCCGCGCCCAGCAACTGGCGCCACGGCTGGGGCGGATGGAACGCCTCCTCGGCCCACCGCTTCCACCCCTTCGAGGCGTTTCCCGGTCGGCCCGTGATGCCCTGCGCCACCCGGAAGCGGACCGCGTCCTGTTCCTGTGCGCTGAGCCCGTGTGCCCCCACGGGCCCCAGCTCCCATTCACGGTCCAGTCCGTCGGCGCCGCTCCCGCAGTCCAGCCAGGCGAGCTCCCGGGTGCGCGGGCCGAGGCGGAACTGATACAGGTAGTCCTCCATCAGCTCTCCGGGCTGAAGGTGCAGTGTCGACGGGTAGACAGCGCCTTTCGGCCGGGCCAGGCCGTCCCCGTACACGTCGTCGTTGATCTCGCAGTCGGCGGCGATGTTCATCCGCAGCCGCTCCCCCGGCCCGGTCAACCCGCGCTGCCGGGCGACCCGGTCGCTGCGGCCGTGGTGGTCGCGCAGCAGGTGCGAGACCTCGTGGACCCAGACTCCTGCCAGCTCCTCGACCGGGGTCCGCGCCACGAAGACGGGCGAGACGTAGCACCGCCAGTACCGGTCGACGCCCATGGTCGGGACCTGCCATGACTCCACGGCGTGCAGGGCGAACAGCGCCGTGGCCAGATAGGGGCGGGCCCGGGCCGCCTGCAGTCGGGCGGCGAAGAGTTTGTCCAGGTCGAGTGCGCCCGGTGCGTCGGTCGCCGTCACCGGCCCGCCTTCCCCATCGCGCTGCGGCCCGCCGCCCGGTCCGCCCGCCGGGACAGGGCCACCACCCCGGCGAGATCCTCGATGGCCGCCGGTACGTCCCAGTCCTCCTGCCGCAGCGCGGCGAGCGTGGTCGCCGGGACGACCACCAGGTCCGGGGCTCCGGTCTCCAGCGCCCGGACGAGGAGGGCCCACGCCGCATCCCAGCGGGCCCTGTCCGGGCGGGTACGGATCGCCGCGACGACTCCTTCCAGCGCGGCCTGCCGGAGGTCTCCGCGCTCGGGCAGGACGGCGCCCGCCGGGTCGGCGAGCAGCGTCTCGGGGTCCGGGAGGTCCATCCGGTCCAGGCTCGCCACCAGTTCCAGCCCCGGGCCGTCCCCCACCGTTCCCCTGACCAGCAGGGACAGCACCTCCCTGGAGGATCCGGCGGCGGTCGCGAAGGCGATCAGGCTCAGCGTCATGTCCCAGCTGCGCGGTGACGGCCACGGACCGCCCCGGCGCGTCTCGGTGGTGGGCAGACGGTGTACGAGCGTCGGCCGGGCGGAGAGCAGCCCGCACACCGCGCGCCGGGCGAAGTCGACGGCCTCGGGCAGCTTCTCGGGGGCGAGGCGGGGCAGCGTCGCGCGGGGCCAGGTCCCGGCGAGGCCGCGGACGACGACCTCGTGGTCGTGGGCCCACTGGAGGTGTACGAAGCGGTTGGCGAGCGGCGGACTCAGCTCCCAGCCGTCGGCCGCCGAGGAGCGCGGGTTGGCGGCGGCCACGATGCGTACGCCGGGCGGGAGTTGGAGGGCGCCGATGCGTCGCTCCAGTACGAGGCGGAGCAGCGCGGCCTGCACGGCGGGCGGCGCGGTGGACAGCTCGTCCAGGAACAGCAGCCCGCGCCCTGCCCGTACGAGGCGGACGGCCCAGTCCGGCGGGGCCATCGGCACTCCCTGTTCGGCGGGGTCGTCGCCGACGATGGGCAGCCCGGAGAAGTCGGACGGCTCGTGCACGCTGGCGATGACCGTGGTGAACGGCAGGTCCAGGGAGGCGGCGAGCTGGGTGAGGGCCGCGGTCTTGCCGATCCCCGGCTCGCCCCAGAGCAGCACGGGCAGGTCGGCGGAGACCGCCAGGGTCAGCGCCTCAAGTTGGGTGTCGGGGCGCGGCTCGGTGGTGGTGTCGCGGAGCAGGGCCATCAGCGTGTCGGCGACGGCGAGTGGGGAATCGGCGGAGGACGAGGCGACAGCGAGCATGGGTGATCACCTGAGGGTGTGAGAAGGGGCGAATGAGTACATAGGCCGGGCCGGAGGCCCCGGTTCAGCGGACGGTGATGCGATGCGGGCGCGGGCGACGGCCAACGGGACGCCGCTGGTCCGGGCGGTGGCGGCCAGGGCCGGGGACTGGCAGATCCACTCTGAACAGCCCGTAGATGATCCGCCGTTGCGCGGCGGCCTCCAGTTCGTCCCGCAGGGGACCGTCGCGCAGCACCGCCTCGGGGCCGAGCAGCCCTTCGACGACGGCCAGAGCACCGGCGATGTCCCCGTGGTCGAGGCGTTCGCGGACACCGGTGAGACAGTCCGGCCGTCGGTGCGCCTCGTCGATGGCCTGGAGGCAGGGCAGCGGAGTACCGGTCAGGGCGACCAGCAGTTCTTCTCGGCGGACCTCGGCCGGGTCGTGGTCCAGCGGAGCCAGAGCCCCTTGGACCAGGCCGATCCGGTGCTGCGCTCCCCGGCATTCCACGAGGCGCCAGGATTCCGCCCGGTCGCCGGTGCGGGAGCGCGCAGTTGCCGGAGCCGGCTGCGGAAGATCCGGTACGAGGGCCCGCGCGACCAGCGGGTGCAGCTGACCGGCCTCGATGGCCCCGGTACGGAGCAGCTCGAGGTCGGGCAGCACCCAGGTCGCCGCATCCGGCAGCACCGGTGAAGCGGAGAGACCCTGGTCCGAGGTCACGGCTGCGATCCGCGCGACGGACGTTCCGCGGCCGTCCTCCTCCGCCTCGGCCTCCATATGCAGGAGAACCCGGTGCCGGCCGCCCAACCGCACCCTCACCGTTCCGCCCGGCCCCTGCCCTTCGGCCCCTAGGGCCTGTCTTCAAAGGGTCATATCCAGATCAGGAGTGACGCGATGGTGAGTGCTGCTTCGTAGGATTCGCGGGTTTTGTCGTATCGGGTGGCTATG
>NZ_JOEM01000027.1 GCF_000718135.1 Streptomyces cyaneofuscatus | reverse complement strand
TGGCCATCGGGTACGCGGCGGAGCGTGCGGGGTCAGGCAGGGCAGAGCTAGTGTGCTGGATAGCCACGGGATCGCCTTCCACGGGATCGATCTTGCGGTCAGACCCCGGCCTGGTGCTTCCTACACCGCGTCGGGGTCGCTTAGTTCTCGAACCGTAAGCACTCGTGACGCTCCGCCGCAAGCCGTCACCATTAGTCATACTTGCTCGCCGTTACAGGTCAGGGAGGTAGGGGAGGTTTCCCCTAACCCCCCAATCTCACCCGCCAGTTAAAGAAGGCGCTCGAACCCCGAAGCTCGTATCACGAAGCTCGCATCCCGACGCCCGCGTCCCGGGACCCGAGCCTCGGGCCGGACCCCGTCCACGTACCCCCCGCAAGAGTGAACCGACCGGCCTCTGAAACTCGAACCCCAAAAGCCCGAAGCCCGAAGCCCGAAGCTCGAAACCCAAACCCCGGGCGCGGACCGTGCAGCAGCACGTCCCTCCAGCCTGCGCGGCGCCGAGGGTAGTTCGTCCCGCCGCCCGGGTATAGCCCACCTGGAACGGGACCCGTTGGCTGGTGCACTGGTGAGGGGGCGGCCGTGGGGCCGGACGACAGCGGCGTGTGCCCGGAGCGCAGTCCAGAAATTGTGGGATTCGGGGCATTGAACGTGGACCTGATCGCCAGTGCCTCACGGCTGTCGCAGAAGATGGCCGAGCAGATCTCCGAATCGACAGCCCGGTTCGAGTGGAACATCGAGGGGCCCGTCGATGAGGCCGTCATCACGAAGGCCATCCAGCGGCTGGGCGCATCCTCATTGGACGCCTCGTTGGGCGGTTCCGCGTGGATCACCATTTTCGCACTCGCACAGATGCGCGTGGATATCCGCCTCGGCTATGTGGGAGTCGCTGGACGGATCGAGACGCCCGGGTTGTCCTTCATCCGGCAGATGGATCTTCTGGGGATAGACCGGCGGTGGGTGGCACGTCGAAGTGACCGGTTGAGCGGCATGTGCCTCTCCTTCCTCGATGATGTCGAGCGGGTCATGCTGACTCATCCCGGAGCGAACTTCGCCATGGCCGAGCATCTGCGTGACAACGGGGAGGCCATTGCGGCCTATCTGGCGCGGGCCCAGGTCGTGCACGTCACCTCGTTCCTGGACAAAGTGACGCCTCCGCTCATGCTGGAGGTACTCACCGCGGCACGACGGCTCAATCCCCTCCTGCGGATCAGTTTCGACCCGGGTTACGACTGGGCGGAACATCGCACCGACAGCATCGACGGAATCCTGGCTCTGAGCGATCTCCTGTTCGTGAACCACCGGGAACTCAAGGCCCTGGGAGATTACGAACCGGGGGAATCCGACGATATTCTGGCCGGCCGAGTTCTGGAACTGTGCGGTGCGGACTGCACCGTATTCGTCACCAAACGTTACGACCTGGTGGAGGTCTTCCGTTCCTCTGCGGCCGGGGTACTGGCGCAGCGTTTCCAGCTACAGCGGCCCGGTCATGAGACGGCGATCGAGGACGCGACCGGCGCCGGGGACGTGTTTGCCGCCGCAGTGCTCACCGCATTGCTGTCACGACGCATACAGGTGGAATTAGGGTCCTACATCGGGCTGACCCTCGCTCGGCACCGCCTGCACCATCAGCATGCGCCGGAGGTGGGTTCTCCGCGTCTGGACCAAGGCTTTCTGCAATCCACCGAGAAGCTGACCGGCCCGGGCACCCGGCCCCCGGGTGTGCTGGTCGCGCACGACGACGGCGCCGATCTGGGGTCGCTGCGTCGGTTCCTGCAAGAGGACTGCCACCTGCCCGTGCACGCTTTGGCGCGAGACGCGTCGGGCGGAGACGAGTACGCCCGGTTGATGCGTCAGCGGCTCGGGCGGTGCGGATTCGCGGTGTGCGTGCTGTCGGCCTCGCGGCTGATGGCGGGCGGAGGCCGTAGGGCCAGCGAGGACATCGTTCACCAAGTCGGCATCTTCCAGGGATACTACGGCTTCGGACGCGTGGCGATCCTGGCCGAGGAAGGCTGTGAAGCGCCGTCGAACATTGCCGGACTGATTCGCCTCGACTTCGCACCCGGTCGCATGGACGCCACTTTCTGGGAGTTGGAGAGAATGCTCGTGAGGGAAGGTTTTTTGCGCGGTGGTGGCCGATATGACCACTGATCTGAGCGCGGATCGACCGGAAAAGCCCGCCTCCGATTTCGCTCTGGATGTGGTCGGGATCGGTGCGCTCAACCTCGACTACATCACCAGCGCCTCCCGCGCCGCCGCGCAGGAAGCCGGCTCCGGGGCCGCTTTGAGCACCCGCATCGTCGGCCTCCTGGACGAGGGCCGGCCGGTGCCCGAGTGGGGAACCGAGACCGCGGTGGACGAGCACATCGTGTACGCGGCGCTGGAGGCGACGGATGCCGCGTCGCTCCAGACCGCTCTGGGCGGTTCCGCGTTCAACGCGATCAACACCCTCGCGCAACTCCAGCTCGACCTGCGTCTGGGCTATGTGGGAGTCGCCGGCCGGGTCCCAGGCCCAGGCCTGTCAGCTCTCGCACATCTGGAGGCCATGGGCGTCGATCACCGGATGGTCTTCCCCGACGACACGCGCCTGTGCGGAGTGTGTTTCTCCTTCACCGAGGACGGTGAGCGCACCTTGCTCACCCATGCGGGCGCGAACGCCGCGATGGCGGACCACCTTGAGCGCTCCTTCGACGACCTCGTCCGCTATCTGGCCTCCGCGCGGGTCGTCCATGTCACCTCCTTCCTCGACGAGCGCACCCCCGGGACGCTGCTGGCCCTGCTCCACGAGGTGAAGAGGGTCAACCCCTCGACGCGGATCAGCTTCGATCCTGGTCACGTGTGGAGCCTCTCGCCGACGCCCGAGGTGCGGGGCATGGTGGCTCTGGCCGACTATCTGCTCCTGAATCACCGCGAGTTCCGCGAACTGGGCCAACGGGCACCCGCGGACTCCGACGAGGACATCGCCGCACGGCTGCTGGAACATGTGGCCGGTGACCGCAGCGTGATCGTGGTCAAGCGCCGCACCGGTATCCAGACCTGGCGCCGGGAAACGGGCAAGGCCCTGGGCAGCTTCTACCCGCAGGCCGTGCTCGCCGACGACCAGATCGAGGACGCCACCGGGGCAGGCGACGTCTTCGCGGCGGGGCTGCTCGCCGTCCTCACCGGTGACCGCCTGCAGATCGAGCTGGGAGCCATCCTCGGTATGACCCTGGCCCGTCACAAACTGCGCTACGTCGGTAGCCACGGGCACGCTCAACTGGCGCAAGTGACGGCCGACTTCATCCGGTCGGTGGACGCGGCCCGGCGCACCGCCGCGCTCCCCGGCGGCGTGTTCGTCGCTCACGGCAGAAACCCGGAATGGCTGGCGGTGAAGGCATTCGTCGAGCAGCGCTTCGGCGTACCGGTCTACTCCTTCGAGTCGGACGCCTGGGGCAGCCGCCCGGTCACCGAGGCACTCGGCGACTACCTTCAGCGGTGCGACTTCGCCATCTGCGTGCTGACCGCCGAGGACGCCACCAGCGAAGGACACCGCGTCGCCCGCCAGAACGTCATCCATGAGATCGGACTCTTCCAGGGGCGCTGCGGCTTCGATCGCGTCCTGGTACTGGCCGAGGAGGGCTGCGAGTTCATCCCCGCAGCCATCACCCCCCACACCCTCACCTTTCCGCGCCACGCCATCGACAAGACGTTCTGGCACCTCGACCGCACGATGCGGGCTCAGGGCTTCAAGCATGCGTGAGGCGATGGACGCGGCAGCCACGCGAACACCGCTCGTGATCAGCGCGCCTGGCTCACGATCAAGGCACCTCGGCACCTCACCGCCGCCGGTACAGCCCCTCGATCTCCCCCGCGAAGTCCCGCGCGATCGCGTCCCGCTTCAGCTTCAGCGACGGCGTCAAGTGCCCCCGCTCCTCCGTGAAGTCCACCGGCAGCACCACGAACTTCCGGATCGACTCCGCCCTCGACACCAGGCGGTTCGCCTCGTCCACCGCCTTCTGGAGCGATGTGCGCAGCTCCTCGTCGTCGACCAACTCCCGTAGCGGCACGTCCTGTTTCTTCACCATCTGGCGCCAGTGCTGGAGGCCGTCCGGCTCCAGGGTGATCAGGGCCGTGATGTACGAGCGGTTGTCGCCGACCACCATGCACTGGCTGACCAAGGGGTGCGCGCGGAGCCAGTCCTCCAAGGGGGCGGGGGTGACGTTCTTGCCGCCCGACGTGATGATGATGTCCTTCTTGCGGCCCGTGATCGTCAGGTAGCCGTCCTCGTCCAGCGCGCCCAGGTCGCCCGTCGGGAACCAGTCGCCGTCCAGGAGGTACGGGACCGGCTCCGCGCGTTCCGTGTCCCAGTAGCCCCGGAACACCTGCCCGCCCCGCAGCAGCACCTCGCCGTCGTCCGCGATGCGTACCGACGTACCGGGCAGCGGCCAACCCACCGTGCCCAGGCGGGGTTTGAGGGGCGGGGTCACCGTGTGGGCCGCCGTCGTCTCCGTCAGGCCGTACCCCTCGAAGATGCCGATGCCCGCGCCCTCGTAGAAGGAGGCGAGCCGGCGGCCCAGCGGGGAGCCGCCGCAGATCACGTACCGGACCTTGCCGCCCAGCGCCGCCCGGATCCGGCGGTAGACCAGGGGGTCGTACAGGGCGCGGGCCGCGCGCAGGCCGAGGCCCGGGCCGGGGCCCGTGCCGTGTTCGGCGGCCTCGACCGCCTTGCCGTAGCGCTGCGCGATACGGGCCGCGCGGTCGAACGACGACGCCCGGCCCATCTTCTCGGCCGTCGCCCGGCCCGTGTTGTAGACCTTCTCCAGTACGTACGGGATGGCGAGGAGGAAGGTGGGGCGAAAGCCCGCCAGGTCGGCCAGGAGGTCCTCCGTCTGGATGGAGGGGGCGTGGCCCAGGCGGACTCGCGCCCTCATGCAGCCGATCGCCACCATCCTCCCGAAGACGTGGGAGAGGGGGAGGAAGAGGAGAGTGGAGGCCGGGTCCTTCGAGACCGACTTGAAGACCGGGTGGAGAAGCTCGATCGCGTTGTCCACCTCGGCGAAGAAGTTGCCGTGGGTGAGGACACAGCCCTTCGGGCGGCCCGTCGTGCCCGAGGTGTAGATGAGCGTGGCGGGGGTGTCCGGTTCCAACGTTGCGCGGCGGGCCGACACCGCCTCGTCGGGGATGTGCTTCCCCAGCGACTTGAGGTGGCCGATCGCCCCCGTGTCGAACTGCCACAGGTGCGCCAGGTCGCCCAGCTGCTTGCGCTCCTGGCTGATCAGGCGGCCCTGCTCCTTCGTCTCCACCGCGCACGCCACCGCGCCCGAGTCCTGGAGGATCCAGCGGGCCTGGAAGGCGGAGGAGGTGGGGTAGATGGGGACCGTCACCAGGCCGGCCGCCCAGGCCGCGAAGTCCAGCAGCGTCCACTCGTACGTCGTACGGGCCATGATCGCGACCCGGTCCCCCGCCCGCAGCCCCTCCGCCATCAGGCCCTTCGCCACCGCCAGCACCTCGGCGGCGAACTCGGCGGCGGTCACGTCGTGCCAGGTGGCGTCGGCGTCCTTGCGGCTCAGCACCGCCTCCGCCGGGGCCTCGCGGGCGTTGTCGAACGGGATCTCCGCCAGCGAACCCCGCAGGACCGGGGGCGCGAACGCCGGTACGGAGACCTCCTGGACCCGGCCGTCCGGGCTCCTCTTCTTCGTGGGTTCCACCAGGGTGGGCGTGGGGGCGGATGTCGGGGCGGATGAAGGCGTTGACACGTGCGGCTCCTCAGTGGCGGGGGTCGGGCGGGTCTTCGTCGCCGGGTCGTCCGTCCGGCAGATCACCAAAGTCCTTACGGGCGTTCCAGGATGGCCGTCACGCCCTGGCCGCCCGCCGCGCAGACCGAGATCAGCCCCCGTCCCGGGGCCTCCCGTTCCGCGAGCAGCTTGGCCAGCGTTGCGACGATCCTCGCGCCCGTGGCGGCGAACGGGTGGCCCGTCGCCAGCGAGGACCCGGCCACGTTCAGGCGGGTCCGGTCCAGCGGGGACAGCCCCTGCTTCTCCCAGGCGGCGAGGGTGGCCAGCACCTGGGAGGCGAACGCCTCATGGATCTCGTACAGGTCGAAGTCCTCGATGCCCAGGCCAGCTCGCTCCAGCAGGCGCGGCACCGCGTACGCCGGGGCCATGAGGAGGCCGTCGTCGCCGTCGACGTGGTCCACCGCCGCCGTCTCGTAGAGGGTGAGGTAGGCCAGGGGCTCGAAGCCGCGCTCCCGCGCCCACTCCTCGCTCGCCAGGAGGACCGTCGCCGCGCCGTCCGTGAGGGGGGTCGAGTTGCCCGCCGTCATCGTCGCGGTCGCCGGGTCGTCCGTGCCGAACACCGGTTTCAGCTTGGCGAGTTGCTCGGGCGTGGAGGTGGGGCGGAGGTTCTGGTCGCGGGTCAGTCCCCGGTACGGGACGACGAGGTCGTCCAGGAAGCCGCGTTCGTATGCCGCCGCCAGGCGCTGGTGGCTCGTGGCGGCCAGCCGGTCCTGGTCCTCGCGGGTCACCGCCCAGCGGCAGGCGGTACGGGCCGCGTGCTCGCCCATGGACAGGCCGGTGCGCGGCTCGGCGTTGCGCGGGATGTCCGGGACCAGGTGGCGGGGGCGTACGGCGGACAGGGCCTTGAGGCGGGCGGGCGTCGTCCTCGCGCGGCGGGCGGCGAGCAGGATGCGGCGCAGGTCGTCGTTGACGCCGAGCGGGGCGTCGCTCGTGGTGTCGGAGCCGCCCGCGACGGCCGAGTCCACGGCACCCAGGGCGATCTTGTTGGCGGCGGCGATCACGGCCTGGAGGCCCGTACCGCAGGCCTGCTGGATGTCGTACGCCGGTGTGCGCGGGTCCAGCGCCGAGCCGAGGACGGTCTCGCGGGCCAGGTTGAAGTCCCGGCTGTGCTTGAGGACCGCGCCCGCCACGAACTCCCCCACCCGCTCCCCGGCCAGGCCGTACCGCTCCACCAGGCCGCCGAGCGCGGCCGTCAGCAGGTCCTGGTTGGAGGCGGTCGCGTACGGGCCGTCCGAGCGGGCAAAGGGAGTACGGCTGCCGCCGATGACCGCGACGCGGCGGGGGGCGGGGATGTTCATGGAGTCGGTCCGGGGGCCGTGCGTACGGGAATCACCCGTCCGGGATCGTTCATCTCGACCAGCTCCTGACTCTTAAGTAACCTTACTCTGGAGTAAATCTACGACCGAGCAGGGAGTCAGGACAATGGCCGATCGCTATCTGCACCTCACCGGCACAGCACCCGGCCGCTTCCTCACCCGCCGCCTCGGCCTCCCGCAGCCCGCCCCGCTGCGCCGCTGGACCCTGGAGACCCCGCACCTGGACGGGCCGCTGCTGCACCTGACCGCGGGGACACCGGCGGTCATAGGGGTGGCGGAAACCCTGAGGGCTTCAGGGCTCCCGGTTGCCAGCCGCACCGACCGCCCCGCCGCGATCGTCCTCGACGCCACCGGGGTCGCCACCGCCGCCGGGCTCGGGGACGTCCACGCCGCCCTGCACCCCGTCGTCCGCTCCCTCGCGCCGGGCGGGCGGATCGTCGTCCTCGGTACGGTGCCGTCGCCCGACGACCACCACCAGGCCGCCGCCCAGCAGGCGTTGGAAGGGTTCGTCCGGTCGCTGGGCAAGGAGATCGGGCGCGGCTCCACCGCCCAGCTCGTACGGATTCCGGGCGGAGCGAACGCCCACGCCGCCGGGTCCACCCTGCGCTTCCTGCTCTCGCCCCGCTCCGCCTACGTCAGCGGCCAGGTCATCGAGCTGACCTCCACCGCCCCCGACTCCGGCGCCGCACCCGATCCCGTCGCCGACCCTGCCGCCCCCCTCACCGGCCGCACCGCCCTGGTCACCGGGGCCGCCCGGGGCATCGGCGCCGCCGTCGCCTCGGTGCTCGCCCGCGACGGGGCCCGGGTCATCGCCCTGGACGTACCGGGAGCCCGCGAGGAGCTGGAACGTACCGCCGACCGGCTCGGCGCCACCGCCCTCCCCTTGGACATCACCGCACCCGACGCAGCCGACCGCATCGCCGCGGCCGCACCGGACGGGCTCGGCGTCCTCGTCCACAACGCGGGCATCACCCGCGACCGCCGCCTCGCCAACATGCCGGCCGACCGCTGGGCGTCGGTGATCGAGGTCAACCTGGACAGCGTGCTCCGCACCACCGACGAGCTCCTCAAGTCGGGCACCATCACGCGCGGCGGCCGGATCGTCGCCACCGCCTCCATCGCGGGCATCGCCGGCAACACCGGGCAGACCAACTACGCGGCGAGCAAGGCCGGGATCATCGGGCTCGTCCGCTCGCTCGGGCCGCGCGCCGCCGCCGACCACGGCGTCACGGTCAACGCGGTGGCGCCAGGCTTCATCGAGACGAAGATGACGGCCGCCGTTCCGCTCTTCATCCGCGAGGCGGGCCGCCGCATGAACTCCCTTTCCCAGGGCGGCCTTCCGGTCGATGTCGCCGAGGCCGTCGCCTGGTTCGCGCAGCCCGACTCCACCGCCGTCAACGGCCAGGTGCTGCGGGTCTGCGGCCAGAGCCTCCTGGGAGCGTGAGCGCGATGACCTCCCTCAGCGCCTCCCTCGTCCGCGGGGCCGTCACCTCACCGTTCAAGCACCCAGGCCGGGCGGGCGCGACCCTGCCCACCGACCGCCTCACCCTCCCGGCCGCCCCCGCCGCCCCCGGCCCCCTGGCCGCGTACCGAAGGATCTGCGGCTTTCCGGCACCGGAATCCGGCCCGCTCCCACTCCCGTACCCCCATGTCCTCGCCTTTCCGCTCGCCATGCGGCTGATGACCGGGCGGGACTTCCCGCTGCCCGTCGTCGGGCTCGTCCACACCTGGATCGAGATCACCGGTCACCGGCCGGTGCAGCCGGGGGAAGCGCTCGAACCGACGGTGTACGCAGCCGAGTTGACGGCTCACCGGCGCGGCACCGAGGTCACCATGGTGACCGAGGCGCGGGTGGGCGGGGAGCTGGTCTGGGAGTCGCGCAGCGGCTATCTCTCACGGCACGCGACGAAGGGCGGGGCGGGACCGAAGGGCGAGGAGGGACCGAAGGCCGGGGCGGGACCGAAGGCCGAGGAGGCGCAGGCCCCCGCTCTCCCCGCCGTCGCCGAGTGGCGGCTGCCCGGCGATCTCGGGCGGCGGTACGGAGCCGTCTCCGGCGACCGTAATCCGATCCACCTCCACCCGCTCACCGCCCGCCTGTTCGGTTTCCCCCGGGCCATCGCGCACGGCATGTGGACGGTGGCCCGCTGCCTGGCCGAGGCGGACGGTGGGCCGGACGAACGCGCCGGTGAACTCCGTACCGTACGAGCCGAGTTCAGGGCACCCGTCCTGCTGCCCGCCACCGTGACGTACGCCGCCGACCCGGCCGGGAACGCCTTCGCCCTGCGGAGCGGGCGCGGGCGCGTGCACCTGACGGGGACGGTGACGCGAGCGCTCTGAGGCAGGCCGGCCCGCGCCTCCTGAGGCAGGCCATTTCGCGCCCCGGGTTCCTACACTGGCCGCCATGGCATGCCGCATCAGTGAACTGGTCATCGAAGCCGCCGACGCCGAGCTGCTCGCCGCGTTCTGGAGCGAGGTCCTCGGCTATGTCGAGATCGGCCGGGAGAGCGACGGGTCCATCGAGATCGGGCCGCCCGGCACCGGCTTCGGCGGCCCGCAGCCCACCCTCGTCCTGAGCCCCAACAACGAGCCCCGGACCGGGAAGGTCCGGCTGCACATCGACGTCAGCGCCACCGACCGCGACCAGGACGCCGAGCTGGAGCGGCTCCTCGCCCTCGGCGCCCGGCCCGCCGAAGTCGGGCAGACCGGGAACGAGAGCTGGCACGTCCTGGCCGATCCGGAGGGCAACGAGTTCTGCCTCCTGCGCGCCCGGATCCAGCCGCTCTGACGCCGGGACGGCTGGTCCCGTACGGCGACCAGCCGCCCTGACCCTCGTAGGGGCTCCTACGACGCGTCGTCCACCGGCGGCTGCCACGGCCGGGCGTGCATCAGGTTCTCCAGGCCCGCCCAGGCGAAGTTCATCAGCGTCGCCGCGGCCTCCTTCGCCGAGACGCCCGGGGTGTCGTTGGCCCAGCCCGCCAGCGACTCGGCGGCGCCCACCAAGGCCTGTGCGAGGCCCGCCACGTCCCGGTCCGCGAGGGCGGGGTCGCGGTGCGCCTCGCGGGCGGCGGCGCCGATCAGGCTCGTCACGAACGCGACGATCTCGTCGCGCATCACCACGACCTCGCTGATGAACGGCTCCCCGTGGGAACGCGCCTGGCGGTGCAGGACCGCCCAGCCGTCCGGGTTCTCCGCGGTGTGGGTGAAGAACGCCCGCAGCCCCGACCAGAGTTGGCCGTCGGCGGGCAGCTCCGGGTCCACCCCGGCCCGCACCGCCGCCACCAGGGCTTCCGCCTCGCGCCGGATGCAGGCGGAGAACAGGTCCTCCTTGGAGTGCAGGTAGAGGTAGACCAACGGCTTGGAGACGCCCGCCAGCTCCGCGATCTCGTCCATCGAGGCGGCCCGGTAGCCACGCTGCCCGAAGGTCTGCACCGCGGCGTCCATCATCTGCCGCTCACGCACGGCGCGTGGCATCCGTTTGCTCTTCACCGCACCCATGTCACCGCACCCACGTCCGACGTCCTCCCCGCCCCACGGTCCTGCTCCCCGGCCAAGAGTACGGCGCCGGACAGGCCTCCGCCGTACGGAGCCTCCGCGCCTGCGCCCACGCGCGAGCGCCCCTGGTCCGCCTCGCGATGAGGCGGGCCAGGGGCGCTCAGGGCCGTACGGGCGGGGCCGGGTGCTGTCAGGGCGTGTCCGGCGGACAGGGCTAGGCCGTGACCGGAACCGCGTCCTTCGGTGCCGACGCGCGGTCGCGGTCCTCGTCCCGGTCGGCGTCGTCGAAAGCGTCGATCGGGGAGGCCGAGGCCGAGTTGTACTTGTCGTGGTCGAGGATCTTCTCGCGGGCCGAGACCAGGACCGGGACCAGCGCCTGGCCGGTGACGTTGGCGGCGGTGCGGATCATGTCCAGGATCGGGTCGATGGCCATCAGCAGGCCGACGCCCTCCAGCGGGAGGCCCAGCGTGGAGAGGGTCAGCGTCAGCATGACCGTCGCACCGGTGAGACCGGCGGTGGCGGCGGAGCCGATCACCGAGACGAACGCGATGAGCACGTAGTCACCGATGCCCAGCTGCACGTCGAAGATCTGCGCGACGAAGATCGCCGCCAGCGCCGGGTAGATCGCGGCGCAGCCGTCCATCTTCGTCGTCGCCCCGAACGGGACGGCGAAGGAGGCGTACTCCTTCGGAACGCCGAGGCGCTCGGTGACCCGCTGGGTGACCGGCATGGTGCCGACCGAGGAGCGGGAGACGAAGGCGAGCTGGATCGCGGGCCAGGCGCCCTTGAAGAACTGGAGCGGGCTGACCTTGGCGACGGTGGCCAGGAGCAGCGGGTAGACGCCGAACATCACCAGGAGGCAGCCGATGTAGACGTCGGCGGTGAACGTCGCGTACTTGCCGATCAGGTCCCAGCCGTAGGTGGCGATGGCGTAGCCGATGAGGCCGACGGTGCCGAGCGGGGCCAGGCGGATGACCCACCACAGGGCCTTCTGCAGCAGCTCCAGGATCGACTGGCTGAGCGTGAGGATCGGCTGGGCCTTGTCGCCGAGCTTGAGGGCCGCGATACCGGCGACGGCCGCCATGAAGACGATCTGGAGCACGTTCAGCTCGGTGAACGGCGTGATCACGTCGGTCGGGATGATGCCGGTGAGGAAGTCGATCCAGCTGCCGGTGCGCTCGGGGAGCTCACCGTCCTTCGGCGTCAGGCCGGTGCCGGAGCCGGGGTTGGTCACCAGGCCGATGATGAGGCCGATGGCGACCGCGATCAGCGACGTGATCATGAACCAGAGCAGGGTGCGGGTCGCCAGCCGGGCCGCGTTGTTGACCTTGCGCAGGTTGGTGATCGACACCAGGATCGCGAAGAAGACCAGCGGGGCCACGGCCAGCTTCAACAGCTGGACGAAGATCGAGCCGACCTTGTCGAGCGTGGTGACGAGCCAGGAGACGTCCTGGCTGCGGGCCAGCCAGCCGAGCAGGACACCGAGGACCAGACCGGCGACGATCTGGGCCCAGAAGGGGACCTTGGGTATACGCGCACCGGGGCCGGAGCCGGTGGACGGCTGCTCGGCCTCGGGGGCGGCGGACGCGGAATTCGCGGACACGGACACACTCCAGTGGGGACGCATCGGGACGTACGAGGACAGACGTACGGTCGAGCGGTGGAACGGGGACGGGGTCGCGGCGCCCGCGCCGAGGGCGGCGCCGCTGCATGATGCCGTATCAGACTTCGCGGCAACAGACCGCGGACATACAGCGGCAGAGATCGACATGCAGGCGCGCCACGAGCGGGATGCTCGCGGCATGACGGAGGCGCACTGCTGTCTTCATGTCGAACACGTTAACACTTGAACTTTGGGAACCTCAAAGCCTTTCTTTGACCATGAGACATGGGCGAGACAGGCAGCAGGCGGGACAAAACGCCTCATGGTGGCCCGGAAACGGCAAGAGCCCCAGTACGGGAGCGGCTGCTCCGGCCTGGGGCTCTGCGGGACGGTTCACGGGGCGCGCCCGATGGCGGGCGCGGCGTGTGAGGAAGCTTACTGAACGACGTCCTCGCGCGTGCGGTTGGCGTCGAGGCGGGCCTTCGTCCGGTCGACCTTGGTGACGATCTGCTCGGACATCTCGTCGCGCTGCTTGCGCAGCAGCACGAAGCTGAGCGGGGCGGAGAGGACGAGGCCGAGCAGCATGACCCAGACGACGTTGGAGCCGCCGAGACCGGAGGGCACCAGCCCGAAGTGGACGGCGACACCGGCGATGAAGAAGCAGCCCACGAAGATCAACAGGCGCAACGCCGTGTACCGGATCATCGCGCTCGGCTTGGCAGCGGACACGGCAGGCCCTCTCTTCCCATCAACGGTCGGAACTCTCGACACACTCCTGCCCGTCCAGTGAAGCATGGCCCGAATTCTCAGGATTCAGGGGGTTCCCGGAGCAGGCCCCCACGGGCCCCACCGGCCCCACCGGCCCCCACCCGCTCAGACGGCCGCCGGACCCAGCGGGAGCAGCATGACGATGTCGTCGCGGTCGTCGCCCGGGGCGACCCGGATGCCGCCCGGGACGCGGCCGACCTCCTTGTAGCCGCAGGCGGCGTAGAAGCGGTCGGCGCCGGTGCCGCCGCGGCAGGTGAGGCGGATCGCCTCGATGCCCTCGATGGAGCGGGCCGCGCCGGCGGTGGCGGCCATGAGGTCGCGGCCGTACCCCTTGCCCTGGTGGCGGGGGTGGACCATGACGGTGTAGAGCCAGAGCCAGTGCGTCATCAGCCGGTGGGTGTTGAGCGTGAGGAAGGCGGTGGCGGCGACGGCCCCGTCCTCGTCGCGGCCCACCAGCAGCCGGGTGCGGCCCTCCTCGATGGCGACGAGGTGCTTGAGCAGCTCGGGCCGGATCTCCTCCGCCGTGACCGGCGGGACGAAGCCCACGGCGCCGCCCGCGTTGCTGACGTCGGCCCACAGGGCGGTGATGCCGTCGCGCAGCGCGGGCGAGAACGCGGGATCCAGCTCGAAGGTAAGCGGCATAGAGCCAGACTAACCATTACCCAACCATCGGCTCAACCCTGTCCGGAACGCGAGAAAGCCCCGGCCGGGGACGGCGGCCGGGGCTCTCGTACATCAGGAGGCGTGTCAGACCCGCATCGGCTGCGGCGACTCGCGCCGGTCCGCCTCCGGGCCCGGGTACTCGCGCAGGATCTCGTACCGCGTGTTCCGCTCGACCGGCCGGAAACCGGCGTCGCGGATCAGGTCCAGCAGGTCCTCACGGCCGAGCTTGTTCGGCGTACCGAAGTCGTCGGCGTCGTGCGTGATCTTGTACTCGACCACCGAGCCGTCCATGTCGTCCGCGCCGTGCTGGAGCGCGAGCTGCGCGGTCTGCACGCCGTGCATCACCCAGAAGACCTTGACGTGCGGCACGTTGTCGAACAGCAGCCGGGAGACGGCGAAGGTCTTCAGCGCCTCGGCGCCGGTCGCCATCGTCGTGCGCGCCTGGAGCTTGTTGCGGACCTTGCCGTCCTTCATGTCCACGAAGTCGTGCTGGTAGCGCAGCGGGATGAAGACCTGGAAGCCGCCGGTCTCGTCCTGCATCTCCCGCAGCCGCAGCACGTGGTCGACGCGGTGGCGGGGCTCCTCGATGTGCCCGTACAGCATCGTCGCCGGGGTCTTGAGCCCCTTCTCGTGCGCGAGACGGTGGATGCGCGACCAGTCCTCCCAGTGGGTGCGGTGGTCGACGATGTGCTGACGGACCTCCCAGTCGAAGATCTCCGCGCCGCCGCCGGTCAGCGACTCCAGACCGGCCTCGATCAGCTCGTCGAGGATCTCGGAGGCGCTGAGGCCGGAGATCGTCTCGAAGTGGTGGATCTCCGTCGCCGTGAACGCCTTGAGCGCCACGTTCGGCAGGGCTTCCTTCAGCGCGCTGAGCGAGCGCGGGTAGTAGCGCCACGGGAGGTTGGGGTGCAGCCCGTTGACGATGTGCAGCTCGGTGAGGTTCTCGCCCTCCATCGCCTTGGCCAGGCTGACGGCCTCCTCGATCCGCATCGTGTACGCGTCCTTCTCGCCCGGCTTGCGCTGGAACGAGCAGTACGCGCACGAGGCGGTGCACACGTTGGTCATGTTGAGGTGGCGGTTGACATTGAAGTGCACGACGTCACCGTTCTTACGGGTGCGCACCTCGTGCGCCAGCCCGCCGAGCCACGCCAGGTCGTCGGACGCGTAGAGCGCGATCCCGTCCTCGCGGGTCAGCCGCTCGCCGGCCCGGACCTTCTGCTCCAGCTCGCGCTTGAGTCCCGCGTCCACCTGGCCGCCTCCCATTTCCTCCGTACAACAGACCGCACCAACCGTACGCCTACGACTCCTCGGGAAGTTCCCCGACCCGGTTCTCCCACTTGGTGGAGAGCACGATCGTCGTACGGGTCCGCGAGACGCCCTTCGTGCCGCTCAGGCGCCGGATCGTCTTCTCCAGGCCGTCCACGTCACCGACCCGGACCTTGAGCATGTACGAGTCGTCGCCCGCGATGAACCAGCAGTCCTCGATCTCCGCGAGGTCCTTCAGCCGGCGCGCCACGTCCTCGTGGTCGGCGGCGTCCGAGAGCGAGATCCCGATCAGCGCGGTGACGCCGAGGCCGAGCGAGGCCGAGTCGACGGTGGCGCGGTAGCCGGTGATGACACCGGCGGTTTCCAGCCGGTTGATGCGGTCGGTGACGCTGGGCCCGGAGAGCCCCACGAGCCTGCCCAGCTCGGCGTACGAGGCCCTGCCGTTCTCTCTGAGGGCCTGGATGAGCTGCCTGTCCACCGCGTCCATATGACTGAAACCTTCCATTGTTCAGCAGTACCGCGAGTCTACGTGTAGAATCTAAGGCATGCAGGGCTCAGACCCTGCAAATCTTCTAGAACATCCAAGAAATGCTTTCGAATCTTCAGGAGTGAACTTCACCGTGTACACGATCGAGATGGCCTACGCCCGGATGCGCGAGCTGCAGGACCTGGCCGACCGCTCGCGTGCCCACCAGTCCGCCGCCGCGCACCGCGTGGACAAGACCCGCGCCCCGCGCACCACCAAGAAGCGCTGACCCGGACCTTTCGGTCCGCTCGGTCCGCTCGGTCCTCCGGGCCGACCCCTCACTCAGCCGGGCTGCGGGAGCCGCCACCGAGCTCTCCCTCCCAGCGGCGGTACAGCCGGTGTTCCACCCCGGCCGCGTCCAGCACCCGCCCCGCGACGAAGTCCACCAGGTCCTGGATGTGCGTCGCGCCCGCGTAGAACGCCGGAGAGGCGGGCAGCACGACCGCGCCCGCCTCGTCCAGGGCCACCATCTGCTTCAGCGTCTGGCCGCTCAGCGGGGTCTCGCGCACCGCGACGACGAGCGGACGGCGCTCCTTGAGCGTCACGCTCGCGGCCCGCTGGAGCAGATCCTTCGACAGACCGAGCGCCACTCCGGCCACACAGGCCGTCGAGGCCGGCACGATGAGCATCCCCTTCGCCGGGTACGACCCGGAGGACGGCCCGGCGGCCAGATCACCGGCCGGCCAGTGGCGTACGCGTTCCAGCTCCGCGTCGCCCACCGCGAAGGTGTCCGGCTTCCCGCCGGCGCCGCGTTCCAGCCAACAGCGCAGGTCCTCGCGCCAGTGCGCGTCCCGGAACGCGATGCCGGTCTCGTCCAGCAGGGTGAGCCGCGAGGCCCGGCTCACCACCAGGTCCACGCTCTCGCCGCCCGCGAGCAGCCCGCGCAGGACGGCGGCCGCGAAGGGGGTACCCGAAGCACCGGATACCCCGACAATCCAAGGCCGCCGCTGCTGATGAGTCACTGAAGTCCCGGATTCCACACCTGCGAGCCTATCCGGCGCCCCCTGGCACCCCGCACCCGGAACCGGGCGGCGGCCCGGGACGTTCCACAGATGACGGCAACCCGGGGGCAGGGGCAGACCATGGGCGATTACTGGACCACCGACCGGAACAGCGGCTCCACCACGACCGGCAGCGCGCGGGCGCTCACGGCGGGGATCCTCATGGTGGGCTGGGTCGCGCTGCTGTGGATCCTCGAAGGGATCGACGTCGCGACCGGACACGCACTCGACACCTACGGCATCAGCCCGCGCGAGCTGGCCGAGCTGCGTGACGTCATACCCGCCGCGTTCCTGCACAGCGGCTGGGAGCACGTCGCGTCCAACAGCGTCCCGCTGCTGGTCCTCGGCTTCATCGCCGCCCTCGGCGGGCTGCGCAGATTCGCCGCCGTCGTCGTGACGATCATCCTGATCAGCGGCATAGGCGTCTGGCTGACCGCTCCCGCGTTCACGGTGACGCTCGGCGCCTCCGGCGTGGTCTTCGGGCTGCTGGGCTATCTGCTGGTCCGCGGCTTCGTGGACCGCCGGCCCTGGGACGTCCTCATAGGCATCGGCGTCGCCGTGGTCTACGGCTCGCTGCTCTGGGGCGTCCTGCCCACCGACTCGGGCGTCAGCTGGCAGGGCCACCTCTTCGGGCTCATAGGCGGCGTGGCGGCGGCCTTCTTCTTCCGCCGGCCGCCCGCGCGCCGGGGCCCGGACAACCTGGTCACGGTCTGAGCCACCGGCTACCGGGTCACGGAGTCAGGCCGCGCACCAGCAGGTCCAGCAGCGCGCAGGCGAAGAGCGCCATGCCGATGAAGCCGTTGACCGAGAAGAAGGCGCGGTTCAGCCGGGACAGGTCGTGCGGCCGCACCACGCGGTGCTCGTAGACGAACGCCACCGCGACGATCACCATGCCGATCCAGTAGAAGACCTCGGCGTCCGTCGCCAGGCCGAACCAGACCAGCAGCCCCGTCGTCACCGCATGACAGACCCGCGCGCCCCAGAGCGCCGCCGGGATACCGAAACGCGCCGGGAAGGAGAGCACCCCGTGGGCCCGGTCGGCCTGGACGTCCTGGCAGGCGAAGATCAGGTCGAAGCCGCCGATCCAGATGCCGACGGCCAGCCCCAGGATCACCGCGTCCCACGACCAGCTGCCGGTCACCGCGAGCCACGCGCCGATCGGGCCGATGGCCTGTGCGAGCCCCAGGATGGCGTGCGGGAAGTTCGTGAACCGCTTGCCGTACGGGTAGACCACCATCGGCACGACGGCCAGCGGCGCCAGCATCAGGCAGAGCGGGTTGAGCAGGGCGGCGGCGCCCAGGAAGACGGCGAGCGCGACGAGCGCCCCGGTCCACGCCGACCTCACCGACACCGCGCCGGTGACCAGCTCACGGCCCGCGGTGCGCGGGTTACGGGCGTCGATCTCCCGGTCGATGATCCGGTTGGCGGCCATGGCGAACGTCCGCAGCCCCACCATCGCGAGCGTGACGAGCAGCAGGACGCCCCAGTGGATCGTGCCGTCCAGCTGGAACATCGCGGTCAGCGCGGCGATGTACGCGAAGGGCAGCGCGAAGACCGAGTGCTCGATCATCACGAGCCGCAGGAACGCCTTCACCTTGCCGCTCGACGGCGCGGGGCCCTGGACGGACGCCGCCTCTGCCGCGCTGCTCACAGTCCGTACTCCTTCCAGCGGCGGTCGACCTTCGCCGCCGTCTCCGGGTCGGACTCGACCATCTCCGGCCAGCCTCCGTCCCGGGTGTAGCCCTCGGTGGGCAGCTTCCGGGTGGCGTCGATGCCCGCCTTGCCACCCCAGAACTGCTGGTACGAGGCGTGGTCCAGGTGGTCGACCGGGCCCTCGGTGACCGTGAGGTCCCGGGCGTAGTCGGTGTTGCCGAGCGCCCGCCAGGCGACCTCGTGCAGATCGTGGACGTCGCAGTCGGAGTCGACGACCACGATCAGCTTGGTCAGCGACATCATGTGCGCACCCCAGATCGCGCTCATCACCTTCTGCGCGTGCTTCGGGTACTTCTTGTCGATCGAGACGATCGCGCAGTTGTGGAAGCCGCCCGCCTCGGGCAGGTGGTAGTCCACGATGTCCGGCACGATGATCTTCAGCAACGGCAGGAAGAACCGTTCCGTTGCCCGGCCCAGCGGCCCGTCCTCGGTGGGCGGGCGGCCCACCACGATGGACTGGAGCAGCGGCCGCTTCCGCATGGTCACGCAGTCGATGGTCAGTGCGGGGAACGGTTCCTGCGGGGTGTAGAAGCCGGTGTGGTCCCCGAACGGGCCCTCCGGCAGCATCTCGCCCGGCTCCAGCCAGCCCTCGATGACGACCTCGGCCTGGGCCGGGACCTGGAGCGGCACGGTCTTGCAGTCGACCATCTCGATCCGCTTGCCCTGGACGAACCCGGCGAAGAGGTACTCGTCGATGTCCCCGGGCAGCGGTGCGGTGGAGGCGTACGTCACGGCGGGCGGGGCCCCGAAGGCGATGGCGACCGGCAGCCGCTCACCGCGCCGGGCGGCGACCTGGTAGTGGTTGGCGGAGTCCTTGTGGATCTGCCAGTGCATCCCGATGGTGCGCTTGTCGTGGCGCTGGAGGCGGTAGAGCCCCAGGTTCCGTACGCCGGTCTCGGGGTGCTTGGTGTGGGTGAGGCCCAGGTTGAAGAAGGAGCCGCCGTCGCCGGGCCAGGTGAAGAGCGCGGGCAGCTGCTCCAGGTCGACGTCGTCGCCCTTCAGCACGACTTCCTGGACCGGCGCGTCGTCCGACTTCACCTTCTTCGGCGGTACGTGGACCATCGAGCCGAGCTTGCCGAAGGCCTCCCGGACGCCGACGAAGCCCTGCGGCAGCTCCGGCTTGAGCAGCCCGCCGATCTTGTCGCTGATGTCGCTGTACGACTTCAGCCCGAGCGCCTTGAGCAGGCGCCGGTCGGTGCCGAAGACGTTCATGGCCAGGGGCATCGAGGACCCCTTGACGTTCTCGAAGAGCAGGGCGGGGCCGCCCGCCTTGTTCACCCGGTCGACGATCTCGCCGACCTCCAGATAGGGGTCGACCTCGGCCTTGACGCGCTTGAGATCACCATCGCGTTCAAGAGCCCGGAGCAGGGAGCGGAGATCGTCGTAAGCCATGCGGTCCAGTTTGTCATCCCCGCCTCCGCGCCCCCGCCGGGGCTCCCCCGGCTCCTGGCCCCGGTTCGGCGGCGGTCAGCCGGTACCCTGGCCGCGACACCGGGGAACACCGAGCCCCGCCGCCCGCTCCACTGGGGGACGCGCCATGAGAGCCCTGATGTTCATCCTGCCGCTGGCGCTGATGATCTACGCCTTCATCGACTGCCTGAACACCTCGGAGGAGGACACCAAGCATCTGCCCAAGATCGCCTGGGTCTTCATCATCCTGCTGTTCTGGGTCGTCGGCTCGATCGGCTGGCTCTTCGCGGGCAAGGTGCGGCACAGCGCGGCCGGGGGCGCCGGACTCTCCTCGTGGCAGCCGGGCGGCAGGCGGCAGCAGTGGGTGGCCCCGGACGACAACCCGGACTTCCTGAAGTCCCTCAAGGACGACAAGGACGCCAAGGCGGCCGAGCGCGCGGCCGCCGAGGAGGAGGAGCGGGGACGCCGCGAGGGCGGTACGGGCCCTGACGACAAGACCCCGCCCACTTCCTGACGGGCTATTCCTCCCGGCAGGGGTGATCTTTCCGACCGGCGCGGTGGGCGCGTCAGGCGGGTGGCGTCGGCCATCCTCGAAGGGGTAACGCAGCGCGCGTCCTTCTTTTACGGTCACGCGTGACCCTCTTGAGGAGCCCCCACATGCCCGCCACCCCCACCGAGACCCCCGCCGACCTCGTCGCCCGCCTCCGCGCCACCTTCCGCACCGGCCGCACCAAGGACCTCGCCTGGCGCACCGGCCAGCTGGAGCGGCTGCGCGCCCTCCTCACCGAGCACGGCGACGACCTCGCGGACGCCCTCCGCGCCGACCTGGGCAAGAGCCGCAAGGAGGCGTACCGGACCGAGATCGACTTCACGGTCCGGGAGATCGACCACACCCTGGAGCACCTCGCCGACTGGCTGCGGCCCGAGCCCGCCCCCGTACCGGCGCATCTCGCGCCCACCGGGGCCACCGCGCAGACCGTGCTGGACCCGCTCGGCGTCGTCCTGGTCATCGCGCCCTGGAACTACCCGGTGCAGCTGCTGCTCGCCCCCGTCGTGGGCGCCCTGGCCTCCGGGAACTGTGTGGTGGCCAAGCCCAGCGAGCTGGCGCCCGCGACCTCCGCCGCCGTGGCCCGGCTGCTCCCGCAGTACCTGGACACGGAGGCGGTCGGGGTCGTGGAGGGCGCGGTCGAGGAGACCACCGCCCTGCTGGAACAGCACTTCGACCACATCTTCTACACCGGCAACGGCACGGTCGGCCGGATCGTCATGACGGCCGCCGCCAAGCACCTCACCCCGGTCACGCTGGAGCTCGGCGGCAAGTCGCCCGTCTTCGTCGACCGGGGTACGGACCTGAAGGCCGTGGCCGGGCGGCTCGCCTCGGGCAAGTTCCTCAACGCCGGGCAGACCTGCGTCGCCCCCGACTACGTACTGACCGACCCGGAGACCGCCCCGGCCCTCGCGGAGGCGCTGGCGGCCGCCGTGGAGGGGCTGTTCGGGGCGGACCCGGCGGAGCACCCGGAGTACGGGCGGATCGTGAACGAGCGTCACTTCGACCGGCTGACGGGCCTGCTGGACTCCGGCCGTACGGTGACCGGCGGCGCCCACGACCGGGACACCAAGTACATCGCGCCGACCGTGCTGGCCGATGTCGCGCCGGACGCGCCCGTGATGGGCGAGGAGATCTTCGGCCCGATCCTGCCCCTGGTCACGGTGGACGGCCTGGATGAGGCGATCCGCTTCATCAACGACCGGGACAAGCCGCTGGCGCTGTACGCGTTCACCGACTCCCCCGCCGTACGGGACCGGCTGCTGGCCGAGACCTCGTCGGGCGGCGTCGGCATCGGGCTGCCGCTGGCCCATCTGACCGTCTCGGACCTGCCGTTCGGCGGGGTCGGCGAGAGCGGCATGGGCAGCTACCACGGCCGGTACTCCCTGGAGACGTTCAGCCACCGCAAGGCGGTCCTGGACACCCCGCTGAGCTGACGACACGTACGAAGGCGCCCCGGACGGTTTCGGATTCCGTCCGGGGCGCCTTCGTACGTACGTGGTCTCAGACCCCGGCGTAGGAGTGCAGACCGGTGACGAAGATGTTCACGCCGTAGTAGTTGAACAGCCAGCAGGCGAAGGCGACCAGCGCCAGGTAGGCGGCCTTGCGGCCCTTCCAGCCGGCCGTGGCGCGGGCGTGCAGGTAGGCGGCGTAGGCGACCCAGGTGATGAAGGACCAGACCTCCTTGGGGTCCCAGCCCCAGTACCGGCCCCAGGCGTCGCCCGCCCAGATCGCGCCCGCGATGATCGTGAACGTCCAGAGCGGGAAGACCGCCGCGTTGATCCGGTACGCGAACTTGTCCAGCGAGGACGCGGAGGGCAGCCGCTCCATGACGGAAGCGGCGAACTTCCCCGGCGTACCGCCGCCCGCGAGCTTGTTCTCGTAGCTGTCGCGGAAGAGGTAGAGCACCGTGCCGACCGCGCCGAGGTAGAAGACCGCCCCGCAGATGATCGCGGTCGAGACGTGGATCCACAGCCAGTACGAGTGCAGCGCGGGCACCAGCTGGTCGCTGTCGGTGTAGAGCGTCGTGACTGCGATGCCGAGGTCCAGGAGGACCGTGGTGACCAGCGGGAGGCCGATCCAGCGGACGTTCTTCTTCAGCGCGAGCAGCACGAGGTAGGAGCCGACCGCCACGGTGGAGAAGGTGATCGAGAACTCGTACATGTTGGCCCAGGGCGCCCGCTGCACCGACAGGGCACGGGTGATGACCCCGCCCGCCTCCACGGCGAAGGCCACCACGGTCAGCGAGACCGCGATCCGGCCCCACAGGTCGCCCTTGAACGTCCCGCCCGCGGCGCCAGGCCCGTCCGGCACGTCCCGGGTCCCGGCGGCGGAGCGGGTGACGACCTTCGGCCGCTCCAGCACGGCGGTGGAGCCGCCCTGGGCGACGACCACCGGGGCGGAGGCGCCGGCCGCGGAGCCGGACAGCGCGGCGGCCGTGCGGCCGACCTTGCTGCGGCTGCCGAGGACCCACTCCGCGATGTGCGCGAAGAAGGCCAGGGTGTAGACGGCCATCGACGAATAGATCAGCACATTGCTGGTGTGCGCCAGGCTCTCGTTGGTTGCGGCGGCGAGATTCACTTCTCAGCCCCTTCGGCAGGTGCGTCAGCAGGGTGTACGGGCCGGCTCCCGGCCTCGTTCGCGTCAGGTTTCTCCGGCGCGTCAGGTTTCTCCGGCGCGACGGGTTTCTCCGGCGCGACGGGTTTCTCCGGCGCGACCGGCGCCGTCGTGATCAGGGCGGCCGCGAGGTCGCCCAGCTCCTCCGGCAGCTTCGCGGACTCGCTGCGGCCGAGGCCCGCCATCTCCACGACGGTCACCCCGTCCTCGCCGCGGACCGCCCGGACCCAGACCCGGCGGCGCTGGATGAACAGCGATCCGGCGAGCCCGGCGATGGCCGCGATGGCGCCGCCGAGCGCCCAGCCGTTGCCCGGCTGCTGCGAGATCTGGAAGCTCGCCCACTCCTCGATGCCGTCGAAGGTGATGGAGCCCTCGCCGTCGGCCAGGTCCAGCTTCTCGCCGGGGCGCAGCATCTTCTTGAGGAGCTCGCCGTCCTCGTTCTTGAACTCCTTCATCTTGGACGTGTCGAGCTGGTACACGTTCTGCGGCAGGCCGGAGTCCACCCCGAGGGAGCCCCGGTAGGCGCTCAGTGCCAGCACCGGGAACTCCGCGCCGGGGAACTGCGAGAACATCTGGCCCTTGCCGTGGCCCGCGAAGGTCGGCACGAAGAAGGCCTTGAAGCCGAGCTGCGTCTTGACGCCGTATCTGTCGCGGTAGCCGTCCATCACCTTGATCGCGCCGGTCGAGGTGATGTTGTTGTCGATCGGCAGCAGAGGTACGGAGCTCCGCAGGACGACCTTGCCCTTGCCGTCCCGGACGGTGACGACCGGGGCGTAACCGTGGGCGATGAGGTAGACCTTGGTGCCGTCCACGACGAGCGGTTCGTTGACGCGGATGACGCTCTTGCGCTCGGGGCCGTCCGCGCCCTCGGTGTACTTCACCCGGGCCTCGAAGGTACGGGGCGTGCCGCGCTGCGGGCCGCTCTCCTCGTACGTACCGACGAAGTCGTCCAGGACGAAGCTGAAGGGGGCCAGCGAGTCGGAGTCGTAGAGCGAGCCGGACTTGAAGTCGTCGTACTGGGTGAGCGTGTTGGCGAAGCCGTCGCCCTCCACGACCAGCTTGCCGCCCTCGGACTTGAACAGCTGCCCGGCGGCGAAGGCCACCAGCATCACGATCAGCGCGATGTGGAAGATGAGGTTCCCGGCCTCGCGGAGGTAGCCCTTCTCGGCGGCGACCGCGTCACCCACCGGGTGGGCCCGGAAGCGCCGCTTGCCCAGCACGCCGAGGGCCGCCTCGCGGACCGCCTCGGGCTCGGCCTCCGTGCGCCAGGTGGTGTACGCGGGCAGCCGGGTCAGCCGCTTCGGGGCGCCCGGCGGGCGGCTGCGGAGCTGGCCGACGAACTGACCGGTGCGCGGCACGATGCAGCCGATGAGCGAGACGAACAGCAGGATGTAGATCGCGGAGAACCACACCGAGCTGTAGACGTCGAAGAGCTGGAGCTTCTCGTAGATCGGCGTGAGGGTGGTGTGCTGGTCCTTGAAGTTCTGGACCTTCAGGTCGTCGACGCTGGTCTGCGGGATCAGCGAGCCGGGAATGGCGCCGAGCGAGAGCAGGAAGAGCAGGATCAGCGCGACCCGCATCGAGGTGAGCTGACGCCAGAACCAGCGGATCCAGCCGACCACGCCCATGGCGGGGACGCCGGTCCCGGACTCGGACTCGGTCTCGGGGCGCTCCTCGCGGGGCGCGGTGGAGAGCTGCTCGCCGGCCGCGTGGTCGACGCGCTCCTGCTCGCGCTCGGCCTCGGTCCCGGCCCCGGCGGCGTCGGTACGAGCACCGGTGTCCGTGCTGCTGTTCGCCTTGCTCATGAACTCAGATCCCCACAACGAAGCCGCTGGACCAGCCCTGCATCTGCTGCATGAGCGTCGCCCACACGCCCGTCAGCAGCAGGAGTCCGGTCACGATCATCATGCCGCCGCCGATCCGCATGACCCAGGCGTAGTGGCGCTTGACCCAGCCGAACGCGCCGAGCGCCTTACGGAAGGCGACCGCGGCCAGGATGAACGGGACGCCGAGTCCGAGACAGTACGCGACGGTCAGTATCGCGCCACGTCCGGCGGTGGCGCTCTGGGCCGAGAGCGCCAGCACGGAGGAGAGCGTCGGGCCGATGCACGGGGTCCAGCCGATCCCGAACAGGGCGCCGAGCAACGGTGCTCCGGCCAGACCGGTCACCGGCCGCTTGTGGAAGCGGAACTCGCGCTGCGTCACCCCCGGCAGCAGCCCCATGAAGAAGATCCCCATGAGGATCATCAGCCCGCCGAGGACCTTGTTGAGCACCTCGGAGTGCATCTGGAGCTCGTCACCGAAGTAGCCGAAGAGCGCCCCGGTGGAGGCGAACACGGCGGTGAAGCCGAGGACGAAGAGCGAGGCGCCCGCCACCACCCGGCCCCGCCGGGCGTCGGCCAGGTCGGTGCCGCTGACCCCGGTGACGTAACTCAGATAGCCGGGGACGAGCGGCAGGACGCAGGGCGAGAAGAAGGAGACGAGCCCGGCCAGCAGGGCGATGGGCACGGCCAGCAGCAGGGCCCCGCCGACGACGGTCTCGTTGTACGCGGCCAGCGTGAGCGTGCTCGCGACGGTGTCGTTGTACGGGGCGAGCGCGACGGTGTCGTTGTACGCGGCGAGCGGGATCACCGGATCACTTCTCCGCGATGATCGGGTCGATCATCTCGTGCAGCTGCTCGGCGTCCAGCGGCTGGAGCGTGCGGGCCGCGATCTTCCCCTCCCGGTCGACCACCACGGTGGACGGGATGGCCTTCGGGTTCACGGTGCCCTTGGGGAAGCGGAGGATGAGCTTGCCGATCGGGTCGAAGAAGCTCGGGTAGGTGACCCCGTAGTCCTTCTCGAAGTTGATCGCGGGGTCCTTCTGCGCGTCCCGGGTGTTGATGCCGATGAACTGCACGCCCTGGTCGGCGGTCTCCTCGGAGACCTTGGCGAAGTACTTCGCCTCCAGGCGGCAGGGCCCGCACCAGGAGCCCCAGACGTTGAGCACGACGACCTTGCCCTTGTAGTCGGCGAGGTCGAGCGGCTTGCCGTCCAGGCTCTCGCCCTGGAGCTTCGGCGCGTCCGGGCGCTCCTCCTTCGCGACCCGGGAGATGCCCCCCTTGCCGGTGACGAAGTTGGTGTTGCCGCCGCCCTGGGCCGTGTTGCCGTCCCCGCACGCGGTCAGCGTCAGGGCACCGGCTACGGCGGTGGCGGCGAGCAGGGTGAAGCGGCGTCGGGACGGGCGGCCAAAGCTCATGTGAAAAGTTTCGCATGGCAGTTCCGGGGATCTCCCGCACCCCCCTCGGTGCCCGTAAAGCCCCTTGTCAGGCCTGTTTAAAGAAGGAGTTCCAGCCGCCTGCGGGTGCCTGTCCGACCTCCAGGGTGCGGAGCTTGGCGAGGACCGCGGGATCCTGCACGTCGAGCCAGTCGACGAACTGCCGGAAGGAGACGAGGCGCACATCCTTCTTACCGGCTGTCTTCTTGATCACTTCTTCCACGGCATCCATATAGATGCCGCCGTTCCACTCCTCGAAGTGATTGCCGATGAAGAAGGGCGCGCGATTCGTCGTGTAGGCGCGCTCGAAACCGTTCATGTACGCGCCGGTGGCCTGCTTGCGCCAGCCCGGATAACGCGAGGGCATCCCCTTGGTCGAATTCTGCGACTGATTGGCGAGGATGTTGTAGTCCATCGAGAGGACCTCGAAGGAGTGGCCGGGGAACGGCATGGCCTGGAGCGGGAGATCCCAGACGCCGCCGCGCTTGACGGGCCACGTCTGGCGGCCGCCGGGCGAGCTGGCGTCGTAACGCCATCCCAGTTTGCTCGCGGTCGGCAGGAGATTGTCCTGGCCGAGCAGACAGGGGGTGCGGCCGCCGATCAACTCCTTTCGGTAGTCGAACGGCAGCGGGTCCTCGCTCTCCCACCCGCTGTTGGTCTTCCATTCCGTGACGAACGACACAGCCTGATCGATCTCGCTCCGCCATTGCGCGGGGGTCCAGCGTTCGACGGATCCGGAGCCGCCACAGAAGTGCCCGTTGAAGTGCGTGCCTATCTCATGGCCGTCCAGCCAGGCCTGGCGTACGTACTTCAGCGTGTCCTTCACATGGCCGTCGGTGAGATAGCCGATGTCGGAGGCGCCGCGGGGGTTGTTCGGGGGACGGTAGAGGGATTTCTTCGACTCGGGCAGCAGATACAGCCCGGAGAGGAAGAAGGTCATCGCCGCGTCATGGTCCTTGGCCAGTTCCAGAAAGCGCGGGAAGAGGCCGTTGCCGACCTCGCCCGCCCCGTCCCAGGAAAAGATCACGAACTGCGGCGGCGTCTGGCCGGGTTCGAGCGGGACGGGGGCGGCGGGCTGACGGGGCTGCTTCCCGGTGTCGGCGGTGGAGCCGTCGCCGATCAGCCGGACCTTGTCCTTCGGCGAACCGTTTCCGCTGTTGCCGCCGCTGCCGGTGTCGCCCTTGCCGCCGGTGCCGGAGCCGGTGTCACCCTTGCCGCTGCCGCCCCCCGAGGAGCCGGAGGAACCGGAGAAACCGCAGCCGGCGAGCCCGATCGCCGCCGCCGTGCCGAGCCCCGCGCCGAGCAGTCCCCTTCGATTGATGTCGCGCATGTCGTCCCCATCTGCGGTCGTTTTATCTCAAGGCCATACAAACTGCTGGACAGTGAGAGGCCTTGAGCGACGCGACGGTTCCGTGCAATTGGGGAGTTTCTCTACGCTTTACCTTGCGGCGGGGCGTCCGGGCAGCCCTGCGGAGCACACGGCCGAGCGGCCGGCCGGGCCCGCCCCACCCTGCGACTCTGCCGCGTTCACGTCAAGGCCGGTGCCCACCAGCTCCACCAGGGCGTCCGCCAGGAACCCTCGCCAGCAGGCGTAGTCGTGGCCGCCGTTGTGGAGGTTGCGGGTGACCCGGTGCCCCCGGGCGCGCAGCACCGCCTGGAGGGCCTCGGTGTGTTCCGCCAGGGCCCCCTCGTGCAGGCCGACGTCGAAGTGGACGGCGGCCCCGCGCGCCCCGCCCGGCGGCCCGTCGCGGAGTCCGGCGGCGAGCGTGGCCAGCCAAGGGGTCCCGACCGCGTCCGGCGCCACGGCCCCGGGCTCCAGGCCCGGCCGCCACCACAGCGACGGGGACTGCGCGACGACCGCGCCGAACCGCTCGGGCCGGGTGAGGCCCGCGTACAGCGCGGTCATCCCGCCGAGCCCCTGCCCGGCCACCACCGTCCGCTCCGGCCGCGCGGTCAGCGGCCACCGGGCGCTCGCCCAGGGCACCACCTCGTCGGCCAGGAAGGAGACGTAGCTCTCCCGCCCGCCCAGCTCCAGCCGGCGCGTGGCGGTGCCGACGGCGTCCGGGGCGAGGACGGCGAGCGGCGGGAGGACCCCGTCGGCGATCAGCGCGTCCAGCGTGTCCTGGAGGCCCAGCCGGTCGAACCACATGTCCCCGTCGCAGAGCACCAGCAGCGGCAGCCGGCCCTCCTCCCCGGGCTCGTACGCCGGCCGGTACGGGAGCGCGTCCGGCGGCAGGTAGACCCACACGTCCCGCGCGGCACCCAGGACACCGGCCGCGACGGTGTGCCGCTCGACCCCGCCGCGCGCGACGGCGGGGCGCCGGGCGGACCAGGGCTGGGGCGGGGCGTCGGGCAGGGCGAAGACGGAGTCCTGTGCGTCACGCCACCGGACCGGTATCCGGGCCGGGTTGAGCGGGTCGCCCCCGCCGTGCGCGCGCAGCGCCAGCAGCCGCCGTTGGAGCAGGGCGGGATCGGCGGGGGCGGGCCCGGCGGAGATGTCGGCCACCATCCGGTAGGAGCCGCGGTGGTCGGCGCGCAGCCGGCGGCCGAGGTACCAGATGTCGGTGCCCGGCAGGTGGTGCAGGAGCGAGTCGGCGAGCCGCTCGGGGTCGGTGATGCCCGGGGCCATCAGCAGGACCCGGCGGGTGGCGCGGTGGCCGCGCCACAGGAAGGTGACGGCCCGGTGGCCGGGGGCGTCGTCGAGCTCCTCGACGAGGGGGGTGCCGGTGCGGGCGGCCTCGGCCCAGAAAGCCTCGGTGAGGGCGTCCCGGGCCTCGGCGTCCGCGGCCGCTTCGAGCTGCCGGGCGAGCCGGGCGACGCGGGGGCCGGTGACCGGCCGGGGGGCGGCGTCCACGTCCGTACAGTCACTCATCTGCGGACCGCCTCACCGGGCCGCACCGCGGCGCCCGTCTCGGGTCGGGGAGGGTGGTCGGGGCAGGGTGCGTCATCGCTCCACCGTTCTCGTCAGAGCCAACTTAGCTTAGGCTAACCTAACGTACCGACATCTCTGACGAAGAACGGGACCGACCGCGGTGGCGGTCGGTCCCGTATGTTCACGGCGCGTGCGTACGGGGATTACGCGCCGAAGGCCTTCGACTTCCCCTTCACCGGCTTCGCCCCGGCCAGCAGGTGCGCGGGCACCAGGTCCCGGGCCGGCTCCGAGTAGCCCACCGAGACGATCCGGTCGCCCTGGTACGTGAAGCTGGTCAGCGAGGCCAGCGTGCACTGGCGCTTGCGCGGGTCGTGCCAGAGCCGGCGGCGCTCCACGAACGAGCGGACGATCCAGATCGGCAGCTGGTGGCTGACGCAGACCGCCTCGTGCCCGCGCGCCGCGTCCTTGGCCGCGTCCAGCGCGCTCACCATGCGGACGACCTGCTCGACGTACGGCTCACCCCAGGACGGCTTGAACGGGTTGGTGAGGTGCTTCCAGTTCTCCGGCTTCCGCAGCGCCCCGTCACCGACGCCGAAGGTCTTGCCCTCGAAGACGTTGGCGGCCTCGATGAGCCGCTCGTCGGTGGCCAGGGCCAGGCTGTGCGACTTGGCGATGGGCGCGGCCGTCTCCTGGGCACGCTCCAGCGGCGAGGCGACGACATGGGTGATGTCGCGCTTCTCCAGGTGCTCGGCGACCCGGTCCGCCATCTGCCGGCCCAGCTCGGAGAGGCTGAACCCGGTGCGGCGCCCGTACAGCACACCGTCCGGGTTGTGCACCTCGCCGTGGCGCATCAGGTGCACCACGGTGATGTCCTTGCGGGCGCTCCCGCTCCCGGCGTTCTCGGTGCTCCCGGCGTTCTCGGTGCTCATGCGGTGGCCTCCGATGCGGCACGGGCGGCGGCGGGCAGGGCGGCGGCGATCCGCTCGACCGCCCGCTCGTCGTGGGCGGTGGAGACGAACCAGGACTCGAAGGCGGAGGGCGGCAGGTAGACGCCCTGCTCCAGCATCGAGTGGAAGAAGGCGGTGAAACGGAAGGCTTCCTGCTTCTTCGCGTCGTCGTAATTACGGACCGGCTCGTCCGTGAAGAAGACCGAGAACATGTTGCTCGCCGAGGAGACGGTGTGCGCGACGCCTTCCTTGGTGAACGCGTCACCCACCAGGGAGCGCAGTTCGGCGGAGACCGCGTCGATCTTCGCGTACGCCGCGTCGTCGAGCAGCCGCAGCTGCGCGAGGCCGGCGGCGGTGGCGACCGGGTTCCCGGAGAGGGTGCCCGCCTGGTAGACCGGGCCGGCCGGGGCGAGGTGCGCCATCACGTCGGCGCGGCCGCCGAAGGCCGCGGCGGGGAAGCCGCCGCCCATGACCTTGCCGAAGGTCATCAGGTCGGGGCGGACGCCGTCGATGCCGTACCAGCCGGCCTTGGACGTACGGAAGCCCGTCATGACCTCGTCGGAGATGTACAGGGCGCCGTCGGCGGCGCACAGCTCCTTGAGGCCGGCGTTGAAGCCCTCGGCGGGCGGGACGACGCCCATGTTGCCGGGCGAGGCCTCGGTGATCACGCAGGCGATCTCGCCGGGGTGCGCGGCGAAGGCGGCCCGCACGGCGTCCAGGTCGTTGTACGGCAGCACGACGGTGTCCCCGGCCGTGGCGCCCGTGACACCGGGGGTGTCGGGCAGGCCGAAGGTGGCGAGGCCGGAGCCGGCGGCGGCCAGGAGGGCGTCCACGTGACCGTGGTAGCAGCCGGCGAACTTCACGACCTTGGCGCGGCCGGTGAAGCCGCGGGCCAGCCGGATCGCCGACATCGTCGCCTCGGTGCCGGAGGAGACCAGGCGGACCTGCTCGACCGGTTCGATCCGCGCCACGATCTCCTCGGCCAGCGCGACCTCGCCCTCACCCGGCGTACCGAAGGAGGTGCCCCGGGAGACCGCTTCCTGGACGGCGGCGATGACCTCGGGGTGGGAGTGACCGAGAATCATCGGCCCCCACGAGCAGACGAGGTCGACGTACTCACGGCCGTCGGCGTCGGTGAGGTACGGACCGGTGCCGGACACCATGAACCGGGGCGTACCGCCCACGGCCCGGAAGGCACGCACGGGTGAGTTCACGCCGCCGGGCGTCACGACGGACGCCCGGTCGAACAGCGACTGCGAAACTGGGGCTTCGTATGAATACGCCACTTTGGTCCTGATCTGCGATTCGGGTATCGGGAGGCCGGGCCGGAGAATCCAAGGTAATCCCGGCCACCGGTGAGCAGGGAGCGCGCTCCCCCCGTATCACGGAAGAGCGTCGGCACCCTCACGTCTGCGAAACTGGGGCGACATAGGGAAAGCTCACACATGCCATGGTGTCAGAGGCACGGACGGTCTTGCGGACAGGTGTTTCACCGCACGCCCGTGGGGGAGGTCACTGACACGATGATCGGGTTGCGCGGCGGGGGCTGTGTCTCCTAAGAAGTAGTCGGGTGGATGAGATATGCATCGCGGTGGCGGAGTGGGCGAAGGGACCGACGACCTGGGGCCCGAGCCTGCCCGGCGAGGGCGGCACCGGCGACGGGCCGAGCACGCCCAGGGCAGGGGCGCGGAGAGCACACCGCCCCCCGGGATCAGGAGCAGTGGCGGGATGGGGGTGACCTACAAGTATTTCGGCGCCCCGGACGGGGCGACCGCCGCACGGGTGCCCATTTCGATGCGCCCGGAGGAGCTGGGCGGCGACGAGCTGGGCATGGGCGGCATGTTCACCAAGATCAAGCCGGAGACGGTGGCCGCCATGGTGCTGACCGGCATCCAGGGCATACCCCTGCACAAGGTCCCCCCGCTGGAACTGGTCGTCCTCCACCCGGACTACGCGGTGGTCAAGCTCCCGATGACCGTCGTCGACCCCCTGCGCGGTGTCGGCGAGGAATCCGTCGGCGCGGCGGCCTTCATCTGGTCCACGGTCCCCGACCGCGGCGGCCCGCGCGACGCCTTCAACGTCTACCAGCTGCTCCACGAGTGGCAGGACTTCTCCCACCGGCTGCATGACGCCGGGCACCAGGCGTACTGCCTGGTCTGGCCCTGAGCCGGAATCACACCGGCTGATCCGGCCCTGAGGCGGACACCGCCGGTTCAGGCGCGCCCTGCGCGATCCCCCGGCGGGTCCTACCGTGGGACCAGGCAGGAGGGCCGCCCATGTCCCACGACACCACCACCGCCATGCGGGCCGAGCCCCGCCTCACACCCGCCGAGCGTGCGGCGCTCGGCAAGGAGGCACGGCGCCGCTCATCCCGGTCGGGCCACGCCGGGTACGAGCCGTCCCCCGGCCGCCCCGACCCGCTGGCGGTCCTGGAGGCGCAGTCCGCGGCCCGGGTGCCCGAGCTCGTACCGATCCGCTACAGCCGGATGACGGAGTCCCCGTTCCGCTTCTACCGGGGCGCCGCCGCGATCATGGCGTCCGACCTGGCCGGCACCCCGGTCTCGGGGATCACGGCCCAGCTCTGCGGCGACGCGCACCTGCTGAACTTCCGCCTGCTCGCCTCGCCGGAGAGGCAGCTGATGTTCGACATCAACGACTTCGACGAGACCCTGCCGGGGCCCTGGGAATGGGACGTCAAACGGCTCGCGGCGAGCCTCGTCATCGCGGGCCGGGCCAACGGCTTCGACGACACCGAGCGCGCCCGCGTCGTGCGCGCCACGGTCCGCTCGTACCGCACGGCGATGATCCGCTTCGCGGAGACGGGCAACCTCGGCGTCTGGTACGCGAAGATCGACGCGGACCTCCTGGAGGCCCTGGCCACCGGGCGCCACGGGACCAAGCACGGTCGCCGGAACCTGGTCCGGGCGATGGCGAAGGCCCGTACCCGCGACAGCCTCCAGGCCTTCGACAAGCTCACCCGGACGGTCGCCGGCCGCCCCAGGATCGCCCCCGACCCGCCGCTGCTCGTCCCGGCCGCCGACCTGCTGCCCGACCTCGAACGCAGCGCCCTGGAGGACCGGTTCCGCGGCCTGCTCCAGCGGTACGGCCGCACCCTCGCCTCCGACCGGCGCCACCTCCTGGCCGACTACCGCCTGGCCGACGTCGCCCGCAAGGTCGTCGGCGTGGGCAGCGTCGGCACCCGGTGCTGGATCTTCCTCCTCCTCGGCCGGGACGACCGGGACCCGCTCCTCCTCCAGGCCAAGGAGGCCGACACCTCGGTACTCGCCGCGCACACCGGCCCGAGCCGGTACCGCAACCAGGGCGAGCGGGTGGTCTCGGGCCAGCGGCTGATGCAGGCCACGAGCGACATCTTCCTCGGCTGGGAACGGGTCGACGGCATCGACGGCAAGCGGCGCGACTTCTACATCCGCCAGCTGCGGGACTGGAAGGGCATCGCCGTGCCGGAGAAGATGCGGCCCAAGGACATGCGGGTCTTCGGCGAACTGTGCGGGGCCACATTGGCCCGCGCCCACGCACGGTCCGGCGACCGCATCGCGATCGCCGCGTACCTGGGCGGCGGCGACACGTTCGACCGCGCGCTCGCCACCTTCGCGGAGGCGTACGCCGACCAGAACGAGCGCGACCACCGAGCCCTCGTCGACGCCGTACGCACGGGGCGGCTGCCCGCGGCGGAGCCGCCCGCCTGAACGCCCGCCGGACCGGCCCCACCTGCGCCGATTCGGTCGGATCACGCCAAATAAATGGCTGAAGTCCGACCTTCGGCCGACCTGCCCGGAACGCGTACGCCGCGCTCAGCCCCCGGCCGGACCGCTCCACCCCGGATCGCGCCCCGTCACGGCCAGCACCCGCTCGAAAGCCGTAGCCCCCGCCCCCACCGGGAACGGCTCACCGAACACCTTCATCTCCCGGGCCTGCGGCGCCAGAGCCGCCAGCCCCGGCCCCACCTCCTCGACCACCCCCGGATCCGGGACGAACTCCGCACCCGTCGCCCGCGCCAGGTCCCACGCGTGCACGGTCAGATCGCCCAACACCATCAGCCCCACCGTCCGGGCCGACAGCCCCATCTGCCCGGTCGCGCCCTCCTCGGCACCCGGCACGCTCCACGCCTCCACCAGCCGGGCGGTCTCCTCACCGAAGCTGCCCCGCCAGTCACCCGTCACGAACTCCGGCTCCCGGCCGAAATCCGCCTCCTCACGGGCCGCGAGGGCCTGGAAGTTCACGACCACCAGGAACAGGTGGTTCAGCAGCGCCCGTACGTCGTACTCCTCGCACGGCGTACGGCGGTCCAGCTGCCCGTCGTCGATCCCCCGCACGACGGGCAGAGCCCGGCCGGCGGCGGCTTCCAGCAATGCACCGATCGTCTGTGTCATGGCTCCCACGCTCCCCCTCCGCACCCGCCCCGTCTTGAAGAAACGCGACAGGAGGAAACGCGACAGGCCCCACCGCCGGACACGCCCTAGGATCGATGTCATGGCCGCCGCCGGACCTCGCCGCGACACCCGGGGCATCGTGGACGCCCCGGACCTGTTCACGCGCGTCCACTTCCGCCGCCGCGAGCCCGCCCCCGCGCTCCGCCCCTACCTGGAGCACTACTGGCTCATCGACTGGGACCTCGACCAGCCGTACGCGGCCCACGTCGTCCCGCACCCGTCGGTGAACCTCGTCGTCCAGCGGTACGAGGCCGGGGAGAGCGCCCGCGAACGAGCCGGGTACGCCGAGGTGGCGGGCATCGGCCTCGGACTCTTCACCCGGAAGCTGACCGGGCGCGGCCGGGTCTGCGGGGTGCAGTTCCGGCCCGGCGGATTCCGCCCGTTCGCGCCGGAGCACGCCCTGAGCGACCTGACCGGACGCCAGGTCGACGCCGCCGAGGTGCTGCGTACGCCGCCGCCCCTCGGCGCCGTCCTGGACCCGGCCGACGAGGACGCCCGGGTCGCCGCACTGGACGCCTGCCTGCTCGCCCTGGAGCCGCGCCCCGACCCGCAGGCCACGCTGGCGATGGAGCTGGCCGACCGGGTGCGTACGGACCGCTCGGTGTGCCGGGCCGGACAGCTCGCCCGGGACACGGGCCTGACCCCGCGCTCCCTGCAACGGCTCTTCTCCGCGTACGTCGGGGTGGGCCCGAAGTGGGTCATCCTCCGCTACCGCATCCACGAGGCGCTGGAGCGCGCGGAGTCCGACCCGGCGGTGGACTGGGCGCGGCTGGCGGCGGACCTCGGCTACAGCGACCAGGCCCACCTGGTACGGGACTTCACCGCCACGGTGGGCGTGCCCCCGACGGCGTACGCCGCGCCACCTCCGTAGCCCCAATTCCCTGGCAGCCCACCCCGCCCCGGTGACATCCTGACCAGGTGAACGGACCCGAGATCACCCTCGAAGTAGCCCCTGAGCTGCGGCTCTTCGTCCCCCACGACCGACGCCAGGGACCCACTCCGCTCACCACCGACGGCGCCTCCACCCTCGGCCATGTCATCGAGTCCCTCGGCGTCCCGCTCACCGAGGCCGGGGAACTCCTCGCGAACGGCGCCCCGGTGACCCGCTCCCACATCCCGGGACCGGACGAACACATCGAGGTACGGGCCGTCGAACGCCCCCAGCAGGTCCCCGGCGCACCCCTGCGCTTCCTCCTCGACGTCCATCTCGGCACGCTGGCGCGCAGGTTGCGGCTGCTCGGCGTGGACGCGGCGTACGAGAGCGAGGACATCGGCGACCCCGCGCTCGCCGCCCTCTCCGCGCGGGAGCGGCGCGTCCTGCTCTCCCGGGACCGCGGGCTGCTGCGCCGCCGGGAGATCTGGGCGGGGGCGTACGTCTACAGCGACCGCCCCCAGGAACAGCTCCGCGACATCCTCGGCCGCTTCGCCCCGGCCCTCGCCCCGTGGACCCGATGCACCGCCTGCAACGGGACGCTGGCGGGGGCGGACAAGGCCGCGGTGAGCGATCTGCTGGAGCACGGCACCCAGCAGGCGTACGACGTGTTCGCGCAGTGCACGGAGTGCGCCCGGGTGTACTGGCGGGGCGCGCACCACGGGCACCTGGAGACGATCGTGGCCGACGCGGTACGGGAGTTCGGCGGCGCGGCGGCGTAGCGACGGGCCCCACCGGACCCGGACCGGCTCAGAAGGCGTACGCGTCCCCGGTGGCGGGCGCGAGCACCTCGTGCACGTCGTTCGTGCGGTCCGTGTCCCGCGCCCCGCCGCTCCAGACGGTGTCGAGCCGTACGACGACCTCGTCGGGGCTGCCGGCCAGCGTCAGGTCGAGCGCGGTCTGCCGGGCCCCGCCGGCGGAACGCAGCCCGCCCGTCTCGCAGAGCACGGTCGCCTTGCCGCCCCGGAGGCAGCCGTACGGCAACTCCTGGCTCGCGGCGAGCGGCGCGGAGAAGCGCAGCCGTACGGTCGAGGCGGTCACATCGGAGGGCCCCCGGTTCTCGGACCGGATCCGGATCGCGATGTGGTCCCCCCAGAGGGAGACGTGCCCGTGATGGGAGAGGTCCGCCCGGGGCACGGGGGCGGCGGGGGCGGCGGCAGCTCCCGGAGCGGACGCCGCATCGACAGGGTCCACATCAACAGGCGCCGCGGCGGCGCCCGCCGCCAGTACGGTCGTCGCCGCCATCGCCACGGCGGCGGACAGCGGCCTCAGCAGTCCTTTACGCGTCAGTCCCATGCCCGAAAGATACGGATACCACCCGATAACCCGATGAAAGGACGAACTCGACGCGCTCTTACCCACCCGCACAGCCCACGCGCGTCATGCAGGTCACGTATCGCGAACCTGGGACACCCGGGCCGGGCGGGCAACGGCTGCCTATTCTTTTCCCGTTACCGATCAACTGCCCGAGGAGATCGCCATGACCGCCACCCCCATCGCCGTCGTCACCGGCGCGAGCAGCGGCATCGGCGCCGCGACCGCCCGCACCCTGGCCGCCGCCGGATACCGGGTCGTGCTCACCGCGCGCCGCAAGGACCGGATCGAGGCGCTCGCCGCCGAGATCACCGAGGCCGGCCACGAGGCGACGGCCTACGCCCTGGACGTGACCGACCGCACGGCCGTCGACGAGTTCGCCACCGCCTTCCGCTCCCTCGCCCTCCTCGTCAACAACGCGGGCGGCGCACTGGGCGCCGACCCGGTCGCGACCGGCGACCCCGCCGACTGGCGCCAGATGTACGAGACGAACGTGATCGGCACCCTCAACGTCACCCAGGCCCTGCTCCCCGCCCTCACCGCGAGCGGCGACGGCACCATCGTGATCCTCTCCTCCACCGCCGCCCTCTCCTCCTACGAGGGCGGCGGCGGCTACGTGGCCGCCAAGCACGGCGAGCACGTCCTCGCGGAGACCCTGCGCCTGGAGATCGTCGGCACCCCGGTCCGCGTGATCGAGGTGGCCCCCGGCATGGTCAAGACCGACGAGTTCGCCACCACCCGCTTCCGCGGCGACACCGAGAAGGCCGCCAAGGTCTACGCGGGCGTGGACGCCCCCCTCACCGCCGAGGACGTGGCCGACACCATCGGCTGGGCCGTCACCCGCCCCAGCCACGTCAACATCGACCTCCTGGTCGTCCGCCCCCGCGCCCAGGCCTCCAACACGAAGGTCCACCGCGTGCTCTGAGGCCCCCGCCTCCCGTCGACCACTCGTACGGGTGATCAGCGCCGATCACCCGCCCGGTCGCCGCATGCGCTGCCTAGGGTCGTTCGCACCAGAACGCAGCAGCCCCCGGTCAGGATTGGCGTCCCGGCCGAGGGCCTCACCACCAAGGAAGTAGGGCTTCCCGTGGCTGGACACGACCCTAGCGCGCCCGCACTCTTCGAGATCGGCGCTCCCGCACCCGCGCCATCCACCACACGTGCCACTTCGAGCTTCATGGATCTTGAAGATCCCCGCTATGCCTACATGTTCGGCTTCCTCCAGGCCGACGGCCACCTGGCACCCGGCACAGGCCGGAAAGGCCGTCGGCGCCTACCTGTGCCGATACGCCAAGGTCGTCACGGGAGCCGCCCGGCAGATCGGGCGGAACGCCCGTGACGGGGTCTACAACGTCGTCTACACCAAGGAGGCGGCCGTCCAGCTGGCCGAGCACCTCTACTACCCGGATTGCCTCTCCCTCGCGCGCAAGCAAACGGCTGCCTCGTCGCTGGCCTCCTGTTCGGTACGCCTCTGGCGGCTGAAGACCGGGCAGGTCCAGCGCCCCGAGGACGTTCCGCCGGGCACGTAGACGCCCCGAGCACGGGTGAGGGGCGCGCCGCCCCCGGCGACGACGCCCCTCACCTCAGCCCTTGATGCAGATGACCTGCTTGAGCTTCGCGACGACCTCGACCAGGTCCCGCTGCTGCTCCATGACCTGCTCGATCGGCTTGTACGCGGCCGGGATCTCGTCCAGGACACCGGAGTCCTTGCGGCACTCCACACCGCGCGTCTGCTCCTCCAGGTCGCGCACCGTGAAGCGCCGCTTGGCCGCGTTCCGGCTCATCCGGCGACCGGCTCCGTGGGAGGCCGAGTTGAACGCCTTCTCGTTGCCGAGACCCTTCACGATGTACGAGCTGGTGCCCATCGAGCCGGGGATGATCCCGTACTCACCGGAGCCCGCGCGGATCGCTCCCTTGCGGGTGACCAGCAGGTCCGCTCCGTCGTACCGCTCCTCCGCCACGTAGTTGTGGTGACAGGAGATCTCCTGCTCGAAGACCGGCTTCGCCTTCTTGAACTCCTTGCGGACCACGTCCTTGAAGAGCCCCATCATGATCGCGCGGTTGTACTTGGCGTACTCCTGCGCCCAGTACAGATCGTTCCGGTAGGCGGCCATCTGCGGGGTGTCCGAGACGAACACCGCCAGGTCCCGGTCGACGATGCCCTGGTTGTGCGGCAGCTTCTGCGCGATGCCGATGTGGTGCTCGGCCAGCTCCTTGCCGATGTTCCGGGAGCCGGAGTGCAGCATCAGCCACACGCTCCCGTCACTGTCCAAGCAGAACTCGATCATGTGGTTGCCCGATCCAAGCGTTCCCATCTGCTTCGTGGCACGTTCCTGACGGAATCTGACCGCTTCCGCGATCCCGTCGAACCGCCCCCAGAAGTCGTCCCACCCGGACGTCGGGAACCCGTGCAGCCGCCCCGGGTCCACGGTCTCGTCGTGCATCCCGCGGCCCACCGGAATGGCCTGTTCGATCTTGGAGCGCAGCCGTGACAGGTCGCCGGGAAGATCGTTCGCCGTCAGGGACGTCCGCACCGCGGACATCCCGCAGCCGATGTCGACCCCCACCGCGGCCGGGCAGACCGCGCCCTGCATCGCGATCACCGAACCGACCGTGGCCCCCTTGCCGAAGTGGACGTCCGGCATGACGGCGAGACCCCTGATCCAGGGCAGCGTGGACACGTTCCGCAGCTGCTGCATCGCCACGTCCTCGACCGACGCGGGATCGGTCCACATACGGATGGGGACCTTCGCCCCCGGCACCTCTACGTACGACATAACTCCTCGATTCCCCCGAGATTCCCCCGAAAAGACGGAAAGCGCAAAACCGGGCCCAAGGTCGGCAAATAAGTCGGCCGACGGGCATTCACAGCGGCGCGTGCGATACACATTGTGTCCATCGGCCGCCTCCGAGCGGCAACATGTTTTCCGTACCGAAGGGAGCCTGGGACGGTGCGACACATGGCGTACGTACCCGGCGTCGCGCTCCTCGCAGCGCTCGCCGTCGGCTGCAGTGCCGGCTCCGACGGCAGCGCCACCGACGCCGACAGCAAGCCGGGCGGCCCCACCGTCACCACCGCGCCCCCGGGCAAGTACCGGACCCTGCCCGCGCCCTGCCGCGCCGTACCCTCCTCCACGCTCAAGGACCTGCTCCCGGGCGTCGCGGAGCTGCCCCGGCAGCAGCAGGAGAAGGCGTTGCGGGGGTCGCCGACCATCACGTACGACACCGACCGCAAGGTCGGCTGCAGCTGGAAGGCCGACGCCCCGGACTCCTCCCGGAACCTCTCGATCGACTTCGAACGTGTCGTGTCGTACGACCCCCTCGTGAGCGACGACGACCGCGCCCGCTCCCTGTACGTGAAGAAGGAGAACGCCGCCGAGCTGCCGGGGAGCTCCACGACCGGCACAGCCCCGGAGAAGGGCGCGCCGACCGGCACGGGCGGAGGGGAGAAGGGGCAGGAGAAGGAGACCGGGAAGGCCGGTGACGGCACGGGCTCGACGGATCCCTCACCCTCCGCCTCCGCCGGTACCTCATCCGGCACCCCCGGAACGCCGGGCGGCGGCGACGAGGATCTGCGGCCGCGGGTGGTCGACGGGCTCGGAGATGCGGCGTTTCTGGACGATCTCCTCACCCGGGCAGGTTCCACCGCACAGCACCGCACGGTGAGCGTGGTATTCCGCACATCGAACGTGATCGTGACCGTCCGGTACGGCGAGCAGCCGGCCCTCGTCACCAAGGTGCCCGACAGCAAGGAACTGCAGGACAAGGCCCAGGCACTGGCCCGGAAGCTGGCCGAGGTGATCAGCGAGTAGGGGCGCGTACGGGCCCTCCGGGCTGCCCGTCCGCGGGCCGTCCGGGGCCGGGACGAGGGCGCCGCGGGGGCGCCGCCCGTCGTAACGTGGCACCACGAACGAGACCTCCGTGCCGTCCGAGTGAAGGAACCATGCACCGATCAGCTCCGCGACTGTCCCGCATACTCGCCTGCGCCGCCGTTCCGGTGATGCTCGTAGCCGTCGGCTGCTCGTCGGACTCCGGCTCCGGCTCCGACGCCGAGAAGAAGGCGGGCTCCTCCTCGTCGTCCGACTCCGCCGGGGCCGAGCCGACGAAGCCCGCGGTCGAACCGGCGAAGTTCACCGACCTGCCCGACGCCTGCACCTCGATCGCGAAGAACACGGTCAAGGACCTGGTGCCCGAGGCCAAGAAGAAGGGCGGCACCGCCGGCCGCTCCAGCGACCTCTCGGTGCGCGGCAGCTGCTCGTGGAACGGGCTGGACGACAAGGGCGTCAAGGGCTCCCAGTACCGCTGGCTGTCCGTCGCCTTCACCCGCTTCGACTCGGACCAGGCGCTGGGCAGCGGCGCCGCGCGCGCCACCGAGGACTACACGAAGCAGGTGGCCAAGGAGAAGGCGAGCGAGGGCGCGCAGAAGGCCGCCGCGGCCGCCGCCCCCGGCATCGGCGACGAGGCCACGGCGATCACGTACAAGCTCAACAAGACGGACGAGGACTTCGAGTACGCCACGGTCGTGGCCCGTACGGGCAATGTCGTCGTCACCCTGACGTACAACGGCGCCGGTTACGCGGGGGCGAAGACCCCCTCCGCGGCGGACATCCTCAAGGGCGCCCAGAAGGCGGCGAAGGAAGCGGTCGGCAAGGTCGACGCCACCGCCGGTGCCGGCAGCGCGGAGGCGTCCCCGTCGGCCGGGGATGCCAAGAAGGACGACAAGAAGGAAGAGAAGAAGGGCGACGAGAAGGGCGACGAGAAGCCCGCGTCGGAGGCCACGCCCAAGTCGTGACCTGAGCCGGCCCGGAGACCCGAACTCCCAGGCCGCACACCGGTTTCCGGAGCCCGGCCCTCCACCGAGGGCCGGGCTTCGCCCCTCCCCGCGCAACGCGACTCGCACACATGTGCCAGGCTGTGCCAGCGCCGGACGTGGATGCCGGACGGAGAGCAGAAGTCGGGGAGGGGAGCGCCGGTGGCCGCCATACCGCTGACACGCACACACCGGATACTCATCGGGATCGTCGTCGCCGGTGCGGTGATCATCGCCGCGATCGGGTTCGCGGGCTCCTACGCGGCCGTGCGCGAGCTGGCCGAGGCCAAGGGGTTCGGCCAGTTCTCCCTGGTCTTCCCCATCGGCATCGACGCGGGCATCTGTGTCCTGCTCGCCCTGGACCTGCTGCTGACGTGGATGCGGATCCCGTTCCCGCTGCTGCGCCAGACGGCGTGGCTGCTGACCGCCGCGACCATCGCGTTCAACGGCGCCGCCTCCTGGCCCGACCCGCTCGGCACCGCGATGCACGCGGTGATCCCGGTCCTGTTCGTCGTCTCCGTGGAGGCCGCCCGGCACGCGGTGGGCCGGATCGCGGACATCACGGCCGACAAGCACATGGAGGGCGTGCGCCTCACCCGCTGGCTGCTCTCCCCCATACCGACGTTCAAGCTGTGGCGGCGCATGAAGCTGTGGGAGCTGCGCAGTTACGAGCAGGTCATCAAGCTCGAACAGGAGCGGCTGATCTACCAGGCCCGCCTCCAGGCCCGGTTCGGCCGCAACTGGCGCCGCAAGGCGCCGGTCGAGTCGATGATGCCGCTGCGGCTGGCGAAGTACGGCGTCCCGCTCGCCGAGACCGCCCCGGCCGGGCTCGCCGCCGCCGGCATCGAACCGGCCCTGCTGCCGCCCGCCCCGAAGGCCGAACTGCCGTACGAGCCGCGGCGGGAGCAGGACCGGGTGTCGGGCCTGGAGCAGAGCCAGGAGCACGGGTACGAGCAGGGGCAGGGGCGCGAGGAGCAGGTGCCGCAGCAGGAGCAGGCCCAGCCCCACCCGCAACAGCACCCTCAGCAGCAACAGCCGACGTCCCTCCAGAAGCAGGGGCCCCAGCAGCTCCAGGCACAGGCCCAACTCCCCGAGCAGGCCCCGCAGGTCCCGCCCACCCACGACAGCCCCTGGTTCGCCGCGCAGAAGCTCCCCGAGGGCCCGCACGCGAGCGCGTACGACCCGCTCCACGCCGAGGGCCTGGAGCCCACGCCCGCCGCCGTCCCGCTGGGCCCCGGCCGCACCCGCCCCCTGGGCAACGTCGGCACGATCGGCGCGGTCCCGCACCCCCGCCGCGAAGAGCCCCAGGAGACGCCGGAGGCCGTACAGCAGGCGCAGCCCGTGCAGCAGGCCGCCGATGAGGAGCCGCCCGCTGTGCCCGCGCCCGGCCCCGAGGACGCGCCGCAGCTGGAGGAGTGGTCCCAGGAGGACAACGACTTCGCCGACCGCGCGTACGAGGAGTTCAGCGCGTACACGGACGAGGTGGGTGAGTTCCCGAACGTCGAGACCCTCGACATCCACCTGGCCGACCGGCGCGACGTCCACCACCCGCGCTCGACCGCGCTGCTCCTGGACCTGATGCCGCAGTTCAAGAACCTCTACATGCAGCGGGCCACGGCCGACCAGAGCGCCTGACACGCAGCGTACGTACGGAAGGCGAAAGGGCCGCCGCCCGGGAGGAGTTCCCGGGCGGCGGCCCCTTTTCGTACCTACGGCGGTGCTACGCGCCCAGCAGCCTGCGCACCCGCTCCGCCCCCACCGCGAGCAGCAGCGTGGGCAGACGCGGCCCCGTGTCACGGCTGACGAGCAGCCGGTAGAGCAGGGCGAAGAAGGACCGCTGGGCGGCCTTCAGCTCGGGCGTCGGCTTGGCGTCCGGCTCCAGGCCCGCCAGCACCTTCGGCACCCCGTAGACGAGCGTGGTGAGCCCGTCCAGCGACCAGTGCGTGTCCAGCCCCTCCAGGAGGAGGCGCAGCGACTCGCGGCCCTGGTCGTCGAGGGAGCCCAGGAGCTCCTTGTCGGCCTCGTCGCGGACGATGGTGCGGGCCTCGGCCGGGACCTGGGTGGTGATCCAGTTCTCGGCGCGGTCCAGGCGCGGGCGCGCCTCGTCCAGCGAGGTCAGCGGGTTCTCCGGGTCGAGCTCGCTGAGGATGCGCAGGGTCTGGTCCTCGGCGCCGGCGGTGATGTCGGCGACCGAGGCGAGCGTCCGGTATGGGAGCGGGCGGGGGGTGCTCGGAAGCTCCCCGGCCGCCGTGCGGACGGCCCGCGCGTACGCGGCGGCGTCGGCGGGCAGCACCGTGCCGTCGGCGACCTTGCGGCCCAGCGAGTCCCACTCGTCGTACAGCCGCTGGATCTCCTGGTCGAAGGCGATCTTGAACGACTGGTTGGGCTTGCGGCGGGCGTAGAGCCAGCGCAGCAGCGGCGCCTCCATGATCTTCAGCGCGTCGGCCGGGGTGGGGACCCCGCCCTTGCTGCTGGACATCTTGGCCATGCCGGAGATGCCGACGAAGGCGTACATGGGCCCGATGGGCTGCACGCCGTCGAAGACCTCGCGGACGATCTGGCCGCCGACGACGAAGGAGGAGCCGGGCGAGGAGTGGTCGACGCCGCTGGGCTCGAAGATCACGCCCTCGTACGCCCAGCGCATCGGCCAGTCGACCTTCCAGACCAGCTTGCCGCGGTTGAACTCGTTGAGCCGGACCGTTTCGGCGAAGCCGCACGCCGAGCAGGTGTAGTTCAGCTCGGTGGTGTCGTCGTCGTAGGAGGTGACGACGGTGAGGTCCTTCTCGCAGTTGCCGCAGTACGGCTTGTACGGGAAGTAGCCGGCGCTGTTGCCGCTGCCGTCGTCCTCGTCGGCGGCGCCGGAGCCCTCGGCGGCCTCCAGCTCGGCCTCGTCGACCTTCTTCTGCTGCTGCGGCTTCTTCTTCTGAGAGGCGGCAGCGGCCGCCGGGTCCTTCTTCGTCCGGTAGCGGTCCAGTACGGCGTCGATGTCGGCGCGGTGCCTCATCGCGTGCAGCACCTGCTCGCGGTAGGCGCCCGCGGTGTACTGCTCCGTCTGGCTGATCCCGTCGTACTCGACGCCCAGCTCGTCCAGGGCCGCCGTCATGGCGGCCTTGAAGTGCTCGGCCCAGTTCGCGTACGCGGAGCCGGCGGGGGCGGGCACCGAGGTCAGCGGCTTGCCGATGTGCTCGGCCCAGGACGCGTCCACGCCCGGAACCCCGTTGGGGACCTTCCGGTAGCGGTCGTAGTCGTCCCAGGAGATCAGGTGGCGCACGGTGTACCCGCGGCGGCGGATCTCGTCGGCGACCAGGTGCGGGGTCATGACCTCGCGGAGGTTGCCGAGGTGGATCGGGCCGGACGGGGAGAGCCCGGAGGCGACGACGACCGGTTTGCCAGGCGCACGACGCTCCGATTCGGCGATGACATCGTCCGCGAAGCGGGAGACCCAGTCGGTCTCGGTGCTGGTCTGACTCTCGGCCACGGTCGGCACGTCCTTCTCTCGTCTGTCGGTCCCAGTGGGTTACCGACCATTCTCCCAGCTACCCCCCGTAGCGCGAAAACGGCTTTACGCCCCGTGGGATACTCGGGAGAACCCTTGGTATTCCAAGGAAACCCTTGGTCATCCAAGGGCGACCCCCTGTACCTCCTACGGAAACGGCAGCCAGCCATGGCCTCGGTCCCTTCCCTCGCTTCCACGCTCCAGCAGCAGCTGGCGGACGCCCTGACGGCAGCTCTGCCGGATGCCGGCGCCGCGGACCCGCTGCTGCGCCGAAGCGACCGGGCCGACTTCCAGGCCAACGGCATCCTGGCGCTCGCCAAGAAGCTCAAGGGCAACCCCCGGGAGCTGGCGGGCCAGGTCACGGCCGCCCTCCCGGCCGGTGAGCTGATCCAGGACATCGAGGTCTCCGGACCCGGCTTCCTCAACGTCACCCTCACCGACAAGGCGATCGTCGAGACGCTGGCCGCCCGGGCCGCCGACACCGAGGGCCGCCTCGGCGTGCCGGTGAACGCGGCGGCCGGCACCACGGTCATCGACTACGCCCAGCCGAACGTGGCCAAGGAGATGCACGTCGGCCACCTGCGGTCGGCGGTCATCGGCGACGCGATGGTCAAGATCCTGGAGTTCACCGGCGAGAGCGTCGTCCGGCGCCACCACATCGGCGACTGGGGCACCCAGTTCGGCATGCTCATCCAGTATCTGACCGAGCACCCGGGCGCCCTGAAGCACGAGGGTGACGCGGCGGACGGTGAGGCGGCGATGTCGACGCTGAACCGGGTCTACAAGGCGTCGCGTGCGCTGTTCGACTCCGACGAGGAGTTCAAGGCGCGCTCGCGGGACCGGGTGGTGGCCCTCCAGGCCGGGGACCCCGAGACGCTGGAGCTGTGGCAGGGCTTCGTCGACGAGTCGAAGATCTACTTCCACTCGGTCTTCGACAAGCTCGACATGGAGGTCCGCGACGCCGACATCGTCGGTGAGTCCGGCTACAACGACATGCTGGAGGAGACCTGCCGGATCCTGGAGGAGACGGGTGTCGCCGTCCGCTCCGAGGGTGCGCTCTGCGTCTTCTTCGACGACGTCAAGGGACCGGACGGCAACAAGGTCCCGCTCATCGTGAAGAAGACCAACGGCGGTTACGGCTACGCGGCCACCGACCTCTCCGCGATCCGCAACCGGGTCCAGGACCTCAAGGCCGACACCCTGGTCTACGTGGTGGACGTGCGGCAGTCGCTGCACTTCAAGATGGTCTTCGAGACGGCCCGCCGGGCCGGCTGGCTGAACGGGGACGTCAAGGCCGTCCAGCTCGCCTTCGGCACGGTCCTCGGCAAGGACGGCAAGCCGTTCAAGACCCGTGAGGGCGAGACGGTCCGGCTGGAGGACCTCCTCGACGAGGCGGTCGAGCGGGCCACGGCGGTCGTGCGGGAGAAGGCCGGGAAGGTGGGCCTGTCCGAGGAGGAGATCGTCGAGAACGGCCGGTACGTCGGCATCGGCGCCGTGAAGTACGCGGACCTGTCGACCTCCGCCGTGCGGGACTACAAGTTCGACCTGGACCAGATGGTGTCGCTGCACGGCGACACGTCGGTGTACCTCCAGTACGCGTACGCGCGTATCCGGTCCATCCTGCGCAAGGCGGGCGACGCGGTCCCGGCCGCCCACCCGGAGCTGGCGCTGGCCCCGGCGGAGCGCGCGCTCGGCCTGCACCTGGACCAGTTCGGCGAGGTGCTCTCCGAGGTCGCGTCGGGGTACGAGCCGCACAAGCTGGCCGCGTACCTCTACCAGCTGGCGTCGCACCTCACCACGTTCTACGACCAGTGCCAGGTGCTCAGCCCGGACAACGCGCCCGAGGTCGTCGAGAACCGGCTCTTCCTGGTCGAGCTGACCGCCCGGACCCTGCACCAGGGGATGGCGCTGCTCGGCATCCGGACGCCCGAGCGGCTCTGACGGCGCCTGCCGTACGCGCGTCGGCCCCGGCACCTGCGGAACAGACAGGTGCCGGGGCCGTTCGCGTACAGGAGCCAGGAGTCCCTAGGACGCGGTGAGCTCCACGACGACGTCGTAGACCGCCGGGTTCGGTGTGACCGGCCGGCGGGTCTCCTCGCGCGCGGCCCGGGTCCGGGAGGCGAAGTCGGGGTCGGCGGTGGCTGCCTCCCACGCCTCCTGGCTCTCCCAGTGGGAGACATTGACGAGCTGGAAGCGGGAGTCCGTCGAGCGGGCCCGGTGCATCCGGGAGTCGATGAAGCCGGGCTTGTCCCGCATGAGACGGGCCCGCTCCTCCCACTTCTCGACGAACGCGTCGAGTTCGTCGGCGGCTATCTCGAAGACGTTGATGAAGGTGACGGGCGTTTCCGGGGTACCGGTGGCTAAGCCGTTGTCGGTGGTCATGCCGCAACTCTAGGAGCCGCGGTCACGCCACAACTCCAGGGGTCACGGTCGTCCCGCAGCCCCAGGAGTCACGGTCGTCCCGCGGCCCCAGGAGTCGCCGTCGTCCCGCGGCCCCAGGAGTCGCCGTCGTCCCGCGGCCCCAGCAGTCGCGGTGATCCCGCAGCCCCAGGAGTGGACCGACCGTCCCCCTACTGCGGGCGCCCCAGCGCCCACCCCGACACGTCCGCGAGCCGTCCGCGCCACAGCGGCAGCGAGACCGCACTCATGGCGCCGCCGAGGAGCGTCACGTCCCGCAGGTGGATCCAGCGCGGCAGCCGGGACGTCTCCGCGTCCTGCTCCCGGCCGTGCAGCTCCCGTACGCCCTGGTCGACCGTCTCGGGGAACTCGGCCAGCAGGTTGGCGCCTTCACCCTCGACCTGGCGCAGGCTCCTGGACCACTCGGCCTTCCACTGCTCGTGGCCGATGACGTCACCGTGCAGCAGACCGCCGGGGTGGGTCAGGGTGAGCGGCAGGCTGGAGCGCGGGTCCTCGTCCAGGAGCTGGATGAGCAGCTGGAGCTGGAGGTCGGGCAGGGGCTCGGTGATCACCGCGGCTGCCGGTGCCGGCGAGGTGTCGGCTGAGACGCTCATGGGCCCTTCCCTTCACAAGACGGACGCTAAGACGGACGCTGCTCTCCCCGCCTGCCCGGTCAGCCCCCGCCCACACCCCGCCGCCCGGCTCAGAGGTAGCGGCGGATCGGTACGACGGCCGCTTCCCGCACCCGCTGGAGGACATCGCGCCGCTTCCACCGGCCCCGCTCGATCAGCACGCTCTTCTCGCGGTCCTCGTCGAAGTGGCTGTCGAGCGCGTCGGTGAAGTCCTGGTCCAGGACCGCGAGCATGACCTCCTCGTCGTGGTCGAGGGAGCGCCGGTTGAAGTTGGTGGAGCCGATGAGCGAGGCGACCCGGTCGATGGTGACGGTCTTGGTGTGCATCATCGTCGGCTGGTACTGGTAGATCTTCACCCCGCACGCCGTCAGCTCCTCGTAGTAGCGCTGACCGGCGAGCTGGCAGACCCGCTTGTCGGTGTGCGGGCCCGGCAGCAGGATCTCGACCTCCACCCCGCGCCGGGCGGCGGCGCAGAGCAGCCCGGTGAAGTAGTCGTCGGGTGCGAAGTAGGCGGTGGTGAGGCGGATGCGCTCCTCGGCGGATTCGAGGACGACCCGGATCAGGGTCTGCATGTCCTGCCAGCCGAAGGAGGACGAGCCGCGGACGACCTGGACGACCGCGTCACCGTGGTGGTCGCTCGCCACGAACCGGTCGCGCTCGTCGAAGAGCTCGTCCTGGCACTCGGCCCAGTTCTGCGCGAAGGCGGCGGCCAGCCCGTCCACGGCGGGGCCGCGGACCTGCACATGGGTGTCGCGCCACTCGTGCTCGTTGCGCGCGTCACCGCACCACTCCTCGGCTATCCCGACGCCGCCGGTGAACGCGGTGGACTCGTCGGTGATGAGGACCTTGCGGTGGCAGCGGTGGTTCTGCTTGAGCGGCGAGAGGTAGAGCGGCTTCCGGAACCAGGCGACCGTCACCCCGGCCTCGTCCATCATGTCCAGCTGGCTCTTCTCGATCAGCCGGGAGCCGAAGCCGTCCAGCATCAGCCGGACCCGGACGCCGGCCCGGGCGCGGTCGGCGAGCGCCTCGGCGAACTCCTGGGCGATGTCGCCCCGCCAGTAGACGAAGGTCATCATGTCGACGGTGTGCTCGGCGGACCGGATCGCCTTCAGCATCGCGCCGAAGATCTGGTCGCCGTTGCGGAGGGGGAGCAGCGAGTTCCCCTCGGTGGCCGCGATCCCGATCAGCCGCTCCAGCCTGCGTCTGAGCCGCAGGGAGCGCTTCTCGCACACATCCGGGTCGAGATCTGCCCGCTCATCGGTCCGCGTGCGGTCGCGCGGATCCTGTTCGGCTCGTTCGGAGGCTTCGGCTATGCCGGACATCGGTCACCTGGGGGTACGGGGGTGGGGCCGCCCGCCGTCCGGAGCGTCGCCGCACCGGGACGGGCGTGCCAGGGCGTCGGAGACTGTACTCCTCGGTACGGGCCGGACTCAGCCCCGCTCCACCCTTCGGACCCACCTGGCCTCAACTCCCCCGCCGCGCGGCCTGATCCGGCTGAAATCCTCCACCCCGCCACCAAGATGAGTATGGTTAGCCTAACCTAACTAATAACTCGTCTCCGGTCGTCCGACCCGCGCCCGCCCGCGCCGCCCGCCCCCGGACACCACCACCGGACCATCCCGGAGGACCCGTTGACATCCGCGCCACCGCTCTCCCCGCTCACCACCAGCGAAGCCCTCCCGCTCGGCGGCCACCTGGTCCACCTGCCGCCCGCCCCGCCCGCCGGCCTCGCCACGGCCACCGAGGTCGTCCGCGACCACCTCACCCGGCTCGGCGCCCGGTTCGGGCCCGGCTCGGGCCCCTGGCACCCGGACGGGAGCGCGGCCCCGGCGCAGGACCGGTACGCCACGGCCGGCCCGGAGACCGTCATCGGGCTCAGCGGCCCGCACGCCCGGGGCACGGACTTGACCCTGCGGGGCTGGCCCGCCGGGGACCCCACCCCCTTCGACGAGACCACCGCCCAGGCCGCGACCGGCCTCATGGCCCTCCACGGCCGGGCCAACGGCGGCCCCCGCCCGCTCGGCACCGACTACCTCTCCACCCTCACCGGAGTCGTCGCCACCCAGGCCCTGCTGGCCGCCGCCCTCTCCGGCCTGCGTGGCACCCCGGTCCGCTCGGCCCGGGTCAGCGTGACCGAGGCCGCCCTCTTCTCCCTCGGCCCGTACGTGGCCGCCGCCACCGCCGGGGACGAAGCGGAGGAGGTCCCCAGCCCGCCCTACCGCCGGGCCGCCCGCCCGCCGTTCCTCTCGGCCGACGGGGTGCGTTTCGAGGTGGAGGCGCTCGAAGTCCAGCCGTGGCGCGACTTCTGGAAGGCGGTCGGCGCCCCCGCCAAGGACATCGCCAACAGCTGGCGGGCCTTCGCCGCACGCCACGCCCGGGCCGCCGCCCCGCTGATCACGACGCTCGCCCAGTGCGCGGCCCGCCACCGCTACGCCGACCTCCTCCTGGTCGCCGAGCGGACCGGGATGGGCCTCTGCGCCCTGCGCACGCTCGCGGACCGGCGCGCCGACAGCGACGTACGGTACGACGACGACCCCTGGGAGCTGCGCGAACTCCCCCGGGACGAGCGCGACGGGCTCCCGGCACCCCCGTACACCTCCTCCCGCCCCCACACCGGCTTCCCCCAACTCCCCCTCGGCGGCCTGCGCGTCGTCGAGTCCACCCGGGGCGTCCAGGGCCCGCTGGCCACCTCCGTGCTCCAGGCGCTCGGGGCCCACGTCATCCGGATCGAGCAGCCGGGCGGCGACCCCTCGCGCGGGGCGGCGCCGCTCGCGGGCGGGGTCTCGGCCCGGTTCACGGCGCTCAACGCGGGCAAGGAGGTCCGCGAGACCGACATCCGTACGGCGGCGGGGCGCCGCGCGGTCGCCGAGACCGTGGCGGAGGCGGACGTCTTCCTGCACACCTGGGCCCCGGGCGAGGCGGCCCGGCTCCGGCTCGACGAGGAGGACCTGGCCCGCGCCCGCCCGGGGCTGATCTACGCCTGGGCCTCCGCCTGGGACCGCGCACCCGACGGACCGCGCCCGGCGGGGACGGACCCCATGGTCCAGGCGTGGTCGGGCGTCGCCGACACCGTCACGACGCCCGACGGGACCCCGGCCCCCTCGCTGGTGACCCTGCTGGACGTGCTGGGCGGCCACCTGGCGGCCGAATCGGTCCTGGCGGCCCTGCTGGCCCGCGAGTCCGGCGCGGCGACGGGCCGCCTGCGCGTCGACTCCTCGCTGCTCGGCGCCTCCCGGGTGCTGCTGCGGCCCCTGCTGCGCGGCCTGGACGAGGCCCCGGGGACGCAGCCCGCGGAGGCCGGTCTCGTCGCCCCTACCGCCGACGGCCTGATCGCGGTCGGCGCGGGTGCCGGGACGACCCCGGCCGAACTCGCCACCGCCCCCACCGCCGCCTGGCTGGGCCGCCTCCACGCGGCCGGGATCCCCGCCCGCGCCGTGGTCACCGACATCGCCGCCCTCCCCCAGGACCCCGCGCTCTCCCCTTACTTCACCCACGACGGCTGCGCCCGGCCCACACCCCCCTGGAGCTTCTCGTGACCGCCGCCACCGCCTCCGTACGGACCGATCCGCAGAGCGCCGCCCCGCGGCACCCCGATGACGTCCCCCGCCTGCCCGCCCCGCCCGCCTCGCACGACGAAGCGGTCGCCGCCGCCCGCGCCATCGCGCCCCGCCTCGGGGCGTACGCGGCCGAGGCCGACCGGCTGCGCACCCTGCCCGCGGAGGCCGTACGCCTCCTGGACGACGCCCGCCTCTTCGACGTCCTGACCCCGCGTGTCTGGGGCGGCGGCGGCCTCGGCTTCGCCACCGCCCTGCTGACCACGGAGGAGCTCTCCCGGGGCTGCGCGTCGGTGGGGTGGGTACGCGCGGTGATGGGCGGCAACACCTGGACGGTCGCGCAGTTCCCCGTGGAGGCACGCCAGGAGGTGTTCTCCGCCCCCTCGACCCGCGTCGCCCTCCAGCTCCGCCTCAGCGGCCCGCCCGCCCGACGCGTCCCGGGCGGCTACCTGCTGCGCGGCATGTGGGGCCGCTTCTGCTCCGGCATCGACCACGCCGAGTGGATCGTCGCCGGGGTGAGCGCCCCGCCCGCCCCTGGAGCCGACCCGGCACCCCACTTCATGCTGCTCCCCCAGGAGCGGACGGTGGGCATCGACGACTGGCACACCAGCGGCCTGCGCGGTACGGGCAGCCGCTCGTTCACCGTCCCCGAACTCCTCGTCCCCGACCACCGCGTGCTCCCGCTCAGCGCCCTCGACCCCGGCCGCCCCGCACCCCACGGCCGCCCGAGGACGACCCCGTACCGGATGGCGTTCGCCGCCGTCGGCACGGTGGCGCTCGCGGGCGTCCTCCTGGGCGCGGCACGGGCGGCCCTGGACGCCTACGCGGGCTCCCCGAGCGACGCCTCGGGGCTCGACGTGTCCGCGCTCACCGCCACGGTCGACACCGCACGGGCGATGCTCCTCGCCGACCTGGACACCCTCGCCGCCTCCTCCACGCCGGGCGGCACAGCCGAGGAGCGGGCCCGGATGCGGCGGGACATCGCGTACGCGGGGACGCGGTGCCGGGAGGTCGTCAACGCGGTGTACGAGGCGTCCGGTTCGGCCGTGATCTACGACGACGCACCGGTCCAGCGGATCTGGCGCGACGCCAACGCGGCCGCCCAGCACCCGACGTTCGACCTCCGCCGCTGGGGCGCGACGCTCTCCTGAGGGGCCATCCGAACGGGGGCCGGCCGCTGCCACGGACAGCGGCCGGCCCCTCCCTCACCGCCCCCTCAACCCGCCTGGTACGGCTCCCACTTCACCTCGTCGTTGCCGTACGTGTACATCGGCCGCCCCCGCATACCGCTCGTCCGGAACGGCTTCCCGTGGTCGTCGATCCGCAGCATTCCCTCACGCCCGCCGCTGCTCCACTTCAGCTCCAGGTACCAGGTCACGTCGTACCCCCCGGCCTTCATGTCGAGGTTGAAGACCTCCACGTCCTCGGACGACACCTTGTACGGGAACGGCTCGGCCGGGATCGTACGGTCGCCCTGCGTCCCCGGTACGGGCGTCATGATCGGATGCCCGGTGTCCAAGTCGGAGGCGAAGGTCTGCGGCACGATGCTGCTGCCGCACCCGTTCCCCATCAGGTACGCCGACCAGGGCAGCGGCGCCTTGCGGGAGACCACCCGCACGTACAAGCCCTTCAGGACGACCGCCTCGCGCGAGGTCCCCTGCACGGTCAGCTGGAGCAGCATGTTCCCGGCGTCCACCCCGCCGTACGACCGGGCCCAGCCCCGCCGGTCCTGCGGCGGGGGCGGCGGGTCCACCCCCTCCGGCCCCCGGTCCAGCAGGTAGAACTGCCCGCAGGGCTCGTCCCAGTTGTACGAGGAGATGGTGACGGCGGGCGGCGCGCCGAGGCCCGTACGGGTGCCGCCTCGGGGCTGCTCCTCGGCGGAACCGGCCGATCCGGCGGGCGCGCCGGGCTCGGCCGAGGGCGCGGCGGACGGCGTGCCGGAAGACGCGGAGGGCTGCGGGGAGGCGCTCGGGGAGGCGGAGGCCGGTGGCCCCGAGGGCCGGGGGTCGGTGGCGACGGGCGGCGTGAAGGTGTCGTCGTCCGCCCGGGCCCCAGGCCCTGCAGCGCCCGCGCCGTCCTCGGCCCGCGCCCCGACGAGATCGGCGGCGACGACGGTGGCCGGCACGAGGAGGGCGGCGACCGCGACGGCGGCGAGGAGCACCCGCGTACGCCGGGAGAGCCGGGCCCAGGGGGAGGCTGAGGCTCCGGCGCGCTTCTCCGTGAGGGCAGTGGGAGGTTCGGGCGCAGGAGCGGGTTCAGGCACGGGCGCGGGCGCGACCTTGGCCGGAACCGGAGCCGCCGTCTCCGCCGCCGCCCCCGTAACTGCCCCCGCCCCCGCAGGCCGCCGCCGGGCCGCGTCCGCCACGATCCACCGCCGGTGCACCTCCACCAGCTCATCGCCCGCCGCCCCGCACAGCCGGGCGAACCGCTCGACGGGGGCGTACTCGTTGGGCACGGCGTCACCGTTGCAGTACCGGTGGAGGGTCGACGTACTGACGTGCAGTCTCCCGGCCAGCACCCCGTAACTGCGCCCCGAACGGTCCTTCAGTTCCTTCAGCAGGGCCGCGAACTGCTCGGCCTCCGGCGTCGCCACGACGGCGTTCCCCTCCCTGGTCGTCCCGGAACGGCATTCCAGGGACGTGGAATTCCCGCAGGTCACCGTATGCGTAGACGTTCCGGCATCCCCAATGGTTCGCCGGGCGTTGCGGCCGGAATCAGCCACCCCACAAGCTCGGACCAGACCGCAGCACCGACCGACGTACGAACTGACCTACCGAACACGGGGAGTACCACCGCCATGCGCACCAACCGCATCCGCACCACCGCGCTCGCCGCCACCGCACTGGTGGCCGCCCTCTCGCTGACCGCCTGCGGCGGGAACGAAGGCACCAAGAGCGCGGGCCCGGCACCGGCCGCCACGACGGAGTCCACCGCTCCGCAGACGCCGCAGACCTCGGAGGAGACCACCGCACCGCCGGCCGGGGCGCCCGCCGGGACCTCCTCCACACCCGCCCAGGGCAAGCACGCCGGCGGCAACGGCGACAAGGGCACCCACAGCGGCACCGAGACGGCGACCCAGGCCTCGTCCACCGCTCGCACCACCTGCACGACCGCGAACACCACGGTGACGGTCACCAAGGTGACCCGCCCGATCAACCACCTGCTGCTGACGCTCAAGAACACCGGCTCCGGGCTCTGCGACGCCTACTACGCGCCGCACCTCGGCTTCGACGGCGCCCAGTCCGTCTTCCCGATCCTCAAGGACAGCAAGCCGCAGGCCGTGGTCACGCTGGCGCCCGGCGAGGAGGCGTACGCGGGCATCGCCCTCAGCGGGGAGCCCGGCCAGGGCAAGCTGTACAAGAGCAAGAACCTGTCGGTGTTCTTCGCCAAGAAGAACGGCTCGACGTACGACACGCCCGCCAAGCTGAAGCTCCCGGCGGAGACCTACTGGGACGACAACGGCTTCGTCACCTACTGGCAGTCGGACCGGGCGAACGCCCTCATGTACTGACGCCGGAACGCCCTGAAGGCCGATGCGTGAACCGTACGTACGGTTCACGCATCGGCCTCCGCCGCATCACGCCTCACGCCTCACGCATGACTCATCACACCTCACGCATCGGCCGGTGCCGGATCCGTCTCGTACCGCAGGAGCACCACGCCGTTGCCGAACGTCCGGCTCTCCAGGAGCCGCAGCCCCTGCAGGTCCGCCGCCTCCCCGAAGAACGGGCGGCCCCGGCCGAGGAGGACGGGGTGGATGTAGACGCGGTACTCGTCCACCAGGTCCAGCCGCCGGAACGTCTCCACCAGGTCAGCCCCGCCGACGATCAGGTCCCCGGCGGCCGCGTCGCGCACCGCGCACACCTCGTCCCGGTCCACCTCGCGCAGCAGGGTCGCCCCCGGCCCCACGTTCTCCAGCGTCCGGGAGTAGACGTACTTCGGCATGTCCCGCCAGATGCCCGCGAACTCGGCCATCGGCCCGGCGTTGGCGGGGTCCTGGTCGGCCGTCGGCCAGAACTCCTCCATCAACTGGTAGGTGACGCGCCCCTCGACGAAGGCGCCCGCAGTCCGGAGGTAGTCGTTGAAGTGCTGGTGGACCTCCTCGTCGACGGAATGCCATTCGATGTCCCGGTCCGCCCCCTCGAAGAAGCCGTCGAGGGAGACCGAGATGGACGAGACGATCTTGTTCATGGAACCACCCACATGAGGTCGCCGGGAACAGGCCACCGCGACGATACGCGCGCACCGGCCGGACGGCCCTCCTGCGGAGCCGAGTCAGGAGATGTCACCCGTACGTCCCTCTCGCGGTCCCTCTACTTCGCGGCCTGCTTCTCCTCCTGCCGGCGCACCATCTCGGCGATCCACGCCGGCGCGAACGGCGACGTGCAGTTCGGCGGGGTCGGGTAGTCCTTGAGCACCTCCAGGCGCTCACCGATGGCGACCGCGCGGGCGCGGTGTCCGGGGTGCTCGATGCCGATCTGGGCCAGGCAGTGGTTCATCGCCCACTGGAGGCGGTCCGGAGCGTCCTTCATCTCCGCCTCCACGGTGTCCAGCAGCCCGTCGAGGTGGAGTCCGTCGGGCTTCTTCGCCACCCGCTCGGTCGTCAGCGCCCACCCGGCGCTCGCGACCACGGGGTCGGGGTCCTCCGTCCAGGCGAGGCGCAGCTCCTCGGCGTGCGGGCTCTTCTTGACCACGTAGTTGACGAGCCAGTCGTGCACCTTGGGGGCGCGCGCCTCGCGCAGCATGGTGTCCAGCTCGTCGCGGCCGTAGGCCTTCGGCCGCGAGACCAGGATCGCCAGGAGCCGGGCGGCGGTGTCATCGGTCGCCCAGAGTTCGCGGGCCAGGTCCTGCTGCGTCTTCAGCCGCTTGGCGAGAGCGCGCAGCTTGCCGAGGTGGACGCCGTGGTCGTCGCCGTGCTTCTCGTTGACCGCGCGCATCTTCGGGTCGTCGAGGCCGGCCAGTTCGGCCATGACCTGCGCCGTCGTCGTCCCGGTCATCACGGCCTCCTGTCCGTCGCGGAGGTCTCACCCTATGTCCGAGGACGGCCGCCCGCCCCTGGTCCTCTCCCCGTCATCCGGGGTCCTGTCCTGGTCATCCGGGGGCTGTCAGTGGTGCCCCCTAGAGTCACCACCATGGCGACGCTCCCGAATCCCCTGCCCTCCCTGGCCTCCTCGGGCCTGGACCTCCCGCCCGGCTCCCTGGTGGACGCCACCCTGGACGGCCCCTGGCACGAACCGCTGCTCTGGTACGCGGACGGGCCCGCCGCTCCCCGTGACTGGACGGCCCTGCGGGCGGCCGGGCGGCGGCTCGGGCTGCTGCCGGTGCTGGTCAACGGGGGCTCGCGCGGCCAGTGGCCCGAGGAGTGGGACCTGTGCCCGGACACCACGACGTATCCGGGCGACCACGACGCCGACGAGGTGCTGGCGGGGTACTGGACGGACTACGCGGACGACGAGGTCGGCGAGGTCAGCGAGGCCGGCGACGATTCGGAGCGCTCCGCCGGCTCCTGGCCCGGTCTCGCCCCGACGCCGCAGGAGGCCGGCGAGGACCCGGACGAGGCGGCCGCGGGCCTGGCGGGCGTGATCACGGCCGACCCGGACAGCTGGCTCGGCGGCGCCCGGATGGCCCTCGTCCCGGCCCGTCGCAGCGCGGACATACCGGCGGCGATCGGCTGGTCCGGCCCGGTGAACCACGAGAACGACGTGGCCCGGCTCTGCGCGGTGCTCCGCTCCTGGGAGGACCGCTACGACGCCCGGGTCGTGGTGCTCGGCTTCGACACGATGATCGTCTCCGTGGGCCGCCCGCCGACCACCCCGGAGGAGGCCCGCGCGCTGGCCGCCGAGCACTACGCGTTCTGCCCGGACAACATCGACCAGTCCCCGCCGTACGACCTCGACGCGTACGCGGAGAAGCACGTCCTCGACCAGGAAGTGTGGTCGTTCTGGTGGGACTGACGGCACAGCGGCGCTCCGACCTCTCCCGGATCACGGCATGGTGGCGCGGCCTGGGCGGCGACGGCTTCGCCGCCCTGCCGCCGCCGACCCGCAGCCGCTACACCCAGTCCGACGGCCATGAGGACGCCGCCGAGCTGTTCGCGGCCCGGGGCATCGCCGGGGGTGCCTCCTTCGCGTACTGGCACTGGCAGTCCCATGCCGCCTTCGACCGTTCCGGCGCTCTCACGGGCCCGTTGTACCTGCACTGGGGCGGCGATCACGCCACGGTCGCCGCCGGTCTCGGCGAAGGTCCGCCCGGCTACCGGATCGTCAGCGGCGGCCCGCAGGGCGCGTTCCAGCTGGACCGGGTCACGGAGCGGGACGCCGACGGCCTGCCCGATCCGCAGGACGAGGCCGGGGTACGCCAGTTCCTCGACCGGATCGGCACGTCCCGCCACCACGGCTCCCCTGCCCCCCTCACCGGGCCCGAGGAGCGTTGGCTGCACGACCGGCTGGCCTCTCCGGTCGAGCTGCCACGGGTCGCGGGGTTCGCCGCCGCGCTGGAGCTGCGGAAGGCGCTGACGCCGGACGAGACGTCACGGCTGCTGGCCGCCTGGCAGGAGGAGTACGCCGGGCGGCTCTCCGCGTGGCCCGGCCGGCGGCCCGTGCTGAACGCGCTGCTGCGTCAGGAGCGGGAGGAGGCCTGGGACGTGGCCCCCGCCCTCGGCCCGGATGCGGCCGACACCCTCGCCGAGCACCCCTCGGAACGGGCTCTGGCCGCCCTGCGCGCGACGGTGCTCGCCGGGGACGACCGGGCCGTCTCCGCCTGGTTCCGTACGCACCGCACGCTCCACGACCCGGACCCGCTCGGGGCCGCCCGTGCGCTCTCCGAGGAGCTCCCCGCCCGGCCCGCTGCCCAGGCCGCCCTGCTGGCCGCGCTGCGCACCGCCGTGACGCAGGACTGGCGCACCGCCCACCCGGAAGCGGACCGCGGCGCCGCCCAGGCCTTCTCCGCCCTCACCGCCGTCCGGTTCGCCACGGACGACCGGCTGCCGCACCCCCTGCGCGTGGCGGCCGCGCGAGCGGCGTACGACCAGGTCGGCCACGTACGGGAGAAGGCCGCACGGCTCACCGGGATCGGCGAGGCGGAGGTGTCCGCCGCGGCCGACCGGTACGAGACCGCCCGCGACGGCCTGCTCGCGGGCACCGGCCCCGACCTCACCGGCCACGAGGGCGGGCTGTGCGACATCTGGCACCGCTACCGCACGCTCTCCCCCGCCGACATCCGATGGCTGCGGGACCGGCTGGCCGACCCCACCACCGGCGTCCAGGGCGTCGCCTTCTGCCTGGAGCTGCTCCACGCCCACGGCGAGGCCGGCGAAACAGAGCTGCTCGCCCTCCTGCCGCGCTGGAAGAAGGAGCTGACCAAGCAGTACCGCACCACGTACACCGAGTGGCGCCACCCCCTGGTCACCCTCACCTGCCTCGCCCAGGACCTCGCCCACCCGGCCGCTCACGACCTGCTGGCCTGGTGGGCGAGGCCCAAGCCGCTCTGGAAGGCCCCGCTCCGCCTCCTCACCCACCTGGGCGCGCCGGACGAGGCCCGGGCCGCCGAGCTCTGGGAGTTCACGGTCTCCGGCGGCCACGACACCGGCCACCTGATGACCTGGGTCCTGCTCCGCGCCCGGCTCGACGGCACGCACCCGCTGCTGGTCGCCGAGCGGCTGATCGGCGAGCCGGGCATCCGGCAGCACGTCCTGCACCGGGTCCTGATCGGCGTGGCCGACCCCGCCCAACCGCTGTGGCACTACGCCCTCGACCCGCGCAGCCGCGGCTGGTGGCAGCGCGCCCGGGAAGTGGCGGACGACCCACGCCTCTCCGCCGGGGCCCGCGCGATCGGCCTGGCGGCGGCCCGCGGCCACCACGTCCTGCGCCACCCGGACCAGGTCCGCCCGGCCCTCACGGAAGGGGAACGGAGCGAGGCCCGCGCCTGGCTCGACGCGCGGGCGTGAACGGCTGTCGGCTGAGCACCCGTACTCATGCGGGCGGCCGCCGCCCGGGGTTGACTCGTACGCATGCCCGACACCGCACGCGACCCCCGCGCCTGGATCGCCCCGCTGGTCTGCACGCTCGTGACCCTGCCGATGGGGCTCACCGCCCTCTTCATCGGCGGGCTCACCCCGATGTCCTGCGACTCCTGCGACGGCACCGAGGCCGCCCGTTTCGACGCGAGCTTCGTGCCGGCGTGGACCGTCCTGTGCGTGGGTCTGCTCCTGGCCGTGATGGCGCTGGTCGCCAGCTGGACCGTGCCCTGGCAGATGCGCAACATGGCCCGGCGCGTGGGCCTGGCACTGGCCGCACCTGCCACCGCGATGGTCACTTTCGTAGCATTCATGGCACTGGTCGACTGGCCCTGACAGAAAGTGTCCACCCCCATGAACGACACGCACCCCCCGACCACGGCAGCGGCGGCAGCGGCCGAAGCCGCCGAACGCCTGATAGCCGAGTACCGCGCACTGCCCCCCGGCAGTGACCGCAAGCGCGAGATCATCACCGAACTGGACGCCAACGCGCAGGCGTTGCCGTTCCTCGTCTCGGTGGTCGCCGACGCGGAGGAGTACGACCTCGCCCGCGTGGAGAGCGCCACCGTCCTGCGGGTCTGGCCCCCGGACGACCCCGACCTCCGCCGCCGCGCGGGCCGCGCCCTGCTCACCGCCCTGCGGGAACCGGAGGAGGACCTGGTCCGCCAGTACGCGGCGATGTCGCTCGCGCCCTACACCTCGGACCCGCTGGTCGCGATGGCCCTGGACTCCACCGCCCGCGCGGACCAGGACCCGCTCGTACGGGACAGCGCCCGGTTCTCCATCAAGGAGGCCCACCGGCTCCAGGAGACCGGAGCAGGCGGACCCTGAGCGCCCTCAGTTCCGGCGGACCCTGAGCATCCTCAGTTCCGGCGGGCCCTGAGCGCGCTCAGTTCCTGCCCGGCCCTCCGAGCCACTGGGCGACCTCGGTCGCCCAGTAGGTGAGGATCATCTGCGCCCCGGCCCGCCGGATCCCGGTCAGGCTCTCCAGGATCGCCTTGTCCCGGTCGATCCAGCCCTTCTCGGCGGCGGCCTCGATCATCGCGTACTCGCCGCTGATCTGGTACGCCGCGACCGGCACGTGCACGGACTCCGCGACCTTGGCGAGGATGTCCAGATACGGTCCGGCGGGCTTCACCATCACCATGTCGGCGCCCTCCTCCAGGTCGAGCGCCAGCTCCCGCAGCGACTCCCGGGCGTTGGCCGGGTCCTGCTGGTAGGTCTTGCGGTCGCCGGTCAGCGAGGAGCCGACGGCCTCACGGAAGGGGCCGTAGAAGGCGGAGGTGTACTTCACGGTGTAGGCGAGGATCGACACGTCCTCGTACCCGGTCTGGTCCAGAGCGTCGCGGACCACGCCGACCTGGCCGTCCATCATCCCGCTGGGACCCACCACATGGGCCCCGGCATCCGCCTGGACCTGGGCCATCTCCGCGTACCGCTCCAGCGTCGCGTCGTTGTCCACCCGCCCTTCGGCGTCCAGGACCCCGCAGTGGCCGTGGTCGGTGAACTCGTCCAGGCACAGGTCCGACATGATCACCAGGTCGTCGCCGACCTCCTCGCGGACCGCGCGCAGCCCGAGCTGGAGGATGCCGTCGGGGTCGGTGCCCGCCGTGCCCCGGGCGTCCTTCTTCGCGTCCTCCGGGACGCCGAAGAGCATGATCCCCGAGACCCCGGCCGTCACCGCCTCGACGGCCGCCTTCCGCAGGGTGTCCAGGGTGTGCTGGTACACGCCGGGCATGGCCGAGACGGCGACCGGGGCGTCGATGCCCTCCCGTACGAACGCGGGGAGGATCAGGTTCGCCGGGTCGAGCCGGGTCTCGGCGACCATCCGCCGCATCGCCGGGGTCGTCCGCAGCCGCCGGGGGCGGGAGCCGGGGAAGTTTCCGTACGCAGTCATCCTTCGACGATAGACCCGCCCCTACCACCCGCTTACCGACACCTGTGCCGGAAAAAGACGACGGGCCCGGCCGCCGAAGCGACCGGGCCCACCCACCCTCGTACTGCTACTACGTCGTCGTCCGGCGCCTGCGCGCACCCGGGCGCCGCTCGCTCGGCCGGGTCACCGGGTCGCCGGCCTCCTTCGCCGCGTCCCGCCGCTGCGTGCCGAAGGCGGCGAGCGCCTCGGCGAGCTTGTGCACGGACGGCTCCGGGGACAGGACGTCCACGCGCAGGCCGTGCTCCTCGGCGGTCTTCGCGGTGGCCGGGCCGATACACGCGATGACGGTCACGTTGTGCGGCTTGCCCGCGATGCCGACCAGGTTCCGGACGGTCGAGGACGAGGTGAACAGGACCGCGTCGAAGCCGCCGCCCTTGATCGCCTCGCGGGTGTCGGCCGGCGGCGGCGAGGCGCGGACCGTGCGGTACGCGGTGACGTCGTCGACCTCCCAGCCCAGCTCGATCAGCCCGGCCACCAGGGTCTCGGTGGCGATGTCGGCGCGCGGCAGGAACACCCGGTCGATCGGGTCGAAGACCGGGTCGTAGGGCGGCCAGTCCTCCAGCAGCCCGGCGGCGGACTGCTCACCGGAGGGCACCAGGTCCGGCTTCACACCGAAGTCGACCAGGGCGGCGGCCGTCTGCTCACCGACGGCCGCGACCTTGATCCCGGCGAAGGCACGGGCGTCGAGCCCGTACTCCTCGAACTTCTCCCGCACCGCCTTGACGGCGTTCACGCTGGTGAAGGCGATCCACTCGTAGCGCCCGGTGACCAGGCCCTTGACCGCGCGCTCCATCTGCTGGGGCGTACGCGGCGGCTCGACGGCGATCGTCGGGACCTCGTGCGGCACCGCGCCGTAGGAACGCAGCTGGTCGGAGAGCGAAGCGGCCTGCTCCTTCGTGCGCGGCACGAGCACCTTCCAGCCGAACAGCGGCTTGGACTCGAACCACGCGAGCTGGTCGCGCTGGGCGGCGGAGCTGCGCTCACCGACCACGGCTATGACCGGCCGGTGCCCCTCCGGGGAGGGCAGCACCTTCGCCTGCTTGAGGGTCTGGGCGATCGTCCCGAGGGTCGCCGTCCAGGTCCGCTGGCGGGTGGTGGTGCCCGCGATCGTCACGGTGAGCGGGGTGTCGGGCTTGCGGCCCGCCGAGACCAGCTCGCCGGCGGCGGCGGCGACCGAGTCCAGCGTGGTGGAGACGACGGCGGTCGCATCGCTCGCGCCGACCTCGCTCCAGCACCGGTCGGAGGCCGTACGCGCGTCGACGAAGCGCACATCGGCGCCCTGCGCGTCCCGCAGCGGCACCCCGGCGTACGCGGGCACGCCGACGGCGTTCGCGACGCCCGGGACGACCTCGAAGGGCACCCCGGCGGCGGCGCAGGCGAGCATCTCCGCGCCCGCGTCGCCGTCCAGGCCCGGGTCGCCCGCGACAGCACGGACCACCCGCCTGCCGCCCTTCGCGGCCTCCATGACAAGATTGGCCGCGTCCCTGAGAACGGGTACTCCGGCGGCTGTTGACGACACGTCAACAACCGTCAGCTCAGACGTGCTTACGCCTGCCCGCGCATGGCCGCGAACGACGTCGAGAACGTCCGGTTCGGCGACCAGGACGTCCGCGCTCGCAAGCGCCTCGACGGCGCGCAGCGTCAGCAGTCCCGGGTCGCCGGGACCGGCGCCGAGGAAGGTGACCTGGCCTCGTGGGGACAGGGCAGGAAAGTCGGATGCGGCGGGGCCGGTGGGGCTCAAAGTGCTCGCTCCCCCATAAGACCGGCCGCACCCTTGGCGAGCATCTCGGACGCGAGTTCGCGACCGAGGGCCGCCGCGTCGTCGTGCGACGTGGGGACGGGACCGGTGGTGGACAGCTGTACCAGCGAGGAACCGTCGGTGGAACCGACGACTCCGCGCAGGCGCAGTTCGTTGACAACCTGTCCGTCGACCAGGAGGTCGGCCAGCGCACCCACAGGTGCGGAGCAGCCGGCCTCCAGGGCGGCGAGCAGGGCACGTTCGGCGGTCACGGCGACCCGGGTGTACGGGTCGTCGAGCTCGGCGAGCGCGGCGGCGAGGTCGGCGCTTGTGGCAGCGCACTCGATCGCCAGTGCCCCCTGGCCGGGAGCGGGCAAAACGGTGTCGACCGGCAGGAAGTCGGTCACCTCACCGGTCCGGCCCAGACGGCTGAGCCCGGCGGCGGCGAGAACCACCGCGTCGAGCTCCCCGTCCCGCACGAACCCGATCCGCGTGTCGACGTTGCCCCGGATGGGGACGGTCTCGATCCGCAGGCCGTGCGAGCGGGCGTACGCGTTGAGCTGCGCCATCCGGCGCGGCGAACCGGTGCCGATGCGGGCGCCGTCGGGCAGCTGCTCGAAGGTCAGCCCGTCGCGGGCCACCAGGGCGTCGCGCGGGTCCTCGCGCTGCGGCACGGCGGCCAGCACGAGGTCGTCGGGCTGGGCGGTCGGCAGGTCCTTGAGCGAGTGGACGGCGAAGTCCACCTCGCCCCGCAGCAGCGCCTCGCGCAGGGCCGCGACGAACACACCGGTGCCGCCGATCTGCGCCAGGTGCTCACGGGAGGTGTCCCCGTACGTGGTGATCTCGACGAGCTCGACGGCGCGCCCGGTCACCTCGCGGACCGCCTCGGCCACGAGGCCGGACTGGGCCATGGCGAGCTTGGAGCGCCGGGTGCCCAGCCGGAGCGGCGCGGGGTTGCCCGCGCCCGGCGATGAGTTGTCGGTCATGACCGCCCTCTATTCGGGTCGTTCAGGTCGGCCCGGGAGACGGCGGCCACCGTCTGCGGGTCGAGGTCGAAGAGTTCGCGCAGCGCGTCCGCGTACCCGGCGCCGCCGGGCTCGCTGGCCAGCTGCTTGACCCGCACGGTGGGCGCGTGCAGGAGTTTGTCGACGACGCGGCGCACGGTCTGGGTGATCTCGGCGCGCTGCTTCTCGTCAAGGTCGGGGAGGCGGCCGTCCAGCCGGGCGATCTCGCCGGCGACCACGTCGGCGGCCATGGTGCGCAGGGCGACCACGGTCGGGGCGACATGGGCGGCGCGCTGGGCGGCGCCGAAGGCGGCCACCTCGTCGGCGACGATCGTGCGGACCTGGTCCACGTCGGCGGCCATCGGGGCGTCGGCGGAGGCGTCGGCGAGCGACTCGATGTCGACGAGGCGGACACCGTCGATGCGGTGGGCGGCGCCGTCGATGTCGCGCGGCATGGCGAGGTCGAGCAGGGCCAGCTTGACCGGTCCGGTGGACTGCGCGGGCAGGGTGACCCGGCGCGGGGCCTCGGGCGCGGAGGTGGTGGAACCGTTCTCCACCCAGGCGGCGTGCTGGTCGACGTCGGCGGGGGCCGGGTGGGCCGTGACGGCGGGCGCCTCGGCCGGGGCGTCCAGGGTGACGCCGAGGGCGTCGGCCAGGGCGTCGGCGGTGAGGACGAGGCCGGTGGCGCCGGTGCAGGAGACGACGACGTCGGCACGTGTCAGTTCGTCGCCGACCGCGGACATCTCGACGGCGTGGGCGCGCACGGTGGTGTCGTCGCCCTGCTGGAGGATCTCCACCAGCCGGTCCGCGCGGGAGCGGGTCCGGTTGGCGACGACGATCTCGGCGACGCCGGTCCGCGCCAGGGTGGCGGCGGCCAGCGAGGACATGGATCCGGCGCCGATCACCAGGGCGCGCTTGCCCTGGGCCCAGAGGCCCGGGTCGGCGCCGGCGGCGAGCTGCTGGAGCCCGAAGGAGACGAGGGACTGCCCGGCCCGGTCGATGCCGGTCTCGCTGTGGGCGCGCTTGCCGACCCGCAGGGCCTGCTGGAAGAGGTCGTTGAGCAGCCGTCCGGCGGTGTGCAGCTCCTGGCCGCGCGCGAGCGCGTCCTTGATCTGGCCGAGGATCTGGCCCTCGCCGACGACCATCGAGTCCAGGCCGCAGGCCACCGAGAAGAGGTGGTGGACGGCCCGGTCCTCGTAGTGCACATAGAGGTACGGAGTGAGCTCGTCCAGCCCGACGCCGCTGTGCTGGGCGAGCAGGGTGGAGAGCTCGGCGACGCCCGCGTGGAACTTGTCCACGTCCGCGTACAGCTCGATGCGGTTGCAGGTGGCCAGCACGGCGGCCTCGGTCGCGGGTTCCGCGGCGAGGGTGTCCTGGAGCAGCTTGGCCTGGGTGTCGGCAGCGAGGGAGGCCCGCTCCAGCACGGAGACGGGGGCGCTGCGGTGGCTCAGCCCGACGACGAGGAGGCTCATGCCGGCATCACGGCGGGCATGTCCCCGTCGGGTCCCTTCCGGCTGGCGGGCGTGGCGCGCATCGGCGGGGCCTCGGGGTCCTCGCCCTCGGCGGGCGCGTCCTCGCCGGCCTTGCGCTGCTCGTGGAAGGCCAGGATCTGCAGCTCGATGGAGAGGTCGACCTTGCGTACGTCGACGCCCTCGGGGACCGAGAGCACGGTCGGCGCGAAGTTCAGGATGGAGGTCACCCCGGCGGCCACGAGCCGGTCGCAGACCTGCTGGGCGGCGCCGGGCGGGGTGGTGATCACGCCGATGGACACACCGTTGTCGCTGATGATCCGGTCCAGGTCGTCCGTGTGCTGGACGGCGATCCCTGCCACCGGCGTACCGGCCATGGCGGGGTCGGCGTCGATCAGCGCGGCGACCCGGAAGCCGCGGGAGGCGAAGCCGCCGTAGTTGGCGAGGGCCGCGCCCAGGTTACCGATGCCGACGATGGCGACCGGCCAGTCCTGCGTGAGCCCGAGCTCGCGGGAGATCTGGTAGACGAGATACTCGACGTCGTACCCGACCCCGCGGGTGCCGTAGGACCCCAGGTAGCTGAAGTCCTTGCGCAGCTTCGCGGAGTTGACCCCGGCCGCGGTCGCCAGCTCCTCCGAGGAGACCGTGGGAACGGATCGCTCGGAGAGCGCGGTGAGGGCGCGCAGATACAGCGGAAGTCGGGCGACGGTGGCCTCGGGAATTCCTCGGCTACGGGTCGCCGGTCGGTGAGTTCGGCCAGTTGCCACGGTGCTCCTGCGGGATGAGCGGGGCTGCAGGCGGCCGTATGTCCCAAGACCGCCCCGTCGAATGCAGGCTATGTCTTTGTGAACGCGTGCACAAAGATGGTGTCCGTTTTGTCCGGTCAAAGTGACCGGGGTCACGCACATCGCCCGCGCGATCCCGGAACCAGGGACCGCATCAGCCCGTTGCAGCCTCGAAGGGGGCAAAGCGGTACACGCTCCTCATGTCTACGCCCCCGAGACCACTCAAAACGCCCACGATGTTAACCGAGTTTCACGTCCGCCCCCAGCGCCTTGCGCAGTCTCGCCGGGTCCACCCGCCAGAACGTGTGCTGTTCGTCATCGATGAGCACCACCGGAATCTGCTCCCAGTACTCCTTGTACAGCTCCTCGTCCTCGGTGATGTCCTTCTCCACCCACGACGCACCGGTCTCCTCGCAGACCGCGCTCACCACCGCCCGGGCGTCCTCGCACAGATGACATCCGGGCTTGCCCACCAGGGTGACCACCCGGTCGGCGGGCTTCTTCTTCGTACGGCGCAGCAGAGGACTCATGCCTCTCATTCTGCGCCCGTCCAGTGCGCCGGCGGACCGCCCGGAATCGCCCGATTAACGATTCGGCCCCGCAGAGTTCACGCCGCCGCATCCCGGCAGGTCGGGCACGTACCGGCGGACTGGCTATGCTCACCGCATGGCCGCACTTGGATGGCTCACACCCCGTAGGCGTTCCGCAACCGCACGGAGCGTCCTGGCAGGCGAGGCCGCGGCCGAGGCCGCACGCAAGACCTCGGCCGAGGACGAGTCCGCCCTCCTGACCGGAGCCCCCGACCAGGCATCCGACCAGGCGCCCGAGGAGCCCGCGTTCCCCGTCGCCGGGGACGACCGCGCCGCCGCCTTCTTCGACCTCGACAACACCGTCATGCAGGGCGCCGCGATCTTCCACTTCGGCCGGGGCCTGTACAAGCGGAAGTTCTTCGAGCGCCGCGAACTCACCCGCTTCGCCTGGCAGCAGGCCTGGTTCCGGCTGGCCGGCGTCGAGGACCCCGAGCACATGCAGGACGCCCGCGACAGCGCGCTCTCCATCGTCAAGGGCCACCGCGTCTCCGAGCTGATGTCCATCGGCGAGGAGATCTACGACGAGTACATGGCCGACCGCATCTGGCCCGGCACCCGCGCCCTGGCCCAGGCCCACCTCGACGCCGGCCAGCGCGTCTGGCTGGTCACCGCCGCCCCGGTGGAGACCGCCACCATCATCGCCCGCCGCCTCGGCCTGACCGGCGCGCTCGGCACCGTCGCCGAATCGGTCGACGGCGTCTACACCGGCCGCCTGGTGGGCGAGCCGCTGCACGGCCCCGCCAAGGCCGAAGCCGTACGCGCCCTGGCGGCGGCCGAGGGCCTGGACCTGGAGCGGTGCGCCGCCTACAGCGACTCGCACAACGACATCCCGATGCTCTCGCTGGTCGGCCACCCCTACGCGATCAACCCGGACACCAAGCTCCGCAAGCACGCCCGCTCCCTGGACTGGCGGCTGCGCGACTACCGCACCGGCCGCAAGGCGGCCAAGGTCGGCATCCCCGCCGCGGCCGGGGTCGGCGCACTGGCGGGCGGCACCGCCGCCGCCCTCGCCCTGCACCGCCGCCGCCGCTGACCGCGGCCCACGCCACGCGCTGTGCCCGTCAACCGGGCGCCAGACGGTAGAGCGACAGATCACGAAGCAATCCGATCAATAAGTGGTCACGATGTGCTGCCCGTTGCGTCACTTAGCGATACAAGAAACGACGTAATCGGTGATTTAGACAACTGGGTGTAGCGCCGCCTGCACGAAGCGTTATTCTCCTCAGACGCATCACGGAGACCGCCGCTCGCTACGACGAGTGACGTTTTTCGAACTGCTCGTGATGGAAGCTCTGCCTCTGGGAGTCCCGTGTACCCACACGTCGGGGTTGACGCCTCGGGCCTGGCTACGCTGCGTGCATCGGTCATTGACCGCCTGCGCGGCTTCGTCCCCACCGCGTACGCCGTCCCCGCCTTTGCCACCCCTGCACCTGCCGGACCGTGCTACGCCATGGCCGAACGCAGTGCGGCGGTCGGAAGACGCAGCACCCGCGCCGCCTCGACCACGTCGACCGTCCGCCGTCCCACGGCCGACAGCGACAGCGCGCGCATGATGGATCTCGTCGAGCGCGCGCAGGCCGGCGAGGCCGACGCCTTCGGCCGCCTGTACGACCAGTACAGCGACACCGTGTACCGGTACATCTACTACCGCGTGGGCGGCAAGGCGACCGCGGAGGACCTCACCAGTGAGACCTTCCTCCGCGCGCTGCGCCGTATCTCCACGTTCACCTGGCAGGGCCGCGACTTCGGCGCCTGGCTGGTCACCATCGCTCGCAACCTGGTCGCCGACCACTTCAAATCCAGTCGGTTCCGACTGGAAGTGACCACCGGCGAAATGCTCGACGCCAACGAGGTGGCGCGCTCCCCCGAGGACTCCGTCCTGGAGTCCCTCTCCAACGCCGCACTGCTCCAGGCCGTGCGCCGACTCAATCCACAGCAGCAGGAGTGCGTCACACTGCGCTTCCTGCAAGGCCTCTCGGTCGCCGAGACGGCCCGGGTGATGGGAAAGAACGAGGGCGCCATCAAGACCCTTCAGTACCGCGCCGTACGGACGCTCGCCCGGCTCCTGCCGGACGACGCCCGCTGACCGGGACAGCTCCACCCCTTCCCACCGCTGCCCGAAAGTGACCGTCCCGTCACGCACTGGTCCGATCATCTTTCGTGCGTAACCCAAGTGCCGAGGCGCTCGTTGTGCCGGTTGCAGGCCCCCTGTCGTCACCCCATGTCCGTAACCACTCACTCCATCGAGTGGAAACGCTCAAGGTGTGCAACCTTCCGGACCGCCAGGGGAGTCGACCGTCATGACGAGAGGAGGTGCCGCCAGTGATCGCAAACGTTTCGGCACACCGGCGGGCGAACGCCTTCGCCCAGGCCCTGGAGGAGCAGACCCCCCAGGGTGCGGCGGCCGTACAGCCCGAGGAGCCGGCCGACCAGGCCGACCGCGGACCGCTGTTGGCCCTGGCGAACGGCCTCGGTGAGCTACCGAAGCCGCAGTTGGACCCCGAGGTCAAAGTGGTGCAGCGAGCCCAGCTCGTCGCGGCCATGGAGGCCATGTTCGCCGAGGGCGGCGCATCGACGGGCCCTACGGTGCCCGTGCAACGGGGCAAGGGGGCCCACCGGGCCTCGCCACTGCGCAAACTGCGTCCCCGCTCCCGCTGGGCGAAGGGGCTCACCGCCGGTGGGCTCACCGTGGGTGTGGCAGCCGGGGCGTTCGGCGGAGTGGCCGCTGCCAGCTCCGACGCCCTCCCCGGTGACTCGCTGTACGGGCTGAAGCGCGGGATGGAGGACATCAGCCTCGGCATGGCCAAGGGCGACGCCGACCGCGGCGAGGCCTACCTCGACCAGGCGTCCACCCGGCTCAGCGAAGCCCGCAGACTCATGGAGCGCGGCCGCGCCGGCGAGCTGGACCACGAATCCCTCGGCGCCGTCAGACGCGCGCTCAACGGCATGTCCCACGACGCCTCCGAGGGCCACCGCCTGCTCCACTCCGCCTACCAGCGCGACGGCTCCATCGGCCCCATCCAGACCCTGGACACCTTCTCCCGCTCGCACCGCTCCGCCTGGAGCAGCCTCCGCGACCGGCTCCCCGTCCAGCTCACCGACATCCGCGACCAGGTCAGCTCCGTCTTCGAGGCCATGGAGCACGACGTCGCCCCGCTCCAGTCCCTCCTCCCCCGCCCCCCGGGCGGCAGCGAGGACACCGGACGCACCGACACCACCACGCCGGACACCGGAACCCCCCGGACCGACGACCCCGCACCCACCGCCCCGGCCCCCTCCGAGGGCCGCCCCGACTCCAGCACCGCACCCAAGCCGTCGGACTCCTCGGACTCCCCCGGCTCCTCGGACCCGACCCCCGACGACGGCCTCCTCGGCGGCGGCTCGGACGGACTGCTCGACGACCTCCCCACCGACGGGCTCCCCCAGCCGTCCCCGGAGGACAAGCCCAGCACCGCGCCCCGCCCCGCCCCGGACGTCACCCTCCCCCCGCTGCTCCCCGGGCTCCTCCCCGGCCTCGGGATCGACGGGGAGAACCTCAAGCCCAAGCCGTAGCACGTACGAGGGAGGGGGCCGGTACGCGATCCGCGCACCGGCCCCCTCCCTCGTACCCGAACCCTCAGAAGACCGAGCCTTCAGTAGACCGAGCCTCAGAAGAAGACCGACCGCCGCTGCACCAGCAGCTTGTACAGCGTGTGCTGGATCTGCTCCCGCACCTGGTCCGTCAGGTTGAACATCAGCATCGGGTCCTCGGCCGCCTCCGGCGGATAGCCGTCCGTCGGGATCGGCTCACCGAACTGGATCGTCCACTTCGTCGGCAGCGGCACCGCACCCAGCGGCCCCAGCCACGGGAACGTCGGCGTGATCGGGAAGTACGGGAAGCCCAGCAGCCGCGCCAGCGTCTTCGCGTTGCCGATCATCGGGTAGATCTCCTCGGCCCCCACGATCGAGCACGGCACGATCGGCGCCCCCGCCCGCAGCGCCGTCGAGACGAACCCGCCCCGTCCGAACCGCTGCAGCTTGTACCGGTCGCCGAACGGCTTCCCGATCCCCTTGAAGCCCTCCGGCATCACCCCGACGATCTCGCCGAGCTCCAGCAGCCGCTGCGCGTCCTCCGCACAGGCCAGCGTGTGCCCGGCCTTGCGCGCCAGCTCGTTGACGACCGGGAGGTGGAAGACCAGATCGGCGGCGAGCAGCCGCAGATGGCGCTCGGCCGGGTGGTTGTCGTGCACCGCGACCTGGAGCATCAGCCCGTCCAGGGGCAGCGTGCCGGAGTGGTTGGCCACGATGAGCGCCCCGCCCTCCGACGGGATGTTCTCGATGCCCTTCACCTCGACCCGGAAGTACTTGTCCGCCAGCGGCCGCAACGCCGACATCAGGACCTGGTCGGTGAGCTCCTTGTCGTAACCGAACTCGTCGACCTCGTAGTCACCGGTGACCCGCCGCCGCAGGAACGCCAGCCCGCCCGCGATCCGCCGGTCCCAGCCACCATCGGTCCCCCGCGCCTCGCCCACCGGATACTCCCGGGACTCCGGGGCCTCCTGGGGCTGCTGAGGCTCCTGCGGCCCCTCCCCGGCCTCCGGGGAGGGGCCAGGGAGCCGGCCGCCCGGCAGGGCGCTCACAGGGGCCGTGGAGCCGTCGCCCCGCCCACCGCTGCCGCTCCCCGTCCGGCGCCGGGCCGGACGCGAGCCGCCACCGGACCGCGAACGGTCGTCGTCGAACGGAATGACCTTGGCATCCGCCATCGTGGCCGCGCTCCTCTACCTGGCGCCGTGAGTCGTCTGTACCGCACCGGTCCCGCGCTCCCGCGGCCCGGCACCCCCCGGCAGCGGCAGCTCCGCCAGCCACCCCACCGCCCTGCCCACCGTCTCCGGCGGCAGCAGCCCCGGGCCCCGGCTCCGCGCGAACTCCGCGAACGTCCCGGCCGTGGTGAACTCCGGCCGGAAACCGAGGGTCTCGCGCATCTGCACGGTCGACACCACCCTGCCGTGGGTCAGCAGCCGGATCTGCTCCGGCGAGAAGTCGGTCATGCCGATCGTACGGAGCGCCGAGCCGACCCACGTGACGGCGGGCAGCAGCACCGGAACGGTCGGCTTCCCCAGCCGCCGCGAGCACTGGGAGAGCAACAGCACCCCCTCCCCGGCGATGTTGAAGGTCCCGCTGTTCAGCGTCCCGCGCCGGGGCTCACGCGCGGCGACCTGGAGGACGTCGACCACATCGTCCTCGTGCACGAACTGGAGCCGGGGGTCGTAGCCGAAGACCGTCGGCAGGACCGGCAGCGACAGATAGTCCGCCAGCGGCGAGTCCGGCCGCGGCCCCAGGATGTTGGCGAACCGCAGCACGCACACCGCGACGTCCGGCCGCCGCCGGGCGAAGCCCCGTACGTACCCCTCGACCTCCACCGCGTCCTTCGCGAACCCGCCGCTCGGCAGCGACTTGGGCGGCGTGGTCTCGGTGAACACCGCCGGATCGCGGGACGCCGACCCGTACACGCTCGTGCTGGACTTCACCACGAGCCGCTGCACGGTCGGCGACTTCTGGCAGGCACCGAGCAGCTGCATGGTGCCGATGACGTTGGTCTCCTTGATCGCCGTCCGGCCGCCGGCGCCGAGCGCCTTGCCGGAGACGTCCAGGTGCACGACCGTGTCGACGGCGTACTCGGCCAGGATCCGCGCCAGCGCGGACTGCCGGATGTCCGCGCGGACGAACTCCGCCTCCCCCAGCGGGTGCGCGGGCGCGACCGCGTCCACGGCGATCACCCGGTCCACCCCGGGATCGCGCTGGACGCGCCGGACGAAGCGGCCCCCCAGCTGCCGGGCCACTCCTGTGACGAGGACGACCTTCCCCAAGACCAGCGCCTTCCGTCGGCACGGGAAGCCGAACCCTGCTTCCCTGTTCCCCTGCTTCCCGCGGTAACTTCCCTGGCCGTCACCGTAGCGCTTGGACGGTTCCCTGTGACGACCCCGTGCCCCGAAACGCACCGCAGCCCTCCCGCCAGGACGGCGGGAGGGCTGCGGATCTCACGAACTGCGTTCGCTTACTTCTTGTTGCGACGCTGAACGCGCGTGCGCTTGAGCAGCTTGCGGTGCTTCTTCTTGGCCATCCGCTTGCGCCGCTTCTTGATAACAGAGCCCACGACTACCCTCGCTCACTTCATCTTCACTGGTGCGGGGCGTCTGGGCCCACACGACCTACGTCGGCCTAGCCTACCCGCCACCGGGTGAGGGACGTAATCCGAGGGCAGACCCCAGGCGGTCCGACGGCTTTCCTCAGGGTTTTGAGGGCGGCCTCAGGCTGATTCCACCCCCACAAAGGACTCGCGGAGATACGCGTGAACCGCTTGCTCCGGCACCCGGAAGGACCTTCCCACCCGGATCGCCGGCAGATGACCGCTGTGCACCAAGCGGTACACGGTCATCTTCGACACTCGCATGACCGAGGCGACTTCCGCCACGGTCAGAAACCTGACCTCGTTGAGAGGCCTTTCGTTGTCAGCAGCCATGACCCACCTGTACCTTCCGCACCGGACGCGCACCGGCTTCCCCTCCGGTGACTCTTCGTCGCTGTGCGCTCACTCCCCAGGTTAGGGGCGGGTGGTGCGAGTGGGGAAGAGGAGGGACGTCCGGGCGGCTACGAGGACAGACCGGCCCGGTGGAGCACATACCTCGTCAGTGGCCGGTAGTAGTGCGAACGGACCCCGTCATCCAGCGGTACGACGACCGAAACCCGCCCCTCGGCCTCGCCGACGAAGAGCGCGGGATCATCCGTATCCGCCGGCCCGATCGCCTCGATACCGAGCTGACCTGCGCCGCAGACCCACCCGTGATCCCCGATCACCAGCTCCGGAAGAACCCCGTACCGCTCCGCCGCGTCCTGGAGCGCCACCCGGACCGGCAGCGGGGAATGCGTGTGTGCGCCGGTTTCACCACCCGAGGGCCGCCCCCCGGGCTCGCGTACCAGCGCGACCCCCCGTACGTAGTCGAGGCGGTACGTGCGTACGCCGAACCGGGTCGTTATGTCGATACATCTCCCCTGCGCGGGGGTGAGAACAGGGCATCCCGCCGACGACAAGGCGTCTGCCAGCCCGGCGTAGAACCCCAACAGCCGGTGCGGATGCCCGGTCCCCAGCAGCACCGGGGCCCGCAACGACGCCACCCGCCCCAGCCGCTCCGCGAACGCGTCCAGCGCGGCCACCGTCCGCTCCGGGTCGATCGCGTCCGGACCCGACACATGCGCCGGATCGGCCGAGACCCCGCACCGCTCCGCCATCAGCCGCAGCACCTCCGGCTCGGCCCAAGCCCGCTCGGGCGCGAGCCCGAGCATCACCCGCGGATCGCGCGCGGCGAACAGCCGGTAGCTGCGCAGACTGTTCTCGCGCGACGTGGCAACGGGCCCGGCCAGCCGGGCCGCCAGCAGATGGGCGCGTAACGCCCCGGTGCTCAACACCCTCGGGATGCTGCCGTACCGGACCACCCGGGCGGGCCGAAATCCCGGTACGCCCCACTGTTGGCGTAACCGCACGGCACAATGCCCACCCGCGTACGCCACCGGGTCAGGCGAGCAGCCCCCGCAGCGGGAACGCCGCCTTACGGGTCGCGATGACCGCCTGGTCCAGCCGGTCCGCCGGGTCGTATCCGTCCTCCCAGGACTTCCAGGAGGGCGTACGCCCGTCGGTCATCCGGCCAGGGCCCAACTGCCGCGTACGGGCGTAGACAAGATCCCGCCACGACGGCGGAACCACCGACTCCGGATCGACGGGAGCGTGCGCGGCGATCCCGACCAGATGCGTCCACGACCGCGGTACGACATCCACCACCGCGTACCCGCCCCCGCCGAGCGCCACCCACCGCCCGCCCTCCGCGTACTGGTGCGCCAGCTCGTGACAGGACTCCATGACCGCCCGCTGGGCGTCCAGGGAGACGGCGAGATGGGCGAGCGGATCCTCGAAGTGCGTGTCGGCCCCGTGCTGCGTGACGAGCACCTGGGGCCGGAAATCGGCCAGCAGCTCGGGCACCACGGCATGGAACGCCCGCAGCCACCCGGCGTCCCCGGTCCCGGCGGGCAACGCCAGGTTCACCGCGGACCCCTCGCCCGCCCCGGCCCCGGTCTCCGCCGGCCACCCGGTCTGCGGGAAAAGAGTGCGCGGGTGCTCGTGCAGCGAGATCGTCAGCACCCTGGGGTCCTCCCAGAACGCGGCCTGCACCCCGTCCCCGTGGTGGACGTCCACATCGACGTACGCGACCCGCTCGGCGCCGAGCTCCAGCAGCCGGGCGATGGCGAGGGCCGGATCGTTGTAGATGCAGAACCCGGCGGCCGCGCCCGGCATGGCGTGGTGCAACCCCCCGGTGAAGTTCACCGCGTGCGCGGTCTCCCCGCGCCACACGGCCTCGGCGGCCCCGACGGACAGCCCGGCGATCAGCGCGGACGCCTCATGCATCCCCGCGAACGCCGGATCATCCACCGTACCCAGCCCGTACTCCTGGTCGGCCGCCCGGGGATCGGCCGATGCGGCCCGCACGGCGGAGACGTAGTCCTGCCGGTGCACGAGCCGCAGGGTCGAGTCCCCCACGGGCTTCGCCCCCCGCAGGTCCACCGCCTCATCGAGCCCGAACGCCCGCACCAGCCCCATCGTCAGGGCGAGGCGGACCGGGTCCATGGGGTGACTCTCCCCGAAGTCGTATCCCGTAACTGCGTCATCCCACATCAGCTGTGTGCGGCCGCTCATGCCCGCCACCGTATCGGGCGGGGCTCGGAGCGAACGAGCGGGCATACACCAGCGTCGCCAGCACCAGAACCATCGGTACGAGCATGGCGCCCCGGTAGCTCCACGCATCGCCCAGAACCCCCACCAGCGGCGAACCCACCAGGAACCCCACATAGTTGAAGATATTGAGCCGGGCCACGGCGGCGTCACTGTTCCCCGGGAACAACCGCCCGGCCGCGGCGAAGGTCTGCGGCACGATCACACAGAGCCCGAGCCCGAGCATGGTGAACCCGAGCATCCCCACCCAGGCTCCCGGCGCCCCGGCCACCACCGCGAACCCGCCGGCCGCCAGGAGACTCCCGCCCCGCACCACGGCCACCGCCCCGAACCGCCGCACCCCGAGGTCCCCGACGGCCCGCCCCAGCAGCGTCGTCACCATGTAGACGTTGTAGGGAAGCGTCGACATCTGCTCCGAGCTGCCGAGCACGTCCTGGAGGTACTTGGCACTCCAGTTGGAGACGGTCGAGTCACCGATGTACGCGAAGCACATCACCAGGCAGAGCGGCAGCAGCAGCTTGAACGACAGGGACCCCCCGGCCGCCTTCGGCGCCCCTCCGCCGACTGGCTCCTCCGGACTCCGCCCCTCGGTGTACCACCGGCTGCCCACCAGGGCGGCGGGCAGCAGCACGGCCACGACGGGCAGGTAGGACACGAACAGCGACAGATCCCAGCGCGCCCCGACCCACGCCAGCGATGCCCCGGCGATCCCCCCGAGGCTGTACGCGGCGTGGAACCCGAGCATGATGGAGCGCCCGTACGCCCGCTGGAGGCTGACGCCCATCATGTTCATCGAGGCGTCCAGCGCCCCGACCGCCAGCCCGAAAAACCCGAGCGCCACGGCGATGTGCCAGAGCTGACGGCCCGCCCCCACCCCGAGCAGGGACAGCAGCACGAGGGGCTGCGCCCAGCGCAGGACGACACCGGGCCGCACCCGCGCGACCACCTTCTCGGTGAGTACGCTGCCGGCGCCCGCCAGGATCGGGACAGCGGCGAGGAAGACGGGCAGCAGCCCGTCGGATATCCCGTACTGGTCCTGGAGGGCGGGGATACGCGTCACGAGGAGAGCGAACGCCACCCCCTGGACACCGAAGCTCAGCGCCAGGGAGACCCTGCCGCGCCGCAAGCCGGGGGCGACCGCGCCCGGACGTGTCATGCCCGCGTCTGTCATGGCCGCGAGCGTAAGCCCAGGATCTACCCATGGGTAGATGGATCAGGCGAGCAGTTCCGGGAGTTGGGCCATGTCCGAGAAGTACCCGGTCACTCCCGCCAGCCGGTCCGCGGGCATCATCGACGTGAACCCGTACACGTCCATCCCCGCGGCCCGGGCCGCCTCGACGCCGAGCGGGCTGTCCTCGATGACGACGCACCGCTCCGGCGCGACGCCCATCCGCTCGGCGGCGTGCAGGAACAGGTCCGGCGCCGGCTTGCCCCGCCCGACGTCCTCCGAGCTGAAGATCCACTCCTCCTCGAACCACTGGTCGATCCCGGTCTTACGGTGCCCGACCCGGATCTTCTCGTGGCTCCCGGACGAGGCGACGCAGTAATCAACCCCGTCGGCGACGAGCTTGCCGAGCAGGTCCTGGACCCCGTCCACCGCCACCAGCTCCTGCTGGAAGGCAGCAAAGGTGCGGGCGTAGAGGGTGGCCTCGAAGTCTGCGGGGAGCTTCTCGCCACCCCGCTCCTCGACGAGGTCGTGCACCCGGTGCACGGCGGCCCCCATGTAGTCGCGGAGCGACTCCTCGTACGAGGTGGGGTGACCGAGTTCGGTGAGGTAGCCGGCGAGGATGGTGTTGGAGATCGGCTCACTGTCGACGAGCACACCATCGTTGTCGAAGATGACCAGTTCGTAGCGCATGGTTCGACCCTAGACGCTCAGAACGCAGAAAAGCCCCGCACCATACGGTGCGGGGCTTTCCCGGAAAAATTGTTCGGCGGCGTCCTACTCTCCCACAGGGTCCCCCCTGCAGTACC
>NZ_JOEM01000026.1 GCF_000718135.1 Streptomyces cyaneofuscatus | reverse complement strand
TTCTCGGTGGTGAGGTAGGTGGTCCACCACTCGTTGTCGTGGGCGGTGCGGGACCAGAACGTGCGGAACACCCACCGCATGGCCATCGGGTACGCGGCGGAGCGTGCGGGGTCAGGCAGGGCAGAGCTAGTGTGCTGGATAGCCACGGGATCGCCTTCCACGGGATCGATCTTGCGGTGAGACCCCGGCCTGGTGCTTGCTACACCGTGTCGGGGTCGTTCAGTTCTCGAACCGTAAGCACTCGTGACGCTCCGCCGCAAGCCGTCACCATTAGTCATACTTGCTCGCCGTTACGGGTCAGGGAGGTTGGGGAGGTTTCCCCTAACCCCCCAATCGCACGCGCCAGTTAAAGAAGGCGCTCGAATCCCGAAGCCCGCATCCCGAAGCCCGAACCCCGAAACCCAAGCTTCGGGCCCGACCCCGCCCAAGTACCCCCGAAGAGCGAACCGACCGCCCCCGAAGCTCGGCGCCCGAAGCCTGAGCTCCAAGCCCCGGGGACGCCCGTCTCCCCGTCTCTGCCGAGGGCAGAAAGGGCCACTGAGGAAGACCAACTCAGAGCGCAACATCCCCGCACGCACGGGGACGACAGGGCCAGAGCGGCACCGAAGCGCATCCCCGCGGGAACACCCCCGCACGCGCGGGGACGACTCCGGATGTCAACGGCTTTGGAGCCGGGGGGCGGGAACACCCCCGCACGCGCGGGGACGACTCGAGCTCGAACCCGGCTGGGTCGACGTCGACGGGAACACCCCCGCACGCGCAGGGACGACTCCTCGTGGCCCGCCATGTAGCTGTGGAGGCCGGGAACACCCCCGCACGTGCGGGGACGACAGTTCGTGACCTGCGGGTTTAGGTGGCCGGAGGGTCGTTTTTACTTACTTCTCGAGAAACGGACATATCTCCCCTCGGGCCCCGTTACGGAGTCGCGCAACTCTCATTATCTCGATGCACAGCCATGCCATCTGTCCGCGCAGGCCCTCGCCCACAGCGACGAGGCACAGCCCTCCGGTGCGGCCGGACTTCACATTCCGCCCGCACCCCAGGGGGCTACTTCTTGCCCTCCCCGAGAGCTGTGCGCAGCCAGTCGAGAGATCCTTGGGCCAGGAGTTCGTCGGCCAGTCGGTTCGCCGTTGCGGTGATGAGGCGGCTGCGGCTGTTGTCGATCCAGCGCTGGGCGTTCTCGTAGCCCTGGGCCTTGTACTCGATGCCCTGGAGGAGGCATTCCAGCTTGTCCGCGTCGCGGGCGCAGACGGCCTCGGGCGACTCCTTCGCTTCGTACTCCGCGACCAGTTCGCGGACCGCAGAGGCCAGTAGCTCGGGCATGCCTGCCGTCTGGTCGGTGGTGACTTCCTGCGGGTTGCCGGCGGGCGCGTATTTCTTCCCGAGGTGGTTCACGTCCCCGGTCCGGCTCTCCTGTGTGTCGTGCCACACGGCGAGGTAGGCGGCTTGGGCGGGGTCGGCGCCCTCCAGTTTCGCGATGATCGTGGCGATCAGCGCCGTGCGCCAGGAGTGCTCGGCGACGCTCTCGGGGTCACGTACCCCGGCCATCCACCAGCCGGTGCGCCGCGTCTGCTTGAGTGTGCCCGCCTCGTACAGGAAGCGGCCCACCGCGGACAGGTCGTCAGCCACGACCTCCTCCTCTCACGCCTCAGCGAGGCGAATCGCGTACCGGATGCCCTCCAGCTCTCGGCGTGATCGCGCCGACAGCTCCCGACCATCCAACATCACGGGCAGGGATGCGCGTAGTTCGTTGCCGATCAGGGTTCCGGGACGCAGCAGGTTCGGGCGGGCGGCGACCAATGCCCACAGAGTGTGGACGTTCAGATCGAAGAATCCGTGGTCCGGAGTCAAGCCCCGCACGAGGTGACGCATCAGCTTGTCGCCTGACCACGGGCCTGGGTTCGTGTCGGCGATGAAGTCGTCGGACAGCTGGATATGCGGTGCCTCTCCGATCCAGTACGCCCAGTAGTTGAGGTTCGCTGCCTCGCCCGCGTCGTCATCGGAGAGGGCCGTGGTGATGAAGTGCTCCATTCGGTCCCGATCGCCTTGTCTGGCGGCGACGGCCGCGACCGAACGGGCGTTGAGCCAGTTGGTCAGCCAGCCGTCCGGGCGCTCGGCCCGCTGCTGTTGGGCCAGCCACTCGGAAGTGTCGGATGCGGCGTCGTACCCGGCCAGGTAAAGGGCTTGGCGGCGTAGCAGAAAGCGGTCCCTGCCATGCGCCTGCTCTGCTGCCTGGCGCATGCGGGAAAAGAAGCGCCTGCGGTCGGCAGCAGGGAGCTCCGGTCCTCGCGGTACGGGGCCCCGGCGTGGTCGCGGCGGGTCGGGCAGCGTGCGCAACGGTGTCGGAGTCACGCCGTTGAGCGGCCAGGACAGCACCTCGACCAGCTCGCGCTGCATGACCCACGCACCGAGTGGGCTGTCACGCGCGGGTACGTCCTCGTCGAGAGCCGCTCCCAGCAGTACGTCGGCCTCCATGGCCCGTTCCAGAGTCATGAGCAAGGCCGGCGCACTACCCAGCCGTAGGAGCTGATGGCGGTAGACGAGCATCTGCCCGACCGGCACAGCGATCAGGGGGCGACGCCCCGACTCCCAGCCTGCGACGGTGTCGGGCGAAAGTCGCAGCTGCTCCGCGAGGGAATCCTGGGTGTGACCCAACTGCTCGCGAATCAGGCGGAACACGTACCCGGACACGGTCCCGCCACGGCTCCTCTGCGGCCTTCCCTGACCACTGGTCAGGGAAGTGCGTGCGCCGCTGTCCATGGTGTCCCCCTTGCCTGTCGACCGCAGCCGGACACCCGTACTCGCGGTCAGTTCAAGCGGTGGCTCCCGCTCCCTACCGTCGTAGCCACAGTGACGACGGGGCGACTGAACGTAGTGGAAGGGCATGTGTCGTGACGATGACGATCAAGGTGTACGAGGTGGACCGCGAGGGCGGTACCCGGGTGATCCGTCCGGAAGCCGAAGTGGCGCCACTGGACAGACCGGAGTACGCGCCCGCATACCCCGCTTGCGAATGCCCCACCTGCTCCGAGGGCGCCTCGTGAAGATCGCCGCTCCCGGAGACACCGCCTACAAGACCTGGCTCGGGCACACCCAGCACTGCCCCACCTGTCTTGCCGGGCTCTCGTGTCCGACGGCGGTCAAGCTTGGCCGGGTCTGGCGGGAGGCCCGCAGGTGAGGTGTTACGCGGAGGGCGACGCCCACGACTTCCCGATCGAGGACGACACCGGGGCCTACTGCCCCGAGCATGGGGTGACGCTGCTCCGGCGTGGCGAGCCGATCACCGGGGCCGATCTGGCCGAGGAGGCGGACACATCTCGGGGCGAGCTGACGGCCGGGGCGGACGGCCCGTACAGCGTCGTCTGCCGTGGTGCCTCGGTCTCGGACCTGGCCGCCGCCCACGCGGTCTGCCGGCAGGCGGACTGTGGCTGTCCGTGTCACATGACCGCCACCGTCCTCCAGGAAGCCGGGTGAGTGTCAGCTTGTCGCCTACGGATGTCCGTATTTGCGAGGCGTGTTGGCGTGCCCCGGTCACGGCTGTCCGGCGCACCACGAAGGGCCGGGATCTGTTGTGCCGGGGGTGCGCCGAGGGCAGCTGTCCGCGACGTGTCGACCTCTTTCCGCCGTTCGGGATCTACCGGCTGCGCCACCCGGGCAGCTGAACCAATCCACTCCATAAAGGAGATGCATGATGAGCAGCACCGCACTGATGGACGACGGTAAGCATGGTGGGCCGCCGTCGGACAAGCCGTGGACGCCGCCGTCGGAGCCGAAGCCGTCTCCGGACGGCAGCCGCCCCAAGTACGCCCCGCAGCTGTGAGTACCGCGCAACCCACCCCTACTTACCCGGCGCTGGTGCAGAGCCTTGCTGATCATGGGTTGCTGGATGCCCGGTGGCGGCGGGTGTTCGAGGCTGTGCCGCGTAGCAGGTTCGTCCCGGCCAGGGTGTGGCGGCAGTTGGCCGACCGGTGCGAGCCGGTTGTGGACACGGAACAGTGGCTCGCCCTGGTCAACAGCGACGAACCCGTCGTCACGCAGCTCGATGACGGGATAGAGGGCGGTCCGGGTGTGGCGACGTCGTCGAACTCGATGCCGTCGATGGTGGCCCGGATGCTCGGGCTCCTCGCTGTGGAGGATGGGCAGCGGGTGCTGGAGATCGGGACCGGTACGGGGTATGTGGCCGCGCTGCTCTGCGAGCGGCTCGGCGACGACCTCGTCCACAGCGTCGAAGTGGATGCTGTCGTGGCCCGGCAGGCGGCGGAGGCTTTGGCGGAGGCCGGGTACCGGCCGTATCTGCGGGTCGGGGACGGTGAGCAGCCCTGGCCCGGCCTCGGCCCGGTCGACCGGCTGATCGCCACCTGCGCCCTCCGCCACGTCCCGTACGCGCTGCTGCGGCAGGTGCGGCCCGGCGGGGTCCTTGTCGCTCCGCTGGCCCGGGCGTTCTGGTCCGGGGCCCTGGTCCAGCTCCACGTCCAGGGTGATGGCACCGCGACCGGGCCGTTCTGTGGTGGGGCGACGTACATGCCGATGCGGTCCCACCGTGCCCCCGACCTCCACGAGGTCCACGGCAGAGGGCGGGCCCGGGCCGCCGGCCTGGACCCCGCCCTGCTCCTCGATCTCGGGTTCGCCCTGTACGCCGGGGCGCGGCTGCCCGGCGTGCGGCTCATCCACCAGGACACCCCGGACGGTGTTCAGGTGTGGGCGACCCGCGAGGACGGGGGTGCCGCTACGGCTGTGACGGGGGAGGAGGTGTGGCAGTACGGGCCCGGGTTCCTGTGGGAGGAGATCGAGCATGCCTGGTGGGAGTACGAGACCGTCGGGCGGCCCGACGCCGGACAGTTCGGGCTGACCGTGACCGACCGGGGGCAGCAGGTATGGCTGCGCGATCCGCGCGAGGTCATCCGGCCCGCCAGGGTGTAAGCGGTTCACGGGTCCTGGCCGTGCGCACGGCCAGGACCCTGTTTGTGCACCAGCTCGGCAAGCAGGAGACCGGTCGTGCTCGCGATGTGCCATCGAGGAGTCGAGAGAGGGTGGCATGGCCAAGTCTGTTGCCCCTCCAGACAGACGGTTTTCAGCCCTGCCCACGCAGGGGCTACCCAGCTACGCAGGGCACAGCGTCTCGCCCGCAGGTCCAACCCCGCACGCGCGGGGCCCACTTGTGGATGTGCGGGATGGTCACGGACCTCGCGGGAACACCCCCGCACGCGCGGGGCACCAAGGGTACGGGCCGGGGCCGAGCGTCGTGGGCGATGCGGTCCACGTGCTGCTGGAGCTAGGGAGTCCGCCGTGAGCCGTCCGAGGGGTGGGCGGTGCGTGGTGGGGTGAGCGAGGTACGGGGGAGCGTGCTGGTCGCCAGAAGCCGGCCCGTGCTCAGGGCCGGCGGGCCGGGTCGGCTTGCTCGCCGTGGGCCGGGCCAGGAGCAGGCGGGTGTGGCTCGCGGGGTGTGGCCAGCATGGTCAGGCCCTTGGGCATCGGGGTGAGTTCCAGGCTGACGCGGACGGTCCTGCCGGGCGCCGTCGTACGGAGTGTCCGCGAGCGGACCAGGCTCGCCAGCGCGACGGGCGTCAGGATCTCCGAGGCTGCGGCGCCGGGGCAATAGCGTGGGCCGAGCCCGTAGGGGAGCAGGGCGGCGGGGGAGAGCTGGGGATGGGCCTCGGGCGACCAGCGCAGCGGGTCGAACTCCTCAGGCCGCGCGTACCGGGCAGGGTCACGACGCAGTGCGCCCAGGGGCAGGGTCACCAGGGCGCCGGCGGGTACCGGATGCTCGCCCACGTTCGTCGCGTGACGGGGTCGGCGTACCAGGAACGGGATGCCGTGCAGTCGCGTGACCTCCCTGATGAAGCCGGCGGTACGGGGCATCAGGTCGGGCCGGACCGCATCGGCCGGGGCGTCGGTGCCCAGGACGGCGTCGGCCTCGGTCCGGACGGCCGTCTGGTGGTCGGGGTGGCGGCCCAACTCGTAGCAGGCCCAGGCGAGTGTCGAGGCCGTGGCCTCGATGCCGGCGAACAGCAGCGCCCGCAGGTCGTGCAGCGCCGCGTCCGGCGGGTTGTCGGACGAGCGTTTGAGCAGGGAGACGACGTCGTTCCCGTCCGCGTCCGGCCGGTGGCGTTCGTACACCTCCCGGGTGGCCTCGTTCAGCGTCCCCAAGGCACGGCGGAAGGCGCGGCCCCTCGGCGTGGGCACCCAGGGCCACGGCGACAGCGCGTACGTCCAGAACACCCCTGCGGACAGCACGGAACGTGCTCGTGCGAGAGCGGCCAGTGTGTCCGGGGAGATGCTGCTCTTCAGCACGGTCTCGATGACGAGTCCCGCCACGATGCGGCTCATCTCGACGGGGATGTCGACGGGGCGGTCGGTGGGAAGCCCGGCGAGCAGGCCCTCGGTGCTGTCCCGTACGGCTGGTCCCAGAGCCGTCAGACGGGGTGCCGCGAGCGCCGGTTTCATCAGCGCGCGCCGGTCCCGGTGGGGCTGGCCCTCGGATCCGGCGAAACCGTTCCCGGTGAAGTCCCGAAGGCACGGGTCCGCGCTCCACGCCTGGAAGATGTCCTCCCCGCAGCCGACCTTACGGATCAGCGACGGGTCGTTGACCTGGAAGGCGACCGCTGGTCCTGCCTTCGTCCTGGTGACGGGACCCGCCTGACCGAGGCGCACCGCGATATTCGCCGGATCGAGCCAGAATCGCAGCGTACGGGAGTGCGCGACGGGCGGCTCCTCCCGAGGCTCCTCCCGCGACGCCGGGCATCCCCCGGGGGCGCCGCCCTCTTCGATCATGTCTCCCGAGCCTCCTGGGCCTTCACGGGCGTCGGCCACCCGTGTCTCTCGCCTCTCGCGACAACGAGCCGGACGAGGGCGGCGTTACGTGTGCTCGGTGCTCGGTCCCTCCCCGTCGTACTGGCGTTGGCCCGGGGATCTGGCTTCCGGGGTCAGGCGCTGCTGACACCGTTCGCGGTGCCGTGGGTGCGTCGCTCGGTGACGTGGCGGTACAGGGCACCGAGCGCGAAGGCCTGGACGACGGCGCCGATCGGGATGCCTATCAGGCCTACGGGACCTGCGAAGGTGAACAGGGAGGTGAACAGAAGCGAGGTCGGGGCGGTGGCCAGGATGGCCCACACGCCGGCGAAGCTGGCGTCCCCGGAGGAGGTGGCGGAGAAGGTGTCCACAGCGACCCACAGGCACACCGCGAGCACGACGCCCAGGTAGCCCAAGGCCAGAGGGTTCGCCAGGTAGTGACGGAAGGTCTGCGGCAGCGAACGAGAGGTCTTGGCCATGTCGGATCTCCCTGGAACGGTGGTGTGCCCGGTGTGGTGATGGTTCTGCTGACGACCTGAAGGCTGCCGTTCGCCGGTGCTCGCCACATGAGTTGTCATACTTACGTTCGTATCCGTACGCCAACGTGCCGGACTTGCAAAGGCATTGGTCCGCCCCTCACCCGCCCGACCGTAGAGCTCGTGCGATCTCGATGTCTTTTCGCAGCGCGCTCAGCCTGGGCGGGGTTCGTGACCCGTCCAGGACCACGGTGTGCAGGCGATCACCCACCTGAGGGGCCGCTACGTCCGGGGACCACCAAGAAGGGTGCTTGGCCAGGTCGATGAAGGCGGGCGTGCCGTTCGCGTCGGCCTCGGAGCCGTAGGGCCTCACGGCCGTGATCGTGGCGGCTGTCTCCTGGTGTGTCGCCAGGGGCATGCGGTCAATCCTTCCGTGGGGTGGCGCCCGTGGCGCCGGATCCGGGGCGCTCCGTGATCATGTAACCGGCCTGTGATAGTGGTGTCCGGGAACGGAGACGCCGGGATCCCCGGGGATCAACGCGCCCTCCTAGTGGGTGTTCCGGAGCCCGAGCGGGGAGCCGGACAGCGCTTCTGCCTCGGATCGTCGACCAATACCTAGGGGATCTCCATGTTCGGCCACCGCAACCGCAACCGTCGCTCGGCCCTCCTCGCCTCCGCCGCCCTCGTGGGCGGAGCCCTGCTGATGACCGCGTGCCAGGACACCGACGGGAGCGTGGACAGCGGGGCCGCGCAGAGCAGTTCTCCCTCGGCCGACGCGGGCAGTCCCTCCGCCTCCGCATCCGAGGATGCCGCCTCGGACGCCCCCACGGACGCCCCGACCAGCGGCGCCTCCGACGAGCCCACCGCCTCCCCGTCCGCCGGCAACGGCAGCGACAGCAACGGTTCCAGGGTCGGGCAGGTCTGCGGCGCCAACGACCTCTCCTGGAGCACCCGTTCCGAGAGTCAGGCCGGTGGCTACATCCTCGTCATGGCGAAGGCCAAGTCCGGGATCACCTGCGTTCTGCCGGCCGCGCTGCCCACCGTCGCCTTCGGGTCCGACGGCACCGAGGCCGGGCCCGTCGAGCAGGCCGTCGGCAAGCAGATCACGCTCAGCAAGGGCACCGTCGCCTACGCGGGGGTCAACCCCAAGACCACCAACACCGACGGGGGCAAGGAGCTCGACAGCATCATCGTCGCCGTCGGCAACGAGGACCCCAACCCCGTCACCCTCAAGGTCGGCACCATCACTGTCGACAAGCCCGTCGTCACCAACTGGCACACCGCGCCGAAGGACGCCGTTCCCTTCAACTAGGTCAACTAGGTCAACTAGGTCAACTAGGCCGGAACCGCGTCCCCGGACCCCGGCTCCTCCCCCGCACCCGCCGCCTCCCGGCGGTCCGGTGTCACCGCCTCCGACGCCCGCGGGTCCTGCGTCCTGATGTCCCGGGCCTGCTCCGCGACCCACTCGGGGCTGATCGCGGGGGTCTCGCCGAGGACCTGGTCGCGGACGAACAGGCAGAACGGGTGGCCCACCGGGTCGAACAGCACCCGTACGTCGTGCTGCGGCTGGAACTCCGCCGGTGTCGCGCCCTCCGCCACCGCGTGGGCCACCCCCGCCTCCAGGTCCGTCACCTCGAAGTCCAGGTGCAGCATCATCAGCTGGTCGCCCTCCGAGGTGAGGGAGGCGGGCCAGACCGGGGGCACGTACGGCTTCGAGGTCTGGAAGCCCAGGCCGGAACCGCCGCCCGGGGGCAAGAGCTTCACCCAGTCCGGCTCCTCCTGCACCGTCTCCCACCCCAGCAGGCGGCGGTAGAAGTCCGCCAGCTCCGCCGCGTCCGGGGCTTCGATCACCGTGCTGGACAGCGTCAGGGTCGGTCGGGGAGTGGTCACCGTGGGCCTCCTCGGTCGGGGACGCGCAAGAGGTGCGCCTCAGATGTGCCGGTACGAGTACCCCGTACCGGCACATTCACCAGCCTCGCGCCCCCGCGCCCCCCGGGGACCTCACCCCGCCAGATCCGCGATGTCCGCGTATCCCTCGATCTCGCGCGGGTTCCGCGTGCCGGGGCCGACGTACGTCGCCGACGGGCGGACCAGGCGGCCCGTGCGCTTCTGCTCCAGGATGTGCGCCGACCAGCCCGCCGTACGGGCACACGTGAACATCGACGTGAACATGTGCGCCGGGACCTCCGCGAAGTCCAGCACGATGGCCGCCCAGAATTCGACGTTCGTCGCCAGGACCCGGTCGGGACGCCGCGCGTGCAGCTCCTCCAGCGCGGCCTTCTCCAGCGCCTCCGCCACCTCGAAGCGCGGCGCCGCCAGCTCACGGGCCGTGCGGCGCAGGACGCGGGCGCGCGGGTCCTCCGCGCGGTAGACGCGGTGGCCGAAGCCCATCAGGCGCTCGCCCCGGTCCAGGGCGCCCTTCACATACGCCGTCGCGTCGCCCGTACGCTCGATCTCCTCGATCATGCCGAGGACCCGCGACGGGGCGCCGCCGTGCAGCGGGCCCGACATCGCGCCCACCGCGCCGGACAGCGCGGCCGCGACATCCGCGCCCGTCGAGGCGATGACCCGGGCGGTGAACGTGGAGGCGTTCATGCCGTGCTCGGCCGCCGACGTCCAGTACGCGTCCACCGCCTTGACGTGCTTCGGGTCCGGCTCGCCCCGCCAGCGGATCATGAACCGCTCGACCACCGAGTGCGCCTTGTCGATCTCGCTCTGCGGCACCATCGGCAGGCCCTGGCCGCGGGCCGACTGGGCCACGTACGACAGCGCCATCACCGCCGCCCGCGCCAGGTCGTCCCGGGCCGTCGCCTCGTCGATGTCCAGCAGCGGCTTCAGCCCCCAGACGGGGGCCAGCATCGCCAGCGCGGACTGCACGTCGACCCGGATGTCACCCGAGTGCACCGGGATCGGGAACGGCTCGGCCGGCGGCAGCCCGGGGTTGAACGCCCCGTCCACCAGCAGGCCCCAGACATTGCCGAAGGAGACGTGACCGACCAGATCCTCGATGTCGACCCCGCGGTAGCGGAGCGAACCACCTTCCTTGTCCGGTTCGGCGATCTCCGTTTCGAACGCGACGACTCCCTCAAGACCGGGTACGAAGTCGGACATCAGGCGGCTCCCTCAGTTCGGCGGCGGGTGGGCGACGGCCCCTGCGGCCCCGGCGCCCCCGTGCTTCGGCGCCCCGGGGGCCTCCTACAAGGCCCGCCCCAAGATATTGGCGGGTTCCCACGGAGCGGGGAAGCGTGACATCCGGCACAGGCCCCCATTTCGGCGGTGCGTGGTTACCTGCCCTCCCCGCCGGGCACACTGCGCCGCTGCGGCAGGATGGGCCCGTGCCCACACCAGAACGTTCTTCGGGACCTCTCCCGGACGATCCCACCCCCGATTCCACCACCGATCCCGCGGCCATGCGCGAGCAGTACCGCTCCGAGGATTTCACCGAGTCCGACCTCAGCCCCGACCCGATGGGCCAGTTCGCCCGCTGGTTCCGCCAGGTCGCCGTGGGCGGGGTCCTCCACGAGCCCAACGCCATGGTCGTCTCCACCGCCACCCCGGACGGCCGCCCCTCCTCGCGTACGGTCCTGCTGAAGCAGTACGACGACCGGGGCTTCGTCTTCTTCACGAACTACGGCTCCCGCAAGGGCCGCGAGCTGGCCGCCAACCCTCACGTCTCGCTGCTCTTCCCCTGGCACCCGATGGCCCGCCAGGTGATCGTCACCGGCACCGCCTCCCGGGTCTCCCGCGAGGAGACCGTCGGATACTTCCGTACCCGGCCGCACGGCTCCCAGCTCGGCGCCTGGGCCAGTGACCAGTCCACGGTGATCGGCTCCCGCGAGGAGCTCATCGAGCGGTACGAGGAGCTGGCCGCGCGCTATCCGGAGGGCGAGAAGGTGCCCGCGCCGCCGGACTGGGGCGGCTTCCGTGTCGTCCCGGAGACCATCGAGTTCTGGCAGGGGCACGGGAACCGGCTGCACGACCGGCTGCGGTACGTCAGGGAGGACGGGGCCTGGAGGGTGGAGCGGCTCTGCCCGTAGGGCGCCCGCGTCACCTGCGAGAAACCCGGAAGACGGGAGACGGAAAACGCAGAAACCCGCAGGCTCTGGTTCCTCCGTGCACAGAGGAGCCGGCCGGACTTACCGGCGAGCCTGCGGGTCGGTGACTGCTGGGTATTGGCCGGCGTCCGGCCATGCACTGCGAAAAGTGCGTGACAACGGGCGTCAGCCCGCAGCCACCTCACGAGTCCGAAGAGAAATCACTTCCGGAACACCTCCTTTCCTGTGTGCTGAGAAGCCTACGAGCGGTCCCGACGGCCGTTCAACCCATTTATTTGGCGAAGGGGGATGTGCGCTGGGTCACGTTCGAGTTGAATGGTCTGACGTGCAGCAATACGCGCGGTGACGCGCGGGGAAACAGCCGACACGTTCTGCGGGGGGTACGGAGTGAGTGCTTCCAGGAGCAGCGGTACCACCGACGCGCTCGGACCCGACGAGGGCGCCGGGGGCACGGGGGAGCCCGTGTGCCCCGAGCCGCCGGCCTCCGGCGGTGACAGCGGTGACAGCGGCGGAAGTGGCCACGGCGGCGACTGCGGCAGCGGCGAGGGAGGGGCTCCCGCCGCCGACTCCGGGGCCGAGCTGCTCGCCGCCCTCCTCGACGGCATGGACGCCGCGCTCTGCGCCTTCGACGCGGGCGGTGTGGTCACCCACTGGAACCGCGAGGCCGAGCGCATCCTCGGCTGGTCCGCGCAGGAGGCCGTGGGGCGTACGGGCTTCGCCGGGTGGGCGGTGCGCCGGGCCGACGCGCACGAGGTGCAGGGGCGGCTGATGGCCGCCATGGACGCGCCCGGGCGCCAGGTCCACGAGTTCGCCCTGCTGCGCAAGGACGGCAGCCGGGTGCTCGTGCGGACCCAGTCCGCCCGGGTGCTGGGCGCCGACGGCAAGCCGGCCGGGGTGTACTGCGCGTTCAGCGAGGTGCACGCCCAGATCGACCTGGAGCGGGCCATCGCGCTGAGCGAGGCGCTCCTTGAGGACGCGTCGTGGGGCGTGGTGCTCGTCGACGTCGACCTCCGCCCGACCGTGGTCAACGCGTACGCCTCCCGTGCGCTCGGCGGTGGCCGCACCACCCTCCTCGGCCGGCCGCTCGGTGAGCTGGTGGTCCAGGGTGTCGAGGAGCTGGAGGCGGCCCTGCAACACGTGCTCGCCGAAGGCGCGCCCGGCGCCCCGGCCGAGCTGTGGGTGACGCTGCGTACGGCGGAGGGTGAGCGGCGGCGGTGCTGGCGCAGCGGGTTCCTGCGGCTCGCCTCGCCGCTGGCGGAGGAGCCGGTTCCGCTCGGGGTGGGGTGGCTCTTCCGGGACGTCACCGCCGCCAAGCTCGCCCAGCAGGAAGCCGACCGGCTGCGGTTCCGGACGAGCCAGCTGCACCGGGCGGTGCGTACGGCCTCCGAGTGCGAGGACCCCATGGAGGCGGTGACCTCCCTGCTCGACTTCGCGCAGGCCGGGTTCGCCGACCACGTCCTCCTCGACCTGACGGCGGAGGGCCCGACGGCGGGCGAGGTGATGGAGGGCGAGCGCCTGGTGCGGACGGCCGCCACCCCCTCGGACGCGCCGGGGCCGTGCCTGCTGGTCGCGGGCGGGGCGATCCCGGTCCGTTACGGGCCCGGGCACCCGGCCCTCCAGGCCGTCGAGCGGACGGGCTCGGTCCGTACGAGTGCGGGCGCCGGGGAGGCCGCAGACGCGGCCGCCGCCTGGGCCGCCTGGTGGGGGCGGTGGGGGCGGGGGAGTAGCCGGCCCCCACCGCCCCGCCCCCGGGGCTCCCCCTCACGCCGCGTGCAGCGCCAGCGTCGGAGACAGCCGGGACGCCCGGACCGCAGGGTAGAGGCCCGCCACCGTGCCGATCACCAGCGTCGCGCAGAAGCCCCCGGCGACCGCCCAGAGCGGGACCACCCACGGCAGGCCGCCCGTGTGCGCGTACGCCCCCGTCGCCGCCGCGCCCAGCGTCACCCCGGCCAGGCCGCCCAGGCCCGACAGCATCAGGGACTCCGTGACGAACTGGATCCTGATCTGGCCCCGGGTCGCGCCCAGCGAGCGGCGCAGGCCGATCTCGTACCGGCGTTCCAGGACCGAGATGATCATGGTGTTGGCCACTCCTACGCCCCCCACCAGCAGCGCGATACCGCCCAGGCCCAGCAGCAGACTGCTGAACGCCCCCTCGGTCGCCGCCTTCGCGCGGAGTGCCGAGGACGGGTCGGTGACCTTCACGTTCTGCGGGTTCTGCGGGTCGACCGTCGCCGCCATGACCTTCCGTACGTCCTGCACCGCCGCGTCGTCCGACCGCTCGTAGATCGACGTCGGGTGGCCCGCGAAGCCCAGCAGGCGCTTCGCGCCCTCCCAGCCGACCAGGGCGGAGCGTTCGATCTCCGGGGCCAGGGGGAGCGGGGCGAGGATGCCGGCGACCGTGAAGTAGCGGTCGCCTATCCATACCTGCTGCCCTGGCTTGGTGATGCCGAGGCGGTCGGCCGAGACATGGCCGAGCACGACCGAGGGGTAGCGGCCGGTCGCCGCGTTGAGCCAGCTGCCCCGGGTGACCTCGCCGCGCAGTACGCGGAGCAGGCCGGCCGTCGTCGCCTTGACCCCGATCCCGCCCGTATCGTCCTCGTCGATCTTCTCGGTGCGGCGTACGGTCGCGTCCAGGTCGGCGGTGGCCCCCACCTCCTGGACGCCCTTGATCCGGCCGACCATCCCCACCGAGCCCTCCGGGAGATGTACCTCCTCACCGGCGAACATCGAGTCGCCGGGCGAGGCCACCAGGAGGTTGGTGCCCAACTTGTCCAGTTCCCGGAGAAGTTGGGCCTGGCTGGAGGCGGAGATGCCGACCACCGCGATCATCGTCGCGATGCCGATGGCGATGCCCAGGGCGGAGAGCACGACGCGCATGGGGCGGCTGCGGAGGCCCGACGAGCCGACGTGGAGGACGTCCCGGGGGCCCAGGCGGGCTGCCTTGAGGCGGCTGCGGGCCGCGCTCCGGCTCACAGCTCCGCCCCCGTCGTCATGGGCCGGCGTACAGGCGGATTCCGTATGTCCGCCACCACCTCGCCGTCCCTGATCCGCACCTCGCGCGGCAGGCTCCCCGCGATCTCCGTGTCGTGCGTGATCACCGCGATCGTCGCCCCCTCCCGGTTCAGGTCCCGCAGCAGCTCCATCACCGCCGCCCCCGACGCCGAGTCGAGCGCCCCCGTCGGTTCGTCGGCCAGCAGAAGCGCGGGTTCGCCCACGACCGCCCGGGCGATGGCGACCCGCTGCTTCTGGCCGCCCGAGAGCTGGTCCGGCTTGTGGTGCAGGCGGTCCGCGAGGCCGACCCGGTCCAGCGCCTCGGCGGCCTTGCGGCGGCGTACGGAGCGGGGGAGGCCGGAGTAGAGCAGGCCCTCGGCCACGTTGTCGCGGGCGGAGACGCCCGGGACCAGGTGGAACGCCTGGAAGACGAAGCCCACGTGCTGGGCGCGCAGGGCGGAGAGGCGGCGGTCGGTCAGGGCCGCCACGTCGTGGCCCGCGATGTGGACGGTGCCGGCGGTGGGGCGGTCCAGGGTGCCGACGATGTGCAGCAGCGTGGACTTGCCGGAGCCGGACGGGCCGACGATGGCGAGGAGCTCGCCCTCCCGCACGGTGAGGTCCACCCCGCGCAGGGCGGTGACCCCGCCCGCGTACTCCTTGGTGACGCCCCGGAGGCCGACGACCGTACCCGTATCCGTATCCGTATCTGCGGCGCCGCTCATACCTTCGGCACCCCGACCTTCATGCCCTCGCTCAGCCCGCCGCCCGACACCTCGACCCGGCCCTCCGCGAACATCCCGAGCTCCACCTTCACCTCGCGGGCGGTGCCGTTCCGTACGACCTCCACGCCGAAGCCGCCGCCCGGCAGGGCCAGGAGCGCGTTCACCGGGACGGTCAGGACGTCCTTGCGGGTCTCGCCGGTGAGGTTCACCGTGACCGGCGACTGGTCGAAGCCGCCGACCTCGTCCGGCTCGTCGAAGGAGACGGTCAGCGTCACCTTCGGGCTGGTGTCCTGCGGGTCCTTTCCGGGCTTCGCCGTCCGGCCGACCGAGGAGACCGTGCCGGGCGCGCTCGTGCCGTCCGGCAGGTCGACGTCGACCTTGGTGCCAGCCTTGGCCAACTGACTCTCCGCCACGTCCAGTTCGAAGGTGACGATGCGCTCGCTGCCGGTCGTCGTGAGGAGCGGGGCGCCCGGCTGGGCCAGATCGCCGACGGCCGCCGCCACGCCCTTGATCCGGACCTTCCCGGGGGCGAACGCGATGTCCTGCGGGCCGACCGTGCCCGTCTGCTTGCTGCCGTGCGCCTTCTGCCAGCGTTTGACGGCCGCCGCGGTCAGCTCGGTGTACTCGGTGTCCGGGGTGAAGCCGGTGTAGCCGAGGGCGGCGAGGTTACGTTCCAGCTGCTCGACGTCCCGGCCCGTCTCGCCCGCCTTCAAGGTGCGGTACATGGGCCCGGCCCCGTACATCAGCCGGACCGCCCGGCCGTCGACCTCGTACAGCCGCTCGTTCCGTTCGATCGCCGCGCCGGTGCGCGGGGTCCAGGTCAGGGTGCCCGCCGCAGCCGCGTTGATCTTGCGCTGTCTGTCGTAGCCGAGCGTTCCGTCCGCCTGGGCGCTGTCGTGCAGGTCGCCGCGCTCGACCGGGGCGGTGGCCGGCGGCAGCCCGGTGTTCTTCGCGCCCGCCGACTCCGTACCACCGCTGCCGCCGCCGAACTGGGTCACGGCGATGGTTCCCGCCGTCACGGCGAGCACCGCCGCCACCGCCGCGACGGCCCGTCCGCGCCTCATCGGCCCACGCTCTCGCACGCCTTGTTGGCCTTCTCGAACTTCTTCATCTCCTGCGGCTTCATCGCCGGCATCGCCTGGGCCATCCCGCCCTCGAACTTCGGGTCGGGCATGTCGAAACCGTTCTTCCGCATGCACCGGGCGAAGGCGACCATCTTGTCCTTCTCCGCCTGGGTCAGCTCCTTGGGTCCGCCGCCGACCGCCTTGTCCTGGCAGGCCTTGAACGCCTTCTCCATCTCCTTCCTGCCCTTGGAGCCGCCGTCGATGGTGACGCCCATGCCGTTCTCGCCCGGCTTCGGCTCGGGGATGTCCAGGCCCTGCTCCCGGAGGCACTTGCGGTGCTCCAGGGCCTGGTCCTCCTTCGTCTTCTTCGTGGTGGAGGCCGATCCGCCGTCCTTGGTCCCGCCGCCGCCCGAACAGGCCGTGGCGGACAGGACGACGGTCGTGGCGAGCAGGCAGGCGGCGGCGAGACTGCGCCGCCGGGCAGTGAGAACGGTCATGGAGGGCTCCTCGGGACGTCGGTGGGGACGGCCCGAGCGTGGGCGAGGAGCCGGTTTCGTTTCTCTCAGCGCCGGTGCTTACACCGACGAAACATCGCTTTCGGGTACACAGAACCCATGCGCGTGCTGGTGGTGGAGGACGAGGAATTCCTGGCGGGGATGATCGCCGAGGGGCTGCGCCGTGACGCCGTCGCGGTGGACATCGCCCCCGACGGGCCGACCGCGCTGGAGAAGCTCCGGTTCGGCGCGTACGACGTGATGATCCTCGACCGCGACCTGCCCGGGCTGCACGGCGACGAGGTGTGCCGCCGGGTCGTCGGCGCCCGCCTGCTGACCCGGATCCTGATGCTCACCGCCTCGGGGACCGTACGGGACCGGGTGGCCGGCCTCGGGCTCGGTGCCGACGACTACCTGACCAAGCCGTTCGCGTACGACGAACTCCTCGCCCGGGTCCTCGCGCTCGGCCGCCGCTCCCGCCCCGCCCTCCCGCCGGTCCTCGAACGGGCCGGGCTGACGCTCGACACCGCCCGCCGCCAGGTCTGCCGCGACGGCCGCTTCCTTTCTCTCTCCCGCAAGGAGTTCGCCGTGCTGGAAACCCTCCTGCGGGCCGAGGGCGCGGTCGTCAGCGGCGACGACCTGATCGAGGAGGTGTGGGAGGAGGACACCAGCTACCGCACCAACGCGGTCCGGGTCACCCTCTCCAAGCTCCGTACGAAACTGGGGGCGCCACCCGTGATCGAGACCGTGCCGGGCGCCGGGTACCGCATCGGCGACCAACCCATGGCGGGCGGCGACGCCCGGTGAACAGCGAGCGCGCGCGGCTCACCGCGCTCTACGGCGGCCTGCTGGTGCTGGCCGGAGTCCTGCTCATGGGGCTCGTCTACGTGCTGGTCAGCGACGGGCTCTACAGCAGCGTCATGAGCGCGGTGGTCCCCACGGTCCCCGCCGCCGAACTGGGCGAGTCCGCCGCCCCCGCGCTGCCCACCTCCGACTGGGCGCAGACCACCGTCATCCAGCCCGGCCAGTACGCCGTCGCCCGGAAGGTCTCCACGGCCGCCGGTGACGCCGTGCTCCACCAGCTCCTCACCGTCTCCGCGCTCTCCCTCGCCGTCTACTCGGCGCTCTCCGTCGCCCTTGCTTGGTGGATGGCGGGCCGGGTGCTGCGGCCCGTCGGGGTCATCACCGCCCGGGCCCGCCGGCTCTCCGGCTCCAACCTCCACGAGCGGATCGCGCTCCAGGCCCCGCCCGGCGAGCTCAAGGAGCTGGCCGACACCTTCGACGGGATGCTCGACCGGATCGAGCAACTGGTCGCCGCCCGGCAGCGGTTCGCCGCCAACGCCGCCCACGAACTGCGCACCCCGCTCGCCGTGCAGCGGGCCGCCGCCGAGATCGGGCTCGCCGACGATCCGCCGCCCGAGAAGGTCGCCTGGATCCGGGACAAGCTCATCGACACCGCCGACAACAGCGAGCAGCTCATCGAGGGGCTGCTGCTCCTCGCGGTCTCCGACGAGGGTCTGCGGCGGCGCGAGCGGGTCGGCCTGGACGCCACCACCGCCACGGTCACCGAGGCGCTGGCGGCGGAGGCTCAGGAGCGGGCCGTCACCGTCGACGTGGAGGCCCGGCCGGTGAGCGTCCAGGGCGACCCGGTCCTCCTGGACCACCTGGTGCACAACCTGATCGCCAACGCGCTGCGCCACAATCACCCGGGCGGGACGGTACGGGTCCGGGTCGGCCCGGGCGGCCTGGAGGTCGCCAATACCGGGCCCGTGGTGGACGCGGCGGCCGTACCGCTGCTGTTCGAGCCCTTCCGCCGGGCGCAGGCCCGCCGCCACGCGCCGGGCGAGGGCGCGGGGCTCGGGCTCTCCATCGTGGCGTCGGTCGCCCGGGCGCACGGCGGGGACGTCGGCGCCACGGCGAACCCGGGCGGCGGGCTGACGGCCCGGGTGACCCTGCCGACCTGCGCGTAGTACGGAACTCAGTGGCGGTAGAAGATCCGCTCGCGGTACTCCGTCATGACCCGGCCGTTCCAGTCGTGGCCGCCGTCGACGTTCCCCGAGCGCAGGAGCGGCGGCTCGATGCCCCGGGCCACCAGCTGCTCGGCCGCCGCCGCCATCATCGACTGCATGATCGCGCTGGTGACGACGGTGGAGGCGGGGGCGAAGGGGGCCTCGATGCCGGGGGCGCTCAGCTCCGCGTCGCCGATCGCGATCTTGCTGTCCAGGACGATGTCGCAGTGGTCGCGCAGGAAGCCGCCCGAGGTGTGCCGGGAGCGGGTGTTCTCCGCGTACGCGACCGAGGTGACGCCGATGACCTTCAGCCCGAGGGCCCGGGCGTTCTGGGCCATCTCGACCGGGAGCGCGTTGCGGCCGGAGAGCGAGATGATGACGAGCACGTCGCCCGCGGTCGCCGGGCTGGAGTCCAGGACCGCCGAGGCCAGGCCGTCCACCCGCTCCAGGGCGGAGCCGAGGGTGGCGGGCATGACGTCCACGCCGGTGGTGCCGGGCACCGTGAGCAGGTTCATCAGGGCCAGTCCGCCCGCGCGGTAGACGACGTCCTGGGCGGCGAGGGAGGAGTGCCCGGCGCCGTACGCGAAGAGCCGGCCGCCCGCCTCGACGGTGTCGGCGATGGCCGCGCCGGCCGCCGCGATGGAGCCCGCCTCCTCGTCCCGTACCCGCTGGAGCAGACCGATCGCCGCATCGAAGAACTGACCGGCCAGCTTGCTGTCGCTCATCGGGAAGGACCCTTTCGACGGGTTTCTGCGGGGCGGGAATGGCTGTGCCGCGGATCACGTTGCGGTCTGGACCAGTGGCCTGTCAATAGCGCCCGGCGGCCTCCGGCGGACGGTCTTGGGCCGGGGCGGCACGGTTGTCCGTGCTATGCGTCAGAATTGGTGCAGGGCCATCGCACGACGATTTTCTGTCACAGCATCGAGGGGCACGTATGTCCGGACTGATCGACACCACGGAGATGTATCTCCGCACCATCCTCGAACTCGAAGAGGAAGGCGTGGTCCCCATGCGCGCCCGGATCGCCGAACGGCTGGACCAGAGCGGTCCGACGGTCAGCCAGACGGTGGCCCGCATGGAGCGCGACGGGCTGGTCCAGGTCGCGGGGGACCGCCACCTGGAGCTGACCGAGGAGGGCCGGCGCCTGGCCACCCGCGTCATGCGCAAGCACCGGCTCGCCGAGTGCCTGCTGGTCGACGTGATCGGCCTGGAGTGGGAGCAGGTCCACGCCGAGGCCTGCCGCTGGGAGCACGTGATGAGCGAGGCCGTGGAGCGGCGGGTGCTGGAGCTGCTGCGGCACCCGACGGAGTCTCCGTACGGGAATCCGATCCCGGGCCTGGAGGAGCTGGGCGAGAAGGCGGAGGCCGACCCGTTCCTGGACGCCTCGATGGTGAGCCTGGCGGAGCTGGACCCGGGCTCGGAGGGCAAGACCGTGGTCGTGCGGCGGATCGGGGAGCCGATCCAGACGGACGCCCAGCTGATGTACACGCTGCGGCGGGCCGGGGTCCAGCCCGGGTCCGTGGTCAGCGTGACGGAGTCGCCGGGCGGGGTGCTGGTCGGGTCCAGCGGGGAGGCGGCGGAGCTGGACTCGGAGGTTGCTTCGCACGTGTTCGTGGCCAAGCGCTGACGCCGTTGGCGTCTTTGACCGGGGTGGCCCCTGCGGTGCGCGTGGACGTCGGGGCGCCGGTCACCACCGCCAGGGTTCCGTCCTCAAACGCCGGACGGGCTGGATAGGGCGGAATCGCAGCGGGCCGACGGATCGCGTGCCAGGCTGAGGCCAGGCATATGACCTGAGGGTGCCGGGCCGGATGCGGTCGGGCACGGTCGGGGAGGGAGCAGGGAATGCGCCCGTCTTACCGGCATGCACGCCGATCGGTGGCTGCCATGGTCCGAGATGCCCTGGTCAGGGATGGTCTGGCGGTGGCCGCGCCGTGCTCTGCCATCGTTGTCGTGAACAAGGTGGACAAGGGTCGACCCCGGCGCCCGAAGGCGCCGGGGTCGGTCCTCCCCTTGGTCGACCTGGAGCCCCGAGCTCTCAAGGTCGTTCCCCACGGACCCCTGTCCCCGAGCGGTCCGCCTCCCGTTGAAGATCTCCCCAGGGCGGCCGACGGCAATCCTCGTCGCATGTCACTCGAACGTGGGGTGTTGAGCGGCGGATCCCTGTTTTCGAATAAGAGTTCGATAGTCTGGCGACGCCACCACGCGGTGATCGAGGACCAGAAGGGGGTGCCAGGACCATGGTGCGGCGCATCGATGTGACCGGATCCGACGGCGTACGCCTCGCGGCGTGGGAGTTCGCGGATCCGCCCAAGGAGCGTGCGGGATCGGACAGCGCGGGGGCGGACAGCGCCGGCGCGGACCGGGCCCCCGGGGTCTTACTGCTGCACGGGCTGATGGGCCGGGCCTCCCACTGGGCGCCCACCGCCCGTTGGCTCTCCGAGCGGTACCGCGCGGTCGGCCTAGACCAGCGCGGCCACGGCCGCAGCGAGAAGCCGGCCGACGGCCCGTACACGCGCGACGCGTACGTCGCCGACGCCGAGGCCGCGATCGAACAGCTGGACCTCGGACCCGTCACCGTCGTCGGCCACGCCATGGGAGCGCTCACCGGCTGGCAGCTCGCCGCCAAGCGCCCCGACCTGGTCCGGGCCGTCGTCATCTGCGACATGCGGGCCTCCGCCCTCGGGGCGGCCTCGCAGCGCGAGTGGAGCGACTGGTTCGCGTCCTGGCCGCTGCCCTTCGCCACCCTCGCCGACGTGCGGAAGTGGTTCGGCGAGGACGACCCCTGGGTGGAGCGGCCCAACCCCATGCGCGGCGCGTTCTACGCCGAGGTGATGGCGGAGACGGAGGACGGCTGGCGCCCGGTCTTCTCCCGCAGCCAGATGCTCCGCTCCCGCGCCACCTGGGTCTACGACGCGCACTGGGAGGAGCTGGCCCAGGTGCGGTGCCCCGCCCTGGTGCTGCGCGGGCTCGACGGGGAGCTGGGCCGGGCCGAGGCGCAGGAGATGGTGCGCGTCCTGCCCCGTGGCCAGTACGCGGAGGTGGCCGACGCCGGACACCTCGTCCACTACGACCGGCCGGAGGGGTGGCGGGCGGCCGTGGAGCCGTTCCTGGAACAGCTCGCCGAGGACGCCCGGGGCGACCGGGAGCCGGTCGCCCCGTAGCACCGCGCCGGGCAGGGCTCAGCCCTTGCTGACCGCCGTCAGGATCTCCGGCAGCCGGTTCGCCGTGCGCGGTGCCGCGATGCGCAGCCCCGCCCACCCGATGAGCGCCCCGAACACCGCACCTGCCGGGATCACCAGCCACAGCGCGTCCTGGCGGTCCGCGATGTGCAGCCACACCGTCAGCGCGATCACCGGACCGGCCAGCACCGGCGCGGCCAGCATGCCGCCGAGGATGGAGATCCACGCCAGCCCGCCCTGCCCGGGGGCCACGTTCTTGAACGCGCCCTCCTGCGGGATCGAGTACGGGAACAGCGCCGAGGCCACCGCCCCGATCGCCAGCATCGCGCCCAGCAGGGCGAAGGAGATGCCCAGCACCCCCGGCAGCGCCCGCCAGCTGCCGAGCAGCGCCGCCGTCGCCACACAGACCACCACCGTGTACGGGAGCGTGATCAGCAGCAGGGCCAGGGCCCGGGCGCGCAGCTCGACGTACGCGTCACGGGTGGAGGAGATCGTCAGGGCGACCATCCAGAAGGCGGAGGTGTCCTGGCCGAACTGGTTGTACATCTGCATGCCGAGCATCCCGGCGGCGAAGCAGGCGAAGTAGATCGAGCCGGTGCCCTGCAACGCGTTGATCAGCGGCACGATCGCGCCGATCGCCAGCGCCGTCACCCAGGCCGCCTTGGTCTTCGGGTCCCGGGCGATGTAGAGCAGGCTGCGGTGCACGACCGTGGCCGTACGCCCCTCCGGCAGCAGCGCGGACAGACCCGTGCGGCCGGACTCCTTGCGGGTCGGCGCCGCGGCCGCCAGCGTGGAGCCGTCCGGCGCGGTCATCAGCTTCACCAGCCCCCGCTGCCACAGCCACACCAGCGCCACCAGGGCCGCCGCCGTGACCAGCAGTTGCGCGGCCGCCACCCCGTACGACCCCCGCGACGCCGCGTCCACCGCCGCTATCGCCGAGGCGCCGGGCAGCCAGCGGGCCACGTTCCCGGCCGGCTCCAGCGTGGAGAGCCCGCCGGCCTCCCCGAGCCGCTGGGCGCCGAAGTTGACGAACTGGATGCCCACCGCGATCACCAGCCCGCTCAGCACCGCCAGATCGCGGCCCTTGCGGGAGTTGAGCAGCCGTACGTTGGCGGTGGTGACGGCCCGCGACAGCGCCACGCACAGCAGCAGCGTCAGCGGGACCGCGACCACCGCGAACAGCACACCCGCCGGCCCGTGCGCCAGCGCGAGCACCGAACCGACCGCCAGGCAGAGGGTGAACAGCGGCCCGATGCCGATCATCGAGGAGACCAGCAGCGCCCGGACCAGCGGCTCGGGCCGCAGCGGCAGCATCACCAGCCGGGTCGGGTCGAGGGTGTCGTCGCCGCTCGGGAAGAAGAGCGGCAGCACCGCCCAGCCGAGCGCCACGACGGCCGTCAGCAGCACCACGACCGTGCCGGCCTGGGCGTTCCCGCGCAGCAGGACGAGCCCGAGGACCTGGCTCGCCGCGAGCAGCAGCGTGAAGACGAGGGAGGCGATGTACGCCGCCTTGCGCCCGGACGACTGCCGCAGCCCGTTGCGCAGGAGCGTCAGCTTGAGCCGTACGAAGATCGGGGTCAGGCCCGTCGTCGGCGCGGCCGGGGCGGTGGCGGTGACGGGGGCGTCCAGCACGCTCATCGGGTGCCGCCCAGCCAGTCGAGCGAGTCGCCGCTGGTGTCCCGGCCGCCCGCGCCGACCAGTTCGAGGAAAGCGTTCTGCAACGACGGCGCGTCGCCGCGTACCTCCGCCAGCGTGCCCTGCGCCTTGATGCGGCCCGCCGCCATCACGGCCACCCAGTCGCAGAGCGACTCGACGAGCTCCATCACATGGCTGGAGAAGACCACGGTCGCCCCGGACCGGGTGTAGCGCTCCAGCACGCCCCGGATCGTCTGAGCGGACACCGGGTCGACGCCCTCGAACGGCTCGTCCAGGAAGAGCACTTCGGGGTTGTGGAGGAGGGCGGCGGCGAGCCCGATCTTCCTCCGCATGCCGGTCGAGTAGTCGACGACCAGCTTGTGCTGCGAGCCCGCGAGATCCAGTACGTCGAGGAGCTGGGCGGCCCGCTTGTCGACCTCGTCGCCCGGCAGCCCGCGCAACCGCCCGTTGTACGCGAGCAGTTCGTGCCCCGACAGCCGCTCGAACAGCCGCAGCCCCTCGGGCAGCACCCCGATCCGGGACTTCACGGCGACCGGGTCCGTCCACACGTCGTGGCCCGCGACCTCGATCTTCCCCATGTCGGGCCGCAGCAGGCCGGTGACCATGGAGAGCGTCGTCGTCTTACCCGCCCCGTTGGGCCCCACCAGACCGATGAACTTTCCGGCCGGCAGCTCCAGATCGATCCCCGAGACGGCGACCTGTTCCCCGAACCGCTTCCACAGCCCCTGTACGCGCACGGCGGGGGGCGCGGTCCGCGCCCCGCCCGCCGTCACGTCTGTCCCCGTACCCACATCTGCCTGGTCCGGCATGGCACAGCCTTTCGATATCCCCGCTAGATGGGGACCACCCTACGAAAGGCCCCTCCCGGCCCTGCCCGCCCCTAGGAAGCGCGGGTGCGGGCGTCCGCCGCCTCGCGCCCGCAGGCGTACGCCAGCGGGCTGATCAGTTCGTCCACATCGGGCAGCCACCGGTAGACGTGGGTGGGCTTACGGGCCCACTGCACGGCCCCGCGGCCACCGATCCGGGTGGGCGGGGCGGCGATGTAGTGGCCCTCGCCGCGGCCGGTGAGGTCGATCGCCTCCGCGTTCCAGCCGAGCGCGCGCACCAGTTCGGAGGCCTTGCCCGCACCGCCCGGCAGCACGAAGAAGAGCATCCGGCGGTCCGGGGTGCAGGTCACCGGGCCGAGCGTGAGGTCCATCCGCTCCATCCGGGCCAGCGCCAGGAACCCCGCCGACTCCGGGACCTCCAGCGCGTCGAAGGTGCGGCCGGTCGGCAGGAGCACCGAGGCGCGCGGCTGCTTGGACCACATGCGCCGGGCCGCCGCCCCGCTGCCGGTCGCCTGGCCCGCCCAGTCGGGCCGGTCCGCGTGGGCGCCGGGCAGCGGGCAGGCCGCCGCGCCGCAGGAGCAGCGCTCCCTGCCCTCCACCGCCTCCAGCCAGGTGCCGGGGAACACGTCCCAGTGGCGCTCTTCCGCGTACCGCACCGCGGCGTCGAGCAGGTGCTCGCCCCGCTGCTGAGGGACCTGTGCGGCTTCCGTGACTCCGATGGGCTCTTCCACGCCCAGCTCAACTCCCAGCCTCACTCGGGGTTACGGGCGCGCGCGACCCGGTCACGGTGCATCGATTCCGCACGCGGGGCGCATCGGTGCACGGACGGGGGCGCGCGTGAGGCGGTGCCACGAAGGGCGGGTAGAGCCCAGCAGGGCCGGGCAACTCGCCGTGCCCGTACCGAATGCCGATGGAATATGCGCATTTCTTGTGTATGTGACGGGCAGTGATCCTTCCACCGATCACCGCGTATCCGACTGTTCAGACTGTTCCAGGGGGAAATGTGGCAGCAAGGCCTCTCGTAGCCCGCCAGCCCAACGAACGGCTCCAGACGCTCATCCAGGAAGCCGCCTGTTCCAACGCGGGCCTCGCGCGCCGCGTCAACATGGTCGGGGCCGAGCGCGGCCTCGATCTGCGCTACGACAAGACGTCCGTGGCCCGCTGGCTGCGCGGACAGCAACCCCGGGGCCGGGCCCCGGGCATCATCGCCGAGGCGCTCGGCCGCAAGCTCGGCCGTACGGTCACGATCGACGAGATCGGCATGGCCAACGGCAAGAACCTGGCCTCCGGCGTGGGCCTCCAGTACGCGCCGACCGTCGCCGGGGCGATCGAGCAGGTCTGCGAGCTCTGGCGCAGCGACGTCGGCCGCCGCGATCTGCTCACCGGCTCCGCCGTCGCCGCCTCCGCCCTCGTCGAGCCCAGCCGCGACTGGCTGATCTCCGGCAAGGACCCCCAGGTCGAACGGATCGCCGGGGCCCGGGTCGGGAGGGCGGACGTGGCGGCGGTCCAGGCGATGACCACCGCCCTCACCGACCTCGACCACCGCTTCGGCAGCGGCCATGTCCGGCCGGTCCTCGTGCACTACCTCAACAGCGTGGTCTCCGGCCTGCTTTCGGGGGCGTACCGCGAACAGGTCGGCCGCGAGCTGTTCGCCGCCGTCGCCCGCCTCACCGAACTCGGCGGCTACATGGCGGTCGACACCGGTCAGCCCGGCCTCGCCCAGCGCTACTACATCCAGGCGCTGCGCCTCGCCCAGGCCGCCGGAGACCGGGCGTACGGCGGCTATGTGCTCGCCGCGTCGATGAGCCACCTCGCCGCCCAGCTCGGCAACCCGCGCGAGATCGCCCAACTCGCCCGCGCCGCCCAGGAAGGCGCCCGGGGCCAGGTCACCCCCCGCGCCCAGGCGATGTTCTACGCGGCGGAGGCCCGGGGCCACGCGCTGCTCGGGGACGCCCGGACCTGCCAGGTCGTCATGGGGCGGGCGGTCACCGCGCTGGAGCAGGCCGACCCGGAGGGCGGCGACGACCCGGACTGGATCGCCCACTTCGACCACGGGTACCTCGCGGACGAGCTGGCCCACTGCCACCGGGACCTGGGCCAGGCGCCGGAGGCCGCCAAGCGGGCCAAGGAGGCGCTGGCCGCGCTGCCGGAGACCCGGGCCAGGCGCCGGGGCATCGGGCTCGTCCTGCTCGCCTCGGCCCAGGTGCAGCAGCGCGAGGTGGAGCGCGCCTGCCACACGGGGACGCGGGCGATGGAGCTTCTCGGGACGGTGCGCTCCAGCCGGGGCGCCGAATATCTCGACGACCTCCAGCAGCGGTTGGCGCCGTACGGGCAGGAGCCCGCGGTCCGGGAGTTCGGCGAGCGGCTGGAGCTCCAGGCGGCGTGAGGGCTGGTGTGGCCGTTAACAGCGTTCCGTGGGCGCTGGGTGTTACCCGTCCTGTGAAGGGGTGGTGAGGGGGACCACGCGCTTGGCGGAGGCGGACGACCACCCGATAGCGTGAGCCGACGATTCCGTTGGTTCACACGTAGGAGTCCCGGTGACGCAGAGCGGACAGGGCGGACAGGGCGGCGAGCAACAGCTCCCCGCCGGACGGCCCGCGCACGAAGGTGTCGTGCTGCCCTCCGACGGCGGTGCCCCCTGGATCCCGGGGGCACCCACGGGCGGCCAGGCCGACCAGGGCGGGCAGCCGGCCGGCCAGGCCGTCCCTGCGGGCGGGCAGCCGTGGGGCCGGCCCTGGGGGCCGCAGACCGACGCCCCGGCGCAGCCGGGCGCCCAGGCGCCGGGAGCGTACGGGTACCCGCAGCAGCAGGCGGAGCCGTTGCCGCCCGCGCAGGGGCAGGGGCAGCAGCCGTACGGCCAGGGCCAGGGGCAGGCACCGGGGTACGACCCGTCGTACGGCCAGGGCGGCGCAGGGGCGTACCAGCAGCCCCAGCAGTCTCAGCAGCCGCAGCACTCCGACCCGTACCAGCAGCAGCACCAGCAGTACCCGTCGCAGCAGTACCAGCCCCAGCAGTCCCACCAGCCCCAGCCGTACGCGCAGCCGTTGCCGCCGGAAGCCGGTTCCGGGGCCGGTCAGGGCGTCCCCGGCGGTGACGCCGACGCCACGCAGTACATCGCTCCCGTCCCTGGCGGTCTGCCACCGCAGCCGGGCGGCGACGCGGACGCCACGCAGTACATACCGCCGGTGCCCGGCGGAGCCCCGTACGGGATCAGGCAGGGCGCGCCCGGTGCGCCGGACGACCGGCAGCCGCCTGCGGAGTTCGACAACCTGTTCCGTGCGGAGGGGCCCGCGGGCGCCACCCAGCAGATGCCGCACCAGCAGTACAACCAGCAACACCAGCAGCAGCCGCCCCAGGCCCCGTCCCAGCCGCAGCCCCAGCACGGCTACGGGTACCCCGGCCCGGGCAGCCAGTCGCCGCCCCCGTACGACGACGGCGGCGGCGAGGCCCCCCGTAAACGCTCCGCCCACATCCCCCTCATCGCCGCGGTCGTCGTCGGCTGCGCGGTCATCGGGCTCGGCGCGGGCGCCCTGCTCAGCGGCGGCGACGAACCGGCCAAGGACGACAAGCAGCCGGTCGCGTCGCAGAGTTCACCGGTCACCACGCCCACCACGGAGGCGGCGGCCGACCCCGGGAAGCCGCAGGCCGAGGCGCTGGACAAGCTGCTCGCCGACAGCAACAACAGCCGTGCGGCGGTGATCAGCGCGGTCGAGAAGATCAGGGCCTGCAAGGACCTGGACCAGGCGAACACCGACCTCAAGGGCGCCGCCCAGCAGCGCCGCGACCTGGTGACCCGGCTGGAGGGGCTCACCCTGGACCGGCTGCCGCAGCACGAGGCGCTGAACTCCTCGCTCACCAGGGCGTGGAAGGCCTCCGCCGCGGCCGACGAGCACTACGCCACCTGGGCCCGGCAGGCGAAGAAGAACAAGAGCGTCTGCAAGGGCGGCCAGGCCCGGTCGACCAACGAGACGGCCCGGGGCAACAAGCAGAGCGGCGACGCGACCAAGGCCAAGCAGGAGGCCTCCCGGCTGTGGAACGTCATCGCCGCGAAGTACGGCCTGACCAAGCACACCCCGGTCGAGCTCTGACCGGACCGTAGGAAGCTCCGGACGGGCGGTTGTGGTCAGCCGACCGCCCGCCGGGCGTCCGACAGGGCCTCCGTGACATCCACGAAGCCCTTCTTCTGGGCGGTGAGCCGCCCCTCGCGGACCACCTGGAACGTCACGTCCGCGTTGACGATGCGCGGGTAGGGCGAGGTGCCGAGCAGGTCCTTGAAGCGCCAGCGGAGCACCGGGGTCAGGCCGCCCGTGTCGACCTCGGTGCCCCGGTTGAGGGTGGAGGTGACCTTGTTGGCGGTGACGGTGTCGTCGTCGATCGCCTCGACGACCGCCTTCAGCACGGTGTAGGCGATCCAGGTGGTCTGCACGCCCGTGTCGTCCGGGTCGATGCTGTTGTCCCCGAAGGCGTGCTCCCGGATCACCTCGCGCATCCCGTTCCAGCGGGCGTCGCCCGCGTCCGGGTACCAGCCGGTGACGAAGGCCCCCTCGAACGGGCTGGTGCGGCCCCCCGTGCGGTCGATGAGCGGCTGGCTGACGCTGCCGAGCACGGAGGAGATCCTGACCCGCTCACCTTCCGGTTCCAGCCGCCGGAAGGAGTCGAAGAAGGTCTCCGTACGGGCTCCGAGCACGGCCGCGACACAGTCGCCGCCCGCCCGCCGCTTCAGGGCCCGGCCCGCCTGCTCGTCGTAGGAGGTGGCGTTCTCCGGGGCCAGGATGTCGGTGGACTCGGGCCGCTGGGCGGCGAGCAGCCCGGTGTTGAGGAGCTGCGGCATCCGGGCGCCGCCGAGCGAGTCGGGCCGCACCAGCGAGACCCGCTCGCAGCCGCCCGCCAGCTGCCGGCCGTGGCCCGCCAGGAGCGCCGACTGGCCGCCGTTGACCGGGTACGAGAGGTAGCTGCGGAACTCCTCGTCGGAGGCGCCGTAACCGCCGATGTACGGGATGCCGCCGGACTCCAGCACCGGGATGGCGCTCTGCCCGTGCCGGCTGTACGAGCCGACGACGGCGGCCACCTCCCGGTCGACGGCCTGCCGGGCGCACCGCTCGGCGCCCGCCGCGGTGTCGCGCTCGTCGCAGGTGATCACCCGCAGCTCACGCCCGTCGATGCCGCCCCGCTCGTTGATCCAGCGGGCGTACGTCTTCGCCATCGCGGGGACGCCCGGCATGGTCACCGCGTCGGCGTCGTCCACCTGGTCGGGTGCCCAGGTCATCACGGTGACGGGCTCCCCGGAGCCCCCCGAGCCCCCGGGGAGCACGCCACAGCCGGACAGCAGCAGCGCACCGGCCACCGCCGTGCCGATGACGAACTGGAAGGGGCGGGGGAAGGCGGTGCGTCTCCGTCCGGTCATGTTCAGCAACGCTCCCGCCCCCGGGGTAACGCCACGGTGTGCCGTGTTCAACGCTCGGTGACGTCCAGGTGAATTACGGGGGCCCGCGCGGGCCCGCCGGAGAGGAACGTACGATCGAGCACCGTGCAGCAAGGTTCGGAGAACTCTTCCCGTCGCGGCCGTCGCTCCTCCACCATGGGCGTCATGCCGCTCACTGACATGCCGTGGTGGCGCTGGCGCACCAACGTGCGCTCGGCGCTGCACATGCTCTCCGACCCCGTCTTCCACCACGAGTGCTGGCTCGCCGGCCGGGAGGGGTACGGGGACGTCACCGACGCCGTGTACCGCCTGGTCGAGGACACCTGGCTCGACAACTGGTCCGCCGAGAAGTACGTCGGCACCATATTCAGGGACTCCGCCGAGGCGGCCGCCGTCGACACCGCCGCGCTGCGCGTCCTGCGGATCATGCACCAGGTCGGCGCGGACGCCCCCGTCTCCGCCTATCTGGAGCACCACGGCTGGCCGGAGGCGGTCCGCGCGGCGCGCGAGGCGCATGTGATGCTCGCCACCAACGACGCCGAGGACCCGGACACCCCGCCGCGCTCGCTGGACGTCATCCGCATCATGACCAGGGCCGCGTGACGGCCGGGGGCCGCATGGTGAGCACGAGCGCCTGACCTCGGGCGGCTGTGGCACCCTACGAGGATGACCGCACCGCAGCCCACCGCCCCCCAGGCCGCCTCGGACACCGCGCTGCCCGAGCAGTACGTCCTCACGCTCTCCTGCCCCGACAAACAGGGCATCGTGCACGCCGTCTCCAGCTACCTCTTCATGACCGGCTGCAACATCGAGGACAGCCAGCAGTTCGGGGACCACGACACGGGTCTGTTCTTCATGCGGGTCCACTTCTCGGCGGACTCCACCGTGACGGTCGACAAGCTGCGCGCCAGCTTCGCCGCCATCGGGGAGGCCTTCCGGATGGAGTGGCAGATCCACCGGGCCGCGGAGCGGATGCGGATCGTGCTGATGGTCAGCAAGTTCGGCCACTGCCTCAACGACCTGCTGTTCCGTTCCCGTACGGGGGCGCTGCCCGTCGAGATCGTCGCGGTCGTCTCCAACCACACGGAGTTCGCCGAGCTCACCGCCTCGTACGGCATCCCCTTCCGGCATCTCCCGGTGACGAAGGACAACAAGCCGGAGGCCGAGGCACAGCTGTTGGAGCTGGTCCGCGAGGAGGACGTGGAGCTGGTCGTCCTCGCCCGCTACATGCAGGTGCTCTCCGACGATCTGTGCAAGCAGCTGAGCGGCCGGATCATCAACATCCACCACTCGTTCCTGCCGAGCTTCAAGGGCGCCAAGCCGTACCACCAGGCGCACGCCCGGGGCGTGAAGCTGATCGGCGCCACCGCGCACTACGTCACCGCCGACCTCGACGAGGGCCCGATCATCGAGCAGGAGGTCGAGCGCGTCGGCCACGACGTGACCCCGGACCAGCTCGTCGCGATCGGCCGGGACGTGGAGTGCCAGGCGCTGGCGCGCGCGGTGAAGTGGCACGCGGAGCGGCGCATCCTGCTCAACGGCCGCCGTACGGTGATCTTCAACTAGTCCCTGGCTCAGAGCTGGTGGCGGACCCCCGCCTCCTGCTGCGCTTCGGTGAGCTGTTCGCGCAGGTCGCCCTCGATGGACTCGCGTGCCTTGCCGCGGCGGAAGAGCGGCAGCACGGTGCGCTGTTTGCCGTCCTCGATCAGGAGGGCCAGGCCGCCGTAGAGCGCGAAGACCCCGATGCCGAGGCCGGTCCAGCCCGCGGCGACCTGGAGGGCGTTGCCGAGCCCCGCCTCGTAGAGGCCCGTCAGGGCGAAGCGCACCGCGGTGAGGGTGAGCAGGACGGCGAACAGGGGCTTCGACTGCGCCGCCGCCCCGGCGAGCGCCAGCACGAACGGGACGAGCGCCAGCAGGAAGACGGCCTGGGCCACCACCGGCTCGCCGGGCGCGGAGTCCAGGGACGTCACGCTCGTACCTGCCCAGGCGGCACCGAGCAGCAGCAGCGCCGTACCGGCGCCCGCGTCCCGGGCGAGGAAGGCGAAGAGCCCGCCGATGAGCTGGAGCGGGACGACGAAGATGAGGACCAGGAGCAGCAGGATGCTGCTCTGCGCGGCCGGCACCCAGCCGAGCTGGAGGGAGGACAGGACCGTACTGCCCATGCCGAGGGCGAAGAAGCCCAGCGGCAGAGGGCTGGCGATCGGGCGCAGCACGATGCGCGTCACCGCGTCGGTGGTCAGCGGTTCTGAGGGGCCCTCGGGGCCGGAATTCTGAGGCATCGCGCAAGCGTACGAGCCCGGGGCCGGTGCGGGGCCGCATGCCGTCGCTCCGGCCGCTCCGACCGCTCCGGCCGCTCCGGCCGGTCGCGCGTGGCCTACAGCCTGCTGAGCGAGGCCGACGCGAACAGGACGTCGCGGATGGCCTCGCGGTCACCCTCCTGGCCCGCCGCCGCTTCGACCGGCGAGATGTGGCCCGCGACCAGCTGGCAGAACTCCACCCCGTCCAGGGCCACCTGCGCCACCGCGCGGTCGGGCGAGCCGACGGCGGCCGGCGAGTCCAGGGCGATGTACCAGTCACCGCCGCCGTGCCCCTCGACCTCCAGATGGACCGAGCGGCCCGGCGCACCGGGCGCCACCAGCTCCCTGGCCGGTCCGGCGAGCCCGGCGCCACGCCGCCCCGCGAGGGCGGCCGGGAGCATCCGGGCGGCCAGGTCGATCATCCGGTGCAGATGGGCGGCGGACGGCGGCTTGTACGGGTAGTCCACCGCCTCCGCGATGTCCGTGCCGTGCACCCAGCACTCGAAGGCCCGGTCCAGCAGCGCGTCCTGGAGCGGCAGGGCGAACTCCCCGTACGAGACGGAGCGCTCGGCCACGTTCGGCCCGGCCAGCGACGCCGTACGGATCAGCTCGTGGGTGAGGGCCCGCCAGGGCTCTCGGACGGCCCGGGTGGCGGGCGGGTAGGTGGCCGCCCAGTACGTCTCGGTACGCCGGGTCGGCGAGAGCGGCACCTCGGCGCCGGCGTTCACCTCGGCCGTGCCGAGGGCCCCGGTCCCGGCGGCGGCCCCGGTCCCGGCGAGCGGGTCGTCCAGGCCCAGCGCGGCGGAGACCAGCCCGTCGACGGCCATCAGGTGGCCGATCACCCCGGCGACCGTGGTCCGGCGGGTGACCGCGCGCTCGTCCTCGAACCACTGGAGCCGCACCGGCGCGTGCCAGTCGGAGTCCCCGATGTCGCGGAGCAGTGCGTCGAGCCGGGCGGTCTCGGCGTCGTACGCCGTGGCCCACTCCGGAATCGGGACGCGGGCCGGGCGGCGCCCCAGACAGCCGTCCAGCACCCGGGTCCGCAGGGCCGGATCGAGGTCCAGCGACCCGTCGGTGTGCAGCAGCCCCACCGCGTCCCGCAGCCGCAGCGCCTCGTCCGCACAGGGCGCGCACGCGGTGAGGTGGTCCTCGACGGCGGCGGTCTCCTCGGCCGAGCAGGCGGAGAGCGCCCAGGCGCCGAGGAGGGCCTTGAGGACCCGGTGGGAGAGGACCGGGGCGGAGGCGGTGGCGTCGGCGGTCACGGCGTGGGGCGGCTCGGGGGCGGGCCCGGCCTCGTCCGGCTCCTCGGGTCCGCCCGGTTCGGGCAGGGCCTCCTCAGCCGCACCCACCTCAGGCACGGCGTCCCCGGGCCCGGCTTCCCCTTCGGGCTCGTCCTCCTCCGGAACCCCCTGCTCCGGCACCGACTCGTCCGGCGCGGAGCCTCCCGGCGGCGGCAGCACCGGCCGCTCCGCCGTCTCCAGGTCGAGGTCGTCCACCGCGCCGCGCGGGCCCGGTATGCGGCGTGCGCCCCGCACCTCGTCGTCGCGCCGGCCGCCCTCGCGCCCGTCGCCGCTCACCGGACGCGTCCGTAACCGGGTGGTGAGGACCCTTCGAGCGGCCGGGTGTTGGCCGTGGACAGCAGTTGGAGCCCCAGCCGGAGCCGGCGGCGGGCCTCGTCCTCGGTGACCCCGAGGTCGGCCGCGGTCTGCCGGTAGTCCCGGCGCTGGGTGTACGCCAGCTCCAGCGCCTTCCGCAGGGAGGCGGGCATCGAGGAGACGATGTAGTCGGCCCGGGCCGCCGCGGTGGCGCTGCGCACCCGCCGCTCCAGCTCCTCCGGGTCCGGCACGGCACCCTCGCCGTGCTCCTCCGCGTACGCGACGGCGGCCGCCCGCCGTAGCCGCTGCACGGACTGGCGATGGGTGAGCCGGGCCACCCAGGAGCGCATCGAGCCCTGCTTCGGGTCGTACGCCTCGGGGTTCTCCCAGACCTGGGCGAAGACCTCGCGGGTCACCAGGCCGGCGGCGTCCTCGTCGTCGAGCATCCGGTGCGCCTGGCTGTGGACGAGCGCGGCGAACCGGTCGTACAGCTCGCCGAGCGCCGCCGCCTCACCGCGGGCCAGCCTCTGCTGCATCCTGCGGTCCCAGCGGGGCGGTGCGTCCTTCGCCATGAAACCCCCAGCCCCCGGCCCTGTGCCCAGTTCCGTGTTTCGGCCTCTGCCCTCGATGTCCGAATGTAGTCGCCCGCGCGGGCCCCGCACCTGCCTTTGCCGCAACTGTCCGATGTAAGGAAGCCCCCGACCGTACCGATCTCTTTCGGCCGTTCTCGACGCCCCGGCTTCCCTGAGCAGGGGAAACCGGCCGAAGTGATCATTTCCACCGGAAACCCCCTGGGCCACGGGGGTGGGAGCGGTGTTTCATGGACGGGCGGTTGGGCAGCCGCGAGGAGGAACGGAAACTTCCGGATTGCCGGGAGCCCCGGAACGAGAGGTCCAGTCGCGTGACGCTGAAGGTGGACGAGACCGAGCAGGGCGACTGGACCGTGCTGCGGATACGCGGTGAACTCGATCTCGTGAGCTCACCCGTCGTGCGTCAGTCCGTCCACGAGGCGGTGGCGGAGGGGCAGCACGATGTGGTGCTCGACCTGTCCGAGGTGTTCTTCTGCGATTCCAGCGGGGTGGGTGTACTGATCGCCTCGCGCCGCCTGATGAAGTCCTGCGGCGGCCGGCTGCGGCTGATCCTCCCGGCCCGGGGCGCCGAGGACGGCTCCCACGTCAACAAGGTGCTGGGGGCGCTGGGGGTGCGCCGGCTCTTCGACGTCTACCCGGACACGGTGTCCGCGGTCGACGAGGCGTGCGAACCGCTGACGGCCTGACCACTTCTTCAAGCGGTGTGTGACCGGCCGAAAGCGTTCGGTGCTGAAGCGAGGTTGTCACACAGGAGGCGTCGCTCAGTGACACGTGAAGGCTCCGGGCGACGTACGCTCCCCGCATGGACAGCGCAGAGTACGAGCGAAAGATCGCGCACCGCTTCGCCGCCTTCGACCAGGACGGCAACGGCACCATCGATCGCGCCGATTTCAACGCCGCAGCCGCCCGTCTGCTCACCGAGTTCGGTACGACGGCCCGCTGCGACAAGGGCCAGGCCCTCTACACCGGGGCCGAGGCCTTCTGGCAGGGCATGGCGGGCATCGCCGACGTCGACGGGGACCAGCGCGTCACCCGCGAGGAGTTCGTCGGCGGGGCGGTGAAGCGGCTGCGGGACAATCCCGAGCGGTTCGCGGAGATCGCCCGCCCCTTCCTGCGGGCGGCGATCGCGGTGGCCGACAGCGAGAACAACGGCGGCCGGGCCTCGGTGGCCTCCGTGGAGCGGGCGCTGAAGGTGCTCGGTGCCAGCGCCGAGATCGCGGGCATCGCGGCCCAGAGCCTGGACACCGACCGGGACGGGCTGATCGCCGAGAGCGATGTCGTGTCCGCGCTCGCCGTGTACTTCACGGTGATCGAGCCCGACGCCACGTAACCGCCCGACGCCGTACGGGGGTGGCGCGCCACCCCCGTAACCCTCAGGCGCCCCTGTGCCCCCTCAGGCACCCCCGCCGAACCGCTCCCGCAGCCGGTATTTGAGCACCTTGCGCAGCGTCTCGTTGCGGGGAAGGGCGTCCAGCACCTCCAGTTGCTCCGGCACCTTGTGGACCGAGAGCCCGGCGCCCCGCAGATGGGCGGCCAGTTCGGGCAGGGTCGGCGCGGGCGCGCCCGGCACCCGCTCCACCACCGCGCAGACGCGTTCGCCGCGCTCGGCGTCCGGGAGCCCGACGACCGCCGCGTCGGCGACGGCGGGGTGGGTGTGGAGCAGGTCCTCGATCTCCTTGGCGGAGATGTTCTCGCCCTTGCGGATGATGATGTCCTTCAGCCGCCCGGTGAGCGTGAGGTGCCCGCTCTCCTGGACCCGGCCGAGATCCCCGGTGATCAGGAACCCGTCACCGTCGAAGGCCGCTTCCGTGGCGGAGGCGTCCAGATAGCCCCGGCAGACCGCCTCCCCGCGCAGCCGTACCTCGCCCTCCACGCCGTACGGGAGCGGCTTGCCCTGCTCGTCGGTGATCCGGATCTCCATGCCCGCCGGAGGCCGGCCCTCCGTCGTGGCGAGGTTCTCCGTCGTGTCGTCCGGCGCCCCCATCGTGATCATCGGGACCTCGGTCATCCCGTACCCGTGGGTGAGCTGGACCCCCATCTCCCGCACCACCGCGTGGTACACCTCCGGCGGCTTCGGCGCCCCGCCGCCCGCCAGCAGCCGGAGCGAGGGGATGAGCGGGGTGCCCGGGTCCTTGCGCTGCTCGGCCAGGAACATCGCGTAGAACGCCGTCGACCCGCCCGCCACGGTCACCCCGTGCCTGCGGTACTCGTCCAGGGCCTCCGGCAGCGCGAACTGCTCGAACATCACCGCCGGGAACCCGTACAGCAGGAGCATCACCGTGTAGTCGGGTCCGGCGACATGCGCGTACGGGAACGCCATCGACCCCACATCGTCCGCGTTCAGCTTCAGCGCGTGCGCGAGGCAGGAGCCGCCGGCGATCAGGGAGCGGTCGGTGTGCAGCACGCCCTTGGGGTCGGAGGTGGTGCCGGAGGTCCAGTAGATCCAGCGGACCTCGTCACCGGACGGCGGTTCCGGCGGTGGCGGCAGCACGGCCGGGTCACTGTCGGGGAGGTCTTCGTACGCCTCGAAGACCTGCGGCGGGTCGGTGAGTTCACCGGCGATGCGCTCGGCCATCGCGGTGTGGTCGAAGCCGCGCCACACCCCCGGCACGGCGAAGAACGCGGCCCCCGACTCCCGTAGCGCGAACCGCACTTCACGGTCCCGGTAGAACGGGATGACCGGCGTCTGTACGGCCCCGAGCCGGGCCAGGGCGAAGGAGAGCAGGGCCGTCTCCAGCCGGGTCGGCAGCTGCCAGGCGACGACGGTCCCCGCCCGTACCCCCATCCCGTACAGCCCGGCGGCCACCCGCTCCGCCCGGTCCCGCAGCTCTCCGAAGGTCAGGGACCGGTCGCCCTGGAGCAGGACCGGGCGGTCGGGGGTGAGGGCGGCGCGGGCTTCGATCAGCTCCCAGAAGGTGCGGGAGGCGCCCAGCGCGTGGGCGGTCGCGGTCACGTCGTTCACGGCGGTCACAGGGGTCCCTCCGAACTGACGGCCAGTCAGATAGTGACGAGAGCGTAGGGCTCCGCGCCTTGTCGGTCCAGGGGTGCGGGGCTAGCCTGATGGCCGCAACTGCATCTGACGGACCATCAGAAAAGCGCCCGGAGATCGTCGGGGTGCGCGCCGGAGGGGACGACCCACCATGACGGACACGGACACGGACACGGACATCACGGACACGGAACTGCCTCGGATCGTCAGCGTCGACGACCATGTGATCGAGCCCGCGCACCTCTTCTCCACCTGGCTGCCCGCCAAGTACCGCGAGCGAGGTCCGCAGCCGTTGACGGCGGGCATCGGGGAGCTGGCGTACACGGGCGGGAAGTACGTCATCACGATGGACCCGGACGGGCCGCCGACGGACTGGTGGATCTACGAGGACCTGAAGTTCCCGTACAAGCGGAACATCGCCGCCGTCGGCTTCGACCGTGACGACATGACCCTGGAGGGCATCACGCGGGCCGAGATGCGGCCCGGCTGCTGGGACCCGGCCGAACGCCTCAAGGACATGGACCTCAACCACGTCGAGGCATCGCTCTGCTTCCCGACCTTCCCGCGTTTCTGCGGCCAGACCTTCGCCGAGGCGCACGACAAGGAGGTCGCCCTCGCCTGCGTACGCGCCTACAACGACTGGATGGTCGAGGAGTGGTGCGGCGACAGCGGCGGCCGCCTCGTCCCGCTCTGCATCATCCCGCTCTGGGACATCGACCTGGCCGTCGCGGAGATCAAGCGGAATGCGGCGCGGGGCGTCCGCGCGGTCACCTTCTCCGAGATCCCGACCTACCTGGGACTGCCGTCCATCCACACCGGCTACTGGGACCCGTTCTTCGCCGTCTGCCAGGAGACCGGCACCGTCGTCAACATGCACATCGGCTCCAGCTCCCAGATGCCCGCCGCCTCCCCGGACGCGCCCCCGGCCGTGCAGGCCTCGCTCTCCTTCAACAACGCGATGGCCTCGATGATGGACTTCCTCTTCAGCGGGGTGCTGGTGAAGTTCCCGACGCTCAAACTGGCGTACAGCGAGGGTCAGATGGGGTGGATTCCGTACGCCCTGGAGCGCGCGGACGACGTGTGGGAGGAGCACCGGGCGTGGGGCGGGGTGCGCGATCTGATCCCCGAGCCGCCGTCCACGTACTACTACCGGCAGATGTTCTGCTGCTTCTTCCGCGACAAGCACGGCATCGCCTCGCTGGACGTCGTCGGCCGCGACAACGCGACCTTCGAGACCGACTACCCGCATGTGGACTCGACCTTCCCGCACACCAAGGAGGTCGCGCTCGACCACGTCAAGGGCCTGGACGACGAGACGGTGTACAAGCTGATGCGCGGCAACGCGATCCGGATGCTCGGCCTGGACCTGGACAAGTAGGCGGGGGCAGGACGGTGGATCTCGCGTACACGGAGGCCGAGGAGGAGTTCCGGGGCCGGCTGAGGGAGTGGCTGGCCGGCGTCCTCCCTTCCCTGCCCCCGAAGCCCTCGCCCGACGACTGGCCCGCGCGCCGGGCGTACGACACCACCTGGCAGCGGATGCTGTACGACGCCGGGTACGCGGGTCTGCACTGGCCCGAGGACGCGGGCGGGCGGGGCGCCACCCCGACGCAACACCTGATCTTCCTGGAGGAGACGGAGCGGGCCGGAGCCCCCTATGTCGGGGCGAACTTCGTCGGGCTGCTGCACGCCGGGCCGACCGTCGCCGCCGAGGGGACGGCCGAGCAGCGGGCCCGCTGGCTGCCCCCGGTGCTGCGCGGCGACGAGATCTGGTGCCAGGGGTTCAGCGAGCCGGACGCGGGCTCGGACCTGGCGGCGCTGCGGACGCGGGCGGTGCGGGACGGGGACGACTACGTGGTGAGCGGCAGCAAGATCTGGACCTCGCACGCGGAGGTGGCCGACTGGTGCGAGCTGCTGGTGCGGACGGACCCGGAGGCGCCGAAGCACCGGGGGATCAGCTGGCTGGCGATGCCCATGGACGCCCCCGGGATCACAGTCCGGCCGCTGCGGACGCTCGCCGGGTCGACGGAGTTCGCGGAGGTGTTCCTGGACGAGGTCCGGGTGCCGGTACGGAACCGGGTCGGCGCCGAGAACGACGGCTGGCGGGTCACCATGGTCACCCTCTCCTTCGAACGCGGTACGGCCTTCGTCGGCGAGGTCGTCGCCTGCCGCCGCACCCTGGAGGCCCTGGCAGCCGAGGCCCGCCGCAACGGGCGGTGGGACGACCCGGTGCTGCGCCGACGCCTGGGCCGCCTGAACGCCGAATTCCGGGCGCTGTGGCGGCTGACGCAGGCGAACGTGAGCGAGTCCGAGCGGACGGGCGGGGTCCCGGGCATCGGCGGCTCGGTCTTCAAGCTGCGGTACTCCGGGGTCCGCCAAGACCTGTACGAGGCGGCGGCGGAGGTGCTCGGCGGCGTCGACGCCTTCGATCTGGACCGGGAATGGACCCTGGACCGGCTCTCCTCCCTCTCGTACACGATCGCCGCCGGCACCTCGCAGATCCAGCGGAACATCGTCGCCGAGCGCATCCTCGGCCTCCCGAAGGGGCGCTGACCCGCCGTGGACTTCCAGCTCTCGGACGACCAGCGGGCCCTGCGGTCCGGTATGCGCGACCTGCTCGGCGCGGTGTTCGACCGGGACCGGATGCGGGCGGCGGTGGAGCGGGGCGGGGCCCTGGACCGTTCGCTGTGGCGGGAGCTGGGTGCCGCCGGGTTCTTCGCGCTGCGGCTGCCGGAGGAGGCGGGCGGGGTGGGGCTCGGGCTGCCGGAGGCGGTGCTGCTCTTCGAGGAGGCGGGCCGGGCGCTGCTGCCCGGGCCCCTGGTGGCGACGCATCTGGCGGCGGGGCTGGTGAAGGGGGCCGCGGAGGGGGAGGCGGTGGTGACGGCCGCGGAGGGGGGCGGCCGGCCGGTGGCGGACCTGGGGGGCGCGGACGCGGTGCTGGTGGGGGGAGGTGCGGGGGTGGTCGAGGGGGAGAGGCTGGAGGTGCTCACGGGGGAGGTGCTGGAGGCGTTCGTGGCGGGGGCCGTTCCCGTACGGTCGATGGATCCCCTGACCCCGCTGCACCGGGTGGAGGGGCGCTGGGAGGGTGCGGGGGCCTCGGAGGCGTACCCCGGCGCACTCCGCCGCGAAGGGGCGCTTCTCAGCGCTGCCGAACAGCTCGGGAGCGCCACGCGCACGACCGAGATGGCCGTTCAACACGCCGGTTCGCGCGAACAGTTCGGTTCGCTCATCGGTTCGTTCCAGGCGGTCAAACACCTCTGCGCCGACATGCTCGCCCGCACCGAACCGGCCCGCAGCGCCGTGTACGCGGCTGCGGTGACCGGCGACCCGGTGGAGATCGCGGCGGCGAAGCTGCTGGCCGACGAGGCGGCCGTCCGTAACGCGCGGGACTGCCTCCAGATCCACGGCGGTATGGGCTTCACCTGGGAGGCAGATGTTCACCTCCACCTGAAACGGGCCTGGCTCCGGGCGGCCCGGTGGCTCACGGCGGCCGAGGCGGAGGAGCTCCTGGCCGCCGATCTGGGCCCGGTACGGCCGCTGTACAGCGGTTCAGCGGCACTCGGTTGACGTGCCGGACGAAGCAGGGGGTGGAGCGTGACTCAGTGCAGCCGGTCGGCGTCGATACCGGGTTGTGTCCTTTGCGTGATTCGTCACCGGGTGGAGTCGGCGCCGGGCTCGGGTACGCTCCGTGGGATGCGAGTGGTTCTGGAACCGGGCGATCCGGGGGCGGCCTGTGCGGCGGCTCCGGTCCGGGGCGAGGGCTCTTGCCGGAGATGTGCCGGGCCTGCCCGAAGAGCGTTTCTCGCGGTCTCTGCGCGCTCCTGTTCGACTCCCCGCAGCGTGCGTCGCACAGTATGCACCACGCGTACTCCTTCGCGCTGGAATATGCCCGAAGCGCTTGTTGCGGTGACTGTACGTCAACCATGCTGTCGCGTAAGGGAATCACGTTCCGTGACCCTGAGGAGGCGCGAGGCGATGTGTCCGCCGGTTCGGATGGTGTGAGCGGTGCAGGTGCTTCAGGTTCAGCTGGAGGTCGGTCCGGATCCCGCAGAGGTGGGGCGGGCCCGTAGGTGGGCGCGGTCGCGTCTGGTCGGTTCCGGGATAGGGGATGACGAGCCGCTCGCGGAGACGCTCATCCTGCTCATCTCGGAGCTGGTCACCAACGCGGTCGTCCACACGGGCTGCCCGGCCGTGCTGCGGATGCTGTTCGGCGGGGGTGGAGGTGCCGGGGAGGCCGGGACCGTCCGGGTGGAGGTCGCCGACGCCAGCGACTGCCCGCCGCGCCCGCGCCACGCGGAGGGTGACGACACGGGCGGCCGGGGCCTGGAGCTGGTGGACGGCCTCGCGGACCGCTGGGGCTGGCAGTCGGAGGGCGCCGGGAAGCAGATCTGGTGCGAGGTGGACCGGGGCGCTCCGGCGGCGGTCCCGGAGGCGCCGCCGAAGGTCGTCGTGCAGGGCGGCGAGGTGTGCGAACCGCCCTCCTGCGTCTTCACGAACGCGACCGGCCTGGCCTGAGCGCTTTTTGCGGGCTCAGGTTTTACGGGATCACAGCACCGCGACCGGGGCGACCGGAGATCCGGTGGCCCCGGTGAACGGCTCCGGCGCGGCGGTGAGCAGGAAGGCGTACCGCCGCTCCTCCGCACAGGCTGTGGACAGCTCCTCCAGGTCCCAGTTCTGGCCCTGGAGCATGCCCATCTCGACGAGGTGGAGCGCGTGCACGGGCAGCCACAGGTCCTCGATCTCCGGCGGGAAGATCTCGAAGGTCAGGGTGTCGTTGGCGACCGCCGCCACATCCCGGGCGTGGAACCACTCGGGCGTGCGCACGGACAGCCCGGGCGACGGATAGCCGTACGCGTGCCGGTCCCCGGCCAGGACGACCTGCACCTGCCCTGTCCGTACGAGGACGACGTCCCCGGCCCGTACGCGTACGCCCCCGAACTCCTCCGCCGCGTCCAGATCCTCCGGCGTGACGGCGTGATCGCCGGCCAGCCGGTCCACGCCCCGGGCGCGCGCGACATCGAGCAGCACGCCCCGTGACACGACATGCTCCACGGCGGCGATCGACGAGAACTGCGCGCCGGCGTGCGCCGTGATGGTGTCGGCAGGGCGCCCGTTGTAGATCCGGCCGCCGTGCGAGGCGTGGGTCAGGGCGTCCCAGTGGGTGGCGGCCTGGAGCCCCATGGTGACGGTGTCGTCGCTGGTGGCGACGGTCCCCGGGCCGAAGATCTCCTGGTTGATCTGGACCATCGTGTGCAGCGGGTCGATCCGTCCCGGGATGAATCCGCTCTGCACGCCGCCGTGCCGGAGCGGCAGCGCGAGCGGTATCCGGCGACCGCTCCGGACGGTGGCGACGGCCTCCCGTACGACGGCGTCGGTGATCAGGTTGAGCGTCCCGCGCTCGTCGGCCTCGCCCCAGCGCCCCCAGTTGTTCACGCGCTCGGCGCGTTCGTGGAACTCGGCCGGCAGGGACATGGGGACCTCCTGGGTCTTGTGCCGGAGCATCTGACTGCCCGTAAAATCTAACGGTCCGTCAGAAACCGCGGGAAGGGGCCGGGCATGGGGAACTTCTTGGCAGGCAAGGTGGTCGCCGTCACGGGGGCCGGCCGGGGCATCGGACGGGCGGTGGCGCTTGGCGCGGCGGCGGAGGGGGCGCGGGTCGTCGTCAACGACTACGGCGTCTCGGTGGAGGGGTCCGAGCCCACCAGCGAGATCGCCCGGTCGGTGGTCAAGGAGATCGAGGCGGCGGGCGGGCAGGCGGTCGCGGTGGCCGACGACATCTCCACGATGGCGGGCGGACAGCGGATCGTGGACACGGCCCTGGCGGAGTACGGCCGGCTCGACGGGGTGGTCTGCGTGGCCGGGATCCTGCGGGAGCGGATGCTGTTCAACATGTCCGAGGAGGAGTGGGACCCGGTCCTCGCGACGCACCTGAAGGGCACGTTCACGGTCTTCCGCGCGGCATCGGCGGTGATGCGGAAGCAGGAGGGCGGGGGCACGCTGATCGGCTTCACCAGCGGCAACCACCAGGGGAGCGTGTCCCAGGCCAACTACAGCGCGGCGAAGGGCGGGATCATCTCGCTGGTCCGCAGCGCGGCGCTGGGCCTGCACCGTTACGGGGTGACGGCCAACGCGGTCGCCCCGGTGGCCCGGACCCGGATGTCGGCCGGGGTGCCGATGGAGCTCTCCGAGATCGGGGAGCCGGAGGACGTGGCGGCGCTGGTGGTCTACCTGCTGAGCGAGCGGGCGCGGGAGGAGCGGATCACCGGCCAGGTGTACACGATCGCAGGCCCCAAGATCGCGGTCTGGGCCCAGCCGAGGGAGCTGCGGGCGGGGTACGCGGAGGGGGCGCCGTGGACCCCGGAACGGATCGCGGAGTTCCTCCCGGGGACGGTGGGGACGGACCCGATGCCGATGCTGGCGCGGGTGGAGGAGATGGCGCAGGCGGCACGGGCCGGCTCCCGCCCGAACGCACCCTCCAGCCCGTCCGGCGATTGAGGACGGGGCCGCCCCCCTTTCGGCCGCTCCGGCGTTGGGGCCGACGATCCAGCCCCTCCGGCGTTTGAGGAGCGGGTGCCCGAACAACCAAGCCTCTCCGGCGATTGAGGAGCGGGGGTCTGGGGGCGGAGCCCCCAGGAACAGGAGGCACGCATGGACTTTCGTACCGAGGTACGCGCCTGGCTGGACAGTCACCTCGCCGACACCCCCACCCCTGACCCTCGCGCGTGGGAACGCGAGCTGGGCCGGGCGGGGTGGATCGGCATCGGCTGGCCGGAGGACGGCGGCGGCGCGGGCTACGGCAACCGCCCCGCCCCCCTCACCCACCAGGTCATCTGGGCCGAGGAGTACGCCCGCTCCACCGCCCCGCCCCGCATGGGCCACATCGGCGAGAACCTCCTCGCCCCCACCCTCATCGCCTACGGCACCGAGGAGCAGCGGCGCCGCCACCTGCCCCCCATCGCCCGCGGCGAGACCCTCTGGTGCCAGGGGTACAGCGAACCCGGCGCCGGGTCCGACCTCGCCGGGATCCGGACCACCGCCACCCCGGACGGCACCGGCGGCTACACCGTCACCGGCCAGAAGATCTGGACCTCCCTCGCCCAGGACGCCGACTGGTGCTTCGTCCTCGCCCGCACCGAACCCGGCTCCACCCGCCACCACGGTCTCTCCTTCCTCCTGGTGGAGATGGACCAGCCGGGCAGGATCGAGGTGCGGCCGATCCGCCAGATGACGGGCACCAGCGAGTTCAACGAGGTCTTCTTCGACGGGGCCCGGGCCGCCGAGGCGGTCGGCGGCGAGGGCAACGGATGGGCCGTCGCCATGGGGCTGCTCGCCCTGGAGCGCGGCGTCTCCACCCTCGCCCAACAGATCGGTTTCGCGCAGGAGTTGAATGAGGTCATCGCCGCCGCCCGGGCGACCGGGGCCGCCGAGGACCCGGTGCTCCGAGCCCGGCTCGTACGCCAGTGGGCCGAGCTCGTCACCATGCGCCGCCACGCCCTCCGCACCCTCGGCACCCCCGGCGACCCGGGCGCCCCCAGCGTGGCCAAGCTCCTCTGGGGCGGCTGGCACCAGCGGCTCGGCGAGCTGGCGGTGGAGGTGAGGGGCGAGGCGGGGGCCGTCGGCCCACAGCCCTGGTCGCCGGAACAGCCGTACGAACTCAACCCCGCGCAACACCTGTTCCTCTTCACCCGGGCCGACACCATCTACGGCGGCTCCGACGAGATCCAGCGGAACATCATCGCCGAGCGGGTGCTCGGCCTACCGAGGGAGCCGAGATGAGAGGCGTCGTCTTCGACGGCACACGGACCGAGGTCGTCGACGACCTGGAGATACGCGACCCCGGCCCCGGCGAGGTGCTCGTCGCGGTGGCCGCCGCCGGTCTCTGCCACAGCGACCTGTCCGTCATCGACGGCACGATCCCCTTCCCCGTCCCCGTCGTGCTCGGCCACGAGGGCGCGGGCGTGGTGGAGGCCGTCGGACCCGGCGTCAGCCACGTACGGCCGGGTGATCATGTCGCGCTGTCGACCCTCGCCAACTGCGGGGCGTGCGCCCAGTGTGACCGGGGCAGGCCGACCATGTGCCGGAAGGCGATCGGGCGGCCCGGGCGGCCGTTCTCGCGCGGGGGCGAGAAACTGTTCCAGTTCGCCTCCAACTCAGCTTTCGCGGAACGTACGTTGGTACGAGCTGTGCAGGCGGTACGCATCCCCGCCGACCTCCCCCTCACCTCCGCCGCCCTGATCGGCTGCGGGGTCCTCACCGGCGTCGGGGCCGTACTGAACCGGGCGAAGGTCGACCGGGGCGACAGCGTCGTGGTCATCGGCACCGGCGGCATCGGCCTCAACGTGCTCCAGGGTGCCCGGCTGGCCGGTGCGCTCACCGTCGTCGCCGTCGACAGCAACCCGGCGAAGGAGGCGGTGGCCCGGCAGTTCGGCGCCACGCACTTCCTGACGAGCGCCGAGGGGGTGCGCGACATCCTCCCCGACGGAGCCGACCACGCCTTCGAGTGCGTCGGCCGCACCGAGCTGATCCGGCAGGCGATCGACCTGCTGGACCGGCACGGCCAGGCGGTCCTGCTCGGCGTACCGGCGGCGAGCGCCGAGGCGTCGTTCACCGTCTCCTCGATGTACCTGGACAAGTCGATCCTCGGCTGCCGTTACGGCTCCTCGCGGCCGCAGCGCGACATCGCCCTGTACGCGGACCTGTACCGGGAGGGCCGGCTGCTGCTGGACGAACTGGTCACCGAGACCTACCCGGTGGAGGATTTCGCCAAGGCCGCCGACGACGCCCACCACGGGCGGGTGGCGCGGGGGGTCCTGGTCTTCTGAGTCAGCGGCGGGGGCAGGACCGGGCCTCTGCGGCCGTCTTCAGATCGGCCAGCCACGCGTCCAGCCCCTGCTGGAGGATCTCGGTCGCGAAGGGGACGTTCGCGTCGACCTGCTCCCCGGTGTGGGTCTCCTCGGTCCGCACGAGGACCCCGCCCCGGACCTTCGTGAAGCTCCAGACGTGGACGCCGTCGATGTGCAGCCCCTCGCCGACGGCCGGACCGGTCCAACGGATGCAGGAGTTGGGCTTCAGCTGCTTGACGGTGGACGTGATGTCCAGGCTGGTGGCGGGAGTTGCCGGGTTCGGCGGGATCGGGGTCGTCCACCGGAACGCCGAACCGGGGCGGAAGCGCCCGTGGTCGAGGCGGTCCACGCCTGTGACGTGGGCCTGCCAGTCCGGCCAGCGCTCCACGTCCGTCTGGAGCTTCCAGACGGTGGCCGGCGACGCGTCGATGACGGTCGCGGCCCGGGCCCGTACCAGGGCCTTCGCGTCGACGCCCTTGCCCTTGCAGGTGAGGGACGGGCCGGGGCGCGGAGTGGTGGCTCCGGCGGGCGCGGCGGCAGCGGTGGTGGCCAGGACCCCGGCGACGACGAGCGGGACGGTGAAGAGGGCGGCGGTACGCGTGCGGGTGCGGGACATGGGCGTCTCCTTCGACTGGAGCTAGAATCTCGTGTGTTCGTTAGAAGTTGTAACGCATCGCGAACTGAAGGGTCAACAGGTTTCGTGATAGCTTCTAACGAAACTTTGAGCACGTAGCCTCACTGCTGGGGGAAGGTGTCACGCCATGGGGGAGTCCAACGCCGCGACCCCGCGCGAGCGATACCGCGCCCAGGTCCGTACGGAGATCAAGGAACACGCCTGGGAGCAGATCGCCACGGCCGGTGCCTCCGCGCTCTCCCTCAACGCGATCGCCAAGCGGATGGGCGTGAGCGGCCCCGCGCTCTACCGCTACTTCGCGGGCCGGGACGAGCTGATCACCGAGCTCATCCGGGACGGGTACCGCAGCCTCGCCGACACCCTGCGGGCGGCGGCCGCTGATGGTGCCGACCTGTCAGGCCTGGCGCACGCGCTGCGCGGCTGGGCGCTGGAGGACCCGCACCGGTACTTCCTCCTCTACGGCACCCCGGTCCCCGGCTACCACGCGCCCGACGACACCACGGCCATCTCCTCCGAGATCATGGCGACACTGCTCGACGCCTGCGCGGGGCTCACGCAGGAAGCCCCGGCAGCCCCGTTCGCCGCTCACCTGGAGGAGCACCGGGGCTGGGCCGGTGACCACCCCGCCCCGCCCGCCGCCCTGCACCTGGCCATGAGCTTCTGGACCCGGATGCACGGCGTCCTGTCCCTGGAGCTCGCCGGGCACTTCACCGGCATGCGCATCGACCCGGCGCAGCTCTTCGCGGCCGAGCTGGACGACCTGCTGCGGCAGCGGAGCGCGTAACCCTGCCTACGGCGTGTCCGCCGACGCCCGGCGGAATGTGCGGCGGTACACCGTCGGCGGCACGCCCAGCGCCGCCTGGAGGTGCTGACGCAGGGAGGTCGCCGTGCCGAAGCCCGCGTCGCGGGCCACCTGGTCGATCGGCAGGTCCGAGGACTCCAGCAGGTGGCGCGCCCGCTCCACCCGTTGCTGGGTCAGCCACTGGCCGGGGCTGACCCCCACCTCCTCCCGGAAGCGGCGGGTGAAGGTCCGTACGCTCATCGACTCCTGCCGCGCCATGTCCCGCAGCAGGATCGGCCTCTCCAGCCGCCCCAGCGCCCACGCGCGGGCCGCGGTGGTGGTCGCGAACTGCGGTTCGGGGACGGGGCGGTGGATGTACTGGGCCTGCCCGCCGTCCCGGTGCGGGGGTACGACCGTGCGCCGGGCGATCTCGTTGGCGACGGCCGAGCCGTGGTCGCGGCGCACGAGGTGGAGGCAGAGGTCGATCCCGGCGGCGACCCCGGCCGAGGTGAGGACGTCGCCGTCGTCGATGAACAGGACGTCCGGGTCGACGCGGACCTGCGGGAAGAGCCGCTGGAAGTGATCGGCGGAGGACCAGTGCGTGGTGGCCGGGCGGCCGTCCAGGTATCCGGCGGCGGCCAGGACGTAGCTGCCGGTGCAGATGGAGACCATGCGGGTGCCCGGCCGGACCAGCGCGAGGGCGGCGGCCAGCTCCTCGGTGAGCTTGCCCTCCTCGAAGACCGGGCCCAGTTCGTAGGAGGCGGGGATGACCACGGTGTCGGCGGTGGCGAGCGCCTCGGGGCCGTGCTCCACCAGGATCGCGTAGTCGGAGTCGGTCCGTACGGGCCCCGGCGGGCGGACGGAGCAGGTCACGACCTCGTACAGCTTCCCGCCCTTGTTGCCCGGCGCGGGGTCCAGGGAGCGGCCGAAGATCCGGGCCGGGATGCCCAGTTCGAAGGGGAGCAGTCCGTCCAGGGCCAGGACGGCGACGCGGTGCGGCATGGCGGGCCTCCTCGAAAGGCGTCGGCGGGCTCGGCGGAGCCCGCCGGAACCGGAATGCTTACCGGCTGAAACTCACTGGCTGGTATAGACCATGGGCTGATACAGGTTAGCGACGTGATGGAGAAGCCGACAGAGACCGCGTCCATTCCCGACGCCTCGCGTGACACCCGCCCGCCCTCGCCCCCGCTCCCGCCGCTGCCCTCGATCGGCAGCCGTGGCCCCGGCGGTTCCGGCGGGCTCTGGAACCGTAACTTCCGCTACTTCTTCGTGGCCCGTACGGTCGCGCTCTTCGGCGACGGCATGATCCCCGTCGCCCTCACCGCCGGGCTGCTGGGCGCGGGCCGTCCCGCCTCCTCCGTCGGGTTCGCGCTGGCCGCCTGGATGGGGCCGCTGGCGGTGTTCGTGCTGTTCGGCGGGGTGCTCGCGGACCGGTTCACCCCGCGCCGCATGATGATCATCGCGGATGTGCTGAGGCTGGTCGGTGCCTCGGTGCTCGCCGTCACGTTCGCGCTGGGCAACCCGCCGCTCTGGTCGGTCTACGTCCTCAGCTCCGTCGCGGGCATCGGCGCCGCGCTCTTCCAGCCCGGCGTGGCCTCGACCGTGCCCCGGGTCTCCACCGACGTCCAGCGTGCCAACGCCGTCCTGCGGGTCGCCGAGGCGCTGATGACCATGGCGGGCCCCGCCTTCGCGGGCGTCCTCGTCGGCCTCGCCAGCGCCGGGGCCGTCTACGCGGCGAACGCGGCCACCTTCGCCGTCTCCGGCGCCTGCCTCTTCCTGATGCGCCTGGCCCCCGCCCCGCACGACGACGCGGTACGCGGCACGTTCACCGCCGAACTCGTCGACGGCTGGCGGGAGTTCCGCGCCCGCTCCTGGCTCTGGGGCGTGATCGCCGTCTGGACCGTCTACGGCTTCGCGGTCCTCGGCCCGATCCTCCCGCTCACCGCCGTCCTGGTCACCCAGGCCCACGGCTCGGGGGCGTACGGCATGCTGATGGCGGTCAACGGGGCGGGCAGCGTCGTCGGCGGGCTCATGGCCCTGCGCCTGCGGCCCTCCCACCCGCTCGCGGCGGGCGCGATCGCGCTGCCCCTGGTTGCGGTGAGCCTGGTGGTGCTGGCCCTCGGGATGCCGCTGCCGGTGCTGGCGGCGGGACAGTTGCTCGCGGGGGCGGCGGCCGCCTTCTGGCTGGTCATGTGGTCCACCACCGTGCAGACGCACGTCCCGCCGGAGGCCCTCAACCGGCTGCACGCCTACGATGTGGCCGGTTCGCTCCTGATGGTCGCGGCGGGCCGCGCCCTGGCCGGTCCGGTCGCCGAGGCGGTGGGCGCACCGGAGCTGCTGGTGGTGGCGGCCGTGGTCAACATGGGGGTGGTGGCGGTGCTGCTGGTGGCCCGGCCGATCCGGCAGCTGGAGAGGATGGGGCCGGTGTGAGGGTTTCTCCCCGCGTGGTGGCGGCGGGCGCCGCCGCCGTCACCGTCGCCGCCGGGCTCGGCGTGCGCGCCGCGAGCGACGGCGCCGTCGCCAAGTACGCGGGGAGCGCGCTCTATACGGTGCTGCTCTGCGCCCTCGTCGCCCTCTGCGCGCCCCGCGCGAGGCCCGTCGCCGTCGCCGGGACCGCGCTCGCCCTGAGCTGGGCCGTCGAGCTCCTCCAGCTCACCGGGGTGCCCGCCGTACTCTCCGCCCGCAGCACGGCCGCCCGGCTGGTGCTCGGCTCGACGTTCAACGCCCCGGACCTGTTCTGGTACGCGGTGGGCGCGGCGGCGGCCTGGGCGGTGCAGGCGGGGGCGCGCAGGCTCGCTAGGCCTTCTTCCTCTGCCGCGCCTCGGCCCGCTGCATCTCGATGACCTCCAGGACGTGGGCGGTGGCCTGCCGGCGGACCGTACCGGCCACGAACAGCGCCACCCCCAGCACCGAGACCGGAGCCGAGATCGCCAGGAGCGTCAGCTGCCCGGGCCAGGCCTCGATCAGGTCGCAGTTCTGCGTCTCCCCGTAGCAGGACGCGTCCGACTGCTCCACCAGCAGGAACGCCAGCCGCACCCACAACGCGCAGGCGGCGAGCAGGAGAACGGCCCCCCACGTCTGCATCGACGTCGATGTGCGGTGGAACTGCTGACGTGCGACCCACTGCATGAGATCCCCCGGATCCGTTGCGTACGAGGCGCCCGGCCGGACGGCCGCGCGCACTGACCGACGGCGATGGTACGTGCAGGGTGCACCGGACTCGGGCGTCGGGCTGGGCATGGGTGGCCCGATTCCTGCGAACCGTGTCCTCCCGGCCACTCGTGGCGGAACGCGCAGGCCAGGAAGCTGTTCCCCGTGACCGAGACCATCGAAAGCGCCGCCCAGGACGACGCCCGGCGGCAGCCGCAGCCGCACGAGGCGCACCCCCGCCGCCGTCCCCGTATCCACCGGGCGTGGATCGTCGCCGCCGTCACTTTCGTGACGATCATCGGCGGCGCGGCCTTCAACTCCCTGCCCGGGCTGCTCATCGACCCGCTGCACACCGAATTCGGCTGGTCGCGCGGTGAGATCGGGCTCGCGGTCTCCATCGACATGGCGCTGTACGGCCTGACCGCGCCGTTCGCCGCCGCGCTGATGGACCGCTTCGGCATCCGGCGGGTCGTGGCGGCCGCGCTGACCCTGGTGGCCGCCGGGGCGCTCGCCAGTGTCTGGATGACCGCCTCCTGGCAGCTGATGATCTACTGGGGGCTGCTCGTCGGCCTCGGCACCGGGTCCATGGCGCTGGCGTTCGCCGCGACCGTCACCAACCGCTGGTTCGTCGCCCGCCGGGGCCTGGTCACCGGCATCCTCACCGCGGCCGGCGCCTCCGGGCAGCTCGTCTTCCTCCCGCTCTGCGCCTGGATCGTCGACGAGCACGGCTGGCGGCCCGCCTCCGTCACCGTCGCCCTGGCGGCCCTGGTCGTCGTCCCGTTCGTCTGGCTCCTGATGCGCGACCACCCGGCCGATGTGGGGCTCGCCCCGTACGGCGGTGTGTACGTCGAGAAGCCCGCCCCCGCCCGGGGTGCCGCGCGCCGCACGGTGACGGTGCTGTTCAAGGCCGCGCGCACCGGCCCGTTCTGGCTGCTGGCGGGCACCTTCGCGATCTGCGGGGCCTCCACCAACGGCCTGATCCGCACCCACTTCGTCCCCTCCGCCCACGACCACGGCATGCCGATCACGGCCGCCGCCTCGCTGCTCGCGGTGATCGGGGTCTTCGACGTCATCGGCACGATCTTCTCGGGCTGGCTCACCGACCGCTTCGACGCCCGCCGCCTGCTCGCCGTCTACTACGCGCTGCGCGGGATCTCCCTGCTCTTTCTGCCGATGCTGATGGCGCCCGACGTACGGCCGCCGATGGTCTTCTTCATCGTGTTCTACGGGCTCGACTGGGTCGCCACGGTCCCGCCGACGCTGGCGCTCTGCCGCGAGCAGTACGGCGAGGACAGCGCGATCGTCTTCGGCTGGGTGCTGGCCTCGCACCAGGTGGGCGCTGCGGTCGTGGCGTTCCTCGGCGGGGTCGCGCGGGACGTCTTCGGGAGTTACGACGTGGTCTGGTACGCGTCGGGGGCGCTGTGCGCGGTGGCCGCGCTGATGTCGCTGGTGATCCGGCGGGCGCGGGCGGCTTCGGAGGCCGCTAGCGGCTGAACCGGCCGAACACGCCCCGGTGGAACAGCAGCGGCTCGCCCTCCGCCGCCGCCCCCAGCGCCTCCACCCTGCCCACCACGATGAGGTGGTCCCCGCCGGTGTGGACGGCGTGGACGCGGCAGTCCACCCAGGCCGGTACGGAGTCGAGCAGCGGAGACCCGGTCGCCGGGGCGTCCTCGTACGCGACCCCCGTGAACTTGTCCGCCCCGCTCACCGCGAACCCCCGGCAGAGCGCGCCCTGTCCGGCCCCCAGGATGTTCACGCAGAAGGCCCCGGCGCGGGCGATGCGCGGCCAGGTCGTCGACGTACGGGCGACCATGAAAGCGACCAGCGGCGGGTCCAGCGAGAGCGAGGCGAAGGACTGGCAGGCGAAGCCGGCCGGCCCGTCCGCGTCGCGCGCGGTGACCACGGTGACGCCGCTGGCGAAGTGGCCCAGTACGCGGCGGAATTCGCCCGGATCGACGGGGAGCCGCTCGCCGTCCCGGACGGCCCTGAGGTCGGGCCGGGGCAGCGCCTCCAGCGGCGCCTGCGGCTGCTCTGCTGTCGTGGCGGCGCCGACGGACCTGAGGTACCGGACGGCGGTGGCGGCCATGCCTGCGTGTCCCATCACCCGGCCATTAGAGCTGACGCACCGTCAGATGTGAACCCACGTGCGGCGGATGTGCCCGCTTCACGCGCCGGCGCGGCGCGCGTAGTGGCGTTGCGCCTTCGCGCGGTTGCCGCAGCCGGCCATCGAGCACCAGCGACGGGTCCCGTTCTTGGAGATGTCGTAGAAGTGCAGGACGCACGCGTCGTTGGCGCACGGGCGGATGCGGTCGGGCCGGTCGGCCACCAGGTGGAGCCAGTTGTCGGCCGCGTACCAGGCGGGCCCCCAGGCCTCCTCGTCCAGCTCCACCGCCGACTCCGGCAGTCCGTCGGCCCCCAGGGTGCGGCGGATGCGCCCGTGGGAGAGCACCTCGTTGAGCGCCGCCGCGGTGGAGGGCGCGGCCTGCTCCCGCCGGGTGGCGGACGCGGCCAGCGCTTCGAGCGCCGTACGGGTCTCCAGCAGCCGGTCCAGGGTGGCGCGGCCGACGGGCGGGGCGAGGGCGGCCGTGTGGGTGCGCACCGGCTCGCTGTTCAGCCAGATCGCCAGGCCGTCCTCGGATTCCAGCAGGTCGCGCGGGCCCTCCGCGGTGATCCAGCGGGTGTTGAGCAGGTCCAGCGCGAGCGGTTCGCCGGTCAGCGGCCGGGGGTCGGGCCCCGGGGGGTTCGGCACGGGTGTGGGTCCTTCCGTCGCGAGGTGGGTGCCCAGGGGTGTCCCTAGGTGCGCGCCCAAGGGCGTCCTCCATTCTAACCGGACAAGAGACTTTCACCGGTTGACGGTCCTCGCTCTAACCCTTAAATTCGTTTTCACTGGTTGCGAGGTGGCCTCGCGGCCCCGACCGAAAGCGTGGGGACCGATCCATGAGCAAGGCGAAGAACCTGCAGACCGGCCACATCGGCCTCAACGTCACCGACCTGGACCGCTCGATCGCCTTCTACCGCGAGGTCTTCGACTTCGAGCTGCTGGGCGAGGGCAAGGACGGCGACCGCCGCTGGGCCTTCCTCGGGCGGGACTCCCGGCTCGTGGTGACCCTGTGGCAGCAGAGCGAGGGCGCGTTCGCCCCCGCACTGCCCGGCCTGCACCACCTCTCCTTCCAGGTGGACACCGTCGAGGAGATCCGGGCCACCGAGGAGGTGCTGCGCTCGCTCGGCGCCACGTTCGCCTACGACGGGGTCGTGCCGCACGGGGAGACCGGCACCTCGGGCGGCATCTTCTTCACCGACCCCGACGGCATCCGCCTGGAGATCTACGCGTCCACCGGCGCCGACCCGGCCGACGCTCCGACCTCCAACGCTCCCACCTGCGGCTTCTTCTAGGCGGCAGCCAGGGACGACCGCTTGCACTCCCGGTGAAAGGCAGAACCATGGGCGGCTACCACCGCGGCGAGAGGGCCGTGCAGGAACGGGCGGGCTTCGCCCGTCAGGCCGGACAGGCGCGGGGCGCGATCGGCAACACCGTCCCCGACGTGGCGGTGGCCTTCCTCGCCCAGCAGCCCCACCTGGTGGCGGGGGCCACGGACGAGCGGGGCCGGATCTGGGCGACCCAGCTCACCGGGGAGCCGGGCTTCCTGACCGTGCCCGCGCCGCACACCCTGAGGATCGGGGCGCTGCCCGCGCCGGAGGACCCGCTGGCCCCACTCCTGACCGGGGCCGGAAGCGGATCGGGCTCCGGGCCCGTCCCGGTCGGCCTGATCGGCATCGAACCGGCCACCCGGCGCCGGATGCGGATGAACGGCCGGGCGGTCCGCGAGGGCGACGGGCTGCGCGTCGAGCTCGACCAGGTCATCTCCAACTGCCCCAAGTACATCCAGAAACGCGACCACCACCCCCCGGCCGAGGCAACTCCGGTGTCCCGTCAGGCCGTCGACAGCACGGAGCTGAGCCCCGCACAGCAGCGGACGCTCCGGGCCGCCGACACCTTCTTCGTCGCCACCGCCTCCGACCGGGGCGACGTCGACGCCTCGCACCGGGGCGGCAACCCCGGCTTCGTCCAGGTGCTCTCGCCCCGGCTCCTGCGCTGGCCCGACTACGCGGGCAACGCCATGTTCCTCACCCTCGGCAACCTCGAACTCAACCCGGCCGCCGGTCTCTTCGTCCCCGGCTGGGAGACCGGCACCTCCCTGCACCTGACCGGCTCGGCCCGCACGGTGTGGGACGAGGAGGAGGTGGCCCGCACCCCCGGGGCCCAGCGGCTGGTGGAGTTCGCGATCACCGCCGTACGGGAAGTGGCGTCGGCCTCCCCGCTGCGCTGGTCCGCGCCCGCCTACTCCCGCTTCAACCCGCCGACAGCCGCCTGACGCGCGCCCCCGCCCCGCACCTACCCGTGCCCTACCGCGCCCTACCCGTGACGGAGTCACCATGCAGATCACCGTGGACCTGGACCTCTGCGAGAGCCACGGCAGTTGCGTCTTCGCCGCCCCCGAGATCTTCTCGTTCGACGACGACGATCACCTCCTGTACGAAGCCGCGCCGGACGACGGGCTGCGGGCCGACGCCGAGAAGGCCGCCGCCTCCTGCCCGGTCCGGGCCATCACCGTGGCCGCCCCATGAGCGCCGCCGGCCATCCGCGCGACGTGGTGATCGTCGGGGCCTCGCTGGCGGGGCTGCGGGCCGCCGAGACCCTGCGCGCCGAAGGTTTCACCGGGAACCTGACCCTCGTCGGCGCCGAACAACACGCCCCCTACGACCGCCCGCCGCTCTCCAAGCGCTTCCTGACGGGGCAGCCCCCTGCCGCCGACACCGCGCTCCCGGTCCCCGACGGCCTCCGGGCCTGCTGGCGGCTGGGGCAGGCTGCCGTCCGGCTCGACCCGTACAGCCGGATCGTCACCCTCGCCGACGGCACCGGCCTCCCTTACGACGGCCTCCTGATCGCCACCGGCGCCGCCGCCCGGTCCGGTGCCGCGCCCGGCGAACCCGGCCCGGAGCAGGGCGTGTTCACCCTGCGCGGCCGGGACGACGCGACGGCGCTGCGGGCCGCGCTCACCCCCGGGCGGAAGCTGCTCGTCGTCGGCGCCGGGTTCCTCGGGGGCGAGGTCGCCGCCGCGGGGCGGGCGCTCGGGCTCGACGTCACCCTCGTGGAGGCCGGGTCCGTACCGCTGGTCCGGGCGGTCGGTGCGGAGGTCGGCGCGTTCGTGCGGACGCTGCACCGGGAGGCGGGCATCGATCTGCGCACCGGCACCACGGTGGCCGCGTACCGGGCCGGGCCGGACGGCAGGCTCACAGGGGCCCGGCTGACCGACGGCCGGACCGTCGCGGCCGACGTCGCCGTGCTGGCCCTGGGCGCGGTCCCGGCCACCGGATGGCTGGCCGGATCGGGGATCGAGGCGGCCGGCGGAGTACGTACGGACTCCCGGCTGCGGGCCCTGTTCCCGGACGGCAGCGCCGTACCCGGTGTGGTCGCGGCGGGCGACGCGGCCCGGGTCCCGCAGCCCTTGGCGGGCGGCGCGGCACCGGCCCTCGGGCACTGGTCCGGCGCGGTGGAGCAGGGTGCGGCGGCCGCCCGTACGCTGCTGCGGGGCGAGGCGGCCCCGGTCTTCGCCGAGGTGCCCTCCTTCTGGTCCGACGTCCACGGCGTCCGGCTCCGCTCGGTGGGCCTTCCGGCCCTCGCCGACACGGTGAAGGTCCACGAGTGCGACCGGGAGGCCCGCCGTCTGGAGGTCAGCTACCACCTGCACGGCCGCCTGGTGGGCGCCCTGACCATCGGCCGGACCTCCCGACTGGCGGCCTACCGGCGGACGTTGGCCGAGTGCAGGCCTTAGTACCCCCGGTACTCCGGAGTCCGCCGCTCCACGAACGAGGCGACCCCCTCGTTCGCGTCCCGCGTCGTCATGTTGATCTCCTGGGCGGCCGCCTCCGCCGCGAACGCCGTGGCCCGGTCGGCGGTGAGCGAGTCGTTCACGAGCTGCTTGGTCAGCGCGATGGCCCGGGTGGGCCCGCAGGCCAGCCGCCCGGCCCACGCGGCGGCGAGACCGGCCAACTCGGCTTCCGGCACCGACCGGTTGACCAGCCCCATCCGTTCCGCGTCCGCCGCCGTCAGGGCGTCCCCGAAGAACATCAGCTCCTTCGCTCGCTGCGGCCCCACCAGCCGGGGCAGCAGATAGGCGCCGCCACCGTCCGGGACGAGTCCACGGCGTACGAAGACCTCGATGAACCGTGCCGTGTCGGCCGCCAGGACCAGATCGCAGGCGAACGCCAGATGCGCGCCGATCCCGGCGGCGGTCCCGTTCACGGCGGCGATCACCGGCTTCTCGCAGTCCAGCACGGCGGCGATGAGCCGTTGCGCGCCGAGCCGGATGGTCCGGGCGACATCCCCGGGGACCCGTTCGCGGGTCCGGTCCGGGGCGCCGCGCAGGTCGGCGCCCGCGCAGAAGCCGCGCCCGGTGGCGGTGAGCACGACGGCCCGTACGGCGGGGTCGGCGGAGGCGTCGGCGAGCAGGGCGATGACCCGCTCGCGCTGCTCCCAGGTGACGGCGTTCATGGCCTCGGGCCGGTTGAGGGTGATCCAGGAGACGCCGTCGGGGGTGATGCGGTGGAGGACGGTGGACGGGACGGAGGCGGGCGCTTCCGGCAGTGGTTCCGCGCTCACCGGCACACCGCCAGCGCGTCCAGCGCCACCGCGCCCTGCCCGCGCCCCAGCACCACCAGCGGGTTGATGTCCAGCTCGGTCAGGTCGTCGCCCAGCTCCAGGGCCATCCGCTGCACCCGCAGCACCACCTCCACCAGCGCGTCCACGTCGACGGGCGCCCCGCCGCGCACACCGGCCAGCAGGGCCCGGCCGCGCAGCTCGCCGAGCATGTCCCGCGCCTCCTTCTCGCCGAAGGGAGGCACCCGTACCGCCGTGTCGTGCAGCACCTCCACCAGGACCCCGCCGAGCCCGACCGTGACGGTCGGCCCGAAGAGGGCGTCGTGGGTGACGCCGACCATCATCTCGACGCCCCGGTCGATCATCTGGCAGACCAGGATGCCGTCCAGGTCGACGGATTCGAAGCGGGCGACATCGGTCAACTCCCGGTATGCATCGCGCACTTGGCTGGCGGAGGTCAGGCCCACCTTCACCAGGCCCAGCTCCGTCTTGTGGGCGAGGTGGGGTCCGGAGGCCTTCATCACGACGGGGTAGCCGACCGGCCCGGCCGCCCGGACGGCGCCCGCCGCGCTCGTCACCAGCTGCTCACGCGGCACCCGGATCCCGTACGCGCGCAGGAGTTGCTTCGCCGCGTGCTCGCTGAGCTGCTGCCCCGGGCGCATCAGGCCCCGTGCCTTGCGGAAGGAGGGGGAGGGGGTGCGGGGGGCCTCGTCGAAGGGGGAGCGGTAGCCGGAGGCGAAGCGGTGGTGGTCCAGGTAGGCCTTCACGGCGGTGACGCAGTTGGCGAACGTACGGAAGGTGGCGACGCGGGAGGAGCCGAGGAGGGTGGTGCGGTAGGCGTCCTCGGTGCCCACGGGGGAGCCCCAGATCACGCAGACCAGCTTGTCGGTGGCCTCGGCCGCGTCCACGAGGTCCCGGGCGAGGCGGTCGCTCATGGGCGGGAACGGACCGGTGATCGGACAGATCAGGACCCCCACGGAGGGGTCGGCCAGGATCGCGTCGATGATCTTCCGGCCGCGGTGGTCGCCGACCGGGTGGCCGCCGTTGTCGATGGGGTTGGCCACGTTGAGGTAGCCGGGTATCCAGGTGTGCAGTTCGTCCTGCTTGGCGGCGGAGAGGGCGGGCAGGGTGAGCCCGGCGGCCGTCGCCAGGTCGGCGAAGTGGGCGCCGGTGCCGCCGGAGATGGAGTACACGGCGACGCCCTCGGCCTGCGGCGGCCGGGCCCGGGCCAGCAGGGCGGCGGTGTCCTGGAGTTCGTCGAGGCCGTCCACCCGGACCACCCCGAACTGTCGCATCGCCGCGTCCACCACCTGGTCCGCCCCGGTCAGCTTCCCGGTGTGCGAGGCGGCGGCCTCCGCCCCGGCCTCCGTACGCCCCACCTTCACCGCCACCACCGGCACCCCCGCGCGGGCGGCCCGGTCGGCGGCGAGCAGGAAGGAGCGGCCGTCCTTGAGCCCCTCCACGTAACAGGCGATGGCCCCCACCTCGGGGCGCTGCGCGAAGTACGCGAGGAAGTCGGCGGTCTCCAGATCGGCCTCGTTGCCCGTGGGCGCCCAGTGCGAGAGCCGGATGCCCAGCTCCTGGAGGGCGTAGACGGGCCGGCCCTGGTGACCGGACTGGGTGATGAGGGCGATGGCCGGGCCCTCCAGGTCGTCCCGGAACTCCTCGAAGGCGTTCAGGTTGGTGTTCGGCCCCAGCAGTCGTACGCCGGACCGCTCCACGGCCGCCGCCAGCCGGGCCTGCGCCACCGCGCCCGCCTCCCCGGTCTCGGCGAACCCGGAGGCGAAGGCCACGGCGAAGGGGACCTTGGCCTCCGCCAGCTCCTCGATCACCGGGAGCGGGTCGGCGACCAGCAGGACCGCCAGGTCGACGGGTTCGGGCAGTGCGGCGACCGAGGGGACGCAGGGCCGCCCGAAGACGGCGTCCCGGGCCGGGTGCACCGGGTGCAGCCGCGCCCCGACGCGCTCGGCCCAGGCGACGAGCTGGCGGGTGATGCCGGTGTTGGGGCGCCCCTCGGTGTCGGAGGCGCCGACGACGGCCACGGAGCGCGGCCGGAAGAAGCGGTCCAGGTCGGGCACGGCCAGGTGCAGCGGCCGGCCGCTGACATCGAGCCCGCCCTGCCGGGTGGCGGTGGGCAGGCTGACGACGGAGGCGTGCGGCTCCTCGCCGCAGGCCACCACCCGGGCGCGGAAGTCGGTGGTGAGGGTGCCGTGAGTCGATCCAAGCATCGTTCCGCCACTCCTGCTCGATGGTCCTGCTCGATGGTCCTGCTCAATGGTCCTGCTCAATGGTCATGCGGTTGGCTGACGCTCTGTCAGATTACTGAACTGACGGCCCGTCAGGAATGGTCGTGCAGGCAAAGGCTCCGGGCGGCCCCGGGGCGGCGGCTTGCCGCTGGTCACGGCGGGGCGCGGAGTGGCGTAGGGTTGGGTTCACCGACGCGGGGTGGAGCAGCTCGGTAGCTCGCTGGGCTCATAACCCAGAGGTCGCAGGTTCAAATCCTGTCCCCGCTACTGATGGAATACGTCTGAGGCCCGGATCCCCTGGATCCGGGCCTCAGACGTTTCTCCTGGACCTCGGACTGTTCTCCCGGGCCGGACGGTCGGACCGGCCGGACGGTCGGACATCCCTCCCGGACGCTGAACCATGGCGGGACGGGGGGAGCCGGGCAAGGCTTGATCCATGACAACGACAGCAGACGCAACACCGGGACAGTCCGCCCCCCAGCCCCTGTCCCCGGTCCTGGTGACCGGCGGCACCGGCAAGACCGGCCGCCGCGTGGCGGCCCGCCTCCGCGAGCTGGGGGTGGAGACGCGGGCGGCCTCCCGGTCCGGTGAGACCCCGTTCGACTGGGAGGACCCGGCCACCTGGGCGCCCGCCCTGGAGGGGGCCGCCGCCGTCTACATCGTCCCGCTGGACGCCGTGCCGTCCCCGACGCCCGCCTTCGTCGAGCAGGCCGTGGCGGCCGGGGTGCGGCGGATCGTGCTGCTCTCGGCGCGGGGCGTGGACGAGCCGGGCTACTTCGGTGACACCCTCCTCAACCGGGGCCCGCACTTCCAGGGCGAGGAGGCCGTGCGTTCCGCCGGCCCGGCCTGGACGATCCTGCGCCCCGGCTGGTTCACCCAGAACTTCACCGAGGGCGCCTTCGTCGACGGCGTACGCGCCGGGGAACTGGTCCTCCCGGTCGGGGACGGCAAGGCGGCGTACATCGACACCGACGACATCGCGGCGGTGGCGGTGGCGGCGCTCACCGAGGACGGCCACGACGGCGAGGTGTACGAGCTGTCGGGCCCCCGCGCGCTGAGCGTCGCCGAGGCCCTGGACGAGATCGCGAAGGCGACCGGCGGCCCGCGTGCCTCCTACGTCCCGGTCGACCCGGCGGACTTCCGGAAGGGGCTGGTCGAGCAGGGCATGTCGGAGACGGACATCGAGCTCTGGACGGGCGGCCTGGACCCGATCCGCACGAGCCGGGAGGCCCCGCTGAAGGATGGCGTCCGCCGTGCCCTGGGCCGCCCCCCGCGCGACGTCGCCGACGTCTTCCGGGACGCGGCGGCGGCGGGCGTCTGGGGCTGAGCGGCGACTGGGGGGGGAGTGCCGGGGCCCGGACTAGGCGGGCGGGATCGCCTAGTCCGGGCTGCCACCCGTGTTGCGGATCATCTGCCGCAGCACCTTGAGGGCGGTGACGTAATCGGCGTCGTCGATGCCCTGGTGGACGCGGGCACGGATGCCCGGGGCGTGCCGCTTGAGCCCGGCCCGGGCCTCCTCCCCCGCCTCGGTGATCCACAGCCGCCCGTCCTCGTCCCGGGTGAGCCAGCCCCGCTCCACCAGGACCTCCGACTCGGCCGCCAGGTCGTCCTCGAACCGGATGTAGGTGCTCATGGCCTGCTGGAGCTCGGCGACGGTCAGGCCCCGGCCGTCGGGGGAGAGGTCGTTCGCCGACAGGTTGCGCAGCAGCCAGAACTGGGGCTGGGTGAAACCGAGTTCGGCCTGCCGCTCCCGGATGAAGGCGATGAGCGCCTCGTAGGCCACGCCTGTCCAGTAGGCGGCAGGCTGGGCGGCGAGTTCGGTGTCGGTGAGCTGAGGGAGCGTCATGACCGGCTCTCCTTGAAGTCGTCGGCTGATGAGCTCAACGTAGAACCTCAAGTCAAGTTGACGTCAAGGAGGCGGGGAGGGGTGCGCGCCCGCTCGCCGTGGCCTCGCGCCGGAACGCGCTCGGGCTCTCGCCCCGGAGCCGCTTGAACGCCGCGCTGAAGCCGAACGCGTCCGCGTAGCCGACCCGCCGGGCCACCGCCGCCACCGTCAGCTCCGGGCGGGTCAGCAGGTCGGCGGCGAGGGCCATGCGCCACTCGGTCAGGTACGCCACCGGGCCGTCGCCGACCAGCTCCGTGAATCGCTTCGCCAGCGTGGTCCGCGAGACCCCGGCCCGGGCCGCCAGCTCGGCCGTCGTCCAGGGGTGTGCCGGGTCCTCGTGCATCGCCCGCAGCGCGGGCCCCGCGACCTCGTCGGCCAGGGCTCCGTACCACCCCGGCGGCTCGGCCTCCGGGCGGTCGAACCAGTCCCGCAGGGTGCACACGAGCAGCCAGTCCAGCAGCCGGTCCAGCACGATCTGGTACCCGGGCCGCGCGCCGCCGATCTGGGCGGCCAGGTAGTCGCGCAGCGGCCCGCAGTCCTCCTCGTCGGGCACGACGAGCGCCGGCGGGAGGGCCCGCAGCAACCGCTGGGGGACCTGCGCCTGTACGTCGTAGGCGGCGGCCAGCAGCACGGTGGGCCCGTCCAGTTCGGCCCCCGGGCCGGGGACGGCGGCCAGTTCGGGCGCAGGCGCCGGGTCGGCGCCCCAGCGCACCTCCCGTACCCCCGCCCCCGTACCGCCCGCCGGGTCGTCGGTGAAGGTGAACGGGGCCGGCCCCCGGACGATCGCGGCCGCCCCGGCGGCCAGCCGCAGCGGCTCGCCGCCCTCCGGCACGATCCACCCGGCCCCCCGCATCGGCAGGCACAGGGTCAGGTAGGCCCCGTCCGTGAAGCGCAGGGAGTACGGCGGCCACAGCACCGACCGTCCGAACACCGCACCCTTGCCCCGCACGCCCCGCAACAGCTCGTCGAACACGTCCATGGCGCCACGATAGGCACAGACGCCCTGTGCTCCGGACTGTCCGGACCGCCCACCCGGGCGCCGGCGGCCGGGCCCCGCCCCGGTACTGCGCGAAGGCCACCTCGTACCCTTCGGCCTCGATCCACGCAGGTGTGATCTACGCCGGGTGCGCCGGGCTCCTGAGCACCTCGGTCAGGGCCGAGATGCTGTGGCCCCCATGACCGGCGTCGACGGCCCGCCGCAGCAGGTCGTGGAACGGGCGGTGCCACTCCACGTCGAGCCCCGCCTCCTCGGCGAACGCCACGTCGTAGGCCGCTCCGGCGAGGAACAGATCCACCGAGGACGCGGGATCGCCGTACTCGCCCCGGTCGATCTCCCCGGCGAAGACCGGAAGGAGCGCTCCGACCATCTCGAACCACTTGACGCCGAACCGCACCATCGAGGCGGCGCCGAGCCCACGCGCCCGGAGCGCCGCCGCCCCCTGGAAGAAGCCGACGAGCGCGGGCAGCAGCGTGCCGCCCACCGCCATCTCGTACAGCGCGGCGAGATCGGGGTCGTCGCCGAGGTGTACGGTGTCGCCGCCCAGCACCCGCAGGGTGGCCGCGTGCTCGTCGAAAACGCCCCGGTCGCCGCCGTAGTACAGCAGGGTGTCCTCGGCGCCCACGGCGGACGGAACGTTCTTGACCGCCCCACCGAGGTACCGGGCGCCGTGCCCGGACGCCCAGTCGGCCATGGCGCGGGCGTCGGCCGGCGACCCGCTGTTCAGGGTCACCAGGGTGCGCCCCCGGATCGTCGCAGTGGCCGGTCCCAGCGCCTGGACGGTGGACTCGAACGTGGTCAGGCAGGCGATGACCAGAGGGCTCGCCGCCACGGCCTCCTCGACCGTCCGTGCCTGCCGGGCCCCGAGCGCCACCAGGGGCGTGCCCTTCGACGGGGTCCTGTTCCAGACGGTGGTCGGATGCCCGGCCTTGATGTACGCCTTGGCCAGCGCGCGGCCCATCGAGCCCAGTCCGATGACGGTCACGGGCGTGCGGGGGTGCTCGGTCATGGGGTGCTCCTGCGTCAGCGAGAGGGAGTGAAGGGCAGGCGTGAGAAAGGGAGTTGTGGGCTCCCTGCGCGCCGCCTGTTCCATGCTGCGAGGGCACTGAATCTTCCGCAAGTACCTACAATTCTGTTCGGTACCCACAGTTCTGTCAGTGGTGAGCCCCCGGGAGGGCAGATGCCGAAGCGGAGTTACACCTGCGGACTGGATGCCGCCATCGATGTCATGGGAGGGAAGTGGAAGGGCCTGATTCTGTTCTGGCTCGACGAAGGCCCCCTGCGCTTCGGCGAGTTGCGCCGGACCGTGGCCGGGATCAGTGAGCGCATGCTGATCCTGCAGCTGCGCGAACTGGAGGCCAGCGGCCTGGTGCACCGCGAGGTGCACCAGCAGGTGCCGCCGAAGGTGGAGTACTCGCTGACGGAGTTCGGCCGCTCGCTCATCACCGCGCTCACCCCGCTCGGTGAGTGGGGCGAGGAGAACATGGAGCGGCTGGAAGCCCTTCCGTAGCCAGGAGGACCTTCCACAGAGGCAACTGCCGGACCTCAGTGGGCCCGCGCCACCCTCTTGGCGATCTTCCCGGCGTCCAGGGCCATCTCGCGCAGCATCCCGCTGATCGGATTGGTGAAGCCGGTGAAGTAGAGACCCGGGGCCTGCTTCGGGGTGCGGCCCCCGTGGGTGACCGGGCGCCCCCGCGCGTCCAGCACGTCCAGGTGGCCCACCAGCGGCTCCAGGGCCCGGGTGTAGCCGGTCGCCGCGATCACCGCGTCCGGGGTGAGGCGGGTGCCGTCGGCCAGGACCACCGCGTCCTTGTCGAAGGAGGCGACGGCCGCCACGGGGGTCACCGTGCCGTTCTTCACCGCATCGATCAACCCCACGTCCTGGACCGGGATCGCCCCCTCCCGCACCCGCGAGTACAGGCCCGTCCCCGGCCGCGGCAGCCCCTGCGCCGACAGGTCCGGTACGGCGATCCGCGCCATCACGGCCCCCGCCCGGTCAACCAGCCGCACCGGAAGCCGGCGGACCAGGATGCCGGTCGCCTGGGCCGGCCACCCCGCCGTGGAGCGGCGCACGATGTGCGGGGCGGTGCGCACCGCGATCCGCACCTGGGAGGCTCCGCCCTCCGCGAGGTCCGCCGAGATCTCGGCCCCCGTGTTGCCGATGCCGACCACCAGGACGTCCTTGCCGGCGTACGGGGCCGGGTTCCGGTACTCCGCCGCGTGCAGCAGCTCCCCGGTGAACGTGTCGCGGTCCGGCCACTGCGGGATGCGCGGGGTGTGGTTGAAGCCCGTGGCGACGACGACCGCGCGGCCCCGCAGGACCCGGCCGCCGGTCGCGGTGAGCTGCCAGTCGCCGGAGCCGTCGGGGGCCGGGTCGATCCGGTTCACCTCGACGCCCGTCACCACTTCCAGCTCGTGGTGCTCGGTGTACTTCTCCAGGTACCGCACCACGTCGTCCCGGCCCACCCACCGCCCGAACCTGCGCGGCATCTTCAGCCCCGGCAGCGCCGACCAGCGCCGCGTGGTGTGCAGGTGCAGCCGGTCGTAGTGGCCGCGCCAGGAGGCGCCGACCCGGTCCGCCTTCTCCAGGACCACCGCCCGTACGCCCCGGTCGCGGAGCGCGGCAGCGGCGGCGAGGCCGCCGGGCCCGCCGCCGATGACGTAGACGGGCCGGTCGTCCGTACGGTCGGTGAGGGCGACGACATCGGTACGGCCTGTGGGGGAAGGGCTGTTGGGCATGGTTCGGAGCGTAATCGCCCGCTCTGTTGATGGGTCTCGGTCAAGGTGGGAAACGATTGCGAATTGATCACGGGGGGCGGGATGCGGTGATTGCCTCCCCTTCGCACCCCTAGCCCCATCTAAGGTAAGGCTAACCTTGCTTCGGTTGTTGTGGGGTGACCATCGGGGGGCCCTCGCGCGGTGCAGTGCCGCGCGCCCGCCCGGCGGTCGAAGGGGTGGGACGTACATGAACGGCAGACAGCTTCGGACCCGGTTCAAGGGCGCGGCGGTCGTCGTCGCCGGGCTCCTAGCGCTCACCGCCTGCGGTGGCGGTGGAAGCGATGCGGCCGACGCGAGCGCCAAGGGCGACCAGGGCGGCGACAAGGCGGCCGCCACCACCCGCTCCGTGAAGCACGACGCCGGTACGACGGAGAAGGTCCCGGCCCAGCCCAAGCGCATCGTCTCGGTCAGCGTCACCATGACCGGCCACCTGCTGGCCCTCGACGCCCCGGTCATCGCCTCCCAGGCCACCCCGCCCTCGGTCATCACCGACACGCAGGGCTTCTTCACCCAGTGGTCCGACGCCGCCGCCAAGAACAGCGTCAAGGTCGCCTACCAGGGCTTCGAGCCCGACGTGGAGAACGTACTGGCACTGAAGCCGGACCTCATCATCGGCGCCTCCTCCGGCGCGGAGAACGCCGAGAAGTTCTACGACAAGCTCTCCGTCGTCGCCCCCACCCTCCTCTACCGCCACGACGACGTCTCCTGGCAGGACCTCACCGCCCGCCTCGGCAAGGACCTCGGCCTGGAGAAGCGTGCGACCGAGGTCGTCGCCGCCCACGAGAAGCGGGTCGGCGAGGTCAAGGCCGCCATCACCGTGCCGATCCAGTCCGCCGCGCTCGTCCGCGACAACCAGTCCGCAATGACCGTCTTCACCCCCGAGTCCGCCCAGGGCCGGCTCCTCACCTCGCTCGGCTTCACCGTCCTCGAACCGCCGGCCGGCAAGGGCCAGACGCAGGGCGGCCGTTCGGACTTCGCCGAGTTCAGCCAGGAGAAGGTGGCCGACACCGCGAAGGACAGCTCGCTCCTCTTCGTCAGCCACACCCCCGAGGAGATCACCGCCGCCACCGCGCGCCCGGTCTGGAAGGACCTGGCCGCCGTCAAGGACAAGCGGGTGTACGACCTCGGCCTGGACACCTTTCGGCTGGACTACTACAGCGCGGGCAACCTGATCGACAAGATCGAGAAGGCCTTCGGCTGACGGTGGTTCGTCAGATATCCGCCGCACGCGTACGGTACGCCGCCGGGCTCACGGCAGGGCTGATCCTCCTGGCCCTCGCCGTGGCCGGCGGCCTCGCCGTGGGCGCGCAGCCCGTGCCCCCGGCCGAGGTGCTGGCCGCACTGTTCGACCCGGACGCCCCGCACGCCTCACTGGTCCGCGAGGTCCGGGTGCCGCGCACGCTCCTCGCCGTCACGGCCGGGGCGGCGCTCGGCCTCGCCGGGGCGGTGATGCAGGGGATGACCCGTAACCCCCTGGCCGACCCCGGCATCCTCGGCGTCAACACCGGGGCCGCCTGCGCCGTGGTCGCCGCGACCGTGCTGCTCGGTACGCGCTCGCTCCAGGCCGTCGTCTGGTGGGCGCTGCTGGGGGCGGCGGTCGCGGTGGTGGTCGTGTACCTGCTCGGCGGCCGGGGTGCGGGCCGCGGCACCCCCGAAGGGCTCGTGCTCGCGGGGGTGGTCGTCACCGCCGTGCTGGGGGCGGTGGTCAGCGGGCTGGGGGTGCTGGACGCGGACGCGTACGGGACCCTGCGGATGTGGTCCGTCGGCACATTGGCGGGCCGCGAGCTCGCGGTGCTGTGGGAGGTGTTGCCGTTCCTGTTGGCCGGCGCGGTGCTGGCGTTGGCTGTCGCGCCCGCCCTCAACGCGTTCGCGCTCGGCGACGAGGCGGGCCGGGCGCTGGGCGTCGCCCCGGGGCGCGTACGCCTGCTCGGCACGCTCGCCACGGTGCTCCTCAGCGGCGCCGCCACCGCCGCCATCGGCCCGGTCGGCTTCATCGGCTTGGTCGCCCCGCACGTGGCCCGCCTCCTCACCGGCCCCGACCACCGCCGCCTGATGCCGTACGCGGTCCTCATCGGCGCGGGCCTGCTGCTCGTCGCGGACATCGTGGGCCGGGTCATCGCGCGGCCCGCCGAGATTCAGGTGGGCATCGTGACGGCGTTCGTGGGAGCGCCGGTCCTGATCTGGCTGATCGGCCGCAACCGGTCCGCCTCGCGGAAGGCGGTGGCGGCATGAGCGCTCTCGGCAAGCCCATGACCGTACGCGGCCGGGGCCCCGCCCGCCGGACCCTCCGCCTCGCCCCCGGTGGCCTCTCCCTCCGCCTGCGCCCCCGCCCCCTCGCCGTCACCCTCCTCCTGGCCCTCCTCGCGGCGGCCAGCGGCGCCCTCGCACTCACCCGGGACGGACTCGTACCGCCTGCCGAGGTGCTGGGAGCGCTGCTCGGCGCGGGCTCGGAGCAGGCCGCGTTCGTGGTGCTGGAGCTGCGGCTGCCCCGGGTGGCCCTCGGGCTCGTCGTCGGCGCGGGCCTGGGGGCGGCCGGGGCGCTGTTCCAGCAGCTCTCCCGGAACCCGCTCGGCAGCCCGGACATCGTGGGCTTCAACTCCGGTGCGGCAACGGGCGCGTTGCTGGTCCTGCTGCACGGGAACCCGGCGTACGTGGCGGTGGGCGCGGCAGGAGCCGGCCTGGCCACGGCGCTCGTCGTGCAACTCCTGGCCCGACGCGGCTCGTTCCGGGGCAACCGGCTCATCCTCGCCGGGATCGCGGTTGGTTCGCTGCTGGCCTCGGTCAACGCGTACCTGCTCACCCGGGCCGCCCTGGACCACGCCCAGTCGGCCCAGCTCTGGCTGATCGGCAGCCTCGGCTCCACCGAACGCCACCAGATCCTCCCGGCCCTCCTCGCGCTGGCGGCCCTGCTCCTGCTCGCCCTTCCGCTGGTCCGCCGCCTGGACCTGCTGGAGATGGGCGACGAGGCGGCGGGCGGCCTGGGCGTCGACGCGGGCCGCACCCGCTACCTCGTGCTCCTGATCGCGGTGGGGCTCAGCGCGGTGGCGGTCTCGGTGGCCGGCCCGATCGTGTTCGTGGCGCTCTGCGCACCGCAGTTGGCCCGTCGCCTCAGCCGCGGTACGGGAACGGGGCTGCTGCCCGCCGCCGCGATGGGCGCCCTGCTGCTCTCCGCCTCGGACCTGGTGGCGGTGACCCTGCCGACGGCGGGATCGCTGCCGGTGGGGGTGGTGACGGGCGCGCTGGGAGGGGTCTACCTGGCGTGGCTGCTGGGGCGCGGGCGGCGGCGCTAGGGGGCGCGCCGGTCCGTGCAGACCCCTTGCGCGAGGCGCCCCGCATCCGCTGAACTGACGTACCGTCAGGTTCTCGACGTCCGGAGGAGCTGCCCGATGCAGACGATCTGGCTCAGCGGTGCGGAATGGCTCGCCGTCCTCCGTATAGGCCTCGGCCTCTGGTGGCTGGAGAGCTGGCGGCACAAGGACAGGAAGGGCTGGTTCGAGCGGGGCACGGGGATCGCCTGGGCAGCAGACATTGCGGGCAAGCACCGATGGGGTGTGGTGTGCACCGGCTTCCGGCGGGTCGTCGAACCCCGCCCGAAGGTGATCGCGTACGTCGTCGTCTACGCCGAACTGGCCCTCGGACTGGGCCTGGTGACGGGCTTCCTCACCCCGATCGCCCTGATCGCCGGCCTCCTCCTCAACCTGCTCTACCTGGTCCTGATGATCCACGACTGGGCCGAGCAGGGGCAGAACGCGATGATGGCCCTGATCTCGCTCGTGGCCCTGTTCGCGATGGCCTGGCAGACGTGGTCGCTGGACGCGGCGTTCGGGCTGTTCCTGTGACGCCCCCGGAGCGTGCGGCGGGCCCGGACCGGGCGGTACCCCCGGGCCCGGCGGTGCCCCCGCGCTTCGACCTGCCCGAGCCGGACGCCTTCACCCGGCCGTACTGGGAGGCGGCGGGGGAGGGGCGGCTGCTGATCCGGCGGTGCGGTGGGTGCGGGCGGGCGCATCACTACCCGCGCGAGTTCTGCCCGTACTGCTGGAGCGAGGACGTGGAGTGGGAGCGCGCGAGCGGTCGGGCGACGCTCTACACGTGGTCGGTCGTCCACCGTAACGACCTGCCGCCCTTCGGGGGCCGCGTCCCGTACGTCGCGGCCGTCGTCGACCTCGCCGAGGGGCCGCGGATGATGACGGAGGTCGTGGAGTGCGCGCACGGCGACCTCCGCATCGGTATGGGGCTGACGGTCACGTTCCGGGAGGCGGTACCGGTCTTCCGGCCCGGCCGCTGAACCTGCTCACTCCTCGTGGGCCGCCGGAGCCAGCTGGGCCATCACCAGCCCGTGCAGCAGCTCCGGATCCACGAACTCGTCCTCCTCCGGCGCCCCGCACCGCCAGCTCAGCGGGTACGTGTTGCCGTCCGGGGCCGGGATGCCCACCCACTCGTCCCGCGTGGCCGGCCCGAAGCACTTCACGCCCGGCGGCCAGTCGTACCCGTCACTCGCGCCCGGCGGAATCAGGAAGTACGTCCACCGCGCCCCGGCCATCTCCCGCACCACGGGCCCCGGCTCGCCCTCGGTCAGGGTGGCGAGGTGCTGGAGGACGGCCTCGCCGCGGATGCCCCGGAGCCGGATGGCGTCGAAGTGAATCCCGGTGAGGTGGAGTTGGTGCCCGGCGGCCGGTACCCATTCGGGGTGCTTCTTGCTCGTCATGGCTACGAGCATTCCCCCGACTGCGTAGCGTGACCAGCAGGACACGGTCCACATCGATGCGATGTGAGGAGGGCGGGATGGCTGTGGGGACGAGTAGTGAGCCGACGCACGGACTGCGGCTGGTGGGCGATCTGATCCGTATCCACCGGGTGCGGGCCGGACACACGCAGAAGACGGCGGCGGACGTGCTGCTGATCTCGGAATCCCTGATGGGCGCGGTCGAACGGGCGGAACGCATTCCCTCGCGCGACCTGCTGATGGACGCCGAGCGGCTGTTCGTGGCGAACGGGGCGCTGGAGGCGTGCTGCGAGCTGGTGGACGAGGAGAAGTACCCGCCGAAGTTCCTGGACTGGGCGCGGCTGGAACGGCTCGCGCGGGTCATCAGCGCGTACGAGACGATGCTGATCCCGGGCCTGCTCCAGACGGAGGCGTACGCGTACGCGCTGTACCGCTCGCGCGTACCGGCGTACTCGGAGGAGGAGATCGTCCGGCACGTCGAAGCGCGACTGGAACGGCAGGCGGTGCTGACCCGGAAGTCGCCGCCGCGCATCGGGTACGTCATCGAGGAGTCGGTCCTGGACCGGACGCTGGGCGGACCGGAGGTGCTGAAGGAGCAGTTGCTGCACGTGCTGGACTGCATCGAGCGGTTCAACCACCTGACGGTTCAGGTGATGCCGTCGGACCAGCACACGCACGCGGGGTTGAACGGTCCCATGCAGCTGATGTCCACGGCGGAAGGCCGCAATCTGCTCTTCGCGGAGGCGCAGGGCGGCGGTAGGTTGATCTCGAAGCCGGAGGTAGTGAGCGACCAGCTGGACCTCTTCGGCATCCTGCGGGCCCAGGCACTCAACCCCTGGAAGTCGGCGGAGGTCATCGAGATGAAGGTGAGACAACTGTGAGCCACGGACCCGGACTGACCTGGTTCAAGTCGAGCTACAGCAACAACGAGGGCGAAGCCTGCATCGAGGTCGCCTACGACTGGCGCAAGTCCAGCTACAGCGGCGACTTCCAGGACGCCTGCGTAGAGGTCGCCACCTGCCCCCACACCGTCCACATCCGCGACTCCAAGGTCACCGACGGCCCCACCTTCGCCGTCGCCCCGGCCGCCTGGACCGCGTTCCTGGACCACGCCACGGTCACCACCACCGTCAACGGCTGATCACAGCCCCGGCGCCCCCCACACCGGGAACCACCGGGACAGGTCCTTCTCCACCCGGAGGTCGTCGCCGAGGGCGCCCCGTACCTGGAGCTCCAGCTGGTTGTCCCGCTTCTCGGCGTCGCCGGGCAGCGGGGCGAACGGGTAGAACGTGCCGCGCTTGTAGAGGTAGACCAGCGCCAGCGACCGGCCGTCGGTGTCCTCGGAGCCGTCGGCGCCCTTCGCGTCCCGGAAGCCGATCAGTGAGCACAGCAGGTGCGGGCCGAAGCCGCCGTCCTGGAGCAGGGTGTTCACCGCGTGCAGGTCGTTGACCAGGCCCGCCGTGTCGTCGGCCGGGTGGCTGGCGAGCAGCCACGTGTAGCCGTACGCGTCCCGGCTGAACTCCACCGGGATGCCGCCGCGCTCCGTGTCGGCGTCCAGCAGCTCCCGTACGTCCTCCTGGAGGCGGGCGAAACCGCCGCCCTCCACGCCCGCGAAGCAGACCGAGCCCAGGCCCGTCGGCGTGAAGCCGGTGGCGGCCTGGAGGGTGAGGGCGGCCGAGGGGACGGCGAAGAGCTGGTCGAGGTCGGGGCGGACGGGTTTGCTGCGGCCGAGGATGGCGTCGAGCAGGCCCACGGGCGTGACTCCTTGGAGACTCTTATCGGGACAGGTCGGTGGAGATGCGGGACAGCTGGTCGAGGCGCTGTTCCAGCGTCGGGTGCGAGGAGAACAGCCGGCCCAGGGACTCCTTCGCGGAGAACGCGGGCATGAAGTAGAACGCGTTGTACGGCTCCGCCTTTCGAAGGTCCTCGGTCGGGATGCGGGCCATCTGTCCGCTGACCTTCGTCAGGGCCGACGCGAGGGCGGAGGGCCGGCCGGTGAGGAGCGCGGCGGCGCGGTCGGCGGAGAGCTCGCGGTAGCGGGAGAGCAGCCGGGTGAGCAGGAAGCTGATCGCGTACACGACGGCGCTGATCAGCGGGATGAGCAGGAGCAGGATGCCGGCCGGGTCGTTGCCGGGGCGGCTGCGCGCGAAGCCGCCCCAGAGCGCGATGCGGGTGATGATGCCGGCCAGGACACCCAGGAACGAGGCGATCGTCATGACGGCCACGTCCCGGTGCGCGACGTGCGACATCTCATGCGCGAGGACGCCCTCCAGCTCCTCCGGCTCCAGGCGGCGCAGGAGGCCCGTCGTAGCGCAGACCAGGGCGGTCTTCTCGCTGCGGCCGGTGGCGAACGCGTTCGGTACGTCACTCTCGGCGATGGCCACCTTGGGCTTCGGCATGTCCGCCAGCGCGCAGATGCGGTCGATGGTGCCGTGCAGCTCGGGGGCCTGTTCGGGGGTGACCTCGCGGGCGCCCATGCCGTACGCCGCGATGCGGTCGCTGAACCAGAACTGGGCGATGAACAGGCCGCCCGTGATGATCAGGATGATCGGCCAGGAACCGCGCAGGGCCGCGAGGAGCACGCCCACGAAGACGACGTAGAGCAGACCGATCAGGAACATGGTGGTGACCATGCGGCCGGTCAGGCCCCGGTCGGGGGCGTAGCGGGAACGGGCTCGTGGCATCGGTACCTCCAGCGACTCGCCTTCCTCCCATAGTGCCCTCTTCTTGTTGAAACCGGGTTAAGGGGGCAGGTGGGGCGGCGGCGGGGCCGCCTCAGGGCCAGAGCAGCTCGCGGGTCCAGCCGCCGGTCTCCGGGCCGGTCTGCGAGCCGCTTGCCGCGTCGGGTGCTGGGCCGGCCTCCGTGGCGGCCTCCATGCGGCGGTAGCGGAGCCGGATGTGGCGGCGGCGGGCGTCGCCCTGGAAGAACTCCATCTCGGCCGGCTCGACCACGTACCGGGTCCAGGTCGGAGCCTCGGTGTCCGGTTCCGCCTGGGCCCGCTCCCAGGCCGCGTCCGCCGCCCGGTGCAGGGCCGCCACGGATTCCACAACCCCGCTCTGTGTGCCGGTCAGGGCGGCGGCGAGGGCTCCGGTGGACCGGGCGTGCAGGTCGGCGTGGCTCTCGGCCGGGGTGCAGCGGGTGACGGGGCCCCGCACCCGTACCTGCCGCCCCAGGCTCGGCCAGTAGAAGCCGAGCGCGGCGTACGGGCGGGCGGCGAGCTGGTGGCCCTTGGCGCTGGTGGCGTGCGAGGCGAAGTGGAAGCCGCGCTCGTCCGCGCCGTGGAGGAGCAGGGTGCGTACGTCGGGAAGGCCGTCGGCGTCCGCCGTGGCCAGCGTCATCGCATGCGGCTCGGGCTGCCCGGCGGCCACGGCGTCGGCGAACCACGCGTGGAAGAGGGGGACGGGCGCGGGCGGGGCGGTGGTCGGGTCGAAGTCCGGCAGCTCGGTGTCCCAGACGCGCTGGGCGTGCAGGAGGGCGGAGAAGGGGCGCGGGGCGGGTGCGGCGGCTTCGCTCATGGGGCCATTCCACCTGCTCGCGGCTGCAGGGGGCCAGCTGGGCAACCGTAGCCGCGTACTACGCGGCTACGTTGAGTGCGTGAAGAGCATCACGGAGTACGAATTGCGCAACAGGTCTGCCGAAGTCATGGACGCGGTGGCAGGTGGCGAGTCCTTCCGGATCTCCCGCAACGGCGTTGAGGTCGCGGAGCTGCGCCCCCTCCGTCGTCGGAGGCAGCTGAGCGCCGAGGAGCTGGTGACCCGGCACAGGCGGCTGCCCCGGGTGGACGGAGCCCTGCTGCGCCGTGAGGCGGATGGGTTCTTCGGGACGGAGGACCGAGTGGGCCCCGACTCGTGAGGCTCCCCTCACCCCCGGCCCAGCACCACCGTCCCCGACGAGCAGAACCAGCCGCCCGTCCCCGACGCCACCGCCAGCTCCGGGAGGCGCCCCCCGGCCTTGTGGACCTGGCGGGCGCCGGCCTCGCCGCGTAGCTGGCGTACCGCCTCCACCAGCAGGAACAGGCCGCGCATCCCGGGGTGGCAGGCGGAGAGGCCGCCGCCGTCCGTGTTCACCGGGAGCTCGCCGCGCAGGCCCGTACGGCCCTTCTCCACGAACGCGCCGCCCTCCCCCTTCGCGCAGAACCCCAGGTCCTCCAGCGTCACCAGCGTCATGTACGTGAACGCGTCGTAGATCTCCGCCAGGTCGATATCCGAGGGGCGCACCCCGGCCCGTTCGAAGGCCAGGCGGCCCGAGACGGCGGCGGGGGAGACCGTGAAGTCCTCCCACTCCGACATGGAGGAGTGGGACGCTGACTCACCTGTGCCCAGGATCCATACCGGTGCTTTCGCCGTGTCCGGTACGTACTCCTCGGCCGCCAGCAGCACCGCGCACCCCCCGTCGCTGCGGATGCAGCAGTGCAGCTTGGTGAACGGGTCCGCGATCATCGGGCCGGAGAGGACCTCGTCGACCGTGATCGGGTCCCGGAACATCGCGTCCGGGTTCGCCGCCGCGTTCGCCCGGGCCGTCACCGCCACCTCGGCGAGCTGCTCCAGCGTCGTGCCGTACGTGTGCATGTGGCGGCGGGCGGCCATCGCGTACTTGGCGATCAGCGTGTGCCCGTACGGCACCTCGAACTGCAACGGCCCCCGCGCCCCGAACGACAGGTTCGACGTGCGGCGGCCCGCCTTGATGTCGGCCCGGGCCGTGGAGCCGTAGACCAGGAGCACCGCCCGCGCCCGGCCCGCCGCGATCGCGTCCGCCGCGTGGGCCGCCATCACCTCCCAGGTGGCGCCGCCCACCGCCGTGGAGTCGACCCAGGTGGGCCGCAGCCCCAGGTACTCCGCGACCTCCACCGGCGCCAGCGTCCCGAGCCCGGCGGAGGCGAAGCCGTCGACCACCGAGCGGTCCAGGCCGGAGTCGGCCAGCGCACGCCGGGCCGCCTGGGCGTGCAGGGCGTACGGGGTGGCGTCGTCGACGCGTCCGCAGTCCGCGAGGGATATGCCGACGACGGCGACCTTGCGGGGGAGGCGGGGAGAGGGGGAGGAGGCAGGCATGAATCTGACGGTACATCAGATATGCGGGTGCGCAACGGGGTGGTGCGCGTGGCTTCCGTACCCCGGTGCGTGTGCGGGACTCTGGGAATCGGCGGGCTCTGTACGTAATATGACGGGCCGTCAGATCGGGAGCCGCTCCGGTTCCTGAGGGGAGGAGCCCGACGATGGACGCCGCCTTCACCGCGGAACAGGACGAGATCCGCCGCACCCTGCGCGACCTGCTCGCCAAGCACAGCGGACCCGGCGAGGTCCGCGCCGCCGTACGCACCGCCGAGGGCCACGACCGGGCCCTGTGGCGCCGGCTCGCCCAGGAGCTCGGGCTGCCGGGGCTCGCGCTGCCCGACGAGTACGGCGGGGCCGGCTGCACCGCCACCGAGCTCGCCCTCGCCTGTGAGGAGACCGGTCGTGCGCTGCTGCCCTCCCCGCTGCTCGCCACCGCCGTACTCGCCGCGCCCCTGATCGCCGCCCTCGGCACCCCGGCACAGCGCGCCGACCTGCTGCCCCGGATCGCCGACGGGGTCCTCACCGCCGCCCTCGCGGTCCCCGGCGGGTCGATGGCCGCCGCCCTCGGCCTCACCGCCGACAACCGCACCGGAGGCTGGGCGGGCGGCGGGCGGGCCGGGGGCGTCCAGGCCCGGCAGGACACCGGCGATGGTGGCTGGCGGCTCTACGGGGAGGCCGACCGGGTGCTCGACGGGCACAGCGCTGGGCTCCTCCTGGTAGCCGCCCACGCCGGCGGCTATCCGCGGAGCCGGACGCTCCTCTTCCTCGCCCCCGCCGAGGCCGACGGGCTCACCCGTACCCGCCTGACCTCCATGGACGAGACCCGGCCCCTCGCCCGCGTCGAGCTGCGCGACACCCCTGCCGAACTCCTCGGGGCGGACGATGCCCCGGACGTCTGCGGCGCGCTCGCCGCCACCGGGCGCACCGCCGCCGCCCATCTCGCCGCCGAGGCGGTCGGGGCGGCGGCGGGCGCGCTGGAGCGGACCGTGGCGTACGTGAAGGAGCGCGAGCAGTTCGGCCGGGCCATCGGGTCGTTCCAGGCCGTCAAACACCGCCTCGCCGACCTGTACGTACGGGTGGAGGCGGCACGCTCCGCCGCGTACCACGCCGCCTGGGACCCGGCGGCCGGGCCGCTCGCGCTGGCCCAGGCGCTGGAGGCGGCCCGGACCGTGGCCGGTGAGGCCGTACAGCTGCACGGCGGTATCGGCTTCACCTGGGAGCACGAGGCGCATCTGTACGTGAAGCGGGCGGCGGGCGACGAGCTGCTCTTCGGGCCCGTACACCGGCTGCGTGACCACGCGGCGGGGCAGGCCGGGCTGTTCGGGGACGTCACGCCGGGCGGCCTGGTGCACGGGGTGGCCGTCCGATGACCGGTGCCGGTGACCGGGCCGCCCGGCTGATCCAGAAGGTCTCCTCGACCCGCGCCTTCGCCCGGATCGCCCCGCACGTCGTCCCCGTCCTGGACCGCACCGTCCACCGACTCACCCGGGGCAAGGTGCTGCCCAGCGCCCGGATGCTGCCGGGGCTCGTCCTGACGGTGCCGGGGGCGCGCAGCGGGCGGCTCCGGGTGACCCCGCTGGCCTGCATGCCGGAGGGGGAGTCCGAGAGCACCTGGATCCTGGTCGGCAGCAACTTCGGCCGGACGGGGCATCCGGCCTGGACCGCGAATCTGCTGGCCCGCCCGGAGGAGGCCGTCATCAGCTGGCGGGGCCGGTCCATCCCGGTGCGGGCGCGGCTGCTGGAGGGGGCGGAGCGGGAGGAGGTGTGGCGGGTGGCGCTGACGTTCTGGCCGCCGTACGCGGCGTACCAGGCGCGGGTGGAGCGGCAGGTCCGGCTGTTCCGGCTGGAGCGGCGGTAGTTCGCCGTTCACCGTCCGCCGGGTCCGTGCCGCCGCAGGTGTCCGGCGGGTTCGTGCCGCCGCGGGTGTCCGGGAACACCGACGGCGGACCACCCGGCAGAGTGCGTGGTGGTCCGCCGTCGGTGAGACAGGACGTGCCGGTAGGGCGTATGACGTATGAGGCCGTCGGCTACTTGGTGGGTTTCTTGCCGGTGATGCCCAGGTGCACCAACAGCGCCAGGTTCGGGCGCAGTTCGGCCTGCTTCACACCCCAGGTGGTGAACCCCTTCTGGTGCGAAGCGACCGCCGCCAGCATCGCGACCAGGGAGCCCGCCATCGCGGCGGGGCTGATGTCCTTGTCGACCTTGCCCTTGGCCTGGAGCTCCTTCACCGAATCGGTGAGGGAGTTGGTGACCGAGTTCAGGATCTTCATGCGGATCTTGTAGAACCGCTTGTCCCCTTCGGCCGCGCCGAGGTCGATCACACGGAGGATCGCGTCGTTGCGGCGCCAGAAGTCGAGGAACCCCTCGACGAGTTCCTCGGCCGTCTGCCAGCCGGCCTTGCCGACCCACGGGCGCCCGGCGACCAGTTCGGTCAGTCCGGCGCCCTCCTTGGCGACCTCCTCGGCGATTTCGAGGACGGCGCCCTCCACATCGGGGAAGTACTGGTAGAAAGTCGCGGGTGAAGTCCCGGCCTTCCGGGCGACGTCGATGACTTTGACGTCCCGGTACGGCGAGGAGCTGAGCATCTCGCTGAGGCAGTCGAGCAGCTTCTGCCGCGTCGCCTGACCGCGTCGACCGGCCACGCGGCCGTCGACGGTACGTACTTGTCCTGTCATGCCGTCAGCTTACCGAGGGCCGATGGGAGCGCGATTCGGCCGACTGCAAATGGGGAACGCCGCAGGAACGACGGGGTGCGGGGGGTCGGGGACGATCATTTTCGGCCGATGCGGCGGCGGTGCGTACGAGGTCGCGTACGAGATTGCGTACGAGGCCTGTCCCGGGGCCGGATTCCGGCCGCGAAGCCCGCCCCCGCTCCCGGTCGCCGCTCCCGGTCGCCGCTCCCCGGCACCCTCCCCCGGCAATAGTGTTATCAACAGCCTGTGGACAACTTCGGTGGACAACTTTCGTCCACATGGTGACCACGCCTTCATTATCCGATCAAATGTTCCCTATGGGGTCGTTCGGCGTCCGCCGGGGCGCGCCGGACCGGGCGCGACGTTACGTTGACTGTGACGGGCGTCACCGCGACGGAACCGCGACGGAAGGACCAGGCCCCATGGCCGCATTCGCGCATTCGGCGCCGTGCTGGGTGGACGTGCAGCTCTCCGACCTCGAAGCGGGCAAGCGCTTCTACGGCGGACTCTTCGGCTGGACCTTCCGCGCGGGCGACGGCATGCCCTTCGCGGACGCCCTGAGCGGCGGCCGGCTCGTCGCCGCGCTCGCCGCCAAGAAGGACGGGCGGATGCCGACGGCCTGGGGCGTCTACTTCGCCACCGACGACATCCGGGCCACCGTCGCCGCGATCCGCGAACACGGCGGCCAGATCATCACCGACCCCGTACGGGCCGGGCAGGCCGGGATCGTGGCGCAGGCGGCCGACCCCGGGGGCGCCGTCTTCGGCCTCTGGCAGCCGGAGGAGCGGGAAGGGTTCGAGAAGCAGAACGAGCCCGGCTCCTTCTGCTGGACCGAGGTCCACACCCGGCAGCCGGAGAAGGTGGACCCCTTCTACGAGAAGGTCTTCGGCTTCCGGGGCACCGACCTGGACGAGGCGGGCAACGACGTCTCCGGCGATGCCGAGGCGCTGGTCGACTTCCGGATGTGGTCGCCCGAGGGCGCGGAACCCGGCCCGGACACCGCCGTCGGCGGCCGCAGCGTCATCACGGACGCGTTCCCCGCCGAGCTGCCCAGCTACTTCCTCACCTACTTCACCGTCGCCGACTGCGACGCGGCGGCCGAACTCGCCGTCCAGCTCGGCGGCCGCGTCTCCGCGCCGCCCTTCGACATCCCGTACGGACGGATGGCGGTCCTCCACGACGACCAGGGCGCCCTCTTCGCCGTGCTCCAGCCGAGCGAGCTGCGTCCCTGACCCGGCCGCGGCCCTTGCCGCGTACCGGCGTGCACCCGGCGCGTACCCGGCGCGTACCGGTGTGGGCGAGAATCGGCCGAAGTGACATGAGACACCCACTTCCGCCCCCGGGTTCGCAACCGGCGCCCGAGCCAGGAAGAATCAGGGTGCGCACCGCCAGGTGGTGCCCAGCGGTGAGACGCTGCGCAGGCCGGAAATCGCACCGGGCGGTAACGGGCGGGACATTCGCGGGCTTCGTTCCTGAGGTCCGTACGGGGAGGTGGCAGGCACGTGATGGAGCAGCTGACGCAGCACGACCCGAGACGGATCGGCCCGTTCGAGGTGCTGGGACGGCTCGGGGCCGGCGGCATGGGGCTGGTCTATCTCGCCCGGTCGGCGTCGGGCCGGCGGGTGGCGATCAAGACGGTGCGGACCGAACTCGCCGAGGACCAGCTCTTCCGGGTCCGCTTCACGCGCGAGGTCGAGGCCGCCCGCGCGGTCAGCGGCTTCTACACCGCCGCCGTGGTCGACGCCGACCCCCGCGCCGCCGTGCCGTGGCTGGCCACCGCCTATGTGCCCGCGCCCTCGCTCGAAGAGATCGTCAACGAGTGCGGCCCGATGCCGACGCAGGCCGTACGGTGGCTGGCCGCCGGGATCGCCGAGGCCCTCCAGTCCATCCACGGGGCCGGGCTCGTCCACCGCGACCTGAAGCCCTCCAACGTGCTCGTCGTCGAGGACGGCCCGCGCGTCATCGACTTCGGCATCGCATCCGGCGTCTCCAACACCCGCCTGACCATGACCAACGTGGCCGTCGGCACGCCCGCGTACATGTCGCCCGAGCAGGCCCGGGACTCCCGGAGCGTCACCGGGGCCAGCGACATCTTCTCGCTGGGCTCCACCCTCGTCTTCGCCGCCACCGGCCACGCCCCCTACCACGGGGCCAACCCGGTCGAGACGGTGTTCATGCTGCTGCGGGAGGGGCCCGACCTGGAGGGGCTGCCGGACGACCTGCGGCCGCTGATCGAGTCCTGCATGCAGATGGACGCCACAAAGCGGCCCAGCCCCGCCGACCTCCAGGCCCAGCTCGCCCCGCACCTGTTCGCCTCCGGCAGCGACGACAGCGGTACGGCGTCGGCCTGGCTGCCGACATCGGCCACCGCCATGATCGAGCGGCGCCGGGGAGGCGGCCGCACCGCCCCGCCCGCGCCTTCCGCGCCCCCGCCGCGCCCTCCGCAGCCCCCACGCGCCCCGGAGCGCGCGCCGGACCCCGTTCCCGATCGTGGACCCGAGTGGCGCGGCGGGAACGACCTGCGCTCGCCGTCCCCGCTCTCCTCCTCGCCTCCGGCCCCCGACAGCGGGCCCGTCCACCTGCCCGGGGCGAAGGCGCCGATCGGGCCCGGGCCGCGTGCGGGGGAGGTCCGGGGAGCCGCCGCCGCGCATCCGGCCGCCGCGACGGGCTGGGTCCGCCCGCCCGCGGGCCTGAACGGATCGGCCGCCGGGACGTCCACGGCACCCACGGCACCCGTACCGGCCGTACCGGCTCCGGGACCGGCCCCGGACGCCGCACCCGCAGCCCCCGACCGCTGGCGGCCGTGGCGCTTCCGCATGTCCAACGACGTGTGGGGGACGCCGGTCGTCTCCGGTGACCTGCTGTACGTGACGTCCTTCGAGATCCACGCGCTGGACGTCGGCAACGGGCGCCGCCAGTTCAAGACCCGGGACGTGGCGTGGGCGATGGCCGTCGAGGGCGGGCGCATCCACGCCTCGGACGGCCCGTCCCTGTACGCGCTGGACGCGGCGGGCGGCGCCGAGCAGTGGCGGGTCCGGACGGACGCCTGGGTGTACGCGCTCAAGGCCGACCGGGGCACGGTGCTGACCGCGACCCGGGGCGGCGGTGTCCAGGGCTGGGAGGCGTCCAACGGCGACAAGCTGTGGGAGATCACCGGGGCCCAGAGCGACTTCGAGACGGCGGAGGCCGCGCCGGTCATCCACGACGGCACGGTCTACGTCTGGCAGGACGCCCGGCTGCGCGCGCTGGACGCCCGCACGGGGCTGGAGCGCTGGTCGTACCCGATCGGCGACGCGGCCTCCTGCGGCGGGGTCCCCGTCCGGGTGACCCCGGCCCCCGACGGCTACGTCTACATCGCGGCGGGCACCCGGGTGCTGGCCGTGGACACCGTCTCCGGCCGGGTGCGGTGGCACTTCGAGTCCCCGGCGGTCTTCCTGTCCCCGCCCGCGTTCGCGCCGGGCCCGGCGGTGACGGGGGGCGGGGTCTACCTCGCGGACTACCTCGGCACGGTGTACGCGCTCGACGCGACGACCGGCAAGGACCGCTGGCGCATCGCCACGGAGGCCCGCGCATCCCTGGAACCGGTCCTCGTCGCCGTCGGCAACGTCCACGTGGGCAGCGGCAGCGCGCTCTACACCCTGGACGCGGTCACCGGCACCCCGAAGTGGCGCTTCGCGGCGGGCGGCGACGTGGTGGGCGCGCCGGTCGTGGCGGACGGCCGGGTCCACTTCGGCTCGGCCGACCACGTCCTCTACACCCTGGACGCGGCAGGCGGCCAACTCCGCTGGAAGCTGGCCACGGGCGGCGAGATCACGGGCTCACCGGTGGCGCAGGCGGGGGTGGTGTACGCGTGCAGCAAGGACCGCTGCGTGTACGCCTTGGACGCCCTGAAGGGCACAGGGACAGGCAACAGGACCCGCACCTGATCCCGGGTTCCGTCCTCAAACGCCGGACGGGCTTGGTTCCCAGCCCGTCCGGCGTTTGAGGACGGAACCCTCGACGCGGGGACCGTCACCCCTCAGGCGGCCGCTGCGGCGGATGCACCGGATCCCGAGGATCCCCGGCCCGGCCCGGCGGCGGGGCCTGGGGATACGACCGCGTACGGGGGTCATGGGGGTCGGGCCCCGTGTACGGGTCCACCTCCGGCTCCGGCCACGGCGACGTGTGCGTCGACATCCCCGGCTCCTGCGTCGGCGGCCACATGTCCACCTGGTCCGCCGGCGGCGCCCCATACGGCTCCACCGGCTCCCGCTCCCGCTCCCGCCGAGCCCGAGCCACCCCCCGGCCCCGCCCCCGCATAAGCAACGCCCCGATCAGCATCAGCACCCCGCCCGCCAACGCGTTCACCACCCCCACCTGCAACCCCGCCCCGTCCCCACCCACCGTCAGCGACCCCGTCGCCTGCCCCTGGCGGACCATCCACAGGATCGTGAAGCCCAGCACCACCAGCCCCGCGAGCGCGACCGCGAGCCGCGACCGGAGCACCACCCCCGCGATCACCAGCAGCGCCGCGAACAGGAACGGCAGCAGGATCGAGACCAGCACCCCCGACTCCGTGGCGGTGATGCCCTCGAAGAGGTCCCGCACCCGGTAGTCCTGCCCCGCCCGCCCGTCGTACCAGTCGCGGAACGGGCTCAGCACGGCGGAAGCTGCCCCGGCGAGGGCGACGAGTGAGCCGAGGACGTTGCGGATCATCGTCAGCCTCCAACGGCGTACGGCGAACACCCCCCGGTACGGCCGACGCTACGCCCGGACGATCACCCCCGCCACGCGGACGCCGCCGACCGCCGTGAGGATGCCCCGTCCCGCAGACCATGACCGGACCGTGACAGGGCCATGACCTACACGCCGAGGCCATCCGTCATGCTGTGGGACGGCAGCACGAGGAACGACAACACACGAGCAACGACAACAAGGGGGGCTGCATCCATGATGCGGCGACAGATGAAGCTCGCGGCGGTCCTGGTCGTGGTGGTGCTCGCGCTCACCGGATTCTCGACCTCCAGCAGCGGCGGCAAGAGCGGCAAGAGCAAGGGCAGCAGTTCGGGCGGCGGCTGCTCCAACTCCAAGAAGAGCAACAGCGGTTACCGCCACACCGACTACAGCGACGACGACTACGACGACTCCTCGTCCTCCGGCTCGTCCGGCTCCTACTCGACCCCGACGCCCACCGCGTCCGGCGAAGCCCTCGACGTCCGGGTCATCCGCTGTGCCGCCCCGCGCAAGGGCAAGCGCAAGGCGGTCACCTCGTCGCTGCTCGAGGTGCGTTCGAACTACCCGGGCACGCAGGCGTACGAGATCGACGTGCGGTTCGTCGACGCCCGCGGCAACACCGTGGACACGGCCGAGGCGACCACGATCCTCAACGTCGGCGAGGAGGACACCCTCACCGTGCGGATGGACACCCCCGGCAAGGTGTCCCGGGTCAAGCGCTGCGAAGTGACCGCCAAGGCGGTCTGACCGCACGATCACCCGCTCACCGCACCCGGGGCTCCCCGCCCCCGCCCCGCGCCCCGAACAGCTCCGCCTGCCGGTCCGGGGGCAGGTTGCCCAGGGAGATCAGCGCCGGGGCCTGGGCCATCGCCTGGGTCCTGGCCGCCTCCTTCGCGGACCACACCGCCCGCACCGTGCCCTGCACCGCCTCCGTCGGGTATCCGGCGATCACCGCCGCCGCCCGCAGCGCCGCCGCCACCGCGCCGCCCGGCTCCGTCACCTCACTCACCAGCCCGACCGCGTACGCCCGCTCGGCGCTCACCCGTTCCGCGGTGCCCATCAGGGCCATCCGGGCCACCTCCCCGAACGGCATCCGCTGGGCCATCGCGATCGCCTCGTACGCCGAGACCATCCCGTACGTCGTGTGCGGATCGAAGAAGGTCGCCTCACGCGAGGCGACGACGAACTCCGCCTCGCCCAGCAGATAGAACGCCCCGCCGCACGCCATCCCCTCCACCGCCGCGACCACCGGCTTCCACAGGTCGTTCGCCTTGGGCCCGATCCGCAGGAGGGGGTCGTCGACGGCGTACGGGGACGGCGGCTGCGGGACCTCCACGCCCCGGTCGATCCCGGTGCAGAAGGCGCGGGTGCCGGCCCCGGTGAGGACCACGGCGCGCACCGACTCGTCGTACCGCAACTCCCGCCAGAGCGAAGCGAGTTCCCCGGCCGTCTCCAGGTCGATGGCGTTGAGCCTCGTAGGCCGGTCCAGGACCACGAGCGCGACCCCGCGCTCACCGTCCCGCTCGATGCGCAGGGCCATGGCTCACCGCTCCAGCAGCCAGCGTACGAGCGTGGCACCGCCCTCGGCGTCACCGTCGGGCCCCACCGGGCAGAACACCGCCCGCACCGGAGCCCCGATCCGCAGCCGCCCCGGGTCCACCGAGTTGAGCGGCGCGTCGGCGGAGGCGACGACGTTCCCGGCCAGCCGGATGTGCGGGGCCTCCACCAGCTCCACCAACACGGCGTTGTACGGCGCCTGTTCGGCGTAGGCGGGGAGCAGCGGCGGGTGCGGGATCACGTACGACCAGAGCCGGCCGCGCCCGCTCATCGCCCGCCACGCACTGTCGAAGGAGCCGCAGTGCGGGCAGCAGGGCCGGGGCGGGAAGCGGAGTTCGCCGCAGGCGGGGGCGGCGCAGGCCTGGACGCGCAGCTCGCCCCGGGCGGCGTACTCCCAGAAGGGCGCACCGTCCTCGTCGACGACGGGAAGCAGCGGCGAATCGTTCACAGTCATGTCCTCAACTCCTCAGTTCCGCAGCAGAACAGCCGACGTCGGCACGCCCTCGCCCGCCGTGACCAGGCAGGTCGCGGCGTCCGGCACCTGGGCGGTGGAGGTCCCGCGCAGCTGCTTGACGCCCTCGGTGATGAGGTTGAACCCGTGGACGTACGCCTCGCTCAGCCCGCCGCCCCCCGTGTTGACCGGCAGCCGTCCGCCGCTCTCCAGCGCCCCGCCCTCGGTGAACGCGCCGCCCTCGCCGCGCCCGCAGAAGCCGTACCCCTCCAGGGAGAGCGGGACGAGCGGGGTGAACGCGTCGTAGATCTGAGCCACGTCGATGTCGTCGGGCCCGAAGTCGGCCTGTTTCCACAGCTGTCGGGCGGCTGTCCAGGCGGGTCCGGTGAGCGGGTCGTCGTTCCAGTAGTTGACCATCCCGTGGTGCTGGGCGGGCAGGCCCTGGGCGACGGAGTGGAGGTAGACGGGCCGCTGCCGGCAGTCGCGGGCGCGCTCGGCGGAGACGATGACGTAGGCCAACGCACCGTCCGTCTCCAGGCAGTTGTCGAAGAGGCAGAGGGGTTCGCTGATCCAGCGGGAGGTCATGTACATCTCGCGGGTCAGCGGGCGGTCGTACATGATCGCGGCCGGGTTCTGGTTGGCCCGGTTTCGGCAGGCGAGGGCGACGTTGAAGAGGTGGTCGCGGGTGGCCCCGTACTCGTGCATGTAGCGGCGGGCCAGCATTCCGATCTCGTCGGCGGGGCGAAGCAGCCCGTAGGGGCGGGTCCACTGGGCGGGGGCCGGCAGCTGTACGGCGGTGTTCTTCCACGGCCGGGGCCCGGACCCGCGCTTCCGTGACCGCCAGGCCACCCCGACGCTCGCCTGGCCGGTGGCGATGGCTCCGGCGAGATGGCCGAGGGTGGCGCAGGAGCCGCCGCCCCCGTACCCCACCTTGCTGAAGAAGGTGACGTCCCCGGCGCCGATCGCCTTGGCGACCTCCACCTCGTCGGTCTCCTCCATCGTGTACGAGGCGAAGCCGTCGACCTCCGAGGGCGCGATGCCCGCGTCGTCGAGGGCGGCCAGGATCGCCCGGCAGGCGAGGGTCTTCTCGGACTCCGGGAGCCGTTTCGCGAACCCCGTCTGCCCGATCCCGGCTATCGCCGTCGCGTCCTTGAGTGTCGCCATCCGCCAACCTCCCGCACTCCCGCGCCTGCTGACAGCGGCAGAGGCTACCGCTAATCTGACGGCTAGTCAGCTAGTGCGGCGGCGGCAGGAAGGCGGGCGCGTGATGCGAGGCGACGAGGAGTGGGGCAGCATCCCGGGGCTGGTGCGGGAGGCGGCGCGGCGGTACGGCCCGGCGGAGGCGGTGGTCGAGGGCCGCACCCGCCTGACGTACGCCGAACTCGGCGACCGGGTGGAGCGCTCCGCCGCCGCGTGCGTGGCCGCCGGGGTGGAGCCGGGCGACCGGGTCGCGATCTGGGCCCCGAACACGCTGGACTGGATCGTCGCCGCGCTCGGGGCGGTGAGCGCCGGCGCGGTGCTGGTGCCCCTGAACACCCGCTTCAAGGGGACGGAGGCCGCCCACATCCTGCGCCGCAGCCGGGCCAGGCTGCTCTTCGTCACCGGCACGTTCCTGGGGACGTCGTACGTGGCGTCCCTGCGCCGGTCGGAGGTGAAGCTGCCGGACCTGGAGCGGGTGGTGGTGCTGGCGGAGACGGCCCCGGAGGACTACACGAGCTGGGCGGAGTTCCTGGCGGCGGGGGAGGGGGTGCCGGCCGCCGCCGTACGGGAACGGGCGGCCGCCATCCGCCCCTCGGACCCCTCCGACATCATCTACACCTCGGGCACCACGGGCGCTCCCAAGGGTGCGGTGATCACCCATGCGCAGACGCTGCGCGCGTACGAGATCTGGAGCGAGCTGGCGGGCCTGCGCGAGGGCGACCGCTATCTCATCGTCAACCCCTTCTTCCACACCTTCGGCTACAAGGCGGGGATCATCGCCTGCCTGATGCGGGGGGCCACGATGGTTCCGCAGCCGGTGTTCAACGTGGACACGGTGCTGGCCAACATCGCGGCGGAACGTATCTCCGTCCTGCCCGGGCCGCCCACCCTCCACCAGTCCCTCCTGGACCACCCGGCCCGCGACGCCCACGACCTCTCCGCCCTGCGCCTGGTGGTGACGGGCGCGGCGGTGGTCCCGCTGCGCCTGGTGGAGCGGCTGCGCGGCGAACTCCACATCGCCACGGTCCTCACGGCGTACGGCCTCTCCGAGGCGAGCGGCATCGTCACGATGTGCCGCCGGGGCGACGCGCCGCAGACCGTGGCCACCACGTCCGGCCGCGCGATCCCCGGCACCGAGGTCCGCGTCCTGGGCGGCCCCGGGGAGCCCGGCGAGATCCAGGTCCGGGGCTTCACCGTGATGAGCGGCTACTTCGAGGACCCGGAGACCACGGCCGACGCGCTCACCCCGGACGGCTGGCTCCGCACCGGCGACGTGGGCGTCCTGGACGCGGCGGGCAACCTGCGGATCACGGACCGGATCAAGGACATGTTCATCGTGGGCGGCTTCAACGCCTACCCGGCCGAGATCGAACAGCTCCTCGGCCTCCACCCGGACATCGCCGACGTGGCGGTCGTCGGCGTCCCCGACCCCCGCCTCGGCGAGGTCGGCAAGGCGTACGCGGTCCGCCGCCGGGGCGCCACGGTGACGGCGGACGACCTGATCGCCTGGTCCCGCCGCGAGATGGCGAACTTCAAGGTGCCGAGGGCGGTGGAGTTCGTCCCGGAGCTCCCGCGCAACGCGAGCGGCAAGGTGGTGAAGGGGGAGCTGCGGGGGCGGGGGTAGCGCAGGTTTGTTCGGCTTCACCGGCTGGGGTGAACGGGCCGGGCCGACACCGTGAACCGGCGGTATGGTCGTAAGTATGGCAACCAAGAAATACACGGTCACCCTGCCGGAGGAGCTGGCGGAGGAGATCCGGGCGGAGGTCGGCCCGGGCGCCTTCAGCGCGTATGTCACGCGGGCCATAGAGCGTCAGCGCGAGCATGACCGGCTGGGGGAGCTGGTCGCGTGGATGCAGACCGAGCGCGGCCCGCTCACCGAGGAGGAGCAGGATGCGGCCACCGCCGAGATGCGGGACATCGAGCGGTGGTTCGAGGAGCGGGAAACCGACGGACGCGGCGAAGAGGCGGCAGCTGCCTGATGAAGGACATCTGCTTCATCCTGGACTCCGAGGCGCTGTCCAGGATTGCTCTGCGTGACCGCACAATGACAGGCATCCTCACGAAGGCGCACCAGGCGGGTAGCCGGGTGATGACGAGCCCCATGACCCTCGTTGAGGCGTACCACGGCAAGGTCCGTCCGGCGGAGTGGAACTGGGCCATGTCCCGCCTTGTCGCCGAGCCGGTCACCAAGGAGGTCGCGGACGAGGCGATCCGACTCCTGCTGGACACGGGCCTCCACGGCCACAAGTACGCCATCGACGCGGTGCTGGCGGTGCTGGCGAACCGGCAGCGCGGCCGGACGGTCGTCTTCACCTCCGACGCCGACGACCTGACCAAGCTGTGCGCGCCCCGGGTCCAGGTCCGGGCCCTGTAGCCCGCCCCTCAGCCCGCACCTCACACGCCCGAGGGGCCCGAGCCCATCCCCAGGCTCGGGCCCCTCTGCGTACGACAGCCGCGACGGCTCCCCCTCCACGCCGCCGTGGCTGCTCCCCCGTACGTACCCCCCGTACCCCCGTCCCCCGTATCCCCGTCGTGAAGGTCTACTTGATGGGCTCGCTCGTGGCGTGGGCGTCGCCGAGCTTGCCCACCGGCTCACCCGTCGCGTGGGCGTCGCCGAGTTTCGTCACCGGCGTGGTCGTGGCGTGCGCGTCCTGCGTGGTGATGTCCTCGCCCGTGGCGTGCGCGTCCCCGTTGGGCTTGAGGTTGTCCTTGTTGGCGGCCATGTCAGTCAACTCCTGAAAATGGTGACGTGATGATCGGGCGGGGCCTGCCCGGCTGTTCCCCCGTGGACTGCCGGGCAGGCCCTCCAGGGCCGTTCACCATAGTGGTGAGGCCGCAAGCCGATCCGTCTGCCCCCCGACGCGACGGATCGATGAGTCAGAGACTGTCGGTCGGCGATAAACGAATGATGAACGCGGCCCGCGCGCGGGCCGTGGGCGCCGCCCCTGGCGTCAGCTCACACCCGCCGGGTTCAGCAGGGCGCGCACCGACGCGGCCTCGGGCGAGCGCAGTTCCTCGAAGATGGCCAGCGCCTCGCTCCAGCAGACCTGGGCCCGGTCCCGCTGCCCTATGGCCGTCAGACCACGGCCGAGCACGGCCAGGACGTTGGCGCGGCGCCAGTCCCCGCCGATGCCGCGCAGCACGGCCAGCGCCTGCTCCGCGTGGGCGGCGGCCTGAGCCCCGTCCTGCTCGGCGAGGTGGAGCTCCGCCAGCCGGAAGAGGGTCATCCCGTGCCAGAGCTGCTGCCGGCTCTCCCGGAAGATCTGGAGCGCCTCCAGGAGGGCGTCGCGGGCCCGGGGCATCTGCTCGCTTCCGATGAGCGCCAGCCCCAGGGCGTACTTCCCGTTGGCCAGCCGCAGCGCCAGGTCCGTGGCGTCGCCCTCGTAGATGGCGACGCCCTGCTGGGCAAGGTGCACCGCGCTGGTGGTCCGGCCGGTGGCCAGGTGGACCCGGGAGAGGTTGCACAGGGCGGCCGCCTCCCCGGGCTTGTTGCCGTCGGCGCGGAACGCGGCCATGGCCTGGGTCAGATGGGCCTCGGCGTCCTCGTGCCGGTTCTCGTACAGGGCGATGATGCCCCGCTGGTTGGGGGCCTGGCCCAGTGAGACCGGGTCCTCGGCCCGCTGCCCCAGGGCGAGGGCCCGGCTGGCCTCCGCATCGGCCTCGGCGAACCGCCCCGAGACGCTGTGCACGTGCGACAGCATCGTGCGGGCCCTGGCCTCGGCCTGCGCCTCGCCGGCGGCGCGGGCGGCGTCGCTCACGGCCTTGGCGGCGGTGGCGAACTGGTGCGAGTTCGCACCGGACTCCCCGAGGTCGACCACGGCCATGAGGAGGTCCGAGGCGCGCTTGGGCATCCCGATGGCGGCCGACTGGCGGGCGCAGGCCAGGAGTCCGCTCGACTCCGTGAACAGCCAGTCGAGAGCGGTCTCCCGGAGAGGGAACACCAAGCCCGGGTACTCGGTCCGGGTGAAGTGGTCCAGGACCCGTTCCCCCGGCCGCTCCAGCGAGTACACCCCCGCCGCCGTCGCCAGGTAGAAGTCCAGCAGCCGCGACAGCGCCAGCTCCCTTTCCACCGGCGGCTGTTCGTCGCGCTCGGCGCACGCACGCGCGTAGAGGCGTACGAGGTCGTGGTAGCGGTAGCGGCCCGGCGCGGCCGACTCCAGGAGGGAGGTGTCGACCAGCGCCTCCAGGAGATCCTCCGCCGTGTGCGGCTCCAGGTTCAGCAGGGCCGCCGCGGCGGCGAGCGAGATGTCCGGGCCGTCCGCGAGGCCGAGGAGGCGGAAGGCGCGGGCCTGGGCCGGTTCCAGCTGGCCGTAGCCGAGTTCGAAGGTGGCCTTCACCGCGAGGTCGCCCGCCTGGAGCTCGTCGAGGCGGCGGCGCTCGTCGGCCAGCTTGCCGGCGAGGACGGAGACCGTCCAGGTGCGGCGGGCGGCCAGCCGGGAGGCGGCGATGCGGATGGCGAGGGGGAGGAAACCGCAGGCGGCCACCACGTCCAGGGCCGCTTCCCGTTCCGCGCCGACCCGTTCCGCGCCGACGATCCTCGTGAAGAGCTGGAGCGCCTCGTCCGGCGCCATCACGTCCAGGTCCACCAGGTGTGCCCCGGCCAGGTCGACCATCCGCACCCGGCTCGTCACCAGGGCCGCGCACCCCGGCGTCCCGGGCAGCAGCGGGCGGATCTGGGCCGCGTCGTGGGCGTTGTCGAGGAGGACGAGGATGCGGCGGCCGTCCAGCGTGGAGCGGTAGAGCGCGGCCCGCTCGTCCAGGGTGTCCGGGATCGCCGAGTCCGCGGTGCCGAGCGCCCGCAGGAACGAGCCGAGGACCGTCTCCGGCTCGGCCGCCCGCGCGCCCGCGCCCTGGAGGTCGACGTAGAGCTGCCCGTCGGGGAAGTGCGGGCGGGCCTGGTGGGCGACGTGAACGGCCAGGGTCGTCTTGCCGACCCCGCCGATCCCGGCCAGCGCGGAGACCGCCATCACCGACCCCTCGGCGGTGGCCAGTTGGGCGCCCAGATCCCGTACGAAGGAGTCGCGTCCCGTGAAGTCGGGCACGGTCGCCGGAAGCTGCGCGGGCTTCACGGGCGCCGCCGCCGGGGCCGGCTCGTCCGCCGGGCGGGCCAGCTCCTCGTCGGCCCGCAGGATGCGCTGCTGGAGCTGGGCCAGTTCGGGGCGCGGGTCGACGCCCAGCTCCTCGGCGAGGAGCCGACGGGTGTCCGCGTACACGGCCAGCGCCTCCGCCTGCCGCCCGCTGCGGTACAGCGCCACCATCAGCAGCTCGCGCAGGCGTTCGCGCAGCGGGTGGGCGGCGGTGAGCGCGGTCAGCTCGGAGACGGCCTCCGCATGGCTGCCCACCTCCAGGTCCAGATCGAGCCGGGCCTCGGTGAGCTGGAGGCGCCACTCCTCCAGCCGGGTGCGCTGGTTCTCCGCGTACGGCCCGGGCACGGAGGCCAGCGCCTCGCCGTCCCACAGGCCCAGCACCTTGTTGATCAGCGTGCGGGCCTGGCAGCGGTCACCGCTCGCGCGGGCCTTCTCCGCCTCGGCGGCAAGATCCTGCGCCAGGGTCAGGTCGAGTGCGCCCCGGCCGATCCGGAGCGCGTACCCGCCGGACTCGCTGACCAGCGTCTCCTGGCCCAGGATCTTGCGGAGCCGTGAGGCGTACGTACGGATCGTGGCCTTCGCCTGCGAGGGCGGGTCCTCGCCCCAGAACGCGTCGATCAGCTCGTTCGCCGTGGCCGTCCGGCCCTCGCGCAGGAGCAGGGCGGCGAGCAGCGCGCGCTGCTGGGGGGAGCCGGAGGGGAGCGCCTGGGCCCCGCGCCATGCCCGTACGGGGCCCAGGACGGTGAACCTGAGGGAGTCGGCGGCCCCCGGTTCCTCCGGAGCGCGCTGCTCCGGTACGCGCACGCGTGGCCCGTGATCACGGTCCATTGATGCCCCCTGTCCTGCTCGCCTGCCGGCCCGGCCTCGTCGGCGAGTCCTGCCGGTCCTGCTCCGGTCCTGCCGGTGGTGCCCGTCTCCGAAGGTCCGCCCGCTCCCAGCCGCCTGTCCGTCCGTGCGTCGAAGTGCGGTGTACATCCGGATTGCTCGGTACCGCTGGTATCGCGCTCAACAGTCTGCCTTGTCGCGGGCGGGCGCGTCAGCAGTGGGTGACGCTCTGCACAAGCCCTCGACAACGATTCGGGAACCGTGCGGGGAGCAGGGCGGGGAGCCGCGTCCTCCGTCGATGCGTGCACGCTAGCTGACGGCTCGTCAGATCGGCGCTACCGTGGAACGCATGGAGACCTTCCCGAAGATCATCTCGGTGGACGACCACACGGTGGAGCCCGCTCATGTCTGGCGGGACCGGCTCCCGTCCAGGTACGCGGACTCCGGCCCGCGCATCGTCCGCGCACCGCTGAAGGAAATGACCTTCATGGGCGGAAAGTTCGCGCCCGTGATGGGGGCCCGGGGCGACGAGGGCCCGGTCGGCGACTGGTGGGTCTACGAGGACCTGCACCGGCCGCTCACCCGCCTGGACACGGCCGTCGGCTACGACAGGGACGAGATCAAGCTGGAGATCATCACCTACGAGCAGATGCGCCCGGGCTCCTTCTCGGTCCCGGACCGGCTCGCCGACATGGACGTCAACCACGTCCAGTCCGCCCTCTGCTTCCCGACCTTCCCGCGCTTCTGCGGCCAGACGTTCACCGAGGCGAAGGACCGCGAGCTCGGGCTCCTCGGGGTGCGCGCGTACAACGACTGGATGGTGGAGGAGTGGTGCGGCTCCGAGGCGCACGGCCGCCTCATCCCGCTCACCCTCGTCCCGCTCTGGGACGCGGAGCTCGCCGCCGCCGAGGTCCGGCGCAACGCGGCCCGGGGCGTGCGCGCGGTCGCGTTCTCCGAGATACCTCCCCATCTCGGGCTTCCGTCCATACATACGGACGACTGGGATCCGTTCCTCGCGGCCTGCGACGAGACCGGGACCGTCATCGCCATGCACATCGGCTCCTCGTCGAAGATGCCGTCCACCTCCGCCGACGCCCCGCCCGCCGTCGGCTCCACCATCACCTTCGCCAACTGCTGCTTCTCGATGGTCGACTGGCTGATGAGCGGCAAGTTCGAGCGCTTCCCGGGCCTGAAGATCATGTACGCGGAGGGGCAGATCGGCTGGATCCCGTACATCCTGGAACGCGCCGACGTCGTCTGGGAGGAGAACCGCGCCTGGGGCGGCGTCGCCGACAAGGTCCACCGCCCGCCGTCCGAGCTGTTCGCGGACCACGTCTACGGCTGCTTCTTCGACGACGCCTTCGGGCTGAAGAACCTGGACGCGATCGGCGTCGGCAACGTCCTGTACGAGACGGACTACCCGCACTCCGACTCCACCTGGCCCAGGTCCCGCGAGGTCGGCGAGGCGCAGATGGGCCACCTCGCCCCGGACGTCGTGGACCGCATCGTCCGCGGCAACGCGATCGAGCTGCTGGGGCTGACGGAGGACGGGCTCTGGGCGGGGGCGTAGGGGCACGTAGGGGTACGGAGGGGTACGTGCGTACGGGGAGGGAGCGGTGCCCCTCCCCGTACGTCCTACGCCCCGGTACGCCGGGCCGTCGTCAGGCCTTGGCCACCGGCTCCTGGAGCTCCGTCACCCACTGGCTCCGGTCCGCCGGGCACTCCAGGTTGACCTCGCGGGCGTACCCCGTGGAGCGGTAGCCGTTCGCGTCCAGCCACCGGGCCAGGGTCTGCGCGGCCGGCAGCACGTCGTCCATCGCGCCCCGGTGCACGATCGTCGCCGCCTCGAACGGGGGCAGCTCCACGACCCGTACCCCGGTCCCGCCGACCGGTCCCACCGGGGCCGACACCGTCACCCCCGCGTGCACGACGATCGCGCCGCCACCCCCGGGAGAGCCGTGCGGGGCGTCCTCGTACCAGGCGATCCCGGGACCGGTGGGCCGGACGCCGGTGCCCTCCAGGAGCGGGAAGAGCTCCTCGTACAGCGGACCGATCACCGGCCCGATGTCCTGCGGCTCGTAGCTCGCGGCGATCCCGGTCAGCTCGGCCACCCGGACCGCGGGAACGGTCTTGATCACAACGTCGTCGGCAGGCATGTGCCCCTCGCTCTCGATCGACCGGAGCCTCGCCTCGACCTGGGCCAGCCGCGCCGTCGCGGCCGCCACCGCCTCCGCCAGCTCCGCCCGGCGCAGCCGCAGCATCCCGCGCAGCTCCTCCGGGCCCACCCGCTCGTCCAGGACGTCCCGCACCTGCTGGAGCGTGAAGCCGAGGTCCTTGAGCGCGATGATCCGGTTGAGCCGGGCGAGCTGGGCGGCGCCGTAGAAGCGGTAGCCGGTGGCGGGGTCGGTGCGGTCCGGGCGCAGCAGCCCGATGGCGTCGTAGTGACGCAGCATCCGGCGCGACACCCGCCCGTACCGGGCGAAGTCTCCGATGGTGAACATGATGGCTCCCACTGCACGGCTTCACACGGGGTGAAGGTCAAGGCGTACGGTCCGCGCGCCCCGGAAACAGGCAGGAGCCCCGTTCCTCCGCCGAAGCGGGGGAGCGGGGCTCCTTGGGTACTGCTATGTACGGCCGCGATCGGCCGACCCGGGCAACTAGGCCGGGGTGACGTTCTCAGCCTGCGGACCCTTGGGTCCCTGAGTGACGTCGAAGTTCACGACCTGGTTCTCCTCGAGGGAGCGGAACCCGGACGCGTTGATCGCGGAGTAGTGAACGAAGACATCCGGGCCGCCGCCGTCCTGGGCGATGAAGCCGAAGCCCTTTTCAGCGTTGAACCACTTGACGGTTCCGGTAGCCATAAGCCCTCCTTGGGCCAAAGGGTTGCCCTGCTCCAGAACCTGCAAACAAGTCTGAAAACTACAAAAGCCTGCGGGTTACATGCTCCGCAGGCTCTGTACTGCAAGGGAAACCAAACTGCAACTTGCGAGCGAGCCTAGCACGCAGTCTCCGGAGAGCGGTAGAGGGAAAGATCACTTCACCCGAACGTTTGACTGCCCTGTCGCGGCCTCCACGGACGCCCCGGTGGTGCCGGCCGCCGGAGGCGGGTCTAGCCTCGCGATGTGGACAATTCAACCGTCTCAGCCAGTGACGCCCCGGCCGGTGAGGGCGACGACCGTCGCAGCCGGCCCCGCGTCGGCCACATCCAGTTCCTGAACTGCCTGCCGCTCTACTGGGGCCTGGCGCGTACGGGGACCCTGCTCGACCTGGAGCTCTCGAAGGACACCCCGGAGAGGCTCAGCGAGCAGCTGGTCAGGGGGGACCTGGACATCGGCCCGGTCACCCTCGTGGAGTACCTGCGCAACGCCGACGACCTGGTCGCCTTCCCGGACATCGCGGTCGGCTGCGACGGGCCCGTGATGTCCTGCGTGATCGTCTCCCAGCTCCCGCTGGAGCAGCTCGACCGGGCCCGGGTCGCCCTCGGTTCCACCTCGCGCACCTCCGTACGCCTGGCCCAGCTGCTGCTGGCCGAGCGGTACGGGGTCCGGCCCGACTACTACACCTGCCCGCCCGACCTCGGGCTGATGATGCAGGAGGCGGACGCGGCGGTGCTGATCGGCGACGCCGCCCTGCGCGCCAACCTGCACGACGCCCCCCGCCTCGGGCTCCAGGTCCACGACCTGGGCCAGATGTGGAAGGAGTGGACGGGGCTGCCGTTCGTCTTCGCCGTCTGGGCTGCCCGCAAGGACTTCCTGGCAGCCCACCCCGAGACGGCGGCCAAGGTGCACCAGGCGTTCCTCGCCTCCCGGGACCTCTCCCTGGAGGAGGTCACCAAGGTCGCGGAGCAGGCGGCCCGCTGGGAGGCCTTCGACGCGGAGGTGCTGGAGCGGTACTTCACGACCCTGGACTTCCGCTTCGGCCCGGAGCAGCTGGCCGGCGTCCGCGAGTTCGCCCGCCGGACCGGGGCGGACACCGGGTACCCGGCGGATGTGCGGGTGGAGTTGCTCGGCGGCTGAGCGGTTGAGCGGTTGAGCCTTCAAGCGGTTGGGCCTTCCAGCCGGGGAATGGGGCGAATTCCCTTTCCCGTTCCCGGACGAGGGAATTGGGTGAGGGGCGGCCGAACAACGCATTCGCGCCTTTCCCCGGGGCGAAATCATCCCCTCCTGCCCGGAGAAGGGGGAATGGTCCGGCCGTTTCCCGGTGACCGCGCCGGTGGCGCCCCCTAGGCTTCGGTCCGAGTCCGGACCGACCGCAGGACTCTCAGCCACAGGTTCACCAGCCGCAGGTTCACAGGGTTCACAGGGGGAGGCCGTATGCAGCCGCTGGAAGCGGGCGAACCGCACACCATCGGTTCCTACCGGCTGCTCGGCAGGCTCGGTGCGGGCGGCATGGGCCGGGTCTATCTCGGGCGCAGCGCCGGCGGCCGTACGGTCGCGGTGAAAGTGGTCCACCCGCACTTCGCCCTGGACGAGCAGTTCCGCGCCCGGTTCCGGCGCGAGGTGGAGTCCGCGCGGCGCATCGGCGCGCAGTGGACCGCCCCCGTCCTGGACGCCGACCCGGACGCCCCGGTGCCGTGGGTCGCCACCGGTTACGTCGCCGGGCCGCCGCTCTCCCAGGCGATCACCGAGCACGGGCCGCTGCCCGAGCACGCGGTACGCACCCTGGGTGCCGGGCTCGCCGAGGCCCTCCACGTCGTCCACGGCCAGGGCATCGTCCACCGCGATGTGAAGCCCTCCAACGTGCTGCTCGCCCTGGACGGGCCCCGCCTCATCGACTTCGGCATCGCCCGGGCCCTCGGCGCGACCGTCTCGCTCACCTCCACCGGCGTCTCCGTCGGCTCGCCCGGCTACATGGCGCCCGAGCAGATCCGGGGCCGGGACATCTCCGGTGCGGCGGACGTCTTCTCGCTGGGCGCGGTCCTGGCGTACGCGGCGACCGGCGCCGCCCCCTTCTCCGGCGACTCCTCCGCCGTACTCCTCTACAAGGTGGTGCACGAGGAGCCCGAACTGGGCGGTCTGGAGGGCGAGCTGCGCGAGGTGGTCGCCGGGTGCCTGGCCAAGGACCCGGACGCGCGGCCCGCCCCGGCCGACCTCGCCCGCACGCTGGCTCCGGGCGGGGCGGCGGCGATGGTGGCGGCGGGGTGGCTGCCGGGCCGGCTGGTGGGGGAGGTCAGCCGCTCGGCGGTGGCGCTGCTGGACCTGGAACCGCAGGACGCGCCGGTGGGCTCGGGCCCGGTGCCGTTCAGCAACGCGTCACTGGGGGCGGGGATCGGGGCGGGCGCCGACGCGCACGAGGGCCCGGACGCCGATTCCCGTACCGGCGCCGATTCCCGTACGGGCTCCGACTCCCGTACCGGCTCCGACGGCTCGCCGCCGGGCGCCGGCTCCGGCCTCATCGGGGTCTTCGGCCCGCCCCTCGCCCACGTACCGGACGGCCCTCCCGGCACCCCGCCCGGCGGCTTCCCCGGGCAGCGGGCCCACGGCCCCCGGTTCTCCGTCACCGTCAGCGCCGACTCGCAGACCGGCACGGGCGGCACGGGCGGCACGGACACAGGGACGGGCGCGGGCCCGGGCGCCGGGGCGCGCCGGAGCCGCCGGGTGAGCTGCACCGTGGCACTGGCCGTGGCGGGCTCGTTCGCGGTCGTCGCCCTCGGCTCGGGCCTGCTCGACGGCCTCTTCCCGGGCGGCGACGCCGACCGCCGCAAGGAGAACGACTCGGCGGCCGCCCGGCCGTCCCCCACCGCCACGGCCACCGCGTCCGAGGAACCGGACGCCACGGCCTCCGAGGCCCCCACCGATGCGGGCGAGGCCCCGGTGGACGAGGTGCCGAAGGCGTTCGTCGGCACCTGGGAGGGCCCGCTCACCGAGCAGACGAGCGGCCAGCCGCACGGCACGCTCACCGCGGTCTTCACCGAGGGGAGGAAGGGGACCCAGGTCGTCCGGATGTCCACGACCATCTCCCAGCTCGGCATCACCGTCACCTGCAACAGCGTCGGCACCCTCACCTCCGGCACCGCGAAGGAGCTGAAGGTCCGCGAGCGCACCGACCCGGACCGCCCCAGCACCCCGGGCCTGTGCACCACCACCGAGGCCGACCTGGTCTTCCGCCTCGCCACCGACGGAACGCTCGGCTACCGGTCGAAGGAGCGCGCCGCGGGCCTCCCGTACGGCGACCTCACCCGGTCCGGCCGCTGACGGCGCATGGGGCTGGCGTACGCTGGATCGGTCCGAGGATCCTCAAAAAACCGCCGAAAGGTGACAGCCCGGTGACCGAGAAGGCCGATCTCCAGCCCGTCCTCGACCGAGCCGCCGAGGGCGGTCGGATCACCCCGGAGGAGGCGCTCGACCTCTACCGCTCGGCGCCGCTGCACGCGCTGGGGGCGGCCGCCGACGCCGTACGCCGACGCCGTTACGCCGGTACGGAGCACATCGCGACGTACATCATCGAGCGCAACATCAACTACACCAACGTGTGTGTGACGGCCTGCAAGTTCTGCGCCTTCTACGCGCCGCCCAAGGACATGGCCAAGGGCTGGACCCGGGACATCGAGGACATCCTGCGCCGCTGCGCGGAGACCGTGGAGCTGGGCGGCACCCAGATCATGTTCCAGGGCGGCCACCACCCGGACTTCGGCGTGGAGTACTACGAGGAGCACTTCTCCGCGATCAAGAAGGCGTACCCGCAGCTGGTCATCCACTCCCTCGGCGCCTCCGAGATCGAGCACATGGCCCGGATCTCGAAGGTCTCCGCCGAGGAGGCCATCAGCCGCATCCACGCCGCCGGTCTCGACTCCTTCGCGGGCGCGGGCGCCGAGCTGCTGCCCGCCCGGCCGCGCAACGCCATCGCCCCGCTCAAGGAGTCCGGCGAGCGGTGGCTGGAGATCATGGAGATCGCGCACGGCCTCGGTGTCGAGTCCACCTCGACCATGCTGATGGGCACCGGCGAGACCAACGCCGAGCGGATCGAGCACCTGCGGATGATCCGGGACGTCCAGGACCGTACGGGCGGCTTCCGCGCCTTCATCCCGTACACCTACCAGCCGGAGAACAACAAGCTGAAGGGCCGCACGCAGGCCACGCTCTTCGAGTACCTGCGGATGATCTCCATCGCCCGGCTCTTCCTCGACAACGTCGCCCACATCCAGGGCTCCTGGCTGACCACCGGCAAGGAGGTCGGCCAGCTCTCGCTGCACTACGGCGCCGACGACCTCGGCTCCATCATGCTGGAGGAGAACGTCGTCTCCTCGGCCGGAGCCAAGCACCGGTCCAACCGGCTGGAGATCATCGACCTGATCCGCAAGGCGGACCGGGTCCCGGCGCAGCGCGCCACCACGTACGAGCACCTCGTCGTGCACGACGACCCGGCGAACGACCCGGTCGACGAGCGCGTGGTCTCGCACATCTCCTCCACCGCGATCGAGGGCGGCACGGCCCACCCGGAGCTCAAGCTCCTCAACGCCAACTGAGGGCCTCTCGTTTGCTGACGATTCACGCCGCGCCGCTGGTCCTTCCGGTCGGCGCGGCGGCCGTTGCGGAGGGTGCGGTGGCCGTGGACGGCGACCGGATCGCCGCCATCGGGCCGTACGAGGACGTCGTCGCCGCCCACCCGGCGGCCAGGGTCCGCCGCTGGCCCGGCCTCCTCACGCCCGGACTCCGCCAGGACCGGGCCCGGGAGCTGCTCACCCGCTGCTACCACCCGGACCCGCGCGAGGCCGACGAGCTGGGTGAACTGCCGCTGTGGGGCGAGGCGTTCGAGCGGCTCGCGGCGACGATGGACACGGCCCGCCGGGCGGGCAGCGTGCGGCGCGGGCTCCAGCGGATGCTGCGGCACGGGACCACGCATGTGGTGGGCCCGTTCGGGGCGGACGAGCCGGGGCTGCGGACGGCGCTCTCCCGGTCCGGACTGGTCCAGGTCCAGGTTCAGGTCCAAGGGCGGCCGGTCCAGGTCTCAGGGCCTCCGGGAGACGGCCCGCCGGACCTGGACCCCTTCGCGGGCGGCGGCGACCTGGCCGCCACCGCCCACGGCCCGCTGACCGTGGGCGGCCGGGCGGATCTCGCCGTCTTCGACGTGGCCGACGAGGCGGCGCTGCGTGCGGGCGGGGCGAGGCTCTGCGTGGCGACGGTGCTCGCGGGGCGGCTCGTGCACCGCGCCCGCTGAGCCGACTCCGTACGAAGAAGCCACGAGGGGCCACGAGGGGCCAGGAGGGCTTACGGCACCTTCGGGCCGCCCAGATAGCGTCCCTTAGCGTCGTACGGCCAGGCGTTGGCCACGCACCCCTTCAGCCCGTCGATCTGCTGCATCATCGCGGGCGCGGGGCGTCCCTTGCCCGGGCAGGTCTCGTGGCCGCGCCCCAGCCAGTGGCCGACCTCGTGGTTGATGATCAGGGCCCGGTACTCGGCGACGGGCCCGTCGAACTGCGGCGAACCCAGCTGCCAGCGCTTCAGGTTGACCATCACCTGTTCGCCGCCCCGGCAGTTGACCTCGCCCCGGGTCTTCAGCCCGTAGGCGCCGCAGAGCCGGTCCGTGGTCGCCGCGGTGCCTATCTTCACCACCAACCCGGCCGATTTGTCAGTGACTTGGCGGAACGAGCGCTCGCCGCCGTGGCTCCAGCCGCGCGGGTCGGCCAGGATCGCCGCGATGTCCTCGGCGGCCCGGTCCGGGTCGACGCCGATGCCGTCCTCCACCTCGACCCGGTAGGGCTCGCCCTTGCCGGACTTCGTCACGCCCGCGCGGGCGACGGTGAACGTGCCGGGGCCGGAGGCGGGCACGTCGGAGGCCTTGGGCGGGCGGTCGTCGTCGGCCGGGGGCGTGGGGGTGGGGGTGGGGGAGGGC
>NZ_JOEM01000025.1 GCF_000718135.1 Streptomyces cyaneofuscatus | reverse complement strand
GGAGTGGCGGGCATGGGAGGCATGGGGGGCTCCTGATCGCGGGGGATTAGAGTGTCACTCTAACCATGCTGTGAAGCTGTACGGAAGTTTCTTGCGCTCCCGTTCGAGCGGCGCTCTATCTCTCGGGCAGGGAAAAGGCCGCACCTGCGAGGAGCCGGTGCGGCCTGATCCTGGGCGGAGGGGCGCCTAGCCGAGCGGGTGCATCCAGCCGTGGGTGTCCTCGGCGATGCCGCGCTGGATGTCCAACAGGCGGTCGCGGAGCTTCATGGTGACCTCACCGGGGGTGCCGTCGCCCTGGGTCCACTCGCCGTTCGCGGTCTTCACGATGCCGACCGGGGTGATGACGGCGGCGGTGCCGCAGGCGAAGACCTCGGTGAGGGTGCCCTTGGCGGTGTCGTCGCGCCACTGGTCGATGGAGACGCGGCCCTCCTCGGAGCCGTAACCGAGGTCGCGGGCGACCTTGAGGAGGGAGTCGCGGGTGACGCCGGCGAGGAGGGAGCCGGTGAGGGAGGGCGTGATGATCTTCTTGGAGCCGTCCTCCTGCTCGTACACGAAGTAGAGGTTCATCCCGCCGAGCTCCTCGACCCACTTGTGCTCGACGGCGTCGAGGTAGGCGACCTGGGCGCAGCCGTGGGCGGCGGCCTCGGCCTGGGCGAGGAGGGAGGCGGCGTAGTTGCCGCCGGTCTTGGCGTCGCCGACGCCGCCGGGGACGGCGCGGACGCGGTTCTCCGAGAGCCAGATGGAGACGGGCTTCACGCCGCCGGGGAAGTAGGCGCCGGCGGGCGAGGCGATGACCAGGAAGAGGTACTCGTTGGCCGGCTTCACGCCGAGGCCGACCTCGGTGGCGATCATGAACGGGCGCAGGTAGAGGGACTCCTCGCCGCCGTGGGCCGGGACCCATGCCTTGTCCTGCTGGACCAGCGCGTCGCACGCCTCGATGAACGTCTCGACCGGCAGCTCCGGCATCGCCAGGCGGGCGGCCGAGCGCTGGAAGCGGCGGGCGTTGGCGTCGGGGCGGAACGAGGCGACCGAGCCGTCGGGCTGGCGGTAGGCCTTCAGCCCCTCGAAGATCTCCTGCGCGTAGTGCAGAGTCATGTTGGCCGGGTCCAGCGACAGCGGGCCGTACGGGACCAGCTCGGCGTCGTGCCAGCCGCGGCCCTCGGTCCAGCGGATCGTCACCATGTGATCGGTGAAGTGCCGGCCGAATCCGGGGTTGGCCAGGATCGCCTCGCGCTCCGCGTCGGACAGCGGGTTCGAGGAGGGCTTGAGCTCGATCGTGGGCGTCGTCATGAGTGCGTGTCCTTCACCGGTCTTGTGTGTGATGGACCGCGCCCACGCCCGTCCTCCTCCCGACGCTTTCCGGTCAGGTCCTAGGACGTCCGAGCTTCACCACGAGCCACGGCCCCGCGTTCGATTATCGCTTGCGGGGGGCCAGGCACGAAATGGTGGGAATGCGGTCCAGGGGTCGATGGTGGCACCCGGGGGCCGCACAGGTGAAGCCGCCGGGCGCTGATGCGACCCGGCGGCTTCGAAGTGGAGTCGTCGGGTCAGCTCGCTACGCGTACCGCGAGCGCGTCACCGATCTCGTCGGTCGTACGCGTGGCAGCGCCGTCGCGCTCCGCGAGGTCGGCGGAGACGGCGTCCTCGATGCGCACGGCCTCGGCCTCGTAACCGAGGTGGCGCAGCAGGAGGGCGACGGAGAGGACCGTGGCGGTCGGGTCGGCCTTGCCCTGCCCCGCGATGTCGGGGGCGGAGCCGTGGACCGGCTCGAACATCGACGGGAAAGCGCCCGTCGGGTTGATGTTGCCGGAGGCGGCCAGGCCGATACCGCCGGTGACGGCGGCGGCGAGGTCGGTGAGGATGTCGCCGAACAGGTTGTCGGTGACGATGACGTCGAAGCGCTCCGGCTGGGTGACGAAGAAGATCGTCGCGGCGTCGACGTGCAGGTAGTCGGTGGAGACCTGCGGGTACTCGGCGGCGACCTTGTCGAAGGTGTTCTTCCACAGGTGGCCGGCGTAGACGAGGACGTTGTTCTTGTGGACCAGCGTCAGCTTCTTGCGGGGCCGCGCGGCTGCTCGCTCGAAGGCGTCCCGGACCACGCGCTCGACGCCGTACGCCGTGTTGACGCTGACCTCGGTGGCGACCTCGGCGGGGGTGCCGGTGCGCAGCGAGCCGCCGTTGCCGGTGTACGGGCCCTCGGTGCCCTCGCGGACGACGACGAAGTCGATGTCGGGGCGGCCGGCGAGGGGGGTCGCGGTGTTCGGGAAGAGCCTGGACGGGCGCAGGTTGATGAAGTGGTCGAAGGCGAAACGCAGCTTCAGCAGCAGCCCGCGCTCCAGGACGCCCGACGGCACGGACGGGTCGCCGATCGCGCCGAGGAGGATGGCGTCGTGGTTCTTGAGCGCCTCCAGCTCCGCGTCCGGGAGGGTGTCGCCGGTGCGGTGCCAGCGCTGGGCGCCAAGGTCGTACTCCTTGGTCTCCAGCTTCACATCCTGCGGGAGGACAGCGTTGAGGACTTTGAGGCCCTGGGCCACAACTTCCTGGCCGATTCCGTCACCGGGGATCACTGCGAGATCGATGCTGCGAGACATGCGGGAAGCCTAACGGTGCGTCCCACCCCATGACATCCGACGTCCACCATATGGACGGAAGGTAAGCGTGTTCGGGTGCTCGGGGTGGGGGCGAAGGGTCTGCGGGCCTCTGCGGCTCAGTGGCCGGTCGCGCCGCCGTTGTCCCGGCGGTCGAGGGCGCGCTGCAGGGCGGCGGCGGCGTTCTTGCGCTCGGCCTCGGCCTGGCCGGAGGAGTGGCGGACGCGGCGGGTGGTGGTGTTGGCCATGATGGATCGACTCCTTGAGATCGCATGGATGCCGGGGGCAGGCCGCACAGCGTGGTGCGGCGCCGAGGCCGGGCCGGGATCGGATTTCGAGGTGCCGGAAGGAGCGGGGAGCGTACGCCGCAGGGGGTGACCTGCTTCGGGGCGTGCGCCCTCAACCGCCACAGACGCTCGATCGAGCGATTCGTTCGGCTCCTACAAAGCTAGGACAGTCGGGCCGCTCTGTCTCTACAGTTAGTCGGACTTCCTACTATCTGAGACGGCCGCTCCCCCGCGCTCCGCCCTCAGCTCCCGGATCAGCGCCCGTACGGCGAGGGATCGTGCCTGCTCAGGGGTGGTGAGGTAGCCGATCGAGCGGGTCGGGCGGTCCGCTCCGAGAGCAGTGATCTCGATTCCGTCGGGTGCTCCGTACAGGGACAGACCGGGCATGATCGCCATGCCGAGACCACGGGACACCATCGAGAGCACCGCTCCGTCGTCCTCGGCCTCCACCGTCGCCCGGGGGATCCAGGCCTGGGCCGCCCACCAGTCGCGGGTGTACGAGGTGCAGTTCTCGGCCCAGTCGACCAGCGGCAGCGTCCGGGGCGCGAGGTGCCCGGCCGGGTGCACCAGGGCGTACTCCTCCTCCAGCAGTACGCCGCCGACCAGGCCGGGCTGCACGGCCGAGGTGGTCCCGAGCGTGGCGACCGCCAGATCGGCCCGCCCGTCCAGCACCTCACCGGCCGTCCCCCGCCCCACCTCACGCACCATCCGCACCACGGGCTCGATGCCGGGGTGGCGGGCCCTGAGGCGTTCCAGGGCCGGTGGCAGCAGATGCAGGGCCGCACCGCGGAACGCGGCGATCCGCAGCGGCCCGCCGACCGTGTCCGCGCCGCCGGGTCCGGTGGCGGTTCCCCGCGCCTCGGCGCCCATCACGTCGAGCAGCCGCAGGATGCGGCGGGCGTGCGCGGCGGCCACCTCACCGGCCGGGGTCGGCGTGGCGCCCCGGCGGCCGCGCTCGAAGAGGACGGCGCCGATCCGGCGCTCGCTGGAGCGGACGGAGTGGGAGACGGCGGACTGGGTCATGCCGAGCTCCCGGGCGGCGGCGGAGAACCCGCGTACGTCGGCGACGGCGACGATCACGCGGAGCTCGTGCGGGCCGAGATCGGTCATCGCGAGGCCCGCCCCACGCCCGCGACCGGGCGGGGCGCCGAAGACCGACGCGGCGCCGAAGACCCATGAAAGCTGCTCATGGAAACGATTCTTCCATCGACGGGACCCCCTGTCCGGCCATCGCGTTCCCTTCTACCGTCGGCGGCATGACGACACAGCGCACCGCCCGCACCCTCCACCTCGCCGCCCGCCCGCACGGCTTCCCGACGCCGGATCTCTTCACCGTCCACGAGGCACCCGTACCGGAGCCCGCTCCCGGCACGGCCGTGGTGGAGAACCTCTACCTCTCCGTGGACCCGTACCACCGCGAGGCGATGGACGACGGCGGCTGGGCGCTGGGCGTCCCGCTGGAGGGCCGGGCCCTCGGCCGGGTGACAGCCTCCCGCGCCCCCGGGTTCGCGGAGGGCGACCTCGTCCTGCACCGTGAGGGGTGGCGGACCCATGCCGTGGTGGAGCCCGGCGAGGGCAGGGTGCGCAAGGTACCCGCGTACGACGGGGTCCCGCTCACCGCGTACCTGTCGATCCTCGGCGGCACCGGGCTCACCGCCTATGTGGCGCTCACCCGCACGCTGGAGTTCCGGGCCGGCCAGGACCTCTTCGTCTCGGCGGCGGCGGGCGGGGTCGGTACGGCGGTGGGGCGCATCGCCCGGCTGCTCGGCGCCGGGCGGGTCGTCGGCAGCGCGGGATCGCCCGCGAAGGTGGCCTGGCTGACCGGGGAGCTGGGCTTCGACGCGGCGTTCGACTACCACGACGGCCCGGTCGGAGAGCTGCTGGCGAAAACGGCGCCCGGCGGCATCGACGCCTACGTGGACAACGTCGGCGGGGACCATCTGGAGGGCGCGATCTCGGTGCTCCGCGAGCACGGGCGGATCGCGTGGGTCGGCGCCATCTCCCAGTACCACTCGGCGCACGAGCCGCCGGCCGCCCCGCGCAACCTGTTCGACATCGTGGAGAAGAGCCTGCGCCTGGAAGGGGTGATGGTGCGCAACTACGGGGACGTGCAGCAGGAGTTGGAGGACTTCCTGGTGCCGCATCTGCAGAGCGGGGCGGTCGTGCCTGACGTCACGGTGGTGGACGGATTCGAGCGGACGGTGGAGGGGTTCCTCGGGATGCTGCGGGGCGGGAACACCGGGAAGATGCTGATCCGGGTCGCCGACTGAGGACGCTCGGAAGGGAATTGACCGCCCGTTCCGCGGCACGTCGCCGTCCCGCGGCAAGTCGCCGTCGCGCTACAGCAGGTCGCCGTCGCGCCAGTCGAAGACCAGCGGGTGGCCGGCGACGGGCAGTACGTGCCCGGCGGCCGGGCGGACGTACGTGGAGCCCTCCTCCTCCGGCAGCGCCACCGTCCCGTGCGGTCCGAGGGCGGCGAGGCCCCCCGGCCACACCTGCCAGCCGCGGGCCGCATAGAGCGCGGCGCCCGCGTCGGAGGCGGACAGCGCGCCGAACTCGTACGCCCCGTCGACGACCCGCTCCAGCGCGCCCATCACCCGGTGGCCGAGCCCCTGGCGGCGGCGGCCGGGGCGGACGGCGACGGCTTCGACGTATCCGGCGCGCAGCGAGCGGCCGTCGTGGAGCACCCGGCGCTGGACGATCGAGCCGTGGGCGACGAGGAGTCCGCCGGTGTCGCGCACCAGGGCGTGGACGCCGCCGAGGGAGTGCTCCCAGTCGTCGTCGCTGAAGTCGCCCTCGAAGGCGGTGTCCAGCAGGGTGCGGATCTCGTCCCGTACAGCCGCGGTCAGCTCATAGGTGTGGGCGGCGTGCACCGCGGGGAGCTCGGTCATGATCCCAGTTTCCCAGGCACCCGCTCCCACCAGGCACGCAGGGGCGATACGGGGTACGGAGCCGGTCGAGGCGGCTCCGTACCCCGCATCTCACCCGGCTCAGTACACCGAGACGCCGTACGCCTGGAGCGCCTCCACCACCGGCTGGTGGATGGCCGAGCCCGCTGTGCCGGAGCAGCCGGAGCTGCCGGAGTGGATGCCGAGGGCGACGGAACCGGCGAAGTGGGCGCCGCCGCTGTCGCCTCCGGCGGAGCAGGCGGTGGTGCGGACCATGCCGTAGACCGGCCCGTCACCGTAGTTGACGGTGACGTTGACGGCGGTGACGGTGCCGGAGGTCACCTTGGTGGTGGAGCCGCTCTTGCGGATCGCCTGGCCGACGACGGCGTTGGCGGCGGAGGCGATGTCCTGGGTGGAGCCGTTGTAGAGGTCGACCGTTCCGGCGGGCGAGGAGCCGTCGGTGTAGCGGACGATGCCGTAGTCGTTGGTCGGGAAGCTGGTGCCCTCCCGGACGCCGATGACCGAACCGCCGGAGGTGGCGGACCAGTTGGCGGAGATGTTGGTGCAGTGTCCGGCGGTCACGAAGTAACGGGCTCCGCCCTTGGTGACGTTGAAGGCGGCCGAGCAGCGGCTGCCGCCGCCGTAGATGGCCCCGCCGCCCAGCACCTCGCGGTGGAAGACACCGGGTACGCGGCTGATGCTCACGGCTCCGCCGAGCCGCTCGGCAACGGCTTCGAGGCGGGCCATGTCCCGTGCGGAGACGGAGGAGTCGGCCTCGACGGCGACCTGGTTGGTACGCGGGTCGATGCCCCAGGAGGTGCCGGTGATCTTCGCCTCGGCCTCCAGGGTCGCGATGGCGGAGTCGAGTTGAGCGGCGCTGCGGGTCACCCGGCGCACGGTGGCCCCGGTGGCGCGGGCCTGCTCCTCGGCCCGGTCGGTGGTGACGGTGACGACCAGCTCGCCGGTCTTCCGGTCGAGGTAGGTTCCGGCGGTGTCGGCGCCCAGCGTGCGTTCGACGGCGGCGTCGAGTGCGTACGCGGACGCGGAGGGGATCGCCGAGGGGGTGGCAGCGGCGGCGGCGTGCACCTCGGCGGCGGTGGCGGGGGTGGCGCCGAGGCCGAGGGCACCGGCGACGAGCAGGAGGGAAAGGCTCAGGCGGGCGCGGGAGTTGCGTCTCATGGGGGGAGCTCCTTCTCGGGTGACGTGTGGGGACGTACCGAGTAGGAATTTGACATGTTCATTACCTGCACCACAAGACCGCGTCACTTGGAGGAGTGCCCCGAGGAGCGCCCCGAGGCGTACGCCGGCAAACAACCGGTCCCGGTCAGCGGACACTGACCGGGACCGGCCCCCGCCCTGGCCGGTCCCCCGCTTCCCCCGGCCGCCCCCGCCGCGCACACTGCGCCCATGTCCGACACGACACCCGCACCCCGGCAGTGGTCGCCCACCCACGGCGCCCCGTACCGCCCCGCCCCCTACTGCCCCGAGCGGACCGCCCCCGAGGAGTCGCTGGCCCGCGCCGCCCGGCTGCGGGAGCGCATGGACGAGCGCAGGACCGTCCGCGCCTTCTCCCCCGACCCGGTCCCCGAGCAGGTGCTGCGCGACGCCATCGCCTGCGCGGCCACCGCCCCCTCCGGCGCCCACCAGCAGCCGTGGACCTTCGTCCTGGTCAAGGACCCCGAGGTACGCCGCCGGATCCGGGAGGCCGCCGAGCACGAGGAGAAGCTGAGCTACGACGGGCGGCTCGGCGAGGAGTGGCTCGCGGCCCTGCGCCCGCTGGGCACCGACGCGGTCAAGGCCCATATGACGGACGCGCCCGCCCTGATCGTGGTGTTCCAGCAGCGCTACTGGCTCGGCGAGGACGGCACCAAGCGCAAGCACTACTACGTGGACGAGTCGGTGGGCATCGCGGTGGGGATGCTGCTCAGCGCCCTGCACCTGTCCGGGCTCGCCGCGCTGATCCACACCCCGAGCCCGATGCGCTTCCTCGGCGAGGTGCTGGGCCGGCCGGAGAACGAGAAGGCGTTCGCCGTGATCCCCGTGGGCCATCCCGCCGACGACTGCGAGGTCCCCGACCTCGTACGCAAGTCGCTGGACCAGGTGCTGGTGGAGATCTGAGGAGCCCGCCGACGGCCTCGTACGGGACGGCACATGGAAACCGCCCCCCGGCCGGTTGGGGGACCGGTCGGGGGACGGTGCTCAGGGGGCCTTCGTCAAGGCCCTGGAGCCCGGGGCGTCGTGCTGCGGCGCCCCGGGGAAGGGCGTCAGCCCTGGTGGGGGTAGGTGTACTCGGTCGGCGCGACCAGGGTCTCCTTGATGGCCCGGGTGAGGGTCCAGCGCTGGAGGTTCTGCGGGGCGCCCGCCTTGTCGTTGGTGCCGGAGGCGCGGCCGCCGCCGAAGGGCTGCTGGCCGACCACGGCGCCGGTCGACTTGTCGTTGATGTAGAAGTTGCCCGCCGCGTAGCGGAGCTTGTCCATCGTGTACCGGGCGGCCGCGCGGTCGCCCGCGATGACCGAGCCGGTCAGCGCGTAGTCCGAGACCGACTCCATCTGCTCCAGCATGGCGTCGTAGTTCTCGTCCTCGTAGACGTGGACCGCGAGGATCGGGCCGAAGTACTCGGTCGTGAAGACCTCGTTCTCGGGGTCGGAGCACTCGATGACGGTCGGGCGGACGAAGTAGCCCACCGAGTCGTCGTAGGTGCCGCCCGCGACGATCGTGCACGCCGGGTCGGACTTGGCGCGGTCGATCGCGGCCTTGTTCTTGGCGAACGAGCGGTCGTCGATGACGGCGCCGATGAAGTTCGTCAGGTCCGTGACGTCACCCATCTTGATGGCGTCGACCTCGGCCGCGAACTCCTCCTTGAAACCGGAGTTCCAGATGGAGGCGGGGACGTACGCACGCGAGGACGCGGAGCACTTCTGGCCCTGGTACTCGAAGGAGCCGCGGGTCAGCGCGGTCTTCAGCACGGCGCGGTCGGCGCTCGGGTGCGCGACGACGAAGTCCTTTCCGCCGGTCTCGCCGACGAGCCGCGGGTAGGTGCGGTAGTTGGCGATGTTGTTGCCGACCGTCTTCCACAGGTGCTGGAAGGTGGGGGTCGAACCGGTGAAGTGGATACCGGCCAGGTCGCGGTGGTTCAGCGCCACCTCGGAGACGGCCTTGCCGTCACCGGTGACCAGGTTGATGACGCCCTTGGGCAGCCCGGCCTCCTCCAGGAGCTGCATCAGCAGCACGGCGGCGTGGGTCTGGGTCGGGGACGGCTTCCACACCACGACGTTGCCCATGAGGGCGGGGGCGGTGGGGAGGTTGCCCGCGATGGCCGTGAAGTTGAACGGCGTGATCGCGTAGACGAAGCCCTCCAGCGGGCGGTGGTCCATGCGGTTCCACACGCCCGGGGAGTTGGCCGGGGGCTGCTCGGCGAGGATCTGGCGCGCGTAGTGCACGTTGAAGCGCCAGAAGTCGACGAGCTCGCAGGGGGTGTCGATCTCGGCCTGCTGGGCGGTCTTGGACTGGCCGAGCATGGTGGAGGCGGCCAGCGTCTCGCGCCAGGGGCCCGACAGCAGCTCGGCGGCGCGCAGGATGATCGCGGCGCGGTCGTCGAAGGCCATGGCGCGCCAGGCCGGAGCGGCGGCGAGGGCCGCGTCGATGGCGTCCTGGGCGTCCTGCTCGGTGGCCCCGGCGAAGGTGCCGATGACGGCCTGGTGGTTGTGCGGCTGTACGACGTCGACCCGCTCGCCGCCGCCCATCCGCTTCTCGCCGCCGATGGTCATCGGCAGGTCGATCGGGTTGTGGCTAAGCTCCTTGAGCTTCACCTCCAGGCGGGCGCGCTCCGGGGAGCCCGGGGCGTAGGAGTGGACCGGCTCGTTGACCGGCGCGGGGACCTGGGTGACGGCGTCCATGAGTGCCTTGTCTCCTTGGTGTCGGCGGGGGTGTGGGTCAGCCCGGGGGCTGCTCAGCCCTTGGTGAGGATCGAGCGGCCGAAGAACAGCAGGTTGGCCGGCTTCTCCGCGAGGCGGCGCATGAAGTATCCGTACCAGTCGGTGCCGTACGCCGTGTAGACGCGCATCCGGTGGCCCTCGGCCGCGAGCCGGATGTGCTCGTCGCTGCGGATGCCGTACAGCATCTGGAACTCGTACTCATCCAGTTTGCGCCCGGTCTGCCGGCCGAGCTCCTGGGCGATGGCGATGAGACGGGGGTCGTGCGACCCGATCATCGGGTAGCCCTCGCCCTCCATCAGGATCCGGGTGATGCGGACGTACGCCTTGTCGATCTCGGCCTTGTCCTGGTACGCGACGGAGGCGGGCTCCTTGTAGGCGCCCTTCACGATGCGGACGCGGCTGCCGGCGGCGGCCAGGCGGCGGGCGTCGTCCTCGGTGCGGAAGAGGTAGGACTGGATGACGCAGCCGGTCTGCGGGAAGTCCTTCCGCAGCTCCTCGTGGATGGCGAACATCGAGTCGAGGGTGGTGTGGTCCTCGGCGTCCAGGGTGACGGTGGTGCCGATGGCGGCCGCCGCCTCGACGACGGGGCGCACATTGGCGAGGGCGAGCTCGTGGCCGCCCTCCAGCGCCTGGCCGAACATCGACAGCTTGACGGACATCTCGGCGCGCGGGCCGAGGTCCAGGGCCTTCAGGCGCTCGATGAGCTCCAGGTAGGCGTCACGGGCGGCCTCGGCCTGCGCGGGGGTGGTGATGTCCTCGCCGACGACGTCGAGCGTGACCTCCAGGCCCTTGTCCGCGGCGTCCTCGACGATCGGCACGACCTGGTCGACGGTCTCCCCGGCGATGAAGCGGTCGACGACCTGCTTGGTGCCGGGCGCGGCCGAGATGAACCGGCGCATCTTGTCGCTGCGGGATGCGGCGAGAATCACGGGACCCAGCACGGGGCACCTCCACGAATGTACGGACGAGGGGCCGTAACGGTACGAACATGAACGTAGGTGAACGGGCATGAACAGACCGGTACGGCACGGATAACCACTGTGAAATCTAGGCACCGCTCCCGCCCTGTGCCATCGACACCTGTCACGCATCCGTGGCCGCCATCTCAGACATCTGTATGAAGGGAGGCGGGGAGGGGTGCGAGAATGGCGGAGTGACAGGCGATTACCAGGAACTGGTCGACGAGATCTCCGCCCTCCTCGGCGCCCCCGCCACCCTGGAGAACCGTGATTTCGGCCTGGTCGCCTTCGGGGCCCACGACAGCGACGACGACACGGCGATGGACCCGGTCCGCACCCGCTCGATCCTGACCCGGCGCTCCACCCCCGCCGTCCGCGCCTGGTTCGAGGGGTTCGGCATCACCCGGGCGACCGGCCCGGTCCGCATCCCCGCCGCGCCCGAGGCCGGGGTCTTCCGGGACAGGATCTGCCTTCCGGTACGCCATCGGGGTGTCGTCCTCGGTTACGTCTGGCTCCTCGACACCGACCCCGGCCCGACCGACGAGCGGCTGGCCGCCGCCATGGAGGTCACCGCCCGGATCGGGGCGCTGCTCGCGGACGAGGCCCGGGCGGGCGCGGACCTCTCCCGGGAGTTCGGCGCCGTGCTGACGGCCGGGCCCGGTCGGCAGCACGACACGGCGGTCGCGGCGCTGCGGGAGGCGCTGGGGCAGGACGCGGAGGGGCTGCACGCGGTGGTGTGCGTGACCCCGTGGGGCGCGGAGGACACGCCGTCGGTACGAGGAGTGGCGTCGGCGGCGGCGCTGGCGACGATCACCGGGGCGGCGGCCGGCGGGCCGGCGGGCTCCGGGCCGCGCGGCACCGGGGCCGTGTCGCTGGCCGCGCTGATCCGGCTGCGCTCGGCGGACCGGCTGGACCCGGCGACGGGCGCCGCGGAGCGCCTGCGTACGGGGGCGGGCCCGGGGGCCACGGGAGGGATCGCGGCACCGCGCCGGGGCCTGGACGCGCTGCCGGCCTCGTGGCGCGAGGCCACGGCGGCGGCCCGCGCGGCCCGCGCCGAGACCCGTCTCGGCCCGGTCGCCCGCTGGTCGGCGATCGGCCCGTACCGCCTGCTCACCGCCCTCCCGGGCACCGGCACGGACCCGGCCGACCCGGCGGTCGCCGCCCTGCTGACCCCGCTGCACAAGGAGCTGGCGCACACGGCGGAGGTGTTCCTGGACTGCGCGGGCCAGGCGAGCCGGACGGCGGCCGAGCTGGGCGTCCACCGCCAGACGCTCTACTACCGCCTCTCCCGCATCGAGCAGATCACCGGCCTCGACCTGGGCGACGGCGAGGACCGGCTGCTGCTGCACATGGCGGTGAAGCGGGCGCGGCTGTAGGGGCGCTCCGGCCTCGAAGTGCCGCGCGCCCGTCACTTGCCGAAGCGGCGTTCCCGGTTCGCGTACGAGCGCAGGGCGCGCAGGAAGTCCACGTGCCGGAAGGCCGGCCAGTAGCAGTCCACCCAGTGCATCTCGGCATAGGCGGACTGCCAGAGCAGGAAGCCGGACAGCCGCTGCTCGCCGGAGGTGCGGATGATGAAGTCGGTGTGGTCGGCCACGGGTGAGTAGAGGTGGCGGGAGATGTCGTCGATCTCGAACCGTGCGACCAGGTCGGCGGGGTCACCGCCCGCCGCCATGTGCTCCTCGAAGGCCCGCTTCACGGCGTCGACGATCTCGCGCCGGCCGCCGTAGCCGACCGCCACGTCCACCTTGAGCCCGCCGCGCCCGGTCGTCGCCGCGGTGGCCTCCTTGAGCACCTGGGCGCTGGCGCCGGGCAGCAGGTCGAGCGAGCCGATCACCTGGACCTCCCAGTCCCGGCCCTCGGCGGTGATGTCCCGGACGGTCTCCTCGATGACCTCGATCAGCGGGCCGAGCTCTTCGGCGGGGCGGCCCAGGTTGTCGTCGGAGAGCATGAAGAGGGTCACGTGCTCGATCCCGGCGGCCGTGCACCAGCCCAGGAACGTGGTCACCTTGGCGCCGCCCGCCCGGTAGCCCTCCCGGACGTCCGTGTGCCCGGCTTTCCGGGCCCACCGCCGGTTGCCGTCGACCATGATCCCGACGTGCTGGGGGCGCGGCAGACCCACCAGGGTGCTGGCCAGCCGGCGCTCGTACACCGCTTCGATGGGCCGCCGGAGGAACAGGGGGAGCAGCTTCATGGACCCTCTCCATCACATGCCGGGCGATGCCGCAGGACCCTACCAGCGGCCCCGGCCACGTCCGGCGGGGCGGTGGTTCACCACCCCGCGTCGTCCGGTTCGGTGAGCGGCCCTTCGCTGACCAGGGCGGCCAGCACCAGCGGCGCGTCGCCGTCGCTGTGGCCGACCGTCACGGCGAACCAGCGGTCGCCCAAGCCGCCCGGGCCGGCCGCACCGACCGGCCCCCAGACGGTCAGGTCCCCGTACAGGTGCTCCGCGAACAGCGCCTGGAACAGGGGTTCCACGGGCGGGCCGCCGCGCTGCCACTGTCGCAGCGGCACGTGCAGGCGGACCGTGGCGTGCGGGCCCCAGCGGTGGTCCAACTCCTGGGCAAGGGCGGCCAGATGGGCTTCAGCCGCCTCCTCCGCGTCGTTCCACTCGGGGGCGTACACGCCGGTCAGCGGGTCGCCCTCCCAGAGCGGCACGATGCGGAAGCCCGCGCCGTCGGTGGCGGTCCATTCGCCCGTCGCCGGGTCGCCCTGCGCGGTGGTGGGGCCGGTGGGCGGTACGGGGGTGGCGAGGAGCTGCTCGGCCTCTGCCACCGCCCGGGGCAGCGCGAAGGGCTCCCCCGCCCTGGCCGTCACAGCGCGGCCCGGGCGGCCGAAAAGACGATTCCGCGGGTCACAGCACCGCCCGGTCCATCGGGCGGGGCAGCGGCGCCAGGGCCCCCGCCTCGCGCAGGCGCTCGTACGCGCGCACCACCGCCGCGCTGTCGCCGGGGGCCGCGATGCTCAACAGCTCGCCGCCGCCGGGGAGTTCCTGGCGGACCGCCGCCAGATCCTCCGGTACGAGGGCGGCACGGGCCGGGGAGAGGTAGCCGGTCCGGCCCACGACCGGGTCGCCGACCGCGTACCCGGCCTCGTCCTCCAGCGCGTCCAGTACGTCGTCGTCGCTCACATCGCCGAAGTCCGGCTCCCAGACCCGGGCGAGGAGCGCGAGGATGTCCTCCTCGGGGACGGGGGCGTCGTCCGGGGCGTGGAGGATCACCGCGAGCGACTGGAGCAGGAACTCCGGCCGGCCGCCCGCCAGTCCGCTGACCTCCGCCTCCCAGCCGGGCGCGCCCGTGCCGACCAGCCGCAGCCCGGTGCCGGTCAGATCCGACCAGTCGGCCGCGCTCTGGGCGGTGCGCACCGCGTCGAGCAGGGCTTTCCCGTCGGCCGTGATGGCCGTCGCGGGTCCGTCGGCGTGGACCTGGCTCCAGGCGTCCGCCGCCTGCGGGACCAGGACAGCGAGCCCGTCCAGGGTCTGCCGCCACCGGTCGGCCAGAGCGTCGGCGGACTCGGGCCTCGGACCCCAGAAGCCCCGCACTACACGTCGCATGCTGATCTCTCTCCTCCGTCGCCGGACCGCTCCGGGGTCCCCCCGCGTGCTCCGGGTCCCCCACGCGTGCAGGCTACTCGGCTACTCGTCGAAGGCTCCGGGCTTCCTGGTGCTGTCGCCCGGTTTCACCGGGGTGGGGACCACCTTGATCGGCAGCCCCTCGTCCCGGAACGCCTTCCTCGCCGCCTTCGCGACCTCCGGGTCCGAGAAGTGCCACTCCACCGGCTTGCCGCCGGCCGCCTCCACCTGGGCGCGCGCCTCCGCCACGAACTTGTCCTTGCCGGACGGGGTGAGCGTGCCCGGGTCGGTCTTGGAGAGGTAGCTGCCGTAGCCGTTCTTGGCCTCCAGGTACGTCTGCCGGGAGGAGTCCCAGCCGTCGTACTCCACCGCCGGCTTGCCCTCGCGCGGGTGCGGTACGACGTACTCCTGGCCCCGGTTCGTCCCCGTGATCTGCTCCTGGTAGCGGAGCCAGGACTCGTTCTTCCAGTTGGGCGCGGGGTTGCGGTCCCGGCTCGCCCAGTAGCCGTCGCCCGCGTCCGCGTCTCCGAGCGTGCGGCTCTTGAGGTCGTCCGCCCAGGACGGCGGGTTGTAGTTGCGCGGGTCGGAGGTGTCGTTGCGCTGCGGCTCCGGGTGCTGCTTCTTCTCCAGCTCCGCCTTCCGCGCCCGCTCCGGCTCCTCCAGCCGCTTCTGCTCCAGGTGTGCGGCGCGCTCTGCCGCCCGTGCCTCCGCCGCCGCCTTCTTGGCCGCCTCGTCGCACCCGCCGTTGGCCAGGACCACCCGGCCCGGCGAGCCGCCCGCCAGCACCCCCGTACCGTCGCCGGGGACACCGCCGGCCGCCCCGCCCCCGTACCGCACCAGGAGCGGTGGCCCCGAGGCGATGGCGCAGCCGGTCCGGCGCGCCGCGTCCTCGGCGCTGTCCGCCGCCTCGTCCGCCTCCTTGGCCGCCTTGCGTACGCCGTCGAGGTCGCCCGCCTCCGCCGCCTTGCGGGCCCGCCGCGCGGCCGCGCCCGCGTCGCCCGCCGCGTCCGCGACCTCGGAGGCCACCTTGCCGATCTTGCCGAGCTTTCCGGCCTTGCCGACCACCTTGGCCACGTTGTAGCCGGGGATGAAGAGCGATCCGACGTTCCAGATCACATCGGTGACAGCCCGGGTCTTCTCCCCGTTGTTCCAGCGCTCGCGGACCTCGTCGCCGACGAAGACGTCGTCCCCGACCGTGACCACGGTGTTGACGGAGGCCTTGCCCCAGTCCCAGATCGCGCCCAGGTAGTCGCCGTCGCTCCACTTGTCGCCCGCGCCCTGGGAGTCCTTCATCCACTGGTCGCCGAGCTGACGGCCGTAGTCGGCCAGGCCGGCCCACGTCTCGGGCTTGAACAGGTCGATGATCCCGGAGATGTCGCCCCAGATGCCGTCGACCACGAGGCCCTTGAAGACCTGCGTCGTACGGTCCCAGGCGCAGCCGAAGAACCCCCAGCCGCCGCAGTCCTCCTGCTCCTCGGCCTGCTCGCCGCCGCCGTTCTCGCCGTTGCCGTCGCCTTCGGCGGAGGCGGGGATGTCGTAGGCGGCCTCGGGCTCCTCGTGGTCCTCGGGGAAGGTGTCCTCGCCGGTACCGGGGCGCCCGTCGTCGTCGGGGCCGCCGGTGCCGCCGCCTGTGGTGGAGCCGGTGGTGGAGCCGGTAGTGCCGGATGACCCCGTGGAGCCCGTGGAGCCCGTGGAGCCCGTGGAGCCGGAGGTCTCGCCGCCGGCGGCGCCTGTGCCGCCCGTCGCGTCGCCGCCCGTGGCACCCGTACCGCCCGTGACGGTGGAACCCGCGTCCGTACCACCGGATGTACCACCCGACGTACCGCCCGACGTGTCCCCCGCCTCCACCTCGCCGCTGCCGCCCGAGACCGGGCACGAGCTGCCCGTCAGCGAGCAGATCGCCGACTGGAGCCCCTCCGTGATCCGGCCGCCCAGGCCCCCCACCGTCAGCGCCGCGATCAGCGCGACCACGATCAGGACCAGGCCCAGGTACTCCAGCGCGGACTGCCCACGGTCCCGCTTCCAGGTGATCATGTACGGGAGCGAGAACTTCGGCGGCTCCCCGCGCTCCCGGGGCGGCAGCAGGAACCACGCCCGGCTCTGCGCCCGGCTCAGCAGCACCAGGATCACGACGGGCAGCACCAGTTGCGTGAACCCGTCCGGGGACCCGTCCGCCAGGTTGCCGAGGCCCCCGACGATCAGCCACACCTGGACGGCGACGATCCCCCACCTCACCCGCCTGCCGCCCGTCCGCAGGTGCCAGGCCAGCAGCGCGCAGAGCACCCCGGGGGCGGAGGCGTACAGCAGGATGCCGAGCACCTGCGCGCCCATGGCGTCGGCGGCGATCGCGGAGCCGGAGAGGCCGATCGCGCCGAGGGCCGTCGCGCCGAGCAGGACGAGGAGCAGCACCCGTACGACGACGAGCGGGCCCGGGAGGTCACGGTGCGGGGCGGCGGCCGGAGCCGGGCCTCCCGCTACGGGTATGCCACCGACAGCAGACATACGTGATCCGACCCCCGATGCCCATGAGTGACATGACAACCGGTCACCCTAGGGTCGGGGCGCCTCACCCGTCGTGGGCCCCAGGACCCAACCCGGGGCCCATAGGGGCGGATTGGTCCCCCGAACGCAAACGGCTGCCGGGCGACCCCGGTGAAGGGGCGCCCGGCAGCCGGGTGCGTCGGTCGGTCAGCTGCGTCAGTCGGTAAGGTTCACCGAGCGGGCCGAGGAGGCGCCGATCTCGTCGGCGATCTCGGTGAGCACCGTCTGCGGGACGGTCTCGTCGACGGTGAGGACGACCAGGGCCTCGCCGCCCTCCGCCGCCCGCGAGACCTGCATGCCCGCGATGTTCAGCCCGGCCTCGCCGAGGATCTTGCCGACCGCGCCGACCACACCGGGACGGTCCTGGTAGCGCAGGACGACCATGTGGTCGGCGAGCGCCAGGTCCACGTCGTGCTCGCCGATGGCCACGATCTTCTGGAGGTGCTTCGGGCCCGCCAGCGTGCCGGAGACCGCGACCTCCTCGCCGCTGGAGAGCGTGCCGCGCACGGTGACCACGTTGCGGTGGTCGGGCGACTCGGAGCTGGTGGTGAGGCGGACCTCGACCCCGCGCTCCTGGGCGAAGAGCGGGGCGTTGACGTACGACACGGTCTCGTCGACGACGTCCTCGAAGACGCCCTTGAGCGCCGAGAGCTCCAGCACCTTGACGTCGTGCTGGGTGATCTCGCCGTACACCTCGACGTCGAGCCGGGCCGCGACCTCGCCCGCGAGCGCGGTGAAGATCCGGCCGAGCTTCTCGGCGAGCGGCAGGCCGGGGCGTACGTCCTCGGCGATGACGCCGCCCTGGACGTTGACCGCGTCCGGGACCAGCTCACCGGCGAGGGCGAGGCGCACCGACTTGGCGACCGCGATGCCCGCCTTCTCCTGGGCCTCGTCGGTGGAGGCGCCGAGGTGCGGGGTGCAGACGACCTGGTCGAACTGGAAGAGCGGGGAGTCCGTGCAGGGCTCCTTCGCGTACACGTCCAGGCCGGCGCCGGCGACGCGGCCCTCCTTGAGGGCGGAGTACAGCGCCTCCTCGTCGACGATGCCGCCGCGCGCGGCGTTGACGATGCGGACCGAGGGCTTCACCTTGTGCAGCGCCTCGTCCCCGATGAGACCGAGGGTCTCGGGGGTCTTGGGCAGGTGCACGGTGATGAAGTCGGCGACCTCCAGGAGCTCGTCCAGGCTGAGGAGCTTGACGCCCATCTGCGCGGCGCGGGCCGGCTGGACGTAGGGGTCGTACGCGACGATCTTCATGCCGAACGCCGACATGCGCTGCGCGACCAGGACACCGATGCGGCCGAGGCCGACGACGCCGAGGACCTTCTCGCTGAGCTCGACCCCGGTGTACTTCGAGCGCTTCCACTCGCCGTTCTTGAGGGCGGTGTTGGCCTGCGGGATGTTGCGCGCGGTGGCGACCAGCAGACCGCAGGCCAGCTCGGCGGCGGTCACGATGTTGGAGGTCGGGGCGTTGACGACCATCACGCCGGCCTTGGTGGCCGAGGAGACGTCGACGTTGTCCAGACCGACGCCGGCCCGGGCGACGACCCGGAGCTTCTTCGCGGCGGCGATGGCCTCGGCGTCGACCTTCGTGGCGGAACGCACCAGGATGGCGTCGACGTCGGCGATCGCGGGGAGCAATTCGGCGCGGTCGGCGCCGTTGCAGTGCCGGATCTCGAAATCCGGACCCAGAGCGTCGACCGTGGCGGGCGACAGCTCTTCAGCGATGAGTACGACAGGTTTCGAGCTCACGTGAGTCCTCACAAGTCCAGTGCGGACGGCCGTCCCGACGGCCGCAGGCGGTGGAGGGGCTAGCCGCGTGGTAGACGCACGACACTGTGGGCCCTGACGCGTGTATGTGTTGAGAAGTGTAGTGGTGCGGAGGGCTCTCCACTGCGCCCCGGTGGAAGGATCACCCGCACGAGGGTGGACGTGGTGTACACCCGTACGGAACGCACCGTTCCGGTGATGCGGAGCGGGGCGGGCCCGTCGGACCCGCCCCGCTCCCCCGAGGCCTAGGCCTCTTCGTCGTTCACCCAGCTCATGAGCTTGCGCAGCTCACGGCCGGTGGTCTCCAGCAGGTGGTCGCTGTCGGCCTTCTTGTACTCGTTGTACTTGGGCAGACCGTTGTGGTACTCGGCCATCCAGGCGTTGGCGAAGGTGCCGTCCTGGATCTCGGTCAGGACCTTCTTCATCTCGGCCTTGGTGGCGTCGGTGATGATCCGCGGGCCGGTGACGTAGTCGCCCCACTCGGCGGTCTCCGAGATGGACCAGCGCATCTTCTCCAGGCCGCCCTCGTACATGAGGTCGACGATGAGCTTCAGCTCGTGCAGGCACTCGAAGTACGCGATCTCGGGCTGGTAGCCCGCCTCGGTCAGCGTCTCGAAACCGGCCTTCACCAGGGCGGCGGTGCCACCGCAGAGGACGGCCTGCTCACCGAAGAGGTCGGTCTCGGTCTCCTCGGTGAAGGTGGTCTTGATGACGCCGGCGCGCGTGCCGCCGATGCCCTTGGCGTACGACAGGGCCAGCTCCAGGCCCTTGCCCGAGGCGTCCTGCTCGACGGCCACGATGCAGGGAACGCCGCGGCCCTCCTCGTACTGGCGGCGGACCAGGTGGCCGGGGCCCTTCGGGGCGACCATGCAGACGTCGACGTTGGCCGGCGGCTTGATGAAGCCGAAGCGGATGTTCAGGCCGTGGCCGAAGAACAGCGCGTCGCCGTCCTTGAGGTTGTCCTTGACGGACTCCTCGTAGACCTGGGCCTGGATCGGGTCCGGGACGAGGATCATGATGACGTCGGCCTCGGCGGCGGCCTCGGACGGGGTCACCACGCGCAGGCCCTGCTCCTCGGCCTTGGCCTTGGACTTCGAGCCCTCGTGCAGACCGACGCGGACGTCGACGCCGGAGTCACGGAGCGACAGCGCGTGGGCGTGGCCCTGGCTGCCGTAACCGAGAACCGCGACCTTGCGGCCCTGGATGATGGACAGGTCGGCATCGTCGTCGTAGAACAGCTCGGCCACTGGGTCTTCTCCTTGGTGTGCAGGTGTTGCGTCCCACCGTACGGCGGGGGCGTCGTGTACGTGATCGGGTCTCGCCATGCGAGCGGCGCGGGCGCCGTCCTTCCGCCGGTCAGGCGGAGCGGTCGAGGGCGCGCAGGGAGCGGTCGGTGATGGACCGCGCGCCACGCCCTATGGCGATGGTGCCGGACTGGACGAGCTCCTTGATGCCGTACTGCTCCAGCATCTTGAGCATCGCCTCCAGCTTGTCGGCCCCTCCGGTCGCCTCGATCGTGACGGCCTCCGGGGAGACGTCGACGGTCTTGGCGCGGAACAGCTGGACGATCTCGACGATCTGGGAGCGGGTCTCGCTGTCGGCGCGGACCTTCACCAGGACGAGCTCCCGCTGGATCGCGGCGGAGGGCTCGAGTTCGACGATCTTCAGGACGTTGACCAGCTTGTTGAGCTGCTTGGTCACCTGCTCCAGGGGCAGGCCCTCGACATTCACGACGATGGTGATGCGGGAGATGTCGGGGTGCTCGGTGGTACCGACCGCGAGCGAGTCGATGTTGAAGCCGCGTCGGGAGAACAGGGCGGTGATCCGGGCGAGGACACCGGGCTTGTTCTCGACCAGGACGGAGAGCGTGTGCTTTTCGGACATGGGAGTCGTTCTCTCTCTGTCTCTCAGTCGTCTTCGTTGTCGCCGAAGTCGGGGCGGACGCCGCGTGCGGCCTGGACCTCGTCGTTGGAGGTGCCGGCGGCGACCATCGGCCAGACCATGGCGTCCTCGTGGACGATGAAGTCGATCACGACGGGGCGGTCGTTGATGGAGTTGGCCTCTTCGATGACCTTGTCCAGATCGGCCGGGTCCTCGCAGCGGATGGCGTAGCAGCCCATGGCCTCGGACAGCTTGACGAAGTCCGGGACGCGGGTGCCCTTGGCGGGCTGGCCGTCGATGTCCGCGCCGGAGTGCAGCACGGTGTTGGAGTACCGCTGGTTGTAGAAGAGGGTCTGCCACTGGCGGACCATCCCGAGCGCGCCGTTGTTGATGACGGCGACCTTGATCGGGATGTTGTTGAGCGCGCAGGTGGTCAGTTCCTGGTTGGTCATCTGGAAGCAGCCGTCGCCGTCGATCGCCCAGACGGTGCGGTCGGGTGCGCCGGCCTTGGCGCCCATCGCGGCCGGGACCGCGTACCCCATCGTCCCGGCGCCGCCGCTGTTGAGCCAGGTGGCGGGCTGCTCGTAGTCGATGAAGTGGGCGGCCCACATCTGGTGCTGGCCGACGCCCGCCGTGAAGATCGTGCCCTCGGGGGCGAGCTTGCCGATGCGCTGGATGACCTGCTGCGGGGAGAGGCTGCCGTCCTCGGGCAGGTCGTAGCCCAGGGGATAGGTGTCGCGCCACCGGTTGAGGTCCTTCCACCAGGCGCTGTAGTCGCCGGTGTTGCCCTCGGTGTGCTCGGCCTGGACGGCCTGGACCAGGTCGGCCAGGACCTCGCGGGCGTCGCCCACGATCGGGACGTCGGCCGTGCGGTTCTTGCCGATCTCGGCCGGGTCGATGTCGGCGTGGACGATCTTGGCGTACGGGGCGAAGCTGTCCAGCTTGCCGGTGACGCGGTCGTCGAAGCGGGCGCCGAGGGCGACGATCAGGTCGGCCTTCTGCAACGCGGTGACGGCGGTGACCGAACCGTGCATGCCCGGCATTCCCACGTGCAGCGGGTGGCTGTCGGGGAAGGCGCCGAGCGCCATCAGGGTGGTGGTGACGGGCGCTCCGGTCAGCTCCGCGAGGACCTTCAGCTCGGCGGTGGCCCCGGCCTTGAGGACACCGCCGCCGACGTAGAGCACGGGGCGCTTGGACTGGGTGATCAGCTTGGCGGCTTCGCGGATCTGCTTGGCGTGCGGCTTGGTGACGGGCCGGTAGCCGGGCAGGTCCTGGGTGGGCGGCCAGCTGAAGGTGGTCTGTGCCTGGAGGGCGTCCTTGGCGATGTCGACGAGGACGGGGCCCGGGCGGCCGGTGGAGGCGATGTGGAAGGCCTCGGCGATGGTGTGCGCGATGTCCTCGGCCTTGGTGACCAGGAAGTTGTGCTTGGTGATCGGCATCGTGATGCCGCAGATGTCGGCTTCCTGGAAGGCGTCGGTGCCGATGGCCTTGGAGGCGACCTGGCCGGTGATCGCGACGAGCGGCACGGAGTCCATGTGCGCGTCGGCGATCGGGGTGACCAGGTTGGTGGCGCCGGGGCCCGAGGTGACCATGCAGACCCCGACCTTGCCGGTGGCCTGCGCGTAGCCGGTGGCCGCGTGGCCCGCGCCCTGCTCGTGGCGGACCAGGACGTGGCGGACCTTGGTGGAGTCCATCAGCGGGTCGTAGGCGGGGAGGATGCAGCCGCCGGGGAGGCCGAACACCGTCTCGGCGCCGACTTCCTCGAGAGAACGGATGAGGGACTGCGCGCCCGTGACGTGCTCAACGGTGACGGACGGCTGTCCGCCGTTACGGGCGCGCGGCTGCGGGTGGTGGGCCCCGGTGGCCTGCTCGGTCATCGGCATTCTCTTCTCGAAGCTGAGGGTTTTCGCGGGTGGTTTTTCGCGGGTGTTTTGCAGCGTTTTGAGAGGTGTCAGTGCAACAAAAAACCCCTCGTGCCGTGAGGCAAGCGAGGGGAGCGCGCCGGGTGCGGTCCGCAGAGTGTCGTGGAGTGACTCTGCTTCAGCCGACGCGCTTTCCAAGTACGAGAATTCGGGTGCGCATGGCATTGACCCTCTCTCCGGCACGCATGACGTGTCAAGTGGGTGGGACGGGCGTCTCAGCATGTGATCCGGTGAGCAGCGGGATCGAGCCTCCCGCCATCACCGTACGGGGGCCGGGGACGCCGGGCACGGGGAACTGGCCACGCACCAGGGCGCGGCGCAGCCGGTACTCGTCGAGCGGGCCGGAGAAGGCCATCCCCTGGCCGTGGGTGCAGCCCATGGCGCGGAGCGCGAGGACCTGCTCGGGGACGTCGACCCCGTCGGCGACGGACTGGAGGCCGAGGTCGCAGGCGATCCGCAGCAGCCCGCTGGTGATCTTGTGCAGTCTGGCCGATTCCACCACCCCCTCGACCAGGTTCCGGTCGAGCTTCAGCACGTCGATGGGGAGGCGGCGCAGCGCGTTGATCGCGGCGAAGCCGCTGCCGAAGCCGTCGAGGGCGATCCGGACGCCGAGGCGGCGCAGGGCCACCAGGCGCTGCTCCAGCTCGTCGAAGGAGACCCTGGGGTCGCTGTCGGCCACCTCGATCATCAGCGCCCCGGACGGCAGCCCGTGGCGGGTCAGCAGCGCCTCGATGGACCCGAAGGGCAGGGCCTTGTCGAGCAGCCGGGTGGCGGACAGGCGTACGGAGACGGCGACCGGGTGTCCGGCCCTGGCCCGGTCGGCGGCCTGCTTCACGGCCTCCTCCAGGAGCCAGCGGCCCAGCTCGGCGGTGCGGTCGTCGTCGCCGGTGACCCGGAGGAACTCGGCGGGGGTGAAGAGGATGCCCTGGGCGGAGCGCCAGCGGGCCTGGGCGGCGACGGCGGCGACGGAGCCGCTGGCGAGGTGGACGACCGGCTGGTGCAGCAGGGCGAACTCGCCTTCGCGCAGGGCCGTGCGCAGCCGGGTGGCCAGCTCGGAGCGGCGTACGACGTCGGCCTGCATCTGGGGGGCGTACAGCTCGACCCGGTCCTTGCCGCCGGCCTTGGCGCGGTACATCGCGAGGTCCGCGTTGCGCATGAGGTCGGTGGGGGTGATGCCGGGCTCGGCGAAGGCGACGCCGATGGAGGCGGCCACCCGGACCTCGCTGGGGCCGATCCGGTAGGGCTGGGAGAGGGTGAGGCGGAGGCGGTCGGCGATCTCGTGGACCTGGTACTCCCGGGCGCCCTGGTCGCGGGTGCCGTCGCCCGTGATGATCGCGGCGAACTCGTCGCCGCCGAGGCGGGCCGCGGTGTCGCCGGCCCGGACGGACTCCTGGAGGCGGCGGGCGGCCTGGATGAGCAGCTCGTCGCCCGCTTGGTGGCCGATGGTGTCGTTGACGGCCTTGAAGCCGTCCAGGTCGATGAAGAGCACGGCGGTGCCGGAGTCGCCGGCCCGGCGGCCGGTGAGCGCCTGGCGGACCCGGGAGGTGAACAGGGCCCGGTTGGGCAGGTCGGTGAGCGGGTCGTGCTCGGCGTTGTGCTGCAACTGGGCCTGGAGCCTGACCCGTTCGGTGACGTCCCGGCTGTTGAGCAGGAGCCCGCCCTGGTGCCGGTTGACGGTGGACTCGGCGTGCAGCCAGTCGCCGGTGCCGGAGCGGAAGCGGCACTCGATGCGGGTGGTGGGCTCCTCGTGGGGCGGGGCGGCGAGGAAGCGCCGCACCTCGTGGACGACCCGGCCGAGGTCGTCGGGGTGGATGATCGAGGAGAGCTCGGCGCCGACGAGATCCTCCGCGTCGCGCCCGTAGACCCCGGCGGCGGCGGGGCTCACGTACCGCAGGGTGCCGCTGGGGGCGGCGATCATGATGACGTCGCTGGAGCCCTGGACCAGGGAGCGGAAGTGGTTCTCCTTCTGGGCCAGCTCCTGGGTAAGGGAGATGTTGTCCAGCAGCATGATCCCCTGCCGGACGACCAGGGCGAGGACGACCGTGCAGCCGGTGAAGATGACCACCCGGTCCACCCGGCGGCCCTCGACCACGTTGTAGAGGATTCCGAGCGTGCAGACGGCGGCGGCGAGATACGGGGTCAGCGCGGCCAGCGACCCGGCGATCGGGCGGCTCATGGCGCGCGGCGGGCCCGGGCGGTCGGTGCCGGGCACCCGGCTCCGTACGCCCCAGGGCGCGTAGGCGAGGAGCAGCGAGCCGGCGAACCAGCCGGCGTCGAGCAACTGGCCCGAGTGGTAGGTGGAGCGCAGCAGCGGCGAGGTGAACACCGCGTCGCACAGGACGGTCAGCGCCAGGGCGGCGATCGCGGTGTTGACCGCGGAGCGGTTGGCTCCGGAGCGGCGGAAGTGCAGCGCGAGCACCATGGAGACGAGCACGATGTCCAGCAGCGGGTAGGCCAGCGAGAGTGCCGCCGGGCCCACGCTGGCGTCCTGGACGCCCGCCATGTGCGCGGCGTGCGCGAGGGCGAGGCTCCAGGCGAGGGTGAGCAGGGAGCCGCCGATCAGCCAGGCGTCCAGGGCCAGGCAGACCCAGCCGGCCCGGGTGACGGGGCGCTTGGCGAGCACGAGCAGTCCGACGATGGCGGGCGGCGCGAAGCAGAGGAAGAAGGCGTCGGCCACCGACGGGGTGGGCACGGGGACGCCGAGCACCACCTCGTACCACCCCCAGACGGCGTTGCCGCAGGCCGCCATGAGGGAGGAGAGCGAGAAGAGCAGCCAGGCCGGCCGCAGCCGGCCGGCGCTCACCCGGGCGTAGAGGAAGCAGGAGACGGCGGCGACCAGCGCCGCCGCGGCGAGGCCGAAGTCCCCCATGAAGCGGGCCAGTTCCGGCGAGCCCCAGCCGACGGCCGCTCCGACCGAGTATCCGGCGCAGACGGTGCCGAGCAGGATCCGGGCCCGCAGCCCCGAGGAGCCCGTGGCGGAGTGCGGCGAGAGCCAGGCTCCCAGGACGCTCACCGGAGGGCTCCCCGTCCCGGCCCCGGGCGCCGGCCCGGGGTGGAATCCGGCCACCTGCGGGCACCTCGTCCGGGCAGCGTCGATGGCCGCCGCAGCCCGCTCGGCCGCCTCGGATCGTCTCTCCATGGCCGGCACATCGCCCGTCGCCCCCTCGCGTTCCGATGCTCCCCCCGCGCCGCCCCTGCCCCGGCGCAGCCCTCCGGTCCGGACGATACACCAGGTTGGTCACTCAGTGCCATAGATTCTCTACGCTCCGTGACGAAACACGAGGTGGGCGGCACTGTGCGCATGCGGATCACGCCTCGGCGTGACCGGCCCGGGACCCTCAGCCGGTGGTGCTGACGACGTTCGCGAGCGGCTCCCCCGCGGCGAACCGGGTGAGCTGCGTGGCCAGCAGCCGCTTGGCGCGCGGTTCGAACGCCGAAGTGCTGCCGCCCACATGAGGCGTGATCAAGACATTCGGAGCATGCCAGAGAGGATGGCCGGACGGCAGCGGTTCCGGGTCGGTGACGTCGAGTGCCGCCCGCAGCCGTCCGGATTCCAGTTCGGCCAGCAGGGCCTTGGTGTCCACGACTCCGCCCCGGGCGACGTTGACGAGGAGGGCCCCGTCCGGCATCGCGGCGAGGAAGTCGGCGTCCACGAGCCCCCGCGTGGAGGGGTTCAGCGGGGTGGAGAGCACGACGACGTCGGCCTCGGGTAGCAGGGCCGAAAGGTCGTCGAGCGTGTGTACGGGGCCGCGCTCGGTGGTCCGGGCGGAGCGCGCGACCCGCGCGACCCGCGCGCACTCGAAGGGCGCGAGCCGGTCCTCGATGGCCGCGCCGATGGAGCCGTACCCCACGATCAGGACGGACTTGTCGGCGAGCGCCGGGTAGAAGCCGGACCGCCACTCCTCCTTGTCCTGGCCATGGACGAAGCCGGGGAGGTCGCGCAGGGAGGCCAGGATCAGGGCGAGCGTCAGCTCCGCCGTGGACGCCTCGTGCACCCCCTTCGCGTTGCAGAGGCGTACGCCGGGGTGCAGCAGGCCGAGCCCGGGCTCCACGTGGTCGATGCCCGCGGAGAGCGTCTGCACGACCTGGACGGCGCTCATGGCGTCCATCGGCCGGACGGCGACCTCTGAACCCTTCAGGTAGGGGACGACGTAGTACACGCAGTCCGCGGGGTCGCCGGGGTACTCCGGGCCGCCGTCCCAGAAGAGGTAGTCGAGGCCTTCGGGGAGGCCGTCGATCTCCTCGGCCGGAAAGGGCAGCCACACATCGGCACGCGTCGCGCCGGCAGTCGTCTCAGTCATGGTCAGGAGGCTATGCGACGGGTGTGCGAGTGCTCCAGGACGGCTGATCGAAGTCGCGGCCGGGCCAGAGGTTAGTTTGGTGCGGTACGGCCCCGTGACCGCGGGAAACGAGGGAGGGTTCGGGGAGTTGGAGCGCAGGACTATCGGGGCGTCGGGGCTCGCCGTGGGCGCGGTCGGTCTGGGCTGTATGCCGATGAGCTGGGGTTACAGCGCGTCGCAGCAGCACGGTGACCGCTCGGTGCGCACGGTGCACGCGGCACTCGACGCCGGTGTCCGGCTGCTCGACACCGCCGACATGTACGGGCCGTTCACCAATGAGCTGCTGGTGGGGCGAGCACTGAAGGGGCGCCGCTCCGAGGCGTTCCTCTCCACCAAGTGCGGGCTCCTGGTGGGCGATCAGCACATCGTCGCCAACGGGCGCCCCGGTTACGTACGACGGGCCTGTGACGCCTCGCTGCGAAGGCTCCAGACCGATGTGATCGACCTCTACCAGCTGCACCGGGCCGACCCGGAGGTGCCGGTGGAGGAGACCTGGGGCGCGATGGCGGAGCTGGTGACGGCGGGCAAGGTGCGTTCGCTGGGGCTGTGCGCGGTGGGGGCGCGCGCGCCGCGCCGGTCGGGCGCCGGGCCGCATGCGGGAACGATCCGGCAACTGGAGCGGATCCAGCAGGTCTTCCCGGTCAGCGCGGTCGAGGCGGAGCTGTCCGTGTGGTCGCCGGAGGCGCTGGAGGAGCTGCTGCCCTGGTGTGCGGCGCGCGGGGTCGGGGTACTCGCCGCGATGCCGCTGGGCAGCGGCTATCTGACCGGGACGCTCAAGCCGGGCCAGGGGTTCGAACCCGAGGATCTGCGGGCCCGGCACCCCCGGTTCACGGCCGAGATGATGGCGGCGAACCAGCCGGTGGTGGCCGGTCTGCGGCGGATCGCGGAGCGGCGCGGGGTGAGCGTGGCCCAGGTGGCGCTGGCGTGGGTGCTGCGGCAGGGGCCGCACGTCGTGGCGGTGCCGGGCGCGAAGCAGGAGAAGTGGGCGGTGGAGAACGCGCGGGCCGCGGAGGTGGAGCTGGACGAGGCGGACCTGGCGGAGATCGCCGGGCTGCCCCGGGCACGCGGTTCGTGGGACTGAGGCCGCGCGCCCGGCAGGAGGTGGCGGGAGAATGGGCCGCACCGGGAACTTCTGGCAGGGCCGCGAGGTAGGAACAGGTAGGACGAAAGAGCCAGTCGGGCAGCCGTCGAAAGGATCGGTCCAGTGCGCGGTGCTGTGTTCGGATCAGTTCAGTCCCCCGTGGTGCGCAGGGGGGTGGTGGCCGCGCTGGCGACGGCCTCGCTGGTCCTGTCCGCCGCGTGCTCCACGGGCGGGGAGGAAGGCACGTCGGGTACGGGCGCCGCCTCACCGACCGCCTCGCGAAGCCCCGGCTCCTCCGCGTCGCCGAGCGCACCGGCCGATCTGCCGCCCGCCAAGGGCTCGGCGAAGGTCGTCTCGACGCTGACCGAGGGGCTGAAGTCGCCCTGGGGGCTGACCGCGCTGCCGGGCGGTGACCTGCTGGTCGCCTCGCGCGACGAGGGCACGATCCACCGGATCGACGGCGAGAACGGGAAGCAGACCCTGCTCGGCTCGGTGCCCGGGGTCTCCCCGGCGGGCGAGGGCGGTCTGCTGGGGCTCGCGGTCCCCTCGACGTTCGCCGCCGACGGCTGGGTGTACGCGTACGTCACCACCACCTCCGACAACCGCATCGTCCGCATGAGTTACGACGAGAAGCGCCCGGCCGGTCAGCAGCTCGGCGCCCCGGACACGATCCTGCGCGGCATCCCCAAGGGGAACATCCACAACGGCGGCCGGATCGCGTTCGGCCCGGACAAGATGCTGTACGCGGGCACCGGGGAGACCGGGGACACCGGGCTCGCGCAGGACAAGGAGTCGCTGGCGGGAAAGATCCTGCGGATGACCCCGGACGGGGAGCCGGTGCACGGCAACCCGGAGGCGGACTCGGTGGTGTATTCGTACGGGCACCGCAATGTGCAGGGGCTCGCCTGGGACGCGCGGAAGCGGCTGTGGGCGGCCGAGTTCGGCCAGAACACCTGGGATGAGCTCAACCTGATCGAGCCCGGCGGCAACTACGGGTGGCCCGAGGTCGAGGGCGAGGAGGGCGAGGACGGGTTCATCGACCCGGTCGCCCAGTGGAAGACCTCCGAGGCCTCGCCCAGCGGTATCGCGTACGCGGAGGGCTCGATCTGGATGGCGGGACTGCGGGGCGAGCGGCTCTGGCGCATCCCGCTCTCCGGCGACTCCGCCGAGGAACCATTGGCCGACCCCCAGTCGTTCCTGGATGAGAAGCACGGCCGGCTGCGCACCGTGGTGAGCGCGGGCGGCGACCGGCTCTGGCTGGTCACCAGCAACACGGACGGCCGGGGGGAGCCGAAGCCCGGCGACGACAGGATCCTGCTGGTCGAAGTGGGGTAGGCGGACACCCGTCACCCCGCGCCACGCACCATGTCCGGCCCGCGCACCACGTCCGGAGGGAGCACGACCGTGTTCAATTTCTTCGAGGAGCTCTTCGCCCCGGGGCGCAAGCACGGCGCCGACGAGCAGAAGAGGCTGGAGCTGAGCCGGGTGGACGTCGCCGCCGGTGATCCGGGCCGGGGCCCGATAGACCTCACCTCCGGCAAGGTGACGGTCCGGGCGCCGGAGGCGGAGGCGGAGCCGGCCCCGGAGCGTGAGCGAGGACCGGCCGAGCGCATGCGGGACGCGCCGCTGGAGCAGGACGCCGTGCTCGCTCCCCGTACGCGCGTCGTCACGGAGCCGGTGGACGGCCGGGGCGACGGGGACGACGGGCCGCCGCCCTAGCGTGGCCGCACACCGCAGCGGCCCCCGCCCGCCCCACCGTCATGGCCCGGTCGCGAAGAAGACCGTGGCGGCGACCGCCAGGAGCAGGAAGCCGCCCGGGAAGGCGAGAGTGCGGAAGACTCGTGCCCGGACGTGCGCCAGGACCGCGCCGAGGAAGAACGCGGTCAGGCCGGCTCCTGCCGCCAGGCCCAGCCGGGGAGCTCCGAGCAGGCCGGCCAGCAGGCCGAGCGCGCCCGCCAGCTTCAGGGTCGCCAGATACGGCAGCGCGGTGGGCGGGACCCGGACCGCTGCCGAGTTCGCCAGGACGAAGGGTGCCCGTACGTAGTCCGCGATCGCGATGGACACGTTCGCGACGGCACACACCACCGTGGCGATGACCAGTGGGGAAACGGAGCTCATGGCGTCGGCATCTCCTCGGGAGGGGACAGAAGTGGGAGGGGACAGGAATGGGTTCGATCGACCGTCCTGACGTCCGCCGGCCCGGAAAGGTGACACCCCTGCCGGTCACGGTCGAGGAGTTCGAGGCGGCACGGCCACGTCTCCTGTCGGCCGCCCACCGCATGCTGGGCTCGGCCCAGGATGCCCAGGACGCCGTTCAGACCGCCTGGCTGCGGGCCGTCACCGCCCCGGCCTCACCGCCGGTCGACAACCCGTCGGCGTGGCTCACGACCGTCACCGCGCGGGTCTGCCTGGACGAGCTCCGTGCCCGGCGCCGTCGCAACGAGGCACCGTTGTTCGCGGACGCGGTCCCGGCCGTGGAGCCGGCCGCGGACGAGGCGTTCCTCCGCACGGAGGACGCCTCCCGGGCGCTCATGGTCCTGTTGAGCCTGCTGACCCCGCCGCAACGGGTCGCGTACGTCCTGCACGATCTGTTCTCCCTGCCGTTCGACCGGGTCGCCGAGGTGCTGGGCGGGACGGTGGCCGGTGCCCGGCAGCACGCCAGCAGGGCCCGCCGACGCCTCGGCCCGGCCCAGGAGACGCCGGAGCGGACGGGTGCGGCGGACGGGCCGGACCCGCGGATCGTGGGCGCCTTCCTGACCGCGGCCCGGACCGGCGACACCCGCCGGATGCTCCAGTTGCTCGCACCCGACTGCGTCCGTGACGCCGACGCGGCGCTCCTGCCTCCCGGGGGCCGCACCACGGTCACCGGCGCGGCCGACATCGCCGCCGAGACGGCGCACTTCCGTGATCGCATCGCGGCGGTCTGCACCCTCAGCGCCGCCGGCCGGCCGTTGTACGTCATCGCCCCCGGGGGACATCCCCTCGCCACGCTGGAGATCGGCACGGCAGGCGGGCGGGTCACACGCATCACGTTGCGCTCGGTCCGCGCCGATGGCCGTTTCGCCGAGGCGAGGGGTTACGGAACCGGGTAGAGCCGGAGGCGGTGGGCCAGGGCCGCCGCCTCGCCCCGGGAGGCGACGCCGAGCTTGGCCAGGATGTTGGAGACGTGCACGCTCGCGGTCTTCGGTGAGATGAACAGCTCCTCGGCGATCCTCCGGTTGGTGTGGCCGGCCGCGACCAGCCGGTGCACGTCCTGCTCGCGCGGGGTGAGCCCGAAGGACTCGACGGCGGTGATCTCGGGGTGCGCCTCCTCGCCGGGTCCGCGTCCCGAGCCCGGCCCGGCGGCGTCCAGGGAGATCCGGGCCCGCGCCGCCAGGTGGCGGACCGCCTCGGCCAGCGGGCGGGCGCCGAGGCGGTCGGCGGTGGTGTGGGCACCGCGCAGCAGATCCGCCGCGGCGGACCGGTCGCCGGGGGCGGTGAGCAGCGCCTCGGCCCAGCGGTGGTGGGTCTGCGCCAGCTCGTACGGGCGGGAGAGCGGGGCGAACGCGGCCGCCGCGCGCGCCCAGTGGTCCGGGGTGTCGGCGCCCTCCGCGCGGGCCAGTTCGGCGTCGATCGCCAGTCCGTGCGCGGCCCAGACGGGGACGAGCAGGGGCAGCCGCCTGACGTGCCGGCGGATCAGGGCCAGCGCCGCCGGGCGCCCCGGCTCGGTGGCGGGCAGCCCGCGGGCGTCCGCCTCGATCGCGGCGGCGGCCTGGAGCAGCGGCAGCGCGTCCCGCTGGGTGCCCGTCGGGAAGCCCCGCGCGGCCGCCTCCTCGAAGACCTCCCGCGCCTCGGCGGTCCGGCCGCGCGCCGCCGCCAGCAGTATGGTGTGCCGGGCCAGGGGGATCTGGTACTGGGGCTGCGGATCGCGCCGGCCGAAGTGCTTCCGGGCGAGCGCGAGCTGCTCCTCCGCCTCGGCGAAGTCTCCCCGGGCGATGGCCAGTTCGGTACGGCGTACGGCGGCCAGGCCCTTGGGCTCGGGAATGAGGGCGAGGCGTTCCACCGCCGCGGCCGCGGACTCGCTCCGCGCCCAGTGGCCGAGCGAGAAGAAGGACTGCGCCTGGTTGGCGTACACCCAGGCGCCGGAGTCGGCCAGGCCGTGGCGGTGGCAGACCTCGATGCCGTGGTCGGCGGCGGCGACGGCCTCCAGCGAGCGGCCCATGGCTTCGAGGGAGGAGGGCAGGTTGATGCTCACCCGGCCCACCAGGTGGACCAGCTTCCGTTCGTCGGCGCGGTCGCGGACGGCGTACATCTCGGCGAGCCCGTCCTCGACGCCCCCCGCGTCGGCGGTGAGCCAGCCCCGGGTGAGGCGGGCGTGCAGCTCGATGTACTCGTCGCCGACGAGGCGGGCGTACTCCACCGCCCGGTCGCTGTCGGCCAGTGCCTGCGGTCCCGGCTCGTGCAGCGCCCGCCAGCTCGCCACATGGGTGAGCACTTCGGCGTGCACGGCGGATGGCGGCAGGCCGCGTACGAGCTCCTGCGCGGTGGCCAGCTCCTCCCACCCGTCGCCCCGGTCGAGCCCCTGGGTCAGCCGGGAGCGCTGGACCCAGAACCAGGCCGCGCGCAGCGGGTCTCCCTCGGTCTCCAGGGTCCGCAGGGCCTTCTTGCACAGGGCCAGGGCGCGTGAGCGTTCACCGCAGAAGCGGGCGGCGACGGTGGCCTCGGCCAGCACGTCGAGGTGGCGCAGCGGGGTGGTGGCGCTCTCGTCGCCCGAGGCCGGGTAGACCTCGGCGAAGTCGAAGGGGCGCAGGGTCTCGCGTACCGCGTCGGGCACCTCGTCCCACAGCTCCATCGCCCGCTCCAGCAGCCGCAGTTGCTCGGCGTAGGCGTAGCGGCGCCGGGCCTCCACGGCGGCGTGGAGCACGGCGGGCAGGGCCTTGGCGGCGTCGTGCGCGGCGTACCAGTAACTCGCCAGGCGGGTGGTGCGTTCGTCCTCCCGGACCAGGGACGGGTCGGCCTCCAGGGCTTCGGCGTACCGGCGGTTGACGCGGGTGCGCTCACCGGGCAGCAGGTCGTCGCTGACGGCCTCGCGGACCAGGGAGTGGCGGAAGCGGTAGCCGCCGCTGTCGGGGGCGGGTTGCAGCAGGTTGGCGCCGACGGCGGCGCGGAGGGCTTCTTCGAGGTCGTCGTCGCCGAGCCCGGCGACGGCGGCCAGCAGTTCGTGCTCGACGGAGGAGCCGCCCTCGGCGACGATCCTGGCGAGCCGCTGGGCGTGGTCGGGGAGCGCCTCGACCCGCACCAGCAGGAGGTCACGCAGCGACGCGGAGAGGCAGGAGCTGTCGCCGGAGCTCTCCATGGAGCGGGCCAGCTCCTCGACGAAGAACGCGTTGCCGTCGGAACGTTCGAAGATCTCGTCCACCACCGCGGCCCCGGGCGTCACCGCGAGGATGGAGGTGAGCTGGCTGCCGACCTCGTCGTGGCTGAACCGGCCGAGTTCGACGCGGGTGACGGTGCGCAGCCGGTCCAGCTCGGCGAGGAGCGGGCGCAGGGGGTGGCGGCGGTGGATGTCGTCGGCGCGGTAGGTCCCGACGACCAGGAGGCGGCCGCTGCCCAGGGTGCGGAAGAGGTAGGCCAGCAGGTGCCGGGTGGAGGCGTCCGCCCAGTGCAGGTCCTCCAGGACGAGGACGACCGGGCGGTCGGCCGACATCCGCTCCAGGAGCCGGACGGTGAGCTCGAAGAGGCGGGCGGTGCTGTGCTCGTCGGTCGCGTCGCGGGGGGCCTCGCCGAGCTCGGGGAGGAGCCGGGCCAGCTCGCCCTCCTGTCCGGCGCTCGCGGCGGCCATCTCCTCGGGCAGGGCGCGGCGCAGGGCGCGCAGGGCGGCGGGAAAAGGGGCGTACGGCAGCCCTTCGGCGCCGATCTCCACGCAGCCGCCGACGGCCACCACGGCGTCGCGCCGGGCCGCCCGGCCGGCGAACTCCTCCACCAGCCGGGTCTTGCCGACGCCCGCCTCACCGCCGATCAGCAATGCCTGCGGTTCACCGGCCCCGGCGCGGGCGAGCGCTTCGGTGAGCGCACCGAGCTCCGCGGCGCGTCCGACGAACCGGGGACTGACTGACCTGGTCTCCACGGTCTGGAGCATCGCATACGGGTCCACGCGGACGGCAGCGTTCTCCGTCCTGGTGATCATGGTCTCAGCGCGGCGCGGACGAAGCCGGCGAGGCGGCCCCGGCCCCGGCTCACCCGCCCTCCGGGGTCGCCGCGCCCGGCACGGCGCTCGGCCCGGCGGGCGAGGCGGACCAGGCGGACCTCGCGCTCGGCGTCGGCCCGGCGGATGAGCTCGGCGGAGGTGCTGCGGTACAGCGCGTCGTCGTACATGAGATGCTCCCTGGTGCCGGTCGCAGCGGGGGCGGGGAAGCCGGCCGGCCGGTCGGCCGGGGCTCTGCTTCCGCTGTGCCTCCACTGTCGTGGGCCAGGGGGTGGGGCCACATCGGGTGAGTGCCGCATCTTCGCCGGGCGGGGGGCCTCAGACCCCGGGGCCGGATGCCTTAGGCCTCAGGCCCGGGAGCCGGATGCCTGAGTTCCTCCTGTCCGGGGCTCAGCAGCTCCTCGTATCCGGGGCTCAGCAGCTCCTCGTATCGGGGGCTCAGCCCGCCGGTGTGCCCGCTACCGGCAGGGAGAGGAACAGGTCGAAGTACATGCCCGCGGAGATCAGCACGCCGAGGGTGCCGAGCGCGACTCCGGCCAGCGCGACCGCCCGGATCCAGGCGGGCTGCGGCCGTGTGGCGGGGGTGCCGAAGGCGGGGCGGGCCAGGACGAAGGCGCCGACGAGCAGGGCCAGCACCGCGAAGACGCCGTTGACCAGGGCGGTGGTGTGCCAGGCGTCCCCGTAGATCTCGGAGATCTGCTGGGCGGCGCTGGAGCCGCCGGCGGTCTGGATCTGGCCCATCAGGGTCTCGCGCTCGGCGGCGACCCGGCCGGACCAGGCGCCGGTGAGGGCGACGATGCCGAGGGCGGCGGAGACGACGGCCGTGGCGCCCGCGCCGACGCCGTGGCGGGCCTCGGTGAAGGGGTCGGGCTCCAGGTCCTCGGGCTCCAGGCCGTCGTCCTCGGCCTGGTCGGTGGCCTCCGCCGGTACGGCGGCCTCGTCGCGGTCCTCCGCCGGTACGGCGGTCGCGGTGGGGTCCTCCGTGACGGCGGCGTCGGCGCTGTTCTTCTCGGGGTCGTCGGCGGGCGAGGCCGTCTTGGAGAGGTCGGTCGTCTTGGAGGGGGTGGTGTTCATGTGCCGCACGCTAGGGGTCCCGGATGAGAACCCCCTTAACGTCCGGGTGAGAGCCGCCTAGACGCCGGGGCTCAGCGCCCGGTGCGGGCCCGCCATTCCGGGGCCAGCACGGACCAGATCTCCGAGTCGTGGCGTACACCCCGGTAGAGGTAGTTCTGCCGGATCACCCCGTCACGGGTCATGCCGAGCCGCTGGGCGACGGCGATCGAGCGGGTGTTGGCGGCGGAGGCGTCCCACTCGATGCGGTGCATGCCCCGCTCGTACACCGCCCAGTCGATCAGCCGCTCGGCGGCCCGGGTGATCAGGCCCCGGCCCTGGGCGGCGGGCTCCAGCCAGACGCCGATCTCGCAGTTGCCCGACTCCGCGTCGAAGATCCGGAACAGGACCCCGCCGACGAGGGTGCCTTCCAGCCAGATGCCGTACAGCCGTCCGGTGTCCGCCGCCTGCTTCTCCGCGTACCGCCGGAGCAGGGCGCGTGCCGAGTCCAGGTCGGTGGCGAAGGAGGCGAACGGGATCCACGGGTCGACCAGCTCCCGGGCCCGGTCCATATGGGTCAGGAACTCCTCGGCCTGCCAGACCTCCAGCGGGCGCAGCTCGGCCTTGTCGTCACCCAGGGATATGGCGAACATCGTGCTCCTCCTTTGCCGGCGCGGCGCCCTCCTCCGTGACGCGCGCACCCGGGATCTTCGCATGATCCACCGCACAGTCGGGCGGTTCGATGCTGATCCGGGGCAGTCGGCGCTCCAGCCAGCCCGGCAGCCACCAGTTGGCGCCGCCGAGCATGTGCATCAGGGCGGGGACCAGCAGGGTGCGCAGGACGAAGGCGTCCAGGGCGACGGCGGTGGCCAGCGCGATGCCGAACATGGCGATCACCCGGTCGCCGCTGAGCACGAAGGCGAGGAAGACGGAGATCATGATCACGGCGGCGGAGTTGATCACCCGGCTGGTCTCGGCGAGGCCGACCCGGACCGAGCGCCGGTTGTCGCCGGTCTCCAGCCACTCCTCGTACATCCGGCCGACCAGGAAGACCTGGTAGTCCATGGAGAGGCCGAAGAGGACCGAGACCATGATCACGGGGAGGAAGGGTTCGATGGGCCCGGCGCTGCCGAGGCCGAGCAGCTCACTCCCCCAGCCCCACTGGAAGACGGCGACGACGACGCCGAAGGAGGAGGCGACGGCGGCCACGTTCATGACGGCGGCCTTGACCGGGATGCCGATGGAGCGGAAGGCGAGCAGCAGGAGCAGGCAGCCGAGGCCGATGACGACCCCGACGAAGAGGGGCAGCTTGCCGACGATGATCTCGGCGAAGTCGTCGTAGCTCGCCGTCACCCCGCCGACGTACGTCTCCAGCGAGCTGGTGTCCGTGACCGGCGGCAGCACGTCCTCACGGATGCGGTCGACCAGCTCGCTGGTCTCCTGCGACTGGGGCGCGGAGTCGGGGACGACCGTGAGGAAGGCGGTGTCGCCGCTGCTGTTGTACGTGACCGGGCTGACCGAGGCGACGCCTTCGGTGGTACGCAGCTTCTCGGGCAGCGAGTCCAGGGCGAGCCGGTCGTCGGCGCCGTCGAGCTGGGCGGCGATGGTGAGGGGGCCGTTGACGCCGGGGCCGAAGCCGTCGGCGATCAGGTCGTAGGCCTGCCGGGTGGTGGCGGTGGCCGGGTTGTTGCCCTGGTCGGAGGTGCCGAGGTGGAGGCCGAGCGCGGGCAGGGCGAGCACGGTCATGACGACGGCCGCGATCCCGCCGAGCAGCTTGGGGTGGCGCTCCACGAAGGCGGACCAGCGGGCGGCGAAGCCGGTGGGCAGTTCGGGGCGCGGTCCGTGTTCGGCGAGCTGCCGGCGTTCGCGACGGCTGAGGGCCCGCATCCCGATCCGGGAGAGCAGGGCGGGCAGCAGGGTGACGGAGGCGGCCACGGTGAGGACGACGGTGAGCGAGGCGGCGATGGCGACGCCGTTGAGGAAGCTGAGCCGCAGGATCAGCATGCCGAGCAGCGCGATACAGACGGTGGCCCCGGCGAAGACGACCGCGCGGCCGGTGGTGGTGACCGCGTTCTGCGCCGCTTCGTCGACCGACATCCCGCGCCGGAGCCCTCTGCGGTGCCGGGTGACGATGAAGAGCGCGTAGTCGATGCCGACGCCGAGCCCGATGAGCATGCCGAGCATCGGGGCGAAGTCCGCCACGGTCATCACATGGCCGAGCAGGACGATGCCCGCGTAGGCGGTGCCCACGGAGACCAGGGCGGTGGCGATGGGCAGCAGGCTGGCTGCGAGCGAGCCGAAGGCGAGGAAGAGGACCACGGCCGCGACGACCACGCCGACCGCCTCGGCGATGTGGGCGGAGGGCGCCTCGGTGAGGGCGACGGCGGTGCCGCCCAGTTCGACCTCCAGCCCGTCCGCCTCGGCTCCCTTCGCGGTGTCCACGAGGGCCTGGGCCTGGGAGACGGGGATCTCGTCGGCTGGGCGGTCGAAGGTGACCGTGGCGTAGGCGGTGCGGCCGTCCTCGCTGATCTGGCCGGTGGACTCGGCTCCGTACGGGCCGGTGACCGCGCCGACGCCGGGCAGGGCGTCGATCGCGTGGAGGGTGCGGGTCATCGTCTGTTCGACGTCGGCGGCCCGGACCGTGGAGCCGGTGGTGTGCCAGACGACGGTGTCGGTGTCACCCCCGAGGTCGGTGAAGCCGCGCGAGAGGAGCTCGGTGGCCCGGCCGGACTCCGTACCGGGCACCTCGTAGTCGTTGGAGTACGCGGAACCCGCGAATCCGGCCGCGGCGGCGGTGCCGCCGAGGGCGGCGAGCCAGATGAGGACGGCGAGCAGACGGTGCTTGATGCACCAGCGGGCGATGGCGGCCAACGGACGGGCTCCCTGCGGGTTCGTGGACCTTTACCCGCAGATGGAGGGATCTGCCCGTAAACGTCACATGACCTGAGACCGCCACTCTCTCAGCAGAAAATGATCCTTTGTCCGTTTCGTGGCCATGGTCACAAGGGTTGATCTCCTCCCTACATAGGACACGCACCGCCGGTCGCGGGTCAGCCGGAGACGCTCGCCCGGCCGTTCTCGATGTGCCCCATGAGCCGCCGCCGGAAGCCGTCCTCCCCGTCGGCCGTCACGGCGAGGTCGTACCAGCCGTGGGCGTCGGCCGCCGAGTGCACGACCGTACGGCTGCGGCCCGGCTTGACCGTGACGCGGCGGGTCCAGTCCCGCAGGTCGTCCTCCTCGACATAGCCGAGCGGCCGGACCAGGAAGGTCAGCGGGCGGCGGCCGGTATTGCGCAGGGTGAGGTGTACGTCGCGGTCGCGGGTGTCGATGCGGGTGGCGACCTCGGCGCCGCCCTGGGCCGGCCCGACGAACTCGCGCCGGAAGCCGTTCGGCCCGGTGACCGTGAAGCGGTACGCCTCCCCCGTCAGCGGAACGGTCCAGTGCCCCGAACCGCGTACGTCCTTGTGGAGCGGGGCCGCGAACTCATTGGCGTACGGGTAGAGCGTGAAGTGCGCCGAGGACCGGCCGCTGTTGCTCAGCTCCACCCGCATCGCGCCGCCGGTCCCCAGCCTGACCTGGGCGTCCGGCTGGTACGGCAGCGGGCGCGCCGGGCGTGCGCCGGGCTCCTGCTCGGGGAGGTGCTGGACCGACGGGGGCTTCGGCTGCCAGCGGCCGGTGAGCGGCGGGATCGCCCCGGGCACCTGGACGGCGGGCTGACGCCGGGCCCGGGTGAAGTCGAAGGCGGAGGTGAGGTCGCCGGTGACGCGGCGCCGCCAGTCGCTGATGTTGGGCTCCTTCACCCCGGTCCAGCGCTCCAGGAAGCGGATCACCGAGGTGTGGTCGAAGACCTCGGAGCAGACGTACCCGCCGACGGTCCACGGCGAGACGACGAGCAGCGGCACCCGGATGCCGAGGCCGGTCGGGCGGCCCTCCCACTGCTCGTCGGTCACCTCGGGGGGTGCGACGGGCGGCGGGACGTGGTCGAAGAAGCCGTCGTTCTCGTCGTAGTTGATCAGTACGGCGGTGTGCCGCCAGACGTCCGGGTGCTTGCCGAGCGCGTCCAGGATCTTGTAGACGATGGTGGCGCTGTGCACGGGCGAGGAGACGCTCGGGTGCTCGGAGTCGATCGCCGAGGGCACCAGGTAGGAGACCTCCGGCAGCGTCCCGGCCGCCACGTCCTTGGCGAACTCGTCGGCCAGCGTCCCGGTCGGCACCCGGCGCAGCCCGCGCTCGAACAGGCTGCGCTCCTGCTTGGTGAGGGTCGCGACGCCCTCCTCCAGCAGCCCGAGCAGCCGGGTGCGCTCGGCCTCGGAGGCGCCGCGGACCTTGGCGTAGAAGGCCTCCATGTACGTGGGGCCGCCGGTCTTGGCGAGTGCCTTGCGGGCGATGGCCTTGAAGGTGGCGTAGAACTCGATCTGGTTGTCGGTGAAGTTCTCCCACTCCGTGTACGTCCGCCAGCTCCGCCCCGCCTTTTCCAGCCGCTCGGCGTAGGTGGACCAGTCGTAGCCGGGGTGGCTGCCCTCGTTGTACGCGTCGTTGCCGACGGCCCGCTTCCCGTTCGGCTCGTAGCCGGTCCTGCCGCTCCAGAGGTGGTTGCGGTTGGGGCTGGTGGAGGTGTGGATCGAGGAGTGGTAGGCGTCGCAGACGGTGAAGGTGTCGGCCAGCTCGTAGTGGAGCGGGATGTCACGGCGGTCGTAGTACGCCATGGTCGCCGCGGTCTTCGCGCTGATCCAGCCGTTCATCCAGCCGCCGCCCCAGGCCTTCGCGCCGCCGTTCCAGGAGTGGTCGAGGGCGCCGATGTACTGGAGGTCCTTCTTCTGCTCCTCGGCCGCCCCGCGCACCGGGAACGGCAGGACGGTGGCGCCGGAGGGGCCGGGCTGCTCGAAGACGGTCCCCCCGGTGGGCAGCTCGATGGCGTTACGGTCGCCGAAGCCGCGTACGCCGCGCAGGGAGCCGAAGTAGTGGTCGAAGGAACGGTTCTCCTGCATGAGGATCACCACATGCTTGATGGCTCCGAGCCCTCCGCCTCCGGACCCCGCGTGGGCGGGCTGCGCGGCGATGGCTGCCTGGAGCGACGGCGGCAGGAACGATCCGGCCGCAGCGGCGCCGAGCGCGCCCCCGCCGAGGGCGAAGAGCCGCCGCCGTGACATGTCCGTGGTCAAAGGAGCCTCCCGTTTTCGGTGGTTACAGCCGGGAAGCTAGTCAGGTCAGGTGGCGCCGGGAAGGACTGCGTACGGCCCGGTGGTGAACGTCCAAGAGGTCGGACGAGAAGTCCAAGAGCCGCCCTACACCCCGATGAGGTGCAGCGATCCCCACAGCGCGAGGGTGGACGCGAGGAGCGTCGCCGGTACGGTCGCGAGCCCCAGCCGGGTGAACTGACCGAGTTCCGGGGCGTCCCCGTGGGCGTGCAGGATGCGGCGCCACAGGAGGGTGGCGAGGGAGCCGACGTACGTGAGGTTGGGGCCGATGTTCACCCCGATCAGGGCGGCGAGCAGCGGTCCGGGGCCTGCCGACGCGACGATCGGGAGCAGGGCGAGGATCGCGGGCAGGTTGTTGATCAGGTTGGCCAGCAGCGCGGCGACCACGGCGACGCCGAGCAGCGCGGGGAGCGTGTCGCCGTCGGGCAGGAGGGCGGCGATCCCGTCGCCGAGGCCGTTGTCGACGACCGCCTTGACGACGACGCCGAGCGCGAGGACGAAGAGGCAGAACAGCGGGTTGGCCGAGCGGACGACGGCGAGCGGCGTGGTCTCGCGCTTGACGAGGGCCCGTACGGCGAGCACGGCCGCTCCCGCGAGCGCCGCCCACAGCGGCTCGGCTCCCTCGAACGAGGTGACGACGAAGCCGGCCAGGGTCAGCGCCAGCACGACGAGCGTGAAGACGGGTACGGGCGTGCGCTCGGCCTCGGGATCCGGCGCGTGCGCCCCGGCGGCCAGGTCGGCCTTGAACGCGCGGCGGAACACCATGTACTCCACGGCGATCGCGGCGAGCCACGGCAGCGCCATCAGCGCGGCGAACCGGGTGAAGGAGAGGCCGCTCGCGGTGAACGCCAGGAGGTTGGTGAGGTTGGAGACGGGGAGCAGGAGGGAGGCCGAGTTGGCGAGGTGCGCGCAGGCGTAGACGTACGGGCGGGGCCGCGCGCCGACCCGCGCGGCGGTGGCGAGGACCACCGGGGTGAGCAGGACCACGGTGGCGTCCAGACTGAGGACGGCGGTGATGAGCGAGGCGACGACGAAGACCCCGCCGAGCAGGGGCCGGGTCTGCCCCCGGCAGGCGCGCGCCACCAGATCCCCGGCGGCCCGGAAGAGCCCCTCGTCCGCGCAGAGCTGAGCCAGCACGAGGATCGCCGCGAGGAACCCGACGACGGGCAGCAGCTCGCCGACCTGTTCCCGGGCCTCGGGCCACGACACCGCCCCCACCACCACCACGAGGACGGCGGCGGGCACGGCGACGGTCGCCTCGGGCAGGCCCCTGGGGCGTACGACGGCGAAGGCGAGGACGCCCAGGAGGAGGGCGAAGGAGACGAGCTCGGCGGTGACGGTGTTCAGGGCGGTCTCTCAGAGCGAGGGTTCACGGATGAAGGGGCGGTGCGCCCGCACGTAGGTGAGTACGTACGGGCGCACCGCCCCTTCGGGACGATCAGGGGATCAGCCCTCGACGCCGAGCTTCTCCAGGATCAGCTCGCGCACGCGCGCCGCGTCCGCCTGGCCGCGGGTGGCCTTCATGACCGCGCCGACGAGCGCGCCCGCCGCCGCGACCTTGCCGCCGCGGATCTTGTCCGCGATGGCCGCGTTGCCCGCGATGGCCGCGTCCACGGCCGTGGAGAGCGCGCCCTCGTCCGAGACGACCTTCAGGCCGCGCTTCTCGACGACGGTGTCAGGGTCGCCCTCGCCCGCGAGGACGCCCTCGATGACCTGGCGGGCCAGCTTGTCGTTGAGGTCGCCCTTGGCGACGAGCGCGGCCACCCGGGCGAGCTGCGCCGGGGTGATCGGCAGCTCGTCCAGGCCGCGGCCGGTCTCGTTGGCGTTACGGGCCAGCTCGCCCATCCACCACTTGCGGGCCTGGTCCGCCGGGGCGCCCGCCTCGATCGTGGCGACGATCAGCTCGACCGCGCCCGCGTTGAGGATGGACTGCATGTCGTGCTCCGAGACGCCCCACTCCTCCTTGAGCCGCGCCCGGCGCAGCCGGGGCAGCTCGGGGAGGCCCTTGCGGAGCTCCTCGACCCAGTCGCGGGCGGGTGCCACGGGCACCAGGTCGGGCTCGGGGAAGTAGCGGTAGTCCTCGGCGTTGTCCTTGATGCGGCCGGCCGTGGTGGAGCCGTCCTCCTCGTGGAAGTGCCGGGTCTCCTGCACGATCGTGCCGCCCGAGGACAGCACGGCGGCGTGGCGCTGGATCTCGAAGCGCGCGGCCCGCTCGACGGAACGCAGCGAGTTCACGTTCTTCGTCTCGGAGCGGGTGCCGAACTTCTCGGTGCCGTTGGGGCGCAGCGACAGGTTCACGTCGCAGCGCATCTGGCCCATCTCCATGCGCGCCTCGGAGACCCCGAGCGCCTTGATCAGCTCGCGGAGCTCGGCGACGTACGCCTTGGCGACCTCGGGGGCGCGGGCGCCCGCTCCCTCGATCGGCTTGGTGACGATCTCGATGAGCGGGATGCCGGCCCGGTTGTAGTCGAGCAGGGAGTGGGACGCGCCGTGGATACGGCCGGTGGCGCCGCCGACGTGCGTCGACTTGCCGGTGTCCTCCTCCATGTGGGCGCGCTCGATCTGCACCCGGAAGATCTCCCCGTCCTCCAGCTGGACGTCCAGATAGCCGTCGAAGGCGATCGGCTCGTCGTACTGGGAGGTCTGGAAGTTCTTCGGCATGTCCGGATAGAAGTAGTTCTTCCGGGCGAAGCGGCACCACTCGGCGATCTCGCAGTTGAGCGCGAGGCCGATCTTGATGGCCGACTCCACGCCGATCTCGTTGACGACCGGCAGCGCGCCGGGCAGTCCGAGACAGACCGGACAGGTCTGGGAGTTGGCGTCCTGCTTCAGCTCCGTGGAGCAGCCGCAGAACATCTTCGTCTTCGTTCCGAGCTCGACATGGACTTCGAGGCCCATGACGGGGTCGTAGGACGCGAGCGCGTCCTCGTACGACACCAGGTCAGTGACAGTCACGGTGAAACTTTTCCCTCTCAGCCCAGCAGGACGTCGTCGTCGCCGAGACGCTTCAGTTCGCGATAGAGGATCGCGAGTCCGGTGACGATGGCGGCCGCGGAGACGGCCGCGTCGACGAGACGCAGCACGTCGTTGTCGTTGCGGGCGAGCTTCGCCTGCTTGGCGACGCTGATCGCGCCGAACGCGGTACTGCCGAGCGCGACGTACAGCCCGGTCTTGGACTTCTTGAAGTTACTGGCCTTCTTTGCCATGGCACTCACAGCGACGGAGCCTCCTCAAGCAGCGGGTGCCCCCACTTTTCCACGAAGGCGGCCTCGACGGCGGCTCCGACCTTGTACAGCCGGTCGTCCTTCATGGCGGGGGCGATGATCTGCAGTCCGACCGGCAGCCCGTCCTCCGGGGCCAGGCCGCAGGGGAGCGACATGGCGGAGTTGCCCGCCAGGTTGGTGGGGATGGTGCACAGGTCCGCGAGGTACATCGCCATCGGGTCGTCGGCGCGCTCGCCGATCGGGAAGGCGGTGGTCGGGGTCGTCGGGGAGACGATCACGTCGACCTGCTCGAAGGCCTTCTCGAAGTCCTGGGTGATGAGGGTGCGGACCTTCTGGGCCGAGCCGTAGTACGCGTCGTAGTAGCCGGAGCTGAGCGCGTACGTCCCCAGGATGATGCGGCGCTTGACCTCGTCGCCGAAACCGGCCTCGCGGGTGAGCGCGGTGACCTCCTCGGCCGACTTCGTGCCGTCGTCGCCGACCCGCAGGCCGTAACGCATGGCGTCGAAGCGGGCCAGGTTGGAGGAGCACTCGGAGGGCGCGATCAGGTAGTACGCGGAGAGCGCCAGGTCGAAGGACGGGCAGTCCAGCTCGACGATGTCCGCGCCCAGCGACTTCAGCAGCTCGACCGACTCGTCGAAGCGCTGGAGGACACCGGCCTGGTAGCCCTCGCCGCGGAACTGCTTGACGACGCCGACGCGCATGCCCTGGACGGAGCCGTTGCGCGCGGCCTCGACGACCGGCGGGACCGGGGCGTCGATGGACGTCGAGTCCAGCGGGTCGTGCCCGGCGATCGCCTCGTGGAGCAGGGCAGCGTCCAGGACCGTACGGGCGCAGGGCCCGCCCTGGTCGAGCGAGGACGAGAAGGCGACCATGCCGTAGCGGGAGACGCCGCCGTAGGTGGGCTTGACGCCGACCGTGCCGGTGACGGCGGCGGGCTGGCGGATCGAGCCGCCGGTGTCCGTCCCGATGGCGAGCGGGGCCTCGTAGGAGGCGAGGGCGGCGGAGGAGCCGCCGCCGGAGCCGCCGGGGATGCGGGTGAGGTCCCACGGGTTGCCGGTGGGGCCGTAGGCGCTGTTCTCGGTGGAGGACCCCATGGCGAACTCGTCCATGTTGGTCTTGCCGAGGATGACGACGTCGGCGGCGCGCAGCTTCTGGGTGAGCGTGGCGTCGTACGGCGGGACCCAGCCCTCAAGGATCTTGGAACCGACGGTGGTCGGCATGTCCTTGGTGGTGAAGATGTCCTTCAGCGCGAGCGGGACACCGGCCAGCGGGCCGAGCTTCTCGCCCGCCTCACGCTTGGCGTCCACGGCACGGGCCTGGGCGAGGGCGCCCTCGCGGTCGATGTGCAGGAAGGCGTGGACCTTCTCGTCTACCGCGTCGATCCGGGCCAGGTGGGCCTCGGTGACCTCGACGGCCGTGAGCTCGCCGGAGGCGATCTTCGCGGCGATCTCGGCCGCGGTGAGCTTGATGATGGTGCTGTGGTCCGTCATGGCGATTAGTCCTCCCCCAGGATCTGCGGCACCTTGAAACGCTGCTGCTCCTGGGCCGGGGCGCCGGAGAGCGCCTGCGCGGGGGTGAGCGACGGACGGACCTCGTCCGCGCGCATGACGTTGGTCAGCGGCAGCGGGTGGGAGGTCGGCGGTACGTCTTGGTCGGCGACCTCGGAGACGCGGGCGACCGCGCCGATGATGTCGTCGAGCTGACCGGCGAAGTGATCGAGCTCTTCGCCCTTCAGCTCCAGACGCGCCAGCCGGGCGAGGTGGGCGACCTCCTCGCGCGTGATGCCAGGCATGCAGCGATCCTCAGGGGTTGGTGTGTGGTTTTGGGCCCAATCCTATGGGGTCCCCCGAGGCCGGGTACCCCACCCCGATCGGCCCACCCTTTTTGCCCGGCCCGCCGCCGTGCCTCAGGTCGTCGCCGGGCCCGAGACCGTACGCCCCTGGGGCTGGTGCTGCTCGGCGTCCGGCTTGCCGTTCGCCGCGGCGGCCGCCGCCTGGGCCTCCAGCTCCGCGGGGCGGCGCCAGCCGTGCCGGCCGCGGGCCCGGAGCCAGGCCGTCGTCTCCTGGGGCGGCATCGCGGCCGCCACCAGCCAGCCCTGCACCGCGTCGCACCGCAGGTCCCGCAGCCGCTCCCAGGTCTCGTCGTCCTCGACGCCCTCGGCGACGACGACCAGGCCGAGCGAGTGGGCCAGGTCGATCGTGCAGCGGACGATCTCGCCGTCCTCGTGGTCCAGGGCGAGGCGGGCCACGAAGGACCGGTCGATCTTCAGCTCGCTCACCGGCAGCCGGCGCAGATGGACGAGGGAGGAGTACCCCGTACCGAAGTCGTCCAGGGACATCTTCACGCCGTGCGCCGTCAGCCCGGCCAGGGTGTCGGCGGCCCGCTGCGGGTCCTCCAGCAGGACGTGCTCGGTGATCTCCAGCTGGAGCGCCGAGGCCGGGACGCCGTGCCGGGCGAGGCGGGCGGCGACACCGCCCGCGAAGCCGGGGGTGTGCACGTCGCGCGGGGAGACGTTGACCGCGACCGGCACGAACAGGCCCTGCGCCCGCCACCGGGCGACCTGCGCCAGCGCCGTCTCCAGGACGTACTCCGTGAGGTGCGGCATCAGCCCCGACGACTCCGCGATGGCGATGAACTCGTCCGGGGGGACCCGGCCGCGCTCGGGGTGCACCCAGCGCACCAGCGCCTCCAGGCCGGCCACCTGGCCGTCGAAGCGGACCTTGGGCTGGTAGTGCAGCTCGACGTCGCCCGCGTCCAGCGCCCGGCGCAGGTCGCCCAGGAGCCCGAGCCGGTCGGGGGTGTTGCTGTCCCGCTTGGACTCGTACACCTCCACGCCCGTACGGTCGCGCTTGGCCTGGTACATCGCGACGTCCGCGCGGCGGAGCAGCCCCTCGGCGTCCAGCGCGTGGTCCGGGTAGACGGCGACCCCGGCGCTGGCCTCCAGCACGAGGACAAGACCGTCCAGGTCGAGCGGTGAGGACAGCTCGGCCACCAGGTGGCGGGCGACCCGCTGGGCGCTGGTGGTCGAGTCGGCCTGCGGCAGGAGTACGGCGAACTCGTCGCCGCCGAGCCGGGCGGCCTCGGCGCCGGGCGGCAGGGCGAGGCGGAGGCGTTCCGCTATCTGGAGCAGCAGCCGGTCCCCGGCGAGGTGGCCGAGGGTGTCGTTGACCGCGCGGAAGCGGTCCAGGTCGATCAGGACCAGCGCCGACCTGGTGCCCACGCTCTCGGCGTCCTCCAGGGCCGACCAGGTCCGCTCCAGCAGCCACTGGCGGTTGGGCAGGCCGGTCAGCGGGTCGCGCAGTTGCTCCTCGGCGCGGGCGCGGGCGATCCAGAGCGTGGAGTCCAGGGCGATCAGCGGGACCGCGAAGAGCGGCAGCACGACGGGCATGGACATCGCGACGACGCAGATCAGCGGGGCGAGGCCGAGCAGGGCCACGGCGACGAGCCCCTGGCGCAGCAGGGCGGTGCGGGCGATGGTCGGCAGCCCGCCGTTCTGGGGCGCTCCCGCGTACCACAGCAGGACCCGGGTGACGAGCAGATACGTCGACGCCGTCAGGAGCAGCTCCGGGACGGCGGCGATGCCCCAGTCGAGTGGCAGCCAGGGCCGCTCCACGGTCGGCACCTCGCCGAACGCGGCCAGCACGAGCGCCGCCGCCGCGATGCCGAGGATGTCCACCGCGCCGTGCAGGAGCCCCTGCCACCAGCGGTGTCTGCGGGCGCTCCCGACGAGGACCACGACGACCAGGCTGACCAGACCCGCGGGCAGCCAGCCGTAGAGCAGCAGCACGGCGAGGGTGAGGGCGGCCCCGGAGCCGGTGCCGCCCCACCAGCGGTCGCGGCCGAGCGCGACCAGATGGCCGACGATGATCCCGGTGAGCACGGCGATCGACCAGCCCACGGTGCCGTCCGGGAAGAGGGCGTGGCCGTCCTGCACGGTCCGGTAGAAGCCGGCCGCCAGAAGTAACGCGGCGATCCCGATGACGGCGGCGCCCACGGGGGACGTGAGGCCGACGAAACCTTGCAGCCGCGACACCGGGGCGGCGCTCTCGGTCGGTTTCATTCCGTCCCTCTCACAGCCGGCGGTGCCGAAGTCCCTCGGTGGCCCCCGCTCCCTTGCTCGCACGGCCCCGTACGGGCGGCCGGTGCACGGCAGGCGCTACCCCTCAACAGTAGGCCGCGAAAGGCTTCCAGGGGCAGCGCTCTACAGCTCTTGCCGAAGGCGAACCGACGACCCGTCACCATCTGCTATGCGCCGAACGGGTGACGTCGGTGGGCCGTTCGGGCTCCGGCCGACCCTTCTTCGCCCCTCTGCCCCGTTTCTTCCCCACCCGGGGCGCGCCACGCCGGGGCCACGTCTCGAAGTCGTCTCGATCCGGCGAACAGAGGATGTCCGGGAGTGGCGGGCGCGTCGCCGGGGGGCGGTGGTCTACTCGGGCGCGGCTTCCGGGGCTTCCGCGTCAGCTTCCGGCGCGGCTCCCGGGGCCGCTTCCGGTACGGACAGGGCCGCATCCCGGGCCGCGTCGGGGCCCTGTTCGAGGAGGACGGCGAACCCGGCCTCGTCCAGCACGGGGACCTTCAGCTGCATGGCCTTGTCGTACTTGGAGCCGGGGTTGTCGCCGACGACCACGAAGGCGGTCTTCTTCGACACCGATCCGGTGACCTTCGCCCCGAGGCTCTGGAGCGCCTCCTTGGCGCCGTCCCGGGTGTAGGCGGTGAGGGTGCCGGTGACGACGACGGTGAGCCCTTCGAGGGGGCGGGGGCCCTGCTCCTCGTCCGAACCCTCGTCGGCCATCCGGACCCCGGCCTCGCGCCACTTGCGCAGGATCTCGCGGTGCCAGTCCTCGGCGAACCACTGCTTGACGGAGGCGGCGATGATGGGGCCGACGCCGTCCGCGTCGGCCAGCTCCTGCTCGGTGGCCTCGTCGATCCGGTCGATGGAGCGGAACTGGCGGGCCAGCTCCTGGGCGGCGACGGGGCCGACGTGCCGGATGGAGAGCCCGGTGAGGATCCGGGCCAGCGGCGCCTCCTTGGCCGCGGCGATGCCCTCCAGCATGGCCACCGCGTTCTTCTTCGCCTCACCCTGCTTGTTGGCGAAGACCGTCGCGATCTTCTCCTCACCCGTCTTCGGGTCGCGCTTGGGCAGCCCGCTGTCCTGATCCAGGACGTACGCCCGGATCGGCAGCAGCTCCTCGATGGTGAGGTCGAACAGGCCGCTCTCGTCCTTGAGGACCGGCTCGGCGGGCTCCAGGGGCCGGGTCAGGGCGGCGGCGGCCACATAGCCGAAGTGGTCGATGTCCAGGCTCTTGCGCCCGGCGAGATAGAAGACCCGCTCGCGCAACTGGGCGGGGCAGGTGCGGGCGTTGGGGCAGCGGAGGTCGATGTCGGCCTCCTTCATCGCGCGCAGCTCCGTACCGCACTCGGGGCAGTGCGTCGGCATCTCGAACGCCTTCTCGGTGCCGTCGCGCAGGTCGACGACAGGGCCGAGGATCTCCGGGATGACGTCGCCCGCCTTGCGGATGACCACGGTGTCGCCGATGAGGACGCCCTTGGCCTTGACCACCTCCTGATTGTGGAGGGTGGCGAACTCGACCTCGGAACCGGCCACTTCGACCGGCTCGACCTGGGCGTACGGCGTGACCCGGCCGGTGCGGCCGACGCCGACGCGGATGTTGACCAGCTTGGTGTTGACCTCTTCCGGGGCGTACTTCCAGGCGATGGCCCAGCGCGGGGCGCGCGAGGTGGAGCCCAGCCGGCCCTGGAGCGGGATCTCGTCGAGCTTGACGACGACCCCGTCGATCTCGTGCTCCACGGAGTGCCGGTGCTCGCCGAAGTACGCGATGAACTCCCGTACGCCTGCGAGGGAGTCGACGACCTTGTTGTGCTTGGCCGTGGGCAGGCCCCAGGTGTGGAGGAGCTCGTAGGCCTGGGAGAGGCGGTCGAGGGTGAGGCCCTCGTGTGCGCCGATGCCGTGCACCACCATGTGGAGCGGGCGGGTGGCGGTGACCTTGGGGTCCTTCTGGCGCAGCGAACCGGCCGCCGCGTTCCGCGGGTTGGCGAACGGCTTGTCGTCGGCGGCCACCAGCCGGGCGTTCAGCTCCTCGAAGGCCTCCATCGGGAAGAAGACCTCGCCCCGGATCTCGACCAACGCGGGGATGTCCTCGCCCTTGAGGCGGTGCGGGATCTCGGCGATGGTGCGGACGTTGGGCGTGATGTCCTCACCGGTGCGGCCGTCCCCCCGGGTCGCCGCCCTGGTCAGCCGGCCGTGCTCGTAGGTGAGGTTGACGGCGAGCCCGTCCACCTTGAGCTCGCACAGGAAGTGGTGGTCGGGCGTGCCGACGTCCTTGGCGACGCGCTCGGCCCAGGCGGCCAGCTCCTCGTCGTCGAAGGCGTTGTCCAGGGAGAGCATCCGCTCGCGGTGCTCGACGGAGGTGAACTCCGTGATGTAGGGCCCCGCCACCTTCTGGGTCGGGGAATCCGGGGTCCGGAGCTGGGGATACTCGTCCTCCAGGGCCTCCAGGGAGCGCATCAGCCGGTCGAACTCGGCGTCGCTGACGACCGGCTGGTCCTTCACGTAATACCGGAAGCGGTGCTCCTCGATCTGCTCGGCCAGCAGTGCGTGGGTCTCCCGCACGCCCGCCGGGACCGAACTCTCCTGCTCCACCCGCTCTTCGCCCGCCATCGTCCCGTCCTCCTGTGTACCCGTCGTCCCCGTCACTCAGGGTTGTCCGCGAGCGACCTCGCCGCCCGGGCGCTGTGGGCGAGCGCGGCGCGGGCATAGGCGGGCGACGCGCCCGCGAGACCGCACGACGGAGTGATCACGACGGACTCGGCGAGAGTCCCCGGATTCAGCCCCAGCCTGCTCCACAGCGTCCTGACCCCCATGACGCTACCGCCCGGGTCCGACAATGCCGTCGTTGCCGCGTCGGTGGAGGGCACCACGCCCAGGAACAGCTGGGTGCCGCCTTCGACCGCTTCCCCGATCGTCTCCTCCTCACGCTCCGTGAGGAGGGAGAAGTCGAACGAGATTCCGGCGGCCCCGGCCCGGCGCAGCAGCGCGAACGGCACCTCGGGGGCGCAGGAGTGGACGATCGTCGTCCCCTCCTCGCCCGCGACGGCGAGGACGTCGCGCAGCGCCGACTCGACGACCTGGCGGTCGACGGCCCGGTAGGTGCGGTAGCCGCTGGCGGAGCGGACCCGGCCCAGCAGGACGGCGGTCAGGGAGGGTTCGTCCAGCTGGAGGACCACCTCGGCGTCGGGCATGCGACGGCGCACCTCGGCGAGGTGGGCGCGGAGCCCCTCGGCCAGCGAACCGGCCAGGTCACGGCAGGCTCCGGGGTCGCCCAGCATCGCCTCGCCGCCGCGCAGTTCCAGGCCGGCGGCCAGCGTCCACGGGCCGACGGCCTGGACCTTGAGCAGGCCCTCGTACCCCTGGGTGAACTCCTCCAGGGCGTCCAGGTCCTCCCCCAGCCAGGAGCGGGCGCGGCGGGTGTCGCGGCCGGGCCGGTCGCTGATCCGCCAGCCGCTCGGCTCGACGTGTCCGTACATCTCGACGAGCATGCCGATGGTCCGGCCGATCATGTCGGCGCCCGGTCCGCGCGCCGGCAGCTCCGCCAGGTACGGCATGCCCTGGCCGTCGGCGAAGGAGCCGGTGACGGTCTTCGCCGCCTCCCTCGCGTCTCCCCCGGGCATCGACCCGATCCCGGTCGCCGGGCACCCGCTCAACTTGCTCTTCTCGCTCACGCGGGAAGCCTACGGTCCCCCGCGTGCGCTCGGCGTACGCGGGGCGCCGGGGTCAGCGGCCGGGAACGGCTTCCGGGGGTCAGCGGCCGGGGCGGACGGTGAGGTCGTTGACCTCGGCGTCGCGCGGCAGGTCGATCGCCATGAGGATCGTGGTGGCCACCGACTCGGGGTCGATCCAGCGGGCGGCGTCGTACTCCTTGCCCTCCTGCTGGTGCACCTTGGCCTGCATGGGGCTGGCGGTGCGCCCGGGGTAGACGGAGGTGACCCGCACGCCGTTGCCGTGCTCCTCGTGGCGCAGCGCGTCGGCGAGCGCCTTGAGGCCGTGCTTGCTCGCGGCGTACGCGCTCCACCCGGCGTGGGCGTTGAGCCCGGCGCCGGAGTTCACGAACAGGACGTGGCCCTGGGCGGCGCGGAGCTGCGGGATGAGGAGGCGGGTGATCTCGGCGGGGGCGATGAGGTTGGCGTTGAGCTGGAAGTGCCAAGCTTTGGGGGTGAGCTCGCCGACCGTGCCGAGCTCGACGACGCCCGCGATGTGCAGCAGGGTGTCGATCCGCTCGGGCATGGGCTGCTGGCCGAACGCCCAGGAGAGCCGGTCGGGGTTGGAGAGGTCGCCGACGAGGGTCCGCGCGCCCGGGTAGCGGTCGGCGAACTCCTTGGCGCGGCCGGCGTCACGGGCGAGCAGGACGAGGTCGTCGGCGCGCTCCAGGAGGCGGCGGGCGACAGCGGCCCCGATGCCGGAACCGGCGCCGGTGATGAGGTGGGTAGGCATGGGGCGATCCTAGATCCGGCTCTTCTACTGAAGACCGGCGGACTCCTCCAGATACGCCAGCGCGCCGACGCCGTCCTTCGCGAAGAAGACCAGCTCGGTGAGGGGCAGCGGGAGGAACCCCTCGTCCTCCATCCGCTGGAACTGCTGGCGCAGCCCGTCGTAGAAGCCCGCCGTGTTGAGCAGGACGACCGGCTTGGTGTGCTTGCCGTGCTTCTTCAGCTCCAGGATCTCGGTGGCCTCGTCCAGCGTCCCGGTCCCGCCGACCATGATCACGATCGCGTCGGACTTCGCCAGGAGGAGGGCCTTGCGCTCGGCGAGGTCGCGGGCGATCACCATCTCGTCGGCGTTCTCGCGGGCCTTCGCGGCCAGGAAGTCGACCGAGACCCCCACGAGCCGCCCGCCCGCCTCCTGCACCCCGTCCGCGACGACCTTCATCAGGCCACTCTCCGAACCGCCCCAGACCAGGGTGTGCCCGCCTCTGCCGAGCAGCTCGGCGAACTCCCGGGCGGGCACGGTGTAGCGGTCGTCGAGGTCGGCGGCGGAGAGGAAGACGCAGATGTTCATGGAACCACCGTACGACCCGCCTCGGACACTCCCCCGTTGTGGGGAAGGTCCGGCGTTCGGGGAAGTTTCCCGGTCCGTACGCCGCTGAGAGAAGCATGACTTCCACCCGAGGACACCACATCACCGTCGAGCCGGGCACCGTGCACGTCAGGGCGGTGCACGAGGGCCAGGTGCTGGCCGAGAGCCGCCGCCCCCTCATCCTGCGCGAGACGGGCTGCCCGGACCGCTACTACCTGCCGCCGGAGGACGTCCGTACCGAGCTGCTCACCCCGTCGGACACCACCACCCACTGCCCGTTCAAGGGGGACGCCTCCTACTGGTCGCTCCCCGGCGCCGCCGACCTCGTCTGGGCCTACCCGGACCCGAAGCCGGAAGTCGCCGCGATCCAGGACCACTTCTGCTTCTACGAGACGGAGCCGGTGGCCGACTGACCTGCGCCGCGCGGGATTCTTCCGCCGGAGCGATGAGTTTTCCGGTCCGCCCCGGTCTCCCCTCCCATGGACAGGATTCTCTCCGCGGACTCCACGCCGATCGCCTACCGCCGTCAGGGCGAGGGGCCACCGCTGGTGCTGGTGGGCGGGGCACTGAGCACCGCGGCGACCGACGCGCCCCTGGCGGCCCTGCTGGCGCCGCGCTTCACCGTGGTCACGTACGACCGCCGGGGGCGCGGCGCCAGTGGCAGCGGTGCGGACGGCGTGCGCCGGGAGATCGAGGACCTGAGCGCTGTCGTACGTGCGGCGGGCACCGGCGCGTCGGTGTTCGGGATGTCCTCCGGCGGCGCGCTGGCCCTGGAGGCGGCCGCCGCCGGGCTCCCCGTCGGCCTGCTCGCCGTCTACGAACCGCCCTACACCCCCGGCGCCTCCGGCCTCCGTTTCAAGGCCCGCTGCACGGACCGGCTGCACGGGCTGCTGGCGGCCGGGGACCGGGCCGGGGCGGTGGAGCTGTTCCTCACGGCGACGGGCGTCGACCCGGCCACGGTGGCCCGGATGCGGCGCGCGCCCCTGTGGGCAGGCCTGGAGGCGCTGGCGCACACCCTGGCGTACGACGACGCGCTGCTGGGCGACGGGGCGATCCCGGCCGAGCGGTTCACCGCCGTCACCGCCCGCACGCTGGTGGTCTGCGGCGGCTTCAGCTCGGCCAGGGCCCGGGCGTCCACCCGGACCCTGGCCGAGGCCCTGCCGCGCGCCCGGCACCGCACGCTGACGGGCCAGATGCGGGAGGTGGCGCCGCAGGTACTCGCCCCGGTGCTGGCGGACTTCTTCGCCCGGGACGTCTACGTACGCCAGGCGTCGTAGGCCGGCTCAGCCCGCGCTCACTCGCTCGCGCCGCACCGTCGTCGCGATGGTGGCCGAGCCGACGACCCGGCTGCCGTCGTACAGGACGACCGCCTGGCCCGGGGCCACGCCCCGTACCGGCTCGGTGAAGGTGACGTGCAGCTCGGAGCCGTCCACCAGCTCGGCCGTCACCTCGGTCTCGCCGCCGTGGGCGCGGAGCTGGGCGGTGTACGAGCCCGGGCCGGACGGAGGCGTTCCGCACCAGCGGGGCTTGATCGCGGTCAGGGACGTCACGTCCAGAGCTTCGACGGGGCCGACCGTGACCGTGTTGTTCACCGGGGAGATGTCGAGCACGTAGCGCGGCTTGCCGTCGGGGGCGGGGTGGCCGATCTTCAGGCCCTTGCGCTGGCCGATGGTGAAGCCGAACGCGCCGTCGTGGGTGCCCAGCTTCGTACCGGACTCGTCCAGGATGTCGCCCTCGGCCGGGCCGCCGAGGCGGTTCGCCAGGAAGCCCTGGGTGTCACCGTCGGCGATGAAGCAGATGTCGTGGCTGTCGGGCTTCTTGGCGACGGCCAGGCCCCGGCGCTCGGCCTCGGCGCGGATCTCGTCCTTGGTGGTGAGGGTGTCGCCGAGCGGGAACATGGCGTGGGCGAGCTGCTTCTCGTCCAGGACGCCCAGCACATAGCTCTGGTCCTTGGCCATGTCGGAGGCGCGGTGCAGCTCACGGCTGCCGTCCTCGGCGAGCACGACCGCGGCGTAGTGGCCGGTGCAGACGGCGTCGAAGCCGAGGGCGAGGGCCTTGTCCAGCAGCGCGGCGAACTTGATCTTCTCGTTGCATCGCAGGCAGGGGTTGGGCGTGCGCCCGGCCTCGTACTCCGCGACGAAGTCGTCCACGACGTCCTCGCGGAAACGTTCCGCGAGGTCCCAGACGTAGAACGGGATACCGATGACGTCGGCGGCACGGCGCGCGTCCCGGGAGTCCTCGATGGTGCAACAGCCGCGCGCCCCGGTCCGGAAGGACTGGGGGTTCGCGGACAGGGCGAGGTGGACACCGGTCACGTCGTGGCCCGCTTCGGCGGCACGGGCCGCGGCGACGGCGGAGTCCACGCCGCCCGACATCGCGGCGAGGACACGCAGGGGGCGCTGGGAAGTCTGAGTCATAGCCCCTCCAGAGTACGGGGCGCCGGGAACCGAACGCTCGCGGATAAGCGTTGACGATCACATGGGGAACAACGGGAGCACCGGGGCGTCGGGCAAGCCCTCAGGCACGTCGTCACGCAGGGCTTCGCGGAAGAAGCCCTCCGGCGGCGTCAGCCGGCGCGCGCTGCTGATCGGCGGCGGCGGTGTGGTGGCGGCCGGGACCGTCGCCGTGCTCGTGCGCGACGAGGTGAAGCGGGCGTGGTGGCGGGTGCCGGGCGTGGAGAAGCCCCGCAAGCCCGGTGAGCTGGACTACGGGGCCGCCACCTGGGTCGCCGCGTCCGAGGCGAACTGGCGGCGGGCGGACCGCCCGGACGACTTCCGGATCGACCGCGTGATCATCCATGTCACCCAGGGCAGCTTCGACAGCGCGGTACGGGTCTTCCAGGACCCCGCCCACCGGGCCGCGACGCACTACATCGTGGGCCAGGACGGGCGGGTGGTGCAGATGATCCGCGAGCTGGACGTGGCGTACCAGGCGGGCAACCGCTCCTTCAACGAGCGGGCCGTCGGCATCGAGCACGAGGGCTTCGTGGACCGGCCGAAGGACCTCACGAAGGCGATGTACGAGTCGTCGGCGCGGCTCACGGCGTCGATCTGCGCGCGGTACGACATACCCGTCGACCGGGAGCACATCATCGGGCATGTGGAGGTGCCGGGCACCGACCACACGGACCCTGGGCCGCACTGGGACTGGGACCGCTATCTGAAGCTGGTGAAGCGGGCGGCGACGGCACCGCCGACGCCGTCGCCTTCCGCCACACGCGCCGAGTAACAGCCGGTCTCAGCTCAGTCCGGCCGTCCGCGCCCGCTCCACCGCCGGGCCGATCGCCTGGGCCAGCGCCTTCACGTCCTCCTCGGTCGAGGTGTGGCCGAGCGAGAAGCGCAGGGTGCCCCGGGCCAGGTCCGGGTCGGTGCCGGTGGCCAGCAGTACGTGGCTGGGCTGGGCGATCCCGGCGGTGCAGGCGGAGCCGGTGGAGCACTCGATGCCCTGGGCGTCCAGGAGGAGCAGGAGGGAGTCGCCCTCGCAGCCGGGGAAGCTGAAGTGCGCGTTGGCCGGGAGCCGCCCGGCCGGGTCCGGATCGCCGCCGAGGACGGCGTCCGGGACGGCGTGGCGCACAGCGGCCACCAGGTCGTCCCGCAGTCCGCCGACGCGCCGGGCGAAGTGCTCGCGCCTCTCGGCCGCCAGCCGCCCCGCCACCGCGAAGGAAGCGATGGCGGGCACGTCCAGGGTGCCCGAGCGCACGTGCCGCTCCTGGCCGCCGCCGTGCAGAACGGGTACGGGGGTGTGGTCGCGGCCCAGCAGCAGCGCGCCGATGCCGAACGGGCCGCCGATCTTGTGGCCGCTGACCGTCATCGCGGCCAGCCCTGAGGCGGCGAAGCCGACCTCCAGCTGACCGAAGGCCTGCACCGCGTCGGCGTGCATCGGGATCCCGAACTCGGCGGCGACCGAAGCCAGTTCCCGTACCGGCATGATCGTGCCGATCTCGTTGTTGGCCCACATCACGGTGATCATCGCGACGTCGTCGGGGTTGCGGAGGATCGCCTCGCGCAGGTCCTCGGGGTGGACCCGGCCGTAGCGATCGACCGGGAGGTAGTCGACGGTGGCGCCCTCGTGCTCGGCGAGCCAGTCGACGGCGTCCAGGACCGCGTGGTGCTCGACGGGGCCCGCGAGGACCCGGGTGCGGCGGGGGTCGGCGTCGCGCCGGGACCAGTAGAGGCCCTTGACTGCGAGGTTGTCGGCCTCCGTGCCGCCGGAGGTGAACACCACTTCGCTGGGGCGTGCGCCGAGGGCGTCGGCGAGGGCTTCTCTGGACTCCTCGACGGTACGGCGGGCCCTGCGCCCGGCCGCGTGCAGGGAGGACGCGTTGCCGGTGACGGAGAGCTGGGCGGTCATCGCCTCGATCGCTTCGGGAAGCATCGGCGTGGTCGCGGCGTGGTCGAGGTAGGCCATGGTGGGGCCGATTCTACGAGCCCGGGGTGGGGCGCATGGCGGGCGCGTCCCGGTGCGGCGACCGCGCACGGTCGTGCCGGGATGCGCGGACCCGCCCGGAACCCGGTCCGGAGCCCGATCCGGAACGGGGGGAGCGGCTCAGGGCGCCCGCGTCAGGCGCCGAGGTTCCAGGCGACCGCGCCGTTGACGGTGACGAGGACGGCCAGTACGACGAGGTCGGCGACGCCGAGCGCGAGGCCCAGGTAGGCGCGGCCGGGGCGGCGGGTGCGGCGAGCCAGGGAGAGCAGCGCCATCACGATCGCGGTGGGACCCAGCAGCAGGTTGAACGCCAGCAGGCCGATGAGGCCGAGGACGAACGAGGCGACGGCGAGACCGTCCGCCTCCCGGCCGGTGGCCTGGCGCGGAGCGGGGTCGGGGGCCTGGGCGGAAGGCGCCTCGGGGGCCGCCTCGGGGGTCACGCCCTGGTCGGTGGCGTGGTCGGCGCCCTGGCCGGCGCCCTGCTCGGTGGCGTGGTCGGTGGCATGGTCCGTGCGGCGGGTGCGGTCGATGAGGGTGAGGGTCATGGTGCGAGCTCCTTCGGATCGGTCCGGGTGCGGCAGGCTCGGCGGGTGCGGTTGCTGGTGCGCGTACGGCGGGGTGGGCGCGGGTCAGCGGGTGCGGCGCGCGTGGCGCTCACGTGCGGCGAAGATCAGCAGCCAGCAGCCGATCACGGCCCCGGCGGCCAGGGAGACCGGGACCGGGAGCTGCGCGACCGCCCCGAGGGCGATTCCCAGCACAAGCAGCGCGGCGACGAGGACGAGCACGGCGGGACCTCTCTGTACGACGACGAAGACGAAAGCCGTTCGGAGTACGAGTGTTCACTGAATTGCCAGCCTAAACCTCCGGCCCCTTCCTTGACTCGGAGAACGGTTGTTTACTGAATGGCATGAGTCACACCGCCGGAATCCGTCAGAACCAGAAACTGAAGACCCGCCAGGCCCTGCTCGACGCCGCACTCCTGCTGCTGGAGCACCAGAGCCTGAGCAGCCTGGGGCTGCGGGAGGTGACGCGGGCCGCCGGGGTCACCCCCACCGCCTTCTACCGGCACTTCGCGGACACCGCGGCGCTCGGGGTGGCCCTGGTGGAGGAGACCCTGGGCAGCCTGCACGGGCTGATCGCCGCGGTGCTCGCGGAGACGGGCGACAGCCAGGAGCGGGTGGACCGCAGCGTGGAGGTGATAGCGCGGCATGTCGGCGCGCAGCCCGCGCACTTCCGGTTCATCGCGCGCGAGCAGCACGGCGGGGTGGGCCCGGTGCGCGAGGCCATCGCGGCGCAGTTGTTCCGGTTCGCGGAGGAGGTGGCGTGCGCGCTCGGCCAGGAGCCGGGGTCGGCCGGGTGGAGCGAGGAGGACCTGCTGATGCTGGGCGGGTTCTACGTGGACCACATGGTGATGACCGCGTCGGCGCTGCTGGACGCGGGCCCCGAGAACGAGCGGGCCGTGGTCCGGCAGGCCCGGCGGCGGCTGCGGCTGGTCTCCATCGGCCGCGCCCACTGGCTCGACGAGGCGCCCGCCCGGGACGGAGAACTCGACGAGGCGCCCGCCCGGGACTGAGCCGGGGCGGGCGCGGGAGACGTCGTACGCGTACGCCCTACGTGGCGCGCGGGGCCTTCGCCAGCTGGCGGGACTGGGCGACGAGGCGGTCGGCGCTGTCCCAGACCTCGGCGTCCTCCTCCAGGAAGCCGCCCGCGAGGTTGCGGGTGGTGATGGAGACGCGCAGCGGGCCCGGGGCGGGGCGGCAGCGGATGTGGGTGGTGAGCTCGACCGTGGGGGTCCAGCCGGTGAGGCCCAGCTCGAACGAGGTCGGCGGCAGGGCGTCCACGGTGAGCAGCAGCGAGAGCGCGTCGGGGTCGCGGCCGTCCGCGAGGCCGAACCAGCCGCGCATCTCGCCCTTGCCGGACGGGGCGCCGACCGCCCAGCCGACCGTCGCCGGGTCGAGCTTGATGTCGAGGCGGTCGGTGATGGCGGAGCTGCCGGGGATCCTGGGCGCGCCGTCGCTCGGGCCGAGGCAGTGGTCCCGGTCGGGCATGGCGGGCGGCAGGGCGGTGGTGCGTACGTCGTCGGGGAGGGCGTCCAGGTCGCCGTAGGTGGCGAGGACCCGGATGCGCTCGATCTCGCTGCCGTCCTCCGCGTACTGGAAGAGGGAGGCCTGTCCGGTGGAGAGGGTGCGGCCGGTGCGGACGGTCTGGGTCCGGATCACCGCGGGGCCGGGGACGGAGGCGGTGAGGTAGTGCGCGGAGACCGAGAACGGGTCGGAGTGCGGCAGGGCCTCGCCCAGCGCGCGGCCGAGGAGGGCCAGCAGGTAGCCGCCGTTGACGGCGTGGATGATGGTCCAGCCCGCGGAGAGCTCGGCGTCGTAGACGCCCTCCTCGCGCAGGGTGACCGCGGTGTCGCGGTCGAACTCGCTGTCGCCGATGGTTGCCGGAGCGGTCTGTGCCGCCGCCTCTGTCGCTGCCTGTGCCATGGCATGCACGGTACATGGACTGCGTTACTGAGCGGTAGCTTTTCGAGACGCCCAATCCCGGATCTAGGCCTCCTCCGCCCGCGCGGAGGACCGGTTGTACGCGCGGGGCGCCCGCCAGTGGAAGCGCAGCGCCAGCAGGCGGAGGGTGAACGCGGCGATGACCGCCGTACCGCTGGTGAAGGCGTTGAGGGTGTCGAAGCGGATGCACAGCACGACCATGGTCGCGCCGACGATCGCGGGCACCGCGTACAGGTCGCGGTCCCAGCGCAGCAGCGAGGGCACCTCGTTGGCCAGTACGTCCCGCAGCACACCGCCGCCGACCGCGGTGGCCAGCCCGAGCGCCGCGGATGCCGTGAGCCCGAGGCCGTACTCGTACGCCTTGACCGTGCCGGTCACGCAGAACAGGCCGAGCCCCGCCGCGTCGAAGACGTTGACGCCGACCTGGATGCGCTCCACGTGCGGGTGGAGGAAGAAGACCAGGCCGGCGGCGAAGAGCGGGGTGATGAAGTAGCCGAGATCGGTGAAGGCGGCGGGCGGGATCGCGCCGATCATCACGTCACGGAACAGCCCTCCGCCCAGCGCTGTCACCTCGGCGAGGACCGCGATGCCGAAGACATCGAAGTTCTTGCGTACGGCGAGCAGGGCGCCCGAGATCGCGAAGACGAAGATCCCGACGAGGTCGAGCGCATGCTGGACGGAGGGCGTGAACAGTTCGGTGAGCACCGGGCAATTGTGCCGGTCTCAGGCCTTGGGGCTCTCCTCCGCCCGTTCGGCCTCGCCCGCGTCGGCCTGAGCCGGTACGGTCGCCGGCTCCTCCGTCTTCGCGGGAGCATCAGGGACCTCCGCGTCCCCCTCCGAGACCTCCACCGCCTCGGCCGCGACCGCCTCCGTGGCGACCACCGCCTCGATCCCCGTCGCCAGCGTCTGCTTCACCGTCCCGGCCTCGATCTCGGCCGTGAAGTGGCAGGCCACCTTGTGCCCGTCACCGGTGTCGAGCAGCGGCGGGCGCTCGGTCGCGCACTTGGTCTCCTGGACCCACGGGCAGCGGGTGTGGAAGCGGCAGCCGGCCGGCGGGTTGGCCGGGGAGGGCAGGTCGCCGTGGAGCAGGATGCGCTCGCGGCGGTCCTCGACCTCGGGGTCCGGCACCGGGACGGCCGACATCAGCGCCTTGGTGTACGGGTGCCGGGGCCCCGCGTACAGCGCGTCGCTCGGCGCCTCCTCGACCAGGCCGCCCAGGTACATGACCCCGATGACGTCCGAGATGTGCCGGACGACGGCGAGGTCGTGGGCGATGACCAGGTAGGTCAGGCCGAGGGACTCCTGAAGCTCCTCCAGCAGGTTGATGACCTGCGCCTGGACCGAGACGTCCAGCGCGGAGACCGGCTCGTCGCAGATGATCACGTCGGGCTCCAGGACCAGCGCGCGGGCGATGCCGATGCGCTGGCGCTGGCCGCCGGAGAACTCGTGCGGGTAGCGGGACATCGCGTTGGACGGCAGGCCGACCTTGGCGAGGATCTCCTTGATCTTCTCCCGGCGCTCGGCCTGGTCCTTGCCGATGTTGTGGGCGGCCATGCCCTCGGACAGGATCGACTCGATGTTCTGCCGGGGGTTGAGGCTGCCCAGCGGGTCCTGGAAGACCATCTGAAGGCGGCGGCGGAAGGACCGCATCTCCTCCGAGGGCAGCTTCGCGAGGTCGGTGCCGTCGAAGACGACCGCCCCGTCGGTGATGTCGTTCAGCCGCAGCACCGCGCGGCCGAGCGTCGTCTTGCCGCAGCCCGACTCGCCGACCAGGCCGTACGTCTGGCCGGCCTCCACGCTGAGCGAGACACCGTCGACGGCGTAGACATGGCCCACCGTACGGTCGAAGAAGAGGCCCTTCTTGACCGGGAAGTGGACTTTGACGCCGTCCAGTTCGAGCAGACTCATGCCGGGACCTCCGCCTTGGGCAGGACCGGGTTGACGCAGCGGACCTGGTGTCCGGCGGCGCGTGGTTCGGTCAGTTCGGGGGTGCCGGTGAGGCACTCCATCGTGTAGTGGTCGCAACGGGGTGCGAAGGCGCAGCCGTCGGCCCAGGCGATCTTGTCGTTGATGGAGCCGCGGATCGGGTTGAGCGGCTCACCGCGCGGGGCGTCCAGGCGCGGGATGGAGCCGAGCAGCCCGTGCGCGTACGGGTGGGTGGGGTGGGCGAACAGCTCGCGGCGGCCCGCCGATTCCACCGCCCGGCCCGCGTAGAGCACGTTGACCTCGTCGCAGAGTCCGGCCACCACACCGAGGTCGTGGGTGATCATCAGCAGGGCGGTGCCCTCCTGGTCGACCAGCTCCTTGAGCAGCTCCAGGATCTGCGCCTGGATGGTCACGTCGAGCGCCGTGGTCGGCTCGTCGGCGATCAGCAGGCGGGGAGCGCAGGCCACCGCCATGGCGATCAGCGCACGCTGGCGCATACCGCCGGAGAGCTGGTGCGGGTACTCCTTGAGCCGCCGGTCCGGGTCGGGGATGCCGACCCGGTCCAGAAGCGACGCCGCTTCCTTGCGGGCCTTCTCGCCCTTGAGGCCGCGGTGGCGCTGGAGGATCTCGGTGACCTGGATGCCGATGGGGACGACCGGGTTCAGCGAGGAGAGCGGGTCCTGGAAGATCATCGCCAGCTGGCTGCCGCGCATGTCGCGGAGCTTGCGCTCGCTGATGCCCAGCAGGTTCTGGCCGTCGAACTCCGCCCGTCCGCCGATCCGTACACCCTTGCGCGGCAGCAGCCCCATCAGGGCGAGCGAGGTGACGGACTTGCCGCACCCCGACTCGCCCACCAGGCCGACGACCTGGCCCTGGTCGACGTCGAAGGAGACGCCGTCCACGGCCGTGGCGTCCTTGCGTCCGCGCGCGGTGAAGGTGACGCTGAGTTCTTCAACTGAGAGCAGTGCCATAGGACGTCAGCCTCGCAGCTTCGGGTCGAGGGCTTCGCGCATGGACTCGCCGAGCAGGGTGAAGCCGAGCGCCGTGATGATGATCCCGATGGCCGGGTAGGCGGCCATCATCGGCTCGTTGTCGAAGAAGCGCTGTGCCTGCGAGAGCATCACGCCCCACTCGGGAACGGCCGGATCGGGGTTGCCGAGCCCCAGGTAGGACAGGGCCGCCGCCTCGATGATCGCGGTGGCGAGGCTCAGCGTCGCCTGGACGATCACCGGGCTCAGCGAGTTCGGCAGGATCTGGGTCAGCACGATCCGCTTGCGCCGGATGCCGACCGCCTTCGCGGCGAGCACGTAGTCCGCGCCGCCCTGGACCAGCATCGAACCCCGCAGCAGGCGGGCGAAGATGGGGATCTGGACGACACCGACGGCGATCATCACGGTGGTCAGCGACTGTCCGAGCACGGCGGCGATGGAGACCGCCAGCAGCAGGGACGGCAGCGACAGCATGATGTCGGTGAACCGCATGACGACGGTGTCGATGCGCTGGCCGATCTTCCCGCCCAGGGTGGCGGCGGCGCCGGAGAGGATGCCGACCGCCGCACCGATGATCAGGCCGATGAGCATGGAGACCACACCGACGAGGAGGGTCTGCCGGGCCCCGACGAGCCAGCGGGAGAACATGTCGCGGCCCAGGTGGTCCAGGCCGAACCAGTTCTCGCCGCGCATGCCGACGAACTTGCCCTGGTTGGGGAAGACCTCGCTGCGCCAGTTCTGCGCGGTGGGGCCGTGCGGCGCGAGCATCGGGCCGACGATGGCGACGAGGACGAAGGCGGCGATGATCGCCGCTCCGATGATCGCCATCTTGCTGGAGCGCATCCGGCGGAACGCCTCGCGCCACAGGCTGGTGCCGGCGACGGACTCGGAGCTCTGGGTCAGCTCGGCGAGACGGTCGATCTTGTCTGCTTTGTTGGTCAGAAGCGTCACGTCAGTGCACCCGCACTCTCGGGTCGATGATGCTGTACGCGAGGTCGACCAGGAGGTTGATGAGCACGTACACCATCGCGATGAAGAGAATGAACCCGACGAGGACCGGGTAGTCGCGGCCGTCGATCGCGGTACGGATGAACGAGCCGATGCCGCCGAAGTCGAAGACGGACTCGGTGAGCACCGCACCGGAGAGCAGGCTGCCGGTCAGCAGGCCGACGGCGGTGATCACCGGCAGCAGCGCGTTGCGCAGCACATGGCGGCCGCGGACGACGCGCTTGTCCAGGCCCTTGGACTCGGCGGTACGGATGTAGTCCTCGCCGAGCACCTCCAGGACGCTGGCGCGGGTCATCCGGACGATGACGGCGAGCGGGATCGAGGCCAGCGCGACGGCGGGCAGGATCAGGTGCATGATCGCGTCCCAGCTCGCGTCGAACTCACCGGTCAGCAACCCGTCCAGGACCGAGAATCCGGTGACGTCGGTGGCGTTGAGCCCGGTGGTGAGCCGGCCCTGGCTGGGGAACCAGCCCAGCTGGACGGAGAAGATCCCGCGCAGCAGCATGGCCAGGAAGAAGACCGGGATGCAGATGCCGAGCAGCGATCCGGAGACGGACGCGACGTCCAGCCAGCCGCCGCGGTGCTTGGCCGCGAGGTAGCCCATCGGGATGCCCACGACCACGGCGATCAGGATGGCGGCGACGCTGAGTTCCACGGTGGCCGGGAAGCGCAGGGCGAATTCGTCCCACACCGGCTGTCCGGTCTGGGTGGAGGTTCCGAGGTCGAGCTCGAAGATGCGCTTCAGGAAGCGCCAGTACTGGACGTGCACCGGCTCGTCGAGCCCGAGTGCACGGTTGATTCTCGCCACTTCGGCTTCGGTGGCCCGCTCGCCCAGGATCGCTGAGGCGGGTCCGCCGGGCAGTCGGTTCAGCCAGAGGAACAGCAGGACCGACAGGCCGAGCAGGGTGGGAATGAGCTGGAGAAGTCTTCTTACGACGAGTCGCAGCACCCCGCATGCCCCTTTCTCACGTGCGTCGATGCGGGTCCGCCCGGCCACCTGACTGCTGTGGCCGGGCGGACCCGCTGGTGTGCGATTACTTGAAGGAGACCTCGGCGAAGTTCTCCTGCGTCAGCGGGGAGACCTTCGGCGGGTTGACGTTCTTGGCGAACGCGATGGCCGGCGGCGACGACGAGATCGGCACGCCCGGGACGTACTCCATGATCGCCTCGTTGGCCTTCTTGTACGCCTCGGTGCGGCCGGCCGGGTCGGTGACCTTGGAGGCCGCGTTCACGGCGTCGAAGACCTTCTTGTCCTTGAAGCCCCACTGCTTGTCGGGCCCGGCGAACCAGGTGCCGATGAAGTTGAAGCCGTCGTTGAAGTCACCGGTCCAGCCGAGCAGGTGCAGGGCGCAGGAGCCCGCCTCGGTGGCGTCCAGGTAGTCCGGGGCCCACTTCATGGCCTTCGGCTTGACGGTGATGCCGGCCTTCTCCAGGTCGGCCTTCATCAGCTCGAACATGTCCTGCGGGGCAGGCATGTACGGGCGGGTGACCTCGGTCGGGTAGCAGAAGTCGATGGAGAGCTTCTCCTCGCCGGCCTGCTTGAGGAGGTCCTTCGCCTTGGCGGTGTCGAACGGGTACGTCTTCACCTTGTCGGAGAAGCCGGCGACCGTGTCGGGCACGAACTGGGTCGCGGCCTTGCCGCCCTCGGGCAGCTGGGTGTTGACGAGGTTCTCGCGGTCGATGGCGTGCGTGATCGCCTGCCGGACCTCCAGCTTCTTCAGCGCAGGGTTGGCCGACTGGCTCATGCCCATGTAGAAGATGTTGAAGACGTCACGGGTCGGGACCTCGTAGCCCTGCTTCTCCAGCGTCGTCACATCGGCGGGGGCGACCAGGTCGTAGCCGTCGATGTCACCCGCCTGGAGCGCCTGGCGGCGGGTCTCCTCGGTGGAGATGGTGCGGAAGACCAGGTTCTTCACCTTGGCCTTGTCGCCCCAGTAGTCGTCGAAGCGCTCCAGGGAGACTTCCTTGTTCCCCTTGTTCCACTTCACGATCTTGTACGGGCCGGTGCCGGCGACCGTGCCGGCCTCCTGGCTGTACTTGGGGTACGTGATCGCGTCGCCCTTGGCGGTCGCGTTCTGCTTCGCGTACTCCTTGAGCGCCTTCGGCGAGTGGATCGCGAGCGCCTGGAGGGAGAATCCGCCCGGCAGGTTCGCCGAGGGCTCGTTCACCTCGATGACGGCCGTGTTCTCGTCCTTGGCGGTGCAGGACTTGTAGTTCGGCTTGGGCGTCTCGGGGTCCTCGTTCTTCGCGAACCCGCCCATGATGGTCTGCCAGTAGTAGGAGACCGCGCTGGACTGGTACGTGCCCTTCCAGTTGAACCAGTAGTCGTAGTTCGCGCAGACCGCGGCGGCGTTGAACGCCTCGCCGTCGTGGAACTTCACGCCCTGGCGCAGGTTGAACGTCCAGACCTTGCCGGCCGCGTCGCTCTCCCACTTCTCGGCGAGGCCGCCGACCAGCTTGCTGCCGCCGGGCTCGTGCTCCAGCAGCGCCTCGAAGGCCTGACGGGTGACGCGGAACGTCTCGCCGTCGCTCGCGAGGGCCGGGTCGAGGGAGCCGGGGTCACCGGATCCGGCGAAGACGAAGGTGTCCTTGTCGCCCCCCTTGGAGCCGCCCTCGTCCCGCTCGCTGGAACAGCCCGTGGCGATCAGACCGACAGCGACCGCTGTCGTGATCGCCCGGACAGCCCGGGACTTGAATATGCGCATGGGTCCACCCCTGGTTCGCCATGTGGTGAGGTTTGATGGCCGCACACTACAGACGGGGTGCACCGCAAGAGAACAGTCCGGATAGCGGTGAGACCTAGTCGAGACCCGGACAGTTAACAAACCGTCCAGTTCCGGGACATCCCTCCGGGCCCGGTTAACAAGCCGGACATCTGGGGGTGTTCGGTGAGGACGGTCCCGTGACGCGGATCGGCGGCGCCGGATGGACCCGCAGCTCAGCGGTGCTGCTGGGAGCTCAGCGGTGCTGCTGGGGCGGATATCCGTAACCGGGGGCGGCGGCCGGCGGGGGTCCTGCGGGGGCGTGCGCCTCGCGGTCGTAGAACGGGCGGGCGTTGGCGCGCAGCCACATCGCGACCGGGTCGTACTCGTCGGACATGGCGACGGTGGAGACGGGCAGCCCGTCGGGGACCGCGCCGATCGACTGCCGCATCATCGCGCGCACCGCGTCGACGGAGGCCCGCCCGGTGTCGTACAGGTCGAGCCCGATCGCGAGGTACGGGACGCCGACGGCGGGGTGCACCCAGGCGCGGCGTAGCGAGCGGACGGCCGGGGTGCGGTGGGCGTTCTGGGTGAGCTGGGCGTAGAACTGCGGGAGCTCCACGGCGGGTTCGGTCAGCCGGAGCGGGCCCGCGGGCAGCCGGTCCAGGCCGGTGGAGATCCGGCGCAGGTCCAGCCAGGGGATGCCGACGCCGCCGCCGGGGGCGTGCGGGTTGAGCCAGATGCCCCAGCGGTCGGGGAAGAGGGTGCGGGCGATGTCCCGGCCGGAGACCAGTTCGTGGGCCCGGCTCCAGCCGCTGGCGGAGAGCTCCTGGGCGGAGGTGACGCATGGGGCGTATCCGAGGCCGTCGACCTCCATGGAGCCGTACTGCGCGTCCGGTGAGCCGGCCGTGCCGTGCCAGAGCAGCATCCAGACCTGGCTGTCGGCGAGGGCCGCGAGCAGCGCCTCGTAGGCGTCGTAACGCCCGGGGCTGACCTGGCGCAGCATGTGCTCGACCTGACCGGCCGCCGCAGTGCCTGACGCACTCACCCTGGGTCCCGCCCCTCATCGTTCCGTCGACGCTCCCGGGCACACGGGAGCGGCCTCGCCATCAAACCAGCTTATGCGCCACTTCTGACACCGACTTGACGCCACGGTCGGGCGGAGCCCGGTCCCTGGGGGGTCGGTGGCTCTCGCGCCGTACGTTCTGTGGCTCTCGCGCCGTACGTTCTGTGGCTTTCGCGCCGTACGTTCTGTGGCTTTCGCGCCGTACGTTCTGTGGCTTTCGCGCCGTACGTTCTGTGGCTTTCGCGCCGTACGTTCAGTGGCTCTCGCGCCGGTAGAACGGGCGCACCTTCTCCCGCATCCAGTCGCCCACCAGGTCCTGGGCCACGTCCAGCAGGACCAGGTTCACCGGCCAGGGCACCTCGATCCGGCCGAGCGCCCGTCCCAGGGCGTCCATGGGGGCGCTCTGGCCCGCGCCGTCCCAGGTGGCGAACTCGACGCCGACGAAGAGGACGGGGTCGCCGCCCTCGATGCTGGCGAGCGCCCGGCGGGCGGTGGAGACCACTCCGGTGGCCTCGAACTCGGCGGAGACGGCGGTGAGGAAGTCGACCGGGTCGTGCTGCCAGTCCGGTTCGTAGAGCTTGACCCGCCCGCCGCTGGCGGGCCCGTCCAGGGCGGTGCGCCCGGCCCGGCAGAGCTCGGCGACGGCGGGCGGCGGCAGCGGGATGCCGACCGCGCCGCCCGGGTTCACCGCGATGCCGACCTGCGGGGGCAGACCCCGGGCGAAGTCGCGGGCGGGGGCCACGGCGAAGGACATGTGGCTGCCGACGCAGCTGAGGAACTGGCCCTCGGAGCTGAAGACGGGGACGTACGCGGCGCCGTCGATGTCCATCATCGGCAGGTCGAGATCGGCGCTGGCGGGCGAGCCCCCGGCCGGCAGCGGGACCCAGACCGAGCTGCGGCCGAGCACCTCGACCAGGCGGCCGCCCGCGTCGGCGACGCCGAGGGAGGCGGTCAGCACCTCTTCGAGCTCGTTGGCGGGCCACGCGTGCTGGGGGTGCGCCTGGACCGGTGCCGGAATGTCCACTGCCTCTGTGCCTCTCTCAGCTGTCGTCGCCGGGCTGTCGCCGCTGGGCTGTCGTCGCTCGGCCAGAACCCTAACCGGCGCAGGCGGCCGGGGCCTCCCCGTCGCCGAACGAGATCCGGCTGAGCGCGCTCGCGGCCTCCCGGTCCAGCAGCACCGCCGAGGCGCAGCCGGGGGGCAGCGTGCCCTGCTCGGTGTCGCGGATCAGCCGGGCCACCGCGTGCCGGTGGCGGGCGAAGGCGTACCCGGAGACGCCCCGGCCGCGTTCCCGCTGCCCCTGGCGGGCCGTCACGGGGTCCACGTCGAGCAGGAGCAGGTGCAGGGTGCGGCCCCGGCGGGCGGCGTGCAGGGCGAGCCAGCGGCGTACCCAGGTCTGCGTACCGCAGTCGTGGACGACCACGGAGGCGCCGGAGCGCAGGACGGCCCAGAGCCCGAGGTAGTGGGCGGCGCGGACCAGGGGGCGGTAGAGGGCGTACGGCAGTAACCGGGGCAGGGCGGCGGCCCAGCGGTCGCGGGTGTTCTGGGAGTCGATGGCGGGGCCGCTCACGGCCTGCCGGATCAGGGTGGACTTGCCCCCGCCGGGCAGCCCGGAGACGACCACGATGTCACCGGGGGTGAAGTCGAGGCTGTACGGACCGTGGTCGGTGCGCCCGCGCAGATCGCGTACAACCGGCGCACGGGGTTTCAGCAGCTCGCGGCCGGGTGCGCCGGGCTGTGCGGGCATCGCGCTGTGCGCGATCCCCGCGGTCGGTACCGACCGCTGCAACGCCATCGCCCATCCCCCTGCTGTCGGGCCACCCGAGCCTGCCCTTGAAGTGTAAAGAAATGGCAAGGCTCCACAACCGTCCTCGCTGTTCGCACAAGCGTTGCCGACCGGCCGCCCCACTCTGCCGCAAGGCGTGCGATGATGACCCCGCCAACTGCATACCGGCCGTTCGAATCCGCGCGGGAGAGTTCCGGCCACAGTGTGAGCCGGGCGCCGAAGGAGCAAGATCCTCCCTTGAATCTCTCAGGCCCCGTACCGCGTGGATGAGGCAGATCTGAAAAGCGAGCCGCCCTGCGGCTCCACCCAAGGTGCAAGCCGAGCCCTGTGAACAGGGGCGCCCCTCTCCGGGGGCATACCCCGTCAGGGGCTATCGGCGAACCTCTCAGGTTCCGATGACAGATGGGGAGGATTCGTCCTGACGTCGTCATGCCCTGGAGCCGTATCCATGAGCACTGCCCCCCGTCTCACCGCCCTCGACGCGCTGCACCGCTCGCTCGGCGCCACCATGACCGACTTCGCGGGCTGGGACATGCCCCTGCGGTACGCCAGTGAGCGCGACGAGCACAACGCCGTACGCACCCGGGCCGGTCTCTTCGACCTGTCGCACATGGGCGAGATCACCGTCACCGGACCCGAGGCCGCGGCCTTCCTGAGCTACGCGCTGGTGGGCAACATCGCCACCGTCGGCAACGGCCGGGCCCGCTACACGATGATCGTCCAGGAGGACGGCGGGATCGTGGACGACCTGATCGTCTACCGCCTGGGCGAGAGCGAGTACATGGTCGTCGCCAACGCGGGCAACGCCCAGATCGTGCTGGACGCGCTGACCGAGCGGGTCGGCGGCTTCGACGCCGAGGTGCGCGACGACCGGGACGCGTACGCGCTGCTCGCGGTCCAGGGCCCGGAGTCGCCGGCCATCATGAAGGCCGTCACCGACGCCGACCTGGACGGGCTGAAGTACTACGCGGGCCTGCCGGGCACGGTCGCCGGGGTCCCGGCGCTCATCGCCCGTACCGGCTACACCGGTGAGGACGGCTTTGAGCTCTTCGTCGCGCCCGAGCACGCGGAGGCCCTGTGGCGCGCGCTGACGGAGGCCGGTGAGTCCCACGGGCTGATCCCCTGCGGCCTCTCCTGCCGGGACACGCTGCGCCTGGAGGCGGGCATGCCGCTGTACGGGCACGAGCTGACGACGGCCCTGACCCCGTTCGACGCGGGCCTGGGCCGGGTCGTGAAGTTCGAGAAGGAGGGCGACTTCGTGGGCCGCGAGGCGCTCCAGGCCGCCGCCGAGCGCGCCGAGAGCGCCCCGCCGCGCAAGCTGGTCGGCCTGATCGCCGAGGGCCGCCGAGTCCCGCGTGCCGGTTTCTCGGTGGTCGCGGACGGCAAGGTGATCGGCGAGGTCACCTCCGGCGCCCCCTCCCCCACCCTGGGCAAGCCGATCGCCATGGCGTACGTGGACGCGGCCTTCGCCGCGCCGGGCACCGAGGGCGTGGGCGTGGACATCCGGGGCACGCACGAGCCGTACGAGGTCGTCGCGCTGCCGTTCTACAAGCGCCAGAAGTGATATCCCGGAAGAACCCGGGCCTCTCGCTCCACTCGGGCGTCACGGAAGTGACGTACCTCCGTCTCACACCGTAAGACCACCGTTCATCAGCACTCCCCCGCGTACAGGAGAATTCAGGTCATGAGCAACCCCCAGCAGCTGCGGTACAGCAAGGAGCACGAGTGGCTGTCGGCCGTCGAGGACGGCGTGGCCACGATCGGCATCACGGAGTACGCGGCCAACGCGCTCGGTGACGTCGTCTACGCCCAGCTTCCGGAGGTCGGTGACACGGTGACCGCGGGCGAGACCTGCGGTGAGCTGGAGTCGACCAAGTCCGTCAGCGATCTGTATTCGCCGGTGACCGGTGAGGTGACGGCGGCCAACCAGGACGTCGTGGACGACCCCTCGCTGGTGAACTCCGCTCCCTTCGAGGGCGGCTGGCTGTTCAAGGTGCGCGTCACGGAGGAGCCGGCCGACCTGCTCTCCGCCGACGAGTACACCGCGTTCTCCGGCAACTGAGACCTGAGACCTTAAGGGACCCCCTGATGTCGCTTCTGAACTCCTCCCTCCACGACCTGGACCCGGACGTCGCCGCCGCCGTCGACGCCGAGCTCCACCGTCAGCAGTCCACCCTCGAGATGATCGCCTCGGAGAACTTCGCTCCGGTCGCCGTCATGGAGGCCCAGGGCTCCGTCCTCACCAACAAGTACGCCGAGGGCTACCCCGGCCGCCGCTACTACGGCGGTTGTGAGCACGTCGACGTGGTCGAGCAGATCGCGATCGACCGGATCAAGGCCCTGTTCGGTGCCGAGGCCGCGAACGTCCAGCCGCACTCCGGTGCGCAGGCGAACGCCGCCGCGATGTTCGCGCTGCTGAAGCCGGGCGACACGATCATGGGCCTGAACCTGGCCCACGGCGGTCACCTGACCCACGGCATGAAGATCAACTTCTCCGGCAAGCTCTACAACGTGGTCCCGTACCACGTCGACGAGAGCGGTGTCGTGGACATGGAGGAGGTCGAGCGCCTCGCCAAGGAGTCCCAGCCGAAGCTGATCGTCGCGGGCTGGTCCGCCTACCCGCGCCAGCTGGACTTCGCCGCCTTCCGCCGGATCGCGGACGAGGTCGGCGCGTACCTGATGGTCGACATGGCGCACTTCGCGGGCCTGGTCGCGGCCGGTCTCCACCCCAACCCGGTGCCGCACGCCCACGTCGTCACCACCACCACGCACAAGACGCTCGGCGGTCCGCGCGGTGGCGTGATCCTCTCCACCCAGGAGCTCGCCAAGAAGATCAACTCGGCGGTCTTCCCGGGCCAGCAGGGCGGCCCGCTGGAGCACGTGATCGCGGCCAAGGCGGTCTCGTTCAAGATCGCGGCGGGCGAGGAGTTCAAGGAGCGCCAGCAGCGCACCCTGGACGGCGCCCGCATCCTCGCCGAGCGCCTGGTGCAGCCGGACGTCACCGAGGTGGGCGTCTCCGTCCTCTCCGGCGGCACCGACGTGCACCTGGTCCTGGTCGACCTGCGCAACTCCGAGCTGGACGGCCAGCAGGCCGAGGACCGGCTCCACGAGCTGGGCATCACGGTCAACCGCAACGCCATTCCGAACGACCCGCGCCCCCCGATGGTCACCTCGGGCCTGCGGATCGGCACCCCGGCGCTGGCCACCCGCGGCTTCGGCACCGAGGACTTCACGGAGGTCGCGGAGATCATCGCGTCCGCCCTCAAGCCGTCGTACGACGCGGACGACCTCAAGGCCCGCGTGGTGGCGCTGGCCGAGAAGTTCCCGCTGTACCCCGGCCTGAAGTAGCACCCTGGCCTGCGGTTCCGCGCATCCGGACGGGGCACCGCGCACACTGAGGAGAGTGAGCGCGGTGCCCCGTTCCTTGCCCCTCGCTCGAAGTTTTCACCCTGCTTGCCCCGCTTGTCCCCGCACCGCCCAGGCAGACAACGGCGTCTTCCAACCCCCCAAGGAGTCCTCCCGTGGCCATCTCGGTCTTCGACCTCTTCTCGGTCGGCATCGGCCCGTCCAGCTCCCACACGGTGGGCCCGATGCGGGCCGCCCGGATGTTCGCGCGCCGCCTGAAGAACGAGGGCCTGCTCGCGCACACGACATCGATACGGGCCGAGCTGTACGGCTCCCTCGGCGCGACCGGCCACGGCCACGGCACCCCGAAGGCGGTCCTGCTCGGCCTGGAGGGCGAGTCCCCGCAGACCGTGAACGTGGAGACGGCCGACGCCCGGGTCGACGAGATCCGCTCCACCGGCAGGATCAACCTGCTCGGCATGCACGAGATCGCGTTCGCCTTCGACGACGACCTGATCCTGCACCGCCGCAAGGCGCTCCCGTACCACGCCAACGGGATGACGATCTTCGCGTACGACACCGAGGGCGCCCCGGTCCTGGAGAAGACGTACTACTCGGTCGGTGGCGGCTTCGTGGTGGACGAGGACGCGGTGGCGGGCGAGAACCCGATCGTCCCGGACGACACGGCCCTGCGACACCCCTTCCGCACCGGCGACGAGCTGCTGCGCCTGGCCCGCGAGACCGGCCTCTCCATCTCCCAGATGATGCTGGAGAACGAGCTGGCCTGGCGCACCGAGGCCGAGATCCGCTCCGGGCTGCTGGACATCTGGCGGGTCATGCAGGCCTGCGTCTCGCGTGGCATGTCCCGCGAGGGCATCCTCCCCGGCGGCCTCAAGGTCCGCCGCCGCGCCGCGAACTCCGCCCGCCAGTTGCGCGCCGAGGGCGACCCGCAGGCCCACGCGATGGAGTGGATCACCCTCTACGCGATGGCGGTCAACGAGGAGAACGCGGCGGGCGGCCGCGTGGTCACCGCCCCCACGAACGGCGCGGCGGGCATCATCCCGGCCGTCCTGCACTACTACATGAACTTCGCGGCCCACGGCTGCACCGAGACGGAGAAGGAGGACAGCGTCGTCCGCTTCCTCCTCGCCGCCGGCGCGATCGGCCTGCTCTTCAAGGAGAACGCCTCCATCTCCGGCGCCGAGGTCGGCTGCCAGGGCGAGGTCGGCTCGGCCTGCTCGATGGCGGCCGGCGCCCTGGCCGAGGTCCTGGGCGGCTCCCCCGAGCAGGTGGAGAACGCCGCCGAGATCGGCATGGAGCACAACCTGGGCCTGACCTGCGACCCGGTCGGCGGCCTGGTCCAGATCCCGTGCATCGAGCGCAACGGCATGGCGGCGGTGAAGGCGGTGACGGCGGCGAAGATGGCGCTGCGCGGAGACGGCAGCCACAAGGTCTCCCTGGACAAGGTCATCAAGACCATGAAGGAGACGGGCGCCGACATGAGCGTCAAGTACAAGGAGACGGCCCGGGGCGGGCTCGCGGTGAACATCATCGAGTGCTGACCGGACTCGAAGCGGCCCAGCACCGCTGGTCGTAGGTGAACGGCTACATGGTTCTGCGTTCGACGGCACCCAGCGCCCTCGCGGCGGACCTGACCAATTCACCGGCCCCTCAGCCGGCCTGGACCGCCGAGAAGTTCGTGCAGGGGGCCGGCCGGTGCGGGAGCGTCAGAAGATGGGCGGTCGCCCGGCCGTCGTGAGCCGGAGCACGGTTCGCCAGGACATGGGCCGCCTCCGGCCCTGTCCACCGGAGAGCCCTTCGCGGAACCCTGCGAGCGTGACGCGGAGGGCCTTACGGTCGCGGATGCGCCAGAGGGTGATCAGGCGCCAGGTGGCGAGGTTGACGGGGACGAGGAGCCGGGGCAGGTTGCGGCGGGCGACCCAGACGCGGTTGCGGGCGTCGAGCCGGTAGAAGGTGTCGTGACGGGCCGGGTTCGTGGCGGGGTGGTGGACGACGATGTCGGGCACGTACCGGCCGGTGCGCCCCAGGTCCCACAGCCGCCAGGCCAGTTCGACGCCTTCGTGGAAGAGGAAGAAGTCGCCGGGCCAGCCGCCGGCTCGGTCGTAGGCGTCCCGGCGGACCATGTTCGGCGTCGACTTCAACCCTGCCGCCAACCGGCTGCGCGTCATCAGCAACACCGGGCAGAACCTGCGGCACAACATCGACGACGGCGCCGCTCCCCTGGGCACCACCGCCGACGGCACCCTCACCAACCCCACCATGCCGCCCTCCACCGCCATGGGCGTGACCGGAGCCGCGTACACCAACAACGACCTCGACGCCGCCACCGCGACGACCCTGTTCGACATCGACACCCTCGCCGACCGCGTCTCCCTCCAGTCACCCGCCAACGCCGGCACCCTCGCCCCGACCGGGAACCTCGGCGTGAACGCGGGCCCGGACGCCGGCTTCGACATCTACTTCTCGCCCGAGTACGGCACCAACCAGGGCTTCGCCGCCCTGAACACCGCCGGTGCCGCCCGCCTGTACGCGGTCGACGTGCTCACCGGGGCCGCCCGCGATCTCGGTGCGTTCCCGCAGCGCCGGCAGGTGACCGACCTCGCCCTTCCCCTCGACCAGCAGCGCTGAGCAACAGCCCGCTGAGTCATCGGCCCCGGACCGCAGGTGATCAGGCGAAGTCCGGCATGGCCGAGGTTGCGGGACTTCAACCGTGGGGACGTCGTCCTTGGGGGGCGTGGCGGTCCGGCCGACGGTAAGGCCCGGCGTCGTTCCGCCGGCTCAGTAGGCCGTCGGCGAGACCGACGTACGCGCCTCCCGGAGCCGGTGGACGAAGGGAAGTGCACGATCCCCCTCCGAGTGCAGGGCGTCGAGCAGGGCGGACAGGTCCGCGAGCAGTTCGTCGATCTGGCCTCGTGTGGAGCAGATCCGCAGGAATTCCTCGAAGAGGGCCGACAGCTCACTCTGGTGGCCCAGGGCGAACTGGACGAGGAAGCGGTTTCCCACACGCGCGACGGAGACGGTGTCCTGTCCGTCCTCGTCGCTCTCGGCGGCAAGAAGCTCTGCGGCACGGTACAGGAAGCGCTCATGCCCGGGCCGTCCTAGAACGCGGAGGACGATGGCCATCTCGTAGTGGGCCCACGAGTTGTCCGGCCGGATCTCGATCACGCGGTCCAGGTCGCTCACGGCGTCCTCGTACCGCCCTGTCATATGGCAGGAGAGCGCGTGCTCATTCAACGCGAACGTGTCATCCGGACTCAGCTCGATGGCCCGGTCCAGGTCGAGAAGCGAGTTGGCGTACCGCTCTGTCAAGCGATGGAGTTTGCCGCGTAGGGAGAGCGCGAGGGCACTGGACGGGTCGATTTCGCGGGCCCGGTCGAGCTGGGCGAGGGCTTCGGCGTACCGTCCCATGCCCTGCAATGCCCGGGCATGGAGCACAAGAGCCAACATGTCGCTGGGATCCGCGTGGACGGCGCGGTCCAAGTCTGCGAAGGCTTCTGTGTACCGGTCGGTTGCCTGGAGGACTTTCGCGCGGCGCGTCAGAACAAAACTCGGTTTCGGGTCGAGCTCGATGGCGCGGCCATAGTCAACCAGGGCCTCATCGAAACGCCCCACCTCACGGAGAATCTCCGCACGGCCGGACAGGTAATAGCTCCCGCGAGGGTCGAGCTCGATGGCACGGCCGTAATCAGCCAGAGCCTCATCGAAACGCCCCACCTCACGGAGAATCTCCGCACGGCCGGACAGGCAATAGCTCCCGCGAGGGTCGAGCTCGATGGCACGGCCGTAATCAGCCAGAGCCTCATCAGAACGCCCCACATCCTGGAGGATGTCGCCCCGTACGGCCAGGACGTAGGCACACTTGGGATCCCCTTCAAGGGCGTGCCCGCAGCTCGCGAGAGCGTCGTCGTGTCTTTCCAGCCGCAGGAGTGCACGGCCACGGAAGCCGAAGGTCAGCAAGTCGCCCGGGTCGAGCTCGATTGCACGGTCGTAGTCGGCAACAGCCTCCTCATCCCGCCTCAGGCCGAACAACGTGAGACCCCGGGCTACGAAGGTGTCGGCTTCGCCCGGGCTCAGCTCGACGGCACGGTCGAGGTCCGCAAGGGCTTCTCCATACTGCCCCTGGAGGCTGAGGGTCCAGCCACGGCCGTAGCGGGCCCGTCCGGCGTCGGGTACCAGGGCGATGGCCTGGGAGTAGTCCTCCACCGCTTCGTCGTACCGGCCGGCGTTCCGGTGGTCCCGGCCGCGCAGGGTGTGGGCAAGGGACCTGCCCTGGGGATCGAGCCCGCCGTGCGTGAGGAGGACGGTCAGCACCCCCATAGCGGTGTGCCTCTCCTCCACTGCCGCCAGCAGCCGCCGGCCCCAGCTGTCGATGGCGGGCGCGCCGCTGTCGCGTCCGGCGCGGGAGAGTGTCTGGATCCACCGGCGCAGCGTGCCGCCCCCGTGGTCGTAGGCGTCCAGCAGTTCCCGCAGGGCGTCGGGCAGAGCGGCGTGGGGGCCGGCGCAGAGCCGGTGGTAGGTCTCCTGAAGGCGGGCGGCGCGCCAGCGGTCGTCGCCCCACCAGCCTTCGGGAGGGGCCGTGCCTTCCTCGACCTGGGTACGCCTGTCCCGGAAGGCGTCGGCGAGGCGGGTGTGCTGCTGCTGCCAGCGTGCCGGTGACTGCTGACGCTGGAGGCGCAGCATGGCGTTGCGTACGACGTCGTGGTAGCGGCAGTGGCCCGCATGGTCGGTGACGAAGGGCAACGCCCTCAGCCATCCGAACAGTTCGGACGCCTCCGCATCGACCGCGGCGCGGTACACGTCCTCGTCCAGTTCCTGCGGAAGGGCGCAGGACAGGGCGGCGGCCCGGCGGACGGAATCCGTCTCCCACTTGAGGAAGCGTTCGACCGCGGTTCCGCTGGGGTCTCCGATGTCGGACACGCCGGCGGGCCGGGCCTCGGCGAGCGTCGAGACGAGGACCGGCAGCCGTTCGGACAGGGTGAGGATCACATCGACGACACGCTCGTCGGTCACGCCCTTCGCCGTCAGGAGCTGACGGGCCTCGGCATCGGTGAACACCTCCAGCGGCCAGTCGGTGACGACGTCGAGCCAGTCCTCCCACGTGCGCGTGGCCAGCCGCGGCTGGCCGGCCAGAACCACCAGCACATTGGCCGGCATTTCCCCGTACCGGTCGCTCACCAGAATGTCCCGGAGCCAGGCGTCCAGTTGCGGGCCGGAGCGCTCGTAGGTGTCGAAGAACAGGACGAGCCAGGGGTGGCGCCGTGCGACCTCGGCCAGTTCCGTGAGGAAGACCGGAACCAGGGACTGGAGCGGGGAGAGCACCAGTCGGACGTCATCGTGGTTGCGCAGCCTGGCGCTGAGCAGAGCTTTGACCCGGTCCGCTCCGGCCGCCAGGTGGCCAGGGTCGACCGCACCGGTGAAGGCGCCGACGCCGGGGATCATCCCGAGTCCCACCAGGCCGATCTGCGAGGCGACCACGCTGGACGGGGAGGGCGACGGGGACGGTGACGGACCCGGCCCTCCTCCGTCGCGGCCCGCTCCGGGTGTCCCGTCCGACGTCGGGTCAGCCCCTGGCCCGGCGCTGAGAGCGGCGGCACCGGCGTCGGCCTCGTGCCGTCGCTGCCGGTAGGTGGCGAGCAGCTTGTCGAAAGCCTTCAGCGCCGCTCCTTGCTGGGCGAACTGGGCGCTGATCGTCTCCATCGCCTCCACCGCGTCGGTCGCGGCCTCGTCGACGTAGGCGGTGACCGCCCGCTCCTCGCGGGCCATGCCCTCCAGGCGGCGGGCCAGGGTGGATTTTCCGACGCCGGCCGGGCCACGGATGTGGAAGAGGAACTGCGCCGCGTCCTCCGGGGCCCCTCTCATGCAGTCTCTGAAGGTCGCGATCTGGTCCTGTCGGCCGACGAACCCGCCGCTGCGGCGCCGCCTGATCAGTTCCTGGCGTGAAGGTGTCCGCGCCGCCATCCAGCCCCCGCCCCGAGACCCGTCCGAGATGTTGTCAGGCCATGGTGCCTCACACCGGTCGTCTCCGTCCGCGCGATGCCCCTTGCCCGTATCGGTCCTCTGCCGTCCCCGGGCCTCTATCCACCCCGCGTCAGCCGGTGCAGGCGCAGCGCCAGTTGGATCTCCAGCGCGCGCGGCGGCTCGTTCCAGTCCGGGCCGAGGAGACGGCCGATGCGTTCGAGGCGCTGCACCACCGTGTTCACGTGGACGTGGAGCAGGGTCTTGGTGCGGGTGAGGCTCGCTCCCTGGGCGAAGTACGCGTCCAGGGTGGTGACCAGGTCCGTGGAGCGCGCCGTGTCGTAGTCCAGGACCGGGCCGAGTGTCCTGCGTACGTAACCGCCCAGGTCGGCCTGGTCGCCCAGGAGTACGCCGATGAACCCCAGGTCCGCCGTGGCGCCGCCGCTCCCCGTGTGGCCGAGTGTGCGCAGGGCGGAGAGGCAGCGGTCCGCCTCGCTGTGGGTGTCGGGGAGTTCGGCCGGGCCGGTGGCGGGGCCTGCCGCGCCGACGGTGACGGGGCAGCCGGCCGCCTGGCCCAGTTCGGCGGCGAGTGCCTGGGCGTCGGGGCCCGGGGTGTCGGAGGGGGCGACCAGGACGACGTGGTCGTGGTGGAGGCCGGCCAGACCGTTGCGGGTCTGGGCGCACCGTGCGGCGGCGGCCAGCAGGCGGTGGCGGGGGGCCGCGTCGCTGTGGGCCACGAACACGCTGTGCAGGCGGCCCAGGTCGACGCCGAGGCGGCGGGCCCTGGCCGTCAGGGTGCCCGGGTCGCCGGTGCGGGAGAGCAGGTCGCCGAGCAGCTCACCCCGTACCCGGTCCTCCGTCTCGGCGACCGAGCGGCGCAGCAGCATGAGCAGGGCTGTCACCACGCTGGCCCGTTCGAAGAGCAGGCGGTCGGCGTCCGCGAGGCCCGCCCGGCCGGTCAGCGCGATGGAGCCGAGGAGTTCGGGTCCGGCGAGGACCGCGCAGACCCAGGTGCCGTTGAGCGGCACGGCGCGGCCACGCGCCCGGGAGGCGGCGACCGCCGGGGTGGGCGGGGGGTGTGGTCCAGTGCGGGCGCGGGCGAGTTCGGCGCCGTCCGCGTCATGGATGAGGATCCCGCCGTCCAGGACGTCGGCGAGGGCGGCGGCCACGTCGTCCGCGCCGCCGCCGCGCAGCACGAGGTCGGTGAGCTGGTCGTGGGCCTCCTCGGCCCGGCGCATCGCCTCGCTGTGCGTCCGGATGGTCTCGGAGGCGGCGTTGAGGTCGACGAGCGCGGCCCGGGTCTCCTCCAGCAGCCGGGCCCCGTCGATGGCGATGGCCGCGTGGTCGGCCAGCGAGGAGAGCAGCGCCACCTCCCCGGCGGTGAACTCGCGGGGTGCGCGGTCGGCGGCGTACAGGACTCCGATGATGCGGCTGCCCAGGCGCAGCGGTACGCCGAGGATCGCGCGGAGGCCCTCGTCCAGGACGGCGCTGTCGATGGTGGTGGTGTGGTGGAAGCGGGTGTCGGCCGCGTAGTCGCCGGTCGCGTACGGGCGGGCCGTCTGGGCCACGAGTCCGCCGAGCCCCTCGCCCATGCCGAGCCGGACCCGCTGGAACGCCTCGGCCACCGAGCCGTCGGTGACCCGCATATAGGTGTCGCCCGCCGCGTCGTCGTTGAGCGAGAGGTAGGTGACATCGGTGCCGAGCAGCAGTTTGGCCCGGTGGACGATGGCCCGCAGGACGGCGTCCAGGTCGCGCAGGGCCGCGAGGTCGCTGGCCGTGTCGAAGAGGGCGGTGAGCTGGGCCTCGCGGACCCGGTGCTGGCTGAGGGTGCGCCGGATGCGCAGCGCCACGGTGGTGGCCTCCGCGATCCCGGCCAGTTCGCCGGCGGGGGCGCCCGCCTCCCGGGCGGTGGCGGCGAGCCGGTCGAACTCCTCGGCCGCCGCGCCCTGGGCCAGCAGGTCGAGAAGGTGGCGCAGGGCCACTGCAGAGTGCTGGGGGCCGGGGGCTGTCACGCCGGTGAGCATACGGTGATCGCCTCCCGGAGGAATGGTCTCTCCCGCGCGCTCCGTGGGGCCGGGCGCGCGGGAGAGGGAGGTCGGATGGTCAGCCGCCGAGGCTGACCGAGTCCTTGCGGGTGGTGGCGGCCGGCGCGGCCGGGACCGAGTCCGCCAGGCCGTCCTTGGCCAGGTCGCGGCCCCGGGTCTCCTTCGCGATCCACACCGTCACCGCAGTGACCAGAGCGGCGAAGCAGAGGTAGAGCGAGATCGGGACGGACGAGCGGTAGTCCTTGAGCAGCTCGACCGCGATCAGCGGGGCGAGCGCGCCGCCGATGATCGAGGCGAGCTGGGAGCCCATCGAGGCGCCGGAGTAGCGGACCTTCGTGTCGAACATCTCGGAGATGAAGGCCGCCTGCGGCCCGTACATCGCCCCGTGCAGCAGCAGGCCGACGGTGACCGAGAGGACGATCACCGGGAACGACTTGGTGTCAAGGAGAGCGAAGAAGCCGAAGGCCCAGACCGCCATGCCCAGGGCGCCGATGAGGGTGACCGGGCGACGGCCCAGCCGGTCGGAGAGGGCGCCCCACAGCGGGATGGTGACGAAGTGGACCGCCGAGCCGATCAGTACGGCGTTCAGCGCGTCGCTCTTGGACATCTCCAGGTGCACGGTCACGTAGACCAGGAGGAACGCGGTGAGGATGTAGTACGAGATGTTCTCGCCGAAGCGGGTGCCGATGGCGAGGAGCACCTCGCGCCAGCTCCTGCGGAACACCTCGACGACCGGGGGCTGTTCCTTGACGCCCGCCGCGGCCTGCTCCTGCGCCTTCTTCTGCGCCTCCAGGAAGACCGGGGACTCCTCGACGGAGATCCGGATCCACAGGCCGAGCATCACGAGGACGCCGGAGAGCAGGAACGGGATGCGCCACCCCCAGGCGAGGAAGGCCTCGTCGGACTGGACGGCGGCGAGCAGCGCCAGGACACCGGTCGCCAGCAGGTTGCCGCCGGGGGCTCCGGCCTGCGGCCAGGAGGCCCAGAAGCCGCGCCGCTTGTCGCCGCCGTGTTCGGAGACGAGGAGGACGGCGCCGCCCCACTCGCCGCCGAGCGCGAAGCCCTGGACCAGGCGCAGGACGGTGAGCAGGATCGGGGCCCAGACGCCGATGCCGGCGTGGGTGGGCAGCAGGCCCATGGCGAAGGTGGCGCCGCCCATCAGGAGCAGGCTGATGACCAGGAGCTTCTTGCGGCCGATCTTGTCGCCGTAGTGGCCGAAGACGACGCCGCCGAGCGGCCGGGCGGCGAAGCCGACCGCGTACGTCAGGAAGGCAAGGAGGGTGCCGACGAGCGGGTCGCTGCTGGGGAAGAAGAGCGTGTTGAAGACGAGCGCGGCGGCGGAGCCGTAGAGGAAGAAGTCGTACCACTCGATGGTGGTGCCGACGAGGCTGGCCGCGACGATCCGGCCGATGCGGCTGGTGCCGGGCGAGGCCGGGGCGGGGGGCTGGGCGGAGGTTGGGGAACCCATGGTGAGTCACCGCGTTTCGTTGGCAGGTGGGGCAGGGACGGGGGTGCGGGTGGAGCGGGTGATGCGAGGTAGAGCGGGTGGAGCGAGGGGTGTGGGTGGTGCTCGTCGTTCGACCGGTTTCGGTGGGGCCGGAGACCGGTGGGGGCGTGCGGTCAGCGGGCGCCCCAGCCTCCGTCCACCGGGAGGGAGGCTCCGGTGATGTACGAGGTGTGGGGGGAGCAGAGCCAGACGCAGACGGCGGCCACCTCCTCGGGTTCGATCAGCCGCTTGATGGCGGACCGGTCCAGCAGGACATCGGCGACGACCTCGTCCGACGGGATGCCGTGCGCGGCGGCCTGGGCGGCGATCTGGCCCTCCACCAGGGGGGTCCGTACGTAGCCGGGGTTGACGCAGTTGCTCGTCACCCCGTGCGGGGCGCCCTCCAGGGCGGCCACCTTGCTCAGCCCCTCCAGGCCGTGCTTGGCGGCGACGTACGCGGACTTGAAGGGGCTGGCCCGCAGGCCGTGCATGCTGGACACGTTGACCAGCCGGCCCCAGCCTCCGGCGTACATGTGCGGGAGGCAGTGCCGCATCAGGAGGAACGGGGCGGTCAGCATCACCTTCTGGATCAGCTCGAACCGGTCGGCCGGGAAGTCCTCGATGGGCGCCACGTGCTGGAGCCCGGCGTTGTTGACCAGGATGTCCACGGCTCTCGGCAGCGCCCCGACCGCCTCCGCGTCGGCGAGGTCCACGACGTGGGCCACCCCGCCGGTCGCGGCGGCGACGGCCTTGGCGGCGTCGGCGTCGCGGTCGGCGACGTGGACGAGGGCCCCGGCCGCGGCGAGCGCCTCGGCGGTGGCCCGTCCGATGCCGCTGCCGCCGCCGGTGACCAGGGCGGTGCGCCCGCTGAGGTCCACGGCTCCGGGGCCCTGCGCGGGAGGACCGGACGCTGCGTGAAATTGGCTCGTCATGGCCGGAAACGCTAGAGATACCCGGCCGGACATCCCATGGGCCGGATCGCCACAGTGGAGGCGGCCGGTATGGCGGCCGCCACCACTGTCTAGCCGGTCAGCGGGCAGTACGTGAGCAGCTTCCCGGCGTCCGCCCCGGCCGGCAGCTTCAGCGTGCGGCTCGACGGGGGGCGTACGCCGTGGTCCAGCCAGCGTTCCAGGGCGGTGGCCGCCGAGCGGTGGCAGGGCACCAGGGGGCGCACCCGGCCGGGGAAGGCGTCGGCGAGCGAGTCCACATGGGTGCCCGCCTCGACCCGGTAGTACCGGTGGAGATGGCCCCGGCCCTCCCGCTTCACCAGTTGCGCGTACACGTCCGAGCTGCGGGAGATCGGCAGAAGCACGTCGTAGGTGCCGTGGAAGCTGATCAGCGGTTTTCCGATCCTGCCGGTGAGGGCAATCTTCGCGACCGCCTTCCTGACCTCCTTCGGCCGGTCGGCGTAGACGTAGTCGGCGTCGCAGGCCGGGGTTTTCGGGGCGCAGAACGGGGTCCCGGCCTCCGTCGCCCCGTCGAACCCCGGGTCCAGCTCCTCCCGGTAGATCCGCTGGGTGAGGTCCCAGTAGTGCTGGTGGTGGAAGGGCCAGAGGAACTCCGAGCCGACCGGGTAGCCCGCCGCCCTCATCGCCCGGTGGGCCTGCTCGGCGCCCGCGCCGCCGGCCGCGTACGAGGGGTAGTGGAGCAGGGCGGGCGGCAGGAAGGTGAGGAGGTTCGGTCCCTCGGTGCGCCAGAGGGTGCCTTCCCAGTCGACGCCGCCGTCGTACAGCTCGGGGTGGTTCTCCAGCTGCCAGCGCACCAGGTAGCCGCCGTTGGACATGCCCATCGCCAGGGTGCGGGCGGGCGGGCGGTGGTAGCGGCGGGCGACGACCTGGCGGGCGGCCCGGGTGAGTTGGGTGACCCGGTGGTTGCCTTCGGCCAGGGCGTCGCCGGGGGCCTCGCCGTCGCGGTGGAAGGCGGCGCCGGTCGCGCCCTTGTCGGTGGCGGCGAACGCGTAGCCGTTGGCGACCGCCCAGTCCCCGAAGGCCCGGTCGTTGGCGTACTGCTCGCGTACGCCCGGCGCGCCCGAGACGACCAGGCCGCCGTTCCAGCGGTCGGGGAGGCGGATGACGAACTGGGAGTCGTAGTTCCAGCCGTGGTTGGTGTTGGTGGTGGAGGTGTCGGGGAAGTAGCCGTCGATCTGGATGCCGGGGACGCCTGTGGGGGTGGCCAGTCCGGCCGGGGTGAGGCCCGCCCAGTCGGCGGGGTCGGTGTGGCCCGAGGCGACGGTTCCGGCGGTGGTCAACTCGGTGAGGCAGGAGGCCCGTTGGTGGGCGGCTCCCGGGACCTTGAGCGTGTCGGTACGGGAGCAGGGGGCGGCGGCCTTGGCGGTGTCCGGGAGCGGAGGTGCGGCGGTGGCCGGGGCGGCCGTCCAGGCGGTCAGCGCGGCTGCGGCGAGGGCTGCGAGGCGGAGCCATCGGCGGGGGCGGTGGCGGTGGCGTCTCTGGGGGGCGGGTGGCACGGGGGGCCTCCTTGAGGTCGGAGCGGGTCAGGGGCAGGAGCCGGTGGCGATCGTGTAGTGGCCCGCCGGGGACTCCTTGAGGGTGTGGGTCACGAAGGTGTTGTAGAGGCCGAGGTTCTGGCCGGAGCCCTTCGCGTACGCGTAGCCGCCGGTGGTGGTGGCGCGGCCCGCGCGTACGTGTTCGTAGTTGCTGGCGGTCCAGCAGGCGGCGGGCTCGGTGGGCGGGTCCACGGGAGGCTCGGTGGGCGGCTCGGTCGTCGTACCGTCCAGCCCGAAGAAGGCGGTGATCCAGTAGCTGGAGCAGATCGAGGCGATGAAGTGCTGGGTGCCGGTGGCGCCGCACTGCTGCGGGCCGCTGCCCGGGGCGACCGGGGTGCCATGGCCGATGCCCGGCACCTTGTCGACCTCGACGGCCGCCTGTCCGGGGGTCGGCCCGTACTCGCTCCTGCGGGTGTTGTTGGGGCCGAGCGTGGAGGTACGGGACGGGGTCTGGCCGAGGCCGTGGACCGCCGTCCACTGGTCGCGGAGCTCGTCGGCGTTCCTCGGGGCCACGGTCGCGTCGTTGTCCCCGTGCCAGATGGCGACCCTCGGCCAGGGTCCGGCGAACCCGGGGTGGGCGTCGCGTACGGCCTGCGCCCAGGCGGCGGGGGTGCGGTCGGCGCCGGGGCTCATGCAGCTGAACGCCGAGACCACGTCGACCCCGCAGCCGTAGGGGATTCCGGCGACCACCGCGCCCGCGGCAAACACCTCCGGGTAGGCGGCGAGCATCACCGAGGTCATCGCCCCGCCCGCCGAGAGGCCCGTGACGTGGGCCTTGGCCGGGTCGGTGCCGTACGCGGTGGTGGCGTGGGCGACCATCTGCCGGATCGAGGCGGCCTCGCCCTGGCCCCGCCGGGTGTCGCCCGGCTGGAACCAGTTGAAGCACTTGTTGGCGTTGTTGGCGGTGGTGGTCTCGGCGTAGACGACCAGGAAGCCGTGCCGGTCGGCGAAGGTGTTGAGGCCGGAGTTGTCGGCGTAGAGCTGGGCGCTCTGGGTGCAGCCGTGCAGGGCGACGACGACGGGGGCCTTGGCGGGGAGGGCGGCGGGGCGGTGGACGTACATGGTGAGGGCGCCGGGGTTGGCGCCGAAGTCGGCGACCCGTTCGAGGGCGGCGGCCCGTGGAGCGGCAGCCGGCGCGGCAGTTGCGGCCTGGGCCCCGGCGGTCGGCGCGGCGGCCGCGCGGGCCTCCGTGGCGGGGCTGAGCAGCGCGGCTCCGGTGGCGAGCGTGACGGCGGCGGCGAGCGCGGAGACCGTGCGGCTCCAGCGCCCGCCGCGTCGCGGCCTGCCTGGTGATGGTGCCGGGTGCGATGGCGTGACGTACGGCAACGTGACCTCCCGTGGGCGGCGGCACGGGATCGCCCGTGATCCCGTGGCCCCGGCGGCCCTGTCCCGCAGAGCCTCCGAGGTCCGTCACCGTAGGAAGCGCGCGCGGGGCCGGGTAATGGCGGTGCGCGCCACAACCCGGCCCGGAACGAGGCGCCGCCACCCGTTGCGGGAGCGCGCGCCCCCCTGCTACACGCGTACGGCCGGAGCGTCGGAATCCAGCCGTACGGTCAGCTCCGCTTCCGTGGCCGCCCGGACCTCGTCCACCGTCACGCCGTCCGCCAGTTCCCGCAGCAGGAACCCCTCGGCGGTGATGTCCAGCACCGCCAGATCCGTGATGACCTGGTGCACCACGCCCCGCCCGGTGAGCGGCAGCGTGCACTCGGCCAGCAGCTTCGGCGAACCGTCCCGCGCGGTGTGCTCCATCACCACGATGACGTGCCGGGCCCCGTGGACGAGGTCCATGGCCCCGCCCATCCCCTTGACCATCTTGCCCGGGATCACCCAGTTCGCCAGGTCCCCGGAGGCGGAGACCTGCATGGCCCCCAGGACCGCCACGTCGATGTGGCCGCCCCTGATCATCGCGAAGGAGAGCGCGGAGTCGACGCAGGAGCCGCCGGGCAGCAGAGTCACGGTCTCCTTGCCCGCGTTGATGAGATCGGGCAGGACGTCGCCCTCCTCCGGGTACGGGCCGACGCCCAGCAGGCCGTTCTCCGACTGGATCACCACCTCCACGCCCTCGGGCAGGAAGTTCGGGATCAGGGTCGGCAGGCCGATGCCCAGGTTGACGTAACTGCCGTCGGCCAGCTCCCGGGCGGCCCGGGCCGCCAGCTGCTCACGGGTCAGTGCCATCTCAGGCCTCCATGTGTACGGTCCGGCGCTCCACGCGCTTCTCCGCGCGCGGATCACCGGGGGCGACCGGGACGACCCGCTGGACGAAGATCCCGGGCAGATGGATGTCGTCGGGGGCGAGTTCGCCGGGCTCGACCAGCTCCTCCACCTCCGCGATCGTGACGCGTCCGGCCATGGCGGCCAGCGGGTTGAAGTTGCGGGCGGAGGAGTGGAAGCGGAGGTTGCCGTGCCGGTCGCCGACGGCCGCGCGGACCAGGGCGAAGTCGGTGGTGATGCCCTCCTCCAGGAGGTGGTCCCGGCCGTCGAAGACCCGGGTCTCCTTGGGCGGTGAGGCGACGGCGACCGAGCCGTCGGCACCGTACCGCCAGGGCAGTCCGCCCTCCTCGATCCAGGTGCCCGCACCGGCCGGGGTGTAGAACGCTGGGATGCCCGAGCCGCCGGCCCGCAGCCGTTCCGCCAGGGTGCCCTGGGGGACCAGCTCCACCTCCAGCTCACCGTGGAGGTACTGCCGGGCGAACTCCTTGTTCTCCCCCACGTACGAGCTGGTCATCCGGGAGATCAGCCCCGCCCGCAGCAGCAGGCCGAGGCCCCAGTCGTCCACTCCGCAGTTGTTGGACACCACCCGCAGCCCGCCCGCGCCCCGCTCCAGCAGGGCATGGATCAGCACGCCGGGGATGCCGCAGAGCCCGAATCCGCCGACCGCCAGCGACGCCCCGGCCGGCACGTCCGCGATCGCGTCCGCCGGGTCGGCGACCACCTTGTCCACACTCATCCGTCCGTCCTCTCCCACCGCGTCGAATGCGACGAGACTAGGAACGGAGGACGGTGTACGGCGATGGCGTCGACCCACACATCGCCGCTGGTGAGAGTGGTTGCAGGCCACGCAAGGCCCTACCGCTTCCCGCGCTCCCGCTCCTTCGCCAGCCACGGCCCGAACTCGCTCTCCAGCACCAGCCGCCCCAGCTTGCGGTACTCCTGGAGCACCGCCGTGACCAGCTGGTCCATGGTCAGCGGGGCCCGCGACTCCGCCGCGAGGTAGGCGGCGGTCACCGCGCAGGCCCGGATCGAGCCGCCCGCCAGCTCGAAGCGGGCCGCGCAGAACTCCAGGTCCAGCGCCGGATCGCGCGGGATCGAGGTGCCGAGGCAGCGGTCCCAGAGGGCGAGGCGCTGCTCGGCGTCCGGTATCGGGAACTCGGCGATCACGTCCAGGCGGCGGGTGAACGCCTCGTCCAGGTTGGCCCGGAGGTTGGTCGTGAGCACGGCGATCCCGTCGAAGGACTCCATGCGCTGGAGGAGGTACGCCGACTCGACGTTGGCGTGCTTGTCGTGGGCGTCCTTGACCTGCGACCGCTTGCCGAAGATCGCGTCGGCCTCGTCGAAGAGCAGGATGCCGTTGACGTCGGAGGCCTCGACGAAGATCCGCTCCAGGTTCTTCTCGGTCTCGCCGATGTACTTGTCCACCACCGTGGAGAGGTCGACGACGTAGAGCTCCATGCCCAGTTCGCGGGCGACCACCTCGGCCGACATGGTCTTGCCGGTGCCGGACTCGCCCGCGAACAGGGCGATGACCCCGCGCCCCCGGCCGCCGCCCGGCCGCATCCCCCACTGCCCGAGCACCTGTTCGCGGTGGCGGGCCCGGAGGGCGAGTTCGGTGAGTTGGGTGCGGGTGGCCGGGGGCAGGACCAGGTCGTCCCAGCCGACGGCGGGCTCGATGCGGCGGGCGAGCCGTTCGAGACCGGCGCCGTTCTGGGCGCGGACCGCCGTGCGCAGGTCGTCCGGGTGGACCGGGCGGCCCTCCAGAACGGCGAGGCGGGAGGCGACGGTGGCGGCCTTCCGCAGCTGGTCGGAGTCGAGCCGGTAGGAGGCGGTGGCCTCGATCAGGCGGTCGTCGTCGGCCGGCGCCTGTGCGTCCGGCAGCCCCACGGACCGGGCCGCCTCCGCGAGCGCCTGCCGCCACCGGCGGGCCGCGCCCGCCGGGCCCGGGGGCAGGACGGCGACCGGGACCGGGCTGTCCCGGGTCCAGAGCGGGTCCCAGTTCTTCTTCCCGTACGCGATCAGGGGCGTGCCGCTCACCGCCGTACAGAGGGATGCCAGCAGGCGGGCCCCCTCCGGGCGTTCGGGGGCGAGCGCTTCGAGCGGGCCGAGCACGATGCCGCCGTGGGTGAGGCGGGCCTCGGCCGCCAGGGTCCGTACCAGCTCGGCCGCCCGGTCACCGGCCGCCGCGAGCGCCGCGATGTCCACGACGAGGGGGCGTCGGCCGGCGGCGGTGAGCGCCTCGACGGCCAGGCCGGAGGGGTCGCCGCCCCGGTCGAGCAGGTGCACCAGGCCGCTGCCCGTGGCGAGGGCGGCGGCGATGCGGTGGGCCTCGGGCCGGTCGTCGTCCCGGGTGCTGTCGTCGTGGACGCGGCCGTTCCGGGTGGTGCTGCCGGGGGCGGGCACCTGGGCCAGGCCGCGCAGCCGTCCGTCCGGCTCGTCGTCGCCGAGGAGGTGAGCGGTGATGCGGTCGGGGACTCTCAACGTGCGGGAGAGCAAGGGGCGTTCGGGGTCCGTCACCTCCAGCAGCCCGCCCGCGACGAGCGGGGCGGACGGCTGGAACCGGAAGCGGCCGGAGCCGGCCGCGGGCAGCCCGCAGAGTTCCAGCGCCAGGCCGATGGCGGGGCGGCGGCGGGTCAGGTCGTCGTTGAGGTAGCCGTAGAGGCGCTCGAACCGGGCGTCGATGTCCGGCGCCATCGCGACCAGCAGCAGCTCCACGTCGAGCTCCGCAAGACCGAAGCTCCGGGCCAGCCGGCCGAGCCGGGAACCGGGCTCGGTGACGTACGACGGTGGCTCGGCACCGTACGAAGGTACGGGCGCGAACGCGTCCCGCGACTCCAGGACGCGTTCCACCGCGTCCGGGGTGAGGTACTGCCCCCGGTACGGATCGTCCGGCTCCGGGTCGGTGGCGCGCCGGGCCGCCACCGCGTGCCGGACACGCTCCTCGACGCGGGTCAGCCGCTCCCACAGCACCTCGACGTCCACCATCGCGGGGAGGCCGGGCGCGCTCTCCGCCACCGTCATCGCGCGGCACTCCCCCGCTTGCGCCGGCCGGGCGGCAGCTGCCGTTCCCGTGTCGCGGCGAACCCTTCCGCGTCCAGGTCGGCCGCTCCCTCGTACCGCAGGCGGCGGCCCGGGTCGTCGGCCGCCGTGCCGTCGACGGCGGGGGCGGCCTTCATCACGAGGCCCTCGGTGACCGGCGGTCCGGCCGGGGCCCGTTCGCCGGCGAGCGGGGCGAGGACGCGCAGGTCGATCGCGGCCTTCAGCTCGCCGCCGAGCGCGGACCAGACGTCGGAGGCCGAGGGTCCGTCGGTGCGCGGGCCCGCCGCCTCCAGTTCCACGGTGAGGGCGAGTTCGGCGAGGCTGCCGGTGAGCATCGGGGCGGGCAGCGTGTCGTGCCGCATCAGGCAGCGCAACACCTCGGAGAGCAGACGGTGTTCGTCCTGCGGGCGGTTGGTCCAGGCCGTGACGAGATAGGTCAGCTCGAACCAGCGCGGCGGGGTGCGCCAGCCGATGACCATCCCGCTCTCGTCGTGCTCCTCGGCCGTGCCGGTGCGCCGCCTGCCCGCGTCCTCGCGGATGCCGTGCAGGAAGACGCTGATGGTGGGGGCGTTGCGCCGGGCCGACCAGTCCTTCGTCGGTGCGTCGAAGACCAGGTCGACCCCGCTCTCCTCGAGCCCGGCGTCGACCAGCAACAGCCGGAGCCCTTCGTCGACTTCGTGGATCATCGGCGGATCACCTCGTCCGGCGGGGTGATGGTGCCGAGCACCACGAGGAAGTCCGTCGTGACCGGGGAGAAGCCGGGGCCCTTGGCCGTGATGACGCGCGGCCCGGTCCGGTCCTTGGCCAGGATGAGCAGCTGGGCGATGAACGTGCCGTCCGGGTTCGGCAGGGTCGGCGCGGCCGCCGCCGTGATCCCCGGCTTCCAGCTGAGCTTCACGGGCGCGCCGGGCGGGAAGTCCTTGCCGCGCACCGAGGTGACGAAGCCGGGCTTGCCGATGGCGGGCACCGCGATGATGCGGGGCTGGAGGATGCGCAGCGGGATGCGGGAGCGGTTGTCGCTCCGGTTCGCGTCCGTGCCGGTGGTGGTGAGCGTCGCGGTGATGCTCGTGCGCAGCGCGCGGTCCGGGGAGAGGACGACGCGTACGACGGTGGAGGCGCCGGGTCCCAGGTCGGGCAGCGTGCACAGTCCGGCCGTGCAGCCTGCGGGGAGCGGGCCGGACGGGATGGTTCCGGGCAGGCCGAGCTGGAGCCGCAGGCCGGTGGCGGTGGCGTTCCGGCCGTTGCGCACGGTGTACGTGACGACGACCTTGCCGCCGACGTAGCCGGGGCTGGGTTGGGCCCGCACCACGACGCCGGGGCCGGCCAGGGGCGCTGGCGGCAGGGGGGCCGGGGGGCGCGGGGC
>NZ_JOEM01000024.1 GCF_000718135.1 Streptomyces cyaneofuscatus | reverse complement strand
GGGGCCCTCCGGGCGCTTCCCTTCGTGTTTCTTTGTCTTGCTGTCCTGCGTTTCCGACTCTATCAGACTCTTTCGTGTCCGATTCCCGGTCGAAGCGGGTCAAGTGGTTTTCCTGCTTTTCGCTTCCAGGTAATTCGCTTTCGCGCTTTTCCCTTTCGGCGAGTCCGACTCTATCAGGCCTTTTCCGTCTTCCTGACCACGTCCCTCGGGCATGCCGAAGAGAGGTTCAGGGTTAGGATCTGGGCTTAAAGGTCGCCGCCGACCCCCGACTCAAAGTCGCGTTGGGGTCAGGCAGGAGTACGACAGTACAGGCCGCCGGGGATCGAGGCAAATCGCTTGCGGTGCACCCCTAGGCCTGTCAACCGGGCGGTCTCGGGCGGAACCGGGACTTCATATGACTTACTCTGCTGAGCAGTACGCCGTCCTCACATCAGCCGCGGCGGCGACACCTGAATCTCCACCCCCTGGGAGGCTCCCCATGACCAACGTGACGTCCCCTCTTGCTGGACGCGCCATCGGACTCACCGCGGTTCCCGACCCGGTCTTCTCCGGCGCGATGGTCGGTCCCGGCACCGCCATCGACCCCGTACGCGAGCCCTCCGAGGCCGTGTCCCCGGTCGACGGCATCGTCGTCTCTCTGCACCCCCACGCGTTCGTCGTCGTCGACGCCGACGGGCACGGGGTGCTGACGCACCTCGGTATCGACACCGTCCAGCTCAACGGCGAGGGCTTCGAGCTGCTCGTCAACAAGGGGGACACGGTGACCCGGGGCCAGAGCATCGTGCGCTGGGACCCGGCCGGCGTCGAGGCGGCCGGTAAGTCACCCATCTGCCCGATCGTGGCCCTGGAGGCCACCGCCGAGTCGCTCTCCGATGTCCGTGAGGACGGGGACGTGAAGGTCGGCGACACGCTGTTCGGCTGGCAGTAACGCCTCGGGCGCAGTGACAAGCCAGTTGCACAACCACCGCGGTGACTCGGTCGCCGCACAACCGGAGACGGGTGAAATGGAGACAACGCTGCGAGGCGTCGGCGTGAGCCACGGTGTGGCCATCGGCGAGGTTCGGCACATGGGTACGGCGGTGCTGGAGCCGCCGGCCAAATCGATTCCCGCCGAGGAGGCCGGTCGCGAACAGGGGCGCGCCCGGCAGGCGGTGGAGGCGGTCGCGGCCGATCTGATCGCGCGCGGCAATCTGGCCGGCGGCGAGGCACAGCACGTGCTCGAGGCGCAGGCCATGATGGCCCAGGACCCCGAGCTGATGTCCGATGTCGACCGGCGTATCGCGGTGGGCAGCACCGCTGAGCGCGCGGTGTACGACGCGTTCGCCGCGTACCGGGCGCTGCTCGCCAACGCCGGGGAGTACCTGGCGGGGCGGGTCGCCGACCTCGACGACGTACGGAACCGGATCGTGGCGCGGCTGCTCGGTGTGCCGATGCCCGGGGTTCCGGACAGCGACGAGCCGTACGTGCTCATCGCGCGCGACCTGGCGCCGGCGGACACGGCGCTGCTCGACCCGACTCTGGTGCTCGGCTTCGTCACCGAGGAGGGCGGGCCGACCAGCCACAGCGCGATTCTGGCGCGGGCGCTCGGTGTGCCGGCCGTGGTGGCTCTGCCCGGCGCCGGTGAGCTGGCCGAGGGCACGGTCGTGGCGGTGGACGGCAGCACGGGCGAGATCTTCGTCGACCCGAGCGCCGAGAAGCGGGCCGAGATGCAGGCCGCCGCCGCTGCTCGTAAGGCTGCGCTGTCCGCCTCGACCGGTCCGGGTGCCACGTCGGACGGGCACAAGGTGCCGCTGCTCGCCAATGTCGGCGGTCCGGGCGATGTGCCCGCGGCGGTCGAGGCGGGGGCCGAGGGTGTCGGGCTGTTCCGCACGGAGTTCCTCTTCCTGGACGACAGCAAGCAGGCTCCTTCCGAGGAGAAGCAGGTAGCGGCCTACCGTGCGGTGCTGGAGGCGTTCCCCGAGGGGCGTGTCGTCGTACGCGTACTGGACGCGGGCGCCGACAAGCCGCTGGACTTCCTGACGCCGGCCGACGAGCCGAACCCGGCGCTCGGTGTCCGGGGGCTGCGCAGCCTGCTGGACCACCCCGATGTGCTGCGTACCCAGCTGACCGCGCTGGCGAAGGCCGCCGAGGGTCTGCCGGTGTACCTGGAGGTCATGGCGCCCATGGTGGCCGACCGCATCGACGCCAAGGCGTTCGCGGACGCGTGCCGTGAGGCCGGGCTGCAGGCGAAGTTCGGCGCGATGGTGGAGATTCCGTCCGCCGCTCTGCGGGCACGGTCGATCCTCCAGGAGGTCGAGTTCCTTTCGCTGGGCACCAACGACCTGGCGCAGTACACCTTCGCGGCCGACCGCCAGGTGGGTGCGGTGTCGCGGCTTCAGGACCCGTGGCAGCCGGCGCTGCTGGATCTTGTCGCGCTGTCCGCCGAGGCGGCTCGTGCCGAGGGCAAGAGCTGTGGTGTCTGTGGTGAGGCCGCGGCGGACCCTCTGCTGGCCTGTGTGCTGACGGGTCTGGGTGTCACCTCGCTCTCCATGGGTGCCGCGTCCATTCCTTATGTACGCGCCACGCTGGCCAAGTACACGCTGGCCCAGTGCGAGCGTGCGGCCAACGCCGCCCGGTCGGCCGACTCCGCCGAAGAGGCGCGCAACGCCGCTCAGGCTGTGCTGTCCGGCGAGTAGTTTGGGTGAGTTGTTTGTCGGAGGGGCTTCCCGCCTGGTGGTGGGGAGCCCCTCCTGCTGTGCGCGCTGTCCTCGTCAGTGGTGCCTTTCCGCGGGTTCGGCCCCGATGTCGAAGCCCGCGCTGTACTCCACGCCGGATTCCGGGGAGACGGGCTCTCCGGTCTCGGCGTCGGTGCAGTAGGCGTTGAAGACCTCACCCGCGGTGAGCGGGGCGAGGGCGCCGTACGCGAGGCGCCAGCCGTGGACGCGGTCCGGGCTGTCGGGGGTGCTGGTGCGGAGCACCACTCCCCCGGGTGTTTCCAGGGCGATCGCCACCGCGAGCACCGTGGCGAACTCCGCTCCTTCCGAGGCGTCCAGGCGGGCCGGGCCCGTGGCGTCGCGGTGGGTGTGGAGCACCGCGAGGAGCTGGTCGTTCTCCGTCGGGGTGGAGCAGACCAGGTGGTGGGTGCCCGGGCCCGCCGTTTCCAGCAGGCGGGTCAGGAGGTGGGAGGCCCGGTCGAAGGCGGCCCGCCCGATGTCCTGGCCGCACTCCGCGCAGGCGCCGAGGTCGGCGAGGAGGAGCGTGGCGTACTCCCAGGTGGCCTGGCGGACCGCGCGGGAGACCAGGAGCGGGATGAGATCGGTCAGGCGTTGGCCGGTGTAGGCGACGGTGGCTCCGGCGGCGGCGATCTCGGCGGTGAAGCGGCTGCGGCTGGCGCCGGTGTCGGCGTCCAGTCCGGACTCCGCGCAGAAATCGGCGTAGTCCTCCGGGTCGAAGAGCGCCACCGTGGTGTGCATGCCCTGGGCGGCCAGGGACTTGAGCAGACCTTCGACCTGGTGCAGGTAGGCGGTGTGGTCGTCGAAGGGGAAGGTGCGGTAGCGGCGCATGGCCGCGAAGTCCTGGGCGTCGACCAGGAGGCCGACGGTGCTGGGGGCTTCGCGGCGCAGTGTGCGTCGCAGAGTGGTGCCGTGTCGTGTGGTGGCGTGTTTCGAGCTGTGTTTGGTGTTCGGCTTGATGGTGCGCTTGGTGTTTTCCTGCTGCGCCATGTGTCCCCCTGTGCGCGGTGAATCCTTGCTCACTCAGCGTAATCAGGAGGACTGACAATCGGTCAGCGGCGGCGGTTCGCGGCCAGTTCGGCGTAGAAGTGGAGCAGGTCGAGGTTGTCGACCGAGCCCGGGTTGACCGCCTTGGCGAGCTCGGTGCCCTGGAGCAGGCGCTTGACCGGGACCTCGATGCGCTTGCCGGTGAGGGTGTGCGGGATGGCGGGGACCTCGATGACCTCGTCCGGTACGTGGCGCGGGGAGAGGTTCTCGCGGATGGTCGCCTTGATCGCGGCGCGCAGGTCGTCGTCGAGGGTGGCGCCTTCGGTGAGGTGGACGAAGAGCGGCATCCAGTATCCGCCGTCGGGTTCTTCGATCCCGATGACGAGGGACTCGCGGATCTCGGGGAGCCGTTCGACGGCCTCGTAGATGTCGGCGGAGCCCATGCGGACGCCCTGGCGGTTCAGGGTGGAGTCGGAGCGGCCGTGGATGATCACCGAGCCGTGGTCGGTGATGGTGATCCAGTCGCCGTGGCGCCAGACGCCGGGGTACATGTCGAAGTAGCTGTCGTGGTAGCGGGAGCCGTCGGGGTCGTTCCAGAAGCGGATCGGCATGGAGGGGAGCGGGTTGGTGACGACCAGTTCGCCCACCTCGCCGGTGAGGGGCTTGCCCGAGGGGTCCCAGGACTGGAGGTCGGTGCCGAGGCAGGGGGCCTGGAGTTCGCCGATGTGGACGGGGAGGGTGGGGACGGCTCCGGCGAAGCAGCTGCAGACGTCGGTGCCGCCGCTGACCGAGGCGATCCAGAGGTCTTCGGCCACCTCGTCGTGGAGCCAGCGGAAGCCGTCGGGCGGGAGCGGGGAGCCGGTGGTGGCGACGCACTGGACGCGGGAGAGGTCGAAGTCGCGGCCGGGGTGGATGCCGGCCTTGCGGCAGGCCATGACGTACGCGGCGGAGGTGCCGTACAGGGTGGCGCCGGTCTGTTCGGCGATCCGCCACTGGGCACTGACGTCCGGGTAGCCGGGGCTGCCGTCGTACAGGACGACGGTGGTGCCGGTGAGGAGGCCGGAGACGAGGAAGTTCCACATCATCCAGCCGGTGGAGGTGTACCAGAAGAAGCGGTCCTCGGGGCCGAGGTCGCAGTGGAGGCCGAGCTGCTTGAAGTGTTCGAGCAGGATGCCGCCCTGGGACTGGACGATGGCCTTGGGCAGGCCGGTGGTGCCGGAGGAGTAGAGGACCCAGAGCGGGTGGCCGAAGGGGATCTGTTCGAAGACCGGCTCGGTGTCGGCGGAGGTGAGGGCGGCCCAGGCGAGGGCGCCTTCGGGGGCGTCGGTACCGAGGAGCGGGATGTGGACGACGGCGCGGAGGGTGGGCAGTTCGCGGCGGAGTTCGGCGACGGTCTCCGTACGGTCGTGCTCCTTGCCGCCGTAGCGGTAGCCGTCGACGGTGAAGAGGACGACGGGTTCGATCTGCTGGAAGCGGTCCAGGACGCTGCGGGCGCCGAAGTCGGGGGCGCAGGAGGTCCAGACGCCGCCGACGGCCGCGGTGGCGAGGAAGGCGACGACGGCCTGCGGGATGTTGGGGAGGTAGCCGCTGACGCGGTCGCCGGGGGTGACGCCGAGGGCGCGGAGTTCGGCGGCGAGCGCGCCGACCTGGCGGCGGAGGTCGGCCCAGCTGATGGGTACCTGGGTGTGGGTCTCGTCGACGTACAGGAGGGCCGGGGTGTCGGCGCGGGCCGGGTCCTCGGCGGTGCGCAGGGCGTGCTCGGCGTAGTTGAGGGTGGCGCCGGGGAACCAGGCGGCGCCGGGCATGGTGCGGTCGCCGAGGACGCTCTCGTACGGCGTGGAGAAGCGGATGTCGAACCACTCGGCGACGGCCTGCCAGAAGGTGTCGAGCTCGTCGACGGACCAGCGGTGCAGGGCCGCGTACCCGCCCTCGGCCGGAGCCCCGAAGCGGCTCGCGGCCCAGCTCTGGAAGCGGGTCACGGCCGCGGCCTCGATGCGCTCGGGGCTGGGCTGCCAGAGGGGGGCGTCGGGCGTGGCTGCGGTCATGGGGCGGCTCCCTGGCTGGACGGGTACGCGGGTGGCGTGTCGGCGCGCACGGGCTGGGGTGTGCGCGTGAGCGGCTGACACGGACGATGCCATGTGATCGTCTTCGGCACCAGGGTGGCCCGGCGTGATGCGGGCTTCGATTCCTCGGCCGAGGCGGGTGAACGGGAGTTGAACGGGAGGTTCTGCGGTCCTGGCGGGTGGCAGGGTGTGCGCCATGGACGGTCGTGACCTGGTGCGTCGGGTGAGGTTGGTCGGTTCGGTACGGGGGCTGCGCACGGTGCGCGCGGCCTGGCGGCGCAGGTCGGCGGACGCGCGTGCGCTGCCTCCGCGCGGTGCGGAGCGGGCCCGCGTGCCCGGTGCGCTTGTGGGGGCGGAGCCGGGGCCCGGTGGGGGTGTGGTGCGGTTCGCCCGGTCGGAGCTGCGGATCCGGGTGGCGGTGGGGGGTGCGGTGTTCTGGGCGTGGGACGGGGCGGATCCGCTGCCGTCGTACGCCCTGGCGGGTGAGGTGCCGGCGGCGGATCCGCGGGCGGTGCTGGAGCCGGACAAGGACGGCGGCTGGCAGGTGGTCTCCGAGCGGCTGACCGTGGTGGTGTCGCGGACGGGTGCGGTGGAGCTGCGGACGCCGGGCGGGGTGCTGCTGCGCCGCGAGCTGCCGCCGCGCTGGTGGGAGCCGGTGGGCGGGGGCGCGGTGCGGTGGGTGCAGCGGTCGGAGGTGCCGGCGGACGCGCGGTTCTTCGGGCTCGGCGGGCGGGCGTCGGGGCCCCGGCTGCGGGACGGGGCGTACGGGCTGTGGAACACGGACCCGGGCGGGCGGTTCGGTCCGGGGGACGATCCGCTGTATCTGACGATGCCGGTGCAGGTGGTGGTGTCGGACGCGGGGACCCATCTGGCGTTCCATGACAACACCTGGGCGGGCCGGGTGGTGGTGCGGGAGGGCGAGGAGGGTGCGGGCTCCGGGCATGACCGGCCGGGCACGTGCGAGGTGCGGATGGAGGGCGGTCCGCTGCGGTGCTGGGTGGTGGCGGGGACGCCGGCCCGGGTGCTGCGGGGGTGGACGGCGTTGACGGGGGCGCCGGCGGTGCCGCCGTCGTGGGCGCTGGGGCCGCAGCACGCCCGGTGGGGGTTCGGGAGTGAGCGGGAGGTGCGGCGGGTGGTGGCCGGGTACCGGGAGCGGGGGCTTCCGCTGTCGGTGCTGCATCTGGACATCGACCACTACGACGCGCACCGGGTGTTCACGGTCGACCGGGAGCGGTTCCCTGCCCTGCCCGGGCTGGCGAAGGAGCTGCGCGACGAGGGCGTGCGGCTGGTGTCGATCGTGGATCCGGCGGTGAAGGCGGCGCCGGGGGACGCGGTGTTCGACGCGGGTGTGGCGCTCGGGGAGCGTGGGGCGTACGTCCGGGACGCGCGGGGGCGGGTCGTGGTGGGTGAGGTGTGGCCCGGGGCCTGCGTCTATCCGGATTTCACTGATCCGGTTGTGCGGGAATGGTGGGGATCTCTGTACGAGGAGCGGCTGGCGCAGGGCTTCTCGGGGCTCTGGCACGACATGAACGAGCCGGTGTCATTCACCGCGTTCGGGGACCCGTCGCTGCCGCGTTCGGCCCGGCATGTCCTGGAGGGCGCGGGCGGCGACCATCGCGAGGCGCACAACGTGTACGGGCTGGCGATGGCGCGTGCCGGGTACGAGGGGCTGCTCCGGCTGCGCCCTGAGGAGCGGCCGTTCCTGTTCTCGCGGTCGGGGTGGGCGGGGATGCAGAGGTACGGGGGCACCTGGTCCGGTGATGTGTCGACCGGGTGGCCGGGGCTGCGGGCCTCGCTCTCGCTGGTGCTGGGACTCGGGCTGTGCGGGGTGCCGTACTCGGGTCCGGATGTGGGCGGGTTCGACGGGTTCCCGTCGCCGGAGCTGTATCTGCGGTGGTTCCAGCTGGGCGCGTACCTGCCGCTGTTCCGGACCCATTCGGCGATCGACGCGGGGCGCCGGGAGCCGTGGGAGTTCGGGCCGGAGGTGCTGGAGCACGCGCGGGGGGCGCTGGTGGAGCGGGACCGGCTGCACCCGTACTTCGTGACGCTGTCGCACGTGGCGCGGCTGTCGGGGGCGCCCTATGTGCGGCCGGTGTGGTGGGCGGCGCCGGGGGACCGGGCGTTGCGGGGGTGCGAGGACGCGTTCCTGCTGGGCGATGCGCTGCTGGTGGCGCCGGTGATGGAGAGCGGGGCGGAGCGGAGGGTGGTGCGGCTGCCCCGGGGGCGCTGGTACGACACGGCGACCGGGCGGGCGTACGAGGGGCCGGGGCCGGTGGTGGTCGACGCGCCGCTCTCCCACATTCCGGTGCTGGCCCGGGCGGGGGCCGTCATTCCGGTGCGGGATGCGGACGGGGAGCTGGAGCTGGAGGTGTGGGCGCCGGCTCCGGGGCGTACTGGGGGCGGTCTTGTGGTCCGGGACCCGGGTGACGGGTGGGCCGAGGCCGAGGTGGAGCGGTATGTGGCGCGGTGGGAGGGCGACCGGGTCGTGGTGGAGCGGGACGGTCGGGAGGGGGCGGGGGCGGTGGGGCTTCCGGTGCGGGTGCGGGGGGTGGAGGGGTAGGGGGCGCGTCCCCCCCAGGCGGAGCCCCGTACGCCTCTGGCGGAGCCCCGTACGCCTCAGCCGTACCGGCCCGCGAACCAGGCGTCCACCGCTTCCGTGTGCAGCGGGAAGGCCAGCGGGCGCGGGGCGTGGAGGATCTCGTACCCCGTCGTCTCGTGGGTGGGGACGGAGGGCGGCAGGCTCGCGAGGGGGCGGGGCGGGAGGAGGCCGAAGAGCAGGAGGTGGCCGGCGGTGTCACTGAGGGCGTCGGCGAGGCGGACGTCCTGTTCGTCGGCCTCGATCCCGGTCTCCTCCCGCAGTTCGCGGACGACCGCGTGGCGCCAGTCCTCGGCGTGGTCGATGAAGCCGCCGGGCAGCGCCGTGCCGCCCTTCTGCGGCTGGATGGTGCGCGTGATGACGACGAGTCCGAGTGAGGCCGGGCCGGTCACGGGGAGCAGGGCCACGGCGACCGGGAGCGGGTTGCGGTAGGCGGTGGTGCCGCAGCGCGGGCAGGTGCGGGGCCAGGTGCCGGGAGCGGTCAGGGCGGGGTACGGGGCTCCGCAGGTGGAGCAGTGGGAGTCCCTGACGTACGGGGTCGGCTGCCGGCCGGTTGTCGGGGCGGGGCTGTCGGTGGGCTCGGACACGGGCGGACTGTATCCGATCGTCCTTCCGCGGGGGCGGCGAAGCTGATAGACGGTGTGCCCATGACAGGAATGCGTACCGCTCTCCGCGCCTTGGCCACCGCTGCCGCCGTCACCGCGCTGCTCGCCACCGCGGGCCTCTCCCCCGCGTCCGTCTCCCCCGCGGCCGCTCAGGTCCGGCCCGGATCCGCTTCGGCGGACGCCCGCTCCGAACCGAAGGCTCCCGATGGGTTCGTGGCGTTGCGTTCGGTGGATCCGACGATCATCCAGGAGATGCGCTACACCACGGCGCACACCTTCCTCGGCGAGCGCGTCGACGGATACCGACAGCCGGTCTGCATCCTGACCCGGCCCGCCGCCCGCGCTCTGCATCTGGCGCAGAAGCGGCTGTTGCGGCAGGGGTACGCGCTGAAGGTGTACGACTGTTACCGGCCGCAGCGGGCGGTGGACCACTTCGTGCGCTGGGCGAAGGATCTCGACGACCAGTCCATGAAGGGGGAGTTCTATCCGCTGGTGGACAAGAGCCGGTTGTTCGAGGACGGTTACATCGCGGAGAAGTCCGGGCACAGCAGGGGCAGCACGGTGGACCTGACGCTGGTCCGGCTGCCGGCTCTGCCGACCAGGCCGTACCGTCCGGGCGAGCGGCTGACGCCCTGCTTCGCACCGAAGGACGAGCGCTTCCCCGACAACTCGGTGGACATGGGGACCGGTTACGACTGCTTCGACACCCTGTCGCACACGGACGACCCCCGGATACAGGGCGTGCAGCGCGCCAACCGGCAGTTCCTGAAGCGGACGTTGACCGAGGTGGGGTTCGTGAACCTGCCGGAGGAGTGGTGGCACTTCACCCACAAGCCCGAGCTGTTCCCGGACACCTATTTCGACTTCCCGGTCGATCGCAGGGCGGTGGCGGGGCGCTGAAAGAACGGGCGACCGGGACCACCCCCGTGGGCTCCGGCCGCCCGTTCTTCCTTTCGGACGCGAAAGGGGCGTGTTCGGTTGCCGGTCGGGCGGCTACGGTGCCCGTATGTCACAGCAGACGTTCGATTCGTACGAGGAATTCTGGCCGTACTACGTCGCGATGCACTCCCGCGCCGCCACCCGCTGGGTCCATCTGACCGGCACGCTCACCGGTCTCGCGATCACGGCTTACGGGCTGGCGCGGGGGCGGAAGCGGTATCTGGCGGCGCTGCCGCTGATCGGGTACGGCACGGCCTGGCCCGCGCATTTCCTGATCGAGAAGAACAACCCGGCGACCTTCGGGCATCCGGCGTGGTCGCTGCGCGGGGACGCGCAGATGATCGGAATGATGCTGGCCGGCCGGAACGACGAGCTGGCGGAGACCGCGGCGAAGTGGCTCGCCGAGAACGGATGAGTCGCGTGCGGAGGGGCTCTGATGGCCGCGTGCGGAGCGGCTCTCCTGGTCGCTCCTCTCGCCGGGGGACGCCGCCCGTGGCACACTTCTGACGTTCCGTCAGACTCCGTGCCGGGGAGGGGCTTTGCCGCATACGCGCATACCCGTGGTGGCCGGTTGGTTCACCGAGGACACCGCGGAGGAGGAGTTCCGGCTGCTGGGCACCCGCTGCTCGGGCTGCCGGTCGGTCCACTTCCCCCGCGAGGACGGCCACTGCCGCAATCCGGGCTGCCCCGGCGGGGAGCTGGAGGAGGTTCCGCTGTCGAAGCGGGGCACGGTGTGGTCCTGCACCGACGGGCGCTACCGGCCCCCTCCCCCGTACGTCAGCGATCCCGGAGTGCCCTGGGTGCCGTACACCCTGGTCGCCGTGGAGCTGGCGGCCGAGCGCATGGTGGTGCTGGGGCAGGCCGCGCCCGGGGTGGGCGTGGACGATCTGCCCGTCGGCTCGGTGGTCGAGGTGGTGCCGGGTGTCCTGGACGAGGACCGGGCGGCCGGCACCGTACACACGACGTGGAACTGGCGGCCCGTGGCGGCGGGGGCTCTGTCGTGACCGGCGATGTGGCCGTCCTCGGGGCCGGGATGCACCCGTGGGGCAAGTGGGGGCGCGGCTTCGTCACGTACGGGCAGGCCGCCGCGCGTGCCGCCCTCGACGACGCGGGCATCGGGTGGCCCGAGGTGGGGTCGGTGGTCGGCGCGCAGACGGTCCGGGGCGGCTATCCGGGGTACGTGGCCGGGGCGACGTTCGCGCGGGCGCTGGGGTGGCAGGGGGCGCGGGTGACCTCCGTGTACGCCGCGTGCGCTTCGGGGGCGCAGGCGATCAACACCGCGCGGGCCCAGATCCTGGCGGGGATGGCGGACGTCGTTCTGGTGGTGGGGGCCGACGCGGCGCCCAAGGGGTTCTTCGCCCCGGCGGGCGGGGAACGGCGGGACGATCCGGACTGGCTGCGGTTCCGGGTGCTCGGGGCGACGAACCCGGCGTACTTCGGACTGTACGCGCGCCGCCGGATGGCGCTGTACGGGGATACGCCGGAGGACTTCGCGCTGGTCAAGGTGAAGAACGCGGCGGCGGGGGCGATGAACGCAAACGCCCGCTACCGGAAGCCGGTGACCGCGGAGGAGGTCGCCGCCTCGGCCGTCGTCGCCGATCCGCTGCGGCTGCTGGACATCTGCGCCACGTCCGACGGGGGTGCCGCGCTGGTGCTGAGCAGTGTGGAGTTCGCGCGGCGGCGCGGGGTGGCCGATCCGGTGCGGATCCGGGCCGTCTCGACCGTGACGCCGACGTTCCCGCGCACCGTCCTCGATCTGCCGGACATCGGCACCGACTCGGCGGTGGCCGTGGAACCGTCGCCGAAGAGCTTCCGGTCCTCGATCGCCCGGGCCGCGTACGAGGAGGCGGGGATCGGGCCGGAGGATCTGTCGCTGGCGGAGGTCTACGACCTTTCCACCGCACTGGAGTTGGAGTGGTACGAGGACATCGGACTGTGCGGTGCGGGTGAGGGCGCGAAGCTCGTACGGGAGGGAGCCACCGCGCTGGGCGGCCGCATCCCGGTCAATGTGAGCGGGGGGCTCGCCTCGTTCGGGGAGGCGGTGCCCGCGCAGGCGATCGCCCAAGTGTGCGAGCTGACCTGGCAGTTGCGCGGTCGGGCCGGGGAGCGTCAGGTGCCGGGGGCCCGGGTGGGCATCACGGCGAACCAGGGGTTGTTCGGGCACGGTTCGGCGGTGGTCGCCGTCCGCTGAGAACACCTTTTGCCCGGGCATGGCTTGACGGCTCGTCATGGCCGCAGAACACTCGCAGCCCGGCCCGCCGGACGTCGTGCGGCCCGTACCCCTGTCGGCGGGGGTACGGGCCGTACGCGTACGACCGTGGGAGCGCAGGGCCGTCAGGTGGCGACGGGCCGACCGTCCCGCGCCGCGCGCTCCAGGGCGTGCTCGACGACCGCGATCAGGACGTCGCGTACGGAGGAGCGGTCCCGCGCGTCGCACAGCAGCACCGGGACCTCGGGGTCGAGATCGAGGGCCGCCTGCACGGTCTCGGCGGGGAACTGTCCCGCCCCCTCGAAGCAGTTGACGGCCACGGTGAACGGGATCCGGCGGCGTTCGAAGTAGTCGACCGCGGCGAAGCAGTCCTCCAGGCGCCGGGTGTCGGCGAGGACGACCGCCCCCAGGGCGCCTTGGGCCAGCTCGTCCCAGAGGAACCAGAAGCGGTCCTGGCCCGGCGTGCCGAAGAGGTAGAGGACCAGGTCCTCGCGGACCGTGATCCGGCCGAAGTCCATCGCGACCGTGGTGGTGGTCTTGGACTCGACCCCCTCCAGGTCGTCCACCGGGCGGCCCGCCTCGCTCAGGCGCTCCTCCGTACGCAGCGGTCTGATCTCGCTGACCGCCCCGACCGCCGTCGTCTTGCCGACGCCGAACCCTCCCGCCACCAGGATCTTCAGGGTGACGGGCTCGACGGGCCGCTGCTTGACGCGGCTAGAGCGCCCGAAGGCCATTGATTACCTCGCGAAGAATGTTCACGTCCGGCAGCTCGGCCGGGGGAACGGGACGGGTGACGTGCACCAGCTCGTCCTCGACGAGATCGCCGACCAGGACCCGTACCACCCCTACCGGGAGGTCGAGTTCGGCGGCGAGCTCGGCGATCGACTGGGGCGCGTCGCTGCAGAGTTCGACGATCGTGACGTGTTCGGGCGCGAGCGTCTGGTCCCGGCCGGGGTCCTCGGCCGCCGGTTCGGGCACGACGAGGGCGATCAGGTCGAGCCGGTGCCGGGAGGCGCTGCTGGTGCGCCCCCGGGTCATGGCGTACGGGCGGACGACCGGCCCGGCCTCCGCGTCGTACCACCGCGACGACTGGGGGTCGGCGGCAGTCGTGTCCGTGGAGCCGGAGTCCGTGGGTCCGGGGTCCGTGCCCCGGCGGGAGTCAGCGCTCATGCCCGGCCCTCACCCTCCGGCGGGCAGACCGGTCGTCCGTGGGGCGTTGGCCAGGTGGGCCCCCACGCGCTTGACCATCAGCGTCATCTCGTACGCCACCTGGCCCACGTCGGAGTCCGCGTCGGCCAGGACGGCGAGACAGCTGCCGTCCCCGGCCGCGGTGACGAAGAGGAACGCCTCGTCCAGTTCGACGACGGTCTGACGCACCCGGCCTGCGTCGAAGTGGCGGCCCACGCCCTTGGCGAGGCTGTGGAACCCGGAGGCGACGGCGGCCAGATGCTCGCTGTCCTCCCGGGTCAGATCCTGCGAGGTGCCCGTGGCGAGCCCGTCGCTGGAGAGCACCAGCGCCTTGCGGATGCTGGCGACGCGCTGGACGAGTTCGTCGAGCAGCCAGTTCAGCTCGCCCGAGCCGTGGCGTGCGGGGTTGGGTGCTGCGGCGTTCGGTGCGGTCATCGACCGTCCCCTCCCGGAGTGGTTCCTGGTGCTGTTCCCTCGGGGCCGGTCGCGTCGTATGTGTCCTCGGCGTTCTGCCGACGACCGCGCTGCCAGCCGCGCTGGAGTGAAGCCATGCGGTTGCGTACCTCGTCCGCGTCACGGTCGTAGTCGTCGACCGTGTCCACGGGCGCCCGGTGAGGAGTCCGGTCGGCGGACTCCTCACGGAGCTGATGGGCGAGGCTGGCCTGCCGGACCCGCCGGGGCAGGCCGCCCACGGTGTCGGGGGCGGTCGGGCCGTTCGGCGCCGGAGGACTCTCGGGGCGCGCCTCGGTGGTGCGGGGTGGTTCTGGGGTGTGCGGGGGTTCGGTGGTGCGGCGGCCGGTGGTGCGGCGTGGGTCGGTGGTGCTGAGCGGGTCGGTGGTCCTGAGTGGTGCGGGGGTGCGCTGGGCGGCGCGGGCCGCCCAGGGGGTGGTGTGCGCGACCGGGCCGGTCGGGGTGCGGGGTGCGGTCGCGGGCGGCTCGGCGGCGTCCCGGTGCAGGTCCCCGTCCTGGTCCTGGTGGCGGTCCCGGTCCTGGCCCTGGTCGTCCACCCGGCGGCCCCGGTCGGTGACCAGGGTCGGCGGGGTACGGCGCGGCAGCGGTACCGGGCCCGCGGGGCGCATCGGGCGGACCTCGGCCGTGGGGCCCTCGCCGTGGTCGCGGGCCTGCTGGTGTTGTTCGCGGCCGGTGGACCGGCGCCGGTCCCGGCCGTCGTCACCGTGCGGGCTCCGGTCGTCCTCGCGGCGCGGGTCCCGGCCGTCGTCGCGGCGCAGGTCGCGGGCGCGGAAGATGCCGCCGCGCTCGCTCTCGGTGTCCTCCAGGTCCGAGACGCCGTCGAGTACGGGCCCCAGGGCCGGATCGAGGGCCGGGTCGGAGGCGCGGTCCAGCCGGTCGCCGGTGAGGTCCAGGGGGCCGACCGGGGCTTCCAGCTCCACCGGGCCGTCGAGCACCGCCGGTCCGGTGAGCCCGGTGGGGACCGGAGAGAGCACGGCGGACCGGCCGCCCGCCCTGCGGTCGCCGCCCGATGGGGTGCCGTCGGAGGACGGGGCGTCGCCGTCGGTGCGGCCGCTGCCGATGGCCCGCTCGGCGCGGCGGTCGAGACGGAAGCCGGTGCCGTGGGTGTCGGGGGCCTCGGTAAGGAGGGCCGCCGGGATGAACACGACCGCGGTGGTGCCCCCGTACGGCGATTTCTGAAGGGAGACCCGGACGTTCTGGCGCTGGGCGAGCCGGCTGACCACGAAGAGGCCGAGGCGGTCGGTGTCGGAGAGCTCGAAGTCGGGGGTCTCGGCGAGCCGGAGGTTGGCGTCGAGGAGGACTTCGGGGGGCATGCCGAGACCGCGGTCGTGGATCTCGAGGGTGAAGCCGTTGGAGACGCGTTCGCCGTGCACCTGGACCGCGGTGTGCGGGGGCGAGAAGACGGTGGCGTTCTCCAGGAGTTCGGCGATGAGGTGGGTGAGGTCGGCGACGGCGGGGCCGCCCACGCCGATCCGGGGCAGCCGCCGGACCTCGATGCGTTCGTAGTCCTCGACCTCGGCGACGGCGGCCCGGACCACGTCCATGAGCTGGATGGGTTTGCGCCACTGGCGGGAGGGGGCGGCGCCGGAGAGGATCACGAGCCCCTCGGCGTGGCGCCGCATACGGGTGGTGAGGTGGTCGAGGCGGAACAGGTCGGCCAGCTCGTCGCTGTTCTCGGTGCGGCGCTCCATGGTGTCCAGCAGGGTCAGCTGGCGGTGCAGGAGGACCTGGTTGCGGCGGGCGAGGTTGACGAAGACCTCGGAGACGCCGCGCCGCATGTCCGCCTGCTTGACGGCGGCCTCGACGGCGGCGCGCTGGAGGGTGTTGAGGGCCTGGCCGACCTGGCCGATCTCGTCGCGTTCGTAGGTGAGGTGCGGGGCCTCGGTCTCGACGTCGACCTGTTCGCCGGAGGCCAGCCGCCGCATGACGCTCGGCAGGCGTACGCCGGAGACCTCGTGGGCGTCCTTGCGCAGCCGGGAGAGGTCGCGGACGAGTTCACGGCCGATGCGGACGGAGACGAAGATCGAGATGATCAGGGCCAGGAAGCCGAGGACTCCGGCGATTCCGGCCTGGGCGAGGACCCGGTATCCGGCCGGTTCCGCCCGGTCCTGGAAGCGGTTGCCCATCTCCGTGGAGTCGCCGGCCAGCCGGTCGAGGACGGGTACGGCCGCCGCCTGCCAGCGCTCGGTGTCGACGGCTCCGGGGCGCTTGGTGGGCCCGGCGGCGATCAGGGTGTCCTCGGCCGTGCGCAGCGGTTCGGCGTCCGGGCTGCTCCAGAACTGCTGGACCCGGCGGCGTTCGGCGGCGGGGAGGTTTTCGAGACTGACCTCGTAGAGCAGCTCGCGCTGGGCCACCAGGCCGGATATCTGGCGCAGTTCGGCGGTGGTGAAGCGGCCCGCGATGAGGCTCGAAGCGACGAGCGCGTCCTCGCGCGACAGCATCTCGCGGGCCCTGGATATCCCCACCAGCGCCCGCATCTGCTTGTCCAGCGATCCGTTGTCCGTGGTGTGGAGGCCGTTGAGGAAGCGGTACGCGGGGTCGACGAGGCCGTTGTAGAAGTCCAGCGCCTTCGACCGGCCGATGGTGCGCTTCTCGACGGATTCGCGCAGGGAGTCCAGGCCGTCGACGGCGCTCAGGATCGCGTCGAGGCGGGTGCGGGCCTCGGCGTCGAGCGCCTCGCGGACGTCGTTCTGCCGGGCGCTGTCCCTGACTTCGGCCACGATCCGGTCGGTGTCGGCGCGTTGGCTCAGCAGGAGCGGCAGGGCGTCGGAGGCACGGGGGTCGGCCAGGAAGACCAGGGTCTGCCGGCGTTCGGCCTGGACGACCCGGACCGCTTCCTCCAGGGGGCCGGCGACCTTGTCGACGGTGGTGCTGACGCTCATCAGCTCGCTCGCCTGGCGGCCGGTGATGTACGTGGCGAGGACCCAGAGGCCCGTGAGGGAGACGAGCGGCACCAGCAGCAACGCCACGATCTTCCTGCGGATGGACTTCCCGCGAAAGCGCATGGCCTCCCCCAGATCGGCCCCGCACCGCGGGGGTGGTCTTCTCCCGGTCGTCCCTCGACCCTGCCCCGAGGTCCGCCGTACGTACACCGGCGCGCATCGGAAACGCGGGCGAGGGTCCGTCCTGCGTCAATAAACGGCGCGAGCCTACTACTGACACAGAGACAACTCGAAGACACGTCCGGATGATTTTCAGCCGTCCGGCAAGGATTTGATCATGAGTTGTCCCGGTATTCCCGGAGATGAAATTCGCGAAAGCGACAGAGGATCCCCACCGATCCCCCGAGTTCGGGCCCGGATCAGTTGGCTGGAATTATTCGTTCCGTAGCGTTCTGGGTCTCCGCGGTGGCTTTCAGCGGGAATCTTCGGAGCGGGTGGTTCGTCCATATGTACGGGGTAGACGCACGGCGGGGGCGCGCGCGGCGGTATGGAGTCCATCCGCCCGCGTAGAACCGGCGCAAGCCGGGCAGCCACCCTGAAGTCGGACAGTGGTGGGGAGTTGAAGGACCTTGAGCACGCAGGAGCGCGGGAGCGCCGGAGCACCGGTCGGCACCGCGAGGGCGGATGCCGCGTACGGGGCGAGAGTTCCGCGGCAGTTGTGGGTGGAGGAGCCGGCCAGGAAGCGGCGGATGCCCGATGCGGTGCGGACGGCCGCGGTGCGCGCCGTCCTCATCATGTCGCTGACGATCATCCAGGCGATGGTCGCCTTTCTGAGCACGTTGACCGGTTCCTGGCTGGCCTTCCCGATGGTGCTCAGCAGTGTGGCGAGCACGGTGGTCGCCACCTGGGCGGTGCTGGACGTCTGGGTCACCCGGCAGGTGTGGAACCAGCGCCATGGCGTGGTGTCCGAGCCGAGCAGCACCGCCCGGCAGATGCGCCGGGAGCGGCGGCGGGCCCAGCGGGCGGCGCGAGCGGCCGAGCGGGACGAGGCGGGCGGCAGGATACGCGGCCGCCGGAACGCCGGAGATCTCTCCCGGGCCTGAGGCCTGTCTGCGGACCGTCTCCGCAGGGCGTGGGGCCTGCTCTCCTCCGGGCTTGAGTCCTTTCCGCGGGCCCGATCTCTCATCGGGCCCGCGGGAGCCGGGGGTTACGCCTCCGGCTGCGGCTCGGCGGCCTGCTGTGTGCTCCGCTTGAACATGCGGGTCGCCGTGATCTCGCCGTGGACCGTCTCGCCGTCCGGGTCCTGCTGCGGCAGCCCGGGGCGCAGGTGCTCCTCCACGCTGATGTATTTCAGCCCGGCCCTCAGGTCGGCGTCGTTGCGCAACCGGATGACGAGGGGGAATTCGGCGAGCGCGGTCGTGTCGAAGAGACCGGTCGTGTAGAGCAGCTGCACACCGAGGGCGTCGGAGACCGCGCGCTGGAGCTCCAGCAGATACGTGGCGTTGGCGCGGCCGATCGGGTTGTCCAGGAACAGGGTGCCCGCGTGCCGGTGGCGGTCGCGGCCCCGGTCGTTGCTGCGGAGCGCCGCCATCGTGCAGTAGAGGGCGATGGCGGCGGTGAGGAGCTGGCCGCCGGAGAAGACGTCGCCCATCTGCCCGACCGGGACCCGCTCGGCGCGGAGCACGGCGTCCGGCTTGAGGATCTCCACCGCGATGCCCTTGGGCCGCAGGGCCGCCTCGACTCCCCGCAGGAGCAGGGACATGCCGTCCCGGCGCAGGTCGGAGTTCTTCTTGAGGGCGGCGTGCGTCGCCTCGTCGATGACCTCGCCGAGACGTTCGGTGAGGGTGGCCTGATCGGGCTCCTCGAAGCGGATCCGGAGGAATTCCTGCCCCGACCACTCCCCCAGCCCTTCGGGCAGTTGGGAGAGCCGCTGGGCGGAGCGGAGGGTGGCGAGCGCCGACTCGACCAGGCCGCGCAGCCGGTCGACGATGGAGTCGCGGTTGCGCTCCAGCTGGACCAGCTCGTCGGTCAGGACGCGCAGCCGGGGTGCGAAGGCGTCGGCCCACTTCTGGGCGTGCTCCGGCAGCGCGGAGGCGGGCAGTTCACGGATCTGCTGGCGAGCGGGGGTGCGGACCTGCTCGTAGCGGGTGGAGTTGGCGTGCCGTACGAGGATGTCGCTCGCTTCCCGGACGGCGCTCTCGGCGGCCGAGAGGTCGGTGGAGCAGCCGCGCAGGGAGCGGCGGGCCTCGGCGGCGGACTTCCGGGCCTCCTCCAGGGTGCCGGGGTACGGGTCGGGGCCTTCGGTGCCATCCTCCGTGCCGTGGTCGCGGAGCAGGTCGCGCAGGAGGGCTGCCGTCTCATCGAAGCCGCCCGCCGAGTCCTCGGCGGTGCGGTGGGCGTGGAGCAGCTCGCCGTGGGCGGCGCGGGCGGTGTCCAACGCGGCGGTGGCGGCGGCCAGTTCGCCGGTGGCCGTACGCAGGAGGGTCTGGGCCTGTTCGGCGTCGGCCGGGACCAGCTCGTCGGGCAGCTCGGTGTGGTGCGGCCGCTCGTCGTCGGGGGCGAGCCGCTCGGCCTCGCCTCGGTACCGGCCGAGCTGCTCGCTGGCGGTGGAGGCCCGGGTCTCCAGCAGCTGTACGTGGGATTCGGCGCGGGCCGCGGCCGCCTGGCGGGAGGGGCCGTCGGCTCCGTCGGTGCCTTCGAGGAGCTGGGCGGCGCGGGTGCGGACCTTGTTGGTGAGGCGGTCCAGTTCGGCGAGGGCGGCGCTCTCGTCGCTCTCGGCGCGGGCCTGTTCGGCGCGCAGGTCGGCGCCGACGCCGACCTTCTCGTACAGCTGGGAGGCGGCCCGGTAGGCCTCGCGCAGGGTGGGCAGCGCGGTGCGGGGCTTGGTCTCGTCGGGCTCCGGGAGGATCTCCGGGGCTCCGGCGATCTCCGCGCGCTCGGCACGCAGGGCGCGGGCGGTGCGGCGGGCGTCGTCCCCGGCGCGCTGGGCGGCCCTGCGGTCCTCGTCGGCGGAGCGGGCCAGGTCCAGGCAGACGGCGGCGCGGGCCTCGGACTCGGCGGCCTCGTCGACCAGTTCGCGGAGGCGGACCTGCCAGCGGGCCCGCTCCCGCAGCCGGTGGGCGAGCCCGGCGAGCGCGTCGGCGACCCGGCGGGCGCGCTGGGCGGCCTCCTGGCGCTCCTCGCGGACCCGGGCGGTGTCGGCGGCGGCCTCGTCGGCCTCGGCCCGGGCGGTGCGGGCCTCGGCGAGGACGGCTTCGGCGTGCTCGGCCGCCGTACGGGCGGTGGCGGCGGCCTCGGCCAGCTCGGCGAGCATGCCGGGCGGGCAGTCGGCGCGCCAGGAGCCGATGCGGGAGGCGAGGGCGCGGTCGGCCGAGAGGCGGGCGGCGAGCGTGCGGATGTCCTCGTCGCGGGCGGCGGCGCGGGAGCGCAGGGCGTGGCGCTCCTCGTCGGCGGCGTGCTCGTCGTGCATGGCCGGGTTCGGCGGGACGAGGAAGACGCCGTCGTGCTGGGCGTCGGAGCCGGTGGTGGGATCCGGGACGGGGGCGAGGAGGGCGGCGGCGGTGCCTACGGCGACGGCGGATCGGGGCAGCAGGGCGGCGGAGCCGAGGACGTCGCGGGCGCGGGTGTGGGCGTCGGGGTCGGTGATGACGACGCCGTCGACCAGCTCAGGGCGGGCGGCGAGGACGGCGGCGTGGTCGGCCGGGTCGACGGCCTGGGCGAGATAGCGCCAGCCGGGCAAGGCGGGGATGCCGTGCTCGCCCAGGTATTCGACGGTGGCCAGGACGTCGGGGCCGGGCGGCAGCAGCCCGCCTTCGCCGAGCGCGCCGAGGATGCGGGCGTCGTCGGCCGCGGCGGTGCGCAGGTCGAAGAGGCGGCGCTCGGCGGCCGCGACGGACTGGTCCAGGAGGTCGCGCAGCTCGTCGGCGCTGCGGTCGAACTCCTGGGCGGTGAGCGGCTGGTGGGGCGTCGTGGGCTGATCGGCGAGGGCGACCGCGCCTTCCGGGGCGGTGGCGGTGCCGTCGCCTTGAGGTCCGGTGCGGGCGGTGTCCCGCTGTGCCCCGCCCGGAGTCTCCTCGGCCGCTCCCCGGCGGGGGTGCGGGACGCCCGTGCCGGTGGGCAGGCCGAGCAGGTCGGCGAGGCGGGGGTCGGCGGCGATGGACTCGGCGGCCCTGAGCTCGTCCTCGTAACTCTGCTCGGCCGCCTTGGCTCCGTCGGCGGCGCGGGCGGCGGCCAGCTCGGCGCGGCTCTCGGCGGCCGCCGCCTCCCTGGCCTGGTCGGCGGCGGTGCGAGCGGCCTCGCGGGCGGTGTCCCAGGCGGCGACGGCGGACTGTTCGGCGTCGCTGGCGGCCAGGGCGGCGCGGGCCGGGTCGGCGTCGGGCTCGGTGTTGTCGAGCCAGCCCGCCTGGACGGCCTCGGTGGTCTCCTGCTCGACCTCGGCGAGGCGCTGGCGCAGGTGGCCGGCCTCGCTGCGGGCGCGCTGGGCCTCGGTGGCGGCGACGGTGGCGTCGCGGTGGGCGCGCTCGCCGGTGGCCTGGAGGGTGTCGGAGCGCTCCTCCTGCTCGTTGGCGACGCGCTCACCGTCCTCGGCTGCGGTGTGCAGCGCCCGTACGAGGTCGGCGGCGGCGGTGGCGCGGGCGGCGAGGGCCGGGGCGGCGTCGCGCTCGGCCTCGCGGATGGCGACGGCGACCCTGGCGGAGCGGTCGGCGGCGGCACGGTGGCGCAGGACGGCCTCGGCGGCCTGCCAGGCGGCGTGCAGCGTACGGGCCTCGGCCAGCTCCTTGCGTCCGGCGGCGGCGCTCTTCTCGGCGCCGGCCAGGGCCAGGGAGGCGTGGCGGTAGGCGAGTTCGGCGGCGATGAGGGAGCGGTGGCCGCGGGTGGACTCGGCCTCGGTGACCGTGTGGGCGGCGGCGGTGACCCGCTCGGCCAGCTCGGCGGTACGGCCGCGCTCCTCGGCGGCGCGGGCGCTCAGGCGGCGGGCCAGGGTGCGGGTGCGGCGCTCGGCGCCGGCGTGGATGTCGCGGCTGCGGGCGCGGGTCTCGGTGGCTTCGACGATGCGGTTGAGCAGCTCGACCGAGCCTGCGGTGAAGTCGCGTTCGGCGGTCAGCTCGGCGCGGCGGCCCAGCTTGTTGCCGAAGCCGCTGACCAGGTCGGCGAGTCCGTCCGTGTCGCGGGTGTCGGTGACGGCTCGCAGCAGCAGGTCGGTGAAGTCGGAGTCCTTCTTGACCGCGAAGAGCCCGGCGGCCTCGCCCTCGTCGGCGTTCATCTCGCGCTGGTAGCGGAAGAGTTCAGGGTCCAGGCCGAGGTCGCCGAGGTGTTCGTTCCAGCGGTCGTGGATCTCTTCCCAGTGCACGTCGAGGTGCTGGTAGAACTTGCCCGCGTCCACCAGGGCGTCGCGGAACCCCTTCATGGTGCGGCGCCTGCCCCGGGCCCCGGAGACCCCTTCGGCGGGACGGCCGACGGCGGTGGCCTCCGCGACAGGCAGGCTGTCCAGGCTGAGTCCGGGACCCGGCCGGAACGAGTACCACGCCTCCGCGAACTTCCGCGGGTCGTTGGAGACCTGCCGCCCCCGCCACTCGCTGACCTTGGCCACGACGACGCACTCACCGGTCAGGGTGTGCTGCCACTCCAGGGCGACATGGCCGCAGTCGTCCGCGAGCAGGAACTTGCGGAGCACGCCGGAGCTGGCGCCGCCGAGGGTGTTGCGGTGGCCCGGGAGCATCACCGAGAAGATCAGCTTCAGCAGGACGGACTTGCCGCCGCCGTTCTCCAGGAAGAGCACGCCGGCCGGGGCGGGGCGGCGCGGCGGACCGACCGGCTCGTCCTCGAAGAACTCCGCCTGGGCGGGGGCCGGGTCGGGGACGGGCTCACCGACGCCGCGCAGGTCGAGGACGGTGTCGGCGTAGCGCGCACCGGCAGGCCCGATGGAGTAGAGGCGGACCCGGGACAACTCGTACATGGCGGCGGACTCTCGTCGTTCGGTGAGCGGGTGCGGAGCGGCAGGTGGTGCGGGCGGGGTCAGGAGGAGTGGAAGGGCAGGCCCGCGTCGGCCGCCAGCTCCAGGTCGTCGGGGTCGGACGGCGGCAGCAGGGTGGCGGTGCCGTCGGTGACGGGGACGACACCGAGCTCCAGCAGCTCGGCCATGGCGGCGCTGCCCGCCATGTCGCGGACCTGGAGCTGGTAGCGGGCGGTGGTGCGGTAGGCGCCGCCCGCGTCGTCGCCGGTGCGCTGGAGGAAGCCGGAGTCGGTGAGAAAGGCGACGGCCTTGCCGATGATGCCGGTGGTGGATCCGGCGAGGCGGCGGGCGTCCTTGGTGGCGCCGGTGGAGCTGCGGCGGGCGTAGATACGCCAGCCGGATTCGAGGCCGGGGGTGTCGGTGGCGGGATCGGTGTTGTCGCCCTGCTCCTCGGCGCGCTCCTCCAGACGCTTGCAGGCCTGGCGTACGAAGGCGTCGACGCCGTTGACCGTGATGCGGCCGATGTACGCGTCGTCGGCGAGGTCCTCGGGGCGGGGGAAGGCGAGGGCGGCGACGGCGAGGTGGGCGAGGCCGTGGAGGAAGCGGTCGGCGGCGTCGGAGGAGGCGCGGCGGGCGTAGTCGCCCATGCGGACGGCGAAGACGGAGTCCTCGCCCGCGGTGACGGCCATCCCGGCGCGCGGGGAGACCTCCAGGACGATGAGGCCGAGCCCGGTGGCGACGGCGTCGGAGAGCCGGGCGAAGGCGCTCTCCTCCCGGTAGCGGCGGAGCAGGTCGGCGTACTCGGCGTCGCGGGCGGGCAGCAGCTTGGGCTGGAGCCCGAAGGAGACCAGGCGGGCGGCGTCGGCGGCGTCGGCCGGGGTGACGGCCTGCGGGCCGGCGGGCCCGGCTGCCTGCGGATGCGCGGAGTCACCGGCGTACGCGGAGGGCTCGGTCCACGCGTCGGGGTGCTCGGCGTCGTGGTCGCTCACGGCTGGGACTCCTCGGTACGGAACAGGTCGGGGTGCACGTAGGTACGGAACAGGTGGGGGCGCACGTCGGTACGGGACGGGCGGGGGTGCACAAGGCGTACGAGGCCGGTCATGAGGCCTCCTGACGGTCCGCGGCCATTCCGGCGGCGTCCAGCAGGGCCATGCCCACGATCAGGTCGGCGCCGCCGAACTCCGGGTCGTCCAGCTCGGTGCCGTCGTCCACCGCGAAGAGCAGGCGCCGCTCGCCCTGGCGGTAGGCGGTGCCGACCGGCGGGCTGGCGGCGTGGACGGCGAGCAGGGCAACCAGGTACGGCAGCTCGGGGTCGCTGCGGCGGGCCTCCGCGAGCAGCCCGGAGAGCCGGCGCGGGGCGTCGTGCTCCAGGTCGAGCAGGGCCATGGCGCTGCTCAGCTGGGCGTCGCTGAAGCGGCTGTCGTCCGGGGTGGCGATCAGGTCGGGCTCGGGCATCTCCATGCCGAGGTGCTCCCGCTCCAGCGGCGGGGTCAGGAGCATGTCGACGAGGTCGCCGACGCGGACGGAGGTGGGGGTGCGCAGGCCGGTGCCGTGGGCGAAGAAGGCGTCGGTGGCCCGGGTGGACTGTTCGACGGGGAGCGGGAGGAGCGGGGCGAGGAGCTGACCGTACAGATCGAGGCCCGCGTGGGCGGTCGGGGTGGCGAACGCCTGCCGGTCCTGCTCGGCGCGGAAGAGCGGTCCGGCTTCAAGGAGGCGGGACTGGAGCTGGGTGTGGCGCCGGATGCAGTCCTTGACGATGTCGACGAGCTCGGCGGCGCGGCGCTTGTGCTCGGGGTCCTCGGCCTCGTCGCGCGCCTTGCGGATGTTGGTGAGGATCGCGTTCTCGTGGCGGTAGCGGTCGGCCACGTGGTCCAGGGCTTCGGCGATCATGTCGGGGACGGTGGTGAGCCAGTCGACCGCGCGAACGTTGCGCCGGGTGGCCTCCAGTGTGCGGCGGAGCGTCTCGGCGTACTGCACGGTCCGGTAGCGGGCCTGTTCGGCGGCGAGCTGGGCGTCGGCGAGGCGGCCCCGGCTGATCAGGACCTCCAGCTTGACCTCGGCGGCGATCTGGGCGCTGGTGACATCGGTGTCCAGGGCGCCGACGAGGACGTTGACCGCTTCGTCGGTGGCGCGGAGGTAGACCGTGCCACCGTAGCCGGGGACCTCCTCGATCAGCTTGAAGTCGTAGTCCCGGCGGACGTAGACCCCGTCGGGACCGAAGGTGCCGTAGACCGCGCGGAAGCCGCGGTCGACGCTGCCGACGTTGATCAGGTTCTCCAGGACCCAGCGCGCGACCCGCTCGTGCTCGGCGACGGGGCGCTCGGGGGCCTGGGCGCCGACGCGGGGCAGCAGCCTGGCCACTATCTGGTCGTGGTCGGCCCCGGTGTCGAAGTCCATGTTGAGCGTGACGTGGTCGATGGCCGCGAGGGCGACCTCCGCCATGGCGTAGACCGTGTACTCACCGGCCAGATTCGCCTTGCGCACGTCGAGGTCGTGCAGCGGCGCCGTGCACGCGAGCGCGCGCAGCCGCCGCGAGAGCCCCTCGTCGGCGGCAGGGCCCGGGGCAGGCCTCGGCCCCGCGCTGAGCTGCGGCGCAGCGTTTTCCGTGTCGGCAGGCGAAGTCACGAGGGACAGATTAGGTCCTCGCACTGACAACGGTCGAAACGGCGTTTATGCGACCGGTGCGGGGCGGCTCGCCGCGCGCCACAGGACGGGGCGCCGGCGGCTCACCGGTGGGCCGCCGGCCCGTACCCCCCGCCGCCCGGCGTCCGCACCACCAGCACGTCACCGGCCTCCGGTTCGGCGGTGTCGCACCCCTCCAGCCACTCGACGCCGCCGTCCGCCCGCTCGATGTACTGCTCCCCGAGCGCCCCCGGCTCCCCGCCCTCCGCCCCGTACGGCGGGACCCGGCGGTGCCCGGAGAGCAGCGCCACCGTGACCGGCTCCAGGAAGCGGATCCGGCGCTCCACGCCCCCGCCGCCGTGCCACCGCCCCGCTCCCCCGCTGCTCTCCCGGACCGCGAAGCTCTCCAGAAGTACCGGCAGCCGCCACTCCAGGATCTCGGGGTCGGTGAGCCGGGAATTGGTCATATGGGTCTGTACGGCGTCGGTGCCGTCGAAGCCGTCGCCCGCCCCGGAGCCGCTGGCGACCGTCTCGTAGTACTGGACGCGGTCGTTGCCGAAGGTGAGGTTGTTCATGGTGCCGGACCCCTCGGCCTGGCCGCCGAGCGCTCCGTACAGGGCTCCGGTAACGGCCTGCGAGGTCTCGACATTGCCCGCGACGGTCGCCGCCGGGAAGGTGGGGTCGAGCATCGAACCGGGCGGAATCCGCACGTCCAGCGGCTTCAGGCAGCCGCTGTTGAGCGGGATGTCCTCCCCTACGAGGGTGCGGAAGACGTAGAGGACGGCGGCCATCACGACCGAGCGGGGCGCGTTGGTGTTGCCGGGCTGCTGGGACGAGGTACCGGTGAAGTCGATCACCGCGCTGCGGGCGTCCCGGTCGACGGTGAGCGCCACCTGGATGACGGCCCCGGCGTCGGTCTCGTAGCGGAAGGCGCCGTCGTGGAGCCGGGCGACGATCCGGCGTACGGACTCCTCCGCGTTGTCCTGGACGTGCCCCATATAGGCCCGCACGACGTCGGCCCCGAACTGGTCGGTCATGCGGCGGAGTTCCGCGGTGCCCTTCTCGTTGGCGGCGATCTGGGCGCGGAGGTCGGCGAGGTTGGTGTCCGGGGAGCGGGAGGGGTACGGGGCCGAGGTGAGCAGGTCGCGGGTCTCGGCCTCACGGAGCGTGCCGTCGCGGACCAGGAGCCAGTTGTCGAAGAGCACGCCCTCCTCGTGGATCGTCCGGCTGAAGGCGGGCATGGAGCCGGGGGTGGTGCCGCCGATCTCGGCGTGGTGGCCGCGCGAGGCGACCAGGAAGCGGAGCTCGTCCCCCTCGAACACGGGGGTCACGACGGTGACATCGGGCAGGTGCGTGCCCCCGTGGTACGGGTCGTTGATGGCGTAGACGTCGCCGGGGCGCAGGGTGCCCTCGTTGCGTCGGAGCACCTCCTTGATGGACTCCCCCATGGAGCCGAGGTGCACCGGGATGTGCGGGGCGTTGGCGATGAGGTTGCCGGCGGCGTCGAAGAGGGCGCAGGAGAAGTCGAGGCGCTCCTTGATGTTGACGGAGTGGGCGGTGTTCTCCAGGCGGACGCCCATCTGCTCGGCGATCGACATGAAGAGGCTGTTGAAGACCTCCAGCATCACCGGGTCCACGCGGGTGCCGACGGCCGTCCGGTCGGGGCAGGGGCGGGCCCGGGTGAGCACCAGGTGCCCGGTGGTGTCGGTCGTGGCCTGCCAGCCGGGGTCGACGACGGTGGTGGCGTCGTCCTCCGCGACGACGGCGGGCCCGGTGACGGTGTCGGTGGGGCGGAGGTCCTCGCGGCGGTGGAGGGGGGCCTGCTGCTCCCGGCCCTCCGCGTACATCGTCACGGTGGCGCGGGGCCGGAGCGCGCCCTCGCGGGGTGCGGGGTCGGCGGGACCGGAGCCGTGCTCCCCGGTCGTCCCCGTGGCCTCCACGGAGACGGTCTCGACTACGAGGGGCTTGTCCATCGTGAAGCCGAACCGGGTGCGGTGGGCGGCGGTGAACTCCTCGCTCATTTCCGCCACGGAGTCCAGGGCCACGGCGAGCGCCGCGTCCGTGCCCGCGTACCGCAGCAGGATCCGGGCGCGTGTGCCGATCGCGGAATCGGGCACTCCGTCGGCGCGCAGGTCGTCCCGCGTACGGTCGGCCAGCTCCGCGCAGAGCCGGTCGACCCGTTCCCATACGGTCTCGTCGAGTTCCGCCTCCACGGACTGTTCGCGCATCGCGGTGGCGTCGGCCAGGCCGATGCCGTACGCGGAGAGCACCCCGGCGAGCGGGGGTACGAGGACGGTGTCGATGGACAGCGCGTCGGCGACGGCGCACACGTGCTGGCCGCCGGCGCCGCCGAAGCCGGTGAGGGCGTAGCGGGTGATGTCGTGGCCGCGCTGCACGGAGATCTTCTTGACGGCGTTGGCCATGTCGAGCACGGCGATCTCCAGGAAGCCCGCCGCCACTTCGGCCTCGGCCGGCCGGTCCCCGGTGGCGCGCCCGATCTCGTCGGCGAGCTCCGCGAACCGTTCCCGTACGAGGTCGGCGTCGAGCGGCAGGTCGCCGTCGGGGCCGAAGACGGCGGGGAAGTGGGCGGGCTGGATGCGGCCGAGCATGACGTTGGCGTCGGTGACGGTGAGGGGGCCGCCCCGGCGGTAGCAGGCGGGGCCCGGTTCGGCCCCGGCGGAGTCGGGCCCGACGCGGTAGCGGCGGCCGTCGAAGTGGAGCAGGGAGCCGCCGCCCGCCGCGACGGTGTGGATGCTCATCATCGGGGCACGCATCCGCACCCCGGCGACCTGGGTGCCCAGCTCCCGTTCGAACTCTCCTGCGTAGTGGGACACATCGGTGGAGGTGCCGCCCATGTCGAAGCCGATCACGCGGTCGTGTCCGGCCTGCTGCGACGTACGGACCATGCCGACGACGCCTCCGGCCGGGCCGGAGAGGACGGCGTCCTTGCCGCGGAACCGGGCGGCCTCGCGCAGTCCGCCGTTGGACTGCATGAAGAGGAGCCGGATGCCCTCCAGCCGGGCGGCGACCTCGTCGACGTACCGGCGCAGCACGGGTGAGAGGTAGGCGTCGACCACGGTGGTGTCGCCGCGGGGGACGAGCCTGATCAGGGGGCTGACCTCGTGGGAGCTGCTCACCTGGGTGAACCCGGCCTCGCGGGCCGCCTCGGCGACGGCCCGCTCGTGGGCGGGGTGGCGGTAGCCGTGCATCAGGACGACGGCGGCGCTGCGCAGCCCGTCGGCGTGGGCGGCGCGCAACTGCTCGCGTACGGCGTCGAGTTCGAGGGCTCGTACGGTGTGCCCCTCGGCGTCGATACGTTCGGGGACCTCGATCACGCGCTCGTGGACGGCCTCCGGGAGGACGATGTGCCGGTCGAAGAGACGGGGGCGATTCTGGTACGCGATCCGCAGCGCGTCCCGGAAGCCCTCGGTGATGAGCAGGACGGTCGGCTCGCCGCGCCGCTCCAGCAGGGCGTTGGTGGCGACGGTGGTGCCCATCCGGACGGCGGCGACCTTGTCGGCGGGCACGGGCTCGTCGTCGCGGAGGCCGAGGAGCAGGCGGATTCCGGCGACGGCAGCGTCGTCGTAACGGTCGGGGTCGTGCGAGAGGAGCTTGCGGGTGACCAGCCGGCCGTCGGGGCGGCGGCCCACGACGTCCGTGAAGGTGCCGCCCCGGTCGATCCAGAACTCCCAGCGTCCGGTCATGGCGCCATTCTGTTCCGGCAGGCGCGAAGCCGCAGAGAGAAAGGGCCCCCGTTCAGTCCAGGAAGAGCGCCGCCAGCCTGGGCAGCTGCCGGCGCATGGCGTCGGCGTCCTCCGCGTCCCCCCTCACCCCGCCCGGCTCCCCGGTCCGTATGCGCCCCCGGTCGGCCGCCTCCACCGCCTCGTGGAAGGCCTCGCCCCCGGCCCGCACGTACGCCGCCTGCACCGGCCCGTTCAGCGACTCGTAGCCGATCCAGCCGCTCTCCCCACGGCTCATCCGGACCACGACGGGCAGCCCGGCCAGCGAGTCGGGGTCGGCCACCGCGCGGGTGAAGACCTCCCGCCCCAGCAGGGCGAGCCCGTCGCGGAAGTCCATGAATCCGTCGTCGCCGCAGCCGCCCTCGATGAGGTAGGCCGCGTTCCACAAGGGCCACCGGTAGGCGGACGCGGTCACCTCGTACGCCGTCACGGCGAAGTCGACGATCTCCGCGGGCTCCAGGGCCGCGAGCACATCGGTCAGCGCGCCCGGCAGCGGATCGTCGGGCGGGTCCCGGTCGTCCGCCCGGTCCCCGGCCGCCTCACGTGCCCGTCCGACGAGCCCCCACCACGTGTCGATGTCCATGGTGAGAAGCGTAGGAGGGGGGTCTGACAACGGAGGTCCGACAACGCCCCCTCCCACCTCGGATCGCGGGGTCAGAGCGCCGGTGCGTCCGGCCCGATCCGGCTCCGTACCGCCGTCTGCACCTCGGCCTCCTCGGCCGGGTCGGCGGCGAGGCGGCGCAGGCGTTCGGCGACTCGGATGTCCCCGGTCTCGGCGTGCAGGGCGGCCACCTCGCGGGTGGTCTCCTCGCAGTCCCACAGGCACTCCACCGCGAAGCCGGTGGCGAAGGTGGGGTCGGTGGCGGCGAGGGCCCGGGCGGCCCGGCCGCGCAGGTGCGAGGAGGACGTCTCGCGGTAGACGTGGCGCAGTACGGGGGCGGCGCAGGCGATGCCGAGGCGGCCGGTGCCGTCCACGAGGGTCCAGAGCCGGGGGGCGTCGGGTCCGTCGCCGCGTACGGCCTCCCGCAGCGCGCCGAGGACTTGGGGAGCGTCCTGGGCGGTGCCGCGGCAGGCGAGGATGCCGGCGGCGGAGGCGCCGAGGGCGTCGGGCCGCCGGGCCCAGCGCCGGGCTCGTTCCACGGCCTCCTCGCCGCACATCCGCTCGAAGGCGGCGACGGCCGCGTCGGCGACCGTGCGGGAGGGGCTGAGGGCGGCGGACTCGATGAGGTCGAGGACGGCCGGGTCGGCCGCCTCGGCGAGGTAGTGCAGGGCGGCGCAGCGGGCGCCTTCGGCCCCGTCGCGGGCGGCCTCGATGATCTGGGGACGGTCCTCGGGTCCTGCGACGGCGGAGAGGCAGCGGGCCGCGGGGACGTGCAGTTCGCTGCCGCGCTCCAGGGCCTGCTGGGCCCAGTCGAAGACGGCCTGGACGCTCCAGCCGGGGCGGGGACCACCGGGGCGCATCTGGCGCTGCCAGCGGTCGAACGAGCCCTGTTCGGTGGCGGCCCGCACGCGGGCGCCGACCGCTTCGCGCGGGTCGCCGGCCCAGAGCCGCCAGGGGCGCGGCTCGAAGGAGTCGCGTACGGCGGCGGCGAGCTCGGCGGTGCCTTCCTCGGTGGCCGGAAAACGACCCAGGACGGGCAGGGCGAGGGAGCGCAGGCCCGCGTCGTCGTCGCGCAGGGCGAGCTCGTCCAGGGCCCAGGCCCAGTTGGCGCCGGTGGCCGCGTAGCGGCGGAGCAGCGCCAGGGCGTCGTCGCGTCCGTAGGAGGCGAGGTGGCCGAGGACGGAGAGCGCCAGGCCGGTACGGGAGTCGTCGGTGTCCGTGTGGTCGTCGGGGTCACCGAGGTGGCGCTCGATCTCTTCGATGCCACCGTCGAGATCCAGGTACAGGCGGGCGTAGTAGAGGGAGCGGTTCTCCACCTGCCAGTCGTGACGGGGGTCGCTCACGACGCAGTGGTTGAGGGCCGCGAGGGCCTCGGGGCGTGGTGCGGCGAGCGCGTGGAGCGTGCCGTCGCCGCGGCCCCTCTGCAGCAGGCCGAGCAGGGTGCCGCTCGGCGCTATGAACGGATCGAACATGGGAGAAAGCCTCACATCAAGCTGTCGACACAACCGGGACTGTGTGCAGTGCTGCGTACCCCTCGGGGCACGGGGGGATGTCCTGGGGACATCCCTACGCCGCGCAGCGACATGATCGGCCGATCGCCGTCCGGTGCTTGGTGTAGACCATCTTCCTCTGCCTCTCGTCGGTGGCCCGAAATGGACCCGCGACGTCATGATGACCCAGCCATTTCGCCACCGCGACCACATTTACGACGGACCGGTCAGCGGACCCATCGGCGGACATGCCCGCAGGCGTGCCCGCCCCCGTCTCAACGGGCACCGAAGCGTTCCAGCAGGTCGGCCTTGCCGAACATCTGGGCCGTGTCCCGCGCGGACGGCGATCCGGCGGCGGGATCGGCGCCCGCGCCGAGCAGGGCGTCGATGACGGCGTCCTCGCCCTTGAAGACGGCTCCGGCCAGCGGGGTCTGGCCGCGGTCGTTGGCGCGGTCCGGGTCGGCGCCGCGGGCGACGAGGGCGGTGACGGCCCCGGCGTGCCCGTGGTAGGCGGCGAGCATGAGCAGCGAGTCACCCCGGCCGTTGGTGAGGTCGGCGGGGACGCCGGCGTCGACGTACGCGGCGAGCGCCTCGGCGTCGCCGGTGCGGGCCAGGTCGAAGACCTTGGTCGCCAGCTCGACCACCTCGGGATCGGGGGTTTCGCTCATCGCGCGGGCCGCCTTCCTTGACCGTGCGGCGGCTGTCACCGCCGCTGTTGACCGGGGGGTGTACGGCAGGGGGCCGTACGAGTGAATCGACAGGGTACTGCTCCGGGACGGACATGACCGGGCCCGGATACGGCAAAAGATCACCGCGGGTGACTCCTGCCCGGCACGGAGTCCGAAATACCGCGCGCGGGCCACAGGTTCAGCTCCACCAGTCAAGTGAAAACACGACTTATTCACTCGATTGCACCTTTTATCGTATAGATACTTCGCGTGATCCTGGAAGGACTCATGGTGACTGTCCCCTCAACCAGGAGATCCGCTCATGATCCTTTCCATCTCGGGCGTGGTACTGCTCGCCATCGTCGTCTTCCTGTTCTTCAAGAAGGACGGGCTCAAGGCGTCCCACGCCATCGTCTGCGCGCTGTTCGGCTTCTACCTGGCCGGCACCGCGATCGCGCCGAGCATCACGGCAGGCGGGGCGAGCCTCGCCGGCCTGCTGGGCGGGATCAAGTTCTGACGCTCCGCAACCGCTCCCACCCCTTCAGGAGACAGCTGTGGCACGGCGACCACTCCCCCGCGTTCTGAGCAGCGGCAGCGCTTCGATCACTCGCAGCAGAGAGATCGCGCGTACGGCCGCCGACAGTGCCACCGATGTGCTCCATCCGCTGATCACGATCCTGCGTGGTCTGCGGCTGCTGGCCGTCTCCGGCCGGCAGAAGTGGGCCGCGACACCCAAGGAACGGCGTGGTCCCAAGCTGTTCCTGGCCGCGGCCTGCGTGCTCGCCGTGGCGCTCGTGCCGTACGGGCCGATCCTGGCCCTGATCACGGTGATGGGCGCCGCCGCGTGGAAGGGGCGGGAGCGGACCCCCGTGAAGACCGGCCCGGACGAGGCGGAGTCCACCCGCCTGCGCGCGCTGTACGAGGCGCTCGTGCCGTACTTCTCGGTGCCCGACGATCCCGACCCGCTGTTCGCCCACGGCGGCGACTGGGAGAAGGCCTTCGACAGGTACGCCTTCGACGCCGACGGGCGGATCTCCCGCCTCCAGATCTCCTACCCGGCGTACTTCACCGACGGCGAGGCCGCCGCCCGGGCCCGGATCGAGCAGCTGCTGCACACGAAGTCGGGCCGCGCCCGCGAGTACCGCTTCTCCTGGGACGAGGAGGCCAACCGCCTCGTCATGACCGTCCCCGCCCCCCTGTCGACCTCGATCGCCGCCCAGCGCTTCGTGACCGCCCCCGGCGAGACGGTGCTCGGCTTCACCGACCCCGACGCGGTCCGCCTCACCGTCCCGGTCCGCGACGGCGACACGACCGTGGACGCCTCCCCCGTCGTCTGGCGGACCGGCCACCGCTCCACCGAACCCCACCTGCTGGCCGTCGGGCAGCCCGGCAGCGGCACCACCACGCTGATCCGCTCCATCGCCCTCCAGGCCCTCCAGCAGGGCGATGTCCTCGTCGTCGACGGCAGCGGGACGGGTGAGTACGGCGCCCTCGTCGGCTGCCCCGGCGTCCTCGCCGTGGAGTCCGGCCTCAGCGGGGCGCTGGCCACCCTGGAGTGGGCCGCGCACGAGACGGAACGGCGGCTGATCTTCGCCAACCGGGCCCGGCAAGGCGGCCACCCCGTCCCCGAGGACATCAAGCGCCCGCTCTGGATCCTGCTGGACCGCCCCGGCGTCCTCGGTCACCTCGCGGCGGCCGACGGCAGGCCCGACCCGCTGGAGCTGCTCCAGGTGCCGCTGCGGCACGGGCGGGCGGCGGGCGTCACGGTGGTCCTGGCCGACCAGTTCGACACCCTGGAGACCCTCACCGAGACCGTACGGACCCACACCCGGGCCCGCGTCGTCCTCGGCCCCGCGTCCCGCGAGCAGATCACCGCCGTGCTGGGCGACGGGCCGAACACCACCCCGCCGCCGGAGGTACCGGCGGGGCGGGGGTACGCGCGCCTGGGCACCGGGCCGGTGCTGCGCCTCCAGGTCCCGGCGACCCCGGACCCGTACGACGAGGACGCGAGCGAGACCCACCGGCAGGCGGTGCTGGACGCACTGCCGGAGCGGCCGGGTGCCGCTCCCCGGCAGGAGTCGCAGCCGGAGCCCGTCGGCGTGCCCGGCGGACCGGTCGAGGACACCGCCGAAATGCCCGTGGCCGTGGAGGCCGCGCCGACCGGGCAGCTCGCCAAGGCGCAGGCGGCGATCGCCGAGGGGTGAGCTGCGGGGGGGGCGGCCCCTCAGGCCACGAAGCTGCGGGGCGCGTCCACCCCTGCGCCCGCGCCGGAGCGGACCAGCTCCACCGCCGCCGCGAGCCGCACCGCCGCCTCCTCCGCGACCGGGCCGCCCACCGTGAACGGCAGCCGCACATAGCCCTCGAACGCCCCGTCGACCCCGAACCGCGGCCCCGAGGGCACCCGTACGCCGACGCGCTCGCCCGCCACCGCCAGACGGGAGCCGGAGAGGCCGCCCGTGCGCACCCAGAGGGTCAGCCCGCCGCTCGGCACCGCGAACTCCCACTCCGGCAGCTCACGGCGGACCGCCGCCACGAGCTCGTCGCGGTTCTGACGTGCCTGGTCCCGGCGGATCTCGACCGCCTGCTCCCAGCCGCCCGTACCCATGAGCCAGTTGACGGCGAGCTGTTCCAGGACCGGGGTGCCCATGTCCGCGTAGGCGCGGGCGGAGACCAGGGAGCGGATGACGTCCGGGGCCGCCCGCACCCAGCCGATCCGCATCCCGGCCCAGAACGCCTTGCTGGCCGAGCCGACGGTGAGCACCGTGCTGCCGGCCGGGTCGAAGGCGCAGACCCGGCGGGGCATGGTGGTGTCGGGGTCCAGCCGGAGTTCGGTCATCGTCTCGTCGACGACCAGGACGGTGCCGGCGGAGCGGGCGGCGTCGACCAGGTCCCGCCGCTGCTGCTCGTCGGCGAGGGCGCCGGTCGGGTTGTGGAAGTCGGCCACCACATAGGCGAGCCGGGGCGCGGAGTCCCGCAGCGCCTGGCGCCACCGGTTCATGTCCCAGCCGCCGATGCCCTCCTCCATCGCGACCGGGACGAGGCGGGCGCCCGTCTCACGCATCAGCTGGAGGATGTTGGCGTACGAAGGGGACTCGACCGCGATCCGTTCGCCGCGGCCTGCGAAGAGGTGGCAGATGGCGTCGATGGCACCCATCGCGCCGGTGGTGACCATGATCTGTTCGGGCATGGTCGGGATGCCGAGCGCGGTGTAGCGGTCGGCGATCGTCTGTCGCAGCGCGGGCAGCCCGGCCGGGTAGTCGCCGTGCGTGTGGGCATAGGGCGGCAGCTCCTCCACCGCCCCCTGGAAGGCGCGGGTCAGCCAGGGCTCGGGGGCGGGCAGCGAGGCGCAGCCGAGGTCGATCATCGAGCCGAGCGACTCCGGGGGCAGCGGTTCGAGGCCCCTGGCGGGCAGCGGGTTCCCGGCCGGGACGGCGGTCCAGCTGCCCGCGCCGCGCCGCGACTCCAGGAACCCCTCCGCGCGCAGCGCCTCGTAGGCGGCGGCGACGGTGGTGCGGCTGACGGAGAGGGCGAGGGCGAGTTCACGTTCGGCGGGCAGCCGGGCGGCGACCGGGACCCGGCCCTCCAGCACCAGCAGCCGTACGCCGTCGGCGAGCGCGCGGTAGGCGGGGGGCTTCCGTCCGGCCGGGCCGGTGGGCCGGGGCTGCTGCGCCTGGAGCTGCCGCGCGAGCTGAGCCGCCCCCACCGTCGAAGTCCACTGCGTCACCGAAATCAGTCCACCTTCCTCGAATTGGCCATGGTTGGCGACCAATCCCCTGCCACAGGGTGACATGCAGCAGTCCACTACCACCACACCAGGGGGCAACACGTGTCCGACACCACCGCCCGGAGCACCACCCACCTCCCCCGGCGGCTGGTCCAGCTGTACGTCGGTCTGACGCTGTACGGGGCGAGTTCGGCGCTCCTCGTCCGCGCCGGACTCGGCCTGGAGCCGTGGGGCGTCCTGCACCAGGGCCTCACCGAGCTGACCGGCATCTCGATCGGCGTCGTCTCGATCATCGTCGGCGCGATCGTGCTGCTGCTCTGGATCCCGCTGCGCCAGCGCCCCGGGCTCGGCACCGTCTCCAACGTCTTCGTGGTCGGCCTGGCCATGGACGGCACGCTCGCCCTCGTCGGCGACCTCAACGGCTACGGGGTCCGGATCCCGGTGATGGTCCTGGGCATCGTGCTCAACGGGGTGGCGACCGGGCTCTACATCGCGGCCCGCTTCGGCCCCGGTCCGCGCGACGGGCTGATGACCGGGCTGAACCGGGTCACCGGCCGCTCCATCCGGCTGATGCGTACGGCGATCGAGGTGGCCGTCGTCGTCACCGGCTTCCTGCTGGGCGGCTCGCTCGGGGCCGGTACGGTCCTGTACGCCCTGGCGATCGGCCCGCTGGCCCAGCTCTTCCTGCGGGTCTTCGAACTCCCCGCGCCCGCCCCGGTGACCGTCACCCCGGCGCCGCCCGCCGGACCCGACCCCGTTGCCACCCCTCCATCCGGGCAGGCCATACTGCCGCAGTGAAACCGAGCCGCCACCCCTATCTGGATCACGCGACACCTCTTGCCTTCGCCCACCGCGGCGGTGCGGCGGACGGGGTGGAGAACACCGCGGCCGCCTTCCGCCGAGCGGCGACCGCGGGGTACCGCTACTTCGAGACCGACGTCCACAGCACGGCGGACGGCCGTCTCGTCGCCTTCCACGACCCGACGCTGGACCGGGTCACCGACGCCACGGGCAGGATCTCCGCGCTGCCCTGGAGCGAGGTGCGCCGGGCCAGGGTCGGGGGCACCGAACCCCTCCCCCTCTTCGAGGAGCTGCTGGAGGAGTTCCCCGAGGCCCGCTGGAACGTGGACGTCAAGGCGGAACCGGCGCTGGAACCCCTCCTGGAGCTGATCCACAGGACCGACGCCTGGGACCGGGTCTGCGTCGGCTCGTTCTCGGAGGCCCGGGTGGCCCGTGCGCACCGCCTGGCGGGCCCGCGCCTGGCCACCTCGTACGGCGTGCGCGGCGTCCTGGGACTGCGGCTGCGCTCGTACGGCATCCCGGCGCCGCTGCGCACGGGCGCGGTCTGTGCGCAGGTTCCCGAGCGGCAGGGCGGCATCCCGGTGGTCGACGCCCGTTTCGTCCGTACGGCGCACGCGCTGGGGCTCCAGGTGCACGTCTGGACGGTCAACGAGCCCCAACGGATGGCGGCCCTCCTGGACCTCGGGGTGGATGGCATCATGACCGATCACATCGAGACGCTGCGTACGGTGCTGAGCGAGCGGGGGGCCTGGGCCTGACGCCGGGCCCGTCCGCGTCCGCACGCGAGAACCGAGGGGGCGCGGGTTGAGCACCGGGACCGCAGGAACAGCCGATCCGGCCGGACGGCCGCCGGGCGACGGGACGGCCGCCGCCGCCCGCAAGCGCGAGCAGCACGGCTGGTACTTCTACGACTTCGCCTGTTCCGTCTACTCCACCAGCGTGCTGACCGTCTTCCTCGGTCCCTATCTGACGTCGATCGCCAAGGCCGCGGCCGATCCCGACGGTTTCGTGCACCCGCTGGGCATACCCGTGCGCGCGGGTTCACTGTTCGCGTACTCCGTCTCGGCCTCCATCGTGGTGGCCGTCATCCTGATGCCGATCGTCGGCGCGGCGGCGGACCGTACGGGCCGAAAGAAGCCGCTGCTGGCGGCGGCCGCCTATACAGGTGCCGCGGCTACAGCAGGGATGTTCTTCCTGGACGGCCACCGCTATCTGCTGGGCGCGTTCCTTCTCATCGTGGCGAACGCGTCGATCTCCGTGTCGATGGTCCTCTACAACGCCTATCTGCCGCAGATCGCCGAGCCGGAGGAGCGGGACGCGGTCTCCTCGCGCGGCTGGGCCTTCGGCTACACCTCGGGCGCCCTGGTCCTCGTCCTCAACCTGATCCTCTACACCGGCCACGAGTCCTTCGGCCTCGCGGAGTCCGACGCGGTGCGAATCTGCCTCGCGTCGGCGGGTGTGTGGTGGGGCGCGTTCACCCTCGTACCGCTGCGCAGGCTGCGCGACCGGCGGGTGGCACCGGACGGCGAGGGGGCGGTCGGTTCGGGCTGGAAGCAGTTGATGGCGACCCTGAAGGACATGCGGCGCCATCCGCTGACGCTCTCGTTCCTGCTCGCGTACCTCGTCTACAACGACGGCATCCAGACGGTCATCTCCCAGGCCTCCCTGTACGGCTCCGAGGAGCTGGGTCTCGACCAGACGACCCTGATCGTCGCCGTTCTGCTGGTGCAGATCCTGGCGGTGGCGGGGGCGCTCGGCATGGGCCGGCTCGCCCGGGTGTACGGCGCCAAGCGCACGATCCTGGGCTCGCTCGTCGTATGGACCGCGATCCTGGTCTCCGCCTATCTGCTGCCCGCCGACGCGCCCGTCTTCTTCTTCGTTCTCGCGGCGTTCATCGGGCTCGTGCTGGGCGGCAGCCAGGCACTGTCCCGCTCGCTCTTCTCCCACCTGGTGCCGCGCGGCAAGGAGGCGGAGTACTTCTCGGCGTACGAGATGAGCGACCGAGGTCTGAGCTGGCTGGGGCCCCTGGTGTTCGGTCTGGCGTACCAGCTGACCGGCAGCTACCGGGAGGCGATCATCTCGCTGATCGTGTTCTTCGCCCTCGGTGCGGTGCTGCTCGCGCGGGTGCCGGTACGGCGTGCGATCACCGCCGCGGGCAATCCCGTGCCGGAACGGATTTAGACGTTGAAGTCAAAGGCCGGTAGTGTACGCCTTTGGCCTGCCCGGAGGACCGTTACTGCGAGTGGAAGCAGCTCAACCGTTGGGTGACAACACCCTCCAGAGGTGACAAACCGGGCAAGGGTGGGTACTCAACCCAGATACAGCAGCGGCACGAACGGGCGACGCATGACCGGCGACGGGAATCTTTGCCAGCGACCGGACGTTGACCGGATGACGACGACAGCGACATTTTGTCCTGTGGGCGACAAGCCCGGGAGGCACGATTCATGAGTGAGCGAGCTCTTCGCGGCACGCGACTTGTGGTTACCAGCTACGAGACGGACCGCGGCATCGATCTGGCCCCGCGCCAGGCGGTGGAGTACGCATGCCAGAACGGACATCGATTCGAGATGCCGTTCTCGGTGGAGGCGGAAATTCCGCCGGAGTGGGAGTGCAAGGCGTGCGGCGCCCAGGCACTCCTGGTGGACGGGGATGGCCCCGAGGAGAAGAAGGGCAAGCCTGCGCGTACGCACTGGGACATGCTCATGGAGCGGCGCACGCGTGAGGAGCTCGAGGAGGTGCTGGCCGAGAGGCTGGCGGTTCTGCGCTCCGGAGCCATGAACATCGCCGTGCACCCGCGGGACAGCAGGAAGTCTGCCTGACCGCGTAGCACACCGCACTCCGCGTAACCATCGCATCGAGCGCGACAACAGCACAGCACAAGAGCCGCGGGCCGTGACACAGAACGTGTGTCACGGCCCGCGGCTCTTTTCCCTGTCCGGCGCCGGCCCGCCCGGGCCTCAGGGCGTGAGCGGCGGGCGCGGGCCCCGGGGGTCGTCGTCGGGGCCGGAGGGGCGGGAAGGGGGCTGCGTGCCGTCCTCGCGGATGACCTCCCCCTGGACGACCTTTCCGTCCGGCCGGTGCATACGGGCCTGCTGGAAGGCGTCCGAGAGGCTGCCGGGGGAAGCGGCCCGCATCCGGCGCTCCAGGGACCGTTCCGCCCTGCGGCTGATCAGGGCGCGGACGGGCGGGATGAGCAGGAGGAGACCGGCCGCGTCCGACATGAGGCCGGGGATCAGGAGCAGCAGTCCGCCGAGCATCAGCAGGCCGTTGCCCTGGGAGGCCTTTCCGCCGGTGACCTGCGGGGCCTCGGTGGCGCCGGGCTGCCCCGGCATCTGCTGGAGGGTCTCGGTGAGGTTCTTGAAGGCGCGGCGCCCGGCGCGCTTGATCACCACGGTGCCGAGCACCGCCCCGGCGACCAGGAGCAGCAGGACGGTGAGCCCGCCGGCGGCCGAGGCGACCACGGTCAGCAGCCAGATCTCCAGGACCAGCCAGGCGGCGAGGGCCAACGGCAGGAATCTACGGGCGCGTGAGCGCCGGGGACGGGTCGGGGGCGGAGTGCCGGTCGTCATGCCACCAGTGTGCCCGTACGGAGGTGGAAGCGGCGTAAGGGGGTGATCATGGACCGGCCCCGAACGCGCCGGGAGGTCAGGGTTTCTTACGGCCCAGGACCTTGTTGGCGCGGGAGGTGACGCCCCAGCCGGTGACCCGCCACAGCGCCTCGACGAGGATGTCCCGGCTCATCTTGGAGTCGCCGACCTCGCGGTCCACGAAGGTGATGGGGACCTCGACCACGTGGTAGCCGGCCTCGACCGAGCGGCGGGCCAGGTCGACCTGGAAGCAGTACCCCTGGGAGGCGACCTCGTCGAGTCCGAGGCCCTGGAGGGTCTCGGTCCGGAAGGCGCGGTAGCCGCCGGTGACGTCGCGGACCGAGAGGCCGAGGGCGAGGCGGGAGTAGAGGCTGCCGCCCCGCGAGATGACCTCGCGGCTCTTGGGCCAGTTGACGACCCGGCCGCCGGGCACCCAGCGGGAGCCGAGGACGAGGTCGGCGCCCTTGAGCGCGGTGAGCAGCCTGGGCAGCTCCTCCGGCTGGTGGGAGCCGTCGGCGTCCATCTCGACGAGGACGCCGTAGCCGTGCTCGGTGCCCCAGGCGAAGCCCGCGAGGTAGGCGGCGCCGAGCCCTTCCTTGCCCTTGCGGTGCAGGACGTGGACCTGCTCGTCGGCGGCCGCGATCTCGTCGGCCGCCTTTCCGGTGCCGTCGGGGCTGTTGTCGTCGGCCACCAGGATGTCGGCATCCGGCACGGCCGTGCGCACCCGGTCGACGATCGGCCTGATGTTCTCGACCTCGTTGTAGGTCGGAATGATCACCAGGACCTTGCCGAGCGGGCCGAACTGCCTCTGACCGCCGTCGTTCACTACTGCCCCTTAAAGTCCGTACACAGGGGGACACCATATCCAGCGCACCGCCCCGGGGCTCCTACGCGGTCGCGCGGGCGCGTGGCACAGGCCGGGCAGATGGACGGAACTGCGGACAGAAGCACGTGACGGCACGTGCGGAACTGCGGATCGGGGCCCGGCGCCCTTCGGGCCGACCTGGGACCCGCTGGCTGCGGGTCGACCGAAAGCCGTTGTCTACTGAACGTCCGGGCCCCACCCGGGTCGCACCCTCCGTCCGGCTGAAACCTTCCCTCGCCCCCGAGGCGCGGGCGCTGAACCTGGCTGTCAGTGATGGTGGGCCGGTGCGGCACACCACCCCATGACCCAGCGGCGTTCGACGACTGCGTGGAGGTTTAACCGGTCGGACGTCCTGTGGTGGACCCGGCCGAACCTACCGGCCCGTGGGCGCGTTCTGTCAACACCCGTGCGACCTGGGCCTTTTGCCCAAATTGCCTGGTCAGTGCCCGGGATGCGCAGGTCGGGAACGCGTGCCCGAGCCATCGATCGGCGGTACGGAATCCTCCGACGTCACTCGTTCGGTCGCACGTAGACCGGGTGCCCGGAGACCACTGTCCGCAGGCAGACCGGCAGTTCGGCGCCGGGGGTCAGATCCGGCAGCCCGGGCGTGCCGGAGCGGGGATCGGTGGACCAGCGGGCGACCCGGTCGTCGGGGGCCTGGACCAGGAGTTCGGCGGTCCGCCAGACGGCGTAGTCGGCGGGTGCCCCCGGCACCAGGAGCCCGGCGTCGTCGCGGCCGATGGCCCGCCAGCCGCCCCGGGTGTGCGCGGTGAAGCCGGCCCGGACGGAGATGCGGTGCTCCGGGGTGCGGTGGTGGGCGGCGGCCCGGACGGTGCCCCAGGGGTCGAGCGGGGTGACCGGGCTGTCGGAGCCGAAGGCGAGCGGTACTCCGGCGCGCAGGAGTGCGGCGTACGGGTTCAGGGTGGCGGACCGCTCGGCGCCTAGGCGCTGGGCGTACATGCCCTCGGGGCCGCCCCAGGCGGCGTCGAAGGCGGGCTGGACGGAGGCGGTGAGCCCCAGCTCGGCGAAGGCGGCGATCGTCTCGGGGGTGAGCATCTCGGCGTGCTCGACCCGGTGGCGGGCGGCACGGATCCTGGCCAGGCCGAGCCTCTCGGCGGCGGCCCGTACGCCCTCCACGACGGCGGTGACGGCCGCGTCGCCGATGGCGTGGAAGCCCGCCTGGAGGCCGGCCTCGGTGCAGGCGGTGACATGGGCGGCGATGCGGGCGGCGTCCAGGTGGGCCGTGCCGGTCTGCGGGTCGTCGGCGTACGGCTCGTGCAGGCAGGCGGTGTGGGAGCCGAGGGAGCCGTCCACGAAGAGGTCGCCGGCCGCGCCGATCGCGCCGAGCTCCCGGATGCGGCGGGCGCCCTTCTCGTCGGCGATCTCCTCGGCCCAGAGGCCGAAGACCCGGGGTCCGGGCCGCTCGGCGGCGAGCGCCAGGAGGGAGGTGAAGTCCTCCTCGTCGGAGATCTGGGGTCCGGCGCACTCGTGGAGGGTGCCGATGCCGAGGGAGGCGGCGTGGTCGAGCGCGGCGCGCTGGGCGGCGGTGCGCTGCGCGGGGGTGAGCGCGGCGTGCGCGGCGGCGCGTACGGCGTGGTGGGCGTCGCCGGTCAGCGGCGCGTCGGAGTGGTATCCGGCCATCCCGGTGACGCCCGGGACGAGGTCCAGCAGGGCGGTGGTGACGACGGCGGAGTGCACGTCGATCCGGGGCAGGTACAGGGCGCGGCCGCCGGACGCCTCGTCGAGCTCGGCGCGCGAGGGGTGGCGCTGTTCGGGCCACCGCGCGGCGTCCCAGCCGTGGCCGAGCAGGACGTCGGCGGCGGCGTGCCGGTTCGCGAACGCACGGACGAGGCCGAGGGCTTCGGGGAGCGTACGGGCGCCGGAGAGGTCGAGCCCGGTGAGGGCCAGGCCGGTCGCGGTGGTGTGGACGTGGGCGTCGGTGAACGCGGGGGTGACCAGGGCGCCCTCCAGGTCGACGACTTCGTCGACGCCGCTCGCGAAGGCGTCGGCGGCCCCTTCGGAGCCCACCCAGGCGACGTGCCCGCGCTCCACGACCATCGCGGTGGCGAACGGGTCGGCCGGGCTGTGGACGTCTCCCCCGCGCAGCAGCAGGGTGCGGTGTTCGGGGGCGCTCTGGGGGGCGGTGCTCTGGGTCATGGGACCAGTCTCGCGCCTGCCGGGTTCCGGCAGGCCCGCGGCCCCCTCAGACGCGCGGGGGCCGCGCCTCGTACGGGGTGGACAGGACCACGGTCGTCCGGGTCGAGACGCCCGCCAGCGTACGGATCCTGGTGAGCAGGTGCTCCAGCTCCAGCGGGGTCGCCACCCGCACCTTGAGGATGTAGTTCTCGTCCCCGGCGACGCTGTGACAGGCCTCCAGCTCCGGCACCCCGGCGAGCCGCTCCGCGATGTCGTCGGGCGCGCTGGGGTCGAACGGCTTCACCGAGATGAACGCGGTGAGGGGCAGCCCGACGGCCTCGGGGTCGACGACGGCGGCATAACCGCGGATCACCCCGCGCTGCTCCAGCCGGCGAACGCGCTGATGAACGGCCGAGGTGGACAGGCCGGTGGCCTTGCCCAGGTCGGTGTAGCTCATCCGCCCGTCCTTGACGAGCAACTCCACAATCTGACGGTCCAGCTCCTCCATGCGGATCAACCTATGGCCCCGGGTGCCTGTCGGCACAGTCGCGCGGGTCACGGAACGGCACCTGCGGGGGGCATGTGACGAACACCACAGACCTACGGGTCGGTAAGGGGCCCCCTCGCGGTTATCGGCCGCGGGCGGCGGGAAGTGCTTGCTGTGGTCGTGGCCGTGGCGCTGTGCCGGCCCACCCGAGGGGGGAAGATCCCATGCAGAGCATGAAGCTCACCGGACGTACCGAACCGGAGCCTGTCGATCCCGACGAGGACGACGGCGCCGATGTGTACGACATGTTCGAGATGTTCCGGGTGGTCTGCCCGGACTGCGCCCAGCCGATCGCACTGCTGGCCGACGAGGACGTCCTGCCGGAGCACGCCCGGTGCCCCACCCCGTGGAACCCGTTCGTGCTGACCGTCTGCTCCGGCACCGGCCGCGTCGCGGCGGATGCCCGGCCCGCCGACGAGACGCTGGAGCCCCAGGAGCAGGAGGCGGCGCTGCTGCTGACGCTGCCCCAGGGGCTCGACTGGCGGATGCAGCCCTTCTCCCATGCCGGCGGCCCCGGCTCCCGGCCGCTGCGGGTGGACCGGATGCGGCGCGAGGCCGCCTGAGCCGCGGCCCGCGGCCGTAGGACGTTTCCGGGCGGGTGCCCTCCCGTGGGCACCCGCCGAACTGGCACTCGGTTCGCGGCGGCAGTGACCCGGGCCCGCCCCGGGACGTTGACCCCGTATGACGACGCTGCATTCACCAGTCGGCTCGGGGCGCCGCCGTCTCGCTCCCCCGGCGCCCGAAGAATCGGTTCGGCAGCCGCAGCCGCTGCCCCGGTCGACGGGGAACTCCCCGATGGCCTCCCCCGTCGACCCGCCCATCTACAGCGCCCTGCTGCGGGACTGGCGCGGGAGCGGCCGGACCGTACCGGGCTACCGCGACCAGGAGTGGAACCAGGCCGCCGCGCTCCCCGCCTGGTGCGACCGCCCCTCAGCGGGTGTCGGACACCCCCTGAGGGTCAGCGGGTCTCCGGACCCGCGAGGTGACGGGCGATGACCATGCGCTGGATCTGATTGGTGCCTTCCACGATCTGGAGCACCTTGGCCTCACGCATCAGCCGCTCGACCGGGAAGTCGAGGGTGTAGCCGTAGCCGCCGAGCACCTGGACGGCGTCGGTGGTCACGCGCATGGCCGCGTCCGTGCAGAAGAGCTTCGCCATGGCCGCCTGGCGGGAGAACGTCTCTCCCGCGTCGCGCAGCCGTGCCGCCTCCAGGTAGAGCGCCCGGCCGGCCTCGATCTGGGTGGCCATGTCGGCGAGCATGAAGCGCAGCCCCTGGAAGTCCGCGATGGGACGGCCGAACTGGCGCCGGTCGGTGGCGTACCGCACGGCCTCGTCCAGGGCCGCCTGGGCGACCCCGATCGCGCAGGCGGCGATGCCCAGGCGCCCGGAGTCGAGCGCGGACAGGGCGATGGCGAAGCCCTGGCCCTCGGCGCCGATGCGGCGGTCGTCACCGACCCGTACTCCGTCGAAGTTGAGCTGGGCCGTGGGCGAGCCCTTCATCCCCATCTTCTTCTCGGGGAGCGCGGCGTTCAGCCCGTCGGCGTCGCCGGGGACGAGGAAGGCCGTGATGCCGCGGGGGCCGTCCACACCGGTGCGGGCGAGCACGGTGTAGAAGTCGGCGACGCCGCCGTGGGTGATCCACGCCTTGGTGCCGGTGATGACCCAGTCCTCGCCGTCGCGTACGGCCTTGGTACGGAGGGACGCGGCATCGGAGCCGGAGGCGGGCTCGGAGAGGCAGTAGGCGCCCAGCAGTCCGCCGGAGAGCATCGCCGGGAGGTGCGCGGCCTGCTGCTCCTCGGTTCCGTAACCGGCGAGCGCGTGGCAGGCCAGGGAGTGGACGCTGACGCCGAGGCCGACGGTGAGGCGGGCCGCGGCCAGCTCCTCCAGCACCTGGAGGTAGACCTCGTAGGGCTGTTCGCCGCCGCCGTGGGCGGAGCCGTAGGGAAGTGCGAGGAGGCCGGATTCGGAGAGGAGGGTGAAGACCTCGCGCGGGAAGTGGCCCGCGTCCTCCTCCTCGGCCGCCCGGGGGGCGATCTCCTTGGACACGATGTCGCGGACGAGCGCGACGAGCTGCCGGGACTCCTCGGTGGGCAGACGGCGTTCCACCGGCTGCGGGGCACGGTCGGACATGACGGCGCTCTCCTCCCTGTCGGGCGTTGCGACGGTCGCGCGCTCGGGGTGTGAGAGGCGCCGCCGGGTGATCTCCCGGAACGGAGCCGGGAAAAGCAGACTGCCCAGCCGATCCTGCCCTCCCGGGTCTCGGGGGGCGCGGGTCAGCGGCTGTGGCGGGTTGAGTATGCCCGATCGGATGCCTCCCGTCACGGGGTGACGGGCTGGTCGGAGGGGTGGAAGCGGTCCGCGAAGATCCGCGAATTGGTCCGAACCATTGACCCAACTGGTCTAGTCCTTCTACGGTTCCAGCGAACGCCTTACCGCGTTCATGCCAAACCGGGCGCGTACGGCCCGGTGTTCGGCCCGCACCCCCTACGCACCAGCCCTCCCCCACGAGGAGCCACGATGCTCACACTGCACCGTCCCCGCGCCCGGCTCCGGGCGCTCGCCGCGGCCGCCTGTACGGCGGCGCTCGGCGCCACCCTGCTCGGCGTCGCGGGCATGTCCCCGGCCGGCGCGGCCCCCGCCGCGCAGCCTCCCGCGGCCCCCGCCGCCGAGGCCGCCCCCACAGCGGCCGGCGACAAGGTGATCGGATACTTCACCAACTGGGGCACGTACGACCGCAATTACCACGTCAAGAACATCGTGACGTCAGGTTCGGCGGACAAGCTCACCCACATCAACTACGCCTTCGGCAACGTGCAGAACGGCAAGTGCACGATCGGCGACTCCTACGCCGACTACGAGAAGGCCTACACGGCCGAGGAGTCCGTCGACGGGGTCGCCGACACCTGGGACCAGGAACTGCGCGGCAACTTCAACCAGTTGCGCAAGCTGAAGGAGCTCCACCCGGACATCAAGATCCTCTGGTCGTTCGGCGGCTGGAGCTGGTCGGGCGGGTTCGGTGAGGCCGCGCAGAACCCCGCCGCGTTCGCGAAGTCCTGCTACGACCTGGTGGAGGACCCGCGGTGGGCCGATGTCTTCGACGGCATCGACATCGACTGGGAGTACCCCAACGCCTGCGGTCTGACCTGTGACACGAGCGGCCGGGACGCCTACGGCGAGCTGCTCGGCGAGCTGCGCAAGTCCTTCGGGAACGACAACCTGATCACCTCGGCGATCACCGCGGACGGCTCCGACGGCGGCAAGATCGACGCGGTGGACTACGCGGGCGCGGCGCAGCACCTCGACTGGTACCTGCCGATGACGTACGACTTCTTCGGCGCGTTCGCGGCGCAGGGCCCCACGGCCCCGCACTCCCCGCTGACCTCCTACCCGGGCATCCCGACGGAGGGCTTCAACTCCGACGCGGCGATCTCCAAGCTGAAGTCGCTGGGCATCCCGTCGGAGAAGCTGCTGCTCGGCATCGGCTTCTACGGCCGGGGCTGGACGGGCGTCACCCAGACCGAGCCGGGCGGCAGCGCGACCGGCGCGGCGAAGGGCACGTACGAGGACGGCATCGAGGACTACAAGGTCCTGAAGGGCAGCTGCCCCGTCTCGGGCACGGTGGCCGGTACGGCGTACGCCCACTGCGGGAACGACTGGTGGAGCTACGACACCCCGGAGACCATCGGCACCAAGATGGACTACAAGAACGAACAGGGCCTGGGAGGCACGTTCTTCTGGGAGCTGAGCGGTGACACCACGAACGGCGAACTGATCAAGGCGATCAGCTAGGAGCCGTCACGCGGAGTGCGGGGGCGGGGTGCCGGACAGGCGCCCCGCCCCTTCGGCGTCCTCGGCGTCCTCGCGCCGGAGCCGCACATGAAGGTTGCGTTGCCAGGTCCGGGAAGTGATTGACGCTCTTCCGGCGGCCTCCGTACGTTACGGCCAGACCGGCTCCGTACCGCTGCCTCTTGCTGCACAGGGAACCCCATCGTGGCCACCGCCCGTACGCCTCTCGCCGTCCTGGACCTCGTGCCGGTCTCCACCGGATCGAGCGCCGGACAGGCGTTACGCAACAGTCTCGACCTGGCCCGCCGGGCCGAGCAACTCGGCTACAGCCGCTACTGGTTCGCCGAGCACCACCTCAACCCCGGGGTCGCGGGCACCTCGCCGGCCGTGCTGCTGGCGCTCGCCGCGGCGGTGACGTCGGACATCCGGCTCGGCTCCGGAGCGCTCCAACTCGGGCACCGTACGGCCCTGTCGGCGGTGGAGGAGTTCGGACTGCTGGACGCGGTGCACCCGGGCCGCTTCGACCTGGGGCTCGGGCGCTCGGGCGGGCCGGCGGAGAGGGGTACGCCGGTGGCGGACGGGGCGGCGGAGGCGGCGGCCACTATCGACGGACGCGCCCCCAACGGGCTGCTCGTACCGGAGCGTTACTCCAACGAGCACCTGCTGCGCTCACCGCGCCTCGCCCTGCACCGGAAGCTGCTCCAGCTGCCGGGCGCCGAGTCGCAGGCGTACGACGAGCAAGTGGACGACATCCTGGCCCTGTTGGCGGGCACCTACGCACCCGACGCGGGGTTCGAGACGCAGGTGGTGCCAGGGGAAGGCGCCGCGCTGCAACTGTGGGTCCTGGGCAGCAGCGCCGGTATCAGCGCGCAGGTGGCCGGTGCCAACGGCCTCCGCTTCGCGGCCAATTACCACGTCAGCCCGGGCACGGTGCTGGAGGCCGTCGAGGGGTACCGGCAGGCGTTCAAGCCCTCGGCCGGACTGGACCGGCCCTATGTGAGCGTCTCCGCCGATGTCGTGGTCGCCGAGGACGAGGGCACCGCCCGCGAACTGGCCACCGGATACGGCCTGTGGGTGCGCAGCATCCGCAGCGGCGAGGGCGCCATCGCGTTCCCGACGCCGGAGGAGGCCCGCCACCACATCTGGAGCGAGGAGGACCGGGCGCTGGTCGCGGACCGCACCGCGACCCAGTTCATCGGCACGGCACCCCAGGTGGCCGAGCAGCTGCGGACCCTGCGGGACGCCACGGGGGCGGACGAGCTGATCGTCACGACGATCACGCACGGCCACGCCGACCGGGTGCGCAGCTTCGAGCTGCTCGCCGCGGAATGGGACCTCACGGCCGGGTGAGGGGCGCACGGCCGGGTGAGGGGCGCACGGCCGGTCCGGGGTCTGCGGTGCGTCCGGTGGGCCTCCCCTGAGGGGCGGAGGCCCACCGGGAGCGGCATGGGTCAGTGCCTGCCCCACCCGGGGCGGGAGGTCGTCCCGTCCAGGGTCAGTTCGAACTGGTCGTAGCGGGCCATGAGGTCGAGCAGCTCGTCCTCGGTGGGCCGGTTCCCGTCCGCGTACAGCTCGGCCAGTCCCCGGAAGTACTCCTCGCGGTTGATGGCGGGCGTGAAGATGATCAGCATGGTCGCCTGGTCCTGATAAGGGTTGCGGAACCCGTGCGACATGTTCTCGGGGACGTTCACGTAGGTGCCCGGTGGCGCGGCGAACGTCTCCCCGTCCAGGTGCAGTTCGACGACACCGTCCAGGACGTAGAAGGCTTCGAGCTGTTCGCGGTGGATGTGCGGCGAGGCGCCCGGGGCGCCCGGCTCCATGCGGTGCTCGAAGAGGCCGAGGCGGTCGTCGGTCTCATGGCCGACGGCCTTGAACGTGGTCTTCGTGGTCGTGCCTATCTGCACCGCTTCGCCTTCACCGGGCAGCAGTATGCGGGGAAGCATGGTCATCCGGACTCACTCCTCAATCTTCGCGACGGTTTCGGTGTCCCGCGCCTGGCCGGCCGACTCCTCGTCGGCGGCGGCCTCCAGCAGGGACAGATATCTCTCGCCGGTGTCGGGGAAGACCGTGACGATGGTCTTGCCGGCGTGGTCGGGCCGCTCGGCCAGGAGGCGGCAGGCGTGGGCCGCGGCTCCGGAGGAGACGCCCACCAGGAGGCCGAACGTGCGGGCCAGGAAACGTGCGGTGGAGAAGGCCTCGTCGTCGGAGACGGTGACGACCTCGTCGATCACCCCGACATCCGTCGTGTCGGCGACGAACCCGCCGTTGAGCCCCGGGATGCGGTGCAGGCCGCCCCAGCCCTCGCTGAGGACGGGAGAGCGCACCGGCTCGACCGCGACCACCCTGAGGTCCGGGTTCCGCTCCTTGAGGTAGCGGGCGGTGCCGCTCAGGGTGCCTCCGGTACCGACGCCGCAGACCAGGACGTCCACCGTGCCCTCGGTGTCGTTCCAGATCTCCGGTCCGGTGGTGGCGTAGTGCGCGGCTACGTTGTCCGGGTTCTCGTGCTGGCAGGCGAACCAGGACCCCGGCCGCTCGCGGTGGATCTCCTGGGCCTTCTCGATCGCCGCCGTGTAGCCCTGCTCGTGGGGGGTCCGGACGACCTCCGCGCCGAACGCGCGCAGCAACTGGACCCGTTCGTTGGTGGCGTTGTCCGGGAGCACGATGACGCAGGTGTAGCCCCGGGCGGCGCACAGGGCGGCGAGCGAGATACCGGTGTTCCCCGAGGTGGCCTCCACGACGGTGGAGCGGCCGGGGATCAGTTCACCGCGTTTCTCGGCCGCCTCCAGCATGTACAGCCCGGTGCGGTCCTTCACGCTGGAGAGGGGGTTCGCCATTTCCAGCTTGGCGTAGACGGTCGTGCCGGAGGCCGTCCCGCCCAGGTCGAGCCGGATGGTGGGGGTGGAACCGATCAGATCGTCCAGCGACGATGCGGGCCTGCGTCGGTCCGGGACGGGCATGGGCTTCTCCGTTTCGGTGGATCGGGTCGCCCCGGCGCGGGTCACCGGGGGCGGGGCACCAGGAGCGTTCACCCCGGCGCGGGGCACCAGGAACGGTCACCCGGAGGGATCACCAGGACCGGGTCACCAGGAGGGGAAGAGGACGGACACCTCCCTCGTCCCTCGCGGCGGGTGGGGCCGCTGCGGGGTGCGGAGCGGGCGTGGCACGGCGGCCATCGGTGCCAGCACCCGGGAGTGGCTCGGCACATCGCGGACGACCAGGGCCTGGGCGCCGACGACGGTGTCGTGCCCGACGGTGATCGGCCCGAGCAGGGTGGCGTTGGCGCCGATCACCACCCGGTCGCCCACCTCGGGGTGGCGGCGCGCGTCCCGCGGCCGGGCCTCGTCGTGCCACCAGCCGACCGAGCCCAGCGTGACCTGGTGGAAGACCGTGACGTCGTCGCCGACGACGGCGGTCTCGCCGATCACCACTCCCGCGCCGTGGTCGACGAAGAAGCCGCGGCCGATCCGGGCACCGGGGTGGATCTCGATCCCGCCCGACGCCAGCCGCGCGGCGACGGAGACGAGCCGCGCGGTGCGGCGCAGCCCCCGCCGGTGCAGCCGGTGCGCGACGCGGTGGCCCCAGACGGCGGGGACGGCGGGGTGCAGGAGGGCCTCGGTGCGCGAGTGCACCGACGGGTCGCGTGACCTGATCATGTCGAGGTCGCCGACCGCCCGGCGGTAGAGCCCGGGCGGGCTCACCGCGGTTCCTCCGCGCCGCTCCGGCGGCTGCCCGCGACCGGCTCGGCCGCCGCGGCTCCGGTCTCGGCTTCGGAGGCCGCCGACGGAGCCGCCGGCGCGGGTTCCTTGGAGCGGAGCTGCCGCAGCCGGTTCTCCGCGTACGCCACACCCGCGAGCACGACCAGGCCGCCGACCAGCAGGTTCCAGGTGACGGACTCGCCGAGCGCCACCACGCCGATGAGCACGGAGGCGACCGGGACCACGTAGTTCACGGCCGACGCGGTGGTGGCGCCGACGTCGCCGATGAGCCGGAAGTACAGCACGTACGCCAGGCCGGTGCTGAACAGGCCGAGCGCGACGATGCTGAGCGTCACCTTGAGGGTGAACTCCGGGGTGTGCCAGGTGAGGAAGGGGGTGACGACGGCCTGCAGCACGGTCGCGGCCAGGAGCTGGGAGGCCGCGGCGGCCATCGGGGCGAGACCGAGCGGGGAGAGGAACTTGCGTACGTAGACGAAGCCGCACGCGTAACTGAGTGCGGCGCCGAGGCAGGCGAGCTGGCCGCCGAAGGAGCCGAGGGCGTCGGTCCACGGCCCGATCAGGACCACCACACCGGCGAATCCGATGAGGAGGCCGAGCACCTTGCGCCGGGTCGCCCGCTCGGTGGGCAGCGCCGCGGCCGCGATCGTCAGGGTCAGCAGCGGGGTCGCCCCGATGAGGACGCCCGCGATCCCGGCCCCGGTGGTCTGTTCGCCGTAGGAGAGCAGCAGGAACGGGATGACGTTGCCGAAGAGGGCCGCGGCGGCGACATGGCCCCAGACGCCGGCGGACCGGGGAAGGCCGATCTTGCGGAACGCGACGATGGCGAGCAGCACGGCGGCGCCGAGCACCAGTCGGCTGAGCACGAGCTGACCGGGGGTCAGCCCGTCCAGGGACACCTTGATGAAGGTGAAGCTGCCTCCCCACAGAAATGCCAGCAGCAGGAACCGGCCGACGGTTGCGTTCTTCATGCACCCTCCCTTTGGGATACGGAATTCATTCGTGTTTCACCGAACACCTCAGTAGTTCGGTGTCTTGTGCAGCAGGTCCTTTCGCTGCACTATCTCCGGCAGGTAGACGCGTTCGTTCCACACCTCTTTCTCCACCGGTTCGAGGGCGACCGATATCACTCCCTCGTCGCAGCGGAAGGCGCTTTTCACCGCCCTGGTGACCGCCTCCACCAGCTCCGAACGCTGGTCCTCGCTGAGGGGGACGGGGAAGAATTTGATGTTGACGTGCGGCACGACGGTTTCCTCTTTCCTCGCGGAGATACGGTGGCGGATCTGCTGGACCAGTTCCTTCAGTCCGGGGCTTCTGAGCATGGTGTAGTGCCCGCTCGAAAGTTCGACCACATCGGGCTCCACCTCGGAATATCCCTGGCTGCTCTCGATGAACGAATAGTCGTCACCGCGCGCCTTGAAGATCGTGACCGGTGCCTTGATCCTCCGTTCCCGGAGTTCCTCGAAGGTGTAGCGGAGGGAGAAGGTGCGGCGGACCACCTGGATGATTCTCTTCACCAGTTCGGTGTCGAGGTCCGGCCGTTCCGCACGGATGAATTCCGTGAAGCTGTCGTCGTCCTCGGCGTACGCCACGCAGGCGTCCGCCTCCTCGCCGGTGATGGTGCCGGCGAAGACGGAGTGGAGGATGCGCACATACGCCTTGTTGGTGTAGACGGGGTCGTCGCCGTGCGCGAGGGAGTCGGCGTTCGTCTGCGGGATGACGGGGGATCCGGGGGCCAGCAGGAAGAGGTTCTCGACCGTCCCGCCCGCCTGCTCGATCTGGTGGGCGGCCTCGAAGGCCACGCGGGCGCCGAAGGAGTACCCCCATAACGTGTACGGGCCCGTTCTCTGCAGCCGCCGGATGGCACGCACATCCGCGGCGGCCATCTCCTGGATGGTGGCGTAAGGGATTTCCCCCGGGTTGATTCCGTAGGACTGCACTCCGTGGAACGGGCGGCCGATGTCCAGTTCCCCGGCGAGGAACCGCAGGTTCATGGTGTAGCCGCCGAGGCCCGGCCAGCAGAACACCGGATTTCCGGTGCTTTCGGAATGGAGGCGCACGAGCCGCGAGGCGGGTTCGGTGTCGGTGCTTTCGAGCGCGAGGGCGAGTTTCTCGACGGTCGGCGACTCGAACAGGATCTGGAGCGGCAGCGAGCTCCCGAACTCCCGGTTGATCCTGTTGACGAGGCCGACGGCCAGGAGGGAATTTCCGCCGGAGGCGAAGAAGTCGTCGTGCACCGAGGTGCCGTCGCGCTTCATCACCTTCTCCCAGATGTCCCGGACCCGCTCCTCGGTCCTCGTCCGGGGTGCGACGAAGACGCGATCGGTGGTCGCGGCGGCGATCCGCTCCGAGGACGCGAGCGCCTTCGCATCGATCTTTCCGTTGGCGGAGAGGGGAAGTGCGTCCATGACGACGACCCGGTTCGGCATCATGTAGTCGGGCAGAAAGCGGCTGAGATCCTCCCGGACGATCTCCGCCGGCCCCTTCATGTGCACGATGTCCTCGCGCATTCCCTCGCTGCGCAGCTGCCCCTCGCTGATGCGCCCGCCCACGGAGAAGTACGACGCTCCGGCCTTCTCCCCCAGAGCCCCGAGAATGCCCGTCATCCTGACCGCGGCCGGCAGGTCGTGTCCGGTCTTCGAGCTGTATCCGGCGGACATCAGCCCGATGTGGAGGTCGTTCATCTGGAGGTGCTGGAGCGCCCGGCCGAGATCGATGTAGTCGAGCCACGTCTCCCGTGCGCGGCTGATGACGGTGATCCCGAACGAGGACCTCTCGTACACCTGCTGATTGATCGCGATGACATGTCTCTTGTGGATCAGCGCGTCCGAGATCCGTTCGAGCCCACGGTTCCGGTACCGGTACTGGCCCTCGGGCAGACCGGCGACCTTGTCGGCGTGCGCCTGGACGTAGATCTCGGCGGGGGGTCCGGGGCGTACGGCGGTGAGCGGGAGCACCTCGAACGTCCCGAGGTAGAAGTCCTCGTCGGCGCAGTCCAGCCGGTCCAGGGTGGCCGGTTCGTACGTCCCTGTCGCCAGGCCGAGTCCGTAGGCGGGGAGCACCCGGTCGAAGAGACCGGCCATGTGGCCCGCCTCTATCTCCAGGACCTCGGCGATGTTGTTCTTGTAGACGGGCTCGATGGCCCGGCGCTTTCCCACGAAGTGCAGCCTGATCCGCGCCGCCGCCCCCGGGGTCTCCGGCTTCGGGCTGATCAGGATCAGCCGGTGCTCCACCGGGTGGTAGTAGTGGAATCCGGGGCGCAGGAAGGGGATGCCGTCGGCTTCCAGGTAGAGCTGGGTCGCGTACAGGGCGCCCGGTGACGCGTAGGCGTACTTCGGCAGGAGACGTTCCTCGCTGATGAACTGCCCGAAGTTGCGCAGGAGTTCACCGAGCTCGGCCAGGTCCAGCGCGCCGACGTCCCGGGATGCCCCGGCGGGCTCGTGGGGTCCGTCGGGTCCGTCGGGTCCCGCGAGCAGGGCGAGAAGGTCGGCCGCGGTGACGTCACCGCCGTCGAAGGACCGGTAGGTCTTCCGGCCGAAGGCGAGCTGCCGCTGCTCGGGGGTGGGGACCGCGCCGGGGAGATCGACCGTCACCCTGCCGTCGGCGTCCTGGTCCTCCCGCACACCCGGATTCGCGAGCTGGGCCCTCACCTGGAGCTTGCTCTCCTTGGACTGATGGTGGGCGCCGTGACGGCCCTGGTCCATCAGCGCCGCTTCCTTGGGGCTCAGCTCGATGCAGGCGATCAGGTTCTGGAATCCGGTGGAGGTGTCCTCCTTGACGAGGACCGCGGCATTCTTGACCCAGTCGTGGGTCTCGATCGCCAGCCGTATCTCGTCCAGTTCGACCCTGAATCCGCGCAGCTTGATCTGATTGTCCGCCCGGCCGGCGAAATGGGCGGCACCGTCGTCGTCCCGGTGGGCGAGGTCTCCCGTCCGGTACAGCCTGACCGGGACGTCTTCACCGTCGACGGTGTGCTCGATGAATCTTTCCGCGGTCAGGTCCGGCCGGTTCAGATATCCGCGGGCGAGCTGGACTCCCTCGATGTGGAGCTCGCCGACTTCACCGGAACCCACCGGATTGCGGTGCTTGTCGAGAATATGGAACCGGGTTCCCCGGACCGGCCTGCCGATGGAGATGACCTGCGGGCCCTCGGCGAGCGTTCGTCGGTCGACCGTGAAAGCCGATGCGTTGACCGTGGTCTCGGTCGGCCCGTACAGATTGGTCAGCGCGCTCCCGGGCAGCGTCTCCACGAATTTCTGCGCGAGGTTCCGGGAAAGCGCTTCGCCGCCGCTGAAGACCCGGGTGAGCGAGGTGCAGGTGCGGAAGTCGTCGGTGTCCAGAAGCGCCTGCAACAGTGTGGGGACGCACTGCAGTGCGGTGACCCGGTGCCTGATGACGGTGTCGATGATTCTTTCGGGGTCGCGGTACAGGCCGGGACCGCCCACGACGACCGTGCTTCCGCAGGCGGGGGCGAGGATCTCCCACTGCGCCGCGTCGAAGCTCATCGGCGTCTTCTGCAGGACGGTGGTCGAGCGGTCCAGCACCCCGGACTCCGCCAGCCAGCGCATCTGGTTGACGATGCCGCGCTGCTCGATCATCACGCCCTTCGGCTTTCCCGTGCTGCCCGAGGTGTAGATGACGTACGCGAGATGAGCCGGCGTGAGGTCCGCGGGCACCGTCCACGCGGGCGGCGGGCCGGCGGAGGTACGGGCCGCCGCCGCGCCGGCCGGGCTGATGACCATGGTGCCGGGCGGGGCCAGCAGGGAAAGTCTCGGCCTGAGCTCCTCCGACGCGATGACCACGCGCACCCCGGAGTCCTCGATCATGTAGCGCAGGCGTTCTTCCGGGTATTCGGGCGAGAGCGGGAGGTAGGCGCCGCCCGCGAGGAGGACGCCCCAGATGCTCGTCATCAATTCGATCGACGGTTCGACGAAGATCCCGACGGAATCATCGGGAACGATCCCGAGATTCAGCAGATAATCCGCGATGACCGAACTGTGGGCGGCAAGGTCGCGGTAGCTGAGGTGCTCGTCCCCTTGAACGACAGCTGTGCGGTCGGGATGGTCCCGCACCTGCCGCAGAAGGAGATGAGGGAGGCTCTGTTCTCCGGCGGTATCACGTTCCGTCTGGTCGACGTCATTGATGGCCATGGTCTTCTTTCGCCTCGAAAGAAAAAAGGGCTCGGGAGCCACGGAATGGGTGGCCGAATCATGCCCATGTAAGGGTCTCTCACTCCGCACCTTGCATTCAACCACCCATGGGGCCATGATGCTGCAAACAGCAACCTGCACGGGGGTAAAGATGGACAGAAACGACTTTATCGGCGACACGCAGGCCGACCACCGGCTTAATGCGACCGCCATTCGTGTTTACAAATGGTCGGTTTCCCGGGGGTATGTTTCGATCGCTGAAACAATTGACCTCCTGGGGTTGACGCAGTGCGAGGCCAGGGACTCACTGGACAGCCTGGTTTCCGTACATTTGATGGAGTTACAGACAGGCTCCGAAAGAGCTGGGGACGACACGGCCCTGCGGTGGCGTGCGCTCGATCCGCAGATCGCCGCGGCCGGCCTGGCGTCGGCCGAATCCCGGCTGCGGCGGAAGGTGGCCGACCTGAGCGGCTCCCGGCGGAATCTCGACGAACTCTCCCGTGTCTACTCGATCCTCTCCACGGCCCACCGCAGCGGGGACGCGATCGAAGTCTTCGACTCGCCCGCGGAGGCGGCGCTGCTCAGCGAGGAGGCCATGACCAGATGCAGGAGCGAGGTGATCAGCGCGCAGCCGGGCGAGGTCGGCACGGCGGAAGAGGTGGGGCCGGCCACGGCGAGGGATGTCGAGTTGCTCGGCCGCGGGGTCCGGCTCCGGTTCCTGTACCGGGAGTCGTCCCTCCACCACCCGCCCACCCGCTCCCACGTCAGCAGGGTGACCGCGGCGGGAGCTCATGTGCGCACGAGCGCCGAGCTGTTCGGGCGGCTCATGGTCGTCGACCGGTCCGTTGCCTTCGTACCCCATCACCGGGTTGCCGGCGGCGCCGCCGTGGTCAGGGACCGGTCGGTGGTGACGCTGCTCTGCGAGGCGTTCGACCATGCCTGGGGACGGGCCCACGCCGTCGAGGTCGGCCGGGCGAAACCGGCGGAGCTGAGCGATCTGCACCGGACCGTTCTCCGGCTGCTCAGTGAGGGGGCGCGGGACGAGACGATCGCGCGGCGGCTCGGGGTGTCGCTGCGGACCTGCCGTAAGTACGTGGCGGAGATCTTCGAGGCGATCGGCGCGGAGAGCAGGTTCCAGGCGGGGTATCTCGCCGCGCAGCGGGGGCTGCTCAAGTGAGGCGGGCGCCGGAGGCCGCTCATGTGGTCTCGGCCTGCACGTATCTCCTGTCGTGCCAGGCGGGCACCAGGACGGCCAGGAGGAGCACGGCGGTGACGGCGAAACCCCACGGGTAGCCGGTCCGGTCGATCAGCAGTCCGAACCCGACCGCGCCCAGACCCATGCCCGCGTCGAAGGCGAGGTTCCAGACCACGCTCACCCGGCCGAATCCGGAGCGGGGGACGCGTTCGAACATGGTGGCCAGGGTCAGGTTCTGCACCGCGCCGAACCCCGCGCCGAACAGGACCATGCTCACGATCACCATCACCGGACTCTCCAGCCGTACGAGCCCCGCCGTGCCGAGGGCGACCGCGAGCACCGCGGGCAGCAGCAGCGACGAGCTCCCGTGCCGGTCGCCCCACCACCCGGCGCCCCAGCGGGCGAGGGGCGCGACGGACGCCTGGACCAGCAGGGCCACCACCGCCAGGTGGGACGGCCCGCCCAGCAGGGCGAGCGGCAGGAAGGTGACGAGGACACCGGAGGCGAACGTCGCGGCTCCCAGGATCAGCGTCGGCCGGACGAGCGACCGGTTCACCGCGGCACCGAGGGGGCCGTCCGGGGCTCCATTACGGACGCCCGGGTCCTCACTCCGGCCGCCCAGTTCCCCGTTCCGGCCGCCCGGGTCCCCCTTCCGGCCGTCCGGGTCTCCGCTCAGCCGTTCGCCCCGGGTTGCCCGCCGCGCGGGCAGCCCCGCGACGGCCGGGAGGGCCAGCAACGTCAGTGCGGCGGTCAGGAGGAAGACCGGCTCGAAGCCGAGGCGGTCGCTCAGCCAGACCCCGGCGGGCAGCCCGAGCACCGACGGGACGCCCAGGCTCACCCCGTACAGGCCCAGGCTCTCGGACCGCCGTCCGGGCGGCGCGAGTTCGGCCGCCAGTGCCGTCCCCGCGACGACGACGATGCCCAGACCCACGCCGCGCGCGAGACAGACGCCCAGCGTCAGCGGGAACGAGGACCACAGGCACAGCACCGCCGACGGGAGACCGAGCAGGAGCAGGCCCGCGCCCACCACGGCGCGGTGGCCGAACCGTGCGAGGGCCCACGGAACCGCGGGCTCCGCCAGGACCGTGGCCAGCATCATGGCGCCGGTGGTCAGCCCCGCCCCCACGCCGCCTCCGCCGGCCGTGGCCGCGTAAAGAGGAAGCACCGACAGCAGCAGGTAGAAGCCGCCCATCCCGCCGACCGAGGCCACGAGCAGCAGGAGCATCGGCCGGGTGAGCAGGCGGCTCGTGCCGGTCGCGGCCGCCGTCCGGGCTGCTCGCGCGTTCACGCTGCGGACCACGGGGGCCTCGGCATGGTCGGTCCTCCGATGACGGGTCAGGGGCCGGTGCCGTATCCGCCGCACCGCCGTCGGAGCATAGGGCACGCGCGTAGGCGCGGCGGGCGTTTCGGGAGCCGGGCAACACGGTGTTCGTACGGCGGCAACGTTCGCCGCCCGGACGGGAGATCTGCCGCTTTTCGGACAGGAATCTTTTCGGTATGCGTGCGGGAACTTTTTCGGCCACCTGGCCGACTACTGCCCCATGGGAAGAGACCGTGACGGAGACCCCCGGGTCGGAGCGCGCGAGGGGGCTGGCTACCTTGTCTCCACGCGTGCACGGGGCGGCTGGCCGACGCGAGCGGCCAGGGGCCTGCTCTGCGGCTCCGCCTGCCTGCTTCTCGGCGCCGTCAGCCATGTCGCGGCGGGCGGACGCCTGCCCGGCGCGGGGGTGCTCGCCCTCCTGTTTCTCGCGCTCAGCCTCCAGGGCGCCCTGCTCTTCGGCGGCTGGCGGCGCCGCTTCGACGTCGTGACGCTGGTGCTGGGCTCCACCCAGTTCGCCCTGCACGGCGCCTTCCACTTCCTCCCGGCGCCCGGCGGAGGCCGACACTCCGCCATGACCGCCGGACGCGAGCACCACGCGGCCGGGCCGTCCGGCGGCCACGACGGCGGGCACGCCACGGACCCCGGGATGGCCCTCGCCCATGCGGCGGCCACCCTCGGAACGGCCCTCTTCGTGATCTACGGGGAGCGGGTGCTGCGGCGCCTCGCGGCCCTGCTCGTCCCCCGCGTCGCCCTCCGGACCGCTCCTCCCCTCCCCTGCCTGCGCCGGACGCGCCCGGTGCCGCCGGTGGTCGCGCGGATCCGGTTCGGGGCGCTCCTCGCCCGGTCCTGCCTCCGGCGTGGGCCGCCGGCGGCGACTGCGGCCTGACGGGCCCCGCAGCCAGCCGCGAGCGCCGGAGGTGATCCGGCGCCCTGAGGCGTGCGTACGGGAACCGCCGGGTCGCCAACGCCACCGCGTCCCACCGCCCGGGCAGAACCCGGCCCCCACCGGCAGGTCGACGGAGTCTCCCTCCCGCCTGCCCTCCGAGGAGCACGCATGTCTCGCAGAACCGAAGAAATACCGCAGAACGACCATGACCCGACCGGCACCGCGCAGGGCGAGCCGGACGGCGACAGACCGGACGGCCTCGCGAAACCCGCCGTCGCCACGGCGGAGGGCCCTGTGGCAGCGACCGACGATCCCGGCTCCGACCCGCAGCGCCCGGCCCGTTCCTGGGAGGCCGTACGCCACCTCCTGGTCCGGCTGCACTTCTACGCCGGTGTGCTCGTCGCCCCCTTCCTGCTGGTGGCCGCGCTGACCGGACTGGCCTACACCTTCACGCCCCAGCTCGACCAGCTCCTGTACGGCGACCAGTTGCGGGTCGAGAAGGTCGGGGACGCACCCCGTCCGCTCGCGGAGCAGATAGCCGCCGCGCGGGCGGCGTACCCCGAGGGCACCGTGGCGTCGGTGGTCACCCCGCCGGACCCGGAGGACACCACGCGGGTGGTGCTCGCGGTGCCGGAGCTGGGCGAGAAGCAGCGCACGGTCTTCGTCTACCCGTACACCGCCGAGGTGCGGGGTGAGCTGACGACCTGGTTCGGGTCGACGCCCCTCACCACCTGGCTCGACGACCTCCACCGCAACCTCAACCTCGGCGAGACGGGCCGCCTGTACTCCGAGGTCGCCGCGAGCTGGCTGGGGGTGACCGTCCTGGGCGGCCTCGTCCTGTGGCTCGGGCGCAGCCGGGGACAGCGTGCGAAGTCGGCCCGGGGCGCGCTGCTGCCGGACCGCAAGGCCCGCGGGGTGCGCCGGACGCGCAGCTGGCACGCGGCCACCGGGGTGTGGCTGGCGCTGGCGCTGCTCTTCCTGAGCGCCACCGGTCTCACCTGGTCGAACTACGCGGGTGAGCGGTTCGGGCGGCTGCTGGACGCGGCGAACGGCAACGCCCCGGCCCTCGACACCGCCCTCCCGGGTGCTCAGGCCCCCGTCGAGGACCACTCGGACCACGCCGGCCACGGCGGCGGCGAAGCAACGGCCGACGCCGACCCGGCCGACTTCGACACGGCCCTCACGGCGGCACGGGACGCGGGTCTCGGGGGCACGGTGGTGGTCACGCCCGCGGCGGACGCGGCGAGCGCGTGGACCGTGGCGCAGAACGACAACGTCTGGCCGGTGCACTACGACCGGGTGGCGGTGGACACTTCCAGCGGCGAGATCACCTCGCGCACCTACTGGGCCGACCACCCGGCTCTGTCCAAGCTCAGCAAGCTGGGCGTGCAGGGGCACATGGGCGTGCTGTTCGGGGTCGTCAACCAGATCGTGCTGGCGCTGGTCGCCCTGGGCCTGACGGCCGTGATCGTCTGGGGCTACCGCATGTGGTGGCAGCGGCGCCCCACCCGGGACGACCGCCGGGCGCTCGTCGGCCGGGCCCCGGAGCGCGGGGCGTGGCGACGGCTCCCGCTCCCGGTCCTCGTCCTGGGCATCCCGGCGGTCATCGCCCTGGGCTGGGCGCTGCCCGTCCTGGGGGTGACCCTGGCCGGGTTCCTGGTGGTCGACGTGGTGGTGGGGGCGGTCAGGCGACAGCGGCGTACCGCCTGAGTGTCCGGTACGAGGCGCCCGGCCGGGACCGCCCGGCCGGGCGCCTCACCATGACGTCACTTACGCCCGACGCCCGCGTACATCGCGACGTCCGCCGCCGGCGTCTCCGGCCGCCACGCGGAGCAGGACACCACCCCGGGCTCCAGCAGCTCCAGGCCGTCGAAGTAGCGCGCGACGGCGGCGGGGGTCCGCTGGGTGAGCTTCGGGGTGCCGTGCTCGTTCCAGAACGCCACCGCCTCGTCCACGTCCGGCATGTCGGGGTGGGTGACCGTATGGGACAGGACGAGGTGGCTGCCGGGGGCGAGCGCATCCAGGAGCCGGCGGACGATGGCGTACGACTCCTCGTCGTCCTCGATGAAGATGACGACGCCGAGCAGCATCAGCGCGACCGGCTGCGAGAGGTCGAGCGTCTTCGCCGCGGCGGCCAGGATCGTGTCGATGTCCCGCAGATCGGCGTCCAGATAGTCGGTGCGCCCCTCGGGCGTCCCGACCAGCAGCGCACGGGCGTGCGCCAGGACGAGCGGGTCGTTGTCCACGTACACGACCCGCGCGTCGGGGGCGACGCGCTGGGCGACCTCATGCGTGTTGTCGGCGCTCGGCAGCCCCGTCCCGATGTCCAGGAACTGCCGGATGCCCTCCTGCCCCGCCAGGTGGCGCACCGCCCGTCCCAGAAACAGCCGGTCCGCCTTCGCGTACTCCCCGATGCCGGGGTGCAACGCCCGGATCCGGTCTCCGGCCTCCCGGTCGACGGGGTAGTTGTCCGTACCACCGGTCCAGTAGTTCCATATCCGGGCGGTGTGCGGCCGGGTCGTGTCGATGCGCGATTCGATGTCGGTCACCCCGTCAACTTATCGCAACGTCCGATCAACTCCCCTGCCCCAACACCTCCTTGACGGAGCCACAGCAGGGACGGAGTCACAGCAGGGACGGCGTCACAGCAGACCGAGCGAGCGCAGCGCACGGCGCTGCCCCGGCGTCGGACCCGACGGCCAGTACACGTAGCAGACCCCGCCCGTACCGCTCCTGACCCGGCCGCTCGCGTCGTAGCGCTTGGTGCGCAGCCAGATGTTCTCCCAGTCGCGCCGCGGATAGACGCGCCGTACCGCCTCGTTGCTCGGGGAGGCGGGGTCGTTGGCGATCACGTCACCCCCTGGGGTGAACCCGACCACCGTCATCAGGTGGCCCGCCGTCCCGTAGCCCGCCCCGGGCAGCTCCTCCTGGAGGAAGGACTGCGAGGTGATGACGGGAATTCCGGCATGAACCAGCCGCTCCAGGTCGGTGAGCGAGCCGAGGCGGGTGACGACCGCGTTCAGGTCGCGGTAGGTGGCGGCGTAGGCGGCGTTGAAGGGCCAGTTGCCGCAGCCGCCGTACTGGTAGTCGTACGTGTACCGGGCGGCGTGGCAGACCTGGGGGTCGGGCAGGCCCGGCCGGACCCAGGCCAGGTCCTCGGCGGTGGGCTTACGGCCCCAGTACTCGATGATCATCTGCGAGGAGGTGGGGCTGCACCAGGCCTCGCCGCCGTTGTCGTACTCGGGGTACTGGCCGATGTGGACGTTCTGCGAGTAGCGCGGGACCCGCAGTTCGCGGGCGTGGGCGGGGGTGGTCGCCGGGACCGTGAAGCGGTCGGGGATGTCCGAGGCCATCGCGCCGACGCGCCGGACCGTGGGGGTGAGGCGGGTGCCGGGGGTGCGGTACAGGGTGAGGCGGAGGCGGTACGCGGTGAACCGTACGCCGCTCGCCGCGTCGTCCACGGAGAGCGTGTCTGTCCAGACCGAGCTGTGCGGGTCCCCCTGGTCGTCCACCGAGGTGCGGCGGATGTCGCCGTCGCCCGAGGCCCAGCGGCCCATCACGAACCAGGGGGTCGCCGTGCCGTCGGCATAGGTGGCGCTCAGCTCGATCGCGATCCAGGTGCCCGCGGGCGTACGGGCGTTCCAGGAGGTGATCAGCTCGGTGGCGGGGACGGCGGAGCGGTGGAGCGGCGAGGTCCAGGTGGCGTACTCCCAGGCGGCCGCCCTGCCCGTGTGGGGGTCGGTGTAGTCGGTGCGGCCGGCGGGGGTGGCGATGGCCAGGCCGGGGCGGGTGCCGGCGAGGACGCGGGTGCCGTCGCCGGAGCCCCAGCGCCAGTCGGTGTACGTGTGCCAGAAACGGTTGTCCACGAGGGGTGCGGCTGCCTGGGGTGCGGAGGGCGTCGATGCGGGTGCCGGTGCTGCTGCCGCTGGTCCGGCCGCCGCTGCGGTGCCCGCGGCGGCGGCTGTGGCGAGCGCGGCGGTCAGGACGGTCCTGCGTGAGGTCGGACTGGTCATGGGCGAGACCCCCGGTCATGGGTGGGAGTGGGGCTGCGGATGCCGATCGGTGGGCCAACTATCCCGTCTCCCGGCTCGGTCGGGCCAGTGATTCGGCCTGTGCCGCGCTACCAATATGGGTCTGGACCACTGGCGTGACCTGCGGTGGGCCCGGGGCGGCGGCCTCGGGGCCCGTACCCTGGGGCCATGACCGACCTGGCCCGCCACGCCGACACCCTGCGCTCGCTCCCCGCCTCCTGCGGGCCGGTCCGGCTCGTCGCGGTGGACGGGCACGCGGGGTCAGGGAAGAGCACGTTCGCCGGGCGGCTGGCGGAGACGCTGGGTGGTGCGCCGGTGCTCCATCTGGACGATCTCGCCACCCACGAGGAGCTGTTCGGCTGGGTCGGGCGGCTGCGGGACCAGGTGCTCCTGCCCCTCGCGCGCGGCGAGTCCGCCCGGTACGCGCCGTACGACTGGACCGAGCGGCGCTTCGGCCCGGCGCGCAGCCTGGAGCCGGCCCCGGTGGTGCTGGTCGAGGGCGTCGGGGCGGGGCGCCGGGAGGTGCGGCCGTGGCTGGCGGCGCTGTGCTGGATGGAGCTGGAGCGGGAGGCGTCCTGGGGGCGCGGGAGGGCGCGGGACGGCGCGGGGCTCACGGAGTTCTGGGACGGGTGGACCGCCGCCGAGGAGGCGCACTTCGCCGACGACCCTTCACGCCCGTACGCCGATGTGCTGGTACGTCAGTCGCCCGAGGGGTACGCATGGCAGGAGGGGCCCGGCTCGACAGCGGGAGCGAACCGTTTCGTCACCGACGGTAGGCAGCGGACTCCCCCGTACTGAGCAGTCGGAAATCAGTCCGGAAGTGCCCCAACTCGGCTTGACCGAGGGGCCGTACTGGTCTTACGTTCTCATTGTGCGGCTTTTCGGAGCCCCCGCAGACGCGAAGCCCCCGGTTGTTCCCCCGTGATCGGGGGCTTCGTTCTGTGCGCGCACCGCCGCCCGGCGACCACGCAGAGCGATCCGCTCACGTTCGGTCACCGCCCGTCTGGTCCCCCGCTGACCGGCCTTCTCCCCCGTGCGCAGGTACGATGCCCCTCGGTGCGGTCAATTCCCTTCCTCCGCGCAGTGATTCGGCACGCTCAGGTGGGCATGCTGTGCGGGCGGGACATCCTGGGGGAACGGTTGGCGTGGGGGACCTGATGGACATCGGCACACCGGGCGCACAAGCCCCCGCCGACCTCGCCTGGCTGCGTGGCATGGACGCCTACACGATGGGCGCCTACCCGCAGGCGGAGGAGGAGTTCAGAGCTGCGGTACGGATCGATCCCGGCATGGCGGACGGCTGGCTCGGCCTCCACGCGCTGCGCATCGACACCGCCACCGCGCTCTTACGTATGTACCGGCACCGCGACCGCTTCGGCGAGCAGCGGGCCCGGCACCGCCGCCCGCTCAACTCCTGGTACTGGCTGGGCTGGTGGGTGCAGCCGTTGCTGGAGAGCCCGCGCGATCTGCTGCTCGCCCACGCGTCGCACTGGCTGGACGGACGCCATGTGCCGGAGCTGGACCGGGCGTTGGCGGGGCTGCCGCCGGTGGACGCGGACGCGCAGGTGCGGTTCCTGCACGCCTGCCGCTCGTATCTGGTCAAGGACTGGGAACAGTTGGTCCGTTACACCGAGCAGCTCGTCGACGACCCGATGCTCGGCATAGAGGCCGGCCTCTTCGGGGGCATGGCCCGGGTCCGGCTGGAGATGTACGGGCAGGCCGAACCGCTCCTCGCCGCCGCCCTGATGCGGTGTCGCAGCGAGCAGCCCCAGCGCAAGGAGCTGCGTTACTGGCTGGCGCGGGCCCACGAGGGCACCGGGCGCAGCGCGGCGGCGCTACCGCTGTACCGGGCGGTGCACCGGGTCGACCCGGCGTTCATGGACACCTCGGCCCGCCTGGCGGCGATCTCTGAAGGCGACGGGTACGACGAGTCCGCCGACCTGGCCGCCGTGATGCTGACCGGCTTCGGAGCGGGAGGAGCGGAAGGCGCGGGTGCCGAGACGCTTCCGGACGGCGACGCGAACCTGGGGACGGATCTGGTGGACGGCCGCGAGCCGTGGGCGATGGGCGAGGCCGGGCTGCTCGGCGACGGGGACGGGGGCGGGGACGGCCCGGCGCCCTCCTCGGCCGGTCCCGTCGAGGGCGTACGCCGGACGAAGACGCGGAAGCCGCCGCCGTTCCCGGCCGGGCCGAGCGATCCCGTCCTGCTGGCCGAGGCGCTTGCCCAACTGGAGCGCATGGTCGGCCTGGAGCCGGTGAAGCGGCAGGTCAAGGCGCTCTCCGCACAGCTGAACATGGCCCGGCTGCGGGCCGAGCAGGGGCTCCCGGTGCAGCCGCCGAAGCGCCACTTCATCTTCTCGGGCCCCTCCGGCACCGGCAAGACGACGGTCGCCCGCATCCTGGGCCGGGTCTTCTACGCGCTGGGGCTGCTCGGCGGCGACCATCTGATCGAGGCCCAACGGTCCGATCTGGTCGGCGAGTTCCTGGGTCAGACGGCGGTGAAGGCCAACGAGCTGATCGACTCGGCGCTCGGCGGGGTGCTCTTCGTCGACGAGGCGTACAGCCTGGCCAACTCCGGTTACAGCAAGGGCGATGCGTACGGCGACGAGGCCCTCCAGGTCCTCCTGAAGCGGGCCGAGGACAACCGGGACCACCTCGTCGTCATCCTCGCGGGCTACCCGGAGGGCATGGACCGCCTCCTCGCGACCAACCCCGGGCTCTCCTCCCGCTTCACCAGCCGGGTGGACTTCCCCAGCTACCGCCCGCTCGAACTCACCGCGATCGGCAGCGTGCTGGCCGCCGAGAACGACGACGTGTGGGACGAGGAGGCGGTCGACGAGCTGCGCTCCATCAGCGGCCATGTGGTGGACCAGGGCTGGATCGACGAGCTGGGCAACGGCCGCTTCCTGCGCACGCTGTACGAGAAGAGCTGCGCCTACCGCGATCTGCGGCTCTCCGGCTACCCGGGGACGCTGAGCCGGGAGGACCTGTCCACGCTCCGGCTGCCGGACCTGATGCAGGCGTACGGCGAGGTGCTGTCCGGGCGCGGACCGGTGGGGCGGGGGAAGCAGGAGCCGGGCGGGGTGTGAGCCCTGTACGGGTTCGGGCCGGCCCGAGACTTCCGGGCCGGCCCGAACCCGTACCCCTCAAGAAACCAGCGCCCGGTCCTCCGGCCCCGCGGCGTCCACCGTGCGCAGGGGCACCGGCACCACCCGGTGGGCCGGATCGCGGACCTCGCCCACCAGCGTCTCCAGGACGTCCTCCATCGCCACCAGGCCGAGAATGCGGCCCGAGCCGTCCGCGACCTGGGCCAGGTGCGTCGCGGCGCGGCGCATCACCGTCAGGGCGTCGTCGAGCGGGAGTTCGGCCCGTACGGTCGTCATCGGGCGCCAGAGCTGCTGCGGGACCGCCCGGTCGGCGTCCTCCAGGTCCAGGACGTCCTTGACGTGCAGGTAGCCCATGAACGGGCCTTGCCCGCCCTCCGCGCAGACGGGGAAGCGGGAGAATCCGGTCCGCACCGTCAGCTCCTCGACCCGGCGCGGGGTCACCGACGGGTCGACGGTCACCAGGCCGCCCCGCTCCAGCAGGACGTCGGTGACCGGGCGGCTGCCCAGGACCAGGGCGTCCTCCAGGCGTTCCTGGGCGTCCGGGCCGAGCAGCCCGGCCTGGCCGGAGTCCTCGACCAGGCGGTTGAGCTGCTCGCTGGTGAAGACGGCCTCCACCTCGTCCTTCGGTTCGACGCCGAAGAGCCGCAGCACCAGACCGGCGCAGGCGCCCAGTGCGGTGGTGACCGGACGGCACAGCCGGGCGAAGGCGACGAGGCCGGGGCTGAGCCAGAGGGCGGTGCGCTCCGGGGCGGCCATCGCGAGGTTCTTCGGGACCATCTCGCCGATGACCAGGTGCAGGGCGACGACGAGGGCGAGCGCCAGCGCGAAGCCCAGCGGGTGGATGAGCCCTTCGGGGATGTGGAGCAGGTGGAAGACCGGCTCCAGGAGGCGGGCCACGGTCGGTTCGGCGACGGCCCCGAGGGTGAGCGAGCAGACGGTGATGCCGAACTGGGCGGCGGCCATCATCCGCGGCAGGTTCTCCAGCCCGTACAGGACGGTCCGGGCCCGGCTCGATCCCTGGGCGGCCAGCGGTTCGATCTGGCTGCGGCGGACGGAGACGAGGGCGAACTCGGCGCCGACGAAGAAGCCGTTCGCCAGCACGAGGAAGGCGGCGAAGAGGAGTTGGAGCAGGCTCATCGCACGGCCTCCAGCAGGGCGGGTACGGATGCGTCCGGCGCGCCGTGTGCCGATGCCTTCAGCGGGGCTCGTACGGGCTCCTGCGGCTGCGGGCCGGGGACCCGGGTGAAGCGGACCCGCTCCGCGCGGTTGTGGCCGACCTGGCGGACGGTGATCCGCCAGCCGGGGAGTTCGGCCTGGTCGCCGGGGGCGGGGATGCGGCCCAGCAGGTCGGCGACGAGCCCGGCGACGGTCTCGTACGGCCCCTCCGGCAGCTCCAGGCCCGCCCGGCTCAGGGTGTGGACCCGGCAGCTGCCCTCGGCGTCCCAGGCCGGGCGGCCGTCCTCGCCGATGGCCGGGGTGAGTTCGGGGCGGTCGGAGCCCACCGCGTCGTGCTCGTCGCGGACCTCGCCGACGAGCTCCTCGATGATGTCCTCCAGGGTGACGACCCCGGCGGTGCCGCCGTACTCGTCGACCACGACGGCTATCGGCTGCTCGTGGCGCAGCCGCCGCAGCAGCCGCTCCACGGGCAGGGTCCCGGGGACCAGGAGCGGGGCGACGGCGATCCGGCCGGCCGGGGTGCGCAGCCGCTCGTGGGCGGGGACGGCGAGGGCGTCCTTGAGGTGGACCATGCCGACGACCTCGTCGATCCGGTCCCGGTAGACCGGGAAGCGGGAGAGGCCGGTGGCGCGGGTGAGGTTGAGGACGTCCTCGGCGGTCGCGGAGGAGTGCAGGGCGCTGACCTTCACCCGGGGGGTCATGACGTGCTGGGCGGTGAGCCCGGCCAGCGACAGGGTCCGTACGAAGAGGTCGGCGGTGTCCTGTTCCAGGGTGCCGGCCTCGGCGGAGTGGCGGGCCAGGGAGACCAGTTCGCCCGGGGTGCGGGCGGAGGCCAGCTCGTCGGTCGGCTCGACGCCGAAGAGCCGCACCAGCCGGTTGGCCAGCGTGTTCAGCGCGGTGATGACGGGGCGCAGCAGGGTGGCGAAGCGGGCCTGCGGTCCGGCGACGAAGCGGGCGACCTGGAGCGGCCGGGAGACCGCCCAGTTCTTGGGGACGAGTTCGCCGACGACCATCTGGACGGCGGAGGCGAGCAGCATCCCGATGACGACACCGACGCCGGGGACCGCGCCCGCGGGCAGTCCGGTGGCGGTGAGGGGTCCGGCGAGCAGCTGGGCGAGGGCCGGTTCGGCGAGCATGCCGACGACCAGGGAGGTGATGGTGATGCCGAGCTGGGTGCCGGAGAGCTGGAAGGAGAGTTCGCGCAGGGCGTCGACGACGGTACGGGCCCGCCGGTCACCCTCGGCGGCCGCGCGTTCGGCGTCGGGCCGGTCCACGGTGACGAGCCCGAATTCGGCTGCCACGAAGAATCCGTTGGCGAGGATGAGGAGGAAGGCCGCCGCGAGGAGCAGCAGAGGGGTGGTCATGAGGCCGCCGCCTCCGGGGAAGGGGCGGCGCAGGTACTACCGGACGATCCGTCCATTGCTGGAGGGAGTCACTCCTTGGGTCGCAGGAAGGCCCCGCGGGCCCCCGCTGATGGGGGGCCGGTGGTACGGGCGGGGCGGGGCGCACGGGGCGCCGCCGCCCACCAGAGTAGACAACCCGGCGCCGCGCGGCGCGGGTGCTCCGCCGGTCAGGGGGTGTCGTCGCCTGCGGTCGACCGGGACTCGGTGAGGGCGCGCAGGGCGCGGGCGTCACGGATGGCCTGCTCCTTGGCGATACCGGGCTGGATGCCGAGGGCGGGCATGCTGGTGCCGTCGCTGAGGTCGAGGAAGACCCAGGGGTCGCCGGACCGCAGGTTGACGCGGAGGATCTCCTCCCAGGCCAGCCTGCGGGTCCGGGTGATGTTGACGACGGTGACCCCGGTGTCGTCGGCGGTGACCCGGGGCCTGCTGAGCAGGGTCAGGACGCCGAGGAAGAGCGCGGCGACGAAGATGAAGGTGATCCGCTCCCCCGGGTTGAGCCGCTCCAGCATCAGGGCGATGACCGTGATGACGAGGAACATCGCCAGGCCCACGCTCAGCAGGACCACCCGGGTGAGGGTGGGCCGGAAGGTGACCGGGAGGGCGGGAACGTCGGGCCGGGGCGCGGACATCGGGTCTTCTCTCGGGGGTGCGGTGGCCGGGCGCTCAGCGGCGGCAGGCCTGGTTGGCCGTGGTGCTCAGAGGCGGCAGGCGTGGATGGCCGTGGTGAGGATGGCGCGGGCGCCGAGCTCGTACAGGTCGTCCATGATCCGCTGCGCCTCCTTGGCGGCGACCATGGAGCGGACGGCGACCCAGCCCTCGTGGTGCAGCGGGGAGATGGTCGGCGACTCCAGGCCCGGGGTGAGGGCGACGGCGCGCTCCAGGTGCTCCACGCGGCAGTCGTAGTCCATCATCACGTAGGACCGGGCGACCAGGACGCCCTGGAGGCGGCGCAGGAACTGCTGGACCTTGGGGTCGTCGGTCGGGGCGCCGTTGCGGCGGATGACGACGGCCTCGGAGGTCATGATCGGGTCGCCGATCACTTCGAGTCCGGCGTTGCGCATGCTGGTGCCGGTCTCGACGACGTCCGCGATGATCTGGGCGACGCCCAGCTCGATGGCGGTCTCGACCGCGCCGTCGAGGTGGACGATCGACGCCTTGACGCCGGACTCCTTGAGGTGGGCGGCGACGATGCCCTCGTACGAGGTGGCGATCGTCATGCCGTCGAAGTCCTGCGGGCCCGTGGCGGTGCCGGGCTTGGTGGCGTAGCGGAAGGTCGAGCGGGCGAAGCCGAGCTGGAGGATCTCCTCGGCGTCGGCGGCCGAGTCCAGCAGCAGGTCGCGGCCGGTGATGCCGATGTCGAGCCTGCCGGAGCTGACGTAGATCGCGATGTCCCGGGGGCGGAGGTAGAAGAACTCGACCTCGTTCTCCGGGTCGACCAGGACGAGCTCCTTGGACTCCTTGCGCTGCTGGTAGCCCGCCTCATGGAGCATCGCCATCGCAGAGCCGGAGAGTGCACCCTTGTTGGGGACGGCGATGCGCAGCATGAGGTCAGGTTCCTTTGTGCGGAGGGAGAACGGGGGGAAGTGCGGTGCTCGGGCCGGGCTCAGAGATGGGCGTAGACGTCGTCGAGGGAGATGCCACGGGCGACCATCATCACCTGGACGTGGTAGAGCAGCTGCGAGATCTCCTCGGCAGCGGCCTCCTTGCCCTCGTACTCGGCGGCCATCCAGACCTCGGCGGCCTCCTCGACGACCTTCTTGCCGATGGCATGCACGCCCTTGTCCACCAGTTCGGCGGTGCGCGAGGTGGAGGGGTCGCCTTCGGCGGCCTTGAGCTGGAGCTCGGCGAAGAGCTCTTCGAAGGTTTTGTTCGCCATGATGGTCCTCAGAATACGGGGTCGCCGGGGCGTACTCAGCGCCAGGGTTCGCTGACGGTCCGCAGCGTGGCCGCGGTGGCCACGGCGGCGGTGACCGCTTCGTGCCCCTTGTCCTCGTTGGACCCCTCGATGCCCGCCCGGTCGAGCGCCTGCTCCTCGGTGTCGCACGTCAGTACGCCGAAGCCGACGGGGACACCGGTGTCGACGGTGACCTGGGTGAGGCCCATGGTCACGCCCTGGGAGACGTACTCGAAGTGCGGGGTGCCGCCCCGGATGATCACGCCGAGGGCGACGATCGCGTCGTAGCCACGGCCGGCGAGCACCTTGGCGACGACGGGCAGCTCGAAGGAGCCGGGGACGCGGAGCAGCGTCGGCTCGTCGATGCCCAGCTCGTGCAGGGCACGCAGGGCGCCGTCGACGAGGCCGTCCATGACTTTCTCGTGCCACTGGGCCGCGATGACGGCCACCCGGAGGTCGGCGCAGTTGCGTACGGACAGTTCGGGTGCACCCTTGCCGCTCATGGTTCTCCTGAAGCTCGTTGCGTAGTAGTGGTCGGTCGGTCGTTACTGGTTGGCGCAGGGCGACGCGGGGGCGCCGTCGAGCCAGGGCAGGTCGTGGCCCATGCGGTCGCGCTTGGTGCGCAGGTACCGCAGATTGTGCTCGCCGGCCTGGACGGGCATCGGTTCCCGGCCGGTGACGGCGAGCCCGTGGTGCAGGACGGCCGCGGTCTTGTCGGGGTTGTTGGTCATCAGCCGCAGGCTGCGTACGCCGAGGTCCTTGAGGATCTGCGCGCCGGCCGCGTAGTCGCGGGCGTCGGCGGGCAGGCCGAGCTCCAGGTTGGCGTCGAGGGTGTCCACGCCGCGCTCCTGGAGTTCGTACGCGCGCAGCTTGGAGAGCAGGCCGATGCCGCGCCCTTCGTGACCCCGGAGATAGACGACGACACCCCGGCCCTCCTCGGTGATCCGCTGCATGGAGGCGTGCAGCTGGGGGCCGCAGTCGCAGCGGGCGGACTGGAAGATGTCGCCGGTCAGGCACTCGGAGTGGATGCGGACGAGGATGTCCTCGCCGCCGTTCTCCGAGACGTCGCCGTGGACGAGGGCGACGTGCTCGACGCCGTCGACGGTGGAGCGGTAGCCGTACGCGGTGAAGTCGCCGAACGCGGTGGGCAGCCGGGTGGCGGCCTCGCGGCGGACGGTCGGCTCGGCGCTGCGGCGGTAGGCGATCAGGTCCTCGATGGAGATGATCGTCAGGCCGTGCTTGCGGGCGAAGGGGATCAGTTCGGGCAGGCGCAGCATGGTGCCGTCCTCCCCCGCGATCTCCACGATCGCTCCGGCGGGACGGAGTCCGGCGAGCTTGGCGAGGTCGACGGCGGCCTCGGTGTGGCCGTTGCGGACGAGGACGCCGCCGGAGCGGGCGCGCAGCGGGAAGATGTGGCCGGGGCGGACCAGTTCGCCGGGTCCGGCGACCCCGCCCGCGAGCATCCGCAGGGTGGTGGCGCGGTCGGCGGCGGAGATGCCGGTGGTGACACCGTGGGCGGCCGAGGCGTCGACGGAGACGGTGAAGGCGGTCTGCATCGACTCGGTGTTGTCGGCGACCATCTGCGGGAGTTCGAGCCGCTCCAGCTCGTCGCTCTCCATGGGTGCGCAGATCAGGCCGCGGCACTCGCTCATCATGAAGGCGACGATCTCCGGGGTCGCCATCTCGGCGGCGATGACGAGGTCGCCCTCGTTCTCGCGGTCCTCGTCGTCCACGACGACGACGGGCCGGCCGGCGGCGATGTCACGGATGGCCTGCTCGACGGGGTCCAGGGAGAGGTCCTCGGCGAGCGGGTCGTGGCCGGGGTGCAGCCAGGTGGGCTGAGCAGTCATGCCGTGGCTCCTTCCAGAGCGGGTGTCCGCGTACGCAGCCACCAGTCGCGCATGCCCCACAGGACGAGGGCGCCGTAGATGATGTAGACGAAGCCGGAGAAGGCGAAGCCGTTGGCGAAGTTCAGGGGGACGCCGACGAGGTCGACCAGGAGCCAGGCGAACCAGAACTCGACCATGCCCTTGGCCTGGGCGTACATCGCGACGACCGTGCCGACGAAGATGTACGCGTCCGGCCAGGGGTCCCAGGAGAGCGACGGGAACAGGGTGAACAGGCCGCCGACGGCGAGGGTGCCGAGGGCGGTGGCGCCGATCAGCACACCGCGCTCGCGCCAGGTGGCGAAGCGGACGGCGAGGGAGCCGTCCTGGGCCTGCTGCTTGCCGCGCTTCCAGGCCTGCCAGCCCCACAGGGCGACGACGATGACGACCAGCTGCTTGCCCGCGCTGCCGGAAAGGTGCGCGGAGGCGAACGCGGTGAAGAGGATGGCGCCGGCGAGGAGCTGGGCGGGCCAGGTCCAGATGGAGCGCCGCCAGCCGAGGGCCAGGGCGGCCAGGCCGATCAGGTTGCCGATCATGTCGGCCCACTTGATGTGCTGGCCGAAGACGGTGAAGGCCTCGGAGTTGAGCCAGGAGACGGCGTTCATCGCGGGTCCTGTCCGGTGGCCTGGTCGCTTCCCGGCAGCGGGCCCTGCCCGGCGGCCAGGTCGCTCAGCGGGTCCTGTGCGGAGCCGGACCGGTCGCCGAGCAGCCGCTCCACGTACTTGGCGATCACGTCCACCTCCAGGTTGACCGGATCGCCGGGCTGCTTGTGGCCGAGCGTGGTCAGGGCGAGGGTGGTGGGGATGAGGCTGATGGTGAAGTAGTCGGCCGCCGCCTCGACGACGGTGAGGCTGACGCCGTCGACGGTGATGGAGCCCTTCTCGACGACGTACCGGGTCAGCTCGGGCGGCAGGGAGACCTTGACGATCTCCCAGTGCTCGGAGGGGGTGCGCTCGACGATGGTGCCGGTGCCGTCCACGTGGCCCTGGACGATGTGCCCGCCGAGCCGGCCGCCGAGCGCCATCGGGCGCTCCAGGTTGACGCGGGAGCCGGTGGTGAGGGCGCCGAGGCTGGAGCGCTTGAGGGTTTCGGCCATCACGTCGGCGGTGAACTCGCCCTCGCCGGTCTCCACGACGGTGAGGCAGACGCCGTTCACCGCGATGGAGTCGCCGTGCTTCGCGCCGTCGGTGACGACGGGGCCGCGCAGCCGGAAGCGGGAGGCGTCGGCCAGGGGCTCGACGGCGGTGACCTCACCCAGTTCTTCGACAATTCCGGTGAACACTCAGTTTCCCTTCCGAGCAGGGGCGGGGGCGGCGGTGATGCGCAGATCGGGGCCGATGCGGACCGTCTCGGTCACATCGAGGCGCAACGCGCGGGAGATGGTGGTGATTCCGGCGTCGCCGAGGGCCGCGGGGCCCGCGCCGAGGAGGACCGGGGCGAGATAGCCGACGACCTTGTCGACCTTTCCCGCAGCGACGAAGGCACCGGCGAGCGTGGGGCCGCCTTCTAGGAGTACGGAGAGGACGCCGCGCTCGTGGAGAGCGGCGAGGAGGGCGTCGAGGTCCAGGCCAGGGCCGGTGGCGGCGCGGGGCAGCCGCAGGACGGCCTCCTCGGGGAGGTGGCCGGCGGGTGCGTCGGCGGCGACCGCGATCAGGGTGGGCGCGGTGGCGTCCAGGACCCGGGCACCGGGCTTCACGGCCGTGGCGTTCGTGTCGACGACGACGCGCAGGGGCTGGGTGGCGCCGTCGATGCCGCGTACGCCCAGCTGGGGGTCGTCGGCGCGGACGGTGCCCGAGCCCACGATGACCGCGTCGGCCTCGGCGCGGAGCCGGTGGACGTCGGCGCGGGCCTCGGGCGAGGTGATCCAGCGGCTGGTGGTGTCGGCGGCGGCGATCCGGCCGTCGAGGGTGGCGGCGTACTTCCACAGGACGTACGGGCGGCCCAGGCGCACCGAGGTGAGCCAGGCGGCGTTGCCCGCCTCGGCCTGGTCGGCGAGGAGGCCCTGCTCGACCTGGACCCCGGCCGCGCGCAGGGTGTCGGCACCACCGGTGGCCTGCGGGTTCGGGTCGCCGACCGCGTACACGACCCGGCTGATCCCGGCGTCCAGGAGGGCCTGGGCGCAGGGGCCGGTGCGGCCGGTGTGGTTACAGGGTTCGAGGGTGACGTAGGCGGTGCCGCCCCGGGCCCGCTCGCCGGCCGCGCGCAGGGCGTGGACCTCGGCGTGGGGTCCTCCGGCGCGCTGGTGGAAGCCTTCACCGGCCACGGCTCCGGAGGCGTCGGTGATCACACATCCGACGACCGGATTGGGGCTGGTGGAGCCGAGACCGCGGGCTGCGAGCGTGACGGCTCGGCCCATGGCGGTGATGTCGGCTGCGGTGGCCACCGGGTCCTCCTGCCTCTTCGGGCACGGACTCCGGGGCCTGTCGATGACGACAGATGAAGCGGCTCACCAGGGGAAACGCCGAAAAACCCGAGAAGGGACGCAAGGATCCAGACCATCCCGGCCATGCGTCCGCCTACGGCGGCGTACCGATGAAGAACCGCCGCGCACTGCCTCCCATCCGGACTTTAACCGTCGGTCCAGGAATCTCACCTGGTCAACCGGCCGCTGGCTGCGGACGGGTCGCGGACTATAACCGCCGGTTCGGAATTGCACCGACCCCGGAGTGCGCTGCTACTGGTACGGAACCAGTCTGCCACGGACGCTCCTCGGCCATGCGGGTGAGCGCTGTGGGCTGGGTCACAGGATACCTGGCGCAAACCCGCCCAGAGGAAACCCGACAAGTGGGCGACAACGTAGTCATTCAGAAAGTTGAGCGGTAAAGGTCCAGACCTATTGACGCACTGGTCTAGTCCTCTTAATCTCTGCGTCACCTCCGAGGTTCGGTCCCACGGTGTGCGCACACCGGGACCCCGACACGACCCACCCCTTTGCCAGTTGTGTTCTGCCGACCTCCCCAGGAGGAACGTCCACATGCTGTCCCCCACCCGAGCGAGAGCCACGCTCCTCGCCGCCGGCGCCGCCGTCGCCGGCCTGCTGATGACCTCCCTCGCCGCCACCCCGTCGGCCGCCGCCACCGACCACGAGTCCTGTCGTCCCGACGGGCTGTACAAGACCCCCGGTGTCGACACCCCGTACTGCACCGTCTACGACGGTGAGGGACGCGAGAAGATGGGCGCCGACCACAAGCGCCGCGTCATCGGCTACTTCACCAACTGGCGTACCGGCAAGGACGGCAAGGACGCCTACCTGGTCCCCAACATCCCCTGGGACAAGGTCACGCACCTCAACTACGCCTTCGCGCACGTCGACAGCTCCAACAAGCTCTCGGTCGGCCCCGACGGCGCCGACAACGCCTCCACCGGAATGACCTGGCCCGGTGTGGCGGGCGCCGAGATGGACCCGACGCTCCCGTACAAGGGTCACTTCAACCTGCTGACCAAGTACAAGAAGCAGCACCCCGACGTGAAGACCCTGGTCTCCGTGGGCGGCTGGGCCGAGACCGGCGGCTACTTCGGCCCGGACGGCAAGCGCGTCAACTCCGGCGGCTTCTACTCGATGGCGACCAACGCCGACGGCTCGGTCAACCAGACCGGCATCAACACCTTCGCCGACTCGGCCGTCACCTTCATCAAGAAGTACGGCTTCAACGGCGTCGACATCGACTACGAGTACGCGACGTCCATGAAGGACGCGGGCAACCCCATGGACCACACGCTGGCCAACGGCCGCCGCGCGGGCCTGGTGAAGGGCTACGACGCCCTCATGAAGACCCTGCGCGAGAAGCTGGACCGCGCGGGCGCCGCCGACGGCAAGCACTACCTGCTGACCGTCGCCGCCCCCTCCTCCGGCTACCTGCTGCGGGGCATGGAGACGTACCAGATGCAGAAGTACCTGGACTACGTCAACATCATGTCCTACGACCTGCACGGCGCCTGGAACGAGTACGTCGGCCCGAACGCCCAGCTGTTCGACGACGGCAAGGACAACGAGCTGGCGCAGGCCGGTGTGTACACCACCTCGCAGTACGGCGGGGTCGGCTACCTCAACACCGACTGGGCCTACCACTACTTCCGCGGCTCCATGCCGGCCGGCCGGATCAACATCGGCCTGCCGTACTACACCCGCGGCTTCAAGAACGTCCAGGGCGGCACCGACGGCCTCTGGGGCAAGGCGGCCACCACCACCTGCCCGGCGGGCGCGGGTCTGACCAAGTGCGGTGACGGCGCGGTCGGCATCGACAACCTGTGGCACGACAAGGACGACAACGGCAAGGAATCGCCGGCCGGTTCCAACCCGATGTGGCACGCGAAGAACCTGGAGAAGGGCATCGCCGGCGACTACCTCGCCAGCTACGGCTTCCCCGCGAACACCCAGCTGACCGGCACCTACGTCCGCAAGTACGACTCCACGCTGGTCGCCCCCTGGCTGTGGAACGCCCAGAAGAAGGTCTTCCTCTCGACGGAGGACGAGCAGTCGGTGAAGCGTAAGGCCGACTACGTGGTCGACAAGGGCATCGGCGGCACGATGATCTGGGAGCTGGCGGGCGACTACCAGTGGAACGCGGCGAAGGGCCAGTACGAGACCGGCAACACGCTGACCACCGCGATGTACGACGCCTTCAAGTCGGCGGCCCCGTACGGCGCGAAGCGCTCCACGGTCACCCTGCCCACCGAGGCCGTCGACATCGACGTCTCCTTCAACCAGTTCGCGCTCGGTGACTCCAACTACCCGATCAGCCCGAAGCTGAAGATCACCAACCGGACCCAGGCCACGCTGCCCGGCGGTACGGAGTTCCAGTTCGACTACTCCACCTCCGCCCCGGCCAACGCCAAGGACCAGTCCGGCTTCGGTACGTCGATCATCCGCAGCGACCACACGGCCGCCAACAACATCGGCGGGCTCAAGGGCCCCTACAACCGGGTCTCCCTGAAGCTCCCGGCCTGGCAGACGGTGGCCCCCGGCGCCTCGGTGGAGCTGGACTTCGTCTACTACCTCCCGACCTCCACCCCGTCCAACTGGACCGTGACCTTCGGCGGGAAGTCCTACTCCCTCGCCGGTGACCTGGCCCGCGGTACGACCCTGGTGGAGCCCGGCACCGGCACGAACCCGACTCCGACCCCGACCCCGACGCCGACCCCGACCGGCCCCACTCCGACGCCGACCCCGACCCAGCCGGGCGGCGCCTGCACGGCCCCGGCGTGGAACGCGGCCACCGAGTACGGCGGCGGCTCCACCGTCAGCCAGGACGGCCGCCAGTGGAAGGCCTCGTGGTGGACGAAGGGCGAGAAGCCCGGCACCACCGGCGAGTGGGGCGTCTGGAAGGACCAGGGCGCCTGCTAGCTCCTGTACGGGAGTGAGCGCATCGCCCCTGCTCGTACGGGGGTGAGCTCATCGCCCCCGTGACCTCTCCCCGCACCCCACGTGAAGCCCCGGCGCCCACCGCCGGGGCTTCACACGTTCCCGCCGCGACCGGATCCCGCCTCTGGCAGGGTGGCCCCATGACGACGATTCTGGTCACCGGCGCCACCGGAACACTCGGCCGCCAGGTCGCCGAGCGGCTGCGCACCGAGGGGGCCGACGTCCGTGGTCTGAGCCGCCGCTCCCCCTCGTACGCCGTCGATCTGCGGGACGGCAGAGGGCTCGACGCGGCGGTCGACGGGGTGGACACGATCGTGCACTGCGCCAGCTCCCCGCGCGGCGGCGACGACCGGGCGGCGGGCTTCCTCATCGAGGCCGCGCAGCGGGCCGGGGTGCCCCATCTGGTCTACATCTCGATCGTGGGCGTGGACCGGGTGCCGCTGCGCTACTACGCGGCCAAGCGGCGGGTCGAGCGGATGATCGAGGACTCCGGGGTGGGCGCGACCATCCAGCGGACCACGCAGTTCCACGACCTGGTCCTGTCCGTCGTCTCCGGCGCGGCCAAGCTCCCCGTGCTGCCGGTGCCGGCCGGGGTGTCGGTCCAGCCCGTCGACAGCGGCGAGGTCGCCGACCGCCTGGCCGCCCTCGCGCTCGGCGCTCCGGCGGGCCGGGTGCCGGACCTGGGCGGGCCCGAGGTCCGGGAGTTCAGCGCCCTGGCCGGGGCCTACCTCCGGGCGACGGGACGCAAGCGGCGGGTGGTGCCGGTGCGGCTGGCGGGGAAGGCGTACGCGGGGTTCCGGAGCGGCGGCCATCTGAGCCCGGAGCACGCGGTGGGGACGGTGACGTTCGAGGAGTTCCTGGCCCGGCGCCACCGGCGGGCGGGCTGAGGGCGGGAGGCTGAACCGGGGGGCTCAGCCGTACGGTTCCTCAGCCGCCGGGCGCGAACAGCGCGTCCTGCGCCGCGTCCCGGGCGGTGAGCAGCGCCCCGCGCAGCACGGCCCCGTCCCCCAGGGAACCGGCCCGGACCTCGGTGCGCAGCGGTGACATCAGGGCGAGCCGCTCCTCGACCCGGGCGGCGAGCGCGGGCCCGCCGGCCTCGCCGACCGCGCCCGCCAGCAGGACGCAGCCGGGGTCCAGGACCGAGACGACGGCCGCGGCCCCGAGGGCGAGGCGGTCGGCCAGTTCGTCCAGGAACGGCTGCCCCCGCCCGCCCGCCGCCAGCGCGGTGCGTACGGCGGCCACGGCGGCGGCCTCCGAGGCCACTCCGCCGGGGAGCTCGATGCCGTGCCGGGCGGCGAGTTCGCAGACGGCCGCCGAACCGGCCAGCGAGAAGAAGCCGCCTTCGCAGTCGACGGCCGAAGGCAGTCCGGCCACTCCGGGCACCGGCAGGAAGCCGATCTCCCCGGCGCCCCCGGAGGCACCCTGCCGCAGCTTGCCGTCCAGCATGACGGCGGCTCCGATGCCCTGGCCGAGCCAGATCAGGACGAAGGTCTCGCGGTCGAGGGCGGCCCCGGCGCGGTGTTCGGCGACGGCGGCGAGGTTGGTCTCGTTCTCGACGAGCACGGTCGCCGGCAGCCGCTGCTGGAGCACCCGGACCAGGCCCCGGTGCCAGGCGGGCAGACCGGTGCTGTCGCGCAGTTCGCCGGTGGCCGGGTCGATCAGGCCGGGGGCCCCGATGCCGACGCTGTGCAGCGGCACGGACCCGGCCTCGCGGGCCGTACGCTCCAGGAGGGCGACGGCCTGGTCGACGGCGGGCCCGGTCCCGGTGCCGTCGGCGATGGGCAGGGTGGCCTCCGCGAGCGTGGCGCCCAGGAGGTCGGCGACCACCACGGAGACGCTGCCGGTGCGCACGTCGAGTGCGGCGAGGTGGGCCCGGTCGGCGACGATCCCGTACAGCTTGGCGTTGGGGCCCCGGCGGACGGCGCCGGACTCGCCGACGACATGGATCAGCCCGGCTCCCTGGAGCCGTTCGACCAGGTCGGCGACGGTGGGGCGGGAGAGTCCGGTCAGGGTCTTGAGCTGGGTGGCCGTCAACGGGCCGTGCTGCTGGAGCAGTTGCAGGGCGAGCCGGTCGTTGATGGCCCGAGCCGTGCTCGGTGATGCGGGCATACCGGGATCCTTCCAGACCGCTGCGGAGCCTCTTTCCCGGGTCGGTGTCGGGAGCGCCCGGAAAAAACTATTTATCAGGCAGGGTTCCTGATAGTTTACGCGACGCAGTGAGGAGCGGGAGCGCCGGGAAGGGCCCGCACACCGTCGATCCTCAGGGGAGGGCACGACCGCATGACGCACGAACCGACCGCTACGGTCCCCACCGTCTACAGCATGGAGCAGGTGAAACGGGCCAGGGTCGCCGTCGCCGCCGTCTTCGCGGTGCACGGGGCGGTGACCGGGAGCTTTGCGACCCGGGTGCCCTGGATCCAGGACCACGCCGGGGTGAGCGCGGGCCAGCTCGGTCTCGCGCTGGCCTTCCCGGCGATCGGTGCCTCGATCGCGATGCCGCTGGCGGGCCGGATCAGCCACCGCTTCGGCGCCCGGACCGCCCTGCGGGGGCTCCTCGCTCTGTGGACGCTGGCGCTGATCCTGCCCGCGCTGGCGCCGAACCTGCTGACGCTGTGCGCCGTCCTCTTCGTCTACGGGGCCACGGCCGGGATGTCCGATGTGGCGATGAACGCGCTGGGCGTGGAGGTGGAGAACCGTCTCGACAAGTCGATCATGTCGGGGCTGCACGGGATGTGGAGCGTGGGCGCGCTGATCGGTTCCGCGGCCGGCACGGTCGCCGCGCACATCGGCGCCGACGCCCGGCTCCACCACACGCTCGCCGCGCTGATGCTGACGGCGCTGGGGCTGCTCGCCTGCCGCGGCGTGCTGGACCTGCGCAGCGAGCCGGACGAGGAGCCGCCGCCGCGCTTCACCCTGCCGCCGAAGTCGGCGCTGATCATCGGGGCCGTCGGGTTCTGCGCGGTGTTCGCGGAGGGCGCCAGCCTGGACTGGTCGGCGGTCTACCTGCGGGACATCCTGGGCAGCTCGGACGGTGTCGCGGCCGCCTCCACCACGGCCTTCGCCCTGACGATGGCGGTGGCGCGGCTCGCCGGGGACCGGATCGTGGACCGGTTCGGCGCAGTGCGGACCGTACGGGTGGGCGGGGCGCTGGCCACCCTGGGCGGGCTGCTCGTGGTGTTCTCGCCCTCCCCCGCGGCGGCGATGGGCGGCTTCGGGCTGCTGGGGCTGGGCGTGGCGGTCGTGGTGCCGCTGGCCTTCGCCGCCGCCGGCCGCAGCGGGCCGAACCCGAGCCAGGCCATCGCGGGCGTCGCCACCATCACGTACACCTCCAGCCTGATCGCCCCCTCGGCGATCGGTGCGCTGGCGGAGACGACCTCGCTGGTGGTGTCCTTCGGCGTGGTGACCGCGCTGGCGTTCGGCCTGGTGGTGGGGGCCGGGGTGCTGCGGGCGGGCGACCGGAAGGTGACCGGGTCCGGGCCCGGAGCCGGCTCCACGCTGGGCGGTGCGGCGGCGAAGAGCCCGGCCGGGAGCTGAGGCCGCCCCGGCGGCGAGGACCGGCGCCGCACCATTACCATGGCGCTGATCTTTTCCGCAGGTGAACACCGAAGTCCGGATCGCAGACCGGCCGGCACACCGAGCAGACCTTCAGGGAGCAACCATGAGCCTCGGCGTGCGCTGGACCTTGCACGGCGACGGGAAGACCCCCGCGCCCGGGGCGGTGGTCCGCCCCGACGAGCGGCTCTCCTGGCCCCGTACGTTCGGACTCGGCGCCCAGCATGTGGTGGCGATGTTCGGGGCCTCGTTCGTCGCGCCGGTCCTGATGGGGCTCGACCCGAACCTCGCGATCATGATGTCCGGCGTCGCGACCGCGATCTTCCTGCTGGCGACGAAGGGCCGGGTGCCGAGCTATCTCGGCTGCTCGCTCTCCTTCGTCGGCGTCGCGGCGACCATCCGGGCGAGCGGCGGTGACAGGGCGACCATCACGGGTGCGGTGCTGGTGGTCGCCGCCGTCCTGTTCCTGGTGGGCCTCGCGGTGCAGCGGTTCGGCGCGCGGATCATCCACGCGGCGATGCCGCCGGTGGTGACCGGCGCGGTGGTGATGCTGATCGGCTTCAACCTGGCGCCGGTGACCGCGTCCACGTACTGGCCGCAGGACCAGTGGACGGCACTGGCGGTGATGCTCGCCACCGGGCTCGCCGTGGTGTGCCTGCGCGGCTTCCTCTCCCGGATCGCTATCTTCCTCGGGCTGGTCTTCGGCTACGTGCTCTCCTGGGTGCTGGACCTGGTCTTCGGCAAGATCCACTCCCCTGCGGGCGGCGCGGAGGCGGTCGACCACTGGCGCCTCGACCTCTCCGCGGTCGGCAAGGCCGACTGGATCGGCCTGCCGTCCTTCCACGCCCCGGCCTTCGAGTGGTCCGCGATCCTGGTGGCCCTGCCCGTGGTGATCGCGCTGGTCGCGGAGAACGCGGGCCATGTGAAGGCCGTCGGCGAGATGACCGGCGACTCGCTGGACGACAAGCTCGGCACCGCCATCGCGGCGGACGGCGCGGCGTCGATGCTCTCCACCGCCGTGGGCGGCCCGCCCAACACCACGTACTCCGAGAACATCGGCGTGATGGCCGCGACCCGGGTCTACTCCACGGCGGCCTACTGGGCGGCCGCCTGCTTCGCGCTGCTCTTCGGCCTCTGCCCCAAGTTCGGCGCGGTCGTCGCGGCGATCCCGGGCGGGGTGCTCGGCGGCATCACCGTGATCCTGTACGGGATGATCGGCCTGCTCGGCGCCCAGATCTGGCTCAACGGCCGGGTGGACCTGCGTAACCCGCTCAACCTGGTCCCGGCCGCCGCGGGCATCATCATCGGCGTCGGCGGGGTCAACCTGAAGATCACCGACAACTTCGAACTGGGCGGCATCGCGCTCGGCACCCTCGTCGTGATCACCGGCTACCACGTGCTGCGCGCCTTCGCCCCGGCGCATCTGAAGACCGAGGAACCGCTGCTGGACGCGGGCACGTCGACGTACGACGAGAAGCCGGGCCGCCCCGAGGGGCCCTGAGCCGTACGGAGCTCCAGTCGTCGAGGTATTCCGGGAACCCCCTTCTTCCGGCACCGCCGTTCGTCCGTTCCGATGAACCTTCGGCCGGTCGGTGCCGCGCGGGACTCGGGGCTGCCACGCTCCGCACATGGCGCAGATCGAACAGTTCGCGGAACCAGCAGTGCTCGCCCGCACCCACCGATGGCCGCCTGGCGACGGGGTCGGGGTCTTCCACGACGTACGGCAGGCGATGGGATGGACGGCCGCACCCGCCGGCACGCTCGAAGCGCGTCTCGCCGAACGCTACCTCTCGGCCCTCGACGCGGCCGATGCGGGCAGGCGGCCGCCGGAGTGCCGGCGGCCGCTCTTCCGGTACCGCCACCACCCCGGCGTACGCCCGGTGCAGTTCGCACTGGCCGGACTGCATGCGCACATCGCGCACGACCTGGTCCTGGCCGTGGTGGACACCTGCCGTACGCGTGACTGCGAACCGGCCGCGCTGGAAGGGGAGTTCGAGCGGGTGGGCGATCTCCTCGCGTTGCTGGAGGAGCGGATCCACGACGAGCTGATGCCGGGGCCCGATCTGCTCCGGATCGCGGATCCGCTGACCCACCTGGTGAGCACATGGAGCCTGGAGCGGGCCCGTGAGGCCGCCTGGACGGCGGCCCGGGTGCTCCGGCAGCTGCGTGGATTCTCGTCGGCGGCCGAGGAGTTCGCGGAGCAGAACGACGCGGGCGCCGGGCTCGTGGTGCGCTTCCTGCTCACCCCGTGCCGCTGACGCCCGCGTACGTACCGCGCGTTCCGGACGGTCTCCGGATCAGTCCTCCGGGAGCTCCACCGGCGCGATCTCGTCGAAGACGTCGCCGGGGCCGGGGTTCGTCGGGTCGGTCGCCCCGCCGAACTGGTGCATGACGCCCCACACCGCGTTCAGCGCGGTCTGTACGGCGCCCTCGGCCCAGCCGGCCGTCCAGGAGATGTCGTCGCCCGCGAGGAAGAGGCCGCGCTTGTCGGCGGGCAGCCGGTCCTGCATGAAGTGGGTGAACAGCCGCCGCTGGTAGCGGTAGTGGCCGGGCAGGTTCGCCTTGAACGCGCCCATGAAGTACGGCTCGTTCTCCCAGGAGACGGTGACCGGGTTGCCGATGATGTGGCTGCGGATGTCGACGTTCGGGTAGATCTCCCCGAGCGATTTGAGCATGACCTCCATGCGCTCCTGCGGGGAGAGCGGCAGCCACTTCAGGCTGTCGTCGCACCAGGTGTAGGAGAGGCAGATGACGGCGGGCTTGTCCGGGCCGTCGTCCAGGAGGTACGTCCCCCGGGTCATCCGGTCGGTGAGCGTCATCGACATGGTGTCGCGGCCGGTGGTCTCGTCCTTGTCCAGCCAGAACGGCCGGTCCACCGGCACGAACAGCTTGGACGACTCCATGTAGTGGGTGCGCTCCATCGCCGTCCAGTGGTCGATCGGGAAGAGCGCGTCATCGCAGTCGATCTTGGAGAGCACCAGCCAGGACTGGCCGGTGAAGACGGCCGCCCGGAAGGTGCGGATGTCGCCGGTGGCGTCGGTGACCGTGATGCGGTTGCCCGCCGTACGGGTCAGCCGGGTCACGGCGCCGCGCGGCTCGCCGCCGTGCAGGGAGGCCAGCGAGGTGCCCAGCGGCCAGTGGACGATCTTCTGCGGCTCACGGTCCCACAGGCGCAGCGGGAGCTGCTGGCTGCCGCCGACGATGCCGCGGTGGTGGTCGTCGGCCTCGGTGTAGACGACCCGCAGGATTTCCAGGATGGAGTTGGGGAAGTCGGTGTCCCAGCCGCCGGTGCCGAAGCCGACCTGGCCGAAGATCTCGCGGTGCCGGAAGGACTTGAAGGCCTCGGACTCGCAGAGGAAACCGTAGAAGGTCTGGTTGTCGAGCCGCTCGACGAGCTGCGACCAGATCTCCCGGATGCGCGGGACGTCGCGCTCGCGCAGCGCCCGGTTCATGTCGGAGAAGTCGGCGCCCTCCTCCAGACAGGCGCTCCAGGCGTCGGCCACATCGCGGTAGACCTGGGGCAGGTCGTCGATGGTCTCGGCGTAGTGCGACTCGCCCTTGAGGTCGACGACGGTCGAGGGCGTGGCCGGGGAGAGCGGGTTGGGGAAGGCCCGGGTCTCCAGACCGACCAGGTCGATGTAGTGCTGGAGCGCCGTGGAGGACGGCGGGAAGCGCATCGCGCCCATCTCGGCGGTGAGCGAGGGGTCGCAGCCGTCGAAGCCGACGGTGCGCAGCCGGCCGCCGATCTGGTCCGCCTCGTAGACGACGGGCTTGAGGCCCATCTTCATCAGCTCGTACGCGGCGATGAGGCCGGAGAGCCCGCCGCCGATGACGGCGACCTCCTGGCCGTGCTCGGTCGCCGGTATCTGGCCGAGGCCGGCCGGGTGGGCGAGGAAGTCGTCGTACGCGTACGGGAAGTCCGGCCCGAACATGGTGATCGGCGGGGCGGCCGCGTCGGTGTGCTGGACGGCGTTGGGCACCGTGGACGTCATGGGGTACGGACTCCTTGCGCGGTACGGAAGTTCGGGGAGGAGGCGGGCTCAGGCGAGGGAGCCGTAGAGGCCGGGGCGGCGGTCGTTCAGATACGGGTTGGCGGCGCGGGAGGCGGCCAGGAACTCCGGGTCCACCTCACCGATCACCAGTTCCTCGCCGCGGCCGGCGCGGGTGCGCACGGTGCCGTCGGGGCCGGCCAGGCAGCTCAGCCCGACGAACTCGAACTCGCCTTCCGGGCCGGTGCGGTTGACGTACGCCACGTACATCTGGCTCTCGAAGGCCCGTACGGGGATGACGGACTCGGCGACGAACTGGAACGGGTGCATCTGCGCGGTGGGCACCAGCAGCAGGTCGGTGCCGGCCAGCGCGTGCGCCCGGACGTTCTCCGGGAACTCGACGTCGTAGCAGATCAGCAGGCCGATCCGAAGGCCGTCCAGGTCGGCCTGGACCACGGCCTGCTCGCCGGGGGTGAACCACTCCTGCTCGAAGCAGCCGAAGAGGTGGGTCTTGCGGTAGTTGGCCAGCGACGCGCCGTCGGGGCCGATGAGCTGGGAGGCGTTGAAGATCCGCTCGCCGTCGCGCTCCGGGTAGCCGTAGAGGACGGCGATGCCGTGGCGTACGGCGATCTCGGCGACGGCCCGGGCGCCGGGGCCGTCGGCGGGCTCGGCCAGCTCGGGGACGGCGTCACCGATGGCGTACCCGGTGAGGAACAGCTCGGGTGCGACCAGCAGCCGGGCGCCCGACGCGGCGGCGCGCGCGGCGGCCTCGTCCAGCACCTTCAGGTTCTCGGCGACGGCACCGGGCCGGCCGGAGCTCTGGAGCAGGGCGGTACGCAACGGCGGCATGGCTGACCTCGGGCGGTGCGGGCGGGGGTGGGGAGACGTATCGAAGGTACGTGGCCCGGATCGGCCCGGACAAGGCGCGAGTGTTGCGCACCGACCGTCGATTCGTTGCGCGCTCAGGCGCTGAGACGGCGAAACGTTGCGTCCGCCATCACCGCAGGTCAGCGGGGTGATGTGCGCCACCTGTTTCCGGCCGGAGCAGGCCCCGGAACGCCCGGTGACCGCTAGGCCGGCGGGGCCTCCGCCGAGTACCGGCGCAGCAGCGGTGAGAGCACCAGCACCGACTTCGTACGCTCCACGTACGGCTCCCCCGCGATCCGCTCCAGCACCTGCTCGAAGTGGCGCATGTCGGCGGCGAAGACCTGGACCACCGCGTCCGCCTCGCCGGTGACGGTGGAGGCGGCGGCGATCTCCGGATAGCGGGCGAGGCCCTGCCTGATCGCTTCCGGGGAGGTGTTGCGGCTGCAGTAGATCTCGATGAACCCCTCGGTCTCCCAGCCGAGCGCGGCCGGGTCGACGCGCACGGTGAAGCCGGTGATCGCACCTTCGGCGCGGAGCCGGTCGACGCGGCGTTTCACGGCGGGGGCGGAGAGGCCGACGATCGCGCCGATGTCGGCGTAGGAGCGCCGGGCGTCTTCGGCGAGGGCGTGGACGATGCGTTCGTCGAGGTCGTTCAGGCGCACGTCGGGCGGTTCACTTCTCTGCGGTGGGTCTGGCCGGCGGGAGGCGGCGGGTGTGCCGCCTCCCGCAGTAGACCACGGGCCGCCGCCCGGGGCGCGCCCGGTGCGGCGGGGCAGGCCGTCGGAACGGCCGGTGGCGCAGGCTGTCGGAACGGCTGGCGGGGCAGGCAGTCGGAAGAGCTGGCGGGGCAGGCCGTCAGAACGGGAACTGCGAGCGGCCGTGCTGGACGGAGATCCACTTCTGGGTGGTGAAGGCCTCCACCATCGACTCGCCGTTCAGCCGGCCGAGGCCCGAGCTCTTCTCGCCGCCGAAGGGGACGATCGGCTCGTCGTGGACGGTGCCGTCGTTGATGTGGATCATGCCGGTGTGGATGCGCTGCCCGACCCGCACGCCGCGCTCGATGTTGCCGGTGTGGACGGCGCCGCTGAGCCCGTACGGGGTGTCGTTGGCGATACGGACGGCCTCGTCCTCGCCGTCGAAGGGGACGAGCAGGGCGACCGGGCCGAAGATCTCCTGCTGGAGGACGGGCGAGTCGGCGGGGAGGCCGGTCAGTACGGAGGGGCTGACCAGGTTGCCGTCGGCGCGGCCGTGGAGCAGGGCGGTGGCACCGGACTCGACGGTCTCGTCGACGAGCCGGGAGATGGACTCGGCCTGCGAGGAGTTGATCAGCGGGCCGATCTGGGTGGCCGGGTCGGCCGGGTCACCGACGGTGAGCGATGCGACCTTGGCGACGAACTTCTCGGTGAATTCCGCCTCGATCGCCCGGTCGATCAGGATCCGGTTGGCGGCCATGCAGACCTGGCCCTGGTGGACGTAGCGGCTGAAGACCGCGGCGTCGACCGCGTAGTCCACATCGGCGTCGTCCAGCACGATCAGGGCGCTGTTGCCGCCGAGTTCGAGGACGACGCGCTTGAGGTTGGCGGCGCAGACGGTCGCGACGTGCCGGCCGACCTTGTCGGAGCCGGTGAAGGAGATGACCTGCGGTACGGGGTGCTCCAGCAGGGTGTCGCCGATCTCGGCGATGTCGGTGACGACGACGTTGAGGAGCCCGGCGGGCAGGCCCGCGTCCTCGAAGACCTTGGCCAGCAGGGTGCCGCCGCAGATCGGGGTGTTCTGGTGCGGCTTGAGGACGACCGCGTTGCCGAGGGCGAGAGCGGGGGCGACGGACTTGAGGGAGAGCAGGAAGGGGAAGTTGAAGGGGCTGATGACCCCGACGACCCCCACGGGCACCCGGTAGACGCGGTTCTCCTTGCCCTCGGTCGGCGAGGGGAGGATCTGGCCGGCCGGGCGCAGGGCGAGCTGGATGGCCTCGCGCAGGAACTCCTTGGCCAGGTGCAGCTCGAAGCCGGCCTTCAGGTGGGTGCCGCCGAGCTCGGCGACGATGGCCTCGGCGATCTCCGGCTCGCGCTCCTCGACGATCTTCAGCGCCTTCTCCAGGACCGTGCGCCGGGCGTACGGGTTGGTGTCGGCCCACGCCTGCTGGGCATGCTGGGCGGCGCGGTAGGCCTGGTCGACCTCTTCGGCGGTGGCCACGGGGATCGAGGCGAGCTTCTCGCCGTTGAAAGGGTTGAAGTCGATGATGTCCCAGGACCCCTTCCCCGGCCTCCACTCACCGTCGATGTACTGATGGGCCAGGTCAGTGAAAAAGGACATGAGATCCCTTACCGCAGAGAGGCAGGCAGCTGATTGCGCTTCATATTACTTATGTTTCAACAGAGTTGAAGTGGGATACCGACCGCTTCGGAAGGCCGGGTACGACACCGCCCCTCCCGGCGGGAATCACCGGAAGGGGCGGGCGTGTCACTGGTTCTGCGGGATCAACTCCAGCTGGCGTGCAGCGGCTTGCCCTCGGCGTATCCGGCGGCGCTCTGGACGCCGACGACCGCCTTCTCGGCGAACTCCTCCAGGGAGGCCGCTCCCGCGTAGGTGCAGGAGGAGCGGACGCCCGCGATGATCGAGTCGATCAGGTCCTCGACGCCCGGGCGGGTCGGGTCGAGGAACATCCGCGAGGTGGAGATGCCCTCCTCGAAGAGCGCCTTGCGGGCCCGGTCGTAGGCGGACTCGTCCGAGGTTCGATTCTTGACCGCGCGCGCGGAGGCCATCCCGAAGGACTCCTTGTAGTACCGGCCGTCGGCGGACTGCTGGAGGTCGCCGGGCGACTCGTACGTCCCCGCGAACCAGGAGCCGATCATCACGTTGGACGCGCCGGCGGCGAGCGCCATGGCCACATCGCGCGGGTGGCGGACGCCGCCGTCCGCCCAGACGTGCTTGCCGTGCTTCTTCGCCTCGGCGGCGCACTCCAGGACGGCGGAGAACTGCGGCCGGCCGACGCCGGTCATCATCCGGGTGGTGCACATGGCGCCGGGGCCGACGCCGACCTTGATGATGTCGGCGCCCGCCTCGATCAGGTCGCGCACGCCCTCGGCGGCGACGATGTTCCCCGCGACGATCGGGACCTGCGGGTCCAGCGCCCGTACGGCCTTCACCGCGGCGATCATGGACTCCTGGTGGCCGTGGGCGGTGTCCACGACGAGCGTGTCGACGCCAGCGTCCAGGAGCTGCTTGGCCTTGCCCGCCACATCGCCGTTGATGCCGACGGCGGCCGCGATGCGCAGCCGGCCCCGGTCGTCGGTGGCGGGGGTGTAGAGGGTGGCGCGCAGGGCCGCCTTCCGGGTGAGGATGCCGACGAGCCGGCCGTCCTTGTCCACGGCGGGGGCGAGCTTGCGGTTGGCGCCGTCGAGCTTGTTGAAGGCGTCGCGCGGGTCGATGTCCGCGTCCAGGACCACCAGGTCCTTGGACATGACCTCGGAGAGCTGGGTGAAACGGTCGACGCCGGTCAGGTCGTGGTCGGTGACGACGCCGACGGGGCGGCGGTCCTCGTCCACGACGACGCCCGCGCCGTGCGCCCGCTTGGGCAGCAGGGAGAGCGCGTCGGCGACGGTCTGGCCGGGGGCCAGCTCGATCGGGGTGTCCAGGACGAGGTGGCGCGTCTTGACCCAGGTGATGACGTCGGTGACGACCTCGATCGGGATGTCCTGGGGGATGACGACGAGACCGCCGCGGCGGGCGATGGTTTCGGCCATCCGGCGGCCCGCGATGGCGGTCATGTTGGCGACCACGAGCGGGATGGTCGTCCCCGTGCCGTCGGGCGAGGAGAGGTCCACCGCCTGGCGGGATCCGACGGCGGAGCGGCCCGGAACCATGAAGACGTCGTCGTACGTGAGGTCGTACGGAACCACGGAGGAGTCTGTGTAGCGACCGGTGCCCGGCTCAAGAAAGCGCATAACACTCATTTTTTCATACGAAACGGTGCAGGTCGTTTCCACGAAGACACAGCAATAGACCCCCGCGTTCGTCTGTTCCTCCAAAGGGCGCTTGGAGGCCTCCGGGGAGGCGGTCGGGGGGTCCCGGGCAAGTGGAACCTGCCTTACCCACGGACTCTACCCGAACGGGATCCGATTCATTCGTGATCACCATCCCTGGACCCGGTGACAAGGGGTCAGGTAGCTTCAAAGCCGCAGGTCTCGGGGGTGTCCGAGGTGCCGCTCCGGCACATCGGCAGCCCCGGCACACCGTTTGACCGGAGAGGATCCAGATCCGCCTGTGGACAGCGAACTGCCGGACATCTACTGCCCGTTCCCCCAGCGGACGAACCCGCACGTCGGGCACACACGCGGTCACCTGGCCACCTGGATCAGACAGACGGGCCTGGTGCACCGCGAGTCCGCGATGAACCGCTTCGAACAAGCCGATTTCGGCGCGTTCGTCGGCATGGTCTACCCGACGGCCGGACCGGAACACCTCGATCTGGTGGCCGACTGGTTCGTCTGGCTCTTCCTCGTCGACGACCAGCTGGACGACGGCCACCTCGGCCGCTCGCCCGAGCTGGTGCGCGCCGTGGTCGAGCGGATGCGCGCCGTCGTGGAGGGTGCCGCTCCGGGCCCCCTGGGGGGCGAGGAGCTGCCGGCCGCCGTGATCGCCCTGATGGACCTGTGGGAACGTACGACGCCGAACGCGGCACCCCACTGGCGGACCCGGTTCGCCTGGCATCTGATCACCTACCTCACGACGGCCACCACCTGGGAGGCGGGCAACCGCGCCAACGACGTGGTGCCGTCCGAGGAGACGTACATCGCCAAGCGGCGGCACACCGGGGCGATCCACGTCTGCATGGACCTCATAGAGATCGTCACCGGCATCGAGGCTCCGGAGTCGCTCCACAACGACCCCCGGTTCATCACCGCCCTGGAAGCCTCCTGCAACCACGTGTGCTGGGCCAACGACGTCTACTCCTTCGAGAAGGAGCAGGTGCTCGGCGAGATCCACAACCTCGTCCACCTGGTCCGCCACCACCGGGGCCTCGGCGAGCAGCAGGCGCTGGACCATGTCGCGGAGCGGCTGGCGCTGGAGACGGAGCGGTTCCTGACCGCCGAGGACGAGCTGCTGGAGATGTACCCGGAGCTGACCGGCCTGCTGGTGCCCTACCTCGAAGGAATGCGCAGCTGGATGCGCGGGAACCTGGACTGGTCGCGCCAGACCCCGCGCTACAACCCGGCCGACGTGGGCCAGTACGAGGAGCCCCAGGAGTATCTGGAGGAGACCGTGCTGGGCATAGCGCCCGACCACGCGGAGGCCGCGGCGCCGTGCGCGGCGGAGGCGCCGCGGCAGGGCTGAGGCGTTACGTGAGCCGGAGCCGAGGCGTTACGTGAGGAGGCCGGGCACCCCGTGTCAGGGGTGTCCGGCCTCCGTACGTACGTTTCCGCTCCCGGTCACTCACCGTCCGGGTCGGCCCGCTCCAACGCCGGGCGGACCCCGGCCGGCGACTCGGTGAGCAGGTAGTCGGCCGCGGCGGTGTCCGTCACCAGGCTGGTGACCAGGCCCGAGCGCAGTACGGCTCCGATCGCGGCCGCCTTGCGCAGGCCGCCCGCGATCGCCACCACCTCGGGGATCCGGCGCAGCCGGTCCGCCTCCACGGTGATGCAACGCTCGCCCAGGTCGCGGCCGACTCTTCGGCCGTCGGAGTCGAAGAGGTGGGCGGACATCTCGGCGGCGACGCCGAGGGAGGCGTAGTGGGCGCGCTCCTCGTCGGAGAGCATGTCGTGGACGGTGGAGATGCCCGGCTCCCAGGAGCCGATGGAGACCGCGGCGACCGTCACCTTGTCGAAGTACTCGAAGGCGCGGGCGATGCCGGTCTGCTCGCGCAGGGCTGCGGCCGTCGCCGGGTCGGGCAGCAGCATCGGGGCGTAGATCGGGTGGGCCTCGCCGCCGGAGACCTGGGCGGCCCGGCGGACCGCCTCGACGGAGCCGCGCTCGGCGGTGCCCGCGTCGTAGACCCCGGTCAGCTGGACGACCGTGCAAGGCGGGAGCCGGTCCAGCGCCGCCGCCATGTGGATGGTGGAGCGGCCCCAGGCCAGGCCGAGCACATCGCCCTCGGCCACCAGCTCGCCGAGGAGGTCGGCCGCGACCTCGCCGAGGTTCTCCGGGTCGGGGGCGTCGTCCTGCTCCTCGGCCGGGGACTCGACGACGACCGCGTGGCGCAGCCCGTAGCGGGCCCGGAGCGCGTCGGAGCGTTCGGCGTCCAGCTCGGCCGGTACCCGGATCTCGATCCGTACGAGATCACGCTCCAGGGCCGTCTCCAGGACCCGGGCCACCTTGAAGCGGCTGACGCCGAACTCCTCGGCGATCTGGATCTTGGACTTGCCCTCCAGGTAGAACCGGCGGGCCATGGCCGCCGCCTGCACCAGCTCCGCGGGTCCCATCCGCATGGCTGACCGACCCGCCGAGATGCCAGACACCGCGATCTCCTCACTGCTGTTCACACGCCCGATACGCCTTCATCCTGTCAGATCCGGCGATCCTTGATCGGCCCCGTCGGGCCGCGTTCATCTGCCCTTTGTTCAGTGGCCGCATGCCCAGGGCGCGGCGGCCGTGACCGCCTCCGCCTGGGCCCGCAGACCCCGCACCGCGGCCGCCGGATCCTCGGCCCCGTAGACCGCCGAACCCGCGACGAAGACATCGGCGCCTGCCTCGGCGCAGCGCTCGATCGTGGTGGAGGAGACACCGCCGTCGACCTGGAGCCACAGCTCCAGGCCGTGCTTGCCGATCAGCTCCCGGGTGCGGCGGATCTTCGGCAGCATGATGTCCAGGAAGGCCTGGCCGCCGAAGCCCGGCTCGACCGTCATGATCAGCAGCATGTCGAGCTCGGGGAGCAGGTCCTCGTACGGCTCGATGGGCGTCGCGGGCTTGAGCGCCATCGACGCCCGCGCCCCCTTCGCCCGGATCTCGCGCGCCAGGCGCACCGGGGCCGCCGCGGCCTCCACGTGGAAGGTGACCGAGCCGGCGCCCGCCTCCACGTAACTCGGGGCCCAGCGGTCCGGGTCCTCGATCATGAGGTGGCAGTCCAGCGGGGTGTCCGTGGCCTTCCCGAGCGCCTCGACGATCGGCACGCCGAGGGTCAGGTTGGGCACGAAGTGGTTGTCCATCACGTCGACATGGAGCCAGTCCGCGCCTTCGACGGCCTTCGCCTCCTCGGCGAGACGCGCGAAATCGGCGGACAGGATGCTGGGGTTGATCTGCGCCATGCCCCAAGCCTGCCACGTTCCGCGCCGGTTCCCCGCCTCGGCGGTCGCCGAAGGCTCACCCGGCCATCACAGTTTGCACATTCTGCGCATTTTGCCTGCGCTTTGCTTTTACTTTACCTTCCGGGAGGGCCCTGTGACGGGGCGATATTCAGCCGGTCCTGCGCAGCAGAGCGAGATACATGGCGTCCGTCCCGTGCAGATGCGGCCAGAGCTGGACGTCGGGCCCGTCCCCCAGCGCGGGCACCCCCGGCATCAGCGGCCTGGCGTCGACCCACTCGGCCTCCACCGGCTCGCCGCCGCGCCCCTTCAGGACGTCCTCGACGACCACCCGGGTCTCCGCGAGATGCGGCGAGCAGGTCGCGTAGCCGACGAGGCCTCCGACGCGTACGGCCTTCAACGCCTCGCGCAGCAGCCCGCGTTGGAGCGGCGCGAAGCTCTCCAGGTCCTCGGCGCGACGGCGCCAGCGGGCTTCCGGGCGGCGGCGCAGCGCGCCCAGACCGGAGCACGGCACGTCCATCAGGATGCGGTCGAAGGTGCCGGGGAGCCACGGCGGGCGGGTGCCGTCGGCGGTGACCACCTGGTACGGACCCGGGTTGCCGGAGAGCGCCCGCTCGACCAGCCGGGCCCGGTGCGGCTGCTTCTCGGCGGCGAGCAGGGTCGCGCCCCGGTCGGCGGCGAGGGCGGCCAGCAGGGCGGCCTTCCCGCCGGGGCCGGCGCAGCCGTCCAGCCAGCGGGTGTCCCGGCCCTCCACGGGGGCGGCGGCGAGCGCGGCGGCGACCAGCTGGCTACCCTCGTCCTGGACGCCCGCCCGGCCCTCCTGGACGGCCGTGAGCGCGCCGGGCTCGCCGCCCTCGGCCATCCGGACGGCGTACGGGGACCAGCGGCCCGGCAGCGAGTTCTCGTCGCCGAGCGCCTTCTCCAGCTCGTCGGTGGTGGAGCGGCCGGGGCGGGCCACCAGGGTCACCTCGGGCCGCTCGTTGTCGGCCTCCAGCAGGTCCTCGATCCCGGCGCGGCCGCCGCCCAGCGCGTCCCAGAGCGCCGAGACGATCCAGCGCGGGTGCGAGTGGACGATGGAGAGGTGGTCCTCGGCGTCCTCCTCGTACGAGGGCGCGACCTTCTCCACCCAGCCGTCCAGGTCGTGCGCGGTCACCTTGCGCAGCACCGCGTTGACGAACTTCGCCCGCCCCTCGCCCAGCACCACCCGGGCCAGCTCCACACTGGCGGAGACGGCCGCGTGGGTGGGGATGCGGGTGCCGAGCAGCTGGTGGACGCCCATGTTCAGGACGTCCAGGACCGGCGGGTCGACCTCGCGGAGCGGCCGGTCGATGCAGGCCGCCACGATCGCGTCGTACGTGCCCTGGCGGCGCAGCGTCCCGTAGACCAGCTCGGTCGCCAGCGCCGCGTCCCGGGCGTCGAAGTCACCCTTGGCGCGGGCCTTCTTCAGCAGCGGGGGCAGCACGAGGTTGGCGTACGCGTCCCGCTCGTCGACGGCCCGCAGCGCCTCGAAGGCGAGGAACCGGACGGGGTCCTTCTGGGGGCGGCGGTGGGGCTTGGCGGGACGGCGACGCGGCTGGTCGTTCACGTGAAAGGTGCTCCGCAGAGGGTGAGGAAGTCGAACTCTCCCAGCGTACGTCGCCGTCCCCGGGCTCCCGTACGGAAGGTTCTACGCCCTCTCGTACGGAAGGCTCCGCGGCCCTCTCGTTCGGGAGGTTCTACGACCCCAGCAGCTCGCCGTGGACGATGCGGACGCCGCGCGCCCAGTCGGCGGCCTTCATCGGCTTCTTGCCCTGCGGCTGGACCCAGAGCAGCTCGACGGCGTGCGATCCGGTGCCCACGTACACGTTGTTCTTCGCCGCCGAGAGCTCGCCGGGCGCCAGGTCGGTGCGGTCCAGGACGGGCGTCGCCTGGATGAGCTTGAGCCGCTCGCCCCGGAACAGGGTCCAGGCGCCGGGCGCGGGGGTACAGCCGCGCACCACGCGGTCGACGCGGAGGGCGGGGGCCGACCAGATGATCTGGGCGTCCTCGACGGTGATCTTCGGGGCCAGGGTGACGCCGTCGTGGGGCTGCGGCACGGCGTGCAGGGTGCCGTCCTCGATGCCGTCCATGGTGGCCGCGAGCAGCCCGGCACCGGCGAAGGCGAGCCGGGTGAGCAGGTCGCCGCTGGTGTCGGTGGGGCGGATCTCCTCGGTGAGGACCCCGTACACCGGGCCGGAGTCGAGCCCCTCCTCGATCAGGAAGGTCGAGGCACCGGTCACCTCGTCCCCGGCCATCACCGAGTGCTGTACGGGGGCGGCGCCCCGCCAGGCGGGCAGCAGCGAGAAGTGGAGGTTGACCCAGCCGCGGGCGGGCACGTCCAGGGCCACCTTGGGCAGCAGGGCCCCGTAGGCGACGACCGGGCAGCAGTCCGGGGCGATCTCGCGCAGCCGGGCGAGGAACTCCTCGTCCCGGGGCTTCGCCGGCTTGAGGACCTCGATCCCGGCCTCCGCCGCCCGCTCGGCCACCGGACTGGCCACCAGCCGGCGGCCGCGCCCGGCGGGGGCGTCGGGACGGGTCACGACGGCGGCCACCTCATGGCGGTCGGAGGCGATCAGGGCGTCCAGGGCGGGGACGGCGACCTCGGGGGTACCGGCGAAGACGAGCTTCATGGGTGGCTGACTGCCTCTCGGGCCAAGACGTACGGTGACGAGCAGCACACCAGTCTAGGGTGCCCGGCCGATCACGGCCCGGCCGCTCCCTTGCGCGGGAACGGTTACCCCTCTGCGCGGGAGCGGCGTTTCCTTTGCGCAGGGGCGGCGACCAGGGGGCGCACGTGCGCCGCGCACGCCCCGTGCATATGCACATACGCCCCGATAGCGTGACCACATACCCGGCTCCGGCGTTGGTCAAAGGAGATTGACCGAAGCGGGCCGCCCCGATGCGGCCCGATCCCTTTCAACGCCGGTTCGAGAGGCTTCTTCATGGCCGACCACGCAACCCACGACGCCCAAGCGCGGGCCAGCCTGCATCTCCTGGTGCGGGACATCGAGCGGGTCCGGCGGCAGGTGGACGCGCTGCGCACACTCACCGCCCAACTGGGCAACGTCTACCGCCCGCGCCGCTCCGGCCCCTCCGCGGGCTTCGTCGTCTACGGCAGGGCCCCGGCCCCCACCGTCCGCCTCGCCCAGGAGCTGCGGGACAGCGTCGAGACCCTGGTCACCGCGGCGGTGGACTTCGACCGCTCGCTCGGCTTCTCCTGGGACGCGGTGGGCTCCGCCCTGGGCGTCACCAAGCAGGCGGTGCACCGCCGTTACGGAACGCGCCGGGCCACCGCGCAGTCAGCAGCCACCGAGACGAGCACCGAGACCGCAGCGGCGCCCCGCCCGGTCTCCGTGGGACCCGGCCTGCCGGGGTCGCCTTCCGGCGGCGTCGGCTCCCCGGTGCCCTCCGTGCCCGCGGCCCGCTCGATGCCGCCGCAGCCGTCGGCGGGCCAGCAGCCGGTCCGTGAGGAGCTGCGCCCCGGGGCGTTCCCCGGCCCGCGCAACGGCTGACCGCAGGGTCGTACGTACGTGACCGGAGCGGCGGTCTCCCCGGCCCGCCGCCCCTCGCTCCCGCAGCGCACTCACCCGATGTCGGGCGGATCGATCCTGATCCGCACCTGGTCTCCCCCGCCCTTGGCCGTACGCGCCGCCTGTGCCGTCTTCAGCGCACCCGCGAGCGCCGCCCCGCGCCCGGGCACCACCCGGATCAGCATGCGCTCCCAGCTCTCGCCGGGCGGCGCGTCCGAGGGCCTGCGCGGGCGCCCCGGCTCGGCCGACGGGACCGGCACCGGCCCCAGCAGCTCGGCCTCCGGCGGCAGATCGGCAGCCGCCAGGAAGGACGTCAGGGCCTCGGCGGGGCCGGTCACCGACGCCATCCGGGAGACCGGCGGGAAGCGCAGCTCGGCCCGGTCCGCCAGCTCACGGCGGGCGAAGCCGGCCGGATCCCAGCGGACCAGCGCCTGCACCGGGCGCAGCGTCGGCTCGGCGACGATCACCACCGTGCCGCCCTCGTCCTGTCCGCGTACGAGTGCCCCCGCCGCCGTCCACCGGCGCAGCGCCTCCTCCCCCGCCCGCAGATCGGGCCGGCCGAGCATGGCCCAGCCGTCCAGGAGCAGCGCCGCCGCGTAGCCGCCCTCGGCGACGGGCTCGGCGCCGGGCGTGGAGACGACCAGCGCGGGGGCGGCCGGCACCGCGTCGAGGATGTGGTCGCGCCCCGACGTACGGACGGGCACGGCGGGAAAGGCCCGGCCCAGCTCCTCGGCGGTGCGGCGGGCGCCGACGATCTGGGCGCGCAGCCGGTTCGAGCCGCACTCCGCGCACTGCCAGGCCCGCGCGGCCTGCCCGCACCAGGCGCAGTTCAGGTCCTGCTGGTCCGGGGCCTCCAAGGGGCCAGCGCAGTGGCGGCAGCGGGCGGGGGTGCGGCAGCGCTCGCAGGCGAGGCGGGGGGCGTAACCCCTCCGGGGCACCTGGACCAGGACCGGGCCGCTGCGCAGGCCGTCGCGCACGGTCTGCCAGGCGAGGCTGGGCAGCCGGGCGGAGCGGGCGGCGCCGTCCCGGGCCAGCTCGCCGTCCCCGACCGTACGGATCAGGGGCGCGGCCCGCCGCAGCTGCTCCCGGTCCGCGATCAGGGGCAGCGCCCAGCCGCTCTCCACGAGCTGGGCGGCCTCCACCGTGCAGCTCGTGGAGCCGAGCAGGAATCCGCACCGGCCCTGGGCGGCCCGCAGCTCCAGGACCTCGCGGACGTGCGGGAAGGGCGCGTTGGTGTCGCTGTGGCTGGAGTCCCCGTCGTCCCAGACGGCGACCAGGCCGAGGTCCCGGACGGGGGCGAACATGGCGGCGCGGGTCCCGACGACCGCCCGCACCGAGCCCCGGCGCACCGCGAGCCACTGGCGGTAGCGCTTCTCGGGGCCGGAGTCGGCGGTGAGCAGGGCGTGCCGGCCCGCACCGAGCACCTCGGTCAGGGCGGCGTCGATCCGTCCGGCGACCCGCCCGTCCGGGACGACGACGAGCGCGCCGCGCCCGGAGGAGAGCGTGGCCGCGACGGCTCGGGCGATCTCGGCGGGCCAGTGCGGTCCGGGGAGGGCTGTCCAGACGGCTCGGGGCGCGCCGCCCTCGGCCAGGGCGCGGAGGAAGGCGGGACCCTGTCCGTACCGCTCCCAGGTGCCCGGCTCCGGGGGCGGGGGCGGCGGCAGGGGCTCCGGGGAGGGCTTGGACTCGGCGCGGCCGTTGCGCGGCGGGACGGCGAGCTGGAGGACGTCGGCGAGGCTGCCCGCGTACCGGTCGGCCACCGCGCGGGAGAGGGCGAGCAGCTCGGGCCCGAGGACCGGCTCCGGGGAGACCACATAGGCGAGGGCGGCCAGCGTGCCCTGGTAGTCGGACTCGGCGCGGCGCTCGACGATGAACCCGTCGATCAGGCCGCCGCCCTCGCGCCGCCCGCCCTGGACGTTGTGGCGGCCGGCGCCGAACCGCACCCGTACACGCACGCCCGGCTGGGCGTCGGCGTCCAGCTCCTCGGGGACCGCGTAGTCGAAGAACTGGTCGAGGTGGAGGACGCCCTTGTTGACCAGCACCCGGGCCACGGGCAGCTCCTTGGCAAGCGCGGCGCCGCGCCAGGTGCGCGGCTTGGCGCGGGGCACCTTGGCCTGGCGCACGGTCTCCCGGATCAGCGCAAGCTGCTCCGGCGCCCCGGGCCCGGGCTCGGCCGCCCCGGCTCCCGGATCGGCGGACTGCTCGTTCTCGCTGCTCACAGCCAAATTCCTACCAGACGGCACTGACAGCGTCGGCCCCGCACAGAGCACACAAGGCGGCAGAGCGGCGGGGCCCGGCCACCGCGTTCGGTGTCCGGGCCCCGCTGTCGTGCACTGTTCTGCTAGAGACCGGCGGCGGCGCGCAGCGCGTCCACGCGGTCGGTGCGCTCCCAGGTGAAGTCGGGGAGCTCGCGGCCGAAGTGCCCGTACGCGGCGGTCTGGGCGTAGATCGGGCGGAGCAGGTCGAGGTCGCGGATGATCGCGGCCGGGCGGAGGTCGAAGACCTCACCGATCGCGTTCTCGATCTTCTCCGTGTCCACGGCGGCGGTGCCGAAGGTCTCGACGAAGAGACCGACCGGCTCAGCCTTGCCGATCGCGTAGGCGACCTGGACCTCGCAGCGGGTGGCGAGCCCGGCGGCCACCACGTTCTTGGCGACCCAGCGCATCGCGTACGCCGCCGAGCGGTCGACCTTGGACGGGTCCTTGCCCGAGAAGGCGCCGCCACCGTGGCGGGCCATGCCGCCGTAGGTGTCGATGATGATCTTGCGGCCGGTGAGGCCGGCGTCGCCCATGGGGCCGCCGATCTCGAAGCGGCCGGTCGGGTTCACCAGGAGGCGGTAGCCCTCGGTGTCCAGCTTGATGCCGTCCTCGACGAGCTGCGCGAGCACGTGCTCGACGACGAACTCGCGGATGTCGGGCGCGAGCAGCGAGTCCAGGTCGATGTCGCTGGCGTGCTGCGAGGAGACGACCACGGTGTCCAGGCGGACCGCCTTGTCACCGTCGTACTCGATGGTGACCTGGGTCTTGCCGTCGGGCCGGAGGTAGGGGATGGTCCCGTTCTTCCGCACCTCGGACAGGCGCCGCGAGAGGCGGTGCGCGATGTGGATCGGGAGCGGCATGAGCTCCGGGGTCTCGTCGCAGGCGTACCCGAACATCAGGCCCTGGTCGCCCGCGCCCTGCTTGTCGAGCTCGTCCTCATCGCCCTCGACCCGCTTCTCGTACGCGGTGTCGACACCCTGCGCGATGTCCGGCGACTGCGCGCCGATGGAGACCGAGACGCCACAGGAGGCACCGTCGAAGCCCTTTTTGGAGGAGTCGTAGCCGATCTCCAGCACCTTGTTGCGCACGAGGTTGGGGATGTCGGCGTAGGCCTTGGTCGTGACCTCGCCCGCGACATGCACCAGACCGGTGGTGATCAAGGTCTCGACGGCGACGCGCGAGGCGGGGTCGTCGCGCAGGAGCGCGTCGAGAATCGTGTCGCTGATCTGGTCAGCGATCTTGTCGGGGTGACCCTCGGTGACAGATTCCGAGGTGAAGAGACGGCGGGACACATCGCTCCCTGGGGTTGCAGCGGCTGCTGGCTGATCATGGGTGGCACGGCCGAGAGCTGCGCTCGGTACGTACCGTCGACCAGTTTATCGGTCACGCCCGGCGGCCGGGGCAGCTGTCTCGCCCTTTGGAGCGCGACAGCCCGTGACACGGCGGACACCTGAAGGATAATCCACCGTTCCGGACGGTGGTTACATCCCGTTATGAACCACTCTGGCTCGGCCAGAGGGTTGATTGTCACATCTGTGGGAACCTTCCCGAAACCAGATCCCAGACCGTGTCGGCGAGTGCTTCCTTGGGTCCGTACGGCACGGGGGTCTCCGTTCCGTCGGCGGAGAGGACGACCGCCTCGTTCTCCTCGGAGCCGAAGGTCTTGCGCTCCCCCACCTCGTTGACCACGAGCAGATCGCACCCCTTGCGGCGGAGCTTGGCCCGGCCGTTGGCGAGGACGTCGTCGGTCTCGGCGGCGAAACCCACCACGAGCTGCCCCGGCCGGGCCCGCTCGGCGGCGACCTCGGCGAGGATGTCGGGGTTGCGGACGAGGGGGACGACGGGCGCCTCCTCGCCGTCCTTCTTCTTGATCTTCCCGGTGGCGTACTCGGCGGGCCGGAAGTCGGCCACGGCCGCCGCCATCACCACGACGTCCGCGTCGGCGGCCGCCTTCAGGACGGCCTCCCGGAGCTGGACCGCCGTACCGATCCGTACGACGTCGGCGCCGGCCGGGTCGGGCAGCCCTGTGTTGGCCTCGATCAGGGTGACGCGAGCGCCCCGGGCCACAGCGGTGCGCGCCAGCGCGTACCCCTGCTTGCCGGAGGACCGGTTGCCGAGGTAGCGCACCGGGTCCAGGGGCTCGCGGGTGCCGCCCGCGCTGATCACCACATGGCGGCCCGCGAGGTCGGGTTCGGCGACTCCGCGCGCCAGCACCCGGCGGCAGACCTCGAAGATCTCACCCGGGTCGGGCAGCCGGCCCTTGCCGGTGTCGACGCCGGTGAGCCGCCCCACGGCGGGCTCGATGACGACCGCTCCCCGGCGGCGCAGAGTGGCGACGTTCTCCTGGGTGGCCGGGTGCTCCCACATCTCGGTGTGCATGGCGGGGGCGAAGACCACCGGACAGCGGGCGGTCAGGAGGGTGTTGGTGAGCAGGTCGTCGGCGAGCCCGTGGGCGGCCTTGGCCAGCATGTCGGCGGTGGCCGGAGCGACGACGACGAGGTCCGCGCCCTGCCCGATCCGTACGTGCGGCACCTCGTGGACGTCGTCCCAGACCTGGTCGGAGACCGGGTGACCGGAGAGCGCGGACCAGGTGGCGGCGCCGACGAAGTGCAGCGACGAGGCGGTCGGGACGACCCGTACATCGTGCCCGGACTCGGTCAGCCGGCGCAGCAGCTCGCACGCCTTGTAGGCGGCGATGCCACCGCTGACCCCCAGGACGACCTTCGGCTTGTCCACTGCGTCTCCCCGCACTCGGCAACGTAAGAACGTAGCTCCCATGCTGCCTCACCGCGCGCAGCCTGTTCCCACCCGGTCCCGGACACACCTCAGGCCCGGCGGACGGGCCGCCGGGCCTGATGGGGGTGCTGAGGTGCTGTCCTGCTACTGCGCGGGGCCCTCGATGGGCTCCGAGGTCAGCAGGCCCGCGTTGATCTCGCGGAGCGCGATCGAGAGCGGCTTCTCGTGCACGTGGGTGTCGACGAGCGGACCGACGTACTCGAGGAGACCTTCGCCGAGCTGCGAGTAGTACGCGTTGATCTGGCGCGCACGCTTGGCGGCGTAGATCACCAGGCTGTACTTCGAGTCGGTGGCCTCGAGGAGCTCATCAATCGGCGGGTTGATGATGCCCTCGGGCGTGGTGATGGAAGAGGACACTCTCTGCCTTCCGAAGGGGGTGTAGATCAAAGATCCGAGAGATCTGAGCGATCGCAGAGATCTAGGCCTGAAGCATCAAGGCTAGCAGCTCGCGGGCGACGTCCTCGACGGAGGTGTTGACGAGCGTCGTGTCGAACTCGGCCTCGGCGGCCAGTTCGACCTTCGCGGCGGTGAGCCTGCGCTCGATCACATCGGGCGCCTCGGTGCCCCGGCCGGTGAGCCGGCGCACCAGCTCCTCCCAGCTCGGCGGGGCCAGGAAGACCAGGCGCGCGTCGTCCATCGACTGGCGGACCAGCCGGGCTCCCTGGAGGTCGATCTCCAGCAGGACCGGCTCGCCCGCCTCCAGGCGGTCGAGCACGGCCCTGCGCGGCGTGCCGTAACGGTTGCCCGCGAACTCGGCCCACTCCAGCAGCTCACCGTTGGCGACGAGCTTGTCGAACTCCTCGTCGTCGACGAAGAAGTAGTGCACACCGTTGCGCTCCCCGGGGCGGGGCTTACGGGTCGTCGCCGACACGGAGAGCCAGACCTCGGGGTGCACGGTGCGCATATGAGCGACGACCGTGCTCTTGCCGACCCCTGAGGGGCCGGAGAGCACGGTCAGCCGCGGACGTTCGTCCGGGGGTACGGGGGACGTCCCCCGGGATGTTGCAGCCATGGAGCGATTATCCAGGTTCTCAGGGGTGCCTGAGAACCTCGGGCGGAACGTCAGGCGGCGCTGCCGCCGAACTCGCGCTCCAGGGACGCGATCTGGTTGGAGCCGAGACCTCGGACGCGGCGGCTTTCGGAGATGCCGAGACGCTCCATGATCTGCTTGGCACGGACCTTGCCGACGCCGGGCAGCGACTCCAGCAGGGCGGAGACCTTCATCTTCCCGATGACGTCGTTCTCCTGGCCCTGCTTGATGACCTCGTGGAGGGAGGCGCCGGAGTGCTTGAGTCGATTCTTGACCTCGGCCCGCTCCCGGCGAGCCGCGGCGGCCTTTTCGAGCGCGGCTGCGCGCTGTTCAGGGGTAAGGGGCGGAAGAGCCACGCCTACGTCACCTCGGATGTCGATCTGTCGGATACGGACCGGTGGGGAAGCTGGACGCCCTCCACCAGGTGAGCGACGGACACACTGTGCCCGGCTGCTCTCGACGGAGACTAGCGGCCAGGGCCGCTGTAGTCAGCGAGAACAGACGAAAAGTCCTGGTCAGCCTTGGCCGACCAGGACATTTGCCGCATAACCACCGGGTTTCCGGTCAGTAATTCGTCAACAGCCTGTAAACGTGCCAGGGTCAACTGCCGGAGACGGCACTGCGGACCTCGTCCGCGAACCGTCCGGCCGCTTCGCGCAGCCCTGACGCGTCCGGACCGTGGCGCAGCACGCCCCGGCTCACGCTCGGCACCACATTGCCGACCGCGTCGCCGAACACCGCCGGAAGATCCGCCGGGGTCGCCCCCTGGGCACCGATGCCGGGTGCGAGGAGCGGTCCGTTGATCGCCAGGTTCACCCCCGCGTCGCCGAGCGTCGCCCCGACCACCGCACCGACCGAGCCGAGCGGGGCCGCGCCCTCGTTCTCCGCCGCCATGTGGTCCAGCATCAGCTGGGCCAGCGAGCGGCCGTCGGCGGCGGTGGCGCGCTGGACCTCGGCGCCCTCCGGGTTGGAGGTGAGGGCCAGGACGAAGACGCCGGCGCCGGAGAGGGCGGCCGCGTCCAGGGCCGGGCGCAGCGAGCCGAACCCGAGGTACGGGGAGACCGTGACCGCGTCGGAGAAGAGCGGGGAGTCCTTGTCCAGGTAGGTCGCCGCGTAGGCGCCCATCGTGGAGCCGATGTCGCCGCGCTTGGCGTCCATCAGGACCAGCGCCCCGGCGGCCCGGGCCTCCTCGACGGCCTTCTCCAGTACGGCGATGCCGCGCGAGCCGAACCGTTCGAAGAACGCCGACTGCGGCTTGAGGACGGCGACCCGGTCGGCCAGCGCCTCCACGACGGTCCGGGTGAAGCGCTCAAGACCCGCGATGTCGTCGCTCAGCCCCCAGGAGGTCAGCAGGGAGGCGTGCGGGTCGATGCCGACGCAGAGCGGCCCCCGGGTGTCCATGGCGTGGCGCAGCCGCGCGCCGAAGGGTTCGAGGGTCACAGGGCGGCCTTCTTCCGGGTCTCGGCGCCGACGGCCTCGGCGAGGGTGGCGTAGGGGGATGCGGCGAGCCGGGCGGCGAGGCCCTTATGAATGGCCCGGGCGTAGAAAGGACCCTCGTAGATGAAGGCGCTGTAGCCCTGTACGAGGGTGGCACCGGCCAGGATGCGCTGCCAGGCGTCCTCGGCGCTCTCGACGCCCCCGACACCCACCAGGGTGATCCGGGTCCCCACACGGGCGTACAGGCGGCTCAGGACCTCCAGGGAGCGCTCCTTGAGGGGTGCGCCGGAGAGCCCGCCGGTCTCGGCCACCAGGGCGGGGTCGGACTTCAGGCCGAGCCCTTCGCGGGCGATGGTGGTGTTGGTGGCGATGATCCCGTCGAGCCCCAGCTCCACGGCGAGGTCGGCGACCGCGTCCACGTCCTCGTCCGCGAGGTCCGGCGCGATCTTGACGAGCAGCGGCACGCGGCGGGAGGTGACGGTACGGTCGGCGGCCTCGCGGACGGCGGTCAGCAGGGGCCGCAGGGACTCGGTGGCCTGGAGGTTGCGAAGACCCGGGGTGTTGGGCGAGGAGACGTTGACGACCAGGTAGTCCGCGTGGGCGGCCAGCCGCTCGGTGGACTTCACGTAGTCGGCGGCGGCCTCGGCCTCCGGCACGACCTTGGTCTTGCCGATGTTGACGCCGACCGTGGTGCGGAAGACCGGGTTACGGGAGGCGAGACGGGCGGCGACGGCGGATGAGCCCTCGTTGTTGAAGCCCATGCGGTTGATCAGCGCACGGTCCGCTACGAGGCGGAAGAGGCGCTGCTTGGGGTTGCCGGGCTGCGGTTCGCCGGTGACGGTGCCGATCTCGATGTGGTCGAAGCCGAGCATCGCCATGCCGTCGATCGCGACGGCGTTCTTGTCGAAGCCGGCGGCGAGCCCGAAGGGGCCGTGCATCCGGAGGCCGAGCGCCTCGGTGCGCAGCTCCTTGTAGCGGGGCGCGAGGGCGGCGGCGACGAAGGTGCGCAGGACGGGGATGCGGGCGGCGAGGCGGATCCAGCGGAAGGCGGTGTAGTGGGCCTGCTCGGGGTCCATCCGCTTGAAGACCAGCCGGAAGAAGAACTTGTACATGGAGTGGTGTCCTCAGGCGGCGGTACGGATCTCGTACCCGTCGAGCCGGCCACCGGTGCCGTAGGGGGTGTTGACGATGAGATCGACCTGCCCGTCATGGATGAGCTGGACGATGGTCTTCTCCCCGTTGGGGCCTTCGCCTTCGGACTGCTTGCGGACGATCGTGGCGTTGATCCCGTTGCGCTTGAGGACCTCGGCGGTGCCGGAGGTGGCCATCAGCTCGAACCCGTGGGCGACGAGCTCACGGGCCGGGAAGATCATCGACCGCTTGTCCCGGTTCGCGACC
>NZ_JOEM01000023.1 GCF_000718135.1 Streptomyces cyaneofuscatus | reverse complement strand
CATAGCCACCCGATACGACAAAACCCGCGAATCCTACGAAGCAGCACTCACCATCGCGTCACTCCTGATCTGGATATGACCCTTTGAAGACAGGCCCTAAGGCGGTGGACGATCTGTGCGGAGCGCAGGCCGTCGGCGGGCTCCTGGTCTTCAGCGGGGAGGCGGGGCTCGGGAAGACCGCCCTGCTCGCCGAGATCCGGGCGATGGCCGCCGACCGCTGCACGATCTGGTCCGCCCGGGGCGGCGAGACCGTCACCTCCGTACCGTTCCACGTCGTACGGCAGTTGCTGCAGCCCGCCCTCGACCAGTTCCCGCCCGACGAGAAGCGGGCCCTGTTCGACGACTGGTACGACACCACGGCGCCGGCGCTCGGACTCGCCGAGCCCAGCGGTCCGCAGCCCGACCCGCAAGGTGTCCGGGACGGCCTGGACTATGTCGTCTCCCGGCTCGCTTCGCGCCTCAGCCACCGGCCGTTACTGCTGCTGGTCGACGACGCCCACTGGGCGGACGGCGAATCCCTGACCTGGCTCTCCTCGTTCACCGCCCGCCTCGGCGAACTGCCGCTGCTCGTCGTCCAGGCGTACCGGCCGCAGGAGATGGCCGAGCGCAACGCGAGCTACGTCGCCGACCGCGAGGCCGAACGCGGCTCCGACGGCCAGAGCGCGGTCACCCGGGTCGCCCTGCGCGCGCTGACCCCGGACGCCACCGCCGAACTGGCCCGCGCGGCGCTCGGCGAACACGCCGACGACCCGTTCTGCCGTGAGGTCTGGGCCGTCACCGGCGGGAACCCGTACGAGGCCGTCGAGCTGGTCGCCAAGGTCCAGGACCAGGAGCTGGCCCCGGTCGAGGAGTCGGCCGGGCAGCTGCGGGAGCTCGGTGCCTCCGCCCGGGGCAGCGGGCTCGTCGCCCGTCTGGAGCGGCTCGGCACCAACGCCAACCGGTTCGCCTGGGCCGCCGCCGTGCTCGGCACCGACATCTCCCAGGAGCTGGCCGCCACCCTCGCCGGGATGAGTTCGGCGGAGGCCGCCGACTGCACGGCACGGCTGCGCGACGCCCGTATCGTCAGCGGTTTCGACCCGCTGGAGTTCGTGCACCCGCTGATCGCGACCGCCGTCTACCGCTCGATCCCGCCGGCCACCCGCACCGCGATGCACGGACGCGCCGCCTGGGCCATCACCCGAGCCGGGCTCGGTGCCGCCGCGGCCTCCCGGCACCTGCTGGAGGTCCACCCGGACGATGACCAGGAGCTTGTCGCCCAGCTCCGCGAAGCCGCGGGCCAGCACCTCGCGGTCGGCGCCCCGGAAGCGGCCAGGCGCTGTCTGGAACGTGCCCTGGAGGAGCCGCCCCGCCCGAAGGACCGCGCGGTCCTGCTGTACGAGCTCGGCTGCGCCACCCTGCTCAGCTCCCCGCCCACCACCGTGCAGCACTTGCGGGCGGCCCTCGACATGCCGGGCCTCGACGACGGCCTGCGGGTCGACGCGACGTTCCGGCTCGCGGCCGCGCTCGCCCACAACAACCAGTTGAAGGACGCGGCGCTCTCGCTGGCCGCCGAGGCGGCCCGTACGGCACCGGGCCCCGGCCTGATGCGGCTGCAGGCCGCGCACTTCATGTGGGAGGGCATGCAGGCCACCGAGGACGACGGCCCGGCCCGTTCCCGCCGTCTCACCCGCAACGCCGACCACCTCAAGGGCCGCGACAACTCCGAGCGGGCGCTGCTCACCCTGCGGGCCTTCGACGCCATGCTGCGCGGCGAGAACGCCCAGCTCATCGTGGACCTCTGCGAACGCGCCCTGATCGACGGCAGCCCCGCCCGCGGCCTTGGCTGGACCGACTCCGAGTGGGGCTTCGAACTGCCCACGATGGTCGGCATCACCTACACCTTCACCGACCAGCTGGACCGGGCCGAGAGCCTCTTCGGAGAAGCGGTGCGGGCCTTCGAGATCTCCGGCTGGAGCGGGGCCCACCTGGCGTTCGCGCACACCCTGCTCGGCATGGTCCACCGCCGTCGCGGCCGTCTCGCGGAGGCCGAGGGCTTCCTGCGCGAGGGACTCCGGCTCGCCGACCGTGTCGGCTCCGGCCTGCCCGTCCACTGGGACGCCGCGTGCCTGCTCATCGACACGCTGCTGGCCCGGGGACGTACCGCCGAGGCCCGCAAGATCGCCGACCGCTACCACTTCGGACCGCCCTACCCCAGCGCCATGGTGCTGCCGGACGGCCCGTGCATCCTGGGCCGCCTGCTGCTGGCCGAAGGCCGTAAGGAGGAAGCGATCGCCGAACTCGAAGCGGCGGGTGCCGCCCTGGAGCCGCGCGAACGGTTCAACGGCATCTGGGCACCCTGGGCCGGCGACCTCGCCCGCGCCCTGGCCGAGGACGACCCGGCCCGTGCGGCCCACCTCGCGGCCCGCGCCCGGGTGCACGCCGAACGGTTCGGCACGGACACCGCCATCGGCGAAGCCCTGCGCTGCGTCGCGATCTTCGCCCCGCCCGAGGAGGCGGAGCAGCTCCTCGCCGACGCCGTCCGTCACCTGGAGAGGTCCTCCTCCGCCTACGAGCACGCCCTCGCCCGCGTCGACTACGGCATCGCGATCGGCTCGCACCGCGAGCTGGCCCGGGCCCAGAAGCAGGCCATGGCCTGCGGAGCCGAGGGGCTGGCGGGCCGCGCGCAGAAGGCACGGACGTCGATCCGGTCCTCGGAGTGAGGTAATGTTTGTCCTGCGCGGCCGCCCCGGGAAACCGGGCGGAATCGCATCGGGACGTGGCGCAGCTTGGTAGCGCACTTGACTGGGGGTCAAGGGGTCGCAGGTTCAAATCCTGTCGTCCCGACTGGAGACAGTCGCAGGTCAGGGCCGGTTTCGGAGCAATCCGAAACCGGCCCTCGATCATTCCGGGGACCACAGCTCGGTGAACCGGTCGAGCAGTCCCGCCGCCGCCGTCACGTCGTCCGTCAGCGGCCGGTCGGCCAGCTCCGCGTCGAGGACCGAGTCCGCCAGCCGGAAGGCGCGGCCGACCGGCAGTCCGGGGTCGAGCCGCAGGTCGCGCTGGCGCAACGCCCTGACGGCGGCGACGAGTTCGCAGCCCACGACGAGCCGGTACGCCGCACACGCCCGAAGGGTCTGCCGCGCCCCCAGGGACGCGAAGCTGGCCTGTTCCTCCACGCCCCGGGAGAGCACCGCGTGGCCGAGGGAGGCGGGCGCGGAGAAGGCCCGCAGGTCGCCGAGGGCCGCCCCGGCCGCGTACTCCAGGATCATCACTCCCGACGACGCCGGCTCGCCGTCCGCGAGGAAGGGCCGCAGACGGGTGAAGCCCGGTTCGTTCAGCGTCGAGAGGCGGGAGGTCGACAGGCGGGCCACCTGCGTCACCGACAGCCTGAAGTGGTCAAGGGCCAGGGCGAGTTGGGCCAGGTAGAAGCCGCCGTGGTGGTAGGCCGCCATGTCGTCGGCCGAGATCAGCGGGTTCTCGGCGGCCGCGTTGATCTCGACCGCGAGGACCTCTTCGAGCGCGTTCGCCGCGTCGTGGGCGGGCCCGTGGATCTGCGGGACGCAGCGGAAGCCGTACGGGTCCTGGATCCGCCCGAGGGGTGGGGTGGGGCGGTCGGGGGCGCCGAGCAGCCGCCGCATCTGTTCCGCGACCGCCTTCGAGCCGGCGTGGGGCCGCGCCTCGTGCACGGGCAGCGCGTACGCCTCGTACGAACCGTCGATCGCCATCAGGGACAGCGCCGCCACCACCTGCGTGGCCGCGATCAGGCCGCGCAGTTCGTGCAGGGCGAGCGCGGACTGGCCGAGGGTCAGGGCGTTGCTGCTGATCAGGGCCAGGGCGTCGTTGTTGTCGAGCGGCTGCGGCTCGGGCGCGGTTCCCTTTCCCTGCCAGGGGTGTTCCCCCGCCAGCGCGAGGCCCATCTGCGCGAGCGCGGCGATGTCGCCGGTGCCGACCGAGCCGAACTCGTTGACCTGAGGGTAGGCGCCCGTCTCCAGGGCTTCGCAGAGGGCGGTGACGACGGTCGGGCGCAGTCCGGCACCCCCGGCGAGGAGTTGGTTGGCGCGGACGGCCAGCATGGCGCGGACCTCGCGCGCGGGAAGCTCCTCGCCGATGGCTCCGGCGTGGCTGCGCAGCAGCCGCAGCCCGTGATCGGCGGCCGCCTCGGTGGGTACGGACTCATTCCGGTTGGCGCCCACGCCGGTGGAGCGGCCGTAGACGCGGCCCCATGAAGCGATTTCCCGCGCGGCGTTCCAGGAGTCCTCCACGCGCTTCATGCCCTCGGTCGCCGGAACGGGCCGGGCGAGGGATTCGGCCATGCGTACGACATCTGGGACCATGAGTCGGCGGCCGTCGAGGACGATGACCGCGCCGTGGTCATGGGCCACTCCGTCCGCAATATGAGACGACATAGGTGGCAATTCATCCTCCATCGGGCGCTCCGTCTTGCCTTGCGGCCCTTTGTTGCCAGGGATTTACGCCTGCGCGGCGACAGCCTCTTGACAATCCATTCAGGCACCGAGAACTCTGCATGATGATATGCAGCCGGGCAAGGGACTCCTCATGATCCAGTTCGATACGGTCCACAAGCGCTTCCCGAACGGCACAACCGCGGTGCACGACCTCACCCTTGAGATGCCGGAAGGGGGCGTGACCGTCCTCGTCGGATCTTCCGGTTGCGGTAAGACGACGACGCTCCGCATGATCAACCGGATGGTCGATCCGACCTCGGGGACGATCAGGGTGGGCGGCAAGGACGTCCTGGAGCAGGACGCCGCCGAACTGCGCCGCTCCATCGGCTACGTCATCCAGCAGTCCGGGCTCTTCCCGCACCGCACCGTCGTGGACAACATCGCGACCGTACCGCTGCTGCTCGGCTGGGGCCGCAGGAAGGCCCGGGCACGGGCGGCGGAGCTCCTGGAGACGGTCGGCCTCTCCGCCGACACCGGCAAGCGCTACCCGCACCAGCTCTCCGGCGGCCAGCAGCAGCGCGTCGGCGTGGCCCGCGCACTGGCCGCCGACCCGCCGGTCCTCCTCATGGACGAGCCGTTCGGCGCCGTCGACCCCGTGGTCCGCACCCAGCTCCAGGACGAACTGCTGCGACTCCAGAGAGAGCTGAACAAGACCATCGTCTTCGTCACCCACGACATCGACGAGGCCGTACGGCTCGGTGACCGCATAGCCGTTTTCCGGACCGGCGGTCATCTCGTCCAGTGCGCCGCGCCCGCCGAACTCCTGGCCCGCCCCGCCGACACGTTCGTGGCCGACTTCCTGGGCGCGGAGCGCGGTCTGAAGCTGCTGTCCCTGACGACGCTCGCCGGGGTCGCCAAGGGGCCGGCCCCCAAGGGCGCCCGCTGGCAGCTGACCCTCGACCCCGCCCGTAAACCGCTGGTCTGGCGCGACGGGGAGAGCGGCACGGAGATACCGGTCCGGCCGCTGCGGGACACCGACTCGCTCCTCTCGGCGCTCAACGAGTCCATCGCCGCGCCGAGCGGCCTGGTCGCCCGGGTAGACGCGGACGGCGTCCTCACCGGCGTCACCTCCCGCGAGGACATCCACGACCGCGCCGGACACGTGCACAGCGAGGCAAGCACGGTGGCCGCGTGAGCGTCGACTGGTCGTGGATAGCCGACCACACCGACGACCTCACCGCCCTGACCCTCTCCCACCTGCAGGCCGCCCTCACCGCCGTACTCCTCGGCCTGCTCGTCTCGCTCCCCCTCGCCGTCGTGGCCCACCGGGTACGCAGGCTGCGCGGACTGCTCCTCGGGCTGTCGAACGTCCTGTTCACCATCCCGTCCATCGCCGTCTTCGTGCTCCTCCTGCCGGTCAGCGGACTCACCCGCACCACCACCGTCATCGGTCTGACGATCTACACGCTCGTCGTGCTCCTGCGGAACACCGTCGAGGGCCTCGACTCCGTCCCCGCGAAGACGAAGGAAGCCGCGAAGGCCATGGGCACCCGGCCGCTGCGCACCCTGCTCACCGTCGAACTGCCCCTCGCCCTCCCCGTCATCATGGCGGGCGTGCGGATCGCGACGGTCATGGCGATCTCCCTGGTCTCCGTGGCCACGTACATCGGCGACGGCGGACTCGGGCAGCTGTTCACCGACGGGTTCCAGCGCAACTTCCCCACGCCCGTCATCGTCGGCGTCGTCCTGACCCTGCTCCTCGCACTCGTCGCGGACGCCCTGCTCGTCACCCTCCAGTACGTCCTGACGCCGTGGACCCGCCGGCAGAAGCAGGGGGCCTGACCTCATGTACGAACTCCTCAAGGGCCTCGGCGCCTGGCTCACCGGCAGCGAACAGTGGGCGGGTTCCGACGGCATCGGGCACCGCCTCGCCGAGCACCTCCAGTACTCGCTGCTCGCCACCCTCATCGCCGCCGCCATCGCCCTGCCCGTCGGCCTGCTGATCGGGCACACCGGGCGCGGCGCGTTCATCGCCATCAACCTGTCGAGCTTCGGGCGGGCCCTGCCCACGGTCGGGCTCGTCGTGCTGGTCTTCCTCGTCAGCGGCCTGTCCATGTGGCCCGTCTACATCGCCCTGGTAGCCCTCGCCGTGCCCTCCATCGTCACCAACACGTACGCCGGGATGACGGCGGTCGACCCCGAGGTACGGGACGCGGCGCGCGGCCAGGGCATGCGCCCGCACCAGGTGCTCCTCCAGGTCGAGCTGCCCCTCGCCCTGCCGCTGATCATGACCGGGCTGCGGCTCGCGCTCATCCAGGTCGTCGCGACCGCCACGATCGCCGCGTACGTCTCCTTCGGCGGACTCGGCCGGTACGTCTTCGACGGGCTCGCCCAGCGCGACCTCGTGCAGGTGCTCGGCGGCGCCGTGCTCGTGGCCGTCGTCGCCGTCGTCCTCGATCTCGCGCTCTCCGCCCTCCAGCGCGTCCTTTTCCGCCACCGCCCCTCCACGACGGCCTAGGAGTACGCCCCATGAACCGCAGAACTCTCCTCGGCGGACTCTTCGCCGCCGCCACCGTCCCCGCCCTCGCCTCGTGCAGCAGCGGCATCACCTCCCTCGACGGAGAGGGATCCGGCGGCGGGGGCGGCGGCTCCAGTGAGGGCGGCGTCACCATCGGCACCGCCAACTTCACCGAGAACCAGGTCCTCGGGTACCTCTACGCGGCCGCCCTCGAAGCGGCCGGGGTGACGACCAAGGTCCGCCCCAACCTGGGCACCCGCGAGATCCTCATCCCCGCGCTCAAGGGCGGAGACATCGACCTGCTGCCCGAGTACCAGGGCGCGCTGCTGCACTACCTCGACGCGAAGGCCGAGGCCACGGAGGAGGGCACCATGCAGAACGCCCTCGCCATCGCGCTGCCACGCGGCCTCCAGATCCTCCCGTACGGCGAAGCCGAGAACGCCGACGCCTTCGCCGTCACCCAGGAGACCGCCGAGAAGTACGGCCTGAAGTCCCTGGCCGACCTCGCGAAGCACAACGGCAAGCTCATCATCGGCGCGGCCCCCGAGGTCAAGAAGCGCACGGTGGGCTCGGTGGGCCTCAAGGACGTGTACGGGGTGGAGTTCAAGGAGTTCAAGTCCCTCGACTCCTCAGGACCGCTGGTCAAGGGCGCTCTCAAGAAGGGGGACGTGGACGTGGCCAACCTCTTCACCACCGACACCGACATCACCGCCGAGGGCTGGGTCGTGCTCACCGACCCCAAGAACCTCATCCCCGGCCAGCACGTCGTCCCGCTCATCGCCGACCGCAAGGCCGACTCGACGGTCCGCAAGGCGCTCGCCCGCCTCGGCAGCGTGCTGACCACCGAGGACCTCACCGAGCTCAACCGTCTGGTGGACAAGGACAGGAAGGACCCCGAGGACGTCGCGTACGACTGGGCGGCGGAGCACGGGATCAAGAAGTAGCCCGGAGGCCTGAGGGGCCGGTCACCCTTGCCGACCCGCCCCTCACGCCTCAGCGGGGCGGGGCATCGCAGCCAGATAGTCGCCGAAGCCACCGTGGGCGCGTGCCTGGAGGCGGGGCGAGGTCAGGACGGGACAGTGGGCGCTGCGCAACACCCGGTGGCCCCGGCGTTCGAGGGCCTCGACCAGGGCGTGGTCCTCGCCGGTGGCCAGGGAGGGGAAGCCGCCGACATCCCGGTAGGCGGCGGTGGCGACCCCGAGGTTGGCGCCGTGGACGTGCGGGTGCGCCCAGGGGGTTCCGGCGGGTGGCCGGGTGGCCTCGTAACGGATCCGGTGGGGCGTGGCCAGCGGTGAGGTGGACGGCAGGACGACGGTCCCGACCACCGCTTGCCAGCCTTCGCGGGCCCTGGCCAGCTGGTGGGCCAGCCAGTTGGGCGGGACCACGCTGTCCGCGTCGGTCGTCGCGATCCAGGTGACGGGCGCGGTGGATTCGGCCCGGGCCAGGGCGTGGCGGACGCCTGCGGCCCTGGCCCGGCCCGGGTTGCGGAAGGCGGCGTCGACCACGAGCGCTCCGGCGTCGCGGGCCACCGCCGACGTACGGTCCCGGCAGCCGTCCGCCACCACGACGGTCAGGACCCGCGTCGCGGCGAGAGCGGGATGGCGGGCCGCCCTGCCGATCGCGGTGAGCGCCGCCGGCAGCAACGCCTCCTCGTCGTGGGCGGGGACGACCACGGCGACACTCCCGGCGCTCACACCAGTCCCTCGCGGGCTGCGACCCCGGCGGGCCGTTCGCCGTTCGCGGTGGTCCGCCTGTGGACCTGGAGGACGAAGTCCTCCTCACGGTGGTCGGCGAGCAGGACGAGGCCCGGCAGGTCGGCGACGCGTCGCGCGATCCCGGCGCCGGTGGTCAGATGCTCCTCCACCGGATGGTTCCAGTGGACGGTGACCAGGGTGCCTTCCGGCTCCAGGGACGACACCGTCCTCTCCAGCACCGAGTCGAGCGTCATCTCGTCCAGGTAGTAGAGGAGTTCGGAGAGGACGATCAGGTCGAAGGAGCCCTCGGGCCACTCCTCGGGCAGCAGCATGCGGTGCACCGACACGTTGGGGAGAGCAGCGGTGCGCCGCCGTGCGGTCCCGACGGCGGACTCCACCCGGTCGCAGGCGAGCACGGTGTCGCAGCGGTCCGCCAGCCGGCGGGTGAGTTCCCCGACGGAGCAGCCGGGTTCGAACGCCCGGCGGTAGCGCGGCAGCGGCAGGGCCGCGACGGTCAGGTCGTACTTGCGGCGCTCGTACCACCGCTCGGTCAGGCTCCAGGGGTCCTCCGCGGAGCCGTACATGGCGTCGAAGTACGTGGCCGGTGTGCGCGGGCGGCTCATACGAAGACCACCTCCCAGCCGCGCAGATGGTGCGTCAGCTCCTCCGGAGGCAGTACGGCCGCGTCCTGCGGCGCGGGGCCGAGCGGCCGGATCTGCGTGGCGAACCGGCTGACGGCGGCCCGCTTGAGGACCTGCGCCGCCGACGGCAGGACGATCCGGGCGGCCCGCTCCCACGGGACCCTGCTGTCGCCGGGTTCGGCCCAGTGCCACATCCAGACCGGATACAGCGCGCACGGCACGGCCGTCGCCCGGGCGGCGGCCAGGGCGGCGCGGCCGGCCGCCTCGTGGTCGCTGTGCACGTCCTCGGTCCACGGCGCCAGGCAGAGTGCCGCACCGGGCAGCAGGGCGGTCAGTTCGCGGGCGAGTACGTCCTCGTGATCGCCCACGCCCGTGTCCGGCAGTCTCAGCCGTACGATCTCGGCCCCGGCCGCACCCAGCTCGGCCAGCGCCTCCTCCAGCTCCCGGGCCCGCAGCTCGGCGAGCTCGGCGGGGGAGAGGACGAGCGAGTCCGGGTGGGAGCCCTCGCCGTCGGTGACCGACACCACAGTCACGGCGAGACCGGCCGCCACCAGCCGGGCGATGGTGCCGCCCACGCCCAGCACCTCGTCGTCGGGATGGGCGGCGACCACCACCACCCGCCCCTCCTCCGGCAGCGCGTAGTCCGGGAGCCGGTCCCAGCCGTGCCACGCACGCCAGAGCGCCTCGTCGGTACCCGGGGCCTGGATCGCATCCGCGTGGCCCTCGGGGCTCCGGCCCTCCACCGTGCTCATCGGCTCTCCTGCGGTCCGCGTGCGACCAGCCCGCCCAGAGCCGCCAGGTCCCGTTCCGCGTGGTGCTGGCGCACGTAGACGCCCAGGTCGGTCACGGCCCGGGCGTGCCGCTCGTCATGGCACAGCGGCCCCGCGCCGGTCGCCCGGCCCACGTGGTCCAGGACCTCGGAGCACACCTCCGCCACCAGGGCCCGCACCCGCAGCGCACGCAGCCCGGCCGTCCCCGCCTTGTCGAGCGGGTCGAGGTCGATCTCCTCGGCCGCCCGGCGCAGCACCGTACCGGCCGTGTACAGCCGCAGGTCCACCGCGCCGGCGTGGGCATCGGTGAACGGGTCGGCGCGCTGCTCCGCCCGGGTGAACAGCACGCGGGCCACCGCCTGCGCCCCGCCGTACCAGCACGCGGCCACGCCGACCCCGCCGTGGTGGAAGCCGGGGCGGCGGACGTAGGCCTCCACCCCGCCGACCGGGGTGGCCGGGACGTCGGTGAAGCGGATGTCGGGGCTGTCGCTGCCGGCCATGCCGATGGCCCGCCAGGTGCCGGGGACCGGCGCGCATCCCGTGCCCGCCTCGTCTTCGGGGATGCCGGTACGGACGGCGAAGAGCCGCCGGCCGTCCTCCGCCGTGGCGGTGACCAGGGCGTGGGTGCAGCTGTGGGCTCCGGAGCAGTACTGCTTGAGACCGTTGAGCACCCAGCCGTCCGGGCCGCGGGTCGCGGTCAGCCCGGAGCCCGGCGGTTCGGCGGCCCACACCCCCCAGTACTGGCCGGGTGCCACCGGATCGCCGTCCAGCTCGGCCAGGATCGCCACGGCGTCGAGGTGGCCCTCCGCCAGCCGGGCGGCGCACAGGTCGTCCTCCGCCACCGCGGACAGCACATCGAACCGGGCGGAGGTCCGGCCACCGCCCGGCAACGGCGCCTCGACGGTGCCTGCCGTCACGGCGTCGACGAACCGGGTGAACCGGTCCGCCGCACGGCGGACCGCGAGGGCGGCCGAACCTCCGCCGTCGGAGGTCTCGACGCCCGTCCGCAGGGGGATCGCATCATGCATCGGCGGCACTCCTTGCTCCATCGCTCACCGGCCATCGGCCGCCAGGGGCCCACCGCCCCTCGAGAAGTCGGGGGCCGGGGGGTGCGCTTCCACGATCACCCTTTCCGGCGGCCCGCGCTTCTGGGTGCCCCTGGATCGCGGCGCCACACCTGATGGCGGTGGTGGACCTCCCGGAATCCGGCGGTCAGGAGGACGGAGGTACCCGCAGGGCGAGCAGGGCGGTGTCGTCGCTGGCCCAGCCGTCGTGGTGGTCGGCCAGGGCCGCGCCGATGCCCTTCACGGTCGCTTCCGCGTCCAGACCGCGCGTGCCGGACAGTGCGGCGGCGAGCTCGGTGTCGCCGAACACCTGCTGCCGCTCGCCGGACGGTGTGCCGGGGCGGGGGCGTGCCTCGCAGGCGCCGTCGGTGTAGAGCAGCAGCAGATCGCCGGGGCCCAGCCGGAAGCGGACGTCGACGAGCCTGACGTGCTCCACGACCCCGAGGAGGGTCCCGGGGGTGCCGACCTGCTGCACGCGTCCGTCGGCCCGGCGGATGAGGGCGGGCGGGTGCCCGGCGAGGCTGACGCGGCCCGCGAGTCCGCCCGGGGTGAGGCGGAAGGCGGTGTAGACGGCCGTCAGGAACCGGGGCGCGCGCTGGGCGAGCATCGCGGTGTTCAGCCCGCCCAGCAGGGCTGCCGGTGAGAGGACCCGCGAGGCGTCGGCCCGCACGGTGTAGCGCGCCATGGCGGTGACCTTGGCGGCTTCCACGCCCTTGCCGCACACATCGCCGAGTACGGCGGCGTACGAGGACCCCCGGGTGGCGAACAGGTCGTAGAAGTCGCCGCCCACCTCGACCCCGGAACCGCCGCTGGCCGATGCCGGATGGTAGGAGGCGGCCACCTCCAGGCCGGGGATGGGGTGGAGGGACGGCGGGAGGAGCCCCTGCTGGAGGGAGTGCGCGAGATCGGCGGAGAGCCGGTGGGCCTGCCGGGCCGCCTCCAGCGACTGGCGCAGGTGGATCTCGGCGGAGACCGAGCGGGCCAGGGTCTCCAGCGTCGTCAGGTCGGCGGCCGACCAGGTCCGGGGGGAGTCGTCGATGACGCAGAAGCTCCCCAGCACCTCGCCGCCGGGCGCCAGCAGCGGAAAGCCCGCCCAGGCGCCGATGTGCATCGGCCCGACCGAAGGGTGGTCGCGGGTCCGGGGGTCGCTCGCCGCGTCGTCCACGATGAAGGGATCACCGGCCAGCCCGACCAGGAAGTAGCAGAAGCTCTCCCGTACGGGGTTCTGGCGGGCGGTGATCGCCGTGGCGTCCACCCCTACGCACGACTTCCAGAAGGAGCGGTCCTCGTCGACCAGGGTCACGAAGGCCCGGCCGGAGCCGGTCACCCGCGCCGCCAGTGAGGCGAGGTCCTCGAAGACCTCCTCGGGACCGGTGTCCAGCAGCCCGGTCCCGGCCACCGCCGCCAGCCGGGCCGGGTCCGACAGGGCAGCCGGAAGGCCGTCCGCGCGGGTGCCCGCGCGGAAATCCAGACCTGTCGCCACTGGGTTGCCCACTTTCCTCATGCCATTGCTCCACAAGGAAACCACGCTCCCGGAGAGATGAGCCGGGTGCCTCCTCAGGCCAGGAGCTTCGCCTTGGCCCGCTCGTACTCCTCCGCGTTGAGCGCGCCCTTGTCCTTCAGCTCGGCGAGCTTCGTCAGATCGCTCACATGACTGGTGGAGCCGGAGGAGCCCTCACTGCTCGCGGCCTCCCTCACGTAACTCCGGAAGGCCGCCTCCGAATCCTTGACCGCCTTGGCGTCGCGCTCGTGCATGCTGCGGCCGCGGACGATCAGGTAGATCAGCACGCCCAGGTAGGGCAGCAGGATGACGAAGATCAGCCAGCCCGCCTTGGCCCAGCCGTTCAGCGTGTGGTCGCGGAAGAGGTCCGTGATCACTTTGAACAGCAGGAAGAACCACATGACCCAGAGGAACAGGTACAGCATGGTCAGGAAGAGGTTCAGAAGCGGGTAATCGTCCATGGGACCAACTCCGTTCGCGTGGATGGTCCCTCATTCATACGCTTGGTCCCTTTTCTTCGCATCTGTAGTCAAATCATCAGGGAACTGATCAGCGCTGCTCTCCGGCCCCCGTGATCCGCAGGAGGTGGGCGGGCGGATGGGTGAGGCCGAGGTCCGGGCGCCAGGCCGCGAGGATCTGGGCCGACGGGTCGAACAGTGGCGTCGGCAGCCCCTCGGGGGCGGTCCACCGCCACGCCCTGATCAGGTGCGGCTCGGTGACCTCGGGGATGCCGGAGTGCAGGCGTACGAGGGCCGCCATGCTGATCCGGTTGATGCCGCCGATCACGTCGTGGAGCATCGCGAAGACGTCCACCGCGCTCTCCTCCACGGTGAGACCGGTCTCCTCGCGCAGCTCACGGGCGGCGGCCGCCGCGACCGACTCGTGCGTCGGGTCGACCTTGCCGCCGGGCAGCTCCCACGTACCGCTGTGGTGCCGGCCCAGGAGTACACGTCCCTGTCCGTCCTCGACGATCACCCCGACCCCGAGGGCCGCCTGCGCCGTGGGCGGGCGGCTGTTGCGGGAGGGGCCGGTGCCGGAGCGGGGGTCGGTGGTCTCGGTGGCCATGGTGCTGGATCTCCGCTCTCCGGGGGCCTCTTACGGGCCGGTGGGTTCCGGAACACCGTAACGACTGCGAGGTCCTGGTCCTGCTCAGACCACCAGCCGCAGCGCCGTCGCCGAGATGCCCAGCCGTACGCTCTGCCCCCAGGTCAGCTCCAGCGCGTCCGACTCCATCCCGTCCCCGAAGACGACGATCCGGTCCGACTCCACGGTGAGCCGCAGGCCTTGTCCCCGGTTCAGTTCGCCGGAGACCAGGGACGTGCCGGTGGCGGGGGAGGGCCAGGCCTCGCGGACGAACCAGAGGAGCCGGGGGTCGCTCGGCGCGGGCAGCGGGGTGGTGCTGCCACGCTCCAGCCAGAGCGAGCGCAGCCAGCCGGTGGCGCCCGTGCCCGTGCCGACGAGGACCCCGGAGGAGGCCTGGGCCTCGCCGGGGGCCGGATCGCCGTCGGGGCCCAGGCGGTAGCGGGCCGTCTGGTGGCCCGGCGGGCCCAGGTAGATCTCGTTGAGCGCGACCAGCCGCTGGGTGTCGTCGGCGACCGCCTCGACCATGGTCAGCGCGTCGACGGTGGATCCGGTGGCCGTGGCCGCGCGCAGCAGGGCGGCCGCGTCGGCGCAACGGTGGCGGACCAGGACCCCGGGGTTGCGCCCGGGGTCGGTGTCGATGCCCACCACCGGCTGGCCGGACAGGTACTTCGCGGCGTTGGCGACCAGCCCGTCCTGGCCGACCACGACCACCACGTCCTCCGGCGCGAACAGGAACCGGTCCAGGTCCGCCCGCTCCACCCGGGTGGAGCGCCAGGTGAGCGGCACGGCGGCCGCCACGTCCCGTAGGGCCTGTTGCGTACGTTCATGGCGGCGGGCCACCTCGTCGATCGAGCGGCCCCGGCTGGAGAGGAAGAACGCGGCCTGCCCGTGCGTCCCGTGCCGGGCGAGCAGCTCCTCGTACTCGGTACGCCGGTGCACGAGCACCGCCCGTGGCGCCAGGCTCACGCTCCCGCCCCGCCGTCCGCGCGGCCGAGCTTGGCGAGGAGCCCGGTGAGGATGTCGGGGGAGAGGGTGAGGCTCTCGATGCGCGGCACGTTCTCCGCGAGCCGGGTCGCCGCCAGGGCGTGCAGTGTGGCCGGGTCGACCTCGCCGTGCACCCGCAGCCAGGCGGCCTGGGCCTCGGCGCGCGCCGAACCCGTCTCGCGCGCCGCCTCGGCCTCCGCCCGGGCCAGGCGCACCTTGCGGGAGGCCTCCGCCTCCGTCCGTACGCCGTCGGCCGCGGCCTTCTCCTCGGCCTCCCGGCGTGCGTTGGTGCCGCGCTGGTCGACCAGCTGCTCCTCGCGCCGGGCCAGTTCGATCTGGCTGGCCAGCTCGTTCTCGGCGATGGTCCGCTCGCGCTCGACGGCCACGGCCCGCCGTTCGTAGGTGGCCCGGTCGGCCTCCTGCTGGATCTGCTCGCGCGCCGGGGTGCGCAGGGCGCGCTCGACCTCGGCCTCGGGGCGGATCGCGACGACGCGCACGGCGACCACGTCGATCCCGGTGGCGGGGAGCCTCGGCTCGGCGGCGAGTCCCGAGGCGACCCGTTCGCGTACGGACGCGACCCCGTCCACCAACGCCTGTGCGAGCGGGGTGCGGGCCAGGACGTCCAGCGTGTGCTGCTGCGCGGTCTCGGTGAGCAGGGTGGCGATCTGCTCCAGCGGTGCGCTGCGCCAGCTCCCGGTGTCGGGGTCCACGGAGAAGTCCAGCCGGTCGGCCGCCAGCGCCGGGTCGCTGACCCGGTAGGTGACGGTGGCCTGCACGGTGACGTCCTGGAAGTCCGCCGTACGGGCGTGGAACGCCATGGCCAGCTCCCGGTCGTCGACCGGTACCTCGGAGAGCGCCGCCGACAGCGACCGGTACCAGAAGCTGAGCCCCCGCCCGTCGTGGACGAGTTCGCCGCGCTTGTGGTGGCGGATGTGCGCGGTGGGCGCGGAGCGCAGATGGCGCCAGCCGAAGCGCCGGGTGATGTCGGCCATGGGGTCCCCCTCGAACTTGATGTCGTCATGAAGACGATAAGAGGGGATGGGGTAAATAGTCAAGGTGACGAGAAGGGGGGTCGGGGGGCTCGGCGGGCCAGGTCTCTGGCGGGGATCTCGCCGCCGCCGTGCACGGCCAGGTCGGCGCCGTTGACGTACGAGGCGTGCGGGCCGGCCAGCCAGAGGCAGGCGTGGGCCACATCCGCCGGAACCGCCAGCCGCCCCATGGGGACGATGCCCGCCACCGCCGCCCCGTCGTCCTCCCCGTACGGCTCGGTGGCGCTCGCGGTGCGGATGGGGCCGGCCGTGATGTGGTTCACCCGGACCTTCGGTGCCCACTCCAGGGCCAGGGCCCGGCTGAGGCCGAGCAGGCCCGCCTTCGCCGCCGAGTAGGCGGCGGTGCCCGGCTGCGGGTCCTGGGCGGAGACGCTGCCGATGTTGATCACGCAGCCGCCCTCCGGCTGTTCCCGCATGACGAGGTTGGCGGCCTGGGCGACGTAGAAGGGGGCGAGGAGGTTGAGGGCGACGACCTTCTCGACGAAGCGGGGGGAGACGGTGGCCGCGTCGGCGTCGGGGGAGCCGCCCGCGTTGTTGACGAGGATGTCGAGCCGGCCGAATTGTTCGGCTGTCGCGGCCACCAGCCGGGCCGCCGCCGCCGGATCCCGGACGTCCGTGGAGTGGAAGGCGGCGGGCTGCCCGCCCGACGACGGCAGCGTGGTGGGCGCGGTGCGGCCGCAGACCATGACCTCGGCGCCCGCGGCGAGGAAGGCCTCTGCGATGACGGCGCCGACGCCCTGGGTGCCGCCGGTGACGATGGCCACCCGTCCGGTGAAGTCGATCGGATTGCCCAGCTCCATGGTCCGCCTCCCGTGTGCGAGGACCTCCCGTGTGCGTGGACGCGGAATCTACCAATCGCTTGTTGGGTACGATAGAGGGCTCCGGGTGCCTGGAAACACGGGCGGCCGGTGAGCTCCGAAGAGTTCACCGGCCGGCCGGGCGTTGCGCCGCCCCCGTCCCCACGGTGCGGCGCCGGGTGGATCGTCCCCATCCGCTGGGACGGACGGTCCACGTCTGTCAGGACTCCTGCGTGCCCGCCGTGAGTCCGAGTCCGGGCAGGATCGCCTTCTCGACGAACCTGGTGAGGTACGCCGCGTCCGCGTACCGCCCCTCCAGCAGCGGTCGCGCGCGCATCACGCCCAGCAGCTGTGCCGCGACGTACTCCGCCCCCGGCAGGTCCGCCGCGATCTCGCCGCGCGCCTGGGCCCGCCGGACCATCGCGTCGATCGCCGCGATCTCCGGCAGGATCAGCGCCTCGCGCAGGGCGCACAGCAGCTCGGGGGTCTGGAGCGCTGCATGGCTGAGCGCGTGCATCAGCGGGGTGTCGCGCCCCGAGGCCTCGCCGATCGCCCGGGCCGCCTCCAAAAGGTCCCCGGCGAGCGTTCCGGTGTCGATGTCCGGGAGCCGCATCCGCCGGGTGCCGTGCAGTGCGGCGACGACCAGCTCCGGCTTCGAGCCCCACTGCCGGTACAGCGTCGACTTGCCGCAGCGGGTACGGGCGGCGACGCCCTCCATGGTCAGTGACTCGTAGCCGCCCTCCCGCACCAGGTCCAGCACCGCCGTGTAGAGCTCCTGCGCCCGCTCCGGTGTGATCTTCGACCGGCGGGAAGCGAGGGCTGACTCCGGTACGGAATCGGGCGACGGCATGGACGGTTCCTCCTGCGGCGGTGCGGCGAGGCTCTCGATACGCCAGTGTACCGATACGCGCGAGTACCGATACGCCAACGTATCGGTACACTGGCGTATCGATTCGGCATGGGTTCGCCATGCCGTCATGACACCGCTTCGCATCCAAGGGGGCACCGGGTGACGTACGCCCGCACCGAGCCCACGGACCAGGAGCCGGACATACGTGCCCGACCGCCCCTCGTCCGCGAGTTCCTTCTCGTGGCCGGACTCTTCCTGGCCTACAAGTTCGGCCGCCGAGCAGCCAACGGCCATGTCGAGGAGGCGTTCCGCAACGCCGGGAACGTCTGGGACCTCGAACGGGCCCTGCGCCTCCCGGGTGAGGGTGCCGTCCAGGGCGTACTGCTGCACAGCCAGACGTTGATCCACGCGGCGAACACCTACTACGCCACCGTGCACTTCCCCGCCACGGTCCTCTTCCTGGTCTGGCTCTACTGGCGCCGCCCGCTCCACTACCTCTGGTCACGGCGCATCCTCGCCGTGCTCACCGGAGGAGCCCTGGTGCTCCACCTCCTCTTCCCGCTCGCCCCGCCCCGGATGCTCCCGGCCGCCGGACTGGTCGACACCGGCCAGGTCTACGGGCCGACGGTGTACGGGGCGACGCCCGCGACCGACACGATGGCGAACCAGTTCGCCGCGATGCCCTCGCTGCACGTCGGCTGGGCCGTGATGGTGGCCGTCGGGCTGATCGTCGCCACCCGCTCCCGGTGGCGCTGGCTGTGGCTGCTGCACCCGGCGATCACCCTGCTCGTCGTCGTGGGCACCGCCAACCACTACTGGCTGGACGCGATCGTCGTCGTGGCGCTGCTGGCGGTGGCACTCGCCGCGCTGCGCCTGCCGCGCGCGGCCAGGAACGTACCGGCGCACCTGCCGTGGGCGGCTGGTGACGGGGCGGTGCCCGGCGGGGGTGCGCACGTACCGGCGTACGCCGTCCCGGGTGCGGAGGCGGCAGCGGATTCGTACGCCGTCGGCGCCGCGCACCCCGCACGCACCCCAGCCGGCCCCGCGCACCCCGCACGCACCCCCGCCGGGGCCGGAGCCGGCCGATGAACGCCACGCTGATCGCCGTCGCGCTCTCCCTCGTCTCCGCCGGCGCCTACGCGGCCGCCGCCGTCGCCCAGTCCCGGCTGGCCGGGCGTACCGAGCCCTCCACCGGGGTGCTGCGCCTGCTCGGCCGGGGCGCCTGGTGGTCGGCGGTCGGCCTCAACGCCGGGGGCGCGCTGCTCCATGTCGCGGCGCTCAACTACGGCCCGCTCACCCTGGTCCAGCCGCTCGGCGCGCTCACGCTCGTCGCCGCCGTCCCGCTCGGGGCGCGCGCGGCGGGCCGCCGGGTCGGGCGCGTCGAGTGGCGGGGCACGGTCCTCACCCTGCTCGGCCTCGGCGCCCTGCTCCTGACGGCGGGCGGCTCCGCCCCGCACGAGACCCTCACCCTGCCCGAGGCCCTCGGCGTCGGCGCCGCCACCATGGCGGTCGTCGCCGGGCTCAGCAGGCCGGGGGCCCGTCCGGGGCTGCGGCACGCGGCGGCCTCGGGCATCACTTCGGGCGTCGCCTCCGCGCTCACCCAGACCCTCACGGTCGCCGTCACAGACCACTCCGGCGGCCCGCTGTTCAGCTGGCGGCTGCTGACGGTGGCGCTGCTCGTCTCCGCCTTCGCGATGGGCGGCCTGCTGCTGTCCCAGACCGCCTACCGGGGCGGCCTCGGCGCACCGCTCGCCGTCGTCACCCTGGCCAACCCGGTCGCCGCCGCCGCGATCGGCCTGGCCCTCCTCGGCGAACGCCTCCAGGGCGGGCCGGTGAGCCTGGTCCTGGCGCTGCTCGGTACGGCGGCCGCCGTACGCGGGGTGATCCTGCTGAGCCGGGCCCAGGCGGACGGCGGTACAGATCGCGGCGAGGCGGCCGCGGCGCCCGGGCCGGTGGCGGATCCGCTTCCGGGCCGGGTCGTCATCGGCAGCCCCCGGCGCGCGGAGAGTCCGCCGCTGGGCGCGGAACCCCTCGCCGTACGGGCGGAACCTCTGGCCGTACGGGCGGAACCTCTGGCCGTACGGGCGGGAGCACGACCCCACCCGTAGCGGTCAGTCGTCCAGGTCGCTGATGGCGCGGGTCAGCCAGCTGATCCAGAACGTCTCCAGGTCGATTCCGCCCCGCAGCACCAGATGGCGCAGCCGGTCCGCATCGCCCTCGGGCGCGGGGGTGAAGTCCCGCTCCTCGATCTCCCGGTACTCCGCCAACTGCCGCTCGTGCAGCGCGAGATGGCGGCGCAGCTCCGTCCCCATCCCGTTCACGCCGACGACCGCCGCCGCCCGCATCCGCAGGAGCAGCGGATCGCGGACCGGGCGCGGGTCCTCGGGGAGCGCCACCCAGGCCGCCAGCTCCTCGCGGCCGGCGGGCAGCACCTCGTACTCCTTCTTCTGCCCCCGGGCGGGAGCCGCCGTCGGCAGCGCCCTGATCCGTCCCGCCTGCTCCAGTTTTCCCAGCTCGCGATAGATCTGCTGGTGCGTGGACGACCAGAAGTAGCCGATCGACCGGTCGAACCTGCGGGTCAGCTCCAGGCCCGAGGACGGCTTCTCCAGCAGAGCGGTGAGAATCGCGTGCGGCAGTGACATGACGTGCATCCTAAGGACGGGTGTTCACGGCGACGGCCGAAGGGCCGACGGCCAAAGGGCCGACGGCCGACGGGTCTACAGTGCCGCCGCCAGCTCCGTGCCCTGGCGGATCGCCCGCTTCGCGTCCAGTTCGGCCGCCACGTCCGCGCCGCCGATCAGGTGGACCGGGCCGCCCGCCGCGCGCAGCTCCTCGTACAGCTCCCGGCGCGGCTCCTGGCCGGCGCAGAGCACCACGGTGTCCACGGCCAGCACCCGCCGCTCGCCGTCGACGGTGAGGTGGAGGCCCTCGTCGTCGATCAGGTCGTAGGACGCGCCCGCGATCATCTCGACGCCCCGGTGGCGCAGTTCGGTGCGGTGGATCCAGCCCGTCGTCTTGCCGAGACCCGCGCCGACCTTGGTGGTCTTGCGCTGGACGAGGTGGACGGTACGGGGCGTCTTCGGGCGCTCGGGGGCGCGCAGGCCGCCGCGCTCCTGGTAGGCCGTGTCCACGCCCCACTGCCGGAAGAAGGTGTCCGCGTCCAGGCTCGCCGCGTCGCCGCCGTCCGTGAGGAACTCCGCGACGTCGAAGCCGATGCCGCCCGCGCCCACGATCGCGACCCGGTCGCCGACCGGAGCGCCGTCGCGCAGGACGTCCAGGTAGCTGACGACGTTCGGGTGGTCCGTGCCGGGGATCGCCGGGGTACGCGGCTCGACGCCGGTGGCGAGCACGATCTCGTCGAAGCCGTCCAGCGTCCCGGCGTCCGCCCGGGTGGACAGGCGCAGCTCGACGTCCAGCTCCGCCAGCCGCGTACGGAAGTAGCGCAGCGTCTCGTTGAACTCTTCCTTGCCCGGCACCCGGCGCGCCACGTTCAGCTGGCCGCCGATCTCGTCCGCCGTGTCGAACAGCGTCACCGCGTGACCCCGCTCGGCCGCCGTGACCGAGCACGCCAGACCCGCCGGACCGGCACCGACCACGGCGACGCGTTTACGGGTCCGGGTCGGGCTCAGGACCAGCTCGGTCTCGTGGCAGGCGCGCGGATTGACCAGGCAGGAGGTGATCTGGAGGCTGAAGATGTGGTCCAGGCAGGCCTGGTTGCAGCCGATGCAGGTGTTGATCGCGTCCGCGCGGCCGGCTGCCGCCTTGGCGACGAACTCCGGGTCGGCGAGGAAGGGCCGCGCCATCGAGACCATGTCCGCCCGGCCCGAGGCGAGGACCTCCTCGGCGACCTCGGGGGTGTTGATGCGGTTGCTCGTCACCAGCGGTACGGAGACGGCGCCGCGCACCCGCTCGGTCACCCAGGTGAAGGCGGCGCGCGGCACGGAGGTGGCGATGGTGGGGATGCGCGCCTCGTGCCAGCCGATGCCGGTGTTGATGATCGTCGCGCCCGCCGCCTCGATCTCCTTCGCCAGCGTCACGACCTCCTCCAGCGTCGAGCCGCCCGGCACCAGGTCCAGCATGGAGAGCCGGTAGATCAGGATGAAGTCGGTGCCGACCCGCTCGCGGACCCGGCGCACGATCTCGACGGGGAACCGGATGCGGTTCTCGTAACTGCCGCCCCAGCGGTCGGTGCGGTGGTTGGTGGCGGAGACGATGAACTCGTTGATCAGGTAGCCCTCGGAGCCCATGATCTCGACGCCGTCGTACCCGGCGAGCCGAGCCAGCTCCGCCGCCCGGACGAACTCCTCGATGGTCTCCTCGACCTGCTCGCCGGTGAGGGCGTTCGGGGTGAACCCGCTGATGGGGGCCTTGAGCGCGCTCGGTGCCACCAGGTCCGGGTGGTGCGCGTACCGGCCGAAGTGGAGGATCTGCATCGCGATCCGGCCGCCCGCCGCGTGCACCGCCGAGGTGATCTCCCTGTGCTGCTCCGCCTCCGCCTCGGTCGTCATCTTGGCGCCGCCGCGGAAGGAGCAGGCCCGCTCGCTGGGGGCGATGCCGCCGGTGACCATCAGGCCGACGCCGCCCCGGGCGCGCTCCGCGTAGAAGGCCGCCATCCGCTCGAAGCCGCGCTCGGCCTCCTCCAGGCCGATGTGCATCGAGCCCATGAGCACCCGGTTGGGGAGGGTGGTGAACCCGAGGTCCAGCGGGCTCAGCAAGGTCGGGTACAGGCTCATCCGGGTCTCCTCCGCACGGGGTCGTCGCGTCAGTTGTAGACCACCGCGAGCCGCTTATGCAACAAGTTGCACAATGATCTGCGTCGCATGCCCGGCCGCCGACTGCCCCCGACTGCGCCCCGCCCGACCTCCGCCAGGCCTTGCGGCGCCGGGCCCGTGCCCCGTACGGCGTACTCGGCCGGGCCCGTCCGGCACCGGCCGACGAGAGTGGGACCCACAGCGAAACCCCTCACCCCGGGAGTTCCCATGGTCTGCGTCAACCGGCGTGATCTCGGCCTGCTCGCCCTGCGCGTCGGCACCGGCGCGGTGCTCGCCGCCCACGGCAGCCAGAAGCTGGCCGGCTGGTTCGGCGGCGGAGGCATCCAGGGCACCACGGCAGCGATGGAGGCGATGGGCTTCCATCCGCCCAAGCACAGCGCCGTGGCCGCCGGGCTCGGTGAGGCGGGCGGCGGGGTGCTGCTGGCCCTCGGGCTCGCCACCCCCGCCGCCGGGGCCGCGGCCGCCGGGGCGATGGCCGGCGCGGTCGCCGTGCACGCCCCGGCGGGCTTCTTCGCCCAGGGCGGCGGCTACGAGTACCCGGCGTTCCTCGGCTTCACCGCCGCCGCCATCGGCCTGACCGGCCCCGGCCGCTACTCCGTGGACCACGTCACCTGCCACATCTTCGACCGGCCCTGGATGGTCGCCCTCGCCTTCGCGGGCAGCGCGGCCGCGGCCGTCGCCGTGGTCGGCAAACGGGCCAAGGGCCGGTCCGACGAGCCGCAGGAGGCGGGCCGATGAGCGCGGACCCGCGTCTCTACGACGGTTCCGCCGGCCCTCCTCCCGCGCCCGACCCGGACAGCGCCTGGGTCACCGGAGGCGTGCTGTTCGCCGGGGTGCTGATGCTCTGCCAGGGCGTCGTCGCGGCCCTGCAGGGCATCGCGGCCCTCGGCGACAGCGACGTCTACGGCACCGTCGGCGACTACCTCTACCGGTTCAGCCTCACCAGCTGGGGCTGGATCCACCTGGTGCTCGGCGTCTGTGCGGCGATCACCGGAGCCGGGCTCCTCAAGGGCGCCGGGTGGGCCCGGGTGGCCGGCATCCTGTTCGCCTCCCTCGCCCTGTTCGCGCAGTTCCTCTTCCTGCCTTACGCGCCGGTCTGGTCGGTGCTCATGATCGGGGTGGACATCTTCGTGATCTGGGCGCTGAGCGCCTACCGGCCCCCGGCCGCCGAAGTCGTCCCGCGCTGACCGTCCGTGCCGGCCGTCCCGTGCTCACCGCCGGCGCCCTCGCGGCTCAGCGCACCCGGCCACCAGGCCTTCGGCCCGATGTCCCTCACCAGCGCCGGGACGAGGAGCGAGCGGACGACCAGGGTGTCCAGCAGGACACCGAAGGCGACGATGAAGGCGATCTGGACGAGGAACGCCAGCGGGATGACGCCCAGGGCGGCGAAGGTGGCCGCCAGGACGACACCGGCCGACGTGATGACCCCGCCGGTCGTGGTCAGCCCGCGCAGGATGCCCTCCCGGGTGCCGTGCCGCAGGGACTCCTCGCGGACCCGGGACATCAGGAAGATGTTGTAGTCGACGCCGAGGGCGACCAGGAACACGAACCCGTACAGCGGCACCGAGGAATCCGTACCGCTGAAGCCGAACACATGGGTGAAGACCAGTGACGAGATCCCCAGCGTGGCCAGGAAGTTCAGCGCGACCGTCGTCACCAGCAGCACCGGCATCAGCAGCGACCGCAGCAGGAAGACCAGGATCACCAGGATGATCGCCAGCACCACCGGCACGATCAGCATGCGGTCTTCCTCGGCCGTGCGCTGGGTGTCGTACTGCTGGGCCGTGTAGCCGCCGACCAGGGCGTCCGAACCCGGCACCGCGTGCACTGCCTCGCGCAGGGCGGCGACCGTCTCCTTGGCGGCGTCGCTGTCGGCCGCGGCCTTCAGGGTCGCGTCGATCCGGACCTTGCCGTCGACGACCAGCGGTTCGCCGCCGGGGCGCCCGCCCTCGCTCACCGGCGCGACCGAGGCCACCCCGTCCGTACGGGTCGCGGCCTCGCTCACCTCGGGCAGCTTGTCGGCCGACGCGATGATGACCGCCGGGTTGCCGGAGCCGCCGGGGAAGTGCTCGCCCAGCGTCTCCTGGGCGGCCACGGACGGGGCGTCGTTGACGAAGATCTCGTCGAGCGGCACGCCCTTGGAGGTGAGCGTGGGGGCGAAGGCGGCACAGGCGATCAGGACGGCGAGGGTGATCGCCCAGACCTTGCGGGGAGCCCGGTCGACCAGGGCTGCGACCCTGCTCCAGATGCCGTGGCCGCCGGTCCCGTCCTCGGCCGGCTTGGGCTTCGCGGGCCAGTACGCCCTGCGGCCCAGCAGCACCAGGGCGGCGGGGAGGAAGGTGAGGGCGCTCAGGACCGAGCAGACGATGCCGATCGCGCCGACCGGACCGAGCGCCCGGTTGTTGGTGAGGTCGCTGAGCAGCAGGGCGAGCAGGCCCACGGCCACCGTCGCGGCGCTGGCCGTGATCGGCCCGAACGACTCCCGCAGCGCGACCCTCATCGCGGCGAGCCGGTCGCCCTGGACCGCGAGTTCCTCCCGGAACCGGGCGGTGAGCAGCAGCGCGTAGTCCGTCGCGGCGCCGATCACCAGGATCGACAGGATGCCCTGCACCTGGCCGTCCACCCGCACGATGTCGTGGTCGGCGAGCACATAGACGATCGCACAGGCCAGCCCCAGGGCGAACACCGAACCCAGGATGATGAGGAAGGGGAGCAGCACACTCCGGTACACGAGCAGCAGGATCACCAGCACGGTGATCAGCGCCACCCCGAGGAGCAGCCCGTCGATGCCCGCGAAGGCGTCGGACAGGTCGGCCTGGCTCGCGGCAGGTCCCGCCAGCTGCACCGTCGCGTCCGGCACTTCGGCGCCGGCCTTCTTGACCTCCTCCAGCACCGTCGGCAGCTCGTCCCCGAGGTCGGGGCTCAGCTGCACGATGCCCTGGAGCGCGAGTCCGTCCTCGGAGGGCAGCGCGGGGGAGGCCTGTCCGACGACCCCCTCGGTGCCCGCGAGCGAGGCGAGTGCGCCGGTGGCGGCTTCCCGCTGTGCATCGCTCACCGGGGTTCCCGCGCCCTTCGACGTCCATACGAGGATGGCCGGGAGGGTCTCGTTCTGCTGGAACGCCTTCTGCGCGTCGATGACTTGAGTGGATTCGGCGTTCTGGGGCAGGAAGGACGCCTGGTCGTTGGTAGCGACCTCGCCGAGCTTGCCGGCGTACGGACCGAGCCCGCCGCCGATACCGAGCCAGGCGATCAGCAGGACGACAGGGATCAGCCAGCGGGCCGACCGTGCAGGGGTGAACATGCCTCTCCCGGGGTGCGAGGAGTACCTCAACGATGAACAATCTCAATCATTGAAATACATTAGCGGAGCGCTCGTGGGGAGAGTCGGCCAGGGTTCCTTCGAGGGCCCGAGGGGCCGGTCGGGGAGCGTACGGGGAGAGCTTCGGCGGGCCATCCCCTCATGGATGCACCCGGCGGCGGAAAATCTCAGCGACGCGCCGGAGGGAGCCGGGCGGCACGCCGGAAGGGCTCAGCGGCGCGGTGCGGGAGCCTCGGACAGCTCCTCGTTCATCGCCGCGAGGAAGCGCAGGACGGTCGTGAGCTCCGCCTCGCTGAAGCGTGCCCTCGCGCGCTCGGTGGCCTCGGCGAGCGGCATGAAGTAGTCACGGGCGGCCATCCGGGCGCTCGCCTCGTAGTGGACGTGCACCACCCGCCGGTCGCTGCTCTCCCGGGCCCGCCGGACGTGTCCGGCCCGCTCCAGGCGGTCGAGGCAGGCGGTCACCGCGCCCGAGGTGAGCCCCAGGTGCTCGCGCAGCGCGCCCGGTGTGAGAGGGGCGGGGGCGTCGAGGATCGCCGCCAGGGCGGTCACGTCCGTGGGGTGAAGCTGCTGGTGCGCGGCGAAGCCGTGGGTCATCCGGTTGATCTCGCCGTTCATCCGGCGGAGCTCGACCGCGAACGCCTGGAGACCGGCGGCGGGTCCGGGGTACGGGGCCGCGGCGGAGTCCGAGGCGCTGCTCCGGTTCTGTCGGCTGTCGGCGCTGGTCACGTACTCAGCGTATAGAACGGGCGGTCGTGGCCGGTGCCCGGACCGTCACTCGGTCCGGGCACCGGCCATGACGCGCGGGCACCGTCACGACGGCGGCCCGGCCTCGGTCACGACGTCGGCATGAGCACCGTGTCGACCAGGTTGACCGTGGCGTTCGCCGTCGGCACATTGCCGCAGACGATCTTCGAGGAGTCGTTCACCGTGAAGTCGGTACCGGACCCCTTCACCGTGAGATCGGTGCCCTGCAGGGTCTTGTAGGTACCGTCCTCCAGCTGCTTCGTCGTCAGCTTCTCGCCCACCACGTGGTACGTCAGCACCTTGGTGAGCTCCTCCTTGTCGTTGAGGAGTGCGTTGAGGTCGGCCTGCGGGATCTTCTCGAAGGCGGCGTTCGTCGGTGCGAACACCGTGATGTTCTCGGCGTTGTTGAGCGTGTCCACCAGGCCGGCCTTCTGTACGGCGCTGACCAGCGTGGAGAGTTCGGGGTTGTTGGAGGCGGCGGTGGCGACCGGATCCTTCGCCATGCCTTCCAGGCTGCCCGCGCCTTCCTTCGGGACGGAGGCACAGGCCGGACCGAACGGTTCCGCCGGAGCCTCTGCTTGCGCCTGCGGCGCGAAGAACGCCATGGAGGCGGGGAAGGCGAGAGCGGCGGCGGCCGCGGCGGTGCGCTGCAGACGGGTGATGGTCATGATGTCTCCTCCGGCGGGTGGGGTGAGATATTCACGCCGTACGGCCATAAGGGGCCGTAGAACCAGTAGCCCATAGAAGAAGTTCCGGGTCAAATGCAGAGCCCTGGAGAGGGAAATGGGCGAGCGATTCCGCAAGGCCGGGAAAGTGCTGCGAGAAACCATCGAGGGGAGGGCCGACTGTGCCGCCCTGGCGCCCAGCACTCCGTCCCACGTGCGGTTATGGCCAGTTTCGATGCAGAAGCGACGCGACAGGACCAGCAGGGCGACATGCTGCACGGTAGTCATGGGAATGGTCTCGGCCGTGAGGAGAAGGAATTCACCGTCCGTTACCGGAAGTCGCTGATCGGTCGACCGTAAGCCGCCCGTGAGGGAAATTATTCGTGCATTTATCGGAGAGTGTGCGGATGCATTTCTCTGCGCGGAGCGCATTTCGTGAACGGGCCCTCGAAGCGGCGTCCACGGATCTGATCCCGCAGCCCCGCCCCGTACCGGCAGGAGTTGATCCCCCGGACCGGGGCAACCGGCTGTCATGACTACCCGTTCAGTAGCAGCTCAGGGGCGCGGCCAGGCAAGACGCGCCGCCAACAGCAAGGCGGTGGAGGTCGGAGCCCGTGCAGGGTTCGGCGCCCGCGGAGTCATCTACGTGCTCGTGGGCGCCCTCGCCCTGCAGATCGCGCTCTCCGGAGGCGGCAAGCAGGCGGACCGGGGCGGCGCGATCGCGGAGATAGCCGAGAAGCCGTTCGGCAAGATCGTGTTGTGGCTGCTGGGCATAGCCCTGGTGGGCATGGCTCTCTGGCGGCTGTCCGAGGCCCTCTTCGGCTCGGCAGGACCTGACGGTGGTAAGGCCTCCAAGCGGGCCATGGCCGCGGGACGGTTCGTCTTCTACAGCTTCGTCGCCTACTCCGTCCTGTCCTTCGCCGCGGGCGACTCAGGCAGTGGTGGCGGCTCCTCCGACCAGCAGTCCCAGGACGTCACCGCCAAGGTGCTGGGCTGGCCCGGCGGCCAGTGGATCGTCGGCATCGGAGGCGTGGCGATCGCCTGTGCCGGTATCTGGATCGCGGTCCGGGCCATCATGCGGAAGTACCACAAGCACCTCAAGATGGCCGAGATGTCCCAGAAGGTGCGCCGCGCGGTCGACTTCACCGGAGTCTTCGGCGGCTCGGCGCGTGGCGCCGTCTTCGCCACCGCGGGCGGCTTCGCCGTCGCCGCGGCGGTCAAGCACAACCCCGACCAGTCCAAGGGGATGGACGACACCCTGCGCTCGTTCACGGAGACCCCCGTCGGCCCGTGGCTCCTGGTCGTCATCGCCCTCGGCCTGGTCGCCTTCGGGATCTTCTCCTGGTTCAACGCCCGCTACCGAAAGGTCTGACGCGCTAGGGCGAAGCCTGACGGCTACCGCGAAGTCTGACGGGCTACCGCGAGGTCTGGCCGACGCCGCCCCCGGTCACCCGGGGCGGCCCGGCCTTCGCGCCCCGGCGGGCCGCGTCCTCACGGGCGGCCTCCTCGGGGTGCCGGCTGCGCCAGTAGGGGTTGTCGTGCGGCAGCCCGCCGGTGACCCGGCCGTACATCCCGAACGTCAGGATCAGCAGCCCCATCACGAAGCTGAAGATCACGTTGGGCATACCGAAGTCCAGGATGTTCGCGCCCTTGTCCAGGATGAAGATGTGGACGAACCCGCTGAGCAGGAAGAGCGTGCCGACCGTCATGTTCACCATCGATGCGACGTTCCCGCCGATCACCGCCCCGGCGATCAGCACCAGGCCGACGACGACGGAGATCAGGCTCAGCAGGCCGTTGGTGGAGAGCCCGGCCACCTGAGAGCCGCTCGTGTCGAAGAAGCTCAGCTGGTCGGTGAAGCCCAGGATGCCGAAGACCAGAAGGATGACTCCGCACAGCCCCGCCCCGACCCGGTACACGGTCGCGAGCCGGTGGTCCACGGGGAGTTCGTCGCTCAGTTTCATTGCCGTCTCCTGTCGCTGCCTGCTGCGGGAGCCCGGGCGGGTCCCGATCCGTCCGCCCCCCTTCGTGCGGCCGTCCCCTCCCGTCACGGCTCCCGCCCCCTCACGCCACCGAGGCGGAGCCCTCCATGACGGATTCCTCCGAGGCCGAGCCTTCCGCGACGGAGCGCCGGATGCGCAATATCGCGCGCCGGGCGTGACTCTTCACTGTGCCGAGCGGCAGGCCGGTCCGCTCGGCGATCTGGACGTGGGTGAGGTCGTCGAAGTACGCCAGGCGGAGAATCTGCCGCTGGACCGGGGGCAGTTTGCGCAGCTCCTGCGTCACCAGCACGCGGTCCAGCGCGGCCTCCGGCCGCTCGGCCGTTCCGGGGACGCCGGCCCCCTCGTGCGCCGCGTGGGCGGCGGCCAGCTCCGTACGCCGGGACCGGGCCGCATGGGCGTCCGCGATCTTGCGGCGGGCGATTCCGACCAGCCAGCCCGGAAGGGGGCCGCGCACCGCGTGGTAGCCGTGGCGGCCCCGCCACGCGGCGAGGAACGTCTGCTGCGCCACGTCCTCGGCCTCCCGGGCGTCCCCCAGGGACCGGGCGGCGAGTGAGTGGACGAGGGCGCCCCACCGGCGGTAGACGAGGGCGAAGCTGTCCTCGTCGCCGCGCACGAATCCGGCGGCCAGCCGTTCCGACTCGACCCGGTCCTCCAGTCGGTCCTCGCCCCGCTCCTCGGTCCGGCTCTGGGCCCGGTCCACAAGCCAGCCCTCGGACCGGCCCTCAGCCCGTTTCTCGGGTCGGCCCTCAGGCCGGTTCTCAGGCCGGTTCTCAGGCCGTTTCCCGGCCAGGGCAGGCATCGCGGGCACTGTGCCGACCGGGCTCAGGAGTGCCGTCATGTCCGTCCGTCCTCTCCGCTCCGCCGCAGGTCCACTGCTCGTGCCGCGCCGATCGGGCCGCCCTCCGGGCACACCCGTCGCCCCGCTGATCACCAGGCAACCGGGCGGCGGAGCACCGGGCAACATGCATCGTTTCTGCGTCGTATGGTGGACTGTATGGACGATGCGGTCTCCACGCTCACCCGAGACCCCGCCGTCGGTGGCCTGACCACCGGGGCGGTGGCCCGGCTGCTGGGGGTGGCGCCGACGACCCTGCGTTCGTGGGACCGCCGTTACGGGATCGGCCCGGCCTCCCGTGAGGGCGGGCGGCACCGGCGATGGACGGCGGCCGACATTCGGCTGCTGGAGTGCATGTGCGGCCTGACGAACGCGGGCATGCCCCCGGCCGAAGCCGCCCGGGCTGCTCTGGCGGCGGCCTCCCCGGGGCCCCTCTCCGGGCCGGACGATCATGAGGACGAGGGCCGCGCCGGCAGGCCCGCCTCCCATGCCCCCGGAGCGCTCCCGATCGGCCGCGCCCGCCGGGAGTGCCGCGGGCTGGCCAGGGCGGCGGTCCGGCTCGACGCCCACGCCATGGACGAACTGCTGGCCGCGGCGATCGAGCGGTACGGGCTGCTCGCCGCCTGGGAGTCGGTCATCATGCCGACGCTGCACGCCGTCGGCCGCAAGTGGGAGACCGCGGGGGAGCGGTACATCGAGGTCGAGCACCTGCTCTCCTGGCACGTCTCCAGCGCCCTGCGCCGGGCGGCGTCGCAGCGCCCGCCCGTGGCCGGCTCCGGGGTCTCCCTGCTGGCCTGCACCCCGGGCGAGAGCCATACGCTGGCCCTGGAGGCGCTCACCGCCGGACTGGCCCAACAGGGCCTGCCCGTCAGGATGTTCGGCGCGGCCCTGCCGGTGGAGGCGATGGAGGAGGCGGTGCGGCGCACCGGGCCCGCCGCCGTCGTGCTCTGGGCCCAGTCCCGGTCCACCGCGAGCCGTGCGCTGGTGGCGCGGGTGGAGTCCATCGAGTGGGGCGTACGGGGCGCCCGCCGACGGCCGGTCGTGCTGGTCGCCGGGCCGGGCTGGGCCGGGCAGTTGCCGCCCGGTGCCCGCCATCCGTCCGGGCTGGCCGAGGCGTTGGACGCGCTCGCGGCGATCAGTCGTCGATGAGCCCTTGTGCCGCTCCGAGCCGGGCCTCCGGCCGGGTACGGGGCCGGGTGCGGAAGGTGCGACGGTAGGCGTCCGGCGGGACACCGACCGTCCGGTGGAAGTGGCGGCGCAGAGTGGTGGCGGTGCCCATGCCCGTGGCCGCCGCGATGGCGTCGACGGTGTCGTCGGTGGTCTCAAGCAACTCCTGTGCCCGGCGGATCCGTTGGACGAGCAGCCACTGCAAGGGAGTCGTGCCGGTGGCCGACTTGAAGTGACGGCCCAGGTGCCGTGAGCTCATCCGCGCCTGCCGCGCCAGGTCCTCCACGGTGAGCGGCCGGTCCAGTCGGCGCATCGCCCAGGGGAAGAGATCGGCGAGTGGACGGCCGCCCGGTGCGGGCACCGGGGTCGTGACGAACTGCGCCTGACCGCCGTCCCGGTGGGGCGGCACGACCAGGCGGCGGGCGAGAGTGTTGGCCACCGCCGAGCCGTGGTCGAGCCGGACGAGGTGCAGGCACAGGTCCATGGCGGCAGCCTTGCCCGCGGAGGTGAGGACGGTGTCGTCGTCCACGTAGAGGACATCCGGGTCGACCGTCACCCGGGGGTGCCGCTCGGCCAGCACCTGGGTGTGCGCCCAGTGTGTGGTCGCCCGCCTGCCGTCCAGCAGGCCGGCCGCGGCCAGCACGAAGGCGCCCGTGCAGAGGGAGGCCACCCGGGCTCCCGCCTCATGGGCCGCGCGGACGGCGTCGACCAGGTCGGCCGGCGGGGCCTGATCGATGTCGGCCCAGCCGGGGACGATCACGGTGTGGGCGCCCACGAGCCCGTCGAGCCCCAGGTCCGGCTCCAGCCGGAACCGCCCGGCCCGCACGGCGTCGGGCCCGCAGAGCGAGAGCCGGTACCAGGAATCGGCCCCGTCGGGTGCGTGGGACCCGAAGACCTCGCAGGCCAGGGCCAGTTCGAAGTGCAGCATGCCGTCGGTGACGGCGAGCGCGACAGCGGTCATGTCCGAAAGTGTACGGGCCAGGGCGTTCCGGACCGTCGCGGTGGACGACCGCCTCCGGCCAGGATGTCGGTGACGGGAAGTCGGGGCGGCAGAGCCGCGGCTGCGGATCATCCACGAACGAGGGCAAGGGGACAACTCATGGGATCGGACCGGACGGTGGCGGTCTTCGGCGCCTACGGACACACCGGGCGGTTCGTGGTGGCGGAGCTGAGGGCGCGCGGATTCCGCCCCGTTCTCGTCGGCCGCGACCCCGAGAAGCTGAAGGCACTGGCGTACGGCACGGAGGCACACGGGACCGGGGCGTACGGAACCGAGGACCGTGCGGCCGGGGCGTACGGAACCGACGGCCGCGCAGCCGGAGCGTACGGAACCGCGCCGGACATCCGTACGGCGTCGGCCGACGACCCCGCCTCGGTCGACCGGGCCCTCATCGGCGCGGCGGCCGTCATCAACTGCGCCGGCCCCTTCGCCACCACGGCGGCCCCGGTGATCGAGGCGGCCCTGCGAGCGGGTACCCCCTATCTGGACGTGGCGGCCGAGATCGAGGCCAACCTCGACACCTTCGCGCACTACGCCGAACGGGCCCATGCATCGCAGGCGTTGATCGTCCCGGCGATGGCCTTCTTCGGCGGCTTCGGGGATCTGCTGGCCACCGCGGCGATGGGCGACTGGACAGCCGCCGACGAGGTGCACATCGCGTACGGGCTGAGCAGCTGGCACCCCACCGCCGGGACCCGTACGGCGGGCGCGGTCTCCCGGGAGCGGCGGGGCGCCGGCCGGCGCATCCGCTACACCGAAGGGCGGTTGGAGCACCGTGACGACGCACCGCCCACCCTGGAGTGGCCCTTCCCCGAACCGCTGGGCCCGCGCACGGTGATCGGGGAGTTCACGATGGCCGACGTCGTGACCGTACCGAGCCACCTGGCCGTCCCCGAGGTCCGCACCTACATGACGGCCGAGGCGGCCCGCGACCTCTCCTCCCCGGACACACCGGCACCGGCGGCGGTCGACGAGCGGGGGCGCTCCGACCAGACCTTCCTCGTCGACGTGGTGGTCCGCTCGGGCGGAGCCGAACGGCGGGCCGTCGCCCGGGGGCAGGACATCTACGCCGTCACCGCACCTCTGGTGGTGGAAGCGGCCGAGCGCGTCCTGACGGGACGCACCCGCGCGGTCGGCGTCGCCTCGGCGGGCAGGATGTTCGACGCGCCCGACTTCCTCCGGGCGCTGTCCCCACACATCAGCGTGGAACTGTTCACCTAGGGCCTCTCGTCTGGATCATGCCGGGCTCGTGGGGGAGGCCTTCCGCTGTGAGGACGAGCACGAAGTCCTCAGCCCTCCCCGCCGCCCCCACCTCACCGAGCGGACCCCGAACCCCGCCCCTCAGCTCAGGAACTCCGCCAGCCCCGCCAGCAACCGCTCCACGTCGTCCGTGTCGTTGTACGGGGACAGCCCCACGCGCAGGCCGCCGTCGTCGCCGAGGCCCAGGTGGCGGGAGGCCTCCAGGGCGTAGAAGGAACCCGCCGGGGCGTGGACGCCGGAGCGGGCGAGGAAGCGGTACGCGTCCGAGGCGTCCCGGCCCTCGAAGGTGAGCAGCAGCGTGGGTGTCCGCTCGGCCGCCCGGGAGTGCACCGTCACCCCGCCCAGCTCGCCCAGCGCCTTCTCTGCCACCTCCAGCAGGGCGCTCTCGTGGGCCTCGATCGCCGCGTAGGCGGACCGCAGCCGGTCCCGCCGCCCGCCCGCCGTACCGTCGGCGCCCAGGTCCGCGATGAAGTCGACGGCGGCGCGGGTGGCCGCCAGCGACTCGTACGGGAGAGTGCCGAGCTCGAAGCGCTCGGGCACGGCGTCGCTGGACGGCACCAGCTTGTCGGGCCGCAGGGTTTCCAGCAGCTCCGGGCGGGCGGCGAGCACGCCGTGGTGGGGGCCGAAGAACTTGTACGGCGAGCAGACGAAGAAGTCGGCGCCGATCCGCTCCACATCCATGAAGTCGTGCGCCGTCAGGTGCACCCCGTCGACGTGGAACAGGGCACCGGCCCGGTGGACCAGCTCCCCGATCGCGGTGACATCGGGCCGGGTGCCGATCAGGTTGGAGGCCCCGGTCACCGCGACCAGCCGGGTCCGCTCGGTCAGCAGTGCCCCGACGGCCTCCGTGGGCAGTTCCCCGGTGGCCGGGTCGAACTCCGCCCACCGCACCACCGCACCGGCCCGCTCGGCCGCCTGCACCCAGGGGCGGATGTTGGAGTCGTGGTCCAGCCGACTGACGACCACCTCGTCCCCCGGAGCCCAACTCCTCGACAGGATGCGGGAGATGTCGTACGTGAGCTGGGTCGAGCTGCGTCCGTGGACGATCCCGCCCGGGTCCGCGCCCAGCAGATCCGCCAACGCCTGTCTGAAGTCGCCGACGATCGTCTCGGCGTGTATCTCCCCGGGCAGGGTGGTGCCGCGGATCGACAGCGGCCGGCTCAGCGCCTCGGTGAAGGCCGCGATGACGGGCGCCGGGGTCTGCGTACCGCCGGGCCCGTCGAAGTGCGCCGTGCCGGCCCGGAGGGCGGGGAACTGCGCGCGCAATGTGCTGACGTCGTAACTCAAGGAGGCTCCCTCGCTCGGGGGCGCCCGGACCGGATCACGGTCGTGGTGCGCCGACGGTCGGTCGCCGCGCACCCGCCCCGGGGCGGGTGCGCGGTTCGGCGCCGATCATCGCAGGGAGCCCCCACCCGTGAAAGGACGACGCCTCGCGCCGACCGGTGCGCGGGCGCACCGCCCACGGCCGGGAGTGCGCCGCCGCGTACGCACGCACGTCGCGGCGCGCGTTCACGCGCCCGTCACACGACACAGGGATCATCCTACGAGGGAATTCCTCATACAAATTTACTCGCCTAGGCGCCGTGAAAGATTTCTCGCATTCCCCGGCCCCGCGCATTTTCCTCGGCAATTCGGTGACGAGGCGGTGGTTAAAGCCGTGGGAATCGGAAATGAATGATCTGGGCCGATGGAGCTGGGGGGCATCGGTTCACGCCACGGTCCGTTGCGGCGGAGCCGGGTGTCCGGAATCGATCGGTACATGAGCCGCTGCTCACGCCCCGGGGTGCCCATCAACCCCTCGGGCGCCCTTGAACTGCGCCGATGCGATGTTCTCTCCTAGATCACATCTCCTGTGGAGGGTCACGGATGGACGAGTGCGAACGGTCCGCCGATGGCGAGACCGATTCCTTCGATGGCGAAATCGATTCGGTTGGATATTCGGGCGACGGGAAAAGTGCGGTCGGCATCTCCCCGGCTTCCGTCCTCCGTGCGACCGCCTATCCGTTCCTCTTGCTGGCCGTCGTCCTGGTTGGCGCGTCCGCATTGGTTATACGCTGGGATCCGGCCATCGTGAGCCCTCTTTTCCTCGTCGGGACCCTCACGTATCTGGCCATTCTCGAACAGCTGATTCCCTATGACCGGACCTGGCATCCCGGAAAGGAGGAGTGGCGCTGGTACGGCATCTATTTTCTGCTCACCATGGCCGGAAGCGGACTGGCGCAACTACTCGTCACGGCAGCCGTGGGGTGGATCTCGGCCCACGAGCGGGGCCACCACCTCTGGGCCGAGATCCCGGGCGCACTGCTCGCCGGATCGCTCGTCAGCTACCTGGTGCACCGGCTGGGCCACACCAGCGCCCTCCTGTGGCGCCTGCACGGGGTGCACCACGTGCCGCAGAAGGTCAACGTCGCCAACAACGGCGTCAACCACGTGCTGGACATCGTGCTCGCCCAGAGCCTCGTCCAGCTGACCCTGGCCCTGGCCGGATTCTCCCGCTGGGCCGTGCTGGTGACGGGGCTCTTCGTCGTCGCCCAGGGCTATTTCGTCCACGCCAACATCGACGTCCGCATCGGCCGGTTCAACCATCTGCTGGCCAGCCCCGAGCAGCACCGCCTGCACCACAGCACCGACCTGTCCGAAGCCGGCCACTACGGCTCCGACCTCTCGTGCTGGGACCACCTCTTCGGCAGCTTCACCTGGCGCCCCGGCCGCGAACCCGCGGCCGTCGGCCTCCACGACCCGTCCTCCTTCCCCGGCACCGGAGAGATCCTCGCAGGCTTCCTCCACCCCTGGCGGCGACGGCCGGGACCCGCTCCGGGCACGGACTGACCGAACCGCACCTCGACCCAGCCATCTCCCGCCGCACCACGACGACTTGAGGAGTTCGACATGGCCGACGCGAACGACGCGCACACCCACGCGTTACGTCAGAAGGTGGCGATCATCGGCATGGGGTGCCGCCTCCCCGGCGGCGCCTCGGACCACCGGACCTTCTGGCGGAACCTGATGGCGGGCAAGGACTGCATCACGCCCACACCGCCCGACCGGTACGACGTCACCACCCTCGGCAGCCGGTTCCGCGACAAACCCGGGCGCCTCGTCGGCGGCCGCGGCGGATACATCGACGGATTCGACGAGTTCGACCCCGCGTTCTTCGGCATCAGCCCCCGCGAGGCCGACCACATGGACCCCCAGCAGCGAAAACTGCTGGAGGTTGCCTGGGAGACGCTGGAGGACGGCGGCCAGCGCCCCGCCGACCTGGCCGGGGAGAACGTCGCCGTCTACGTCGGCGCGTTCACTCTCGACTACAAGATCCTCCAGTTCGCCGACCTGGGCTTCACCTCGCTGGCCGCGCACACCGCGACCGGGACCATGATGACGATGGTGTCGAACCGGATCTCGTACTGCTTCGACTTCCGCGGCCCCAGCCTCTCCATCGACACCGCGTGCAGCTCCTCCCTGGTCGCCGTCCACCTCGCCTGCCAGGCCCTGAGCCGCGGCGAGACTGATCTCGCGCTCGCCGGCGGCACCCTGCTGCACCTGACCCCGCAGTACACGATCGCCGAGACGAAGGGCGGCTTCCTGTCACCCGAGGGCCGCTCCCGTACGTTCGACGCCGCCGCCGACGGCTATGTACGGGCCGAGGGCGTCGGCCTTGTCGCGCTGAAGCGGCTGGAGGACGCCGTCCGGGACGGAGACCGGATCCACGCGGTGATCCTCGGCAGCGGGGTCAACCAGGACGGCCACACCAACGGCATCACCGTGCCCAACCCCGATGCCCAGGTCTCCCTCATCCACCGCGTCTGCGCCGAGGCCGGCATCACCCCCGGCGAGCTCCAGTACATGGAGGCGCACGGCACCTCCACCCCGGTCGGCGACCCGATCGAGGCGGGAGCCCTGGCCCGCGCCCTGGCCGTCGGGCGCAAGCCGGGCGCCCGCGCGTACGTCGGCTCCGTGAAGACCAACATCGGGCACACCGAGGCCGCCGCCGGGATCGCCGGGCTGATCAAGACCGTCCTCAGCCTCCAGCACCGGCACATCCCGCCCCACATCAACCTGGAGCGCCTCAACCCCGCCATCGACCAGGCCACCCTGCCGTACGAGATCCCCACCCGGCCGACCCCCTGGCCCGAGCACGACGGGCCCGCCCGGGCGGGTGTGAACTCGTTCGGGTTCGGCGGCACCAACGCCCACGTCGTCCTGGAGGAGGCCCCACCGCCCGCCGATGAGGCCGCCCCCGCCACACGGGCCTGGAGCATCCTGCCGCTGAGTGCCCGGCACCCGGACGCGCTCCCGGAGCTGGCCGCCGGCATCCGCGCCGAGCTGGCCGGCGAGAACGGCCCGGCCGTGGCCCTGTCCGACCTCGGCCACACCCTGGCCCACCGCCGCCAGCACCTCCCGCACCGGCTCTCCGTCGTCCACACCTCCCGCGCCTCCCTCGACGAGGCGCTCGCCGCCCACCTGCGCGGCGAGAGCCACCCCCGGATCGTCCAGGACCGCGCACGGGACGCCGAAGCTCGGCGCCTGGTCTGGGTCTTCACCGGCATGGGCCCCCAGTGGTGGGGGATGGGCCGCCAACTCCTCGACCAGGAGCCGGTGTTCCGTGAGGCTGTCACCCGATGCGACCGGGCCCTGCGGGAGTTCGCCGACTGGTCCCTGATCGAGGAGCTGACCGCCGGCGAATCCGTCTCCCGCATGGACGAGACCTGGCTCGCGCAGCCCGCCAACTTCGCCCTCCAGGTCGGCCTCGCGGCCCTGTGGAGGTCGTACGGCGTGCGCCCGGACGCCGTCGTCGGGCACAGCACCGGGGAGATCGCCGCCTTCTACGAGGCGGGTGTCTACTCCCTCCAGGACGCGGCCCGGATCGCGGTGCACCGCAGCCGCCTCCAGCAGACCCTTGCCGGGACGGGCACCATGCTCGCGGTGAGCCTGACGGAGGACGAGGCGGAACGCCGGGTGCGGCCCTACCGGGACCGGGTCTCCATCGCCGCCGTCAACAGCCCCACCTCTCTCACGCTGGCCGGGGAGGCGGAGGCCCTGGGGCTGCTGGCCGAGGAGTTGAAGGCTGAGCAGCTGTTCGCCAAGTTCCTTACCGTACAAGTTCCGTACCACAGCGTCGGCATGGAGCGGATCAAGGACGAACTGCTCAGGGCACTGGCCCCCTTGAAGCCGCGTCCGGCTCAGCTTCCGCTCTACCTGACCGGCTCCGAAGGGGTGGCCCAGGGAAGCGAGTTGGGCGCCGCCTACTGGTGGCGGAACGTACGCGACCGGGTACGGTTCCGGGCCGCCGTCGACCGCCTCGCAGGCGACGGGCACCAGGTGTTCCTGGAGATCGGCCCGCACCCCGTCCTCGGCCACGCGATCCGCGAGTGCCTGGAGGCCACCGGGGCGACCGGGCTGACGCTCCCCTCGATCCGCCGCCAGGAGGACGAGAGCGAGCGGTTCGCGCTCTCCCTCGCCTCCCTTCACAACCTGGGCGCCGACATCGACTGGGACGTCCTCCAGCCCGCCGGGCGGCCGGTCACCCTGCCCCCTCACCCCTTCCGGCGCGACCGGCACTGGACCGAGCCCCCGGCCGTCGCCCAGGTCCGCCTGGGCCAGGTCGACCACCCGCTCCTCGGCCGCCGCACCGACCGCACCGAACCGGCCTGGCAGGCCCGCCTGGACACCGAGTCCCTGCCCTACCTGGCCGACCACCGCATCCAGGACACCGTGGTGTTCCCCGCCGCCGGCTACATCGAGATGGCGACCCAGGCCGCCCTGCGGCTCACCGGCTCCACCACCGCTGTCCTCGCCGACATCGACCTCCGCAAAGCACTCTTCCTCCCGGACGGCGAGGACCGGACCGTGGAGGTATCGCTCTCCCTGGAGGACGCGGCCTTCACGATCGCCTCGCCCGCCACCGGGGACGACGGGGAGCGGACCGTCCACGCGAGCGGAATCGTCCGCACCGGGCAGCGCCGCAGGACCGGCGCGCCGCTCGACGCCGCCGCGATCCGGGCCCGCACCGTCCGCCGGCTCGACGGCCCCGACTGCTACGCCGCGCTGGCCGGGCTCGGCTACCACTACGGACCCGCCTTCCGGGCCATCGAGGAGGTGTGGATCGGCACCGGGGAGGTCCTCGCCCGGATCCGCCCCCCGGAAGCGGTCGACGCCGCAGGCCACCACCTCCACCCGGTCCTCCTCGACGCCTGCTTCCAGGCGCTGCTGACCCCGCAGCTCCTCCAGGACCCGGCACCGGGGGCCGGCATCAGGCTGCCGCTCTCGCTGGCCGAGGTCGCCCTCGAACCGGTCGGTGACCAGCCGCTCTGGGTGCACGCCACCGTGCGCCCCGCCGACGCGGACACCACGCTCGGGGACATCGCCGTGTATGCCGACGACGGAGCGCCGCTGGGCCGGATCGAGGGGTTCCGGGCCGCCGATGTGGAGAAGGCGGCCACCGCAGTGGCCCGGACCACGATCGACTCCTGGCTCGCGGAGACCGTTTGGACGGAACGCCCGGACCTGGCGGAGGCGGACCCGCTCGCGCCTGCCGTCATAGCGGCCCGGGACCACGGCTGGCTGGTCCTCGCCGACACCCAGGGCATCGCCGACGCCTTCGCCACCCTCGCCGCCGCCCGGGGCGAGCGCTGCCACCTGGTGCGCCGGGGTGAGGCGTACGCCGGAGCGGGCCCGGACGGTTCCTTCACCGTCGACCCGGGGTCCGCCGCCGACCTGGAGCGCCTCTTCGCCGAGTTGGACCGGGACGGCGAGCCGTTCCGCGGGGCCGTCCTGCACCTGTGGAACCTCGACCGGCCCTCCCTCGCCGCCTGCGACCGGCAGGCCGTACGCGACCACGCCGGCCCGGGCTCGTACTCCCTGATCGCCCTGGCCCGGACCCTCCTCGCCCGCGGCTCCGGAGGCAGGCTGCACATCGTCACCCGGGGTGCCCAGCCCGTCCTGCCCGACGAGCCCGTCGAACCGCTCGGGGCCCCCGCCTGGGGCGTCGGCCGCGTCCTGCGCCACCAGGAACTCACCGACCACCCCGGCAAGTTGATCGACCTCGACCCCGAGCGGCGCCCCGGCCCGGAGGGAGCCATCGCCGAGGCGGAGGCACTCCTGCGCGAGGCGCTGGCCGACGACGAGGAGGAGATCGCCCTGCGCGACGGCGTACGCCGCACCAGCCGCCTCCGCCCGGCCGAGGGCCTCACCCGGCCGCTGCCGCTACGGCTGCGGGCCGACGGCAGCTACCTGGTGACCGGGGCCTTCGGCGCACTCGGCCGGCTGCTCTGCCGCACCCTCGTCCGGCGAGGGGCCCGCAGGCTCATCCTGGTGGGGCGTACGCCGGTGCCCGCCCGAGAGAAATGGGCATCCACCGACCCCGCGACTGCCGAAGGCCGGGCGGTGGGCCTGCTCCGTGAGCTGGAGGCGCTCGGCGCCCAGGCCGTCCTGGCCCCCCTCGACATCACCGACGAGTCCGCCCTGACCGGCTGGCTCGACGCCCACCGGCGCACCGGGTCCCCGCCCGTGCGCGGAGTGTTCCATCTCGCCGGCCAGGTCCGCGACACCCTGGTCACCGACCTGGACCGGCCCGCCTTCGACGCCGTCCACGATCCCAAGACCGTCGGCGCCTACCTCCTCCACCGGCACCTGCGGGACGAACCCCTCGACCACTTCGTCCTCTTCGCCTCCATCGCCTCCCTGCTCACCACCGCCGGGCAGACCAACTACGCGGCGGGCAACGCCTTCCTGGACGCCCTGGCCCACCACCGCCGCGCCCAGGGACTGCCCGCGCTCAGCCTCGACTGGGGCCCCTGGGCCACCGGCATGATCGAGGAACTCGGCCTGGTCGACCACTACCTGCACAGCCGCGGCATGAGCTCCCTGGCCCCCGACGCCGGCATGGCCGTCCTGGAACGCGTCATCGGCCAGGACCACGCCCAACTGGTCGTCGCCACCGTCGTCGACTGGCCCACCTTCCTCGCCTGGTACCCCTCCCCGCCCCCGCTCGTCACCGCCCTGGCCGCGGCGGCCGCCCCGCCCCCGGCCGCCACCCAGGGCAACGGCTTCCTCGACACCTTCCGTACCGCCGACGAGCAGACCCGCCGCTCCCTGGTCGCCGACCGCTTCGCCGCCCTCTCCGCCGCCGTCCTGCGCACCGCCACCGACCGCATCGACCCCGCCGAAGGCCTCGGCCACCTGGGGCTCGACTCCCTGCTGGCCATGGAACTGCGCGCCCGCATCCACGCCGAACTCGGCGTCGCCCTCCCCGTGGTCGCCCTGCTCAGCGGGACGCCGGCCGGAGAGCTGGCCGCACAGCTCCACGACGGCCTGGCGGAGCTCGCCTCGGCCGACGGGCCCGACACCACCGGCCGGACCGTCGAGCTCCACGACGACCCCGCGCGCTTCCCGCTCACCCAGAACCAGAAGGCACTCTGGTTCCTCAAGCACCTCAACCCCGACGGGTACGCCTACAACATCGGCGGAGCCGTCGAGGTGAACGTCGCCCTCGAACCGGACCTGATGTTCGAGGCCGTCCGCCGGCTCATCGCCCGCCACCCCGCTCTGCGCACCAACTTCCTGCTGGAGGACGGGCAGGCCGTGCAGCGGGTCTCCGAGGACGCCGAACCCGACCTCGCCCTCTTCGACGTCCAGGGCGAGGACTGGGAGACCATCCACGCCACCATCGTCGCCGAGTACCGCAAACCGTACGACCTCGCCCACGACCCGCTCGTCCGCTTCCGCCTCTTCAAGCGCGGGCACGACCGCTGGGTCATCATGAAGGCCGTCCACCACATCGTCTCGGACGCCATCTCCACGTTCACCTTCATCGAGGAGCTCTTCCAGGTCTACGAAGCCCTGCGCCAGGGCCGCGAACCCCAACTCCCGCCCGTGGAAGCCCGCTACCTCGACTTCCTCAACCAGCAGAACACCTTCCTCGCCGGACGCGAGGCCGCCGGAATGCTGGACTACTGGCGCTCCCACCTCCCCACCGAGGTCCCCCTCCTCGACCTCCCCGTCGACAAGCCGCGCCCGGCCGTCCAGACACACAACGGCGCCTCCGAGTTCTTCGTGCTGGACACCGAACTCAGCGCCCGGGTGCATGCCTTGGCCCGAGCCCACAACGTCACGCCGTTCATGGTGCTGCTGAGCGCCTACTACCTGCTGCTCCACCGCTACTCCGGTCAGGACCACATCGTCGTCGGCTCCCCGGTGACCGGCCGGACGCGGCAGGACTTCGCCTCCGTCTACGGCTACTTCGTCAACCCGCTCCCGCTCCACGCCGACCTCACCGGCGACCCGAGCGTGGCGGACCTCCTGGAACAGGTCCGCCGGACCGTCCTCGGCGGCCTGGACAACCAGGAGTACCCGTTCGTCCTGCTCGTCGACCAGCTCGGCCTCCAGCACGACCCCAGCCGCTCGGCCGTCTTCCAGGCGATGTTCATCCTCCTCACCCACAAGGTCGCCACCGAGCAGTACGGCTACCGGCTGGAGTACATCGAACTGCCGGAGGAGGAAGGCCAGTTCGACATCACGCTCTCCGCCTACGAGGACGAGGCGGAACACCGCTTCCACTGCGTCTTCAAGTACAACACCGACCTCTTCCTCCCGCAGACCATGCGCCGCATGGCCGCCCACTACACCCGCCTGCTCGACCACATGACCCGGGCGCCCGGCGAGCACCCCGCCTCGCGGCTGGAGATGCTGGACGAGGCCGAACGGGAGCAGCTGGTGGGGGAGTGGAGCCGCCCCGCTCTGCCCACGGCCGCCGCGGATGCCCCCTTCACCCCGGTCCATGAGCTGGTCGGCGAGGTCGCCGCCGCACGCCCCGGCTCGGTCGCCGTCACCATGCCGCTCCCGGGCGGTGGCGCCCGCCGGCTGACTTACGGGGAGCTGGAGCGGCGGGCCGCCGACACGGCCGCCCGGCTGCGCACCCTGGGCGTCACCGCCGGCTCGGTGGTCGTCGTCTGCCTGGACAAGTCGCCGGAGCTGATCGTCACCCTGCTCGCCGTCCTCAAGGCCGGCGGCGCCTACCTGCCGCTGCGGCCCGGCCAGCCCGCCGACCGCATCGCCCACCTCGTCCGGGCCACCGGAGCGGGCCTCGTCATCGTCTCCGGCGAGCCCGCACGCGAGGGGACCGCAGCCCTGCCGGTCATCACCCTGACCCTCGACGCCCTGCACGCCACCGAGCCGCACCCGGACGGCCCCCGGCATGACACGGCCCCGGACTCGACCGCGTACGTCATCACCACCTCCGGCTCCACCGGCCGCCCCAAGGCCGTCCGCGTCAGCCACCGCAACCTCGCCTCCGCGTACGGGGCGTGGCGCCAGGCGTACCGGCTGGAGACGGACGTCCGGGTGCACCTCCAGATGGCCGAGCCGTCCTTCGACGTGTTCACCGGCGACCTGGTCCGCGCCCTCTGCTCGGGCGGCAACCTCGTCCTGGCCGACCGCGACCTGCTCTTCGACACCCCCCGGCTGTACCGGACCATGCGTCAGGAGCGCGTCGACTGCGCCGAGTTCGTCCCGGCGGTGGTGCGGGGGCTGATGGACCACTGCGTACGGGAGCGGCTGCGGCTGGACTTCCTGCGGCTGCTGGTGGTCGGTTCGGACGCCTGGAAGGTGGCGGAGTACCAGAGGCTGAGCGAGCTGTGCGGTCCGGCGACGCGGCTCGTCAACTCCTACGGCCTCACCGAGGCGACCATCGACAGCGCCTTCTTCGAGGGGCCCGTCGACGACCTGGAACCCGGTCTGATGGTCCCGATCGGCCGGCCCCTGCCCAACAGCACCCTCCACGTCCTGGACGCCCACGGCGAACCCGTCCCGCCCGGCGTCCCCGGCGAGCTCTGGATCGGCGGTGACGGTGTCGCGCTCGGCTATGCCGGAGACCCCGGGCAGACGGCGGACCGCTTCGTCACCCGTAGGCTCGGCAAGGGTCCGGGCGCCCGGCCCGAGCGGCTCTACCGGACCGGCGACATCGCCCGCTGGGACGCCCACGGCCGTGTCCATCTGCTCGGCCGAACGGACAGTCAGGTCAAGCTGCGCGGCCACCGAATCGAGATCGGCGAGATCGAGGCCCACCTCGCCCAGTGGCCCCCGCTCGCCCGGGCCGTCGTCACCGTCACCACGGACACCGGGGGAGAGGCCGCGCTCTGCGCCTACTGCGTACCGGCGACACCGGGCACCGCCCTCGACCGGCGGGCCCTGCGCCGCCACCTGGCCGGCTCACTGCCCTCGTACATGATCCCGTCGTACGTCGTCGAGCTGCCCGCCCTCCCGCTCACCGCCAACGGCAAGATTGACACCGCCGCTCTGCCCGCACCCCGCGCCGAGACCGGCGAGCGCCCCCACGAGGAGCCGGTGACGCTCTACGAGAGGGGCGTGGCCCGGCACTGGAAGGCGCTGCTGGGGCTCGAAGAGGTGGGCCTGGAGGACGACTTCTTCGAAATGGGCGGCTCCTCCATCAAGCTCATCGAGCTTCTCCACCACCTGCGCACCGAGTTCGGCGTCAGCGTCCCCGTCAGCCGCCTCTACCAGGTCACCACCCTCCACGGCATGGCCGCCACCGTCCAGGAGGTCCTGCACAGCACCAGCACCGAAGAACTGCCCTACCTGACCTTCAACTCCGGGCAGGCGCCGCACCTCTTCTGCTTCCCGCCCGCCGGCGGCCACGGACTCGTCTACCGGGGCATGGCCGCCCAGCTCCCGGAGTACGCCGTCATCGGCTTCAACTACCTCCCGGGTGACGACAAGGTGGCGCGGTACGCCGACCTGATCGAGGCCGCCCGGCCCGAGGGGGCCTGCCTGCTCCTCGGTTACTCCCTCGGTGGCAACCTCGCCTTCGAGACAGCGAAGGAGCTGGAGCGGCGCGGGCGGCGGGTGGGCCATGTCGTCATCCTCGACTCCCGCCGCATCATGGAGCGTTACGAGCCCGGGGACGAGGGGATCCGTGTCTTCGAGGCTGAACTCGCCGACCACCTGCGCAAACACACCGGGTCGGACGCCGTCGCCCAGGAAACCCTCGCGCACGCCGCTGAGTACCTCTCCTTCTGCGGCCGCACCCCCAACACCGGAACGGTGAGCGCGCCGGTCAGCGTGATCACCGACGAGGAGAAGACCGCCCTGTACGCGGCGGGCGAGCACGGCACCTGGCACGGCAGCTCCACCGCTACCACCGTCGTCCTGCGCGGCTCCGGCGTCCACGCCGACATGCTCGACCCCAAGCACCTCGCCCGCAATGCCGCCCTGGTCCGCACCGTACTGACGGGAGACACGGCCCATGGCGGATGACCCGAGCACCGTCCGAACCGCGCCCGACGACTGGAGCAGCCGCGAACGCACCCCCGGCACACCACCCCGCGTGATCATCATCGGCGCGGGCGTGGCCGGCCTCTCCACCGGCTGCTACGCCCAGATGAGCGGCGCCAGGACCCGGATCTTCGAGAAGCACGTCCTTCCCGGCGGCTGCTGCACCGCCTGGTCGCGCGACGGGTACCTCTTCGACTACTGCATCGAGTGGCTGATCGGCACCGCGCCCGGCAACGACGCCCACCAGGTCTGGCGGGAGCTGGGCGCCCTCGACGGCAAGACCGTCACCAACTTCGAGCTGTTCAACAAGGTCGAGGACGAGAGCGGCCGTTCGGTCACCTTCTACAACGACCCGGACCGCCTGGAAGCCCACCTGCTGGCGATCTCACCCGCCGACGCCCCCCTGATCCGGGCCTTCACCCGCGATCTGAAGCGGTTCATCGCCATCGACCTGTACCCGTTCCTGACGGCACCGGCCCTGCGGACGGTACGGGAGCGCGCGGCCACCCTGCGCACGGTGCTGCCGGCCTTCCGGCTGTTCTGGCGGACAGCGGCAACGCCGATGCACGTCTTCGCCGACAAGTTCCAGGACCCGCTGCTGCGCCGGGCCTTCCGCAACATCTTCTTCCAGGACCCGGAGGGCTTCCCGCTCCTGCCGTACCTGTTCAACATGGCGGCGGCGTACCACCTCAACGCCGGTTTCCCACAAGGCGGTTCACTCGGCCTCTCGCGCTCGATCGAAGAGCGCTACCTCGGCCTGGGCGGGCATGTCACCTACCGGGCCCGTACGGAGAAGGTCCTGGTCGAGAACGACCGGGCGATCGGCGTCGAACTCCGCAACGGAAAGCGTTACTTCGCCGAGCACGTCGTCTCCGCGGCCGACGGCCACACCACCGTCCACGGACTGCTCGGCGGCCGTTACACCGGCCCCAGGATCGACAAGCTCTACACCGACCTCCTCCAGCGCCCCGGCACCCTCTTCCCCGCCGTCGTCTCCGCCTTCGTCGGCCTGCGCGGCGACTTCGACCCCGGCGAGGCCCACAGCACCACCCACCTCCTGTCCGACGAGGACGGGAAGGGCCTGCCGGGTGCCCTGCAGAACAGCCTGGTCGTCCAGGCGCGCTCCCGCTACTCCGACGGCTTCGCACCCCCCGGCCGCTCCGTCCTGCACTGCACCTACTTCAGCGACTACGCCTACTGGAAGGAGCTGCGTACCCGCGACCGCAAGGAGTACCGGCAACGCAAGCACGAGGTCGCCGACTTCGTCCGCACCTTCCTGGAGCGCCGCCACCCCGGCATCAACGACCGCATCGACCTCGTGGACGTGGCCTCACCCGCCACCACCCACCGCTACACCGGCAACCACAACGGCTCCATCCTCGCCTGGAAGGCCTTCTCCGACGCCGACGACGTCTCCGCCCGCCTGGTCGGGAAGGACCGGATGCGGCTCCCCGGCCTCACCGGCTTCTCCATGGCCGGGCAGTGGGTCGGCATGGGCGGCCTGATCCGCGCCGCCTCCACCGGCCGGTTCGCCGTCCAGTACCTCTGCCGCGAACTCGGCCTGGAATTCCGGGCGTGGGAGAGCGAGGCCACCGAGCCCTGGCACACCGGGAAGCTGGGACATCTGCCCCAGCTCGACCGGTGGTCAGCACGGGAGGACACCAGTTCATGACCACGTCCACGACCGACAGGGACCGCCGTCCCCGTGAGTCGATGATCATCATCGGCGGAGGCCTCGGCGGCCTCTCCACCGGCTGCTACGCCCGGATGAACGGCTACCGCACCCACATCCTGGAGATGCACGAACTGCCCGGCGGCTGCTGCACCGCCTGGGAGCGCGGCGGCTTCACCCTGGACGCCTGCGTCAGCTGGCTCCTCGGCAGCGGCCCCGGCAACGAGATGCACCAGATCTGGCTGGAGCTGGGCGCGTTGCAGGGCAAGGAGATCCGCCACTTCGACGTGTTCAACATCGTGCGCGGACAGGACGGGCGGGCCGTCCACTTCTACTCCGACCCGGACCGGCTGGAGGCCCACCTCATCGGGATCTCGCCGGCCGACGCCCGTGCCGTACGCAGGTTCTGCGCCCAACTGCGCAGCTTCCGCAAGGCCCTTGCCGCTTACCCGTTCCTCAAGCCGGTCGGCCTGATGGGCCGCGTGGAACGGTGGCGGATGCTCGCCTCGTTCCTGCCGTACTTCAACGCAGTCCGCACCACGATCACCGTTCTGATGGCCGACTACTCGGCGAAGTTCAAGGACCCGCTGCTGCGGGAGGCCTTCAACTTCATCCTGTACGAGAAGCACCCCAACTTCCCCGTCCTGCCCTTCCACTTCCAGCTCGCCTCCCACGCCAACCTGTCCGCGGGTGTCCCCGAAGGCGGCTCACTCGGCCTCGCCCGGTCGATCGAAGACCGCTACCGGCGGCTCGGCGGGGAGATCTCGTACAACACGAAGGTCGAGACGGTCATCGTCGAGGACGACCGCGCGGTGGGCGTCCGGCTCAGCGACGGCCGCGAACTGCGCGCGGACATCGTGGTCTCCGCCTGCGACGGCTACACCACCACCATGAAGTTCCTGGAGGGCAAGTACCTCGGCGAGGAGTACCGCAAGCTCTACACCCGGACCATCCATGAGCCCGGCATGGTCTTCCCCGGGTACTTCACCCTCTTCCTCGGCCTCTCCCGCCCCTTCCCGGAGGGGGACCCCTGCACGACCTACCTGCTCGACGAGGCCACGGCGGCGCAGCTCACCGGCATCCGCCACGCCAGCATCAACGTCCAGTTCCGCAGCCGCCATTACCCCGAACTCTCCCCGGACGGCACCACCGTCGTCTATGCCACCTACTTCTGCGACATCGCCCCCTGGCGGGCTCTGGACGAAGGCCCCGAACAGGTCACCCGCTCCCGTGGCGGCCAGGAGCTGCACACCCTGCCCGTACGCCACGGCCGGGGCTACTACGCGGCCAAACGACGGGCACGCGAGACGCTCGTGGACTTCCTGGAGCAGCGCTTCCCGGGCATCCGCGACGCCATCGTCGTACGCGACGTCTCCAGCCCGCTCACCCAGGTCCGCTACACCGGCAACTACGACGGCACGGTGCTGGGCTGGCAGCCGTTCGTGGAGAGCGGCGAGACCCTCGAAGAGCTGGTCAAGAAGTACGGGCCGGGGCTGCCGGGCCTGGCGAACTTCTACCAGTCCGGCGTCTGGGCCACCACCGGCGGGCTGATCCGGGCGGCCGCCGCCGGACGCCACGTCACGCAGTTCATCTGCCGCGACGACGGCAAGTCCTTCACCGCGTCGGTCGACCTCACCACGCCCCCGCCGACCCACCGCGTCATCCCCGTACCGACGACAGGGAAGAGCACATGAAGATCGAGAAATGGGTGGTCCGCGAGCACGTCGAGGGCGTGCCCGACGTGGACCGCGTCTACGAGAAGGTCGTCGAGAACGTCGACGTGACCCTGGGCCCCGACGAGATGCTCCTGCGCACGCTGTACGTCTCCGTCGACCCCTACCTCCAGGGCATCGCCCTCGACACCCCGATCGGGACCCACATGGGCGCCGACTCGATCATGGAGGTCGTCGAGGCCGGACCGCGCGCCGCCCACGGCGTCGGCGACCTCGTGCAGGGCTTCGGCGGCTGGCGGTCCCATGTCGTCTCCACCGGGGAGGCCGAGCTCTGGCAGACCGGCACGTTCCCCATGGTCTTCCCGGCCTACCGCAGGCTGGACCCGCAGTGGTACGACGACGCCCTGCCGCTCCCGACCGCGCTGAGCGTGATGGGCGGACCGGGGATGACGGCCTGGGGGACCCTCGCCAAGTACATGACGGTGACCCCGGGGGACACCTTCGTCATCAGCGGGGCCTCCGGTGCGGTCGGTGCGCTCGTCGGCCAGCTCGCCGCGCTGGCGGGCGCCCGCGTCGTCGGGACCACCTCGTCCCCGCAGAAGGCGGAGTACCTCCTCGGCCTCGGCTTCGACACGGTCGTCGTCTACCGGCACACCGACAGCGCCGGCACCGTCCGCGAGGCGCTGACCCGGGCGGCCCCCGACGGGGTCGACCGCTACTTCGACAACCTCGGCGGCACCGTCACCGACGTGGTGTTCTCCATGCTCAACGTCGGCAGCCAGGTGGCGGTGTGCTGGCAGTGGGCGACCCAGGTCGGCAACGAGGGCACAGGCCCGCGCCTGCTGCCGTACCTGATGTTCCCGCGCGCGACGGTGCGGGGCATCTTCTCGCTGGAGTGGTTCACCGAGCAGAACTGGAAGGACCTCCACGCGGAGCTGGGCGGCCGGGTCCGGCGCGGAGAGGTCGTCTGCGACCACACCCTCCACCACGGCTTCGACGCCATCCCCGCCGCGTACGGAAGCCTCTACCGCGACCGGTCGGACCACCGGGGCAAGGTGCTGGTCGCGCTGTGAGGACCGCGGAGGCCCAACCACCTGCTCTGCCGAAGGAGTTCACGATGACCACCACCGACCCGTCGTCCCTGGTCCCCCTGCACCGGCTGCACTTCGAGGAACCGGGCCCGCCCCGGCTGGGGGAGCTGCCGGGCGGAGCCCCCGCCTGGCTGGTCAGCCGGTACGCGGATGTCCGCCAGGTGCTCTCCGACCCGCGCTTCGGCCGGTCCCGGCTGTACGCGGCGGACGCCCCGGCCCTCTCCGACGTACCGGACCTCGTGAACAACCCCGACCTGATGTTCAACCAGGACGGCCCCGACCACCTGCGGCTGCGCCGGACCCTGCGCCGCGCCTTCACCCCGAGGGCCGTCGCCCGCTGGCGGCCATGGATCACCGACATCGTGGAACAGCTCCTGGACCGGTTGGAGGACCGGCCGCAACCGGGCGACGTGGTCGAGGAGTTCACCCTCCCCCTCCCCGTGGCGGTGATCAGCCGGCTGATGGGCCTGGACGCGTCCGCGCGCGACCGGATGCGCCACTGGAGCGAGCACGCCTTCTCCGACGGCTCCCACTCCGGGGAGGAGGTGGAGTCCGTACTGAAGGAGTTCGGCGCGTTCGGCGCGGAGCTCCTCACGGAGCGGCGGCGCGCCCCCGGCGACGACCTGATCAGCAGCCTGGTGCGGGCCGCCGACGACGAAGGCGGTCTCCCCGAGGCGCAGTTGGTGAGCCTGGTCTGCGGGCTCGTCGTCGGGGGCCACGACAGCACGATGACCATGCTGGGCAACGCACTGCTCTACCTCCTCGGCGAACGCCCGGAGAGCTGGCCCCGCATCGGCGCGGACGAGGAGGCGGCCGGAAGGGCGGCGGACCGCCTCATCCACCTCGTCCCGCTGGGCGACGACCGGGGAACGGCACGCCACGCGGCCGAGGACACCGAGGTCGGCGGGGTGGTGATCCCGGCCGGTGCGGTCGTGCTCGCGGACTGCGGTGCCGCCAACCGCGACCCGGCCGTCTTCCCCCGCCGCACCCGCGACGACCTGTTCGCCCCGCTGGAGGCCCCCACCCTCTCCTTCGGGGCCGGGGCCCACTACTGCCTGGGCGCCTGGCTGGCCCGTACGGAACTCCAGATCGCCCTGCACCGCCTCTCCGCCCGCTTTCCGGACCTGCGCCTGACGGAGCCGGCGGAGACGGTGATCTGGCGTACCGGGACGACGTCCCGCAGTCCGTTGCGGCTGGGGGTGCGCTGGTAGGAGGGACCGGCCTCAGCGGACCTGACGGACCAGCCTCAGCGGAGCTGACGGACCGGTCTCAGCGGACCTGTTCGAAACTCGTGCCGTAGGGGCCGGCCTTGACGCGCAGCGTCTCGTACCCGCCGTCGCCCTCGTTGCCGTACTTGCTCCAGTACTGGCAGGTCAGACCGGAGTCGGCCTCGAAGTCGACGGCCGTGGCGGCGGGGAACTCCTCGCAGGCGAGCTTGGACGCGTCGGAGCGGCCGGACCCGCTGCCGTACTGCTCGAACAGCTGGTCGTAGACGACCTTCGCGACGAGCAGACCCTTGAGGGGCTTGGCGTTGTAGAAGGTCATGAAGCCTCCTTCCTTGTACGAGTCGCTGATCTTGACCTCGTACGGGATGACAGCGCCTTCGTAGGTGACGTTGCAGGTGCTCACGGCACCGGCCTTCTGCGTCACCCCGTCCGGGCACTCGGCGCTGGTTTTGCCGGGCACCTTCACCCGGCCGAGGACCTGCTCCTGGAGCTTGTGCTCCACCCGCTCGGTGAAGGGAGCGCTGTTGTCCGGCTTGGGCAGGACCTTGAGCTGCCCGTCGGAGGAACTGTCGAGGACGTCCTTCTGCGGGCCGTCCACGGCGACGGGCAGCGGCGCGGCCTGCGGGGCGGCGGTCGTCTCCTGCCCGGTGTCGGGCTTGGAGCCGGCGGGGGCGGCGGCCGTCCCGGAGGAGTCCCCGGAGCCGCAGCCGACCGCGAGGATGCCGACGGCGGCCAGTCCGATGAGCTTCTTGGTGTAGTGCATAAGCGCAGCCTAAAAGTCGCCACGGACTGCTCCGGGGCCTGCGGAAAGGGGTGGAGGCGGCCCGACCGCCCTGCGAAAGCGGGACATTGTGGAGGGAAACCTTCCACTTCGCAGCGCCCCACCCGTCCCCCAGGCACCTGACGGTGGCCCAGACGAGAAGGGGTCGTAGCGCGACTGTGACGCCCGAGGCGCCACCGGGCGGTGGCCGCCGCCATCTGGCAGGTCTGTCCGGCCACCGTCAGGGCACACGGCGTAACGCCGGGGAAGAACAGGCTTCCCCGGCCCGCCGTCCGGCGGAGGACCCGGGGGACCCGATGGAGACCAGCACGCCCGCGAGAGCGACCGAACCGCCCGGAACCCCGGCTCCGCCACGCCTGGGCCACTCACCGGCCCTGAGCAGCGGCGCGGGCCGCGCGGTGGCGCGGATCGCGGCGTTCGCGGTCTGCCAGGCGGCGATGATCGCGGGCCTCGGCCTGCTGATCACCGGGCCGGCACGGAACCTGTGGCCGCTCTCCGCCGAGGACGCGCTGAACGACGCCTTCGAACGCGTACGCAACGACGCACTGACCACCGCATCGGCGATCGCCTCAGGGGCGGGGGACACCCACACCGTCGTCGGCGTCACCGTGCTGTGCTGCCTGGCGCTCCTCCTGGTGCCGCCGCTTCCCCGGTGGCGCGCGGCGCTCTTCCTGGCCCTGGCTGTGTGGCTCCAGTCCCTGGTCTTCCTGCTCATCACGGAGGCCGTGGACCGGACACGCCCGGACGTGGAGCGCCTGGACGCCTCGCCTCCGACGTCGAGCTACACCTCCGGGCACACCGGGGCGGCCACCGCGCTCTACGCCGGTCTCGCCGTCCTGGTGCTGTCCCGGGTCCGTGGCCGCTGGGGCAGGCCGGTGGCCGTCCTCCTGCTGCTGATCCCGCTCCTGGTGGGGCTGGCCCGGCTCTACCGGGGCATGCACCATCCCAGCGACGTGGTGGCCGGTCTGCTCAACGGGGGGCTCTCGCTGTTCGTCGTCGGCCGTGCCGTGCTCGCCGACGACGCCTGGGCCGCCCGGCCACCGGCCGACGCGGTGGACATCGCCGTCGCGGCCGCCGAGCGCCGGCCCGGCCCGTCGCGCGAGCCCGCCGTGGTGATCGTCAACCCGACCGTCACCGACACCGCCACCCGTGACCGGCTGCGGCTCGTCCTCGCGCAACGGGGGCATACCGACGTGACGTTCCTGGAGACCACCGAGCGCGACACCGGGGGCGGCCAGGCGGCGGGCGCGGTGCGCGGCGGAGCGGGCCTCATCGTCGCGTGCGGCGGCGACGGCACCATCCGCGCCGTCGCCGACGCGTTGGCCGGAACCGGTGTCACGCTGGCCGTCGTGCCCTGCGGTACGGGCAACCTGCTGGCCCGGAACCTGGGGCTGCCCCTCGACCCCGCCGACGCCCTGGCCGCCGCGCTCACCGGCGAGCCCCGCGCGCTGGACCTCGGCACCATCAGCGGCGACGGGATCGCCCGCACGCACTTCACGGCCATGTCGGGAGCCGGACTCGACGCGGCGGTGATGGGCTCCACCTCCGACCGCGCCAAGTCGGCGCTCGGCTGGCCCGCCTACGTCCTGGCCGGACTCGGCGAACTGCGGGGCCCCCGGATGCGGCTGGCGGTCGCGCTCGACGGCGCACCGGCGCTGCACCGCACCGCCCGCATGGTCCTCATCGCCAACATCGGCACCGTCCAGGGCGGTACGGCCCTCGTCCCCGGCGCCCGGCCCGACGACGGGCTGCTGGACCTCGCGCTCTTCGACCCCCGAGGTGCGGGCGGCTGGCTGCGGGCGGCGGTCGTGCTGCTGCGCGGATCGCGGCCCACCGGTACCGCGACCGGAGCGCACGGGGGCCCGGTCGAGTTCTTCACCTTCCGCCGCGCCGAACTGACCTTCACCCGGCCTCAACCCCGCGAAGTCGACGGCGACCCCGTGGCTCCCGGCCGGCGGGTCACCGCGGAGGTCAGGCCCGGCGCCCTCACCGTCCTGCTGCCGGCAGGGGAGAAGTGATGGCATCCACCGTTCCGCCGCCCGCCCAGGAGAAGTGATGGGAACCGCGACCCGGGTGCCGGTCACCCACGACATGACCGGCGACGAACTCTCTGCCGACGAGGCCCTCGTGGCGCTCCGCCGGTACGGCCGCTGGCCCCTGCTGCGCGACGCCTTCGTACGCTTCCGTTACGCCGACGGCTTCAGCCACTCCCGCGCGCTGGCCCTCCAGACGATCCTGGCGATCATCCCCTTGGTCATCGCGTTCGTGGGCCTCTCCACCGCGCTGCACACCGAGAACGTCGGGCGACTCGCCGAGCTGACGATCCGCAGCCTCAGCGAAGGGCCGAGCGCCCCCGTGGTGGACGAGGCGCTGGACCGCAACCGGCGCGGCGACGGCGACGGTGCCGAGATCGCCCTCTGGTTCGGACTCCTCTTCTCCCTGGTCAACGTCACGACGGCGATGTGCCAGATCGAGCGCGGCGCCAACCGGATCTACGGGGTGGAGCGGGACCGGGTCTTCCACCTCAAGTATCTGCGCGGCCTGGTCATGTCGTTGAGCGCCGGGATACCGCTCGGCATCGCCTCGATCATGATCGTGGCCGGCGGGGACTTCGTGAGAGCCGCCACCACCGTCTACGGGCTGGGCGACGGCGCACGGACGGCCTGGGACCTCCTCCGCATCCCGCTCGGCCTGCTGCTCGCCCTGATCTCCGCCAGCGCGATCTTCCGGCGCTCGCCGCGCCGCCGGCAGCCCGGGTACACCTGGCTCGCCTTCGGCGCCGCCGTGTACCTGGTGCTCTGGACCCTGCTGACCTGGCTGCTCAGCCTCTACCTCCAGCTCAGCGGCTCCTTCGACACGGTCTACGGACCGCTCAGCCTCTTCATGGCCCTGCTCCTGTGGTCCTACCTGACCTCCCTGTCCCTCTTCCTCGGACTGTCCTTCGCCGCCCAGCTGGAAGCCGTACGCGCGGGGAAACCCGGCCCGATCACCGCCGACCCAGGAACCTGACATGCCGACACGCACCACCGCCGCCCCGGACCCCCGGGAGCAGCGCACCCGCCGCGCCGACCGCCGGTTCGGCGTCCGCCTGCTGGGAGCCGTGGCCGCCGCTGCCGCCGCCGCGATCCCCTTCGCCCTGCTGCTCGTCCTCGTCGAGGCGAACTGGCCCCCGCTGCGCCGCGTCGACGCGGGGGCGGCCCGTCGGCTGCACGAGGTCGCCCTCGAACACCCGGCGTGGACCGGTACGTTGCGGATCCTGTCCGACTGGGTGTGGGACCCGGCGACCCTGCGCATCGCTGTCGCGCTGCTCACGCTCTGGCTCCTGTACCGACGGGCCTGGCGCCTTGCGGCCTGGGCGGCGGTGACGGCGGCCGGCGGAGCGCTGACCGGCGTGCTCGTGAAGGTGGTCGTGGAGCGGGCGCGGCCGTCGCTGGAGGATCCGGTCGCGCAGGCACCCGGCTACTCCTTCCCCTCCGGGCACGCGATGACGGCGACCACCTCGTTCGCGGTGCTGCTCCTGGTGCTGCTGCCGATGGTGCCGCGCGCCTGGCGCGCGCTCTGCTGGGGTGTGGCGGGGGTGTCGGTCCTGGGCGTGGGCTTCACCCGGATCGCGCTGGGCGTGCACTGGTTCAGTGATGTCATCGGCGGCTGGCTGCTGGGCGCCGCCGTGGTGGTCCTGACCGGCTGGGCCTTCGAGGCGTGGCGGGCGGATTCCGGCCGCCGCCCCACGAGCGTGGCCGAAGGGCTGGAACCCGAGCTCACCGACGGGGACCCGGAGCCGTCGGACCCGGCGCCCCGCCACGGTTGAGCCCCGGCGCAGGCCCGCCACGGTTGAGCCCCGGCGCAGGCCCGCACGGTTGAGCCCCGGCGCAGGCCCGCACGGTTGAGCCCCGGCGCAGGCCCGCACGGTTGAGCCCCGGCTCCGTACCGCTCAGCGGCCGGGTGCCCCCGCGCGCAGCCCGTCCATCACGAAGTCCAGCAGCCGGGCGGCCCGCGGCTGCCACTCCTCCTGCGGATCCAACTGCCACAGGCCCGCGATGGCCAGGAAGAAGTCGTCCGGGGTCACCCCCGGGCGTATGGTCCCCGCCTCCTCGTTGGCGCGGAGCAGCGTTCCGGCGGCCTCCAGCACCGGGGCGGGGCCGGGCTTGGCCGGGCCGCCCGGGGCGCTGGTGACCAGCCGGATCGCGTCCGCCAGGCCCGCCTTGGTCATGGCGAACCCGGCGAGCCGGTCCATCCACTCACGCAGGGCCGCCTCAGGTTCCCGGGTGCCCAGCAACTCGCCTGCCGCGTCGGCCACTTGCTGCATCTCGTAGCGGTAGATCTCCAGGACGAGCGCTTCGCGGTGCGGGAAGTTGCGGTAGAAGGTGCCCTGCCCGACGCCCGCCTTCTTGGCGATCGTGCTCAGCGGGACGTCCGGGCGCACCGTCAGTTCGGCCATGGCGACACGCAGGATGCGCTCGCGGTTGCGCACCGCGTCCGAGCGTGCCGGCGTGTCCGAGCGTGCCGACGTGTCCGAACGCGGGGGTGCGTCCGAACGCGCGGGCGCGTCCTTCCTCGGCTGGGACACGCATCCTCCTCCACGGGTTCGTGGCCGAATCCCGTCCTTGTTAAGCGGACAGCTGTCCGTTACGTTGAATGGCGAAGCGGACAGTGGTCCGGTTAGGGCCACCCTAGCGCGGCCCGCCACCTGTAGGCACCCGGTGGCGGCTGCCGGACCGCTGCCGCAGCGCCGATCTCCTGTCACCGGACACCGAAGAAGGCTGATCATGGCCCCAGTACCCTCGTCGACCACCAGCACGATCACCCTGAACATCAACGGCGAGAAGCACCACCTGTCCGTCGACCACCGCACCACCCTGCTCGACGCCCTGCGCGAGCGCCTCGACCTCACCGGCACCAAGAAGGGCTGCGACCAGGGGCAGTGCGGGGCCTGCACCGTCCTGCTCGGCCGACGCCGCGCCGTCGCCTGCCTCACCCTCGCCGTCGCGGCCGAGGGGCGCGAGGTCACCACCATCGAAGGCATCGCCGACGGCGACGACCTGCACCCCGTCCAGCAGGCCTTCCTCGAACTCGACGGCTACCAGTGCGGCTACTGCACCCCCGGCCAGATCTGCTCGGCCATCGCCGTCATCGAGGAGCACGCGGCCGGCTGGCCGAGCGCCGCCACCGACGACGTACGCCCCGGGCCGACACCACCACCGCTGACGCCCGACGAGATCCGCGAACGGATGAGCGGCAACCTGTGCCGCTGCGGCGCGTACGTCTCGATCGTCCAGGCCGTCTCCCGTGGTGCCCAGGCCCACGCGGAGTCCCGTACGGCAGCAGCCGAGGAGGCCGCCGCGTGAAGGAGTTCGACTACCGGCGCGCCCACGACGTCACCGGCGCGGTCGCCCTGCTCGCGGCCGACCCGGACGCACGGTTCCTCGGCGGCGGCACCAACCTCGTCGACCTGATGAAGTCCGGTGTCGAGCGGCCCGCCCTCCTCGTCGACGTGACCGAACTGCCGCTGGACCGCGTCGAGTCCACGGCGGACGGCGGTCTGCGCATCGGAGCCACCGTCACCAACAGCGACCTCGCCGCCCACCCCGAAGTCCGCCGCCGCTACCCCGCGTTGACCCAGGCCGTCCTGGCCGGGGCCTCAGGGCAGCTGCGCAACATGGCCACCGTCGGCGGCAACCTGCTCCAGCGCACCCGCTGCGGCTACTTCTCCGACGTGAGCGGGCCCTGCAACAAGCGTGTCCCGGGCAGTGGTTGCCCGGCCGTCACCGGTGAGCACCACAACCACGCGGTGCTCGGCGCCTCCGACCACTGTGTGGCCGTGCACCCCTCCGACATGGGCGTGGCCCTGACGGCGTTCGACGCCCAGGTGGCGTACGAGAGCCTCGACGGGCCGGGCGAGATGCCGCTCACCGACCTCTACCTCCCCGTCGGCGACACCCCGCACCGCGAAACCGCCCTCCCGCCCGGCGCGTTGATCACCCACATCACCCTCCCTGCGGCGCCCGTCACCGCGAACTCCCGCTACCGCAAGGTGCGCGAGCGTGCCTCGTACGCCTTCGCCATCGGCTCCGTCGCCGCCGCGCTCGACATCGAGGACGGGCGCTTACGCGCAGCCCGGCTCGCCCTCGGGGCCGTCGCCTCCCGGCCCTGGCGCGCCCGCGCGGCCGAAGCCGTCCTGACCGGCGCACCGGCCACCGGCGCGACCTTCGCCGCCGCCGCGGACGCCGAACTCGCCGTCGCCAGGCCGCTGCCCGACAACGGATACAAGGTGACCCTCATGCGCAACCTCATGGTCTCCGTCCTGACCGAACTGGCGGAAGGGGACGCCCGATGACCACCACCACACCGGGCCCCCAGGCACGGCACACGGCAGTCGGTACCGCCCGCACCCGCGTCGAGGGCCGCGACAAGGTCACCGGCGCCGCGCGCTACGCGGGCGAGATCCCCCTCGCCGACCTGGCCCACGGCTGGCTGGTGCTCTCCACGGCCACCCGCGCCCGCATCGTCACGATCGACACGGCCCCGGTCCTCTCCATGCCGGGCGTCCTCACCGTGCTGCACCACGCCAACGCCCCACGCCTGCACACCGATTACGTGGGCATGCTCGGCACCCCGCCGGACCCGGCCGCCGTCGTCTTCCAGAACGACCAGGTGCCGTTCGCCGGCTGGCCGGTCGCGCTGGTCGTCGCCGAGACCCCTGAACAGGCCCGGGAGGCGGCCGAGGCGCTGGTCGTGACGTACGACGAGGAGCCGCACGCCACCGCGCTGATCGCCGACGACCCCGCCGCCTACGCTGCCGCGGGTCACATGCCCGCCGAGACGGAGAAGGGCGACCTGGAAGCCCAACTCGCCGCCTCCGCCGTCGTGCTGGACGAGGAGTACACCACTCCCGAGGAACAGCACAGCATGATGGAGCCGCACGCGGCGACCGCGATGTGGGACGGCGGCCGGCTGGAGGTCGTCGACTCCAACCAGGGCGCCGGCTGGGTCCAGTCCGAGCTGGCCCAGCTGTTCTCCCTCGACGCGTCCTCGGTGCGGGTGCGCTCCGAACACATCGGCGGTGGCTTCGGCAGCAAGGGCCTGCGCGCCCACCAGGTGTCCGCCGTGATGGCCGCCACCGCCTTGCAGCGGCCTGTACGTGTGGTCTTGACGAGGCGTCAGACGTTCTCGCTGGCCGGCTACCGCAGCCCCACCACCCAGCGGGTCAGGCTCGGCGCGGATCCCGACGGCAGGCTCCGCGCCCTGGAGCACCGCTCGCTCAACCAGACCTCGACCGTGTACGAGTTCGTGGAGCCGAGCGCGGGCGTCGCCCGGGTCATGTACGACGCCGACGCGCACCGCACGGCCAACCACGTCGTACGGCTCGACGTGCCGTCCCCGACCTGGATGCGGGCGCCGGGGGAGGCACCGGGGTCGTTCGCGATCGAGTCGGCCCTCGACGAACTCGCCGAACGCGCCGGTCTCGACCCGGTCGAGCTCCGCCTGCGCAACGAGCCCGAGGTGGGCCCCGTCTCCGGCCTCCCCTTCAGCACCCACAACCTGGCCGCCTGCCTCCGCGAGGGTGCCCGCAGGTTCGGCTGGGCGGACCGCGATCCCCGCCCAGGGATCCGCCGCGACGGCCGTTGGCTGCTCGGCACGGGGACGGCGGCAGCCTCCTTCGGTGCCGGAGCCATGCCCTCCACGGCCCTGGTCACGGCGGAGGCGGACGGCTCGTACACCGTACGGATCGCCGCCGCCGACATCGGCACCGGCGCCCGTACCGCGCTCACCCTGATCGCCGCCGACGCCCTGGAGACCACGCCTGAACGGGTCCGCGTCCGCATCGGCGACAGCGACTTCGGCCCCGCGATGATCGCCGGCGGTTCCATGGGCACCCGCTCCTGGGCCTGGGCCATCACGGCGGCCGCCGCCGAACTCCGGGAGCGGCTCGCGGGGGCCCCGGACATCCCGCCGGAGGGGATCACCGTGCGCTCCGACACCACCGCGGCCCTCGGCGCCCTTGCCCAGAAGGAACGGCACGCCTTCGGCGCCCAGTTCGCGGAGGTCGCCGTGGACACCGCCACCGGCGAGGTCCGGGTCCGCCGGATGCTCGGCATCTTCGCGGCAGGCCGGATCGTCAACCCGCTCACCGCCCGCAACCAGCTGGTCGGCGGGATGACGTGGGGCATCTCCATGGCCCTGCACGAGGAGGCGGTCCGCGACCGGAACACCGGCCGCCACTACGCTCCCGACCTCGCCGGCTACCACGTGGCCACGCACGCCGACGTCCCGGACATCGAGGCGGACTGGGTGGAGGACCACGACCCGGACGACCCGGTCGGCATCAAGGGCGTCGGGGAGATCGGCATCGTGGGCGCGGCGGCGGCCGTCGCCAACGCGGTCTGGCACGCCACCGGCGTACGGCACCGGAACCTCCCGATCCGCCCGGACCGCACCCTCGCAGTCTCGGCACCGCAGCCCCGCAACGGAGCGGCGGATGCTTGACATCGCCGACGCACTCCACCGCTGGACGGCCGAGGGCAGGGAGTACGCGGTCGCCACCGTCGTCTCCGTCGACGGCAGCGCCCCGCGCGGTCCCGGCGCCGCGCTGGCCGTCGACAGCGAGGGCACGGCGATCGGCTCGGTCTCCGGCGGCTGCGTGGAAGGCGCGGTCTACGAACTGTGCGCCCAGGCACTCCAGGACGGCCGGTCCGTCCGCGAGAGCTTCGGCTACAGCGACGAGGACGCCTTCGCGGTGGGCCTGACCTGCGGCGGAGTCCTGGACATCCTGGTCACACCGGTCCGTGACGAGACTCCGGAACGGGCGGTGTTCCAGGCCGCCCTCTCCGCCGCCACCTCCGGCGGGACGGCGGCCCTGGCCCGGGTCGTGACCGGCCCGGCGGAGCTGCTCGGGCGGGCCCTGCTGGTCCGCCCCGACGGCACCCACGAGGGCGGGCTCGGCGGCCCCGCCGACCTGGACCGTACGGCGGCGGCCGAGGCCCGGGCGCTCCTGGACACCGGCCGGACGGGCACCGTCACCCTCTCCGAGGACGGCTCGCACTGCCCCGGCGGGCTCACCCTGCTCGTCGAGTGCAGCGTGGAGCCGCCCCGCATGATCGTGTTCGGGGCCGTCGACTTCGCCGCGGCCCTGGTGCGGGCCGGCAAGTTCCTGGGCCACCACGTCACGGTGTGCGACGCCCGGCCCGTCTTCGCCACCCGGGCCCGCTTCCCCGAGGCGGACGAGGTCGTCGTCGACCTGCCGCACCGCTATCTGCGCGGCACCCGGACCGACGGGCGCACGGTGGTGTGCGTCCTCACCCACGAGGCCCGGTTCGACGTGCCGCTGCTCACGGAGGCGCTGCGGCGTCCGGCCGCGTTCGTCGGTGCGATGGGCTCGCGCCGGACCCACGAGGACCGGCTGCGGAGGCTGCGCGAGGCGGGGCTGGACGAGGACGAGCTGACACGCCTGCGGTCACCCATCGGCCTGGACCTCGGGGCCCGTACGCCTGAGGAGACGGCCCTGTCCATCGCCGCGGAGATCGTGGCGGCCCGGCGCGGCGGGACGGGCCTGCCGCTGACCGGCGGGGCGGAGCCCATCCACCGGGACCTGGCGCGGTCGGCGGCCTGAGGTCTGCCCGGCCCGGCCGGCCTCAGCGCAGGCGCCGAATGCGGATCGGCCCGTGCGCCCCGTCCGGATCGACGGGCCGGCCACCCTGGGTGATCTCCACCTCCCCGGCCGCCACCAGCCGCCGCGCCGCCCGGCGGACCGGCTCCATGAGCGCACGCCAGCCGTCGTCGTCCCCGTCGTAGACCGCACGAGCGGCGTCGGAAGGGCAGATGGTCGCGGTGGGCGCGCGCCCGTCGAGCAACTCCAGGATGGCCTGTTCGAGCCGCTGGTCCTGCTGCTGCCCGGTTCCGGTCATGCGGCGAGTGTCCCATCGGTCCCGGAACGCCGCGCGGGGAACGCAGTGCACTGACCCGGTCAGCGGGCTCGCTCGACGCGTCCCCGGGACACCAGTCGACGCAGGGCGAGCCGAGCCACGGGCGCGTACACCACGACAACCGCCGCCGGTCCCTCGAGACGCAGCTCGGTCTCCGCTCCGAACGGCGCGCGATCCCGTACGGCATGCCACAGCCGCATCCGCACCGGCCCCACCCGAACCCGCCAGCACCAGGTGCGCGCCTCATGGTCGACAGCCTCGACGACGAAGTCGACCCTTGGCCCGACGACGGGCACCACCCGACCACGCATCCCGGCCCGCAGTTCCGCCTCCGCCTCCACGGCCCGGATCTGCGGAGCCCAGGTCGGCCAGCAGGCCGTCCGTACGTACCGCTGCCAGACCGTCTCCGCGCTCGCCGGGCCCACGGCGCGTACCGTTGTTCTCACGACCTCACCCTGCTCGTGGCGACCATCTGCTGCAAGCGGGAGGCGCTGCCCGGCTGAGCAGCTCCGCGGTGTCGCTGGCGCGCTGCAGGTGAGCGATCACGGTGTCTACCTCGGAGGAGTAGCGGACGGGAGCCCGGTGTCCGGGCCGTCAAGAGGAGAGGATCCGCAGAATCCGCGATTCGGCCCGGCCGGAGTTCGCCAGCAGATGCCGCCACTCACCCCGAGGCACAGAGGCGCTGCGAGGTGCCCGGATCGGCTGCCGCTCATTCGGCTCTGGCAGGAGGCATGTCTGTCACCGCGTTACGCAGGTGGCCCCAGGGACGGCACGTCGCGCTCCGGGCGGACGGGTGACGTGCCCTCGCGGCGGCCAGGCCCGTTGTGGGCGTGGGTGCAGACGATCGCGGTGAGCCTGGGGGCGCCGACGACGTCGACGATGGCCTGCGCATCGTGGGCGGGGTCGATGACGACGGCCTCGTGGTCGTCCCGGACGATCCATACGTTGTTGTCGAAGTCCCAGGTCCCGTTGTCGAGAGCGAACTGCCCCGATGTGAGGAGCCGTTCGATGCGAGCGGCCGTAAGAGCACCACCATCGAGCGCAGTACGTCACCTCACAGTCGGCTCGATGAGGAGGCCACTCGGACGCCTGGGAATGACGTCGGAGGTTGCGCTCAGAGGATCGAATCGGCTCGTCACCTCCGGAACAGTCGAGAAGGTCTGCCCCAAGGCGGTCGCGGTCCGGAGCCGCGCGTTCATTTGGCGGGCCTGATTGGCGTATCCGCCGTGCTGGGCAACAATCTGTTGGAAACGCCGTACCGCGTCGTCGAGCATCCCGCAGTCCCTCGAGGCTGTCGCGTACAGGGCGGCCAAGTCGCAGGCCACCAGTTCTCGGTTGGCTTTGCCGATCTGGAGCGACAGATCGATGAACCGCTCGAGCGCCCTGTCGATGCGGCGGAGAACCTCGGGCTGAGAGGGATCCAGGGTCACATCAGAACGGCGGACACTGAACCCCAGTTCGACCTCCAGTTGGGCGCGTGCAAGCGTGAAGTGGATCTCCGGATCCTCCTGAGTCGCGGCGATGCGTTCCATTCGGGCGACGGCTCGATGGGCACGTTCCCTGTTTCCACCGCGCAGCGCCTCGTGATGGGCGATCCGTCCGTACGCGTCGCTGAGATCAGGAAGGTACGTTGCCTCATGCGGACGATGATGCTCCAGGTGGAGGGCGGCGGCGAGGTAGCCCTGCACGGCGGCGCCATGGTGGCCGAGCGCACCCAGCATGAAGGCACGGCCGGCCATGCCCTTGAAGACGCTCCAATCCTGGACTCCCCTGGGGCTGTATCGAAGTGCTTCGTCCTGCCGCGCTCGGGCGAAGCGCAGAGCGTGGATATTCTGCGGTTCGAACGTGGCGAAGTAGGCGAGACCGAGAAAGCGCAATCGGGTGTCCACTCCGGCCGCGGCAACGTCCGGAATCAAATGTCCTGCATGGTGGAGCAGGAGTGGCAGTACCTCACGCTGATTGCTGTCGATTGACCTCTCCAGCTGGTCGAGTGACTCGTGCGGGTCATCAGCGAGTTCGACGGCCTCGGCGGTCACGAGATTGCCGGTCAGCTCCGCCAGGTCCCGTAATGGCGCGAGCGGTGGTCGATGCGCGGTCGTCGCCAGCCAGTTGACGGCACGTCCCGCATCTCTATAGCGCGTATCCTTGTTCCCCGCTCGATACACGGGAGCGTCGTCATCTCTCCGGGACGATGGGGTGCCACGGCTGCCTGAACGATTTCGTGCCAGGGCCAGTAGGGCGTCCGCTGCCCGGTCCGGATCCCGCGACATCAGGCACTCGGCCCGTACGGCTTCCCAGAGTTCTTGCGTATCGAGTCGGTCAGGTGCAGGTGTTCCCTCGACAGCCGATGCCACATCGGAACTCATGATCAGCCGCGCCATTGATGCGTCGACGTCGAGGATCCGACGATGAACTTGGCGCGCCGACAGCCCCATCTCTCGCGCGAGACTCCGCACGTCCGTTCGCTCGCCACGTAGTCCGGCTGCATCGATCCAGAGCGCGGCGTCCGAAGCGGTGACGCCGGCAGCGGCTCTCTCACTCACCAGCAGGTGCGCGAGGAGTGCTCGCACGGCGGGCGGCTCAGCCGAGCCGAACACCTTCCGTGCCAGTTCGGGCTTGGGTACCTCGGTCAAGCCGATGGCTTCGGCGCCGTTCAAAGCGCGTACACAGCGCAAGTCCAGCAGGAGCCATTCTCGAATTGCCCTGACGTCAGTAGCCGCCAGCGCAATCACCTCGGGGTCGGTCACGCGTGCCTCCGGGCTCACCAGGCTTCCGTGTGGACGTTTCTCCGAACGCCTTGCTGTCCGTCATCGAATCAGCAGGGTCAGTATCGTTCCGGCCGCGGTGACGACCGCGGCAACGGCCGTGAGGTACGCAGCAACTACGTGATGGTGTGCAAGGTTCCTACCAGCATCTGGCTGAGTGGGATCCGAAGCGGGAGTCCGGTCTGCCTGGTTGCCGGGTGCATGGACGTGCCCGCCGCCCCTTGTTCCAGCAGCGTTTCGACCGCGAGCGTTCGATGACTCCATCGTGATCCATCCCATCTGTCTGGCGGGAAATTGCCTAAGACAGAGCGAACCAGGGCCGGATGAGCAGTGGTTGCCAGTTCGCGATTGTGCGACATGGTGGGACAGCGAGGCACTTTCACCCTGCCTCCGAGTCGGCCTGACGGAGGGTTAGGAAAGCCTGCAACGAGAGAGGTGGATGTGAGTGGTGGAGCATCACAGTTTCTGGGGGAGTCGTCAGGTCTTGAGGGTGGCCATCGCCTGTTCGACGAGTGCGTGGATCTTCACGTGGGACCGCTCAGCAGCCTGCTGGACTGCAGAAAGTGTCTCCAGCGCCCTCAGTAGGGCACCTTCACGGGGCCGCTGGCGCCGGGAAGGCCGTCTTCTGTGGATCATGGCCTGAGTCAGTGGGAGAGTCGCGCCGTGCGTAACGTCCAGGTCCTTGCCGTTCCCTTCGGACGGCTGCTGTGGGCTCCCGGCGCTGCCCGGCTTGACTCACGATCCGACCGCTGCCCGGCAGCACGGAATCATCGGGAACCTCGCAGATATGGGGCTCCGGCGCTGGGCGGCTCCTTCAGGCTGGTCGCCGCATCGAGTCGCGTTCGGTTCCAGCCGGATCTCGGTGGTTCATGACGCCCGCTCCGCGCTGCTCCGAAGAGCCGTCGGGTGGGCCGTATCCATGGTCGTGGGAATCGGCGGCTTGGCTGCCCGCGATCCGCTGCTGATGACCGTGCCGCATCGAGCTCCCGTATGCCTGCACTGTCCTGCCAGGAGTTTTGGAGGCATGCAACCGTTGTGAGGGTGACAGTGGTCACGGATGACCGCAGGGGAGATCTGCGTAGGCTTGCACAGTCGTCGCGGTGGGGCTCGGCAGCGGGGGCGGGCCCTCTCGGCACCACCTGGCGAAGCGTCAGGAACGTCGGCAAGAGGTCAGCGTGAGTCCTGAAACCCTGGAGAGAGCTGCCCTGACATGCGACTCGTTGTAGGGTGAAGAAACAGCCCTTGACTTGCAAAAACGCAGGCAGGGAGCCTTGAATCCTGGAGTACTCCGATGATACGCACCATGTTCAAGTCCAAGATCCACCGGGCCACCGTCACCCAGGCCGACCTGCACTACGTCGGCTCCGTGACGATCGACGCCGACCTGATGGACGCCGCCGACCTGCTGCCCGGCGAGCTGGTCCATATCGTTGACATCGACAACGGCGCCCGCCTGGAGACGTACGTCATCGAGGGCGAGCGCGGCTCCGGTGTCATCGGGATCAACGGCGCCGCCGCACACCTCGTGCACCCCGGTGACCTGGTCATCCTGATCAGCTACGCACAGGTCGAGGACGCCGAGGCCCGCGCGTTCACCCCGAAGGTCGTCCATGTCGACGCGGACAACCGGATCGTGGCGCTCGGCACCGACGCGTCGGCCCCGGTGCCCGGGACCCGTACGGAGCGGAGCCCGCAGGCGGTCGTCGCGGGCGGCTGAACCGGCCGTCCGTACCCACGGAACGAGGAGAGCTGAAGCCCATGGCGGAGAACGCTGCTGTAGAGATCAGCGACGACCGGGAGCGCGGCACGCTCACGGCCTTCGAGGACGGGAAGACCGCCGGGACCATCGCGTACTTCGTCATGGAGCCCGCCCCGGGCGCGCTCGTGGCCGTCCATACGGTGGTCCGCCCCGAGCACGAGGGCAAGGGCATCGCCGGGGCCCTCGTCCGGAGGTTCTACGCCATCGCCGCCGAGGAGGGTGTCCCCGTCGTGCCCCTGTGCCCGTACGCGGCGAAGTGGGCGCAACGCCACCCTGACGAGGCACCCGCGGCTCCGGAGGAGCTCGTACGGGAGGCGGAGCGGCAGCTCAAGGACCATCCCGAACTGTTCTGAGGGGGTGGTGGCCGCCCGAGACCGCCTGGGCGTCCGCCGCCTCACGCGGACAGCGACGTGTCCGCCGCTCCCCGGGGTGCGAGGTCCTGGCGGATGTACCACTCGGTGCTCAGCACCTGGTGCTGAACCTACGGAGGCAGAGCGGCGATCCGGCCGGGCGCGGCGCCTCGTTCCACCTCGCTGCGGTGGGCGAGGATCGCTGCGAGCTTCTGCGGGAGCCAGGGCGCGACATCCACCGTCGTGGTGATCCACGAGTCGTCCGAGACGTAGAACGCGTCGGTGGGCGTGCCCGGCCGGCCCAGGCGCCTGCCCACCTCCTCTGCGGCCGAACGCGGGTGCGTGGCCAGGTAGAGGGCGCTCGGCTGCCACGGTTCACCGGCTTCGGGGAAGAGCCGGGCGAGCCCCGCCGCCCGGACTGCCAGGGCGGTGACCCGGTGGGCGTGTACATGGTCGGGGTGGCCGGTCATGCCGCCGTAGGGATCCGGGGCGATCACGACCTGCGGCCGTACGGCACGGATGTGGCCCACCACGGCGCCCACCGCCTCGTCCAGCGACGCGTCCAGGAACCGGGGCCGCCCCGGGGCCGACTCCGGTACGCGTGCGTCCGCGTAGCCGAGCAGCCGGGGCGCGCCCGCGCCCAGAATCTCCAGGGCCCGGGCGAGCTCGGCGGCCCGGTGGCTTCCCTCCACCCAGGTCGCGGTGACCACAGCGGTCCGCGCGCCGGCCGCCGCGTGCCGGGCCAGTACGCCGCCCGAGAAGAGGGACTCGTCGTCCGGGTGGGCGTGGACGGCGAGCACGCTCGGCAGGGACATGGAGGACGCCTTCCTGTCGGTCCGGTGGGGCCGCAGCCTCACACCTCCGGTCGAACCCGGGTGTCTTTCGTCCCCGTCACCTGCAACTGCCGCAGCAGGATATCCGCGTGGCCCACCTCGACGGACCCGGAACCCGTACTCCCTCACCCGGCTTACGTGTGGACTCGGCAGGCGCGGGCAGCCGCACCGGGAGACGGTGGAGGAAAGCTCCATCTGTCCGTTTCGTGCCGTTGTGGAGGATCGAAATGACCCACCCGTACCCCGACCCCGTACCGCCGTCGCCGACGCCTCCGCCCGTGCCGGGTCCGCCCACCCCCGTGCCGAGCCCGCCGCCCGTGCCGCCGGGGCCCGCCCCGGTGCCGCCCGGCCCGGCCCCGGACCCGATTCCGCAGCCTCCGGCGCCCGGCCCCGACCCCGTACCGGACCCGGAGCCGCAGCCCGAGCCCGCCGGGTCGTAGAGGAGTGGCCTGGGGGCTCCGTGTGTACGGAGCCCCCACTCAGCCCAGCCCCGTCAGCGCGTCCGCGTGTGCCAGGCCGCTCTCCGCGGCGATCGCGTCCATCGTCTGGGCCTCCCGTACCGTCGCGAACACCACCTCGCCCTCCGGCGCCGTCGAGCGGAAGCCGTACACCGCCGGGCGCGGCAGGCTGTTGTACGCCCACGGGGTGGAGAAGTAGTACGCCCCCGTGTCGTACAGGACGACGAAATCGCCCTCGGCCAGCTCCGGCAGCTCGCGGCCGTGCGCCACCACATCGCCCGCGAAGCAGCACGGCCCCGCGATGTCCTGTGCCAGCGGCCGTCCGCTTTTCGGCGAGCCGTCCTCCGTGAACGCCCCGACCCGCAGCGGCCAGGAGTCGGGCATGAAGACGGTACGGGTGGCGGTCTGCGCCCCCGCGTGGGTGAGCGCGATCCGGCGTCCGCCGGCGTCCTTCGTGTACTCCACCCGCGCCCCGATGAAGCCGTTCTTCGCGAGCAGCGACCGGCCGAACTCGGTGACCAGCGCGTACCGGCCGGAGAACAGGCCCGGGGCCGCCGCCGTCAGCGCGTCCACGTACGCCGCGTACGTCGGGTGCGTGGTGTCGTCCGTGAAGTTGACCGGCAGCCCGCCGCCGATGTCCAGGCTGGTCACCTGCCGGGTGCCGAGGCGTTCGTTGATCTCCTCGGCCAGTTCGTACGTCTGCGCCACGCCCGCCGCGATCAGCTCCAACGGGCAGCCCTGGGAGCCGACATGGGCGTGCAGGCGGGTCAGCCACGGGCGCGCCTCGAAGGCCCGTACGACCGCCTCGCGGGCGCCCGGATCACGGAGCGCCACCCCGAACTTCGAGGTGTCCGTCGCCGTGGACATCGGGCCGATCGCCCCGCCGCCCACCTGCGGGTTGACCCGCAGTCCGAGGACGGAGGGGGCGTCGCGGTGCCGCAGTGTGTCGATGCGGCGGAGTTCGTCGATGCTGTCGGCGTTGACGGCCACCCCGAGGGCGAGCGCCAGCCGGATCTCCTCGCGGGTCTTGGCGGGGGAGTCCAGGACGATCGTCCCCGGAGCGAAACCGGCCTCGACGGCGAGCCGCAGCTCACCCGGGCTCGCCACCTCGCACCCCATCCCGCAGTCGGCGAGCAGCCGCAGGACCGGGACGAGGGAGGAGGCCTTGGCCGCGAAGGTGTGCAGCACCCCGGGGCTGTGCGCGAACGCCGCCCGCAGCTCGGCGACGGACGAGCGCACCCCGTCCGTGTCGACGAACCCGGCCACCGGGCGGGACTCGCTCAGCAGGCCTTGGCCGACGGCCGCCCGGACGGCCGCGTCGAAGCGGACGGCGGGGCGCGCGAAAGGCGGTGTAGGTGGTGTGGGTGTCTTTGTCGTACGGCCGGAGTCGGTGATGGCTCCCCCCACAGGTCTTCGGCGAAAGCGGCTGGACCTCAGGCGATGAGCCCCACCACCGCCTCCGGCGTCAGCATCCGGAACGTGAACGCCTGCTGGAAGTAGAGGTGGATGCCGGTGGCGTCATGGTCCGCGTACCCGATCGACAGGTCCTGACCCAGGCAGAGTTCGAAGTCGCCGCCCCGGGTCGACAGCAGCACCCCGCCCTTGACGGCGGGCGCCCACAGGATCTCGTCGTCCACGATACGGGCCAGGTGGGTCTTGACCGGAAAGCCGTGGTCCGACATCTCGGCGGCCTCCGTGAACGCGTCCGCGCCGAGCAGCAGCCGGTACGGCCCCTCGACACCGGCCAGCCGCAGCCGTGTCACCGCCTGGCTGACCGCCACCGGATAGTCCCGGGCGTCGGCGGGCAGCGGCAGCGGGTCGTGCGAGGAGCCGTCCCGCAGACCGGTGATCCCGGCCGCCGCGTACCCGTCGATGACCGCCATGTCCTCCGCGAACGCACAGGTGCGCGCCGCGTCCTTGACGGGTTGCCAGTCGCTGTCGGCGGAGCCGCGCTCCACGTCGTCCACCGCCTGCCTGCTCACCGTGAACGGGACCCGCCACTCGATGACCGGCATCGACGTACGCGCCCGGGCCACCACGTCCGGCGTCGGCGGGTCGATGTCGCGCAGATGGCCGTCGCCGACCGCGGCCAGCGTCGGGCCGTCCGGATCGGAGACGTCGACGACGCGGCGGCCCGCGACATGGCGGCGGAACGTACGCCGGGCCTCCTCCTCGATCTCGTCCCAGGCGGCGGGGGTGACCGGTGCGAGTTCGCGGTGCAGATTGTTCATCACTGGGCGCTTTCTTGCAGGCTGCCGATGCGCAGCGAACCGTGGTCCGACCCGGCCGACCCGGCCGACCCGGCCGACCCGGCCGACCCGGCCGACCCGGCCGATCCGGCTGATCCGGCCGCGACGGGGTCCTGCCGGGCCGGTGCGGACACCGGTTCCGGCCGGTCCTCGGCGCGGACCAGGGCGGGCGGGGGCGGCGGGTCGTCGAGGAATTCGGCGCGCGGGGCGAAGAAGAGGCCTCCGGTGACCGCCGTGGAGAAGTCGAGGATGCGGTCGTGCGTGCCGGGCGGATCGCCGAGGAACATGTTGCGGAGCATGCGTTCGGTGACGTCGGGGTCGGCCGCGTACCCGATGAAGTACGTGCCGAACTCGCCCTGACCGAAGTTCCCGAACGGCATGTTCGCCCGCAGGATGTCGCGTTCGGTGCCGTCCGGGTCGGTGACCGTGTTGAGCGCGAGATGGGAGTCGGCGGGCTTCTCGTCGTCGGGGAACTCCACGTCGTCGAGTTTCGTGCGCCCGATGACGCGCTCCTGCTCCTCCACGGAGAGAGCGTTCCAGGACGTCAGGTCGTGCAGATACTTCTGTACGACGACGTAACTGCCGCCCTCGAACTCCGGATCGTCCTCCGCGCCGACCAGCGCCGCCGAGCGGGCGTCGTCGCCCACCGGATTCTCCGTACCGTCCACGAAGCCCAGCAGATCCCGGTGGTCGAGATAGCGGAAGCCGTGCGTCTCGTCCACGATCCGCAGCGCCCCGCCGAGCTTGGTGAGCAGCTGTGCCGCCCACTCGTAACAGACGTCCATCCGCTCGGCCCGGATGTGCAGCAGCACATCGCCCGGGGTCGCCGGGGCGTGGTGGAGCCGGCCCCGCAGCTCCTGGAACGGGTGGAGGTGCGCGGGACGCCCCCCGCCGAACAGACGGTCCCAGACGGCGGAGCCGAACCCCGTCACGCAGGCGAGACCGGCGTCCGGGTAGCGGAAGCCGAGGGACCGGGCGACGGCCACCAGGTCCGGCAGCACCTCCCGTACGGCGTCCTCACCGCCGGGCTCGACCGTCCCGACCAGGAACAGCGCCGCATTGGTCAGCGGGGCCACGACGGGCTGGACGGAGACGGGGTCGGGGACGGCTGCGGACATGCGCGGCACTCCAGGGATCGGGTGGATCGCGTGAGATCACGTGCGATCGCGTGAGATCGCTTGTGCAGGGCTCGCAGCCCACTAAGCCATGCCCCGCGGACAGCCGCACCCGGGGTGACCCGGCCGGACCACCCCGGGTGCGTACGCCTCAGCCCGCCGCGACCTCGGACCGGTCCCCGCCCCACAGCGTGTGGAACGACCCCTCCCGGTCCGTACGCCGGTAGGTGTGCGCCCCGAAGAAGTCCCGCTGCCCCTGCGTGAGCGCCGCCGGCAGCCGGTCCGCGCGCAACCCGTCGTAGTAGGACAGCGCGGCGGCGAAACCGGGCGTCGGCACGCCCTGGCGCGCCGCCTCCGCCACCACCGCCCGCCAGTCGTCCTGCGCGGCCCCGATCTCCCGCCCGAACTCCTCGTCCGACAGCAGGCTCACCAGCTCCGGCCGGGAGTCGTAGGCGGCCCGGATACGGTCCAGGAATGCGGCCCGGATGATGCAGCCCGCCCGCCAGATCGCCGCCACCGAACCGAGGTCGATGTCCCAGTCGTACGCCTCGCTGCCGGCCCGGATCTGGTGGAAGCCCTGCGTGTACGAGACGACCTTCGAGGCGTACAGGGCCTGCTCGACCCGGTCCGCGAACGCCGACGCGTCCGCCCCCTCCAGCGGCTTCGCCACCGGCCCCGGCAGCTCCCGTGACGCCTCGCGCAGGTCCGCGTGGCCGGAGAGGGAACGCGCGAAGACCGCCTCGGCGATCCCGGAGACGGGAACGCCCAGGTCGAGCGCGATCTGCACCGTCCACCGCCCGGTGCCCTTCTGCTCCGCGCGGTCCTGCACGACGTCGACGAACGGCTTGCCGGTGGCCGCGTCCGTATGGGCGAGGACCTCGGCGGTGATCTCGATGAGGTACGAGTCCAGCCGGCCGGTGTTCCAGCTCCGGAAGGTGTCGGCGATCTGCGCGGGGGAGTACCCGGCGATCCGGCGCAGAAGGTCGTACGCCTCGGCGATCAGCTGCATGTCCGCGTACTCGATGCCGTTGTGCACCATCTTCACGAAGTGCCCGGCCCCGTCGGGGCCGATGTGCGCGGTGCACGGGGTGCCGTCCTTCGCCTTCGCGGCGATCTTCTCCAGCATCGGGCCCAGCGACGCGTACGACTCGGCCGATCCGCCCGGCATGATGCTCGGGCCGTGGAGCGCGCCCTCCTCCCCGCCGGAGACGCCCGCCCCGACGAAGTGGATCCCGCGTTCCCGCAACTCCTTCTCCCGGCGGCGGGTGTCCTCGAAGTGGGCGTTGCCACCGTCGATGATGACGTCGCCGTCCTCCAGCAGCGGCGCGAACTCCTGGATCACCGCGTCCGTCGGATCCCCGGCCTTCACCATGATCACCAGTCGGCGGGGGTGTTCCAGAGCCGCGACGAACTCCTCAGGGGTGTGCGCGGCGACGAACGTGCCCTCGTCACCGAACTCCTTCACGAGGGCGTCGGTCCGGGAGGCCGTGCGGTTGTGCACCGCGACGGTGAAGCCGTTGCGGGCGAAGTTCCGGGCCAGGTTGCGGCCCATCACCGCGAGTCCGGTGACGCCGATCTGGGCAGTGCCGGTCATCTGTGTGCTCCTGCGATTCCGGGGGGGGCGTTCGGTCAGGGGAGTACGGGACGGGGGACGGCGGCGTTCACGCGCCTTCGGCGGAGCCCCCGACAGAGCCCTCTACGGGGGAGCTGTCAACAGGAGCGCCGTCCTCGGCGGCACCGTCGACGAGCGCGCCGTCGGGCAGCGAACCGTCCAGAAGGCTCTCGTCGTCCCCCTCCTCGGGGATCACGTGCATCGCGGCTTCCTCGGCCGACGCCGCCGCGCCGTCGATGCCCACATCGCTGGCGGTGAGGGTGGCCGGGACAGTGCCGTCCGCCTGCTGGGTCAGCCGCCCGGCACGGGCGACGCCGACCTTGCCGTCCCAGAGCTCGCCGTCCCCGCCCGCCAGGTCTCCTACACCGTCGCCGGTGAAACCGGGAGTCTCGGGAACCTCCCTGGTCAGCCGGGTTTCGAGCGACTCACCCGTGAGGCTCTCGGCAGCCGTGGTGCCGAGGCCTTCGACCACCCAGGGGCGGTCCGGCGGTGAATAGCCCTCGTCGAGCGGATCGCCGGTGCCGGAGGGGTCCAGCAGCGTGTCCTCGGAGCCGAGCTGTTCATCGGGGTCGGCAGCCTCCTGCTCCTGAGGCTGGTAGACGTCGTCCCCCCAGTCGGTGTCGCTCATGGCGCGCATCCTTTCCTCGGGAGAACCACTGTCCCCTGTACGCAATTCCACTCCGGTCCCGCTCCGCCCGCAAAGGGAAGATCGGGCTCTGACATGTCCCGGCCTGCTCAGGGCGGGCCGGGACAGGCCGGGGCGGACGTACACTCGGCTCATGGGTCGTAGCGCCGAACTGGGGAAGTGCCCGCACCGGGCCCCCTCCGCGCTGCCCCCGGTCGCGGTCCCCGCCGCCGCACCGGCACCCGCCGACGCGGCTCCCGGAACGGGCCGTACCGCGCTGCACGGCCACGGCTAGCGGCCTTCGGCGTCCGCGGATCCGGGCAAGGGGACGCCCCGGTCCGCCGCCCCTCCCACGAACGAATCCGGCCTCTCCGCGCCGGAGAGCCGCCGCCCCCGGCGCGCGCGTACGTAACGCAACACCCACCACGTAACGCAACATCCGACACGTCACGCATCACGCATCACGCATCACGCGGCACAGGCGCACCCGCCCGTGCCGCTGACCGGCGACGGCCGCAGAGACGCGCCGAGCCGCACTCGAAGGGACCATCGTGAAGCTGAGCGACCTACTGGCCGGGCAGGACCACCACGTGCTGCAGGGAAGCCCCGAGCGCACCAGGATCACCGCCGGCACGACGTACGACGCGGACCGGGTCACGCCCGGCTCCGTCTTCGTCGCGGTACCCGACCACGCGGCCGGCGGTCCGGACGCCGTCGCACCGGCCGTCGCGCGCGGCGCGGCAGCCGTCGTCGTCGACGCCCAGGCACCACCTCTCCCCGCGGCGGCGGGCGACGTGTGCGCGATCCGGGTGCCGGACGCCCGCAAGGCCGCCGCCGTCATCGCCTCGCGCTACTTCGGTGAGCCGGGCCGTGCGATGGACCTGGTCGCGATCACCGGGACCAACGGCAAGACCTCCGTCTCGTACATGGTCGAGTCGGTGCTGCGGCTCGCCGAGGGCGCCCGGGTCGGGGTGATCGGCACGGCGGGGAGCCGGATCGGGGACGAACCGATCCCGATGCCGCCCTCCGCGCTCTCCACCCCCGAATCGCCCGACCTCCAGTACCTGCTGAGCCGTATGCGCGACAGCGCGGCCGGCAGCGTCGTCCTGGAGGCCACCTCGATGGGCCTGCTGACGCACCGTCTGGACCGGACCTTCATCGACGTGGGCGTCTTCACCAACCTGTCGCAGGACCACCTCGACGACCACGGCACCATGGAGCACTACCGCGATGCCAAACTCCGCCTCTTCCAGGGGCTCTGCCGGCGCGCGGTCATCAACGCGGACGACCCGGTCGGCGCCGGCATCCGGGAGCTGATGCCCGACGCGGTGACCACGTACGCCCTGGACGGCCCGGCGGACTACCGCGCCACCGACCTGTCGGTGGACGCCTCGGGGACGCGGTTCACCCTGCACCACGACGGCCGGAAGTACCCGGCGGCGATCCCGTCCCCGGGCCGGTTCTCGGTCTCCAACGCCCTCGCGACGGTGGCCGCCTGCCACCTGCTCGGCCACGGCCTGGCCGGACTCGTCGACGCGCTGGAGCGCATGCCGCAGATCCCCGGCCGCTTCGAGCGCCTCCACACCCCCGAGGGCACCTCGGTGATTGTGGACTACGCCCACTCGCCGGACTCCCTCAACAAGGTCCTGACCACGATCCGCGGCTTCGCCGAGGGCCGGGTCATCACCGTCTTCGGCTGCGGCGGCGACCGCGACACCACCAAGCGCGCCGAGATGGGCACCATCGCCGGTACCCACTCGGACCTGTGCGTGCTCACCTCGGACAATCCCCGGTACGAGGACCCCGAGGCGATCCTCGACCAGATCGCGCCCGGCATCGCGGCGACCGGAACGCCGTTCGAACGGTTCACGGACCGCCGTGCGGCCATCGCCTCCGCCCTCGCCTCGGCGGGACCGGCCGACGTCGTGCTCATCGCGGGCAAGGGCAGCGAGCCCCACCAGATCGTCGGTGACGAACTGCTGCCCTTCAGCGACATGGCGACGGTGCGCGAACTGATCGGCCAGTAGGCGACCGATTCCCGGACCCACCCCGCCCACCTGCGAAAAGGCGTTGGCGCGAGGGGCGTCCCGGCTGACATCCTGCCCACCGCACGCCCGAACGCCGGGCGGGTGGTCGGGCGGAGCAGGGCGGGGGAGCGGCAGCCGTGGATGTGTTCACCACGCGGGCGGGACGAGTACGAGGGCGGCGCTCCGAGCGGGACCCGGGGATCGTGACCGTACGCGGACTCCCTTACGCCGCACCGCCGTTCGGCGCCGACCGGTTCCGGGAGCCGCGTCCGGCGCAGCCCTGGGACGGCGTACGGGAGTGCACCGCGTACGGTCCCGTGGCGCCCCAGTCCGCCGAACTGCCCGGCTCCCCGGCCTGGTCGCCCGGGGACGAGGACATCCTCACGCTGAACATCTGGGCACCGGCCGACGGCCCCGGAGACCTGCCCGTGTTCGTCTGGATCCACGGCGGCGCGTACGTCTTCGGCTCCTCCGCCCAGCCCGACTTCGACGGCACCGCCCTCGCCGCCCGGGGGCTCGTCGTCGTCACGCTCAACCACCGCCTCGGCTTCGAGGGGTTCGGCCATGTTCCCGCCGGCGGCGAGGGGCCCGCCTGCCCCGACAACCGCGGGCTGCTCGACCAGATCGCCGCCCTGGAATGGGTACGGGACACCATTGCCGTTTTCGGTGGCTCACCCGGGCGCGTCACCCTGGCCGGACAGTCCTCGGGGGCCACCTCCGTGGCCTGCCTGATGGCAGCCGACCGGGCGCGCGGCCTGTTCCACCGGGCCATCCTGCACAGCGCCGTCAACGCCTGCGCCACGGTCGGACAGGCGGCCCGCACCACCGCCGAGGTCGCGGCGGCGGCCGGGGTGCCCGCCACCCGCGCGGGGCTGCTCGCCGCATCACCGCAGACGCTGGTGAGCGCGTCCGACCGGGTCGTCGAGCGGTACCGGCAGGACCCCGGCTCCGGGCAGCGCCACTACGATCCGGCGATCTACGGACCCGTCGCCGACGGGGACCTGCTGCCCTGCGACCCGCTGGAGGCGCGGGCCGCCGGGGCCGGAGCCGGCGCGGACGTGGAGCTGCTGGTCTGCCACACGACGGAGGAGTACTGGCTCCTCGACGCCGTGGGCAGCAGCGCCAAGGTGACCACGGAACAGCAACTCCACACGTTCGCCGCAGACTTCGGCCTGCCACCGCAGCTCGTCGACGCCTACCGCGACCGTCTGCCGGACGCCGCTCCCGTCCTCGACGTCTATCTCGCCCTGTACGGAGACCTCCTCTTCGCCGAATACAGCAGCCGGCTCGCCGAGGCCCACGCCCGGGCCGGCGGACGGACCTACCTCTCCCGCTTCGACCGCCGGAGCGGCGGGGACGCTGGGGACGGCGGCGACGGCGGGCGGGTCCGGGAGTGGCACTGCGCGGACATCCCCTTCGCCTTCGGGAACCTCCACGAGGAGAGCCTCCACTTCCTGATGGGCGGCCCGCCCGGCCCGGCCGACCACGAGCTGGCGCACCGCATGACCGGCGCCTGGGCCGCCTTCGCCGCCCACGGAGATCCGGGCTGGGCCCCGCTGGACGGCGGCGGAGAAGGAAGTGCGGTGCGGGTGTGGCGTACGGCCGGGGAGGAAGCCCGGGAGACCGACGCGTTCCGTGATCTGTGGGCTGCGGCGGGGCTGCCCCTGCTGGCACCCTGACGCGGCTCAGTACGGCGGCAGCCGCAGCGCCCCCGTACCCTCGCGCACGTCGTGCACGATGCGGATCTTCCCCACCGGGTTGCCGCGCTCGTCGGCCGTGACCAGGACCGCGTCGTCGCTGTTGACGCAGCGTCCCCGCTCGCCCGGCTCGGGGCAGAAGAGCAGATAGCCGGTCTGCCGGTCGGTCCGGCCCGGCTCCAGGCGCCAGACCCACTGATAGTCGCTCATGACCACGTTCGGGTAGGTGGCGCGCAGCTCCTCCCGTACGGCGTCCTGGACCGTCTTCCCGAACGCCTGGCTCTCCTTGAACGGCCGCACCACCCGGGCGCTGCCTGTTGTGTCCACCCGCCCGTCCACGATGTCGTAACTGGCCGAGTAGTAGGTGTGCTTGGTGAGCGAGGCGACCAGGTTGCTACGGGTCAGGCGCAGCAGGGTGGGCCAGGAGTCCTTGCCCCGGTTGCGCTTCTCGGCGACGGCGGGGGAGACCACGTTCACGTACGAGGCCTTTGCCTTCGCGAGCGGAGTGTCGGCTCCGCTCGCCGTGACCCAGCGCTGGACGCAGCCCCCGATGTCGGCGAGCACCCGCTGCACGGTGGCGTTGGTCAGTTCGGCCACCACGTAAGGCGGCGTCCCGGTGGGGCCGAGGGCGATGACCTCGTAGCCGCATGCGTCGAACGCGTCCCGCAGGGTGCGGTACGCGGCCGCGTCCGCCCGTCCGCGCGCCACCGCCTCCGTGAGGACCCCGGCGCACTCCTTGCTGTCGCAGGTGCCCTTGTCCGCGTCGATGCGCAGCCGGACCACGGCGTCCCGGTCGTCGGCCACGGCGAAGGTGACCTCCGAGCCTCCGGTGCCCGGGAAGAGTGTGCGTGCCCCGATCGCCTTGATCTGGCCGGGGAAGTGCTTGTCGGCCACTTCCTCCGCTGCCCGGCGGTCCTCCTTGGTGGTGACCACCCCGCAGGCCCCGACCAGGGCCACCAGCGAACCTGCCAGTACGCAGGTGGCGGCGGCTCTCCACTGCCTGCGGTGTGATCCAGCCATGGTCTGCTCCTCGGGGTGGTGCTGCCCTGTGTTCCTGTGACAGTAGGACCGGAAGCCGTGAGGCCGGATGAGTACGCCTACTCAAACCCCTCCGCACCACCTCCCGTCATTGGCATGGACCTGACTATAGAACTCCGCTACAGTCCGGGACGACGCATCTGAGAGCGCTCTCAAAAGCTCGATCCGATGTGCTCCCGGATGGATCCCGTTCCACCCCCACGTCGCTGGAACAACAGGAAGGGTCACTCCCTTGAGACACGCAACCGCCCTGCGGACCGGTCTGTCCGCGCTCCTGGTCCTCGGTGCCTGGACCGCCGTCGGCCCGTCGGCCGCATCCGCCGCCCCCACCGACTTCGCGGAGCTCCCCGCCTCCGCCGCCCTGCTCTCCGCCATGCAGCGTGACCTCGGCCTGACCGAGGGCCAGGCCCGTACGCGGCTGGCGCAGGAGAAGGCGGCGACGGCCCTGGAGCCGAAGGCGCAGCGCGCCGCGGGCTCGGCCTACGGCGGGTCGTGGTTCGACTCCGCGACCGGCAAGCTCACCGTGGCGGTCACCGACGCCGGCAAGGCCGGTGCCGTACGGGCCGCCGGCGCGCAGGCCCGGATCGTCGAGCACTCGGCCGCCCAGCTCGACGCCACCATGAAGCGCATCGACGCCCTGAGCGCGCCCGACGGGGTGGCCAGTTGGCGCGTCGACCCCGCCACCAGCCGCGTCGTCGTGAACGTCGTCGACTCCGCGCAGGGTGACAACGATGTCCGCGCCTTCGTCGCCAAGGCCCGCAAGGCCGGGCCCGTCACGGTGGAGCGGACGGCCGAGGCCCCGCAGACCTTCGCCGCCGGGACCGTCGGCGGCGACCCGTACTACACCGGCAACGTCCGCTGCTCGATCGGCTTCTCGGTCCACGGCGGCTTCGTCACCGCCGGGCACTGCGGGGGCACCGGACAGCAGGTCCGCGGCTGGGACAACTCCTACATCGGCAACTTCCAGGGCTCGTCGTTCCCCGGCGACGACTACGCCTGGGTGAACGTCGGCAGCGGCTGGTGGACCGTCCCCGTCGTCCTCGGCTGGGGCACCGTCCCGGACCAGCTGGTGCGCGGCTCGAACGAGGCCCCGATCGGCGCCTCGATCTGCCGCTCCGGCTCCACCACCCGCTGGCACTGCGGCCGGGTCCTCGCCAAGAACGAGACCGTCAACTACAGCCAGGGCGCCGTGCACCAGATGACCAAGACCAGCGTCTGCGCCCAGGGCGGCGACTCCGGTGGGTCGTTCATCAGCGGCGACCAGGCCCAGGGCGTCACCTCCGGCGGCTGGGGCAACTGCTCCAGCGGCGGTGAGACCTGGTACCAGCCGATCAACGAGATCCTCAACCGCTACGGGCTGAGGCTGCACACCGCCTGATCCGGGGGAGCCGCACGCCCGGCTCCCGTGGACGAGGTGAACGCGTACGACAGGTGTCCGAGCGGCCCCGCTCACGGGTGGGGCCGCTTCCGTGTGCCGGTGGCCGCCCGTACGCATACCCGCCTCGCCTCCGCCTCCCGGGCGATTCGGCACCCGCCGTCGCATTGGCCCGTTACCTCAACGCCCTTTGCGCGGCGCATCGTTCACAGGCTATTGACACCCTCTCAGCCTCGACGCAACACTGACAGCGCCTTGGAGAGCGCTCTCCCAGACAGTCTCCGGCCGCTTTCCGGCCTCGTGGACGCCCTGGGGCGGTGGCCCTTCCCGGCTGTACCACCAGCTCAACTCTCCCCCCACCGTGCACCCGATGTGCATGGATGCAGAGCGGCATGGAGGTCCGCATGGCGACAAGACTCAACAGAACGACCCTGGTGTCCACGCTGATCGTGGCGACCGCCCTGGCCCTGGTGGCCCTGGGGCTGACCGCGATCACGAACGCCGGGGCCACCACGGCCGCCGCCACCCGGTCCGCGGCCGATCAGCCCGCTGCGGCGTCCCACGTGATGCAGGGTCACACGATGCCGGCCGCCAAGCCCGCCGCCTTCGGGGACGACCCCGACGGCGACGGGTACATTCCGGCGAATCCGCCGGTCACCGGGGTGGAACCGTCCCGGGAGATACCCCCGCACCGCTACTTCCACGAGTTCCAGGCGAACTGTTCGGTCACCCACACCGCCCCGGACGACCCGATCGTCTACCCGGGCCAGGCCGGCGCGTCGCACGACCACACGTTCATGGGGAACGACACCACCAACGCCGGCAGCACCACCGCCTCGCTGAGCGCGGGCGGTACGGCCTGCGTGGCGCCGGGTGACCTCTCCGCGTACTGGATGCCGACCCTCTACAACGGGAACCAGGAGATCCGCCCGACCGGACCGCAGGTCATCTACTACAAGGCCGGGGTCACCGACTACCGCACGGTCCGGCCCTTCCCCAAGGGGCTGCGGTTCGTCGTCGGCAGCCCGACCCAGACCAAGGAGCAGTTCCGCGACCACCCCGGCATGGTCGAGGGGTACGAGTGCGGTGAGAGCTACCACAACTACGACTTCCCGGCGGCCTGCCCCACCAGCCCGGACACCCAGCTGAACCTGCGTATGCAGGCGCCCAGTTGCTGGGACGGGAAGTACCTGGACACCCCCGACCACAAGGCCCACATGGCCTATCCGATCGTGACGGGGGCCAATCAGGACGTCTGCCCGGCGAGCCACCCGGTCGCCCTGCCGATGATCGAGTTCAAGATGGCGTGGCCGGTCAACGGAGACATGTCGCAGGTGAGACTGGCCAGCGGGACCGGCCACTCCTTCCACTACGACTTCTTCAACGCCTGGGACGACGCCACGCTGAAGGCCCTGGTCGACCACTGTGTCGTCGGCGGCCTCCAGTGCAACGCCCGTGGCTACGACGAGAACAACCCCGGCCGGGGTGCCGCTCTGGACGAGAACTACGAGCTGCCCTGACCGCGGAGGGACCGCCTGGCGGACCCTTGAGCGCTCTTCCCCGTGGGCGCACCCTGCCTACGGGGGAGAGCGCTCTCCCTTCCCCCGGGCCCCTTCCCCCCGGCCCCTTCCCCACTGAGGAGCACTCCCCCCATGAACCTCCCCCCTCTCCGACGGTCACCCCGCGCACGGCGCCGGGCCACCGCACGCCTCGCCGCAGCCGCTCTCCTGGCCGGGGCCGTGGCCGCCCTTCCGGCGCCCGCCGCCCACGCGGCGGGCAGCGTGGTCGAAGTGACCGGCTCGCAGGGCGACTGGCAGCTGACCGTGGACGGTTCGCCGTACACCGTGAAGGGCCTGACCTGGGGCCCGTCCGTCGCGGACGCCGAGCGGTACATGCCCGATGTGAAGTCGATGGGTGTCAACACGATCCGCACCTGGGGCACCGACGCCACCACGAAACCCCTCCTGGACACCGCGGCGGCCAACGGCATCAAGGTGATCGCCGGCTTCTGGCTCCAGCCCGGCGGCGGCCCCGGCAGCGGCGGCTGTGTGAACTACCTGACGGACACCGCGTACAAGAACGACATGCTCGCCGAGTTCCCGAAGTGGGTGGAGACCTACAAGGACCATGAGGGCGTCCTCATGTGGAACGTCGGCAACGAGTCGGTGCTCGGCCTGCAGAACTGCTACAGCGGCGAGGCCCTGGAGCAGCAGCGCGACGCGTACACCTCCTTCGTCAACGAGATCGCCAGGAAGATCCACGACGTCGACCCGAACCACCCGGTCACCTCCACCGACGCCTGGACCGGGGCCTGGCCGTACTACAAGAAGAACGCGCCCGACCTCGACCTCTACGCCGTGAACTCCTACGACGCCGTCTGCGACATCCGCTCCACCTGGGAGCAGGGCGGGTACGACAAGCCCTACATCGTCACCGAGGGCGGCCCGGTCGGCGAGTGGGAGGTGCCGGACGACGCCAACGGCGTACCGGAGGAGCCCACCGACGTGGAGAAGGCGGCGGGGTACAAGAGCGCCTGGGACTGCGTCCAGGACCACCCGGGCGTCTCGCTCGGGGCGACGCTCTTCCATTACGGCACCGAGTACGACTTCGGGGGCGTCTGGTTCAACCTGCTCCCCGCCGGCCAGAAGCGGCTCTCGTACTACGCGGTGAAGGAGGCGTACGGTGCCTCCACCTCCGGTGACAACACCCCGCCCGTCATCAGCGGGTTCACCGTCGACAACGCCTCCGCCGTGCCGGCCGGGCGGACCTTCCGGGTGAGCGCCTCCGTCACCGATCCGGACGGCGACGCCCTCAGCCACCAGGTGCTGTTCAGTTCCAAGTACGTCGACGACAACGGCAGCTTGACGGAGGCGGAGTTCACCGACCGCGGCGACGGCACCTTCGACGTGACCGCCCCGGACCGGCTCGGCGTCTGGAAGGTCTACCTAAAGTCCACTGACGGCCATGGCAACGTCGGCATCGAGACCACGTCCTTCAAGGTGGTGCCGCCGCAGGTCGACGGGGACAACCTGGCGCTCGGCAGGACCGCCACGGCCTCGACCTTCCAGGCGGACAGCACCGGCTGCCCCTGCCCGGCGGCCAACGCCGTCGACGGGTCCTTCGACACCCGCTGGGCCAGTGAGTGGGCCGACCAGCAGTGGATCCAGGTCGACCTGGGCTCCACCACCTCCTTCGACCACGTCCAGCTGGCCTGGGAGGCCGCCTACGCCAAGGGCTACACCGTCCAGACATCGGACAACGGCGACGACTGGACCACCGTCCACACCGAGACCGCGGGCAACGGCGGCATCGACGACATCGACGTCGCCGGGAACGGCCGCTACGTCCGTGTGACCACCTCGGAGCGCGGCACCCCGTGGGGCAACTCGCTCTACGAGTTCGGCGTCTACCGCAGCTGATCCCGCCGGACTCCACGACGACCTGCCGCACCGTTTCTCCCCGCTGCCGGTGCGGTGGGACAGGCCGTGGCGGCCACGGAAATCCGTGGCCGCCACGGCCTTCCCCTTTGTACGGTGACCTCTTCCGGCTACGACAAGATCACTGCCTTCCGCCGGACGGAGAAGACGATGACCGACAGGACGGCCGTACGTACGGGCCTGCTCACGGTGGACGGCGCCACCCTCCACCACGAGGTGCGCGGCGAGGGGCCGTTGCTGGTGATGATGCCCGGCGGAAGCGCCGACGCGGGGATCTACGACGCGATCGCGGCGGATCTGGCGGACCGCTGGACGGTGGCCACTTTCGACCCGCGGGGCTACTCGCGCAGCGCGCTGGACGGGCCGGTGACGGACCAGTCGCCCGCGACGCACGCCGATGACATCGTCCGGCTGATCGACCTGCTGTCACCGGACGGAGCTCCGGCCGCGCTCTTCGGCTCCAGTTCGAGCGCCGTCGTCGCGCTGGCCGCCCTGGCCCGCCACCCCGCCCGGCTGAGCCGGGTCGTCGCCCACGAACCGCCCGTGGTCGCGCTGCTGCCCGACCCGGAGGCGGGACGCGTGCTCTTCGCGGCCGTACGGGAGGCCTTCCGGCGGGACGGGGTGGCGGCGGCGATGGCCACGATGGCGGCGGGGCTCGCGCCGGAGGAGGGGGCCTCATCGGGCCCGGAGGACCAGGCCCCCACCCCCACCCCGGAACAGGCCGCCACCTTCCGCCGGATGCACGCCAACCTGCCCGTCTTCCTGGAGCACGTGCTCTGCCCCTTCAGCGGTTACGTCCCCGACCTCGTGGTGCTCAAGACCGCCGCCGCGCGCCTGGTCGTCGGCGTAGGCCGGGACTCCCGCGCCCTCCTGCCCGCCGTCGCGGCCGAAGGGCTGGCCCGGCGCGTGGGCGCCGGGGTGGCGGAGTTCCCCGGCGGGCACATCGGCCTCACCGAGGCCCCCCGGGCGTTCGCAGCCCGCCTGCGGGAGGTCCTCCTCGCCACGTGAAACAACTCCCGGCCGTGGCGGCGTACCACCACGGCCGGGAGCCCGTAGGCAACGAAGAGAAGCTCAGGCGAGCAGCCCCGCGCGGCGCCCCGCGTGTTCCCGGATCAGCTCCGCGTACCGGCGGCCGCTGCTCTTGACCGTACGGCGCTGGGTCGCGTAGTCCACGTGCACCAGGCCGAACCGCTTGTCGTAGCCGTACGCCCACTCGAAGTTGTCCAGCAGCGACCAGGCGAAGTACCCGGCCAGCGGCGCGCCCTTGGCGACCGCGCGGGCGCAGGCGGCGAGGTGCTCCTCCAGGTACGCCACGCGCTCCGGGTCGTGGACCGAGCCGTCCGCCGCGACGGTGTCCTGGTAGGCCGAACCGTTCTCGGTGACGTAGATGCGCTGCACGCCGTACTCCTCGGTCAAACGCAGCAGCAACTGCTCCAGCCCGTCCGCGTACACCTCCCAGTCCATGTAGGTGTGGCGTGCGTCGGCCACCGGGACCTGGGTGAACCCCGGCGCCGGGCCGGACGGATCGGCGGTGACGATCTGGCGGAAGTAGTAATTGAGCCCCAGCCAGTCCAGCGGTGCCGCGATGGTCTCCAGGTCGCCCGGTCGCACCGGGAGTTCGACGCCGTACGTCTCGACCATGTCCTGCGGGTAGCCGCGCCCGAGGACCGGGTCCAGCCACCAGCGGTTGATGTGTCCGTCCGCGCGGCGGGCCGCGGCCAGGTCGGCCTCGCTCGTGCTCGCCGGCACGATCGGGCTGAGGTTGTTCACGATGCCGACCCGGGCGTCCGAGGCGGCGGCGCGGATCGCCTGCACGGCCAGGCCGTGGCCCAGGTGCAGGTGGTACGAGGCCCGTACGGCGGCCGTGAGGTCGGTGAGGCCCGGGGCCATCCGGCCCTCCAGGTGCCCGATCCACGCCGAGCAGAGCGGCTCGTTGAGCGTCGCCCAGTCCTTGACCCGGTCGCCGATCCGCTCGACGACGTGGGAGGCGTACGCGGCGAAGTGCTCGGAGGTCTCCCGCACGGTCCAGCCGCCCCGGTCCTGGAGCACCTGCGGCAGGTCCCAGTGGTAGAGCGTGGCGAACGGGGTGACCCCGGCCTCCAGGAGCCCGTCCACCAGCCGGTCGTAGAAGTCCAGGCCCGCCTTGTTGACGGGTCCGTCGCCACCCGGCACGACCCGCGGCCAGGCGATCGAGAACCGGTAGGCGTCCGCGCCGACCTGCTTGATCAGGCCGATGTCCTCGGGGGCCCGGTGGTAGTGGTCACAGGCGATGTCACCCGTGTCCCCGCCGTCTATCTTGCCGGGGGTGTGCGAGAACGTGTCCCAGATGGAGGGGGAGCGGCCGTCCTCGGCCACGGCTCCCTCGATCTGGTACGAGGCGGTGGCGACGCCCCAGGTGAAGTCGGCCGGGAAGGCGTTGAGGTCGGTCACGTGCTGCCTTTCTGCGGAGGTCACTTGACGGCTCCCGCGGTGAGTCCGGCGACCAGGTAGCGCTGGAGGAGGAGGAACCCGGCGACGATCGGCACGCTCACCACGAGCGAGGCGGCCATGACCTGGTTCCAGTACACGTCGTTCTGCGTCGCGTACCCCTGGAGGCCGACGGAGAGGGTGCGGGTCGCGTCGTTCGTCATCACGGAGGCGAAGAGGACTTCGCCCCAGGCCGTCATGAACGAGTAGACGGAGACGGCGACGATGCCCGGCACGGCGGCCGGCACGACGACCCGGAAGAGGGCGCCGACCGGTCCGCAGCCGTCCACCAGGGCGGCCTCGTCGAGATCCTTCGGGATGGAGTCGAAGTACCCGATCAGCATCCATATGGAGAACGGCAGCGAGAACGTCAGATAGGTGAGTATCAGGCCGCCGCGTGAACCGTAGAGGGCGACGCCGGTGGAGCTGCCGATGTTGACGAAGATGAGGAATAGCGGCAGCAGGAAGAGGATGCCCGGGAACATCTGTGTGGAGAGCACCGTGACGGTGAAGACCCGCTTGCCCCGGAACTTGTAGCGGCTCACCGCATAGGCGGAGAACACCGCGATCGTCACCGACAGCACCGTCGCCGAACCCGCCACGATCAGCGAGTTGACGAAATACTTCGCGAGCGGAACGGTCTCCCAGATGTCGAAGTACGGCTGGACCGTCAGCGTGGAGGGGATCCACTGGAACTTCCCCGACACGTCCTGGAGCGGCTTCAGCGAGCTGCTGACCATCACGTAGACGGGCAGCAGGACGAAGCCGGCCAGCAGTGTGAGGACGATCCGGCGGGTCCACAGGAAGGACTGCGGCGCCGCCATGGGGGAGCGCCGCCGGGACCGGGAGGCGCCCGGAGTCCGCGTGAGGCTAGACATCGGCGCCCTTCCTTCCGCGCGAGGTGAGGATCAGGTAGACGGCCGTCACGAGCAGCAGGAAGAGCAGCAGCAGGACGGACATCGCCGAGCCGGTGCCGAAGTTCCAGGTGACGAACGAGGACTGGTAGATGTGGATCGAGATGAGGTCCGCGCTCTCCGGCGCCGACTTCCCGAACAGGACGTACGGCGTGTTGAAGTCGTTGAACGTCCAGAGGAAGAGCACGAGGACCAGCACCTGGTTGACCGGGCGCAGCGACGGCAGGGTGATCTTGCGGATCTGCTGCCAGATGCCGGCGCCGTCGATCGAGGCGGCCTCGTACAGCTCACGCGGGATGTTCTGCAGGCCCGCCATCAGCATGAGGAAGGCGAACGGCCAGCCCTTCCACACCGACACGATGATCAGCGTGTAGATGCTGTTGTCGCCGATCAGCCAGAAGGAGGGCTCATCGGTGATCCCGAGCTGGTCGTGCAGCACGTGGTTGATCAGGCCGTTGTCCCGCTGGAACATGAACGCCCAGGTGATGACGGCGGCGTAGACCGGCAGGGCGTACGGGACCAGGAAGATCGCCCGCAGGATGCCCCGGCCCCGGAAGCTCTCCTGGAGCAGGATCGCCGCCGCCGTCCCCAGCAGCCAGGCCAACCCGACCGAGAAGAACGTGAAGACGCAGGTCACGAAGAACGAGTGGAGCAGGGCCTCACCGATCGGCGCGTCGAAGTCGACGGCGATCCTGTAGTTGTCGAGGCCGATCCAGGGCGCCGCACCCCAGTTGTTGATGAAGAACTGTGTGAGCTGACGGAAGCTCATCACGATCCCGATGACCATCGGAACGATGTGGATGAGGAGTTCCAGCAGCACGGCGGGCAGGAGCAGGAGATAGGGCAGTCCGCCTTGGCGGATCCGGTCGGGGATGCGCGGCAGTCTCCTGCGCGCACCCCCGGTGCCCCGGCTCGTACCCCCGGTGGCCGACTTGTCGACCTCGGGGTTGGTGACGGTGGCGGTCATGGATCAGGGCCTCACTGCTGCATCGACTGCTGGGCCTTTTCGAGGCGTGCCTTGACGGACGCCTCCGTCACCGGACGTCCGGCGGCGGCGTCCGCCCACAGCTCCTTGACCGCGGTGCCCACGGCCGTCTCGAACTGCGACTCGTTCGGGACCTGGGGGAGCGGGGCGGCGCTGGTGGAGAGGGTGTCGCGCAGGACCTTGAGGTCGGGGGCGCCGAAGGCCGCGTCGGCCTGGGCCTCCTTGACCGGCGGGATCGACCCGTAGGTCTTGTTGAGGTGCTTCTGCTCCTCGTCGCTGGTCATGAACTTCACGAACTTCTTGGCGCCGTCGATGTTCTTGGTGTTCTTGAACACCGCGATGTTGATGCCGGCGACCATGGAGTTGACCTGCTTGCCCGTGCCCGAGGGGACCGGCACCGGGGCCGCGCCCCAGTCCTCGGGCTTCATGCCCTGGGCGGCGAAGGTGGAGGCGGCCGCCTGCCACAGCACCATCGCGGTCTTGCCCTTGGCGAAGTCGGTGAGCGACTGGTTCTGGGCGTACTCCGCGTTGCCCGGAGCGATGATCTTGTCCTTGGCCATGAAGTCGATGTACTGCTTCACGGCGGCGACGGCACCGTCCGAGGTGAAGGTCGCCTTGCCGTCCTTGTCGAAGAAGTCGGCGCCGTGCTGCTGGCCCAGGACGAAGGTCTGGTGGATGTTGTTGGAGAGGTTGCCGCCCTCGGCGCCCAGCCCCCACTTGCCGCCCTTGGATATCTTCTTACCCGTCGCGACGAGGTCGTCCCAGGTGGCCGGAGGGCCGTCGACGCCCGCCTCGGCGAACATCTTCTTGTTGTAGTAGAGGGCGTACGCCAGCGAGTACAGCGGGACGGCGGCGGGCGGCTCGCCCTCCTTGCCGGCCGAGGCGACCGCCGAGTCGACGAAGCGGTCCCGGCCGCCGATCGCCTCGAAGTTCTTCTCGTCCCACGGCAGGAGCGCGCCGGTCGCCTGGAGCGAGGCCGACCAGGTGTTGCCGATGTTCAGCACGTCCGGTCCCTGACCGGACGCGGTGGCGGCGAGGATCCGGTTCAGCAGGTCGGCCCACGGCACGACCTCCAGCTTCACCTTGATCCCGGTCTCCTTCTCGAACTTCTTCAGCTCGGGAGTGAGGATCTCCTTGTCGGCCTCGATGCTCGGGCCCTGGTTGGACGCCCAGTACGTGAGGGTCTTCGGGGACTCGTTGCTCCCCGTGTCGCCCGTTCCGCCGCCGCAGCCGGTGGCGGCGACGGTGATGGCGATCGCGAGGGTGATGGCGCTTGCGGCTCTGAGGTGACGCATGTGAGGTGGCCCCTTTCCGGGGATGGCTGCGTTCGGCGGACCGAACGGCCTCCATGACTTAATTTATGCCGTGATTTAAGAGGTGAGAGAAGTTCGCGTCAAGGTCTGGGACCAGGTATGTTCCTGGACGGGAAGGAGCACCATGGCCGAGCGCAACAGACGAACCGTGCGTGACCTGCGGCGGGGCAACCGGGCGAGGGTATTGCAACGGTTGTATTTCGACGGTCCGCTGAGCCGCCAGGAGCTCGGACCGGCCACCGGGCTGAGTTCGGGCTCCATCAGCAACGTCGTCGCCGAACTGGCCGCCGAGGGCCTGCTCCAGGAGGCCGGCATCGTCGACTCCGACGGCGGTCGCCCCCGTACGCTGCTGAAGGTCGCCCCGGACGGCGGGCTGCTGGTCGGCATCGACATCGGGGAGACCCGGGTGCGCGTCGAGCTCTTCGACCTCTCCCTCACCGAACTGGCCCGCACCGAAAGGCTGCTGGCCCAGCACGGGTACGACGTCGAGCGCATCGTCGCCCATGTCCGTACGGGCGTCGCCGACGTCCTGCGCGACGCGGGAGCCGACCCGCACCGGCTGCTCGGCATCGGCGTCGGGGTCCCCGGCATCATCGAACGCGAAGGCCCGGAAGGCCCCGACGGCAGGCGCACCGCCGTCGTCCACGGCCAGACCATCGGCTGGCAGGCGGTCCCCTTCGAGCAACTGCTCCGCGAGGCCGTCGACGTACCGCCCGAGGTGCCCCTCTTCATCGACAACGGCGCCAAGACGCTCGGCCGGGCCGAGATGTGGTTCGGCGGCGGGCGGGGCGCGGGCGCCGCCGCCATCGCGCTCATCGGCTCCGGGGTGGGCGCCTGCGTCGACCACGGCGACATCCTCGCCGAGGATCGCACGAGCCTCGCCCTCGAATGGGGCCACACCACCATCCAGCTGCGCGGCCGCCGGTGCCGCTGCGGCTCCATCGGCTGCCTGGAGGCGTACGCCGGCGCGGAGGCGCTGCGCGAGCGCTGGCGCGAGGCGGGCGGCCCGCTCCCGGAGGACGCCGACGACGAGACGGCCCTCGCCGCACTCCTCGCCGCCGCCTACCCCCCGCCGGGCGGGCCCGCCCCGGACCAGGTCGCCCTCTCCCTCCTCGACGAGACCGCCGAATGCCTGGGCGCGGCCCTCGCGGACCTGGTCAACCTCTTCCTGCCCGAACGCATCCTGCTCGGCGGCTGGGCGGGTCTGCTCCTGGGCCCCCACCTGCTCCCCGACATCCGCCGGTACGCGAACGAGTACGCCCTGCGCCACGCGGCGGCCCGCACCACCATCGAGATGGGCCGGCTCGGCCCGGACGCGGTCACCGTCGGCGCCGCCACGCTCCCGCTGGCCGACTTCCTGACCCGCGGCGGCAGCCGCCCGGCCCCCGGCGCCCGGCCGGACGGCACCGGCACACCACCGCGCACGGCGACGGAGACCGTGCGCAACCGGAGCCGTACGACGACGGGTTGACGACGGGGAGCGGGCGAAGCCGCTACGCCGACCCCCGCACCACCAGCTCCGGTTCGAAGATGACCGAGGTGGCGGGGGCAGCCGGGCGGGCCATCCGGTCCAGGAGCAGGCGGGTCATCTCGGCGGCCATCTCCTCCACCGGCTGGCGGACCGTGGTCAGCGGCGGTCGGCACGCCAGCGCGGCGCTGCTGTCGTCGAAGCCGACCACCGCCACGTCCTCGGGCACCCGGCGGCCGTGCTCCCGCAGGACATGGCAGGCGCCCATCGCCATCAGGTCGTTGGCGGCGAAGACCCCGTCCAGATCCGGATGCTCCGCGAGCAGCCGCTCCATCGCCGCCTCACCGCTCTCCTGGGTGAACTGGCCCTCCGCGATGGGGGTGTACGGGTGCCCGTGCCGCGCCATGGTGTCCCGGAAGCCGGCCAGCCGGGCCTGGCCCGCCGGCACGTCCAGCGGGCCGCTGATCGTCGCGATCCGGCGGCAGTCCCTGGCCAGCAGGTGCTCGGCCGCCAGCCGGGCGCCGTCCTGGTGGGCGAGGTCGACGTAGCTGATGGGGACGGGCCGGGCGGGGCGCGCGTAGAGGACCGCCGCGAGCCCCGCCTTCGCGAGCAGGCCGGGCAACGGGTCCTCGGCGTGCGTGGAGACGATGAGCGCCCCGTCCGCGCTGCCCTGCCGCAGATACGCCACCACCTCGTCGCGGGCCCGCGAGGTCTCCGCGAACATCAGCACCGGATGCATCCCGCGCGGCCTCAGGTAGTTGACCACCCCGGTGACCACCCGGCCGAAGAACGGGTCGGCGAAGACCTGCGCGGTGAAGGAGCCGTCGTCCCCGGCCGCCCGTGAGCCGGAGCCCTCCGGGCCCGGTCCCGACTCGACGCCCGCCCCCGACACCACCAGCGCCACGGCGTCCGCCCGCCGGGTGACCAGGGAGCGGGCCGCCCGGTTCGGCGCGTAGCCCGTGACGGAGACCGCCTGCCGTACGACCTCCTGGATCGCCGGATCGACATTGCGCACACCGTTGATGACCCGGGAGACGGTGGCGCGCGAGACACCGGCAGCCCGCGCCACGTCCTCCAGGGTTGGTGCTCCGGCCGACCGCAGATCATCCGTCATGAGCGCCTTTATAGCACCTGCGGAGAGCGCTCTCCATCGCAACTGTCCAGGCTTTCCGCCCCCTTGTACAAGGAGCGGGCGGGGGCGCCCTGTTGGGCCCAGGGGCGGAATCCGGCCACAGACCCGGCCATGGCGGCCGACTATCTCGTTTCCCTTGTGATCAGTCTTCGCGCCGCCCTACGTTTGCCGCTTGCGACGTGTCCCAACGCCAGTGGGGGAGCTCAGTCATGGCCGCAAACGGTCGGCACCGCAGATACCAGCCCAGCCGGATCAACCGTGCCTCGCTCACGGTCACCGCGGGCGGTGCGGGCCTAGCACTCCCGCTCATCACCGCCACCTCGGCGGGAGCCGCCTCGGGGGAGGTCTGGGAGAAGGTCGCCGCCTGTGAGTCGAGCGGCAACTGGGCCATCAACACGGGCAACGGCTACTACGGCGGGCTGCAGTTCAGCGGTCCGACCTGGGCGGCCTTCGGCGGTACGCGGTACGCGCCGCGCGCCGACCTCGCCACCCGGGACCAGCAGATCGACATCGCCGAGCGGGTGCTCGACGGCCAGGGGCCCGGAGCCTGGCCGGCCTGCTCCGTGAAGGCAGGGCTCACCCGGGGCGGGGACGCCCCCGACACCACCCCGCAGAGCGCGGGCACCCGGCCCGTCCAGGCCGCGGCGCCGCAGAGCGCCCCGCCCCGGAAGCCGAGGACGACACCCGCCGCGGCGACACCGACGCACGTACCGGGCAAGCGCGACGCGTACACCGTCGCGAGCGGCGACTCGCTCTCCGGCATCGCCGACGCCCAGCGGGTCAGCGGCGGCTGGCAGAAGCTCTACGCGGCCAACCGCACGGTTGTCGGCGACGACCCCGACCTGATCTTCCCCGGCCAGCGGCTGAGCCTCATCCCGCGCGGCGGGGACGGGGCGAGCGCCCGCAAGCCCGCCCCGCCGCCCGAGCCGCAGAAGCGGCAGGCGGCGCCCCAGCCCAGGTCTTCGGAGCAGCAGGCGGCAGGGTCCCGGGCCGACGAGGCGAAGAAGGCCGAGCAGCGCAAAGCCGAACGGAAGCGGGCCGAAGAGAAGCGGGCCGAGCAGCAGAAGGCCGAGCAGGAGCGGGCGGAGCAGGAGCGGGCGGAGCAGAAGCGGGCCGAGCGGAAGAAGGCCGCGCAGAGGCAGGCCGCGCCCAAGCCGCAGAAGCAGGCGCCGGCGGAACGCGCCGTGAAGCGCTCCGGCATGAGCGCCCCCGTCGCCGCCTCCACCGGAACCGCCTACCGCCAGGCCGGCTCCTGGTCGAGCGGCTATCACACGGGCGTCGACTTCCCCGTCCCCACCGGGACCTCGGTGAAGGCCGTGGCCCCGGGCCGGGTCGTCTCCTCCGGCTGGGCGGGTGCGTACGGCTACGAGGTGGTCATCCGCCACGAGGACGGCAGGTACAGCCAGTACGCCCACCTCTCCGCCCTCCATGTGCGGGAGGGGCAGTCGGTCTCCGGAGGGCAGCGGATCGCCCGCTCCGGCTCCACCGGCAACAGCACCGGCCCGCACCTGCACTTCGAGGTCCGCCTGGGCCCCGGCTACGGGTCGGACATCGACCCGCTGGCCTACCTCAGGGCGGGCGGCGTCAGCGTCTGAACCGTCCGCTCCGAGCGCGGGGCGGCGGCCGGTTCACCGCGCCGGTCGTGCCCCGCCCGGCGCGGACCACCGAACTCCACCCGCGGAACCGCACCGCCGGGCCGCAGCGGCCGCGGCGGAACGTACGTCGACCCGACGGCGGGCGGCGCCTCCTCGGGCCACGCCTTCGCGCCCTGCGCACCGCTGCCTTCCTGCTCCGCGCCCTGAGCGCCGTGCGGCCTCAGGCGCCCCTGCCCGGCCTGCTCCGCGCTCAGCCGCTCCTTCGTCAGCAGGACCAGGCCGCCCGCCGCCAGCGCCCCGCAGAAGAGCGCGAGGACCGTGCCCGCGGCGCCCTGGCGGAAGTGCTCGCCGAACAGCGTGATCCCGATCGCGGCGGCCACCACGGGGTTGACCACCGTCACCGTCGCCAGCGGGGCGGCGAGCCCCGCACCCCGGTAGGCGGCCTGGGAGAGCAGCAGGCCCGCCGCCGCGAGCCCGGCGATCACCAGCAGCGTCGGGAGCCCCGAGCGCACCGAGCCGGACGTCCACTCCACGGCCACGGTCTTGGTGAAGACCGAGGCCATACCGAACGCCCCACCGGCCGCCGTGGCCAGCACCGCGCTCCGCAGCACCGGCCGGTGCAGCGTCCGGGCGAGCAGCATGAGCGCGCCCACCGTCCCGAAGGTCACCGTGGCCAGTGCCAGCTGCTCGGGCCCGCCCAGGGTGTGCGGCTCGGCGTCGCCCGTGAGGGCCAGCAGCCCCACGAGACCGGCCGTCGCCATGAGCGCACCGCGCCAGGCCCGCGCCCCGGCCCTGCGGCCGACGAAGAGGGCCGCCATCGGCAGGGCGAAGACGATGGTGAGCGCGCCGAGCGGCTGGACCAGGCTGAGGGGCCCGTAGGCGAGGGCCACCACGTGCAGGACCGCGCCAACCCCGTTGAGCAGCACCGCCATCCACCAGACCGTGTTGCGCACCAGGGCGTGCGGGGAGTTGCCGCCCCGCGCGGCCACCCGCTCCTGGACGATCGCCCCGGCCGCGTAGGCGACCGCGGAGACCAGTGACAGCAGCACAGACAGCGCGAGGGAGCTCATGTACACCACGATGTCCTGTCCGGGGCGCCACGTCGTCGTCCTTGAGACGTCACTTCCGCGTACTGCCCCAGTAGTACGGGCGGAGGACCGAGGTCCTCCCCTCGACGGTAGTCCTGCCGGGCCCGGCCGTCAGAAGTTGTGCACCGGCGGATACGGTGAGCTGCGCGGACGGCACACGGCGTCGCCGGACGCGGGCCGAGCTCCGGCGCCGACCCGGGGATCGTGGCGAGTGAGGAGCGGGGCATGGACCTGGAGCGGACGGCCTCGGTGGGCGGCTTCTTCGCGCTGCGGACCGCGCCGGTCACGGGCGGCTCCCACCGGCCGCTGGCGGAGCTGTACGCGGGCGGGACGGCGCCCCTGACGGCACGGGTCGACAAGGTCGCGGCGCGGCTGGGCGCCCCCGAACGCCGGGTCGCCGCCTCCATCGCCCATCTCGGCCTCGCCGCCCGGCTCTGGTCCATCGCACTGGGCCCGGCCGCGCTCTTCGGCCGCATCCCCGCCCTCGTACCGGACACCCTGCACTGGGACCCGCAGCGCACCTCGCCGGACGACCTGTGGCTCGCGGACCCCGAGGAGCTGCCCGGCACGGCCGACCGCATCCGCGAGCAGGTCCAGTACGGGCATCTCGTGCCGCTGGCCGAGGCCGTCCGGCGCGACGGGAACATCTCCCCGCAGCTGCTGTGGGGCAACGCCGGGTCCGCGCTCGCCGGGGCCGTGCGCGAGCTGGTCACCTGGGCGCGCGGGCAGGACCGCCCGGACGTGGCGCAGCGGGCCCGGGCGCTGGCGGCCGAGCTGTTCGACCACCCCGACCTGCGTTCCACCGGCTCCCCGCACGGTCCGGCGTTCCGGCGGCGGAGCTGCTGTCTGTACTGGCGTTGTCCGGGCGGCGGGCTCTGCGGCGACTGCGTCTTCGACCGTGCGCCGGGTCCGTCCGGGGCGGCCCGGTAGTCGCGCGGCGGGGCCGCTCCGAACGACCGCGCCCCGTCGGCCCACCGCGCCGGTGGTGTCAGGAGGGCAGGGCCGCGTCTATGGCCTCGTCGACGTCCTGCAGCACGGGGATCGCACTGTCGAGCCCGATCATCCCGATCAGCCGCCGCACGAACGGGGAGGGCGCGGCGAGCCGCAGCCGGCCGCCGAGCGCGGTCTGCCCCTGGAGGAGCACGTTGACCGTGGTGGAGTCCGCGAAGCCCACACCCGAGAGGTCGACGACGACGGGTCCGGAACCCTCTTCGGCCGCCGTTTCGAGTGCCCGGCCGAGCGGCGGGACGCTGTCGATATCGAGGTCACCCGACACGGTGAGGACCAGAGCACCCCGTTCCTGACGGGAGATGATTCTGACGGCTCTGTCTTCGCTGGGCGGTGGTTGCACGGAAGGCACCTCGGGCGGTTCGGGCGGACGAAGGACGCCGGTGTGCCGGACGGGTCGGCCTGTTCCGTCCCTGCTCACGGCGGGGTACGAGGGTAACGATAGAAGGAACAGTTGCCATTTGACAACATTCTCCATTGGGTAACAATCTGATCCGCAACGGTTGAAGGACCAGCCGTCGGCGGTGACGCACCGAGAGAAACGGAAGCAGGAGCTGGATGAGGCTAGGCGCTGTCGGCGACATCATCGCGGAGCAGGGGGCCCGTCGCACCCGTTTCCGGCGAGAGCCTGTCCGAGGCCGCCGCGTGGAAGGCCGCCAGGCCCTCCGCGAGCGCGGCCACGGCGGCCGGTTCCATACGTTCCAGCACGGCGCTCACCTCGCGGGCGCGCAGGGCCCGGTACTCTTCGAGAAGGGTCCGGCCGCGCAGGCTCAGCCGCAGCACCACCTCGCGCCGGCTCGTCGGGCTCGGTGTCCGCTGTACGAGCCCCATCGCCTCCATCCGGTCGCAGAGACGGCTGACCGACGGCGCGCGCGAGCCCAACGCCTCGCCCAACGAGCGCAGATTGGTGCCCTCCTGCTTCTCGATCACGAGCAGGGCCCGGAGCTGGGAGGGCGATACGGTGCCCGAAGCGGCCGCTTCCTGGCCGCGGCCCCAGAGCACTTCCAGCAACTCCGAGGCCGCGGAGGCGTCGGCGGACACCTCTGCGCGGGTGCGCGGGCGGCGTGCGGAGTGGGGCATTCATCCACTCTGTCATCCGTCGGCCCCGCTTGTCAGCCCGGACCCAGCCCCTACCACGTCGCAGGACGAAGAATGTACGAGAGACCGTGAACAGAAGACCGGACATCGAGACGGCCGTCAGGGCCGCCGCTCCGCACGCGCTGCTGTCGACGCTGCGCACCCTGCTGGCCGAGGCCTACGGGGCTCTGGCGGTGGAGCTGCATCTGGCCGACTACGGTCTGAGGGTCCTCAAGCGCCTGGACGGGACCGACGGCGAGGAGGAACCGCTCTCCCTGCACAACAGCCCGGAGGGGAGGGCCTTCGGCAGCCAGAAGCCCCGCGAACAGCAGGTCAGGCACGGCGACGCGGTCGACCACTTCCTCCCGGTGACGGTACGCGGCGAACGCCTCGGCATCCTCACCGTGCGGCTGCCCGCCGAGCGGTCGGTGCCGGAGCTGGTGGGGGAGCTGACCCATGTGGCCGATCTGCTGGGCCACGAGATCCTGGTCGCCGAACGGGACACCGACGTCTACCAGCGCGCCCGGCGCACCACCCGGCTCACTCTCGCCGCCGAGATGCAGTGGCAGCTGCTGCCGGCCCGGGCCTGCACCGCCGCCGAGTTCGCCATCGGCGCCCAGCTGGAGCCGGCGTACTCCATCCACGGCGACAACTTCGACTGGGCGGCGGACGCCGACGAGCTGACCCTCGCGGTGACCAACGGCATGGGCGAGGGCATACAGGCCTCGCTGCTCACCAACCTCGCGGTGAACGCCCTGCGCAACGCCCGCCGGGCCGGCATCGGCATCGCCGACCAGGCGGCCCTCGCCGACCAGGCGCTCTACGACCAGCACCGCGGGGCCTCCCACGTCTCCACCCTGCTGCTCCGCTTCGAGCTGGCGACCGGCCGGGTCGGCGTCGTGGACGCCGGATCGCCGCAGCTGTGGATCCAGCGCGGCCGCACGGTCCGGCGCATGGAGCTGGAGGCCCAGCTCCCGCTCGGCATGTTCGAGGAGTCGCACTACACGGTCCAGGAGTTCCACGTGGAGCCCGGCGACCGGCTGCTGCTGCTCAGCGACGGCGTCTACGAGACGGTGTCCCCGGCGGGGGAGAGGTACGGCGAGAAGGCGCTGGCCCGGGCCATCCAGTCGACGCGGTTGCTGCCGGCGGCCACCGTCCCGCGCGCGATCCTCGGCGAACTGGCCGAATACCGCGTCACGGAGACACTCGACGACGCGCTGGTGGTCTGCGTGGACTGGTTCGGCCGCCAGGACGAGGACGGCAGCTGAGACCGGGACACGGCGGCCGGGAAACACGAAGCCCCCGGGGACGCGCCACGCGTCCCCGGGGGCTTCGCCGCGTCCGGGTCAGGTGGAGAGCTGGAACTCCGCGCGGATCCGCTTGCCGACCGGCACCCGCTCCGCCGTGAGCCGGTCGCACAGGGCCACGACGATCTCCATGCCGTGCCCGCCCAGCCGGGAGGGGTCGGGGCCGTACAGCACGGGCATCGCCGTACTGCTGTCGTACACCGTGACGCTCATGACCTCGGCGTTCCCCTCCAGCTCCAGGAGGTACGGGCCGTGGCTGTAGCGGTCGGCGTTGGTGACCAGCTCGCTCACGGCCAGCATCAGATCGCTGCGGGTGTGTTCGCCGATCGGCGCCAGGCACTCCACCGCGAGCCGGGTGAGGAAACGGTCCGCCAGGGCGCGCGCGAGCGCGATGCATCCCGGTTCGCCGTCGAAGACCTCGGCGCTCAGCAGTACCTCCGTGGACCGCAGACCCTGGCCGGGGTCTTCCGGTGGTGAGGTGACCTCTGTGTTCATGTGCTCCAGCCAGGCGCCGCAGTGAGGTCGGAGACCCTGTTCCGCCATTCGTCTACCCGCGTCGAAGGATCCCACTCCAGGCGATCCGGACCGATCCTACGCACGTCCGGGCAGCCGCACCACGGTCACGAAGAATTCATCGATCTGGCGTACCGCCGCGATGAACTGATCCAGATCCACCGGCTTGGTCACGTACGCGTTGGCGTGCAGCTTGTAGCTGCGCAGGATGTCCTCCTCGGCCGAGGAGGTGGTGAGGACGACCACGGGGATGAGCGACAGCTCGGGGTCACCCTTGATCTGTTCCAGGACCTGCCGCCCGTCGTACTTGGGCAGGTTCAGGTCGAGGAGCACCAGGTCGGGGCGGGGGGCGTCGGGGTACTCGCCGCGCCGGTAGAGGAAGTCCAGCGCCTCCTGGCCGTCGCGCACGACGTGCAGGGTGTTGCGGATCTTGTTGTCCTCGAACGCCTCACGGGTCATGAGCTCGTCGCCGGGATCGTCCTCGACCAGGAGGACCTCGATGGGCTGTACGGGGCTGTTCAAGAAGGGTCTCCCGGCTGGCTGACGGTCAGGGCGGGGGCGAGGAGCTCCGCCGTGGTGTGCTCCGGCGCCTCGGGCGCCGCGGGCAGAGTGAAGTGTATGCGGGTGCCTTCGCCCGGTTCGGCGTCCAGCCAGATCCGGCCACCGTGGAACTCGATGATCTTCCGGCAGAGCGCGAGACCGATGCCCGTTCCCTCGTACTCGTCGCGCGCGTGCAGCCGCTGGAAGATCACGAACACCTTGTCCGCGAACTCGGGCGCGATCCCGATCCCGTTGTCCGAGACGCTCAGGTGCCAGTCGTCGTCCTCGCGTACGCAGTCGACGGTGATCCGGCACTCCACGTCCTCCCGGCGGAACTTGACCGCGTTGCCGATGAGGTTCTGCCAGACCATCGTGAGCGCCGTGCCGTCACCGAGCAGCTCGGGCAGCTCCCGCGGCCGCTCGATCACGGCCCCGGACTCCTCGACGGCCAGCGTCAGGTTGCCCAGCGCACGGTCCAGGGCCCGGTCCAGATCGACCGGCTGCCGGCCCTCGTGGACCCGGCCCACCCGCGAGAAGGTCAGCAGATCGTTGATGAGCACCTGCATCCGCTTGGCACCGTCCACCGCGAAGGCGATGTACTGCTTGCCCCGGTCGTCCAGCTCCTCGCCGTACCGCTTCTCCAGCAGCTGGCAGAAGGAGGCGACCTTGCGCAGCGGCTCCTGGAGGTCGTGCGAGGCGACGTACGCGAACTGCTCCAGCTCGGAGTTGGAACGGCGCAGCTCCTCCGTCTGCTCCGCGAGCAGGGTCTCGCGGCCCTGCGCCCCGTCCAGCTCGTCGACCAGCCGCCGCCGCATGTCCTCCACCGCGCTCGCCACGGCCTGGACGTCGGAGGGCCCCTTGATCTCGATGCGCTGGGCGAAGGCGCCCTCCCGTACCCGCTCCGAGGCGGCGCGCAGCCGGTTCAGCGGAACGCCCACCACCCGGTGGAGCAGCACGCTGAGCGCCACCACGGTCAGGACGAAGACGGCCACCAGGGCGAACAGCACCTGGTCGCGGGTGGTGCGGGCGTCGTTCAGCTCGGCCCGTACGGTGTCGCGGGCCTCGGAGAGGTGGGTCTGCTGGGCGCCGTAGGCCCGCCGCAGCGCGTCGAAGTCCGTCTTGCTGCTCTGGAGCTGCGCCGAGGCGCCGTCCACGCTCGGCCCCTGTTCGCGGACCATCTTCAGCAGCGGCTCGGCCTTGTTCTCGCGCCACTGCCGTGCGGCGGTCTCGATCGCGTCGAGATCCTCGGCGAACTGGTTCTGCCCGCCGACCAGCTGCCGGGCCTGGGTCAGCCGGTCCCGCTCGGCGGCCTTGCCCGCCTCGTACGGTTCGAGGAACGAGTCGTCGCCCGTCAGGGCGAAACCGCGGACCCCGGTCTCCTGGTCCAGCAGGGCGTTCTGCAACTGGAAGGAGACCGACCGCGCGGGCTGTATTCGGTCGACCAGATCGGTGGTGTGGTCCGACATCCGGGCCAGCACCAGCCCGCCGACCACCAGGCAGCCGCAGACGACCACGATGAAGCCGCCGAGGATCAGGTGCACCCAGTTCTGCACCGAGAGCCGGGCGGCCAGGCCGGAGCGCGCCGGGTCCTTCTCCGTGTCGTGTCGTGTGGACTGTTCCGTGCTCATGAAAGTTCCGATCCCCAGCCCAGATGCAGGACGGCCACATCATCCGCAAGTCCGCCGTAGGGGGCGGCTCCCTCGGCGGCTCCGGCCACCAGCGCGTCGACGAATCTCCGGCCCGGCAACGGCCCGTAGGCCCGGGCCATCTCCAGCAGCCCTTCCTCACCGAGGCGGCTGTCCGGACCGTTGCGCCCTTCGAAGAGTCCGTCGGTGAAGAGTACGAGACCGTCACCGGGGACCAGCGGCAGGTCGACCGTGGGCCACCGGCCCATCCCGGGGAGCAGCCCGAGCGCCATGCCGCCCTCCGGCTCCACCCAGCGGACCTCCTCGCCCCGGCGCAGCAGCAGCCCCGGGTGTCCCGCCCTGACGATCTGCACGCTCCGCCCGTCGGGCGCGAAGGTCAGGGAGGTCATCGTGGCGAAGACGTGCGAGTCCGAGCGCTCGGCGACCAGGATCTCCTCCAGCAGCTCGATCTGCTCCAGGTGGGAGGTCCCGCACAGCACGGCGGTACGCCACGCCACCCGGAGGCAGACCCCCAGCGCGGCCTCCGCCGCACCGTGCCCCGAGACATCACCGATCACCGCGTGGACCGCGCCGTCGGCGGTCTGCACGACGTCGTAGAAGTCACCGCTCAGCAGCCCGTGGACGCGCCCCGGCTCGTACCGGGCGCGCGCCTGGAACCGGTCGTCCCGCAGCAGCGGGACGGGCAGCAGCCCGCGCTCCAGCCGGGCGTTCTCCTGGGCGATCAGCTGATTGGACCTCAGCGCCGCCGCGGCCCGTTCCACTTCCTTGCGCTGGAGGGCGTAGCGGATCGCCCGCGACAGGATCTCGGGGTCCAGCCGCCCCTTGACCAGGTAGTCCTGGGCGCCTCCGGCGACCGCGCGCAGCCCCGTGCCCGACTCGTCGAGACCGGTGAGGACGACGATCGCGGCCTCGCTGTCGGACTCCAGGATCTGGCGTACGGCGTCCAGACCGTGGACGTCCGGGAGGTGCAGGTCGAGAAGGACGCAGACGGGGGTGGCACAGGTGCGCAGGAAGGCGCGGGCCTCGGCGAGCGTCTTGCGCCAGGTGAGGGCGGAGTCCAGCTCGCTGTCGGTGAGCATCTCCTCGACCAGCAGCGCGTCGCCTGCGTCGTCCTCCACCAGGAGGATGGTGGCGTCGACGTTCCACGGGAGGGCACTGAGGGAGGAGTCGCCGGTGATCTCCTGCTGGGAGGGGATGCCGGCGGTGCCCACAGGTTTCAGAGACATGCCCATGGGTGACTCGGCCAACCCCTCCACCCCCACACGAACGGCCAGCCCATCCGGCCGATCGTCGGGAAGCATATGTGATCGGCGGCCCCGGCAGATGCCACGGGCCGTCGGTCGGACAGGAAGCGGTCGGGCACCCAGGAGGGTGCCCGACCGGTCGAACGGCGGGTGCCGGGGGAGACCCCGATCAGGTCAGGAAGTGAGCGGACTCACGCCTCGACGCTCATTCCCTTGCGCAGTTGCTTGACGATCCGGGTCAGCAGCCGCGACACGTGCATCTGGGAGACGCCCAGCTCCGCGCCGATCTGCGCCTGGGTCATCTCGGCCCCGAACCGCATCTGCACGATCCGGCGCTCCCGGTCGTCCAGCTGCTCCAGCAGCGGCGCCAGGGTGTGCAGGTTCTCGACGGTCTCCATGCCCGGGTCCGCCTCGCCGAGCACATCGGCGTACGCGCGCTGCTCCTGCCCGGAGTCGCTGTCCGCCGAGGGGGTGTCGAGGGAGCCGGCGGAGTAGCCGTTGGCGGCCACGAGCCCCTCGATGATCTCCTCCTCGGGCAGGTCGAGGTGGGCGGCGAGTTCCTTGACCGTGGGGTCGCGGTCCAGCTCCGCGGAGAGCTGCTCCTTCGCCTTGGCGAGGTCGACCCGCAACTCCTGGAGGCGGCGCGGCACGTGCACGGACCAGGTGGTGTCCCGGAAGAACCGCTTGATCTCGCCCACGATGTAGGGGACGGCGAAGGTGGCGAACTCGACCTCTCGGGAGAGGTCGAAGCGGTCGATCGCCTTGATCAGTCCGATCGTGCCGACCTGGATGATGTCCTCGGTGTCGTCGCCGCCCCGGTTGCGGAAGCGGGACGCCGCGAAGCGCACCAGGGAGAGGTTCATCTCGATCAGGGTGTTACGGGCGTACTGGTACTCGTGGGTGCCCTCCTCCAGAACCTGGAGGCGGTCGAAGAACACCTTGGACAGGGCTCGCGCGTCCTTGGGAGCGACCTTTCCGGCGTCCTCGACCCAGGGCAGTTCCTCGGCGCCGACGTCGGTCCGCGCGCCGGCCAGGTCGTCGCTCAGAGGCGCCGTCGCTCCGCTGGCTCGCACAGACATCGCCGTCATGGTGTCACCCTCCCTGTCACCCAATGTGTCGGACGGTCGCCTTCCCGGTCGTTCCGAAGTCATGCGTGCCTTTTCGAGAAAGTTTTCCGGCCCCTGTTTTCGGGTCCCTGTCCGGGCCGTCGCCCGCCCAGCCCGCCCGAACGGAGCAGCCTCGCGCGCATGGCAAACTTGAGCGGGGTGTTTCGGCCTGCGGTGATCCCTGACCCGCGGCGATGAAGATGACAGAGGAACGGCAATGACGGTGACAGAGGACAGCCCGGAGCTCGCTCCCGGAATCGACGAGTTCGGTCCCGGCATCGACCCGGAGCGGCTGGCCGTCTGCCTGAGCGTGCTCGACGAGCTCGACCGCATCGAGGTCGACCACCCGGACGCCATCGCCGTCCGCCGGGCCACCGCCGGGATCTACCGCACCGTGAAGCAGCGCCGCCGCCAGGAGCGCCGGGCCGCCAAGACCGCCCACGACCGGGCCGTCACCGAGGCGACCGCGACCGGCTCGGCCGAGCGCATCGACGACGAGACGCAGGGCGTCCTGCCGTCCTCCTCCGCCCAGGCCGAGATCGCGGGCATACTCCAGCGCCCCCGCTCCTGCTACATCTGCAAGACCCGGTACGTCGAGGTGGACGCGTTCTACCACCAGCTGTGCCAGCCCTGCGCCAAGGAGAACCGCGCCCGCCGCGACGCCCGCACCGACCTCACCGGGCGCCGGGCGCTCCTCACCGGGGGCCGGGCGAAGATCGGCATGTACATCGCGCTGCGGCTGCTGCGCGACGGGGCGCACACCACCATCACCACCCGCTTCCCCAACGACGCCATCCGCCGCTTCAAGGCGATGGAGGACAGCGACGAGTGGATCCACCGGCTGAAGATCGTCGGCATCGACCTCCGCGACCCGGCCCAGGTCGTCGCGCTGGCCGACTCCGTCGCCGCCGAGGGCCCGCTCGACATCCTCATCAACAACGCGGCCCAGACGGTACGCCGCTCCCCGGGGGCGTACAGCGAGCTCGTCAACGCCGAGTCCGCTCCGCTGCCCGCGGGCGCGCTGCCCGCCGCCGAGGTCATCGGCACCTTCGGCAGCGGCACGGTCGACCGGGTGGCCGCCCTGCCCGCCGCCCGCAAGGAGAGCCTCAGCGCCCAGGAGGTCACCGACCTCGCCCTGGTCACCGGCTCCGCCTCCCCGGCCCGGATCGCCGCGGGCACCGCGATCGACGCGGGCGGGCTCGTCCCCGACCTGCACGACACCAACAGCTGGGTCCAGACGGTCGAGGACGTCGAACCGATCGAGCTCCTCGAAGTCCAGCTCTGCAACTCCACCGCGCCGTTCATCCTGATCAGCCGGCTCCGCCCGGCGATGGCCGCCACCGCCGCCCAGCACGCGTACGTCGTCAACGTCTCCGCCATGGAGGGCGTCTTCAGCCGGGGCTACAAGGGCGCGGGCCACCCGCACACCAACATGGCCAAGGCCGCGCTCAACATGCTCACGCGCACCAGCGCCCAGGAGATGTTCGAGAAGGACAACATCCTGATGACGGCCGTGGACACCGGCTGGATCACGGACGAGCGGCCGCACCCGGACAAGATGCGGCTGGCCGAGGAGGGCTTCCACGCCCCGCTGGACCTCGTCGACGGCGCGGCCAGGGTCTACGACCCGATCGTGCGCGGTGAGGGCGGCGAGGCGCTCTACGGCTGCTTCCTCAAGGACTACGCCCCCGCGAACTGGTAGCCCCCGCGAACGGGTGGACCCGTGTGTCGGCGTCACCCGACCGGCTCAACCGGAGCCGCACCTTCCGTGCGGCGGCCTCAGACCCGGCCCAGGATGGATCCTGGGCCGGGTTTTCGCTGTGCGAAGTGGCCGAAAGTGACCCACTGCACACGTTCTATCGAGCGCGGAGCCGCTCATTTGGTTACTGTGAGGCGAACGGACGCCATCGAGGAGCCCACGAAGGTTCCCCGACCGTCCCGGGACAGGTCTGCAACCCGACCGCCGTCCCGCCCCGACACGGCGCCACCGCGACCGACATATCTCAAGCCCCTGCCCCACTCCGGGGCGGTCGATCTCCGGCGCCGCAGCCGGAGCCCAGGCCCCGCCCCGGGTGACGCGACACAGAGGAGTGCGCGGTGACGACACCAGAACTGACGATGCGCGAGAAGCGACCCGCCGAACGGTACGGGGAGCGGACCGCACGGCCCGAGAAGCTCCGGAACATCGAGGTGTGGGCCCGGTCCGCACCGATCCGGCTGGCCGGTTACGAGGACGACCTCGCCGAGCCGCACATCCTGCCCGGCATCGACTGACCGCTCGCAGGCCTCTTGAGCAGGCCCCTTCAGCGCGTCCCACGGCCCGTGTCCCGGCCCTCCCGCTCCGGCGGGAGCGGCCGGGACACGGGCCGCATGAATTCCCGCACGTAGGTGCGGTCCCACCAGCACCCCGTGGCCCGCAGCTCGCTCGGCTCGGTGAACCGGTAGTGGAACACCCGGGCACGCACGTGCGCGGGAGGGGCGTCCGGGAACGGGTTGTGCGCCAGCAGCCGGAGCGTGTCCCGATCCCCGAGAAGCAGCCGCTCGGTGAACGGGCCGAACCAGGAGCGCGCGTAAGCGGGGGAGAGCGCCGCGAACCACATCATCCAGTCGAGCCGCAGGTGGTACGGGGCGAAGAGGCGCGGCAGCCGCCGCACATCGCCCGGTTTGCCGCGGAAACCGTACTCCCGCCACTCGGCGACCTCGTCCGCGACCGGATCCGCCGTGCCCTCCACCACCACTTCCAGCCGCATTCTGCTGATGGAGCCGAACGCCCCGTAGGTGTTGACGAGGTGCAGGGGGTCGAACGACCGGTTCATCACCTGCCGGCGCGAGAGCAGATTGCGCGCGGGGCGGTAGCTGAGGACCAGGACCAGGCCCGTCACCGCGATGACGACCACCTCGTACCAGAGCGGTGGCGCGGTGAGGGCGGGCGGCCGGCCGGCGAACGGGGTCCAGTCGATCACGGAGAGCGCCAGCGCGATGGTCAGCCAGTTCAGCCAGGCGAAGTTGCCCGAGAGGACGAGCCAGAGCTGGGTGAGCACCATCAGGGCGGCGGCCGCGCTCGCCACCGGCTGCGGGGTGAACAGCAGGAAGGGGACCAGCAGCTGGGTGACGTGGTTGGCGGCCACCTCGACCCGGTGCACGGGCCGCGGCAGATGGTGGAAGAACCAGCTGAGCGGCCCCGGCATCGGCTGGGTCTCATGGTGGAAGTCGAGGCAGGTCAGCTTCCGCCAGCACGCGTCGCCGCGCATCTTGATGAGCCCGGCGCCGAACTCCAGCCGGAACAGCAGCCACCGCAGCAGCCAGAGCGCCAGCACGGGCGGCGCGGTGTCCCCCGTACCGAGAAAGACGGCGAGAAACCCCGTCTCCAGGAGCAGCGACTCCCAGCCGAACCCGTACCAGACCTGCCCGACCTGCACGATCGACAGGTACAGGACCCAGGGCAGCGCCCACAGCAGCATCCCGCCCCCGAGCGGAAGGAACCCGTCCAGCCCGGCGATCAGGGCCACCGACACCGCGCAGCCGCCCCAGGCGACAGCGGCGAAGAAGCGGTCGGAGTAGTGCAGCCGGAACAGCCCCGGCGCCGCCTTCCAGGGGGTGCGCCGGAGCAGCTCCGGTACGGGCAGGATGCCGCGCTCGCCGATCAGCGCGCGGAACTGGAGGGCAGCGGAGAGGAAGGCGACCAGGTAGATCACGGCCAGCGTCCGCTGGAAGACCATCCTGCTCAGCCAGTAGCCGTCGGCGGAGAACCACTCCATCCCCGCCAGTATCGGCCAGAGCCCGTTCCGCGGCCCCCGCTGTCACCCTCGGCCTCCGTCACCCCTCGACCCCTGTCACCCTTCGGCGACGAGCCGGCGCAGCGTTCGGCCCAGCCGGCGCGCGTACCAGAGCTGCACGGGCGGTACGAGCGGTCCCGCGAGCCGGGCGTACCAGGCGGCGGGGCGGGAGAACGCCATGACCGTGAACCAGACGGTGCCGTCGTCCGCCAGGTCGACGACGAAGCACTCCTCGCCGTTCTCCGGGTGTCCGGCCAGGGTGCCGTAGCCGAATCCGGTACGGCCCTCCTCCCCGTATGCCGTCCAGATCACCTCGCAGGGGGCGGAGAGGCGCAGCGGGCCCACCCCGAGCGCCACCGTGACGGTGCCACCGGGCTCCGCCCGCCGGGCCGAGGCATCGACCCGGGCTCCCGAGGCCCGGTGCATGCGCCACTCGGTCACCGCCGCTCCCGCCACCGCGAAGTCGTCCGCGCCCCGGCCGACCCGGGTGCTGTGGTGCAGGTGGTTGTAGCCCTTGGGGAGCGGGCCGAGCCGGGTGGCGCCGACCTCGGGGTAGGTGAGCGTGCTCATGCTGTCCTGCTTTCGGGGTGGGACGGGTGGGACGGGTGGGGTGAGTCGGACGGGTGCGTCGTACGGATGCGCTGCCAGGCGAGGAGCGAGCAGAGGGCGAAGCCCAGCGCGTTGCCCAGACCATGGGTGGCGGCCATCCAGGTCAGGGTGGGGTGAGGCAGCCCGGTCGCCTCGCCGACCGCCCAGCTCAGGGCGAGCAGCATGGTGGCGACCAGGACGGCGGCGGAGGTGAGGAGCAGCAGCCGGGTCGTCCTGTCCCGGCCCTCCTCGTGCCCCAGGCGCCAGGTGAGCAGGCCGACGGTCCACATGCCGGCCGTCAGGACCACGGCCCCGGCCAGTTCGGCCCAGTCACCGATGAAGTAGCCGACGAGGACGAGCAGGGTGCCCAGCGGCACGCTGAGCGCGGCGAACCGGCCCGCGGGGCCCTCGGTGACACGGCAGACGAGCCCGGCCACCAGGGCCGCGGCGAAACCGGCGAAGTGGAAGTGCGGCACGGTCAGGGCGAGGATGCCCAGCTCGAAGCCGAACAGCTCGCGGCCCCACCGCTCCGCGACCAGGGCGAGCGCGGCGACGGCCGGGGTGACGAGAGCGGTGAGGAGGGCGATCCCGGCGGGGGAGAGGTCCCGGCCGCGGACCGCCCGGCGCGCGCCGAGTAGGGCGAGAAGGACGGTGCCCAGTGCGTAGCACGAGGCCAGCGCGGTGGCGGTAGGACCACGCGGCAGCCATAGGGCCACCGCGCCGGGTGCCGCGAAGAGGGGCCAGAGCCTGCGGATCCCGTCCAGCTCCCGCAGCCCGGCCAGCCGTAGCCCTGCCGGGACGACCAAGAGCATGCCCAGCATCACGATCGCGTTGACCAGCACGGTCACGGCCCCACCCCCGTCTTTGAACGTGTTCAACTCCCGGAATGAGAGTAGAGGTTTTCTTGAACGCGTTCAAGGCGGCTGTTCCGCGGTCCGGTGTCCGCGCCTGCTCTCCCCGCCGGTGTCCGGGCCTGCTCTCCGCGCCCGGTCTCCGCTTGCGGGCTGCCGACCGGTGCGGCACAGATGGTGACGGATCCATCCGTTCGCCATGGACAGGCAGGAGAGCTCTGTGCGCTCACCCAGACGTTTCCGGTGTGCCGCGCTCGCCGCGCTGACCGCCGGGGCCCTGTTCGCCGTAGCCGGCTGCGACAGTGCCGCCGACCGCACGACGAAGGGCACCACGGGCACCGCGGAGGCCGAGGACGTCCTCCTCCAGCCGCTCGCCGAGCCGGGCCCCGGGCCCTTCACGAAGTCGACCGCTCGGCAGACGCCTTCACCGTCGGCCACCCCTTCGCCGCGAGAGGGCGGCGGGTCCGCCACCCGGACGGTCCATCGTGTCTCGGGTGCTGTCCCCGGGCTCTACGGAGGCGTCCGCTCCGAGGCGTCCTGCGACGTCGAGCAGCAGGCCCGCCTGCTCACCGCCGACCAGGACAAGGCGCGGGCCTTCGCGGAGAAGGCGGGCATCGAGGCCGTCCAGATCCCGGGCTATCTGCGCTCGCTCACCCCGGTGACCCTGCGCGCCGACACCCAGGTCACCAACCACGGCTACAGCGCCGGCTCCGTCACCGCCTTCCAGGCCGTGCTCCAGGCGGGCACCGCCGTCCTGGTCGACAGCAAGGGCCTGCCGAGGGTCCGCTGCGCCTGCGGCAACCCGCTGGAGCGGCCGGTGATCGCGAAGGGGCAGGTCACCCACCGGGGCGAGCGCTGGGCCGGATACGACCCCGCGCGGATCCTGGCGGTCGACCCCGGCGTGAAGCCGCTCAGCAGCCTGATCATCGTGGACACCGCCGACAACACCTGGATCGAGCGGGCCGTCGGTGACGGCGTCGGGCGCGACCGGACCCCGGACGACCCGCCACCCTTCGAGCCGAGCGTGGACCTGCTCTTCCCGTCCCCGGCCCGCCCCTCCGATCCCGCCCCGACGGAATCCGCCCCGTCGGCCCCGTCCCCCGCCGAACCGGAGGGGACGGAGTGCCCGGACTCCCCGGGCGACCCCGCCGAGCTGCCCCCCGGCTGCCCGCCGCCCATGGAGCCCGACCCCGGCACCGAGGCGCCGGACGACTTCGACGGCATGCCGAGCGACGAGCCCTGGGAGATGGAGGAGGGTGAGCCCGGCGTGGTGCCGGAGCCGACCCAGGTCTCTCCCGGCGAACTCGACGAAGACGAACTCGACGAACTCGACGAACTCGAAGGGCTGGATGAGTCCGGCGAACTCGACGAGGGTGACCAACTCGACGAGTTCGGCGAGCCGGCGGACTCCGGCCTCCCCGAGCCGTTCGCCGGCTGACCGGCCGGGACCAGGTCTTCCCCAGCCCGTACGGCGACCACTCCGGCCGCCGTACGGATCACTCGAAGAATCGGACAAATGGTGGCAGAGTGGCCCACATGGATGATCGGGTAGCGGGTGCCCTGTCACTCCCGGACGACTGGCCCGCCCACCCGGACCTCAGCCTCGCCCTGAACCGTATGGGCAGCTTCGACTGGGATCTGGGCACCGGCCTCATGCACATGGACCAGGCCGCCCTCGACGTGTTCGACCTGACCCCCGAGGAGTACGACGGCCGCCCGGCCTCCCTCGCCCACCGCGTACCGACCGACGAGGCGCAGCGCCTGGACGGGATGGTCTCACAGGCCCTCAAGAGCGGCCTCACCAACTACGGCGCCTACTTCCGCATCCAGCGCCGCGACGGCACCCTGCGCTGGACCCACACCCAGGGCTTCGTCCGCCGGGACGGGACCGGCCGGCCCCACCGCATCATCGGGATCGTCCGCGACGCGACCCAGGAGCTGGCCGACTCCTCCGCCCGGCAGGACATGGACCTGGAGCGGCGCCGGCGCACCAGCCTGGTGGAAGGCACCACGGCGGCCCTGGCCCACGCCCGTACGGTCAAGGACGTCATCGCGGTCCTCAAGAACTCCCAGGGCCTCGCCCACCTGGGCGCCACCAGCCTCGTCATGGGCCTGCTGGAGTCCGGCCGCATCCACCTCGTGGCCGACGGACCCGAAGGCGCCTATGTTCCCGGCACCCGGTTCACCCGGGTGGACGAGCAGTACCCGATGAGTGAGGTCGTCCGCACCCTCACCCCGCGCTTCATCGAGTCCGCGGAGGACTTCGCCACCTCCTATCCGGTCCTCTGGCCCAACATCAGCCACCTGGGGATCACCGCGGCCGCCTATATGCCGTTGATCGCGCAGGCCCGCCCGATCGGCGCACTCGGCCTCCTCTACCGCGACAAGGGGGGCTTCACCCCCGACGAGCGCAACCTCCTCATGGCGCTCGGCACCTCGATCGCCCAGAGCCTCCAGCGGGCCATGCTCTACGAGCAGGAGCACGACCTCGCCGAAGGGCTCCAGCAGGCGATGCTGCCGCGCCGGATCCCCGCCGTCCCCGGGGCGCAGGTCGCCGTCCGCTACCGCTCGGCCCGGCTCGGCCGGGACATCGGCGGCGACTGGTACGACCTGATCCCGCTGCCCGGCGGGCGGGTCGGCGCCGTCATCGGGGACGTCCAGGGGCACGACACCCACGCCGCCGCCGTCATGGGACAGCTGCGGATCGTGCTACGGGCCTACGCGGCCGAGGGCCACAGCCCCGCCACCGTCATGGCGCGTGCCTCCGTCTTCCTGCACGAGCTGGACACCGACCGCTTCGCCACCTGCACCTACGCCGAGGTCGACCTGACCACCGGGGTCGTCCAGGTGGTCCGCGCGGGCCATGTCGACCCGCTGGTACGCGACGTCGACGGCAGTTGCCGCCGGATGCCGGCCGAGGGCGGGCTGCCGCTGGGGCTCTCCGCCGAGTTCGGGCGGCTGGAGTACCCGGTCGGTACGGCGGAACTGGACCCGGGACAGACGATGATCCTGTTCACCGACGGCCTGGTCGAGCTGCCCGGATCCGACCTCGACGAGGGCATGCAACTGCTGACCACGCTGGTCTCCAACGGCCCCCAGAACCTCCAGAAGCTCGCCGACGAACTGTGCGACGCCGTCGACGTGCGCGGCGGCCAGGACGACGTGGCGCTCCTGTTGCTCCGCCGGCGGGCCGCCCAGGCGCCCCAGCCCGGCGGCCGACTCCGGCAGCACGTCGCCCAGAACGACCCCGAGGCGCTCAGCTCGGCCCGGCACATGATCCGGGCGGCGGTACGCGCCTGGGGGGCGAAGGAGCGGGCCGACGAGATCGAACTGGCCGCCGACGAGCTGACCACCAACGCCCTGATGCACACCGACGGCGGGGCCGTCGTCACGATCCGGGTGATGGCCGGCTCCGAGCGGCGGCTGCGGGTCGACGTGGAGGACCGCTCCAGCGCCCTGCCCCGCCGCCGGGACGCGGGAGCGGAGGGTGTCTCCGGCCGCGGTCTGATGCTCGTCGACCGGCTGGCCGACGTCTGGGGCGTGGAGTCCCGGGGCAGCGGCAAGTGCGTCTGGTGCGAGTTCCTGATCCCCGAGCGGTCGTGATGAGCGGACGACCTGTGCTGTAACAGTACGTAACATGTCCGTGCTTGACCGTAACCGACCGCAAACGATTGACTGCGGAGGTACGGCCGTTCCGCCCCCCGACGACATGAGGCACCTGTTGGGTACCGAACTCCTGGCCCCGCTCGATCTGGCCTTCTGGCATCTCGAATCGGACGCCCACCCCATGCACCTGGGCGCGCTCGCCGTCTTCGCCCCGGCGCCCGGCGTCACCCCGCCGCACGTCCTGGAACTGCTCCGCACCCGGGCCGCCGCGATCCCCCGGCTGCGGATGTGCGTACGGGACGTCCTGCTGCCCGTCGGCGGTGCGGCCTGGACCGTCGACAAGGACTTCGACGTGCACCGGCATGTGCGCCGCGTCGCCGTGGACGAGGGCGACTTCATGGCAGGGGCCACCCGGCTGGCCGGGGAGCTGATGGAACAGCCGCTGGGCCGCGGGCTGCCGCCCTGGCAGATGTACCTCATCGGCGGCGCCGACGACGGGCCGTTCGCCGTGCTGGTCAAGCTGCACCACGCGCTGGCCGACGGGATGCGGGCGGTCGCCATCGGCGCCGGGATCTTCGACGAGATCGCCGCCACCACGGCCCGGTCCGCCGCCCGCGGCCGCCCCGCCGTCCCGCCCCGCTCCTGGCTCCCCGACCCCCGCGAGGTGGCCGGCATGGCGCTCGGCCGGATCGGCGAGGTCGGCCGGGCCCTGGGCGTGGGCGCCTCCGTCGTCCGCGCGGGCCGCCTCGACCTGCGCTCCACCGCCTTCACCGCACCCTCCAGCGGCACCCGGCGCCTGGCCACCGCCGACCTGGACGCCACGGCCCTCCAGCGGATCCGGCGGGCCGAGGGCGGCACCGCCAACGACATTCTGCTCGCCGTGGTCGCCGGGGCCCTGCGCCGCTGGATGGCCGCGCGCGGCGAGGCGCCTGCCGCCACCGACCCGCGCGCCCTGGTCCCCGTCTCCCGGCGCAGGCCCGGCGGCGCGGTGAGCGGGAACCGGCTCTCCGCCTACCTCCTCGACCTGCCCGTCGGTGCGGCCGACCCCCGGGAACGGCTCCGGGCGGTCCGGGCCGCGATGGACCGTAACAAGGCGGCCGGACCGCTGAAGGGCGCCGGTGCCGTCGCCGTACTCGCCGACCAACTGCACCCGCTGGCCCACCGGTTCGGCGCACCGCTCGCCGCCAACGCCGCCCGGATGCTCTTCGACCTGCTCGTCACCAGCGTCCCGCTCCCGCGCTCCGCGCTCTCGCTCGGCGGCTGCCCCCTGAGCGCCCTCTACCCGATGGCACCGCTGGCCCGGGGCCAGTCACTCGCCGTCGCCCTGTCGACGTACAGCGGCCGTGTGCACGTGGGTCTGGTGGCGGACGGCAAGGCGCTGCCGGACCTGGACCGGCTGGCCGGTGCGGTGGAGGAGGAGTTCGACGAGATCGGGGCGCTGTTCACCGCGGGCCGGGTGGCGGCGCCGGTGTCCTGAGGGGCTTCCGGGCCCCTGGCCCCGGTCTCCTGGCAGGCAGCCGTACGCGGCCTGCGGCAGGCTGGTGCCATGCCCGAGCTGCCCGAAGTCGAAGCCCTGCGGGTCTTCCTCGACGACCACCTGGTCGGCAAGGAGATCGCCCGCGTCCTCCCGCTGGCGATCAGCGTCCTGAAGACGTACGACCCGCCGCTGACCGCCGTCGACGGGACCACCGTCACCTCGGTGGCCCGCCACGGCAAGTTCCTCGACATCGAGGCGGGCGGCCTGCACCTCTGCACCCACCTGGCACGGGCGGGCTGGCTCCGCTGGAAGGACTCCTTCCCGGCCGCCCCGCCGCGCCCCGGCAAGGGCCCGCTCGCCCTGCGCCTGGTGACCGTGGACGGCGACGGCTTCGACCTCACCGAGATGGGGACCAAGAAGAGCCTCTCCGTCCACCTCGTCCGCGACCCGATGGACGTCCCCGGCATCGCCCGCCTCGGCCCCGACCCGCTCGCCGACGCCTTCGACCGGGACACCTTCGCGGGAATCGTCGGCGGGGCGCGCCGCCAGATCAAGGGCGCCCTGCGCGACCAGACGCTCATCGCGGGCATCGGCAACGCCTACAGCGACGAGATCCTGCACGTGGCGAAGATGTCCCCGTTCAAGCGGACCGCCGACCTCGACGAGGACGACATCACCCGCCTGTACACCGCGCTGCGCACCACGCTCAAGGACGCCGTGGCACGCTCCAGCGGGGTGGAGGCGGGAAAGCTCAAGTCCGAGAAGAAGAGCGGGATGCGGGTCCACGGGCGTACGGGGGAGGCCTGTCCGGTCTGCGGCGACACCATCCTGGAGGTCTCCTTCAGCGACTCCTCGCTCCAGTACTGCCCGACCTGTCAGACCGGCGGCAAGCCCCTGGCGGACCGGCGGCTGTCCAAGTTCCTGAAGTGAGCCCCGGGCTTCCTGAAGTGAGGCCCGGGGCCGCTCACCGCTCCACCGTCATCAGCCGCCGCCCGTCCGCCGTCCGCACCTCGAAGTGGTCGATGCCCTCCGGCCGCAGCGCCGCCCCGCCGGACACCTCCACCAGGCCGTCCCCCGCACCCCCGGCCGACCAGCTGCTCACCGTCTCCTCGCTGCCGTCCCGGCCCACCGCGATCAGCGCGCACACCCCGACGACCGGCACCCGGACGACCTCCAGCGCCACCGACGTACCCCACTCGTGCCCCGCCGCCGTCACCACCGCGGCCGCCCCCGACGCCTGATCGGCCCCCACCCACCGCTGCACCACCGCCCCGCCCGCCGGACCGCCCGGGCCGCCCGAGGAACCGGCCACCGCCAGCGGCCCGCCCACCGCCAGCACCACCGCGGCCGCCACCAGCGCGAGCCGCCGCCTGCCCGCCCTGCGCCGCCCCACCGCCACCGCCTCCACCAGCCGGTCCGCGAGGCCGGGGGAGGGCCGCACCACCGGCCGGGCCACGGCAAGACGGGCCGCGACCGGGGCCAGCTCACGGGCTCGGACACGGCACGGCGGACACTCCTCCAGATGCTCCTCGAACCGGAAGGCGTCGGCCCTCCCGAGGACGCCCAGGGCGTAGGCCCCCACCCGGATGTGGGGCTCGGTCAGCTGCATGTACTGCGGTACGGGAACAAGCCGGGATTCACTCAAGCCAGGAGGCCCCGGAGCACCTAAACTCCGGGCTCATGCTGCGCGTACTCGCCGTCGACGACGAACCACCCGCCCTGGAGGAGCTCCTCTACCTCCTGCGCGCCGACCCCCGCATCCGCAGCGCCGAAGGTGCCACCGGGGCGACCGAGGCGCTGCGCCGCATCGGCAACGCGGTGGACGCGGGCCCCGACGACCCGTCCGCGATCGACGTCGTCTTCCTCGACATCCACATGGCGGGGCTCACCGGCCTCGACGTCGCCCAGCTCCTCGCCGGATTCGCCTCGCCCCCGCTCATCGTGTTCGTGACCGCGCACGAGGGCTTCGCCGTGCACGCCTTCGACCTCAAGGCCGTCGACTACGTCCTCAAACCGGTCCGCCGCGAACGCCTCGCCGAGGCCGTACGCCGGGTCGCCGAGCAGGTGGGGGAGCGGTCCGCCCCGGTCAACGACACCGCCACCGACCAGATCCCGGTCGAGCTCGGCGGCGTCATCCGCTTCATCCCGATCGACGAGATCGCGTACGCCGAGGCGCAGGGCGACTACGCCCGGCTGCACACCGCGGCCGGCAGCCACCTCGTCCGCATCCCGCTCACCACCCTGGAGGAGCGCTGGCGCTCGCGCGGCTTCGTCCGGATCCACCGCCGCCACCTCGTGGCACTGAGCCGGATCGACGAGCTGCGGCTGGACGCCGGGAGCATGAGCGTACGGATCGGGGAGGCTGAGCTGGCCGTCAGCCGCCGCCACACCCGGGCCCTGCGCGACCTGCTGATGCGCCAGGGCGGCCGCTGACCCGGGTACCGGCGGACGACCGCCGCGCCGGGCCCGGCAGCCGCCGCTGACCTGGGGCGACCTCCGCCGAAGGCGCTCCGGTGAAGCCTTCCCAGCACCGCCCCCCGCCGCCTACACTCCGAGCCCATGTCACCGGAGACCGCACCCCGGCGCGAAGTCGTCACGGGAGAGCCCCGCCGGGTGCGTCCGCTGCCCCGCTACCGCACCCAGGCGGAGATCGAGGAACAGACCGCCCTCGGCGGCGCCTACGTCCGCTCGCTGATGCGGAGCCAGCTCCGCGCCGGGCTCACCGTCTTCGCCGTGCTCGCTCTCGTCGCGGGCACCCTGCCGCTTCTGTTCGCAGCCCTGAACAGCGCCGCCCTCGTCTGGGCGGTGCTCGGCTTCGCCACCTACCCGCCGCTCACCCTGGCCGCCTGGTGGTACGTGCGCCGGGCCGAGCGCAACGAACGCGACTTCGCCCGGCTGGTGGAGGGCCGCCCGACGCCGTGAGCACCCCCGACCACACGGCGTCCTGGGTGGCGGTCGCCCTCGTCGTCCTCGCCACCGTCCTCGTCGGGGGCTTCGGCCTGCGCATCTCCCGTACGACCTCCGACTTCTACGTGGCGTCCCGGACCGTGCGCCCCCGCCTCAACGCCGCCGCCATCAGCGGGGAGTACCTCTCCGCCGCGTCCTTCCTCGGCGTCGCGGGGCTCGTCCTGCTGCACGGCCCGGACATGCTCTGGTACCCGGTCGGCTACACCGCCGGATATCTGGTGCTGCTGGTCTTCGTCGCGGCCCCGCTGCGCCGCTCGGGGGCGTACACCCTGCCGGACTTCGCCGAGGGGCGGCTCGAATCGCTCCATGTGCGGCGCTTGGTCAGCATCCTGGTGGTGGGTGCGGGGTGGCTGTACCTCGTGCCGCAGCTCCAGGGCGCCGGGCTGACGCTGAAGATCCTCACGGGGGCGCCCGGCTGGCTCGGCGACGTCCTCGTGGCGACCGTGGTGATGGTGGCCGTGGCGGCGGGCGGGATGCGGTCGATCACCTTCGTCCAGGTCTTCCAGTACTGGCTGAAGCTGACCGCGCTCCTTGTTCCCGCGCTCTTCCTCGTCCTCGCCTGGCAGGGCGACGGCCGGCCCCGGGTCAGCTTCGACGACCAGTTCGCCGTCTTCCGCGCCGACCACCCGCTCTACGCGACGTACGGACTGATCGTGGCGACCTTCCTCGGCACCATGGGCCTGCCGCATGTCGTCGTCCGCTTCTACACCAGCCCCAACGGCCGCGACGCCCGCCGCACCACCGTCGCCGTCCTCGCCCTGGTCGGCCTCTTCTATCTGCTGCCGCCCATCTACGGGGCGCTGGGCCGGCTGTACGCCCCCGAGCTGCGGCACGGCGGTGACGCGGACGCGGCCGTGCTGCTGCTGCCCGCCCGGGTCATCGGCGGGCTCGGCGGCGATCTGCTCGGCGCGCTGATCGCGGGCGGGGCGTTCGCCGCGTTCCTGTCCACCGCGTCCGGGCTCACCATGGCCGTCGCCGGGGTCATCACCCAGGACGTGCTGCCCTCGCGCGGCGTGCGCCACTTCCGGCTCGCCACCGTCCTCGCCATCGCCGTGCCGCTCGCCGGTTCGCTGCTGGTCAGCCGGGTGCCGGTGGCCGACGCGGTGGGCATGGCCTTCGCCGTCTCCGCGTCCTCCTTCTGTCCGCTGCTCGTCCTCGGCATCTGGTGGCGGCGCCTCACCCCGCCGGGCGCGATCGCGGGGCTCCTCCTCGGCGGCGGGTCCGCCCTGCTCGCCGTCGCGATCACGGTGAGCGGGGCCGTGACCCCGCCCGGCTGGCCGCACGCGTTGCTCGCCTGGCCCGCCGTCTGGTCCGTCCCGGTCGGCTTCCTCGCGATGATCCTCGTCTCGCTCGCGACGCCCGGGCGGATACCGCCGGGCACCAACGCGGCCATGACTCGTTTCCACCTCCCCGAGGCGCTCACCTCCGCGCGCGGCGCCGGGAGGGAACGATGACGGGGGCCGGGGTCGCCGTCCTCGTCGTCCTGGTGGCGCTGCTGCTCGGTACGGGGTTCCTGCTGGGCCGCCGTACCGCCCGCCCGGTCCGTCCGAGCGATGTCGGCACCCCCGTCGAGCACGCCACGTTCGAGACCCTGCACACCGCGTCCCTCGCCGCGCCCCCGTTGCGCGCAGGTCTCACCGAGGAGAGCGCCCGGCGCTCGGCCCGCCGGCTGCGCTCGCTGCTCGGCACCGACGCCCTCTGCCTCACCGACCGGGAACGTGTCCTGGTCTGGGACGGCGCCGGACACCATCATGGCAAGGACGTGATGGGCCACATCGAGGAGCTGCTGGAGGGCGGGCGCGGCACCGCCTTCGACAGCGGCTGCGCCGACCTCGACTGCCCGCTGCGCTGGGCGGTCGCCGTACCCCTCACCGTCGAGAACCGGGTCCTGGGCGCGCTCGTCGCCTACGCCCCGCGCGAGTCGGCGGTGCTGGCCCGGGCGGCGGGCGAGGTCGCGCGCTGGGTCTGCGTACAGCTGGAGCTGGCCGAGCTGGACCGCTCCCGTACGCAGCTGATCGAGGCCGAGATCAAGGCGCTCCGGGCACAGATCTCCCCGCACTTCATCTTCAACTCCCTAGCCGCCATCGCCTCGTTCGTCCGCACCGACCCCGAGCAGGCGCGTGAACTGCTGCTGGAGTTCGCCGACTTCACCCGATACTCCTTCCGGCGGCACGGGGAGTTCACCACCCTGGCCGACGAACTCCACTCCATCGACCAGTACTTGGCCCTCGTCCGGGCCCGCTTCGGTAAACGCCTCTCCGTCACCCTCCAGGTCGCCCCCGAGGTGCTCCCGGTCGCCCTGCCCTTCCTCTGCCTCCAGCCGCTGGTGGAGAACGCGGTGAAGCACGGTCTGGAGGGAGCCTCCACCCCGCCCCGCGAACAGCCTGCGGACACTTCCTTCCGCATCACCATCAGCGCGCTCGACGCCGGATCGGAGGCCGAGGTCGTCATCGAGGACAACGGCAGCGGCATGGACCCCGACCGGCTGCGGCGCATCCTGCGCGGCGAGGCCACCACCTCCACCGGTATCGGCCTGCTCAACGTGGACGAGAGGCTCCGCCAGGTGTACGGGGACGGGTACGGGCTCGTCATCGAGACCGGGATCGGCGCGGGCATGAAGATCACGCTCCGACTGCCCAAGTACCGCGCGGGCGTGCACGGTTCATGAAGCCCGGGCCCCATCCCGGTCCGTGCCCGGCCGCCTCAGCAGAGATGGACGGCCAAGTGCCCCAGTGGAAGCCCCAGTTGCCATGCCGGAGTCCACACCTGGACCTCGCCCCCCTCCTCGTGCCCGCCCCCGGCCACCGGCTCCCAGGGCGCGGGCACGATCGCGTCGAGGTCGGCGGCGAGGAGCTCGGTCTCCTCCAGCCACCGCCAGGCCGCCCGGGCCAGTGCCACGTCGGGGTCGCCGGGCCCGGCCCGGCGCTCGGACTCCGTGAGCCGCTCGCAGACCCAGCTCCGCCAAGTGGCCCCGTACGCCGTGAGCACCCGCAGCTCGTCGGCGCGCGCCTCGGACAGCGTGCCGGAGACCGGGGCCTCGCCCAGGAGGCCGGAGAGGAACATCGTGAGCGCGAGCGCGTCGCGCCCGGCCCGGAACTCCAGGGTCGTCGGCTCCATCAGGTCGCCGGTGCGTAACAGCTCGTCCGCGACGTACTCGGTGTACAGCCAGGCCATCGGTACCGGCAGCCCGCCCCCACCGGTCCCACGCGTATCCTCGGGACGCATCCCGTCTCGCCTCTTTCCTTGCTCGGTACCGGGCTTCACGCAGCATTGAACCGGGGGCGGGCGCCCCGCGTGGGCAGAAGCGGAGGATCGCCCAGGAGATGCGAGGCTGTGAATGAGTGCCGACCCCGGCGACGACCCGCATGTGAGCCTGCTGCTGGGTGCGTACGTCCTGGACGCGCTGGACGCGGAGGAGACCTGCCGGGTCGCCCGCCACCTCCAGCTCTGCGACGTCTGCACCCGGGACTATGTGGAGGTGGCGGAGGCCTCGGCCCTGCTCGCCCTGTTGCGGGCGGAGGACCTCGGTGAGTAGCCGGGCAGATTACGTGAGAGCAGCCGCAGGGCGTAGTACGAACGGGACTTGACGGTCCCGGCGGGGATGCCGAGCGCCTCGGCGGTCTCGCCGACGCTCAGCCCGCGGAAGTAGATCTGCACCAGCACCGCACGGTGTTCGGGGCTGAGCGTGCGGACCGCCTCGCGGACGTCCAGGGCGCGGACGGCGGAGTCCGCGGTGTCCTGGTCGGCCGGGGTGCTCTCCAGCACCAGATCGCTGACCTCGGTGGGGCGCGCCTGGCGGGAGCGCCGGGCGTCGATGGCGAGGCGGCGGCCGACGGTGAAGAGCCAGGGCCGCATCGACTCGTAGGGCGCGTCGAAGGCCTCCGGGTGCTGCCAGGCGCGTACCAGGGTCTCCTGCACCAGGTCCTCGGCCCGCTGCCGGTCACCGAAGGTCAGGCCCAGCAGGAAGTGGAAGAGGGCGGGGCCGTGTTCCCGCTGCAACTCCGCGATGGCCCGCTCATCGGTCGTCGTCGTGGTCTTCATGAACGTCCTTTCCCGCGGGAGGCCCCCGGACGGCCTCGCTGCCGCCTGGCGTATACGAACGCATTCGGCGGCGCAGGAACAGGCGGTGCACCGAGGCGTGCGACGAGCGGTCGCTCAGTGCGGCGAATGGTGCGGCGAACGGTCAAGGGGCCGTCGGGGTCGGACGGTACGACCAGTTCAGCTAGGTATGCGGCAATGCTCCTTGCTTCAGCGGTATGACGATATGTGTAGTCGGATGGTCGTAATCATCCGAACATGGAGTCGAGCAGATGACGCAGCGCATCCGACCGGGCGCCGTGGCCGCCCTCGCCCTCCTGCTCGCCGCGGCCACCGGCTGCACCGGTCAGCAGCCCCAGGCGCCCGTCCCCGCCGCACCTCCCACCGCCGCCGGGGGCGCGGGCGGCCAGGACGCCGATGCACCCCGCCCCTTCACCCTCCTCGCCTCGGGTGATGTCCTGCCGCACTCCTCCGTCATCGACCGGGCGGCGGCCGACGCGGGCGGGCAGGGCTACGACTTCACCCCGATGCTCAAGGCCGCGGCCCCCGTCGTCTCCCGCGCCGACCTGGCCATCTGCCACATGGAGACGGTGTACGGGAAGGACGGCGGCCCCTACACCGGCTACCCCAGCTTCAAGTCACCGCCCGAGGTCGCCACCGCCCTGCGCGCCACCGGCTACGACTCCTGCTCCACCGCCTCCAACCACACCCTGGACGACGGGGCCGAAGGCGTCGCCCGCACGCTCGGGGCCCTGGACAAGGCAGGCATCCGCCACGCCGGATCCGCCCGCTCCGCCGCCGAGGCCGCCCGCCCCACGATCCTGCCGACGGGACCGGGGAAGAAGGCGGCGAAGGTCGCCCACCTCGCGTACACCTACGGCACCAACGGCATCCCGCTGCCCGCCGGGAAGCCGTGGGCGGTCAACGTGACCGACGAGCGGAAGATCGTGGCGGAGGCGAGGAAGGCTCGGCTGGCGGGCGCCGACGTCGTCGTGCTCTCCGTGCACTGGGGCACCGAGTGGCAGGACGAACCGGACGCCAGGCAGCTGGAGCTGGCCGAGCGGCTCACCGCCTCCCAGGACCGGGGCCTCCCCGACATCGACCTGATCATCGGCACCCACGCCCATGTCCCGCAGGCGTACGAGAAGGTCAACGGAACCTGGGTCGTCTACGGCATGGGCGACCAGATCGCCGGCGCGATGATCAACTACCAGGGCGTCCAGGACCCGCGCGGCAACCAGAGCTCCATGGGCCGCTTCACCTTCGCGCCGCCCGCGCGGCCGGGCGGGCGCTGGACGGTGGAGAAGGCCGAGTTCGTGCCGCAGTGGTACGACACGGGCACCGGGCGTGTCGTCGACCTCAACACGTCCATCAAGGCCGGGGCCGACCACCACCGCCAGGTCCGCGACCGGATCCGGGACGTGGTGCTGGGCCGGGGCGCGGCGGCCGACGGCCTCGTGATGGGGGAGTAGCCCCGGCCGTACCAGCGGCTACGGCACCACGGTGACCGGCCAGCGTCCCGCCTTCACCAGCCGCACCGCCACCGAGCCGATGAACCGGTGCCCCGCCGACTCCGACGCACCCACCACCACGGCGTCGGCGGTGAGTTCGTCGGCCGCCGTCACCAGCCCGTTGTACGGGTCGCCACGGAAGGTGTGGAACTCCCAGCGCACGTCCCAGGTGTCCTTGAGCCGCTCCGCCGACTCGCGGATCTCGTCGGCCAGCTCCTGGGCGACCTCGCCCGTGGTGTCGCCGACGGGCACGCCCAGGGCGGCGCCCGAGGGGATCACGGGCTGGACGTAGACGAGGGCCAGCGTGGCGTTCTGCCGCCGGGCGAGACCGGCGGCGTAGGCGGCCGCGCGCATGGACGAGTCGGAGCCGTCGACGCCCGCGACGATCACCTTGGGCCCGTCCGTACCGCGTTCGAACTGATGGGGCTGCTGCTCTGTCACGGCTCCGAGGCTATCGGCTCGCCCGGAAGCCTCGGAGGAGGGGCCGCGGCCCCGGCAGGCCGCTGCGTCGAATGGGTACAAAACGGACAACCCTCGGTGTCGTCGGCCGGGGTGGGAGCCCGGCCGTGCGAGCAGTTGGCCATGAGAAGTGATCACATCCGGCCCGACCGCCGCACCCTGCTGAAGGTCGCCCTCGGCCTCGGGACCGCCACCACGCTGCATCTGATCGCCGCCGATCCGGCCTCGACGCCCACCCGCCCCGCACGGGCCGCGGGCACCCCGCCCGCGGCGGCCGCCGGGCCGCCCGCCGGACTGCCGGCCAGGCCGCCCGCGTACCGCCTGCAACCCATGACGGCGGGGACCCCGCCCCGCTTCCGGCCGGCCAGCCCCCCGGTGCGGACCCGGCCCTTCGAGGAACTCCCCGACCTCGGGCACTCGATGGTGCTCAGCTTCGACGACGGCCCCGACGCCCGCTACACCCCGGACATCCTGGCCACCCTGCGCAAGCACCGGGTCCGCGCGATGTTCTTCGTCTGCGGAGAGATGGCCGACGCCCACCCGGACCTGCTGCGCGAGATGGCGGACGACGGCCATGTCGTGGGCAACCACTCCTGGTCGCACCCGCTGATCCCGGGGCTCTCCCGCGCTGCGATCCGCGACGAGCTCGGCCGTACCAGCGGTGTGGTCGAGAGGGTGCTCGGCGCCGCGCCGCTCTGGTACCGGGCCCCGTACGGCGCGTGGAACCGCAACTCCTTCGAGATCGGCGCCGACCTCGGTATGGAGCCGATGGCCTGGACCGTCGACACGCTCGACTGGACCACCCCGGGGACGGGAACCATCGTCCGCCGGGTCATGGACGGGGCGGCGCCCGGAGTGGTCGTCCTCTCGCACGACGCCGGCGGCAACCGGTCCCAGAGCGTGGCCGCCCTGCGGCGCTACCTCCCCCGGCTGCTCGACGAGGGCTACCGGATCACGGTGCCGCAGCGGGTCTGAGAGGCCGGTCCGCCCGACGCGGCCCGCCGAAGATACGGTTCCTCCGATACGCGCCCGGGATGGAGCCCCGGGCGCGTCGACGCACCACCTGTGGGGGGAACCATGACCGAGCGGTACGGGGCGTACGGCCTGGCGGGCAACCCGGCGGCTCCGGCAGGCGTGCTGCTGAGGCTGCTGGCGCTGAACGACCGGTCGATCACCCATCGGCTCTCGTACCACCCCGCGCTGACCGGCGAGGTCGCCGAGGCCATGCTCACCCACCCCGAGCGCTGGGTAAGGCACCTGCTGGCCGAGAGCTTCACCGCCGCCCCCGAACTGCGGGCCCGGCTCCTGGACGGACCGGCGTCCGACGCGATGGCGGTCGCGATGGGCCCCCACCCCTACCGCATCCGGGTGCCGCCGCTGCCGGACGGGGCGTACGAGCGCCTCCTGAACCACGAGCGGGGCAGTGTCCGGTACGAGACGGTCGGCGCGCCGTCCACGCCGGACCACGTCCTGGTTCCGCTCGCCGGGCACGCTGACCCGTACTTCCGGCGGGCGGCCTGCCGGCGCGTCTGGCACCTGCTCGACGCCGGCGCGCGCTCGGCACTCCTCGCGGACCCCGACCACGACGTACGCACCGCCGCGTCGCTCCAGGTCATGGACGAGGACGAGGAGCGCACCGAGGAACTCGTCCGGACGCAGACGGACGCCTGGCATCTGGGGGAGGTGGTGGAGCGCGGCAGGCTGGGGCGGGCCCTCGCGGAACGCCTGGTGGCCGAAGGGCTACTGCTCGCGCGGCTCGCCCTCAACCCGACCCTCCCCGCCGACCTGGCCGCGGGGCTCGCGGACCACGAGAACCCGGCCGTCCGGCTGGCCGTCTCGGCCCGTCCGGAGCTCTCGGAGGACGAGCGGACAGCCATCGACTGGCGGATCGACGCCGAGGACCGGCTGCCCTGCCTGCGGTGGGCGTGGGACGCGCGACATGATCCGGAGACCCTGCGGCGGTGCGCGACATCGGCCCACACCTGGCTGCGGCGCAGCGCCGCGATGTGCCCCGAGCTGCCGCAGGACTGCGTCGAACTCCTCGCCGGGGACGCGGACTTCGCCGTACGGCTGCTGCTCGCCGAAGGCCACCCCGAGGCTCCGGCGGAACTGCTGCTCGACCTGTATCTGCACGGCGCGCACCGGGCTGTGGGGTCGCTGACCTCGCGGCCCCGGTTTCCGGCGGCGGGCCTCGCCCGGCGGTTCGCCGACGCGCCGGACCCCCGGGCGCGCGCCCTGGCCCTGCGGGACCCGGCGGCCACCCCCGAGCTCGTCGAACGGCTGAGCCGGGACCCGGACGCGGGGGTGCGGGGGACGGCCGCCTACGACCCGCGGCTCCCGGCGCTCAGGCTGCTGGAACTGCTGGCGGACCCCGCCACGGCGATGGCCGCGGCCGCCAACCCCGTGCTGCCGCCCGCGGAGATGTACGCGCTCCTGGACCGGGAGGGCATCCCGCGCTGAACCGTGCGGCGCGGCGTTCGGTGACGTTCCGTCAGCGCGTCTCGACGAGCCGGGCGAAGACCACCACGTTCCCGTCGTAGCCGCCCGCCTTCGAGTAGCCTCCGCCGCAGGTGATCACCCGGAGCTCCGCATGGCCGGTGTCGCCGTAGACCCGGGCGCCGGGGAAGTCGTTCTTCGAGAAGACCTCCACCCCGTAGACCTCGAAGACGCCGACCCGCCCGTCGTAGCGCTCCACCTCGACGCGGTGGCCCTTCTGGAGCGAGCCGAGGCCGTAGAAGACCGCAGGCCCGGAGTTGTTGTCGACATGGCCGACGACCACGGAGGTGCCGCGCTGCCCGGGCGCGATGTCGTTCTGGTACCAGCCGGCGAGGTTGGGGTCCTCGGCCGGCGGGGCGTCGATCCAGCCGTTGGCGTCCAGGCTGACGTCGACGATCGGGGCGTCCACGTTGATGGTCGAGATCTTCACCCGGGAGGCGGGGGCGTACGGCAGCGGCTGCACCGGCTCGCCCTCCACCGGCGGACCCGCGGCGTCGCTGCTCAGGTCCAGCGAGGCGGCGGCCGCGGGCTGCGGCGGGCCCTCCTCCCCGAACTCCGCCCCGTTGCGCAGGAGGGCGAGGCCCGTGAGCATGACCAGGGCGACAGCACCCCACGGCACGCGTCTGGTCCGCTCGGCGCCGGCGTAGTGCTGCTGGCCCATGGTGCTCCCTTCGTCGCGACGCTTGGAACGTTAAGGGCGGTACGGCCGGGCGGCGATCAGGGAGAGGCGAACGGGTGGCGGGCGCGACCCGGGCCTTTACGGTGACGGCATGCGGGCCCTCGGTGTGGCGGCGTGCGGGCCCCGGGGTGACTGCCCTTCGGAGTAATGAGCAGATAAAACTTCTGATGGCCTGTGACCTGCGACTCCGTCAGATCCAGGGGTTTTCGTACGGCGTGTCGCGTCACCGGGGTGGAGCAGTGCCGAAGTGCGAGCCGGTGATCGGCTGGTGAGTGTTCGTCATGGGAGGCGTTCACGTCGATCGATTCCCGGAGGACAGGACTCCGGGGCGTTTCCCGCTGGAGGTCCACACGATGCGTGCTTCACGCGTTCTCGCGGTCACGGTGACCGCTTTCGCAGCTGTCGGGCTCGCTGCCCCCATGGCCGCCGCCACCAACGGTCCGGTCAACGTCGCCGTCAACCCGCAGGCGGTCCACCAGGGCGGCACGCTGAAGATCACCGCCCGGGGCTGCGGTCACGGCGGCACGGTCTGGTCGAACGCGTTCCCGACGACCAGCCTCTCGGCGGGTGACGGCACCAACTACGCCCACGCCCGCGTCCGCAACAACACCACCCCGGGTCACTACCACCTCTCGGTGAAGTGCAGCGACAACGACCGGATCGCGACGCACAAGTTCACCGTGCTCGCCGGCAACGGCGCGCAGGGCGGTCTCGGCGGCTCGATGGGACCGAACTCCACGGAGATGCAGGTCGGCGGCGGACTGGTGGCCGCGGCGGCCGTCGGTGGCGCGGTCTTCCTCGTCCGGCGCCGGCGGACGAGCCATGCGGCCTTCTAGGACGCCGGACCTCCCGCCCGGCCCGATACGCCCGTCGCCCCGAGTCCTGTGGTCAGGACCCGGGGCGACTGTCGTGCGTTCCACCTGGACCTCGCGCCGTCAGTGCCGGCGGCCGGCGCCGCGGCGGCGTGCGAACCAGAGGGTGCCGGTGGCGGCCGCGAGCACGAGGGCTGCGCCCGCCGCGACCTCCACCGTGTTCATGGTGCCGGCGCTGCCGCCGAGCCCGCCGCGCACGCCGCTCGGCGCGATGGCCGTGGAGCTGACGGTCGGTGCCGTGGTCGGAGCGGTCGTGGGCGTCGGGGTGCTGGTGGCGCCCCCGGTGATGGTCAGGTTGACGTTGCGGGTGGTGCCGGTGGAGCCGCAGGCGAACGTCACCGCGTAGACCGCGCCCCGCCGGGCGTCCGCGTCGACGGTGGCGGTGGCGGTGGTGGAGCCGCTCGGGATCACGGTCGTGTCGAAGATGCCCGAGGTGACGGTCGTCTCGCCGGTGCACCCGCCGCCGCCGAGGGTCACCCGGCCGCCCGGAGCGATCACCGAGGGGGAGATCGTCGGGTTGAACGTGTTGATGGCCCCGTCCGGCGCGGCATGGGCGGCGGACGGAGCCAGCAGGGTGAGGGCGGTGGCGCCCAGGAGTGCGAGGGGTGCGACACGTATCGCGCGCATGGTGGATCCTCCGGGTTCCCCGAGGGGCAGCTGCGGAATGAATTTCCACATAGCAGGAAAAATGCACCTCGATGCGCGACACGCTAGGAGGGGTGCTGACCGACCGCTATCGGGGTCGGGCGAACGGGTCATTCCGTCCCCCGGCCGGCCTACTCGGCGGCTCACCGGCCGGGGCGACGGAGTATCAGCGGGTGGCCTCCGGGAACAGGTCGAGGAAGGGCTCGGCGGTGGCCGAGATGCCCCGGCCGAAGGGCGCGTCGAAGTCCCAGATCAGGAAGAGCAGGAACGCGATCAGCGCGCTGAAGAGCCCCGCCAGCAGCAGTTCCCGGAACGTTCTGCGGATCTGGAGGGTGAAGATCAGCCCAACTGTCACCAGCGCCCCGATGATCAGACCGAACCACACCACCCCGGGCATCGTCTCGCCCGCGTTCTGCCCCCGCGAGGTACGGGCGTCGTCCGCCGCCGCCACCTGGTCCACCAGAGGCTGGTAGGCCTGCCCCTCGTGGTCCGTCCGCGGCTCGTACTCGGTGACGTCCGCCCGCACCCGGTCCAGCAGCTCCGTACCGCGTTCGGTGAGGGTGCCCTGGTCCGACATCACCTTCCACTCGGTGTCGATGACATGGGCGACGTAGGCGTCGACGTCCGCGCGGATGCGGTCGCGGACCTCCGCCGGGTAGACGGAGGACCGGGCCTGCACCTCGTGCAGTGCCTGCGCCTCCAGCCGTACGGACTCCTGGGCGGCGCTGCGGCCCTCCCAGACCCCGGCGATGGCCAGACCCAGCACGATCGCGTAGACCACGCCGATCATCATCGTCATGTACTCGATGACGTCGGGTGTCTCGGACGGATCGTCGTCATCGGCGATCCGGCGGTTGTTGAGGACCGCGATGGTGAGCACGACCGCACAGGCCGACGCCATGGCAATGCTCAGGACGAGCCATTCGGACATGGATATCTCCTCGTCAGCGGGACGATCGCGGCCGCAGTACGGCGACGGCGAACACCGCCGGGGCGGTGATCAGCAGGGTCGTGGACACCAGGGACGGCCCGCTCCGCGGCTCCTTGCGGGTCGCTTTGCGGTACGTCGGAAGCGCCACGGGCCGGGGCTCCGGCGGCTTCGGCCGTACCGAGGGGGTCGGTGACGGCTTCGGCGCCGGCCTGGGCGCGGGCGCGGCCCTCTGGACGGGCGGCGGCGGAGGTGATGGTGGCGGGGGAGGTGGCGGCTCCGTTGGTGGTGGCGGAGGAGGTGGCGGGGGCGGTGGTTCGGGTGCGGGGGGCGGCGGGGGAGGAGGTGGAGGCGGTGGTG
>NZ_JOEM01000022.1 GCF_000718135.1 Streptomyces cyaneofuscatus | reverse complement strand
GGTCGCGAACCGGGACAAGCGGTCGATGATCTTCCCGGCCCGTGAGCTCGTCCGGCTCGACGGGTACGAGATCCGTACCGCCGCCGTCGCCCGCTCCGTGCCGTGCCTGACCACCGTCCAGGCACTCGCCGCGGCCGTCCAGGGCATCGATGCCCTCAACGGCGGCGACGTCGGCGTCCGCTCACTCCAAGAACACGCCGAGCAGCTCACCGCGATGACCGAGCGGGATCAGCTCGAACTCGCGGGCATCGAGGTGTCCAGCGCGACCGAGACGGCCAGCAGGGCGAGGGCCGTTCCCATCATGTAGCGCTGCACCTTGAGCCAGGAGGGGCGGCGGGCGAGGAACACGGCGATGGATCCGGCGGCCAGGACGATGCTCAGGTTGATCGTGAGGGCCACCACGATCTGGACGGAGCCGAGCACGAACCCCTGGAACAGCACGTGTCCCGAATCCAGGTTGATGAACTGCGGGATGAGGGAGAGGTACATGATGGCGATCTTCGGGTTGAGCAGGTTCGTCATCAGTCCCATCGTGAACAGCTTGCGCGGTGAGTCGTGCGGCATCTCCTGGGGAGCGAAGACGGAGACGCCCCCGGGCTTCAGGGCGGTCCAGGCGAGATAGGCGAGGTATGCCGCCCCGGCCAGCTTCACCGCGATGTACAGCTCGGGCACCGCTATGAACACCACCGACAGGCCGAGGTTCGTCGCCAGCAGGTAGACCAGGAACCCCACCGCGACACCGCCGAGGGAGACGATGCCGGCACGCCGGCCCTGGGTGATGCTCCGGGAGACGAGATAGATCATGTTCGGGCCGGGAGTGAGCACCATCCCCAGGGCGACCATCGCGACCCCCAGTACTCCGGTCAGCTCAACCATGTGCTGCGCGCCGCCTTCCGTTCGAGGTCTGTTCTTCGGTCGGTCAGTCGGTTGGTTCCGTTGCTGCTCCGTGCATTTCCGGGCTCCTGACGGAGCCCCGACTCGGAGCAATTCGAGTGTAAGGTCAATTCTTTCCTCGGTTCAATACGGAATATTGAACTCGGTGCAATACTGTGCTTCGATGTCACTCAGTGCGTCGATGAGCGATGAGCGGCCAGATGAGTGATGACTGGAGAGTGCGGAAGGTGAGGCCCGTGAAGGACTACCGGAGCGTCGCCGATGCGGTGGCCGCGGAGATCAGGGCGGGCCGGCTCAGGGCGGGTGAACGGCTGCCCACCCAAAGGGAATTCGCCCGCCAGTACGGCATCGCCAATTCCACGGCCACTCGCGTCTATCAGGAGCTCGCGCGCCAGGGTTTCACCGAGGGCCATGTGGGCCGGGGGACTTTTGTGCGCGACGCTTCAGGTGTGGCGGCGTCTGCCCCCGCGCTGTCCGAACCCGCTGACAGTCGGGTCGACTTGGAGCTGAACTACCCCGTGGTGCCCGAGCAGGCCGAGCTCCTCGCCGCCGGTCTGGGGAAGCTGCTGAGCCCCGGCCGACTGGAGCCGGTGCTGCGCCCGGTCGGTGCGGCCGGTACCCGCGCCGCCCGCGATGGAGCGGCGGATCTGCTCGCCCGGGGCGGCTGGCGTCCCGATCCGGCCCGGATCCTGTTCGCCGGGAGCGGTCGGCAGGCGATCTCGGCGGTCGTCGCGGCGGTGACCCGGCCGGGTGCGCGGCTGGGTGTCGAGGAGCTGACGTACCCGGTGCTCAAGGCGATCGCCACCCGGCTCGGCGTCACCCTCGTGCCGCTCGCCATGGACGAGGCCGGGCTGATCCCGGAGGCGGTGGAGGAGGCGCACCGGGCCGGGCCGCTGCACGCCGTCTACGTACAGCCCGTCCTGCACAATCCGCTGTCGCTGACCATGCCCGCCGACCGACTGGACCGCTTGGCCGATGTGCTGCTGACGTGCGGCATTCATGCGATCGAGGACGCCGTCTGGGCCTTCCTCCGGGACGATCTGCCGCCCCTCGCGTCGCGTGCCCCCGAGCGGACGGTCCTCGTCGACAGCCTGTCCAAGCGGCTTTCCCCGGGGCTCTCCCTGGGCTTCGCGGTGGCCCCGGCCGCCGTGTCGGGCGGGGTCGCGGCCGCACTGCGTTCGGGGGGCTGGACGCCCATGGGTTTCCCGCTGGAGGCGATGGCCCAGTGGCAGGCGGAGGGCGTCGTGGAATCGCTCGTACGGGCCAAGCAGCGGCAGGCCGTGGAGCGGCAGGAGATCGCGCAGCGCCACCTCGGGGACTTCGTGACCCGCAGCGCGCCGGGGTCGTACTACCGCTGGTGGGAACTGCCGCGTCCGTGGCGTGCCGACACCTTTGTGGCCGCCGCCGCGCGGCACGGCATCGCGGTCACTCCGGCCGCCGCGTTCTCCGTCGGCCGCCACCGCGGCTCGCACGCGATCCGGCTCGGCCTCGCCTCGCCCGCCGAGGAGACCCTCTCCCGGGCCCTCGCGACCCTGGCCGACCTGGCCAGGTCGGCCCCGGACGATCTCGCCCAGGACTGAGGGGTCGGACAGGGAGCGGGGCCGGGCGGAGGGGCTGGCCAGAGGTAGATTGTCTCAGGATGTGAGACGATTCCCTGTCAATTTTGAGGAGAAATCGGCCGAATAGGGAATGACGCTGTTCGCGCTTTTCGTGCATCAGCCCCAGGCCGAGTCTTTTCGTGCCCGCTTCCCGTGGCGCGTGCGCTCTGAAAAGCAAGTATGTGCAGCGCTGACGGTCCGATACATACCATCACCTTATCGATGTGATTGATTCCATGTTTCACGGAGGGTGTTTCCCGTTTGTGAAATTTCCCGGGCGGGTTCCTGTGGATAACCAGGGCGGGCGGTATCTCGATCGTTTTTGTTCGGGCGCGCTTTTTGCGTCATGGCCATCCTTATGCATATTCAGGCGACGGTGCGAGCCTGCCTCCCGTCCCGACCACGAATTGCGGCAACACGAAGGATGCGCAGATGGCGTCAGAACATGACAAAACGTCACTTAGTGAGGTACGCCTGAGCGAGGAGGTGCTGCGGCGCTATCGCGAGGCGCTGGAGGCTGGGACGATATCCGGTGATGTGCCCGCCTCTCTCGTGCGCTCCGGTCTGCTCAGGCCGCTGCCCGGCCGGCGGGACGTGTACGTGCCCGTTCCCCCGGGGATCGCCGAATCGCTGCTCGCGCGCCATGTCGAGCGCGACATAGAGGAGCGCCGGAAATCCCTGGAAGTTCTACATTCATCTTTTCTCGCGGCTGAGGCCGTCTACCGAAAGGCCCAGCGCCGGGCCGAGCTGCCCATCGAGTCCCTGAACGGCGAAGAGGTGATCGGCGAGGCGCTGCGTAAGGCCGTCGGGTCCTGCAAGGAGGAGTTGCTGACCGCACAGCCCGGCGGTGGCCGGCCGCCCGCGCTGCTCGCCGAGGCCTTACCCCGCGATCTCGCGCTGCTGCGGAAGGGCGTACGGCAGCGCACCCTCTACCAGCACAGCGTCCGGTCGCATGCGCCCACCCTCGCCTACATCGAACAGGTCCTCGCCGAGGGCGCCCGGGTCCGTACCGTGGATGAGGTCTTCGAGCGCGTCATCATCTGCGACCGCTCCGTCGCCTTCATCCCGGGGACCGCGGAGCGCAAGAGCACCGCGCTGGCGCTTCGCCACCCCGGGGTGGTCGAGTTCCTGGCCAAGATGTTCGACCACGCGTGGGAGCGGGCAGAGCCCGTCGCCATCAGCGTCGAACGGCACCGCCCCGACCTGCTCACCAGCTCCGTCCGCAGGACCGTGCTCCGCCTGGTCGTGACCGGCCACACCGACGAATCCATCGCGTCCCGGCTGGGCATGAGCGCCCGCACCGTCTCCACCCACATCCGCAAGGTCTCCGAAGCGCTGGGCAGCCGCAGCAGGGCGGAGCTGGGCTACCTCCTCTCGCAGCGGCGGCTGCTCGAACAGGGCAGCGCCCTCCCTGGGGAAGCCCCCGGCTCCCCGGCCCGTCAACGCCGTCAGGCCACGCGGGAGTCCTGCGGCTGACGTCAGCGCGGCTGCCGGCTGCGGGCGTTCACCTCGGCGAGCTGGGCGCTCAGCTGTTCGGCACGGCTGAGGGGCCGTACGTTCGCGGGATCCGCCTCCCAGGGGCGCCCGTCGCCGAGCGGGCCGAGCCGGAGGAGGGCGCCCCGGTGGCCGAGCACCACCCCCGCCCGGTCGCACCCGGCGTCATGGACGGCCGCCCCGACACCGGGGCCACCGCCCTCCGTCACCTGGCCAGCCCGTTCGTGATGGCGGTCGCCAATGCGTGGGCCACGGGGGCGGAGCAGACCCCGAGGTGGACGAGGGCGTACCGGACCTCGCCCGCCTGCTCCGAGGCGCCCTCACCGTCCTCGCGAACGGTGTCGGCCCACGGCGTACGGACATCCATGGCGGGAAGCTGGATACCTGCCCGGGTGAGGGCCGTGGCCAGCGCGTCCCGCGCATCCATCGCCTCCTTCACCTTGGCGGCCCCGGAGTCGAACGCGGTGCTCCGCGGTGTACGGCGGGGGAGAGGCGGCTTGGACGACATGACGTCCTCCTTCGGCTGATGTTGCACGGAACCGGCGCCCCGGTCGCCCGGCCTGAACTACCGTGCGTGAAGGGCTCATTACGAGAATGGCCTGGCCAGGAGCGCCGTCCCGCCGAAGCCGGGTGCAGCTTCCCGGCCGGGAGAACCACGTTCCACACGTTCCACGGAGGACGCGATGCCGACGAGGCGAGCGGTCACGGGCCGCAGCAGGGAACCACGCGCACGCTTCGCGGAGGAGCTACGGCTCCTGCGCACGGCACACGGCCACAGCCTGCGGCAGCTGGGCGACCGACTGGGCTGGGACTGGTCGCTGTTCGGCAAGATGGAGAAGGGCGAGACGGTCGGCGGCCCGGAGGTGGTCCAGGCGCTGGACGTCCACTACGGGACGCCGGGGCTGCTGCTGGCCCTCTGGGAGCTGGCCGTCAGCGACAAGACGCAGTTCAAGGAGCGGTACCGGCGGTACATGGCGCTGGAGGCCGACGCGGTGAGCCTGTGGCACTTCGCGGTGAGCGTGCTGCCGGGGTTGTTGCAGACGTCGGCGTATGCGCGGGAGGTGTTGTCGGCCGGTGGGCTCAAGGGGGAGGCGCTGGACCAGCAGGTTGACGCGCGGATGGGGCGGCGAGAGCTGCTTGCCGGTGAGGATGCGCCACAGTTCCGGACCATCCTGTCGGAGGCGGTGTTGCGGACTTCGCTGCGCGATCCGCAGGGGTGGAGCCAGCAGTTGGAGTATCTGTTGGAGGTCGGCGAACGGGATGACGTGACCTTGCAGGTGGCACCGTTCAGTGCGGGCTTGCACGGCCTTACCAACGCCGACGTCATGTTCCTCCGCCTGCCCGATGGGCGTACCGTGGCGTATGCCGAGAACGGGTACAGGGGCGAACTCATCGAGGACTCTGTAACGGTTGAGCGGCTGCAACGTGCGTACGATTCGGTACGCGACCTGGCTCTTTCGCCAGCCGAGTCGCGGAGGTTCATTCTGCGCATCCTGGAGGAAGTACGTGCGAGCCCTTGATCTGAACGCAGCCACTTGGCGCCGGAGCAGCTACAGCAACCAGGACGGCGGCCAGTGCCTTGAGGTCGCGGACGACTTCGCCCCGGTCGTCCCGGTCCGGGACAGCAAGAACCCGCACGGCCCGGTTCTCACGTTCGCGGCCGCCGGCTGGTCGTCGTTCGTCGCCGCTGTGAACGGCGGCGACCTGAGCGCCTGATCCGATGCCGGTACGACGATGGCCCCCGCTGACACCTTCAGCGGGGGCCATCGTCGTACCCGACCCGCGCCGAGCCGAAAGTCACGTCGGCCACCTTCTCAAATGTAGTGCTGTGTGAAATTGTACTGTCGCACAGCACCCCGCGTGTCCATGTCAAGCAAATGGATGGGCAGGGTCTCGCTCCGCCATCCCCACCCACCCTCATCCCCCACACCCGTCCCGGGTGAGCCTTAAGAGGAGGCAGCTGGTGAGACCAGCATCGATGCGCCGACGCGCCGCGACCTTAGCCGCGTTGGCGCTCTGCATGTGCCTGGGTACGACCTCGTTCGCCGCCCCGTCGTTCGCGTCCGCCCCGCAGGCCCAGCAGGCCCAGCAGTCCTCGCCGCCCCCGGTGGCCGCCACTGCCCCGGCGGCCGCCGCCGACGCCCCCGAGCCCGACCACGTACGCGCCTCCGCGCTGCCCGTCGACGAGCGAGGGCCGGCCCCGGCGTCCGACGCCGCACGGAAGCGGGACTACGACGAGCCCGCCGAGGGCCCCGGCTCCGCCGCCCCGGCCGCCGCATGTGACCCGGCGGACTTCACCTCGCGTACCGGCAGCGCCCTCGTCCAGCAGATCAAGGCGTCCGACACGGCGTGCGTCAACACGCTCTTCGGCCTCACCGGCGAGAACGCGCGCCTCGCCTTCCGGGAGGCGCAGATGGTGACGGTGGCGTCCGCGCTGCGCGATGCCTCGGCCGCCTACCCGGGCAACGGCTCCACCGGCGTACCGCAGTTGGTGCTCTACCTGCGGGCCGGATACTACGTGCAGTGGTACAACGAGCCGGCCGTCGGCCCGTACGGACCGGTGCTCACCACCGCGATACGGTCCGGGCTCGACGCCTTCTTCGCCTCCCCACGCTCCCGTGACGTCACCGACGCCAACGGCGAGGCGCTCTCCGAGGCGGTCATCCTCATCGACAGCTCCCAGGAGAACGCCCGCTACCTCCCCGTCGTCAACCGCCTGCTCACCGGCTACGACACCTCGTACAACGCACTGTGGAACATGCGGGCCGCTGTCAACAACACCTTCACCGTGCTCTTCCGGGGGCACCAACTCCCCGCGTTCGTCGCGGCCGTCACCGCGGACCGGTCCACCGCCGACACGGTCCACTCCTTCGCCTCCCGCAACCTCGCCCTGCTCGGCACCGACCACGCGTTCCTCGTCACCAATGCCGGCCGCGAACTCGCCCGGTTCCTGTCGTACGAGGCGCTGCGCGCCGGGGTGCGCCCGCAGGTGAAGAGCCTCCTCGACCGGACGTCCATCACCGGGGTGACCGCACCCCTGTGGGTGGGCCTGGCCGAGTCGGCCAACTACTACGACACGGGCAACTGCGCCTACTTCGCCACCTGCGACCTCCCCGCCCGCCTCGACAGGGCCGCTCTGCCGGTCCGGCACGACTGCAGCGGCAGCCTGCGCATCCGCGCCCAGGAGATGTCCGTCGCCCAACTCGCCTCCACCTGCGCGAGCCTGGCAGGTCAGGACGCCTTCTTCCACGGCATCGCCCGTGACGACGGGCCGGTGGCCGGTGACCTCAACACCCGCCTCGAAGTCGTCGTCTACAACTCCAGTGACGACTACGGGACCTACGCGGGTGCCATGTTCGGCATCGACACGAACAACGGCGGCATGTACCTGGAGGGCGACCCGTCCGCCGCCGGCAACCAGCCGCGCTTCATCGCCTACGAGGCCGAGTGGCTGAGGCCGGACTTCCAGATCTGGAACCTCAACCACGAGTACACCCACTACCTCGACGGCCGCTTCACCATGGCCGGTGACTTCGCCGACGGCATGACCACCCCGACCGTCTGGTGGGTCGAAGGATTCGCGGAGTACGTCTCCTACTCCTACCGCCAACTCACCTACGATGCGGCCATCGCCGAGGCAGGGAAGCGCACTTACCCCCTCAGCACCCTGTTCGACACCACCTACGACAACAGCGACAGCACCCGGATCTACCGCTGGGGCTACCTCGCGGTCCGCTACATGGTCCAGTCCCACCGCGCGGACCTGGACACCGTCCTCCGCCACTACCGCGCCGGGAACTGGAACGCCGCCCGCACCCACCTCAAGACCACCATCGGCACCCGCTACGACGCCGGCTGGAACGCCTGGCTCACCGCCTGTGCCGCAGGCGACTGCGGTGAAGCCACGAACCCGCCCGATCCGACCGACCCGACCGATCCGCCGGACCTGCCCGAGTGCACCCTCCCCGAGCGGACCCGGCTCGACCGCAACTGCGCACGCTCCGGCGTCTCGGCCCGCGCCGGTGATTACGCCTACCTCACCCTCTATGTGCCCGCCGGGACAACGAAGTTGCGCCTCAGCACCCATGGCGGGACGGGTAACGCCGACCTGTACCACCGAGCCGGTTCCTGGCCGTCGAAGACCGACTTCACCCACCGGTCCGCCAAACCCGGCAACGCCGAGACCGTGACCGTGAACAACCCCACCCCGGGGTGGAACTACGTCTCCATCGCCGCTGAACAGGCGGTGTCGGGGCTCGTGGTCTCCGCGGAGTTCTGACCCGGCACCACCCCGTGCCGATGACCCGCTCCCGCCCCCCTGGGAGCGGGTCTTGGCAGCCGCTACGTCATGTGACATGTTACTGCCGTGCTCAAGGGAGAGTCCGTGGATCTCGTCGTGATCGGCGCCGGAGTCGTGGGTGCCGCGTGCGCCTACTACGCCGCTGAGGCCGGTCTGTCCGTGGCTGTGGTCGACCGGGGGCCGGTCGCGGGTGGCACGAGCGGTTCGGGTGAGGGCAACCTCCTCGTCTCGGACAAGGAGCCAGGTCCCGAACTGGAGTTGGCGCGGGCCTCGCTCCGGCTCTGGATTCAGCTCGCACAAGTTCTGTCCTCCGACATCGAGTTCGAGGCCAAGGGCGGTCTCGTCGTCGCCGAGGACGCTGAACAGCTCGCAGCGTTACGGGAGTTCGCGACGGCGCAGGCCCGGTCCGGGGTCGCCGTGGAGGAGGTGGGCCCCGGTGGTCTCCACGACCGGGAGCCCCACCTCGCGCCCGGCCTCGCCGGAGGGTTCCACTACCCGGAGGACGCCCAGGTGCAGCCCGCCCGGGCCGCCGCCCGCCTCCTGGAGGCGGCCGGTCGGGCAGGGGCACGGCTCTTCCTGGGGGAGGAGGTCACGGCCGTCACGACCACCCCGGAGGGCCGGGTGAGCGGGGTGCGGACCGCGCGCCGCCGGCTGCTGACCGGAGCGGTCGTGAACGCGGCGGGCACCTGGGCGGACCGGGTCGCAGAGCTGGCGGGCTCCTATCTCCCCGTCCAGCCGCGACGGGGCTTCGTCCTCGTCACCGAACCCCTGCCCCCGCTGATCCGCCACAAGGTGTACGCGGCCGGGTACGTCGCCGATGTGGCGAGCGGGGAAGCGGAGTTGCAGACCTCGCCCGTCGTGGAGGGCACGCTCGCCGGGCCCGTCCTCATCGGCGCGAGCCGGGAACGGGTGGGGTTCGACCGCCGGATCTCCGCCGAGGCCGTACGCAGGCTGGCCGCAGGGGCGACCGGGCTCTTCCCTGTGCTCGCGCAGGTGCGCATCCTCCGGGTCTACTGCGGCTTCCGCCCGTACCTGCCCGACCATCTGCCGGCCATCGGCCCCGACCCGTACGTCCCCGGCCTTTACCACGCCTGCGGTCACGAGGGCGCCGGCATCGGTCTCGCCCCGGCGACGGGGCTGGCCATCGCCCGGCAACTGACCGGCGCGGCAACGGATGTCGACGTCGGCCCGTTCGACCCGGGGCGGTTGACGGAGGCCGCCGGAGCGCGTCCGGGGCGCGGCAGTTGACGTAGCCCCGTCCCCGCACGGGGCTCCCTGCACGGGGCTCCCTGCACCAGTTCGTGTCCGAGCGCCAGTTCGCGTACGAGAGAGGGGAAGGCAGTCCATGCGCCACCGAGCCGAACCGCCGTCCGCCGAGGCCGGGCTGCCCGTCCGTTTCGCCTTCGACGGCCGCGCCCTCGCCGCCCGTCAGGGGCAGAGCATCGCGGGCGCCCTCTGGGACCACGGCGTCGTCGCCTGGCGCACCACGCGCGGCGGCGGACGGCCGCGAGGAGCGTTCTGCGGTATGGGCGTCTGCTTCGACTGCCTGGTCACCGTCAACGGCACACCCGGCCAACGCGCCTGCCTGGTGAGGGTGGCGGAGGGCGATGTGGTCACCTCGCAGGAAGGGTACGGGCGTGACGAGCTCGCCATCTGACGGCACCTCGCCATCTGACGGCACGGGGAGGAGCGGAGTTCCGGCCTCCGGAGGCCCCGCCGCGCGAGGCTCCCTCCCGACACCCGGCCCCTACGACCTGGCGGTCATCGGCGCCGGGCCCGCCGGCCTGGCCGCCGCCGTCACCGCGGCCGACAGCGGCCTGCGTGTCGTGCTGATCGACGCATCGGAACGCCCGGGCGGCCAGTTCTTCCGCCATGCCGCCCCCGGCCTCGCCCCCAGGAACAAGCCCGTCCACCACAAGCGGGCCACCTTCGCCGCGCTGTCCGCCCGCCTGGCGGCACACGTGCGCGGAGGCAGGATCACCCACCTCCTGCGACACCACGTCTGGACGGCCGAGGAGAGCGGCCCGGCGGCGGGCTCCGAGGGCTGGACGCTCCGCCACGTCCTGGTCGACGGCGCCCCGGCCGCCCCCACACCCGCAGACGGCATCCGGGTCACGACGGCCCGCTTCCTCCTCCTCGCGACCGGCGCCTACGAGCGCCAACTCCCCTTCCCCGGCTGGACCCTGCCCGGTGTGGTCGCCGCCGGCGGGGCCCAGGCGATCCTCAAGGACTCCGGCGCCCTCCCCGGTCGCCGTATCGTCGTGGCCGGCAGCGGACCGCTCCTGCCCGCCGTCGCCGCCTCCCTCGCGGAGGCCGGCGCCGACATCCCCGTCCTGGCCGAGGCCGCCTCGTACACCGGCTACGCCTCCCGTCCCGGCGTGCTCGCCCGCAATCCGGCGAAGGCGGTCGAGGGGGTCCGGCTCGCGGCGGATCTCCTGCGGTACCGGATCAGGCTGCGCACCCGCAGTGCGGTCGTCCGGGCGCACGGTACGGACCGGGTCGAGGCGGTCACCCTCGCCACCCTCGACCGGGACTGGCGGCCGGTGGCCGGGACGGAGGTACGTATCGCCTGCGATGCGCTCGCCGTCGGTCACGGCCTCGTCCCGCAGCTCGAACTCGCCGTCGCCCTCGGCTGCGCCCTGCGCACCGCACCGGACGGGACGCCCGCCATCGAGGTCGACGGCCAACAGCGCACCGACGTCGACGGGTTGTGGGCGGCCGGTGAACCGACCGGCGTCGGCGGCGTCGAACTCGCCCTGCTGGAGGGCCGGTCGGCAGCCCGGAGCATGGCGGCCGCCTTCCACGGAAGCGGAAGCGGACGCGGACGCGACGCCCGAGCCCGCGCGGCCACCGCCCGCCGACGCCGCTTCGCCGACCTCATGGCGACGGTCCACCGCCCGGGCGCCCACTGGCCGCAATGGATCACCGAGGACACCGAAGTGTGCCGCTGCGAGGAGGTCACCGCCCACGACCTGCGCCGGGCGCACGAGTTGGGCGCCCGGGACGCGCGGAGCGCCAAACTCCTCACCCGGGCCGGCATGGGCTGGTGCCAGGGCCGGATGTGCGAGACGGCCGTCACCTGCCTCGTGGCCGATGCGGCCGACGGGGCAGACGCGGCCGACGGCGACGGTTCCGCCCCACTCGTCCCGGCCCGCCGACCGCTCTCCTGCCCGGTCTCCCTCCAGGACCTCGCGGACTCCACCCCGTCCGCCGACGCGGGTCCCACGGCCACCCCGGGAGCCTCAGCCCTCTGACGTCCACCACCACGAACACCGCCACTGATCCGAGGAGTTCACCTATGCCCCGCACCCGCATCCATCCCTGGCACGGCGTCATGGTCGCCACCACCCTCCCCTTCCGCGAAGACCTCTCCGTCGACCACGACGCCTTCGCCGACCACGTCCGCTCGCTCATCGACGCCGGCTGCGACGGCGTCGTACCCAACGGGTCCCTCGGCGAGTACCAGACCCTCACCGACGACGAGCGCCGCCGGGTGGTCGAGACCGCCGTCGAAGCGGCGGGGGACGGGGCCCGGGTGATGCCGGGTGTCTCCGCCTACGGCAGCGCGGAGGCCCGGCGCTGGGCCGAGCAGGCGGCGGACGCGGGAGCCGGCTCCGTACTCCTGCTGCCGCCCAACGTCTACCGGGCCGACGAGGCCGCCGTACGCGCCCACTACGCCGAGGCCGCCCGTGCCGGGCTGCCCGTGGTGGCGTACAACAACCCGTACGACACCCGGGTCGACCTCACCCCGGCCCTGCTGGCGCAGCTCCACGAGGCGGGGGACATCGTCGCCGTGAAGGAGTTCACCGGCGATGTGCGCCGGGCCTGGGAGATCGCCGAGCGCGCCCCCGGGCTCGACCTGCTGATCGGCGCCGACGACGTCCTGCTGGAGCTCGCCGTGGCGGGGGCCGTCGGCTGGATCGCCGGATTCCCCAACGCGCTCCCCGGCTCCTGCACCGCCCTCTACCGCGCGGCGGTCGCCGGTGACCTGGACACCGCCGTACCCCTGTACCGGAAGCTGCACCCGCTGCTGCGCTGGGACTCCAGGACGGAGTTCGTCCAGGCGATCAAGGCATCCCAGGACGTGGTGGCCGAGGGCAGCGGCGGACCCTGCCGGCCTCCCCGTACCCCGCTCGCCCCTCAAGACCAGGCAATTGTGAGGGCGTTGACCGAGAAGCTGCTCGCCGAAGGCCTCGACTGAGACAGAAGCGCTCGCCCCATTCGGAGAAGCCCCCGCCCCACCACGAAGGAGCAGCACCGTGCGCAGCCGCCGCACCATCCACACCGTGGAATCCCACACCGAGGGCATGCCGACCCGTGTCGTCACCGGCGGCATCGGAACCGTACCGGGGGCCACCATGGGCGAGAGGCGCACCTACTTCCAGGAGCACCTCGACCACCTGCGCACCTGGCTGATGTACGAGCCGCGCGGCCACGCCGCGATGAGCGGGGCGATCCTCCAGCCGCCCACCCGGCCCGACGCCGACTGGGGGGTGCTGTTCATCGAGGTGTCGGGGCTGCTGCCGATGTGCGGCCACGGCACCATCGGCGTCGCCACCGTCCTCGTGGAGACCGGCATGGTGACCGTCACCGAACCCGTCACCACGGTCCGGCTGGACACCCCCGCCGGACTGGTCGTCGCCGACGTGCGCGTGGAGGACGGCGCGGCCACCGCCGTGACCCTGCGCAACGTCCCCTCCTTCACCGCCGCCCTCGACCGCCGCATCGAGATCCCCGGGTACGGCACGGTCACCTACGATCTCGCCTACGGCGGCAACTTCTACGCGATCCTCCCTCTCGCCCGCCTGGGCCTGCCCTTCGACCGCGCCCGCAAGGACGACATCCTGCGGGCCGGGCTGGACATGATGGCGGCCATCAACGCCACGGAACCGCCCGTCCACCCCGAGGACACGTCGATCATCGGCTGCCACCACGTCCAACTCCTGGCCCCCGGTTCGACCGCCGCGCACTCCCGCCACGCCATGGTCATCCACCCGGGCTGGTTCGACCGTTCCCCCTGCGGCACCGGCACCTCCGCGCGCATGGCCCAGCTCCACACCCGGGGTGAACTGCCCCTGCACCGCGACTTCGTGAACGAGTCCTTCCTCGGTACGTCGTTCACCGGCCGGCTCGTGGAGGAGTGCCGGGTGGCGGGGGAGCCGGCGGTCGTTCCGACGATCACCGGGCGCGCCTGGATCACCGGGACCGCGCAGTTCCACCACGACCCGAGCGACCCGTTCCCGGACGGCTTCCTGCTGTGAAGGAGGTCGGTCCTGACCCCCTCCGGAGGTGAACTCCTTTCGGGTAACGTGACATTGCACCGAAGAAGCCCGAAGCCCCAAGTCCCGAAGCCCCAAGTCCCGGAGGACTCCGTGGTCACCCTGCAATCGCGCAAACTCGTGTCCCCCACGGAGAACCTGCGCGACCAGGTGGCCCACGCCCTGCGCGCCGCGCTCATCGCGGGGGAGATCAAGCCCGGCGGCGTCTACTCGGCCCCCGCCCTCGCCGCCGAGTTCGGCGTCTCGCCCACACCCGTGCGCGAGGCGATGCTGGACCTCGCCCACGAAGGGCTCGTCGAGGTCGTACGGAACAAGGGCTTCCGAGTGACGGAGATGACCGAGCAGGATCTCGACGAGTACACGGAGATCCGTACGCTCATCGAGGTGCCCACCGTCGGCAAGGTGGTCCGGACCGCCACCCGGGACCAGCTCGAAGCCCTGCGGCCCGGAGCCGAGGCCATCGTTGCGGCGGCCCGGGGGCACGATCTCATCGGCTACCTGGACGCCGACCGCCGCTTCCACCTCGACCTGCTCGCCCTCGGCGGCAACCGCCACCTCGTCTCGGTCGTCGGCGACCTCCGCAAGCGGTCCCGGCTGTACGGTCTCACCGAGCTCGACGAGGCCGGGGTGCTCGTCGACTCCGCCGAGGAGCATGTGACGTTGCTCGACCTGATGATCGCCCAGGACGCCGAGGCGGCGGAGGCCCTGATGCGCCACCACCTGGAGCACGTACGGACCCTCTGGGCCAGCCGCCCGCAGCCGGAGAAGCGCAGCGCGCTCACCCTCCACCGCGCCTGATCTCCCGGCGCGCCCGCCTGGATCAGCGGCAGAGCAGGGCCGCTTTCAGGTCCAGCTTGTGGTCGAGGCGGGCAAGGTCGCGGCCGGTGAGCAGCTCCACGCGCTGGATGCGGTAGTGCACGGTGTTGACGTGCAGATGCAGGGCCTCGGCCGTCCGCGCCCAGGACCCGTTGTGCGCCAGGAAGGTGTCGAGGGTCTCCAGGAGCATGCGGTGGGAGGGGTTCGTGGCATCGGCGAGCGGGCCCAACGCATGGATGCCGAAGGCCGTCCGTACGTCGGTGGGGACGCCCGCGAGCAAGGCGTCCAGGGTCGTGAGGTCGTCGATCGCGGTGAGGTTCGCGCGCCCCGCCCGCTCCGCCGCCGTCAGTGCGTAACGGGCCTGCACCAGCGCTCCGTTGAGCTCGGTAGGCGTCACGGCCGTGGTGCTGATGCCTCCGTACGGAAGCACGGTTTCGTCGCAGGCGTGCAGCGTGGGCCAGAGCTCCTTGAGGGCCGGGACCACGTCCTCCGGCGAACCGGAATCCGTCGCGATCACCGCCGCCGCCCGACCTCCGGCCAGGCTCCCCGTCACGGACCGGTGGCCCACCAGATGGCGCAGAACCTCCACCAGAGCCTCCGCCGCATCGCCCCCGGCCGTCCCCAGGGAGCCCACCATCACCGTGTGGCTGGCGCTCGACGCGGCCGCATGGGGCTGTTGATCACTTCCGTGGGGCGGGGTGCCGGCGGATCGGCCGGGACACGCGCCCCCGGGAGGTCCGGCGTCGCGCAGCGGGGCGGAAGGTCGGGGGTGAGCAGTGATCGTGTCCGTGTCGGTGTCTGTGCTGGTGTCCGTGCTGGTGTGCGTGCCTGGGTCATGGGTCCCACCTGCCTCGTCGGCGGGAGTCCGGACGGGCTCCTACCAGTGATTCGGAGCCGTACGGCAAGGGGATTGGGCCCGGCCCGGACGGGACTCGGTCCGTACCGAGGCTCAGCCCACGTCGAGGATCTTGCCCATCAGCCGGGTCAGGGTCCGGCGCTCGGCCGCCGTGAGGGCGCCGAAGGCCCGGTCCAGCAGGTGCGGTACCCCGGCCTCCGCCTCCTCCAGCACCGGCGCGGCGTCCGGCGTCAGCGTCACCGCGTAGGCCCGGCGGTCCCGGGGATGGCGCTCACGCCGTACGAGACCGGAGTCCTCCAGCCCGTCGATGCACCCCACCATCACGCTGCGGTCGATCCGCAGCTGCTCGCTGAGTTCCTGTTGGGAGCAGGGGCCCACATCGCTGAGCATCTTCAGTACCAGCTGCTGGGCCATCGTGAGCCGCCGTCCGGCCAGCTCCTCGTCCAGCGCGCGGGTCACCAGCGTCGTCGCCCGGCAGAGGGCGACGTCGGGCCGTTCCTGCGCCAGCTTGGCGAAGTACCGGTCGCGTCCGCCGGCTTCCGGCTCCCGGCTGGGCGAGGTGAGGCGGGCAGGCTGTGGGGCGGCCATGGCTGTTCCTCCTGGGTGCGGGACGGCGGGCCCCGCCCGGCGTCGCGGGATGGTCCGGCTCCAGAACGTTTCCGCCCACCGTTTTCGCCTCCAGCCTAGCGCCGCGCCGGAGGGGCTGACCGGTGGCCGAGTCCGGGTGCGCGGCCGAGGTAGCAGGGCGGTGCGTACGCAAGATTGTTGGCCAGCAGATTATTTCTCCTGATACGTTTGCGTGCATGTCGACCGACGCCACTCCCGCTCCGCCGCAGCCCTCCGTGGAGCGGCTCGCCCCGGACGATCCCCACCTCTCCTTCGACGGCATCACCGGTTGGAGCGGGGAGGGCGGCACTGATGGCCTGCTGCCGCTCCGGATGCCCCCGGAGCGGCTCGGCGCCACCCTGTCGGCCAACCTGGCGCGGCTGGCCCGTACCACCGCCGGGGTCCGCTTCGCGCTCCGTACCGACGCCGCCTCCATCGAGCTGGAGGTCGATAACGGCACCGGCGGCTCACCCCTGGACGTCCGGGTCGACGGCCTCCTCGCCCACCGGTGGACAGGCGGGCCGGGCCGCCACCGGATCACCTTCGCGCTCCCCGCCGGCGGTGCGCGCCCGGCGGAGGTGGAGGTCTGGCTGCCGCACCTGGACGCCACCCGGATCGCGTCGGTCTCCCTGAGCGGCCACCGCTCGCCCCCGCTCCCGGTGGACCGGCCGGGCGTCCGCTGGGTGGTGTACGGGAGCTCCATCGTCCACTGCATGTTCGCCGCGGGCCCCTCGGAGGCCTGGCCCGCCCTCGTGGCGGCCGGCCGCGGGTGGCGGCTGCGGAACCTGGGGCTCGCGGGCGAGGCCTACCTCGACCCCGCCCTCGCGCGGACGATCCGGGACACGCCGGCGGACCTGATCACCCTGGAGCTGGGCATCAACGCCTACATCCGGGGCGGGTTCACCGCACGGACCTGGGGGCCGGCCGTCTGCGGCTTCGTGGAGACCGTCCGCGACGGCCACCCGGACACCCCGGTCGTGGTGCTCACCTCGCTCGCCGCGCCCGGACGCGAACAGGCCGTCAACGAGGCGGGGATGACGCTGGTGGAGACCCGGGCGGCGACCTCCGAAGCGGTACGCGTCCTCCAGCGGCTCGGAGACCGGGCCCTGCACCTGGTGGACGGGCTCACGGTCGTCACCGTCGAGGAAGCAGGACGGGTGTACGCCGACGGCCTCCACCCCACGGCCGAGGGCGAGTACGTTCTCGCCGACCGGATCGGCGCGGCGCTGGAGAAGATCCCACTGAGCTGAGCTGAGCTGAGCTGGGCTGAGCTGAGCTGAGCTGGGCTGAGCTGACGGGGCGGGCGGGGAGCCCCTCGCGGCGCCCCGCCCGCCTACCAGCCGTCCCAGTGCGCGATCTCGTCCACGTCCGTCCGCGGCCCGGGCCGGAAGTCCGTACCGATCGTGTGCGCCACCGGGATCAACGCGGCCTGGAGCACGGTCTCGTACGGGATGGAGAGCAGCTCGGCCGCCTCTCGCTCGTAGTGCAGGTGCGGGGTCGTCCACGCGGTGCCGAGCCCCCGGGAGCGGGCGGCCAGCATGAACTGCCAGACGGCCGGGAGGACGGAGCCCCAGGTGTTCGCCTGCCCCACGTGCGAGGCGTTCTCGTGCCGCCCCTGGACCCGGATGCACGGCACCAGCAGCACCGGCACCTCGTGCAGATGGTCGAACAGGTACTGGGCGCTCTCCGCGATCCGCCGGCCGCGCTCCGGATCGCCCCGGTCCACCCCGTCCCGTACGACCTGCTGACGCGGTCGCGTGAAGCCCAGCCGGTACAGGTCCGCGAGGGCCGCACGCTTGGCGGGGTCCGTCACCAGGACGAAGTCCCAGCGCTGCCGGTTGCGGCCGGTGGGGGCCTGGGTGGCGAGCCGCAGGCACTCCTCGATCAGGGCGCGTTCCACGGGCCGGTCCAGATCGAGGCGTCTGCGGACCGCCCGGGTGGTGGTCAGAACCTCGTCGGCGGTCAGGTCGAGCGGGGGCATGGATCTCCGTCCGTACGGCGTTCGGCAGGATCAGCAGCCCGACCGACGGTACGCAGAAATCATCTGTCGGTCAATCATCTTCGGGCAGATTGAAAGGGTGCCGACTGTGTGAGTGCCGCCCTTTCGGGAGGGTTCGGGGAGGGTGCGGGAGGGCGCCATCGGGAGCACCTGTACGTTTAGCTTAGGCTTGCCTAACTCTCACTCGCTCGTCCAACCATGAGGAACACCCATGCTCGGCTTCACCCGCGTGCGTCGTCACACCCTTGCCGCTTCGGCCACCGCCGTCGCCCTCGCCGTCGTCCTGGCCGGCTGCTCCTCGGACGGTGACAGCGGCAAGGACTCGGCCAAGGACGCGGGGAAGAGCGGCGGCGCCTTCCCCGTCTCGATCAAGAGCTCGCTCGGCACCGCGAAGATCGACGAGAAGCCCGAGCGCATCGTCACCCTCGGCCAGGGTTCCGCCGAGACCGCGATAGCCCTCGGCCAGACCCCGGTCGGCATCGAGAGCTACCCGTGGGGCAGCGACAAGTCCGGCTACCTCCCGTGGATCAACGAGGCCGTGAAGAAGTCCGGCGACAAGCTGCCCAAGCAGTTCGCGGGCGGCGAGGAGATCGACTTCGAGGCCATCACCGAGCTGGAGCCGGACGTCATCCTCGCCCCCTGGTCGGGCATCACGCAGAAGCAGTACGACGTCCTCAAGGACATCGCCCCCACGGTCGCCTACCCGGACCAGGCGTGGAGCACCGACTGGGACCAGCAGATCGACATCATCGGCAAGGCGCTCGGCCGGACCGAGGACACCGACGGCCTCAAGACGAAGATCGAGAAGCAGCTCGCCGACGCCGCGGCCACCCGGCCGAACTACAAGGACGTCACCTTCTCCTACATCTACAACTCCGGCCCCGGCACCCTCGGCGTCTTCAAGCCCGAGGAGCAGCGCGTCAAGATGGTCTCCTCGCTCGGCCTGAAGGTCGACCCGGTCGTCAACGGCTTCAAGGAGACCCCCGGCACCGACTCGGCCCTCATCGGCCTGGAGAACGCCGAGAAGCTGAAGGACAGCGACGTGGTCTTCACGTTCTACACGGACGCGAAGAACCGCAAGGAGATCGAGGGTCAGAAGCTGTACGGCGCGATCCCCGCGATCAAGAAGGGCGCCGTCGTCGCGAGCAACGACAACTCCTTCGTCACCGCCTCCTCGATCATCAACCCGCTGACCGTGCCGTGGACGATCGAGCGCTACCTGCCGATCATCGACGAGGCCGTCAAGAAGGCCGGCAAGTAACCCCCGCCGGGTATCCGAACCGCCGAGGCCACCAGGCACACTTCACTCCCATGGCAACCACCACGGTCGCACCGCCGAGCGGCGCCGGTACCTCGCGTACCGGCGCCGCCCGGACGGCGTTCCTCCTGCTCGCGGCGGTCGCCGCGCTGGCCATCGCGCTCTGCGCGAGCGTCATGTTCGGCAGCCGCTCCACCTCGTTCGGCGATGTCCTCGGCGTCCTCGGCGGTACCGCCGACGACAACGTCACCGCCATCATCGAGAGCCGCTACCCGCGCACCGCCCTCGGCGTCCTCGCCGGACTCTGCCTCGCGGTCGCGGGCACCCTCATGCAGGGCGTCTCGCGCAACCCGCTGGCCGAACCGGGCCTCCTCGGCATCAACGCCGGCGCCTCCGCGAGCATCGTCGCCGCGACCGCCTGGTTCGGTGCCTCCGGAGCCACCGACACCATGTGGTGGGCGCTGCCCGGAGCGCTGGTCGCCGGGGTGCTCGTCCATGTCATCGGCTCCGCCGGTACGGGCACGAGCGTGGTGCGCCTGGTGCTCGCCGGGGCCGTGCTAACCGCCGTACTGATGGCGTTCATCCAGGCGGTGACCCTCAGCAAGCCGCAGGTTTTCGACAGCTACCGCTACTGGGTCGTCGGGGCCCTCGGCGGCCGGGACTTCGACGTGTTCTGGTCCGTCCTGCCCTTCGCCGCCGTCGGCTTCCTCCTCGCCCTGGCCCTCGGCCCCGGCCTCAACGCCCTGGCCCTCGGCGACGCGACCGCCGTCGCCCTCGGCTCGAACCCGGCCCGCACGCGAGGCGGCGGGCTGCTCGCCGCCACCCTGCTCAGCGCCGCCGCGACCGCTGCCGTCGGCCCGATCGCCTTCGTCGGACTGGCCGTGCCCCACGTCGTACGGGCCCTGGTCGGCGTCGACTTCCGGGTCCAGCTCCTCTTCTCCGCGCTGCTGGGGCCGAGCCTGCTGCTCCTCGCGGACGTGGTGGGCCGGACCGTCATGCGGCCCACCGAACTCATGGTCGGCGTCGTCACCGCCTTCATCGGCGCACCCGCGCTGCTCATCGCCGTACGCAGGATGCGGGGCACCACATGACCGTCACCGAACCCCTCCGCGCGCCCGTCAAGGCCCCCCGCGGCTACCTGGTCGTCGGCCGCACCGTGGCGATACCGATGCGCCGCGCCTCCGTCCTCGCGGGCGCCGGGCTCTTCGTCCTCCTCCTCACCGCCGCCGTGGCCACGCTCACCTGGGGGCGGCTCGGCCTCGACCTCGCCGACCTGCCCGCAGCGCTCCTCGGGGACGCCGAGGGCAAGGACCGCTTCGTCTTCAACCGGCTGCGCGGCCCCCGCCTCACCGTCGCCATCGGGGTCGGCGCCGCGCTCGGCCTCTCCGGCGCGCTCTTCCAGTCCGTCACCCGCAACCCGCTCGGCAGCCCCGACGTCATCGGCCTCTCCGCCGGGGCGGGCGCGGGCGCCGCGATGTGCGCGCTGATGTTCCCCGACACCGTCCCGGTCGCCGTCGGCGCGCTCCTCGGCGCGGTCCTCGCGATGGCCCTCGTGTACGTCTCCACCGGCACCGGCTTCCGCAACCCCGCCCGGCTCGTCATCGCCGGTATCGGGGTCGCCGCCATGGGCGCAGCCGTCACCCAGTACGTCGTCTACGCCCTGGAACGCGACAAGGCCTCCGTTCTCACCGCCTACGTCAACGGCAGCCTCACCGCCCGCTCCTGGACCGACGCCACCACCATCTGGCTGGTCTTGCTCGCCGCCGCCCCGCTGACCGCGCTGATCTCGCGGCGGCTCGACATCGGCGAGATGGGCGACGACATCGCCGAAGGGCTCGGCGCCGAGCCGAGGAAGGCCAAGACTCTCGCCGTGGTCCTCGCCATCGCCCTCTCGGCGGCCGCCGTCAGCGTCTCGGGACCCATCGCCTTCATCGCCCTGACGGCCCCGCAGATCGCCAAGCGCCTCAGCCGCGGCTCCGGCCCCCACCTGCTGCTCTCGGGCCTCACCGGCGGCCTGCTGCTGGTGGCCGCCGACCTCTGCGCCCAGCAACTGCCGCTCTTCGAGGACCTGCCGGTCGGGATCTACACCATGGCGATCGGCGGCGCCTACCTCGGCTATCTGCTCGTACGGGAGTGGCGCCGGGGAGTCCTCTGACGGTCCGGCCGTGCGCCGCGACGGCGCCGACTGGTCACGTACAGGTTCGTCGACCATACTGCCCGCCGTGGAGCAGAGCATAGATTCGAACAAGAAGCCCGAGTTCGCCGCAGGCACCGACCCGGCGTTCATCCCTCTCCCCGGCCTGGCGGCACCTGTCGCGACCCGGAAGACCGAACCGGAATCGGAGGCCGCACCGGAGACGGACCCGGAGACCGCTCCGGAGCTCGACGAAGCGCCCGAAACGGCTGCGGAGGCTACCGATGCCGAGGCCGACGCGGTGGCCGATGCCGTGGCCGGCGCGGAAGGCGAAGCGGAAGGGGCCGAGGACGGTCCGGTCTTCGAGATCAGCGACCGGCGCGGCTCGATTCGGGTGGCCCGGGAAGGCATCCGGTTCACGCTGGACGACCAGGAGGCCGACTTCGACTGGTCCGAGATCGGCGCGGTGGAGATGAACCCGGCCCGCTTCGGCCGCCGGTTCACCGTGACCGTGCACCTGTCGAGCCGGCGCTGGTTCAACGCCGAGGTCGAGGCGGCGAGCCGGGCGCAGCTCAAGGAGTGGCCGGCCGAGCTGGACGCCGTCCTGGACGCCTACTTCGAGGAGTCCTGAGCGGGCGGCCACGTCCCGGACACCGCCGGGCGGCACTCCCGGCGCCACGGCGCCCGGGGGCGCCCAGCGCTGTCCAGGGGCGGGCGGTGCCGGAAGGGCTCCGGGAACGGGCGCTGCCCGAGGGTGTCCGGAGCCGGGCGGTGCCGGAGGGGGATTCCGTACGGGCCGGGGCCGGGGCCGCAGCCGCCCCTCACTCGCCGCGCCGGGAGTCCTTCTGGCCCCGGACCCGCCTCACGACCCACCAGGTCACCGCCAGCACGGCCAGCCCGAGCACGACCTTGGACATGAGCCCGACGTACGTCCCGACCACGTCCCAGCTGTCGCCGAGCCAGTAACCCGCCAGCACCAGCACGGTGTTCCACACCAGGCTGCCCGCCGTCGTCAGCCCGACGAACACCGGCAGCGGCATGCGCTCCACACCCGCGGGCACCGAGATCAGGCTCCGGAAGACCGGCACCATGCGGCCCAGCAGGACCGCCTTGGTGCCGTGCCGCGCGAACCACTCCTCCGTACGCACCAGGTCCGAGGGCTTGACCAGCGGCAGCTTGGCCCAGAGGGCGTGCATCCGCTCCCGCCCGAACACGGCGCCGAGCCCGTACAGCGCCAGCGCGCCGACGACCGAGCCGAGCGTCGTCCAGAACAGCGCGGAGGCCAGGCTGAGCACGCCCTGCGACGCGGCGAACCCGGTCAGCGGGAGGATGATCTCGCTCGGCAGCGGCGGGAACAGGTTCTCCAGGGCGATGGCCAGGCCGGCGCCCGGCCCGCCGAACGTCTCGACCAGTCCGGTGGCCCAGCCCGCGATACCGCCCTTCGGCTCCTCGGCGGCGACTGACAGGGCGAGGTGCATGAAGGCTCTCCGGCGTGGGGGTGTCGGGTGCGCGGAGGGGCGTCGGCCGCCTCCTGCCACCCATCCTCCCTCACGCCCGTTCCGGCACCGTCGACCGGGTGCGGCCCGAGGCCGGGCCCGGAACTGGGTGGGCGCCGGGGTCCTGTGCGAGGCTTGCGGCGGTCCGGCCACCGGCGACCGCGTTCCCGGGAAGCGCGGAGCCCGGAAGCGGACGGTGAAGGAGACGCACGTGGCGAGGGACGCCCGGTGGGACGCGCTGCTGGAACTGGTCGGCAAGCACGGCAGGGTGGAGGTCGAGGAGGCGGCGGCCGAGCTCGCCGTGTCGGCCGCGACCATCCGCCGCGACCTGGACCAGCTCGCCGAACAGCACCTGCTCACCCGCACCCGGGGCGGAGCGGTCGCGCACGGCGTCTCGTACGAGCTGGCGCTCCGCTACAAGACCGGCCGCCACGCCCCCGAGAAGCAGGCCATCGGCCGCGCGGTCTCCGGCCTGGTCGCCGTCGGGGAGGTGGTCGGCCTGACCGGCGGTACGACGGTGACCGAGGTGGCCCGCGCGCTCGCCGTCCGCCCCGACATCGTCGGCGAGACCACGGTGGCGGGCGGGCAGCCGACGCTCACCGTCGTGACCAACGCCCTGAACATCGCGAGCGAGCTGGCGATCCGGCCGCAGATCAAGATGGTCGTCACCGGCGGCGTGGCCCGGCCGCAGTCGTACGAACTGACCGGCCCGCTGGCCGTCGGCGTGATGAACGAGATCACGCTCGACGTCGCCGTCCTCGGGGTGAACGCCATCGACATCGAACGCGGCGCCTACGTCCACCACGAGGGCGAGGCCAGCGTCAACCGGCTCCTGGCCGAGCGGGCGCAGCGGGTGGTGGTCGCCGCCGACTCCTCGAAGATCGGCAAACGGGCCTTCGCCCGGGTCTGCGACCTCGGCCTGGTCGACGTGCTGGTCACCGACGGGCACATCACGGCGGAGGCGAAGGACCGGTTCGGCGAGGCGGGCGTCCAGGTCATCACGGTGTGAGGGCTCAGGTGCGGTGTGAGGGCTCCGTGTGAGGGACTCGATCAGGCCCTTCGCCGTGTCGTTGGTACGCCGAACGGGTGAGGGACGAGAGGATTGCCCGATGAACAGTGAGCGCAGCCGGCGCGAATGCGACCGGCTTGACGACGGGGTGGCCCTGTGAGCAGGTACGACAGGTACGACAGATATGACGCCACCGACGAACAGTGGGAGGGGCTCGCCCAGGTCGTACCCCTGCGCGGCCGCGACGAGTGGCCGTCCCGGATCGACCACCGCACGGTTCCGGACGAGCGGGTGGCCGAACAGCGCCGCCTGGTCGTGCTGCGGGTGCAGGTCTTCGCGGACGCCCGCGAGGTCGCGGAGTACCTGGTCGCCCAGGTTCCGGTGCTGCTCGACCTGACGGCGGCGGAGACGGATGTGGCCAAGCGCATCCTGGACTTCAGCAGCGGCGTGGTCTTCGGGCTCGGCAGCGGTATGCACCGCGTCGACCGGAACGTCTTCCTGCTGGCTCCGGAGGGCATGGAGGTCGAAGGGGTGACTCCGGCGGGGCTCGCCCAGTCGTAGTCCCTTCTCCGCCCGCCGCCCCTCCTCGTCCCTTCTCCTCCCGCCGTCTCTCCTCGTCCCTCCTCGTCGGCCTCGCCGCCGGACGCCTCGTCAGGGGCGTCCGGGGCGGCGGTGTCCGAGGGCGGTGGTAGACCTGGGGCCGTGACGGAACTCGATGTGGCAGAACTCCAGCGTCGGCTGGCCGCGTTCGCGGCGGCACGGGACTGGGGGCAGTACCACACCCCGAAGAACCTGGCCTCCGCCCTCAGCGTCGAGGCCTCCGAACTGGTCGAGATCTTCCAGTGGCTGACGCCCGAACAGTCCGCCCGGATCATGGACGAGCCCGAAGCGGCCCACCGCGTGGCCGACGAGGTCGCCGACGTCCTCGCCTATCTCCTCCAGTTCTGCGAGGTGCTGGGCATCGATCCGCTGCAGGCGCTGGCGGCCAAGCTGGACCGGAACGAGAAGCGCTTCCCCGTCCCGAACCCTCCGGAACCCCAGGATCGTCACTCTTCGGAGTGATCGACTTATCCACAATCGATTTTGTGTCCACAGATTTCCGATTTCCTCTGGCCTTCCGGTGCCATCTACCTCACTGTGGGTAATGAAAGAGATGAGCGGGTTTTCGTGATGACGGGGGAAAGACATGGAAGCGGAGCGACTCATCGAGTCGGGGCGGCGGGCGCTGTCGGAGAGCAGGGGCGCGCTGGACGTGATGGCGGAGGCCTGGCAGGCCCAGGCCCTCGCGCGGACGGTCGGCAGCCGGCTGGCCCTCTTCGGCCCGATGGAGTTACGGGGCGAGGCGCGGGCCCTCGGTGAGATCGGCGGCGGGTGCGTGGCGCCGGACCACCCGGCGGTCCTCTCCCGGGGCACACGGGCGGCGCAGCTCTCCGGGATCGCCGATGTGCGGGCGGCCCTGACGGGTCTGGCGCTGCTCCTCGGCGAGGCCGGGATCGCGCTGGTCTCGGTGGCCTGCGACACGGGGGAGGACGGGCTCTACTGGCAGTGCATCGAGGCCATGGACGCCGCCGACGAGTCGCTGGACCGGGTGCACGGGCTGCTGAGACGGCTGGCCGAGCGGGAGCGGGAGCGCGACGGCCCCTACGGCGGGATACGGGGCCCGGCCCCCTCGGCGGCGGGGCCCTGAGGAAGAGGCGCCGCCGAAGGGGCAGGATGGGTGCATGGATCTTCGAATCTTCACCGAGCCCCAGCAAGGGGCCGACTACGACACCCTGCTCACCGTCGCCAAGGCCACCGAGGACCTCGGCTTCGACGCCTTCTACCGCTCCGATCACTACCTCCGCATGGGCTCCGGCGACGGCCTGCCCGGCCCGACCGACGCCTGGATCACGCTGGCCGGCCTCGCCCGCGAGACCAAGCGGATCCGGCTCGGCACGCTGATGACGGCGGGCACGTTCCGGCTGCCCGGTGTGCTCGCCATCCAGGTGGCCCAGGTCGACCAGATGTCCGGTGGCCGGGTCGAACTGGGCCTGGGCGCGGGCTGGTTCGAGGAGGAGCACAAGGCCTACGGCATCCCGTTCCCGAAGGAGAAGTTCGGCCGGCTGGAGGAGCAGCTGGCGATCGTCACCGGTCTGTGGGCCACGGAGGTCGGCAAGACCTTCAGCTACGACGGCACCTATTACCAGCTCACCGACTCACCCGCGCTGCCGAAGCCGGCCCAGGCCAAGGTGCCCGTCCTGATCGGCGGCCACGGCGCGACCCGCACCCCGCGCCTCGCCGCGCAGTACGCCGACGAGTTCAACATCCCCTTCGCCTCGCTGGAGGACAGCGAGAAGCAGTTCGGCCGGGTCCGGACCGCGGCGAAGGCGTTCGGGCGCGACCCGGACGACCTGGTGTACTCCAACGCCCTGGTCGTCTGCACCGGCAAGGACGACGCGGAGGTGGCCCGGCGCGCGGCGGCCATCGGCCGGGACGTGGAGGAGCTGAAGGCCAACGGGCTGGCCGGCTCGCCCGCCGAGGTGGTCGACAAGATCGGCCGGTACGCGGCGATCGGCTCGTCCCGGATCTACCTCCAGGCCCTCGACCTGGGCGACCTGGACCACCTGGAGCTGATCTCCTCGCAGATCCAGTCCCAGCTGACCTGACCCGGTTTCCCGGTGGATTCTTCACCGGGAGAGGGACGAGGAGGAGATGGCCGTGAACTCCGGCCGTACGCTCGCCGCAGCGCTGGCGGAAGGGCCCGTCCTGCTGGACGGCGGCCTCTCCAACCAGTTGGAAGCACAGGGGTGCGACCTCTCCGACGCGCTCTGGTCGGCCCGGCTGCTGGCCGACGCGCCGGAGCAGGTCGAGGCCGCCCACCTGGCGTATCTGCGCGCCGGAGCGCAGGTGCTCATCACGGCCAGCTACCAGGCCACGTTCGAAGGGTTCGGGCGCCACGGGATCGGCCCGGAACGGACCGGGGCGCTCCTCGCCCGCAGTGTGGACCTGGCCCGGCGGGCGGCCGGCGCGGCCCGCCGGGCCGACCCGGAGCGGGAGATCTGGGTCGCCGCCTCGGTCGGCCCGTACGGGGCGATGCTCGCGGACGGCAGCGAGTACCGGGGGCGGTACGGGCTCACCGTCCGGGAGCTGGAGCGCTTCCACCGGCCCCGGGTGGCGGCGCTCACCGAGGCGGGGCCCGACGTGCTGGCGCTGGAGACGGTGCCGGACATGGACGAGGCCGAGGCGGTGGTGCGGGTCGCCGAGGAGACCGGGCTGCCTCTCTGGCTCTCGTACAGCGTGGCGGGCGGGCGGACCCGGGCCGGGCAGCCGTTGGAGGAGGCCTTCGGGGTGGCCGCCGGGCGGGAAGCGGTGGTGGCCGTCGGGGTCAACTGCTGCGACCCGGCCGAGGCGGAGGAGGCGGTGCGGGTGGCGGTGGAGGTCACGGGCAAGCCGGCCGTGGTCTACCCGAACAGCGGGGAGGGCTGGGACGCGGAAGGGAGGGGATGGACCGGGGCGAGCACCTTCGACCCGGGGCGGGTGCGGGCCTGGACGGGGGCCGGGGCACGGCTCGTCGGCGGCTGCTGCCGGGTGGGGCCGGACCGGATCAAGGAGCTGGCGGGGCTGCTGGGCCCCTGAGCAGGATCGAGGCGGGGCTGCTCGGCCCCTGAAAATGCCTGGTGAGGGGCGCGGGATGCAGACCATACTCGGACAGGTGTTCCTGACAATCAGTACGACCGGCACCCCTGACCGCCCCGCCACGGACCTCGGCTTCCTGCTGCACAAGCATCCCGACCGGGCGCAGGCGTTCTCCACCTCGCACGGCGCGGCACACGTCTTCTACCCCGAGGCGTCCGCCGAGCGCTGCACGGCCGCACTCCTGCTGGAGGTGGATCCGGTGGCGCTGGTGCGGCGCGGCAAGGGCAAGGGCCGGGGCGGTGCGCCCGACGCGGCGCTCGCGCAGTACGTCAACGACCGCCCCTACGCGGCCTCCTCACTGCTCTCGGTCGCCCTCGCCACGGTGTTCAAGTCCGCGCTGGGCGGTGTCTGCAGGGCCCTGCCCGAGCGGGCCGTGGCCCCGCTGCCGCTGCGGATCGAGGTGCCCGCGCTGCCCGCCCGGGGCGGTGCGGAGCTGGTGCGCAGGCTGTTCGGGCCGCTCGGCTGGGAGCGGGTCGAGGTGGCGCAGGTGGCGCTGGACGAGCAGTTCCCCGAGTGGGGCGCGTCGCGCTACGTACGCCTGGTGCTGGAGGGGGAGTCGCGGCTCGCCGACGCCCTGCGCCAGCTCTACATCCTGCTGCCGGTCCTCGACGACGCCAAGCACTACTGGGTCGCGCCCGACGAGGTGGACAAGCTGCTGCGGGCCGGTGAGGGCTGGCTGGCCGACCACCCCGAGCGCCCCCTCATCACCCGGCGCTACCTCTCCCACCGCTGGGGGCTGACCCGCCAGGCGGACCAGGCCCTGGAGCTGGTCCGGCTCGCGGAGTCGGACGACCTCGACGTGGACAGCGTCGACAACGCCGTGGACGAGAGCACCGACACCGAGGAGAAGCCGGTCCCGCTCGCCGAGCACCGGCGCACCGCGATCCTCGAAGCGCTGCGCGGAGCCGGTGCCCACCGGGTCCTCGACCTGGGCTGCGGCCAGGGCCAGTTGGTGCAGGCGCTCCTCAAGGACGTGCGGTTCACCGAGATCGTCGGTGTCGACGTGTCGATGCGCGCCCTCACCATCGCCTCGCGCCGGCTGAAGCTGGACCGGATGGGGGAGCGCCAGGCGGGCCGGGTCGCCCTCCAGCAGGGCTCCCTCACCTACACGGACAAGCGGCTCAAGGGGTATGACGCCGCGGTGCTCAGCGAGGTCATCGAGCACCTGGACCTGGACCGGCTGCCCGCGCTGGAGTACGCGGTCTTCGGCTCGGCGCGGCCGGGCACGGTGCTCGTGACCACGCCGAACGTGGAGTACAACGTCCGCTGGGAGAGCCTCCCGGCCGGGCATGTGCGCCACGGGGACCACCGCTTCGAGTGGACGAGGGCCGAATTCCGGGAGTGGGCCGCGAAGGTGGCCGAACGCCACGGGTACACCGTCGCGCATCTGCCCGTCGGCCCGGACGACCCCGAGGTCGGCCCGCCCACCCAGCTGGCCGTCTTCACCCTGACCGACACCGCGACCGACAAGAACAACGAGAAGAAGAAGGGGGCGGAAGCCGCATGACGAACGACGACAGCAGAAACGACGACAGCACGAGCACCGACACCACCACCGGCACCGCCGCCCGCACCCTGCCCGTGACCGACCTCTCCCTCGTCGTCCTCATCGGCGCCAGCGGATCGGGCAAGTCCACCTTCGCCCGCAAGCACTTCAAGCCCACCGAGATCGTCTCCTCGGACGTCTGCCGGGGCCTCGTCGCCGACGACGAGAACGACCAGAGCGCCAGCCGCGACGCCTTCGACGTGCTCCACTACATCGCCGGCAAGCGCCTCGCCGCCGGGCGGCTCACCGTCGTCGACGCCACCAGCGTCCAGTCCGAGAGCCGCAAGCAGCTCGTCCGGCTGGCCCGCGAGCACGACGTGCTGCCCATCGCCATCGTTCTGGACCTCCCCGAGGAGGTCTGCGCCAAGCGGAATGCCGCCCGCCCCGACCGGGCCTCCATGCCCCGCCATGTCATCCAGCGCCACCGCCGCGAGCTGCGGCGCTCGCTGCGCGGCCTGGAGCGCGAGGGCTTCCGCAAGGTGCACATCCTGCGCACCGAGGAGGAGGCCGAGAGCGCTGAGGTGGTGCTGGAGCGCCGGTACAACGACCGGCGCCACCTCACCGGCCCGTTCGACATCATCGGCGACATCCACGGCTGCCGCTCCGAGCTGGACACCCTGCTCGGCACGCTGGGTTACGTGGACGGCGCCCACCCCGAAGGGCGTACGGCCGTCTTCGTCGGCGACCTCGTCGACCGGGGCCCCGACAGCCCGGGTGTGCTCCGCCGCGTCATGTCCATGGTCGCGTCGGGCAACGCACTGTGCGTCCCCGGCAACCACGAGAACAAGCTCGGCCGCTATCTCGCGGGCCGCAAGGTCCAGCAGACCCACGGCCTCGCCGAGACCGTCGAGCAGCTGGAGTGCGAGGACGCCGAGCACCCCGAGTTCCGGCAGCAGGTGCGGGAGTTCATCGACGGGCTCGTCAGCCACTACGTGCTCGACGGCGGCAACCTGGTGGTCTGCCACGCCGGACTGCCGGAGAAGTACCACGGCCGCACCTCCGGCCGGGTCCGCTCGCACGCCCTGTACGGGGACACCACCGGCGAGACCGACGAGTTCGGCCTGCCCGTGCGCTACCCGTGGGCCGAGGACTACCGGGGCCGCGCCGCCGTGGTCTACGGCCACACCCCCGTGCCCACCACTTCCTGGATCAACAACACCATCTGCCTGGACACCGGCGTCGTCTTCGGCGGGAAGATGACCGCGCTGCGCTGGCCGGAGCGCGAACTCGTCGACGTACCGGCCGAGAAGGTCTGGTACGAGCCCACCAGGCCGCTGGCCACCGAGGCGCCCGGGGGCCGGGAGGGCAGGCCGCTGGACCTCGCCGACGTCCAGGGCCGCCGGGTCGTGGAGACCCGCCACCTGGGCCGCGTCGCCGTGCGCGAGGAGAACGCGGCGGCCGCGCTCGAGGTGATGAGCCGGTTCGCCGTCGACCCGCAGCTCCTCGCCTACCTCCCGCCCACCATGGCGCCCACCGCCACCTCCCGGGAGGACGGCTTCCTGGAGCACCCGGCCGAGGCGTTCGCGCAGTACCGCGCGGACGGCGTGGAGCGGGTGGTGTGCGAGGAGAAGCACATGGGCTCCCGGGCCGTCGCCCTCGTCTGCAAGGACGCGGAGGCCGCCACCGCCCGGTTCGGCACGGACGGCCCGACCGGCGCCCTCCACACCCGCACCGGCCGCCCCTTCCTCGACGACCGGGCCCTCACCGAGGTGATCCTCGGCCGGCTGCGTACGGCCGTCACCGCGGCCGGGCTCTGGGAGGAGTGGGACACCGACTGGGTGCTGCTCGACGCCGAGCTGATGCCGTGGTCGCTCAAGGCCGGCGGGCTGCTGCGCTCGCAGTACGCCGCGGTCGGCGCGGCCTCCCGCGCGGTGTTCCCCTCCGCCCTCGCCGCACTGGAGACGGCCGCCGCCCGTGGCGTCGACGTCGGCGACCTCACCGGGCGGCAGCGCGGCCGGGCCGAGGACGCGGCCGCGTTCACCGAGGCGTACCGGCGCTACTGCTGGTCCACCGAAGGGCTGGACGGGGTGCGGCTCGCCCCGTTCCAGATCCTCGCCGTCCAGGGCCGCTCGCTGGCCGCCGTCCCGCACGACGAGCAGCTGGCCTGGCTGGACCGCCTCGTCGAGCACGACCCGACCGGGCTGCTCCAGGTCACGCGCCGGCTCGTCGTGGACCCCGCCGACGAGGCGTCCGTCCGCGCGGGCACCGACTGGTGGCTGGAGATGACCGGGCGCGGCGGCGAGGGCATGGTCGTCAAGCCGCTCGGCGCCCTCGTCCGGGACGCCAAGGGCCGCCTGGTCCAGCCGGGCATCAAGGTGCGCGGCCGGGAGTATCTGCGCATCATCTACGGCCCCGAGTACACCCGCCCGGAGAACCTGGAGCGCCTGCGCTCCCGCTTCCTCGGCCACAAGCGCTCGCTCGCGCTGCGGGAGTACGCGCTCGGCCTGGAGGCGCTGGACCGGCTGGCGGACGGCGAGCCGCTGTGGCGGGTCCACGAGGCGGTCTTCGCCGTCCTGGCCCTGGAGTCGGAGCCGGTGGACCCCCGGCTCTGAGTGCAGCGCCAAGCCGTGGGCGATTCGCGGGGTGAACGGTGCTCCGCCCGGTGAGGATGAAGACATGGGATTCCACGTCGACTCCGAAGCCGGGCGGCTGCGCCGCGTCATACTGCACCGCCCCGATCTGGAACTGAAACGGCTGACCCCCTCCAACAAGGACGCGCTCCTCTTCGACGACGTGCTCTGGGTGCGCCGGGCCCGGCAGGAGCACGACGGGTTCGCCGACGTCCTGCGCGACCGGGGCGTGGAGGTGCACCTCTTCGGGGACCTCCTCCAGGAGTCCCTGGACATCCCGGTCGCCCGCCGGCTCGTCCTCGACCGGGTCTTCGACGAGAAGGAGTACGGGCCGCTCGCCACCGAGCACCTGCGCGCCGCCTTCGAGGAGCTGCCCTCGGCCGAGCTGGCGGAGGCCCTGGTCGGCGGGATGACGAAGCGCGAGTTCCTGGAGCGGCACAGCGAGCCGACCTCCGTCCGCTTCCATGTGATGGACCTGGACGACTTCCTGCTCGGCCCGCTGCCCAACCACCTCTTCACCCGGGACACCTCCGCCTGGATCTACGACGGGGTCTCCATCAACGCGATGCGCTGGCCCGCCCGGCAGCGCGAGACCGTCCACTTCGAGGCGATCTACCGCCACCACCCGCTCTTCACCGGCCCGGAGGCGGGCGTCTTCCACCACTGGTCGGAGGGGCAGGACGACTACCCGTCCACGATCGAGGGCGGTGACGTCCTGGTCATCGGGCAGGGGGCGGTCCTGATCGGGATGAGCGAGCGCACCACCCCGCAGGCGGTGGAGATGCTGGCCCGTGGCCTCTTCGACGCCGGTTCGGCCCGCACGATCGTGGCGCTGGACATGCCCAAGGCCCGCGCGTTCATGCACCTGGACACGGTGATGACGATGGTCGACGGCGACACGTTCACCCAGTACGCCGGGCTCGGCATGCTCCGCTCGTACACGATCGAGCCGGGCAGCGGCCCCCGCGAGCTGAAGGTCACCGACCACCCGCCCGAGCACATGCACCGGGCTATCGCCGCCGCCCTCGGCCTCGACTCCATCCGGGTGCTCACCGCCACCCAGGACGTGCACGCGGCCGAGCGCGAGCAATGGGACGACGGCTGCAACGTCCTGGCGGTCGAGCCGGGCGTCGTCATCGCGTACGAGCGGAACGCGACCACCAACACCTATCTGCGCGAGCAGGGCATCGAGGTCATCGAGATCCGGGGCAGCGAGCTGGGCCGGGGGAGGGGCGGACCGCGCTGCATGAGCTGCCCGGTCGTGCGGGACCCTGTGTAGTACCAGCTGTGTTCTACCAGCCAGGTAGCACCAGCCGTGCAGTACCAGCGCTTTCGAGACAGGGGCCAGAAGGTTTCCGGACCAGGGGGCTGTATAGGAATGCGGATGGTCGTATAGACTTCCAGAACTGTATGACGATCCCCGTTCCGCCTGCCCGTCCCACCCTGGAGCCGTCACCATGGCCATCGACCTCACCGGCCGCCCCTTCCTCAAGGAGCTGGACTTCACCGCCGAGGAGATCCTCGGCCTGGTCGCGCTGGCCGGTGAGCTGAAGGCGGCCAAGAAGGCGGGTGCCGAGGTCCGGCGGCTGCGCGGGAAGAACATCGCGCTGATCTTCGAGAAGACCTCGACCCGTACGCGCTGCGCGTTCGAGGTGGCCGCCGCCGACCAGGGCGCCTCCACCACCTACCTGGACCCCTCGGGCTCCCAGATGGGCCACAAGGAGTCGGTGAAGGACACCGCCCGGGTGCTCGGCCGGATGTTCGACGGCATCGAGTACCGGGGCGACAGCCAGCAGGTGGTCGAGGAGCTGGCCGCGTACGGCGGTGTCCCCGTCTTCAACGGGCTCACCGACGACTGGCACCCCACGCAGATGCTCGCCGACGTGCTGACCATGACGGAGCACAGCGACCGGCCCGTCACGGAGCTGGCCTTCGCCTACCTCGGCGACGCCCGCTTCAACATGGGCAACTCCTACCTGATCACCGGCGCCCTCCTCGGCCTGGACATCCGGATCGTCGCCCCCGAGATGTACTGGCCGGCCCCCTCCGTCGTGGAGCAGGCCGAGAAGCTCGCCGCGGTCAGCGGCGCGAAGGTCACGCTCACCGCGGACATCGCCGAGGGCGTCCGCGGCGCCGACTTCGTCGCCACCGACGTCTGGGTCTCGATGGGGGAGCCCAAGGAGGTCTGGGACGAGCGCATCGCCGCGCTCGCGCCGTACGCCGTGACGATGGACGTGCTGCGGGCCACCGGCAACCCGGACGTGAAGTTCCTGCACTGCCTGCCCGCCTTCCACGACCTCGGCACCCAGGACGCCCGAATCGCTCCGCGATGAGGACGTTCCAGCGCCTTGCGATGCACCGCACCAGACGCCGCGGCCTATCCGGCCCTGATCCGCCGGACACGCCCTAAGGGTCAGCGGTTTGCATGGTTCCTCGCCCGATTGGGTGAACATGCGCGGTGGTGGCTACGATGTCGCCTCTGGTGGGGTTCGGGCTCTGACATGCCTGGGCCCCTTTCCCGTGCCGCCCCGGGTGCGCACGGGACCGTCCCCCCACTGCACCACCAGAGAAGAGAACGTCCCGCATGAGCCCCGGCCTGCCGACACCCGGCACCCCGAAGAGTCCCGGCCTCTCCCGGCCCGGACTGCGCCGCAAGAGCCCCGACATGCTCATCGCCGAATCCGGCGGAGACCTGGAGGGCCACGGCCTCAGGCGGACGATGGGCCTCTTCCAGCTCGTCTGCTTCGGTGTCGGTGCCATCGTCGGCACCGGCATCTTCGTCGGCCTCTCCGACACCGTCGCCGAGGCCGGACCCGCCGTCGTCATCTCGTTCGTCCTGGCCGCGATCACCTGCATCTTCACCGCCTTCTCCTTCGCGGAGCTGGGCAGCGCGATCCCGGTCTCGGGCAGCTCGTACTCCTTCGCGTACGCCGCCCTCGGCGAGCGCACGGCGTTCCTCGTCGGCTGGTGCCTGATGCTGGAGTACGGCGTCTCGGTCTCCGCGGTCGCGGTGGGCTGGAGCCAGTACGTCAACGAGCTGCTGAACAGCCTGATCGGCTGGCAGCTGCCCGCCGCCGTGTCCGCGGGGCCCGGCGACGGCGGCGTGATCAACCTCCCGGCGATCGTCGTGATCGCGATGGCAGCCACCCTGCTGGTGCGCGGCGTCCGGGAGAGCGCCAACGCGACGGCCGCCATGGCGGTCCTGAAGATCGGCATCCTGCTGGCGTTCTGCGCGATCGCGTTCACCGCGTACCAGGACGACAACCTCGTGCCGTTCGCGGGCCACGGGCTCGGCGGGATCACGGCCGGTGCCTCGCTGGCGTTCTTCTCGTACATCGGCTTCGACGCGATCACCACCGCCGGCGAAGAGGTCAAGAACCCCCGCCGGAACATTCCGATCGCCATCCTGATCTGCATCGGCGTCGTCACGCTGCTCTACTGCGCGGTGGCGCTCTCGGCCATCGGCGCGCTCGGCGCGGACGCCGTCTCCGACAAGCCCGCGGCCCTCTCGCTCGTCGTCAACCAGGTCACCGACTCCTCGGTCGGCGGCGGCATCATCGCCTTCGGCGCGGTCGTCGCCATCGCCTCGGTGGTGCTCGCCGTGATGTACGGGCAGACCCGCATCCTGATGTCGATGTCCCGCGACGGGCTGATCCCGCGCGTCTTCGAGCGCGTCTCGCCCAAGACCCACACCCCGGTCGCCAACACCTGGATCGTGGCCTGCGTCTTCGCCGTCCCGGCCGCCTTCGCGTCGCTGGACGTCGTCGTCAACCTGACGACCATCGGCACGCTCGCCACCATGGTCGCGGTCAATGTGGCCGTCGTGGTGCTCCGCCGCCGCAACCCGGAGCTGGAGCGCACCTTCCGGGTGCCGCTCTACCCGGTCAGCCCGGTGCTCGGCGTCGTGTTCTGCCTGTACCTGATGTACGGGACCGGCTGGACGACCTGGCTCCAGTTCGCGGTCTTCCTCGCCGCCGGTTCGCTGCTCTACACCTTCTACGGGCGCAAGCGGTCCCGGCTGGTCAGCTCTCCGGGGACGGACCCGGCTGGGACGGTATCGCCGGAAGCGTGAACCAGACTGCCTTGCCGTGCTCCGTCGTGCGGTGACCGCAGGCGGAGCTGAGGGTCCGGATCAGCAGCAGGCCGCGGCCGTGCTCCTGCCAGGGGTCGACCTCGTAACCGGGCTGCGGGCGGGACAGGTCACCGGGCGGAGCGGGGTCGTGGTCGTGCACCTCGACCTGGCAGCCGGTGGGCAGCAGCTCCACGACCAGCTCGATCGGCTCGCTGCTCACCGTGTGCTCGACCGCGTTCGCGACCAGCTCGGCGGTGAGCAGCTCGGCGGTGTCGCTGTCCGCCGGGGCATGGATGTCCGACAGGGCGGTACGGACCAGGGCGCGGGCGATCGGCACGGCTGCCGTGGAGTGCGGCAGGGCGATGCGCCAGGAGGCGGGAACAGGGACATCGGGCGGCACGGCGGGGTTCCGTTCGGGAGCGGGACTTCCTTGGAGCGGGATTTCTCGACTCATCGGGGTCTCTCGACTCATCGGCATCGCGTATCGAGACTTCCTGGGGTCAACCTTACGAACCGCACGGCCCTGGCCATAGAGGCGGTCGACCGGTGCAAACAGGACTTTCGCCACAACAGTCTCACGGCTGGCGTATCGCGACCTCGTGACGACAGTCACGTACGGGTGATAACTTCGGGGGTGGAACGCGACCCGCGCACGGTCGGCAACCCGCCCGAATGCTGAAGGGAACCCCTTCATGAGCTCGTTTCCCAGCTCCGCCCCGCGGGTGGAGGAGTGGCGTCATCTCCGGATCACCCGGGACGACGGTGTGGTGACCGTCACACTGGACCGCCCCGAGAAACTCAACGCCCTCACCTTCGGCGCCTACGCCGATCTGCGCGACCTGCTCGCCGAGCTGACCCGGGAACGCTCCGCCCGCGCCCTCGTGCTCGCCGGTGAGGGGCGCGGCTTCTGCTCCGGCGGCGACGTCGACGAGATCATCGGCGCCACCCTCGCCATGGACACCGCCGCCGTCCTGGAGTTCAACCGGATGACCGGCCAGGTCGTACGGGCCCTGCGTGAGTGCCCCTTCCCGGTCGTCGCCGCCGTCCACGGGGTCGCCGCCGGAGCGGGAGCCGTGCTCGCCCTCGCCGCCGACTTCCGGGTCGCCGACCCCTCCGCCCGCTTCTCCTTCCTCTTCACCCGGGTCGGCCTCTCCGGCGGTGACATGGGCGCCGCCTATCTGCTGCCCCGGGTCGTCGGCCTCGGCCACGCCACCCGGCTGCTGATGCTCGGGGACGCCGTCCGGGCCCCCGAGGCGGAGCGGATCGGACTGATCAGCGAGCTGGCCGATGAGGGGCAGGCCGACGCCCGCGCCGCCGAGCTGGCCCGCCGCCTCGCCGACGGCCCCGCCCTCGCCCTCGCCCAGACCAAGGCGCTGCTCACCGCCGAACTGGACATGCCGCTCGCCGCCTCCGTCGAGCTGGACGCCAACACCCAGGCGCTGCTGATGCACGGCGAGGACTACGCGGAGTTCCACGCCGCCTTCACCGAGAAGCGGCCGCCGAAGTGGCAGGGGAGGTAGGGACCATGCCCACCCCCGTGCGGCGCATCGCGGTCATCGGCGGCGGCCCCGGCGGCCTCTACGCCGCCGCCCTCCTCAAGCGGCTCGACCCGGCCCGCGAGATCACCGTGTACGAGCGCAACGCCCCCGACGACACCTTCGGCTTCGGCGTCGTCCTCTCCGACGAAACCCTCGGCGGCATCGAACACGCCGACCCCGAGGTCTACCGCGCCCTGAGAGCCGAGTTCGTCCGCTGGGACACCATCGACATCGTCCACCGCGGCCGCACCCACACCTCCGGCGGCCACGGCTTCGCCGCCCTCGGCCGCCGCCGCCTCCTGGAGATCCTGCACGAGCGCTGCACCGCCCTCGGCGTCGACCTCCGCTTCCGGGCCGAGGCCCCGCCCGCCGCCGAGCTGGCCGCCGGCCACGACCTGGTCATCGCCGCCGACGGGGTGCACAGCACGACCCGCCAGGCGCACCCCGAGGCTTATCGCCCGTCCCTCACCGAACACCGCAACCGCTACATCTGGCTCGCCGCCGACTTCGTCCTCGACGCCTTCCGCTTCGAGATCGCCGAAACCCCGTACGGCGTCATGCAGCTGCACGGCTACCCGTACGCCTCCGACGCCTCCACCGTCATCGTCGAGATGCGCGAGGAGGTGTGGCGGGCCGCCGGGCTCGACACCTGCGACCCGGCCGAATCCACCGCCCGCTGCGCCAAGTTCTTCACCGAGGCCCTGGACGGCCGCCCCCTGCGCGCCAACCGGTCCAGCTGGCTCACCTTCCGTACGGTCACCAACTCCCGCTGGTCGCACGGGAACACCGTCCTCATCGGGGACGCCGCCCACACCGCGCACTTCTCCATCGGCTCCGGCACCAAGCTCGCCGTCGAGGACGCCCTCGCGCTCGCCGCCTCCATCGAGGAACAGCCGGACCTGGACTCCGCGTTGGCGGCGTACGAGGCCGAGCGCCGCCCAGTCGTGGCCTCCACCCAGCGGGCGGCGGCGGCCAGTCTGCGCTGGTTCGAGGAGCTGGCCGGCTACGTCGACCAGCCGCCCCGCCGCTTCGCGTTCAACCTGCTCACCCGCAGCCGCCGGGTCACCCACGACAACCTGCGGCTGCGCGACGCCTCGTTCACCGCCGCCGTGGAGGAGGAGTTCGGCTGCCCGCCGGACACCCCGCCGATGTTCACCCCGCTGCGGCTGCGCGGCCTCGAACTGCGCAACCGCGTCGTCGTCTCACCCATGGACATGTACTCCGCCACCGACGGGCTCCCCGGCGACTTCCACCTCGTCCACCTGGGCGCCCGCGCGCTCGGCGGCGCCGGGCTCACCATGACCGAGATGGTCTGCGTCAGCCCCGAGGGCCGTATCACCCCCGGCTGCACGGGCCTGTGGACCGACGAACAGGCCACCGCCTGGCGACGGATCACCGACTTCGTCCACACCTCCGCCCCCGGCGCGGCCATCGGCGTCCAGCTCGGCCACTCCGGCCGCAAGGGCTCCACCCGGCTGATGTGGGAGGGCATCGACCAGCCCCTGGAGACCGGCAACTGGCCCGTCTCTGCCGCCTCCCCGCTCCCGTACACCCCCGGCGTCAGCCAGATCCCGCAGGAGCTCGACCACGCCCAACTAGCCTCCATCCGTGATCAGTTCACGCAGGCGGCCCGCCGCGCCGCCGACTCCGGCTTCGACCTCCTCGAACTCCACTGCGCCCACGGCTACTTGCTCTCCGGCTTCCTCTCCCCGCTCACCAACCACCGCACCGACGCCTACGGCGGCCCGCTGGAGAACCGCCTCCGCTTCCCCCTCGACGTCTTCGACGCCGTCCGCGAAGTCTGGCCGCAGGACCGCCCGATGACCGTCCGGATCTCCGCCACCGACTGGGCCGACGGCGGCACCGACGCGGCGGACGCCGTCGGGATCGCCCGCGCCTTCGCCGCCCACGGGGCCGACGCCATCGACGTCTCCACCGGCCAGGTGGTGCCCGAGGAGCGCCCCGAGTTCGGCCGCTCGTACCAGACCCCGTACGCGGACCGGATCCGCAACACCGTGGACGTCCCGGTCATCGCGGTCGGCGCCATCTCCTCCTGGGACGACGTCAACTCCCTGCTCCTGGCGGGCCGCGCCGACCTCTGCGCCCTGGCCCGCCCGCATCTGTACGACCCGCACTGGACCCTCCACGCGGCGGCCGAACAGGGCTACTCCGGACCGGGCGCACCCTGGCCCCTCCCGTACGGCGCGGGCAGCCGTCCCCCGCCCACGGGCCGCACGGACGCACCGAAGCCCCGGCTCGCACTGGGGTGAGGAAGTGCGGATGGTGGTGCCAATTACCTTCTGCCGAAAGGAAATTCGAGTAAAATTGGTCTCCTACTCGGGGGAGATCAGATGTCTGAGTTACTGACGGCCGCCGCCGTCATCGCACCCTTCGTGAGCGCCGCCGCGACCTCCTTCGCCGGGGCCGTCGTCGACGCCGCGCGGGATCGCATCGCCGACAGTGCGGTGGAGCGGGGGCGGGTCCTGCTGGGTGCGGTGCTGTCCCGGGGGGCCGGTGACCCGCCCCTCACCGAGCAGGACGACGAGGCGGCCACGGCCATCGCGCGACTTCAGCCGCAGGAGCGGGAGATCCTGGAGAGTGCCATCGGGCAATGGCTGGCCGACGGGGACGATCTGAGCGCCCGGTCCCTGACCCACTCCATCAGATCCGTTCACAGCGCATACCGGGCGGGTGACCGGACCTACGTGGCGTCGTACGGGGACAACTCCCCGGCGATCGGCCAGGTGGGCTCGGCGACCTTCCACTTCAACCGCGGCCCGGACGGCGGAACCGCTTGACGCCCGAGCCGCCGGCGCGGGGCGACACCGTCACCCATGGGGACAACTCCCCGGCGATCGGCTTCGTCGGCAAGCTGTTCCTGAGCGTGTTCCTCGGCGACTTCGTCGACTTCACGGACCAGGCGAAACGCTGGAGCGGCTGGAACTGGCCGCCCTTCCTGCTGGTCGTGTCGCTCGGCGCCTACGCGCTGATCTACGCCCCCGACGGACCGGCGCGCCAGTTCCTCTGGGTCCACCTCGCTCTGGGCACCGCGGTCGCCCTGGCCCTGGTCCGACTGGTCCTGCCGGCGCGGAGCGCCCGGGCCCACGGGCGCGTCCTGATGTCGGCGGCGGCCGTGATCTGCTCGTTCGCCGGCGTGGTCGGCATGGACCACCTCGCGGACCACGGCGAGATCGACGTCACCGGGCGGACCCGCATCAGCGGCGGCACGGTCACCGACAGCACGGTCACGAACGGCTCCCGGCTGCGGCTCGTGGTCGACAGCCCCGCCGACCGCTCCCGGCTGCGGCTGACCCTGACCGTCCGGGACGCCGACAAGGCCGCCCAGTTCTGCGCGCCGGAGACCCGCTACTCCGCCCAGCTGCTGGGGAACACCAGCACCCGCGTCGACGATGTGCGCAGCGGTCAGACGATCGGATTCCCCCTGGGCGGACTGCAGGGCGCGATCGACGTGGAGATCACGCTGCTGACCGAGGAAGGCTGCCGGATGAACCTGTTCGTCACGGACGCCGTACTTCACGACTGAGAGGACACCGTGGCCCCCACCTCCACGACCGGGCGCCGGGCGCGGCCCGTACCCGGCCGGCTGTTCGGCACCGTCGCCACGCTGGTCCTGCTCGTGGGCCTCGCCGCCTGCTCCTCCGAGGAGCCGGAGCGGGAGTTCCTCGGCGTGCGGCGCATCACGGTCGCGATGCACAACGACCTGCCCGGCCTGTCGTACTCCTCCAACTACGACCGTTCCGGACTGGACTTCCTCATGTTCCAGCACATCGAGGAGGAGATCGACGTCGACTTCAGCGAGCCCGTCGACGTCTCCTCCGGGGACCGGGTCACCCAGCTCATCCAGCGCAAGGCGGACATGACGATCGCGTCGTTCTCCATCACCGCCGACCGGATGGACGAGATCGATTTCGTCGGGCCCTACCTCAAGACCCGGCAGGGCTTCCTCGTCGGCCCGGACGGCGCCGGCATCGAGCGGCTGGCCGATCTGCGCGGCAGCCAGATCTGCACCTGGCAGGGCACCACCTCGGTCGAAGCCCTGGAAGGCATCAGGGAGACCGCCGGCGCCGATCCGGTCACCCTGACCGATGCGTCGGACTGCATCGAGCAGCTCATCGACGGCCAGGTGAAGGCCGTCTCCACCGACCAGGCCATCCTCTACGGCTTCGCCCGGCAGTACGAGAAGGAGGGGCTGCGTGTGGTGCCGGACGTGACGATAGGAGCCCCGCAGCATTACGGCATCGGGCTGCCGAAGGGGCACACCGCGGACTGCCGCAGGCTGGCTTCCTGGCTCAAGAAGCATGTGGGTACGAGCAGTTGGATCAGGGACGTCGAGACGTCCCTCCCCACACTCATCGAGGAGGATCCGGGCTGGATCAGCAGCCACAAGCCGAGCGCCGCCGAGATCGAGGCCCGGTCGTGCCGCGACAGCATCAGTCCTTGACGCGCACGAACCGCTCCCCGGCGTCCCGCAGCCGCTCGTGCAGCTTGCCGAACACCTCCGCCGAGCGCCCGCCCGGCCACCCCCTCGGCAGCAGCTCCTGCGGCAACCCCGGGTCGGCGTAGGGGAGTTGGCGCCAGGAGTCCAGGGCCAGCAGATAGTCCCGGTAGGCCTCCTGCGGGCGCGGGCCCTCCTCGGTCGGAGGGGTCGCCTCCCACTCGCGGAGCACCGGTTCGTGCAGGTCCAGGAAGTCCAGGTGGAGGCGGGCCACCGCGTCCAGGTCCCACCACCGGGCCACCGAAGCGCGGGTCGCGGCGAAGCCCAGGTGGTCGCCGCGGAACAGGTCGACGTACGGGGCGAGTTCGAGCCGCTCCAGGGTGTGCCGGGTCTCCTCGTAGAGGCCGGCGGGGGCGATCCACACCCCGGGGGCCGCCGTGCCGAAGCCGAGGCGGGCCAGCCGGGAGCGGAGCAGGTGGCGCTTGGCGCGTTCGGCCTCGGGGACGGAGAAGACCGCGAGGACCCAGCCGTCCTCCAGCCGGTGCGAGGGGCGGCCGTAGATGCGCGCGTCGCCGTCGTCGAGGAGCTGGCGGGCGTCCGGCGACAGGGCGTACCCCGCCGACCCGTCCGCCGCCCGCGCGGCGACCAGCAGCCCGCGCCGCTTGAGCCGCGAGACGCAGGAGCGTACGGAAGGGGCGTCGACGCCCACGGCGTGCAGCAGGCGGATCAGCTCGGCCACGGCGAAGGGTGAACCGTCCGCCGGACGGCCGTAGGCGCCGTAGAGCGTGATGATCAGGGAGCGGGGGGTGCGCAGCTCGGCCACGTGATCACTCTAGGGGGAGTCCTCTCGGAGGAGGAACCGCTGGAGCTTGCCGGTCGCGGTGCGCGGCAGCGACTGCTCGAAGACGAAGACGCGCGGGCATTTGTGCGGGGCCAGCACGGCTTTCATATGGGCGCGCAGGGAGTCGGCCGTCTGCTCCGAGCCCTCGGTCAGCACCGCGTGGGCCACCACGATCTCTCCGCGCAGTTCGTCCGACCGGCCCACCACGGCCGCCTCCGCGACCTCCGGATGGCGTAGCAGGGCGTCCTCCACCTCGGGGCCTGCGATGTTGTAGCCGGAGGAGATGATCATGTCGTCGGCGCGGGCCACGTAACGGAAGTAGCCGTCCGGTTCACGGACGAAGGTGTCACCGGTCATGTTCCAGCCGTGCCGGACGTACTCGGTCTGCCGGGGGTCGGAGAGATAGCGGCAGCCGACCGGGCCGCGTACGGCGAGCAGCCCCGCCTCGCCGTCGGGCAGCTCGTCGCCGTGCTCGTCGACCACCTTCGCTTGCCAGCCCGGCACGGGGACGCCGATGGTGCCGGGGCGGATGGCGTCGTCGGCGGCGGAGATGAAGATGTGGAGCAGCTCGGTCGCCCCGATGCCGTTGATGATGCGCAGCCCGGTCGCCTCGAACCAGGCCTGCCAGGTCGCCGCGGGCAGGTTCTCCCCGGCCGACACGCAGCGGCGCAGGGCGGAGAGGTCGTGGCCGTCCAACTGGCCGAGCATCGTGCGGTAGGCGGTCGGCGCGGTGAAGAGGACCGAGACCCGGTGGCGTACCAGCGCGGGCAGCAGATGGTGCGGCCCCGCCTGCTCCAGCAGCAGCGTGGAGGCTCCGGCCCGCAGCGGGAAGACCAGCAGGCCGCCGAGGCCGAAGGTGAAGCCGAGCGGCGGGCTGCCCGCGAACACGTCGTCGGACAGCGGCCGCAGCACGCGGGCGGAGAAGGTGTCGGCGATGGCGAGCAGGTCCCGGTGGAGGTGCATACAGCCCTTGGGGCGCCCGGTGGTCCCCGAGGTGAACGCGATGAGGGCGACCTCGTCGGCGGCCGTGTCGACCGCCCGGTACGGGCCGGAGCCGGCGTGCGCGGCCGCCAGCCGGGTGAGGTCGCCGGGGCCGTCGCCGCCGAACAGGGTGGTCCGGAGGCTGTACGCGTCCGTCTTGGCGAGATCCGCGCCCTCCCCGTCCGCCTCCGCCAGGTCCGCCCCCTCCGCCAGACTCGCCGCCTCCGCCAGGTCCTCCGCCGAGCGGGCGTCGCACAGGGCGTGGCTCACCTCGGCCAGCGAGCAGATGGTGGCCAGTTCACTCGCCCGCGCCTGCGCCAGTACGGTCACCGCCACCGCGCCCGCCTTCATGACGGCGAGCCAGCACGCGGCCAGCCAGGGCGTGGTGGGCCCGCGCAGCAGCACCCGGTTCCCGGGCGCCACCCCCAGGTCGTCGGTGAGCACATGGGCGATGCGGTCCACCGTCTCCCGCAGCTCGCCGTAGCTCCAGACGCCCCCGTCGGCGGAGCGCAGCGCGGGACGGTCCGGGCCCCGCTCCTCCACCGTGCGGTCCAGCAGCTCGTACCCGCAGTTCAGCCGCGCGGGGTAACGCAGCCCGGGATCGTCCAGGAGGAGCTTTGGCCACTGCTCCGGCGGTGGCAGATGGTCGTGCGCGAACGTGTCGGTGTGCGCACCGGGGACGCGTACGGACGCGTCGGCGGCGGCTGTGGGCGTGTTCGGCGAGGAATTCGGCTCCATCAAGGATCGCCCCCTTGTCGCCTTCGGAGCGTATCGTTCGGGTGACGGTAGTCAACAGTCCGCGATAAAGCAGAGACGCGACAGGCAAAGCCGCGACAGACAAAGCAGAGACGCGACAAGAGAGGCGCCGCCATGACGGCATTCTCCCTCGAACCGGCACAGACCGCCTGGTGCGAGGAGCTGTGCACCCTCGCCGAACAGCAATTGCGCCCGCTGGCGGAGAAGGGGGAGCCCGGGCGCGTCAACCGCCCGCTGCTGGCCGCCCTCGGCGAGCTGGGCCTGCTGGAACGGATGTTCTCCTCCGGCGCGCTGGACCTGTGCCTGCTGCGGGAGTCCCTGGCCCGGGGCTGCACCGAGGCCGAGACCGCGCTCGCCCTCCAGGGCCTCGGCACCACGCCGGTCGTCCGGGCGGGCACCCCCGCCCAGCGCGAACGCTGGCTCCCCGAGGTCCGGGCCGGCCGGGCGGTCGCGGCCTTCGCGCTGAGCGAGCCGGGCGCCGGGTCCGACGCCGGGGCCCTGTCCCTGGCCGCCGAACCCACCTCCGGCGGCTGGCGGCTCACCGGCGAGAAGTGCTGGATCTCCAACGCCCCCGAGGCCGACTTCGCCACCGTCTTCGCCCGCACCACCCCCGGCGCCGGCTCACGCGGCATCACCGCCTTCCTGGTCCCCGCCGACCGCCCCGGGCTCACCGGCCAGGCCCTCGACATGCTCTCCCCGCACCCCATCGGCACCCTGGAGTTCGACGGCGTACCGGTCACCGCCGACGACGTCCTCGGCGAACCCGACCGGGGCTTCCGGGTCGCGATGGACACCCTCAACCTCTTCCGGCCCAGCGTCGGCGCCTTCGCCGTCGGGATGGCCCGCGCCGCCCTCGACGCCACCGTGGCCCACACCGCCACCCGCACCGCGTTCGGCGGTCCGCTGAGCGACCTCCAGGCCGTCAGCCACCAGGTCGCCGAGATGGCCACCCGCACCGAGGCCGCCCGCCTCCTGGTGTACGCGGCGGCCGCGGCGTACGACGCGGGGGAGAGCGGCGTGCCGCGCCGCGCCGCGATGGCCAAGCTGTACGCCACCGAGACCGCGCAGTACGTCGTCGACACCGCCGTCCAACTCCACGGCGCGCGTGCTCTGCGCCGCGGCCATCTGCTCGAACACCTCTACCGCGAGGTCCGCGCGCCGCGGATCTACGAGGGCGCCAGTGAGGTGCAGCGCGCCATCATCGCCAAGGAGCTGTACGCGTCCGCCGCCGGGGTGCCGGCCGCCGCCCAGGAGCCGCACGTATGAGCCCGTCGCACCGGATCAATCCCTCCGAACTCTCCCCGCCCACCGGCTTCTCGCACGCCGTCGTCGCCACCGGTGGCCATCTGGTCTTCCTCGCCGGGCAGACCGCCCTCGACCCGGACGGCAAGGTCGTCGGCGCCGGCCTGCCCGAACAGTTCGCCACCGCGCTGACCAACCTGCTCACCGCCCTGCACGCGGCGGGCGGCGCCCCCGCCGACCTGGTCCGCGTCACGGTGTACGCCACCGATGTGGCCGACTACCGCTCCCACGCCTCCGAACTCGGCCGGATCTGGCGCCGGCTGGCCGGGCGCGACTACCCGGCGATGGCCGTCATCGGGGTGGCCCGGCTCTGGGACGAACAGGCGATGGTCGAGATCGACGGGATCGCCGTGCTGCCCTGAGACCGTGCTGCCCTGAGCTGTACTGCCCTGAGCCGTGCTGCCCTGAGCAGGGCGGCGGCCCGACGTCATGCCGCATTCGCGCCGAGAACCCGAAACGCACCCCCCGTAAAGAATTCGTCAAGAGAGTCGCGTTAGGCTCTCCGGGTGCGGCACCACATGGAACACCTTCACCTGCGTTCACAGCGGCCCCCGCGTCCCCAGCTGACGCTTTCCCGGCCCCGTCGCGCGCCTCAGCGTGCCGGATCGCGCGCGGCGTGCCGGTCCGATGAATCCACTGGGGCGATATATCTGTATTTGGTGCCCTCTATCTCGGTTGTCTCGCCGCTCGACCCGGACGCCACGCTGTGATCGGGCTCATCATCGGCCACTTCGTGCTGGCCGCCTTCGCGGGCCCGTTGGTCCACCGGCTCGGCAGGCGCGCCTTCCTCGTGCTGGCACTGCCCCCCGTCGCCGCCACCGTCTGGGCCTTCACCCGGTGGAGCACCGCCGCCTCCGGTGAGGCCGTCACCTGGTCCTGGCAGTGGATCCCGGACTACGACGTCTCGCTCGACCTCCGCCTGGACGCGCTCTCCGAGCTGATGGTCCTGATGGCCGCCGGGGTCGGCGCCCTCGTCCTGATCTACTGCGCCTCCTACTTCCGCGACAACACCCCGCAGCTGGGCCGGTTCGCCGGGAACCTGCTCGCCTTCGCGGGGGCGATGCTCGCCCTGGTCCTCGCCGACGACCTGATCACGCTCTACGTGTTCTGGGAGCTGACCACGGTCTTCTCCTTCCTGCTGATCGGCCACGGCAGCGAACACCGCCACAGCAGGCGCTCCGCGCTCCAGGCGCTCACGGTCACCACGCTCGGCGGCCTCGCCATGCTGGTCGGCTTCCTGATCGTCGGTCAGGCCGCCGGTACGTACCAGATCTCCGCGATCGTCGCCGACCCGCCGGAGACGACGCTCGCCATCTCCGTCGCCCTCGTGCTGATCCTGGCCGGGGCGCTGTCGAAGTCCGCGATCTGGCCGTTCTCCATGTGGCTGCCGAACGCCATGGCCGCGCCCACCCCGGTCAGCGCCTACCTGCACGCCGCCGCGATGGTCAAGGCCGGGGTCTACCTGGTCGCCCGGCTCTCCCCGGCCTTCGCCGACGTACCCGTCTGGAAGCCCGTCATCCTGGTCCTCGGCGGCGCGACCATGCTGCTCGGCGGCTGGCGTGCGCTGCGCCTCAACGACCTCAAGCTCGTCCTCGCCTACGGGACCGTCAGCCAGCTCGGCTTCCTCACCCTGCTCGCCGGGACCGGCAACCGGGACGCGGCCCTCGCCGCCGTCGCGATGATCCTCGGGCACGCCCTGTTCAAGGCGCCGCTCTTCCTCGTGACCGGCATCGTCGACCACTCCACCGGCACCCGCGACCTGCGGAAACTCTCCGGCGTGGGACGCTCCCTGCCGTACGTGGCCGGGGTCGCCGTCCTCGCCGCCGCCTCCATGGCCGCGCTGCCGCCGCTGCTCGGCTTCGCCGCCAAGGAGGCCGCGTTCGAGGCGCTGCTGCACGGCTCGGCCGCCGACCGCTGGGCGCTGGCCGTCGTCGTGCTGGGCTCGGCGCTGACGACCGCGTACACCCTGCGCTTCGTCTGGGGCGCCTTCGCCCGCAAGCCCGGCGTTCCCGACACCGCCGTACACAGCGTGGGCTGGGCCTTCCTCGCGCCGCCCGCCCTGCTGGCCGTCCTCGGCCTGGTGCTCGGCCCCGGCGTCGGGCTGACCGACCGGCTGTTCAGCGCCTACGCCGACACCTATCCGGCCCCCGAGGACCCCTACCACCTCGCGCTCTGGCACGGGTTCGGCATCGCGCTGCTCCTGTCCGCCGTCGCCTGGGCGGCCGGTACCGGCCTCTTCCTCGCGCGCGACACCGTCACCCAGCTCTCCCGCCGTATCGCCTGGCCCACCGCCGACAGCGTCTTCGGCCATCTGCTGCTCGGTCAGGAACGGCTCGCGCTCCAGGTCACCGGCTTCATCCAGCGTGGTTCCCTCTCGGTCTACCTGGCGACCACGCTGCTCGTCATGGCCGGCGGACAGCTCGCCGTGCTCGTCACCGACCGCCCCTGGCAGGGCGCCCCGGCCCCCCGGGTCTGGGACAACGAACTCCAGGGCGGCGTCGCCGTCCTCACCTGCATCGCGGCGCTGCTCTGCCTGACCGTCCGCCGCCGGATGAAGGCGGTCGTCCTCAGCGGCCTGATCGGTTACGGCACCGCCCTGCTCTTCGTCGTCCAGGGCGCGCCGGATCTGGCGCTCACCCAGTTCTGTGTCGAGACCGTGGCGATGATCGTCTTCGTCCTGGTGCTGCGCCGGATGCCGGTCCACTTCGAGGAGACCGTCTCGCCCTGGCGGCGCGCGATCCGCATCCCGGTGGCCCTGCTCGCGGCCGGCACCATCGGTGTCGCCGTCTGGGTGGCCGCCGCCGCGCGGACCGCCGAACCCGCCGGCGCCGCCATGGTCAAGGAGGTCTCCGACCACGGGTACAAGGACGTCGTCGCCACGATTCTCGTCGACCTGCGCGCCTGGGACACCATGGGCGAGTCCGCCGTGCTGGCCGCCGCCGCCATCGGTGTCACCAGCCTCATCTACCTGCACCGCCGCAGCGACGGACCGATGCTCCCGGACGAGCTCAAGGGCCGTACCGCCTGGTCGATCGCGGCCCAGCACACCGCGCGCCTGCCGCAGGGCGACGAGGTGGCGCCCGAGCGCGGCTGGCTCGCCGCCGGCTCCACCCTCGCCCCCGAGCACCGCTCCATCGTCTTCGAAGTGGTGGCCAGGCTCCTCTTCCACCCGATCCTGATCCTCTCGGTCTACCTGCTGTTCTGCGCCGAGAACATGCCCGGCGGCGGCTTCGTCGCGGGGCTCGTCGCCGGAGTTGCTTTTATCACCCGCTACCTGGCCGGCGGCCGGTTCGAACTGGCCCAGGCCGCCCCCCTGCAACCGGGTCTCTTCACCGGACTCGGCCTGTTCATCTCGACCGCCGTGGGGCTCCTCGGGCTGATCGACGGCACCGTGCTGCACGCCTTCACCTACCACGGGCACCTGCCGGTCTTCGGCGACTTCCACATGAGTACGCCGATCCTGTTCGACTTCGGCGTGTACCTGCTGGTGCTCGGCGTCGTCCTGGACATCGTGCGGGCCCTCGGCGCCAAGATCGACCGGCAGATCGAACGGGCCGCCGGCGCCCTGACCGCCTCCAACAGCACGACGGCGGAAGGGAACCCCCGATGACCGTCAGCGCCTCACTCCTCGTCACGGCCGTGGTGCTCTGCGCCGTGGGCGCCATCCTCATGCTGACCCGGCCGCTGACCCGCATCCTGCTCGGTGCCGTCATCCTCAGCAACGGGGTCAACCTGCTGATCCTCGCCTCGACCGGCACCGCCGGCGCCGCACCCCTCCTCTACGGGGTCGACCTGCGCCGGGTCACCGACCCGCTGCCGCAGGCCATCGCGCTGACCGCCATCGTCATCACCCTCGGCACCACCGCGTTCCTGCTCGCCATGGCCTACCGCAGCCACCAGATCACCGGCACCGACGAGGTGCACGACGACCTGGAGGACCGGCGCATCGTGCTCCGCGCCGAAGTGCTCTCCGAGCGCGCCCAGTTGCGCGAGGAGTTCCGCTCGGGTTCGGAGCCCACGGCGGACGAGCGCGAACGCTACCGGGAGGAGCGCCGCAGACTCCGCGACCGGCTGCGCGCCGACCGCGCCCGCCAGGCGCGCGGCCGTGACGCCTCCGGCGACCTCTGGAACGACGTCATCGGCGCCGACCCCGAGGACTACGAACGCGACGGCGACGCCAAGGCCGACGACCGCTACCCCCGAGACGAAAGAGGAGCCGCCGGATGAACGCGCTCGTCCCGCTGCCGGTGCTCCTGCCGCTCTGCGCCACCGGACTCAGCCTCACCTTCGGCACCCGGATGCAGCGTTTCCAGCGTTTCATCAGCGTCGCCGTACTCACCGCCGTGCTGGCGCTGTCGATCATCCTGATGATCGCCGCCGACCGACAGGGCCCGCTCTCCGTCCACCTCGGCGACTTCGCCCCGCCGCTCGGCATCACCCTGGTCGCCGACCGGCTCTCCGGGCTGATGCTCACCGTCTCCTCGGCCGTCACGCTCTGCGTGCTGATCTACTCCCTCGGCCAAGGCATGACCGACCGGGACAAGGAGACCCCGCTGGCGGTCTTCCACCCCGCCTATCTGATCCTCGTCGCCGGGGTCTCCTGCACCTTCCTCGCGGGCGACCTCGTCAACCTCTTCGTCAGCTTCGAGATCATGCTGGTGGCCAGCTTCGTGCTGCTCACCCTCGGCGGCACCGGACCCCGCATGCGGGCCGGCTCCACCTACGTGATCATCTCGCTGTTCTCGTCGATGGTCTTCCTCATCGCCATCGCCATGACGTACGCGGCCCTCGGCACCGTCAACTTCGCGCAGCTCGCCGAGCGGCTGCCCGGACTCCCGCTCGGTGTGCAGACCTTGATCCAGGCGATGCTGATCACCGTCTTCGCCATCAAGGCCGCCGTCTTCCCGGTCGCCGCCTGGCTCCCCGACTCCTATCCGACGGCACCCGCGCCCGTCACCGCCGTCTTCGCCGGACTGCTCACCAAGGTCGGCGTCTACTGCATGATGCGGACCGAGACCCTGCTCTTCCCGGGCAACCGGATCGGCGACCTGCTGATGGCCGTCGCCCTGGCCTCGATGCTCATCGGCATCCTCGGCGCGGTCGCCCAGACCGACCTCAAACGGCTGCTCTCCTTCACCCTGATCAGCCATATCGGCTTCATGGTCTTCGGGATCGGGCTCGCCACCCGCGAGGCGTACGGCGGAGCCATCGTCTATGTCGTACACCACATCACCGTGCAGACCACCCTGTTCCTGGTCGCCGGGCTGATCGAACGCCGGGGCGGCACCACCGAGCTGACCCGGCTCGGCGGACTCGCCAAGGCCGCGCCGATACTGGCCCTCCTCTTCTTCGTCCCGGCGATGAACCTGGCGGGCATCCCCCCGCTCTCCGGCTTCATCGGCAAGCTCGGGCTGATGCGCGCGGGCGTCGCCGACGGTTCCACCTGGGCCTGGATCCTGGTCGCCGGATCGGTGGTCACCAGCCTGCTGACGCTCTACGTCACCGCCAAGGTGTGGAACCTGGCGTTCTGGCGGGCCGCCCCGCCCGGACAGGCCGAGGCGGGCACGGTCCTGGAGTCCGGGGACGACAGCGACGACGACACCGACGAGGGTCCCGACGGCGTCCCCGGCACCGGTGACGAGGGCATCGAGCCCGTGCACCGTCCGGCGGGCCAGGCCGTCGCGGCGACGCTGCACGGACGGGCCGTCACCACCACCAGCAGGCTGCCCCGGCCCATGATGGCGGCGACCGCGGCGACCATCGCGCTGGCCCTGTCCTTCACGGTGTTCGCCGGACCGCTCACCGCCTTCACCGACCGCTCGGCCGTCGAACTGCTGAAGCGCACGCCCTACATCGAGGAGGTGCTGGGCAAGTGAGCCGTTTCCTGCGGTTCTCGTTCCGCGACGCCGACCTGCCGCCGATGAGCTGCAAGGTCGGCCGGCGAGGACGGGTGCTGGACCTGTCGCTGATCGCCTGGCTCACCCTCATCTGGGTGCTGCTCTGGTCCACCCTCAACCTGGCCAACGTCATCACGGGCGTCATCGTCGCGAGCGCCGTCTGCCTGGCCTTCCCGCTGCCGCCGGTCGACCTCGGGCTCCGGCTCCACCCGTGGGGCATCATCCGCCTCGCCGGGTATCTGCTCTACGACATGTACACCTCCGGTGTGCGGGTCACCCGGCAGATCTTCAGCTCCACACCGCACCAGGCCGCCGTCATCGGCGTGCCCCTGCGCTGCCGCGGCGACCTGATGCTCGCCGCCGTCGCCGTGGCCGTCTCCAACGTGCCGGGCGGCTCCGTCATCGAGGTGCGCCGGGCCACCGCCACCGTCTTCCTGCACGTCCTGGACGCGGACCGGCCCGAAGAACTCGAAGCCGCCCGCCGTCAGGTCTGGCGGCTGGAGGAACTGACCGTACGGGCCTTCGGCACCCGGGACGAGATCGCCCGGGTCGCCGAACCGCCCCCACCGCCGCAGCTCGTCGCCGGAAGGCCCGCACCATGAGCGTCTTCGAACAGATCGACCGTATTCTGCTGACCGCCGCAGTCGTCCTGGTCCTGGTGGCCGGGCTGCTGCTGCTGGTCCGGATCTGGCGCGGCCCCTCCATGCTGGACCGGGCGATCTCGCTGGACGTGATCGCCGCCCTGATCATCGCCGGCCTCGGCGCCAAGTCCGCCGTCGCGCTGGACTCGTTCTACTTCCCGATCATGCTGGTGCTCGCCTTCCTGGGCTTCACCGGCTCGGTGGGCATCGCCCGCTTCATCGCCGTACGCGACCGGCCCGCCGTCACGGTCCCGACCCGGGGCGCCCCGGGACCGGACACCGGCGAGACCAAGGAGGGCCCCCAGTGAACGCCTGGCTCCAGATCCTCGACACGGCCGGGGCCCTGCTCGTCCTCCTCGGCGCCGCGATCTGCCTGCTCGGGGTGATCGGGATGCTCCGGCTGCCCGACGTGCTCTCCCGCAGTCACGCCGCGACCAAGCCCCAGACCCTCGGCATCATCCTTGTCCTGGCAGGGGTCGCCCTCCGGCTGCGCACGGGCATGGACTTCGCCACCCTCGCCCTCATCGGCTTCTTCCAGATGCTCACCGGCCCGGTCGCCTCGCACCTGGTCGCCCGCTCCGCGTACCGCACCGGACAGGTCCAGCACGAGGAACTGCTCTTCGACGAACTGGACGAGCAGCTCACCGACGGCAGGCAGCCTCCTGGCCCGGCCTGATCGAGCTGCCCGTCGGCTGCCGCATGATCGAGCAGCCCCCGGCCCGGCATGATCACGGAACTGTTCCGTCCCGGTCAATCGCCCCCGGCCCCGGCGCCCGCATGCCATGATGCGGGCAATGCCGGACGCTGGGGGGCGTATGGGAAGCACGGGCACAGTGCTGCGCGAACTGCGCGGCGCACAGAAGAGCGCCAAGGGCGTCTCGCTCTACTCGCGGTACGTGAACCGCCCGGCCGGGCGGCTGCTCGCGGCGGGCGCGTACCGGGCGGGTCTGACACCCAATCAAGTGACGCTGGTCAGCGCGCTGTTCACCTACACCGCGCTCGCGGCGGTCGCGCTCGTGGAGCCGTCCTGGACGCTGGCGCTGCTGGTCTACGCGGCGCTCGCGATCGGCTTCGCCTTCGACTCCGCCGACGGCCAGCTCGCCCGGCTCACCGGCCGGGGCGGGCCCGACGGGGAGTGGCTGGACCACGTCGTGGACTGCGGCAAGCTGGTGCTCGTCCACACCGCCGTGCTGATCTCCTTCTACCGCTTCGGCGAACTGCCTTCGGGTGCCTGGCTGTTGCTGCCGCTGGGCTTCCAGCTCGCCGCCGTGGTGACCTTCTGCGCGGGGCTGCTGCGCGAGAAGCTCGGCAAGGCGGCGGTGGCCGGAGCGCCGACGGCCTCTCCCGTTTCACGCGTGCGAGCGGTCGCGCTGCTGCCCGCCGACTACGGAGTCTTCTGCCTGGTGTTCCTGCTGCTCGGCGCACCCGGGGCCTTCCGGGCCGGGTACGCCGTGCTCGCGGTGGTCCACACGCTCTTCCTGGCGGCCTTCCTCACCAAGTGGTTCAGGGAGCTGAGAGCGCTCCGTCCCGGCTGACCAGCACGTCCAGCGCCCGGCGCAGCTGGGTGCTGGACGTGTGCACGGTGTACGGGAAGTAGACGACCTCCACGCCGACCTCGGCGAAGTCGCGCTCCAGCTTCTTCCCCTTCTCCGTGCCCCGCCAGTCGTCGCCCTTGAAGATCACGTCGAACCGGACCTGCTGCCAGGTCTCGACCTTGTCCGGCACGGTCTCCACGAAGGCGGCGTCGACGAACCGCACACTGCGGACGATCTCCAGCCGTTCGCGCAACGGGATGACGGGCGTGTGGCCCTTGGCGAGGGCGGCCATCTCGTCCGAGACGACCCCCGCGACCAGGTAGTCGCACTGACTGCGGGCATGCCGCAGGATGTTGAGGTGACCCACATGGAACAGGTCGTACACCCCGGGTGCGTACCCCACCCTGTGCTGCACCATCCGTATCTCTCCCCCCACGGTCAACGTGATCCGGTGATGTTCCAACGACCTTACTGTGAAGAACACTTGTGCAAGCCGTGAACGGATAAGCTCGGCAGGGGCTGTTCCCGCAGGGAGCGGCGGCTGTTGTGGGGGGAAGGCGATCGTCCGATGTCCGATGTCGAACGGCACAGGCCGTTTCTGAACCGCCGCCTTCTGGTGGTCTCGACGAACTACGCACCAGAGGTCACGGGCATCGGCCCGTACGCCACTCAACTCGCCGAGCACTGGGCCGCGTCGGGTGCCCGGGTGCGGGCGCTCACCGGTATGCCGCACTATCCGTCCTGGCAGCTGGACGAGGCGTACCGCAGCGTGTGGCGGACGGTCGAGATACGCGGCGGCGTCGGCGTCCACCGGCGCAGGCACTATGTGCCGCCCCGTCAGACAGCCCTGAAGCGCGCGGTGTTCGAGGCGTCCATCCTCGCCACCGGGCTGTTCGCCCCGCCGCCGGGACGGCCCGACGCGGTGATCGCGCAGATGCCCAGCCTCGCCGGCGGGGTGATCGGCGCGCGCCTCGCCCGCCGCCACCGCGTCCCGTACATCCCCGTCGTCCAGGACCTGATGGGCGCCGCCGCCGCGCAGAGCGGCATACGGGGCGGGGGCAGGGCGGCAGCCGTCGCCGCGGCGGCCGAGCGGTACGCGCTGAGCGGCGCGGCCCTCGTCGGCGTCATCCATGAGAGTTTCGTCCCCGGCGTCACCGCCCTCGGTGTCGACCCCGGCCGCATCCGGCTCGTCCCCAACTGGACCCATGTGCAAGGCCCCACCGCCGACCGGGCCGCCACCCGGGCCCGGCTCGGCTGGGACCCCGCCACCCCCGTCCTGCTGCACTCCGGCAACATGGGCCTCAAGCAGGGCCTCGAAGTCCTGATCGACACCGCCCGCCTCGCCAGGGACGTCCGGGTCGTCCTGATGGGCGACGGCAACCAGCGCGACGCCCTGCGCGCCCGCGCCGAGGGGCTGCCCAACGTGGACTTCCTGGAGCCCGCGGGGGCCGCGGAGTTCACCGACGTCCTCGCCGCCGCCGATGTCCTCGCGGTCACCCAGCGGGCCTCCGTCCTCGACATGAGCGTCCCCTCCAAGCTCACCTCGTACTTCGTCTCCGGCCGCCCCGTCATCGCCTCCGTCGCCGACGAGGGCGGCACCGCCGACGAGGTGCGCCGCTCGGGGGCCGGGGTGCTCGTCGCCCCCGAGGACCCGGCCGCCCTGCTGGAGACCGTACGGAAGCTGGCCGCCGACCCGGCCGCGGCCGGGTCGCTGGGTGCCGAGGGGCCGCGATACGTGGCGCGCCATCTGAGCCGGGAGGCGGGCCTCGCCCGCTTCGACGACCTGCTTGCCGAGGCCCTGCAGGACGGACAAGGGAGCCCCCGTCGATGACCCCTGTGAACCGTGTCCTGGACGACCAGGACGAACCGGCTCTGCTGCGCGACCAGTTCCGCCAACTCCTGCGCTACCGGGCGCTGCTGGCGGTCGGCGTCGTCATCGGGCTGCTCGGCGGCGGCTACCTCGCCCTCAGCGGCGAGGACACCTACACCGCCACCGGCGAGGTGCTGGTCCGCTCCGCCATCTCCGACCCCTTCGCCAGCGGCGCCACCGCCGACAAGGGCATCAACATCGGCTCCGAGCGCCAGACCGCCGTCAGCGACACCGTCGGCACCCTGGCGGCCGGCGCCCTGCTCAAGAAGGGCGACGACGTCGCCGCCCGGGAACTGCTCGCCGGACTCCAGGTCACCAACCCGCCCAACACCCTCACCCTCCGCTTCGCCTACACCGGCGCCACCCCCGAGCAGTCCCGGGCCCGCGCCGAAGCCCTCGCCAACGCGTATCTGGCCCACCGCAAGGCGCGTACCGAGGAATCCATCAAGAACATCTCCGACGGCTACCGGGCGCAGCTGGACCCGCTGGAGGAGAAGCGCGACCTGCTGGAGAAGCAGATCGGTGTGGGCGCGGCCGACGACGTCACCAGCGCCCGGGCCAACATCATCGTCTCCATCTCCGAGCTCAGCCGGAAGATCTCCGAGCTCAAGGCCCTGGACACCACCCCCGGCTACCTCAACAAGAAGCCCGTCGCCCCCACCTCGCCCACCGGGCCCGGCCTGCCGCTGCTGCTCGGCCTCGGCGGTGTCGTCGGCCTCGCGCTGGGCCTGCTGCTCTCCTGGGTGCGGCTCGTCTTCGACCCCGCCGTACGCTCCACCCGCGAGCTGGTCCGCTCGCTCGGCGCCCCGCTGCTCGGCACCCTGCCCCGCGAACGCGGCGCCGCCGGGTCGGTCCTCGCCATCGGCCGCGGCGGCTCCCGGCTCGCCGAGGAGTACCGGGCCGTTGCCTTCCGGCTCGCCTACGACCCCTCCTTCGCCGAGAGCCGCCGCCTGCTGGTCACCGCCCCGCGCGGCGACAACGAGGAGGCGGCCGCGGCCGCCGCCAACCTGGCCGCCGCCTTCGCCGAGATGGGCCGCGACGTCCTGCTGGTCGAGGCCGACCTGCGCACCCCCTCCCTCGCCCGCGCCCTGGGCTCCGCCGCGCACGAGGTCCGCCCGCCGCGCTGGGCCGCCGAGGAGGGCGACGGCAGCTGGCCCACCGGCGGCCGGGCCAACGTGGACGTCCCCGGCTCCGGCGCCTTCGCCCTGATCCCCGGCACCACCGTCGACAACGTCCCCCGGGCTCTCACCTCCACCCCGGTCGGCCGCATCGTCGCCGAGGCCGACCGGCCCGGCAGCGTCGTCATCGTCCTCGCCCCGCCCGTCCTCTCCTACGCGGACGCGGTCGCCCTGGTCGACCGGGTGGAGGGCGTGATGATCGTCTGCGACCCGCGCGCGGTCCACCGCAGCGACCTGGAGCGCATCCGCGAGATCATCGGCGCCTCCGGGGGCCACGTCCTCGGCGCCCTGCTCCACCCGGGCCGGCGGCGGCTCGCGCGGTCGGAGCGCCACCCGAAGTCCGGCCGGCGCCGCGGCGGTGGCGGTGGAGGCCCCACCCCGGCCGCCGAGCCGGACGCGCCCGAGATCACCGGCGACCCCACCGAGACCCTCGGCCTGCGCTCCTTAACCCTTCCGGCGGCGCGGCGGTGAGAGCCCGTACGGCCGTCCTCTGCTCGGTCGCGGACCAGGGCGTGGCGGCGCTCACCAACATCCTGGTCCTGGTCGCCGCAGCCCGGCTCTCCACCGTGGCCGACTTCGCCCGCTTCTCCGCGGTCTACCTGGTCTTCACGGTGCTGCTCGGCGTCTCGGGCGCGTACACCGGACAGCCTCTCGTCCTCAAGCGCGGGGCGGGGGAGGAGACCCGCGGCGCCTGCCGCTCCGCCGTCGCCTTCACGGTGTCGGCCGCGGCGGCGCTCGGCGCGCTCCTGGCCGCCGTCTGCCTCCTCGTCCCAGGGGACACGGCACGGGCGCTGCTGATGCTCGGCCTCGTCCTGCCGGTGGTGCTCGGCCAGGACGCCGCACGGTACGCGTTCTCCACGCTCCAGCAGCCCCATCTCGCCCTGCTGTCCGACCTGTTGCGGCTCGCGTGCGTCCTCGGCGCGCTCGGGACCCAGGTGTACGGGGCGCCTCCCGCCCGCCTGATCGCCCTCTGGGGCCTCTCCGCCCTGCCCGCGCTCCTGCTCTCCGCCGCGCTGCTCCACCGCTCCACCGCCGGGGCCCCGCTGCAGCTGCGGCCGATGCTCCGGCGCGGCCACCTCGGGCAGCGGTTCACCGTCGAGTTCGGCGTCGGCAACGCCACCAGCCAGCTCTCCGTCCTCGGCCTCGGTGCCGTCGGCAACCCGCTCCTGGTCGGCGCCCTGCGCGGGGCGACCACCCTGTTCGGGCCGCTGAACGTGCTGTTCACCTCCGCCACCTCCTTCGGCCCCCCGCTGCTCGGCCGCATCGCCGACGAGCGGAGCCGGGTCCGGGCCACCGCCGCCCTCGCCGCCGTCCTCGCCACCACCGCGGGGGTCTGGGCCACCGTCCTGGCTCTGCTCCCCGACCGTGCCGGGCGCCAACTCCTGGGCGAGACCTGGTCGGTGGCCGCCGCCCTGCTGCCCGCGACCGGCAGCCAGTACGCGGCGATGGCCGTCGGCACCTGCGGACTGCTCGCCCTGCGGATGCTGGACCCGCGCACCACGCTCGCCATCCAGGTGGTCTTCTCGCTCACCACCGTGGCGTTCCTCGCGGGCGGTTACGTCGTCGGGGGCGTCCTGGGCGCCGCCTGGGGGCTCTTCCTCGGCTCGCTCTGCAAGGCCGCCGCCACCTGGATCAGGGTGGCCCGGCTGCGCCGCCGCACCCCGGCCCCGGCGGAGACCGTCACCGCCGGCGCTTCGCCCGCTGCTCCCTGAAGGTGCTGATCAGCAGCAGACACAGCGCCGCGATGGCCAGCTTCCCCGCCGCCTGGAGCAGCGGGCCGCGCAGCAGGATGAAGGTGTATCCGGCGATCAGCGGCGCGGCGATCGCGAGCACACTCCCGGGGCCGGGGCCAGCCCGGGTGACGGCCCGCGCGTACCGGCGGTCGGTACGGGCCGCCGCGTACCCGATCAGCGCCATCCCGCCGGCCATCCCGGTCGCGCCGAAGTCGACCCAGAACTCGGTCCACAGCGGGGCCGAGAGGTTGGTCATCCGCAGCCCCATCCACTGCCCGACCCGGACCCCGGTGTCCTCCGGCTTTCCGCTCCACACCGCGCGCGGCACGAAGAACAGGGCGGAGCCCGTCAGTTGGCGGCCGTAGGTGTGGCCCCGGGTGTCCACCCACGAGATGGTGTTGGCGAACATCACCATCTGGTCGTAGTCCTTGGTCACCAGCGGCTCGAAGACCGAGGCCGACTGCGCGGGCCGCTGCCCCTCGTCGTCGTACCGGAACTTGTCCGCGTACGGGAACACCACCAGCGCCCCCACCACCCCCGTCGCCAGCACCGTGCGGTAGACCGCCGCACTGCTCGGCATCGCGGTGAACACGAACGCCATCAGCACCGTCAGGAACCAGTAACGGGCGTTGGAGATCGGGTTGTTCACCACCAGGTTCAGCGCGCCCAGCGCCACCCAGACCAGCACCGTCGACGGGGTGCGGCGGGCCCGGTAGGAGGTGGCCAGACGACGGGTGTAGAAGAGCAGCGCCAGCAGCGCCGGGACCTGGCCGAAGCCCTTGATGAAGGCCGAGCCCACATTGGACCCCTCCGTGACCACCCCGCTCGCCGCCACGGTCTCGGTGATCTCCTGCCGGCTGGAGAAGAAGACCGCGGGTCCGCCCAGCTTCAGCACGTAGAACGCGCTCGCCGCGAACGCCACCAGCACCAGCAGCCGCAGCCGCACCGGATGCGCCACGGCGGGCCCGCCACCGCCGCCCGAACCCCGCGCGGAGGCCGTACGCCGCCGCAGCGGGCGGCGCGAGGCCAGCAGCGCCCCCAGGTCGTAGGCGGCGCATCCCAGCAGGACCATCGCGACTGCCGTGATCAGGTCCTGGCGCGGCCCCACCATCGGCGTCGGCGTCTGCCCGATCACCACCTGGGCGAACGGCGCCACGCCCATCGCGATGTACACGAACATCCAGAAGACGCCCTGGAGCAGCCGCCTCCGGGTGGAGAGGATCATCGTCGCGAGCCGGGCCCCCGCGTAGCAGGTCAGGACCAGCTGGAGCCAGTACGCGGTGTCCCGCACGCCGTTGCCGGGCTGCGCGGCGATCACCGCGGGCAGGAAGCAGACCAGACCCAGGATGAGCGGCACCGAGAGCGCCCGCGACAGCATCGACCAGGCGATCGGCCGCTCGGCCGGCTCCAGGACACCGTCGGGGGCCCCTGGCCACGGAGGCCGCGCGACCGCGTCTTCGGCCTCTCCCCGCGCCGACGTGTGCACCGACGGCATGCGCCCCCCAGAGATCAGTGAACCGCTGAACACTCTAACGAATCAGCCCACTTGGGGAGGGCCGATGGCTAGGCTGTGAACAAGTGGCCATGGTCGAGGGGAACTCTGGTGAAAATCCTGCACGTCGTCACACTGCACACTCCGGACCACGCCTTCGGCGGTCCGACCCGGGTGGCGCTCAACCTGTCCAAGGTCCAGCGGGCCGCCGGGGACGACGCCCGCATCATGGCCCTCGGTGACGGCTTCCCCGGCGGCGAACTCCCCAGCCGTGTCGAGGGAGTTCCGGTCCACCTCTTCCAGGCCCGGCACCTGCTGCCGATGTTCGAGGTCAGCGGCATCACCTCCGCCGCACTGCTGAACACCGCACGCCGCATGATGCGCGGCGCCGACCTCGTCCACATCCATCTGATGCGGGACCTGGTGACGCTGCCCGCCGCGCTCCTCGCGCTCGCGACCCGCACCCCCCTGGTCGTCCAGACCCACGGCATGATCGACCCGACCGAGAAGAAGGTCGCCCAGCTCACCGACCTGCTCGGGGTGCGCAAGGTGCTGCGCAGCGCGGACGCCGTCCTGCACCTCACCGAGATGGAGCGGCTCGATGTGAACGCCGTCGCCGCCCCCGTCCCGCTCACCCGGACCGTACGGCTGGTCAACGGCGTCCGCCCGCAGGAGCGCAAGCCCGCCCGCGACGCCGACCGGCCGCCGACCGTGCTCTACCTGGCCCGCATCCAGAAGCGCAAGCGGCCCGAGGACTTCATCGCCGCGATGCCGCACGTCCTGGCCCGTCACCCGGACGCCCGGTTCGTCCTGGCCGGCCCGGACACCGGCTCGCTGCCCGGCACCCTCGCCCTCGCCCGGGAGCTGGGCGTCGAGGGCTCCCTGGACCATGTGGGCCCGCTGGAGCACGACGAGGTGCTCGCCGCCGGACGCGAGGCCGATGTGTATGTGCTGCCCGCGATCGAGGAGCCCTTCCCGGTCTCGGTCCTGGAGGCGATGTCGGTCGGCACCCCCGTCGTCATCACCCGCACCTGCGGGCAGGCCCCCGATGTGGCGGAGGCCGGAGCGGGCCGGGTCATCGACAGCCGGGTCGGCGAGGACGCGGCCAACGCCCGCAAGGTCGCCGACGCGATCCTGGAGCTGCTGGAGCCGGAGGCCGCCGAGCAGGCGGGTAAGGCGGCCTGGGACCTGGTCAACGACCAGTTCACCATCGAGGCCGTCACCGCCACCCTCCGGCGGACCTACGAGGATGTGGTCCGCCGGAGGCGAGGGTGAGGGCCGGGTCGTTCAACGTACGGGCTTCTCACGGGACTTCAGCGCGATCTGCCAGCGGTAGAAGCTCATCGCCAGCGCGAAGTCGAACCCGGCGCGGCCGTCCAGGAAGCCCCGCCGGTAGAGGTACATGTACGCGAACGACACCACCGGCTTGAACGGTGCCTTGTGGAACAACTGCCCCTGGCGTGACTTGACCTGGCGCACCTGCTCCTTCACCTGGGGGTGGTGCTCCAGCCACGCCTCCCAGTCGGAGTACCGGTTGTGCCGCTCGAACCAGGCGGTCACCGGGTCGAGATCCTGGTGCTCGATGGGGTTCTTGAGCGTCCCCGCGGTCGCGGCGACCGGCTGGTAGTGCCCCTCCACCTCCCCGATGCCCGGCGCGTCGAGGTCCCCGACCTCCGGGTAGTACGAGCGGGTGCGGTCGGTCAACGACCGCTTGCGGATGGTGTATCCGTGCCGCAGCCGCTTACCCGAGAACCAGTACCCGAGGGGGATGTCGTACGCGGCGGGCTTGGGCGCCGCCGGATCCCGGAAGATCTCCCGCAGCTCGGCCAGCAGCCCGGGGCTGAGCCGCTCGTCGCCGTCGAGCAGCAGGATCCAGTCCAGGTCGGTGCGGACGTTCTCCAGGCACCACTGCTTCTTCCGGGGGTGGCCCCCGTCCCAGGTGTACGTGACCACCTCGGCCCCGCACTCCTCGGCGATCTTCACCGTGTCGTCGGTGCTGTGGGAGTCCACCACGACGACCGCCTCGAAGTGGCCGAGCACCGACTTCACCGCCTCGGCGATGTTCAGGCCCTCGTTCTTCGTGGGGATCGCCACGGCTATGGGGAGTTTCGTCTTACCTGCGGTCATCCCTTGGCTCCTTCGGCCAGCCAGGCGTAGCAGCCTGTGGAGGTGAACGTAACGGCGGACTTCGGGATGGTGATCTTCCGGGACTTACCCGTGTCGGAGGTTCCGGAGGCCAGCTCCTTGCCGCCCGCACCCTCGATCTGCCACGAGCAGTTCGAGGTGGGCGATGCGGAGCGGTAGACGCCGGGCCGCACTGTCTTCCCGGTGTGGGTGCCGTCGGCGTAGGCGTACGCGGCCTCGTCGACCAGGTCCTGGTGCTGGGGGCAGAGCCCTGCCACCGCGGCCGGTGCGTCGGGGATCTCCTCCGTGGCGATGGCGCCCACGGCGGTGTCCCGGTCGGCCTTGACCAGGTAGCGCAGCTTGTCGCAGGTCTCCTGGCCGGTCTGGAGCACGGCGGCCGGGTCCATGCCCTTGGGCACCCGGTCCTCCAGATACTCCTTCTGCTTCTTGGTGAAGGTCCCGGTGGCCGGGGTGATCTCGTCGGACGGGGTCTTCGGGCCCTCGGCGGTCGCTGGGGGCGCGGACGGTCCGGGGACCGCCGGCTCCTCTGTGGCGGGGGCCGTGGGCGCGGCGGGAGTGGCAGGAGTGGTCGGTGTGGTGGCGGACGGGCCGGGGACGGCGGGCCCGGAGGCCGCGGGGCGCTGGGCGCCCGCGGCCTCCGGCCCGTTCCCGTCCGCGGACGAGCCGCAGGCGGCCAGCGCCGCCACCGTCATCACGACGGCGGCGCCGGTCAGGAACGGATTCCGCATCGGATCAGCCATTCCTCAGTGCGTAGTGGGCGCTGACCTGGGAAGCGGTCAGCGTGGTCGGGTAGACGGCGGTCTCGTCGATCTGACCGGCGAAGAAGTTGCTGGTGGGACGGTTCGGCCAGCCGGACAGGTTGTCCCCGCCGATCCGCCAGTACCCCGGGTAGTTCTCGTTGGTGGAGTACAGGATGTTCGACGCGCGCAGCTGCCCGTCGACGTACAGCGAGATGCCCTGGCCCAGGGCCCCCTGCGTGGCGACGACGTGGTGCCACTGGCCGTCGTTGTAGGCGGCCGACGTGGCGACCGTGCGTGTCCCGCCGCTGTTGACGCCGAACACGAGGCGCCCGTCGTTGCGCATGTAGACGTGCTTGTCGTGGCGGGTGCTGTTCTGCTGGTTCAGGTTCCCGAACCCGATGATCTTCCCGCCCTGGGTGGTGGTGGTCTTGATCCAGGTCTCCACCGAGAACCGGGTCGGCTGGGGGTGCTGCCGGTTGCTGTACGCGTACTGGTTGGTCCCGTTGAACCCGATGGCGGTGGACGGGCCCGCGACGGCCGCCGGGGTCTGCCGGTAGGCCGGGCCGTTGCGCAGGAAGCCGTTGTTGAGGTTGCCGCTGCTGTCGTGGGCGAAGGTGGAGGTGCCCTCGTCGTAGCGCCAGTAGAGGGTGGCCCCGTCGGCCTTGACCCGGGCCGGGTACGCCTCGGTCGTGGTCGCCACGGTGGCGGACTGGGCCGGGGACTTGGCGCTGGTGTTGATGCCGTCGCTCGCCGTGATCCGGTACGAGTAGGTCTGGCCCGGCACCACGTCGGTGTCCGTCCAGGTCAGCTGCGGCCGGTTCCAGAAGACCGAGTAGCCGGTCGTGGTGTGGATGGGCGTGGCGGCGTTGTCCTTGTAGATCCGGTAGGTCAGCTCACCGTCGTCGGTGTCGAAGCTGGTCTGCCAGTTCACCTCGATCTTCCCCGGATCCAGCGTGGACAGGCTGACGTTGGGCACCCAGGGCGCCCCGGTGTCCGGGCCGTCCGCGAACCGGGTCAGACCCTGCTGGGGGGCGCTGTTGACGGTGGTGAACTCGCCGCCGACCCACAGGTAGTGGCGGTCGTCCTTGCCGGTCTGGGCCATCACCCGCGGACCGACCGGCTCCCCGATGCCGTCGTTGGTGTCCGGGAACCAGGGCAGCAGCTTCGGGTCGTCGACCGACTGGGCCAGCAGGTGCTTGCGCGGCTGGTCCGGGAAGGCCCCCATGCTCGCGCAGTCGTGTGCGTGGCTGCCGCTGTAGAGGACCCCGGAGTAGACCGCCACGGCCTGGGTGGCGCCCAGGCAGGTGTCGCGCCAGCGCTGCTGGAAGTCGCTCAGGTTCAGCGCGATCCGGCCGTCGAAGACCCCGCCGCCGCTGCCCTCGTTGGCGGTGTAGAAGCCGGTGGCGTCGGTGGTGATGTCCTGGACGGTGGAGTTGTTGTGGATGAACCCAGGGTAGGACTTGGTGAGTTGTCCGGTGGTGGCGTCCACCACGGCCAGTGCGTGGGTGGTGGTGCCGTTGATCCGGAAGAAGTCCCCGCCGAGCAGCACGTTCTGCCCGTCCGGGGTCACCTCGATCGCCCGGGCCACCTCGTCGGCGTTGGCCGTGAACGGCAGGAGCGAGGCTCCGGCGGTGGAGACGGCCGCGAAGTGGTTCCTGGTCTGTCCTCCGACGCTGGTGAAGTCACCGGCCAGATAGACCGTGTCGGACGTGACGGCGAGCGCCCGCACGGTCGCCGTGACGGCGATCTTGAAGTTGTTGCGGACGGTGCAGGTCTCGGTGTCGATGGCGGCGAAGTTGCTGACCCCGACGCCGTTCACCGCCCCGAACTGGCCGCCCGCGTACAGCGTGTCCCCGTCGGGGGAGAGTGCCAGCGAGCGTACGGTCGCGGTTCCCGAGGAGACCGTGAACGACAGCGAACAGTCGGTGGGCGCTCCGGTCGCCGCGTCGAAGGCGGCGAAGTTCACCGCGGGCTGCTCATTGGTTCCGGCCGCTGCCTTGGGCGGCCGCAGGGTGGAGAAGGTGCCGCCCGCGTAGACGACCCCGTCGCCGGCTGCCATCGCCCAGACGATGCCGTTGGTCTGCCAGGTGGAGAGGTCGTCCGCGGTGATGGCCACCGGAGGGGTCAGCGCCGCTGCCGGGGAACTCCCGACCGCCGTGGCGGTCAGGGCTCCGGCCAGCAGGCAGAGAGCGGTGGCAGCGGCCCGGAAACGGCCACGTCCTCCGGTTCTTTGCCCCGTACTTCCGTTCATCATTCAGCTCCGAAGGTGAGAACGAGCTGCGGCCTGGCGGCCGCCGATCCTGCCTCGCCCGACCAGATGCGCAGACTGTCGGTCCCGCTGCTGGTCAGGGCGAGTGAGTAGGCGGAGCCGAGGGCCCCGCCCAGTGCCGGCGCGGTGAGCTCCACCGAATAGTCGGTGGAGACGGCGGTTGCGCCGGTGATGCTCCCCAGCACGGACGCGGAGAGCGCCGGCCGGGAGTTGTAGGTGACCGCCGACTCGGTCCAGGCGCCGGTGACCGGCACCACGGTGTGGCTGTCGGTGGAGCCCGCCGTCGGATCCGACGACGTACGGAACTGGAGCCGGGCCCCCTTGAGGACCTGCCCGGCCGGGGCGGCGGGCAGGGTGAAGCGCAGATAGCTCAGATAGGGCGTGGTGCCCCGGGAGGCCAGCTGTTGGTCGTTGTAGTTCGTGTTGGCCGACACGCCGTTGACGTACGCGTCCTCGGTGGGCAGGAGGCTCACCGTGGTGTCGCCGGGCGGGGCGGGCGCCTGGGCCAGCTGGTGGTGGGCGGCGACCTGGGCGGCGGTCAGCGCCGAGGGGTAGACGGCCGTCTCGTCGACCTGACCGGCGAAGTAGGTGCTGGTGGGGCGGTTCGGCCAGGCGTTGTGCATCGCGTCACCGCCGACCCGCCAGTACCCGTTGTACGAGCGGTTCCCCGCGGTCGTGTTGGCGGCGACCCGCACCCCGTCCACGTACAGCGCCATCCCGCCGGGCCCCTGCGTGGCGACGGCGTGGTGCCACCGCCCGTCGTTGTAGCTCGCCGAACTGGTCAGGGTGGGGCGGCTGTTGGTGCTGCCCACCTGGACGCCGAAGGCGAGCCTGCCGTTGTCCGTCAGATAGAGCAGCTTGTCGGAGACCGAGCTCGTATGGCCTTGTGCCGTACCGATGTTGTTGCCGAACCCGACGATCCGCCCGCCGCTCGTCGACGTCGTACGGAGCCACGTCTCGATGGAGTACGGGGTGGGCGAGACGTAGCGGTGCAGCCGGTCGCTGTACACGTACTCGTCGCTGCCGTTCAGCGCGAGCGCGGCCGAACCGGCGACGGCCGAGGGCGTGGCCCGGTACGTGGGGGTGTTCACGTACACCCCGCCGTTCCGGCTGTCCGAGGCGTCCGCCGCGAACGCCCCGCCGGGCTCGTCGTAACGCCAGTACAGGTCCGCCCCGTCGGCCCGCACCCGCTCCTGGTACGGGGAGGCGGCGGACGCGGCGGCCACGGAGACGGCGGGGGAGAGGGCGCTGGTGTTGCCGGCGCCGTCGGTCGCCGTGATCCGGTAGGAGTACGTCTGCCCGGCGGCCACGTTCCGGTCGGTGAAGGTCAGTTGGGGACGGCTGAAGAAGAGGGACGAGCCCGTCGTGGTGTGCACCGGCGCCGTACCTCCGTTGCGGTACACCCGGTACGTCAGCAGGCTGTCGTCCAGGTCCAGCGAGGACCGCCAGCTCACCCGCACCTCGCCCGCGCGCGGCGCCGACACACTGGCGGCGGGCGCGCTCGGCGCACCCGTGTCCGGGGTGCCGGCGAACCGGGTCAGCGCCTGCTGCTGCACCCCGTTGACCGTGGTGAACTCCCCGCCCACCCACAGGAAGTCACGGCCGTCGCGGGTGGAGATGGTCAGCGCGCGCGGCCCGACCGGCTCCCCGATCCCGTCGTTGGTGTCGGGCAGCCAGCCCAGCAGCGCCGGGTCGTCGACGCGCTGGGCGGTGAGGTGCTTGCGCGCCTGGTTGGGGAAGCCGCCCATCGTGGAGCAGTCGTGCACATGGCTCGCCGCGTAGAGCACCGACTTGTACACGCGCAGCGCCTGGGTCGCGCCCTGGCAGGTGTCCCGCCAGCGCTGGCCGAAGCCGTCCAGCTCCATCGCGAGGCGGCCGTCGAAGGAGTTGCCGCCCCGGCCCTCACCGGCCGCGTACCAGCCACCGGATGCGGAGTCGGTGACGATGTCCTTGATGACGGCGGTGGAGGGGATGAAGTTGTTCGGGTAGCCCCGGGTGAGGGAGCCGGTGGCCGCACTTGTCACCGCGATGGCATGGGAGTTGGTGCCGCCGACGGTGAAGAAGTCACCGCCGATCAGCACGGACCGCCCGTCCGGTGTCACCCTCAGCGTCCGCCCCGGGGCGTCCGCGTCCGGATTCCACCCGGTCACCGCGCCCGCCGGGGTCAGGGCCCCGAAGGAGCGCCGGGTCTGCCCGTTCACCGACCGGAAGTCGCCGCCGATGTACACCGTGCCGTCCGCCGCGACGTCCAGCGCGCGGACCGTCGCCGAGAAGTTCGGCGAGAACCCCGCCCGCCGCGTGCAGGTGGCGGTGTCGATGGCGACCAGCCCGTTGGCGCTGCTCCCGTTGACCGCGTTGAAGTAACCCCCCACGTACAGCGTCGACTTGTCCGGCGACACGGCGAGCGCCCGCACGGTGGCGGTGCCGCTGCTCCGGGTGAAGGAGAGCGAGCAGCCGGCCGGAGCCCCGGTCGCCGCGTTGAACGCGGCGAAGTTGACGGCGGGCGTGGAGGCGCCGCCGGAGGGTGTACCGGCCGGGCGGACGGAGGAGAAGGTGCCGCCCGCGTAGACGACCCCGTTCGCCTCGGCCAGCGACCACACGATCCCGTTCGTCTGGTAGGTGGGCAGATGGTCGGCGGTGAAGCCGACCGGGGCGGTCAGCGCCGCCGCCGGGGGCGCGGCGGCCACCGGGGCGAGCACCCCGGCGGCCAGCGCGAGTGCGGCGGTGAGAACGCCGGTACGTTCCCGGAGCCCCGGCCCCCTCATCTGTCCACCCGGACGGCGGCCCCGGTCAGCTGGTCCGAGAGCAGGCGGATGTCCGCGTCGACCATGATCCGGGCCAGCTCGCGGGACTTGACCTCGGGCTTCCAGCCCAGCAGCTCCTCCGCCTTGGAGGCGTCACCGATCAACGCGTCGACCTCGCTGGGGCGTTCGTACTTCGGGTCGTACCGCACATGCTCGGCCCAGTCGAGGCCCGCGTGCTCGAAGGCGAACTCCAGGAACTGCCGGACGCTGACGCCCTCGCCGGTCGCCACCACGTAGTCGTCCGGGGTGTCGCACTGGAGCATCCGCCACATGGCGTCCACGTACTCCGGCGCGTACCCCCAGTCCCGGACCGCGTCCAGGTTGCCCAGGTGCAGCCGGTCCTGGAGGCCGGCCTTGATCCGGGCCACCCCCCGGGTGATCTTCCGGGTCACGAAGGTCTCCCCGCGGCGCGGCGACTCGTGGTTGAAGAGGATCCCGTTGACGGCGAACATGTCATACGCCTCCCGGTAGTTGACCGTCGCCCAGTACGAGTAGACCTTCGCCACGCTGTACGGGCTGCGCGGGTGGAACGGGGTCTTCTCGTTCTGTGGCGGCGGGCTGGCGCCGAACATCTCGGAGGACGACGCCTGGTAGATCCGGGTCTGGATACCGCTGGCCCGGACCGCCTCGAGGAGCCGGATGGTGCCCAGGCCGGTGACGTCACCGGTGTAGAGCGGGGCGTCGAAGGAGACCCGCACATGGGACTGGGCGCCCAGGTTGTAGACCTCGTCGGGCTGGATGTCGCGCAACAGGTTCACCAGGGCCACACCGTCGGTCAGATCCGCGTGGTGCAGGACGAAGGAGCGCTCCGGCTCCTCGGGGCCCTGGTAGATGTGGTCGATCCGCTCGGTGTTGAAGCTCGACGAGCGGCGTATCAGGCCGTGGACCGTGTACCCCTTGTCGAGCAGCAACTCCGCCAGGTACGAGCCGTCCTGGCCGGTCACTCCCGTGATGAGCGCGGTCTTCGCCACGATTCCCCCTTCTCTGCTGTCCGTCTGTGCGACGAACAGGTCACCGACATATCGGAATTGGAGCGTTCTGCGGCAAAACATCTCCGCAGTCCCTTACTGCTGGCACAATCCGAGCCATGACGACCGAACTCCCCGTCCCACCCCAGGAATCCGCCCGTCCTCTACTGCGCCCGGGCTCCCGCATATTCGTCGCGGGGCACCGCGGGCTGGTCGGCTCGGCTGTGGCCCGCCGCCTCGCCGACGACGGCCACGAGGTCCTCACCCGTGGCCGTGACCTCCTCGACCTGCGCGACGCCGCGCGGACCGAGACGTATCTGCGGGACATCCGCCCGGACGCCGTGGTGCTGGCCGCCGCCAAGGTGGGCGGGATCATGGCCAACAGCACCTACCCGGTGCAGTTCCTGGAGGACAACCTCCGCATCCAGCTCAGCGTGATCGCCGGGGCGCACGCGGCCGGGACCGAGCGGCTGCTCTTCCTCGGCTCGTCGTGCATCTACCCCCGGCTCGCGCCCCAGCCGATCCGCGAGGAGTCGCTGCTCACCGGCGAGCTGGAGCCCACCAACGAGGCGTACGCGCTGGCCAAGATCGCCGGCATCGTCCAGACCCAGTCCTACCGCCGGCAGTACGGCGCCTCCTACATCAGCGCCATGCCCACCAATCTCTACGGGCCCGGCGACAACTTCGACCTGGAGACCTCGCACGTCCTGCCCGCGCTGATCCGCCGCTTCCACGAGGCCCAGCGAGACGGGGCACCGGAGGTCACCCTGTGGGGCACCGGCTCGCCGCGCCGCGAGTTCCTCCACGTCGACGACCTGGCCGCCGCCTGTGTGCGCCTGCTGGAGGCGTACGACGGTGACGCGCCCGTCAACATCGGCTGCGGCGAGGACCTCACCATCCGCGAACTCGCCGAGACCGTCGCCGAGGTGACGGGTTATCAGGGTCGCATCGGCTGGGACACCTCGAAGCCCGACGGGACCCCCCGCAAGCTGCTCGACGTCTCCCGTCTGACCTCCCTCGGCTTCAAGCCGCAGATCCCGCTGCGTGACGGCATCGCCCGCACCTACGCCTGGTGGCTCGGCCAACTCGCCCCCACCGCATGACCGTTCGCCGCTGCGCGCACCGGACGCGCAGTGGCGCACCGGGGTTCCTCGCATCAAAGCGCCCGCCGTTCTCAGTAGGCCCCGCGGCCGTCGGTGACGGCGCGCACCGTACGGGCGAGGAGCCCCATGTCCGTGGCCACCGACCAGTTGTCGACGTACCAGAGGTCCAGCGAGACGGTCTCCTGCCAGGACAGGTCCGAGCGCCCGCTGACCTGCCACAGTCCGGTCAGCCCCGGCTTCACGGCCAGCCTGCGGCCCTCCCGCTCGTCGTACCGTGACGCCTCCTCGGGCAGCGGGGGCCGAGGTCCCACCAGGGACATCTGACCCAGCAACACATTGAACAGCTGCGGGAGTTCGTCGATCGACGTCCGGCGCAGCGTCCGCCCCACGGGAGTCACCCGGGGGTCCTGCCGCATCTTGAAGAGCGGCCCGTCGACCTCGTTGTCCTCGCTGAGCTGCGCCTTGCGCGCCTCCGCGTCCGCCACCATCGTGCGGAACTTCCACATGGTGAAGGGCCGGTTGTGCTGACCCTGGCGGACCTGCCGGTGGAAGACCGGACCGCGCGAGGAGAACCGCACGCACAGCGCCACCGCGAGCAGCAGCGGGGCCAGCACCAGCAGCCCGAACAGGGCGCCGCCGCGGTCCAGCGCGGCCTTGAGGACCCCCTGCGGGCCACCGCGCAGCGGCGGCGCGATGTGCAGCAGGGTGAGCCCGGCCGCCGTCACCGGGCGGACCCGGCCGGCCGCGATGCCCGAGAGCTCGGAGGCCACGCACAGGGCGACGCCCGCGTCGTGCAGCCCCCAGCCGAGCCGCCGCAGCCGGTCCCCGGTCAGCTGGGGCCCGGGAGCCACCAGCACCAGGTCTGCGTCGTGGGCGTAGGCCCCGCCGAGCACCGTCGTCACGTCGTCGTCCGCCGGGGACGTGGCGAGCCGCCCCGGCACCTGCAGGTTCTCGAACCCCGGCAGGCCGGGCCCCACGGGGATCGCGGCCACCAGCTGATAGGCGTGGTCCGTACGGGAGTTGAGCAGCTCGGCCGCCCGGTCCAGCCCCGCGGCCTCACCCACCAGCAGCACCTTGCGCACCGCCCTCCCTCGCCGTCCGGTCCGCAGCCCCTCCACGGCGGTGGCGACCAGCAGCCCCGGTGCCACGGCCACGACGGCCGTCGCCGGGTCCACGGAGCCCCCCGCCGCCGCGTGCAGGACGGCCAGCACCCCGAGCAGCACCAGCCAGTCCCCGAGCGCGCCGAACGCGCCGCCCGGCTCGGCCCGCACCGGGTCGGCGTACCGCCCGCGCACACCGCGTAGACCGGTCCAGAGCAGGCCGGCCACCGCGGCGGCCAGCCACGGGCGGGGCTGCTCGCCCAGGTGCAGCAGCAGCCAGGCCGGCCCGGCCAGGGCCAGCAGGTCGGTCAGCGCACCGACCGACGCACGGTGGACCGGCTTCCGCCGGGCCGGAACCCGCTCGGCCGGGTCGCGCTGTGCTGTCGGGGCCCTCCACAGCTGTTCCAGGGCCGCCGTACGATTCCGGGAGGCGGCGGTACGGGGACGCGGCGCGCCCCGGAGCCCCACCGGCCCGGATATGTCAGTTTCCGGTATTTCGACATGCCCCATGAACCCCCCAGTCACAGTCGCACCCCCACAAACGCGACGCATCCGTCGATCCCATGGACTGACGGATGCGCCCTCGCTCGGTGCACGATATCCACACACGTGCCATTTCGCTGGAGTTCCCGTGAAGTTCAGACGGCTCGGCCCAGACACCCGCGATCCGGCGCATCTGGCCGATCTCGCCAGCAGGGGGCGGAAGTTGACAGCTCAACAGGTCGGCAAGCGCTTGTGGGGCGGGGCCGCCGGGGGCTGTGCGCGGAGGCTCGCACTCCGGCGTGCGCCGGAGTGAACGCGCGAACCCCCTGGCGGCGACCTGCGCTGCCAGGGGGTTCGTGGTCCGTGGGCGGCCCGCCCGGGGTGGAAGGGGGCGCCCACGGGGTCAGGCGAGACCGGTCGTGCGCCTCCTGGCCCGGCGGTGGATCAGCAGCCCGCCGCCAAGGAGCGCTGCCGCAAGGAGAGTTGCCGAGATCACAGTGAGCCCGGTCGCGGCGAGACTGCCGCCGGACGTCGTCTCCGTACCGGAAGAGCCCTCGACACCGCCGCCGACCGTCGAACCTGCGCCGCCCGCCGATGAACCGGCGGAACCGGAGGGACCGGAGGAGCCGGACGCGCCGCCGGACGTGCCGGCGGAGGACCCACCGTCGCCAGTGCCGGACGTACCTGCGGAGGCGTCACCACCGGTGTTGCCGGGGCCACTTGACGTGTCTCCGGAGCCGTCACCGCTGTCGCCACCACCGTCGCCACCACTGTCGCCACCGCCGTCACCGCCCGCAGCTCCGCCGTTCTGGCCGCCGTTCTCCCCGCCTCCGGTCGCCTCGGTGACCGTCAGGGTGATGGGCGCGGTCCGCGTGGTGCCGACGTCGTTGCGGAACTCGGCGCGGTAGCGGTAGCCGTCCTGGGCGCTCTTCGCGGTGAACGTCAGCACGGGCTCGGTGGCCCCGTCCAGCTCCCGCCAGGTCTGCGAGCCGTCGGTGCTGACCTGCCAGCGCACCGAGGGCTCCGGGGTGCCCTCCGCGCGCGCCGTGAGGGCCACCTCCTCCCCGGCCTTCACCGAGCGGTCGGCGGGCGCCTGGGTGACCAGGGGCGAGACCTGCCGGGTGAGCCGGGTGATCTTCCCCTCGGCGGGGCTGGTCACGAAGACCGTGGCCCCGCCGGGCGCGACGGCGAGCGAGGCGGCGCCGAGCTGCGACTGGTTGCCGGGCAGCGAGAGGTCCTTCGCCGCCGGGGTGAACGTGGCGCTGTCGTACACGGTGAGCGTGCCGTCGTTGTCGTTGGCCGGGTCGGAGAGGTCCCCGCCGTCCTGCCACACGACGAAGGCGCGGCCGCTCTCCGTGTCGAAGGCGGCGTCCCGGGCCAGGTCCTTGCCGATCAGCGTCTTCACCGGCTTGCCGGAGGCGTCGAAGACCAGCACGGACCGGTTGACGCCCACCCACACGGCGCCGGTCGCGGGGTCCGTCCGGATGAACCCGGCCATGCCGTCGGCCCCCGGCAGGTCGAAGGTGTCCGCCACCGTGAAGGAGACGAGATCGACCAGGTGCAGCTTCCCGGCAGCGACGTCGCTGAACCAGACCGCGCCCCGGGCGTGGTCGGCGGCGAACCGGCTGCCGCCGGGCACCGTGACGCTCCGTGTGGCCGTCCCGGTCGCCGTCGCGATCTCGGAGAGCTTCGCCCCCTGCGCGACCAGCACCGTGCCCACGGCCGTACCGGGCGCTATGTCCGTGATCGTCGACCCGGCCAGCCAGACGCCCGAGGCTGCCTTGTCACCCGCCTTGGCGCTCCCCACGCCCCGCAGCGGGTAGTTGTAGACCACGCCGTCGCCCGGCAGCGGTCCGGAGATCCGCGCCGCCGTCGAGGCGCGCGGCTCCCCGGTCGGCCCGGGCGCCTGGCTGATCCAGCTCTCGGCCTTGCCGTCCTCCGGGTTCAGCGCATAAAGGCCGCGCTCGTCGACGTCGGCCGTGTCGGGGAGGTTGTCCGCACCGACGTACAGCTTCTTCGACTCGGGGTGCAGCAGCAGGTCCAGCGGCTTGCCCGCCGAGGTGAAGTCGGCGACGGGCTTGTAGGAGACGGTCCCGGCGGGTACGTCGACACCCTCGCCGCCCGGTTCGCCGGGCCCCTGGCCCGCGAAGGTGACCGGTATGCGCACGTCCTGCGTACGGTCGCCGCTCGCACGGTGGTCGGCGCGGGTGACGACGGAGCACGGCACCTCGGCGCAGTCCAGGCCGTCGCCCTTGGACCGGATCTCGACCTCCACGTCGAAGGTGCCGCCGGGGCCGAAGGGCAGGGCGAGGTCGCCTTCGTACGGGTCGCCCGGAGGCACGATCCACTGCGAGGTCTTCGAACCGCCGCTCATGTCGGCGCCGCCGAGGCAGGGGGAGGGGACCCGGTTCGCCCCGTTGTCCTTGCAGAGCGCGACGTAGATGCCGCTCTTCGGCCCGTACCCCTCGCCGGTTACCCGGACCTTCTCGCCCGCCGGGTCGAGCCCGGTGGTGGCCGAGACGCTGAGCTTCTTGCCCTCGGGGCCGGTGGCGGTCTTCGGGGTGGCGCCGGCGCTCATCGCCGCGCCCGCCGGGACCGCGGCGATGAGCAGCGCGGCGACGGCGGCCGCGGAGAGGCGGCGCGGGCCGGGTCTGCGGGGTCTGCCGGGGCCGGTCGGCGGGGTGCCCGGGGTGGGTGTCATGTCATTCCTCGTCACGACGCGGGGAGCCCGGCCCCGGCGAGGAGCGCCGGGGCCGGGCCGATGGCTGGGTGGTGGTGTCCTGCACGGACCGGTGTCCTGCACGGACCGGTGTCCTGCACGGACCGGTGTCCTGCACGGACCGGTGTCCTGCACGGACCGGTGTCCTGCGCGGACCGATGTCCTACACGAAGTCGATCGGCGTGTGGACGTCGTACTTGCGGTCGTTGGTGTCGGTGTGGTCGGCGCGGGTCACGATGGCGCACTCGACGGTGTCGCCGCAGATGTTGCCGCCGCCGAGGTCGGCCTTGACGTGTATCCGCACGCTGAAGGTGCCGCCGGCGCCGAACGGGGAGGTGTTGGGAAGGCCGCCGCCGAGGCTGGAGACCCAGTGCGAGGCGCCGGTGGTACCGGACTCGTCCTGGCCGCCGAGACACGGGGAGGGCTTGTTGGCGCCCTGCGCCCCGTCCACCACGCAGAGGCTGACGTAGACGCCCTGGCCGGGGTTGTAGCCGCTGCCGGTGACCGTGATGTTCTGCCCGGTGGCGGTCGCCGTGTCGGGGGCGGTCAGCGACAGGTTGTAGGTGGTGCCCCCGTCGGTGATCGTGCGGGTCCCGGTCGCCGCGGCGGCGGGGGAGGCGAGGGAGAGCGCCAGGGCGGCGGCGGAGAGGACGGCGAGGCCCGTGCGGGCGACGGTACGGGTGGAGGGAACAGCACTCATCGAATGAGCACCTTTCTCGGCATCGGGACCAGAACCACGGACACCCAGTCGACTTAGGTAAGGCACACCTAAGTTCAATGATGTTGAGGTTGTCAACAAAGTGGCGCAGGAGGACCGGTCGAAGCGATCAGATTCAGCCGAACTCGACCGGCGGAAAGGCCTGTTCCGTCCAGATCGTCTTCCCCGCCGGGGTGTAGCGCGTCCCCCACCGCTGGACGAGCTGGGCGACGATGAACAGCCCGCGCCCGCCCTCGTCGTCCTCCGCGCTGTGCCGCAGATGCGGCGAGGTGTGGCCGGTGTCCGCGACCTCGCACAGCAGGGTCCGGTCCCGGATGAGGCGCAGCCGCAGCGGTCCGCCCCCGTACCGGACCGCGTTGGTGACCAGCTCGCTGACGACCAGTTCGGTGGCGAAGGACAGCTCCTCCAGCCCCCAGACGCCCAGTTGACGGGTGGCCAGTTCACGCGCCCGCCCCACCGCCACCGCCTCCGCCGGCAGCTCCCACTCCGCGACCTGCCCTTCGTCCAGCTGCCAGGTCCTGGCCAGGAGGAGGGCGGTGTCGTCGGCGGTCGTGGCGTCCGGCACCAGCTCCGAGACGGCCCGGTCGCACAGCTCCTCCAGCGAGGCGCCCGGGTCGCCCAGCACCCGGCCCAGCGCGTCCAGCCCTTGGTCGATGTCGTGGTCGCGGGCCTCCACCAGACCGTCCGTGAACAGCGCCAGCAGGCTCCCCACCGGCAGCTCGATCTCCATGGACTCGAAGGGCAGGCCCCCCAGCCCCAGCGGCGGCCCGGCCGGCAGGTCCGGGAACGTGACCCGCCCGTCGGGGTGCACGACCGCCGGCGGCAGATGCCCGGCGCGCGCCATGACGCAGCGCCGCGAGACCGGGTCGTACACCGCGTACAGACAGGTCGCCCCCGTGGTCAGCTCGTCGTACGCGTCGGAGGCCGCGCCGTCCCGCGTACCCGGCCGCTCGTCCAGCGGCTGCCCCACCAGGTCGTCCAGCCGGGTCAGCAGCTCGTCCGGGGCCATGTCCAGCTGGGCGAAGGCGCGCACGCTCGTGCGGAGCCGGCCCATGGTGGCGGCTGCCTGGAGGCCGTGGCCGACCACGTCCCCGACCACCAGGCCGACCCGGGTCCCGGAGAGCGGGATCACGTCGAACCAGTCACCGCCGACCCCCGTCACATCGTCCGACGGCAGATAGCGGTAGGCGATCTCGACCGCCGACTGCGGCGGCACATGGTGGGGCAGCAGCTGCCGCTGGAGGGCGAGGGAGGCGGAGCGCTCACGGGTGAAGCGGCGGGCGTTGTCGATGCAGACCGCCGCCCGCGCCGCCAGCTCGTCGGCCAGGGCGACCTCACCGTTGTCGAAGGTGTTGGCGGGACCGCGGGAGAGCGGACGGTCGGACACCTCGGGGCGCGGACTCCGTACGAAGGTGACGAGCCCCAGCACGCTGCCGCTGACGCGCAACGGTACGACCAGGACGTTGTCGTCGAGCACCAGACCGCCCGAGGCCAGAGAGCGGTCCTGCGGCGAGCCCGGCGGATAGGTGACCGGGGGATAGCGGTCGGCCGGACTTCCCGGCGCCCCCGGATACAGCGGTTCGGCCGCGTCGGCCGCCGCCGGGTCCACGGAGTGCTCACCGACCCGCAGCAGGTCCATGGCCGCCGAACTCCCGGTCGCCGGGAGCTCCCCGCTCATCACCGTCACCCGCGCGATGTCGACCCGTACGGCGGCGGCGAACTCCGGCACGGTCACCTCGGCGATCTCCTCGGCGGTGGTGACCACGTCCAGGACCGTGCCGATCCGGCGGCCGACCTCCACCAGCAGGGCGAGGCGCTGCTGGGCGCGCTGGCGGTCGGAGATGTCGAAGGCGTCCTCGCAGACCCCGAACACATGCCCGTTCGCGTCCTGGAGCCGGTAGTACGAGCACGACCACAGGTGCTCCGTACCCGGGTCGCTCGGCGGAATCCCCTCGAAGTGCAGGTCCAGGATGGGTTCGCCGGTGTCGATCACGTGGTGCATCACGGCGTCGAGCGTCTTCGGGTACCCGGGGGTGACGAAGGTGCCCCCGGAGTACAGCTCGTCGGCCCGCATGCCCCGGTACTCGGCGAGCGGCTTGCCGATCTCCCGCTCGTAGGCGGTGTTGCTCCAGGTCAGCCGGAGATCGGTGTCGTAGATCGCCAGGCCGACGGGCGACTGGGTGGCGAGCCCCTGGAGCAGGGCGAGCCGGGACTCCCACTGCCGCAGCGCCCCGAGCTCGGCCGCGACCAGCACCCGGCCCGGGGAGTCCGCGCCGAGCCCGCCGGCTCCGCCCGTCCGGCCTGTCCCGTCCGTCCCGCCCGCGAGCGGGCACACCGTGGTCGCCACCAGCAGCTCATGGCCGTCCCGGTGACGCGCGAGCCGGATCTCGTTGCCGCCGGACGGCGGGCCGGGGCCGGGGCTCGGTCCGGGCCCGGGGCGGTCCGTGGCCGCCGGGAGGGGACCTTCGGCGGGCAGCGGCGACAGGAACGCGGTCAGCGGCCGCCCGACGGCCTCGCGTGCACCGAACCCCAGCAGCTCGGTGGCGGCGGGACTCCAGCCGACGACCGTGTCCCGGCCGTCCAGAACCACCGTGGCCGCCCTGGCGATGTCCAGGGGGCCACGGAAGTCGTCGGCGGCATCCGCCGCTCTGGTCGCGCTCACCGCGCCACACCGGCCTGGTCCATGGTCCTCAGAATCCGCCCTGGCCTCGGCGGGCACAACTGCGGTATGCCCGCTCCACGGCCGATCGGGGCGCGATCCGGCACCCGCCGGTGCGGCAGGCGGTGCGGTCAGCGCACCCCGTCGGGCCGGAACTGGACGCTGATCCGCGGCCCCGCCGCGCGGGCCGTCTTGGGGATCGCGTGCTCCCAGGTGCGCTGGCAGCTGCCGCCCATGACGATCAGGTCGCCGTGTCCGAGCGACCGGCGTACGGGGACGGGGCCCGGGCGGCGAGGCCGCAGCGCCAGGTGCCGGGGGGCTCCCACGGAGAGGATCGCCACCATGGTGTCCTCGGTGGAGCCTCGGCCGATCGTGTCACCGTGCCAGGCGACCCCGTCCCGGCCGTCCCGGTAGTAGCAGAGCCCCGCCGTGGTGAACGGCTCGCCGAGCTCGGCCGCGTAGTGCGCGCTCAGCGCCGTACGGGCCGCGTCCAGCGCGGGGTGCGGCAGGGGATCGCCGCCGCCGAAGAAGGCCAGCAGGCGCGGGACCGCCACCACCCGCTCGTACATCACCCGCTGCTCCGCCCGCCAGGCCACCTCGCGTGCCAGCGTCTCGAACAGGGCATCGGCCCCCTGGAGCCACTGCGGCAGGACGTCGATCCAGGCGCCGTGGCCGAGATGCTCACGGCGCAGCCCGTCCAGAGGGCGGACGGCGACCTCGTCCCCCTGGTCGAAGAGTGAGGTCTGGAGGTGTACGGACATGGGACGAGCGTAACGCTATTCGTACGGGTGTGCGAATAGGTGGGTGTGCGCGTAGGGGACCGGGCGGCTCAGCTCTCCTTGATCAGATCGGCGCACTTCTCGCCGATCATCATCGTCGTGATGCACGGATTGGCCGTGGTGAGCACCGGCATCACCGACGCGTCGGCCACCCGCAGTCCGGTGACCCCCTTGACCCGCAGCTGCGGGTCGAGCGGGGAGTCCGGGTCGTCCACCGCACCCATCCGTACCGTCCCCGCCGGGTGGTAGACGGTGTTGTGCGTCTCCCGGATGTAGTCGAACAGCTCGGCGTCCGTGGTCGCGCCCGCTCCCGGGGCCAGCTCGGTGCCCGCCCAGGCGGCCATCGGCGGCTTCGCCACGATCTCCCGGGCGAGGCGGAGCCCGTACGTCATCACCCGTACGTCGTGCTCGTCGGTGAAGTAGCGAGGATCGACCCGGGGCTTGTCCCGGAAGTCCCGGGTGCGGAGCCGGACCGTGCCCCGGGAGCGGGCCCGGGTGACGTTCGGGGTGAGGCAGAACGCGTTCTCGGAGGTGGGGTAGCCGCGCCGGTAGGTGTTCAGGTCGAACGGCACCGAGCCGTAGTGGAACATCAGGTCCGGCCGGTCCAGGCCCGGTTCCGTGTCGGCGAAGATCCCGATCTCCCACCACTGGGTGGAGGTGGTGACCATGGGCTGCTTCGCCTCCCACATGATCACGCCCTCCGGATGGTCCTGGAGGTGCGAGCCGACGCCGGGGGAGTCCACCCGGACCTCGATCCCGGTCTCCCGCAGATGGCCGGCCGGGCCGATCCCGGAGAGCATCAGCAGCTTGGGGGAGTCGATCGCCCCGCAGGCCACGACCACTTCGCGCCGGGCGTACACCCTGCCGCTGTGCACGGTGTCGGGCTCCAGGTACTCCACACCGGTGCACCGCTGCTCGTCCTCGCCGTCGAACAGCAGCCGCTTCGCCTGCAGCCCGGTCCGCAGCTCCAGGTTGGGCCGCTTCCCGAGGACGGGATGGAGGTACGAGACCGAGGCCGAGGAACGGGTCCCGTCCTCGCGGGCGTTGATCTGGAACCAGTGCGCGCCCCGGACCACCGTGGTGCCCGTGTTGAACGGGGTGGTGGGGATCCCGGCCTCCGCGCACGCCTCCAGCAGCGCCGTACCGCACGGGTCGTCGGCCGGGACCGTCCGGAGGGTGACCGGGCCGGAGCGGCCGTGGTGGTCGCCGGGCGCGTCGTTCGTCTCCAGCCGTTTGTACAGCGGGAAGCAGTCGGCCGCGCTCCAGCCGGTGCAGCCCAGCGCGCCCCACTCGTCGAGATCCTCGGCCGGGGCCCAGAAGGCGATGCACGAGTTGTGCGAGGAGCAGCCGCCGAGCACCTTGGCGCGGGCGTGCCGCATGAAGCTGTTGCCGTACTCCTGCGGCTCCACCGGATAGTCCCAGTCGTAACCGGACTCCAGCAGCGCCATCCACCGGTCCAGCCGCAGGATGCTGTCGTCACCGACGTCCGACGGTCCGGCTTCGAGTACGCAGACGGTGACGTCCGGGTCCTCGGTGAGCCGGGCGGCGACGACGGCACCGGCCGTACCGCCGCCGACCACGACGTAGTCGTACGTGGGCGCAGGGCTCTGAGCGGGCATCGCGTCTCCAGGGTTCAGAGGTTCGGCGGTTCGGCGGTTCGGCGGTTCGGCGGGGGAGCGGTGGGGTCCTCGGCCTCGAAGCGGTGTTCGGCGAGCACGCCCGTACGGTGCCGCTGGACGAACCAGTAGTAGGCGAAGCCGCCCAGCGCGACGACGCCGATGAAGAGGAACGCGCCCCACCGCAGGTACCAGTGCTGCGGGCCCGTCGCGTTGTAGACCTCGGCGCGCGGCCAGGCCAGGTTGAGGGACATCGCCGTGCCCCAGAGCACCGCGAGGACGTTGACCGGCAGCCCCCACCTGCCCAGCGAGAAGGCGCCCTCACGCGGCTCCCAGGTGCCGCGCAGCCGGCGCAGCAGCATGGGCACGGTGACCAGCAGATAGGCCACGTAGATCATGATGATGGCGATGCTGGTGATCACCGAGAAGATCTGCGGCTGGTTGATGTTGACCACCAGGATCACCACGCCGACCACCCCGATCAGCACGGCGGGCACCACCGGTGTCTGGAACCGGGGGCTGACCCGGGCCAGCTTCGAGCCGGCGGGGAGGTTGTTGTCCCGGGCCATGGCGAACATCAGCCGGATCCCGGCCGCCTGCACGGCCAGCACGCAGACCGTGATCGCGACGACCACCGACCAGAGGAAGATCTCCCCGATGGTCTCGCCGAGCGTCGCCAGCACCACGTACTGGAGCCCGCCCGTGGACAGCTCCTCGGCCTTCAGGTCCGGCACCGCCAGCAGGGCGAACAGCAGGATGAACGCGCCGATGGTGAAGGACGCGATGAGCGCCCGCAGGATGGCGCGGGGCGCGTTGCGGCCCGGGTTGTGCGACTCCTCGCCGAGGGAGGAGGCGGTGTCGAAGCCGTACATCACATAGGCGGAGGCGAGCGACGCGGTGAGGAACGCGCCGAAGTAGCCGAGCGACTGGCCGCTGCCGAGGCCGTACGTCTCCGTCAGGGCCGTGCTGGGGCCCCGGGTGATGTGCGCGCCCAGGAAGATGATCAGGGCGACGGCGGCGACCAGCTCGATGAAGACACCCGCGGAGTTGATCCGGGCCATCAGCTTGATGCCGAACGCGTTCACCAGCGTGGAGAAGAGGATGAGCACCGTGCCGAGGAGGACCGCGTTGGCCGCCTGGTCGTTCCGGCCGCTGCCGTCGCCGATGAACTGGAACCAGCTGTCGATCTGCGGCAGCGTGATCTGGTAGGCCAGCGCCACCGCCGAGAGCGTGACCATGGTGGCCGTCATCATCATCCAGCCGCCGAGCCAGCCCACGTGCGGGCCGCCCATCTTCTTGGCCCAGTTGTAGACCGAACCGGCCACCGGATAGCGGGCCGCCAGCTCGCAGAAGCACAGGGCCACCATCAGCTGCCCGCAGAAGACCATCGGCCAGGACCACCAGTAGGCGGGACCGCCGAAGCTGACGCCGAAGTAGAAGAGCTGGAAGGTGCCGGTGAGGATCGAGATGTAGCTGATCCCGGCGGCGAAGGTGTGGAAGTTGCCGAGGGTGCGCTTGAGTTCGGGCTTGTAGCCCAGCTCGCCGAGCGCGTCGTCGTCGTGCTGGGTCTGGGTCCTCTCCCCGTTCCCGGGTCCCGGGCCGCTCACTCGAACCACCGCTGCGGAGTGGCGGCGGCATTGCGCCAGATGTGCTTGGCCTCCTGGTACTCGGCGAGCCCCGCCGGTCCCAGCTCACGGCCGAAGCCGGACTGCTTCATGCCGCCCCATTCCGCCTGCGGTACGTAGGGGTGGAAGTCGTTGATCCACACGGTGCCGGCGCGCAGCCGCGAGGCCACCCGGTGGGCGCGCCCGCCGTCCTGCGTCCAGACCGCTCCCGCCAGCCCGTACACGGTGTCGTTGGCCAGCCGCACGGCCTCGTCCTCGTTCCGGAACCGTTCCACCGTGAGCACCGGCCCGAACGACTCGTCCCGCACCACCGACATGGAGGACGTGCACTCGTCCAGCACGGTCGGCGGGTAGTAGAAGCCGTCGGCCAGCGCGGGATCGTCGGGCCGCGCACCCCCGCAGCGCAGTACGGCGCCCTCGGCGATGCCCTCGGCCACGTACGCCTCGACCTTGTCCCGGTGTGCGGCCGAGATCAGCGGACCGCTCCGGGCGTCCTCGTCGAAGGGGCCGCCGAGCCTGATCCGGCGGGCCCGCGCCACCAGCTCGTCCACGAACCGGTCGTGCAGCTCGTCCTGGACCAGGAGCCGCGCCCCGGCCGAGCAGACCTGCCCCGAGTGCAGGAAGACCGCCATCAGCCCGTAGTCGACGGCGGTCTCGAAGTCGGCGTCGGCGAAGACGATGTTCGGGTTCTTGCCGCCCAGCTCCAGGGCGACCTTCTTCACGGTCGGCGCGGCCGCCGCCATGATGGCCCGCCCGGTGGTGAGCCCTCCGGTGAACGACACCATGTCCACCCGCGGATCCTCGGTGAGCGGCGCACCCACGGCCGCGCCCGCCCCGAGCACCAGGTTGGCGACCCCCTCCGGCAGCTCGGCCTCGACGAGCAGCCCCATGAGCAGGACGGCGGTGTGCGGGGTCAGCTCACTGGGTTTCAGGACGAAGGTGTTGCCCGCCCCGAGCGCCGGGGCGACCTTCCACGCGGTCTGGAGCAGCGGATAGTTCCACGGGGTGATGAGGGCACAGACCCCGACCGGCTCGTGCGTGATCCGGCTGTCGACGTCCGCGATCCCGGTGTCGACGACCCGGCCCCCGTCCCCGGCGGCGACGAGATTGCCGAAGTAGCGGAAGCAGTTGGCGATGTCGTCCATGTCGTACGCGCTCTCGACCAGCCGCTTCCCGGTGTCCAGCGACTCCGCCCGCGCGAAGATGCCCTTGTCGCGCTCCAACAGCTCGGCGACCCGCAGCAGCAGCCGCCCGCGCTCGGCGGCCGGCGTACCGGGCCAGGGCCCGTCGTCGAAGGCGGCCCGGGCGGCGGCGACGGCCGCCTCGGCATCCGAGCGACCGCCCTCGTCGACGGTGGCCACCAGGGTGCCGTCGGCCGGGCAGCGGATCTCGCGCGTGCCCCCGTCGGCGGCGGCGGTCCACCGGCCGCCGATGAACAGCTCCGGCATGGGCTCCTCCTGTACGGGTCCTGCACGGGGTGGGGCAGGCGGGCCCGGCACCTTCTGTGTCGGCTCCAGGACAGAGAGTAAGGCCGGTGGGATGTGCGCGCAGGGTGGGCGCGTCCGGGCGGGCCATGCCGTGGTGCGGTCGGTACGGCCTCTGCCGCCGGTACTACGCGTGCAGTCGGCGGACGGGCGATGCGAGGGACTCCTGCGGCTCCTGCCCCGCCGTGTCGACGACGACGTGCTCCCGGTCCCAGGGCTGGTAGTGGCCGGTCGAGGATCTGCTGCCAGTCGGGCTGCGGCAGGCCGGGGATGTCGGAGGAGCGGGTGGCGATGCGGCGCCGGTGCTCGGCCGCATCCGAGCAGACCACCTCGACCTCGACAGCCGGGACGCCCGCCGCGAGGCCCACGTCCCGCCAGGCGTCACGGGCGACGGCCGACGGGTTCACGGACTCCGCGATCACGGACAGCCCCTGCCGGAGGTGGTCCCCGGCCAGGGCGTACCCCACGGTGTAGCCGGCCGGCCCGACGGGATGCCCGGCCAGGCCCGAGCGGACGATCGCCTGCTCGATCGTGTCGACGCGCAGGTGGGCGGCGCCGATACGTGCGGCCAGGAGCCGCGCCAGGGTGGTCTTGCCGGTGCCGGGGAGTCCGCCGATGACGGTGAACATGGGGCCAGGATGCCGCACGGTCGATGGTGCGGACCGCCGACGGCCGCGAGTGGTATGCGAGCGGCCGCGGTCTTCCGCGGCCCGGCCGCCTCCGGGCCGGTGTGGTCGGCGGGACCCCTCAGTGGCGCGCGACCGTCAGGACGAAGTCTCGCAGCGTCGGCCGGCGGGAGCCTTCAGCCCCAGTCTGATGGCGTGCCCCGCGTTGACGCCGTACGCGATGTCCCGCAACAGGTTCCAGGCTTTGTGCAGCAGCGTCCGCATCAGGTATCTCCCTGCATCGTGGCTCGGGTCCGGGCTACGGGAAGGCTCCTGATGAAAACTATACATACCTGTATAGCAACAACCTGCTGACGGCGGCCGTCCGCGTCAGCGGAGTTCGGCGAGTCGCGGTTCCGCGGTGCGCGCCGCGTCGGGGCCGTAGGCGCGTTCCATACGTGCTGTCAGATCGGCCGGGGCCAGCTTGTACTCCTGCGTGCCGATCGCTTCGAGCACCGTGGTGGCCAGCGCGCAGCCCAGTCGCGCCGCCTGTTCCTGCGGCCACCCCCATGCCGTACCGGCGAGGAAGCCGGAGCGGAAGGCGTCTCCCGCACCCGTGGGATCGGCGATCCGCTCCGCGGGCACGGCCGGGACCCGCAGTCCGGGTGAGCCGCCACGGGCCAGGGCGACCCCGTCCGCGCCCAGGGTCGTGATCCAGGTGCCGACGCGGTCGAGGAGGTCGGCCTTGGACCATCCGGTGCGTTCGACGAGCAGCGCCTCCTCGTACTCGTTGGTGAACAGCCACCGCGCCCCGTCGACCAGTTGACGGGCCTGGTCGCGGTCGAGGCGGGCCAGCTGCTGCGAGGGATCGGCCGCCACCGGGATGCCGAGGCGGTGGGCTGTGGCGGTGTGCCGGAGCATGGCCTCGGGGTCGTCGGCGCCGACGAGCACCAGTTCGGGCCGGTCCGCGAGAGACGCCAGGTCGATCCGGCGGGCTTCGGCCATGGCCCCGGCGTAGAAGGTGGCGATCTGGTTCTGGTCCTCGTCGGTGGTGCAGACGAACCGTGCGGTGTGCAGGGATTCGCTGACCCGGACGGCGGAGGTGTCCACGCCGTGCGACCGCAGCCAGGCGCCGTACTCCGCGAAGTCCGCTCCCGCGGCGCCGACGAGAGTCGGCTCCAGCCCCAACAGGCCTAGTCCGAAACAGATGTTGGCGCCGACGCCTCCCCTGCGCACCTCAAGGGCGTCGGCGAGGAACGACAGGGACACCCGCTCCAGCTGTTCCTTGATCAGCTGTTCGGCGAAGCGGCCGGGAAAGGTCAGCAGATGGTCGGTCGCGATGGACCCGGTGACGGCGATACGCATGGACGGCGCTCCTCGAAGCTGTGGCCGGTGGTGGACGCGGCGCGGGAGGGAGAGGGAATGCGGCGGTGCGCGGCCCGGGGGAGCCGCGCACCGCCGGCCGGAGGACCGGGAGGACCCGGGCCCGGCGCCCTCAGCCGGCCGCGACCGCCGCCCGCAGGGCGTCGGCACGGTCGGTGCGTTCCCAGGTGAACTCCTCCAGCTCACGGCCGAAGTGGCCGTAGGCGGCGGTCCGGGCGTAGATGGGCCGCAGCAGGTCGAGATCCCGGATGATCGCGGCCGGACGGAGGTCGAAGACCTGCCGGACGGCCGACTCGATCCGGGACACGGCGACCGTGTTCGTACCGAAGGTCTCGACCAGCAGCCCCACCGGCTCGGCTTTCCCGATGGCATAGGCGACCTGGATCTCGCAGCGTGCCGCGAGACCCGCCGCGACGATGTTCTTGGCGACCCAGCGCGTCGCGTAGGCCGCTGAACGGTCCACCTTGGAAGGGTCCTTACCGGAGAACGCGCCACCACCGTGACGGGCCATGCCCCCGTACGTATCGATGATGATCTTGCGCCCGGTGAGGCCCGCGTCCCCCATCGGTCCGCCTATCTCGAATCGGCCGGTCGGGTTGGTCAGGAGGCGGTACTCGTCCGTCTCCACCTTGATGCCGTCCTCCGCCAGCCCGGTGAGCACGTGCTCGACGACGTGCTCGCGGATGTCGGGGGCGAGCGTGCCGTCCAGGTCGACGTCGCCCGCGTGCTGCGAGGAGACCACCACGGTGTCGAGCCGGACCGGGCGGCTCCCGACGTACTCCACGGTGACCTGGGTCTTCCCGTCCGGTCGCAGATAGGGGACGGTGCCGTCCTTGCGGACCTCCGCCAGCCGCCGGGAGAGGCGGTGGGCCAGCTCGATCGGAAGCGGCATGAGCGTGGGCGTCTCGACGGTCGCGTATCCGAACATCAGGCCCTGGTCGCCCGCGCCCTGTTCGCCGAGCTCGTCCCGCTCGCCCTCCACCCTCCTCTCGTACGCCGAGTCGACGCCCCGCGCGATGTCCGGCGACTGCGCGCCGATCGACACCGACACACCGCAGGACGCCCCGTCGAAGCCCTTGACGGACGAGTCGTACCCGATGTCGATGATCTTCTGCCGCACCAGGTGCGCGATGTCGACGTAGGCGGTGGTCGACACCTCGCCCGCGACATGGACCTGGCCGGTGGTGATCAGTGTCTCGACCGCGACGCGTGCGGCGGGATCGCGGCTGAGCAGTGCGTCGAGAACGGTGTCGCTTATCTGGTCGGCGATCTTGTCAGGGTGCCCCTCGGTCACGGACTCCGAGGTGAAGAGGGTGCGGGACATGGGCGCTCCAGAGACGTGGCGGATGGGGACGGTGGAGCCTGTCTCTACGACTACGACGTGGTCTTGCGGAACACCCAGTAGTCGGCGCCCTCTTCGGCGATGTAGCCGGCGTCCGGCATCTTGAACAGGAGCGTGGCGCGCGCGGCGACCTCCGGCGACAGCGCGAACTCCTCGAAGCCGGTCTCCGTGGCGTAGGAGCCCCGGGTGGAGACCAGGATCAGCCCGCCGGGCCTGGCGTACTCGATCAGGGTGAGCAGCGCCGGCGGCCGGACGTGGCCGAGGGTGAAGACCCCGCTGCTGACGACGATGCCGTACTGGGACAGCCGCTCGTCCCGCTCCGGCACCGAGAGGTCCACACCGCCGTAGACCTTGCGGTAGGCGTCGGTCTTCCGTGCCTCGGCGGCCATGTTCTCGGAGAGGTCGACGCCGTCGATCTCGTACGTGCCCAGCGTCCGGAGGACGCTGCCGACGAGGCCGGTGCCGCAGCCGGCGTCGAATATCTCGGTCTGCGGTGTTCCGTAGGCGGAGGCGAGCAGGTGCACGAAGTTCGCGGCGACCCTCGGCGCGATCCACTTCTGGTCGGCGAGGTCCGCGTCGTAGCCCGTCGCCCAGTTCTCGTAGTAGTTCTTCAGGCCGGGGGCGTCCTCGAAGAAGACGTGCGACTGCTTGATGTTCGTGAAGGAGCTGCTCATGGAGTGACCTCTCTGTCAGGTAGGGGCAGGTACTTCTGACGTGTCCGCTTTCTTGTTGCCGTCGCCTTCCGCGTCCCGGCTGCCCCGGACACGCAGTCGGGAGTTCTTCACGTCGAAGAGCATGTAGACGGCGATGCCCGCGAGGACGAACAGCGCTCCGGTCACTTCCGACCAGGTGGGCAGGCGGTTCTCCACGGGAAGGCTGAGGATGGCTCCGAAGATGGTCTCCGTGGCGAGCAGCGGGCCGACAAGGGGGACGGGAATCCCCTGTGCGGCCTTCACCCAGATCAGGGTCCCCCACCACGAGGCGATGACCCCGAGGAACACACACCACGCGATGATCTTGAACAGCGGATACGGTTCGAACGTCTCGGGGGGAGTCGAGGCGATGGCGAAGGGCAGCAGCACCATCGAGGCGCCGCCGGCCCCCATGGCCACGAGTCCGGCCCAGAGGGTGGGGTCGGGCTTGGTCTCCCAGGTGCGCTGCGACTGGGCGTTGCGGACCACGAAGTAGGACCAGGTCAGCATGGCGCCGATGGCGAGCAGGATCGCGAAGATCGAGTCGTTGGCGCCTTCGAGGTCCTTCCCCGAGATGAGGTCGGAGACACTGAGGAGCCCCAGCCCCATGATGATCAGGACCACGGGAGCGATCAGCTCACGCCAGGGCATGCGCTTCTCCGCGAAGTTCCCGGCCACCGCGATGGTGATCGGCGACGATCCGACGACGACGGCCGTGATGAATCCGCTGTCCATGGTCGCCGAATACGAGACGCAGACGTAGAAGATGAAGTAGCCGACGAAACCGATCCACAGGCCGAAGACGACTCTCCGCACGGGCATCAGCTTCAGCTGCTTCCGGCCCCGCCACAGGACGTAGAGTCCGCAGAGGCCGAACAGGGAGTAACGTCCGGTCACCAGGAGCAGTTCACTCGCGGGTTGCACCGCGGCCGGGGCCACGAAGGCGAAGGCCCACAGGAGGGCAGCCGTCAGTGCGGCGATGACATTCTTCGGCGTGCTTCCCATTACAGAGCGCTTTTCCGTTCGGAGGTGTCCCCGGAGCTGAATCCGTTTTCCTTCAGCCAGTTCGGGTTGTAGATCTTCGACATGTACTTGCTCCCGCTGTCCGGGAGCACGGTGACGACGACGGCCGGTCCCTCCAGCGAGCGGGCCACGCGCACGGCGCCCCAGACGTTGGCGCCGGCCGTCCCACCGCAGACGAGGCCCTCGCGCCGCGCCAGGTGGTGGCACGTGGCGAAGGCGTCGGCGTCGGAGAACCGCATGACGTCGTCGATGAGTGAGAAGTCCATGCACTCGGCCAGGTGGTCCTCGCCGACGCCCTCGACGAAGTACGGGGCGATCTCGGTGGGGTCGACCACCCCGTCGTGGAAGTAGCGGTGGTAGATGGAGCCGACCGGGTCCAGCAGCACCGAGGTGACGTCCGGGTTCTGTTCCTTCAGGAAGCGGGAGATCCCGGAGATCGTCCCGCCGGTGCTGCCCGAGGCGACGAACGCCGTCACGGAGTCGCCGAGCGCCTCCCGGATCTCCGGACCCGTGGAACGGAAGTGGGCTTCGGCGTTGAGGGGGTTGTCGTACTGGTTCAGCATGAACGAGCCCGGTGTCTCGGCGTGGATGCGCCGGGCGCAGGTGACGTAGTGCTTCGCCGAGCCGGGAGCGGCCGAGGTCGGGCAGACGACGACCTCGGCGCCCATGGCACGCAGGGCGTCCCGCTTTTCGTCGCTGACCTTGTCCGGCATCGTGAGAATGGCGCGGTACCCGTGGGTGGCCGCCATCATCGCGATCGCCGCGCCCGTGTTCCCCGAGGTGTTCTCGACGATCGTCCCGCCCGGCCGGAGCAGGCCGCGGCGCTCGGCGTCGGCCAGTATGTGACTGACCATGCGGTCCTTGATGCTGCCGCTCGGATTCAGGAATTCGAGCTTGGCGAAAAGGCGAACGCCGACGGGAACATCGAACGTGGTCAGTTCCACCAGAGGTGTTCTGCCGATGACCGACTGAACATTCATTCCGATTCCTCACATCAGCGGCGTCGGGAAGGTGACGGGAAGGTCACGGCATAGCGGGCCGGTGGACGGCCGGTCGCCGCGCTCGGTGATCAGAGAGCGGAATCAGGGATTTTCACGGAGTCGAGGATGGCCACGGTGTGACCGACCTTCTCGCCCCTTTCCACCCGGGTGAGGGCGTCCACCGCCGATATCTCGTGCGGCGCGAGTTCCTTCTCCAGCTGGAGGGCCTGCGCACCGGCGGCCGCGACCGTGAGACCGGCGAAAACCTCGCGCAGGACGTCGACCGGGTAGAAGTGGAACGGCCCGAGCCCTTCCCGCTCCCACCGGGCGTAGCCCCCGACGACGTCCAGGGGTTCGGACTGGATCTTCCAGGTGTAGGTCAGGATGCCGCCGTTGTATCCGGCGGCACTGGACAGCGCCAGGATCTCCGACAGCGGCACCCGCGCCCCGATCGACGAGAGCACCCGGCCACCGACCCGGAGGATCGGGTGTGCCTGCTGCAGGGCGAGGTAGTGCAGGGTGACCAGATTCTTCTCGGCGAAGCCGGGGACCTCCTCACGCCGCTCCTCGATGAACGTCGAACTCGTCTGGCCGTCGTCGAGGTCGCCGACGCCCGCCATGGGGATGTTGGGGAGGTTCTCGTAGACGACGTCCACCTGCGCGACCTTGCCGGCGAGCGGCGCGAGGATGTCCCCGGCGCCTCCGATCAGTTCGATGTCCTGGGCGAGGAGGTTGCCGCGGATGTTCTGCCGCGCGTGCTCGAGAACGTCCTCGTGCAGATCCGTGAAGCCCACCGACCGCGAGCGGAGGATCTCCACGGCGGCCAGGACGTCCAGGCCGGCCCCGGTGCCGATGGTGCAGAACTTCGGGGCGAGGAAGCCCATCTGCGCCAGGGTCTTGAACGCGGGTACGGCGACGCTGGCGACCCAGTCCGCTCGCGGATCGTCCGCCTTCGGAAGGTAGGAGTGATCCGACAGCGTGATCTCCACGGATGGGCGGATCCGTTCGGTCTTTCCGATCTGGAAGAACTCGCTCGGGGACACAACCAGTTCCGTGGTGTCGATACGTGAACTCATCTCAGCCTCCTGCGACATGGCAAAAGCTCTGCCGGTACGAAGAATTGCGGTCGGCGCCCAGAGAAATGCGTGGTGCACCGGATAGCGCCCCTACGAGACATTGCTCCTCCCCTGAAGGCGTACTCACTGTCGCACCGCCCCGGAATCCGTGTACAGGGCAACTCTGTTGCCACCCGACTGGCAACAGCAGCACCACCGAACCGCCCGCAAACAGCTGGATGCCCTATCCGCGGAGCGCTGTCCGTTCCCGACGCCCGCACCTGCACTTCCCCGGACACCAGGGGCAGGGGAATCGGCCGGATCGGCCGCCGGAGGCTCTTTCCGGCCATCCGCCGGGGCGCCGTTGACACGGCGAGAAGTGACTCCCTAGCTTGTATCTATACCGGTTGGTATAGTCGCCGCTCCTCGCTCCGGGGGGAGGCATGCGTGCCAGTCCCGGTGTCCGGCCAGGCGCCTGAACGGTCCCTGGACATCACCGCCATGACAGCGAGGGGGAGTCCGTGAAGCCCGTACGGGTCCACGAGGAAGTCGAACGGCACCGTGAACTGGTGCTGCTCGCCTGTCGGTCGCTGGACCGGTCCGATCCGCCGGGACAGGCTTCCGGCTGCGTCTCGATCCGATCGGGTGAGGCCGTCGTCATCTCGGCCGGCGAGGAGGACGGGGAACCACCCCGGACCGGCCGGAACGCCGTGCTGATCGACCCGGAGGAGGGGCTGCCGCTGCTCGGGGAGCTCGCCTGGCCGCCCCCCGAGACCCCGGCACATCTCGCGATCCACCGTCAGCTTCCGGGCGGCGGTGCCGTGATCCACACGCGCGAACCCGCCACCGTGGCTCTCACGGAGGCGGTCGGCGCGGCCCCTTCCGCCGGCGCGACGGTGCTGACGGTCGCCCCCGGCCCGCGGAGCACGTCCGGGCGGGACGACGTGGCCGGCCTGGAGAAGCTCATCGACCTCTCCGGCCCCGTAACCGCCGTGCTGTTCGACGGTTCGGCCGTCTTCACGTGGGGCCGGAGTCCGGACGAAGCGCTGTCCGGACTGGAGCGGATCAGGGAACTCGGCCGCGCCCTGCGGCCGGCGCCCGCTGCCGGCCCCGAGGAGGCCGAGGGGAAGACCTGGTGACGTTGTTACAGGTCATGGCGGCCGGCGACCCCGGCGCGGTGCAGCTGCGGTCGGAGGACCCGGAGGTCATACGTACCCAACTGCTGAGGGTCGGGGTGCGTTTCTCCCGGTGGCGCGCCGCCCGGCGGATTCCCGTCGACGCGGACGACGCGACGATTCTGAACGCCTACCGGAGCCATATCGACCACGTGAGCGCCGAGAACGGCTACCAGGCCGTCGACATCAGACGCCTCACCCCCGCGCCGGCCGGTCCCGGGCCGCAGAGGTCACGGGCGAACCGCGAGAAGTTCCGTCGGCGGCATCTGCACGAGGAGGACATGGTGCGCTTCCTGGTGGCGGGTGTCGGCTGCCACTACCTCCATGCCGCGGGCCAGGTCTACGCACTGGTCTGCACGGCCGGTGACCTGCTTTCGGTGCCCAGCCGTACGGGGCACTGGTTCGATGCCGGAGCGACCCCCCGCTACACGTCTGTCCGCTTCCTCCGTGGGGGCGACCGGTCCGGTGTCCGATTCCCCCCGGGCGACATCGCCGCCCGGTTCCCGACGCTCGACGATCTGCTGGCGCTGCCCTGAGCGGCAGTACCACTCGGCCGGCCTGCGCCGCTCAGGAGCCACGGCGCGGTCCTACGACTTCAGGGAGTTCGCAGTGTTACGGAATTCAGTGCAGGACAGTGCCGGAAGCCGACCGGAACCGGGCGGCCCGGACTGTCCGTGCGGTGCCGACTCGCCAGGGACGTTCGGCCACCTGCTCCGGGCCCACCGCGAGCGGCGCGGGCTCTCGCTCACGCAGTTGGCCGGCCTGGTGCACTTCAACCGAGGGCATCTCAGCAAGGTGGAGAACGGCAAGCGCACGCCGTCGGTGGTTCTCGGGGCGGCCTGCGACCGGGTGCTGGACTCCGGGAGCAGGTTCACCGCCATCGCGACGGCGCTCGAAGCCGCCTCCCGGCCGAGTGCCGGATGGGTTCATCCGGCCCAACTCCCTGCGGCCAAGCGCTTCTTCACAGGGAGGCGGCGTCATCTGAAGCAGCTGAGCCAGTGGCTCGGGGACGACCGGTCCCTCGCCGTGCCCGTCGCGGTGATCAACGGTCCTCCGGGCGTCGGCAAGACCGCCCTGGCCGTCCAGTGGGCACACCAGGCGGTCTGTGACGGCCGCTTCGCCGACGGGCAGCTGTTCGTCGACCTCGAAGGCCCCGAGCCGGGAGAGGCAGCCGACCCGTTCGACGTCCTGGGGCATCTGCTCCACGCGGTGGGGGTGCCCGGCGAGCGCCTGCCGGGCGACCTGCATCAGCGGGCCGCCGCCTTCCGCTCCTATCTGCACGGGCGCGAGGTGCTGCTGGTCCTGGACAACGCCGCCGACGCCCAGCAGGTGCACCATCTGCTGCCCGGCTCGCCGGGCAGCGCCGTCGTGGTGACCAGCCGTTCGCGCCTGCCCGGTCTGCTGTCCAGGGTGGACGCGGCCACCCTGCCGATGACGGAACTGTGCCGCCCGGAGGCGGCCATGCTGCTCCGTGCCATGATCGGGGACGCGCGCGCGGACGCCGATCCCGCCGCACTGACGGTGCTGGCGGAACGGTGTGGGCGGCTCCCCCTGGCCCTGGTGCTGGCGGCGGAGAACATCGTGAGCTGCCAGCACCCCAGCGCCGACCGGCTGGCCGCGGAACTCAAGGCGGAGGAAGCCCGGCTGGCCCTCGCCGAAGGGGACGTGGCCCTGCGCCATACGTTCGACGCGTCCTACCGGGCTCTCGACGAGCCGAGCGCACGGATATTCCGGCTGCTGGGGCTGCTGCCCGGCCAGGTGATCGACGTCGCGGCCACCGCGGTCACCGCGGGGGTCAGCCACGCCGAGGCCGTACGGCTGCTGCGCGATCTGGCGAGCGCTCATCTGATCCGGCAGCAGGACGAGCGCCACTATCTGATGCACGATCTCCTACGCGTCTACGCGGCGGACCTCTGCCGGCAACTGGACGGCGGGACCGCGGCCGTACAGGGGGAGGACCGGGCGAAGACCGAGGCGGCGCTCGTCGCCTGAAGCGCTCATCCCGGCGCCCGGTGTCCGGCGCCCGGTGCCCGGCGCCCGGCGCCTGGCGTCTGGCGTCAGGCGGCGAGCGACCGCTCGATGAGGACGGCCGCCACCTCTTCCGCCCGACGCACGGCCTGGTCCACCGAACCCATCGGACCCGCGATGCAGGCTCCCTCGTGCAGGATGAGCACCTGGGCGGCCAGATCGCCGGGCGCCTGGGCACCGCCCTCCCGCGCGAGGTCCTCCAGAAAGCCGAGGAACCACGCCTTCTGGTGCCGCGCGACCTCGCGGGCCGGGTGGTCCTCGGCCAGCTCCACCGACGCGTTGATGAAGGCGCAGCCCCGCTTGTTCCGCTCGGTCGACCACTCCTGCAGTGCGCCGAAGGTGGCGAGAATCCGCTCACCCGGCGGCCCCTCGTGGCCGTTGACGTGCTTCACCAGCATGGACCTCCACAGGCCGTCCCGGGCCTGGAGGTAGGCGACGATGAGATCGTCCTTGGAGCCGAAGCAGTCGTAGAGCGTCTTCTTGGTGACGCCCGCCTGCTCCGCGATCGCCTCCACGCCGACGGCCCGGATCCCGAGATCGTAGAAGAGCCGGGAGGCCGTTTCGAGGACTCTCACACCGGCCGGCGTCAGATGGTGGGCACCCCGACGCTTTGTCCTCGTCGCGTGGGTTTCACTACTGATGGTCACCTGGCCAACGGTACACCCAGCGGTATACAGGCGATAGCGTCCGCAAGGCAGGAATCGAACGCGGGTGCCTCAACGATGGCCTTTCACGGACCCGCCTTGACCGGCAGGACGCCACGGCGCTGATCGGCAGGACGCCTACGGCCCTGACTGGCAGGACTCCCCGGCCTTGACCGGCAGGACTCCCCGGCTCCGTGGCCTCGCCCGCCCAGGACACGCCCTCGATCGGCCCCATCGCGTCTCTGTGCCCGCCGGCAGGCCAGCCTGCCGGGGACGGCGATCGCGTAGCGCGACGCCCGGGCGTGGAAAGGGGCGGGCCGATGACTCCGGCAAGCAGGATCGAGGTCGCCGTCTTCGACGTCCTCGGCACGATGGTCGATCAGCCGGGCGGGCTGCGGACCGCGATCCGCGAAGCGTTCCCTGCCGCGGACGCGGCGGCCGCCGACCGGCTGCTCGCCGAGTGGGAGGAGCACGTCGCCCATGAACAGCGTCGTATCGCGAACGGCGAACGGCCCTACGCGAACTCCACGGTCCTGGACAGCGAGGCCGTCGAGCGCGTGGCCGGCGATGCCGGGCTCACGGACCGCGATGCCCTGCGGCGTCTCGCCACGGCCTCCCGGCGCCTGGCCCCTTGGGAGGACTCCGTCACCGGCCTCGCCGCTCTCGCGCGCCTGTTCCCGGTCATCGGTCTCACGAACGCCGCCCGCGCGGATCTGCTCCGCCTCAACGCCCACACCGGGCTGCGCTGGCACCAGGCGCTCTCGGCGGAGGACGCCCGCGCGTTCAAGCCGCTGAAGGCGGTCTACCAGCTCGCCCTCGACACCGCGGCCTGCCCGCCGGAGCGTACGGTGATGATCGCCGCCCACGCCTGGGATCTCCGGGGCGCCCAAGCCCTGGGCATGCGCACGGCCTATGTGCACCGCCCCGGTGGAGACCCGCCGAAGGACACCGACACCTTCGACTGGCGGGCGGACAGCCTGGAGGAACTGGCCGCCGAACTGGCCCCGTTCGCGTAGCGGGCGGACGGACCGCACCCTCGACCGCGGTGACCGCACCGTGATCCACTGGGAGGGTGCCCGGGAGCCGTGAGCCGGAACGGCGCCGCACCGGACGGGAATCGGGATGGGGAGCATGGACATCGAAGCGCTACGCCGGGACACCCCGGGCACGGCGAACCGGCTCCACCTCAACAACGCGGGCGCGGGCCTGCTCTCCCGGGGCACGCTCCGGACCGTGACCTCCCATCTGGAACTGGAGGCCGCGATCGGCGGCTACGAGGCCGCCGATCAGGAACGCGAACGGATCGACGCCGTCCACGAGCACATCGCCCGGCTGGTGGGCGGCCGGGCGGACGAGATCGCGCTCTTCGACAACGCCACCCACGCCTGGAACGCCGCGTTCTACTCCATGGAGTTCAAGCCGGGCGACCGCATCCTCACCGGCCGCTCCGAGTACGGCAGCAATGTTCTGGCCTATCTGCAGACAGCCCGGCGCACCGGTGCCGAGGTCGTCGTCGTCCCCGACGACGCGTCCGGTCAGCTCGACACCACCGCCCTGGCGAACCTGATCGACGACCGCTGCAAGCTGGTGGGCGTCACCCACGTGCCGACCAGCGGCGGTCTGGTCAACCCCGTCGCCGAGATCGGACGCCTCACCCGTGCCGCCGGCGTTCCCTTCCTCCTCGACGCCACCCAGTCGGTCGGGCAGTTCCCCGTGGACGTCGCGGAGCTGGGCTGCGACATGCTCACCGCCACGGGCCGCAAGTTCCTGCGCGGCCCGCGCGGCACGGGCTTCCTGTGGGTCCGCCCCGAGGCGCTCGGCCGTTTGGAGCCGTACGTGGCGGAGACGGCGTCGGCCACCTGGGACGGCGGGCGCGGTTTCACCTGGCACGACGGCGCCCGGCGTTTCGAGACCTGGGAGGTCAGCTACGCCAACACGCTGGGCCTCGGCGCCGCCGTCCAGCAGGCCATGGACCTCGGCATCGACGAGATCGGCCGCCGCGCCCTCGCCCTCGGCGCACGTCTGCGCGAGGGCCTCGACGTCGTTCCCGGCGTCAGCACCCACGACCTCGGCACGCGGCGGTGCGCCATCGTCACCTGCAAGGTCGACGGCATGGCCGCGGCCGACACCGCCGCAGCCCTGGCCGCGCAGGGCATCAACGTCAGCGTCACGAACCCGGTGCAGACCCAGTTCGACACCGAGAACCGGGACGTCCACCCGCTGGTGCGGCTCTCCCCCCACTACTACAACACCGAGGCCGAGATCGACCGTGCTGTCGGGGCGCTCGCCGAACTCGCCCCGGCGGGCAGGCAGGGACGGTGACGAGAGCCCCTCTCCCTCAAGGCTCCCTCAAGGACGTCAGGTGTCCCGGAAGAGACCAGCCAGCGGTGACCTGCCACGATGAGAAGTGACCTGCGCAAATAGTCTTTCAGTTGTTTCACGCCCATGCTGGTTGGTGGGGCTGGAAGTCCCAGGGGACTCCCTCGGCTAACGGTGCCCTTTCGGTTCTACTCGGCGTCGGGCGGAGCGCAGTCGCCGAGACCTTGGCGCTAGGTCGTGTCCGGCGGATCTTGACCGGGTCCACGACGCCTGGCAGGGCACCTCGCGGCGTTGCCGAAACGCCCGAATCGCTCCGCGATGAGGACGTTCCAGCGCCTTGCGATGCACCGCACCAGACGCCGCGGCCTGTCCGGCCCTGATCCGCCGGACACGCCCTAGTCGTGTCTTCGATTGAGCTTGAGTGGTGGTTCAGGGGCGGGTGATACGTCGCCATGAACTGTCCGATGAGGAAGAGGAGTTCGTCCGGCCGCTGCTGCCTGCGTCCTTGCGGGGGTGGAAGCGGTGGGACGATCGAAGGGTGCTCAACGGGATCGTGTGCAAGTTCCGCACCGGCACGGCCTGGCCGGACGTGCCTGAGCGGTATGGGCCGTGGTGGACGCTGCACACCCGGTTTCGCCGGTGGGCCCTGGACGGCGCCTTCGAGCGGATGCTCCGGGCCGCGCAGGCCCGGGTGGACGCGGCGGGGGACGCCGCACCCCATGCCTCGGAGGCTCGCGGCGTGGCCTGACCAGCAGGATTCACCTGGCCTGTGACGCTTTCGGGCGTCCGCTCGCCTTCGCTCTCACGGGCGGGAACACCAACGACTGCACGCAGTTCACCGCCGTGATGGAAGCGATCCGGGTGCCCCGCCCCGGGCCGGGGCGGCCCCGGGTGCGGCCGGCTCACGTGCTGGGCGACAAGGGCTACAGCTCCCGCGCGATACGAACCTGGCTCAGGCGTCGCTGCATCGGCCATACCATCCCCGAGCGGGCCGACCAGGTCCGCAACCGGCTCCGGCGCGGCAGCCGGGGCGGACGCCCGCCAAGCTTCGACAAGCAGCTCTACAAGCGGCGCGACGTAGTGGAACGGTGCTTCAACCGGCTCAAGCAGTGGCGCGGCATCGCGACCCGCTACGACAAGACCGCCGAGCCTGTGGCGTGCCGGCAACACGACGCGCAACGGCTGTCCGTGGCGTACCTGACTTGTATCGCCGTAGCGGGAGTGATGTACGTGTCAGTCCACTTCCAGGGCGTCCAGAGCCAGCGTGTGGGCTATGGCGAGGCGGCGGTCGATGTCGGGCGCGAGGATCTCAAGTACGTACCGGGTGTGCAGCCCCAGCTTCTTGGTGACGGTCATCAGCGGCTTGCCGCTCTCGGTGTAATCGAAGCGGTACGGCCAGATGAACGGTACGTATTCGAGATACGGCACGAACTCCCAGATGAACCGGACGAAGGCCACCACCCGGCTGTGCTCGCGGCCGGTCAGTTTCATCGTCCCCGGCTGGCGCACCTGCCATGTCCTGCGGAGGAGGGACGCGCCCGCGTCCTCGTAGAACGACCCCAAGGACTGGCCCGAAGCGTCCCGCACGTCGTACATGTAGCCCACTTCGTGGTTGCGGCCCTTGAAGGCGGCGAGAACGGACTTCCTGGACGCGTCCGTATAGACGGTCACCTGTCCCCTGAGCGACAGCTGCTTCTCGCGTGCGTAGGCGACGGGCTGGCCCTCGGAGCCGTCCGGCCGGGCCACGCTCACCACGTACTCGCCGGCCGTGAGGCTCAGTGTCTTCTTGATGACGAAGGTGTCGTGGGACTGGATGTCCGGTGCTTCCGCAGTGGTGGGAGCCGGGACTGGGGCGGGGGTGGCCTTGGTGAGGCTGACGGCCGCCCTGTCCTTCTCCGCGCCCGTTCCTGTACTCGACTCCGTGCCCGTGCTGTCCATGTGGCATCTCCCGTTGTCCGCGTGGCCCCGATTCGGTCCGTCCATCGTCGGCCGCACGACCGGCCCGGCGCAGTCTCCGGAAGTCGCGATCCTGGGCGACGAAAGGTGTCAACTTTCGTCGTACGGTGGCACGACGCTCGGCCGATGCACGCGTTCTTCCGGGGGTCCTACCGTCGGTCCGGTGTATGCGGACAGGGAAGTGGATGTGAGTGTGAGGGCAGGTACGGATGTGGGAGATCGACGGGTACGTTCCGCCGGGCTCGCCGTTCGGGGCCTCCGGCGGCGGTTGAGCGGCGGTGTGCTCTGGAGCCCCGCCCGTATCGTCGGGGAGGCGGTGCTCGCCGTCACTCTCGCCGGGCTCGCCACGGGCATCGGCGCGTGGGTGGACACGCTCGACGCGCGGACCGTCCTCCTCGCCGGGGCGATGGCCCTGCTGGCGCCCGCGCGCCACGCGCTGCCCGCGACCGTCCTCATCCTCTCCGCCCCGATGGCCGGGGGGTGGAGCGTCATGGCCACCGTGCTGCTGGTCTGCGCCGCCTGGTCGGCGGGGCGGCGGATCACGGAACCCTGGCGGGTGGCCGCCGCCTTCGGGGCCGCGTGTGTGCTCCACACCGTCCCGGGCCTGTACCACGACATCACCTCGGGGGCCGCGCCCGTGCTGCCCGTCACCCTCGGGTGGAACGTCGTGACATTCCTGACCCTGGCCGTGGTGCCGGCCCTCGTCGGCCGCTACCGGGACCAACGGCGGCGACTGCTCAGCGCGTTGTGGCAGAACAATCAGCAACTCAGGCGCGAGCAGGCGATGGTGGCCCGTGAGGCGCGGTTGCTGGAGCGCAACCGCATCGCCCATGACATGCACGACAGCCTCGGCCATCAGCTCGCCCTGATCTCCGTGCACGCGGGCGCCCTCCAGGTCGACCCGGAGCTGACCGGGAGCCAGCGGGAGGCCGTACGGATCCTCCGGGGCGCCTCCGTCACCGCGATGGCGGAGTTGCGGGCGGCGGTGGGGGTGCTCCACGACGCGGCGGAGTATTGGGAGCAACAGAGCGAGCAGCAGTACCAGGGGCATCAGTCTCACCAGGGGAACCAGGGGGAGATTTCCTACCGGGAGTACGGGGAGCACCGGGAACACCAGGGGCGCCAGCGGCAGCCGGTGGGCGACGGCGCCTCGGTGCCGTACGCGCCCCGTACCACCGCCGCCATCGACGGCCTGGTCGAGTCGTCCAGGGGCGCGGGCACGGCGGTGTCGCTGGACCGGAGCGGTGTCCGGAGGCCGTTGGCGCCCGCCGCTGACCACGAGGCGTACCGCATCGTCCAGGAGGGGTTGACCAACGCCCACAAGCACGCGCCGGGTGCCCCGATACGCCTTGCCCTGCGGTACGAACCGGACAGCCTGGTCGTGGAGGTCACCAACGGGCCCGTGCCGGGCGGAGCGCCCGAGGTGCCGCCGGAGATCAGCGGCGGCCAAGGGCTGAAAGGGCTGCACGAGCGGGTCGGCCGGGTCGGCGGCATGGTGCACACCGGGCCCACCGAGGACGGCGGCTTCCGGATCGCGGGGATGCTGCCGTACGGGGAGGAGAGCAAGGCGGGAAGCGGGGCGGAGGGCCGGGCGGGGCACCTCGGGGGACACGGGGCGGGGAACGGTGCCCGGGGCGCGGGGCCGTACGGCGCGACCTCAGTCGTACCGGCTCGCGACGTTCGGGGGCAGCTGGGTCCGGGGGCGGTGGACGACGGTGGAACGGTCATCAACGGGGCCGATCCACAGAGGGAGTTCACCGCCATTATGAGTACCAGGAAGAACGTCGCCATCGGCTGCGCCGTCACCGCCGTCGTCCTCGTCGCAGGCGTCATCGGCCTGGGTGTCTGGGGGATCGGCGTCATGACGGAAGAGGTGAAGAAGGCGGACATCTCGCCGAGCGTCTTCGAGGAGGCGAAGGTCGGGGATGCCGAGGCGGACATCCAGGCCAGGCTCCCCAAGGAGGACTCGTGGCTCACCTCGGACCTGGCGGACCAGGGGCCCGAACTGCCCGAGGGGGCGACGTGCCGGCACTTCACCTCCAAGGACGACCAAGGGGTCGACGAACTCACCGTCTTCCGGTTCTGCTTCCGGGACGGGAAGTTGGTCTCCAAGGAGACGTACAAGGCGAAGTGATGCCGGGCTCCGCGCGGTGGGTCTGCCGGTACAGGGCATGATGGCGGTGCCACTCCGTCCGTTCTCCTTGACAACGTCATGATCGACACCGCGCAGGAGGTTGTGTGATCCGGGTCCTCGTCGCCGATGACGAGCCGCTCATCAGGGCCGGCATCAGAATGATCCTCACCTCGGCCGACGACATCGACGTGGTCGCCGAGGCCGGGGACGGCCGCGAGGCGGTGGAGAAGGCCCGGGGCGGCGGGGTCAACGTGGCGCTGCTGGACATCCAGATGCCGGTGATGGACGGGCTGACGGCGCTGGTCGAGCTCGGCCGCGCCGCGCCGAAGGTACGGGTCCTGATCCTCACCACCTTCGGCGAGCGTGACAACGTACTGCGGACGCTCGGCCACGGCGGTGCGGGGTTCCTGCTGAAGGACTCCGCGCCCGACGAGCTGATCCAGGCGGTGCGGGCCGCGGCGGCGGGCAACGCGTATCTCTCACCCGCGGCAACCCGGCATGTGGCGGACGTGCTCTCCGCCACTGGGGCCACCACGCGCGGGGAGGCCGCGCGGCGCCGGCTCGACGGGCTCACCACCCGGGAGCACGAGGTGCTGGCGCTGCTCGGGGAGGGGCTCTCCAACGCGGACGCGGGGCGGCGGCTGCATATGAGCGAGGCCACGGTGAAGACGTACGTCAGCCGCATCCTCACCAAGCTCGACTGCGACAACCGCGTCCAGGCCGCCCTCCTCGCCCGCGACGCCGGGCTTCAGCCGGGGGGACTTCAGCCGGGCGGGCGCTGACCGGACGGAGCGTCACTTCCGTACGGCCTGACGTCCGTACGGGGGCGCGGCGTCCGTACGTGCCCCTTCCGGCCCGGTGGGCCGAGACACGCGGATCCGCCCGACCGTATCCGTACGGTCGTATCGCACCGCCAGGCCTGGGCGGTCGGGTCCCCGCTCGTCGGAGCCTCCCCCGAGGACACGAGGGAGGGCTCTTCCGGACGGACCGAAACGGGCCTCTGCCCCCTGACCGTGCTGCTCCGGTTCAGGGCCGACTTCTACGACTGCCGGACACGCCCTGGGGGAGGGCGAAGCTCGCAGGCCCGTGTCCTCGGACACATCGTGATGCGCGTCGCGATGGTCCTCCAGTGGTGGCGCGTCACTGGACGCCGCCCGGAGGGGGCGCAGCGGTGGACAGCCGGTGGACAGACGCCTTCGGACGAGACAGCACGCGGCCGCACAGGGGAGACTGCCCCACACGGCGATCTGGGAAAACGTCATCAGGAAGCAGGGTGCCGCACCACCAGGCGCGATCGCTCTCGTCATGCGCAGGCCTTGGGTTCGAAACCTGAAGACAGCGCTGGCCCGGTTGAGGGTCAGAGCTGCAGGCGCCGGGGTCGCACATGGTGGTTTCAGGAACCGGGAGCCGTCTCCTCCAGGAAACGTTCCACTTCGCGGGCCATGCCGGAATCAGCTCCTGACGCGAGAGAGTCCCGTTGAGCCCTCGTGGATGCCGAGTCCGCCGACCCAGAGGTATGCGAACGCTTGCTCACCGTCGCCCTGCGGACTGAATTGGATGTCCAGTTGCCGCAACTGTGCGGGGGATGGGGCGGCGTAGACGGTGGCTGTCGCCCGCCGTTGTGGACAGAGGTTGAAGCCTCGGATGTCGCTGAAGCCGTACTCATCCACGAAGGCGCCGTGGCCGTCTCGTCCCACACGGACGTCTGAGTGGCGGGGATGGCCGCACAAATCGATGGAGAGCTGTGTGGAACGGCGGTTCTCGAACGTCACCTGGGACGAGAGTCAGCCCGTTCGCCTCGCCCCACGACCCTGTGGAGGCACTCCCCTCGTGAGGATGTGCAACCCGTACACGCAGGCCGGCCCACTCATCGGACTGATAGTCCTGCCAGTCTCCGATGACGTTCGGCGATTCCCGAGATCCCTCATCTGACTGCTCACGTCAGCTTACGTCCTGCGTTCGTCTCCACCGCTGCGTGGAGCGTAGGAGAGGGCTTTGAACGTTATGCCGAACGGCGGCTTCGCCGGCCCCTTCGTAATCTTGATGACCTTGCTGGCGTCGATGTACGCGCCCGCCATCCCCTCCCGCTGGTACGCCCCGTGCGTCGACTCGATCGCGCCACGCGCCGTGCCCGCACCGCACTCGTACTGACCGTGTAGAACACCCTGGCCATGGCACTGATCAACGAGCCGGGGACCGAGGCGTATCACCCCGGGTTCCGAGGCGGCTGGGCGAATGTTCGCCCGGTACGTGTAGAGGTCCGGGCGAAACCGGTCGTAGTCGACTCCGACTTGCAGGAACGCCAGTGGCAGCGTCGGTGCGGGCATTGCGAGGCCCCTCCGGCGAGCACTCTCCGTGAAAGGTGACGGGCTATCAGGTATCCCTGATGCATCGTCACCCATTGAAGATCATCTTGCACACGCGTTGCACAAGGTGATGAAGAACAGCGGTGATCAATGGAAGGCCGAGAAAGGGTATAGCCACAGGTCGTAGCGTGTTCAGGGGTGTCGTGCCCCGTGTCCCCAAGGGGCACGACACCCCGCCCGTCAGATGTCCCGGAAGATCTCGATCTGCGCCCCCACCGAGTTGAGCCGCTCCGCCAGCTCCTCATAACCCCGGTTGATGACATAGACGTTGCGCAGTACGGAGGTGCCCTCGGCCGCCATCATCGCCAGCAGCACCACCACGGCGGGCCGCAGTGCGGGCGGGCACATCATCTCGGCGGCGCGCCAGCGGGTCGGGCCTTCGACCAGGACCCGGTGCGGGTCGAGGAGTTGGAGGCGGCCGCCCAGGCGGTTGAGGTCGGTGAGGTAGATCGCGCGGTTGTCGTAGACCCAGTCGTGGATCAGGGTCTGGCCGTGTGCGGCGGCCGCGATGGCGGCGAAGAACGGGACGTTGTCGATGTTGAGGCCGGGGAACGGCATCGGGTGGATCTTGTCGATCGGCGCCTCCAGCTTGGAGGGCCGGACCGTCAGGTCCACCAGCCGGGTGCGGGCGTTGTCGGCCGCGTACTCCGGGGTGCGGTCGCAGTCGACGCCCATCTCCTCCAGGACCGCGAGCTCGATCTCCAGGAACTCGATCGGCACCCGGCGGATGGTGAGTTCGGACTCGGTCACCACCGCGGCGGCCAGCAGGCTCATCGCCTCGACCGGGTCCTCGGAGGGGGAGTAGTCCACGTCCACGTCGATCTGCGGGACCCCGTGCACGGTGAGTGTCGTCGTGCCGATGCCGTCGACCCGTACGCCCAGCGCCTCCAGGAAGAAGCAGAGGTCCTGGACCATGTAGTTGGAGGAGGCGTTGCGGATGACCGTCGTGCCGTCGTGGCGGGCGGCGGCCAGCAGGGCGTTCTCGGTCACGGTGTCGCCGCGCTCGGTCAGCACGATGGGGCGGCCGGGGGAGACCGAGCGGTCCACCTGGGCGTGGTAGAGCCCCTCCGTGGCGGCGATCTCCAGGCCGAACCGGCGCAGCGCGATCATGTGCGGCTCGATCGTGCGGGTGCCCAGGTCGCAGCCGCCCGCGTACGGCAGGGTGAACTGCTCCATCCGGTGCAGCAGCGGGCCCAGGAACATGATGATGGAGCGGGTGCGGCGCGCGGCGTCGGCGTCGATCGCCTCCATCTCCAGCTGCGCGGGCGGCACGATCTCCAGGTCCACGCCGTCGTTGACCCAGCGGGTGCGCACCCCGATGGAGTTCAGCACCTCCAGGAGGCGGAAGACCTCCTCGATCCTGGCGACCCGGCGCAGGACCGTACGGCCCTTGTTGAGCAGCGAGGCGCACAGCAGCGCGACACAGGCGTTCTTGCTGGTCTTGACGTCGATGGCGCCGGAGAGGCGACGGCCCCCGACGACCCGCAGATGCATGGGCCCGGAGTAACCGAGCGACACGATCTCGCTGTCGAGAGCTTCGCCGATGCGGGCGATCATCTCAAGGCTGATGTTCTGGTTGCCGCGCTCGATGCGGTTGACGGCACTCTGGCTGGTGCCGAGCGCCTCGGCCAGCTGTGTCTGTGTCCAGCCCCGGTGCTGCCGGGCGTCACGGATGAGCTTGCCGATGCGTGCGAGGTAGTCGTCTGGCATGTCGGCAGGTTATCTCAGATATGAGATGAGGCTCATGTGGGGGTGTGCCGTTCGAGTGAGGAGTGAGGAGCGAGGAGGGAGAAGTGCGGGGAGTGCAACGGTCGCCCGTGCCCCATCGTCCCCCGGGCGGGCCGACGGGGCGCGCGGCGCGCGGCTGTACGGGGGGTGTGTACGGGGAGGGCCCGGACCTCAGCCGCGCAGCCCCGCCAGCCACTCCAGGGCCTCCGCGCCCCCGTCGAGCACGGAGATGTGCCCGTCCGCCGGGCGCACCCGCAGTTCGGCCGTCGGGCAGCGGTCGGCGAGCCAGTGGCTGTGGGCGGCCGGTGCTATCCGGTCCTGGCCGCCGTGGAGCAGGAGCAGGGGCGCGGCGATCCGTACGGGGTCGAAGCCCCACGGAGTGACGTACGCCAGGTCGTCGGTGATCAGGCCGTCCGGCCCGGCCTCCAGAGCGGGGCCCACCACCTCGTCGAACCAGGACCAGTCACCGGCCAGCGCCTCGTGGTCGGCGTCGGTGAACATCTCCGGGTCGTACCCGGCGCCCGCCTCGTACGCCTCCTTCGCCGCACGCCCCTCCGCGGCCGCCCGCAGCGAGGCGGCCGAGGACGGCACCATGCCCGCGAACCAGTCGAGCCCCTCGGCGCCGTACGGGGCGAGTCCCGCGGCCGTCACCACCCCGAGGACCCGGTCGGGCAGCAGGGCGCCGCAGGCCAGCGCGTGCGGGCCGCCGCCGGAGTGGCCGAGGACGGCGAACCGGTCGATGCCGAGCGCGTCGGCGACCGCCCGTACATCGGCCGCGGCCGACGCCACGTCACGGGCGGGGAGCGGGGACGAACCGCCGTAGCCGGGACGGTCGTACGACACCCAGCGGACGGACAGCTTCCCGGCGGCGGCGAAGAGCGGAACGGGCGGCGAGCCGATGTTCGGCGTGCCGTGGTGCCAGAAGACCGCGAGTCCGTCGCCGCCCGTGTCGTACACATGGAGCGTGCGGCCGTCCTCCAGCCGTAGATCGCTCTCCGTGACCCTCACTCCGCCGCCCCTCCGCCGCGCAGAACATTTCCCCGAAGACGACCCTACCGACCGGCTCCGACAACAGAGGTGCCGCCGATCACTCCGCCCGCAGAGGCAACCCACCGGTTCGCCTCCCCGTCTCGATCTCCGAGAGCGCGTTCGAACCGGAACAGACCACCGGAACGGACGCGCGCACGACCAGGGTTGAGGAGGAGCTTTGATACGTGGCCGGAGAGCATGGGCCACCGCGATAGCGGTGCTGACGGTGGCGGGGGTGGCGCCGACGGGGGCGTACGCCGCGCCGGTGCCGCCGGAGATACCCGGCGCCACCGCGCCGGCCCAGCCCGGTGACGCGCTGCCGCCCGGCTGGCGCATCGCCGGTGAGAAGGGGCAGAACCACCTGGAGTGGCGCGCGCCCGAGCCGGTCCCCATGGGCGACGCCCGCGTGGAGTTCCGCGCGAACGGCGAACTCGTGGGCGTACCCGAACCGCAGGACGACGGCCGGACCTTCCGGCTCCCCCTGGACGAGGTCAGCACCGCCGACCTCGGCGACCTCGCCGTCGAGGCGGCCGGGCGCCGGCTCGACGAGGCCCCGGACGCGGGCGCGAGCCGCCGGGCCAAGCCGCCCGCCCCGAAGCTCCCGCCCAAGCTGCCCGCAGGCGCCGTCGACCCGGGCAAGCCCGGCAAGTACGCCACCACCACCGGCGAGTACAGCCTCGCCTCCGTGAAGCTCCCGGGCTTCCCCGCACCGGTCGAGATGCGCGGTGTCGTGGTCGCCCCGAAGAAGGCACCCGGCAAGCGTCCCGTCGCCCTCTTCCTGCACGGCCGCCACGCCACCTGCTACGTCCCCGGCAAGGACGGGGAGGCCTCCGGCGACTGGCCCTGCGCCAAGGGCAGCAAGCCGATCCCCAGCCACCGGGGCTATCTGCGCGACCAGAAGCTGCTGGCCTCCCAGGGGTACGTGACCGTCTCCATCTCCGCCAACGGCATCAACGGCCAGGACTGGAACGCCGAGGACGGCGGCGCGCAGGCCCGCTCCTCGCTGATCCGCAACCACCTCGGCCGCTGGGCCGACTGGGCCGCCAAGCCCTCCACCGCGCCCGCCGCCGTACGCAAGGGCCCGAAGACCGACCTGTCCAAGGTGCTCCTCGTCGGGCACTCGCGCGGCGGCGAGGGCGTCAACCGCGCGGTGATGGACAGCCTGTACAAGCCGCCGGCCGCCCAGGACGGCTACCGGTCGAAGGCCCGCTGGAACATCCGCGGCACCGTCCACATCGGCCCCACCATCTTCGGCCAGAACCCGGTGCCGGACGTCCCCTCGCTCACCATCCTGCCCGGCTGCGACGGTGACGTCTCCGACCTCCAGGGGCAGGTGTTCACGGACGGCACCCGAGGCGTCAGCCGCGGCAAGGCCCTGCACAGCTCGGTCTACATGGTCGGCGCCAACCACAACTACTTCAACAGCGAGTGGACGCCCGGCCAGGCCCAGGCCCCGGCCGACGACGACTTCTGGCACGACCCCGAGTCGCCCGACCCGCTCTGCTCGCCCGGTGCCGCCGGCCGGCTCTCCGCCAACCAGCAGCACAAGGCGGGCGCGACCTACATCGCCGCCGCCGCACGGCTTTTCGTCGGCGGTGACGACCGCGTACGCCAGCTCGTCGACGGCACCGGCCGCCGCGCCCCCTCCGCCGACCCCGCCCGGGTGCTCACCCACGCGGTCGGCGGCAACCGGAGCGCCGGCTTCCTCCCTGACGACCCGCAGGGCCCGCTGAAGGTCACCGGCGCCAAGCTGTGCGACGCCGTCGCCCCCGGCCGTTCGGCCTGCATGGGCGAGAAGGACCCCGGCTCCTCACCGCACTTCGCCTCCTGGCGCGCCGAGCACGAGGCCGGCCGCCGCGCGGTCGCCCTGGACTGGAAGAAGCCGGGCACCATCGCCCGCGTCACCCCGAAGAAGCCGGTCTCGGTCAAGGGCGCCCAGAGCCTCGCGCTCCGCGTCGCCGTACCGGCGAACACCAGCGGCACCCGCTTCGACGTCCACGTCAAGGACGCCAAGGGCAAGCGGGCCAAGCTGGGCAGCGTCAAGATCGACGGGCTCCCCGGCACCGACCGCACCGCCTCGTACTGGGCGCAGGAGGTCCGCGTCCCGCTGACCGCCGCGACCCGCGCCAAGCTGAACCTCGCCTCGATCGCCTCCCTGGAGCTGACCCCGAAGTCCTCCTCCGGCAAGGCGTGGCTGATGGATGCCTGGTCCTGGAAGCCGGGCACCCCCGCGGTGAAGGCCGCCGGACTCGCCCGCGTCGACATCGGCACCCTCACGGTCAAGGAGGGCGACTCGGGATTCCGTACGTACCAGGTGCCCGTCCGCACCACCGGCAAGAACGCGGGCGCGGTCCGGCTGTACGTGGATGACCCGAAGACCGGCAAGTCGACCGGCCGACTGGTCAAGGTCGGCCCCGGCACCGCCGGGATCAAGGTCACGGTGAAGGTCGAGGGCAACAAGCGCTACGGCTGGGACAAGACCCACGGGGTCGCGGTCAAGGCGGTCCGGGGCACGGTCGTCGGCGCTGACGCCGGCGGCGTCCTCGCCGAGAACGACGACCCGATGCCCAAGGTGAGCATCAAGCCGGTGGCCGCCGATGTCACCGAGGGCGAGCCGCTGACCTGGCGCATCTCGCTCTCGGAGAAGGCGGACGTCGAGATCTGGACCACGGCCCAGCTGCTCCCCGTCCCCGACGGCCGCCCGGAGCTGTCCACGGCCGACGTCGACCAGGAGTGGCTGTCCCAGCTCGTGGAGAAGGCCCCGAACCCGGCGATCCCGCTCTCGAAGGTCGAGTACGGCACGCTGTGGACGACGGTCGAGGCGGGCCAGAAGTCCGCCGACCTGACCGTCCCGACCGTCCGTGACCAGCTGAAGGAGCCGGCCGAGTACGTCCGCTTCCAGCTCTCGGACAACAACGACGCGCCCCTGGGCCCGCCCTTCGAGGGCACGGTCCGCGACGCGCCGTAGCCCCGTCCGCTGAACCGCGTCCGGCCCCTCCGCGACCTTGCGGAGGGGCCGGACCTCTATTCCGGGCCCCTGGAGTGTCCGGGCCCCTGGGACGACCGTGCCTCCGCCGCCCGGCCGATCCCGCCGCGTACCCCTCGTACCGGAGGCTCATGAGTTCCGCCGCGCAGGCTGATGAACGTGCGGACGCGGACGGCCACGATGATTCGCATGACCTTACGGAAGCCTCCCGCCACCCCGCGGACCCCCGCGACCCCGCGGACCCCCGCGACCCCGCGGACACCCGTGGCGCCGCCGCCCCGCTGGGCGGTCCGGGCCGCGCACCTCACCGCGCTGGTGGTCCTGCCGAGCGGGCTGTGGCGCATCGCCCTGGTACTCGGCCACCCCGCCGGCTACACGGAGGCGGGCTTCGAGCCCTTCGCGACGGTCGACGCCAAGATCTGGATGCTGACCCTCAGCGTGGTCAGCGAGCTGGTCGCCCTCCTGACCCTCGGTCTGGTCCGCCCGTGGGGCGAGGTCGTGCCGGGCTGGATCCCGCTGATCGGCGGGCGGAGGGTTCGCCCCCTGGCCGCCGTCGTCCCCGCCGCCCTCGGCGCTGCGGCTCTGACCCTGATATGGGCAGCCGTTCCCTTCTGGTGGACCTACCCGCACGCGGACCTGACCGCCACCGGGAACCTGGTCGTCGGCATCCTTTATCAGCCGCTGTTCCTCTGGGGTCCGCTGACGGCGGCCGTCACGGTCTCCTACCACCGTCGGCATCGCGTCCGGCGGCGCGGGTAGGAGCGCAGAAGGGCACCTGGGCATGGCGGAAGGGCACCTGGGCATGACCGAGCGGCGGCTATGTACTAGAGTTATCTCGACATCGAGATATCTGCCGAGGTGCACCGCAGCCGCCGCCCGGTAAGGCATACCTAACTAAGCCTTACCTTAGCGGATGGTCGGGGCCGTAGGCGGCACAACGCGGCGCCCGCTGCCAATGAGGCGCGGCGCGGTAGAACGCGCACATTGAAGAAGGAGACTGTCGTGTCGGCGAACAGCTTCGACGCCCGCAGCACGCTGCGCGTGGGCGACGAGTCGTACGAGATCTTCAAGCTGGACAAGGTAGAGGGCTCCGCGCGCCTCCCGTACAGCCTGAAGGTCCTGCTGGAGAACCTGCTCCGTACCGAGGACGGCGCGAACATCACCGCCGACCACATCCGTGCCATCGGCGGCTGGGACTCCCAGGCGCAGCCCAGCCAGGAGATCCAGTTCACGCCGGCCCGCGTGATCATGCAGGACTTCACCGGCGTGCCCTGTGTCGTGGACCTCGCCACCATGCGTGAGGCCGTCAAGGAGCTCGGCGGCGACCCGGCGAAGATCAACCCGCTGGCCCCGGCCGAGCTGGTCATCGACCACTCCGTCATCGCCGACAAGTTCGGCACCAACGAGGCGTTCGCCCAGAACGTCGAGCTGGAGTACGGCCGCAACAAGGAGCGCTACCAGTTCCTGCGCTGGGGCCAGACCGCCTTCGACGAGTTCAAGGTCGTCCCCCCGGGCACCGGCATCGTCCACCAGGTGAACATCGAGCACCTGGCGCGTACGGTCATGGTCCGCAACGGCCAGGCCTACCCCGACACCCTCGTCGGCACCGACTCGCACACCACCATGGTCAACGGCCTGGGTGTGCTGGGCTGGGGCGTCGGCGGCATCGAGGCCGAGGCCGCGATGCTCGGCCAGCCGGTCTCCATGCTCATCCCGCGCGTCGTCGGCTTCAAGCTGACCGGCGAGCTCCCGGCCGGCACCACCGCCACCGACCTCGTGCTGACCATCACCGAGATGCTCCGCAAGCACGGCGTCGTCGGCAAGTTCGTCGAGTTCTACGGTGAGGGCGTCGCCGCCACCTCCCTGGCCAACCGCGCCACCATCGGCAACATGTCGCCGGAGTTCGGCTCCACCGCCGCGATCTTCCCGATCGACGACGAGACGCTGAAGTACCTGCGCCTGACCGGCCGCGACGAGCAGCAGGTCGCCCTCGTCGAGGCGTACGCCAAGGAGCAGGGCCTCTGGCTGGACCCGGCCGCCGAGCCGGACTTCTCCGAGAAGCTGGAGCTCGACCTCTCCACGGTCGTCCCCTCCATCGCCGGCCCGAAGCGCCCGCAGGACCGCATCGTCCTGGCCAACGCCTCCCAGCAGTTCGCGCAGGACGTCCGCAACTACGTGTCGGACGAGATGGAGGCGAGCAAGGAGTCCTTCCCGGCCTCCGACGCCCCGTCCACGACGCCGAACGGCGTCCCGTCCAAGCCGGTCACCGTCACGGCCCCCGACGGCTCGACGTACGAGATCGACCACGGCGCCGTCACCGTCGCCGCGATCACCTCCTGCACCAACACCTCGAACCCGTACGTCATGGTCGCCGCCGCGCTCGTGGCGAAGAAGGCGGTCGAGAAGGGCCTGACCCGCAAGCCGTGGGTCAAGACCACCCTCGCCCCGGGCTCGAAGGTCGTCACCGACTACTTCGACAAGGCGGGCCTGACCCCGTACCTCGACAAGGTCGGCTTCAACCTCGTCGGCTACGGCTGCACCACCTGCATCGGCAACTCCGGCCCGCTGCCGGAGGAGGTCTCCAAGGCGGTCAACGACAACGACCTCGCGGTCACCTCGGTGCTCTCCGGCAACCGTAACTTCGAGGGCCGGATCAACCCCGACGTCAAGATGAACTACCTGGCGTCCCCGCCGCTGGTCGTCGCGTACGCCATCGCCGGTTCGATGAAGGTCGACATCACCAAGGACGCCCTCGGCGTCGACCAGGACGGCAAGCCGGTCTACCTGACCGACATCTGGCCGACCGAGGCCGAGGTCAACGACGTCGTGGCGAACGCCATCGGCGAGGACATGTTCAACAAGTCCTACCAGGACGTCTTCGCGGGCGACGCCCAGTGGCAGGCGCTGCCGATCCCGACCGGCAACACCTTCGAGTGGGACTCCGAGTCCACCTACGTGCGCAAGCCCCCGTACTTCGAGGGCATGACGATGGAGACGACCCCGGTCGAGGACATCACCGGCGCCCGGGTCCTCGCCAAGCTCGGCGACTCGGTCACCACCGACCACATCTCCCCGGCCGGCGCCATCAAGGCCGACACCCCGGCCGGCAAGTACCTCACGGAGCACGGCATCGAGCGCCGTGACTTCAACTCCTACGGCTCGCGCCGTGGTAACCACGAGGTCATGATCCGCGGCACGTTCGCCAACATCCGCCTGCGCAACCAGATCGCGCCGGGCACCGAGGGCGGCTACACCCGCGACTTCACCCAGGCGGACGGCCCGGTGTCGTTCATCTACGACGCCTCGCAGAACTACCAGGCCGCCGGCACCCCCCTCGCGATCCTCGCGGGCAAGGAGTACGGCTCCGGCTCGTCCCGTGACTGGGCCGCCAAGGGCACCGCGCTCCTCGGCGTCAAGGCCGTCATCGCCGAGTCCTACGAGCGCATCCACCGCTCGAACCTCATCGGCATGGGCGTCCTCCCGCTCCAGTTCCCCGAGGGCCAGAACGCCGAGACCCTCGGCCTCACCGGTGAGGAGACCTTCTCCTTCACCGGCGTCACCGAGCTGAACAACGGCACCACCCCGCGCACGGTCAAGGTCACCACCGACACCGGCGTGGAGTTCGACGGCGTCGTCCGTATCGACACCCCCGGCGAGGCGGACTACTACCGCAACGGCGGCATCCTGCAGTACGTGCTCCGCAGCCTGATCCGCAAGTAGGCGGACCGGCGGCCGAGTGAGAAGGCCGGCCGGGACACCACAGCGCCCCTCGTCCATGGACGAGGGGCGCTGTGGTTCGGGGGTGGCCGACCGTCAGGTGCGGTAGGCGTAGTACGCGGCGTTCGGGTAGGACGAGATGATGCTCGTCACCGAACGGCGCAGGGTGTTGGTGGAGTGGTACGTCAGGTACGGCACGCCGTTGCGGCGGGACGTGACGATCATGGTGTGGTCCTTGGACCCGTCCTTGTTGAAGTCGACCTGGAGGACGTCGCCGACGTCCATCTGGTAGACGTTGGCAAGGCTGGTGGTGCGCTTGGAGTTCTGCGCGAACCAGGACCACTCGTTGACGCCGACGAAGGAGTGCGACTGGATGTCGGCGGTGCCGAACCAGCGCGTGTAGTCGTAGACGTAACCGGGCACATGCTTCCAGCCGCCGGCCTTGAGCGACTGGCTGACGAAGTTGGTGCAGTCGCCGCCCGCACCGGCCCCGTTGAAGTTGGGGTAGGCCGGGTTGTAGTTCGTCCAGTACTTCTCCGCGTACGCGGCCATCGCCTGGTAGTCGTACTCGCCGCCGGTGAGCTTCTTGGGGACGGCCGTCGGGCGCTTCGTGATGGCGGCGCGGGGCGCAGCCGGAGTGGTGGTGGTGGTCTTGGCCGCCACGGTCGTGGTCTTCGGCTGGGCGAGCTGGTTGACCGCGAGGTAGCCGTCGCCGGCCTCGCGGATCTTCGTGACCTTCCAGGAGCCCTGCTTGTCCGCCCTGAAGGTCAGTTCGTGGTGGGCCTGGAAACCGGTGGTGCCCGGCTCGCCGCCGGTGACCTTCGCGTAGGTCAGGGTGGTGTTCTCGGTGACCACGACGACGGCGGTGCGGCCCTTGACCTCGGTGCGGTCCAGGGTGACCTTGGTGCTGCCGGCGCTGTACTTCTCGCCGTTGCTCGCCAGCCGGTTCCTGCGGTCGTCGAGCTGCTTCCGGGCGGCGTCCTCGGTGCGGCCGATGCCGGAGGAGAGCTCCACCTTGCCCGAAAAGCGTCCGGCGAGGGCCTTCTTGCCGCCGTGGCGCGGCTGGTCGACCAGCGCGTTGGTGCGGTCGGTGAAGACCGCGTCGGCCAGACTCTGGAAGGCGGCCTTGGTCTTGGCGTCGACCTGGGGCTCGGCCGCCGTGGAGGCGCCCGCGTTCCAGTTGGGCAGCAGTGCGACGCCCGCGACGGCCGATGTGGCCGCCGCCGTGAGTATCGTCGCCCGGCGTCGCGTGTGCTTCAGTTTTCTTGACTTCACTGGCGTTCTTCCCTCTTTTCCCGGCATGGGACCGCCGAGCTAAGCGGCATCTTCGCATGCCCTGTGCAGCTGGTGTGAAGGAGGTGGGCGACTGTTGCAAGGAGGTTTTCGGACTGTCACCGCCCGTGAGGTTGACGGCCGTTGGCCGGTCACTTCACGACGGTGGACCAGTCCGGGGACTGGGCGGGATCCAGGCTGCGCAGCCGCTCCAGGGTGGCGGGCTTCTGGACGTCCATCCAGTCGGCGAGCTCCTTGAAGGAGACGCACTTGACGTCCTTCTTGGTGCACACGGTTTCTATCATCCGGTCGACGGCCTTCATGTATATGCCGCCGTTCCACTCCTCGAAGTGGTTGCCGATGAACAGCGGGGCACGGCTGCCGTAGTAGACGCGGTTGAACCCGGCTGTGTAGGTGTCCAGGGTCTCCTGCTGCCACTTCGGGTGCATGGCCGGGTCGCCGTCGGTCTTGCCGTCGGACTGGTTGTAGAGGAAGTTGAAGTCCATGGACAGGCCCTGGTACTTGCCGCCCTCGTACGGGAGCATCTGGAGCGGGAAGTCCCATATGCCGTTCTTCTTCTGCGGCCATATCTGGAAGTCACCGGCGGAGCTGGCGTCGTAGCGCCATTTGTAGCTTTTGGCCGCCTTGAGGAGGTTGGCCTGGCCTTCGAGGCAGGGAGCCCGGCCGCCGGTTACCTCGCGGCGTATGTCGAACGGCAGCGGGTCGAGATCGGTCCTGCCGGTGTTCGTCTTCCACTTCTCGACGAAGCCGTAGAACTGGTCGATCTCGCTCTTCCACTCGGGCACGCTCCAGTCGCCGCCGCCCTGCGCGCCGCAGAAGTGCCCGTTGAAGTGGGTGCCGATCTCGTTGCCGTCCTTCCAGGCCCCGGCGAGCTGCTCCAGGGTGGTGTAGACGTGCTCGTCGGTGGGGAAGCTGATGGCCGCGCTGCCCCGGGGGTGCTGCGGCGGGTCGTACAGGTCCTTCTTGCCCTTGGGCAGCAGGTAGATGCCGGTGAGGAAGAAGGTCATGTGGGCGTCGTACCGATTGGCCATCTCCCGGTAGTGCGCGAACAGTCCGTCATCGCCCTGGAGGGCCCCGTCCCAGGAGAAGACCACGAACTGCGGCGGCTTCTCGCCGGGCTTGAGGGGCCGGGGCTTCAGCTGCCCCTTCTGCGGGCCGGTGTAGGAGGTCGAGCCGTCGCCGAGCACCTCGACCTTGCCGTCCCAGGCCGGTTCCCGCGAGGCCCCGGACAGCGGTTTGCGCTCCGAGCGGTTCGTCGCGGACGCGGTCGGGGTGGTGTCGTCGGTGCCGGACAGGACCAGGTAGCCGCCGAGGGTGGAGGCGACGACGAGGACCGCCGCCACGGCGAGCGTTCGGGGGCGGGCGGGGAGACGGCGGGGTGCGGGGTCCTTACGACGTCGGCCCGACGGCTTGTTCATCTGCGGCTCAATCTCTCGGGGGCGTGGACGGTGCCGGTCGGCGCCGGTGGTCAGCCGAGCGGTCTCAGGGCTTCCGACCAGATGCCATAGGGGACGCTGTCGGCGATCGTGCCGGCCAGTCCCTCCAGCGGTAGGGGTTCGAGGCTCTTGGCCAGGTCGATGCGGTAGACGACGACCGCGGTGGAGACCTTCTTCTCGGTGCCGACGTACCAGGCGGCGGTGTCGCCCTCGGTGGTGCCCCGCTTTCCGGCGACCTCGCCGCCGGCCTTCGCGGCGGTCTCCGGATAGGCGGTACGGAAGGCGTCCGTCAGGGCGGACTGCACCTCGGCGGCGGTGCCGGCGTCCATGGCCCGGCGCGGGTCCGGGGTGTCCGTGGCGACCTTGTGGCCGTTGCGGGTGACCTTGAGGATCGTGTACGGCTCGGTGTGCCGGCCCTCGGCGGCGAAGGTGGTGTAGCCGCTGGCCATCCGGATGGCGCTGGGCGTGGAGCTGCCGGCGGCCAGTGCGGGGACCTGGGCGCCGAGGCTGGAGCGCAGCAGTCCGGCGTCCTGGGCGGTGGCACGGACCTTGTCAAGTCCGGTGTCCAGGCCGAGCTGCATGAAGGTGGTGTTGACGGAGTTGGCGAGGGCCCGGTGCAGGGATATCTGCCCGTAGGACCGCCCGCCGTCGTTCTTCGCGGCGACCTTGCGGCCGCTGCGGTCCCAGTAGGGCCCTTCCGGCGTGGTGACGGGCACCTTGTCGTCGCCTACGTACACCGTCTCGCCCGTCACCGGCTCGGGGGCGCCGTCCCGGCTCTTGCGTACGCCGTGCTCCAGGGCTGCGGCGTAGACGAACGGCTGGAACGCCGAGCCGGCGGGCACGGTGGTCGCGTTGGACTCGTTGTAGCCCTGCTTACGGTGGTCGGGCCCGCCGTGGATGGCCAGGATCCGCCCGTCCACGGCGACGGAGGCGGCGCCGTAATGGACGTGCTTCGCGGCCTTCGGGTTGTCCTTGCGGGCCTTGTCGCGGGCCGCGCCGACTGCCTTCGTGAGCTGGTCCACGCGCTTCTTGTCGAACGTCGTGTAGATCTGGTAGCCGCCGCGGTCGAAGTCCTTGTCGGAGATGCCCGCCGCCTTCTTGGCGTGCTGGGTGGCGAGTTCCACCAGGTAGTCGCTCTGCTCACCGGTGTTGTAGAGCGGATTGCTCTCCAGCGTCTTCGGGAAGGTCCGGTAGCCGGCGCGCTCCTCCGGCGACAGCTTGCCGATCTTCACCATCCGGTCGAGCGTCCAGCTCCACCGCTCCTGCGCACGGGTGCGGTTGGCCGCGCCGAGCGACGGATCGTACAGTCCGGCGCCCTTGAGGAGGGTGGCGAGGAAGGCGCCCTCGCTGGCGTTGAGCTCGCTCACGTCCTTGCCGTAGTACGCCTGGGCGGCGCGCTGGATGCCGTAGGTGCCCCGGCCGAACCAGCTGGTGTTGAGGTACCCCTCCAGGATCTCGTCCTTGCTCATCTTGTTGTCGAGCTTGAGAGCCATCATGGCCTCGGTGAACTTGCGGCTGTAGGTCTGCTCCTGGCTGAGGTAGACATTCTTGACGTACTGCTGGGTGATGGTCGAGCCGCCCTGGGTGCTGCCCTGTCCGAAGGTGCGCAGGATGGCGCGGGTGAGACCCTTGGCCGAGATGCCGGGGTCGCTGTAGAAGCTCTCGTTCTCGGCGGCGAGCACCGCCCAGCGCACATCCTCGGGCACGTCGCCCAGCTCCATCTCCTGCCGCTGCACCCAGCCGGCGCGGGCCATGGGGGTGCCGTCGGCCCAGAAGTAGACGGTGTCCTGCTGGGTGGCGTAGGAGTTGAGGTTCTCCGGGATGTCGGTGGCGGCGTAGGCGACGGTCAGGGTCAGGGCACTGAGCCCGAACGAGGCGAGGGCCGCGCCTCCGGCCTGCCGCCAGGTGGGCACCCAGCGCTTCCAGCCGGTCCGGCCGGGCCGGGGGTAGTGCGGCCGCACGCGGCGCAGCCAGGGGCCGAGCACGGCGACGACGGCGGCGGTGGCGGCGGTGACCGCGGCGGTGAGGCGGGCGGCGGGTGCCGACTTGGGCGCCTTGCGGCGGCGCCGGGTACCCGGTCGGCCGGGCAGGGCGGCTTTGGCGTCCGCGCGGCGGGAGGCGCGGGATCCGGAGGCGGTCGTCGGGGAGTCGCCGCTCGGTGCGGTCCGTCCGGCTTCATCCGGTTCGGAGGGTATGTCGGCGATGTCGTCGGATATCTCGCGCCGCCCTCCGCCGGGTATCGACGGCTCTCCGGAGGGGGCGGTGGGTATGCCGCCTTCGGGTACGCGGAGCTGCATCGTCTCGTCGGGTACGAGCCGCCGCCCGAGGGAACGCCTGCTTGCCGAGGGACGGGACTCCGAGGGGTCCCCCTCGCCTCCCTGAGCGTGCGCTCCCTGCCCTGCCTGGGTCACGATCGGCCTCTCTCCGTACTCCCTACGCGGCGCGCGCAGGCAGGCAGGTAGTACAGACGTACGAGGGCTTGATCCGGTTGCCGTACGGCGGTCGCAAACCCTGACTCCCCCCCGACCTCAACGGATCGCGGCTCTCAAATTACCAGCGTGCTTCGCACGATCTCCACATGATGCTCGGGCGAATCCGGTCACATCATGGCTGACCGGTGTCTGTCGGGTCCGCCCGGCGCTCTCCTCAGCGCATCGCACACGGCATGGGCGTGCTACATAGGGTCCCGCGTCACCTGCTTGACGCGGCACGTCGTGCCGGTCGGCACCTCGCCGACCCCCTGCGCCTTCACCTTCACCGATGCGCCGGGGGCCAGGTCGTCGGTGGTCGCGATGCCGCCGGTCAGCACCGTGCCCTTCGCATCCAGGAACTCGACGAACACGACGTAACCCGCCGGGCTCCCGCTCCCGTTCACGATCGTCAGATCGGCGTGCTGCCAGCCGATCAGCGAGTCCCGAACGCACTTCGTGATGGTGACGTCCCGCTCGGCGGCCGGCCCGGACGCGACAGGCTCGGGCTCCTCCTCGACCGGCTCCTCCTCCACCGGGTCCTCGCCGTACGGCTGCTCGTCGTAAGGCTCCTCGTCGTACGGGCCGGAGTAGGGCGCGTCCGACCGTGCGGGCGGCAGCGCGATGGAGTCCGAGACCGAGTCCAGCAGGGAGTAGACGAGCGCCACCAGCGCCCCCGCCACGACCAGCCCACCGCCCACGGCGAGCGACACGATCAGCCCCGTACGCTGCGGCTTGCCCGGCGGCGCGGCGGGAGGCGCCCAGGGCGACGGCTGCGGCTGTTCGGGCGGCGGAGGCGGCAAGTTGTCGGACATGAGGTCCCCCCACGGGAAGTCGGCCAGGTGAGGGACTTACGGTACGTGGCCCCACCCACGCCACCACCACCCGTACAGAGAGTGAACGGACCTCCATGGGCGAGCTGATCCTCATCCGGCACGGCGAGACCGAATGGTCCCGCTCCGGGCAGCACACGAGCTGGACCGACCTCCCCCTGACCGCCACCGGCGAGCGCCAGGCCCGCGCCCTCGTGCCGCTGCTCGCCGACCGGAACATCGGGCTCACCCTCGTCAGCCCCTCGATCCGGGCCCGCCGCACCGCCGAGCTGGCCGGGCTCCACGCCCCCCGGGTCACCCCCGAGCTGCGGGAATGGGACTACGGCGGCTACGAGGGCATCACCACCCAGGCGATCCGCCGCACCCGCCCCTTCTGGAACCTCTGGACCGACGGTGTCGACCCCGGCTCCGACGAGCACCCCGGCGAGAGCCCCGCAGACGTCGGGCAGCGCGCCGACCAGGTGCTCGCGGGCGTCCGGTCGGCCGCCGAGGGGATCGGGAGCGCGGACATCGCGCTCGTCGCCCACTCGCACTTCCTGCGCGTCCTCACCGCCCGGTACCTCGGTCTCACCCCCGCCGAGGGCCGGCTCTTCCAGCTCGCCACCGGGGCCGTCTCCCGGCTCGGCACCGAGCACGGCCGGCCGGTCGTCGCCGCACTCAACGTGGCCCTGCCCGAGAGCCTGCACGAGGCCTGAGACGCCTCGAGCGCCGACGGCCGGCACCCCGTCCATGCGAGGTACCGGCCGCCTGCGTGTGTCAGTCACGGATCAGGAGAGCAGCTCCACCTCCGCCAGCGTCGCCGGACCCGTGAGCACCAGCCGGTACTGCGCGTACGTGCCCGGCTTGTCCACCGAGAAGGCCCGGGTCTGCTTGTCCCAGGCGAAGGACTGGCCGGAGCGGCGGTCGAGGTCCGTCCACTTCTTGCCGTCCGACGAACCCTGGAGCGTCCAGCCCTTCGGGGCCTTGTCCGCCGACGACGACGTCAGCGTGTACTGGAGCGCCTTGGCGGACGCGCCGGCCGGCAGCTCGACGGAGGTGACCTCCGCCGACGTCGCCGAGGTGTTGTCGAACAGCGCGCTGTCGCCCTTCAGCACATCGCCCTTGGGCGCCGGAGCCTGGTCGTCCTTCTGGATGGAGACCGGGGCCGCGTCCTTGCCCGTGCCCCAGGCGGACGGCTTCGGACCCATGTCGAACTCCAGCGTGCCGCCCTTGGCCAGCACATCGTGCGGGAGCGCGGTGGAGGTCCACTTCTTGCCGTTGACCTTCACGCCCTGCACGTAGATGTTCTTGTCGCTGTTCTTCGGCGCCTTCACGGTCAGCTTGCGGCCGTTGTCCATGCGGACGGTGACCTTCTTGAAGAGCGGCGAGCCGATCGCGTACTCCCCGCTGCCCATCACCAGCGGGTAGAAGCCGAGTGCGGAGAAGAGGTACCAGGCCGACTGCTCGCCGTTGTCCTCGTCGCCGTGGATGCCCTGCCCGATCTCGCTGCCCACGTACAGGCGGCCCAGCACCTCGCGGACCTTCTCCTGCGTCTTGTAGGGCTGCGAGGCCGCGTTGTACATGTACGTGGCGTGGTGGGCGACCTGGTTGCTGTGCCCGTACTGGCCCATCCGCACGTCACGCGCCTCGGTCATCTCGTGGATGACCCCGCCGTAGCTGCCGACGAACTCCGGGCCCGCCGTCTCCGGCGTCGAGAAGTACGTGTCCAGCTTCTTGCCGAGCCCCGCGCGGCCGCCGTACAGGTTGGCCAGGCCCCGGCTGTCCTGCGGGGCGGTGAAGGCGTAGCCCCAGCCGTTGGTCTCGGTGTAGTCGTAGCCCCACACGCGGGGGTCGTAACTGTCCGAGGGGAGGCGCCAGTCGCCGTTCAGCTTCTTGCCCTGGAAGAAGCCCGCCTTCTCGTCGAAGAGCTTGACGTACTTCTGCGCCCGGTTGAGGAAGTAGGCGGACTCCTCCTTGTACCGCGCCTTCTTCGTCTTCTTGTAGAGCTCCTCGCCCATGCGCGCGATGCCGTAGTCGTTGAGGTAGCCCTCCAGCGACCAGGACAGGCCCTCGTGCGTCGCGGTGTTGGCGTAACCGGTGAAGACCGAGGTCTCCATGCCCTTGCGGCCGACGTCCGAGGAGGGCGGGGCCACCGTGGCGTTCTTGACCGCCGCGTCGTACGCCGCCTCCGCGTCGAACTTCACGCCCTTGACGTACGCGTCCGCGAAGGCCACGTCCGAGCTGGTGCCGGTCATCAGGTCCGCGTAGCCGGGGGAGGACCAGCGGGAGGTCCAGCCGCCGTCCTTGTAGTGCTGGACGAAGCCGTCCACCAGCTCGCCGGCCTTCTTCGGGGAGAAGAAGGAGTAGGCGGGCCAGGTCGTGCGGTAGGTGTCCCAGAAGCCGTTGTTGACGTACACCTTGCCGTCGACGATCTTCGCGCCGGTCTGCGTCGGGGTGTCCGTGCCGGTCGGCTTGGAGAAGGGGCTCGCGTACTTGTTCTTCCCGTCGACCTTCTCGTGGCCGGAGTTCGGGTAGAGGTAGAGCCGGTAGAGGCTGGAGTAGAGCGAGGTCAGCTGGTCCTCGTTGGCGCCCTCGACCTCGATCGTCCGCAGGATGTCGTCCCAGGCCTGCTGCGCCTTGCGCTGCACCTTCTCGAAGGAGGTGGACTCCGGGATCTCCATCGCCAGGTTCTTCTTCGCCTGGTCGACGCCGATCAGCGAGGTCGCCAGACGCAGGTTGACCGTGCGGTCCTTGCCCGCGTCGAAGCGGAAGAAGCCGGTGACGTCGTCACCGCCCCCGCCCTTCAGCTTGCCGCTGTCCGTCACCGGCGCGTCGAAGACGCCGTACACGAACATGCGGGTGGCGCCGGTGGACAGACCGCTCTTCACGTCCGTGTAGCCGGAGAAGGAGCGGGTCTTGGGGTCCAGGGTCAGACCGCCGGCGTTCGACACGTTGTCGAAGACCAGGCTGGCGTCCTTGCCGGGGTAGGTGAACCGCATCCGCGCCGCGTGGTCCGTCGGCGCGATCTCGGTCTTGAGGCCGTTCTCGAACGTGACGCCGTAGTAGTGCGGCTTCGCGGTCTCGTTCTCGTGCCGGAACGGCAGCGCGCGGGCCGTGCGGGCGGCGTCCGGGGTGCCGGCCGCGGCCGAGGGCATCACCTGGAAGGTCTGCCGGTCGCCCATCCAGGGGCTCGGCTCATGGCTGGCGCTGAAGGCCTGGAGCGTGGGGAGGTTGTCCTCGTTGTTGCCCCGGTGGTAGTCGTACAGCCAGCTCAGCGAACCGGCGTTGGTCACCGGCGTCCAGAAGTTGAAGCCGTGCGGGACGGCGGTGGCCGGAATGTTGTTGCCGCGCGAGAAGCCGCCGGAGGAGTTGGTGCCGCGCGTGGTGAGGGCGTAGTCCGAGAGGTGCGCCTTGCGCTTGGCCGGCTTCTTCGGCTCGATCACGATGTCGTCGACCCAGCCCTGGAACTTCGCCGCGCCCTTGGGGGAGTCGTACGCCACCAGGATCCGGTCGACCGTCTTCCCCGCCGCCACCGTGCCGATGCGGGAGGCGACCTTGTTCCACTGGTTGACGTAGAGGCGCTTGGCCTCCGCCTGGCCCTGCGGGGTCAGCAACCCGCCGTGGCTGTCGGTGGCCTTCAGCTCGCTCAGGTACGTGCCGTCGGTGAAGGCCAGGTCCACCGCGATGTGGGTCGCGGGGTAGTTGAGGTCCGTCTCGCCCATCTGCGGATAGACGAGGTAGGAGAGCTCGGTGTCCTTGGTGACGGCCGTGTTCACGTCGAAGATCTTGTTGTACGAGTACGCCCGGCCGTCCGGCTTGTGCGTACCCGCGTAACGCAGTGCCTTCTTTCCGGTGAATCCCGCACCCGCCTTGGCGGTGGGCGAGCCGGAGGGCCCGCGGTCGGCCTGGCTGCGCATCTCGTCGGGGACGGGCGCGGAGGTGTCACCGTTCGAGAACTGAACGTCGGCGAGCTGGAGGATGTCCGGCGCGCCGTTGTTGGCGGTGATCTCCAGGCGGAAGTGCCGGTAGGCGGTGTCGGAGGCGAAATCGTACGACTTGGTCTCGTGCCGCTTGGCGAAGCTCTCGCCCGTGCGCTGGTCCAGGTCGGTCCACTCCTTGCCGTCGGCCGAGCCCTTGAGCGTCCAGTCCTTCGGGTCGCGCGGGGCGTGGTCGTTGGCGGAGGTGAGCGCGTACGTCGCCACCTTGACCGGCTCGTCCAGGTCGAACTCGACCCAGCCGGTCTTCGCGAACGCCAGCCACTTGGAGCCGGGTTCGACATCGACCAGGTTCTCCTTGACCTCGCCGCCCGCGGTGTTCTCGGCGCTGGCGCGGACCTCGGTCACCCGGTCGGTGACATTGCCCGGTATCCCGGCGGAGAATCCGCCGTCGACACCCGACGAGCGCGCGGTGCCGTCCGGTCCTTCTTCTACCGTGTTGCGCCAGTCCGGCTGCTTCTCGTCCGCTTCGAACGAGGAGCGGAACGTCCTTTCGCCCGACGGTTTCTGGGGTGCCTGGGACGGGCCGGCGACGGCGGCCGTGGGGGCCGCGAGGGCCAGGGCGAGTGATGCCGCGAGGACGGCGGCCGTGCGGCTCCGTCTCGTACGGGCGGCGCTGCTGAAGGCTTTTCCAGCGCCATGGTGGAGACCTCGTGGTGGCTGCATACCGAGCCATTCCTCCCCGGAGCGTGCTTGGACAACGTTGTCATAGCGGGATGCAAGGTCCAGTAGGGATCCAAGTGACAGGACGTGTCAAGGGTGTTGCCGGAGGCGCGCGGCGCGAATCGGCCGTAAGGGGAGAAAGCCGCCCCTGGGTGAGGGCGCACGGTGCCGAGGAGTCCGCGAGGTCTCAACTCGGGAAAGACTGCCGTCCCAACGTGCATTCGATCTTGCTCAGTTGGCGACAAGTGGACTATACCTGTCGCCATCTGCACAGCCGTTTCCGACGGATGCGCACACGGGGGAACAAGGGGACGTCTCCGGGGAGTCATGGACGCCCTGGCGGTACGGTTCTCCGACCACCCCCACTCCGCCGGTTCTTTTTCTCCGGTACACCTGCATATCCGCACGACCCGAGCGCAACCGACCGCGGTGGCGGGGCCCTTCGCCTGAGGCGAATTTTCGACGGGTGACCGGTACACCGCCTGAGTCCTGGAGAAGGCGAGGACTTGAGCATGGGATCCACCTCCGCTCAGAACAATGAGGGCCTTGGCCGTCGCGATCTGATCAAGCGTTCTGCCGCACTCGGCCTGATCGCTGTTCCGACGATGAGCTTCCTGTCCGCCTGCGCGAGCGGCGACAGCGGCACCGACGACAAGGTCGAAAAGGGCGAGAAGACCGACAAGAACCCGCTGGCCGTCAACGGCAGCGCCCCGCTGGAGATCGTCATCTTCGACGGCGGGTTCGGCACCAAGTACGCCGAGGACGCCCGGGACGTCTACAAGAAGACCTACCCCGAGGCGCAGATCAAGTTCTCTGCGACGCAGAAGATCCAGTCGGTCCTCCAGCCGCGCTTCAACGGCGGCACCCCGCCGGACCTGATCGACAACTCCGGCGCCCAGCAGATGGACATGGGCGTCCTGGTCGGCAAGAAGCAGCTCACCGACCTCACCCCGCTGCTGGACGCCCCCTCCATCGACGACCCCGCCAAGACGGTCCGCGACACCCTGCGGCCGGGCATCGTCGAGATGGGCCAGTTCGACGGCGACCCGGTCTGGATCATGTACTACGCGTACACGGTCTACGGCGTCTGGTACTCGCAGACCGCGCTGGACAAGCTCGACGCCACGTACCCGGAGACCTGGGACGACATGCTCGCCCTCTGTGCGAAGGCGAAGAAGAAGGGCATCGCCGGCTGGACCTACCCCGGCAAACACCCTTACTACATCCCGTTCTCGCTCTACCCGTTCATCGGGAAGATCGGCGGCGTCGAGGTCCTGAACGCCATCGACAACCTGGAGCCGAAGGCCTGGGAGCACCCCGCGGTCAAGGCCGCCTTCGAGGCGTACTACGAGCTCTACGCCAAGGGCTACATCCTCAAGGGCACCCCGGGCCTGGACCACCGCGGTTCGCAGGGCGCCTGGGCCCGCGGCAAGGCGCTGTTCATCCCGAACGGCTCCTGGGTCGAGAACGAGGAAGCGGCGATCATCCCCAAGGACTTCAAGCTGTCCGTGGGCGCCCCCTCCTCCCTCGACTCCTCGGACAAGCTGCCCTTCGGCACCATCTGGGCGTCCGGCGGCGAGCCGTTCATCGTCCCGTCCAAGGCGAAGAACCCGGCGGGCGGCATGGAGCAGCTGCGCATCATGCTCAGCGAGGCCTCCTCCAAGTCCTTCACCACCAACACCAAGTCGCTCTCCGCCTTCAACGGCGGCACCGACGGCATCGAGCTCTCCGACGGCCTGAAGTCCGGTGTCGCGGCCCTGGAGAAGGCGGGCACCAATGTGGTCAACCCGCGCCTGCAGGACTGGTACGTGAAGCTCCAGAAGGAGCAGATCGGCGTCGCCGCGCTCGGCGAGATGATGGCCGGCCGCGCCACCCCGGCCGAGACCATCAAGAAGATCCAGGCCTTCGCCGACGCGACCGCCAAGGACCAGTCCATCAAGCACTTCAAGCACGCGTGATCACGCGTCACCAGCGGCGGCAGCTCGGGGAAGGTCGGAGTCGGTAACGATGCAACACGGTAAATACCGGTTCATAGTCGGGTTCTTGGTGGTCCCGATGGCGTTGTACGTCATCTTCGTCATCTGGCCCTTCATCCAGTCCATCTACTACTCGTTCACGGACTGGACGGGGCTGAGTCCCGACTTCAAGATGGTCGGGTTCGACAACTACACCAAGATGCTCGACGACGACATCTTCTGGAAATCGCTGCAGCACAGTGTGCTGCTGGCGGTTCTGCTGCCGCTGGTGACGCTGGGCCTCGCGCTCTTCTTCGCCTTCATGCTCAATGTGGGCGGCCGGCGCCGCAAGGGCGCCGCCATCGCGGGCGTCCGGGGCTCGGGCTTCTACAAGATCGCCTACTTCTTCCCGCAGGTGCTCTCGATCGCGATCGTGGCCATCCTGTTCCAGTTCGCCTTCGACCCGGCCCAGGGCATGATCAACGGCACGCTCAAGGCCGTGGGCTTCGACGACGTCCCCGACTGGCTGGGCGACCCGGAGCTGGCCCTCTGGGTCATCATGGGCGTCCTGGTCTGGTGCACCACCGGCTTCTTCGTGGTGCTCTTCTCCGCGGGCATGGCCTCCATCCCCAAGGACTTCTACGAGGCCGCCCTGCTGGACGGGGCGAGCCGCTTCACGACCTTCTTCCGGATCACGCTGCCCCTGTTGTGGGACACGGTCCAGTCCGGCTGGGTCTACATGGGCATCCTGGCGCTCGGCGCCGAGGGCTTCGCCATCGTCCACATCATGAGCGTCGGCCCCGGCGGGCCCGACTACTCGACCACCGTCCTGCCGCTGTACGTCTACCAGTCGGCGTTCCGTGACGGACAGGCGGGCTACGCGACCACGATCGGTGTCGCCCTGCTCCTCGTGACCCTGGCGTTCGCCGCCATCGTCATGCGGGTGGGCCGGCGCGAGCGGCTGGAGTTCTGATGAAGACCACCGACACCCCTCCCTCCGGCGCCTCCGGGCCCTCCTCCGGCACCGACGCGGCCAAGGTGCCCGCCCAGCGCACCGGTACGGCCCCCACGGGCTCCTCCGCCCCCGCGAAGAAGAGCGAGGGCCAGGTCCTCAACGTCTTCTCGCACGGGATGCTCATCCTGTGGGCGGTCATGGTGGTGCTGCCGCTGTTCTGGGCGGTGATGTCCTCGTTCAAGACCGACTCGGACATCTTCAACACCCCCTGGTCGCTGCCGAGCTCGCTGAACTTCGACGCCTGGGGCCGGGCCTGGAGCCAGGCCCATATGAGCGAGTACTTCCTCAACACCATCCTGGTGGTGGGCGGGTCGCTCGTCGGCACCCTTGTCCTCGGGTCGATGGCCGCCTATGTGCTCGCGCGCTTCGAGTTCCCGGGCAACCGCTTCATTTACTTCTTGTTCGTCGGCGGCATGAGCTTCCCGATCATGCTGGCGCTGGTCCCGCTGTTCTACGTCATGGACAACATGGGGCTGCTGAACACGATCCACGGCCTGATCCTCGTGTACATCGCGTACTCGCTGCCGTTCACCGTGTTCTTCCTGACCTCGTTCTTCCGGACGCTGCCGACCTCGGTCGCGGAGGCGTCGATCATCGACGGGGCCTCGCACACCCGGACGTTCTTCCAGGTGATGCTGCCGATGGCCAAGCCCGGCCTGATCAGCGTCGGCATCTTCAACTTCCTGGGGCAGTGGAACCAGTACATGCTGCCGACGGTGCTCAACACCGACCCGGAGAAGCGGGTGCTCGCCCAGGGCCTGGTGGAGCTGGCCTCCAGCCAGGGGTACAAGGGCGACTACTCCGGCCTCTTCGCCGGCCTGGTGATCGCGATGCTCCCGGTGCTGGCGGCGTACATCATCTTCCAGCGCCAGGTCGTCTCCGGTCTGACGGCGGGCGCGCTCAAGTAGGTCACGCGTACGCGTAAGAAGGTCACATATCCACAACGGCCCGGTGCCCCGGCGGAGAACTTCTCCGCCGGGGCACCGGGCCGTTGTGGGTGCGCCGGTGCTCAGGTCTTGACGGAAGGTACCCCCGAACGGTCAGCTTAGAGTTCACATGTTGGAGGAAGCCGGGGTGTCATCGCTGCTGCCCCGGCCGGGGCGGTCCTCTGGACCGCCCGCCAAGGGCAGGAGTGGATGAGTCGATGGAGACTCCCGGGTCGCAGACATCGCTGCACAGGGCCAATCTGGAGCGGGTCGTACGCGCCGTACGGATGGCGGGGTCGCTCACCCAGGCGGAGATCGCCCGGAGCACCGGGCTCTCCGCAGCCACGGTCTCCAATATCGTCCGGGAGCTGAAGGACGGCGGGACGGTCGAGGTGACGCCCACCTCGGCGGGCGGCCGCAGGGCCCGCAGCGTCTCCCTCAGCGGTGACGCGGGCATCGTCATCGGGGTCGACTTCGGCCACACGCACCTGCGGGTCGCCGTCGGCAACCTGGCCCACCAGGTGCTGGCCGAGGAGTCCGAGCCGCTGGACGTCGACGCGTCCTCCGCCGAGGGCTTCGACCGGGCCGAAGTGCTGGTCAACCGGCTGATAGAGGCGACCGGCATCGGCCCGGACAAGATCATCGGCGTCGGCCTCGGCGTGCCCGGACCCATCGACGTGGAGTCCGGAACGCTGGGCTCCACCTCGATCCTGCCGGGCTGGACGGGCATCAACCCCAGCGAGGAGCTCTCCGGCCGCCTCGGCGTCCCGGTGTACGTCGACAACGACGCCAACCTCGGAGCCCTGGGCGAGCTGGTCTGGGGCAGCGGCAGGGGCGTCAAGGACCTCGCGTACATCAAGGTCGCCAGCGGCGTCGGCGCCGGTCTGGTGATCGACGGGACCATCTACCGGGGCCCCGGCGGCACGGCCGGCGAGATCGGCCACATCACGCTCGACGAGTCCGGCCCGGTCTGCCGCTGCGGCAACCGCGGCTGCCTGGAGACCTTCACCGCCGCGCGGTACGTCCTGCCCCTGCTCCAGCCCAGCCACGGCCCCGGGCTCACCATGGAGCGGGTGGTCCAGCTGGCCCGTGAGGGCGATCCGGGGTGCCGCCGGGTGATCGGTGACGTCGGCCGCCACATAGGCAGCGGTGTCGCCAACCTGTGCAACCTGCTCAACCCCAGCCGGGTCGTGCTCGGCGGCTCGCTGGCGGAGGCCGGGGAGCTCGTCCTGGGGCCGATACGGGACTCCGTGTCGCGTTACGCGATCCCCAGCGCCGCCCGGCAGCTCTCCGTGCTCCCCGGGGCCCTGGGCGGCCGCGCCGAGGTGCTGGGCGCCCTGGCCCTCGTGCTGAGCGAGATGGGGGATTCAACCCTTTTGGAGAGCACCCTCCCCGCAGCGACTCCTGCCTTCACTTAGATAACGAATGGCACCGTTGTCATCTCGTTAAGGATTTACTCCTTGACGCTGGCCCTGCGGCCGAGTTGACTTCCAGCCACCTCGGCCGCAACGTCGCGGCCTCGTCAGGGAGGTTCGAGAATGAACACGCGTATGCGTCGTGCCGCCGTTGCCGTTGCCGCCACCACGATGGCGATCTCGCTGGCCGCTTGCGGGAGCGCCAAGGAGTCCGGCGACAAGGCCGAACAGGGCTCGGAGAAGAAGGGCGACGACCTGAAGATAGGTCTGCTCCTCCCCGAGAACCAGACGGCCCGTTACGAGAAGTTCGACCGCCCGATCATCGAGAAGAAGATCGGCGAGCTCACCGATGGCAAGGCGAAGGTCATCTACGCCAACGCCAAGCAGGATGCGAACACGCAGTCGCAGCAGGTCGACACCATGATCACCAACAAGGTCGACGCCCTCATCGTGGGCTCGGTCGACTCCAAGGCGATCGCCAACAGCGTGAAGAAGGCCAAGGACGCGGGCATCCCCGTCGTCGCCTTCGACCGCCTCGCCGAGGGCCCCATCGACGCCTACACCTCCTTCGACAACGAAGAGGTCGGCCGGGCCCAGGGCAAGGCCCTGCTGGAGGCCCTGGGCGACAAGGCCGACGGCGGCACGATCGTGATGATGAACGGCGCGATCACCGACCCGAACGCCGCGCTCTTCAAGAAGGGCGCCAAGTCCGTCCTCGACGGCAAGGTGAAGTACGGCAAGGAGTACGACACCAAGGAGTGGAAGCCGGAGAACGCCAACGCCAACATGGAAGCGGCGATCACCGCGCTCGGCAAGGACAAGATCGACGGCGTCTACTCCGCCAACGACGGCATGGCGGGCGGCATCATCACCGCCCTCAAGGCCTCCGGTCTCTCCCCGCTCCCCCCGGTCACCGGCCAGGACGCCGAGCTGGCGGGCGTGCAGCGCATCGTCACCGGTGAGCAGTTCATGAGCGTCTACAAGTCCTACCCGGCCGAGGGCATCGTCGCCGCGGAGATGGCCGTCGCGCTCGCCAAGGGCGAGAAGCTCGACTCCATCGCCACCTCGAAGGTCGACAGCGCCACGACCAAGGGCATCCCGACGGTCCTCGTCCCGGTCATCTCGCTGACCAAGGACAACATCAAGGACACCGTCATCAAGGACGGCATCTGGACGCTGGACGAGATCTGCTCGGGCAAGTACAAGGCCTCCTGCGACAAGATCGGCCTGAAGTAGGCCCCCGGGGGCGTCCCGCCGGTCACGGCCGGAGAGGACGCCCCCCCGCCGTACCGCCCGACGCGTCCACGCGAAGGCGCCACGGCACCCCTGCCGCGCACGCGCCGCCGCACAGCCGGCCCGCGCGCGCCACGAAGCCTGTCCGGTGTCCCGCCCACCAACCGTCCCGCTACCGGGCGGGGCGCCGGACGGAACGCTTCCCCCCTTTTTCTTTTCTTCTGCTCGACCGCCGCGCCTTCCCCCGGGCGCGGCATCCCCCGCCGGTCAGGCGGCGAAGGAGATGGTTCACGTGACCGCTACGCCCGTGTTGGCGTTGCGAGGGGTCTCCAAGCGATTCGGTGCCGTCCAGGTACTCACCGATGTAGAGCTTGAGGTCCACGCCGGTGAGGTGGTCGCCCTGGTGGGCGACAACGGCGCCGGTAAATCAACGCTGGTCAAGACGATCGCCGGAGTGCACCCCATCGATGAGGGAGTCATCGAGTGGGAGGGCAGGGCCGTCCAGATCGACAAGCCGCACGACGCCCAGAACCTCGGCGTCGCGACCGTCTATCAGGACCTCGCGCTGTGCGACAACATCGATGTCGTCGGCAACCTCTACCTGGGCCGGGAGCTGCGCAAGTTCGGCATCCTGGACGAGGTGGAGATGGAGCGCCGCTCCCGCGAGCTGCTGTCCACGCTCTCCATCCGCATCCCGAGCGTCCGCATCCCGATCGCCTCGCTCTCCGGCGGCCAGCGCCAGACGGTGGCCATCGCCCGGTCGATGCTCGGTGAGCCCAAGCTCGTCATCCTCGACGAGCCGACCGCCGCCCTCGGCGTCGAGCAGACCGCCCAGGTCCTCGACCTCGTCGAGCGGCTGCGCGAGCGCGGCCACGCGGTCATCCTCATCAGCCACAACATGGCCGATGTGAAGGCCGTCGCCGACAAGGTCGCCGTGCTCCGGCTGGGCCGGAACAACGGGGTCTTCGATGTGAAGACCACCTCGCAGGAAGAGATCATCTCCGCCATCACGGGCGCCACGGACAACGCCGTGACCCGACGTGCGGCGCGCAACGCGGAGGTTTCCAAGTGACCACCGACAAGTCCGCGACCTCGCTGGACAAGACCTCCGCCCCGGCGGACGCGCCGCCGGTCGGCAACCCGGACGCGGCCGAGGGCGCCGCCACGGTCGTCGACCCCCGCCTGCTCATCCGTGAGCAGGGCTTCGGCGGCTACATCACCGAGTTCAAGCGCAAGATCAGCGGTGGCGACCTGGGCTCCATCCCGGTCGTCGTCGGCCTGGCGATCATCGCCATCGTCTTCCAGAGCATGAACTCCGAGTTCCTCTCCGCGAAGAACATCAGCGACATCGCCACCACGATGGTCGCCACCGGCATGATGGCCGTCGGCATCATCTTCGTCCTGCTGCTCGGTGAGATCGACCTCTCGGTCGGCTCCGTCTCCGGTGTCTCCGGCGCCCTGGTCGCGGTGCTCAGCGTCACCCAGGGCATGAACGAGTGGCTGGCGATCCTCGTCGCCATCGTCAGCGGCGCCGTGATGGGCGCGATCCACGGCTTCTTCTTCGCCCGGATCGGCGCACCCGCCTTCGCCGTCACCCTGGCCGGCCTGCTGTTCTGGCTCGGCTTCATGCTCCAGCTGCTCGGCGACTCCGGCACCATCAACCTGGACGGCGACGGGGTGGTCGGCAAGCTGACCACGTACTACTTCTCCGACGTCGCCGCCGCCTACGGGCTCGCCGCGATCGCGGTCATCGGCTACTTCGCCGCCGCCTTCCTGGACACCCGCCGCCGCGAGGCCGCGGGCATCCCGTCCCGGCCGATCGCCGACATCGCGGTGCGTACCGGCGTCCTCGCGGTGTTCGCGTTCGCCGCCGCGTACATGTTCAACCAGTACCGCGGCCTGCCGCTCGCCCTGGTCCTCTTCCTGATCGTCCTGGTCGGCACGGACTTCCTGCTGCGCCGCACGGCCTACGGGCGGAAGATCTTCGCGCTCGGCGGCAGCGTCGAGGCCTCCCGGCGCGCCGGTATCAACGTCACCGCGATCCGGATCTCCGTCTTCTCCATCGCGGGCACCTTCGCGGCGATCGGCGGCCTGTTCTGGGCCTCCAAGATCGCGGCGGCGAACCAGGGCTCCGGCACCGGCGACCTGCTGATGAACGTCATCGCGGCGGCCGTCATCGGCGGCACCAGCCTCTTCGGCGGCCGCGGCCGCACCTGGAACGCGCTGCTCGGTGTCATGGTCATCGTCTCCATCCAGTACGGACTGTCGCTGGAGGGCATCGCCACGCCGATCCAGTACATGGTCACCGGCGCCGTGCTGCTTGCCACGGTCGTCATCGACTCCGTCACCCGTAAGACCCAGAAGACCGCAGGCCGCGCCTGACCCGCGGATCCGCGCAGGTGCCCGGCGCCCCACAGGGGTGCCGGGCACCTGCGCGTCCCGGGCCGGCCGCGCTCGAACACAGGCTCCCGCTGCCCAGGCCCGGCAGTGGAACATTAGACTCATCGGATCGGCACGCTCGATCAGCTCAAACGCAAGGAGGCACGGGTGGATCTGCTGACCCGCATCAAGGGACCGCGCGACCTGGACCGGCTCAGCCTCGGTGAGCTGGAGGAGCTCGCGGAGGAGATCCGCACCTTCCTCGTGGACGCGGTGTCCAAGACCGGCGGACACCTCGGCCCCAACCTGGGCGTCGTCGAGCTCACCATCGCCCTGCACCGGGTATTCGAGTCGCCCCAGGACAAGGTGCTGTGGGACACCGGCCACCAGGCCTACGTCCACAAGCTGCTCACCGGCCGCCAGGACTTCTCCCGCCTCAAGATGAAGGGCGGCCTCTCCGGCTACCCCTCGCAGGCCGAGTCCGAGCACGACATCATCGAGAACAGCCACGCTTCCGGGGTCCTCGGCTGGGCCGACGGCCTGGCCAAGGCGAACGAGGTCCTGAAGAAGGACGACCACGTCGTCGCGGTCATCGGTGACGGCGCGCTCACCGGCGGTATGGCCTGGGAGGCGCTGAACAACATCGCCGCCGCCAAGGACCGCCCGCTGGTCATCGTCGTCAACGACAACGAGCGCTCGTACGCTCCGACGATCGGCGGCCTGGCCAACCACCTCGCCACGCTCCGTACCACCGACGGTTACGAACGGTTCCTGGCCCGCGGCAAGGACATCCTGGAGCGCACGCCCGTCGTCGGCCGCCCGCTCTACGAGACCCTGCACGGCGCGAAGAAGGGCCTGAAGGACTTCATCGCCCCGCAGGGCATGTTCGAGGACCTCGGCCTGAAGTACGTCGGCCCCATCGACGGCCACGACATCGAGGCCCTGGAATCCGCGCTCCAGCGCGCCAAGCGCTTCGGCGGCCCGGTCATCGTGCACTGCCTCACCCAGAAGGGCCGCGGCTACACCCCGGCCCTGGAGGACGAGGCGGACCGCTTCCACGCGGTGGGCAAGATCCACCCGGACACCGGCCTGCCCATCTCCACCTCCGGCCTCGACTGGACCTCCGTCTTCGGCGAGGAGATGGTCAAGCTCGGCCACGAGCGCGAGGACATCGTCGCGATCACCGCAGCCATGCTCCAGCCGGTCGGCCTCGGCAAGTTCGAGAAGGCCTTCCCGGACCGGATCTACGACGTCGGCATCGCCGAGCAGCACGGCGCGGTCTCCGCGGCCGGTCTCGCCACCGGCGGCCTCCACCCGGTCTTCGCGGTCTACGCCACCTTCCTCAACCGCGCCTTCGACCAGGTCCTCATGGACGTCGCCCTGCACAAGTGCGGCGTCACCTTCGTCCTGGACCGGGCCGGCATCACCGGCACGGACGGCGCCTCGCACAACGGCATGTGGGACATGTCGATCCTCCAGTGCGTGCCCACCCTCCGCATCGCCGCCCCGCGCGACGCCGACCAGGTCCGCGCCCAGCTGCGCGAGGCCGTCGCCGTCGACGACGCGCCCACCGTGGTCCGCTTCTCCAAGGGCGCGGTCGGCCCGGCGGTCAAGGCCGTCGGCCGGGCCGGCGGCATGGACATCCTGCGCGAGCCGAAGACGGCCCGCCCCGACGTCCTGGTCGTCTCGGTCGGCGCGCTCGCCCCGATGTGCCTGGAGATCGCCGACCTGCTGGACGCCCAGGGCATCTCCTCCACCGTCGTCGACCCGCGCTGGGTCAAACCGGTCGACGAGGCCCTCGCCCCGCTCGCCGAACGCCACCGCGTCGTCGTCACCGTCGAGGACAACAGCCGCGCCGGAGGGGTCGGCTCCGCCGTCGCCCAGGCCCTGCGCGACGCCGGCGTCGACGTACCGCTGCGCGACTTCGGCATCCCGCCGGTCTTCCTCGACCACGCCTCCCGCAGCGAGGTCATGGCCGAGATCGGACTGACCGCCCCGGACATCGCCCGCCAGGTCACCGGTCTGGTCGCCAAGCTGGACGGCCGCTTCGAGAGCCGTGCCGTGGAGCCCGCCCGCGACTAGGGCGTGTCCGGCGGATCAGGACCGGGTCCGCGTACCTCTCCGTACGGCCGATGGGCCGGGAGAACCGCCCCTGTACGGGTGGTTCTCCCGGCCCGTTCGCATGAAACGGGCCAGATGGCGCGATCATGCGGCCCCCGGTCCCCATCATGGCGTTCACAACGAGTGCGTGGAGGTACGCAGGTGAGCGCGCAGGTCACACCACCCCGCGGAAACGGCATGTTCCGCACCAAGTCCGTCGAACAGTCGATCCGTGACACCGAGGAGCCGGAACACGCGCTCAAGAAGTCCCTCTCCGCCCTGGACCTGACGGTCTTCGGCGTCGGTGTCATCATCGGCACCGGCATCTTCGTCCTCACCGGCCAGGTCGCCAAGGAGACGGCGGGCCCGGCCACCGCCATCGCGTTCGCCGTGGCGGGCGTCGTCTGCGCGCTGGCCGCGCTCTGCTACGCCGAGTTCGCCTCCACCGTCCCGGTGGCCGGCTCCGCGTACACCTTCGCGTACGCCGCGCTGGGCGAACTGGTGGCCTGGATCATCGGCTGGGACCTGGTGCTGGAGTTCGCTCTGGGCACCGCGGTGGTCGCGGTCGGCTGGTCCGGCTACGTCCGCTCGCTGATGGACAACGTCGACTGGACGATGCCCGAAGTGCTCTCGGGACCGGATGTGGCGGAAGGATTCGGCTTCGACATCCTGGCCTTTGCCCTGGTGCTGGTACTGACCGCCATCCTGGTCGTCGGCATGAAGCTGTCCGCCCGGGTCACCTCGGTCGTGGTGGCCATCAAGGTCGCCGTGGTCCTCATGGTGATCATCGCGGGGCTGTTCTTCATCAAGGCCGAGAACTACAAGCCCTTCATCCCGCCGGCCGAGAAGCAGGAGACGGGCGGCGGCTGGGACGCCCCGCTGGTTCAGCTGATGTTCGGCTACGAACCCACCAACTTCGGCATCATGGGCATCTTCACCGCCGCCTCCATCGTCTTCTTCGCCTTCATCGGCTTCGACGTGGTGGCCACCGCCGCCGAGGAGACCAAGCTGCCCCAGCGCGACATGCCGCGCGGCATCCTCGGCTCGCTCATCATCTGCACGGTGCTCTACGTGGCGGTCTCGCTCGTGGTCACCGGTATGCAGCACTACAGCGAACTCTCCGTCAGCGCCCCGCTGGCCGACGCCTTCAAGGCCACCGGGCACCCCTTCTACGCCGGGCTGATCAGCTTCGGCGCGGCGGTCGGCCTCACCACGGTCTGCATGATCCTGCTGCTCGGCCAGACCCGGGTCTTCTTCGCGATGAGCCGCGACGGGCTGCTCCCGCGCTTCTTCTCCAAGACGCACCCGCGCTTCCGCACGCCCTACCGCCCGACGATCCTGCTCGGCGTGCTGATCGCGATCATCGCCGGGTTCACGAGCATCGAGGAGCTGGCCACCCTGGTGAACATCGGCACGCTCTTCGCGTTCGTCGTCGTCGCCCTCGGCGTCCTGGTCCTGCGCCGCACCCAGCCCGACCTGCCCCGCGCGTTCCGCACCCCTTGGGTGCCGCTGCTCCCGATCGTCTCGGTGGCCGCGTCGGTGTGGCTGATGCTCAACCTGCCCGTGGAGACCTGGGTCCGGTTCGGCGCCTGGATGGTGCTCGGCGTGGTCATCTACTTCGTGTACGGGCGTTCCCACAGCCTGCTGGGGAAGAGGGGCCGCTAGCGTGTGTCCGGCTGATCAGGGCCGGACACGCCCTAAGGCCGTACGGTACGGGGCCCCACGCACCGGGCCCCGTACGCCTCGACCCGCTGCCGCAGCCCTCGGTCGGCGGTGACGACGACGCACTCCCGGTCCGGGCCGGCGGCGGCCGCCAACCCGGCGATCAGGTCGTCACCGCTGCCGGGGGCCGATTCGACCCGGACCCCGGCCACGGACGCGACGCCCCGGGCGGCTCCCTCGACCACGAGCACGATCTCGGCCGGGCCGGGCAGCCCCGGCAGCCCGGCCGCCGCGTACGGGACCAGGGAGTCCCGCAGCCGCTCCGCCGCCCCCCGCCGGTCGCGCCACCAGCCGTCGGGCACGGACCCGACCACGTTGGCTCCGTCCACGATCACCAGTACCGCCGCGTCCTCGCTCATCCCGGCAGGGTGCCACGGGGAGCAGGTCGCGATGGACCGTCAGCCGCCGGTGGCGGGGGACTTCTTCGCTTCCTCGGGGATCTGGGTGTCCTCGCGGATCGCCTTCCACAGCTGACCGGCCTGCGGCTCGGCCGCCACGACCCGGGCCCGGTCGATCTTGTCGTACGCCACCGGCAGCATGATCGTCTCCATCGAGGCCGGGTCGACGCCGTTCATCGAGCGGGCGAACTCCGCCAGCGAGGTGAGCGAGGCGAGCCCCGAGTCGGTGGTGAGCGACTTGGTGGCCGAGTTGGCGATTTGGTACGAGCCGGCCGGACTGCCCAGCAGGTCCTGCGACTTGACCTCGCTCAGCAGGGCGATCAGGAACTGCTGCTGGAGCCCGATGCGGCCGAGGTCACTGCCGTCGCCGATGCCGTGCCGGGTCCGGACGTACGCGAGGGACTCGGTGCCGTCCAGCTTCTGCGGGCCCGCGGTGAGGTCCAGCCCGCTCGCCTTGTCCTTGATGTCCTGCGGTACGTCGACGGTGACGCCGCCGATGGCGTCGACCAGGTCCTTGAACCCGGCGAAGTTGATCTCCAGGTAGTGGTCGATGCGGACGCCGGACATCTTCTCCACCGTCTTCACCACACAGGCCGGACCGACCAGGGAGTAGACGGCGTTGAACATCTCGCGTTCCTTGGCCGGCACCGTCGTTCCGTCGTCCTTGACGCACTCGGGCCGGGTCACCAGAGTGTCGCGCGGTATGGAGACGGCGACGGCCTTCGCCCGGCCCTCGGGTATGTGGACGACCAGCGCGGTGTCGGAGCGGGCGCCGCTCACACTCCCACCGCCGCCCAGCTCCTTGTTCTCCGCCCCGGCCCGCGAGTCCGAGCCCAGGACCAGCAGGTTCTGCCCGCTGGTGGGGAGTTTCTCCGGACGGTCCTCGCCGAGCGCCTTGTTGATGTCGACGCCCTTGATGTTGCCGTCGAGCTGACTGAAGAGCCAGTAGACGGTGCCGCCACCGGCGAGCAGCAGGACGAGCAGGACACCGAGGGTGAACTTCAGGCCGCGGCGGCGCTTGAGCGGTTTCGCCGCGCGTCGGGAGGCGCGGGGGCCGGGTGTCGTCTCGTCATGGCTCATCGTGCTCGAGTCCTCAAATCTCTTCGCCCAGGGAGCAGGGGAGTACGGGGGACTCGGGTGGGGGGTGTGACCGGTCCGTGAATGTTCGACAGACCGAGCACTATAGAACAGATGAGCCCTGGCGCGGATGGGCCGACGTGGATAAGGGGCCGTGGGCGCGTCGAACTATTATTCGCTCATGACTTGGTTGATAACGGGCGGTGCAGGCTACATCGGGGCCCATGTCGTGCGCGCCATGACGGCGGCCGGTGAGCCCGTCGCCGTCTACGACGACCTCTCCACCGGAGACCGTGCGCGCGTTCCCGACGGGGTGCCCTTCGTGCACGGGTCGACGCTCGACGCCTCCTGCCTGCGGCGTGCGATGAGCGATCTGTCGGTGCGCGGAGTCGTGCACCTCGCGGCGAAGAAGCAGGTCGCGGAGTCCATGGAGCGGCCCCTCCATTACTACCGGGAGAACGTCCAGGGGCTCGGGACGCTGCTGGAGGCGGCGGCGGACAGCGGGGTGCGCGCGTTCCTGTTCTCCTCGTCGGCCGCCGTGTACGGGATGCCGGACGTGAAGCGGGTCACGGAGGACACGCCGTGCGCCCCGGTCAACCCGTACGGCGAGACCAAGCTGGCCGGTGAGTGGATGGTGCGGGCGGCGGGGCGGGCCCACGGCATGGCGACCGCCTCGATGCGCTACTTCAACGTGGCGGGCGCGGCGGCCCCCCACCTCGTCGACCCCGGCGTCTTCAACCTCGTGCCCATGGTCTTCGAGAAGCTCACCGAGGGCGCGGCGCCGGTGGTCTTCGGCGACGACTACGACACCGCGGACGGCACCTGCGAGCGCGACTTCATCCACGTCGAGGACATCGCCTCGGCCCATCTGGCGGCGGCGAAGGCTCTCCTCGGCCGCGCTCCCGGAACGGATCTGACGGTCAACATCGGCCGTGGGGAAGGCGTTTCGGTACGCGAGATGATCGACCTGATCGGCGAGGTGACCGGGTACGGCCCCGCCGCCGAGCCGGTCTCCGCCCCCCGCAGGCCCGGCGACCCGGCCCGGGTCGTCGCCTCGGCCGACCGCATCGCGCGGGAGCTGGGCTGGTCGGCCCGCCACGACGTCCGCGCGATGGTGGCTTCGGCCTGGGAAGGCTGGTGCGGGCTCCACCCGGCCGCGCGCCGGCCGTCCGCCGAGTCCCCCTCCGCCTGACCGGCTCTGCCCTGCCCCACGCTGACCGACCCTGCCCTGCCCCCACGACCGACCTGTCCCCTCGCCCGGCGAGGGCCACCAGCCCCGGAGGGTGACCACCAGCATGCCAAGCGCCTCCCCGCGCCTCGCCGGACCTCGGAACGGTTCCGCCGCGGCCGCCTCCCCCCGCCCCCTGGGCGGCCCGTGGCTGGTGACCGGATACGACGGCAGGCTGACGGTCTACGTCCATGCCGAGGACACGATCCTGCGGTGGACGCAGACCACGGCGGGCGGCTCCCGGTGGCACGGGCCGGAATCCCTCCCCGCCAAGGGGATCACCCACCTCGGCGTGGTGCACGGACAGGACCGCTACGTGCACTTCCTGGGGCTCCGGACCCGGCCGAGGGCCGACGGCCTGTCCCACGTCGACGTCATGTACGCCACCCAGTACCAGACGGGCCGGCCCATGACCCCGTGGCACTCGCTCGGGAACCCCTTCAAGGAGATCGAGAAGGCCGTGGAGGTGGGTGCGCCGACGGGGGCCGTCCGGTCCGACGGTGCTCTCTACGTCTGTGTCCCGACCGGTCCCGGCGGTGTGGCGTTGCGCCGTGAGAACCGGAAGGGGGCCTGGGTCCCCTGGTCCGTGCTCGACGCGGCCGGGGCGACGGACGGCCCGGTCCCGGCGGCGACCTCGGACGCCCTGGTCCAGGTTCTCGTCCCCACCCGGGTGTCGGCCCTGCACCTGCGCCAGATGACGCCCGGGAGGCCCATGGAGCGGGGGGACGAGGCACAGGTGGTACCGGTGCCGGGTTCGGTGGCCCCGCTGGAGACCGCGGCCGGCCGGATCACGTACTACCTGACCGACGCGGCCGGCGGGGGTGTGGTCGCCCTGCGTCCCGGTTCGTGGCCCGTGCCGCTGGGCGGGGCCCCGGCGGACGGCCGTATCGCCGCTCTCCGGACCGAACTGGACGGCATCGACTGCACGGTGCTGGCCGTCCGGGGCATCGCCGGGACCGTCACCCTCGGGGTGTGCGCGACCGAGGGCGAGCAGTCCGGTGTGTGGTGGACCGACACCGCGATGCGCTGCCAGGGGGATCCGTCGCTCGCTCGGGACGGCCACGGGCGCGTGGTGGTGGCGGCCCTGGACACCGAGGGGCGGCCGGCGGTCGCCCGCCAGGAGGACGGCCAGGGCCTGACCCTCAGTGACTGGCGGCGGATATGAGTACCGCCGCTCTCCCGACGGTGACGGTCGTCGTCGCGAAGCACCGGGACGCGGTGCCGCTCGTCGCCGGGCAGCGCGCTGTCGCCATCGGCGTGATCTGCTCCGAGGAGGACGGCAAGGAGGGCCGGACCGCCCTGGACCGGGCACTCGCCGAAGCCGAGGGGCGCGGCTGCCGGGTGGCCCACGCCCCGCGCACGCTCGGCGGGCAGCAGGGGCGTGGCCGGGAGAGCCTGCTCAAGGAGTTCCGCGAGGTCCGCCCGCAGCGGCTGCTCGTACAGGACCCCGACCCGGTCCGGTCGGCGTACGACGAGGGCACCGGCGTGCCCGCGTACGACGTACCGCCCGGCCACGCCGCCACGGCCCTCGACGCGCTCGCGGCCGCCCGTGACCACCAACTCGCCACGGGGGAGCCGGTCTTCGTCGAGTGCCGCAGGGCGGGTGCGGACGAGCGGGGCGACATCACCGCTCCGCTGCGCTACCCGCCGACGGTGAACTGGCTGGCCGAGGGCTTCGACGGAAGGCTGACCGCCTTCCTGCCCTCGGCGGGCGGAGTGCTGCGCTGGACCCAGGCCGAACCGGGCGGCCGCGTCTGGCGGGGGCCCGAGACCCTCGCCGGACCCCGGCTGATGCCCGCCCTGACCGTCTGCCGTGACCCGCAGGGATTCGTACACCTCTTCGCGCTCCGCAGGACGCCGCGTAAGGACGGCGGCGAGGACGTGTCCGTCGTGCGGGCCGCGCAGTACCGCACCGGCGGTCCCCTCACCCCGTGGCACTCCCTCGGCAGCCCCAACCCCGGGGACCGGCACAAGAGCCGCGAGGGCGGGTTTCCGGCGGCGGCCTTCGACGCGTCCGGCGCGCTCCTCGTCTTCGCCCGGAACTTCGGACACAGCGTCAGCTACCGCATGCAGGGGGCGGACGGGAGCTGGACGCCGTGGCAGCACCTGAGCGGGGTCCGGATCGCGGACGAGATCGTGACCGTCGTCACCGCCCGGGGGGACGTCGAGGTCTTCGCCCGCGCCCGGGACTCCGCCACCGTGGTGCGGTGGTTCCGGCCCGGGGCCGGCGCGCCCTGGACCGAGGACCGGAGCATCACCGTCTCCCCGGCGCCGGGATCGCTGGCGGCCGGCCCCGAGCCCGGCACGCTCCTCTTCCGGGACCTGCGCACCAACGAGCCCTGCGTCTGGCAGCCGGACACCGCGTCCGTGCTCCCGCTCGGCGGCGCGGACGGCGGGGGACCGGTCACCGGGGTGCCGGGCGTCGAGTCGGAGGGCTGGACCTTCTCCGCTCTCGTACGCTCCGGGCCCGACGGCGCGTGTGTGGTGGGCGCCCATGCCCAGGGTCGGCCCGACGCGGGGGTCTGGTGGAACGACCTCGGCGCCCCCTCAGCCCTGATGCCCGCGATGGTCCGCGACCGCACCGGGGGAGTGACGTTGGCAACCGTCGGCGCGGGGGCCCGGCTGTCGGTGGCGAACCGTCTGTCACCGACCGGGGCCTTCCACTTCGGCGAGTGGAACGCAGTGTGACGACGGCTCATCATTCTTGATCGCTCGGAGACCTTCTTGACAACAAACCTGACGGTTCGCTGTTCAGGTTTTGATAAAGTCCAAGTATCTCTCATGTGAAGAACCCGCGGGGGTTACGTGAACATGGAGGCTCCCTGTGCGTGGCCCGGGGGGTGTTCGCTGTCGTTCTCGTGACTGAGGGGTCATGGCCAAACTCTCCCTGCGTGCTGTCCAGAAGCTCACCTGCAAGAAACGTGATGCCTGGTGGACGGTGGCCCTGGTCGACCCGGTCGCGACCCGCATGCTCATCGTCATGGCGCGGTTCGACTTCATCACCCCCAACCGGGTCACCTGGGCGGCGCTCTTCATCGGCCTCGGCTCGGCCGGGTTCTTCCTCAAGGGGGACACGCAGTCCCTCGTCATCGGGGCGGCGCTCTACCACCTGAGCTTCATCCTCGACTGCATCGACGGAAAGCTCGCCCGGCTCAAGGGCAACGGCACGGTCTTCGGCGGCTGGCTCGACTACGTCTTCGACCGTATCCGGGTGCTGTTCTGCGCCCTGGCCCTGATGGGCGGCCAGTACCTCAGCACCGAGGACGAAAGGTTTCTCCTCGCCGCCCTGGTGGTGGTCTTCCTCGACATGCTCCGCTATGTCGACGCCCTCCAGATCTACAAGATGCGCATGTCGATGCGGGCGAAGATCGAGAAGGTCACCAAGGAGCAGCGGGAGGCGGAGCTCGCCGCCGAGGCCTCCCGGGCCGACGAGGAGGCGCCGAAGGTCCAGTTCATGGAGGACCTCCTGCGCGACAACCCCGAGGCCGAGGCCGAGCTGCTCAAGCAGGCAGGCGCCGGTCAGGTCGTCGACCTGCACGCCCAGTTCCGCCACCGGTTCCCCTGGTACCGCAGGGTGCGCCAGGCCCTGCTGCGCAGCCGGATCAGGCCGCACCTCATCAGCGGCATCGAGTTCCAGATGTTCATCTTCATCGTGGGGCCGCTGATCGGCCACATCCTGATGACGGTCCTGGTCTCGGCCGTGCTGATGGGCATCTTCGAGCTCATCATCATGTACAAGTTCTGGCTCTCCACCCGCGACTTCACCGAGGTCATGGCCGAGCTGAACGCGAACGCCCCGAGCACGTCCGGGACCATATCCCCCCACCTCCACCGCGGCCGGCACCGCCGCGGAGTGCCGGAACAGATCCTGGCCGACGCCGAGCTGCTGAACCCGCAGCCGGAGGACGACCCGGGCTTCCAGCCGTACCCCCAGCCCTACGCGGACCAGCCCTACACGGACCCCTACGAGCCGCCGGTCCGCGACGCGTGGCCGCCGCCGTACGCGCAGGACTTCCCGCAGGCCTACGAGCGGCCCTCGGACCACGGGGCCGCCACCCGGACACAGATCCGGCCCCTGTACACAGCCCCCCACACCCACCAGCCGCAGCAGCACGGTCACCCGGGCGAGTGAGGGAGCCTCGATGAGCTACGAACAGGACACCCCCGACGTCTGGGTCACCGTCGTCATCCCCGCCTACAACGCGGCCACGACGATCGGCAAGGCCCTCCAGTCGGCCGTCAACCAGACGTACGAACTGGTCGAGGTGATCGTCGTCGACGACGCCTCCACCGACGGCACCCTCGACGTCGTGAAGAGCTTCGCGGGTGACAACCACCGCGTCCGCGTGCTGCGCAGGCCCACCAACAGCGGCGGTGTCGGCGCACCCCGCAACCTGGGCATCGCGCAGGCGGCCGGCCGGTACGTGACGTTCCTGGACGCGGATGACGAACTGCCGCCGCGCGCCTGCGAACTGCTGCTCGCCGGGGCGCTGGAGAGCGGCAGCGACATCACCGCCGGCCGGGCGGTCCGGGTCAACCGGGCGACCGGCGACACCGAGGGATGGGCGCCGGAGGTGTACGCGATGGCGCGTACGGTGCCGGGCCTCGCCGAGTTCCCCCTGATGCTGACCGACCCCATCGCGGCGGCGAAGCTCTACCGGGTGGACTTCCTGCGCGGGTCGGGCGTGTGGTTCCCCGAAGGGGTGTTCTACGAGGACACCTACTTCTCCACCGTCGCGGGCTGCCTGGCCGACGGCATCACCATCATCACCGACCCCGTGTACCGGTGGATGTGGGAGCCCGACGGCGCATCCATCACCGGCCGCACCGGTGAGCTGCGCAGCATCACGGACCGGGTCGCCGTGCACCGCGCCACCGACGCCTTCCTCCTGGACCGGGGCCTGTGGCAGCTCAAGGTGCGCAAGGACTCCAAGTTCCTCGCGCACGACCTCCGCCTCTACATGCGGGCGCTCTCCGAGGGCGACCCGGAGTTCCAGCAGGGCTTCGCCGAGATCGCGAGCAGCTATCTCCGCACGGTCAGCGACGAGGCCTTCGAGCTGTGCGACCCGGTGGACCGCGTGCGGGCGTACCTCGTCATGTACCAGGAGATCGAGGCGGCGCTGACGACGCTGGACTACGCCCAGCGCAAGAGCGTGCTGTCGTCCTTCCTCCTGGAGGACGAGGGCCGCGTCTACTGGTCGGGCGACCACCTGCACCTGCCGGACGCCCGGCGCATGCTCGACGTCACCGAGCTCGGACTGACGCAGGACAAGCTCGCCCGTGAGCCGCTCTTCGCCCAGCTCGACACCTGGTCGCTCGACGCGCCGTCGAAGTTCCGGTTCCAGGGCCGGCTGGTCAACCGGTTCGGGCGCATCACGTCCGGTGACGACCTCAAGCTCACCCTGGCCGTGCGCAACCGGCACACCAAGAAGGACATCACGGCCCCCGTCCCGGGCGTCGAGATCGACGACCGCTTCGTCTCCTTCGGCGGGGCGGCGGACCTCGCGGCCCTCATCGGCGACACGTACGCGGAGAGCACCGTCTGGAACGTCTCCCTCGTCGTCGAATGGAACCGGGCCAGGTCGCGATCGCCCCTCAACGTGCGCGACGCCGAACTCGGCGGGCTCCGCTTCACCTCGGACGACGAGGAGTTCGAGGGCTACCGCACCGTCAGCGGTAACCTGGCCCTGCGCGCCGCGACCGCCGGCCACCGGACCTTCGAGTCCGCCCAGATGGACCCCGACGCACCGTGGATGTGGTGGCGCGGCCGGCTCCACCGGCCCTTCGCCACCCAGGACCACCCCTTCGAGATGGCCGTCGTCGTCCCCTGCTACAACGTCGCCCAGTACCTCGACGACTGCCTCTCCTCCATCGCGGCCCAGGAGGGCTTCGCCGCCACCCAGGTCATCCTGGTCGACGACGGAGCGACCGACGAGACGCCGCGGATCCTGGACGACTTCGCGCTCCACTACGCCAACGTGACCGTGGTCCACCAGGAGAACGGCGGGCTCGGCAACGCCCGTAACAACGGCCTCGACCTCGTCACCGCCCCCTACGTCACCTTCCTCGACTCCGACGACATCCTCGGCGAGCAGGCCCTCTCCCTGATGCTCCAGGCCGCCTGGCGGGACGGCTCCGAGGTGGTCGTCGGGGATCTGGTGAACTTCCCGGACCGCCCCTACGGCCCCTGGAAGCAGTACTTCGGCAGCGGGGACCGCCGGATCGACGACCTGGCCGCGGTGCCGGACCTGATCTTCAGCGGGTCCGCCTGCAACAAGGTGTTCAGCACCGGCCTGCTGCGCCGCCTGGGGGTGCGCTTCGGCGAGGGGGTCCACTTCGAGGACGCCTGGGTCACCCTGCCGAGCATGCTGCGGGCCGAGGCGATCAGCATCGTCGACCGCCCGGTCTACTACTACCGGGGCCGCCCGGACGGGTCGTCCATCATGGACTCCCTGTGGAGCAAACCGGCGAACTACCGGGACCACCTGCGGCTCAACCACTTCCTGCTGAACTACACCGTCACCGAGCCGGCCGACGTCCGGCGCATGTTCCAGCGCTATGTGACGCGCACCTACAAGGGCTTCCTCTGCAACGCCCGCAGCGTCATGGGCCGCAGGCAGCTGGAGGAGATGTTTCCGGACCTCCACCGCCACTACGCGGAGATACCCGACGACATCATCCTGGAGTACGCGACCAACCCGGCCCAGCAGCTCGACCACTACGCGGCCAAGAGCGGCAACCTGGAGCTCTTCTGCGATCCGGCACCCGCCCTCGCCGAGGCGCCCCTGCGGCTGGAGATCGACGACGACGGGTTCCACCGCGACTTCGACGGCGGTGCCGGGAACACCCGGACCGCCCGGGTCAACGACCCCAACGTCGTGGTGGAGTCGGTCCGTACCCGAGGCGATGTGCTGGTGGTGGAGGGCTGCATGGCCTTCCCCGGCATGGACATCAGCGGCCCCCTCGACAACCGGCTGGAGTTCGTCCACCAGACGGCGAAGGCCAAGATCAGCGTCCCGTTGCGGCAGGTGGCCCGCCGCGACCTGTGGAACACCCGCAACAACCGTGACCTGTACGCCGGCTGGTACGCCGAGATCCCTCTCGCGGACCTGGTCCGCGGCGGCTTCGGGGTCGGGGACTTCCGGCTCCGCGTCCACCGGGTGGACGGGGTGCGCCACCGCAACGTCGTCATGAAGGCGCGGCTGCCGCTCCACCGTCTCAAGGGCCCCGGGCGGATCGGCCGGCACCCCTACATGCTCACCATCGGCGCGCAGGAGGCGCTCCACCTGCGGTTCGTCGACCGGAAGCTCCGGGCCCGGGCCAAGCACGCGCTGTGGCGCACGGCCCGCGAGATCCGCATCCTCAAGACCCGCAACCCGGGCTGGCGGATGCGGCTGGCCTACTGGCTGACCTATCCGTTCCTCAACTCCCGGGAGATCTGGCTCATCGGCGAGCGGTCGGACACCGCCCAGGACAACTCGTACCACTTCTTCAAGTGGATCCGGACCAACCGCAAGCGCCGCAAGGCCTACTACGTCATCGACGGGAAGTCCCCGGACCACGCCAAGGTCGCCGGGTTCGGCAGGGTGCTCAAGCTCAATTCCTTCAAGCACCGGATGTACCTGCTGCACGCGACCAAGCTGATCGGCTCGTACGACTCCGAGTCCTATCTGGTGCCCGACGGCTACCGGAAGGTGCTCTTCCTGCACCGCTTCGGCGAGCTGGTGAAGTACCAGCGGGTCTTCCTGACGCACGGCATCAGCTACAACGACGTGACGTCCGGGATCGATCAGCGGATCACCAGCTACGACCTGATCGTCGCCGCCGGCCGCCAGGAACGCGAATACCTGGCGCTGGAGGCCGGGTTCGGTGACCGCGCGGTGCTGGCCGGCCTGCCCCGCTTCGACGCCCTGCGCCGGGAACCCACGAAACGGCCGCGGATCCTGCTCATGCCGACCTGGCGGCAGTGGATCGTGACGGCCTCCTACAAGAAGGCGGCCGGACCGGCCAAGACGGCCTTCACCCAGTCCGAGTACTTCCGGTTCTACCGGTCGCTGCTCTCCGACCGGAGACTCGCGCAGGCGCTGGAACACTTCGGCGTCGACCTGGAGTTCTTCCCCCACTACGAGATCCGGCCGCACCTGCACCACTTCCGCCTGGACTCGCCCGCCATCCAGGTCGCCGACCCGAAGACCCGCAACGTCCAGCAGGCCATGAAGGAGTGCTCCCTCATGGTCACCGACTACTCCTCGGTCTTCTTCGACGTGGCCTACATGGGCATCCCGCTGGTCCATGTCCCCTTCGACGAGGAGGACTTCTACGGACGGCACTACAAGCGGGGCTACTTCAACCTGTCGGAGGACGGCTTCGGCCCGGTCTGCCGCACCGTCGACGCCGCCGTCGACGAGATCATCGCGGCCATGGCCCGGAAGTTCACGGTCCAGAGCCCCTACCGGGAGCGCGCCGAGTTCTTCTTCGCCCACCGGGGCGACGGGAACTGCGAGCGGGTGTACGAGGAGATCGACGCCCTCGGCGACGCGAGCGCCATCGACCTCGGCCCGTCCGGCCCGGTGGCGGAACTGCTGCCGGCCCCCGAGGTGGCGCCGCTGGCCGACGCCGGCCTCCACGGCGCTCCGCACATCCAGGAGAAGGGCAGCTGGGAGCGTGCTGTCTGAGGGGTTCCACCAGCCGCCGCGGCCGCCCAGGATCTTCCTGGCCGGTGGTTCGTCCACCGTGACGCGCGAGGCCGGCAAGGCCCCCATGACCGGCTGGGGGCAGGTGCTGCACTTCTTCCTCACGCCTGAGATCGAGGTCGTGAACTGTGCCCGGGCCGGGGCGAGCGCGCGGACCTTCCACGAGCGGGGCCGGCTCGACTGGATCCTGGCGAACATCTCCCCGGGTGACTACCTGCTCATCTGCTTCGGGATCAACGACGCCAAACCGGACGAGTGGCTCCACGCCGAGGCCTACGGCGACTTCCCCGTGCACCTGCGGGCGTTCATCGACGGGGCCCGCGAGCGCAACGCCCACCCGGTTCTCGTCAGCCCGCCGGAACGCGACACCCACGACGTGCACGGCAACCTGCCGAGGAGCATCACGGAGTACCCGATGGCGATGGCCGACGTGGCGGCCGAATGCAGCGTCCCCTACATCGACCTGTACAACCGGAGCCACCAGTGGTGGGCGGAGCTCGGGCCCGAAGGCGTACGGCCCTTCTTCGTCAACCTGGAGCCGGGCGAACACCCGAACTACCCCGAAGGGCTGCGCGACCCGGTCCATATGACGCCGGACGGTGCCCTCGCCTGCGCCCGCTTCGTCGCCTACTCGCTGGTGGCGGAGCAGGTCGTGCCCGCGCACTGGGCCGTCGACCTCGACCGCGCGCACTTCCCGCCGGACGCGGTGACCTGGCCCGACGACGCGACCCACCACGAGCTGACACGGGCACGCACCCTGGGCACGGGCTGGGAGGCGGAACCCTCATGAGCACCTTCACCCTGGCGCGCCTGCACAGCGTCCAGCAGGACACCCCCTCGATCGTCTGCCGTTCGGAGCTCCGCTGCGACCGCGACCCCGCGCTGCCGGTGCGGCCCGGTGAGCAGATCGCCTGCGAGTGGATCCTCACCCCGGAGGGCGACGGCGCCCGCTTCTACGGCTACCTCATGGCGGAATCGTTCACCCGGGTCGCCACCATCGAGAACCTGGCCGGTCTCAAGCTGCTGCCCACCGGCGACCGCTACGCCACATCGACCACACCTGGCGTGGAGCGGATCGCCAGGTTCACCCTCCGGGTGAACGCCTATGTGCCGCCCGACGCCTTCCTGGTCCCCGTCCTGCGCGCGGGCATCATCGCCGGCAACGGTACGAGCCTCACCTCCACGACCTCCTCCCTCAAGGACCGCGGCTTCCGGATCGCCGCCCTGCCCCCGCAGGGCCGCAGCATGCTGCTGCTGCCGGGACACCGCGGGGTCCTCAAGGGCCTCGCCGACGGACTGGGGGAGGGCGTACGGCTCATCGGCGTCGGCCCGGCCCGCCACGGGGTCACCGCGGTCGAGCCGGACGGATCGGTGATCTACGACCCGTTCCACGGCCACCTGGGGTACGACTGGTTCGACTACGTCCTCGACCCGGGCACCGGTGTCCCCGTGCGGGGACGGGTGACGGTCCACGTCGGTGACCTGGGCGCCGCACCGGGAGTGCTGCGCACCACGGCACCGGGACGCTGACGCCGTGGATACGCCAAGGGGCCCGGCACACCGAACGGTGCGCCGGGCCCCCACCCGTAGCAGAGGCTAGGCCGGGACGCTCGCCACGCCCTGCGCCAGGAACGGCTTGCCGTTCACCCGCTGGGAGACGCCCTCACGGTCCAGGTACGGCGTGATGCCGCCCAGGTGGAAGGGCCAGCCCGCACCGGTGATCAGGCACAGGTCGATGTCCTGGGCCTCGGCGACGACGCCCTCGTCCAGCATCAGGCCGATCTCCTGCGCCACCGCGTCGAGCACGCGGTCGCGGGTCTGCTCCTCGGTGAGGACGGTGTCGCCCTGCTTGAGGAGCGCGGCGACCTCGGGGTCGAGGACCGGCGCACCGGAGTCGTAGACGTAGAAGCCGCGCTTGCCGGCCTTCACGACCGCCGCGAGGTTCTCGGAGACCGTGAAGCGCTCCGGGAAGGCGCGGTTCAGGGTCTCGGAGACGTGCAGGCCGATCGCCGGGCCGACCAGCTCCAGAAGGACCAGCGGGGACATCGGCAGGCCGAGCGGCTCGACGGCCTTCTCCGCGACCTCGACCGGGGTGCCCTCGTCGATGACGTTCTGGATCTCGCCCATGAAGCGGGTGAGGATGCGGTTGACGACGAACGCCGGGGCGTCCTTCACCAGGACCGCGGTCTTCTTCAGCTTGCGGGCCACACCGAACGCGGTCGCCAGCGAGGCGTCGTCGGTCTGCTCGCCGCGCACGATCTCCAGCAGCGGGAGGATCGCGACCGGGTTGAAGAAGTGGAAGCCGACGACCCGCTCGGGGTTCTTCAGCTTCGAGGCCATCTCGGTGACCGAGAGCGAGGAGGTGTTGGTGGCGAGGATCGCGTGCGCCGGGGCGACCGCCTCGACCTCCGCGAACACCTGCTGCTTGACGCCGATCTCCTCGAAGACGGCCTCGATGATGAAGTCCGCGTCCGCGAAGCCCTCGGCCTTGTCGAGGACACCGGAGACCAGGCCCTTGAGGCGGTTGGCCTTGTCCTGGTTGATGCGGCCCTTGCCGAGCAGCTTCTCGATCTCGGCGTGGACGTAGCCCACACCCTTGTCGACGCGCTCCTGGTCGATGTCCGTGAGGACGACCGGGACCTCAAGGCGGCGCAGGAACAGCAGCGCCAGCTGCGAGGCCATCAGACCGGCGCCGACGACGCCGACCTTGGTGACCGGGCGGGCCAGGTTCTTGTCCGGGGCACCGGCCGGGCGCTTGGCGCGCTTCTGGACCAGGTTGAAGGCGTAGATGCCGCTGCGCAGCTCGCCGCCCATGATCAGGTCCGCGAGGGCCTGGTCCTCGGCGTCGAAGCCGGCGGACAGGTCGCCGTCCTTGGCCGCCGCGATGATGTCCAGCGCGCGGTACGCCGCCGGGGCCGCGCCGTGCACCTTGGAGTCCGCGATGGCCCGGCCGCGGGCGACAGCCGCGTCCCAGCCCTCGCCGCGGTCGATCTCGGGGCGCTCGACGGCGAGCTCGCCCTTGAGGACGGCCGCGGTCCAGATCAGCGACTGCTCCAGGAAGTCCGCGCCCTCGAAGATCGCGTCGGCGATCCCGAGCTCGAAGACCTGCTTGCCCTTGAGCTGACGGTTCTGGTTGAGCGAGTTCTCGATGATCACCGAGACCGCGCGGTCCGCGCCGATCAGGTTCGGGAGCAGCGCGCAGCCGCCCCAGCCGGGGACCAGGCCGAGGAAGACCTCGGGCAGCGAGAACGCCGGGATGGCGGTGGAGACGGTGCGGTAGGAGCAGTGCAGACCGACCTCGACACCGCCGCCCATCGCCGCGCCGTTGTAGTACGCGAAGGTGGGAACCGCGAGGCCGGAGAGGCGGCGGAAGACGTCGTGGCCGCCCTTGCCGATGGCGAGCGCGTCCTCGTGGCGGCCGAGCAGCTCGACGCCCTTGAGGTCGGCGCCGACGGCGAAGATGAACGGCTTGCCGGTGATGCCGACGCCGGTGATGGTGCCGTCGGCGGCCTCCTTCTCGACCTGGTCGATCGCGGCGTTCAGGTTCGCCAGCGACTGCGGTCCGAAGGTGGTCGGCTTGGTGTGGTCCAGGCCGTTGTCCAGCGTGATGAGCGCGAACCGCCCGGCACCGGAGGGCAGGTCCAGGTGGCGTACGTGCGCCTGCGTGACGACCTCGCCCGGGAACAGCTCGGCCGCACCCTTCAGAAGCTCAGTGGTGGAGCTCACTTGTTGCCTCCGTCGAAATTCGGGTTCTCCCAGATGACCGTGGCGCCCATGCCGAAGCCGACGCACATCGTCGTCAGGCCGTAGCGGACCTCGGGCTGCTCCTCGAACTGCCGGGCCAGCTGCGTCATGAGCCGGACACCGGAGGAGGCGAGCGGGTGGCCGTACGCGATCGCGCCGCCGTACTGGTTCACGCGGGCGTCGTCGTCGGCGATGCCGTAGTGCTCCAGGAAGGCGAGCACCTGCACGGCGAACGCCTCGTTGATCTCGAAGAGACCGATGTCGTCGATGGTCAGACCGGCCTGGGCCAGCGCCTTCTCCGTCGCCGGGATCGGGCCGTAGCCCATGACCTCCGGCTCGACGCCCGCGAAGGCGTAGGAGACGAGGCGCATCTTGACCGGGAGGCCCAGCTCGCGGGCGACGTCCTCGGCGGCGAGCAGGGATGCGGTGGCGCCGTCGTTGAGACCCGCGGCGTTACCGGCCGTCACGCGGCCGTGGGCGCGGAAGGGGGTCTTCAGACCGGCCAAGGACTCCATGGTGGTGCCCGGGCGCATCGGCTCGTCGGCGGTGACCAGGCCCCAGCCCGTCTCACCGGCCTCGGCGTTGGTGCGGCGCACCGAAACCGGTACGAGGTCCTGCTGGATCTTGCCGTTGGCGTACGCCTTGGCGGCCTTCTCCTGCGAACGCACCGCGTACTCGTCGGCGCGCTGCTTGGTGATCGTGGGGTAGCGGTCGTGCAGGTTCTCCGCCGTCATGCCCATGAAGAGGGCGGACTCGTCGACCAGCTTCTCCGACACGAACCGCGGGTTCGGGTCGACGCCCTCGCCCATCGGGTGGCGGCCCATGTGCTCGACGCCACCGGCCACGACGATGTCGTACGCGCCGAAGGCGATGGAACCTGCCGTCGAGGTGACGGCGGTCAGCGCGCCCGCGCACATGCGGTCGATCGAGTAGCCGGGGACGGACTGCGGCAGACCGGCCAGGATTCCGGCGGTACGGCCGAGGGTGAGGCCCTGGTCGCCGATCTGGGTGGTCGCGGCGATGGCGACCTCGTCGATCTTCTTCGGGTCCAGGTCCGGGTTGCGGCGCAGCAGCTCCCGGATGGCCTTCACGACGAGATCGTCGGCGCGGGTCTCGTGGTAGATGCCCTTCGGGCCCGCTTTGCCGAACGGGGTGCGGACGCCGTCGACGAAGACGACGTCCCGGATGGTACGAGGCACGATGGCTCTCCTCCAGGGTGCGGGATGGCACTGCTGCGGGGCACGCCCGTGGGGCGCACCGCCTGCCCTCATGCTACTTGCGGGTAACCAGACTGCCCACCCCCCATGGCCGGAGCGTCGAAGGTCACATCGGTCCGGTATCCGCCGAAGCGCTCGTGAGGCGGAGGAAGAGGCTCCGAACCTGGCGCGATTTCGACCATCGGTTCGGACCGCGAACAGGGCCCGGACGGGCCGGGACAGGCTCCGGACAGCGGAAAACCCCCGGCCGGTGACCGGGGGTGGCATCCGCGTGAGCGGGTCAGGCGGTGGCGGCGAGCGCCCGGACCAGGAGCGGGCCGACCTGCTCGATCTGCCAGTGCCGGGCCCCGTACCCGGCGAGCGTGTCCTCGACGGCGCTCGGCGTCACGATCTTCGGCGGCTCCCAGCAGACCCGGCGCACGGTGTCCGGGGTGATCAGGTTCTCCTGCGGCATGTGGAGCCGCTCGGCCAGCTCGGAGACGGCCGTGCGGGCCGCCGAGAGCCGGGCCGCGGCGGCCGGGTCCTTGTCGGCCCAGGAGCGCGGGGGCGGCGGACCGGCCGGCTGCTGGCCGGGCTGCGGCAGCTCCGACTCCGGCAGCGCCTTCGCCCGCTCCACGGCCGCCTGCCACTGCTCCAGCTGACGGCGGCCCATCCGGTGGCCGAATCCCGGCAGTGCGGTGAGCGCAGCCACGTTGGCGGGCAGGGCGAGAGCGGCCTCGACGATCGCGGCGTCGCCGAGCACCTTGCCGGGGGAGACGTCGCGGCGCTGGGCCACCTGGTCCCGGGCGTTCCACAGCTCGCGGACGACCGCCATCTGACGGCGGCGGCGGACCTTGTGCATCCCCGAGGTGCGGCGCCAGGGGTCCTTGCGGGGCGGGGCGGGCGGCGCCGAGGCGATGGCGTCGAACTCCTCCCGGGCCCACTCCAGCTTGCCCTGCTGCTCCAGCTCGTCCTCCAGCGCGTCGCGCAGGTCGATCAGGAGCTCCACGTCGAGCGCGGCGTACCGCAGCCAGGGCTCGGGCAGCGGGCGGGTGGACCAGTCGACGGCGGAGTGGCCCTTCTCCAGGGCGTACCCGAGGACGTTCTCCACCATGGCGCCGAGGCCGACGCGCGGGAAGCCCGCGAGCCGTCCGGCCAGCTCGGTGTCGAAGAGCGAGGTGGGAGCCATGCCTATGTCCCGCAGGCAGGGGAGGTCCTGCGTCGCGGCGTGCAGGATCCACTCGGAGCCGGTCAGCGCGGTGGACAGCCCCGTGAGGTCGGGGCAGCCGACCGGGTCGATGAGCGCGCTGCCCGCCCCGTCGCGGCGCAGCTGTACGAGGTAGGCGCGCTGGCCGTAGCGGTAGCCGGAGGCGCGCTCGGCGTCGACGGCCACCGGTCCTGTGCCCGCGGCGAAGGCCGCGACCACCCGGGCGAGGGCGTCGTCGGAGGCCACCACCGGGGGAATGCCCTCGCGCGGTTCGAGCAAGGGGATCGGCGCCGGGGCGACGTCGTCCGGGGGAGCGCCCCCGGTGGTTCGCAGTGAACTGTCTGCTGCGGTCTCTTGGGCGTCGGTCACGCGTCAAGGGTATCTGTGTATACGCGCCACCCGTCGACGGAACGTTCCGTCGACGGGTGGCCATGCGCGTAATCCAGCCGGAGACGCATCGGTGCACGTCCCGGCGGGGGTGGGGGTCAGTGGATGATGCCCGTCCGCAGGGCGACGGCGACCATGCCGGCGCGGTCCCCGGTGCCGAGCTTGCGGGCGATGCGGGCGAGGTGGGACTTGACGGTCAGGGCGGAGAGGCCCATCGAGACGCCGATGGCCTTGTTGGACTGGCCTTCGGCGACCAGGCGGAGCACCTCCACCTCACGTCCGGACAGTTCGCGGTAGCCGCCCGGGTGGCTCGGGGACCCGGGGGGCCGGCGGTGCATACGTGCGGCATTGGCGCCGATGGGGGCGACGCCGGGGCGGGTGGGGTGGCCGATGTTGGTTCGGGTGCCGGTGACGACGTACCCCTTCACACCGCCCGCGAGGGCGTTGCGAACGGCGCCGATGTCGTCGGCGGCGGAGAGGGCGAGACCGTTGGGCCAGCCTGCGGCGCGGGTCTCGGACAGCAGGGTCAGCCCGGAACCGTCGGGCAGGTGGACGTCGGCAATGCAGATGTCGCGCGGGTTGCCGACGCGGGGACGTGCCTCCGCGATGGACGACGCCTCGATGACGTCACGTACTCCGAGGGCCCACAGATGGCGGGTGACGGTGGAACGGACGCGCGGGTCGGCCACGACGACCATGGCCGTCGGCTTGTTCGGGCGGTAGGCGACCAGGCTTGCGGGCTGCTCAAGGAGAACGGACACCAGGCCTCCTGGGGGGAGTGGCGGGACGGGGGCCGGCTCGGGGGATGAAGCCGGGGCGAACCGTGCTTGAAGGGTCATTGACCTCTTCGGCAGCAGACCCGTCCTCCTTTAGAGGAAGATCACGATTTGGTGAGTAACAATTCGGGCAAATAGGACGCGCGATCGATTGTACGAAAAGAGAGTCGGCAGGTGTGCGAAATGGGTGACGCGGTGTTACGAAACCTGCGGCCCGCGCCGCTGCGGCAGCGTCACCACCGCCGCGTCCGTCGGGTCGGACGGCGGCAGCCCCGCGATCTGGCAGAGCAGATCACCCCAGGCCATCAGGTGCGACGCCGCGTCCGGCACCCCGCCGCGCCCCTCGCGCGGCGTCCACGAGGCCCGGATCTCGATCTGCGTCGCCGGACGGCGCGCGGAGAGCGCACCGAAGTAGTGCGATCCGGCGCGTGTCACCGTCCCTCCGGCTTCCCCGTACGACAATCCGCGTGCGTCCAGCGCCCCGGTCAGCCAGGACCAGCACACCTCCGGCAGCAGCGGATCGGCGGCCATCTCCGGCTCCAGCTCCGCCCGCACCAAGGTCACCAGCCGGAACGCGCCCTGCCAGGCGTCGTGACCCGCCGGATCGTGCAGCAGGACGAGCCGGCCGTCCGCGAGATCGTCCTCGCCGTCGACCACCGCCGCCTCCAGGGCGTACGCGTGGGGCGCGAGGCGCTGCGGGGGCCGTGTGGTCTCCACCTCCAGCTCCGGGCGGAGCCGGGCCGAGCGCAGCGCGTCGACCGCCGATCGGAACGCGGGCGGGACGGGAGGGTCCTTCGCCGCGTCCTTGTCCTTGCTGTCAACACTGTCGGAATGATCGGAAAATTGTCCCTGAGCCGGAGCCATGCCGGGAAGAGTAGGCGGAACGCGGGCCTCGTGCAGGGAGAGACACCCGTGCGGCGCCGGGCTCCTTCGCCATGCGTGCGAAGATTTGGTGCGTGAGTGCCAACACCAGCCCCACGGGCCAGCAGCAGACGACGACCGCCGCCAGCAACGACGCCACCCAAGACTCGGCGTTCCTGAAGGCCTGCCGGCGCGAGGCCGTGCCGCACACGCCGGTCTGGTTCATGCGACAGGCGGGGCGCTCGCTGCCCGAGTACCTGAAGGTCCGCGAGGGCATCGCGATGCTCGACTCCTGCATGATGCCGGAGCTGGTCACCGAGATCACCCTCCAGCCGGTACGCCGCCACAAGGTCGACGCCGCGATCTACTTCAGCGACATCGTCGTCCCGCTGAAGGCCATCGGTATCGACCTCGACATCAAGCCCGGCGTCGGCCCCGTCATCGCCGAGCCCATCCGCACCCGCGCCGACCTGGCCCGGCTGCGCGACCTGACCCCCGAGGACGTCCCGTACGTCACCGAGGCCATCGGGATGCTCACCGCCGAGCTGGGCGCCACCCCGCTCATCGGCTTCGCCGGGGCCCCCTTCACGCTGGCCAGCTACCTCGTCGAGGGCGGCCCCTCGCGCAACCACGAGCGCACCAAGGCCATGATGTACGGCGACCCGCAGCTCTGGGCCGATCTCGTGGACCGGCTCGCCGAGATCACCGGCGCCTTCCTCAAGGTCCAGATCGAGGCCGGCGCCTCCGCCGTCCAGCTCTTCGACTCCTGGGTCGGCGCCCTGGCCCCCGCCGACTACCGCCGCGCCGTGCTCCCCGCCTCCGCGAAGGTCTTCGACGCCGTCGCCCCGTACGGCGTCCCCCGCATCCACTTCGGCGTCGGCACCGGCGAGCTGCTCGGGCTGATGGGCGAGGCCGGGGCGGACGTCGTCGGCGTCGACTGGCGGGTCCCGCTGGACGAGGCCGCCCGCCGCGTCGGCCCCGGCAAGGCGCTCCAGGGCAACCTGGACCCGGCCGTGCTCTTCGCGCCCACCCCGGCGGTCGAGGAGAAGACCCGCGAGGTGCTGGACGCCGCCGCCGGTCTGGAGGGCCACATCTTCAACCTCGGCCACGGCGTCATGCCGTCGATGGACCCGGACGCGCTGACCCGGCTCGTGGAGTACGTGCACGAGCAGACCGCGCGCTGACGGCAGGCGTGTCCCGGGGGCTTCCGAGCCCCCGGGGCCACCCGTCAGCTTCCGGCGCCCCGCACCGCCGCCACCGTCTTACGGGCAGCGACCAGGATCGGATCCCAGACCGGTGAGAACGGCGGGGCGTAACCGAGGTCCAGCGCCGTCATCTGCTCCACCGTCATCCCGGCCGTCAGCGCCACGGCCGCCACGTCCACGCGCTTGGCGGCCCCCTCACGGCCGACGATCTGCACCCCGAGCAGCCGCCCCGTACGCAGCTCCGCGATCATCTTCACCGTCATCGGCTTCGCGCCCGGGTAGTACCCCGCCCGCTGCGTCGACTCGATGGTCGCCGTGACATAGCGCAGCCCGACGGCCTGCGCGTCCTTCTCCCGCAGCCCGGTCCGGGCGATCTCCAGGTCGCAGACCTTGCTCACCGCCGTACCGACGACGCCGGGGAACGTGCCGTAGCCGCCGCCGACGTTCGACCCGATGACCTGGCCGTGCTTGTTGGCGTGGGTGCCCAGCGCGATGTGGCGGCTGCGGCCCGCCACCAGGTCCAGGACCTCCACGCAGTCGCCGCCCGCCCAGATATTCTCGTGGCCCACGGCCCGCATCGCCAGGTCGGTGAGGATCCCGCCGTGCGGGCCCACCGTGAGACCCGCCTCCCGGGCCAGCTCCGCCTCCGGCTCCACGCCGATGCCGAGGACGACCACATCCGCCGGGTAGGTCCGCTCCTCGGTCGCCACCTCGCTGACCCGGCCGTCGGGACCCGTGAGGATCTTGGTGACGGAGGCGCCGTTGACCGTGGTGATGCCGAGCCCGTCCATCGCGTCGTGGACGAGCTTGCCCATGTCCGGGTCGAGCGTCGCCATCGGCTGCTCACCCCGGTTGAGGACCGTCACCTCGAAACCGCGCTTCAGCATCGCCTCGGCCATCTCGACGCCGATGTACCCGGCGCCCACCACGACGGCCCGCCGGCCGGCGGCGTGGTCCAGCGAGTCCAGCAGCGCCTGCCCGTCGCCCAATGTCTGCACCCCGTGCACGCCCGGCGCGTCGATGCCGGGCAGCTCCGGGCGGACCGGACGCGCCCCGGTGGCGATCACCAGCTTGTCGAAGCCCGTCCAGTACGTGTCCCCGCTCTCCCTGTCCACCGCCCGCACCCGCTGCCCCGCCACGTCGACCTCCGTGACCTCGGTGCGCATCCGCAGGTCGATGTCCCGCTCGCGGTGCTCCTCGGGGGTCCGGGCAATGAGGTCGTCAGGCCCCGCCACATCGCCGCTCACCCAGTACGGGATGCCGCAGGCGGAGTACGAGGTGAACGTGGAGCGCTCGAAGGCGATGATCTCCAGCTCGTCCGGCCCCTTCAGCCTGCGGGCCTGCGACGCGGCGGACATGCCCGCCGCGTCGCCGCCGATGACCACGAGTCGCTCCGCTGCCATGTCCGGGTCCCTTTCGCCGTGCCGGCCGTACCAGCCTGTACCAGCCGTCAGGGAGCCCAGGCTACGGCGCCAGGGCCTCAGGGGGCCGGTTGGTCTCCTGCTCCGGCTTCGGTGCCGCCGGGGCCGGAGCAGGGGCCGTACGGGCCGTCCGCCGGGCGCGCAGCACCCGCCACAGCACCAGCAGCAGCGCGGCCGTCACCAGGAACGGGGCCGAGGCCCCGATCGCCACCGCGATCCACCGGAACATCGTCACGAACGCGTCCCAGCCGCCGCCCAGCGCGTCCAGGAACCCCGGGTCGTCGTCCTTCCCGCCCTTGCGCGGGGCGTCCGGCTCGGTCAGCTCCAGCGTGATCGTCGCCAGCGAGGTGCGGTCCTTCAGGCTCGACCGCTGGGCCAGCAGCGATTCCAGATCGGCCTGACGACTGCTCAGCTCGCCCTCCAGGGCGACGACATCGGTGATCTTCTCCGCCTTGTCCATCAGCTCCCGCACCCGCTTCACACTCGCGCGCTGGGTGGCGATCCGGCTCTCCACGTCGACCACCTGCTCGGTGACGTCCTTCGCGTTCAAGGAGCGGGAGAGCAGCTTCCCGGAGCCGGCGAGCTTGCGCAGCACCTCCTGGTAGCTGTCCTGCGGTACGCGCAGCACGAGGTTCGAGGACTCGTGCCGGTCGTCGATCCGCTCGGTGTTCTCGGACGCCACCAGGCCCCCGCTCGCCTCCACGGCGCTCCGGGCGGCGGCGGCCGCCTTCGGCGCGCTCTTCACCTCGACGAGGAGCTCGGCGGTCCGGATGACATGGCTGCCCGCGACCCCCGCCTTCGGCGCCTTCTCCGTCTGCTTGCCGTCCTCCGCCTCCTCGGCCTCCTCCGCCGTGTCCCCCGGAGCGGCGGACGCCGCCGCGTCGCCCGGGGCGTACTGCTCGTCCACGACCCCCTTCTGCGCGCTCGCCTTGAGGTCGTTCGACCCCCCGCCCGCGTCGGACGCGTCGCCGGCCCCGCAGCCGCCGACGAGCAGCACCGCGCCGAGCGCGCCTGCCGTCAGAGCGGCACGGAGACGGGAGCGGCGGTGGTGGAAGCGGCGGTCGTTGTCGCTGTTCATAACAGGTCCCCCCAGGACGTGTGTTGATACTGCCGGTTCGACGTAGGCCCTCCCGAACCGGTTTCCGGCCGTACGTTTCGAAGTGGTCACGGTCGGTGCCCGGAGAGGGTTTGAGAGAGTGGACCCATGCAGCGTTCACATCAGGATGCGGACCCGCCCGCCCGCCACGTCGTCGTCATCGGCGGCGGCATCGCCGGACTGGCCGCCGCCCACCGCCTGGTCGCCACCGGCCTGCGGGTCACGCTCCTGGAGGCCACGGACCGGCTCGGCGGCAAGCTCATGACCGGCGAGGTCGCGGGCGTCCAGGTCGACCTCGGTGCCGAGTCGATGCTCGCCCGCCGCCCCGAGGCGGTCTCGCTGGCCGAGGCGGTCGGCCTCGGCGGCCGACTCCAGCCGCCCGCCACCGCGACCGCCTCCCTCTGGACGCGCGACGCGCTGCGCCCGATGCCCAAGGGGCACGTGATGGGCGTCCCCGGCGATCCGGCGGCCCTCGACGGGGTGCTGTCCCCCGAAGGCCTCGCCCGGATCGCCGAGGAGCGCGACCTCACCCCGACCCCCGTCGGCGACGACGTGGCGGTCGGCGCGTACGTCGCCGACCGGCTCGGCCGCGAGGTCGTCGACCGCCTGGTGGAACCCCTCCTCGGCGGGGTCTACGCGGGCGACGCCTACCGGATCTCGATGCGGGCCGCCGTACCGCAGCTCTTCGAAGCGGTGAAGGAGGGCGGCCCGCTGCTGGAGGCCGTCCGCCGCATCCAGGAGCGAGCAGCGGCGCGGCAGCAGACCGGCCCGGTCTTCCAGGGCATCGAGGGCGGCATCGGCACCCTGCCGGACGCCGTGGGCGACGCCGTACGGGCCGGGGGCAGCCAGATCCTCACCGAGACCCCCGTCCTCGGTCTGACCCGTACGGACGCGGGCTGGGCGGTCCGCACCGACACCGGGGTGATCACCGCCGACGGCATCGTCCTCGCCACCCCCGCCTGGTCCGCCTCCGCCCTGCTCGCCGCCGAGTCCCCGGCCGCCTCCGCCGAGCTGACCGGCGTCGAGTACGCGTCGATGGCCCTGGTCACCCTCGCCTTCCGCCGCAGCGACATCGAGGCGTACGAGGCCCTGCGCGGCCGCTCCGGCTTCCTCGTACCGCCGGTCGACGGCCGCACCATCAAGGCCTCCACCTTCTCCAGCAACAAGTGGCAGTGGGTGGCCGACGCCGCCCCCGGCCTCTTCGTGCTCCGCACCTCCGTCGGCCGGTACGGCGAGGAGGACCACCTGCACCGCGAGGACGGCGAACTCGTCGCCGTGTCCCTGCGCGACCTCCGGGCGGCCACCGGACTCGCCGCCCGCCCCGTCGACAGCGAGGTCACCCGCTGGATCGGCGGACTGCCGCAGTACCCGGTCGGCCACCACACCCGGGTCGCCCGCATCCGCGACGAGGTCGCGAAGCTGCCCGCCCTGCGGGTCTGCGGCGCGGTCTACGACGGGGTCGGCATCCCCGCCTGCATCGCGAGCGCGCAACGCGCGGCCGACGAGATCGCCGGGGAGATCACCGGGAAGATCGCGGGGGAGATCATCGCCACGCCCACCCTGGTTCAGGGCACCGGGAGCGAGGCGGGACAATAGCCGTATGAGTGCTCCTGAGACTGTGACATCCAGCAAGAGTCCGAACGCCGGGAAGAAGGCCAAGGACCTCAACGAGGTCATCCGCTACACCCTCTGGTCGGTCTTCAAACTGCGCGACGTCCTGCCGCTGGACCGGGCGGGGTACGCGGACGAGGTCCAGGAGCTGTTCGACCAGCTCGCGGCCAAGGACATCACCGTGCGCGGCACCTACGACGTCTCGGGTCTGCGCGCGGACGCGGACCTGATGATCTGGTGGCACGCGGAGACCTCGGACGAGCTCCAGGAGGCCTACAACCTCTTCCGCCGCACGAAGCTCGGGCGCGCTCTGGAACCGGTCTGGTCGAACATGGCCCTGCACCGGCCCGCCGAGTTCAACAAGTCGCACGTCCCGGCGTTCCTCGCGGACGAGACGCCCCGCGACTACATCAGCGTCTACCCCTTCGTCCGGTCCTACGACTGGTACCTGCTGCCCGACGAGGACCGCCGCCGCATGCTCGCGGACCACGGCAAGATGGCCCGGGGCTACCCGGACGTACGCGCCAACACCGTCGCCTCGTTCTCGCTCGGCGACTACGAGTGGGTCCTCGCCTTCGAGGCGGACGAGCTGTACCGCATCGTCGACCTGATGCGCCACCTGCGCGCCTCCGAGGCACGGCTCCACGTGCGCGAGGAGGTCCCGTTCTACACGGGCCGCAGGAAGAGCGTCGCAGACCTGGTGGCCGGGCTCGCATAGCCAGCGAGTTCCCGCACCACCCCAACCCGGAAGATCAGAAGACGGGCACCAGGCACCGACCGTGCCGCCCGCCGTTCCAGCGACACCGGGTTCGGCTTGAGGGCCCTGCCGGAGTGCACTCACCGCACTCCGGCAGGGCCCTTCCGCGTTCCTGGCTCAGTCACTTCTCTAGTCCAGCGAGACGGGGTTCGGCTCCGCGCGCGGGGCGCATTCCGCGTCCCCGTCCGGTGTCGCGCCCGTCAGCAGATAGCGCCGCATGTACTCGTCCACGCAGGTGTTCCCGGCCCCGCCGACGCCGTGCGTCCCCGCGTCCCGCTCGGTCACCAGCACCGCGCCGCGCAGCCGTCGCTGGAGCTCCAGCGCCCCCTTGTACGGGGTCGCCGCATCGCGCTCCGCCGCCAGGATCAGCACCGGCGGCAGCTCGCCCCACCCGGTGGAGACGTCCAACGGCTGCTGCCGGGGCGCGGGCCAGAAGGCGCACGGCAGGTTGGTGAAGGCGTTGTCCCAGGTCTGGAACGGGGCGATACGGGCGAGGTCGGTGTGGTCGCGGTCCCAGACCTCCCACTCCTCGGGCCACGGCGCGTCGTTGCACTCGATCGCGGTGTAGACGGCCCGGGCGTTCTCGTCGTCCTTCGCCGTGATCGCGCGCGGCGACATCTGGGTGACCAGCGGCTCCGGGTTGCCCCGGACGTACTCGGAGAGCGCGGTGGCCCGCATCGCCCAGTAGTCGTCGTAGTACGCCGCCTCCCGGAACGCCGCGTGGAACTGCCCCGGCCCCACCTTCCCGCCCGCCGGCTCCGTGGCGAGGGCGGTGCGGACCTCCTCGTAGTGGCCCTGCACGGCCTCGGGCGTGGGGCCGAGCCCGTACACGTCGTCGTGCTTGGCGACCCACCGCCGGAAGTCCTCCCAGCGGGACTCGAAGGCGAGCGACTGGTCGAGGTTGGAGCGGTACCAGATCTGCTCCGGGTCCGGGTCGACCGCGGAATCGAAGACCATACGGCGTACGCGTGAGGGAAAGAGGGTCGCGTACAAGGAACCCAGGTACGTGCCGTACGAGGCACCCATGAAGGTGAGGCGTTCGTCCCCGAGGGCGGCGCGCAGCACCTCCAGGTCACGGGCGTTGTTGAGCGAGGTGTAGTGGCGCAGCGCCTCGCCCGCGTGCTTCTCGCACCCCCGCGCGTACGCCCGCGCCTGCGCGATCCGCTGCTCCTTGTACGCGGCCGTGGGGTGGGCGGGGGAGTCGGTGGGGCTCTTGGCGAAGGCGGCGGGGTTCTGGCAGGAGAGCGGGGCGGAGGCGCCGACACCGCGCGGGGCGTAGCCGACCATGTCGTACGCCTCGGCGACCTCCTTCCACTCGGACATCTCGCCCATCAGCGGGAAGGTGATGCTGGAGGCGCCGGGGCCGCCCGGGTTGTAGACGAAGGAGCCCTGCCGGCCGGCCGCCGGTCCGGTGGCGAGGGTGCGGCTGACGGTGAGGTCGATGGTCCGCCCGTCCGGCCGCGCGTAGTCCAGCGGGACGCTGACGGTGCCGCACTTCAGGGTGTCCGGCAGCATCTCCTCCTCCGGGCACGCGCCGAAGGAGATCCCGGCGGCCGAGGCGCGGGCCGCCGCCACCGCCGTACCGCGCTCCTCGGCGGAGGAGGCCGGTCCGGGGCCGCCGTCGGCGGTGGCGGGGACGGCGGCCAGGGCGGACAGGACCAGGGAGCCGATCGTTGCGTACAGCGGTACTGCTCTCACGGCGGGACCTCTCTGCGGATGCGGAGAGGGGAGGATGGGGTGCGGGAAAGGTGAAGTACAGCACCGGGCCGGTGTGTTGCGGGGAACGACCCGGTTGCCGCACTCCTTTTACGGTTCGTGACTCGGGAGCCTTACGGTTCGTGGCTCAGGAGCCGCTACAGGTAGTGGCTCAGGAGCTGCTACAGGTAGTGGCTCAGGAGCTGCTGCCGCAGCTGGAGCCGCCCGAACTCCCGCCACAGCTGGAGCCTCCCGAGCTGCCACCGCAGCTTGATCCCGAGCCCCCGCAGCTGGAGCCGGAGCCACCGCACCCGGAGCCTCCGCCGCAGCCCCCTCCGCCCCCGCCACCGCAACTCGTGTGTCCGGGGCCCGCGTCGGCGCACCACACGGTGGTCGCCGCGAAGACCGACGCCCCTGCCGCGCCGCCCACGTACCCCGTCGACCGGCGCCCCGAGGAGCCGGACCGCGACCGGCGGGTCCGCGTGTGCTGCCGGGCCGCCGCGATGAGCTGGGCCTGGAGCACGGGGTCGGGGAGGGCGCGCAGCCCCCGGTTGGCGACGAGGTACGGCGGGGTCAGCACGGACGCGTTCGCGGTCCGGAACGCCTGCGCGGCCCGGCGGCCCGCCCGGGTGATCCGGTTGGCGGCGGACGCGGCCACGACGAACCCGCCGATCCCGCCGAGCAGGATCGCGGGCAGCATCTTCAGGACGAACGGGACCGGCATGTCGAACGGGTCGTCGAGCGACGTGTACTGGATGACCGTCAGGATGATGGAGAGGGGGAACGCGACGAAGCAGCTCACGCCCTGGATCTGCGCCCACCGCCGTACGGGACGGCTCTCGGCGGGCCGGACGAGCAGCCCGCGCTGGGCCAGCCCGTCGCCGATCTCCTGCACCGCCGGGTGGTGCATCACGGCCTCCCGTACCGCGTGCAGCGCCCCGCTCGGCGCGGCCGACAGCGCCTGGAGTACGGCGCGTTCCACCGGGTCCTGCGCGTGCGCACGCTGTACGGAGATGATGCCGGGGCCGCCGATGAGCACCCGGCCGTCCGCGTACAGCGCGGTGAGCGCGGTGTCGGTGACCCTGGCCGGGCCGCCGTTCAGGAACGCCGCCTCGTAGAGGTCGTGGACGGTGGGGGAGGGGCCGGCCGAGGGGCGGCGGGACCGGGAGAGCCCCACCTTCGCCAGGAGCAGCACGGTGGAGAGCGCGACCGCGAGGGTCAGTGCCAGAGCGAGCGTGTCCATGGCGGTCACTTCCCTGCGAGGGCGGCGCGCGCCGCCCGGACGATACGGGTGGTCCGGCTCGGCGGGCGGGGCCCGGAGCGGTCCTCCCACCAGTGGGTCAGCCGGCGCTGCGCCACGGGGTCGGGGAGGCCGCCGTGGACCAGGATCCGCTCCACGAAGTCGAGGGCGTCGCGCCGGTAGCCGTCGCTCATCGGACGGGTCCTGGCGTAGTCGAGGAAGGCGGCGCGGTAGCCGTCGCCGAGGATCTCCGGCAGCTCGGGCGCCACCTTGGCGACGACATCGGCGCGCTTGGCGGCCAGCGCCCGGCTCTGCACGTGCAGCCGCCGGTGGTCGAAGCCCTCGGGCGCCGGGGTGCCCGCGACGAGCGCGGAGAGCAGTGCGGTCTGGGCGACGGCGGTACGGTCACGGGCTCCGGGGCGCGCGGGGGCGGGCGTCCCCCTATGCGGGCCGGTGTTGCGCCGCTCGGTCCCGCTCGGGCCGCCCGCCGCCCGCAGCGTTCCCCGGATCGTCTCCAGCTCGGCCGCCAGCTCCGCGCCGGGCGGGAAGGCGTCGTCGCGCTCCAGCAGGACGCCCGGCGGGTCGACCCGGGAGCGCAGCTCGGCCAGCACGTCCAGGACCGGGGCGGTGACCGGGTGGGCGTGGGTGTCGTGCCAGACGCCGTTCTTCTCGACGCCGCCCGCCACATGGACGTACGCGATCGCCTCCACCGGCAGCTCGTCCAGCGCCTTCGCCGGGTCCTGGCCGAGGTTGACGTGGTTGGTGTGCAGGTTGGCAACGTCGATCAGCAGCCGCACCCCGGTCCGCTCGACCAGCTCCGCGAGGAACTGCCCCTCCGTCAGCTCCTCGTCGGGCCAGGAGACCATTGCCGCGATGTTCTCCAGCGCCAGCGGCACGGGCAGCGCGTCCTGGGCGATCGCCACGTTCTCGCAGAGCACCTCCAGCGCGTCCCAGGTGCGCGGCACCGGCAGCAGGTGGCCCGCCTCCAGCCTCGGCGACGCGGTCAGCGGCCCCCCGGCCCGTACGAACGCGATGTGCTCGGTCACCAGCGGCGTCCCCAGCAGCTCGGCCCGCGCCGCGAGACCGGCGAGCCGCTCGGCGTCCGGGCGGTCCGCGCCGCCCAGGCCGAGCGACACGCCGTGCGGTACGACGGTCACGCCCCGTTCCCTCAAGCGCACCAGGGAGTCCGGGAGGTGGTCGGCGCAGAGGTTCTCCGCCACCACCTCGACCCAGTCGACCCCCGTGAGCGCCTCCACCTCGGCCGCGATCTCCGGCCGCCAGCCGATTCCGATGCCCAGCTTCATGGTGTCCCCCTCCTCCGCTCTGTCCCGGGGTGATGGCCCCGGCGAGCGGAGTCCAACCCGAACCGGGGGACGTTCAGAGGAGGATTTGAGGTTCCGGTGCTTCGGTGTCGTTACGGCATCGGCTTCGGCGGCCGCGTCACGGCATCGGAGGCATCGTCGGCGGCACCGGGCGCGAGGTGAAGGACTGGTCGCCGGTCGGCGTCACCGGTACGGGAACCGGCGGCACCCGTCCGCCCTGCGGCATGGACGGCCCCGAGGGACTGGCGGTGGACCCGCCGGCCGCCTCGCGCGCCAGGGCGTCGAAGTCGACGAAGCCGGTGCCCTCCAGCATGGTGATGTGGTCCAGCACGGTCTGGTTGGCGTCGCTGGCGAGCTGCCGGATCAGGGTGTTGCGGGTGGTGTGCCGGACCTGGCCTATCAGGCCGAAGACCTTGCCGTGCGCGGCCCGCAGGATGTTGGCGAACTTCCGCTCGTACTCGTCCCCGCTCGCCGCCGTCAGCTCGTTGAGCCACGCCTGCTGCTGGTCGGTCGGCTGGTTGGGCAGCTCGACCCCGAGCTTCGCCGCCACGTCCCGGGCCCGCCGGTCCAGGTCCGTGTGGCCGACGACCAGGTGGTCCCCGGCGGCCTTCGTCGCCTCGCTGGGCGCCCGTTCGATCGCCTGCTGCCCGGCGGGGAGCTCCCACAGTCCGGCGAGCCGCACCTTGACCAGGAAGTCCCGGTCGGTCGCGGAGAGCGGGCCCCACTGGGTGGCGACGCTGGAGGCGTTGAGATTCGCCTCGCCGGTGCCCGAGCGGTCCGCGTAGGACCAGACGGGGAAGGCGAGTGCGCCCACCGTGGCGACCAGTGCCGCGATGATGAGGGCCGTTCCGTTGATGCGTCGCAACAAGGTGTCTCCCGGGACGAAGCGTGACAGCGTTGATCAGGCGTCAGTCAACCGCCGACCGGCGTGTCCCGCAGGCTACTTGGCGGTGGTGCCGGTGGGGCGGTATCGGGAGATACGTCATCGGGCGCGGGAATGTTCAGCTTCTCCCGTCCGGGACGCCGACGGTTCGAGTGGGCGTCCAGGGCCGTGCGTGAGGATGCGCGCCGTACGTCGAAACGGAGCGGGAGGCCCGGGATGACAGAGACGCGCGTGCACGAGGTCAAGGTCGCGGCGGGGGCGGAGGAGGTCTACCGGCTGCTCGCGGACCTCGCGAACTGGCCGTGGATCTTCAGGGCGTTCGTCCATGCGGAGGTGATCGGCCAGGCCGACGGCTTCGAGCGCTGCGGTATGTGGACGACGTCCGACGAGCGGGTGGAGCAGTGGGTGGCGATGCGGCGCACGGATGCCGCGGCCCTGCGGATCGACTTCCGGCCGGAGGAGCCGGCGCCGCCCCTGACCCTCATGGAACGGTCCTGGGTGGTCGTGCCGTTGTCCCCGCAGGAGAGTCTCGTGCGCCTCGAACACCGCTACGAGGTCGAGGGGAACGACGCCGAGTCCCTGATCGCGACCACCGGAGTGATCGACGCGATCGCCGACGCCGAGACGGAAGCACTGCGCACCGCCGCCGAACTGGAGCCGGAACGGCGGGTCGTCGTCAACGACCAGGTCACGATCGGGGGCGACACCGCCTCCGTCCACGCGGTGCTCCACGATGTGACGGCCTGGCCGGAGCTGCTGCCCCATGTGGTGCGGGCGGACGCCCTCCAGGACGAGAAGGGGCTGCAGCTGGTGGAGATCGACACCCGGGAAGCCGACGGCAGCCTCCTGCGGATGAGGACAGCGCGCGTCGCCCTGCCGGAACACCTCATCGCCTACAAACAGCTGGTGCTGCCCCCGATCGGGAGCAGCCACACCGTGCGCTGGCGCCTGGAGCCCACGCGTGGAGGCGTCGCGGTCACCTCCGAGCAGACCGTCGTCCTCTCTCCCGCGGCGGTCGACGTGGCCGCGGTCACGGCGTTCGTCCGGCGGGAGCTGAGCGCCAAGGTGCGCCTGATCCTCGACCGGGCCAAAGAGGTCGTGGAGGCCTCCTGAGCCGGCTCCAGAAAGGTGCGAGCGGGTGTCGAGGGGCAGCGGAGACCGTGATGGGACAGCCGGAGGAGGCGTAGTGAGTGATGCGAGCGATATCCTGACCGTCCTGCGTGTCGAGCGTGGCCGGCCTGCCGAGGAGGACCTGGCCGCGGTGGCCGTGACCCTGCTCTGCCTGGCCGCCGGGCGCAGGGAGCAGCCGAAGCCGCGCCCCGGCACTCGGTGGCGGCGGTGGGACAGCGCCCCGCCCTACCGGGCCCCGCACAGCTGGCGGTAGGGCCGTTCGGGCAGGACGAAGGAGGGGAGGGGCATATGGTGCAGACCCACCGCGACACGCGTGGCCGGGTGGCCGAACTGCTGGCCCTGCGTGAGCAGGCCCGGCGTGGCCCGAGTGAGCGCGCGACCCAGGCGCAGCACGCCAAGGGCA
>NZ_JOEM01000021.1 GCF_000718135.1 Streptomyces cyaneofuscatus | reverse complement strand
CCCCGACAGAACGTCCCACTCTTCGTCCGAGAGCTCATGTCGCCGCACCATGCGTCATATGATGCCCCATCAATAGCCTTTGAAGACAGGCCCTAGCAGGATCGCAGCCTCCTCCGCCCACCGGCCGACGGCGCAGCGGCGATCCGGCGGCACGGCGCCCCACAGATCCGGGTCAACGGCCGCGGCGGCAAGGTTGGTTGGCCGATCACCGCAGGCCCCTGAGCGGATTCGCAGCTCATCGACCCTGCGCGCATCCCACAGGTGGCGGTGCAGATCGAGGCGGTAGCGCCGGTTCGGATGCGGGTGGGGGTGACGGCGGGCGCCCGGTTCGGTGTGCGAACCGTCCCACAGCGCGAGGCTGATCCGCTGCCCGGCGTCCGCCCAGGCGGGCGGGGTCCGCACGACCAGGTGCAGAGGGCCCGGCCCGTCACGCTCCGGTGGGTCGTAGCGGGCCAGGGCGATCGTCAGCCCCGGGCGCAGCAACCCGTGCGGGGCGATTCTCGGCATGTGCCAGCGCAGCAGGTCGGGAGCCAGATGGCGAAGGTCCGCCCGGATGAGGGCGGCGAGTGCCCGGCCGTGGCTGCTTACCACGGACCGGAGGCGGAGATCGATGTCGACGCCGGCTGCGGCGCACGCTCCTGCCCAGTCCCCGGCCTGGCGGCGGGCGGTCGCGGTCTCGATCATCGGGGCCGGCACGGCGTACTCGCGCACGCGCGGCCAGAAGGAAGGGTGGGAATCCCGGTTCGCGGCTTGAGTGAGCATCAGCACTCACCTTGCGCGGACGGGTCCCCCGATCTGTTCTCGGAGTGATTCATCGCGGGAAGCGTAACTGCGCTCACCGCTATCGGCCAGACCTTTTTTCGCGGACGGGCCGCACCCCTCACCGGAGTGCGGCCCGTCCGCGAGGCGTCGGCCGGCCCGTCAGAAGAACACCCCGCACCGCAGCAGCACATTCGCGTACGGCCGGGCCTCCCCCGTCCGTACGACCAGGCGGGCCGACGCCGTGCGGGCCTTCAGGTCGTCGTGCGGGATCAATTCCAGGTTCGGGAAGCGGGCGGTCAGGAGGCGGGTGGCCTCCGGGTTGGCGTCGCGTACCTCCAGGGCCGCTGTCGCTCCCTCCACCACCAGCTCGTCGAGCAGGCCGTCCAGGACCTCGGCGAACGACGGGGTTCCGGCGCGGAAGGCGAGGTCGACCACGCGGGGGCCCGGTGGGATCGGCATGCCCGCGTCGCAGATCAACACGGTGTCCCCGTGGCCGAGTTCGGCGATGGCTCCGGCCAGGTGGCGGTTGAGGATGCCGGACTTCTTCACAGCGCGTCGACCTCCGCCGGCGTCGGGAAGGACGTCTGGGCGCCCCGCGACGTGACGGCCGCCGCCCCCACCCGTACCGCGAACGCTGCCGCCTCGCGCAGGTCGTCGCCCCGGCCCAGGCGCCAGGCCAGGGCGGCGGTGAACGCGTCCCCGGCCCCCGTCGTGTCGACGGCCTCGACCTTCGGGCCGACCAGGTGGTCCAGGGAGTCCGTGCGGCTGTCGGCCACCAGCGCGCCCTCCGCGCCCAGGGTGATGACGACCGAACGCGGGCCCAGCGCGAGCAGGGCCGGGGCCCACTCGTGCGGGGCCCCGCCCGCGGTCTCGCCGAGGATGTACCGCGCCTCGTGCTCGTTGACCACCAGCGGGTCGCAGGCGGCCAGCACCTCGTCGGGCAGCGGGGCGGGCGGGGACGGGTTGAGGACGAGGCGGGCCCCGGGGCCCAGGCCGCGCGCCGTCTCCGCGACCGTGTCCAGAGGAATCTCCAGTTGTACGGAGACCACCCGGGCGGCGGCCAGCAGCGGGGCCGCCGCTCGCACGTCCTCGGGGGTCAGGCGGCCGTTGGCGCCCGGGGACACCACGATGCTGTTGTCGCCCGAGGGATCCACGGTGATCAGCGCGACACCGGTCGGGGCCCCGCCGACCAGGACGCCGTCGGTGTCCACGCCCGCCGCACGCTGGCTCTCCAGCAACAGCCGCCCGTGGTCGTCGTCGCCGACCCGGGCGAGCAGCGCCGTACGGGCTCCCAACCGGGCTGCCGCGACAGCCTGGTTGGCGCCCTTGCCGCCCGGGTGGACGGCCAGGTCGGAGCCGAGCACCGTCTCACCGGGGGCGGGGCGGCGTTCGACGCCGATCACCAGGTCGGCGTTGGCCGAGCCGACGACCAGGAGGTCGTAACGGTCGTCGCCGGGGGCGGCGTTGTCGTGCATTTTCTGCTTCCTGCTTTCGTCGGTCGGGCCGGGGCGGTGCTCGGCGTCAGGAGAAGTCCGCGACGTTCTCGCGGGTGACCACCTTGACCGGCACCTTCACCGTCTTCTCCACCTTCTCGCCCTTGGCCGCCTTCACGGCGTTCTGGACCGCGATCCTGCCCAGCTCGCTGGGCTGCTGGGCCACCGACGCGTACAGCGTCCCGGCCCCGACCGCCTTCAGGCCGTCCGGTGTGCCGTCGAAGCCCACGACCGACACGGACGTGCCCGCCTTGCTGCCGAGCGCCTTGACCGCGCCGAGCGCCATCTCGTCGTTCTCGGCGAAGACACCGGTGATGCCCGGGTGGGACTGGACCAGGTTGGTCATGACGTCCAGGCCCTTGGTGCGGTCGAAGTCCGCGGGCTGCTTGGCGACCACCTTGATGTCCGGGTACGCCTTGAGCCCTTCGGCGAAGCCCGCACCGCGCTCACGGCTGGCGGAGGTGCCCGCCGTGCCCTGGAGGATGACGATGCTGCCCTTGCCGCCGAGCTTGTCGGCGAGCGCGTCGGCGGCGAGCTTTCCGCCCGCCACGTTGTCGGAGGCGACGAGGGTGGCGGCGTCGGCCTTGTTCACACCGCGGTCGGCGGCGATCACCGGGATGTCGGCCTTGTTGGCGCTGCGGACACCCGGGCCGACGGCGTCGGAGTCCACCGGGTTGACGATGATGGACGAGACGCCCGAACTGGTGAAGTTCTGGAGCTGGTTGGCCTGCTGGGAGGCGTCGTTCTGGGCGTCGGTGACGGTGAGGTCGATACCCGCCTTCTTGGCCTCGGCCTGTGCGCCGTCCTTCATCTGGACGAAGAAGGGGTTGTTGAGCGTCGAGAGGGACATGCCGACCTTCGTCGTGCCCCCGGACGAACCGGAGTTGAGGTAGGACACCCCGCCGACGACAACCGCCACGGCCAGCGCCGCTCCGGCGAACTTGAACGCTCCCCTGCGCCCGGAACCCGGTGCGCCGGGCGCCGTTCCGGCCGAGGAGGCCGCACCCGAACCGGCCTTGCGGCGCAGGGTGTCGAGGAGGACGGCGAGCGCGATGACGACGCCGATGACGACCTGCTGCCAGAACGCGGAGACCGAGAGGAGGTTGAGGCCGTTGCGGAGGACGGCGAGGATCAGCGCGCCGATCAGCGTGCCGGATGCCTTGCCGACGCCGCCCGCCAGGCTGGCGCCGCCGATGACGACCGCGGCGATGGCGTCGAGTTCGTACCCCTGGGCGGCCTGCGGCTGCGCGGAGACGAGGCGGGAGGCCAGGACGATGCCCGCGACGGCGGCGAAGAGGCCGGAGAGCGCGTAGATGACGATCTTCTGGCGCTTGACGCGGAGACCGGAGAGCCGGGCCGCCTCCTCGTTGCCGCCGATCGCATACATCGAGCGGCCGATGAAGGTGCGGCCGAGGATGAGCGCGGTGATCAGGCCCATCGCGATCATCACGAGGACCGGTACGGGGAGCCAGCCGCCGAGCGTGTCGCCGAGCCGGGACACAGAGTCGGGGAAGGCGATCGGGCTGCCCTGCGAGATGACGAGCGAGAGGCCTCGGGCGATCGACAGCATGGCCAACGTCGCGATGAACGGCGGGAGTTTGCCGTACGAGATGAGGGCGCCGTTCACGAAGCCGCAGGCGATGCCCGTGACGATCGCGAGGACGACGGCGAGGACGACCGGTACGCCCGCCGATGTCGCCGACCAGGCGAGGACCGTCGCGGACAGGGCGGCCACCGAGCCGACGGACAGGTCGATGCCCGCCGAGACGATGACGAAGGTGACGCCGAACGCGAGGATCGCGGTGACGGCCGCCTGCACGCCGACGTTCAGCAGGTTCTGGGTGGTCAGGAAGTCGCCGGAGAGCAGCGACATCGCCACCACCAGGACGACCAGGGCGCTGAGCGCGCCGTTGTCGAGCAGGACGCGGCGTATCACGGAGGTGCCACCCGCGCCCGTGTCACTCTTGAGTGTCTCAGTGGCCACGGGGGCCCTCCTCTTCGTTCTTCGGTGCCAGGTCGTTCTTCGGTGCGGGGTGGTCGTGAGTCGCTGCCGTGCCGACCGCTAGGGCCATGACGGCGTCCTGCGTGGCCTCGGCGGCGGGGAGTTCGCCGGCGATCCGGCCCTGGGCCATGACCAGCACCCGGTCGCTCATGCCGAGGACCTCGGGCAGGTCACTGGAGATCATCAGGACGGCGTGGCCGGATGCGGTGAGCTCGTTGATGAGCTGGTAGATCTCGACCTTGGCGCCGACGTCGATGCCCCGGGTGGGTTCGTCCAGGATGAGGACCCGGGTGTCGGCCAGCAGCCACTTGCCGATGACGACCTTCTGCTGGTTGCCGCCGGAGAGGGTGCGGACGTGCTGGCCGAGGCCGGACATGCGGACGCCGAGCTGCTCGGCGATGCGGGCGGCCGCCGTACGCTGCCCCTTCAGGTCCACGAGCCCGGAGCGGGTCGCGGAACGCAGGGTGACCAGGCCGAGGTTCTCCTGCACGGAGGCGTCCAGGACGAGGCCCTGGCCCTTGCGGTCCTCCGGTACGAGGCCTATCCCGGCGCCCATCGCGGCGGGCACGTCGTGCCGGGTGAGGCGTTCGCCGCGTACGTCGACGGTGCCCGCGTCATACGGGTCCGCGCCGAAGACCGCGCGCGCCACCTCCGTACGACCGGCGCCGACGAGCCCGGCGAGGCCGACGACCTCACCGGCGTGCACGTCGAAGCTGATGTCGTGGAAGACCCCGTCCCGGGTGAGCCCCTGGACGGACAGCAACACCTCGCCCGCGTCCGGGCGTTCGCGCGGGTACTGCTGCTCGATGCTGCGGCCGACCATGAGCTGGACGAGCTCGTCCTCGGGGGTGGAGGCGGGCACCTGGTCGACGCTGCGGCCGTCACGGAGAACGGTGACGCGGTCGCCGAGCGCGGCGATCTCCTCCAAGTGGTGGGTGATGAAGACGATCCCGACGCCGTCCGTGCGCAACTGCCGCACGATCGCGAAGAGTTTGTCGACCTCTCCGGAGGTGAGCACGGCGGTCGGCTCGTCCATGATCAGGACGCGCGTGTCGAGGCTGAGCGCCTTGGCGATCTCGACCATCTGGAGCCGGGCGATGCCCAGTTCGCGGACCTTGGCGTCGGGGCGCACGTCGACGCCGACGCGGCGCAGCAGCTTCACCGCGTCCGTCCGCATACGCCGGTGGTCGATGAGACCGAAGCGGCGCGGCTGGCGGCCGAGGAAGATGTTCTCGGCCACGGTCAGATCGGGTACCAGGTTGAACTCCTGGTAGATGGTGGCGATGCCGAGCCGCTCGGCGTCCTGCGCGTTGTCGATGCGCACCTCACGGCCCTCGGCGAGGATCCGGCCGCGGTCGGGACGGTAGGCGCCGGAGAGCATCTTGATGAGGGTGCTCTTCCCGGCGCCGTTCTCGCCGAGCAGGACATGGACCTCGCCTCTGCGCAGGTCGAAGTCGACGTTGTCGAGAGCCACGACGCCGGGGAAGGTCTTGCGCAGACCCTCGATGCGCAGCAACTCGTCCGGTGTGGCCACCAGTTGCTTTTCCGGTGCGGTCACCGGTCGCTCCTCTGGTCGGTCGCGTCCTGTCCGCACGAGCGGCGTACGACGAGACGGGCGGGCAGGGTGACGGACTGCGGGGTCCGTCCTTCGATCAGGTCGGCCAGCGCGCGTACGGCGGCGCGGGCCAGATCCGCGGTCGGCTGGGCGATGGCGGTGATCGGCGGGGCCGTGTGGACGAACCACGGGATGTCGTCGAAGGCGGCGAGCGCGATGTCGTCGGGGACCCGCAGCCCCCGGGCCCGGATCGCGTCCAGCGCGCCGAGCGCCATCAGGTTGTCGGCGGCGAACACGACCTCGGGCGGCTCGGCCAGGGCGAGGAACCCCTCGGTGGCCCGCCGTCCACTGGCGGCCTGGAAGTCGCCCTGCCCGATGTAGGCGGCGGGCAGGGCGAGGCCGAGTTCGCGCAGCGCGTCCCGGAAGGCCTCGACGCGCTCGTTGCCGGTGGTGGTGGCCGCGGGCCCGGCGATGATCGCGAGCCTGCGGTGGCCGAGGCCGTGCAGGTGGGCCACCAGGTCCTTGACCGCGCCCGTACCGTCGGCCCGGACGACGGGCACGTCGATGCCGGGGATCCAGCGGTCCACGAAGACCATCGGCGTACCGCTCAGGGCGACCTCCCGCATCAGCGGGGAGCCACCGTCGGCCGGTGAGACGAGCAGCCCGTCGATCCTGCGGTCGATGAGCGTGCGGATGTGGTGGTCCTGAAGGTCGGGCCGCTCGTCGGCGTTGCCGATGATGACGCTGTAGCCGAGCGCGCGGGCCTCCTCCTCGACGAAGCGGGCCAGCTCGGTGAAGTACGGATTGAGTACGTCACTGATGACCAGGCCGAGGGTGCGGGTCTGCGCGGTGCGCAGCGAGCGGGCCACGGCGTTGGGCCGGTAGCCGAGGGCGTCGACGGCGGCGAGGACGCGGGTGCGCGCCTCTTCGCTGACGGACGGATGGCTGTTCAGCACCCGCGAGACCGTGGCGACGGAGACTCCCGCCTGGGCCGCGACATCTTTGATGCTCGCCATGTCCGGACCACCTCCTTGTGGTTTCCGTACACCTCGAAACCAGGGGCAGACCGCTCGCACGACGCCGTGGAATCGATTACAGAGACGATTGGAATCGATTACATGGCTGAAAACAAGACCCTCCTCCGTGTCCGAGACCGGATCGTGACAGGGAGGAGGGCGGAAGAGAGCGGAGGAGGGCTCAAGCTGCCGGGACCGGTTACGCGCTCCGGGTCGACAGCCAGGCCTCGATGACCTCGGCGACCAGCGCGGCGCCGCGGCTGTTCTGGTGGATGTGGTCGGTGGTGAGCAGGAGACCTCGGCGCCGCGAGATCGTGTCGAGGCTGTGGCGTAGCACGGCGGTCCGGAGAAGGACGCCGAGGCCGGCCGCGGGCGTCGGCTCCCGGTACGGGATCGGCGGCGGGTCCGCCAGGCGGACCTCCTCGACCTGGCGTTCATGGAGCGGGAGATAGGCCACGTCGTTGGCGGCGGCGACCTCGGCGATCAGTCGGCTGTACGCCTCCGATGCCTGCGCCGGCGCTCCGTCGAGTTGTTGCCCGAGGACCGGGAGCGACAGCAGACCGATCGTCGCGTCGGTCTCCGTTCGCAGCCGTTCGACAACGGCCCCCAGGCACTGCTGGAACCAGTCGGCCGACGGACGCTCGGGGAGGTGTTTGCGCTTCATGGTCCGCTCGACGGGATGCCCGGGGAGGCTCGCTCGGGCGTCGTTGGTCCCGATCAGCACGGTGATCACGTCGGGCGGGTCCGCGACGACGGGATCGAGGCGCCGCAGGAGGTTGTAGGCGAAGTCGCCGTTGACACCGAAGCGGGCGAGCCGCACGTCGCCCGGGGGGCGTCGTTGTTCGAAAAGGTCCAGGTAGTCGACGCTGAGCTGCGCGCGGGTGAGGCTGTCGCCGAGGCACGCGACGCGTGTCGTCATGACGCTTGCGGGCCGAGCGTGCCGACGTGCTCGGTGGGGCGGGCGTCGGTCCGGGGACGGTGGTCGGTGCCGAGGCCGGCGGTGATGGTCAGGATGGACGCCGGTCCCGCCATGTCGACCGCGTGCCACGCCCCGGCCGGGTTGACTGTGGCCTCACCCGGCCCGAGGACGACGCGCTCGGGAACTCCGTCCATGTCGCGGGTGACCGTCACCGACCCGGTGAGGCAGACGACCAGTTCGCCGCCGGCGGGGTGGCGCTCCCAGTGGTCGCCGGGGCCGTCGCCGTCGAAGATGGCCACCATCCGGCCCTCGGCGCCGTCCGCCGCGACGGCGGCGCTGTAGGCCTGGAGCACCTCCGGGTCCCAGGCGAAGCCCTCGACGGGTTTCGCTCGTGACCCCAGCCCGAGGTGCACGGGGGTTGTCCGGAGGTTGATGGCGTTGCGTTCGTGGTTGACGAGTCTCATGCGCACGATCGTCACAGGACGGGGTCCGGGCGGTCTTGAAGGAAAGGGAAGGAAGGAAAGGGAAGGGGAACGGAAGTCGGCGCGACAGGCAGCCGGTCGGGGGCTAACCGGCCCCGAGGAGGACTTCGCCGCGCCGCCAGACCGTCGGTGACCGGCCCGTGAACTCGCGCCAGTCCCTCACGAGATGGGCCTGGTCGGCGTAGCCGGAGACGGTCGCCACATCGGCCCACGGGAGCGGATCGTGTGCCGTCGCCAGGTCGTGCGCGTGCTCGAAGCGCAGAACGCGGGCGAAGGTCTTCGGTGACAGGCCCACCTCACCGCGGAACCGCTCGGTGAGGTACCGACGGCTCCAGCCCAGTTCCGTGGCGACCGCCCCGACCTGGACACGGCCCTGCGCCGCGACGAGGCGGCGCCACGCCTCGGCCACCTCGGGGCGCACCCGGGACAGGGGGTCTCCGTCGCCACGGCCGACGGCTCTCAGGAGCAGCTCGTCCAGCAGGGCGAACCGCGCGGCCCATGTCGGCGCCGCCCTGAGCCGGTCGGCCAGTTCGGCGCCGAGCGCTCCGAGAAGCTCGTCGAGCGGGACCAGCCGGTGGGCGAGCGCGGCGGCGGGCATCCCGTAGACGGCGCGGGCACCGAGGGGCGTCAGCGACACCTGCACGCCGTGCTGGCGCCCGTCGTGGTGGATCGCGACGGACCGGCACATCAGACCGCCGGCCACGCTGCCGAACCGGGTGACCGGTGACCCGTCGTCGACGCCCGCCCCGATCCCCAGGGGGTCGGACAGGCTGATCACCGCGGTGAGCACACGGCCCGGCGGACCGCAGTGCACCCCTGTCGGGAATCCGCGCAGGTCGAACCCGACGTACGAGCGGACGTACCGCCGCAGGGCGGGCCCCGGGCGGGCGTCGATCCTGGTCGCCGTAAGGTCCTGCACCCTCGCCAGTGTACGAAACGACAATGCCAGCGAAAGACGACAAAGGCGGTCAGAGCGACGACGTCACGCTCTGACCGGCTTCATTCGGTCGGTTGACCATGGTGGGACGTTCACGAGATCCTTTGACCAGCAGAAACAGGGCTAATTGATGCTGAGGTTCCCGCGAGCCGCAAGATCGTTCCCCGAGTGCATGCGCACGCAATTATTTCTTCCCCATGAAGTGACCGTCGAGCAACTGCCATACCGCCGCTCAGCCTGCGTCTCGCACGGATAGCACGAGCCGGAGAAACCACTCCCTCCGGGACCCAACCATGCAGCATCGGACTGTCCAGCTCAGCGGGGGAACTTCACTCCTCCATCGCGACCAGCGCCTGGGCTGCGACAGGAGGGCTGGCCAGCCTCTACCTGAGCCGCTTGACCAGTGGAGACACGACCTCGTAGAAGCCCTTGAGGTCATCGACGATCCTCTCGACTGCGGCGACCGTCCGACCGAGTTCTTGGGCCATCCGCTCGGCATTGTCGGCGATGGCTCGGACGCGTGCGACGGGGGCGATCGCGACCTGACGGTTCACGTGCCACTTCCTCTCTCCTGCGGGCGTGACTGCGTCGGACTCGCGGATCGAGAAGACGCACCATGGTAGATTTCACGAGTTCCTGGTGTTGTGAAACTCAGGCTACACGGTTCACGAGGAGTCGGTGAAGTGAAAGCAGGATCCAGTTCAGCGGTGGCCTTCGGTCGCGTGTTGCAGGCAGCGCGCAAACGCTGGTCGAAGACCCAAGCCGATGTTGCCAACTTCTTCGATCCCAAGCTCTCCGTGGCCGCTGTCTCGATGGCCGAAAGCGGCAGCCGTCCGCCCAAAACCGAGGCGATGGTCCGTGGCTACGCCGCCGCCCTGGAGCTCGACGAGGATGCTCTGCTTCAGCTCTGGTGGGCGATGCAGGGAATGATCGGAATCGACATCTGGGCCGAAGACCTGCCGGTCCCCCAATGGTGGCGCGAATTCGAGGCGAGTCCTCAGGCAGAGATCGGCTATCACCAAGCCCGTCGCGACGCCAGTAGCGCCTGGACCCCTAACGCGGACTTCTACGAGCCCTCACTGGAGCTGTTCGCTCTCGCCGAGGCGATCTGCACGATCCTGATGCGCCTGCTGGGCGACTCTTGGAAGGTTGGCTACAAACACGAGATCGGCCTCCGCGACCCTGGCGACGTGCGCCTCGCAGCGGTCATCATCGAACTGCGGGCAAGGGTTCCAGACGATGACGAGTCGAACAAGCCTTTCGAATTGATGGCCACGTTCGCGTGCCCGGAACCCGTGGCTCGACCCGTTCCTCCCGAGCCGACGGCGAGGACCAACACTGAGGCCATGTCGCCCGACGTCGCATGGATCCTGTCTTCGGTCGAGGCGATGCCTGCCCGCGAGCGAGCAGCGGTCGCGGGATTCATTCATGGGCTGCGAGAGGGAGCAAGCCTCTTCTCCGAGGAGGTCTCTTCGACGCCTACGTCGCGGACACCTGCCAGCAGGGGCCAGCGAACGCGGGACCGGACATGACTCTGGCCGAGGTTTCCCGTGGCCCAGCTGGTGGAGGCGCCGCAGCAGAGTGGGGCGCACGATCAGGCCGCCGCCCTGGCGGAGCGGCGTGCTGCCGCCCACTCCACCCTCGACGACCCGCGCTCCCTGGCCCAACTGCTGGAGGCTGGAGCGCAAGCAGGCCGTCGCCCGCGCCCCAGCGCCCGGAAGCGGGCTGGCAGCGAGCCGCCTGCGCCACCGCACGCCGCCATCCAGCGGACCGTGCCCTCCGCCGACGCGGCCTCCGAACCACCCACCACCAGCGCCCCACAGTGCAGGTCGCCACGCACCAGACGGCTTCGGTCTGATCCCCCAACAGCCGCGCCCTGCCCAAACAGGGGCTGTCTCTTTGACCAGCCGAAGAGCGCCCCGCGCCACGCCTCGCCTTGTCCGCTCTTCCTCCTTGGACCCGCCATGCCCACACCGCGTACCAGCGCGCCTCGACCACCACCGGCTCGGACGCGCTCCTCTACAACTGCTCGGCGTCCCTGGTGTCCTCGCCGCCGGCATCGCCTTCGGCTCCCTCGCCTGGCTGACCGGCAACCTCGCCAACGCTCTCGTCGGCAGCGGCCCCTGGGCGCCGGCTTCCTTCAGGCCTGCTGGGCCTTCTACCTAACCGTGCTGCACGCACGACAGGCCAGCTGCGACGTGACGGATGCTGTGGTCCCCCTTCCTAGACGCCCATCTGCGCCAGCAGGAGAACCAGTTCGCCTCTGCGCTCGATTCGCTGGCTGAGACACTCTCATATATCTCCCCTGATGCGCTCCGTGATCATGTCAGCCATGCTGTAAGCACGGCCGTGGGATCGGCGTAACCGGGAGCATTCCGAGCACTCCCACCCCTGACGGCCCTACTACAACCACGAGCACAGGCATTCGGCGATTGGCCTGCACCCCGGCCAGCGTGCACAACGGCACCGCAGACCTCGCCCGCCAGCAGCGAGCCCTCCCCCTCGCCCATGCGTACGCGGCGCATCCCGAACACTTTGGCCGCGGCCCGCGACCCCGGCAACTGCCCATGGCCGTGTGGATCAACGAACCCCGACCTGAGACAGAACCCCAGAAGCAGACCCTATGGCCGCTGACTGCCTCAACTGACTTGACAGCTCCAGGCGTGACCACCGAAGTGGTCCTCGCCCCGGCATCTGCCCCCACACGAGGGCGACATGACAGCCCATCACAGGTCGATCTCACTCGACCCGCGACCTCGCAAAGTCCGTGCGCTCCGACTAGCCTTCCGAAGGTGTAGGGGACGCGGATCAGCAAGTGACAGGGGGGGTACGTGGGGTTCTGGCACACCGGCTACATGGAGTTCCATGAGCCGACCGGACTCGAATCGGCCGGCCCGCCAGCCCCGCCAAAGCCCCCTCGGTTTCCCTGCGCTGAGTGTGGACTCGTCTTCTCGTCCGAGCGCGCCCGCCGAGCACACCGCTTCGACGGTCATGCGACCAAGCGGCCGATCCTCCTCTTCAGGGGACGAGAGTGCGGGCGCACGCGCTTGATGGTCACGAGCTCCAGCAGCTCCGCCGATTGGGTGACATCGGATGTCGAATCCATCGCCGTCAACGGCCGCGAAACCTCCACATCTCAAGCCGCCGGCTTCCTCGCGTCGGTGAAGGTCGGCGTCCAGACAGTGGCCGTCTCCAATGGCCCTCTGGAGCGGACGTTTGAGTTCGATTTCTGCCTTGCCGAGGAAGAGGACCTCTGCCTCGTCGACCAGGCCTTGGAGAAGCTCATCTCCAGCCGCGAGTTGAGTCTCAACGCAATCGACACCTTCATCATGCGTGCCGGCCGCGGGGTGACGGCCCGCCGTTACCGCGAAGGTGTGGCGGCATACCTGTACGGCGTACTCGCGCGTGAAGCGGTCGAGGACCCCGGCCGGGTAGATGCATCGGGCGCGACGATCTACGAGCAGCGGTTCAACAGTGCGGTCTCTCTGCTGTCGACCTTCGACCGCCCCGCAACGGAGGCGATCTGCGGGTTGGTCGCGTTGCACTACAACCAGTTCGAACTTGCGGTGCGCAAGACCAACAGCCACCGTGTCTCCGATGTCGCGGCGCGGTTCCGATCCCTCCTCGCAGGCGGCGCATTCGTCCCGACAAGCCTGGCCGACCGGTCGCACGGAAGCTTCGATCGGGCCTTGAGCGACTCCGTTACCGAGGACCTCCTGGACCTCGGTGCGACGGCTTTGGACGGGACACAGTCATCCATGGTCACCCAGCTACTGCCCTCGCTGGGCGAGCTCCGGCCCCAGGACCAATTCAAGGTCCGACTCATCGCGGCTGAGGCGCTGCTCGCTGTGGGAGACATCGATGGTGCATCACGACACGGCGAGGCGCTCAGGCACTCCAAGGAGACGGGTGCCTGGTACGCAGGATTTCGGACCCGATTGCAAGAGGTAGGACGTTGAGCAACGAGACGATTCCAGAGCCCGGCGCGGAGTCGGGGCCGAGCGACCCCGCATCGGCTACCGCTACCGGCGATGGCACCGGCTCGGCCGCGCCTACTGACAATGCGTCAGCGGCACTTGCTGCGGAGAAGGGGACACAGCGGGCCAAGTCCAAGACGAAACCGAAGCCGATCATTACCTCGATCGAGGAGTTACTGACGTTCGCCTACGAGTCGAACGCTCGACTGCTTGAGATCTCGAGGGAGGACCTCAAGAAGCTGGCGATTACCGATGAGGGCATCGCGTCACAGAGTGCGCTGGTCGAGTCTCTCGCGCCGACAGACCCAACGTTGTCGGCCCCGTTCAAGCTGCTTCAGTACGCGGCGCGCCAAGGGGTCCCGCTCAAGCGCGCCGAGGACGGTGGCCTCGCACCGGCGTTGAACCGGCTCGTTGACCTCGCGGTAGTCGCACTGGGCCACAGCCCGGTGTTCGGGGGCAGGGTGGACCAGCTGGTCGATCCCCGCAAGGATCCGCAGCTCTCGATCGAACACGTGCGTGCCGCGGCTCAGCGGGTCGCCGACGAACTTGGAGCGGCCCCGAAGCAGTTCAAAGCCGCAGACAGTGAGCGCCTCGTCAGGCATGCGATCGCGTGCTACGGACTCCTCCGCGCACTCCAACGTGAGTGGACCCTGGATCAGTTCATCGATGCGTCGTACGACTCCCTCTGGAGGTACGAGGCCCCGGAGGCAGCAGGGCTGGAGCGAGCCGCCAGCCAGGTCGGGGCAAGCAGCGATCACAAGGTGCTCGGGATCGTCGGCGCGAACTATCTCGCCCGGATCGCCCGCTTGGAACGGCAGGTCACACATCTCGAGAGTGAGGCTGCCGCTGCTCGGAATCGCGAGACTCGGCTCCGCAATGAGCTTTCGACCGTCGAGGAGCGTGAGCAATCTGCGCTGGCTCGCGCCGACGCGTTCTCTGCCGACGTGGTGCGACTGCAGAAGGAGCTCGCGGCCGAGCGCGATAACAGAGTGGTCGACAAGAGCCATATGGCGGACGACTACGAAACGCTGCGAACGCGCATCATCCGGCGTCTCGGGGGTGAGATCGATCTGCTTACCGATGGTCTGCACGCACTCCGGAACGGTGCGCCCGACGTCGCGGAGGAGTTCCTCGACCGTTCTCTGCTTGCCCTCACGCGTGAGGTCGAGCAGCTGAAGGACGCGGCTGGAGGCTTCGCGTGATCGTCGGGTTCGACTTTGGAACGACCAATAGCCTTGTTTCGGTGGTAGTTGGTGACCGCGTGATCGACGTGATGGACGTCGAGACTGGCCGGCCACATCCCTCGATCGTCCGGTACGAAGGCGAGCAGGTAGTCGTCGGCCGCGATGCCAAGGACGCGTTGGGTGCCGCGGGCATTGGGGTGCACGGCAACACGGTGAAATCGCCGAAGTTCCTCCTCGGCGAGGAGGCGATCGCAGTCGGAGGCGTCGACCGGAGCCCTGTGGACATCGTTGCGGACGTCGTGCGGCACGTCCGGTCGGAGTCCCTGCGCAGTCCGCAGCGGAAGGTGCTCGGCAGCCTCGGCAACGCTGTGGTCACGATCCCCGTGACCATGAATGGGCACCGCCGCGCGGCGCTGCGAGAGGCGTTCGCCGGGGCCGGGATGCGTATAGCCCAGTTCGTCCACGAGCCGCTCGCCGCCCTGTACGGGTTCATCCGCGGAGCAACCGACCCAGAAGAGATGGCACGGCGGCTTGCACGACGAAACGTCCTGGTTGTCGACTGGGGCGGCGGAACGCTGGACCTGACTCTCTGCCGAGTCGACGAAGACCAGGTGCGACAACTTCGTAACGGTGGCTCGACCCAGGTCGGCGGCGACGAGTTCGACAAGGTAATTCGCGACGAGGTCGTGAAGCGCGCTCGGGCTCGCGGAAGTGCCACTGACGACGACCTTGCGATCCCTGAGGCCGAGCTCCGGCTCCTCCAGGACGCGGAGCGCAACAAGATCGAGCTCTCGGCTGACCGTGTTGACGTGACGTTCTACAGGCCAAGTTACTTCCAATCAGGTGCCACGTTGCAGTACCGGCTCACTCGTCAGGAGCTGGAGGAAATCACGCGGCCGCTCGTGACGGCAGGTATTGATGAGATCGAGTCGCTGCTCGGCAGCTTGTCGATGGCGCCCGGACAGGTCTCGCTGGTCGTAGTGGTCGGTGGCATGGCGGCCATGCCCGCGATTCGGAGCCGGCTACACGAGCTGTTCGGTCCGGACCGAGTTGAGGTGCCGACGAACAGTGCCACCTTGATCTCACAAGGAGCTGCGTGGATCGCGCATGACAGGCAGAGGCTCCGACTGGCAAAGCCCATTGAACTCGAGCTCGCCCGTGGGTCCTTGATGCCACTCCTTGCTGCGGGCACTGAAATGCCTCTCGGTGGAGACGTCAAGCACGAAACCCTCCACCTGTACTGCGCGGATCCGACGGATGGGAAGGCGAAATTTCCGATCGCCACTCCGACCGCGTTGTCATCACACCCGCAGGCGAGCGAGCGGCGAACGTCGCTGGGAATGATCACACTCGGCGTCGACGAGACCGCGCCGCCACTGCACGAGCGCCTCGAGCTGAAGGTCGTTCTCGACGACGACTTGGTGTTGTCGGTCGAGGCGTCATCAAGCCAGAAGCACGATCGAGTCACGGCGTCGTACTACGACCTGGAGTTCGGTCTTGGCCTCCCGGCTTCCGCAATGCCCGGAGGTGCAGCCGCGCACCCAAAAGCACCTGAGGAGTCCGTGGTCGTGCCACAGGCGGGACTGGTCGTCCGTGCGAATGTGGCGAGGGACAAGGACCAGGCGACCGTTCCCGGCGACGTGCTGTATCGGCACAATTCAAGGGCCTTCACCCGGCATGTGCGCGACGGTGCGACAGAGGCCCAGTTGCGGGAACACCTTTACTACAAGCCGTGCGCCGCCTGCAAGCGCCAGTGGGGGCACCCGGAGTGTCGATGCGGAACGGCGTGACATGGCGAGCGCCAAGGCACTCGTGCGAGTGCTTGACCACGGAACGGAATTCGAGTCTGGAGTCCGCCGTCCGATTCGTCTGACTCCCGATGGATACGCGGGCGTCGCGTATGCGGGCTCCGTCTACCCACTCCGGCAGGGTGATCTCATCGACTTGGACGGAACGAGCTGGGAACTCGCGGACTGCGATCGGTTCCTGTTTATCGGAGCAGAGGTTCCGTACGCTCCCATTACCGGTAAACCGCTGGAGAAGACCAGCGGTTTCGACGTCGAGTGGCACCTCGAATCCAACCAGTACGGGCATACCGTCGTCTTCAACGCGTCGGAGCACGTTGCCAGCAGCTTGGTGTCAGCGCTTGAGGACGCGGGTCTCGGCATCCAGCGCTGGGACGTCAGCCATCGTCCAGCAGATGACGGCAACTTCTACGACTGGTTCGTGCGCCTTCGGTTCAAGGGCAGCCAGGCCGAAGCACTAGCGCTCGTCGGGGATGTCATCGCACCGCCGTCGTCTCTCGCGCCGACGGTGCCAGTCACGAATCCGACCACAGCTCGCCTTGCTGATGCCGAGGCTCGGATCGAGGAGCTGCTCAACCAACTGTACGTCGCGACACGCAAGGGCGAGGCGGCTGAACGTGAGGTCGCGCAGCTCCGTCACGATCTTGCGAACGCGGAAGCGAGCGAGCATCGATACCGAGAATCCGTTGCCCTCGCAGAACGCCGTCATTCAGATCTGCAAGAGCAACTCGCCGTGCTTCGACAAGGCCTGGGAGGCATGGCTGACATGGCGGAACTGGTGAAGAACCTCGCTGACGCCGAGGAACTTCGAGAACTCGCTCTTGCCGAGAACTCCTTGCTGCTGGAGCGTGTGCGAGCGGCCGACTCGGAAGCGGCAGAAAGCGGAGCACGCGCTGACAACTTGGCGGTGCAGGTAGACGCACTCTTTGGGAGAGTGTCGGAACTTGAGGGCCTAGAGACGGAACGACTTCGCGCCGCGACCGCGCAACGGTCTCGGCGCGGGGGCGTCATTGACTTCCTGCCTCGGGCGTTCAGCCGCCTTGAGTTCGTTCTCGATGCAGTCGATGTGATCGCCAACCTCGACTCGCCAGCGTCCACGATGAAAGCACTTGCTGAAATCGACTCTGGGCGCCCTGTCGGGAAAAACCTTTCGGGAATGCGTGGCTGGTTTGAGGTGACGGAATTGGCGACGGGCATCGCGGGAAGCGAGCGACTTGGCCGCATCTACTACAAGCCGGACGGTCAAAGAGTGCTTGTCAGTGTGCACATCGAACAGGACGAAAAACAACAGAGACATCACATCGAGAGGCTGCGAGCCTTCTGACCCCGGTTACCGGCGCCTGAGACATGCCTCGATGTCAATTCGATTCGCAGTTCCCAGGCGTCGGGCCTCGCGGCCCACGACCCCAGATCGGTGATAATAGGCGGCGCACTCCGGAGCAGGACCAGTGCCGTCCCGATGGCGCCGCACCAAATCGGCCAGACCTCATGTGCTCTGGGAACTCGCAGCCGCCCTGGTGGGGAGAAGACGGGGGGAGTCCGTTGATGCGCTGTCTGTCGGCGCTGCCCCAGGGGGTTGGTACAGCGGGCGCCTGCGCCTGCGCCACACTTAACCCGGGCGTTGAGGAAAGTCCAGTCGTGGACCGCCTTGAGGGTGGATCGGGCGTGTCCTGGCGCCTTCCGTAATCCAGTCGACCGTACTGGCCTCTCGTCCGAAATCAGCACCTACCCTGAAGCAGGGTCAGGTAGTTTCTGCCGATGCAACGCTCCGGCAGCCGACAAGGAGTGGCAAGTGACAGCGGATGTCCGTGGGCCGGCATGGGCACTCGAGGGATTGGGCGTGCGGTCCGGGCGCTACCCCCTGGCGGTGGAGGGCCCGGTGATGCGGGCGGTGGACCGGTTGGTTCCTGGAGTGTCCACGGTGACCCGCTACATCCGTTACCACTCGTTGTATGCGGCGATCGCAGCGCACGCGGAACGGAACGCTTGGGACATCACCGCGTGCCGCCGGGCGGTCCGCCGCAGCGAGGCCCTGCTGGCGGCGCTTCAGCACCACACGGAGACAGATCCGGCGTGGCTTGCCCACGGGGTCGATCGGGTGCGGCGTTTCTGCGCCGAGGAACTGGAACTCGCGCGAGCCGCCGATGAGGAGCAGCTGAGCCAGTCGTACTCACCCCGCCGCTGGGGCTTTTGGGACCAGTACGGCGGACCCGCCACGGTGCTCGGCACCGTGGACGTCCGGGACGGAGTGCTCAGACCCGGCCGGCACCCGTGCCCTCCTGCGGTCAAGGATCTCTTCGCCCCTCTGCTGTCTCTCGCGGCGCAGGACGTCGTGTCCTTCGCCGACCTGGAGACAGCGTGGCAGGCGGCTCTTGGTGTCCCGTGTCCGGCCGAGCGGGAATGGCTGACGGACGTGCTGACCGCAACTCGCGATGGAGGAACCCATTCGCAGGGGGACTGGGAGGCGCCCGACCGCACTCGGCGTGCGACCCTCCGTATCCTCGGCCGGGCGATCGATCTCCACGGTCATGAGGGCGACGGGTATCAGGAGACGCTGCGCTCCGCGGTGGCCTTCGGTGGCGAGGCGACAACGGATCCCGTTCTGGCGGCGATTCCCGAGACGGCCGGTTGGCGGGGGGTGCTGCTGCGCCACTACTCCGTCGGTGCCTGGCGTCGGCTTTGGGCGGCGCTGGTGGCCGATGTCGGCTCCAAGGACGGCGAGGCCGACCGGTCGGCCGGGGAACTGCGCGACTGGCTGGCGCAACAGGCCCCGGATGCGAATGTACGGCGGGTCCTGGACGACCTGCCTCCGCTCAAGAACGCGGCAGGCCAGTTGTTGCCTGTCGAACGGCAACTCCTGACGCAGGGTGCCGATGCCCCGAGGACCAATGTGCTGCTCCTGATGGTGGGTGCGCTGCGCTCCCGAGAGGGTCATCTGCCGGACGACGTACGGGCCGTCTTCCTGGGCCGTCAGCGGCGCTGGGCCGAGTTCCTCGACCCGACGTGGGTCGACGGCCTCATCGACGACTACGCCGACCGGCCGGTCCGCGACTTGGCCGCCCGGCTGGTGGACGACATGCTCGCCCAGTCCCGCAGAGTCGCCCTCGCGAAGCTGCGCACCGACCCCGCGACCGGCGGGCTGAAGATCTTCTCCCGTCTGCACCTTCGCAACGAGCGTTATTACAAGACCGGTGACGAAGGAGACTCCGACATCGGCACCCGCATCCCCCAACTGGGCTCCCTGGCAGCGCAACTGGGGCTGTTCGCCGTCCGCGACAACTGCCACACCGTCACCGCGCAGGGACGGCGAATCCTGGAGACAAACCCATGAGCGCGGCGCAGCACACCCGGTTCGCATCCCCCGTCACGCTGCTGAGAGAGTGGAGCGAACGCAGCGATCAGCAGGCGCTGCACGAAGCACTCTTCCTCGGTTTCACAGTCGATCTCCCCTTCCTGGAGAAGGTCGCCATACCCGTCGCCCGTGGCCTGGGTGCCCGCACCGCGGTGATCGGTGATGCTGCCCAAGGGCTGTACGACCCGGTCGATGTGCGCATGGCCGGCCGCAATTATCTGCACGGCCTGGCCTCCTGCCAGCGTGCGTTCCACCCCAAGGTCGTCCTTCTGGTCGGAGAACACGCCTGCCGGCTCGCCGTGGGTTCGGGGAACCCGACGCTGTCCGGCTGGGGCGCCAACGACGAACTGTGGACGGTGGTGGAAACCGAGGACGACGACTCCCACGCGCTCCTGGCCGACCTCGCCGACTGGCTGGACGCACTGCCCTCCGCCGTGGAACTGGCCCCTTGGTCGGCGAGTCATCTGGCGGAACTGGCTGCCCTTCTGACCGAGCGACATGTCAACGCCCCGGCCGGACCGGAAACCGGTGCCCGGCTTCTGCACAACCTCCAGGAGAGTCTGCTGGACCAACTGCCGCTCGGTCCTGTCGACGAACTGCACGCGTACGCCCCGTTCGTCGACGAGGCCGGTCATGCCCTCAGCGGGCTGCTCGGCCGTCTGACACCCCGCCGCACCATCCTCGGGCTCCAGCCTCGCTGGTCGAGCTACGACGCCGGAGCGATCAAGAGGGCACTCGGCGGCTTCGACGCGCAGATCCGTTTCCTCGAGGAGACTCGGATGCGGCACGGCAAATTCGTCGAGTGGCAGGCCGGCGGCCGCCGATACGCTCTCACCGGGAGCCCGAATCTCACTCGCGCCGCGCTGTGCACGAGCACCCGGGACGGCGGCAACTGCGAGCTCGCCGTACTCGCCGCCGACACCGCGCCGCTGCTTCCCGAGCAGGGGCGCATCACCTCACTCGCGAGCCTGACGGGCCGCACCATCCGGCCCTTCGAGTCCACCGGTCACACGCTCGTCCTGCTGGGCGCGAAGACGGACAGTGAAGGCCTGCACGTCTCTCTGGCGCACCCCCAGTCCCTGCCCGTGGTGATCAGCACGTCTCCGGACGGTTCACCGGGTTCCTGGACGCAGACCGGAACCATTCCGGCGGAGGCGGCGGCCTGTTCCTTCCCGCTGCCCGAGGTTCCTGGTGCGGCGGTTCGTGCCACGTGCGCCCGTCCTGACGGCACCACAGCCGAATCCGCCGTCGTCTTCGTGTACAGCCCCGTGCACTGCGCACGGCGCCACGGCGCCGACAGCGGTCCCCGGCTGAGATACGACTACACGGCGCAGACCCTGTTCGCCGACGAGCGTGCCGCGCGCCGTTTCGAAACCGATCTGCTGCGCCTGCGCGAACTCAGCGCCGGAACGTCCGCTCCCCGGGTGAGCCCGGCGGGAGAAGCGACAGCTGGCTCGGTGACATCCAGCGGTGTCGACCGTTGGGACGCCTACCTCGCCGACTGCCGCCGGATGATCGGGGCGCCGTTGACGGATCTGGCGTTCGGTACCTCGCCGCTCGACCTGCCGCAGGCACCCTCGTCGCGGTGGATCGTGTCGGCGGTCACTCTTGGCGTGCGGGAGGAGGACGACGAAGAGCACGAGGACGGGACGGAGGAGGTGGACCTCCCCACCACGAGCGAGCCGCTCGCCCAGTACGTCGCGCCAGAGCAGCGTGCCCGTTGTCGCGCCTGGGCCCAGCGCTGGGTCGGGGCGCTCAGGGACCCTGACGGTTCAGCCGCGGCACCGGTTCCGGTCCGGATGCTCGTGGCCAACCTGTATGTCCAGCTGCTGGCCGCCGGAGTCTGGGACGAGCAGGACCAGAGCTGGCGCGACGGTCTCAGTCGCCTCCTCGAAGCACTCCGTTCCGAAGACCCAGCAGCCGAGGCGGATCACGAGGCTCCGCCCGAGACCCGGCGACGGCTGGACGCGGTGGCGGCCGTGGTGATGACACTGCTCGTCCAGGACGCCACGTTCACCGGAGGCGGCGAACACGACGTACTGGCCGCCCTCGCCTGGCATGGCAGCAAGGCGATGATCGCGCGTGCCGCGCCCACCGAGGCGGAGGACCTGATGATCCCGCCGGAGCGGGCGCTCGCCCGCGTCGCGCCCTGGAGCGAGGTGGACAGACTCATCGCGCTGGCGCAGGAGGACGACCCCTACGCGGAGGCGATCGAGGGGCTCACCGCGGCCGGCTGGTCGGTCGCGTGCGAGGACGGGCTCTGGGAGATTACGGGCTCCTTCGGCAATCCGCTTCCGGTCGTGGCCAAGGCCGCCGAACGGCTCGGGCGACACCACGCCGACGGCGTGCTTGTGCGAGCACGTAGCAAGAACCGCTGGACCTTCATGGCATGGGCGGGCCCCGACCTGGTCCTGCTAAATCCCCCGGCACGCGTCTGGCGCACCTACCAGGTGCGGCTCCCTGCCACACCGGAATCACGGTTTAGCGGCGGCGACCTTTCCGCGGTACCCGGTCGCGTCGGTTCCCCGACCCCGCTGCAGAAGGGCCCGCCGGAGGCTCTCAGGAAGATTCTCGCCGAGGCAGGCCTCACCTACACGGAGTTGGTCAGTCGCCTGTTCACTCTCGACACGTGACGGGGAAAGAAAGCGATCAGTGCCGTGACGCCACCGGCGACGGACCGTCGAGCGGCTGATTTCCCACGATTGACCTCGACTCACCGTCTCGCCGCTGCTCAAGGCGGGCAGGCGCGATGATGGTGGGAGCCTGTCCCGGAGGCAGGGAGCTGTCCGCTCCGAGCACCTGGCAGCGCGCCAGTCCGTGCCGATACCACAGTGCGGCCGTCCACGCACAGAGCAGCGCGTCGATCAGGTCCTCCCGATGCTTGTAGTCAGCTGCCTTCTGAGGTGAGGGCTCGGAAAGCAGTTGACGAGAGACCGGGTGGGAGGAGAGCAGGAGGGGCGGATCGGCGGTGGCCAGGCCCGCCAGGTGCCGGATCAGCCTGTCGCACTCCGCCGCCCGTACCGCTCGCCACTGTGCCGTCGGGACTCGTGCCGGTCGGCGCTTGTACGTGGGGCGTTCCTGGTCGTAGCCCAGCTCGGCGGCTCCGACCAGGGTCGTGTATGGATAGCACTCGGAGAAGACCAGACCGCTGGCCGGCGGCCCGCCCCCGCCGTCGTCGTAGGACCAGCCCGACTCCTCCAGCCGTTCCCGCAGCAGCACTCCGGCCTGACAGGGTGAGCTCTGGTTGGTGCTGTTCGCGCTCACCTTCCAACGGCCGTACCGCCGGCCGACCTCCCGCTCGCAGGGCCGCTGGCCCACGGGGTTGTCGACGACCAGCGGTGCGTCGACGAGTGCCAGGGCCGATCCGTCGAAGGCTGTCCTGGCCAGCCATGACATCGTCTCCTCGAGGCCACGGGTCCAGCCACATTCGATCACGACGCCGTGCGCGGCGATGGCGGCCAGGCCTGTTTCATTGGGCTGGGTGCGGGCTCCGCTCTGCGCCCAGGCGAGGTCGATGCCTATGAACCGTTCGATCCGCATGCATTCGTAATACCAGAGAACCGGAACCGGCCACCGGTGAGGCGCGGTACTCCTCAGACAGCGCCCCTATGGTGTGGTGATCGAGGAGATCCCTCACCGGTGCCCGGCATCGCCTCGGGCGGGCCGCCTGCGGACTTATGGACGTCTGGGAGGCGGGAAGGAGGATCGAGCGGTGTTGTCACTCCGCGGGTGCGGGAACCATCTGCACGCTCGTGGCTTCGGAAAGGAGGCTCTGGGTGCTGGGGTGCCGCTGATAAGCGGTATCGATTTCCTCCGAGGCTGCCACGTCGTCGGACGGACGGGCGAGCTGCCTGGCGACCGCATCCCTGAGCGAATCGGCGATCTCCGCGTCCAGCTCGACCACGCGCAGCCCCTCTACGATTCCGGTGCTTGAGTCGACGAGCACCATGTGTGTCATGAAGGGTTTTCCGATCCCTCCAGGCACCCCGACCCTACGGTCGCGCTGCCGATGGGCTTCCCAGGGTGAATCCCCCCAGCCGAGAGAGTCCGATTGGCGGTCTGGTCGGTCCGGAGTCTCGAACCGGTAGCACCACACGAGATGCCTGTTCCCAGGGACAACGGCGAACGTAGCCGCGCCAGTACTAAACGCGTGCTTTTCACCAGCCGTGAGCCCATCGAACGCATAGATGATCTCTACGTATGGGTCGTTGAGTACGAGATTGGCCGCGGATTTCGGCCAGTTGACCTGCTTCGGGTAAGGAGCACCTACTACCGGCGAGTACCCCATGATCCATCCCCTCCTCGAACCGGTCCCGGCCCGATCTTTCCAAAGCGCGGCTCGGGCGCGCCGGTACCGCACGGCCCAGATCCTGTAACCGGACCACGTACTGTCGCCCTACTGCCCGCCTGACGCGGTCTTCGTCGCTCCGCCGTGTCGGGTCACCCGAGGCCGACACCGCACACGCACCGCGCCGTGGGTGAACGCAGGGTCGGTGGACTTGCTCGCCCACACGAACGCCTCGCCGGGTTGGAGCTGCGCCATCTGCTCCGAGCGCAGTCCGGCGAAGGAACTGTTCGCCTTCTGGAGGTGCTTCAGCCAGGCTGGGGAGGTGAACTTGTGCAGGATGACGTGGTCGGAGAGCTCGATCAGCGAGATCGGCACGGAGGGCGGGTCCTGGCTGGCGACCAGGATACTCATGCCTTTGTGCCGCATCTCGCGGACCGTCTCGACGAGGCCGGCAACTAGGTCGGGGCTGTCGATGTACTTGTGCGCCTCGTCGAAGACGACCAGCTTGTTGAAGTGCCCTTCCTCGTCGCGGGCTTCGGCGAAGAGCTGCATCAGGACGACGAAGAGGCCAAGGGCCTCGTCCTTCTCGATGTATTCGTCCCGGAGGTCCACGATGATCAGTCGGCCTGGGCGGATGAGGCTGGTGAGACTGGCGTTGTCGTCGATGTACTCCTCGGCGAGGTTGAGACGTTCCTGGGCGAGCTGCTTGACGTGGTCGGGCATGCCCGAGTCGTCCACGCCCTGCCGGATGGCGGCGAGGCTCAGGTTGTCTCGGTTCGCCCGCATGATGCGGGTGAGCTGGCGGATGTACGTGGACTGGTTGCCGACTGCGCCCATGAGGAAGCGCCAGTGGGATGCCTGGAGTTCTCCGGAGGAGAAGGCCAGTGGCTGGACATCGATGCCGGGGAATTCTCGCTTGCGTTCCGCAACTTGGGCCTCGGGCGTGAGGAGCAGGACATCGGTCAGGGCGCGTGGTTCGGCCCCGTAACGCTCTTTGAGGACCTTGAGCTGCGCCTGGTCGTCGTTGGGGCGCACCATGGAGGTGAACTCCGGGGCGTAGTCCATGGTCCGGCTGTAGTGGAACACCACGGTCGCGAGCGGGTGGGGCAGTTCGTTGACGGGCGGAGCGGGCAGCGAGGCCATCTCAACGATGCTGCCCAGGGTGTAGCTCTTTCCGCCTCCCTGGACACCGAAGAGGCTGATGGTGTGGGTCTCGTAGAGGTCGACCGCGACCTTTCGTCCGGCAACCTCACCGAGCACGCCGTGCTGCAGGGACGGGCGGGAGACGCCGAGGAAGATCTCGGGGACGCTTCCCGCAGAGGACATATCCAGCGTGACTGTAGTGGGCTGGGCGTCGATGGTCGGCGCCTCGTGGCAGCCGCGCCTGTCCAGCTCGGTCTCCGTCCGCGGTGGAACCTGGTTCGCTGCCGACGAAGCATCGGACGAGGTGCCGTGCGGGACCGGCGACTCTGCCTGAGGTCCGGGCAGCGCAGGTGCGCCCTCCTCGACCGATTCGTCCATGCTGCCTTCCGAGCGACGAGGCTGCATCTGGTCGGCGGGGAACGCCGGGGCATCGCCCGCTCCGGAGCAGTCTCCGGCCGAGTTCTCTCCGTCGTCCCTGCAGAGCTCCTCCTGCGCCGGAGTGTCCGCCCCATCCGCTTCCTCGCGCCCAGGAGCACGGAACTCCGCGTCGGCGAGTCGCGGAACGGACAGCTGCAGAAGGGCCAGGGTGGGAGCGGTGGCCGCTCCGTCCGCATCCGGGCCGAACTCTGCCGAGTCCTCGGCGACGGCATCGGACGGCTCTGGGACGCCCGGCCGCCTGGTGGGGATCGCATCGATCAGCTCCGTGATCAGGTCGCTGCCGATCCGGTGGTACTCCACCCCACTCTCCGACTCCCGATCCGTACCGCTCCGGGCCAGGTCGAAGATCAGTCCGCTACGGGTGAATTCGAGCCGGTAACCGTCGTCGAGGGAGTCGAGAAGGGCATGTGCGGACGTTTGGGGTCCACGCCCCATGGTTCCGTGACGAGCTGCCCGCTCCAGGTAGAAGCGGAGCAGGGAGCTGAGGGCGAGGTTCTTGACCGGCCGGTCGACACGGTCCGGTGTGGTGCATTCCGGGTCGAAGGACTCGGCAAGGGTGCGCTCGCTCTGCCCCAATTGCTGGGCGACCTTGGTCTTGAGCCGTTGGTAGGCGCTGATATCGTCGAGCGCCGTGTAGCACTTCACCTCGACGAGTCGGCAGGTGACGGTTCGTGTCCTCGCGTCGACGTGGAACAGAGCGAGGTCACTGCGCTGGAAGGAGAGCACGTCACCGAGCTCGCCGGCGCGGCGGCGCGCCTCGGCGTAGAGCTCGGGGTGTGCGTCCAGGGGGACGACGATCTGGTTGTGAAGTGCGTCCTGGTAGTCCAGGTAGAGGCGGGCCAGGGACAGCCCGAGAACCTCGGTGCGCTGGTTGGGGGCGGTGGAGGCCAGCTTGAAAGCGAGGTTCCCCGAGAGCAGGCGCAGCTGGTCGAAGAAGGAGTTGAGGTGGCGCTCCTCCACTGCAATGCCGTGCTGTTGTGCGGTGGGGCCGAGCAGGTTGCGCAGCTCGTCGACCGAGTTCGAGCTGACCATGATCTGGTGGCCGAGGCCGCTGTCGAGAGCGGGCGCGTAGTCGATGACGTACTCGGGGCGGCCGTGCTCTGCGGCGTGGTCGAAGTACTCCAGGCCGAGTGTGCGGTCGATCGTGACGACCCAATCGCCGATCTGATGGGCCTGGTAGAGCAGGGCGCGGTCGTCGTTGTCGAGGGAGAGGATGGTGCACGGCACGTTGCGGGGCGCCTGTCCTGCCGTGGCGACGTTGGCGGCTGCGCCGGCCAGCAGGCCGGGCAGCCGACTCAGGAGAGTGGCGAGGTCCTCGACGCCCTCGGCGGTGGGCATGGCGGCTCCGTAGCGCGGGACGGTCCGCCAAACAATTTGCTGCTCGGAGTCCTCATACGCGGTGAAGGTAGCCTGGACGAGTCCGTGTACCGGCGCGTGAGCGATGCCGTGCCGCTTGACGGAGCTGTGCTGCTCGCCCCCGAAGGCGTCGATGAGCACGGTCAGATGAGCGTCGAACTCTATGGAGGGGCTGCGGAACTCCTTGATGGAGCGCACCGAGTAGACGAGTTTTGCGTGGCGACCCCCGCCCGCCGTGTGCAGGAACGCTTCCGCCTCGGCGGTGGAGATCTGGCTCTGGGCGCTGAGCAGTTCACCGAGCGCCGTTCCGGTCTCCGGGGCCTCGGGGTCGGTTACGCAGAGCCGGATGTCGTAGGTGAGATCACGGGTGGCCGGGCGCCGCTGGAGTTCGAGGAGGGCATCGGCGATGACCTCGGCCCGCCCCGCGTTGATGATGTTCATGACGAGGGTGCGGACGTACGGGTGGAGCCGTACGTAGCGCTCCATGCGGTCAGCGAGTGCCGTACCGGACAGCGCGCTCGCGCCGTTCGCCGCGCGGGTGCCGGAGGTGGAGAGGTTCAGTCCGGCGGAGAGGCGGCCGAGCAGGCCGCGGGGGTCAGCGGTCTCGCTGGGGAGGTAGGCACCCCAGTACGGGGTGAGGTTGTCCGCCGCTGCCATGAGGCGCCCGTCCTGGCGCGGGACCACGAACGGGAATCCGAGCGGGGACAGCGCTCCCTGGAGAGAATCGCGGGCCGCGATGGCCCGACGCTTGCCCTCCCCGACGAGACGGCCGGTCCATTCCTTGCCCATCGCGGACCAGGTCGCCAGCCAGAGGGCGCGTAGGGGGTGGGTGGGCGAGGCGAGCAGCACGGTGTCTCGCCCGCCAAGACCGTCGGTAAGGCTGACAGCCAGGCAGTCGATCTGCTGGATCCGTGCCAGGGCCACGAGCGCCGCGCCCCTGGCGTCGTCTCCTGCCCTTTCCGTCTGGAAGGTCTGGGCCTCCACCAGTTCGGCGTACGCTTCGGCGTACGCGGCGAGTTCCTCGCGTACGGTCTCGAAATCGACGGCCTCGGTGACCAGGAGATCGCCGACCTCGACCGGTTCGTCGCCGTGACCGCTCCCGCCGCGTACGGCTCCGAAGTAGAAGCCCCGCGCGGAGAGGAACGCGTCGTACGCCTCGGCGGCGCGCCCTGTCAGAGTGCCGGCCAGGTTCTCCTCGTCCCCGGAGGGCATCTCGAAGGTGCCGTCGGGGTGGAGGACCAGGCGGCGCAGCGAGGTGTCCTCGGGGCGGGCGAGGAGGTCCTGCTGAACCTGTACGAGCAGGGGGGACAGCCGGATTTCCGCGCTGCCCGCCGGACGGATTTTGGCGTTCAGGGCCCGCTGCGGGCTCCGCGGCGTGCTGTGCTTCCAGCGGATGTCGTTGAGTACGACTCGGGTCGGGTCGTCCCCCGTGGCAAGCGCGTCGAACTGCAGTGACCTCAGTGCCTGGGCGACCCCGGGATAACGGCCCGCACTGCGCTCGGGCGGTTCCTCGATCTCGGCGTTCGGGACAACGTAGAAGCGCTCGCTCTCGCCGCCCGGCAGCTCGTGAGCGTTGGGGGCGACGTCGAGCGAGTCTCCCACAGCGTCGAGGGGCGTCACCCGGACGTAGTGCCAGCCCTCTTCCCAGTCGATCTTGTTCAGTTTGGCCAGTTTGACCTTGTACTCGGGGACCGCCCGTGTCCCCTTGTCCTTGTACGCGATCCGTCCGATCGGTCCGCCGTTCTCCGAGACGATCTCCACCCGGAATCGCTGGAGCGCGTCTACCTTGATCGGGGAGGGTTGCACGGTGAATCGGGCGGTGAGTTCGCGTACACCGTTGTCGCCGGTGAGCAGGTAGGGCTGGCCTACGATTGCCCGGAGTGCCTGGTATTTGTTCAGTTCCTCGGCGTTGTCGCCAGCGGTGGGAAGCCCCAGTTCACGTACCTCGATGGCGACCGTGGCACGTCGGCGTTCGTCAATACGCCAGTTCCCGAAGGACAGTCCCCAGTTCTCGCGGTCGGTGACCACACGGCGGGTCCACACCACCGGGTCCTCCAAGCCGCAACGGGTCGCGAAGCCGGCGAGTTTGGCGGCGAAATCGCCGTCGCTTAGTCCCAGGTCCAGGACGCGCTGGCGTTCGGAGCGGTTCGACGCAGTCAACTTGTCGACCAGCCCCCGGTTCCGTTCGACCCGCTCCTTGACCGCAGTGGGGTCGGCGTACAGGTCGAAGTCGGGGACGAGCCCGAAGTGGTAGACGGCCGCCCCGGACGCCTGCTCCCGGTAGCCGTTGGTCTGCAGCGTCAGCAGGTACGCCGCAACCGCGCGGTCACTCGTCCGCCGGTCGGCATGGCCGCGTAGTGCGGCGAGCAGTTGGTCGACGCCCTGACGCAGCCGGTCCGGAACCTGCTGAAGGAGGTGGTCGGCGAGCTGAGCGTATGCGTCACCGAGCGGCACCTCCTCGAATGTCGCGATGCCGAAGGAGTCCTCGGCGCTCACCCGGGTGCCGGGCGGAACGAACACGAGGAGCGGTCCAGGGAGCGTTCCCTCGCCTTCTGCTCGGTTGCGGAGTTCGACCAGCTTGGTGCTGGTGACGGTCACGTCGTGGAAGGGACGGGTCGGGTCCAGGTCGTCGGCCTGGCCGAGGACGCAGACGGTGGCGGCCGGGCCCAGCGCCCCGCGCAGCCGTCGTACCAGAGGCGCCGCCAGCTCGGCGTCGACCTCGGTGATCCGCATGCAGTGACCGGCCGCCCGCTCCCCGACGAGTTTCGCCAGCCGTGGCACGAGGACGCCTTCGAGCGCCTCTCGAAGGTCCTTGGCCGTGATCTCCACCAGACCGGTGGCGCTGCTGCTCATCGGGGCGCTGCTCCCGTCGTCGCCTCGGTCCCGATGCTGTACCGGGGGGTGATGGTCTGCGTCAGATAGGCGTCGGACATGTCCTGGTAGTAGCCGATCTCGCGAAGCCGGTCGAGGAAGGCTGACGCGTTGGCGCGCAGGGCGGCCTGGTCGTCCAGGTGCGCTCCGGAGAAGCCGTCGGTGTCCGGCAGCTGGTCGATGTGCAGCCCGTACCGTTCACGCAGCAGGGTGAGGAACTCGTCGACGCGCATCGGTGAGGTCTGCAGGTTTCCGGTGCCGTCGTCGCCCTCCCTGAGCAGTGACACCTGCAACAGGACCTCCAGGAGTCTGGCGTCCAGGACGAAGCGTCGGGCAACGCTCTTGCCGCCCGTGCGCCCGCCGCGTGGCTGGGCGATCAGTGCGCCTGGCCGGTGCTTGAGGAGCATGGTGTCGAGGCACTCGATGAAGTAGTTCCGGTAGTGGCGCCCCTTGTAGTGCATCAGCATCTCGATGTACTCGTCGAAGGCGGAGAGCCCGAGCTGGGTGATCTGCTTCAGCTCCGGGGGAAGGTCCTTCTCCTCGTCCCGCACGCGAGTGACCCGCTGGAGGAAGAAGGCGTCACGTTCCTTGGCGTACGACTTTCCAAGCCGTTGCAGCACCTCTTCCGGGGTGAAGTAGTTCCGCCCCGGCGGGTAGCTCAGCTTGGTGGTGTGGCGGACCAGGTGAGCGGAGAACTCGTCGAGCTTCTTCACCTGGTAGGTCGCCTGGACGAAGCGAGGGACGCGCCGGTACCAGATCTCCGCGCTGCGTTCGGCCAGCTCGGCGGCCGGAGTTCCGGGCACTCCCTCAACGTCGAGGAAGAGCCGGGGCCGGTGCGGGCAGCGGTCTGTGCCCTGCCCGCCGGAATGTCCCCCACGGCAGGTGGCACTGCCCGCGCCTGCCTCGATCACCGCCGGAAGCAGCTTCATCATCCGCAGGTGGTACAGGGACAGATGGAAGGCGAAGAGGATCTTCAAGTAGTCCACGAGCACGGTCCTGGGCATGCGGTCCTGGTGGTACAGGAGCCGCATGACGTCCTGGCAGAGCTGCCGTGCCGGCTCCGCGCACAGGGGAGTGTAGGGCGTTCGGGGCCGACTGGTGTCTGCCCGGTCCTGCATCTGGTGGCCTGCCCGCTGTACGAGGTGGAGCAGTGCCTGGGTCTCCACGTCGGTCCCCGGGCCGGGCGTGATGTCACCGGTAGAGCGGTCCACATCGGAGAAGAAGAACTCCCGCAGTCCCTTCAGCGCTCCCTCGTCCTCGGCGAGCATCTCGTACAGCTGCTCGTCGGCCCCGTACGGGCGGGACTTCCGGCTGTTGCGGAAGCGGTAGGTGAATCCGTGCAGCGGTCGAGGTGCGGCCACAGCCTCCGTCGGCTTACCCCGGTTGACCAGATCGAGGAGATGAGTCGAGGCCCAACGGGTGGTGGTCTCCCGGTCGAATCCGTCGAACACCTCCGGGTTCCCCAGGAACAGCTTCACGAACACGTCGACTTCGAGGTTCCAGGTCCGGCTGATCTTGCTGGGCATACCGCCGTGCCAGAGCCGTGCCAGGAGCGCCGTGAGCACGCGGTCCATGTCCAGCGCCTTGTAGTCGATCCGGCTGACGCCGGGGTGGGTGAACGTGCCCAGGGCTCCGGTCAGCGCCATGTCGTCTCCTCCGCAACGGCGGTGTCCGCGCCTAGCTGCTCACCACCGTCGGTCCGAGCTGTCAGTTCTTCCAGGTGCAGTACGGAGTCCTCGGTGCGGTGGATCCTCCGCAGGTCGTGTCCGTGCGTGGTGAGAAGGACCTCCTGGTACGGGACGGCGGCCAGCCGGTTCTTGAACACGGCGAGGGCAAGCTGCTGTCCTTGCAGGTCGGTGACCGAGGGCCGGTAGCCGCGCTCGAAGCGCTGGAGTAGTTCGAACAGGTCGAGCCGGATGTCCAGTTCGGCGGTGCCGCCCTGCTGGCCGACGGGGTCCTGGTAGGTGAGCCGCAGCGAGGTCCGCCCGGACTCGATGTAGGGCGAGTTGGGGGCCGCGCCGGGTTCGAGGCGGAACCCGGCGGCAGGGAAGCGCCGGAAGCTCCGGACGGTTCCGCCCGGAACGTCCCGGACCTTCAAGGCGAGGGCGTCGCCGATGCGCTCCGGTACGACCAGTCCCTCACCACGGTTGAGTGCTCGCAGGATGGTGTCGCGTTCCTCCACGCCGGCGGCGTCGGTGCGGGAGAGCAGTTCCATGAACCGCAGTACGGAGGGATAGGGCAGCATCCGTTCCGCCCGTTCCTCGTCGCGAAGTTCGAAGTACAGCAGGCGGCGGGTCGCGTCCACGTACCGGCGATGGCTAGCGGCCTGGGCGGCTCGGTCGGTCATCGACCGGCCGAGCCGTGCGAACTCCTGGCCGAGCAAGATCCGGTCACGGTCCCCACGTCCGTCGACGGTTACCAGGGCGCCGGCGGAGAGGAGTCCGCCGTAGTCGAGCCGTCGATCGAGCTGCGGCTGCGGGACGGCGGCCACGTCGGCTTCCCGCAGCAGGGAGAGCAGCCGGTCCCGTTCCCGCGGGGTGCCGTCCGGGGCTGGCGGGGTGCCCAGGTGCGCGGAGAAGTAGAAGCCGTCGAGGATCGCCTCGGTGTCGCCGGCCGCGTACAGCTGGTGGATTTCGGAGCAGTCGCGGCCCGAAGCGAGCGTGTAGGCGAGGGCGGAGCGCAGGTCGCGCAGGGTGATGTGGAGCTTGCCGCGGAGCTGTGTCAGTTCGTAGACGCGGCGCAGGCGCCGTTTGGCCTGTGGGCCAGCGGCGGGGTGCTGGAAGGTCTGGGCGTTGTGCCGGGCGTAGCAGACAGTCGCCAGGTCGCAGCTCTCGCAGTCGGCCCAGAACCGTTCGTGTGTCATCCGGTCGAGCATCCGCTCGAGGAGTGACTCCCCGTCCTGCGGTTCGCCGTCCGCACTGAGCGGACGGGCGGCGACATCGCGGGCGTTGAGGTTGACGACGGCGACAGCCCGGCCGGTGGCGCTTCCCGCGAGACCGAGGTTGGTCAGCTTCGCTAGGTGGGGGAAGCGGTCGTGCCTATGGCTCAGGAAGTCCACTAGACGACCCTCGTTGATGGCGATCAACCTGGTCTCGCCCTGGATCGGCCACGCTGTCTCGTCGGCTCCGGCGAACGGCGCGAAGAACTCCTCCAGGACGTCGTCGCCGCTGGTCTCGCCCTCGTCCTGGCTGCCGTCGTGATTGGTGCGGAATCGGTGCCCGGCCAGGGTGAAGTCGGTGCCGTTGGAGCGGGGCGGTCCGAACTCGGCGCCGAGCTCACGGGCCTGGCGCTCGAATCTCTCCAGGAACGCGGTCTTGCCGTCCCCCGCGTTGCCGGTGACCACGACCAGGACGTGACGGCCTTCGCGGAGGGCGGGGACGAGCTCACGGTCCAGGGCGGTCTCGATATACACGGACAAGGCGTGCGGATCGAGGCCACGGGTGCCCCGGTTACTGCGACGGCTCTGGCTGTAGAGCGTTTGCAGATGGGCTACGAACGGGTTGTGGTCGGGCTGCTGCGGGACCTCGTCTCCGTCGGTGACCACCGGTGGGGCGGGTGGCTGCTGGGCGAGGACGGTCGGCGGGACCGGAACGGGGGCGAGACGGGCCGATTCCAGTCCTTTCAGTGCGGCGAGCAGTTCCTCGGCCGTGGTGAACCGTTCGCCCCGGAAGGGCGAGATGGCCCGCAGCATGACCTCGGCGAACCCCGGCGACAGGTCACCGAATCCGCTGTATGCGGTACGCGGATCGACCGGCCGCACCCCGGGCGGCGGCTGTCCGACACCCTCCCACGGGTACTGGCCGCCGGTCAGCGCCTCGTACAGGGTGACACCCAAGCCGAACAGGTCACGGTCGGTGTATCCGGAGCCGTCTGCGGGAACCTGGTCGAGGTCGGGCGGGGTGTAGCGAGGGCTGGTGTAGGTGTGGCCCTCGGAGGAGTCTGCGGTCTTCGCGATCCCGAAGTCGATCAGCTTGACGCCGTCGTCGGTCCACAGCAGGTTGCTCGGTTTGATGTCGCAGTGCCACACCCCGCGCTCGTGGATGTGTCGCAGCCCCCGGGCCGTATCGATCGCAAGCCGCAGCACGTCCGCCGCGCCCATCCGACCGCCACGGATCACCTCCGCGACGTCCTTGCCGTCGACGAACTCGAAGACCAGGTACGGGTACTCGTCCGGCGGCAGCAGCCGGTCCGCGTCGATCATTTCCACGACGTTGGGATGCCGTGCGTCTTGCAGCCGCTGCAGGACGTCCGCCTCGCGGCGCAGTCGTTCCAGGACGGAGTCCCGGTCCCGCAGGACCAACTTCACCGCCCGGTCGACACTCCTTATCGTGTCATAGACCCGGTAGGCCACCCCGAACGAACCGGGGCGCCCGAGCCGGTTGCGCACCAGGTACTTCGTGCCGAGCTGGAAATCGGCCGGCAGGTCCCGGAAGGACTCCGGACCGCGCGGGGAGCCCGGTGCCGACCGATCGGCGGCGCCGTCCGGAGTCCGGGAGGCAGAGGACGAACCCCGGCGCCTGGCCGGGGCATTCTGTGCGCCGACGACCAGTTCGAGCCGCCGCAGCGCCTCGACGGCGGTGGGCCGGTCCGCCGGGTCCGTCGAGCACAGCTTCTGCAGCCAGTGCGCCAACTCCACGCGGACCTGGGCCGCCTCGAGGCCGGATTCCGGCAGCATGCCGCCGGCTCCCGCCTGTTCAGTGGCCGAGGAGAACGGCAGCTCGCCGGTGAAGAGCTGGTAGCCGATGACACCGACGGCGTAGATGTCGGCCTTCATACCCATCTCGGACGGGTCGGCGTGGCACTCGGGCGCGAGATACGCACGGTCGGCGATCTGGTGCGCCTCCGGTCCCACGGTGTGCGTGCGCGGCTGCGCGGTCTTCGCGTACTCGAAACCGGTCAGCATCGCCCGCCCGTCCTGGGCGATCAGGACGGTGGACGGGTTCAGCTCGCGGTGCGCGATGTGCCAGTGGTGCGCGTGCGCGAGCCCCATCAGGATGTGCCGGACCGTGCGCAGCTTCGCGTCCGCGGTGAGCGGGTCGGCGGCCCCGGACAGGTGCAGGGCCAGCGCGTGTCCGGGAACGTCGTCGTAGACGGTGACGAAGACGCCTTCGTCGTCATCGGGGAAGAAGTCACGGGCGCCGACGATGTTCGGATGCGAGGGCAGCTTGCCGAGCGCCTCGTAGGCGATACCGATCCGCTTCTGCTGGAGCAGACGTTCGGCCTCCGGTGCGTACGGGTCGGCCGTACGCACCGACAGCCGGACGGTTCCCGAGCCTTGCGGCGCGTTGGCGTTCTTGGCCCGGTACTCGCGGTGGACACCGTTACCGCTCTCCTCCGGCGCGGTCTCACCGAGCCGCTCCATCACCTCCCAGCTGCCGAACCGCAGCGGCCCGGACGGGGGCCGGGAGGCGCCCTGGATCGTGCTCACGATCAGGTCGTGGTGGGCGACAATATCCGTGTCGAACCGGTTGGTGGAGGTGGGGACACGGCTGACGTCGGCGAGCCGCCCGATCAGGTCGGGCAGGGGCACGGTGTCCCGGGCGTCCTGCTGCCGGGGTGAGCGGTCGACGAGCAGGGTGTCCGGATACGGCAGGAGGACGAGCGCGTCGGTGTAGAGCCGGGACAGCGGACGGTGGGCCGTCTCCAGGATCGACTTCAGCTGCCGGGCGTGATGGCGCAGCTTGGGCAACGGGGAGCGGAACGGCGCCCGGCGGGAAGGGTGCCACTTGCGGCCGTCGGCCTCGATGCGGCCCCGGGTGCCCTTGACGTCGATGACGTACACGGCGTGCCCGGTGACTATGACGAGGTCGACCTCGAACAGCTCGTTCCGGTCGCGCGGAATCTCGACGGAGTGCAGGACCGTCCAGTCATCGGGGGCATGATCACGCAGATGCGCGATTACCCTCCGCTCGGCATCGTTGACGGCCTCCCCAACTGCAACGATCCTGGCACCCATCAGCCGACGGCCTCCTCGATGGCGGTGGTGAGCAGCGCGAGGGCTTCGTCTTCTAGGACATCGGCGCGGTCGCGTTTTTTGTAGGCGTTGCGAACGGTTTCGGCGATGCGGTTGCGGTCGGCGGGCGGGGCGAGGGGGATCGGGATTTCCGCGCGAAGGAACTCGTGGATGTCCTGTTGCTTGCCGCCCACGCTGAGCGAGCGCAGGAGCCGGAAGGCCGCTTCCGAGCGGAAGAAGGCGAAAAGATATGCGCCAGGGATCTCGGGATCCCCACTCACCACCCGCAAGAAGTGCTGCGTGTAGGCGTACTTGAGCCAGCTGCCGGTGACGAAGAGAGGGCGGCAGAACACCTCGTTCTCCCCAAGAGTGCCCTGAGCCGCGATCATGATGGACTCGTCACGCGCGAAAATTCCTGTGGGGGCTTGCTCTGCACTGATCCAACGACCTTCTGGCTTGAGCCAGAATCCCTGGCGCTGACCAATGAGTTGGACGCCGCGCTCAGGGTCACTGTCCACTCGCTTGAATCGGACGCCCGACCCCAGGTGCCCGCCAGAACAAATCTGGCCAAGCGACCTTCCGTGCACGGAGCCCAGCTTCTCGGCCAGCTTCCGCGCCCGGGGCGCGAAGGTCAACGCTCGCAGCGACGTCGGCCCTACAGACGCAACCTCAAATCCCAGGTCCCGTTCTTGCTGATGCCAATGCACCTTGTTCAGGTCAGGCAGGCCGTTACTGTCAAAGAAGTCCTTTGTCGCGGCCACCAGGTCTGCTTGGTGGTCCGCGCGCAACTGCGCACATTCCTCCACGAGGTCATGGATCCGCCCCTCCAGGTCCGCGCCGAGGCGCGGCACCGGCAGCCCCGCAATGTGCTGCGGCTCAATGTGCTTCACCGCTGACCCGTATACCGAACCGCGCACCAGCGACTCACCGAACCGGCTGAGGAGGAATGCGTACAGATACCCGGACTTGATCTTCTCGGAATTAGGCTGCACCTTGAGGATGTGCTCTGATGCCCAGCATTTCCCCATGTCGGGGCGAACATAGGACCGTCGACCGGCATAAAAACCTGAGCGCGAGATTAGGGTCATGCCGGGATTGAGCTGCTGGGCTTTCAAGGATGGCGATTCGGCATCCGACTTCCTCAAGCGAGGCAAGTTGGTGAGATCGGCGGCCATCATGTCCCGGCTGCCAAGCCAAGGCACACTATGCTCGGGGTCGGTGAGGTATACCCGGCGGAACATCGGTCCGTAGAAAAGCCCGCCGTTGGGCCCCGTTGTCACCGCCGCCAGCGGCTCCGTCTTCGGCAACTGCTCCAGCAACTTCTTCGTCTTCAACGACCCCGCAACATACGGCGACGCGTCGAACCTGTATCCCTGCTCTGCGAACCAGCTCGACATCACCGGATTGGAAAACTCGGCGATCTTCACGCGCTCGCCCCCGCGACCTTCCGCGGGTCCACACCCGGCACCGGATGCTTGGCCCGGAATTCCCGGTACCTCTCCGCGATCACAGGCAGGTCGTTGTCGATGACCTTCTTGCTGCGCTTCAGCGGCCGGGTCACCACCTTGTCCCCGATCCGGAGCCGCTCCATGACGACCTCCGTCTCCACCACGAACTCCCCGTTGGGCTCGCGCTTGAAGAGATCGTTGCCACGCCGGTCGAACCCGACCTTCTCCGCGACCGCCATGAAGACCGGGTACGGCTTCTCGGTTCCCATCCGGTGGTTCTGTACTTCCTGCCCGGTCTTCCTCTTCAGGAACAGGAGGGTGGTGAGGATGTTGACGTTAGCGTCGACGATGAACGTTTCCACCGGCAGCTCGACACTCGCGAGCACCCAGCAGTTCTCCAGGATGTACCGGCGGATCGCCTCGTCGGTCGGCCCCGGGTTCGACAGAATGCCGTTGGGCAGGACGATGCCGATCCGTCCGCCGGGCTTGACCCACTCGATGGCGCGCTGGATGAACAGCTGCTCGGGCGCCATACTGCTCGGCCGGGAGGTCAGGCTCTCCCTGGGCTCACCGGTGACGGGGTCACGTCCCCAGGACTTCGCAATGCCGTTCCTGAACGAGCCGAGCACCGACTCATCGCTGACTGGGATGTCCGCCCCGAACGGCGGGTTGGTCAGCAGTACGTCGACCTTCTCGCCGAGCTTGATCTTCTCCTGCGCCTGCTCCACGCCGGGAAGGTGCCCACGCGGGAAAGCAAGCGAATCCATGTGGAACACATTGCCCGTGGTCTGAGCGAGCGTCATGATCGCCATCGTCGTAGCGCGCACCAGGAATGGGTCGAAGTCCGCTCCCATCAGGTGCTTCTCCGCGTACTCCTTGAGGCGGTCGGCGTAGCGTACGCGCTCCTCCTCGGTGTCGGGGAAGCCAAAGGTGCCGGCGTCCTTCTTCCAGCTGTCTCGCAGGTGCTTGAGCGTGGCCTGGAGGAAACCGCCGGTGCCGCAGGTCGGGTCGAGTACCGTCTCGTCCTCCTGCGGGTCGAGCATCTCCACCATCAGGTTCACCGCGCCGCGGGGGGTGAAGTACTGCCCTCGGTCGCCGCGCAGGTTGGTACCGACGAGTTCCTGGTACGCGATGCCCTTGGCGTCGACGTCGGTTCCCGTCAGGTCGTACGGGGCGATCTCGCTGACGATGAAGGCGAGCGCCCGGTCGGACAGGGTGATCTCGTCGCTGGCCTTGAAGACGCCCTTGTACTCGGTCTTGACGTCCTCGAAGAGCCCCTTGACGCGGGTGCTGATGGCGGCCCGTCCGTCGTCGTCGAACATCTCCTTCAGGCCAGTCCGGAACCTGCCGCGCCCAGTGCCACGGGTGACTCGCTCGTCGTACATCTTCGCGAACAGCAGGTAGAGGAACTGCCAGAAGGCGGCGTCCTTGGGCATGCCCTCGTTGCCGTGGATGTAGTTGTGGCAGCGCTGGAATGCGATCTTAAGCATTTCCGGGTCGGCCTGGCGCAACCGCTGGTGCGAGGCGACGGTCCGGCTGCCGATGGTGCCGTCGGCGACCTCCCAGTCGCTGCGGTCCTCGAAGGTAACGCCGAAATCTCTGACTACCTTCTTGAGGAAGAAGAAGTCGACCCCGTCCGTCCACATCCCGTCGACACACCTGGGGCGGTCCTCGTTGCCCATCAGCTCCTGGAGGTCGGCGAGGTCTTGCTTCGCCTGCTCGGGCTCACGGATCTTGACGACGTTCTTGCCGCGCTTGGGCTCCGGCTTGCAGACGACGACTCGGAGCAGGTTCGCCGTGGTGTGCTTCGCGCCGGACTCGAAGATCGCGATGTCGGCCTTCTTGGTCCGCTTCCGCGAAGCACCTTCCTCACTCACCGTGACCGGGAAGTCGCGGGCCATGTCGTGGGGGTCGATGCCGTGCTCGTGGACCAGGGCCCGAGCGATGCGTTGCCGCACCTTCTCCTTCGGAGTCTCCTTGATCGCCGTACCGCTGATGTAGTCGACAACCTGCCCCTCTTCAAGGGCCGTGACCTGGGGCTGGGTATCCGCCGCCGCAGGCTCCGCGCCCTTCTCAGGCTGCTGCGGGTTCTCCGGGTCCAAGGTCAGTTCCTCCATCGGCGTGCTGCTTCTTCCCTGTGCTCGGTGGTACGGGTGATACTGGCGGCCGGACGGCCAGGGCGTGCTCGATCGCACCCTCCACCTGCGATCCTACGGCCGTGACCGCATGCCGGACGGCGCTTCCAGTCAGGCTGCAATCACGCTGTGCGGTGGTGCGGCGCGAGCCTATTGCGTGGCACTGACAATCCGCCCGGAGGAACACCGAGAGCCGATCGCCGCGTCGCCGTCGGCACCGCCGCACACACCACCATGGACGGTCAACTACCGTCCGGCTCGTTCCCCACGTCCAGGCCCTCTTCCAGCCTGACCGCCAGCGCCAGCTCGTCGAGCGACCCCTCACCGGGGACGAACCAGCGTAGCGTCCCCTGCGCGGAGGTCACCGTCCCCGAGGCGAGTCGGCGCATCTCCTTGGTTAGGCCACTGGGCGAGTACCATCCCTCGTCCGCGTGCCACTGCAGGGGCTTGTTTCCGTTGCCGTTGCTCCACGTGGCCAGCGAACGTCGAGGTTCCTCCGCCAGCCACTCCGCCATCTCGCGCCGCTCGGGCTTGCTGTACGCCCGGAACTCCAGGACCGTGTTGTCCGCGATGCGGTTGTTCGTAATCAGGGTGGTGACGGCGTTGACCTGCCGACCCCGCGTTTCAACCTCGGCCACCTGGTAGTCCTCGCCCAGGGCCGGAGCGGTTCGGTCGGAGTCGAGCCCACGCATAGCGGCCCGAACGACTCGCTCGATCCGCTCTGTGTTGCGCACCGCGGCGATGATGTGGCTGGACTTTCCGTACTCCTCGTCGATCGCGGCGAGTGACCAGGCAAGCGCGTCCCGTACCAGGTCAGGAACCTTAACGAGCTCTCGCGGCCAGTGATACGACGGATCCTCGATGAACCGCGTGTCCAGGCGCCGGAAGACGATATGGGTGACCAGGAGGTCTCCGTGGAAGGCCGCGGCGTCCGCCCTCCACAGCAGCCCGTCCCGGAGAATCTGGAGCTGGTTCCGCACCTCGCGGAGGAGCTCCACCGAGCGCCAGACACGGAAGGCGTTCGGGGCCTCCCCGAAGATCTCGCGGTAGGTCTGGTCCTCCCACAGGCCGGCCAGGTTCTGATCACGCTTGGCCAGTGCGGCCAGCTGAGCATTCGAGTGCGTGGCGGCCAGCGCCTCGGCAGCCTCCGCCATCGAGCAGCCGTGCTCCGGCGCGGGCAGGGCCTCGCCCCGCTTGATCACATAGCTGAGGTGCAGCATCAGGGCGAAGTCGTCCCGGAGTTGCACCTGAACCTTGTCCAGGGACTTGAAGTCGCGCTCCTCGATCGGGTTCTGCGTGTTCGTGTTCGTGGTGACGTGATCGCCGAACTCGGGCGGGCAGTCCTCCAGGGAGATCAGCCGCACCATGACCCTGCCGTACTGGGCGGTGTCCGGGTCTGCGGTGTACGCACGGTGGATGGCGCTCACCGTCTGCGCACCGTTGACCACGCTGGCGCCGGTGAGCTGGAAGTCTCCGACCTTGCCCGGGACCGCCTTGCCGACCGGCTTGATCGTCTCGCAGAGCATGGTGATGCCGTTGCTGAAATACCAGAAGTGCTCCGGCTCCTCGAGGAGCGTGTTCCTGATCTTGATGTTGACGTCGGTCAGGTCGAGGTTGTCGCGGATGTTGCGCGCGAAGAGGCCACGCCGGTGCTCGCCGTACAGGTCGGCGAGGTCCGCCGCGGTCATGGTGCCGTACAGAGCCTTGTAGGGGGTCGACTCCTGAACGAAACCGTCCAACCGGACCCGGGCGTCGATCCTCGGGGCAGCCGCGTCCCCGAGGATGGCCCGGTGGAAGTCGCGCAGGTCCAGAAGCTTGTAGTCGACCATCTCCTCGACCTGGTTCAGCTCTGCAAGTTTCTCCTCGATGAGCTCCTTGGTGCCTTGGTCGAGTGGAGCAGTACGCATCAGCGCGAGAACCAGTGTGATCTTCGGCGTGCCGACCTCGAAGGCCCGCTCGATCTCGGGGACGAACTGCTGGAATCGGCTGTTGAACTTGGAGTACTGGAGGTCGAGCATCCGGTTCAACCCGCGGAACATCCGGTCGACCTCGGTCTCCCCGAAGCCCCCCTTGAGGTTGTCGCTCCACTTGGCCTGCACTAGGCAGATCCTTGGCTGTGCGGACCGCACCTCGACCGCGATGGCGTCCAGGCCCCGGTCGTCGTCGCCGTCGAAGATCCTGGTCGCGGCGATACGGTCACTGCATGGGTGCTCGATCTGAACAGCTAGTGCGGCCAGGCCGCGACTGAGGAACGCCTGGACGTAGTCCTTCTCCGCGACCTTCGCCTTGTCCTTCATGTCGATGAGGTCGGTAAACCGCTCCTCGATCGCCTTACGGACGTACCTAACGTGCAGCTTGCTCATGTGCCCCCCTGTTAATACACCACATCGCCGACACCCTATCGAGGGGCAATCTTTGATGCGCCTCGAACCATGGACATGGCGCGCACAACGAGGGTGGTCGGCGCTGCTGCACGGTCTCGGTGAGTGCCAGATGCCGGGTCGGGGCGGCTCGGGCGGTATTCCCGCTCTCTGGATGCGGAGTAATACCTGAAGGGGTGGGGCCGGTCAAGTGCCGTCTTGCCCGGGCTCTTTCCGCTGAGTGACAGGTAGCGAGCCTGCACAGGTGAGGGCTGGGCAATCCCGTTCCCGGTTGATGGGATGCTGTGGCCCTGCCAGGGCGGGGGATGGAGGTGTGTGCCCTTCATCAGGTGTGATGCTGAGGTGGCGGCGCTCCGCCTGCGGGGCTTTGGGCCGGATTGACCGCAGTAGTTGACGCTTAGGTTGAAATGATGGGGTGACAGCTGGCCGCTACGTCGATCCCATGGACATCCGCCTTCGGCTGCACCCGAACCGACCGGCTTCGGGCCGGCCTTGAGCATGGTCAGCGCGCGGCGCTCTGTGGCGGCATCATCGGGGGCAGCCTGGCGCCAACGTCCCCCCTCGGCCCGGTTTGGGGTGACGTATCTCCACCCATCGAAGTCCGAGGTGGAACTTCTCTACAGCCAGGTGCTGCATGGGGATGTTCAGGTGCTCCTTTGCGAGTTCCGAGCGGACCAGTGCAACGACGAGCTCCCTTCCGTGTTCGCCGCTGTACTGACCGAACGCGAGTGGCCGGTTAAGCGGCCACATGTCAGGATCGGACCGTGCCTGTTTCCCTGGACGCTGCCGAGAGCTCGGGGCGCCCTGCCGTGCCGCCTCCCAGGATGCGGCGGGTGGTGTTCGTCGCGGTGCTGAGCTCGGACGGGCGGCTTGCGCTGGTGGCAGACGAACTGTCTGGAGTTCTTCCCCGATGGGTACTCCCTTCAGGATCCGTCCGAGCCACAGAAACCTACCGTGAGGCGGCAGTGCGCGTACTCCTCGATGCGGTCGGCGCGATGCCGGTGCGCGGGGGCACTGTTGAAGGATGCCGCTGGGCTCAGGTGCCTGTGCCCGTAGGCCGGAGCCGTCGAGAGGCGCACCTGTTCATCTTTCGTCTCGCTGAAGCTGGTGATCCGCCGGATCATCTGTCCTGGAGGGGAGCGACACGCTGGGCGGGGCCTGAGCAGTGGCAGGAGTTGTGCACACGGTGTGATCTGCCAGATGTGGATGTGCTGTTGACGGGACACCTGGAGGGGTGGATCCCGGACGGGCGGATCACATTGGGGCCTTGAGTCCTGGCACCTCGGCGTCCGCTGTCACGCTGCCCTGGCGATCGTGGTGGCGGTCTCCTGCAGGGCCGTGGCAATCGCTGGCATGTCCTGTTCACGCAGACGTACGGCAGGTGCGTACACGGAGATCGCGGCGAGCGGTTCCCCGATGCGGTTGCGGATGGCCACGCCTACGCCGTGCAGGTCGTGTGCGCTTTCCTCGAGGTCTGCCGCCCATCCCCGGACTCTGACTTCCTCCAACTCCACCTCAAGCAGCGGCCACTCAGTGATGCTTCCTGCCGCTGCAGCAGGGAGCACGACCGGGAGTGCCGCGCGGACATCTGCCGGGTCGCGCAGTGCGAGCAGGGCCTTGCCCGCCGCCGTGACGTGGGCGGGGAGCTCCTGTCCGAGCGGAACGCTGACGCGCAGGACATGCCGGCACTCGATTCCGTCGAGTAGTCGGACGACGGCCGCATCCAGGGAGTACAGGCACACCGTCTCCTGCAGCTTCTCGGAGAGCTCCTCCAGGGGCCTGCGCGCCTGTCGTCGGACGTCCAGCTGGGCGATCGCGGCCAGTCCCATGCGTACGAGCTGCGGCCCCGCTGAGTATCCGTGCTGGCCAGGATCATGGCGGAGGAAACCCGTGCGCTGAAGGGTGACCAGGATGCGGTGCGCGGTGGAACGTGAGATACCGAGCTCCCGGGCGGTTTCGGTAACACCGACTTCCCCCCGGTCATACGCCAGGACTAGAACATCCAGGGCCTTCGTCACCGACGCCAAGGCCTCCGTCGCCGACAGATGCTTGCCATCCACCATGAAGGAACCGTAACGCTCAAACGTTCCCGGAGACCGGGAGCTTCGACAGAATCCACACGTCAGGATTCTGTGATGGCACGTCTCACAGTGCCGGTGCGGCATCGCACGAACCCGGCGAGCCAACTCTGCGCCAAGATGGGTCGAGTCCTGCGCTAACTCCGACCGGACTTGCCGGGCTTGAGCGCACTGTTGACCGTTTGATAGCGCCTCACAGGAACTGCGTGCGTGCCACAGTGTGCCGTCCCTACACTGGCAGCGACCTTCCTTAGGAGTTCGCTATGGCGGGATACCGGACCGGCGCACCTGCGTCAGACAAGGGTGTCTACATCGGCCAGGCCCGGCATGCCGTGAAGGAGCTGATCACTTCACTGCGCGGCGAGTTGGCGACATTGGAAGCTGTGTACGCGATGATGTGCCAGGGCGTCGAATCCACCGATGTCCGCGAAGAGCCGCCGGACACTGGCGAGGACGCGGGAACCGCCCAACCCTCCCGGGAGGGTCCGCCTGAAGTTTCTGTCGCCGACGAGGATCCTTCGTCCGAAGATGCGCGCCCGGGCATGGGCACTCGGACCCTGGGGCCACCGCGTAACGGAAGCATGCGCGATGCGATCCTCACACTCCTGTGCGCCGCTCAAGAGGCAATGTCCATCACCGATATCGCGGCGGCGGTGCGCCCTGGAGCAGACGCGACGGTCCGCTCATCCGTAGGAAAAACCCTCAACCGTATGAAGCAACTTGGCGAGGTGGAAAACGTAGCACCGGGAATGTTTCGGGCCGTGCTGTCATCCCGGGCTGCTTGATCCACCCGAGAACGACCCTAACCCAACAAGCAGGCCTCCCTCGATTAGCGGTCGAGGGAGGCCGCCAAACACGCGAACGGACGCTTCTCCTAGCAGGGTTCCGGTCCGTCGCGCACGTTCACTCTAGCGCTCCCGCGAGTGGCGCTATAGGGCGTCTACGCCATTCCGTACTTGAGCGTGCACGACTGACCTCAAATAGGCAATTGGGGATCAGTCATGAGCACATTGGGTCGAATTCGATCCGGGCCAGAGCGCCAGGCCCAGGGCGCGCTCCAGTCGGCAGACCGTCAGCACATCCGGCCAGGTGGCGCCCGCCAGCAGATCGCCGATGGTCTGTCTGCCGACGTTGCTCTGGGCGGCCAGGGCACGCAGCGAGAGCTCCGGCCTCTCACGCAGGGCGGCGGCGAGGCGGCGGGCAATCGTCTGGACCACCGCTGCGGCGGGCTCCCCGGCGATCCGGGCATCCGGCCACTCCTCCGGATCGACGGCGTAGCTCCATGGCGGCGCCGTGCGCGCTCGGCCTCCGGTCATAAAGATGCGTTCCTTCAGATCGTGATCGACACTGACACCAGTGGCCGGTTAACCGGCCACCTGTCATGGGCCTTGCGCCTGGAGGTCGCTGTGTCGAATCGCCTGCTGGCCTACGCACCGAAGGCGGAGACGGTGCCGCCCGCCCAGTGGCGCCGCATCGCTCCGGTCGTCCGCTCGCTGGGATTCATGGCCGTCGCAGCGGGACCCTACGGCCCAGACGTGGTCATGACACCGCTCGCACGGCTGGTCGCCTGGGTCGAGGCCCAGGGCCTCCCGCTCGAACCCTCGGTGATCCTTGACCAGAGCACCGTCGAACGGTTCATCCTCGTCGGCTGCCGGGACATGGCCGCCAACAGTCGCCGAACCTGCAGCAGCCAGCTGCGCCGGGCCTCCGAAGCACTCCTGCTGGACCAGCTCGGACAGCATCCGCCGATCCGGCTGAAGGCCACCGCCGCCCCAGTGGCCCCCTATCCGCCGGCGGAAATCGCCTACTGGCTGATCTGGGCGCAGAGCCTGCCCACCCCGGCCCAAAGGCGCAACGCCTGTCTTCTGTTCTGTCTCGGCGTCGGCTGCGGGCTCGCCGTTGAGGATCTTGTGTACGTTCAGGGGCGGGATATCCTTGCGGGCCCCACCGGCCGGGCACTGGTCAGGGTGCACGGGCGCCGTCCGCGCACTGTCGTATGCCGGTACGCCTACGAGGAACTGCTGCTGGCGGAAGCCGCCCACATCCCGGCAGACGCGTACGCCTTCCGGCCGGACTGGCAGGACCGCACCAGCAAGCACATCGCATCGGACTGGCTGGCCAAGTACCCGCGGATCATCGGCCGTTGTGACGGTGCAGTGCTGCAGACCCAGCGGCTGCGTACGACCTGGCTCGTCGAGCTGTTGAATGCAGGTATTCCGCTGAAGGTGATCCTCAAAGCGTCGGGACTCGGGACCCTGCACAGCCTCTCGCGATACCTCGTCTTCCTCCACGACGTGCCCGAAGCGGAGGCATCCGATCTGTTGCGGGGGGCGGCGGCATGAGCAGGAAGAACCCGGAGGACAAACCCTGCCGGCGTACCGGCCTCGCCTTACGCCCTGCACCGCAGGCCCCCGGCCGTACCCTCAGCGACCGCGTTGTGAGCCAGGTCTTCGACCTCGTGCGCCACAGCGGAGTACTGGAACGCCTTCCCTTCAGCGAGCACCGGCCAGGCCCGAAGGGCTTCCCGTTCCGCACAGTACTGATCGGCCTGATCCTCTCGCAGTACATGGGCAAGAGCGCGAACATCAACGACGCATGGGAGACACTCTTCTTCGCCCTGTCTCCAGGGTCCAAGGCCCTCCTTGACGTCCCCAACGTCGACCTGCACATCCCCGAGGGTGCAACCCGAGAAGAGATCGACCGCATCGCGCACCACCAGTACGCGACGTCGAAACGCGTCTACCGGTCCTGGGCCTCGATGACCCGGCGCCTCGACCCGGCACCACACGACCGCCGCAAGCGGCTGTCGCTCAGCGAGGCCAAGAAGATCCGACGGAAGTGGAATGCCCGCGACAACCAGGACACCGTGCGTAACCTGGAGGCCATCGCCCAGGATCTGATTCTCGCTCCGGTGATGGCTTCCTACCGGCGCGGCGACTTCGCTCGGTGGCCTGGTCACATCGCGGTCGACGACACTCCGGTTCCGGTCTGGGGCAAAGAGCCGGACTACCACCAGGACCGGGCCTCGCTTGAGATCACCGCCGGGATGTACGTGAAGGGAGGAACGCAGCAGAAGTCGCCCAGCGGCAAAGCTGCGGCCTCCACGAACACTGGCACCCGGCGCGGCACGGCAAACAAGCCAGCGCCTCGCAAGACCAAGTCGGAACAGGAGAAGAAGGCCAAGGCGCCGGAGAAGAGAGAGTTCCGCTACGCCATGATGGCTGCGTTCCCGGGCCATGGCCATGGCGACCTCGCCGGCGCCTACCCGGCGGTCTGCCTCGGCATGATCCTTCACACCCCGGGCACCGAACCCGGCCCGGCCGCCCTGCGCGCCATCCAGCCGGCCTTCGAACGAGGCCTGGTCAAAGACCTGTTCTGCGCCGACCGGGGCATCACCCAGGCCAAGCCTCACAACCTGCATCTGCAGCTGCTGAAACTCGGCCTCAACGCGGTGAAGCACTACAACGACGACAAGGTCGACCGGCAGGGAGAGTTCCGCGGCATGCAGCTGGTCGGCGGCGAGTTCTACTGCCCGCTGATGCCCACCCCGCTCGTCACTGCGGGCGCCACATACATCGACAGCCGCACGGACGAGGAGCGCGCCCACGCACTCAACCTGATCCAGTCCCGGAAGGACTACCAGGCCAAGATCAAGGAATACGGGCCCGCAGGGGATCAGCGTCGACAGTGCCCCGCCCTCGGGCCGCACGCCACGGTCACCTGCTACCGCCGGCCCCAGCCACGCCCGTCCACCGTCGTCGACCTCGACGCCCCCACTGTCCGTACCCCGGCAGCCCTGCCCACCATCCCCAGGCCCAAGCGGGACACCCCTGTCTACCCCGACATCTGCAGGGGGAAGAGCATCACCGTCCCGGGCACCGTGTTGGCCAAGTGGCGGCAGAAATACCCCCTGTTCACCCCTCTGTGGCAGGAAGCCTGGTCCGGACTGCGCAGTCAGAACGAGGGCGGCAACGGCAACCTCAAGAAGTCCGCCCTCGACAGCATCGACAATCCCCAGCTCCGCCTGCCGCACGGACGCGTCGCACAGACCCTGCTCAATGCCGTCATCATCTTCGTGGCGAACCTCAGAGCCATCCGACGGTTCCTCCGCGACCAGGGCATCCAGCCCCGCAAAGCCGGCACGCAGAGCGCCGCAACCCAATCCGGTGGGCCCTCCGCCCCGCCCCTGGCCCGACCGCTTCCGAACGAGCAGGTCGAGCCTCCGCCACGCGAGTGACACACGTCCGTCGCGCTCCGCCCCCTGAAAACCCCACATGCCTGCGCCACGGCTACCAGCCGTCGCGCAGGCATGTCTTGTTTCCGCAGGTGAGAGGCGCAGTACCTGGACCGCCGGTGTCCGAGGGGGGACTTGAACCCCCACGCCCGATAAAGGGCACTAGCACCTCAAGCTAGCGCGTCTGCCATTCCGCCACCCGGACAAGGTGTCTGTCGTTCGCGGTGTGTTCCCCGCGGCGACATGGAAAACAATACCAGGGGTTCGACGCGCCCTTCACCTGCATATCCGGTGGTCAGTGCGGTGCGGCGGGCCGGTCGGCCGCGGCCTCCACGGTCCGTGGAGGCGGCGGGGCTACCTTCGCGTCCATGAGTGATCGCGGCTACCGCCGGCCCCGTCCGCTGTCTCCCCTGCGCGAGCATCTGCGCGACACGTTCTGGTCCGCACCGACCATGGGGTTCGTCTGTGTGTTCGTGCTGTGGCTGGCCGCGTCCGCCGTGGACGAGGAGATCGTCACGGTTCTCCAGCGGGAGGAGGCCTACGACGAACTCGGGAGCCTGATCTCCTTCGTCCAGGACGCGAAGACGATCGTCACCACGATCAGCTCGGCCATGATGACGTTCATCGGCGTGGTGTTCAGCATCTCGCTGGTCGCGGTGCAGATGGCCAGCGGGCAGCTCACGCCCCGGGTGGTGCGGATCTTCGTCCGGAGCCGGATCAGCAAGGTCACGCTGACGGTGTTCCTCGCGACGTTCCTGTTCTCGCTGCTGGTGCTGACCTCGTACGAGAGCGAGGCGGACCCGCGCCTGGTGGTCTCGGTCCCGTTGCTGCAGAGCATGCTCACGCTGGTGCTCGTCGGGCTGAGTCTGCTGCTGTTCGTCGTCTACGTCAGCGCGACGCTGCGGCTCATGCAGGTCGGGCCGGTCGTGGACAAGATCGCGCGTGACTCGTTCCGGGTGCTCGGCAGAATGCCCCGGGGGCCGGGCGGGCCGGAGGGGCTGGGGCCGGAGACCGGGCGGGTGGTGCACGAAGGGCGGGCCGGGGTGCTGCGGGACGTGAACACGGCGCGGCTCGTCCGGGCCGCGCGGCGGCAGGACGTGGTGCTGCGGCTGATCCCCCGGATCGGGGACTTCGTGGTGCCGGGGACTCCGGTGCTCGCCGTCCACGGCGGCGCCGCCGTACCGCCGCGTCGCCTGCTGCGGTACACGGTCTCCGTGGGGGTCGAGCGCACCCTGCACCAGGATCTGGCTTTCGGGTTGCGTCAGCTTGTCGACATCGCGCTGCGGGCCCTGTCGACGTCCGTGAACGATCCGACCACCGCCGTCCAGTGCCTGGACCGGATCGTGCAGTTCCTCGCGGCCGTGGTGCGCCTGCCCCTCGGGACCGTCCACCACCGGGACCGGTCGGGGCGGGTGCGGCTGGTGCAGGAGGGGCCGGCGTGGGAGGACCTGGTGGATCTCGCCTTCGAGGAGATCCGGTGGTGCGTGGCCGGAAGCCCCCAGGTGTCGCGTCGGCTGCTGGCGGGGCTGGACGATCTGTTGCTGCTGGCGCCGGAGGAGCGGAAGCACCCGCTGGTACGGCACCGGGCCCTGCTCGTCCAGGCCGTGGAGCGGGCCGTTCCGGTGGCCGCCGACCGGGAGTTCGCGCTGCTGCCGGACCGGCAGGGCATCGGGTAGCCCCGCCGGTCCGGCATACGCGGCGCGCGTCAGTCGCCGCAGCGGCCCTCGCGCAGGGAGTGCAGGTGCTCGCTCGACTTCCGGGCGAAGGCGAGCGACTCCACCGGGTTGTCGTGCTCCGCCTGCCAGTGGTGGTAGCTCCGGCCGTGGTGGGTCCGGTCGGTCACCTCGGACAGGAACGTCTTGTAGTCGATGTCCCCGTCGCCCACGTCCGACATGCGGTAGCCGTCGCGCGTCGTGTCGTCGCGGACGCCGTCCTTGACGTGGAAGAGCGGGTAGCGGTTCGGGTGCTTGAGGACGTACTTCAGCGGGTCGAGCGGGGCCTTGGTGCCGTCCGCGCGCTTGCTGAAGCGGAACTGGGCGCAGTACGCCCAGTAGATGTCCATCTCCAGGTAGACCAGGTCGGGATCGGTCTCGGCGAGCAGGACGTCGTAGAGGCGCACCTTCGGCTTGTCGGTGGCGAAGGAGAACTCCTCGGCATGGTTGTGCTGGTAGAACTTCATGCCGCGCTTACGGGCGGCGGCCCCGTACGTGTTGAAGTCGTCGGCCGCCCGCTTCCAGCCGTCGACCGTGGAGCCGTAGCGGAAGGGGCCCGACGCCGTGCCGATGTGCTTGAGGCCGAGGGCCTGGGCGTCGTCGAGGACCTTCTCCAGGTTCTGGGCGAAGGTGTAGGCGCCGGGGTTGTTGTCGTCGTAGTAGCCGACGTGGCTGCCGATCGGGTTGAGGCCGTGGTCCTTGGCCAGCCGCTTGAGCTGGGCCAGCGTGATGGGGCCGGCGGAGCCCTGGGTGTAGCCGGCCAGTTCGATCTCGTCGTAGCCGTACTTCTCCAGCTCGGCGAAGACGGGGGCGAAGCCGAGCGTGGAGATCTTGTCGCGGAGGCTGTAGAGCTGGATGCCGAGGCGGCCGGGGGGCAGGACGGGCTTGCCCTTGCCGTGACCGTGGCCGTGGTCATGCCCGTGGCCGTGGCCCTTGCCGGGGCCCTGAGCGTGGTCCCGGTCGGCGGCCTGGGCTGTCGCCGTGCCGATGATCGTGGCGGCGGTCGCTCCGGCGGCGACACCGAGGATGTTGCGGCGGCTCAGTCTGCGGGTGAGTTCGGTGTCCTTGGAGGTGCGGCTCATGTTCGGGTATCTCCCTTGCTGACCTGACGGGACGTGGGGTGTGTGGTGCGGTGCCGGGTGCGTGACGGGGAATGCGTGACGCGGATTGTCAGTGCAGTCCGGCAAGCTGGAGGAGCAGGGACTTCACCTCGGTGGCCCTGACCCGGTCGGTGAACGCGTGGGGGGTGGAGCAGAGGATGAGCGGACCTTCGTCGTCGCTCTCGGGGAGGCGGCCGTGGCTGCCGCGAATAGGTGAGGGGTCAAGGGGGACGACCGCCATGCGGTAGCGCATCCCGAGCTTCTTGCGCGCGACCGCCGAGACGGCCTTGAGCCGTACGTAGGGGTCCTCGGGGTCCATGAAGAGCTCGACGGGGTCGTAGCCGGGCTTGCGGTGGATCTCGACGAGCTGGGCGAAGTCGGGGGCGCGGGCGTCGTCGAGCCAGTAGTAGTACGTGAACCAGGCGTCCTTCTCCGCCACGGCCACCAGCTCCCCGGAGCGGGGGTGGTCCAGGTGGTGCGCCTTCTTGCCCTCGTCGTCCAGGAGCTGGTCGATGCCGGGCAGGTCCGCGAGCGCCGCCCGGACCGCCTCCAGGTCCTCGGGACGGCGTACGTAGATGTGGGCGAGCTGGTGGTCCGCGACGGCGAAGGCGCACGAGGCCATCGTGTCGAGGTACTCCATGCCGTCCTGCGTGTGCACCTCCAGCAGGCCCGCCCTACGCAGCGCCCGGTTGATGTCGACGGGGCGGCTCACCCGGGTGATGCCGTACTCGGAGAGCGCGACGACGGTACGGCCTTCGGCGCGGGCGTCGGCCAGCAGCGGGGCGATGGCCCGGTCCAGGTCGGCGGCGGCCCGGTGGGAGCGGGGGTCGTCGGGGCCGTAGCGCTGGAGGTCGTAGTCCAGGTGGGGCAGATAGCAGAGAGCCAGGTCGGGGGTTCGGGTGGCGATGATGTGGCGGGTGGCGTCGATGATCCACTGGGAGGAGACCAGGTCGGCGCCGGGGCCCCAGAAGTGGAAGAGGGGGAACGTGCCGAGCTTGTCGGTCAGTTCGTCGTGCAGGGCGGGGGGCCGGGTGTAGCAGTCGGGTTCCTTGCGGCCGTCGGCGTAGTAGACGGGGCGCGGGGTGACGGTCCAGTCGGTGTCGGCGCCCATCGCGTACCACCAGCAGATGTTGGCGACGGTGTAGCCGGGGTGGGCGCGGCGGGCCGCGTCCCAGAGCTTGTCGCCCTCGACGAGCCCGTTGTGCTGGCGCCAGAGCAGGACGTCGCCGAGCTCGCGGAAGTACCAGCCGTTGGCGACGATGCCGTGTTCGGCGGGCATCGTGCCGGTGAGGAAGGTGGACTGGGCGGCGCAGGTGACGGCGGGCAGGACGGTGGAGAGGGGGGCCCGCGCGCCCTGTTTCCCGAGCGCCGTGAGGTTGGGCATGTGGGCGAGGAGCTGCGGGGTGAGGCCGACGACGTCGAGGACGAGGAGGGGGGTGGGGCCCGTTCGCGCCTGGTGTGAGCTGTCCGTGCTGTCCGTGCTGTCCCTGTCCATGGTCATGGCAGCTCCTTGAGGCCGAGGTCGACCAGGAGGTCGCGGGCGAGGGTGAGTTCGGCGGCGATGCCGTCGGCGAGTTGGGTACGGGTGCGGGGCCGCAGTTCGGCGGGCAGCGCCTGCCAGGTGTACGTCTCCACCTCCAGGTGCCGGGTCAGCGGGACCGGTCCCCCGACGAGCCGGGCGAGCGTGGCGCGGAGCACGGGGAGCGTGGAGGTGAGCGGCGGCGCGGGCGGCGCGTGCAGCGGTACGTGGAAGTGGGCCCGCCAGGGGGTGGAGTCCGGGAGTGCGCTGCCGGCGACGGCCTCGTCCAGGTCGTCGGTGCCGCGCAGCCCGGCGGCGAGTGGGATCTCCCCTGGTCGAGTCGGTTCGAGAGCTTGGGGAAGCGTACGGGTCTGGTGCAGGAAGCGCGGCTCGGCGAAGGCGGCGAGCGCGGTGCGGACCTCGGGGAGGTGGGGGTGTTCGGCGTGCAGGGCGGCGGAGAGCTGGGACTTGACCACCGGGATGCCCGCCGCGGTCAGGGCGTCGAGCGCAGTGTCCGGGTCCTCGAAGGAGGTGGCGAGGTGGCAGGTGTCGACGCAGATGCCGATGCGTTCGTGGCCGACGTCGGTGAGCGGGGCGATGGCGTCGGCGGTGGTCTCCACCGTGCAGCCCGGCTCGGGTTCGAGGCCAATCCGGATCGACTTGCCGGTGAGTTCGGCCAGCGCGTCCAGGCGCTGGGCGAGCGTGGTGAGGGCGGCGCGTGCGGTGCGGGCCGCCCCGGGGTCGGTGGCGTACGGGGTGCGCCAGGCCAGCGGGAGCGTGGAGATGGTGCCTTCGGTGACGTCGTCGGGGAGCAGGGCGGCCAGGAGGCGGGCCAGGTCGGTGGTGTGGGCGAGGCGTTCGGGTTCGGTCCAGTCCGGGCGGTAGACCCGGTACTTGACCTCGTCGGCTCCGAAACCCTCGTACGGGAAGCCGTTGAGGGTGACCACTTCCAGGCCCCGGCTGTCCAGCTCGGCGCGGAGCGCGCGGAGTTCGGCGGGGTCGTTGATCAGGGCGCGGGCGGCGTCCCGGGCGAGCCAGAGGCCGATGCCGAGCCGGTCCCGGCCGAGGCGGCGGCGTACGGGTTCGCAGTGGTCGCGGAGCTGGGCGCGGACGCCGTCCAGCGTTTCGGCGGGGTGGACGTTGGTGCAGTAGGAGAGGTGGACGATCGAGCCGTCCGGGTGGCGGAAGCGCATGGCTTCACTCCCCGCCGCGCAGGATGGAGTTGCCCTCGTGGAGTGCGTCGGGGGCGGGGGTGTCCAGGTGGAGGCGGCCGCTCTGGCCGTAGAACGCGACCGGGTTGCGCCACAGGACCTGGTCGACGTCGTCCTCGGGGCATCCGGCCTTCAGCATCGCGTCGGCGACCTTGCGGGTTTTGAGCGGGTCGCTCTTCCCCCAGTCGGCGGCGGAGTTGACGAGGATCTTCTCCGTGCCGTGGTTCCGGAGGATCGTGACCATGCGGTCCTCGTCCATCTTGGTGTCCGGGTAGATGGAGAACCCGGCCCAGCAGCCACTGTCAGTGGCGGCCTTTACGGTGGTCTCGTTGAGATGGTCGAGCAGGACGAACTCCGGGGGGAGGTTCGATTCGCGGATGACGTCGATGGTGCGGTGCAGACCGGCGAGCTTGTCGCGGTGCGGGGTGTGGACGAGGGCGGGGAGCCCGTGATCGGCGGCGAGCTGGAGCTGGGCGGCCAGCGCGTGGTCCTCGGCCGGGGTCATGGAGTCGTAGCCGATCTCGCCGACGGCGACGACGGAGTCCTTCACCAGATAGCGCGGCAGGGCGTCCAGGACGGGGGTGCAGCGGGGGTCGTTCGCCTCCTTGGGGTTGAGGGCGAGCGTGCAGTGGTGCGCGATGCCGTACTGGGAGGCGCGGAAGGGCTCCCAGCCGAGGAGCGCGTCGAAGTAGTCGAAGAAGCTGGCGGGCGAGGTGCGGGGCTGGCCGAGCCAGAAGGAGGGTTCGACCAGGGCGCGGACGCCCGCGTCGTACATCGCCTGATAGTCGTCCGTGGTCCGGGACGTCATGTGGATGTGGGGGTCGAAGATGCGCATCAGGACTCCTCCGTGGGGGCGGCGGGGGCGATCTCGGTGAGAGTGAGTGCGGTGCGCAGGTCGGCCGGGACGTCACGGCCGGCGGCGGTCCGCTCGGCGGCGAAGTCGCTCAGCATGCGGGCGAGTTCGGCGTCCCCTCGGGCCCGCTCGTCGAGCCGGGCGACGGCGGTCAGCGGCACCCCGGTGAACAGGCACTTCAGTACGGCGTGGCGCCAGGCGTGCGGATCGAGGTGGGCCGCGGCGTACGGGCCGACGGCGGCAGCAACCAGCCGGGTGTCGTTGGCGCGCAGGGCGTCCTCGACGAGTGGGAGAGCGGTGGAGTCGAGGGCGAGGCGGTGCAGGGTGAGCAGGACGGCGCGGCGTTCGGCGGCGGTGCCCTGTTCGTAGAGCCGGGTGACGGAAGACAGCGGGGCGCGGGCCTCGATGAGCAGGAGGGAGCGTACGGAGTCGGCGTGGGCCGGTCCGCAGTGACGGCCGGCGGCGGCGTAGCGGAGTTCCCAGGGAGGGGAGGCGTACGGGGAGGCCTCGGCCGTGACGTCCTCTGTTGCCGCGTGTGCGGCTTCGGCCAGGGCCTCGTCGAGCCAGGCGCGGGCGGCGCCGTCGAGTTCGGCGTCGAGTTCCTTGCGGGACCTCAGCACGGTGCGCCGCCCTTCTTGGTGATCGCGCCCTTGGTCATCGCGTCGCGCAGGAAGGCGATGGAGGTGCGGGCGAGTTCGGGGCCCGCGTGGGAGTGGCGGGGCAGTTCGACGACGGTGAGGCCCTGGTAGTCGGCGGCGGTGAGGGCGGCGAGCACGGGCGGGAAGTCGATCTCGCCGTCGCCGAACGGGAGGTGCTCGTGGACGCCGCGCCGCATGTCCTCGATCTGGACGTGCCGGAGCCAGGGGGCGGAGTCGACGACGCACTGCACGGGGGATGCCTCCTCCAGGCACTGGCAGTGGCCGATGTCGAGCGTGAGGCCGAGGGGGGCCGGGTCGCCGAGGAGGGCGCGGAGGTGGTGGAAGTCGGCGAGGGTGGCGAGGAGGTGACCGGGTTCGGGCTCGATGGCGAGGGGGATGCCCGACCGGTCGGCGGCGTCGAGTACGGGGGTGATCGCTTCGGTCAGGCGCTTCCAGGCGGTGTCCGTGGAGGTGTCGGGCGGGGTGATGCCGCTGAAGCAGTGGACGGCGTGCGCGCCGAGTTCGGCGGCCACGTCCACGGCACGGACGAGCAGCGCGGTGCGCGCGGCCCGGGCGTCGGGGTCCGGGTCGAGGAGGGAGGGGCCGTGTTTGCGGCGCGGGTCCAGGACATAGCGGGCGCCGGTCTCGACGGTGACCCGGAGCCCGAGGGAGGTGAGCCGGCGGGCGACCTGGCGGGTGCGTTCGGGGAGGTCCGGGGCCAGGGGGTCCAGGTGCATGTGGTCGAGCGTCAGGCCGACGCCGTCGTAGCCGAGGTCGGCGAGGAGCCCGAGGGCGTCGTCGAGGCGGAGGTCGGTGAGCCCGTTGCTGCCGTAGCCGAGGTGGAGGGTCATGTGGGGCTCACCTTCCGGGCGAGGGAGCGGGCCAGGGGGACGAGTGCCATGACGGCGAGGCCGGAGCCGGGTGCTCCGGCGCGGGCGGCGAGCGCCGCCTGGAGCGGGATCATGGCCCGGATCCCGCCGCCGACCGCCCGCTGGGTCAGGGGCGGGGACGGGTTGAGGGCGGCGTGCAGGAGGGGTGGCCCGGCGGTACGAAGGTAGGCGCAGGTGAAGGCGGTGAGCAGGAGGTCGGCGGGGGTGAGGCGGTGGGGGCGGGTCGCCCGGTGCTCCCCCGGCCCGGTCGCGCCGTGGCCGCCCGCGCCGGGCTCCGGTGCCCTGGTCCGAGCTGCTCGGCCCGCAGTGAGCACGGCCGCGCCCAGCCCCGCCGTCGTGGCCAGGACCGCCAGCGGTACGGCGGTGGATCCGCCCTGCGCCTCGTGGCGGGACACGGCGGTGACGCCGTAGGTGTGCGCGCCGAGCACCAGGGCTGCGGGGAGAGCGGTCAGGGGACCACGGACGGGGTGCGCCATCGCGGCAACGTTGTCGGCCGCCCCTGGTACAACCGGAGCCGACCCTCGCCCAGCCGCCCCGCCCCTGGCCCCCGCCGCAACCGAAGCCGTCGCTCCCAGCAGCAGGTCCAGGGTGCGGGCCGCCGCCATCGCCGCCGGGCCCGCCTTCGTGTGCTTGAGGTGGAGGTCGTAGGCCCAGACCGTGGCGGCCAGGCCCGTGGCGACCGCCAGGGCCGGGCGGCCGGCCCGCGCCGCGAGGGCCAGGCCCGCCGCCGTCAGGACCCCGGCCGCGCCCAGGGCGGCCGGGGGGCTGATGCGGCCCGACGGGATCGGGCGGTGCGGGCGGTCCACCGCGTCCTCCTCGCGGTCCGCCCAGTCGTTGAGGGCCATCCCGGCCTCGTACAGGCAGAGGGAGGCGCCGATCGCGAGTGCGGTGCCCCGGCCGGGGCTGCGGCCCACCGCCGCGGCCCCGGCCAGTGCGTCACCCGGCACGGAGAACAGCGCGGAGACCCGGAACAGTTCGGTCCAGGCCCGCACCGTGTCCCCTCTCCCGCGACCGGGGGACGGCCGGTGCCTGTCCGGTGCGGGTGCAGTCCCACCCGTACCGGACAGGCCGTCTTGGAGTGCGCGGCCCCAGGCTCCCGAGGGCATACGCAAGCCTGCCCCGAGCACCGACAGGGCCCGCAGCCGCCACCTCATGCCTGGCCCCGCAGCCGCTCCGCGAAGCCCAGCAGGGTGGCGTACTGCTCGGCGAGCGCGGCCGAGGTGCCGCCGTCCGGGTCCTTGAAGTAGAAGCCCAGCTCCGGCCGGGGGCCGCTGAGCCCCAGTTCGTGCGAGCGGGCCAGCAGCCGGGCCAGGTCCAGGACGAGCGGGGCGGCCAGGGCCGAGTCGCAGCCCTGCCAGATGGTCTGGAGGACCATCCGGGAGCCGAGGAAGCCGTCGAAGGCGATGTGGTCCCAGGCCGTCTTCCAGTCCCCCATCGCCGGCACGTCGTCGATGTGGACCTCGCCCTCGGGGGCGGTGCCGAACGTGTCGGTGAGGACACGTTCCTTGCCCGCGTTCTTGGCGGCGGCCGCCGCCGGGTCGGCCAGCGCCGCCCCGTCCCCGCCGCCCAGCAGGTTCGACCCGGACCAGGCCCGTACGGGCAGGGCGCGCTGGAGGAACATCGGGGCGAGCACGGAACGGAGCAGCGTCTGGCCGGTCTTGCCGTCGCGTCCCGCGTGGGGAAGTCCGCTGTCGGCGACGGTTTCGGCCAGGGCCGGAGCACGCAGGCCGGTCGAAGGGGTGAAGTTGGCGTAGGAGCAGCCGGCCCGGAGGGCGGCGGCCGCGTAGAGGGAGCTGGCGGGGAGCCGGGGGTCGTCGGGGGCGGGGGCCGGTTCCGTGGAGGAGACGTTGATGACGACCGTACGGGTCAGCTCGTTGCGGTGGGCGAAGTCGGTGAGGTCCGCGGCGAAGGCGGCGATGAGCTCCTGGTCGGTGCGGGTGTCGCCGGGGAGCGGCCCGCCGGGGCGTATCTCGGCGTCGGCCGCGTCGAGTTCGGCGCGTACGGCGGTGGGGAGGCGGTACGGCAGCACGCCGCCTTCGGCCAGTGCCTCGGCCCGTTTGGCGAGCGGGCAGTCCAGGGTGTCGTGGCCGCCGAAGACCAGCGAGGTCAGGGGCGGCAGGCCGCTGTCGGCGAAGGGAGGCGTCTCGGTGACCATGCCGGTGGGCGGGTGGAGGCCTGCCGCGATGGCCGCGCACCCCGCGGTCGCGGTGGTGGCGACGGAGCCGCGTGCTCCGATGAACCAGACGCCGGTACGGCGGCCTGGGCTGTCGGCGGTACGGCGCGGACGCTCGTCACGGCCTTCACGATCGGCATGTGCGGTCACGGGCTGCCTCCCTGGGGGGATGAAGAGGTGGAGGACGACGGGCGGGGAAGGGGTCGGTGCCTCCCCCGCCCGTCGTCGGCAGAGGTGGCCGCCCTACGTCGAGGGCAGCTCCTTCAGCTGGATGTTGCGGAAGGACACCTGGTCGTCGGCTCCATGGTTCTGGAGGCCGATGTAGCCGTCCTTCAGGCTGCGGGCCGGGTCGGTGTTGGTGAAGTCGTTGATCTTCGCTCCGTTGAGGAAGATCTGCAGACGTTCGCCCTGGACCTTGATCTCGTAGCTGTTCCACTGGCCCGGCGGCCGCAGGACGCGGTCACGGGCTTTGATGTTGGCCGACTTGAATCCGTAGACGGCGCCCGTGGTGCGGTCGGCGGCGTCGGTGGCGTCGATCTGGATCTCGTAGCCGTTGTTCACGGCCGACCAGGGGTCGTCCGACTCCGGGAAGCCCACGAAGACACCGGAGTTGTCGTCGCCGGCCATCTTCCAGTCGAGCTTGAGCGAGTACGCCTTCAGCTCCTTGGCCTGGTAGGTGAGCAGGCCCATGCCGCCCTCGGAGTGCAGGGCGCCGTCACTGACGGAGAATTTTCCGGGGCCCGCCTGCTTCCAGCCTTCCAGCGTCTTGCCGTTGAAGATGGGCCGGTAGTCCTTGTTCGGCTTGCAGTCGGCCTTGACCTGGCCGGTGGCGTAGCGCAGGCCGCCCGACACGTGCTGGCGGAAGGCCGGCTCCGCGTAGGACTCCTTGGTGTGGCCGAGGCCGGTGTAGAAGGAACGGCCGCCCTGGTAGGTCTGGCACCAGGAGATCGGGTGGTCGCCCTTCATGTTGCCGCCGGTGTAGGTGGTCTCGTCGAGGGTCGCCAACACCTTTGCTTTGTCCCGGGGGTTGGTGCGGTAGTTGTACCACTCGTCGGTGCGCTCCCACTCCTCGTCCAGGTGCGCGGTGGCCGGATGGTCGTGGTCCTCGACGCGGACGGTGGCGGGCTGGATCTGCGGGTGCGAGTCGAAGTAGGCGCCGACGAGGCCGCCGTAGAACTCCCAGTCGTACTCGGTGTCGGCGGCCGCGTGGATGCCGACGTAACCGCCGCCGGTGGCCACGTAGTTCTCGAACGCCTTCTGCTGGTCGGCGTTGAGTACGTCACCGGTGGTGGAGAGGAAGGCGACGGCGTCGTAGCGGGCGAGGTTGCTGGTGGTGAACTGGGCGGCGGACTCGGTGGAGTCGACCGTGATGTTGGTGTCCTTGCCGATCTCCTTCAGCGCGGCGATACCGGCCGGGATGGAGTCGTGGCGGAAGCCGGCGGTCTTGGAGAAGACCAGGACGCGCTTGGCGGTTTTGTCGACCGGGCTGTCGGACAGTTCGAAGTCGTCGATGTCGTAGAGCGCGCCGTCGCCGCCCTTGAAGACGAGGAAGAGTTCGGTCTGCTTCTTGGGCGCTCCGCGCAGCGGGATGTCGATGTCCTGGAAGGTGTCCCAGCTACCGGTCACCGGGACGGGGCCCGAACCGAGGATCTTGCCGGTGGGCGATCCGGTGCGCACCTCGAGGAAGCCACCCGAACCGGCCGACGAGATACGGGCGGTGAGCTTGGTGGTGCCACCGAGGACGTAGGTCTTGAAGGAGATCCAGTCGTCGTTGTGGATGTCACCGACGGTCTTTCCACCGTGGGCACTGGACTTGCTCGGCGTGGTGACGCCGGAGGAGTCGTCGAAGTGCTCGGCTTGGCGGTGCTTGGGCTGGAGGCGCGAGGTGTCCTTGCCGGTCAGCTTGGCCTGGCCGCCACCGCCGTTGTCGGTGTAGGAGGCCGAAATCCCGCCGTAGATATTGGCGTTGGGGTCGTGGCCGCCTTCCATGGCGGTCTTGATGGTGCCTTCGCAGCCGTGCTCGGTGGTGATGTCGTGGCCGTGGCTGTCGTGGCCCAGGGTGAACTTGACCTCGACCTTGGTGCAGTCGATGGTGCCGTCCTCCGGGTCGCTGACGTTCACCTTGAACGGTACGGAGTCACCGAACTCGAAGAGCTGGCCGTCCTCGGGGAGCACCAGCTCCACGGTCGGGGCGGTGTTGCCGACGGTGATGTGGACGCTCGCGGAGCCGGTGCGGCCGGTCGGGTCCTCGGCGGTGACGGTCGCGACGTACGTGCCGTTCTTCTTGTACGTATACGTCGGGTTGGCGGCCGTGGAGGTGCCGCCGTCACCGAAGTCCCAGGCGTACGTCAACGGGTCGCCGTCGCCGTCCGACGTACCGGCCGAGGAGAACTTCACCTTCAGCGGTGCGGTGCCGGAGGTCTTGTTGGCGGAGGCTTCCGCGATGGGTGAGCGGCCTCCGGTGGCGTTCTCGATGCGGTAGAGCGCGGAGTTCTCGTCGCCGCCGAACCAGGCGAGGCCGTAGTCCAGGACGTAGAGCGCCCCGTCCGGGCCGAAGGCCATGTCCATGATCTGCGTACCGGACCACGGCACGTCGTTGATGGACTGGACGGCGCCGTCCGCGTCCTGCTCGATGCGCTTGATCCAGCGGCGGCCGAACTCACCGGCGAAGAAGTCGCCGTCGTAGGCCTCGGGGAACTTGACCGGGGAGTCGAGGTCCGCGTCGTAGCGGTAGACCGGTCCGCCCATCGGGGATTCGGAGCCGGTGCCGAACTCGGGCAGCGAGCCGCCGTCGTACGGGATCCAGGCGGCCTCGGCCGGCGGCAGGTCGACGAGGCCGGTGTTGTGCGGCGACTCGTTCTTCGGGTTGGCGCAGTCGAAGGCGGCGCCGGAGGTCTTGGTGGCGAAGTCGTAGTCGATGTACGGCTCGTTCTCACCGACGCAGTAGGGCCAGCCGAAGTTGCCGGCCTTCGTCACCCGGGCGAACTCCACCTTGCCGGACGGCCCGCGCTTCGGGTCGGCCGCACCGGCGTCGGGGCCGTAGTCACCGACGTACACGATGCCGGTAGCCTGGTCGACGGAGAAGCGGAACGGGTTGCGGAAGCCCATCGCGTAGATCTCGGGACGCGTCTTGTCCGTCCCGGGCTCGAAGAGGTTGCCCTCGGGGACGGTGTACGAGCCGTCCTCGGCGACCTTGATGCGCAGGATCTTGCCGCGGAGGTCGTTGGTGTTGCCGGAGGTCCGCTGGGCGTCGAACGCCGGGTTGCGGTCGGTGCGTTCGTCGATCGGCGTGTAGCCGTCGGAGGCGAAGGGGTTGGTGTCGTCGCCGGTGGAGAGGTAGAGGTTGCCGTCCTTATCGAAGTCGATGTCACCGCCGACGTGGCAGCAGATGCCGCGCGAGGTGGGGACGTCCAGGACCTTCTTCTCACTGGCGGTGTCGAGCGTGCCGTCCTCGTTGAGGACGAAGCGGGAGAGCCGGTTGACGCCGTCGAACTTCGCGAAGTCGGCCACCGTCCCGGTCTCGGGTGCGTCGCCTGCCGGGGTGTCCAACGGGGGTGCGTAGAACAGGTAGATGGCCCGGTTCTCGGCGAAGTCCGGGTCGACGCCGACGCCTTGGAGGCCTTCCTCGTCGTGCGTGTACACGGGGAGGGTGCCGGAGATCCGGGTGTTGCCGGCGCTGTCGGTGATCCGCAGCTCGCCGCCGCGCGAGGTGTGCAGCACGCTGCGGTCGGGGAGAACGGCGAGTGACATGGGCTCGCCGGTCTCCTCCGCGCCCTTGGCGAGGGTGACCTGCTGGAAGTCCTCCGCCACGGGCTCTTCGTGGCCCGGGTGACCGGGGTGGGCGGTGGCGCCGGGGGCGGAGCCGAGGGTCAGGGTCGCGGCGGCGAGGAGGCCGCCGGTGAACAGCGCGAGCGTTTTACGGATGCGGGTCCGGGCCAGGAGCCGCTTTCTGGTTCGGTGCGGTCGGTGCACGTAGGTCCTCCGGAGGTGCCGGTTGTACGGGCGGGTGTAGCCGTGCCGTGCCGCGCGGGGACTGCCGCGCGTGCGTCACCGGAGACGGGAGTGACCCCGGTGACGCGAGTCATGTCGTGTACACGTGGTGGACGGTAGACCTGTTCGTCCGGGACGGAAAGCCCTTGTGCAAGGGTTGGGCCGAACTTCTGCTTCCGCCAGGACAAAGAAGATTCCGGGCAGGGCGAGACAGCCCCGGGCGCCTCAGGGAGCACCCGGGACCGCTCTGCCGCAGCTCCTACTCGCCGCCGCCGAAGGCCGCGTCGAAGGAGGCCGACGGCGGGTCGAAGTCGAACCGCTTGAGGCTGGCAAGCGCTTCCGGAGCGCCGTGCAGCCGGTCCATGCCCGCGTCCTCCCACTCCACGGAGACCGGGCCCTCGTAGCCGATGGACCGGAGCATCCGGAACACGTCCTCCCAGGGCACGTCACCGTGGCCGGCGGAGACGAAGTCCCAGCCGCGCCGGGGGTCGCCCCACGGCAGGTGCGAGCCGAGGCGGCCGTTGCGGCCGTCGAGGCGCTTGCGGGCCTCCTTGCAGTCCACGTGGTAGATCCGGTCCCGGAAGTCGTAGAGGAAGCCCACCGGGTCGAGGTCCTGCCAGACGAAGTGGCTGGGGTCGAAGTTCAGCCCGAACGCGGGCCGGTGGTCCACCGCTTCGAGGGCGCGCTTGGTGGTCCAGTAGTCGTACGCGATCTCGCTCGGGTGCACCTCGTGGGCGAAGCGCACCCCCTCGGCGTCGAAGACGTCCAGGATCGGGTTCCAGCGCTCGGCGAAGTCCTCGTAGCCCCGCTCGATCATGTGCGGCGGGACCGGCGGGAACATCGCGACCAGGTGCCAGATCGAGGAGCCGGTGAACCCGATGACCGTGTCGACGCCGAAGGCGGCGGCCGCGCGTGCGGTGTCCGCGATCTCGGCGGCGGCCCGCTGCCGTACGCCTTCGGCCTCGCCGTCACCCCAGATGCGGGCGGGCAGGATGCCCTGGTGGCGTTCGTCGATCGGGTTGTCGCAGACGGCCTGGCCGACCAGGTGGTTGGAGATGGCGAAGCACTTCAGCCCGTACCTGTCGAGCAGTTGGTGCCTGCTGTCCAGATAGCCGGGGTCGGCGAGTGCTTTGTCGACCTCGAAGTGGTCTCCCCAGCAGGCGAGTTCGAGTCCGTCGTAACCGAAGTCCCGGGCGTGCTTGCAGACCTCCTCCAGCGGGAGGTCGGCCCACTGGCCGGTGAACAGGGTAAAGGGGCGGGGCATGGGGGCGACTGCCTCCTAGGACGACGGGACAGAGGTGTGTACGGAGTTCTTGGCGGCGCTCTCCTCGACGGCGGCGAGCACCCGCTGGACCTGGAGGCCGTCCGCGAACGAGGGCAGGGGCGGGAGGCCTTCGGTGATCGTGCGGACCACGTCACGGGCCTGGTGGACGAAGGTGTGCTCGTACCCGAGGGCGTGGCCCGGCGGCCACCAGGCCTCCAGGTAGGGGTGTTCGGGTTCGGTGACCAGGATGCGGCGGAAGCCGGCGGTGGCGGCGGGCTCGGTGTGGTCGTGGAACGAGAGCTCGTTGAGCCGCTCCAGGTCGAAGGCGAGCGAGCCCAGCTCGCCGTTGATCTCCAGCCGCAGCGCGTTCTTGCGTCCGGCCGCCATCCGGGTCGCCTCGAAGGAGGCCAGCGCCCCGGAGGCGAGGCGGCCGGTGAAGATCGCCGCGTCGTCCACCGTCACCTCGCCCCGCGCCACCGCGTCCGCACCGCCGGAGAGCCCGGCCGACGCACCGGAGAGCAGGGGCCGCTCCCGTACGAAGGTCTCGCTGACCGCCGACACCCCGGTCAGCAGCTCCCCCGCAAGGTACTGGGCGAGGTCGACGATGTGCGCCCCCAGGTCGCCCAGCGCACCCGAACCGGCGTGCTCGCGCTTGAGGCGCCAGGTGAGCGGGGAGGCCGGGTCGACCAGCCAGTCCTGGAGGTAGCTGGCGCGTACGTGGCGCAGGGCGCCGAGGCGGCCGTCCGCGATCAGCTGCCGGGCGAAGGTGATGGCGGGCACCTTGCGGTAGTTGAAGCCCACCATCGCCACCTGGCCCCGGGCCTGCGCCGCCTCGGCGGCGCGGACCATCGCCTCCGCCTCGGCGACCGTGTTGGCGAGCGGCTTCTCGCACAGCACGTGCTTGCCCGCCTCCAGGGCGGCGATGGCGATCTCCGCATGGCTGTCGCCGGGTGTGCAGATGTCGATCAGTTGTACGTCGTCCCGGGCGATCAGCGCCCGCCAGTCGGTCTCCGCCGCCGCCCAGCCGTGCCGGGCGGCGGCGGCGTCGACCGCCGCACGGTCGCGCCCGCAGATCGCGGCGAGAGCCGGCCGCACCGGCAGGTCGAAGACGTGTCCCGCGGTGCGCCACCCCTGGGAGTGGGCGGCGCCCATGAACGCGTACCCGACCATGCCGACCCCGAGCGTCCCTCGCCCCGGCTGCGGGGGCGGTGTCGCGGTCACGGTCGCGGTCTGCGGTTCCGTCTCCTGCTCTTGACTACGGGCCATGCGGACTTCCTCCTCGTCGGTGTGCGGTAACGGGCCGGGGGACGCGCTCGCCGCGCCCCCCGGAGACCCGGTCAGTTGAAGCCCGTCGGCAGGTACTGGTCGATGTTGTCCTTGGTCACGACCGCGGAGTACAGGGTCAGGGAGGTCGGGATCTCCATCTCGGCCAGGCCGCTGACCCCCTTGGACTGGCCGAGCGCGCGCGCCAGGTCGATCGCGGAGGCGGCCATCGTCGGCGGGTAGAGGACGGTCGCCTTGATGACCGAGTTGTCGGCCTTGATGGCGTCCATCGCGGACTTGGCACCGGCGCCGCCGACCATGATGAACTCGTCGCGGCCCGCCTGCTGGATGGCGCGGAGCGCACCTACGCCCTGGTCGTCGTCGTGGTTCCACAGGGCGTCGAACTGCTTCTGCGCCTGGAGGAGTTGGGCCATCTTCGCCTGGCCCGACTCGACGGTGAAATCGGCGGCCTGACGGGCCACCAGCTTGATGTTGGAGTAGTTCTTGAGCGCGTCGGCGAAGCCCTGGCTGCGCTGCTTGGTCAGCTCCAGGTTGTCGATGCCGGCGAGCTCGACGACCTTGGCGTTCGCCTTGCCCTTGAGCTGTTCGCCGATGTAGTGACCGGCGTTGAGGCCCATCCCGTAGTTGTCGCCGCCGACCCAGCAGCGGTACGCCTGCGGGGAGGCGAAGATGCGGTCCAGGTTGACGACGGGAATGCCCGCCTTCATCGCCTCCAGGCCGACCTGGGTGAGCGCCTTGCCGTCGGCGGGGAGGATGACGAGGACGTCGACCTTCTTGTTGATGAGGGTCTTGACCTGCCCGATCTGGGCGGCGGTGTCGTTGGAGCCCTCGGTGATCTCCAGCGTCACCTCGCTGTACTTCTCCGCCCGCGACTTGGCGTTCACGTTGATGGCGTTGAGCCAGCCGTGGTCGGCCTGCGGTCCGGCGAAGCCGATGGTGACGGGCTTGCCGGGCTTGTCGTCGGCGGCGGGCTGGCTGTTGCCGGCCGGCTGCGCGCTCTTCGGCTCGTTGCTGGTGCAGGCGGTGAGGAGGGCGCCCGTGGAGACGGCGGCGGCTCCGAACAGCAGCCCTCTGCGGCTGGTTTCTGGCATGGCGGTCTGACCCTTCATCCGGTGGGTTGCGTGCGAAGTGCGGCTCTTGGAGACGGAGTTGCTGGGGCTGGGCGGGTTGCTCAGGTTTCGCCGCCGCGCAGGGTGCGGCGCTGGACGAGGACGGCGGCGACGATGATGGCGCCCTTGGCGATCTGCTGGACGTCGCTCTGGAGGTTGTTGAGCGCGAAGATGTTGGTGATGGTGGTGAAGATCAGGACGCCGAGGACGGAGCCGACGATGGTGCCGCGGCCGCCGCTGAGCAGGGTGCCGCCGATGATCGCGGCGGCGATGGCGTCGAGCTCGTACAGGTTGCCGTTGGTGTTCTGGCCGGAGCCGGAGAGCACGATCAGCATGAAGGCGGCGATGCCGCAGCAGAGCCCGGAGAGCAGGTAGAGGTAGAGGCGCTGGCGGCGGACGTCGATCCCGGCGAGCCGGGCCGCCTCCGCGTTGCCGCCGACGGCGACCGTGCGGCGGCCGAAGGTGGTCCGGTTGAGGATCAGCCAGCCGATGACGGTGACCGCCGCGAACATCATGACCAGCGGCGGGATACCGAGGAAGTAGGAGTCCGGCAGGCCGAGGCTGAGGACCGAGTCGACGGTGACGATCTGTGTCTTGCCGTCGGTGATCATGAGGGCGAGGCCGCGCGCCGAGGCGAGCATGGCGAGCGTCGCGATGAACGGGACCATCCCGCCGTACGCGATGAGCACACCGTTCACCAGTCCGGCGGCCAGGCCGACGACCACGGCCGTGAAGGCGATGCCCGCGAAGCCGTACTCCTGGGTGGCGAGCGTCGTCGCCCAGACCGAGGCGAGGGCGACCATCGCCCCGACGGAGAGGTCGATGCCGCCGCTGGTGATGACGAAGGTCATGCCGACGGTGACGACCCCGATGACGGAGGCCTGCGTCAGGATCAGCTGGAGGTTCCCGGTGTCCAGGAACGCGTCCGGTTCGGTGATGCCGCCGACCAGGACGAGCGCGGCGAGGACACCGAGCAGGGACAGGATCCGGACGTCGAGCCGCAGCCCGAGGCCGGGCTTCCGGCCGCCGGTCTTCACCGGGGGCGTGTCGGCGGGGCCGGTGAGGGCCCCCTTGTCCGGCCCGTTGTGCTGCGCCGACGGGGCGGGCTGTGTCATGGCGTCGGGCTCCCTTCCATCACGAGGTCGAGTACGCGGTGCTCGTCGAGCTCCTGGGCGGGGGCCGTGTGGACGACCTGTCCCTCCCGGAGCACCAGCACCCGGTCGGCGAGGCCCAGGACTTCGGGCACTTCGCTGGAGACGAGCAGGACGGCGAGGCCTTCGTCGGCCAGCCGGCGGATCACGGCGTAGAGCTCGGCGCGGGCGCCGACGTCGACGCCGCGGGTGGGTTCGTCGAGCAGCAGGACCCGGCAGCCGCGCAGCAGCCAGCGGGCGAGGACGGCCTTCTGCTGGTTGCCGCCGGAGAGGGTGCGGATCGGCGTGTCCGGGTTGTCCGGCCGCAGGGACAGCTCGCGGGTGGCCTGCTGCGCGGACCGCCGCTCGCCGCCCCGGTCGATCCAGCCCGCCCGGGCGAACCGGGAGAGGGTGGAGACGGAGACGTTACGGGTCACGGACTCGGTCATCAGCAGGGCCTGGGCCTTGCGCTCCTCGGGGGCGAGGCCGATCCCGGCGGCGACGGCGGCACGGACGCTGCCGGGCCTGAGCTGCTTGCCTCCGACGGTGACGGTCCCGGTGCTCGCCTTGCGGGCGCCGTAGATCGTCTCCAGGATCTCCGAGCGGCCGGAGCCGACGAGACCGGCGAGGCCGACGATCTCACCGGGCCGCAGTTCGAGGTCGACGGGCGCGAACTCGCCCTTGCGGGAGAGGCCTTGGACCCGCAGGACGGGTTCGGTGGTGTTCACGGCCGCCTCGTCCGGGCGCGGCGGGAAGACGTATTCGACATCGCGGCCGGTCATCATGGCAACGATGTCGCGTGTCGGGGTGTCGGCGGCGGGGAGCCCGACCGCCACCGCCCGGCCGTCCTTCAGCACGGTGACCCGGTCGCCGATGCGGCGGATCTCCTCCAGCCGGTGCGAGATGTAGACGACGGCGACCCCGTCGGCGGTCAGGCTGTCGACGATCCGGAAGAGGTTGTCGACCTCGTCGGGGTCGAGCGCGGCCGAGGGCTCGTCCATCACGATGAGCCGTACGTCGTGGGAGAGTGCCCGCGCCATGGAGACGATCTGCTGCTGGGCGGCGGAGAGGGAGCCGACCGGCCGTGCGGGGTCGATCTCCGGGTGACCGAGCCGGGCCAGCAGCGCCTTCGCCGCCGAACGCCCCTCCCCCGTACGGACGATGAAGCCCGCACTGGTCGGCTCGTGGCCGAGGAAGACGTTCTCGGCCACGGACAGCCCCTCCACCAGGTCGAGTTCCTGGTAGATCGTGGCAATTCCCAGGCGCATGGCGGCGATCGGGGACTTGAGGCGCACGGGCTCGCCGCGCCAGGTGATCTCGCCGTCGTCGGGCTGGTGGGCCCCGGCGAGCACCTTGATGAGGGTGGACTTGCCCGCGCCGTTCTGGCCGAGGAGGCAGTGGACCTCGCCGGCCTGGACCTCCAGGTCGACGCCGTCCAGGGCGCGTACGCCGGGGAAGGACTTGGTGATGCCGGACATGGTGAGCAGGGGTGGTTCTGGTGCCATGACGAAATCCCCTCGGCGAATGGGTTCTCCCCGGCCTCGGCGGGTGCCGGGCGTTCGGGGAGGGCCGGTGAGCGGGCAGGGCGCAGGGCTGGAGGTGCCGTGGAGCCGGCGGCATCACGAGCGGCTGCTGACAGGGGGTACGTACGTGAGGCGTACCTGACCAGTGCGGTGGTGCGTACGGAACGGGCGAGGTCGTGCGTACGGAAGGGGCAAGCGGTGGTGCGTACGGGGCGGGAAGCGGTCGTGCGTACGGGGTCGGCGGCGGCGCGGGCGCCGTTCACCGGTCCCGTGGTCAGGCCGGTGAGAAGAGGTGGTCGCTGATGAGGCGGGCCGCGCCGATCACTCCGGCGGTGGGGCCCAGCTCGCCCAGCACGATGGGGAGGTTGCCGGTGGCCAGGGGCAGGGACTGCCGGTAGACCTGGGTGCGGACACTGGCGAGGAGGTTGTGACCGAGGCCGGTGACCCCGCCGCCGATCACCACCAGACCGGGATTGAAGAAGCTGACCAGGCTCGCGATGACCTGGCCGAGCCGGTTGCCGCCTTCGCGGATCAGGTCGAGCGCTGCCGCGTCCCCGGCCGCCGCGGCGGCGGCCACATCGGCGGCGGTGAGGCGTCCGGCCGCCTCCAGCCGGACCGCGAGCTCGGGTGAGCGGCCCTCACGGGCGGCGTCCTCCGCGTCACGGGCCAGGGCGGCCCCGCTGAAGTGGGCTTCCAGGCAGCCCTTGTTGCCGCAGGCGCAGGCCCGGCCGTCCGGCTCCACCTGGATGTGCCCGATGTCCCCGGCGCTGCCCGTCGTACCCCGGTAGACCTCACCGCCGACGACGATCCCGCAGCCGATACCCGTACCGATCTTGACGCACAGGAAGTCGCCCACGGAACGGGCGACGCCCGCGTGCTGCTCCCCCATCGCCATGAGGTTCACGTCGTTGTCGACCATGACGGGGCAGCCCAGATCCTGACTGAGCGCCTCGCGGACCGGGAACCCGTCCCAGCCGGGCATGATCGGCGGCGCGACCGGCACGCCCTCGGGGAAGCGGACGGGGCCGGGGACCCCGATGCCCGCGCCGTCGAAGCCTTCGGCGAGGCCGGAGGCCCGGAGCTTGGCCGCCATCGCCAGGACCTGCTCGAAGACCGCGACCGGGCCCTCGCGCACGTCCATCGGCTGGTTCAGGTGGCCCAGGACCTCCAACTCCGCGTTGGTGACGGCCACATCGATGGAGGTGGCGCCGATGTCGACCCCGAGGAAGCGCAGTTCGGGGGCGAGCCGGATGTTGTGCGAGCGGCGCCCGCCACGGGATGCGGCGAGCCCGTCGGCCACGACCAGGCCGGTCTCCAGCAGCCGGTCCACCTCGACGGCGAGCTTGGAGCGCGAGAGGTCGACCTGGTCACCCAGCTGGGCACGGGAGTTGGGGCCCCCGTCGCGCAGCAGCCGGAGCAGCCGCGCCTGATGCGCGTTCGCGGGTCGTGCCGTCATACGTCTCACGCGTCCCTCCCCGCCACATCCGGCCAGTCCGTCGGGCTTTCGAGGGGAACGTAGCAGCGCTTTCCCGGAGTGGGAAGAAGTTGCGCAGGAATCGGCCCCAACTTTCTCCACACTCAGGACAAAGCCTGCGCAGCCGTGGTCAGGGGCAGCGGATGACCTGTCCGGCGTACGAGAGGTTCCCGCCGAAACCGAAGAGCAGCACGGGCGCGCCGGAGGCGATCTCGCCGCGCTCCACGAGCTTGGAGAGCGCCATCGGGATGGAGGCGGCGGAGGTGTTGCCGGAGTCGACCACGTCCCGCGCGATGACCGCGTTGACCGCGCCGATCTTCCGGGCCACCGGCTCGATGATCCGCAGATTGGCCTGGTGCAGGACGACGGCGGCCAGGTCCTCCGGGGTGATGCCCGCCTTCTCGCAGACCTTGCGGGCGATCGGGGGCAGCTGGGTGGTGGCCCAGCGGTAGACGGACTGGCCCTCCTGCGCGAAGCGCGGCGGCGTCCCCTCGATCCGTACGGCGTTGCCCATCTCCGGCACCGACCCCCACAGCACCGGACCGATCCCGGGGCCGCCCGGGGTGTCGGGGGCGGACGGATCGGCGGTGACGACGGCCGCGCCCGCGCCGTCGCCGAGCAGGACGCAGGTGGTGCGGTCGGTCCAGTCGGCGATGTCACCCATCTTGTCGGCGCCGATGACCAGCGCCCGGGTCGCCGCACCGGCCCTGATCGTGTGGTCGGCGACGGCCAGGGCGTGGGTGAAGCCCGAGCAGACCACGTTGATGTCCATCACGGCGGGTGACCCCATGGAGAGCCGGGCCGCGACCCGCGCCGACATGCTCGGGGAGCGGTCGATCGCGGTGGAGGTGGCCACCAGGACCAGATCGATGTCCGAGGGCTGGAGGCCGGCGGCGGCCAGCGCCTTGGCACCGGCGTGCGCGGCCAGCTCGTCGACCGGCTCGTCGGGGCCGCCCACGTGCCGGGTCTTGATGCCGACCCGGCTCGTGATCCACTCGTCGCTCGTGTCGACCATGGCCGCCAGGTCGTCGTTGGTGAGCACCTTGGCGGGCTGATAGTGGCCGAGCGCCACGACACGTGAGCCGGTCATACGGGTTCCCATCGTTACGTAGGGCAGGAAACACCCAGTCTTGGTGGCTACCGTTCGGTACGGGGGCACGTGATCCCACAGGAAACCGGCCCACACGTTGGAGCATTGACAACAGCCTCACCTGCATGCTCCCCCCGACCGTCCGTTCGGGTGTCCTGCACACGCGGCGGAGACGCCGTACCGCGTGTGCAGGACAATGACAGGGCCAGGCTCCGGCCCGACCCACGGCCGGCAGCTCCGCACACCGACAGAATCGGGTTCAGCCACATGGGACGGGTCACCGAGCGCCGCCGCACCCTCCGTATCCGGGACGGGGCCGTCTCCTCCCGCGCCGACACGCTCGTCGCGGAGGAGCCCCTGGAGATCCGGCTGAACGGAAAGCCGCTGGCCATCACGATGCGCACGCCCGGTGACGACTTCGCGCTCGCCGCCGGGTTCCTGGTGAGCGAGGGCGTGATCGCCGAGGGCGGTGAGGTGCAGTCGATCGTCTACTGCGCCGGGGCGACCGCCGACGGCGTGAACACGTACAACGTGGTGGACGTGCAGCTCGCGCCCGGTGTCGTGGTCCCCGACATCACGCTGGAGCGGAACGTCTACACCACCTCCTCGTGCGGCCTCTGCGGCAAGGCCAGCCTGGACGCCGTGCGCACCACCACCCGCCACCCCGTCGGTGACACTCCCCCGGTCCGCGTCACCCCCGAGCTGCTCGCCGTCCTCCCGGACCGGCTGCGGGCCGCGCAGAAGGTGTTCGACCGGACCGGCGGGCTGCACGCGGCGGCCCTCTTCTCGGAGGAGGGCGAGCTGCTGGACGTACGGGAGGACGTGGGGCGGCACAACGCGGTGGACAAGCTGGTGGGCCGGGCGCTGACGGACGGGCGGCTGCCGCTGTCGCGGGCGGTGCTGCTGGTCTCGGGGCGGGCCTCGTTCGAGCTGGCGCAGAAGGCGGTGATGGCCGGGATCCCGGTGCTCGCGGCGGTCTCGGCGCCGTCCTCGCTGGCGGTGGACCTGGCGGCGGAGAGCGGGCTGACGCTGGTGGGGTTCCTGCGGGGGCCTTCGATGAACGTGTACGCGGGTGAGCACCGGATCGCGCTGGAGGCGGGGGTCCACTGAGCGGCGGGCGGGACGGGGTCCACCGAGCGGCGGGCGCGGCGGGGTGCACCGAGCGGCGGGGCGCGGCGAGGTCGTCCGTAGGCTCACTCACTCACCGGCGAAGGACAGCCCCTCGGCCGCCAGCGCCTCGCGCAGCACCCTGATGGCTTTCGGGCCGACCCCGTGCAGCGCCAGCACCTCCGCAGCCGTCACGTCGGTGAGCTGGGCGAGCCGGGTGTAGCCCGCGTGCCGCAGAGCGCCGCGGGCCGGGTTGCCCGCGCCGTGCGGAAAGTCGTCCCCGGGTTCGGCGGCGGCCCGGTCGGTCATGGCGGTCCTCCAGATCAGCGACGGTCAGCCGCAACCAGCGGCGGTCAGCAACGGTCTGCGGCGGCCGGCGACGGTCGGCGGCTATGACGTCACCGTAGCCGCCGGGTGTGACAACGGCCCGGCATCGGACCCGGCCGGGTCCCGCACCGGCTCCGGGTCCCGCGAGCGCCGCTTGGCGATGACCGCGCAGACCATCAGCTGCATCTGGTGGAAGAGCATCAGCGGCAGCACGGCGAGGCTCGCGTGCGCCCCGAACAGCACGCTCGCCATCGGCAGCCCCGCCGCCAGGCTCTTCTTCGACCCGGCGAACTGGATGGCGATCCGGTCCTCCCGGCCGAAGCCGAGCCGCCGTGCCCCGTACCAGGTCAGCGCGAGCATCACGGCCAGCAGGACCGCCTCGGCCGCGAGCAGGGCGCCGAGCCGGGCCGGGGTGACCTGGCTCCAGATACCGGCGACCATCCCCTCACTGAACGCGGTGTAGACGACCAGCAGGATCGAGCCGCGGTCCACCAGGCCGAGCACCTTCTTGTGCCGGGTCAGGAAACCGCCGACCCAGCGGCGCAGGAGTTGTCCGGCGAGGAACGGCACGAGCAGTTGGAGCACGATCTTCAGCAGCGAGTCCGCCGAGAACCCGCCGCCGGCCGAGCCGAGCAGGAGCGCGGCCAGCAGCGGCGTGAGGAAGATGCCGGTGAGGCTGGAGAAGGAGCCGGCACAGATCGCGGCGGGCACGTTGCCCCGGGCGATCGAGGTGAAGGCGATCGAGGACTGGATCGTCGACGGCACCAGGCACAGGAAGAGGAAGCCCGCCTGGAGCTCCGGCGTCAGGACGAACGGCACCAGCCCCTTGCTCGCCAGCCCCAGCAGCGGGAAGACGAGGAACGTGCAGGCCAGGACGGTGAGGTGGAGCCGCCAGTGCTTCAGCCCGTCGAGCGCCTCGGCGGTGGAGAGCCGGGCCCCGTAGAGGAAGAAGAGCAGGGCGACCGCCGCGGTGGAGGCGCCGCCCGCCACGTCGGCGGCTGTGCCGCGCGCGGGGAGCAGCGCGGCGAGGACGACCGTGCCGACCAGCGCCAGGATGTACGCGTCGACCGGCAGCCAGGACGGCAGGGTGAGGGTGCGGCGGCGGCTGCTCATGAGCTCCACGTGATTCTTCGGCTCGCTGGTGGACCCCACCATCCTGCCCGCCGTCCGGCGATCGGGAATCCCTCACACCGCTCTCACTGTCATCACGGAACGCGATAAACCTCCGGGACCCGCTACGGCCACCCTCAGGAGCGGCTGGCGGTGGCGCAATCGTCGTCCTTGACCGTTGTGCCGCCACCCGTGTCGAGCGGCTTGCTGCGGTCGTACGGGTCGATCCGGCGGTCCTGGTCGGCGTGCTGGCCCTCGGCGGTACCGAACGGCGGCTCAAAGTAGCCGGTCGGGGCGGAGCAGCCGCCGTTGGTCATGTCGAGCGTGTAGGAGACGAGCGACATCGTGCCCGGTTCCGTGATGACCTCGGCCGGATCGTCCCAGCTCATCACCACCTCGCGCCGCACGATCGTGCGGACGACCTCGCCGTCCTCTCCGCTGTCGGCAGCCGGGGTCACCGGGTACACGAAAGTGACGTCCGCCGTCACCTCGACCGCCCCGCGCTTCCCCTCACGGTACGTGAGCCGGCCGCGCGTCTTGACCACGTCACCGACCGGCCGGGCCCGCTCCGGCCGGAAGCGGCTGAACAGGAGCAGGGGATCGGTCGTGTCCGTGGGCGTCTTCGACGAAAGGGCGGTACGGACATACTCCTGGACATCCTTCTGGTGCGGGTTCAGCAACTCGATCGCCTCCGAGGGCCGCTCGCCGCGCAACACTCCCGGGTCGAGCCCCGCGGCCACCAGGAAGTCCCGGCTCTGTTGCAGCGCTCGCTCGACCTCAGCGGCCTTCATCCAGCCGGTCGCCCGGGCCGGCGGCACCGTGATCCCCGCCGCTCCGTCCGCCCAGCGCGCGGCGGGCGAGCCCCGGAAGGGTTCGGCGAGGGTGGGGCGTCGATCCGGCTCCGCGCCGGGCGCTTCCCCCGGGCGTTCCGACTCGGCCGCCAGCGGCGTTCCGTCCTGGGCGCTGTCATCGCCGACGAACCAACCGACCACCTGCTGCGGGAAGAGCGCCACGACCAGGAGGGCCGCGGCCGCCACCATGCCGGTCACGTACCACCCGGTCCGGCGCCGGTGCCGGGCCGGTGTGTACGTACGCCAGCCCTCGGCCGGTCCGGGATTCTCCCGCAGCCGCCGTTCCACCTCACGGGCACGCGCCGACGGCTCCACCGGGGCCCCGGCCGCACCCGTCACCGATTCCTGGAGGAACCGCTCCCACTCCTCGTCGGACACGGACGACCCGTCCTGCCCGCCCTGTCCCCCGGCCCCGTTCACTGCGCACTCCCGTTTTCTCGCGTATGCATGTATGGGCGTAGGCGTGTTCTTCGCCGACGTCCGACGGCCCGATCCCCCCGGCCGTCCCGTCAGTTGACTGGCATCGGCTCATCAAGAGCCGCCCGCATGATCGCATATGCATGGCCCCGTCCCGCCGGCCGGTGGGCCATCTGCCGGGCCGCGCGCCGACCGCCGGGCGCGGGCGTGACAGGTGGCGGCAGAACCTAACGTGGGGCCGTGGACACCTCCTACGACCCGGCCCAGCTGCGTACCTTCCTCGCCGTCGCCCAGACGCTGAGCTTCACCCAGGCAGCCCGGCGCCTCGGGATCCGGCAGTCCACGGTCAGCCAGCACGTCCGGCGGCTGGAGGAGGCGACCGGGCGGCAGCTGTTCGCCCGGGACACCCACCGGGTCGACCTGACCGAGGACGGCGAGGCCATGCTCGGTTTCGCCCGGACGATCCTCACGGCACACGAACGGGCGGCTGCCTTCTTCGCGGGCACCCGGCTGCGCGGCCGGCTCCGTTTCGGGGCGTCCGAGGACTTCGTACTGACCCGGCTGCCGGAGATCCTGGAGTCTTTCCGCCGCGACCATCCGGAGGTCGAACTGGAACTCACCGTGGAGCTGTCCGGGACCCTGCACCGGCAGCTGGAGGCGGGCCGGCTGGACCTGGTGCTGGCCAAGCGGAGGACGGGCGACACGCACGGCGAGCTGGTGTGGCGGGACGCGCTGGACTGGATCGGCGCCCCGCAGCTGCGGATCGATCCGGAACGCCCGGTGCCGCTCATCGTCTTCCCGCCGCCGGGCATCACCCGGGCCCGCGCCCTGGAGGTGCTGGAGGAACACGGGCGGGCCTGGCGGATCGCCTGTACGAGTACGAGCCTGAGCGCCCTGGTCGCGGCGGCGCGGGCGGGTCTGGGCGTGATGGTGCACTCGCGGGGGCTGATCCCGCCGGGGCTTGTGCCGGTTCCGGCGCGGGCGGGGCTGCCGGAGCCGGGCGGCGTCGACTTCGTCCTGCTGCACGGGGACCGGCGGGGCGCGGTGCGGGAGGCGGCGGACGCCCTGGCGGCGGCGATCCTGGCGGGCGGGGACCGGCTGCACCGGGGTGGCGGAGGATGACCCGCACCGGCCGGCCGCGGCGCGTCATCCGATGACCCGCACCGGCCGTAGCGGTGCGTGACCCGGCGCCCCGCACCGACCGGTAGCGGCGCGCATATGCCCTCGTACCGCCAGAGACCGGGAGTGATCACCTCGGTCGGATTCGGTGGAGATTTGGCCGCGAGCCGCTTACGCCTCCGTCAGAAGTGCGCCCGAGCCTTGCCCATCTGGCCGGATTTCGACGGTTGACCTCGGTGAATGCCCTGCTTTACGCGGGGTTCGGACCCTCCCGCCGGGTCCCCGGTTGGGGTAGCGTCGCGGCGCTGTGCGGAGCGCCACGAGGAGCAGGTCATTGCGTGAATTCACTGTCCCACCCATGGCTGCGCCGCCTCAAGTCGGCGGTCTGGCCGACGCGGTCTTCGACTACGCGGAGGACGATCCGCAGCGGGTCGCGCTCGGCCGCAAGGACGCGGGCGGGCAGTGGCGGGACATGACCTCGGAGGCGTTCCGCGACGAGGTGCTGGCCCTGGCGAAAGGGCTGATCGCGCACGGGATCCGGTTCGGGGACCGGGTCGCCCTGATGTCCCGTACGCGGTACGAGTGGACGCTCTTCGACTTCGCGATCTGGTCGGTCGGGGCCCAGTCGGTGCCCGTCTACCCGACGTCCTCCGCCGAGCAGGTCCACTGGATGCTGCACGACGCCGAGGTGGTGGCGGTGATGGTCGAGCACGAGGACCACGCGATGACCGTCGGCTCGGTGATAGACCGGCTGCCGCACCTCAAGCGGCTCTGGCAGCTGGACGCCGGTGCGGTGGACGAGCTGGTCGGTGCGGGCGGGATGGTCGACGACGAGGTGGTGCACCGGCACCGACGCGCGGTGACGCCCGAGTCCGTGGCGACGGTGATCTACACCTCGGGCACGACGGGCCGCCCCAAGGGCTGTGTCATCACGCACGCGAGCTTCATGTTCGAGAGCGACACGATGGTCGCCCGCTGGGAGCCGGTGTTCCACTCCAAGCCCGGCGACGAGGCGGCCACCCTGCTCTTCCTCCCGCTGGCGCACGTCTTCGGCCGGATGGTGGAGATCGCGGCGGTACGGGGACGGGTGAAACTCGGCCACCAGCCGGAGCTGTCGGCGAACGCGCTGATGCCGGACCTGGTGACGTTCCGGCCCACCTTCATCCTGGCGGTGCCGTACATCTTCGAGAAGGTCTTCAACGGCGCCCGGCGCAAGGCCGAGGCGGAGGGCAGGGCCGGGCCGTTCGACAAGGCCGTGGACATCGCGGTCAAGCACGCCGAGGCCCTGGAGCAGAAGGCCTTCGGCCTCGGGCCCGGGCCGTCCGCCGGGCTGCGGATGCAGCACCAGTTCTTCGACAAGGTCGTCTACAAGAAGGTCCGCGACGCGATGGGCGGCCGGGTGCGGCACGCGATGTCGGGCGGCTCGGGCATGAACCGCCGGCTCGGCCTGTTCTTCGCGGGCGCCGGGGTGACCGTCTTCGAGGGGTACGGGCTGACCGAGTCCACCGCGGCGGCGACCGCCAACCCGCCCGAGCGCACCCGGTACGGCACGGTCGGGCTGCCCATCCCCGGGACGTCGGTGCACATCGCGGACGACGGCGAGGTGTGGGTGCACGGCCCCAACGTCTTCTCCGGCTATCTGAACAATCCGGCGGCGACCCGGGCCACTCTTGAGGACGGCTGGCTGGCCACCGGGGACCTCGGTTCGCTGGACGAGGACGGCTATCTGACGATCACCGGGCGGAAGAAGGAGATCCTGGTGACCTCCGGCGGCAAGAGCGTCTCGCCGGCCGGCCTGGAGGAGCGGGTGCGGGCCCACCCGCTGGTCGCCCAGTGCATCGTCGTCGGCAACGACCGCCCGTACATCGCAGCCCTGGTCACCGTCGACCAGGAGTCCGTCGACCACTGGCTCACCATGCAGGGCCGTACGCCGCTCGCCCCCGCCGACCTGGTGCGCGACCCGGACCTGGAGATGGAGGTCCGGCGGGCGGTGGTGGCCGCCAACACGGCGGTGTCACAGGCCGAGTCGATCCGTACGTTCCGGATCCTGGCCCACCCGTTCACCGAGGAGCACGGGCTGCTGACGCCCTCGCTGAAGCTGAAGCGCAAGGCGATCGAGACGGCGTACGGGGTCGAGGTCGACGCGCTCTACCACTGACCGCATGCGCCGATTCTGGATCATGGGGCGGGAATGCCTGGGCGTGCCCGTTCGTTGTCCTCGGGAGTACCAACCGACAACGTAAGGATCGACCGCTCGTGAGCCAGGTCCCCTCCATCACCCTCAACAACGGCCTCGAAATGCCGCAGCTCGGTTTCGGTGTCTGGCAGGTGCCGGACGACGAGGCGGCGAAGGCGGTCGCGAAGGCCATCGAGTCCGGGTACCGGTCCATCGACACCGCCGCGATCTACAAGAACGAGAAGGGCACCGGCCGGGCCATCGCCGCCTCCGGTGTCCCCCGTGACGAGCTCTTCGTCACCACGAAGCTGTGGAACAGCGAGCAGGGGTACGACAGCACCCTGCGCGCCTTCGACGCCTCGCTGGACAAGCTCGGCCTGGACTACGTCGACCTGTATCTCATCCACTGGCCGGTCCCGGCCAAGGACGCGTACACCGACACCTACCGGGCGTTCGAGAAGATCTACGCCGACGGCCGCGCCAAGGCGATCGGTGTGTCGAACTTCCACCCCGAGCACCTGAAGCGGCTGCTGGCCGAGACCTCCGTGGTCCCCGTCCTCAACCAGATCGAGCTGCACCCCCAGCTCCAGCAGGCCGAGGCCCGCGCCTTCCACGCCGAGCACGGCATCGCCACCGAGGCCTGGTCGCCGCTGGGCCAGGGCAAGGGCCTCCTGGAGGTGCCCACGGTCGTGGCCATCGCCCAGAAGCACGGCCGCACCCCCGCCCAGGCCGTCCTGCGCTGGCACCTGCAGACCGGCAACATCGTGATCCCGAAGTCCGTGACCCCGTCGCGGATCGAGGAGAACCTCGATGTCTTCGGCTTCGAGCTGGACGCCGACGACCTCGCCGCCTTCGCGGCGCTGGACGAGGGCAAGCGGCTCGGTCCGGACCCGGCGGAGTTCAACCTCGGCGCCTGAGCGTCAGGTTCGTCCGGCGCCCCCACCGTCACATCGGTGGGGGCGCCGTCGGTCGTTCGACAGCCATACGTTCCGGGGGAGAGAGCAAGATGAGCAGCGATCCGGCGCCCGTCGTCGAGGCGGGCACGTACCGCCTGCGCAATGTGGGCAGCGGCCTGGTGCTGGAGGTGTACGGCGCGGCCAAGGGCAGTGGCGCCCGGGTGCAGCAGGGCAACGACGACGGGACGGCCGCCCAGCAGTGGCAGCTGTCCCCGGTGCACGAGGGCGCGGCCCTCTACCACCTGGTCAACGCGCACAGCGGGAAGCGGCTGGACGTGGCGAACGCCCACACGGAGAACGGTGTCCGCATCCAGCAGTGGAAGGCGAACAACTTCGGCGCCCAGGAGTGGCTGATCGAGCAGCATCTGGAGGCGCCGGGGACGGTGACGCTGGTGAGCTTCATCAGCGGACTCGCCATGGAGGTCGCCGACCGTTCGACCGAGGAGGGCGGGACGGTCCAGCAGTGGGAGGACACCGACTCCCCCTTCCAGTGGTGGCAGTTGGAGCCGGTGTCGCCGTCCTGACGGCGACCGGGGGGCGCGTCAGTCGCGGCGGCCGAGATGGACCGTGCGGGCGGTGAGCAGGTAGACGTCGGACCGGTGGTGGACCCCGGCCGGGTCCTCGGGGTCCAGCAGCCGTTCCAGTACGGCGCGGTCCTCGGCGTCGAGCAGTTCGCCGAAGACCTCGTACTCCCGGGTCAGCTTGGTGATCACATGCTCGCGGGCGGGCGCGGAGAGCGGGGCGGGCAGGTCCAGCAGGAAGCTGCGCGTGCCCTGCGGGGTCAGTCCGACCGCCGTGATCAGGGCGCTCCAGTCCTCCGCCTCCCGCTTGGAGTCCGGGAGTTCGGTCCGCATCCGGTCGAACCGGGCGGCGGAGGCCGCGTCCATCCGGGCCTCGAGCCCGGGCCGTCCGATGCCGAGGTCCCGGGGCAGCCGCCGGGTGGGGAGCCCGCCCTCCAGGAGCGCCACGGTCCCGCCGGGGCGCAGGAGACCGGCGAAGCCGGCGAGGGCGGCGCGCTGGTCGCCCATGTGGTGCAGGGAGTTGCCGGCCCAGATGAGATCGGCCTCACCCAACCGGTCTGCGTCCTGCGGGAGTCCGGCTTCCAGGGTCCTTACGCGGTCGCTCAGGCCGAGGCGCCGGGCGCGGGCTTCCGTCCGCTCCAGGAGGGCGGGCGTGGGGTCGACGGCGACGACCTCCGCCTCGGGGAAGACCTCGGCCAGCAGACAGGTGACGACGCCGGGGCCGCTGCCGATGTCCAGTACCCGGCGCACCTTCGGCGCGGTCGGCAGGGCGGCGATCCAGCGGGCCGCCTCCTCGTACGGGCCGCTGTTGAGTTCGGCCTCCTGCTCCAGCATCGGGCCCATGACGTCCCAGTCGAACTCCGTGCCCGCGCCTGCGGCGCCCGGTCCGTGGCGGTGGGTGTGGGCGTGGTTGTGCGCGTCGTGGTGGCCGTGTCCGGCGTGGCTGCTCATGGCGCCACCCTCACCGGAGGTCAGCGTTCGGGCAAGTTCTGTTGCCGCTCCGGCAAGTTGCCGCGGTACTCCTGCGGGCTCACTCCCCGGACGCGCTTGAACGCCGTGCTGAACGCGAAAGGGGCGCTGTAGCCGACCTTCCGGCCCACCGCCTCCACCGTGGCGTCGCTCTCCCGGAGCAGGTCGGCGGCGAGCGCGAGCCGCCAGCCGGTGAGGTACGCCATCGGGGGCTCGCCGACGAGTCCGGTGAAGCGGCGGGCGAGCCCGGCCCGCGACACCCCGGCGCGGGCGGCGAGCGAGGCGACGGTCCAGGGGTGCGCCGGGTCGTCCTGGAGGAACCGGAGCGCCGGCCCGACGACGGGGTCGCTCATGGCCCGGTACCAGGCGGGGGCCTCGGCTCCCGGCCGGGAGAACCAGCCGCGCAGCACGGCGATGAGCAGCAGGTCGAGCAGCCGGTCCAGGACGACGTGCTGCCCCGGCTCGTCCTGGGCGATCTCCGCGTCGAGCAGCCGCAGCAGCGGCCCGGTCCGGGCGTCGGCGGGGAGCCGGAGCAGCGGGGGCAGGGCGTCGAGCAGCCGGCGGCTGATCTCGCCGTCCATCAGGTAGGTGCCGACGAGGACCGCCGTGGCGCCGTGGGCGGCGTTGCCCCAGGTCCGTACCCCCAGCACCATCTCCTGGGAGAGCGGCTGCCCGTGGAGGGTGGTGCAGAGGCCGCCGGGGCCGACCAGGGCGCCCGGGTCGGTACCGGGGGCGTCGGCGACGGTGTACGGGTGGGGGCCGCGGACCACCGCGATGCCGCCGGGCACCAGGCGGACCGGCTCGGCTCCCTCCGGCGGGACGATCCAGGCCGCGCCCCGGGTGACCGACATCAGGCAGACCGGGGCGCGGTCGGCGACCCGTACCGCCCAGGGCGGCTCCATCACCATGCGCAGGAGGAAGGCGCCCCGCGCCCGCGGCCCGTCCAGGAGTCCGGCGAGAGCGTCCATGCCCGACAGCGTAGACGCAGGCGGAGGGAGCTGAGCTTCTCGACGATGTTCCCCGCGACCGGGTCCCGGGAGCCTGGAGCCATGACGAAGAACACGGCGGACGAGACGAAGAAGACGTATACGAAGCAGGGCGCGGCCGACTCCGCCGCGCGGAAAGGAACGCGCGTCATGGGCACGGTTCTGGTGACGAGTGGCACCGGGAAGACCGGCCGCCGGGTCGCGGAGCGGCTGACGGCGCTGGGGGTGCCGGTGCGGGCCGGGTCACGGGCCGGCGAGGTGCCGTTCGACTGGCAGGACGAGTCGGGGTGGGCGGCCGCGCTGGACGGTACGGAGGCCGCCTATGTGGCCTACTACCCGGATCTGGCGGTGCCCGGCGCCGCGGGGGCGATGGCGGCGTTCGGGCGGGTCGCGGCGGCGAGCGGGCTCCGCCGGGTGGTGCTGCTGTCGGGGCGCGGCGAACCGCAGGCGGCCGTGGCCGAGGAGGCGCTGCGCGGTGCGTGCGGGGAGGTCGAACTCACCGTCGTACGGTCGGCGTTCTTCGCGCAGAACTTCAGCGAGGGAGCCCTGTTGGACAGCGTTCTCGGCGGTGAGCTGGTCTTCCCGGCCGGGTCGACGGCGGAGCCCTTCCTGGACATCGACGACCTGGCCGATGTGGTGGTGGCGGCGCTGACCGGGGACGGGCACGCGGGCGCGGTGTACGAGCTGACGGGCCCCCGGAGCCTGACGTTCGAGGAGGCGGCGGAGGAGCTCGGCCGGGCGGCGGGGCGGCCGGTGCGGTACGTGCCCGTGAGCGCTCCGGCGTACGCGGAGGTGCTGGAGGGGTTCGGGGTGTCCGGGCCCGAGGCGGGGTTCCTGGCCGAGCTGTTCGCGACGCTGCTCGACGGCCACAACTCCGCCACCACGGACGATGTGAAGCGGGTGCTGGGCCGGGAGGCGAAGGAGTTCACCGCCTTCACCCGCGAGACGGCCCGGGGCGGCGCCTGGCACGGCTGAGGCCGGAACCTGAACCGGCTGAGGCCGGAAGCCGGCCCGGCTGAACTGGAGCGGGATCCTCCGGCGCCGCGCGCGCCGGAGGTACAGCCCGGAAACATCGCCTGAACCGAAGAGTGACCGACGTATTGCCCGGGCGGGCCGGGGGCCATAACTTGCCTTTATGGAGCTGGAGTTGCGCCATCTGAGAACCGTCCGTGCCATCGCCGACACCGGCAGCCTCACCAAGGCCGCCGCCACGCTGGGCCTCGCCCAGCCCGCTCTCAGCGCCCAGCTGCGGCGGATCGAGAAGGCCCTGGGCGGCACGCTCTTCGAGCGTGACCACACAGGTGCCCGCGCCACTCCGCTCGGCGAGCTGGTGCTGGAGCGGGCCCGGGTCGTGCTGCCCGCGGTGAGCGAACTCCAGGCGGAGGCGGTGCGGTTCGCCAACGCCACCGGGCCGCTGGAGCGGTTCCGGCTCGGCGGGACGCACGGCCCGCTGCTCGGCGGTCTGGTCGACCGGATCGCCACGGCGCACCCGGCTGCCCCGGTCTCCACGTACACCGCGTGGTCCGTGGACGAGATCGCCGCCCTGACGATCGACGGGCGCCTGGACTTCGCGCTGATCGGCACGTGCGGCGAGAGCCCGCCGCCGCTGGCCGAGCGGCTGGTCTGGGAGGTGGTGGGGGTGGACCCGGTCTTCGTGATGCTGCCCGAGGACCACCCGCTGGCCGACGAGGAGGAGCTGGACCTCGCCTCGCTGGCGGACCAGTGCTGGGCCGACGTTCCGGGGGACGGCTGTTTCGCCGACTGTTTCGCCACGGCCTGCGCGCGCGCCGGTTTCACCCCGGTGTCGGTGTACGAGACGGACACCTCATCCGTCGTCCATCTGGTGCAGGTCGGTCGGGCGATCGGGCTGTGCCGGGCGACGTTCCCGCCGGTCCCCGGCGTGGTGACCCGGCCGCTCGCCGGTGCGCCGCTCAGCTGGCGGCACCTGCTGGGCTGGCACCCGCACTCCCCCGCGGCGGACGCCGCGGCGGTGGCGGTGGCCGGGCAGACCCGCGCGGCGTACGCGGAGGCCGTGTCACGCAGCCCCGTCTACGCCCGGTGGCTCGCCGGGAATCCGCGGTTCGGGCTGGTGAGCTGAGCGCCGGGGGCCGGTGAGCCACCTCTCGACGCCCCCCGTCGTACAGCCGTACCCGCTACTCCGCGCCGTGGCCCGGTGCGGCGGCCGTGACCCGGGTGGCCAGCTCCAGGTCCTTCTCCGTGACCTTGCCGCCCGCGTCGTGCGTATGGACGGACAGGGCCACGGTGTTGTAGCCGAGCGTCAGATCGGAGTGGTGGTTCAGCTCTTCCTGGATCTGCGCGATGTGCACGGTCAGCGCGGCGGCGGCGAAGTGCGACGGCAGCCGGTAGGTCCGGGTGATCCGGTCCCCTTCCAGCGCCCAGCCGGGCAGGGACTCCAGCCGGTGTTCGGTCTCGGTCTTCGACAGCGGTTCGGCGGACATGGAACGGCTCCCGTGGGTCTCGGATGTCGGCGTGCGACCGGACACTCGACGTTACGGTCTTCCCATGACGACTGTCTTCCCCGACACGGGGGTGGGGCCACTGCTGCGCGACTGGCGGGAGCGGCGGCGGATCAGCCAGCTGGATCTGGCGCTGCGCGCCGACTCCTCGGCCCGTCACATCTCCTTCATCGAGACCGGCCGCTCGCGCCCCAGCGAGGACATGGTCCTGCGCCTGGCCGAGCAGCTGGACATCCCCGTCCGGGAACGCAACGCCCTGCTGGTGATGGCCGGTTACGCGCCCCGCTACGCGCAGACCCCGCTCGACGACCCCGCGATGGCCTCGGTGCGCGACGGCCTGGACCGGCTGCTCGCGGGGTACGAGCCGTATCCGGCGCTCGTCGTCGACGGCCGTTACGACGTGGTGGCGGTCAACCGGGGCATCGCCCTGCTCATGGAGGGGGTCGCCGAGGAACTCCTCACCCCGCCGCTCAACGCCATGCGGATCACGCTCCATCCGGCGGGGCTCGCGCCGCGCATCTGGAACCTGGCGGAGTGGCGGGCGGATCTGCTGGCGCAGATGGAGCGCCAGATCGCGCTCGTACGGTCGCCGGAGCTGCGGACGCTGTACGAGGAGGTGGCGGCCTATCCCGTACCGGACCGGGCGGACCAGGCGGACCGGGGTGCCGGCGGCAGGGGCGCCGGTGACCGGGCCCGGGAGCGTACGCCGTCGTTCGCGCTGCCTCTGGTGATCGAGCACGGGGGCCAGGTGCTCTCGTTCATCGCCTCGATCGCGACGTTCAACACGCCGATGGACGTGACCGTGGCGGAGCTGGCCATCGAGACGTTCCTGCCCGCCGACCGGGAGACCGCGGCCTATCTGCGCGAGCGCCTTCCGTAACCGTAACCGTCCGCACTGACCGTCCGCCCCTTGCCCCGGTCTCCGGGGCAAGGGGCGGACGGGGTCAGACGCGGGCCCCGTTGTCGAGCAGGTCGCGCCGGGGTGCGCGGGCGCGCCGGGAGCTCTTGCCCGGTACGGGCGGGGGTGCGGTGGTGGTGCGTTCCAGGACCAGGGCGCCCGGTACGGCCGTGAACACCGACGACCAGGTGCCCACGACGATGCCGATGAGCAGGGCGAGCGCGAAGTCGGTCAGCGAGTCGCCGCCCAGGACCGCGAGGGCGACCAGGATGAACAGGGCGCCCATCCCGGTGTTCACCGTACGGGGGACGGTCTGGAGCACCGCCCGGCGGGCGATGGTGGCCAGGGGTGTCTTCCGGTTCCCGGCCCACAGCTCCCGTACCCGGTCGAAGACCACCACCGAGTCGTTGACCGAGTAACCGATGACGGTCAGCAGGGCGGCCAGGAAGATGCCGTCCACGGGCCGCCCGAGCCAGGCGAAGGCGCCCACCACGATGATCACGTCGTGCACCATGGCGATCACCGACCCCACGGCGAACGTCCAGCGGAACCGGACCGCCAGATAGGCCAGTTGCACGAGGACGGCGACGCCCAGAGCGATCAGCGCGTTGCGTCGCAGTTCGTCGCCGAGGCTCGGGCCGATCAGCTCGTCCCGTACCTTCGTGGTCTCGCCGCCCTCGGTGGCCAGGGCGGTCCGCAGGGCGTGCTCCCCGTCGTTGTCGAGCTTTCCGGTGCGTACGGAGATGTCGCCGTCGCCCGCCGTGGTGATCTCGGCGTCACCGAACCCGGCGTCGGCGAGCGTGGAGCGGGCGGTCTCGACGTCGACGGGCCGGCTGGTGGAGTACTCGACCAGCCGTCCCCCGGTGAACTCCACCCCGAGGTCGACCCCGCGCACCACGATCCCCGCGACGGCGACGGCGACCAGGACGGTGGAGATGACGAGCCACTGGACCGGCTTGCGGAACAGCTGGGGGTCCTTGCGGGTCAGCCAGGTCCGTACGCTGCCGGGGCGCGCGATGCCGTTGACGCCCCGGTAGTCGCTGACGAAGCGGGAGCCCGCCGCGATCTCGGTGAGCGCGCGGGCGATGACCAGCGCGGAGAACATCGAGGCGACGACCCCGATGGCGAGGGTGACGCCGAAGCCCTTGACCGGGCCCGAGCCCAGGAAGAAGAGCAGCCCGGCCGCGAGGAGCGTGGTGATGTTCGAGTCGGCGACGGCGCTGAACGCCTTCTGGAACCCGGTGGTCAGCACCGAGCGGAGAGAGCGCGTCGGCCGGTCCTGGCACTCCTCTCTGGCCCGTTCGAAGACCAGGACGTTCGCGTCGACCGCCATCCCGATCGCCAGGACGAACCCGGCGAGTCCCGGGAGCGTGAGGGTGACGCCGAGGCCGACGAGTGCGGCGTACGAGATCACGCCGTACGCGGCGAGGGCGACGGCGGCCAGGGCGCCGAAGAGGCGGTAGACGAAGGTGATGAAGAGCGCGGTGGCGGCGGCGCCGATCAGGGCCGCCTGGGCGCTGGCGTCGATCGCGGCGGCACCGAGCGTCGGGCCGACGGTCCGCTGCTCGACGATCTCGACGGGGACGGGCAGGGCGCCGCCCTTGATGAGCAGGGCCAGGTCACGGGCCTCCTTCGCGGTGAAGGAACCGGTGATCTGGGTACCGCCGGAGGGCAGTCCGGCCTGGCAGCCGACCGAGGGGTCGACCTGGGGCGAGGAGATGACCTTCTCGTCCAGGACGATGGCGACGCGCCGCCGCTCGTCCCCGGCGGGGTGGCAGGCCGCCTCACCGGTCAGCTTCGTCCAGTCCTTGCCGGCGTCCTTGTGGAAGTCCAGCTTCACGGTCCAACCGGCCGCCTGCTGCGCCTCGAAGAAGGCGGTGGCGTCCTTGACGCCCGCGCCGGAGAGGCGGGAGGGGCCGAGGTCGAGCCGCGTCCCCTGCTCGTCGGGAAGGATCAGCCGCTTCTCCCCCGTCTCGGGGGCGGTATCCGTGCCGGGGGGCGCGGCGCCGAGGACCTCGTGGAAGCTGAGCTGGGCCGTGCGGCCGATGACGGCGGCCGCCTGGCGCGGGTCCTGGACATCGGGCAGTTCGACGATGATGCGGTCCTCGCCGGAGCGGGTGAGGACGGGTTCGGCGACCCCGAGGGAGTCGATGCGCTGGCGCAGGACCTCCAGGGTGCGGTCGGTGGTCTCCCGGTCCGCCTCGACGGTGGCGGAGTCCTTGGCCTGGAGCACCATACGGGTGCCGCCCTGGAGGTCGAGGCCGAGTCTGGGTGACATGGTCAGCGTGATGAAGACGGAGACGAGCAGCACGGCGGCAGCCAGAACCGCTCGCACCGTGGTGGCGCGAGTCATGGAATTCCTCCGGTGGGGCGTCGGCCGCCCTCACCTCAGTGAGGACGTGACGCCGGATCGGCAGAGCAGGGCCGGTGGCCGGTCGGGTGACCGGCGCTCCTGTCCGGAGGACCGCGGACGCCGGGCAGCGCGCCCCGGCGTCCGGAGGGCGTGGCGAAGGAGGCCGTGGTGCCCCGCTCGGCCTGGCCGCGCTCCACGACCGGGCCGGGCGGGCAGGGCAGCAGCCCCTCGTAGGACGGCGGGGGCGCGTGGCCGGTGAGGTGGGCGCGGCTGATGCCCGCGCGCGGGGTCTGGTGGGTCGGATCGGCGGCCGGTGACCGCTCGTGGAGGCTCTGGGCGTGCGGCCGGGCGGGGCTGGTGCGGACGTGGTGGGGGTGGCCGGTGCCGGCCCGCTGGTCGCGGGCGTTGCGGCCACCGGCCCCGGGACCGGCGGGGCTGGGAGCCGTGCGGGTGCGCCGCAGGTCGTGGTGGGGGCCGCCGGGGTGGGCGGTGCGGTCGGTCTGCGGGGCGGGCGCCGGGGCCTTCGGCGTGTACGCGACGGTGGACGCGAGGCTGTTGAGGGCACCGGCGGGCAGCGCGGCCCCGGCGGGGGCGCCGCCGACCAGGGTGAGAACGGCGAGCACCAGCGCGGCCAGCACGCTCCGGGTCCGGTGCGCCGGTGCCGGCCGAACCGCTCCCGGCCGCACCGTGGGCGCGTTCCCCCGGGGCGGCCCCGGGTGCGGGGTCACCTGGCTCGGCCGGGCAGGGCGGAGGCGGACGCCCCGTGGCGGAGCACGGAGCTGAGGATCTGTCCGGCGCCGCGGACGACGGTGGTCGAAGGGTCCTCGGCCAGCCGCACGGGCGTGCCGAGGCACCGGGCGAGGCGGTCGGTGACGTCGGGCCGCAGCGCACCACCGCCGGCGAGCACCGGGCCCTTGCGCAGGGCGCCGCGGATCGCGCCGTGCCGGTCCTGCCGCCACATGGACTTCACCATGTCGAGGACCGTACCGACCAGGGTGACGGGCAGCGTCGCCGGGTCCAGGTCGCTGAGCCCGGTCTCGGCCTGCCGGGCGTCGGCGATCCGGCCGCCGACGAGGAGGGTGACCTCGGTGAGCTCGGCGCCCATGTCGACGACGAGCAGCGGGCCTGCGTCGCGCGGTCCGGCGTACGCGGCGGCGGCCCGGGCGCTGCTGAGGACGAGGACGCGCGTCGGTCCGAGACCGGCGAGGAGCTCCCGCGCGGCGTTGCGGTGGACGGCGCCGGCGAGGACGGGGTGGCTGAGGACGATGACGCTGTCCGTGCGGTCGGGGCCGAGGGCGGCGTCGGCGATGCGGCCGAGGAGCCGCCCGCAGGACTCGGGGTCGACGATGCGTCCGCGCCGGACGGGCCGCTCGGCGCCCCCGTCGAGGGCGAGGCCGGGGCCGTCGAGGAGGTTGCCGCCGCCGAGGAACGGGTCGGTGACCAGGCCGTGGCCGGGCACCCAGGCCCGGGTGCGGGAGCTGCCGAGGTCCAGGGCGAGTCCCCGGGCGGCCACGGTCCTGCCGCCGAGCCGGCGGTATCCGTGGCGCACCCGGAGCGCCCCGGGCCCACGCCCGGTCCCGGTCCCCTCGGCCCCGCTTCCGTCACGAAGCGGTCCGGCACCCTCGCCGAAGGGGCGGGGGACCTCGCCGAGCGGCCCGCGCTCTTCGCCGGAACGGCCCGGAGGCGGGACGGAACGACCGCGTCGCTGTCCGTCGTACGGAGAACGCATCGCCCCTCACCCCCGGTCGGCCGTCCACAGCCGTCCACGCACCCATCGGCCCGCTGATAGCGAGGCTTGACCAAGCCCTCACTATGCAATACCGGGTGAGGGAAAGCCACTTCTCTACCGATTCAAAGGCACCCCGATTCAAGGCACCCCGACCGGACTCAGACCTTGACGGCCTCGACCACCTCCGCGACCTCCACCGCCTCCACCGCCTCCACGGCGTCAGCGACTTCCGCTTGGGGCCCGGCCGCCGTCGGCTTCCCCTCCCCCGCCAGGACAGCCACGGCCGCCGTCTCCACACCGGTCACCGCAACGATCTCCACAGCCGCGCCGGCCTCCGGAACCGCTCCCGTCTCCCCCGTCAGGAAGCCGGAGATCAGCTCCGCGAACTCCTCCGGCGCCGCGATCCTGATGCCCAGCTCCTCCGCCTTGGTCCGCTTCGATCCGGCCTTCTCCCCCGCGACCAGCAGGCTGGTGCGCGCGGAGACGCTGGAGGAGGACTTCCCGCCCGCCCGCTCGATCAGCTCGTTCATCTGATTGCGCGACAGCTTCTCCAGCGCCCCGGTCATGGCCCCCGTGACCACCACCTTCATCCCCGCCAGCGGCAGCTCAGCTCCGGTCCCGCCGCCGCCCTCCTCCTCCGTACCGGGCTCGGGCGGCGGGGTGGCCCCCGGCTCCGTCATCGTCACCCCGGCCCGGACGAGCTTCTCGATCAGCGGGGCCAGCTCCACCAGCTCGGCGACGACCGCCGCGGCCTTCTCCTTGCCGATGCCGTCGACGCGCTGGAGCGACTCGGTGTCGGCGGCGACGATGTGGTCCATGGTCGCGAAGTACCGCGCGATCCTGCGGGACATGGAGCGCCCCGTTCCCCGTACACCCAGGGCGCAGAAGACCCGGGACAGCGGGCGCGAGCGGGCGGTCCCGATGGCGGCGAGGAGATTGTCGGTGGAGGTCTCGCCCATCCGGTCCAGGGCGAGCAGCTGCTCCCGCTCCAGGGTGAACAGGTCGGCGAAGTCCGTGACGAGGCCGGCGTCGACGAGCTGGACGACCCGGGTGGTTCCGAGTCCCTCGATGTCGAGCTGGTCGCGGCCGGCGGCGTACGACACGGAGGCGACCAGGCGGCAGTTGCGGCCGCGGGTGCAGCGCCAGCGCTGCTCGCTCGTGTCGATCTCGGAACCGCACTGCGGGCAGCTCGCCGGGAACTCGATCGGCGTCTCCTCGCCGGTGCGCAGGTGGGCCACGGGGGCCTCGATGCGCGGGATGATGTCGCCCGCCTTGTAGACCATGACCCGGTCGCCCAGGCGCAGATCGCGGCGGGTGATGTCGGCCGGGTTGTGCAGGGTGGCGTAGCCGACGGTGGATCCGTCGATCTCGACGGGCTCCAGGACGGCGCGCGGCGCGATGATCCCGGTGCGCCCCACGTTCCACTCGACGGAGAGCAGGCGGGTGATCTTCTCGACGGCGGGGAGCTTGTGGGCGATGGCCCAGCGCGGCGCCCGGCTGCCGGAACCGGCCTCACGCCGGTCGGCCGCGAGGTCCGCCTTGATCACGATGCCGTCGATGCCGAACGGCAACTCGGCGCGCAGGGCGGCTATCTCGGCCACGCGCGCCTGCACCTCCTCCACGGTGGTCACCCGGACCGGCGCCACCTCCGTGGCCGCGGCCGTGTGCACGCCGAGCCCGGCGACGTACGCGAGGAGCTCGCTGTGGGGCAGCTCGGTGAGGGCCTCGGCGAGCTCCCCGGAGCCGGCGAGCGGCAGGGCTCCGTAGGCGAAGAAGGTCGTCTCCACGCGGTACGCCCGGTCCTTGGCGCGCAGGGTGCCCGCCGCCCCGTTGCGCGGGTTGGCGAAGGGAGCGCCGCCGTGCTCCGTGCGGGTCGCGTTGCCCTGGTCGAACTGCTCGTTCGTCATGAGTATCTCGCCGCGCACCTCGATGGTGACCGGGGCGGCCAGCCGCTCGGGCAGTCCGACGACCGCGGGGGCCGCGTGCGAGACGTCCTCGCCCGCCGCGCCGTCGCCCCGGGTGATCAGCCGCTCCAGGCGGCCCTCCCGGTAGCGGGCGGCGACCGCGAGGCCGTCGAGCTTCGGCTCCACGCTCCAGGCGGCGACCGGTCTGCCGATCCGCCGCGCCAGCGAGGCGGTCCAGGTGGCGAACTGCTCGGCGGAGAACACGTTGTCCAGCGAGAGCATCGGCACCGTGTGCGGAACGTCCCCGACGGCGGCTCCGCCCGCCACCTTCCCGGTCGGTGATGACTCGTGTATCTCGTCGGGATGATCCGCCTCGTACGCGGCGATCCCCCGTGCCAGCCGGTCGTACGCGTCGTCGTCGAGCGTGCTCTCACCCGTGGCGTAGTACGCGGCGGCGGCCTGGGAGGCCTCTTCGACCGCGGCGGCGTAGGCGGCGGCGTCGGCGAGCACAGCGGCTGAGTTCGTCATGGTGACCATCCTGCCGCCCACCACTGACAACGCCCTTGGTAGCGCCTCCCCGTGACAGCGCGAGCGGCAGGTTCCGAGGGATCCGAGGGAGAGCGCTCTCCCGCCCAGAAGCCTTCAAGTAGCCTCGTATCAGCGCTTGTTGCAGTGCTTGTGCGATCTCTTGACATGCACAGGTGGCACTCTTACGTTCCCCCACGAGAGAGCGCTCCCTAGCTCATGATCAAGGAATCTCCCCCCACTTCCGAACAGGAGTGCCGTGCTCTTCCGTAACCGAAACAGCAGCGAACACCGCCGCCAACGCTCCCCCCGGTCCTGGCACTACCGAGTCGCCGGGCTGGCCGCCGCGGCCCTCGCCGTCTCCCTCGTCCAGGCCAACGTCGGCAACGCCGCGGCCGACCGCGCCGCAGCCGAGGTCGCTCCCCGGGCCGCCGCCGATGTGGTGCGGGTGGCCGAGTTCCTGGCCGAGTGCCCCTACACCCACCGGGCCCCCGACGACCCGATCGTCTTCCCGGGTCTGCCCGGCGCCTCCCACATGCACAGCTTCTTCGGCAACGACACCACCAACGGCAACTCGGACCTGGCGTCGCTGGAGAAGGGACGGACCACCTGCTCGCCCGACACCGACCTCTCCTCGTACTGGGTGCCCACCCTGTACGACGGCGACCGGGAGGTGGAGCCCACCGGGACCACCTTCTACTACCTGGGAGAAGGCGTCCGCGACGACGTCATCCGGCAGATCCAGCCCTTCCCCAAGGGCCTGCGCATCGTGGCGGGCAACGCGAAGGCGACCGGACCGCAGGACAACACCATCGCCCGCTGGTCGTGCCTGCACGCCGGTCACGTCAACCCCTCGCAGGACTTCGTGAACTGTCCGGCCGGCACGATGCTGGAGTCCTACCTGGACTTCCCGCAGTGCTGGAACGGCAAGGACCTCGACTCCGCCGACCACAAGAGCCACATGTCCTACCCGGTGGCCGGCGCCTGCCCGTCGACCCACCCGGTGCCGGTGCCCAAGCTCCGCCAGGTGCTGCGCTATCCGGTCAGCGGCGACCCGGCCCGCTTCCGGCTGGCGTCGGGCCCCGGCTACACGATGCACGGCGACTTCTTCAACGTATGGCCGGAGGAGGAGCTGGCGCAGCGCGTACGTGACTGCATCAACGCCATCGTGAAGTGCGGCTTCGACGGCACCCCCTGATCCGACGTCACCCCCCCACCACCGGTGTCCGCCCCGGGGCCCAGGCTCCGGGGCGGCGCCCTCCGCCCGGTCCAGGACACCCCATGACGCGTTCCACCCCCTCCAGGTCCCCCGCCGCGCCGGCCCTGTCGGCCCTGCTGGCCGTGCCGGCCCTGCTCGCCCTCACCGCATCGGCCGGCTGCTCCACCGCGACGGAGCCCGCGCCCCGCCCCTCCGCCGTACGGAACTCCGCGCCCGCCCCCGCCCCCTCCGCCTCGGGCACCCCCACCGACGCCGCCTGGGTCCAGTTGATGACCCCGATGAACGAGAAAGCGGTGGCCCTGCTCACCCTCGCCGCCGACCGGGCCACCGAACCCCGGGTGCGGGCTTTCGCGACCCGGCTGCGCAGTGACCAGGAAGCCGAACTCGGCCGCTTGCGGCCCCTGCTGACCCGGATGGGGCTTCCCCGTACCGATGTGCACGCGGGCCACGCCATGCCCGGCATGGTGACCGGGAGCGACCTCGCGGCGGCGAAAGCGGCCGAGGGGGCGGCGTTCGACCGGCTCTTCCTGACCCGGATCCGCGACCATCTGCGCCACTCCGCCCAGGTGTCCCGGTCCGAGATCACCGCGGGTGCCAGAGCCGACGCGAAGCGGCTGGCCGCCGCCCTCGTCACCGCGCGCGAGGCCGCGCTCACCGAGCTGGAAGCGCTCCCGGGAGCTACCCGGGCCCTCGGCTGACCGGCGCCCTGGGCTGCGGGTATAAAGGGCTGCATGACAGCCGAAGTGGAGCCGCCCGTACGCCCGACCTTGGAGGACGTGGCGGCCGTGGCCGGTGTCTCACGGGCCACCGTGTCGCGGGTGATCAACGGAGCCACCACGGTGGACCCCGCCCTGCGCACCGTGGTCGAGGAGGCGGTGGCGACGACCGGGTACGTGCCCAACCGGGCGGCGCGCTCGCTGGTGACCCGGCGCACCGACTCAGTGGCCCTAGTAATCTCGGAGCGGGAACGGCGGCCGGACTCCGAGCCGTTCGCCGGCCGGATGTTCTCCGACCCCTACTTCGGCCGGGTCGTCAGCGGTCTCCTCGAAGTGCTGCGTCCGGCGGGCATCCAGATGGTGCTGATGCTGGCGGACGACGCGGCGTCCCGGACCCAGCTGCTCTCCTACCTGCGCCACGGCCATGTCGACGGCGTCGTCCTGGTCACCTCGCACGCGGACGACCCGCTGCCCCATCTGCTCCAGGAGACCCGGCTGCCCGCCGTTCTCGCCGGCCGTCCCCCGGGTCCGTCGTCGCTGGCCTATGTGGAGGTCGACCAGCAGGCCGGGGCGCGGCTCGCGGCCGACCATCTGGCCGCGCTGGGGCGGCGCCGTATCGGGACCATCTCCGGTCCGCAGGACAGGCCGGCGGGGCAGGTGCGCCTGGCCGGGTTCCTGGCTGCCCTCGCCGCGCACGGCATCGAGGATGTGGCCTGCGCCGAGGGGGACTTCACGCATCTGGGCGGTGCGGCGGCGATGCGTCGGCTGCTGGCGGAACAGCCCGGTCTGGACGGGGTGTTCATCGCCTCGGACCTGATGGCGCTGGGCGCGCTCCCGGTGTTGCAGCGGGCCGGGCGTGACGTGCCGTCCGATGTGGCGGTGGTCGGTTTCGACGACAGCAGCGCGGCGGCCGCCTGCGATCCGCCGCTCACCACCGTGCGGCAGCCGGTGGAGGAGATGGCGGCGGAGATGGCCCGGCTGCTGCTGAAGCAGATCGGCGGCCCGGGCGGCCCGTCGCCCTCCATGGTCTTCCCGCCCACCCTGGTACGGCGGCAGTCGGCCTGACCCCGAGGGCGCCCGCCCGGCCCAGGGCCGCCCGCTCAGCCCGGGGTCTCCGGCAGCGGGATCTCGCGGAGCACCGGCGCGGTCCGCGCGTCCGGAGCCGGGACAGCGGCCCGCCCCTGACCGTCGGCAACCCCCTCCACCGGGCCTTCCGCCGGGAACGGCTCGTCCGCCCGCACGGCCCCCGTGAAGCCCTCCGTGCTCACCGGCACCTGGGGCCCGGAGAACTCCAGCAGCCAGCGGTTCAGCACCCGGTGCACCGTCTCGGCGCCCACCAGCCCGCCGCCCGGCGGTGCCGGCGCGCCCTCCGCCGCCTCGGCGGCCACGATGTCCAGCGGGTCCGTCATGCCGCGCGGCCAGAGCAGGAACGGCCGGGACTGCTCGCCGCCGAGACCGCCGTGCGAGCCGATCTGCTCCTCGAAGGCGTGCACGGTGCCGGTCTCGGGGTCGTACATGGAGTTGACCATGATGTCGGCGACGTGCGGGAAGGTGTCGGTGCGCCGTACGGCGGCGGCCGCGCCGGTGCCGAAGACGGCGAGCGGGCCCTCGCCGTCGGCCAGTTCGGCGACGGGGACCTCGGTCCCGCCCGGCCCCATCACCACCGAGCCGTGCTCCTCGCTGCGGACGAGGAGGAAGCCGATCCCGGGATGGTTGGCGAGCGTGGAGAGCAGCGCCGGGTTGCGGCGGTCGATCTGCTCGCGCGAGGCGCGCCCCTCCAGGTCGGGGAAGGAGATCAGGCCGAGGTTGCCGGAGGCCAGCACGATCGGTTCGGAGCGCTTGGCCGCCTGCTCCGCCTCCGGTTCCACCGCGACGGGCGGGCGGTGCAGGGCGATCCGGACCGCGTCGCGTGCCTCGGACGCGCTGTGCGTGCCGCGCGCCCGGCGTGGCACGGGGAGCCCGCAGCCCGCCCGGACCAGGTCCTTGAGCGTCAGCCCGTACCTCCCGGCGAACGTCTCGCCGGGGCTCTGGCCGTGGTCGGAGAGGAGCACGATCCGGTACGTACGCGGGGTGTGGTCGGCGATCTTCGCGATGAGGGCGAGCGAGCGGTCGAGGCGCTGGAGGACCTTCTCGGCGTCGCGGCTGTGCGGTCCGGAGTGGTGGGCGACCTCGTCGTAGGCGACCAGGTCGGCGTAGACGGCGGTGCGTCCGGCGAACATGTCGCCGAGGACGGCGGAGACGACGACATCGCGCTCGACGACGGTGGCGAAAGCCCGGATGAAGGGGTAGAGGCCGCCGCGCTTGACCCGGGGGGTGTCCTTGCGGGCGCGGGCCCGGGTCGACTGGCCGATCTCGCGGCCGACCTCGGCGGCGAACGAGAGGGCGGTGCGGACGGCGTTGGCCGGGTCGGAGAAGTAGGCGAAGTACCCGGAGCGGGAGCGGCGGCCCTTGCCGCGCCGGGCGGCCATGGACAGGACCAGGGCGAGCTGTCCGGCGCCGCCGCTGAAGAGGTTGCCGCGGCTCGCGCCGTCGATGGTGAGCAGGCCGCCGTCCCGGGTGCGGGCGATGGCGCGGCGCTGCATCTCCAGGGCGCTGGCGGGGCGGCTGGAGACCATGACGGTGCCGGTCTCCTTCTCGTACCAGCGGAAGGCGGGGATGTCGTGGTTGGAGCCGTGCAGGATGGCGAGCTGGCTGGCGCCGGTCTGGCTGGACCAGTCGGTGCGCCAGGGGGTGAGGCGGTGTCCGGAGGAGTCGGCGAGCCAGCCGGCGACGGTCGGCATGTGCCCGTCGGCGGCCGCCTTCACCAGGACGTCGTGGCCGACGCCGTCGAGCTGGAGGAAGAGCGTGCCGGGCGGTGCGTCGCGGTCGGGTCCCACGATGTCCGGGGAGCCGCGCCGGCGGCGCCGGTCGGCGAGGCGGGAGAGCCTGCGGCGGTAGGCCTCGTCGTCGCGGACGGCGAGCGCGGTGGAGGTGGCGGAGGCGACGGCGGACATCACGGCGGCGACGAGGACCGCGGTCTCCGGGGCGGCCTCACCGCGCCCGTCCGGGATGAGGCGCACCGCGATCAGCAGCAGCGAGCCGTTGAGGAAGAAGACCAGCGCGCCCATGACGAGCGCGGGGACGATGAGCAGGGCCCGGACGAGGACGGGCCACACCAGCGCGGAGAGCAGGCCGAACGCGCCCGCGCCCCAGGCCGCCGTGAAGGCGGTACGGGTGATGGTGTCGCCGTCGTCGGACTGGAGCTGGAAGTCGGGCAGGATCCCGGCGAGCGCGAGCATGGTGAGGGTGGAGACCGCCCAGACCGCGACGACCCGCATCAGCGCGCCGCCCGCCGTACGCCATCGCGCCGTACGCCGCCCCGGCGTACGCCGTCTCCGCTCGTCCACGCCGGTCCACCTCGCGCCTTCTGTGCCGCGGCCCCGTCCGTCATGGGCCCCGCTCCCAGCCTTTCACAGCGTCCGGGCCGGTCAGGGACCGTCGTGGGGAGCGCCCCGGGGCGCATAGGCTCGTACCGGCGGCGCCCAGCCCGTACGGGTGTGGGCGGGCCGCTCCGGGGCAGCGGGTCACGGAGGCCGAGCGGCGGCCGAGCGAGGAGGCGGGACGTGCCGGTGGAGGTCACCTGGTGGGGTCATGCCACCTGCACGATCGAGGACTCCGGGGTACGGGTGCTGACCGACCCCCTGTTCGTACGGCGCTTCGCGCATCTGCGCCGCCGCCGGGGCGAGGTGCCGCCGCCGCAGGCCGCGCTGGCCGAGGTGGTGCTGGTCTCGCATCTGCACTCCGACCATCTGCATCTGCCGTCGCTGTCCCGGCTGGCCGAGGGCACCCGGCTGGTCGTGCCGAGCGGCGCGGTCGCGGCCGTGCCCGGGCTGCGCACGCTGCTCCGGAGGCGGCGGCTGACCGTCACCGAGGTGCGGGCGGGCGAGACGGTCCGGATCGGCGAGGTGCGGGTCCGGGCGGTGCCGGCGCTCCACGACGGGCGGCGGCTGCCGGTCGGGCCGCACAAGGTGCCCGCGCTCGGTTACGTGGTCGAGGGCGAGGCCCGTACGTACTTCGCCGGGGACACCGGGCTCTACGACGAGATGGCGGAGGCGGTGGGCGCGGTGGATGTGGCGCTGCTGCCGGTGGGCGGCTGGGGCCCGTACCTCGGGCACGGCCACCTCGACCCGTCCCGCGCCGCCGAGGCACTGACCCTGCTGGAGCCGCGCTCGGCGGTGCCGGTGCACTTCGGCACGTACTGGCCGATCGGGCTGGACGGGGTGCGGCCGCACGAGTTCCACGGGCCGGGCGACGAGTTCGTCCGGCAGGCGGGCATCCGGGCGCCCGAGGTGGCGGTGCACCTGCTGTCGCACGGCGAGCGGGTCCGGCCGGAGGCCGCCCGGTGATCCCGGAGCTCGAAACGGTGGTGGGGGCGCTGCCCACCGAGTCGACCCAGCAGGCCGTGGGCTATCCGACGCTGTTCCTCCTGGTGGCGCTGGGGTCGTTGGTGCCGGTGATTCCTACGGGGGCGCTGGTGAGTTCGGCGGCGGTGGTGGCGTTCCACCAGTCCTCGCCGTTCTCGCTGCTGTTCGTGTTCGCGGTGGCGTCGGCGGCGGCGTTCCTGGGTGATGTCTGCCTGTACTGGCTGGGGCAGCGGGGGGTGCGCTCGGAGCACGGGTCGAAGTGGCTGGAGGCGCTCACCCGCCGGGCGGCGCCGGAGCGGCTCGCGCAGGCGCAGGAGAAGCTGGAGGAGCACGGCGGGACGGTGCTGATCCTGTCCCGGCTGGTGCCGGCCGGGCGGATCCCGGTGATGCTGGCCTGCCTGCTGGGGAAGATGCCGCTCAAGACGTTCGCCCGGGGCGATGTGCCGGCGTGTCTGGCGTGGGCGGCGACCTACCAGCTGATCGGGATCCTGGGCGGTTCGCTCTTCCCGGAGCCGTGGCAGGGCGTGGTGGCGGCGGTGGCGCTGACCGTGGTGATCAGCGGGGCTCCGGCGGTGTGGCGGAGGCTGCGCGCACGGTTCGGCCACGGGACGGGCGACGCGACGGGCTGAGGGGCACGTCTGCGGCCCCGGCGGCCCACCTCACCGCAGCTCGCCGAAGGCCGCCGCGAACGTGGTCAGCGCCCGCTCCACATGCGGCAGGGCCAGCGGTTCCGCCGCCGTGAGGGACTCCCGCTGCTCCTCGGGCGTCGCCCCCAGCAGCGGCCCGGTTCCCAGCCGTACGCGCAGGGCTCCCAGCTCGTCGCCGAAGCGGTGGCCGCCCGGAGTCGGGGCACCGAGCCGGTCGGTGAGGTACTCCTCCAGCTCCATGGAGTCCGTGACGTCCAGCTCCGCCAGCCGGGAGCGGAGCGGGCCGAGGTCGGCGTAGAGGTGGCGGCCCGCCTGCGGGGGCCGGGCCAGGGCGCCGGAGGAGAGGACCGCCCGGTGGGCGGCGGCGGCCACCTGGGCCTGGAGCCCGGCGGCCTGCCGGATCCGCTCCCGTACGGCCTCCGGCTCACCGAGGGCGTGGGCGGCGGCGGGCGCGAGCGGGCCGGCGACCAGGGCGCCCAGCGCGGTCAGGATGTCCAGCGTGCGCGCCCGGCGTACGGCCCCTCGCGCGGTCTCCGGGAAGCGGGCGACGGCGACCGGCCAGGCGGCGGGGGTGAAGGCGCCGCAGAGGTCGCTGATGACGGTGACGTCGTCGGGGCACATCTCGGCGGGGCTGAGCAGGACGGTGTCGCGGGGCCGGTGCACGGTGTCGCGCCAGGTCTCGTCGCTGATGATGTGCATGCCCTCGCCGACCGCCGCCTCACAGGCCTCCCGCACCAGCTCGGGCGGGGCGACGGTGGCGGTGGGGTCGTCGGCGACGGAGAGCACGAGCAGTTTCGGCCGGCCGCCCTCGGCCCGTACCCGGCGCACGGTCTCCAGCAGGGCGTACGGGTCGGGGACTCCCCCGCACTCGGCGGGCGTCGGCACCTGGTAGGCGGGCCGGCCGAGCAGCCGGGCCTGCGGCATCCAGGTGGCCGGGCTGGGGCGGGGCATGAGGACGTCGCCCCCGTGAGCGGCGATCAGGGCGAGGAGGAGCGGCTGGTCGCCGGGGGCGGCCACGATGTTCTCCGGCCCGCCGTGCAGCCCGCGCCGGGCCCAGTAGGCGCAGGCCGCCTCGCGCAGGGTGCGGCCGCCGCCGGGCGGCTCGGGGCGGGTGCGGTCGGCCGCTGCGGCGAGGACGGCGGCCAGTTCGGGGAGGACCGGGAGGCCGGGGTCGGGGGCGGGCGGCCCGTAGCGGACGGGCCCGTGGTCCTCGTGCATGCCGGCCTCCTCCGCTGCTCCTACGACTCCGGTGCCACCGCCGCTTTCTCCAGCTCCGGGGCACTCTCTGGGCCCTTTATACGGAGGTTCGGGGCGGGCCGCCCGTCCAATTGCGCAGCCGGGCGAGCCTTGGGCCGTTGTGCCGGTGGCCGGCGCCGCGTGGTGAGGCTCTCAGCGCGCCTGCTGGTTCATCGGCGAAAGGCCGGGTATTCGCTGAGCCATGTCGCCCATGTCGTCACCGAACAGATCATCCGCCTCCCCTGCCGTCGGCCGTATGCGGAACTGGCTGCAAGGACGGGATCTCGCCGTCTTCCACAGCGTGGCGGGCCGGCACTGGCCGGGCGCCGACCCCCTGCTGCCCCAGCTGAGCCGGAGCGCCAACCACGGGCTGCTCTGGTTCGGGACGGCGGTCGGTATCGCGGCCCTCGGCACCAGCGCCCGGTCCCGCCGGGCCGCGCTGCGGGGGGTCGCGTCGCTGGCCGTGGCCTCGGCGGCGATCAACACCGTCGGCAAGGGCGCGGTCCGGCGGCAGCGGCCGATACTCGATCAGGTGCCGGTCATGCGGCAGCTGAAGCGGCAGCCGATCACCACGTCCTTCCCCTCCGGCCACGCGGCCTCCGCCGCGGCCTTCGCCACCGGGGTCGCCCTGGAGTCGAAGGGCTGGGGCGCGGTCGTCGCTCCCGTGGCGGTGGCGGTGGCCGCCTCACGCGTCTACACGGGGGTCCACTATCCGAGCGATGTCCTGGCCGGGGCCGCCCTCGGCGTAGGAGCCGCGTTCGCCCTGCGCGGGGTCGTCCCCACCCGGGGACAGCTCCCGGCACCCGGCCGCCCGCCCGGGGAGGCGCCCGCGCTGCCCGGCGGCAAAGGGCTCGTGGTGGTGGTGAACCAGGCATCCGGTACGGCCACGGCGACCGCGGCGATGGTGCGCGAGGCGCTGCCGCAGGCGGAGGTCGTCGAGTGCGCGCCCGCCGACCTGTCCGGCGCCATGGAGAAGGCGGCGGGCCGGGGCCAGGCCCTGGGGGTCTGCGGCGGCGACGGCACGGTGAACCTGGCGGCCTCCGTCGCGGCGACGCACGGGATGCCGCTGGCCGTCTTCCCTGGCGGGACCCTCAACCACTTCGCCTACGACCTGGGCATCGAGACGGTCCAGGAAGCGGCGGCGGCGCTCACGGCGGGCGATGCCATACGGGTCGACCTGGGCAGGTTCCGCCCCGGCCCGAACGGGCCCGAGGGGGCGGACGGCTACTTCCTCAACGCCTTCAGCATGGGCGCCTATCCGGAGCTCGTACGGACCCGGGAGCACTGGTCGCCCCGGATCGGCGGCTGGCCGGCCGGGGTGCTCGCCGCCCTCCACGTACTGCGCGGCCAGCGCCCTCTGGAAGCCGAACTCCAGGGCCGCAGGCGCCCGTTGTGGCTGCTCTTCGTCGGCAACGGCCTCTTCCAGCGGGTCGGCCCGGCGCCCGGGCGGCGCCACAACCTGGCGGACGGACTGCTGGACGTGCGGGTGGTGCACGGCGGCCGGGGTCCGGGTCTGCGGATGCTGGCGGCGGCGGTGGCCGGACCCCTGACCCGCTCCCCCGCGCACGCGGCGGTGCGGCGTCGCCGGGTGCGGATCGCCGGGCTGGCGCCGGGGACTCCGTACGCGTACGACGGTGAAGTGGCCCACTCCGGAACCGAGTTGCTGATCGACAAGCTGCCGGAGGCACTGACGGTCTACTGCCCGATGTCCGTGTAGCGACCGCGCCCGCCGCTCCTACCCCCTGTCCGCATCTCAAGACACCCATCTCAGCATCCGACATGGCGGCGTACGGTGGTCGCAGCGCGCAACCGCCGTACCGAGAGAGGACGCCGTCATGCCGAAAGAGACCGCCGTATACACCCACGGCCACCATGAGTCGGTGCTGCGCTCGCACCGCTGGCGGACCGCAGCCAACTCGGCGGGCTACCTGCTCGGTGAACTCCGGCCCGGCATGGCGGTCCTGGATGTCGGATGCGGTCCGGGCACCATCACCGCGGACGTGGCCGCGCTGGTCGCGCCGGGGCGGGTGACCGCCGTCGACACCGGCCCCGGCATCCTGGAGCAGGCGGCCGCGGTGGCGGCCGAACGCGGGCTGGACAACGTGGAGTTCGCGGTTGCCGATGTCCACGCCCTGGACTTCCCCGACGACTCCTTCGACGTCGTCCATGCCCACCAGGTCCTCCAGCATGTGGGCGACCCGGTCCAGGCGCTGCGCGAGATGCGGCGCGTCTGCCGGCCCGGCGGGGTGGTCGCGGCGCGCGACAGCGACTACGCGGCGATGGCCTGGTACCCCGAGACACCGGGGCTCGCGGAGTGGCAGGAGGTGTACCGCCGGGTGGCCCGCGCCAACGGCGGCGAGCCGGACGCCGGGCGGATGCTGGTCTCCTGGGCGCGGCAGGCCGGGTTCACCGACATCACCCCGACCGCCGCCGCCTGGTGTTTCGCCACCCCGGAGACCCGCGCCTGGTGGAGCGGGCTGTGGGCGGACCGTACGACGGCCTCGGTCTACGCCGAACTGGCGGTCCGGGGCGGCCATGCGAGCACCGACCAGCTGACGGCCATCGCGGCCACGTGGCGCGGCTGGGGCGAGGAGGCCGACGGCTGGTTCATGGTGCCGCACGGCGAGGTGCTCTGCCGGGGGTGAGCCGGATTCCGGCGGACTGCGGCGGGCCGGATCGGACCCGAATCGATCACACGCGCGGCGGGCGCCAACTACCCTCGTACGCATGGAGATCCTCGGAACCACGCTGCGTATCTGCGTCGACGACCTGGAGTCCTCGGTCGCCTTCTACCAGGGGCTGACCGGCACCCCGGCCCAGCGCTTCGAGCGCGGCGGGGTGTCGGTCGCCGCGATCGGCTGCTTCCTGCTGATGAGCGGGCCCGAGTCGGAGCTGGAGGTGCTGCGGAAGGTGAGTGCGACCATCGCCGTGAAGGACGTCGACGAGGCGAACGCGGCGCTGACCCGGGCGGGCGCCCGGATCGTGGCGGGGCCGGTGCCGACCCCGGCGGGCCGCAATCTGATCGCGCTGCACCCGGACGGCTCGGTCTTCGAGTACGTGGACCGGAACGTGGCGGTCTGACCTACCGGCCCGGGGCAACCGCCTCAGGCCGGTGCGTCAGGCCGGGGCCTCAGGCCGGGGCTTCAGGCCGGGGCCAGCGCTCCGACGACCAGGTCGGCGAGCAGGGCGCCCGCGGTGCCGTCGGGGTCGAGGTCGGGGTCGTAGATGGTGACGTTGAGCCCGACGCAGCGCGGCGATGAGACCAACGTCCGCAGCAGCGGCGCGAGTTCGTCGGGCAGCAGCCCGCCGTCGTCGGGACTGTCGACGGCGGGCATGACGCTCGGGTCGAGGACGTCGGCGTCCAGGTGGACCCAGTAGCCGTCGAGTGCGGGGGTCTCCAGGCTCTCCACGGTGGCCCGGGCCAGCTCGGCGGCGCCCCACTCGCGGATCTGGCCGACGGTCGCGTGAGGGATCTTCAGCGCGGCCAGTTCGGCCTGGTCCTCGTCCTCGTCCCGCATGCCGAAGAGGCGGACGTCCTCGTCCTTGAGGTAGGGCCGGAGCCCTTCGAGGTCGCTGAGGTCCGCCTGGCCGCGCCCGGTGGCGATGGCCAGTTCCTCGCCGCCCGCGGCCCCGACGTGGTCGCTGTTGCCCAGGTACCGGAAGTCGGCGGACCCGTCGACTGCGGCGAGCCCGTACCGGCCGAGGCGGCGCAGGGCGAGGGCGGCGCCGAGCTGGATGGAGCAGTCTCCGCCGAGGACCAGGGCGAACTCCCCCGCCCGTACGTGTCCTTCGATGCGGTCGGCGAGGGTGCGGGTGTACCGGGCGATGGCGGCGGCGTTGAAGACCCCGTCGCCCGCCTGCCAGTCGCCTCGGTCGTAGCGGGGCGGGACCACGACCCCGCCTTCCAGCGCGCCGATGCGCTGCACGATCCGCTGCTCGCGCAGGGCTCCTGCCAGCTTGTAGCAGCCGGGGACGGTGCCGGGGGCGGGGGGCCGCAGGCCCAGGTTGGAGGGGGCGTCGAGGACCACGATGGTACGCATGCGGTCCATCCTCGCCGCCGTTCCGCACGCCCTCAAGGGGGTTACGCGGCTGGGGCGGCCGGTGCCGTGATCGCCCAGCGTTCGTGGTCGCGCCAGGCGCCGTCGATGTGGAGGAAGTCGGGCGAGAACCCCTCCAGTCGGAATCCGGCCCGCCGGACCAGGGCGATGGAGGCCGCGTTGCCGGGCTGGATGTTGGCCTCCAGGCGGTGCAGGCCGAGCGGTCCGAAGGCCAGGTCCATGACGAGACCGAGCGCCTCGCCCATCAGGCCGCGCCCGGCCGCGTGGGCGAAGGCGCCGTAACCGAGGGCGCCGCAGCGGAAGCCGCCGAGGACGATGTTGTTGATGTTGATGAACCCGGCGATAGCCCCGGCGACCGCCCCGTCCGGACGCCCCTCGCCCACCTCACCCACCTCGCCGCGCTCGCAGACGAGGAACCCCTCCCGGGCCGGGTCCCGGGCGAGGGTGTCGGCGTACGCGGCGTAGGTGTCGGTCCGCTCCGGCGGGAACAGCCAGGGGCGGTGGTGGGCGCGGCTCTCCCGGGCGCGGGCCGTGAACTCCGCCGCGTCGGCCTCGGTGAAGCGGCGCAGGGCCGTTCGCGGGCCTTCGGCGAGGTACGGGGCGGTCGGGGTCGGGTGACCATTCGGATCGGGCATCGTCCCAGCGTACGACGGGTACGGGCGGCCGGCGGAGGGACGCTCCCGTCGGCCCCCGGGCGTCACTTGCCCTTGCGGCGGAACAGGTAGCCGCCGCAGACCAGCCCGATCAGGAACATCGCGAGCAGGGCCAGCCACAGCGGCATGGTCACTTCGGGGACGATCACCCGGATGGTGACCTTCTGGGTGTTCACGCAGACGAACACGATGACCAGGGCGACCAGCACCGCGACGGCGATGCGCCCCGGGGTCCACAGCCCGGCGCCACGCCTGCCGTCGCTCGTCACGTCCTTGGGACTCATGGTCCGGTCCTTCCGCCTCCGCCCCCCGGGGTTCCCAGCATGGAGCGTCGCCGGGCCCGGAGGGCGGTGATGTTCGGCCGTTCGGGTGAACGCGGGAAGGGCGGCCGTCAGCCGGCCGGGACCACCGGGAGCTCCAGCACGCCCGTGTCCTCGGGGGCGCTGACCACGGTGACGGGCTTGATGCCCCGGTTGCCGAAGTACGCGGTGTCGCTGGCGGCGATCAGGAACTCCAGGCGGTGCCCCTTCTCGTACCGGTGGACGATGCCGGGCAGCTCCACCGTGAAGGGCCGCGTGACATCGGGGACCCTGACCGGCGAGACGAGGCGGTTCACCAGCTTCCTGGTGCCGTCGGGGGCCACGTCGTACACCTTGGCGAAGAGGACCAGCTTGTCGGAGGCGTCCCCGCTGTTCTGGACCCGCTCCGCCTTCGGCGACACGACCTTCAGGGTGGCCTTCGGGGCGCCGACCACATCGAGGGGTGCGGTGAGCGGGGCGCTGCGCCAGCCGAGGTAGGTGCCCTTGGTGTCGTACGGCTTCGGGTCGGGCAGTCCGATCAGCGGGGCGATCGAGCTCTCCGAATGGCTCGTCGGCACGAGCCAGTTGGTGTACTGGCGGCTGCCGCGGGCCACCTTGGAGCGGTTGTCGACGAGCTTGCCGTCGCCGGAGAGGTACATCTTCTGCGACAGGGCGGGCAGTTCGGCCGCCGTGCCGTAGCCGTCCTGCCAGGAGCGGTAGTAGGCGAACTCGGGTCCGGTGTCGGTGTCCGTCTTCTTCTGGAGGTACCGGTCGAACCAGGCGAGCACCCGCCGGCCGACGTAGCTGGTCTCCAGATTGCCTTGGCTCAGGTCGAGTTCGCCGGGGACCTGCCCGCCGCTGTGGCCCCAGGACTGCCAGATCATCTTGGCAGTGGTGCCCTGCGCCTTGAGGGTCTTGTAGGTGGCGGTGGCTTCGTTGAGGTTGAAGAGGCTGTCGGCCTGGCCCTGGACGATCAGGGTGGGGGCCTTGACCCGGTCGAGGTAGGAGACGGGCGAGACGCTGCGCGCGTAGGCGAGCATCGCCTCGGTCTTGTCGGCGGGGTAGCGGCCGGAGTTGAGGAGGCGGATGGTCTCGCAGGCCTGGGCGGCGAAGTGCAGGCAGTCCAGCCGGTTGAAGCGGGAGGGGTCCAGGCTCGGGTTGAGGAGCGGCTGGCCCTCGCCGATCAGGTAGAACCCGTTGGTCCACTGCCACTTGAAGACTCCGGGGGTGTCGGAGGTGACGCCGCTGCGTGCCCCGGTGTTGGTGGGGGCGAGCGCGTAGGAGAGGTCGTTCCAGGTGATGAGGGGGACGAGGGCGTCGACGCGGGGGTCGGTGGAGGCGGTGGCGAGCTGGATGGCGCCGCCGTAGGAGCCGCCGATCATGCCGACGCGCGGGTCGCCCTCGCCGTCCTGGACGACGTAGTCCGCGCGGGTGCCGTCGTCGGCCGCCCGGGCGCCGCCGAGGAAGTCGAGGAGCCCGCTCGCGGCCTTTCCGTCGATGGCGGGGTCGTCCAGGGTGATCAGGCAGCCGGACCTGCCGAAGCCGAGGCCGGAGTAGACGAGGCCGACATAGCCCCGGGCGGCGACGGCCTTGCCGATGGCGTCGGTGGACCCGTCGGACTTGGAGCCGCCGAAGCCGTTGGTGGCGAGGACGGCGGGGGCGGGGCTCTCCGCGTCGACACCGGCGGGGCGGTAGAGATCGGCGTCGACCACGCAGGAGCGGCCGCCCGCCTGGACGGTGAACTTCAGCGGGGTGACGGTGTACGGGGCGGCTTCGGCGTGGGCCGGGCCGGAGAGCACGAGGGGGGCGGCGAGGGCAGCGCCCGCGACCGCGACGAGCGGGTGGCGCAAGCGGAGAACAGCACCTGACACGAAGACCTCCACACCGAGGACACCTTACCGACCGGTAAGTATTGGGCCGCGCTCATGCTGTGACACGTGTCATAGCCGTGTCAACGCTCAGGACAGCGGTTGTTGACGGACCTTCACATAAGGATGCCCGGGGAGAGGACCTGACGTGCCCGGGCTTAGAGGAGCGCGGGGGTCTGGACGGTCAGCGTGCAACGGCCGCCGTCCGCAGGGGCGTCGAGCACCGCGGGCACCCCCAGCGGGACCGTCAGCGCGGTCGGTCCGTGACCGAACCCCAGCTCCTCGATCACGGGTATCCCCAGCGGGCCGAACCGGTCGGCCAGCACCGCGCGGATCTTCTCGTACGGTCCGCACTCCTGCCAGGAGCCGCAGACCACCCCGGACAGTCCCTCCAGGGCGCCGGAGCGCAGCAGCCGGGTGAGGATGCTGTCGAGGCGGTAGGGCTCCTCCCCGGTGTCCTCGATGACGAGCAGGCCGTCCCGGGCGCCGGTCCGGGCGTGCGGGGTGCCTACGGTGGCGGCGAGCAGGCTGACACAGCCCCCGTACAGGATGCCCCGGGCCTGCCCGGGCACCAGGGCGGCGGCCGTGTCCAGGCCGATGGTCAGGACCGTCTCCGGCTCGAAGAGGGTGGCGCGCAGGTGTTCCCGGGTGGCCGCGTCCTTCAGGAACGCCTCGGTGGCGACCATCGGGCCGTGCAGGGTGGCGCATCCGGCCCGCAGGGCGAACGCCTCGTGCAGCACGGTGATGTCGCTGTAGCCGACGAACGCCTTGGGCCCGGCCGCCCGGATCGCCGCCCAGTCGAGCAGGTCCACCATCCGGTGCGCGCCGTACCCGCCCCGGGCACAGAACACGGCGTCCACGGACGGATCGCACCAGGCCGCCTGGAGATCGGCCGCCCGGTCCGCGTCGGTCCCCGCCAGGTAATCCAACTCCGGGTGGACGTCGAGGACATGGGGGAACACGAGGGGTTGCAGGCCCCAGCCGCGCAGCACCCCGAGCCCCGCCTCCAGCCGGTCGGCGGGGACGGGGCCGCTGGGAGCGACGACGGCGACCCGCGCGCCCGGGCGCAGCCGGGACGGACGGGCCAAGGCGGCCATCTGCGAAGGAACCACGGTCACTTCTTCAGCTCCAGCGGCTCCACATCGCTCCGGTCGATACCGAATGTCTGTACGTAGAGGGAGAGTTCGGCCTCCAGCGCCCGGATCAGGGTCTCCGCCCGCCGGAACCCGTGCCCCTCCCCCTCGAAGGAGATGTACGCGTGCGGCACGCCCCGCCCCGCGACGGCCGCCAGGAACCGTTCGGACTGGGCGGGAGGGCAGACCTGGTCGTCCAGCCCCTGGAGCAGCAGGAACGGCGCGGTGAGCCGGTCGGTGCCGTTGATCGGCGCGCGTTCGCGGTAGCGCTCGGGCACCTCGGCGGCGGGTCCGATCAGGGACTCCAGATACTGCGACTCGAAGTCGTGCGTTCCCTCCGTCGACCAGCCCTCCAGGTCCAGGACCGGGTAGAGGATCGTGCCGCAGGCGTAGCGGTCGGTGGAGACGAGCGAGGCCGCAGTGGTCCAGCCGCCCGCGCTGCCGCCCCGGACCGCGAGCCGGCGGGGGTCGGCCGCGCCCTCGGCGACCAGGGCGTCGGCGACGGCCGCGCAGTCCGCGACGTCGACGACTCCCCACTGTTCGCGGAGCCGTTCGCGGTAGCGGCGGCCGTAGCCGGTGGAGCCGCCGTAGTTGACGACGGCGACCCCGATGCCGCGTGAGGTGAAGTAGGCGAGCTCCAGGTCGAGGACGAGCGGTGCGTGGCCGGTGGGCCCGCCGTGCGCCGTGACGAGGTACGGGGGCAGTTCGCCCTCGGGCCCGGTGCGTTCGGGGCTGTGCGGCGGGTAGATGTGGGCGTGGATCTCGCGGCCGTCGGGGCCCGTGAACGTCCGGTCCTGGGGTGCGGGGAGGTAGGCCGGGTCGACGGCGTCGTGGTGGGCCGATCCGATGACGCGGGTGCGTCCGGTCGCCGTGTCCAGCTCCACGACCTCGTAGCCGGTGCGGGGGCTCGCCGCGACGCCGACGACCCGGCTGCCGTGCACGGCGAGGGTGTCGGCCCAGGTGGTCCAGTGCCCGGGGACGTCGGCGAGTTCGCCGGTCTCCGGGTCGAGGATGCCGAGCCGCTGGGAGCCCCGCCCGTGCAGGACGGCGACGAGCCCGTTCTCCAGCGGGTGGAACCACCGCAGCCCGATCTTCCACAGCGGCCCGCCGAACTCCTCGCCCCGGGGCGGCAGAAGCCGGCTGCTGGGCACCGCTCCCCCGGCGACGGCGTCGGGGCGGATGCGCTGGAGCTCCCACCAGCCGGCGAGGTCGGAGACGAACAGGAGGCTGCCGTCGCGGTCCCACTCGATCTGGCACACCGACTCGTCGACATCGCCCACCAGGGGCCGTACACCGGTGAATTCACCGGCCTCGGTGATCTCCGCCAGCATCACCACCGTGCCGTCCCACGGCATCCGGGGGTGGTCCCAGGCGATCCAGGCGGCCCGCCGCCCGTCGTGCGAGACACGGGGGCCGGTGACGAACCGGTGGCTGCCGTCGGAGAGTTCCCGTACGGCGGAGCGGTCCTCGGCGGCGGAGCCGTCCAGCGGTACGGCGGCGATCACCCGGCGTACGTCGGTGGGCCCGGGTCCGGTGAACTCCTCCAGCACGCACCACACTTCGCCCTGCTCGCCCCGGTCCAGGTGGACCTGCGGGTCCACCCAGCGCAGCCCGCCGCCGACGTCCGAGAGCGGGGTGAGCGGCCGGGGCGCGTCCGGCCCGTCGGGGGCGTAGGCGTACAGCCGCTGGTCCGGGAAGTGGACGAAGACGACGAGCGGCCCGCCCTCCTCGCGCACCGCACCGGCCCAGGGCTGTCCGCCGTACTCGATCACCCGGCTGCGCGGGTTCCACGGGGCGGGCAGCACGGGCTCCGTGGTGCCGTCCGGGCGGCGGCGCACCAGGGCGCGGCGGCCGCCCTCGGCCGGGCGCGGCTCGGTCCACCACACCTCGTCGCCGACGGTGGAGAGGTGGTCGGGGCGGCCGTCGTGCGAGGCGGCGAGGGCCGCGTCGATCGGCGACGGCCAGGAGCCGTACGGGGCTTCGGGCACGGTGTTCACGGTGGAGGTCCCCCCAGGGTCCGGTCGAACGTTACGGGTCAGGACACTGCTGGTCAGGCGGTGCGCAGGTAGTGGTCGAGGACGCGGACGCCGAAGTGGAGGGCGTCGACGGGGACGCGCTCGTCGACGCCGTGGAAGAGCGCCTGGTAGTCGAAGCCCGGGGGCAGCTTGAGCGGCGAGAAGCCGTAGCCGGTGATGCCGAGCTTGGCGAACTGCTTGGCGTCGGTGCCGCCCGACATGCAGTACGGGACGGTGTGCGCGCCCGGGTCGAACGTCTCGACGGCGGCGCGGAGTTTGGCGTACGTGGGTGAGTCGACCGGGGCCTGGAGGGACTGCTCGCGGTGGTAGAACTCCCAGGAGACGAGAGGGCCGGTGAGGCGGTCCAGGGTCTCGTGGAACTCGTCCTCGCCGCCGGGGACGAAGCGTCCGTCGATGAAGGCGGTGGCGTGGCCCGGGATGACGTTGACCTTGTAACCGGCGCCCAGCATCGTCGGGTTGCTGCTGTTGCGGATGGTGTTCTGGACGAGCGTGGCGGCCGGGCCGAGCTTGGCGAGGAGCTGCGGGACGTCGAAGCCGGGGTCGTCCAGGTCGACGGAGATGCCGTGCAGAGCTGCGATCTCGGTGATGGCGGCGTGGACGGTCGGGGTGAGGCGGACGGGCCACTCGTGCTCGCCGATCCGGGCGACGGCGGCGGCGACGGCGGTCACCGCGTTCTCCCGGTTGACCTTGGAGCCGTGTCCGGCCCGGCCCTCGGCGGTCAGCTTCAGCCAGCCGGTGCCGCGCTCGCCCGCCGCGATCGGGTAGAGCGACAGGCCCTGCCCGGCGTGGAAGGTGAACGCCCCGGACTCGCTGATCCCTTCCGTACACCCCTCGAAGAGCTCCGGGTGCCGGTCGGCGAGGAAGCCGGAGCCGTCGACGGCGCTGTCCTCCTCGTCGGCGGTGTAGGCGATGACGATGTCGCGCGGGGGCCGGAACCCTTCGCGGGCCCAGCCCCGTACGACGGCGAGGATCATCGCGTCCATGTTCTTCATGTCGACGGCCCCGCGCCCCCACACCACCCCGTCCCGGACCTCGCCCGAGAAGGGGTGCACGGTCCAGTCGGCGGGCTCGGCGGGCACCACGTCCAGGTGACCGTGGACGAGCAGCGCGTCGGCGGACGGGTCGGTGCCGGGGATCCGGGCGACCACGTTGGTCCGGCCGGGGGTGCGCTCCAGCATCACCGGTTCGAGACCGGCCGCGGCCAGCCGCTCGGCGGTGTACTCGGCGGCCGGGCGCTCCCGGCAGTCGCCGCCGCCCCGGTTGGTGGTGTCGATCCGGATCAGTTCGGACGTGAACGTGACCACTTCGTCGAGGGCCTGCTCGTCCACGGGGCCGAGCGGGCCGGGGGCGTCAGCCATATTGTTCCTCCACAGCGGCCGACACGATCGTCGTCACCGCCTTGAACGTGCGAATACCTTCGTACATCGTCGCGCTGGTGTAGGCGACGCGCCTCTCACCGCTCGGCGCCACGCCGGGCACCACGGTCGCCGCGGCCGCCAGATGCTCGGCGTCGAACTCCAGCTCCACGGTGTACGTCCCGCCGGTGACGGGGGCCTGACGGCCGGCGAGCGCGGTGGCCTCCCGCGCGGCGGTGCGGATGTCCGCCGCCGTACGGGCGGGGGTGCGGCACACCGCCGCGTACCGCGATACGTAGTCCTTGACGGCGACCTTGCGGGCCTCGGGGGCGTAGCCCTCGGCGTCCACGCAGGTGAGGTCGTCGCCGGTGACCAGGACGACGGGGACGCCGTACTCGGCGGCGACGTGCGCGTTGAGCAGTCCCTCGCTCGCGCGGGCCCCGTTGAGCCAGACGCCGGTGATGGAGTTGGCGAGGTAGGTGTGGGCGAGGACCCCTTCCGTACCGGCTCCCGTGTGGTAGCCGACGAAGGCGACCGCGTCCACGTCCCCGTGCTGGATGCCCTCCACCATGGAGAGCGACTTGTGCCGGCCGGTGAGCATCTGGACGCGGTCGTCCAGCTGCTCCAGGAGCAGGTTCCGCATCGACCAGTGGGCCTCGTTGATGAGGACCTCGTCGGCGCCGCCGTCGTGGAAGCCGAGGGCGGCCGCGTTCACGTCGGAGGTGAACATCGGCCGGCAGCGCTCCCACTGCGGGGTGCCCGGCAGCACGTCGGCCGGCCAGGTCACTCCGGTGGCGCCCTCCATGTCGGCGCTGATGAGGATCTTCATGCCGCCACACCGTACGCCCCGGCGGCGCGCCGGGCGAGAGCGGGTGCCCTTGTCACCCCTCCGGTTCGCCGAAGGTCCCTCCGGTGGGCTCTGCGACGGAGGCGGAGGGAGCGGCCAGGGCGTCCCAGGCGGCCATCGCGCCGGCCACCGTCTGCTGGAGTCCGGGCAGGGCGACGCCGTCGCGGGACTGGATGGACAGACCGTTGAGCACGGCGCTGTAGAACAGCGCGATGGCCGGTGCGTCCGCGTCGGGCCGTACGTCACCGTCCTTGATGCCCCGGTCCACCCGCTGACGGATCAGGTCCCGGACCTCCGCGCGCATCCGGGCGAGGTGCACGGCGACCGAGGAGTTCTCCCGTACGGGTATGGGGGCGGCGAGCACCGTGAGGCAGCCCGCCGGGGTGGCCGGGTCGGCGTAGGCGGCGGCGTTCTCCTGGAGCATCACGGTCACGGCCTCGCGGGCGGTGGACTGCTCGTCGAGGGCGCGGCGGGTGTACCGGCCCTCGGTCGCCGTGTAGAGGGTGACGGCCTCCTTGAACAGCTTCTCCTTGGATCCGTAGGCCGCGTAGATGCTGGGCGAGTTGATGCCCATGGCGGCGGTCAGATCGCTCATCGAGGTGGCCTGGTAGCCGCGTTCCCAGAACACCCCGAGCGCCTTGCGCAGTGCTTCGTCGCGGTCGAAGGCGCGTGGTCTGCCTCTGCCTGCCATGCCCGGCCACCTTTCTGTGTCGTGCATCAAATATATCCCTTGACCTGCCGAAGAGGCCCGTGCATTATTTATGTGTCAGGCGGCACAGAAACATCGGTGCTCCGCCCTCCCCTTTTGCGTCAGGAGACTTCGCATGTCCGCAACGTTCCACGGCAAGGTCGCGCTCGTCACCGGAGCCGGCTCCGGCATCGGCCGCCGCAGCGCCCGTGCCTTCGCCGAGCGCGGCGCCACGGTCGTCGTCGCCGACCTCAACGCCGAGAACGCCGCGCACACCGTCAAGCTGATCGAGCAGGAGGGTGGCACCGCGAGCGCCGTCACGGTCGACGTGACCGACGCCGACTCCGTGCGCGCGGCGGTCGACGCCACGGTCGCCCGCCACGGCGGCCTGCACATCGCCCACAACAACGCCGGCATCTTCGCCGCGCTCGGCCCCGCCGGCGACATCGACGAGAAGCAGTGGCACACCCAGCTCGCCGTCAACCTCACCGGCGTCATGCTGTCCATGAAGTACGAGATCCAGCACATGCGCGAGCACGGCGGCGGCGTCATCGTGAACGCCGCCTCCAACATCGGCTACCACCTGCGCTACCCCGGCACCGGCGCGTACGCGGCCTCCAAGGCCGCCGTGTCGACCCTCACCCGGGCCGCCGCGCTCGACCACATCAAGGACGGCATCCGCATCAACGCGGTCAGCCCCGGCGCCTCCAACACCCCGATGACCTTCATGCCCGGCGAGAGCGAGGCCGACCGCGCGGCCCGGCTGAACGGCACCATCCCGCTCGGCCGCATCGCCGAGACCGACGAGATCGTCGCCTCCGTGCTCTGGCTGGCCTCGGACGAGTCCAGCTTCGTCGTCGGCCACGACCTGGTGACCGACGGCGGGGCCAGCGCCTGAGCCGTACGGCTCCGCCCGCCCCTGCTCCGCAGCTGAGGCCGGCTCCGTCCCGTGGCCGCCTCGACGCCGTACACCGTCCCGGCCCGCCGTTCCTGGCGGGCCGGGACGGCCGTGTCCACCCGACCGACGGGCCGGTAACCACACCGCCCCCTCAGAGCAAGGCGTTCGATGCCTGTCGCAGACGATTCCCTCTCCGCCACCAGCACGGTTGCCCCGCCTCCCTCACCGGGCCGTTCGCAAGAGGCGTTCGTGCTGCTGGCCGCCGTCCAGGTGGTCCTGGTGCTGGCGATCACCATGCTGTCGGTGGCCCTGCCCACGATCAGGACCGAACTGGGCCTCTCCGTCGCCCAGCTGACGCTGATCAGCGCGGCCTACGGGCTGTCCTTCGGCGGTCTGCTGCTCCTCGGCGGCCGCATCGCCGACCTGTACGGACGCCGCCGCGTCTTCGTCGCCGGCACCGCGCTGTTCGGCCTGGCCTCCGCCGTCGGCGGTTTCGCCCCGGACGTGACGACCCTGCTGACGGCCCGCCTCGTCCAGGGCGCCGGCGCCGCCTTCGCCGCCCCCGCCGCGATGGCACTCGCCGTCTCGCTCCACCAGGCACCGCGGGCCCGCGCCCGGGCCATGGGCATCTGGGGTGCGCTCGCGCCCCTGGGCGCCGCGGTCGGCACGCTCGTCTCCGGGGCCGCGATCGTGTGGTTCTCCTGGCGCTGGACCTTCCTCGTCCCCACCCTGGTCGCGGTGGTCGCCGTACTGCTGGCGCCCCGGGTGCTGCCCCGCGACGCCGGCGCACCGGTCGGCGGCAAGGTCGACGTCCTCGGCGCCGTCCTGGCCACGGCCGGGCTCTCCCTGCTCAGTTACGGCCTGGTCCACGCGGCCGAGACCGCCTGGACCTCGGCCGCCGTGACGGTCCCGAGCGTGCTCGGCGTCGTCCTGCTCGCCGCCTTCGCGCTCGTCGAACGGCGGGCCGCCGACCCGCTGCTCCCCCCGGGCTTCCTCGTGTCGCGGCGCCGGGCGACCGCGCTGTGGGCGGTGCTCATCGCCTCGGCCGGCACGGCGACCATGTTCTTCCTGCTCTCCCTCTACTTCCAGCAGGTGGCGGACCTCTCCCCGCTGCGCACATCGGCGGCGTTCCTGCCGTTCACCGTGGTCCTGCTGGCCGTCGGACCGCTCGGCGGCCGCCTGGTCGCCCGGTTCGGCTCCCGGACGGTCATCGCCGCCGGGCTGCTGCTGGCCGCCGCCGGTCTCCTGCTGCTCGGCCGCCTCACCGACCACAGCCCGTACGCGGGCCCGGTGCTCGCCGGACTGCTGCTGCTGCCGGCCGGCATCGCCCTGGTCTTCTCCGCCGCCACCATCACCATGCTCAACGACGTACCGCCGGAGCAGTCGGGTCTGGCCGGGGGTGTCGTCAACACCGCGCTGGAGACCGGACCGACGATCGGCCTCGCCGTACTGGCCTCACTGGCCGCCTCGCACACCGCCGGCCTCACCGGCGGGGCCACCGCCCGTACCGCGGCGGAGGCATCGGGCTACGCCTTCGCCTTCACCACCGCGGGCGTCGTCTTCGCGGTCTCCGCACTGGCGGCCGTGCTGCTCCTGCGCGGGCAGAGCAGGCACGACCTTCCCGCCGACCGTGCGTGAGCCGGCGCCGGGGAAGAAGCAGCCGGCACCTCCCGCGGTCCCGATGACCGGCGGTCCGTCACACCACGCGCGTCCGGCGTCAGCGACGCCCGTCGAAAGGGGAACGAAGATGGTCCGGGACACCGATGTCGCGGTGGTGGGCGGAGGCCCCGTGGGCATGCTGCTCGCGGCGGAGCTGGCCCTGCACGGGGTACGCACCACGGTGCTGGAGCGGCTGCCCGCACCGACCGGTGAGTCGAAGGCCGGAACCCTGCACGCCCGTACCGCGCAGACGCTGAACCGGCGCGGCCTGCTGGAGGCCGTCCAGCCCGGCCCGCACCGGGCGTCGGCCCACCCCCACCGGCAGGTGCCCTTCCACTTCGGAGGCATCTTCGGCCTGGACCTCGCCCCGGTGGTGGAGGAGTTCCCCGCCATGCTGGGCAGCCCGCAGGCGTACGCGGAGAACGTCTTCGCCCGGCGCGCGCAGCAGCTCGGCGCGGAGATCCGGCGGGGCCAGGACGTCACGGCCGTCGAGGACACGGGCGACGAGGTCAGGCTGACGGTGCGCGGCGTTGACGGCGAGTCGGTGCTGCGCGCGGGCTGGGTGGTGGGCTGCGACGGGGTGCGCAGCACCGTACGGAAACAGGCGGGCATCCCGTTCTCCGGGACGCTGCCGACGATCTCCTGCCTGATGGGCGAGGTGGAGCTGGCGGAGCCGCACCGGGTACCGGCCGGCTGGCAGCGTACGGAACGCGGCTGGACCATCTTCTGGGTCAACCCGTACGGGCGCAGCCGGATCGGGACGTACGACTTCCGCGGCCCGCACCCCGACCGGCACTCCCCGGTCACGCTGGAGGAGTTGCGGGGGGAGGCGGAGCGGATCACCGGCGAGCGCGTGGCGATGTCCGACCCGAAGTGGCTGACGCGGTTCAGCGATGCGGCGCTCCAGGCGGAGGAGTACCGCCGGGGCCGGATCCTGGTGGCCGGGGACGCCGCGCATGTGCATTTCCCCGCCGGGGGCCAGGGGCTGAACACGGGTCTGCAGGACGCGGTCAACCTCGGCTGGAAGCTGGCCGCCGAGGTGAACGGCTGGGCGCCCGCAGGGCTGCTGGACACGTATCACAGCGAGCGGCACCCGGTCGCTGCCGAGGTGCTGTACAACGTGCGGGCCCAGGTGGCGCTGATGAACCCGGACCCCTCGGCCGACGCGCTGAGGCAGCTCTTCGGCGAGCTCATGGGGATGAAGGAGGTCAACGCGTACCTCGCCGGGATGGTGAGCGGTACCCGGACCGTCTACGGCGTGGGGCGGCCCGACGACCCGATGGCCGGCCGGTTCGTCCATGACCTGCGCCTCAAGACCGAGCGGGGCCCGGTCCCCCTGGCCTCGCTGCTGCACACGGGGCGCGGCCTCCTGCTCGACACGGCGGGGCGTCCGGATCTGCGTGAGGTGGCGCGTCCGTGGGCGGAGCGGGTGGATGTGGTCTCCGCCGCCGCCGAGGGCGAGGAGCTTCCCGCGGAGGCGGTGCTGCTGCGGCCGGACGGTTACGCGGCGTGGAGCGCTCAGGGCGGGACTGCTGATGCGCGGGACCTCGAAACCGCGCTGCTGCGCTGGTTCGGAACGGTTTAGGAGAGCGGCACCCCGTCGATTTCGACGACTTGACTAAGTATCCGGTCGAGGTTGGCCGCCCCTTCGGGGGCGGCTGCAATATGAGCGTGCGTTCTCACCCGGAGAACGGAGAGTTCACGGCCCGTCGCCCCCCCACTTAACAGACTGCGCTCGTGCACGAAACCGCTCTTTCTCAAAGGATCAGCATGAAGTCTGTCAAGCGACGTGTCGTTCTTTCCAGTGCCGCAACCGTCGCGGCCGGAGCGGGAATTGCGGCGGCGACCGGTATCACCCGGGCACCGAACGCCGCCGCGGCGTCCGCCGCCGCCACCTTCAACGCGGTGACCATCAAGCCGGCCGACATCCAGTATCCGGAACTTACCAGCGGAATGAACCAGCGCTGGGTCAGCGCCCCCGACTACATTCGGGTCGTTTCCACCACCGAGCAGGTGGTCGCCGCGGTTCAGGAGGCGGTGGACGCGGGGAAGCGGATATCGATCCAGGGCGGCGGCCACTGCTACACGGACTTCGTGCACAATCCCGAAGTCAAGGTCGTCATCAACATGACGGAGATGAGCGAGGTCTATTTCGACACGGCGCGCAACGCGTACGCCGTGGAGGCCGGCGCCACGCTCACCGAGCTCTACGAGACGCTGTTCAAGGTCTACGGGGTCACCGTTCCCGGTGGCATGTGCTTCTCCGTCGGCGTGGGCGGCCATGTGAGCGGCGGCGGCTACGGCCTGCTGTCCCGCAAGCTCGGTACGATCATCGACTACCTGCACGCGGTCGAGGTCGTCACCGTGAACGCCGCCGGCAAGGCCCAGGCCGTGATCGCGACGCGCGCCGACAGCGACCCCAACCGCGACCTGTGGTGGGCCCACACCGGCGGCGGAGGCGGCAACTTCGGCGTCGTCACCCGCTACTGGTTCCGCGACCCGAAGCCGACCAACAGCCGCCTGGCGGTGCTGCCCAAGCCGCCGAAGACGGTCCTGGTCAACGCGGTGTCGATCCCCTGGAGCCAGCTCGACAAGGCCGGCTTCACCCGGCTGATCAAGAACTACGGCGCCTGGCACGAGGCGAACATGTCGCCCACCTCGCCCAACAAGGGCCTGTGCAGCTTCCTGCTGGCCAACCACAAGGTCAACGGGAACATCGGTCTGCTCACCGTCGTCGACGGCACGGAGCCGAACGCCGAGAAGATGCTCCAGGACTATCTGGCGGCCATCACCGCAGGCGTCGGTGCCACGGCCCGGCCGGTGACCGAGCCCATCGGCGAGCACAGCGCCATGCCGGACCTCTTCCACCCCGTACGGCTGCCGTGGTTCACCGCGGTCCGGCTGCTGGGCACGAGCAACCCGACTCTGACCAACCCGACCCTGCGCGGCGAGTACAAGTCGGCGTACATGAAGAAGAACTTCACGGACGCACAGGTCGGCTCCATGTGGACGCACCTGACGCGCACGGACTACGTCAACGACCAGGCGCTCATGGTGCTGCTGTCCTACGGCGGGCAGATCAACGCCGTCGCGCCGGACGCCACCGCCTCGGCGCAGCGCGACTCCGCCTTCAAGGTGCTCTTCGAGACGTTCTGGTCGGACGCCGCGGAGGACGCCAAGCACATCGGCTGGTGCCGTGACATCTACACCACCGTCTTCTCCTCGACCGGCGGCTACCCGGTGCCGGGGGCGCAGACCGACGGCTGCTACATCAACTACCCGGACGCCGACATCCGCAACCCGCAGGTGAACCAGTCCGGGGTGGCCTGGTCGACGCTCTACTACAAGGCCAACTACCCGCGTCTGCGGCAGATCAAGGCCAAGTACGACCCGAAGAACATCTTCCGGCACTCGCAGTCGATCGAACTGCCCGTCTGACGGCGCCGGCCGCTCGACCCTCGCATCCCGGGAAGGCCCGGTGCCGGCGCTGCGCGCGAGCACCGGGCCTTCCCCCTTTCTCCGACCTTGAGGAAATCACCATGACCACACTCAGCTGGACCGTTCCGATGTACCTGCCGGAAACCCCGTCGGGAATACAGGTGAACAACGAGGAACTGTGGCACGCCATGGTCCATAAAGCGCAGGACCCCGCGAAGTACGTGCCGTACATCACAGGCTGCGAAGTCCTTGAGGAGTACGCGGACGGCCTGCTCCGGGAAATCACCTACGCGGATGGCAGGAAGGTCAGCGAGCGCGTCGTCTACGAGCCGCCCACACGGATGACGTTCCAGACGCACAACGATCCCGATGTCGCGGAAATCGTCAATGAGATCGGCACGGACGGCGACGGCCGGCCGACGTTCACGCTGCGGTTGACCTTGACCGGCGACGGCCAGCTCAAGGGGCAGAAGGATCCGGAGTTCCTGCCGCACATCTCGAAGACGTTCTCCAGCTCGCTGCTGCCCATCGTCCACGGCGCGATAAACGGAACCTGACGTATTCCCCTGAGCGGCATTGCCGCATCCGTCCCCCGGGACGGATAGTCACAGACGTCTCGACATTACGCGTTCTCAGCGAGAGGAAACCCCTTTATGTGCGGCCTGGCCGGATGGGTGAGTTACGGGCGTGACCTCCGGGAATACACCCGGACCGCGTCGACCATGACGGAAACCATGGTGTGCCGTGGCCCGGACGCCGGCGGCCTGTGGAGCTCGCAGCACGCCGTTCTCGGCCACCGCCGCCTCTCGATCATCGATCTGGAGGGCGGCCGGCAGCCGATGGCCGTCGCCGAGGGCTCCGACGACCTGCCCGTCATCACGTACACCGGCGAGGTGTACAACTTCCAGGAACTCCGGGAGGAACTGCGCGGGCTGGGACACGAGTTCCGCACGTCGAGCGATACCGAGGTCGTCCTGCGCGCCTACCTCCAGTGGGGTGCCGGCTTCGCCGAACGGCTCAACGGCATCTACGCCTTCGCCATCTGGGACCCGCGCTCCGAGGAACTGCTGCTGGTCCGCGACCGGATGGGCGTCAAGCCGCTCTACTACCACCCCACCGAGGACGGGGTGATCTTCGGCTCCGAGCTCAAGGCGATCCTCGCCCACGAGGACGTCGAGGCGGTCATCGACGGCGAGGGCCTCCGGGAGATCTTCTCGATCGTCAAGACGCCCGGACACGGGGTGCTCAAGGGCATGTACGAGGTCCTGCCCGCCACCGTCATGCGGTTCACCAAGGACGGCTCCTCCTCCCACCGTTACTGGGAACTGACGGCCCGGGAGCACACCGACGACCTCGACACGACCATCGACACGGTCCGCGAGCTGCTCGAAGACATCGTGGACCGCCAGCTGATCGCGGACGTCACGGTCGGCACCCTGCTCTCCGGCGGCCTCGACTCCAGCGCCATCACGGCGATCGCCGCCAAGGCGCTGGCGGAGAAGGGCGTCACCGAGCCGATCCGGGCCTTCTCCGTCAACTTCACCGGCCACGAGGAGCGGTTCGAGGCGAACGTCCAGTGGGCCGACCCGGACACCCCGTACGCCATCGAGGTCGCCGAGCACGTCGGGGCCGAACACATCATCGTCGAGCTCGACAGCAACGACGTCCTCAACGACGAGGTACGTCAGCAGGTGCTGCGCGCCCAGGACCTCCCGGTGTCCACCGGTGACATGGAGTATTCGCTGCTGCTGCTGTGCCGCGCGCTGAAGGAGCGTATGACGGTCGCCCTGTCCGGCGAGGCCGCCGACGAACTCTTCGGCGGGTACACCTGGTTCCACGACGAGGAGGCCGTCTCGCTCGACAGCTTCCCCTGGCACCACCCGTTCGAGAAGGCCGGCGGCATCGGCGCGCTGCACGACATCGGCCTGTGGGACCGGCTCGGGCTGACCGAGTACATCAAGCAGCGCTACACCGAGGCCCTCCAGCAGGTTCCCCGGCTGGCCGGGGAGACGGGGCACGAGGCCCGGATGCGTGAGCTGACCTTCCTGAACCTCACCCGCTGGGAGAACTTCCTGCTGGACCGCAAGGACCGCATCAGCATGGCCGCGAGCCTGGAGGTGCGCGTCCCCTTCACCGACCACCGGCTGGTGGAGTACGTCTACAACACCCCGTGGGCGATGAAGAACTTCGACGGCCGCGAGAAGAGCCTGCTGCGGGCCGCCATGCGGGGCGTCCTGCCCGACTCGGTCCTGGACCGCAAGAAGAACCCGTACCCCTCCACCCAGGACCTCACCTACGAGCTGGAGCTGCGCAAGCGCGTCGAGGCCATCATCACCGAGGGCGCCCCCGTCCTCGGCCTGGTCGGCGAGGCGGACATCCGCAGGCTGCTCGACCGCCCCGAGGGGGCCTACGCCGTCGGGGGCCCCTGGAGCGCCCGCGCCGTCCTGGAGCGCCTGGTCGAGTTCAACACCTGGGTCAGCGACTACGACGTGACGGTCGAGCTGTAACGCTCCGGCCGGCCGCCCCGTCCGGCGGGCCTTCCTGATCGTCCCCGCCGCCGGCGGCGACCGGGAGGGCCCGCGGGCTCCTGCTGTACGCCCCTTTCCGTGCCCTGCACACCAGACGCACCGACCGTGCTCATCGCCTCGCATCACGCCTCACCGCGCCCGCCCGCCGCCGGACCCCGTTCCGGCACGCCCTGCTGAGGGAACCGATGATTGACATTCAGTCCTCCATCCGATCCATACCCGCGCTGCAGCAGCCCGACTGGAGCGCCCATCCACGTCTCGGGGACGTACAGGCAGACCTCGAACGGATGCCGGCCCTGGTGGATGCCGAGGCGGTACGCCGTCTGCGCTCCCTGCTCGCGGAGGCCGCCGCGGGTCATCTCCAGGTGATCCAGACCGGTGACTGCGCCGAGGACCCGGCCGAGGCCACCCCCGAGGACGTCACGCGCAAGAGCGCGCTGCTGGACCTCCTGGCCGGGGCGATGAAGCTCGCCTCGGGGAACTCGGTCGTACGGGTGGGGCGGCTGGCCGGCCAGTTCGGCAAGCCCCGATCGTCCCCGACCGAGCTGGTGGACGGCGTCGAACTGCCGGTCTACCGCGGCCACATGGTCAACCGTCCGGAGCCCGACGCGGAGCTGCGCCGCCCCGATCCTCGGCATCTGCTGACCGGCTACCGGGCCGCCAGCGACATCATGCACTACCTCGGCTGGCGCGGCACCGCGAGCCGCTCGGTGCTCGACGTCCCCGTCTGGACCAGCCATGAGGCACTGCTGCTCGACTACGAACTGCCGCTGCTGCGCCGCGAACCCGACGGCTCCCTGCTGCTGACCTCGACCCACTGGCCGTGGGTCGGCGAGCGCACCCGGCAGCTGGACGGCGCCCACATCGCGCTGCTCGCCGCCGTCTCCAACCCCGTCGCGGTCAAGGTCGGGCCGTCCATGACGCCGGAGACGCTGCTCGCCCTGTGCGACCGTCTCGACGCCCGGCGGCACCCCGGCCGGCTCACGCTCATCGCGCGGATGGGCGCCGACAACGTGGCCGAGAGGCTGCCCGCCCTGGTCCGTGCGGTCCACGAGGCCGGCCACCCGGTGCTCTGGCTGTCGGACCCGATGCACGGCAACACCGTCACCAGCCCCGACGGTCTCAAGACCCGCATGGTGTCGACGGTGGTGCGGGAGGTCGAGAACTTCCAGAACGCCGTGTGCGCGAACGGCGGTGTCGCCGCCGGTCTCCACCTGGAGACCACCCCGGAGAAGGTCACCGAGTGCGTCCTGGACGCCTCCGAGCTCCGCCGGGTCGGCGACAAGTACCTCAGCTTCTGCGATCCCCGTCTCAATCCCCAGCAGGCCATCGAGGTCGTCTCGGCGTGGCGGGGCTGAGTCCGGACCTGTCCGGCGACACGCATCCATCACTTGTAGGAGGTACGCACGTGGAAGGCAGAGTTGCCCTGGTCACCGGGGCGGCCGGCGGCATCGGCGAGGCGGTCGTCCGGCTGCTGGCGGACCGCGGGGTGAAGGTCGCCGCCGTGGACCTGGTCCCCGAACGGCTGGCGGAGTCCGTGGACAAGCTGCGGGCCGACGGGCTGGACGTGACGGGCTTCCCGGCCGATGTCACCTCCAGCGCCGAGGTGGAGGCCCTGGTGGAGCGGGTCGAACGCGACCTGGGCCCGGTGGACTATCTCGTCAACGCCGCGGGCGTGCTCCGCCTGGGCGCGGCACGGGACCTCACCGACCAGGACTGGACGGCCACCCTGGCGGTGAACACCAACGGCGTCTTCTTCACCTCCCGCGCCCTCGTCAACCGCATGATTCCCCGCCGGCGCGGCGCCATCGTGACCGTCGCCTCGAACGCGGCGGGCACCGCGCGTACGGAGATGGCCGCCTACGCGGCGTCCAAGGCGGCGGCGACCGCCTTCACCAAGTGCCTCGGTCTCGAGGTCGCCCAGTACAACATCCGCTGCAACCTGGTCGCTCCCGGATCGACCGACACACCCATGCTGCGCGGGATGCACACCGCGCAGACCGCGGCCAAGGCCTCCGTCGCGGGCAATCCCGACGCCTACCGGGTCGGCATTCCGCTGGGCAAGGTCGCCCGTCCCGAGGACGTGGCGCAGGCCGTGCTGTTCCTCCTGTCCGACCAGGCGGGCCACATCACCATGCACGACATGACCGTGGACGGCGGAGCCACCCTCGGTGTCTGACCACGAAAGGACCCCCAGCCCCATGCCCGGCATACCCCCTGTCGACCCCTACCCCATGCCCGAAGCCGCGGATCTGCCGGTCAACACGGTGGACTGGCAGGTGGACCCCGGGCGGGCGGTGCTGCTGCTGCACGACATGCAGGAGTTCTTCCTCCGGCCGTTCCCGCGCACCGCCGCGCCGGGGGCCACGCTGGTGGACAACGCCGTGCTGCTGCGCGAGCGGTGTGCCGCGCTGGGCGTCCCGGTCGCCTACACCGCGCAGCCCGGCGGGATGACCCCGCAGGAGCGCGGCCTGCTGAAGGACTTCTGGGGGCCCGGGATGCGTCCCACCCCCGAGCACAAGCGGGTCGTGGCCCCCCTGGAGCCCGCCGAGGGCGACTGGGTCTTCACCAAGTGGCGCTACAGCGCCTTCTTCAAGTCCGATCTGCTGGAGCGCATGCGGTCCCACGGCCGTGACCAGCTCATCATCTCCGGCGTCTACGCCCACGTCGGTGTGCTGATGACCGCGGTCGACGCGTTCACGAACGACATCCAGCCGTTCCTGGTGGCCGACGCGGTCGCCGACTTCTCGGCGGACTACCACCGCCTCGCCCTCGACTACGCGGCGCAGCGCGCCGCCCGGGTCGTCACCACCAAGTCCGTCCTGGTCGAACTCGATACGAACGAGTCAGCACGTTGAGTACGGCCTCGGTGAAAGGAACCCCCATGGCCAGTCCGGACACCGTGTCCGATGTCCTGTCGCGGATCCTCGACGGCTCCGCGGGCGCGTTCGCCCTTCTGCACCGGCCCGAGTCGGCCGGACCCGACGTCCTGGAGCTGCTCCGGGGGGATGTGGAACGGGCCGCACGCCTCGCCGACCTGCCTCTGGACGAGGACTCGGCACCTGGTCAGGAGTTGCTCGCCCTCATCCCGTACCAGCAGATCACCGAGCGGGGTTACGCCGCGCACACCGACGACGCGCCCCTGCTGGCGATGAGGGTGCGTGAGCAGACCGTCCTGCCGCTCGGCGAGACCCTGCCGTTGCTGCCCAATGATCCGGTCAAGCTTGCCGACGGCCATTTCGACGTGGGTGACGACGCCTATGCCGACATCGTGCGACGGGTGATCGCGGACGAGATCGGCACCGGTGAGGGCGCCAACTTCGTCATCAAGCGCTCCTTCACCGCGCAGCTGCCCGGTTTCGGTCCGCGCGCGGCGCTGTCGTTCTTCCGCCGGCTTCTGGAGCGGGAGGCCGGGGCGTACTGGACCTTCCTCGTCCATACCGGCGACCGGACGTTCATCGGCGCCACCCCGGAGCGGCACATCAGCCTCCACGACGGTACGGCGGTGATGAATCCGATCAGCGGGACCTACCGCTATCCCGCGAACGGGCCGACGCTCGACGGCGTACTGAAGTTCCTGGACGACCAGAAGGAAGCCGACGAGCTGTACATGGTCGTCGACGAGGAACTGAAGATGATGGGCCGGCTCTGCCCCGCGGGGGGCCGGGTGGCGGGCCCGTACCTCAAGGAAATGGCACACCTGGCCCACACGGAGTACTTCATCGAGGGCCGTACGGAGAGGGACGTGCGCGAGATCCTGCGCGAAACGCTCTTCGCGCCGACCGTGACCGGCTCGCCGCTGGAGAGCGCGGCCAAGGTGATCAGCCGTTACGAGCCCACCGGCCGGGGCTACTACAGCGGGGTCGTGGCGCTGATCGGGCGCGATGCCTCGGGCGGGCGCACCCTGGACTCCTCGATCCTGATCCGGACCGCCGAGATCGACGGTGCCGGGCAGATGAAGATCGGCGTCGGCGCGACGCTGGTACGCCACTCCGACCCGGTCTCCGAAGTGCACGAGACCCGCGCCAAGGCGGCCGGGCTGCTGGCCGCCCTGGGTGAGCAGGAGTCCAGCCGGTTCGGGGCGCACCCGGCCGTGCTCGAAGCCCTCGGCGAGCGCAACGGCACCATCGCCGACTTCTGGCTCAAGGACGCCGTGGACCGGGACCGGGTGACGAGCGCCCTGGCCGGGCGCAGCGTGCTGGTGATCGACGCCGAGGACACCTTCACCTCGATGATCGCCCACCAGGTCCGCTCGCTGGGCTGCGAGGTGACGGTACGCCGCTTCGACGAGCCGTACGACGTCGACGGCTACGACCTCCTCATCATGGGGCCGGGGCCGGGAGATCCGCGGGAGACCAGCCATCCGAAGATCGCGCATCTGCGGGCGGCGGTCGCCCAGGTGCTGGACGAGGGGCGGCCGTTCCTCGCCGTGTGCCTGAGCCACCAGGTGCTGAGCACCCTGCTCGGTCTGCCGCTGGTGCGGCGGCTGGTCCCGAACCAGGGGGCCCAGCACGAGATCGACCTGTTCGGCCGGCGTGAGCGGGTGGGCTTCTACAACGCCTACGCCGCCCGCGCCGAACAGGACAGCTTCGAGCATCCGGTGCACGGGCGCATCGAGGTCAGCCGCAGCAGCGCGACCGGTGAGGTGCACGCCCTGCGCGCCGAACGCTTCGCGTCCATGCAGTTCCACGCCGAATCCGTGCTGACCCAGAACGGTCTGCGGATCTTCGGCACCCTGCTCGAATCCCTGGCGGCGTCATGCGTGCGGTGATCGTGTGGTGGGACCTGGCGGCGTCCGGGCAGACCATCGAGTCGCTGCGCCACTTCCTCCGGGACGAGGCGGTGGAGAGGTTCTCGAAGATCCCCGGCCTGCGGCTGAAGTTCTGGATCTCGGACGCGGACACCGGGCGCTGGGGTGCGGTGCTGCTGTGGGAGTCGGCCGAGGCCGCGTCCCGGCCGCTGCCGTCCCGGGCCGCCGAGCTCATCGGCTATCCGCCCACCGAGCGCCACGCCTTCGACGTGGAGGCCACCGCGGAGGGCGCCTTCACGCTCGCCGCCCTGGCCGGACGGGGCCTGGCCCTCGACCAGGCCCCGGGCTGACCCGCCGAGAGGCCGGACCGGTCGTATCCGACGGAGGACAGAGATGACCACTGCCATCAGCCGACCGCGTACCGAACCGGTCGAGGCCCGCGTGCCGGGCTCCAAATCGCTCACCAACCGGGCTCTGCTGCTGGCGGCAGCGGCCGGTACGCCCAGTACGCTCACCGCCCCGCTGGTGAGCGACGACACCGTCGCCTTCCGCCTCGCGCTGGCCGGACTCGGCGTACGTGTCGACGTGTCGGCGGACGACGCGGCCTGGACCGTGACGGGTCCGGAGCGCGGCCCGGCCGGCTCGGAGCGGGTCTGGTGTGCCGACGCGGGTACGGCGGCACGTTTCCTGCCGCCGTACGCCGCGACGGGGCACGGTGAGTTCCTCTTCGAGGGGAGCGACCAGCTCACCGCACGGCCCGTCGCTCCCCTTGCCGACGCCCTGCGCCGGCTGGGAGCGGAGGTGGAGACCGGAGCGGGCGGGCGACTGCCCCTGCGGGTCCGCTCGCGCGGCCTGGACGGCGGTGTGCTCGATGTCGACGGGACCCTGAGCAGCCAGTTCCTCACCGGCCTGCTGATGGCGGGGCCACTGATGCGCGGGCCCTTGGTGGTCACCGTCCGGGATCTGGTCAGCCGCCCCTACATCGATATGACGCTGGCTCTGATGCGGCATTTCGGGGCGCGCGTCACCGAGGACGCCACGGGTGTCTTCACCGTGCGTCCGGGCGGCTACCGGGGAGCGGACCTGCGCATCGAGCCAGACGCCTCCACCGCCTCGTACTTCTTCGCGGCCGCGGCGGTCACCGGCCGGAGCGTGACCGTTCCCGGCCTCGGCAGCGGCAGCCTCCAGGGCGATCTGCGCTTCGCACGGGTGCTGGGGCGGCTCGGGGCCCGGGTGGAGACCACCGAGGACGCGACCACGGTCACGGGCACCGGCAGCCTGTCCGGCGGCTTCGGCGTGGACATGGGCGAGATCTCGGACACCTTCATGACCCTGGCGGCGATCGCACCGCTCGCCGACGGCCCCATCAGTATCCGGGGCATCGGGCACGCCCGGCTGAAGGAGTCGGACCGGATCGCCGCGGTCGCGGGAAACCTGCGGGCGCTCGGCATCCGCACCGAGGTGGGCCGCGACTGGATCACCGTCCACCCCGGAGCCCCGGCGCCCGCCCGTATCGCCTGCCACCGGGACCACCGCATCGCCATGGCGTTCTCCGTCCTGGGCCTGCGGAGCGAGGGCATCACCCTCGACGACCCCGGCTGCGTCGCCAAGACCTTCCCCGGCTTCCACCAGGAATTGCACCGGCTCTTCCCGCAGCACGGCCCGGCAGCGACCGCGGGCCCGGCCGCCGGATGAGCGGGCGTCACCACCCGTACGAGAAGAGAGAGGACAGATGAGCGACATGGCTCAGATAGTGGTCGCCGGTGGCGGCATCGGAGGGCTCGCCACGGCTCTGTCACTGGCCGGGCGAGGACACCGGGTGACGGTGCTGGAGCGCAGTGACACCTTCGCCGAGATCGGCGCGGGCATCCAGCTCGGCCCGAACGCCTTCCACGCCCTGGGCCGGCTGGGCGTGGCCGACGGCGTACGCGACCGTGCGGTCTTCATCGACGAGCTGCGGTTCATGGACGGCACGACGGACCGGAAGATCGCCGCCATGTCGCTCACCGACGCCTACCGCGAGCGGTTCGGCAACCCGTACGCGGTGGTGCACCGGGGCGATCTGTACCAGCCGCTGCTGGCCGGCTGCCAGGCGCTGGAGAACGTCGAGCTGGTCGCCGGCGCCTCGGTCGCCCGGTACGAGCAGGACGCCTCGGCCGTCACCGTGCACACCACCGACGGACGGACCTTCACGGGTGCGGCACTGATCGGCGCCGACGGCATCCGCTCCACGGTGCGCGCGCAGATGCTCGGCGACGGCGAACCGCGCGTCTCGGGCCACACCATCTACCGCTCGGTCATCCCGATCGAGCGGGTGCCCGAGGAGCTCCGCTGGAACACCGTGACCCTGTGGGCCGGCCCCAAGTGGCACTTCGTGCACTACATCATCGGTGACGGCAAGTACCTCAACCTCGCCGTCACCCGGGACGACGGTGCCCGCGAGGCCGTGGCGGGCCGCCCCGCCGAACGCGACCATGTGCTGGGCCGGTTCCCCGGCCTCGGCAGCACGGCCCGCCGCCTTCTGGAGCTCGGCGAGGGCTGGCGCGAGTGGGTGCTGTGCGACCGCGATCCGGTCGACGACTGGACCGACGGCCGGGTCGCGCTGACGGGCGATGCCGCCCACCCGATGCTCCAGTACGCGGCCCAGGGGGCGTGCCAGGCCCTTGAGGACGCCGTGGTGCTGGGCGATCTGCTCGGCGACGGAGACGGTGACGACATCGTGCAACGCCTGGAGAAGTTCAACGCCGAACGCCGCGAGCGGACCGGCCGGGCCCAGCTGGTCGCCCGGGAGATGGGCACGCAGCTCTACCACCCGGCGGGCGACGCCGCCGCCGCGCGCAACACCATGCTCTCCTCGCTCTCCCAGGACGAGCTGTACGACAAGGTGTCCTGGCTGCACGGGGAGCAGGAATTCGTCCGGTCACGCTGAGGCCGGCCGGACCCGGGGTCACGTCACCGTCCGGGCCCGGCCGCCAGGTGCTCCGGCCACCTGTGGGACGGGCCGCCCGGACGGCCGGCCGGACGGCACCGCGACGCGGCCGGGACGGTGCTCGCAGGCGCATCCACACGTCCCGACGGGTGGCCTGTGCACCTCCTGCGGAGCCCGGTCGGACAGCGATGGTGTGCGGGTAGCCAGATAGCTGCCCGACCATGGCTGGAGCGTTGTGAACACGTCTGTCATCAAGGAACGAGACACCTTTGTCACGGCCCCGTTCGGTGAGCGGGCCCACCTGCCGTCCGGTGCCGCGCTGTCCGACGATGTCGTACGGGAACTGTGTGAGTCGCTGTTCTCGGCCTTCCACCGCAAGGACCAACGGCTCAGAGCCGAGCAGTACCTACGGGGGCTGCTCACCGCGCAGGGCCGTAAGTCGATCCGCAACATCGCCGCGCAGGTGGGTGGCCAGGCCGCGGAGCAGAGCCTGCACCACTTCATCTCCAGTTCCACCTGGGACTGGCGGCCGATGCGGCGGGCACTCGCCTCCTACCTCGAGCGGACCGCCTCCCCCCAGGCCCTGGTGGTGCGCTCGATGGACATACCGAAGGCGGGCGAGCACTCGGTGGGGGTGGACCGGCTGTTCGCCCCGGAGCTGGGCCATATGTTCCGTGGACAGCAGGCGTTCGGCGTGTGGTTCGCCTCCGAGGAGGTCAGCGCCCCGGTCGACTGGCGGCTGCTGCTGCCGCACCAGTGGGCCAGCGACCCCGCGCGTCGTGACCGCGCGGAAGTGCCGGAGGCCGCACCGGCCGAGAGTGCGGAGGAGTGCGCCGTCGCCGTCGCGCTGGACAGCGCGCGGTACGGGGCCGGCCCGCGCCGGCCCGTCCTGCTCGACCTGCGGCGCGGCAATCCGCAGGAGGCGATGGGCCGTCTCTTCGCGGCGGGGGCGCCCGTCCTGGCGCGCGTGAGCGCCTCCGCCCGGGTGAGCGTGGCCAACCGGGCGCTGCCCGGCTACGGGGCCGGTCCCCTGCCGGCCCAGCGGATCGTCGAGATGGTCACGGGGATGCGCCGGCCGGTCCGCTGGCTGGACACCGCCGGGCAGTGGGCCGGGCGGACCTCGCTCGCCACGGCAGTCCCGGTCTCGTTCCCCGTCCGCGCGGGTGTCCGTCCACGGCCCATGCTGCTGGTCGGGGAGTGGCAGGACCCGGCCCGTCCGCCCGCCCAGTTGTGGCTCACCGACATGACGCACCTGTCCACCGCCCAACTGCTGCGCACCACCAAGCTGACCCGCCGGGTCGATCAGGATTTCGCCCGGATCGGTGTTCCGGCGGGGCTGCGCGATTTCGTCGGCAGGTCCTTCCGGGGGTGGCACCGCCACATCACCCTCGCCTCCGCGGCCCATGCGGCGGTGGCGCTGACGGCCGGGGACTACCCGGTGGACCGCGCGGCCGGCCCCGCGTCCGCCTGACCGGCCTCGGTGTTCGGCTGCTGCTGGAGTACGTTCCGGGCCCGCAGCACCCGCAGGGCGAGCTGGACTTCGAGGGTGCGGTCCGGCTGCGCCCACTCGGGGCCGAGGAGTTCGGAGATCCGCTCCAGCCGGCGCGAGACGGTGTTGGGGTGCACATGCAGGGCCTCGGCCGCGTTGGTCGGGCTGCTGCCCGCCGCGAAGAACGCCTCCAGGGTGGCGATGAGGTCCGTCTGGCGGTCCTGGTCATGGCCGAGGACCGGGCCGATGGCCGACTCGATGAAGCTGTCCACGTCGTGGTCGTCGGAGAGGAGCAGGCCGAGGAAGCCCAGGTCCCGCACGGAGGCCACACTGCCCGCGCCGTTCAGAGCGGTCAGCACGTCCAGGCAGCGCACGGCCTCCTGGTGCATCCGGCGGATCTCCGCCGGACCTCGGCCGGGGCCCGCGGCGCCGACCGACACGGGGTGGCCGAGCAGCGGGGAGAGTTCGTCGGCGACCGCCCGGGCCGCGGCGGAGGCGTCGTCGCCGGGCAGGAGCAGCAGGATGCAGCCGTCGTGCGCGGTCTTGAGACCGGACATCCGGTGGACGTAGGAGGAAGCCCAGACCAGGGCGCGGCCGTGCTCCCCGCCCTCCGGGCGCCCGACCACCAGGACATGGGGCGCGTCGAGGTCGAGGCCGATCCGGTGGGCGCGCTTCGCCAGGTGCCGCAGACGGTGCGCGGAGCGGCTGGACGTGGCGAGCAGGTCGTCGAAGAGTTCGTCGCGTACGGGCCCTTCGGCCAGTGCCGTGCTGTGCTGGAGGAGGAGCTGGATCGCGAAGGCCTGCGCCGTGAGGTGCAGCAGGCGTTCGTCCTCCCCGACCAGTGCCGTGGCGGGGCGCAGGATGAGGAAGCCCAGGTCCTCCGCGCCGGCGATGACCGGGGCGACCCAGATGTTGCCGGAGGCGGCCACCGCGGTGCGCCGGGTATGGGCGTCCAGAGCGGTCCTGGCCACGGCTTCCTCGTCGAGGTCCGGTATCTCCCCGCCGCCGGCCAGGAGGCGGCCGGCGGGATCGCGCAGCTGGAGGGTGCCGTCCAGCGCGTCCCCGGCCGCCTTGGCCACGGTGGTGAGGTCGGCTCCGGCGAGCAGCAGGCTCATGGTGCGGCTGTGGGCCTCGTTGAGCTGCTGGAGTCTGACCAGGCTGGTGCGGGTGCGCAGACCGTCCAGTTCGAGTTCGTCGACCTCGCCCCGGGCCTGTTCGAGCCGCTCGGCCCGTTCGATGGCCACGGCGGCGAGCATGGCCAGCGAGCAGACCAGCCCGATCTCGTCGGGGCTGAAGTGGCGTACCGCGCGGGTGGCGCCGTACAGCACACCGACGGGGCTGTTCCCGTTCAGCAGCGGGACGGCCATGAGGGCGTGCAGCCCCTCGGCGCGCACGACATCGGTCTCCTCGCAGGCCTCGATGCCTTCGCCGCCGGGATAGTCGGCCGTCCACACGGGGGCGCCGGTGGTCAGGGCCCGGTGGCCGAGACCGCGACCGGGGCCGATGCGGAACTCGTTCGCGAGGGCGGTGGTCGACCCTTCCGACGTACGGGCGTACAGCGTGCCGTCCGCGTCCGTCAGCGCGACGCAGGTCATGTCGAAGTTGAGGAGCCGCTTGACCCTCCGGGTGATGACCCGCAGCAGCGAGTCGAGTTCGTAGGGGAAGGTCAGATCCCGGGCGGTGTCGACCAGGTCGGCGAGGCCGTCCTCGCGCTGGCGGCGCCGGCCCTGTAAGGCGTGGACGCCGCGGGCCAGCGAGACGGCGCGTTCGAGGCGGGCGATGTCGTCCGGCGCTTGGCCGGCCCGGCGCGCGCTCTGCAGAAGCTCCTCGAACCGGCTGGGGGGAGCCTCCTGGGCGAGGAGTTCCAGGACGGTGAGCAGATCCGCTCCGCCGGTCCGCGTATTCGTCGTCACGTGCCGATCCCCCCGGTGGCCCCAGTCCCCTTACCTGGCCGAAACTAGTTCGCCGATGAACTGCCAGTCAATCGGTTACCGGCGGTGATGGCGTCGGGTGGTGGCCGGGCCACCACGGCGGGAGGCCGAAAGGTGGCTGGAGGCGGTACCCGGCCGCGGTGGGTGTGTGGTGGGGGTGAGGGGCATGCCCCAGCGACAGGACGTCCGGACGCCGAGGCGTCCGGACGTCCTGACATGTGCCGGGCCGAAGTCGTCAGACGGGGCTGGCGCTCAGCCCGAACGACTGCGGCATACGGACGGGTGCCGCCGCCGGGCGGGGCACACGCGGCTGCGGCGTGCCCCGGCGCAGCCGCTTGTAGGCCTGGAGCACGCGGAAGGGGTCGCCCGTGCGGCGCAGTTCCGCCATGAGCCCTTCGTACAGCGGCTGACGGGCGCGGAACCGGGACAGGAGCAGTGACAGGTCGGCGTGCAGGGTGAGGTGCCGGCCGAGCTGCATCTCGGTGGCGATCCACTGGTCGAGGGCGCGCTGCCAGGACTGTTCGAGCTGCTCGGCGTGGGCGCGCAGGTGCGGTCCGTGCAGGACACCGGCGTACGGCTCGGCGGTCCACAGGCCCAGCGCGTCGCGCAGCCGGCCGGCCGCGGTCTCGAAGTCCTCGGTCTCCATGGCCCGGTAGCCGGCGCCCGCCGCCCGGGCGAACGTCCAGGCGTCGCTCGTACCGCCGCCGCTGTCGAGGCGGTAGCCGCCCGACCGGGAGGCCAGCACGGTGTCGGCGCTGCGCGGTTCGCGGTGGGTGGAGCCGTGGGGCGCCTCCAGCGCGGCGCGGGAGAGGGCGGCGGAGATGAGGTCCCGCAGCCGGCGGATGTGGCGTTCCACGATGTCGGTGGCGTGCTGGGGCGGGTCGACGGGCCAGAGCTCCTCGACGAGGACGACCGTCGGGACCGTGTGGTCGACCTGGGCCGCCAGCAGCGCGAGGACCTGCCGGACCTGCGCCTCCATCGGTGTGATCGGTATGCCTCCCTCTTCCACGGACAGGATCCCCAGCACCTTGATGTCCATTACGCCCCCTGTGAATGACTGTCAGGGCGTACGGCAGTGCACGCCGTTCCCCACGGCGCTGGTGCACTCCCCTGGCCCCCCACTACAGTTAATAATAGTGGTTTTTTTGTTTTTTGGTGAGGCTCAACTGCCGCAAAGGGGAACTGTGAAACAGGCAAGGAGCGCGCGGACGCGCCAGGCTCTGATCGAGGCGGCGGCCGGGGAGTTCGACCGTCACGGGTACGCGGGGTCCTCGCTCGCCCAGATCAGCAAGGCGGCCGGCATCTCCATGGGCGCGCTGACGTTCCACTTCTCGTCGAAGGAGGAGCTGGCGGCGACCGTCAGGAGCCGGGGGCACTACGCCACCACCGCGGTGGTGCACGAGGTGTCCGCCACCGAGGCCGCCCCCGCGCAAGCCGTGGTGCAGCTGACTCTGGCGCTGGCCAGGCTGTTGCAGGACGAGGCGGTGGTACGGGCTGCCGCACGTCTGACGCAGGAGCGGCCGGGGGCCGCCGCGGACTGGGACAGCGCGTGGGCTCCGACGATCAGCGACTGGCTGCACGGGCCGGGCGCGGAGGGCTCCGACCCCGCGGCGTTCTCGACCCTCGCCACCCTGCTGGTGCTGGGCACGGAGGCGGACATGCGGCGGCACGCGGCCGCTCCCGAGGCCGGACACAGCCCGGTCCGACAGCTCTCGCGGGTATGGGAGTTGTCCCTGTCCGGCGCGGCCGCGCCGGACGGCGCGGGGACCGGTGACGGTGTGCCGTGCCGGTCCGCGGGCGGGCACGGCTGAGCGCGGCAAGCCGCCGGCACGTGTTGTGCCGCCGTCGCGTGACGGCGGCACAACACGTCTTCCGTGAGGCTCAGATGGCGCTGCAGCCTCCGTCGACGGCCATGGCGCTGCCGGTGATGAAGGAGGCGCGGGCACTGAGGAGGAAGGCGGCCGCCTGGGCGACTTCGGCGGGGTCGGCCAGCCGGTGCTGGATGGCGCGCGCCGCGGCCGCCTGCTCCAGCTGGGGCACCTCCCGCATCGCCGTCTCCATCAGCTCGGTGCGCGTGCTCCCCACCATGAGGGCGTTCACCCTGATGCCGCGCTCCCCGTACTCCGCCGCCGCGGCCCGGGTCAGGCCCAGGACGGCGTGCTTGGCCGCGACGTAGGGAGCGATCGCACCGGTGGCGAACAGGCCAGCGATGCTCGACGTGTTCACGATCGCACCGCCGTCCTCCTGCCCCAGCATCACCGGTATCTGGTGCTTGAGGCAGTTCCACACACCGCGGACGTTCGTCTCCATGACGCGGTCGAAGACCGCGTCATCCGTCTCGTGCAGCGAGGTGCCGATCGAGCCCCATCCGGCGTTGTTGAAGGCCCCGTCGAGCCGGCCGAAGGCGTCCACCGCGTCGGCGACGGCCCGCTCGACGTCACCGCCCGCCGTGACGTCACCGGCCGCCACCAGCGCCCGGCCGCCACCGGCCTCGATCTCCTCGGCGAGTGCCAGCAGCTTGTCCTTGCGGCGCGCCATCAGCACCACCGCCGCACCCTCGGCGGCGAAAAGCCGGGCGGCTGCCGCACCTATGCCGCTCGAAGCCCCCGTGACCATGACAGTCCTGCCGTGGAGCAGGTCCCGCGTATCCCCCATTGACGCCCCCTCGTTCTCCATCAACCCCCCGATCACGTAGTTGATCAGGACATACGTGGGACACCGTAGCCGTGCCGTATGACGGGCCGGCCGGTCACCACCGGCTGCGGACCGTACCGGCGTACGGCGTCAGCGGCCTCTCCCCCGGTCCTCGCCGAACTCCAGCTTCTTCGCGGCGCTCGGCACGGCGATGCCGGGGAGCAGAACCTGCCACATCTCCTCGACGCGGTGCGGAAGGTCCGCGCGTCCCGACTCCATGTGGGCGTGCATCTGCGCGCCCGTACAGGTACTGACGATGAGACGGGCGATCGCCTGGATGTCGGCTCCGGCCCGCAGTTCACGCCTGCGCTCGGCGACCTGGAAGTCCCTGAGCAGTATCTGCGTCCACTGCTGGTGGGAGTTCTCCTCCGGCGGGACGAACTGGTCCTGGTCCATCACCAGCCGCGCTCCGGCGATCAGCACCGGGTCGTCCAGCAGCTGGTAGGCCCAGGTCAGGGTCACATCGACGGCGTGCTGCAAACCCTGCGAGGGCTGCGGCGGAACGACGAGCTTCGGCTGCTCGGCGACGATCAGCCGGGCCAGCTCCTCCTTGGACTTGAAGTGGAAGTACACGGCGCCCAGGGTCAGTCCGGCCCGGTCGGCGATCTTCGTGACGCTGGCTCCGGCGAACCCGCACTCTCCGAAAACCTCCGCACCCGCGCGAATGAGGGCTGCACGGGTACGCACCGCTCTGTCCTGCTTCACGGTCCGCGTCACTTATGCCCGCTCCCTCAAAGTCGGCCTCGACAAGAAAAAAAGTATTCTCTACTTTATAGCTCTCAGGTGATGCGGCCGCACCTCCTGCAGTCACCACGAAGTTCCGGGGGAGAGAACTCGTCATGGCACTCTGCACAGTCACCGAGAGACACAGCACGACCGGCGCACCGACCGGGGGGTTCGACCAGGGGTTGGCGCGCAAGACGGTCTCCACGGAGGCTCTCGTCACCTCGTGGCGGAGAAGCTCCGACACTACTCAGACGGTCACCGTACAGTGGCCCCAGCAGCACAGTTTCTACACAGTATCTACGCGCTACAGCCCCCTGTTGGTCATCGAGAGCCTGCGCCAGGCGCTGGCCGTGCTGACCCACACGGTGCACGACATCCCGCTCAGCCACCGGCTGGGCTGGGAGCACATACGCTCCACCGTCGACCCCGAGGCCCTCTGGGCCGGTCCGACGTCCCCGTCCGTGGAACTCACCATCACCCACACGAAGGTGAAGCGGCGCCCCGGCGGCTCCGTCCATCTGGCCTCCCAGGTCGAGGCCACCCGCGACGGCGTCGCCCTGGGAGAGGCCGAGCTGCACTACACCACGCATCCGCCCGCCATCTACAACCGTCTGCGAGGGCGCTACGCGGACGCCCGACAGGCCTTCGCCCAGGCGCTCCCCCTCACACCGCCGGTGCCGCCCGCCCATGTGGGGCGCAGCAGTGTGCGGGATGTGGTGCTGTCCCCGACGAGCACCGCCCATCAATGGCAGCTGCGGGTCGACACCACGCACACCGTGCTGTTCGACCACCCGCACGACCACGTCCCCGGCATGGTGCTGCTGGAGGCGGCCGACCAGATCGCACGCGCCGAGGCCCAGCCGCAGGCCGCGATCCCGGTGGCCTTCGACACCACCTTCCACCGCTACGTCGAGTTCGACCGGCCCTGCGTCCTCACGGCCGAGCCCGTCGAGCCCGACGCCCAGGGCCGTTCCCGCGTCCTGGTCAGCGCTTTCCAGGCCGACCAGGTCGTCTTCCGGACCACCGTGACCACCGAGCCCAGCGCCACGCGCTAGACACACGACGGCACCACCCGAGCAGCCGCTTGCCCGCCGGCGATCCCGGCGGGCAAGCGGCTGTCGCCATGCACGCGACGCGCGTGATGCGCGCGTGCCGTGGCCTCGGCCCGAGGACGTCAGCCCGTCCCGGCCTCGGCCAGCAGCTCCTCGATCCGGGCCAGCTCCTCCTCGGTGAACTCCAGGTTCCGCACGGCCTCCACGCTGTTCTCCAGCTGGGTGACGCTGCTCGCGCCGACCACGGCCGAGGTGAGGCGGCCGCCGCGCAGCACCCATGCCAGGGCCAGCTGGGCGAGGGACTGCCCGCGCTCCTTCGCCACGGCGTCCAGGGCCCGCAGCCGCTCCACCAGCTGGGGCGTCAGGGCGTCGGACGTCAGGAACGGGCTGTCGCCCGCCGCCCGGGAACCGGCCGGGATGCCGTTCAGGTAGCGGTCGGTGAGGATGCCCTGCTCCAGCGGGGAGTAGGCGATGGAGCCTACGCCCAGCTCGTCCAGCGCGGTGAGCAGCCCGTCCTCGGGGCGGCGGTCCAGCATCGAGTAGCGGGGCTGGTGGATGAGCAGGGGCGTGCCGAGGTCCTTGAGGATCGCGGCCGCCCGGCGGGTCTCCTCGGCGGAGTAGTTGGAGAGGCCGACGTAGAGGGCCTTGCCCTGGCGTACGGCGGTGTCGAGCGCACCCATCGTCTCTTCCAGCGGGGTGTCGGGGTCGGGGCGGTGGGAGTAGAAGATGTCGACGTACTCGACGCCCAGGCGCTTGAGGCTCTGGTCCAGCGAGGAGCGCAGGTACTTCCGCGAGCCCCACTCCCCGTACGGGCCGTCCCACATGTGGTAGCCGGCCTTGGTGGAGATGACGAGCTCGTCGCGCAGCTTCGCGAAGTCACCGGCGAGCGCGCGGCCCAGGGTGAGTTCGGCGGAGCCGGGCGGCGGGCCGTAGTTGTTGGCCAGGTCGAAGTGGGTGATGCCGAGGTCGAAGGCGCGGCGCAGGATGCGGCCCTGCTCGTCGGGGGTACGGTCCCCGCCGAAGTTGTGCCAGAGCCCGAGGGAGAGCGCGGGCAGCAGCAGGCCGCTGCGGCCGGTGCGCCGGTAGGGCATGGCGGAGTAGCGGTCGGCGGACGGCAGGTACATACGAGGGCTCCGCGGGGAGAGGGCCGGGGGACGGACCTCAGGGTTCCGCAGATCGATCCAGCAGTCCAACAGGAGATTCCGCTCGGATTTATCACCTAGAGTCCTCAATCATGGAACTGCGTCAGCTGGAGCACTTCGTAGCCGTCGCCGAGGAGCAGCACTTCACCCGCGCCGCCGAGCGCCTCGCCGTCTCCCAGTCCGGGCTCTCCGCCTCCGTACGGGCCCTGGAGCAGGAGCTGCGCACCCCGCTGTTCTCCCGCACCACGCGGACGGTCCGGCTCACCGAGGCGGGGCGGGCGCTGCTGGTGGAGGCGGAGCGCACGCTGGCGGGGGCGCGGGCGGCGCGGGACGCGGTCGATGCCGTACGGGGCTTGCTGCGCGGGACTCTGACCCTGGGCGTCGAACAGTGCGTGGCGGGGGTGAGCCCGGCCCGGCTGCTGGCCGCGTTCCACCGGGAGCACCCGCAGATGGAGCTGCGGCTGCGCCAGGAGGGGACGAGCAGTCTGCTGGACGGGGTGGCCGGGGGGCGCCTGGACCTGGCGTTCGCCGCCACGGTCAGCCCGGCGGAGTGGCGCGGGGAGCTGATGCCGCTGGCCCGGGAGGAGATGGTGGTGCTGTGCGCGGCGGGCCACCGGTTCGCGGGCCGGGCCCGGGTGGAGTGGGAGGAGCTGCCGGGTGAGTCGTTCATCGACTTCCACCCGGACTGGGGGCCGCGGCGTGCGGCGGACGAGGCGTTCGCGGCGGCGGGGGTCCGGCGGACGGTGGGCCTGGAGGTGAACGACGTGCACAGCCTGCTGGAGCTGGTGCAGGAGGGGCTGGGGATCGCGGTGGTGCCGCACCACTTCTCCCGTAAGCCGGAGGCGGCCCGGCTGACCGCGGTGGAGGTGGCGCCGGCGGGTGGGCGGCAGGCGGTGTACGAGAGCGTGGTGGTGCTTCCGGCGGCGCGGAGCCTGAGCCCGGGGGCGCGGGCGCTGATGCGGCTGGTGCGGGAGGACGCGGTACGGGAGGCGGGGGTGGGCTGAGCCGGTCAGGAGCCCGTACAGAACTCGTGGGCTCAGCCCATCCCCGTACGCCTCAGTCCTCGTGGCCCAGTTGGAGGTCCCGTTCCGTGCGGCCGCCGCCCGCCACCTGGAGCACCGTCGCGACCGGCGGGTACCCGGCGGCGATCACCGTGTACTCCCCGGACGACAGGTCCACGAACCGGAACGACCCGTCGGGCCCGGTGGTGAGGGTGTCCACCACGTTGCCCGCCGCGTCCAGCAGGGTGACCCGGGCGTCCTCGACCGGCCGGCCGCCGGTGGCCCGGACGACGCCGCGCAGCACGGCCCCGCCCGCCAGCTCGATGTCCTGCCGGGTCTCGCGGGCCGCCTGGACGCTGACCGGGAGGGCGGCGGGGCGGTAGGCGGGGGCGCTGGCGGCGAGGGTGTACTCACCGGCGACCAGCTCGGTGATGACGTAGCCGCCCTCGCGCCCGGTGCGGGTGGAGGCGACGACCTCGCCGCGTACGTCGGTGAGGGTGACGGCCGCGTCCCGCACGGGCACCCCGTCGGCGGTCAGGACGGACCCGGCGAGCCGTCCGGCGCCGCCGAGGACCACGTCCAGCTCTACGGGGCGGTCGCCCACGGTGACGCTGACGGCCTGCGGTTGGTGGCCGCCCGCCGCGGCGATGAGGACGTACCCTCCCGCGCCCGGGACGCTCAGCGCGTAACCCCCGTCCTCTCCGCTGGCCCCGCGCCCGACCTGCCGCCCCTGGACGTCGATGAGCGTGAGGGCGGCCCGCGCCACCTTCGTACCGTCCGGGTGCTGGACGCTGCCGCGCACGGGCACGCCGGTGAGCCTGGAAGGTTGGGTGCGAGCGGCGGGGATCGGTGAGGGCTCGGTGGCCGCTTCGGGGCTGTGGTGGGACACCAGCGGTTTCTCCTTGAGGAAGAAGGCGAGGATCAGGCCGAGGACGAGCACCGGCACGAGGTAGAGGAAGATGCGCGGCATCGCGTCGACGTACGCCTGGATGTAGGCGTCGCGCAGCGCGGGCTCCATCGCGTGGACGATCTGCGGGGTGATCGACTCGGGCGCGGGCAGCGTGGCGCCCGTGGGCAGCCGGAGGTCGAGGGCGTCGGAGAGCCGCCCGGCGAACAGCGTGCCGAAGATGGCGGCGCCGACGCTGCCGCCGATCTGCCGGAAGTAGTTGTTGGCGCTGGTGGCGGTGCCGAGGTCGGCGGGGCGTACGGAGTTCTGCACGGCGAGCACGAGGACCGACATGACCAGGCCGATGCCGGTGCCGAGGACGGCCTGCCAGAGGCTGTACTCCAGCCGGGAGGTGCCCCGCTCAAGACCCGAGAGCAGCCACATGCCGACGACGGAGACGGCGCTGCCGACGATGGGGTAGACGCGGTAGCGGCCGGTACGGGTGATGAGCTGGCCGGAGACGATGGAGCCGCCGACGATGCCGAGCATCATCGGGAGCATCAGTAGTCCGGACTCGGTGGCGCTGGCCCCGTCCACCATCTGGAGATAGGTGGGCAGATAGCTGGCCGCGCCGAAGAGTGCGATGCCGATGACCGCGCCGACGAGACCCGTGATGTTGAAGATCGAGTCGCGGAACAGCCGCAAGGGGATGATGGGTTCGGCCGCGCGGTGCTCGACGGCGACGAAGAGCAGCGTCGTGACGACGGCCCCCGCCGACAGGGCCAGGATGGTGCGCGAGCCCCAGGCGTACTCCGTTCCGCCCCAACTGGTCACCAGGACCAGGCAGGTGGAGGCGGCGGCCAGCAACACGGCTCCCAGGACGTCGAGTCGGGGGCGTACGGCGGGCTTGGGGAGCTTCAGCACGACCGCGATCACGGCGAACGTGACCAGTCCGAACGGCACGTTGATGTAGAAGCACCAGCGCCAGGAGGCGTGGTCGGTGAAGAAGCCGCCGAGCAGCGGACCGGCCACCGAGGCGAGGCCGAAGACCGCGCCGATGAGGCCCATGTAGCGGCCGCGCTCCCGGGGCGGGACGATGTCCGCGATGATCGCCTGGACGCCGATCATGAGACCGCCGCCGCCGATGCCCTGGAGCGCGCGGAAGGCGATCAGCTCGTCCATGGTCCGCGACCAGCCGGCCAGCGCGGAGCCGATGACGAAGACGACGATCGCGAACTGGAAGACGCCCTTGCGGCCGAAGAGGTCGCCGAGCTTTCCGTAGAGCGGCAGGACGATCGTGGAGGCGAGGAGGTAGGCGGTGACCGCCCAGGACATCTTCTCCAGGCCGTGCAGCTCACCGACGATTCTGGGCAGGGCTGTGGCGACGATCATCTGGTCGAGCGCCGCGAGCAGCAGGGTGAGCATGAGCCCGAGGAAGACCATGCGCACCTGGCGGGGGCTGATCTCCTCGGCCGCCGGGTGCGGGACGGCGTCGGCCGGTGGTGGCGGCGGCTCCCCCACGGGAGCTGCCGCACCGTCCGGCTCGTCCTTCACCAGCGTGATACCGCCCACCACGTAACGCTCCCCTTCGTCGCACCTGCGCCGCCCTTTCTCGCATCGCGTGGCAAGGCGGGGCAAACGGGATGAGGGGGGCGCAGGGCGCGTACGAAGGGCTTATGCCCCGGTCGGAGCCGCTACGGCGCACAACCGGCCGCCCCGGAAAACCACCCGTTCCGGTGAGGCCGGCCGACCGGCGGGAGCCGGGCCGTTCGAGGGCCCGGCGTCCGCGCGGGACCTACTTCTCGACCTCGGTGGCGAGGTTCTGGAGCAGCTCGTCGTAGATCCGGCCGAGGCCCTTGGGGGCGAAGGTGCGCTCGAAAAAGCCGCCGATGCCGCCCGCGCCGTCCCAGACCGTGGTGACGACGGCCTTGGACTTGCCCTCACCGGCGGGAGTGACGACCCAGGTGGTGACCATGGAGGAGTTGCGGTCCTTCTCGACGAGCTGGCCGTCGGTCGGCTCGGTGACCTCCAGCAGGCAGTCGCGGACGCGCTTGCTGGTCGCCTGGAGCTTCCAGTGGACGAGGGTGCCCTCGCCGTCGCCGCCCTCCCGGACCTCGTACTCACTGAAGTGCGCGGTCAGCACCTTGCCGCGGACGTCCTTGTAGTCGGCCAGCGCGTCGAACACCGCCTCTGCGTCCGCCGCGATGATCCGCTCCGTGGTGGCCTCGACCTGCGCCATGGCTGTTCCTCCAGCAGTCCGTAATTCCGGGGGGTGAGCTGAGCCAACCACCTCGGGTGCGCCGTTCAAAATCGAGGCCGGCGGACCGGTCCGCACGATCAAGGGAACAAGTGTTCTATTCTGTGGCCAGTGCTACCGAGGAGGCGTCCATGCGCTGGGACAATCTGGTCGAAAACAGCCCCATGACCGGCAACAGCGCGCTCTTCGCCGCGGACGCGGTGACCACGCGCACCTTCGACACCCCCGAATTCCGGGGCATCACGTTCCACGAGATCCGGGCCCGTTCGATCCTGAACCGGGTGCCCGGGGCCTCACGGATGCCGTTCGAATGGACGGTGAACCCCTACCGGGGCTGCTCGCACGCCTGCGTGTACTGCTTCGCCCGCAAGACGCACAGCTATCTGGACCTGGACACCGGCATCGGGTTCGACTCCCAGATCGTCGTCAAGATCAACGCCGCCGAGCTGCTCCAGCGGGAACTGGCCTCCCGGCACTGGCAGGGCGAGCACATCGCGATGGGCACCAATGTCGACTGCTACCAGCGGGCGGAGGGCCGGTACCGGCTCATGCCGGGCATCATCGCCGCCCTGCGCGACCGCGCGAACCCCTTCTCGATCCTGACGAAGGGCACGCTGGTCCTGCGGGACCTGGAGCTGCTGCGGCAGGCCGCCGAGGTGACCGAGGTCGGCGTCTCGGTCTCGGTCGGCTTCACCGACCGCGAGCTCTGGCGCACGGTCGAACCCGGCACCCCCTCCCCCGGCCGCCGCCTCGACGTCGTCCACGCCCTCACCGAGAGCGGGATCGGCTGCTCGGTCCTGATGGCCCCGGTCATCCCGTTCCTCGGTGACAGCCCGGAGCAGCTGCGCGCCACCGTCTCCGCCATCGCGGCGGCCGGGGCGACCTCGGTGACCCCGCTGGTCCTGCATCTGCGCCCCGGCGCGCGCGAGTGGTACCTGCGGTGGCTCGGGCTCCACCATCCGCATCTGGTGCCGAGGTACGAGCGGATGTACGCGGACGGGGCGTACGCCCCCACCTGGTATCAGCGCCGGATCACCCGTCAGGTGCACGAGCTGGCGGACGAGTTCGGGATCGGCCCGGCCCACCGGGGCGAAGCCCGCCGGATCACCCCGGTACGGACGCCGGAGGAGCCGGAACCGGGACCGACGCAGCTCACCCTGCTCTGACGCCGTGGAACACGCCCCTCACCCTGCTCTGACGCCGTAGAAGACGCCCCCCGCCCCTCCCGCAGACCCGATCGCGTGACCGTACGGGTCAACTCCGCGCGGAATCGGCCCCCGGCCCGTGGATCTCGGGGACCATGCGGCGGGGACCGGCCGACCGCCGCCGCGTCCCCTCCACCTCGGGAGGCCCCATGACGAAACGTGCAGGAATTCTGGTCGCCGCCGGTGCGACGGTCGCCGGTCTGCTGGCCGCCGCTCCGGCCCCGGCCGCCGCCTCGGGAGCGAGCGCGCCGCCCGCTCCGAAGCTCGCGTGGACCGACTGTCCGACGGAGAACCATCCGACGCTCCAGTGCGCCAAGGTCGACGCCCCGCTGGACCACGCCGACCCCTCGGGCCGCCGGGTCACCCTCGCCCTGTCCCGCATCCCGCACACCGCGAAGACCTTCCAGGGCCCGCTGCTGGTCAACCCGGGCGGGCCGGGCGGCAGCGGCCTGTCGATGGCCGGGTTCGTGGCCTCGGCGCTGCCGAAGAAGGTGGCGTCCCAGTACGACGTGATCGGCTTCGACCCGCGCGGCGTCGGGAAGAGCACCCCGAAGCTGAACTGCCTGCCCGGCCACTCCGACCCGGTGCGCCCGGACTCGGTGCCCGCCTCCTTGCGGGACGAGCGGGTCAACCGCGACCGGGCCGCCGCCTTCGCCCGCGCCTGCGGCGAGAAGCACGGCGATGTGCTGCCGTACATGGACACCGTCAGCGCCGCGAAGGATCTCGATGTGATCCGCCGGGCGCTGGGTGCGCAGCAGATCAACTACTTCGGCTACTCGTACGGCACCTACCTCGGCGCGGTCTACGCGAAGCTGCACCCGGAGCGGGTGCGGCGCCTGGTCCTGGACTCGGTGGTCGGGCCCGACGACGTCTGGTACCAAGGCAACCTCAACCAGGACTACGCCTTCGACGACCGCCACAAGGCGTTCGCGGCCTGGGTGGCGAAGCACGATGCCACGTACGGGCTCGGCACCGACCCGGCCGGGGTCGAGGCCGCCTGGTACCGGATGCGCGCGGCCGTCGCGGCGGATCCGGTCGGCGGCAAGGTCGGGGCGAGCGAACTGGAGGACACCTTCCTGCCCGGCGGGTACTACAACGGCTACTGGCCCTACCTCGCCGAGGCGTTCGCCGCGTATGTGAACGACCAGGACACCGAGGCGCTGGTCGAGGCGTACGAGAACTTCGGCGCGACCGGCACCGGCGGCGACAACAGCTACTCCGTCTACACCGCCGTCCAGTGCCGCGACGCCGGCTGGCCCCGGCACTGGAGCACCTGGCGCAACGACACGCGCCGGATCCACGACAAGGCGCCCTTCATGGCCTGGAACAACACCTGGTACAACGCCCCGTGCGCCGACTGGCCGGTGGCGCCGCTCTCCCCGGTCCAGGTGACCAACGACCGCCTCCCGGCGACCTTGATCCTCCAGGCGACGGGCGACGCGGCGACCCCGTACGCGGGCGCGGTCTCCATGCACCGCAAGCTGAAGGGGTCCAGCTTCGTGGTGGAGGAGGGCGGCGGCAACCACGGCATCACGCTCAGCGGCAACGCCTGCCTGGACAAGCACCTGACGGCCTATCTGACCGACGGGACCGTCCCGCGCGGCCGGGGCGAGGGCGAGGCGGACGCGGTCTGCGCGGCCCTCCCGGACCCGAAGCCGCTGCCGGCGGCGAAGGCGGCGGCCCAGTCGGTGGACAACAGCGCGGGCAGCCGCCTGCACGGGCTGCTGGGGCCGCGCCACTAGGAGCGGGCCGCCACAGAAGAAATCCACGGGCGGCGGGCGAGGGGGTGGGCGAGGATGGCCCGGCATGAGGCACTCCACCACTCCCCCGCTCCCCCCGCCCCCGCCCGGCACCACGATCCGTGACATGCGGATCGAGGACTGCGCGGCGGTCGCCACGATCCGGGTGCGCGGCTGGCAGCACGCCTACCGCGGCCTGCTGCCGCAGCCGTATCTGGACGGGATGGACATCGCCGAGGAGACCGGGCTGCGGCGCAGGTACTTCGAGGAGCGCGGCGAGACCGTCAACGTGGTGGCCCAGCGGCCGGACGGCACGGTGACCGGCTGGGCCTGCACCGGCCCGCACCGCGCCGAGGGCCGCCCGCTCCCCGGACGCGAGCTGTACGCGATCTACGTGCTGCCCGAGCACATCGGGACCGGGACCGGCCGCGCGCTGCTGGCCGAACTGACGGCCCGGGCCGTCGCCGCGGGCCACCCGCAGATGGCGCTGTGGGTGCTGCGGGAGAACGCGGCGGCGCGCCGGTTCTACGAGCGGGCCGGGTTCGGGCCGGACGGGGCCGAGGACCGGTTCCGGGCGGGCGGGGTCCTGGTGACCGAGGTGCGCTACGTACGCCCGCTCAGGCCCCCGGCAGCCGGCTGAGCGCCTCCTCCGCCGCCGCCCCCAGCCGTGGATGCGGGAGCGCCGCCGTGAGGACCGGGCGAGCGCGGCCGTCGCCGAGCCGGCCGAGCCCCTCGACGCAGGCCAGCGCCACCCGCCAGTGCGGCTCCCCCGGGGCCAGCAGCCGGCGGAGGGTGCCGACCAGGGCGGGGACGGCCTCCGGGGCCCGCAGGGTGGTGAGCAGGCGGACCGGGTGCAGGGCGTACGCGGTGCGCAGGGTGTTGGTGGCGAGCGCGGCGGCGGCCCGGGGCGTGCGGGGGTCGTTCAGCTCGGCCAGGGCGTGGGCGGCGGAGACGCAGCGCTCGGGGTCGCGGTGGTTGAGCAGGAGCACCAGCGCCTCGAATGCCCGCCGGTCGCCCGCGCAGCCGAGCCGGAACGCGGCGATCTCCCGGGCCCACAGGGGGCGCCCGGGCTCCACCAGGACGCGGGCGAGCATCTCGTTGTCGTCGGTCGCCGCCAGCAGGTCGTACGCGGCGGACCCGGCCGCCTCGTCCCGTAACCGGTCCAGGAGCGAACGGAGTTCCTCATCCATGACGCTCAGCGTATCGATGAACACGCTGCGTGGGGGGCGGGCCGGGAAAGGCGATGTGGTCCAGCGCACAAAGACTCAGGGGTGGCGCGCTCGTTACTGGCCGGTTAATCTCATCTGAGCGGGAACACACTCCCCGCGACTCCGGTGGCCTGGTGACGCAGCCACCCGGAGTGCTTGTCGGTTCGGCAGTTCCAGTGCGACGCGACTCCGGGACAGAGTCCGTCACCCTTCCTGGCCGGGCGCGCTTCCCGCGCCCCGCCACCGCGCTTCACGACACGCATCCGCGCATGCCCTCGCGCCGCTCCCTCATCGCCGCGCGCGCCTGCTCCCACAGTCGTCACTCACCCTGGAGTCCCGTGATGGACACCCCGCTCTCCACCATTGCCGTCGTCGGCCTCGGCACCATGGGCACCGGCATCGCCGAGGTCCTGGCTCTCGCGGGCCGCGAGGTCATCGGTATCGACATCAGCGAGGCGGCCGCCCGGCAGGCCGTCACCTCCCTCGAAGCCTCCACCGCACGGGCCGTCGGGCGCGGGCGGATCACCGAGCAGGAGCGGACCGACGCGCTCGCCCGGTTCCGTACGTACGACACCCTCCAGGCCGCCACCGAGGCGGAGCTGGTCATCGAGGTCGTGCCGGAGACATACGAGATCAAGCAGCAGGTGTTCCGGGAGCTGGACGGCGTCGTCTCCCCCACCGCGATCCTCGCCACCGGCACGAACGCCCTGTCGGTGACCCGTCTCGCCGCCGAGTCGCTCCACCCCGAGCGCGTGCTCGGCCTGCACTTCTTCAACCCGGCGCCCGCGATGAAGCTGGTCGAGGTCGTCTCCTCGGTGCTGACCGCGCCGCCGGCCGTCGAGGCCGTCACCAAGCTGGCCCGGGAGCTGGGCAAGGAGCCCGTCGCGGTCGGCGACCGGCCCGGGTTCGTCGCGGACGGGCTGCTCTTCGGCTATCTCAACCAGGCCGCCGCGATGTACGAGGCGAACTACGCGTCCCGCGAGGACATCGACGCCGCGATGAAGCTGGGCTGCGGGCTGCCCATGGGTCCTCTCGCCCTGCTGGACCTGATCGGCATCGACACCGCCCGCACGGTCCTGGAGGCCATGTACGCCGAGTCCCGCGACCGGCTGCACGCCCCGGCCCCCGTCCTCGGGCAGCTCAGCAGCGCGGGCCTGACCGGGCGCAAGGCCGGACGCGGCTTCTACACGTACGACGGACCGGGCGGCCAGGAGGTCGTGCCCGACGCCCTGACCCCGTCCCCGGAGGCGGCGGCCGGTGACGGGCGCTCCATCGCCTCCGTCGGGGTCGCGGGCTCCGGAACCATGGCCTCCGGCATCGCCGAGGTCTTCGCCAAGGCCGGGTACACCGTGGTCCTGGCGGCACGCGGCCAGGAGAAGGCCGACCTCGCCAAGGCCCGGATCGCCAAGTCGCTGGAGCGGTCGGTCAGCAAGGGGCGGCTCACCGCCGAGGCGCGGGACGAGACGCTGGCGCGGATCACGGCCGCCGGGTCGCTGGACGCCTTCGCGGAGGTCGACCTCGCCGTGGAGGCGGTCGCCGAGGACCTGGAGATCAAGCAGCAGCTCTTCGCCACCCTGGACAAGGTGTGCCGCCCCGGCGCGGTCCTCGCCACCACCACCTCCTCGCTGCCGGTCATCGCCATCGCGCGGGCCACCGGTCGGCCCGAGGACGTCATCGGGATGCACTTCTTCAACCCGGCGCCCGCGATGAAGCTGGTCGAGGTCGTCCGTACGGTCCTGACCGCCGACGATGTGCACGCCACGGTCCGCGCGGTCTGCACGAAGATCCGCAAGCACCCGGTGGACTGCGGGGACCGGGCCGGGTTCATCGTGAACGCGCTGCTCTTCCCTTACCTCAACAACGCGATCAAGATGGTCGAGGAGCACTACGCCTCCCTCGACGACATCGACGCGGCGATGAAGCTGGGCGGCGGCTACCCGATGGGCCCGTTCGAACTGCTGGACGTGGTCGGGCTGGACGTCTCGCTCGCCATCGAGAAGGTGCTGCACAAGGAGTTCCGCGACCCGGGGCTCGCTCCGGCGCCGCTGCTGGAGCACCTGGTGGCCGCGGGCTGCCTCGGCCGCAAGACGGGCCGGGGCTTCCGCGAATATGCCCGTCGCTGATCCGGGGGCCGGGTGGGGCGGGCTGCTGGGACCCTCCGGCTCCCCGCCCCCGAAGGCGCGCTCTCCTGCACGGATGCGTTACGTTCATGCCATGTCCCAGCCCGCCAAGTCACCCCGTGCCACCGCCGCGTCCGACGCCCCGGAGACCCCCGCGGGAACGCGCGCCGCGGCCCAACGGCTCAAGATGCGCCGCGAACTGGCCGCAGCCGCGATGGAGCTCTTCGCCACGAAGGGGTACGAGGCGACGACCGTCGACGAGATCGCGGGCGCCGCGGGTGTCGCCCGGCGGACCTTCTTCCGGCACTTCCGCTCCAAGGAAGAGGCCATCTTCCCCGACCATGACGACACCCTCGTCAGGGCCGAGGCCGTCCTGAACGCCGCGCCCGCGCACGAGCACCCCCTCGACACGGTCTGCCGCGGCATCAAGGAAGTCATGAAGATGTACGCGGCCAAGCCCGCCGTCTCCGTGGCCCGTTACAAGCTCACCCGCGAGGTGCCGACCCTCCGCGAGGCCGAGATCGCGTCGGTGGCCCGCTACGAGCGGCTGTTCACCCGTTATCTGCTGGGCCACTTCGACGAACGCGACCACCACGTGGGCAACGACGACCCGCTGCTGGCGGAGGTGGCCGCGTCCGCCGTGGTCACCGCGCACAACCATGTGCTGCGCCGCTGGCTCCGGGCGGACGGCCAGGGCGATGTGGAGGCCCAGCTCGACCGGGCCTTCGCCATCGTGCGCGACACCTTCGGCACCGGCATCGGGGCGGGCCGGACCGCGCAGTCCGAGCCCGCCAAGACCCCGGCGGCGACGGTGGCCACGGAGGGCGAGGTGCTCGTCGCGGTGGCGCGTACGGACGCCCCGCTGGACGAGGTCATGCGGACGATCCAGCAGGCGCTCAAGGAGCGCTGACCCCGGCGGCCGACTCCTCGGCCGCGACCCACGGCGGCGGCGCGCCGCCCTCGCTCCAGGCGGCCAGCTCCTCCGGGCCGTAGCAGAGGATGGCGCACTGCTCGGCGTAGTCCAAGGCGGGTTCGGTGAAGCCGCCGGTGGAGACCACGAGCGCGATGTCCGCCTCGTGGACGGCGTAGCAGGTGCCGCCGAAGCGCTGGAGGTCCTGCGATCCGGCCCGGTTCTCCGGCCCGTACCGCTTGCACTGGACGACCAGGCGGCGGCCGTCCGGGGTGGTGGCCACGACGTCGGCGCCCAGGTCTCCGGCGCCGCCCACCACCTCGGCGTCCGCGCAGCCGTCGCGCCGGCAGAGTTCGGCCACGGCCTCCTCGAAGGCGTACGGGTCCAGCTGGGCGTAGTCGACCGGATGGGCGACCACCTCCGGGGGCTCGGGGCGCTGCTCCGCGCGCGCGGCCTCGGCGGCGTCCAGCTCCGCGAGGCCCGCGTCGACGATCCCGTAGGCGGCCTCCGTGACGGTCTCCGCGATCCGCCGGGCCCGTCGGCGGCGGCGCAACACCAGAAGGGCCGCGACGAGGAGCAGGGCGATCACGAGCACGGCGGCGACCGGATGGCGTCCGGCGCTCCGCCAGGCGGCCCGCAGGGCCATCCCGCCGCCCGCGAGGATCAGCGCGATGAGAGCGAAGCCGAAGGTGGTGCGGCGGAGGTCGAAGGGGCCCCGGCGCCGGTGGATGCTCCCTCTGCGGATCGGTATCGCCATCGCTGTCCCACCCCTGCCTTCCGGACCACTTCAAGATCACTTGGTTCCGCACATCTGCCCCGCGCCGCTCTTTCGACGCGCGTGAGGGCCGAAAACCGCTGGTCCGCCGATCACCGCTGTGCTGAGGTGCGCGGATGCGATCACCTGAGAACGTCATCGAGACCCGTGCCCTGTTCGACCGTGAGATGCGGCAGCACGCCCGCCCGGACGGACCCGGCGTACGCGTCGAGCGCGCCGGCCCCGTCGTACGCCAGGTGGGCGGGCCTGACGACTGGAACGGGGTGGTGTGGTCGGACCCAGGGCTGGACGCGGCCGGGGCCGATGCCGCCATCGCCGCGCAGATCGAGCACTGTACGGCGCTCGGCCTGCCGGATTTCGAGTGGAAGCTGTACGCGCACGACCGCCCCGCCGACCTGGGCGACCGGCTGCGGGCCGCCGGGTTCGAGCCGGAGGAGCCGGAAACGCTGCTGGTGGCGCCGGCCGGACTGCTGGCCGGGCCGGTGGAGTTGCCCGAGGGGGTGGCCCTTCGGCCGGTGACCGACGAGGCGGGGGCGGAGCTGATGGCCCGGGCCCATGAGCGGGCGTTCGGGACCGACGGGGCCCGTCTCCTCCACCAGGTGGTGAAGCGGCTGGAGGAGGCCCCCGAGGAGTTCGTGGCGGTGATGGCCGTGGACGCCGAGGGGGAGCCGGTCTGCTCGGGGCGGATGGAGCTGTACCCGGGCACGGGCTTCGCCGGGCTCTGGGGCGGCGGGACGGTGGCCGCCTGGCGCGGGAAGGGCATCTACCGGGCCCTGGTCGCCCACCGGGCCCGGATCGCCGCCGAGCGCGGCTACCGCCACCTCCAGGTCGACGCGACCGACATGTCCGCCCCGATCCTGCGCCGGCTCGGCTTCACGGAGCTGGGGACGACGACGCCGTATGTGTACCGACCCGCTCGCTGACCGCACGCCAGCAGGACAGAACGTCTCGTAACGCCCATCGTGTTGCTCATGCGTGCCTACGAGATGACAAGTGAGAGAAATTGTTGGCACTGGGTGCCTTGTCAGGTGTCACGGAGTGCCATACGTTGAAGGTGTCCGGGCGGCCGGCGTGCTGGGATCTCACGTACGCCGGCTGTCCCCGCAACCACCGTGCTGCGCGCCCGGACGCCTGCGTCACAGGCACCCTTCTGCTCCACCCGAGCAAAGCCGAAGCTCCACCCGCCGAACCGACGGCAAACACCTCCACACCGCACCGCACCCCTGCCAGCAGGGCCCCTCAAGCGTTCCCTCGACGCCGCATCACCGGAGGCAACACCGTGAAGGAAATCCTGGACGCGATTCAGTCGCAGGACAGCACGGCCGCGGACTTCGCGGCCCTGTCCCTCCCCGAGTCCTACCGCGCGATCACCGTGCACAAGGACGAGGCGGAGATGTTCGCGGGGCTCGAATCCCGCGACAAGGACCCCCGCAAGTCGCTCCACCTGGACGAGGTCCCGGTCCCCGAACTCGGCCCCGGCGAGGCCCTCGTCGCCGTGATGGCCAGTTCGGTGAACTACAACTCCGTGTGGACCTCGATCTTCGAGCCGGTGTCGACGTTCAGCTTCCTGGAGCGGTACGGGAAGCTCAGCGAGCTCACCAAGCGCCACGACCTGCCGTACCACGTCATCGGCTCGGACCTGGCGGGCGTCGTCCTGCGCACCGGTCCCGGCGTGAACGCCTGGAACCCGGGTGACGAGGTCGTCGCGCACTGCCTCTCCGTCGAGCTGGAGTCCTCCGACGGGCACAACGACACGATGCTCGACCCCGAGCAGCGCATCTGGGGCTTCGAGACCAACTTCGGCGGCCTGGCGGAGATCGCGCTCGTCAAGTCCAACCAGCTGATGCCCAAGCCCCAGCACCTCAGCTGGGAGGAGGCGGCGGCTCCGGGCCTGGTCAACTCCACCGCGTACCGCCAGCTCGTCTCGCGCAACGGCGCGGGCATGAAGCAGGGCGACAACGTGCTGATCTGGGGCGCCAGCGGCGGCCTCGGCTCCTACGCCACCCAGTTCGCGCTGGCCGGCGGCGCCAACCCGATCTGTGTGGTCTCCAGCCCCGAGAAGGCCGACATCTGCCGGTCGATGGGCGCCGAGGCGGTCATCGACCGCAACGCCGAGGGCTACAAGTTCTGGAAGGACGAGCGCACCCAGGACCCCAAGGAGTGGAAGCGCTTCGGCAAGCGCATCCGCGAGTACACCGGCGGCGAGGACATCGACATCGTCTTCGAGCACCCCGGCCGCGAGACTTTCGGCGCCTCGGTCTACGTCACCCGCAAGGGCGGCACCATCACCACCTGCGCCTCCACCTCGGGCTACATGCACGAGTACGACAACCGCTACCTGTGGATGTCCCTCAAGCGGATCATCGGCTCCCACTTCGCCAACTACCGCGAGGCCTGGGAGGCCAACCGCCTCATCGCCAAGGGCAAGATCCACCCGACGCTCTCCAAGACGTACACCCTGGAAGAGACGGGCCAGGCCGCCCACGACGTCCACCGCAACGCCCACCAGGGCAAGGTCGGCGTCCTGGCCCTGGCACCCCGCGAGGGTCTGGGCGTGCGCGACCAGGAAATGCGCGAGCAGCACATCGACGCCATCAACCGCTTCCGCAACGTCTGAGGTTCTCCCATGACCGAACGTCAGAAGGACCGGCCCTGGCTCATGCGGACGTACGCCGGTCACTCGACCGCCGAGGCGTCCAACGAGCTGTACCGCCGCAACCTCGCCAAGGGCCAGACGGGTCTCTCGGTCGCCTTCGATCTGCCGACGCAGACCGGATACGACCCGGACCACATTCTCGCCCGCGGCGAGGTGGGCCGCGTCGGTGTTCCCGTCTCGCACCTCGGAGACATGCGCCGGCTGTTCCAGGACATCCCCCTGGAGCAGATGAACACCTCGATGACGATCAACGCGACCGCCATGTGGCTGCTGGCGCTCTACCAGGTGGTCGCGGAGGAGCAGGGGGCCGACCCCACCAAGCTCCAGGGGACCACGCAGAACGACATCGTGAAGGAGTACCTCTCGCGCGGGACGCACGTCTTCCCGCCGGTGCCCTCGCTGCGGCTGACCACGGACATGATCACGTACACGGTCAACCGCATCCCCAAGTGGAACCCGATCAACATCTGCAGCTACCACCTCCAGGAGGCGGGGGCCACCCCGGTCCAGGAGATCGCGTACGCCATGTCGACCGCCATCGCGGTGCTCGACGCGGTCCGCGACTCGGGCCAGGTGCCCGAGGAGAAGTTCGGTGATGTGGTCGCCCGGATCTCGTTCTTCGTGAACGCGGGCGTCCGCTTCATCGAGGAGATGTGCAAGATGCGCGCCTTCGGCCGCATCTGGGACCGCGTCACCCGTGAGCGGTACGGCATCACCGACCCCAAGCAGCGCCGCTTCCGCTACGGCGTCCAGGTCAACTCCCTCGGCCTGACCGAGGCCCAGCCGGAGAACAACGTCCAGCGCATCGTCCTGGAGATGCTGGCCGTCACCCTCTCCAAGGACGCCCGCGCCCGCGCGGTGCAGCTCCCGGCCTGGAACGAGGCGCTGGGGCTGCCTCGGCCCTGGGACCAGCAGTGGTCACTCCGTATCCAGCAGGTGCTGGCGCACGAGAGCGATCTGCTGGAGTACGAGGACATCTTCGCCGGTTCGCACGTCATCGAGGCCAAGGTGGAGTCCCTGGTCGAGGAGTCGCTGGCGGAGATCGACCGGATCCAGCAGATGGGCGGCGCGATGGCGGCCGTCGAGTCCGGTTACCTCAAGTCGGAGCTGGTCTCCTCGCACGCGGCGCGGCGGGCCCGGATCGAGGGCGGCGAGGAGAAGATCGTCGGCGTCAACATCTACGAGACGACCGAACCCAACCCGCTCACCTCCGACCTCGACGGCGCGATCATGACCGTCGACCCCGAGAACGAGGCCCGGGTCGTCGCCGCCCTGCACGAGTGGCGGGACAACCGCGACGAGGCCCGGGCGACGGAGGCCCTGGCCGCGCTGAAGAAGGCCGCGGCGGGCACCGAGAACATGATGGAAGCCACCGTCGAGTGCGCCCGCGCGGGCGTCACCACCGGCGAGTGGTCCTGGGCGCTGCGGGACGTCTTCGGCGAGTTCCGCGCGCCCACCGGGGTCTCCTCGGCCCCGGTCGCGGTCACCGCCGAGCCGGGCAGCACGCTCGCGCTGGTCCGCGAGAAGGTCACCCGTACCGCCGCCGACCTGGGCGTGGGACGGCTGCGCCTGCTGGTCGGCAAGCCGGGTCTGGACGGGCACTCCAACGGGGCCGAGCAGATCGCCGTACGGGCCCGGGACGCCGGGTTCGAGGTGGTCTACCAGGGGATCCGGCTGACCCCCGAGCAGATCACCGACGCGGCGCTCGCCGAGGACGTGCACTGCGTGGGGCTCTCCATCCTCTCCGGCTCGCACGCGGAGCTGGTCCCCGACGTCCTGCACCGGCTGCGCGAGGCCGGGGCGCCGGACATCCCGGTGATCGCGGGCGGCATCATCCCGCCGGCCGACGCCGCGGCGCTCATCGAAGCCGGTGTGGCCGCCGTCTTCACCCCGAAGGACTTCGGCATCACGGAGATCATCGGCCGTATCGTCGACGAGATCCGGAAAGCGAACAAGCTCGACCCTCTGGAGGTCTCCGCATGACCACGCCCACCACCCCCGTGAACCGGCTGCGCCCCCGGCGTTCGTGTCTGGCCGTGCCGGGTTCCAACCCGCGCTTCCTGGAGAAGGCCCAGGGCCTCCCGGCGGACCAGGTCTTCCTGGACCTGGAGGACGCCTGCGCGCCGCTCGCCAAGGAGGGCGCCCGCCACCACATCGTGGACGCGCTGAACAACGGTGACTGGAGCGGCAAGACCCGGGTCGTGCGGGTCAACGACTGGACGACGCACTGGACGTACCGGGACGTCATCACGGTCGTCGAGGGCGCCGGCCCCAACCTCGACTGCATCATGCTGCCGAAGGTCCAGGACGCCCAGCAGGTCGTGGCGCTGGACCTGCTGCTGACCCAGATCGAGAAGACGATGGGCTTCGAGGTCGGGAAGATCGGCATCGAGGCGCAGATCGAGAACGCCAAGGGCCTGGTGAACATCGACGAGATCGCCGCCGCCTCGCCCCGTCTGGAGACGCTGATCTTCGGCCCGGCCGACTTCATGGCGTCGATCAACATGAAGACCCTGGTCGTCGGCCAGCAGCCGCCCGGCTACCCGGCGGACGCGTACCACTACATCCTGATGCGCATCCTGATGGCGGCCCGTACGCACGATCTCCAGGCGATCGACGGCCCGTTCCTCCAGATCCGTGACGTGGACGCCTACCGCGAGGTGGCCGGCCGTGCCGCCGCCCTCGGGTTCGACGGCAAGTGGGTGCTGCACCCGGGCCAGGTCGACGCGGCCAACGAGGTGTTCTCGCCCTCGCAGGAGGACTACGACCACGCCGAGCTGATCCTCGACGCCTACGACTGGTGCACCTCCGAGGAGGGCGGCAAGAAGGGCTCGGCGATGCTCGGCGACGAGATGATCGACGAGGCCAGCCGCAAGATGGCCCTGGTCGTCGCGGGCAAGGGCCGGGCCGCCGGAATGCAGCGCACCTCCAAGTTCGAAGCCCCGGAGGCCTGATCATGCAGTTCGGACGCACTTTTGAGGAGTTCGAGGTCGGTGCCGTCTACAAGCACTGGCCCGGAAAGACGGTCACGGAATACGACGACCACCTCTTCTGCCTGCTGACCATGAATCACCACCCGCTCCACATGGACAGCAACTACGCGGAGAAGACGACCGACTTCGGGAAGAACGTCGTCGTCGGGAACTACATCTACTCGCTTCTGCTCGGCATGTCGGTGCCGGACGTCTCCGGAAAGGCCATCGCCAACCTGGAGGTCGAATCGCTCAAGCACATCGCGCCGACCTTCCACGGCGACACGATCTACGGCGAGACGACCGTGCTGGACAAGACCCCGTCGAAGTCCAAGAACGACCGCGGGATCGTGTACGTGGAGACCAAGGGCTACAAGCAGGACGGCACCGTGGTCTGCGTGTTCCGGCGCAAGGTGATGGTCCCCACCGAGACGTACATCAAGGAGCGCGGCGGAGAGCAGCCCGGCCGCCCGACGCCCGCCAAGTAACTGTGTGAAGCCTTAAGGCCATCCGCGTGAAGCCACAGGAGAAGCAGCCATGACGCGACTCGCCCAGACCGCCGGTCTGAACGACATCCAGCGGGAAATCCTTTCCACGGTCCGGGATTTCGTCGACAAGGAGATCATTCCGGTCGCGACCCAGCTGGAGCACCGCGACGAGTACCCCACGGAAATCGTGGAGGGGCTCAAGGAACTCGGCCTGTTCGGGCTGATGATCCCCGAGGAGTACGGGGGTCTGGGAGAGTCGCTGCTCACCTACGCGCTGTGCGTGGAGGAGATCGCCCGCGGCTGGATGAGCGTGTCCGGCATCATCAACACGCATTTCATCGTGGCCTACATGCTCAAGCAGCACGGCACCCAGGAACAGAAGGACACGTTCCTGCCGAGGATGGCGCTGGGCGAGGTGCGGGGCGCCTTCTCGATGTCGGAGCCGGCGCTCGGCTCGGACGTCTCGGCGATCACGTCGAAGGGCGTCAGGGAAGGCGACGAGTACGTCCTCAACGGCCAGAAGATGTGGCTGACGAACGGCGGAACCTCCACGCTGGTGGCCGTTCTCTGCCGAAGTGACGAAGGCCACCCCGAGGGCACCGCGCCCCACAAGTCGATGACGACCTTCCTCATCGAGAAGGAGCCCGGCTTCGGAGAGGTCCGGCCCGGTCTGACCATCCCCGGGAAGATCGACAAGATGGGCTACAAGGGCGTCGACACGACCGAGCTCATCATGGACGACCTGCGCATTCCGGCCAATCGCGTGCTCGGGGGCACGACCGGTCGAGGGTTTTACCAAATGATGGACGGTGTCGAGGTCGGCCGGGTGAATGTCGCCGCGCGTGGTTGCGGCGTCGCTCAGCGTGCATTCGAGCTGGGTGTTTCGTACGCCCAGCAGCGCCACACCTTCGGCAAGCCGATCGCTCAGCACCAGGCGATCCAGTTCAAATTGGCCGAAATGGCCACCAAGGTCGAAGCCGCCCATGCGATGATGGTGAATGCAGCACGCAAAAAGGACTCCGGGGAGCGTAACGACCTGGAGGCAGGGATGGCGAAGTACCTCGCCTCCGAGTACTGCAAGGAAGTCGTCGAGGACGCCTTCCGTATCCACGGCGGTTACGGCTTCTCCAAGGAGTACGAGATCGAGCGCCTCTACCGCGAGGCGCCGATGCTGCTGATCGGTGAAGGTACCGCCGAGATCCAGAAAATGATCATTGGCCGGCGACTCCTGGAGGAGTACCGATTCCAGGGCTGATTGTCCGATTCAGGGTGATTTGGTGGCGAAGAACATCACACCGGGTCACCCTCGGCGGGCGGCGTTCGACAGTCCGACTCGGCTGCTGGCTTGCCCAGTTGCGCCCGGCAACCGATAGCATCTTCGGAAAGCCGCCGTCCCCCGTTGCCAGCGCGGCATCATCCGCTACGAAGGTCATTCATGCCCGACAGCCCTACCTCCGCAAACCGCGGCGGGGTCCGCATCGCCCGCGGAGCATCGCCGTGGCTCCTCCCGACCGTCGCCACCGCGGCCCTCAGCCTGGTCCGCGCCCGCAAGTCCGGGCGCTGGGCAGCAGCGGCCGTGCCCACCACCGCGCTCGCGGCGGGCATGCTGTGGTTCTTCCGTGACCCCGAGCGCGAGATCGCCGAAGGCCGGATCATCTCGCCGGCCGACGGTGTGGTGCAGAGCATCATGCCGTGGAAGGACGGGCGCACCCGGGTCGCGATCTTCATGAGCCCGCTCAACGTCCACGTCAACCGCGCGCCGCTGGCGGGCACCGTGACGTCGGTCGAGCACATCCCGGGCGGGTTCGTTCCGGCGTTCAACAAGGAGAGCGAGAACAACGAGCGCGTTGTCTGGCACTTCGACACCGAGCTCGGCGACATCGAGATGGTGCAGATCGCGGGAGCGGTCGCCCGTCGGATCGTGCCGTACCTCCCGCAGGGCACGAAGGTGGAGCAGGGCGAGCGCATCGGCCTGATCCGCTTCGGTTCGCGCGTCGACATCTACCTTCCGGAAGGTATCGATGTCGCGGTCGAGGTCGGCCAGGCCACTACCGCGGGGGTGACTCGAATTGACCGTAGTTGATCCCGATACCCAGGCCGACTGGGTTCCGGAGGCCGGTGAGGCGAGCGACACGGACGCGGAGGACATGCCGCTCTCGATGCGGCTGTCGATAGCGGACACGCTCACTCTCGGTAACGCCACGTGCGGATTCATGGCGGTGTACTTCACCACCACCGGGATCCTCATCCCGCACCTCACGGGCAGCGAGGAGACGGGCATGGCCCGCCACTCGGCGGCCACCGCCGTGATCCTCATGCTGATGGCGGCGATCTTCGACCTCTTCGACGGGCTCGTGGCACGCAAGCTGCGCTCCTCGCCGATGGGGGCCGAGCTGGACAACCTCTCCGACCTCATCAGCTTCGGGCTCGCCCCGGCCTACTTCGTGCTCGTGTACGGGATGGTCGCGGACGACGCCCATCAGCGGGTGTCGGCGCTGGCGGCGATCGTCGTGCTGCTGGCGGTGGTGCTCAGGCTGGCCAGATTCTCCTGTGTGACCTTGAAGGACGGCATGTTCCAGGGCATGCCGAGCCCCTTCGGAGCGCTGACGGTCGTCTCGATCGTGCTCCTGGAGCTGCCCTTCGTCCCGACGCTGCTCGCGATCATCGGGGTGGCGTGGCTGATGGTGAGCCGGGTCGAGTACCCCAAGCCGCGGGGCATCCTCGCGGTGGCGATGCTCAGCTGGATCGTCGGCGCGATGGGGCTGCTCGCCGCGTGGGCGTTCGACGCGCCGGGCGGTCAGCTGCTGCTCCAGACCGGCTGTGCGCTCCAGGTCGTCCTCGGTGCGGTGATCCCGCTCTTCGCCACGGCGCGACGGGTCAACACGTTCCGTGACAACCGGCGCGAGGCACGGGCGGCGCAGCTGCCGTAGCGGTACGGGCACTGCGGTACGCATGCAGTACAGGGCGAAGGCCCGGATGCTCCCCGGCATCCGGGCCTTCGTGCGTTCCCGGACGCTCAGCCCTTCGGCTCCAGGCTCCAGATCAGCTCGGCGCGCAGGGGGCCGGTGCGGGCGAGGAAGGTGCCGTGGTCGGGGGCGAGGGCGGCGAGCTGGGAGGCGTGGCTGAGGACCGCCGCGCGCTTGGCCGCCCACTGCTCGTCGGAGAGCACCAGCTCGCGCTCGACGGTGACCCGGTGGCGGCGGGTGAGCTCCTGGTAGGCGGTCCCCCACTTCTGGCTGGCGGCCAGCGCCCCGGACGCCTCGGGCGTGCCCCACTCGGGCAGGTGCCCGGTGTAGGGCAGGTCGGCGTAGACCCAGGGGGCGGGGGCGCAGGCCGCGGCGAGGGCGCGTTCGGCGCGGATCCGTACGGCCTCGTGGTCGGGCTGGTTGGTGCCGAGCGGGACGAGGACCTGGGTGGTGGGCGCGAGGCCGCTCAGGAGGGCGTCCAGAGCGTCCGGGCCCTCGCCCTCGGTGACGTACGGGCCGTCGGGGTGGTCGATGAGGACCTGCTCGGCGCCGAGCAGCTCGCAGGCGCGGGCGTCCTCGGCGCTGCGGACCCGGTGGGCCTCGGCGGCGGTGGTGAAGCCGCAGACGCTGTCCCACCAGGAGACGGGGGACCCGGGCGGCGGGGGCCCGCCGTGGACGGTGACGACGGCGAGGGGGCCGGGCAGGGTGGGCAGGAGCCCGGCGAGGGAGAGCGCGGCGTCGTCGAAGTGCGGGGAGACGACGAGGGTGCGCCAGGGGGGCGGTACGGGCACGGTTCCTCCGGAAAGAAGCGGGTCAGGATGCTGCGGGGGCCCTGGGGATGTCCAGGGCGGCCAGGGCGGCGTCCCAGGCCGCGTCGCTGCCCTCCCAGCGGCCGGGCTGGGCGGCGACGGTGGACCAGGTGACCCCGGGCGGGAGGGCGGCGGCGTCCTCCGGGGGCGTTCGGCGCAGCCAGAGGAGATCAAAGGCGTGGTCCGGGTAGCGGGAGCGCAGGAGGCCGTGCAGGGCCGCCAGGTCGCCGGGGCCGCTCTCGTCGAACGCGTCGTGGTGGACGTACAGGACGCGGGAGCGGGAGGCCGTCAGGGCCCGCCAGCGGTCGGCGAGGTACGCGAACTTCTCCCGGACCCCCGGATACTGCTCGGCAACGATGTCAGGGGTCAGCGGAGTGCCCTTCGGAGCGTTGAAGTCGTGGAAGAAGCGAATGTTCGAGCCCCGGTCCCGTACGCACAGGCCGTTGCTGAAGGGTTCGCTCAGTCCGGGGCGCAGCACGTTGGCGAAGTCGGCCGCGATGATCTCCCGTACGGCGACGAGGTCGAGGTCGAGCCAGTCGAAGAAGTGGGCCCGGTCCTGGCCGGTGATGCGGCGGAGCTGGTAGGTGGACTCGCAGTGGTAGCCGAGCCCGACGCAGACGTCGTACATGGCCGACTCCGTCAGGGGCCGGTGCGGCGCAGCAGGACGCCGATGCTGCCGCGTTTGCTGAGGTAGGCGCGGCCGCCGCAGACCGTCTCCAGCGCCGGGGCTACCAGCGGGGTCTCGCCGGCCTTCTCCCAGTGCGGGGCGCTCTCCAGCCAGGGGGTCAGCCGGGTGGCGAGCGTCTCGGGTTCCAGGGCGACGAAGACCAGGTCGGCCGGGAGCCGGTCGAGCAGGGCGAGATCCTGGCCGTAGTAGAGCATCTCGATCAGGAGGTAGGCCGCCCCGGGGAGCTCCGGCCGGGCGGCCAGCTCCTCCAGGGAGGCGGGGTGGACCCGGGCGGTGTCACCGACGGCGTCGGTCAGCCGCCGGCGGAAGGCGGGGTTGGGTTCGGTCGCGTGGACGGTGAAGCCCTTCTCCGCGAGCCGGGTGGTGAGCGCCCCTTCGCAGGCGCCGACCTCGATGAGGGGACCGCTGCCGGGCGGACAGTGCTCGGCGATCCAGGCGACGGTGCGGTCCAGCCGCTCCGCCTCGTACGCGGAGGTGGCGAACTCCCACGGGTCGGGCACGGTGGCCGCGTCCTCGTCGAGGCTGGCCAGGAGGGCGAACAGCCGCTCGCGCTCCTCCGCGGGACCGGCCTCGAAGAACCGCTCGGTGGCATGGACCCGGCCGGTCTGGATCACGTACTCGGCGGAGTCGGTGCGCAGCAGGTGGCCGCAGTGCCGGTTGACGAAGGCGAGCTTGGCCTCGACCCCGGCGCGGTCCAGCGACCGGTCGAGGTCGCTGATGAACTGGAGATACGGGGAGTGGCCGACGGCGTGCAGGACGGGCGGCCCGCCCGGGGCGACGGCAGCGGCGGCGTCCCGGCCGAGGCGGCCTCTGCTGCGGCGGGTGTCGGCGGGCGAGTGGGTCCAGAGCCGGGCCTCCGCGCCCCGGGCCGCGGCCTCGATCAGGCCGGCCAGCGCCTCCGTTCCCGGCGAGGCGGCGCTCTCGTCGACGGGCCGGATGTGCCGGGCGACGGCGGCGAGGCGTTCGGTGGGAGGCAGGCCCGCCGGGAGGACCAGGTGCTCCGCGGTGTCGCCGAGCAGGACATGGACCTCATGGACCTCATGGCCCCCGTCCTGGCGGTGGCGGGGCTCGGGGGCGGTGAGCACGGAGAGGAAGTCCAGTACGGCGTCCTCGGCCCTGAGCACGGCCACGATGTCGATCACGGGATGGATCCCCTCAGCAGGACGCGGGCAAGCGACGGAAACACGGACCGGAACGGAACGGCCCGCAGCCCGGCGGCCCCGGGTCCGGAGTCGAGCTAACCACCGACCCCTCAGGTGGTCCAGACCAATTTTCCGCCGAACACGGAACCCGTACAGGGTGGTTACGCGGCGCCCGAGCGCCCGCTGCCGCCCCTGCCGTACGGGAGTTCCGCCCGCCCGCCATGGCCTGATTTCAGCCACCGGGGTGTGGGGGCGGCGGCGCATACCACGCCCTACTCCCCCGCACCAGAGGCCAACCCCTCCCGGTGGCTGAGAAGTTCCGGCAGGGGGATGAGTACCGGGTTCCCGTCAACCCGGCGCGCCGGGCTTCTAGAATCGCCTCGCACCCGACGCCCCGACGTCTCGGGCGGGGCGCGGGGCAGGGGGGACGACGGGGGTCCGATGATGACGAAGCACAGACGCAACGCGGCACGTGTGGTGGCGGTCGCGGCGGCGGGGGTCCTGCTGGCGGGCTGCGGGAGTTCGGGGGCGAAGACCGGGGAGGATCCGAAGCCGTCGAACTCCGTGCGGCAGGCCGGGGAGTCGGTGGATCCGTCAGGAACGCCCGATCCGAAGAAGCCCGGGGAGACCAAGGAGCCGGGTGCGCTGCCGAGCGCGTACGAGTTCACTCCGGACCCGGCACGGGTGCCGAGGACGGCGGCGGAGGCCCGCAGGCTGACCCGTAACGCAGCGCTCGGGGAGAACGACTGGACGGCGGGGATGGTGCGCGGGACGCCGTACGAGACCGCCGGGACGTGGACCGTGCTGGCCGATTCCTGTGTCTGGAGCCGGAGCGCGCTGCCCGACGGAGTGCTCGACTCGTTCACCCGGCGGCTCGACGTCCCGGCCCAGGACGGCAAGGGGCGGGTGAAGGGGTCGGTGACCGTGACGGTGCACAAGACCGTCGAAGGTGCCGACCGGGAGATCAAGGACACGGTCCAGGAGAGCTTCCGGTGCCCGGCGCAGGAGTTGGGCGGCGGACAGCGGCTGAGCGGGCTGATGTCGTTGCAGTTCGACCAGAAGGACGTGCGCAACGCGGACGCCTCGCTGTTCGAGGCGGGCAAGTACACCGGGCCCGGTTCGGGCGGGACCCAGGACTACGTCTGGTCCAAGTCCCGGATCGGTCCGGTCACGACGGCCGTCTCGGTCAAGGGCGCGAAGGGCTACCAGAACTCCGACCTGCTGCGGATCGCCGCCGAGGGCGGCGCCAAGGTGCTCTACCGCGTCGAGCTGGAACTGAAGTGACCGCGAGACCGGTCCTGAACGAAAGGCCCTGAGCGCTGATGGAACCGCTCCGTTCCACGGACCCGGCACGGATCGCCGGGTACCGCATCCTCGGCCGGCTCGGCGCCGGGGGCATGGGCGTGGTGCTGCTGGGCCGGTCGCCCGGCGGCGCGCTGGTGGCCATCAAGCTGATCCGGGCCGAGTACGCGGACGACACCGGGTTCCGCACCCGGTTCCGGCGTGAGGTGGCGATCGCCCGGCAGGTGCGCAACCGGTGGGCGGTGCCGGTGGTCGACGCCGACACCGAGGCGGCGGCGCCGTGGCTGGCCACCGAGTTCGTGCCGGGGCCGCCGCTGAGCGAGGCGGTGGGGGGCGGGGCGCCGCTGCCCGAGCGCAGTGTGCGGGCGCTCGGTTCCATGCTGGCGGAGGCGCTGGAGGCCGTCCACGGGGCGGGGCTCGTCCACCGGGACGTGAAGCCCGGGAACGTGCTGCTGGGTCTGGACGGGCCCCGGCTGATCGACTTCGGGATCGCGCGGGCGCTGGACGACACGGTCCTGACGGCGACGGACGCGATCGTCGGATCGCCCGGCTTCCTCTCGCCGGAGCAGGCGCAGGGGCGGCGGATCGGCCCGCCGAGCGACATCTTCTCGCTGGGCTGTGTCCTGGTGTACGCGGCGACCGGCGGGCGGCCGTTCGGCAGCGGCCCGGTCGAGGCGATGCTCTTCCGTACGGTGCACGACCCGGCGGACCTGGGTGCGCTGCCGCCGGGGCTGCGGCCCGTGGTGGAGGGGTGCCTGTCGAAGGAGCCGGAGGGGCGGCCGACCGCCGGGGACATCCGGCGGGCGTTCGCCGAGGACACCTCGGGCGGCAGCTGGCTGCCCGGTCCGGTGACCCACCTGATCGCCGAGCGCTCGGCGCGGATGCTCGCCCTGCCCGACATCGAGGCGACGAGCCTGGACGCCGGTTCCACGGTGGAGACGGGCGCGACCGGCGCGACCGGCGCCGGGAGCCGGGATACCACCGCCGTCCCGGCCTCCCCCGGCCGCCGGCGCTTCCTCGCGTACGTCACGGGCGGCGCGGTCCTCGCGGCGGCGGGCGGGACCACCGCCTGGCTGGCCACGGCGTTCGGGGACGAGAAGGACCCGGACGGGAACGGCAAGGGGGACGGCGACAAGGCGGCGGCCGCCCGGCCGGAGCTGCACATCGGGTTGCAGGCCGACCTCAGCGGCCCGTCGGCGGCGATCGGCAAGGGCCAGGAGCGGGCGGCGCTCCTGGCGGTCGAGGAGCACAACGCCAGCAAGGACGCGCCGTTCACGCTGCGCCTGGTCCCGGCCGACGACGGCGGAGTGGAGGCGCGGGCGACGGCGGCGGTGCGGCGGTTCGCCGAGGACCCGCTGCTGGTGGCGGCGATCGGGGCGACCGGCGCGGACGCGGCGCGCGAGGCGCTGGTGGCGTACGACGAGGCGGCGCTGCCGCTGCTCAGCGTGGTGGACGGGGACACCAGGAACCTGAACCGGATCTTCCTCTGCGCCCGGCCGCGCAACGACATGCAGATGCTGCCGGTGGCGCAGTTCTTGGGCGCGTACGAGATCGACACCGTGGCGCTGGTGGACGACGGGACCGAGTACGGCCGCCAGACCACGCGGTTCCTGGACGCGGGGCTGCGGGGCAACGGCCGGACGGTCCTCGCGGAGACGGTGCGGGAGGGCACCCGTGACCTGGACGCGGAGGCGGAGCGGATCGTCGCGAGGAAGCCGGGGGCGGTGGTGTACGGCGGCGGGTGGCGGGACGCGGGGCGGTTCGCGCGGGCGCTGACGAAGGCGGGGTTCCTCGGGCCGAAGATCGGCACCCAGGCCGTGCACGATCCCCGGTTCCTGGCGGAGGCGGGCGAGGACGCGGCGGGGTGGCTGGTCGTGTCGACGGCCGCCGACCCCGCCTCCGTACCCTCCGTGCACCCCTTCGCCGCCGCGTACCGCAAGCGCTTCGACAGCGCGCCTCCGCTGCTGGCCGCCGAGGCGTACGACGCGGTCGGGCTGATCGCGGCCTGCGCGGAGGGGCTGGGCCGGGAGAGCGTGACGCGGCAGGACATGCTGCCCGTGCTGCGGTCGACGCGGTACAAGGGCGTGTCCAAGAGCTATGCGTTCGAGCCCGCCAACGGGATGTACACGGGCACCGGGGTCTTCATCTACCGCGTGGAGCGGGGGCGTTTCCGGTACATCGGGATGGACGGCCGGGAGGTCTGATCAAGTCGGCCGCCCCGGAGGCCTGTTGAGGGCCCGTCCGGCGTGAAAGGCCGTCACATCCCACCCGGAGTCGCTAATTTGAGCGCCCAGGGCAATATTTTGCGCATCGGCATAGACTTCCTTGCGGGGTCTCTCCTAGCCTCAGGGCGTCCGCAGAGCCCCCGAGCCGCAAGGACGGACCTCCCGTGACCCCTCCCCCACCACCCCCACGCCCCGGCCGCATCCTGCGGCGCTCCCTGTCCGCCTCCCTGGCGCTGGCCCTCACCGCGCTCGCCGCCGCCACCTCACTGGTCGTGGCCGGCGCACCGCCCGCCGCTGCCGCCGCCGTCCCCGCACCCTCCCCGCTGAACGTCCCCGGACGCGGGGCGACCGTCCCGTTCAAGGAGCAGGAGGCCGAGTACGCCGCGACCAACGGCACGCTCATCGGCCCGAACCGGCTCTACGGCTCGCTGCCCTCGGAGGCCTCGGGCCGCCAGGCCGTCACGCTCGACGCGGTCGGCGAGTACGTGGAGTTCACGCTCACCGCACCGGCCAACGCGATGACCTTCCGCTACTCGCTGCCGGACAACGCCACCGGGACGGGCCGGGACGCCTCGATCGACGTGCGGGTCAACGGGGCGCAGCTCAAGAGCGTGCCCGTGACCTCGAAGTACGGCTGGTACTACGGGGGTTATCCGTTCAACAACAACCCCGGCGACACCAACCCGCACCACTTCTACGACGAGACCCGGACCATGTTCGGCTCCACCCTGCCGACCGGCACCAAGGTCCGCCTCCAGGTCTCCTCCACCGCCCAGTCCCCCACCTTCACCATCGACCTGGCCGACTTCGAGCAGGTCGCCGCGCCCATCGGCAAGCCCTCCGGGGCGCTGGACGTGGTGAGCGACTTCGGCGCCGACCCGACGGGCGCGGCGGACTCCACGGCGAAGATCCAGGCGGCGGTGGATGCCGGCCGCACCCAGGGCCGGGAGGTGTACATCCCGCAGGGCACGTTCAAGGTCCAGGACCACATCATCGTCGACAAGGTGACGCTGCGCGGGGCGGGCCCCTGGTACAGCGTGCTGACCGGCCGGCACCCCACGGAGCGCAACAAGGCCGTCGGCGTCTATGGCAAGTACGCCTCCCAGGGCGGCAGTTCGAACGTGACGCTGCGGGACTTCGCGATCATCGGCGACATCCGCGAGCGGATCGACGACGACCAGGTGAACGCCATCGGCGGTTCACTCTCCGACTCGGTCGTCGACAACCTCTGGCTCCAGCACACCAAGTGCGGTGCCTGGCTGACCGGCCCGATGAACAACTTCACCATGAAGAACACCCGGATCCTGGACCAGACGGCCGACGGGGTGAACTTCCACTACGGCGTCACCAACTCCACCGTCACCAACACCTTCGTCCGCAACAGCGGTGACGACGGCCTCGCCATGTGGGCGGAGAACATCCCGAACGTCAACAACAAGTTCACGTTCAACACCGTCATCCTGCCGATCCTGGCGAACAACATCGTGACGTACGGCGGCAAGGACATCACGATCTCCGACAACGTCATGGCGGACAGCATCACCAACGGCGGCGGCCTGCACATCGCCAACCGCTACCCCGGGGTCAACTCCGGCCGTGGAACGGCTGTTTCGGGAACGCACACCGCCGCCCGCAACACCCTCATCCGGACCGGGAACAACGACTACAACTGGAAGTTCGGGGTCGGCGCGGTCTGGTTCAGCGGTCTCAACGAACCGATCCAGGGCGCGACGATCAACGTCACCGACACCGAGATCCTGGACAGCTCGTACGCCGCGATCCACCTCATCGAGGGGGCGAGCAACGGGCTCAACTTCAGCCGGGTGAAGATCGACGGGGCGGGGACCTACGCGCTCCAGATCCAGTCGCCGGGCCAGGCCAGGTTCACCGATGTCGTCGCCACGAACATCGCCCAGTCCAACCCGATCCACAACTGCGTCGGTGCGGGCTTCCAGATCACCCGGGGCTCCGGCAACTCCGGCTGGTACGCCGATCCGCCCGCCTGCACCGGCGTCTGGCCGGACCCGGTGTGGACCAACGGCGGCGTTCCGGGAGGCGGTCCCGGCGGCCCGACCGACCCGCCGGGACCGACGGACCCGCCCGGGCCCACGGACCCGCCGGAGGAGACCGGCAACCTCGCGCAGGGGCGTGCGGTGACGGCGAGCAGCCACGTCGACGTGTACGGCGCGGGCAACGCGGTGGACGGGAACCCGAACACGTACTGGGAGAGCCGTAACAACGCCTTCCCGCAGTCCCTCACCGTGGACCTGGGCTCGGCGAAGGCGGTCAAGCGGGTGGTGCTGAAGCTGCCCCCGCAGGTGGCCTGGGCCACGCGCACCCAGACCCTGAGCGTGCTGGGATCCACCGACAACTCCACGTACAACACCCTGAAGGCGTCGGCGGCTCACACCTTCAACCCGTCGAGCGGCAACACGGCGACGGTCACCCTGCCCGGGACCTCGGCCCGCTATCTGCGGCTGACGTTCACCGGCAACACCGGCTGGCCGGCCGCGCAGCTCTCGGAGGTGGAGGCGTACACGAGCTGATCAGCCGTACGAGGTCGGGCCCGGTCGCAGTTACGCGCGGCCGGGCCCGACCTCGTTGCTCAGCCCGTCACTTCACCGTGAACGACTTCGCCGCATCGGAGACCGACGCCGGGCTGATGACCTTCAGCCCGCCGGGGGCCGTGGCGTCCGGCTTCATGATGACGCTCTCCCGGGTGGACGGCGCCGCCGGGTCGGAGAAGTCGTGAGTGACCCCGAACTCGGTTCCGTACCCCTTGATCGTCAGCAGCGCCTTGTCGACGCCCTCGCGGGTGAGGTCCTTGTTGTCGCACGCCTTGTCCAGCGCCTCGCCGAAGATGGAGGCCGCCGTCCAGCCCGCCACGACGCCGTTGTCGAGGACGTCGTTCGGGTACTGCGACGCGTACTCCTTCGCCAGCAGCGACGGGCCGTCGCCGGGGTCGCCGATCGGCAGGGTGGAGGAGGCGATGTAGTAGTCCTTCAGCAGGGCCGGGCCCGCCTGGGTCTTCAACAGCTGGGGCGCGTAGGCCGAGTTGTTGCCGACGACGGGGACGTTGAAGCCGGTGGCCGCCGCGACGCCGACCAGCGAGGCCGCCTGACGCGGGCCCGCGCTGACGACGACGGCCTTCACGCCGGCCTGCTTGAGGGCGGCGACCTGGGCCGTCATGTCGTTGTCGGTCGGCTTGATCTTCTGCTCGACGACCGTGAGCCCGGCCTCCTTGGCCGCGTGCTTGGAGCCGGTGAGCGCATTCTCGCCGTAGTCGCCCTCGAAGTACACGTGGCCGATCTTGTCGCCCTTGGCGATCCGCTTCTCCTTGAGCAGGTGGTCGATCAGGTTGATGGTCTCGACGTCGTACGTGGCGCCGACGACGCGGATGTACGGGGAGCCGAGCAGGTTCGCCGACCAGGCCTGCGGCAGCACCAGCCCCTTGTCCTTGCCCTCGATGCGCTGTTCGACGGCGGCGACGAACGGGGAGCCGATGAACTGGGCGAAGCCGAGCACCTTCGGCTCCAGCTCGGTGTAGCCGGCGATGGCCTTCTGCGGGTCGTAGCCGTGGTCCCGTACGGTCAGCTCGATCTTCCGGTCGCAGATGCCGCCCTTGGCGTTGATCTGCTTCGCCCACAGCTGCTGGGCCTGAGTGACGCTCTTGCCGAGCGAGGCGTAGACGCCGGTCATGTCGGTGAGGACGCCGAGCGAGATCGTCGAGGAGGTGACGCCGGGGCCCGTCTTGATCCCGGCCTTGTCCTGCTCGTCGCCCTTCCCCTCGGTCGCCTTGCCGCTGCACCCGACGAGGGTGACGGTGAGGGCCGCGACCACGGCCGTGAGCGCTCTGAGTTTCATTTCTTCTCCCCTGACTTCTTCGGACGGTTGACGCGCGGGAGTGCGATGCCGAGGCGGGCGAGGCCGCCGGGCAGGAACAGGACCACCGCGACCACCGCGGCGCCGTACAGATAGCGGGACGCCTCACCGGGTGCCAGTCCGCCCGTACCGGGGGCGGAGACCAGCGGGAGGGAGTCGCTGTAGTGCGTGAGCACCTGCGGGAGCAGGGAGACGAAGAAGGCGCCGACGACGGCCCCCGCGACGCTGCCGAGCCCGCCGATGACGATCATGGCGAGGTATTCGAGGGAGAGGATCATGCCGAAGTACTCGGGCACGGTCCGCTGGAAGACCAGCGCGAGCAGGACGCCCGCGAGGCCCGCGTACATGGAGGACAGGACGAAGACCCCGGCCCGGTAGCGCGCCACCGGTACGCCCATGACCCCCGCCGCGATCCGGTGGTCACGGATGGCGTTCATCGCCCGTCCCGGCCTGCCCCGCAGGATGCCGCGGGCGAACAGGGCGCTGAGGAGCAGGGCGGCCAGGCCCACGTACCAGAGCTTCTCCGAGGAGCCGAACGGGACGGCAGCGACGACGACTTCGGTGTCGTCGAAGGTGAACCCGAAGAGGGAGAGCGGCGGTACGGCCCGCCCGTTGTAACCACCGGTCAGGGAGCCCGCGTTGAACAGGACGTGCTGTCCGATGAAGATCAGCGCGAGAGTCGCGATACCGAGGTAGGCGCCGCGCAGCCGTCCGGCGATCGGGCTGAACACCCCACCGGCGGCTCCCGCGAGCAGGACGGCGAGGATCGCGGCCAGCCAGGTGGGCAGCCCGAGGCCGGTCAGGGTGTGGCCGTTCTCGGTGCTGGACTCCCCCGCCAGGATGCAGTAGCTGTACGCGCCGACGGCGAGGAAGAAGGCGTGGCCCATGGAGAGTTGGCCGGTGGCGCCGGTGAGCATGTTGAGCCCGATGGCACCGATCGCCGCCGCCATCGCGAACAGCCCGGCCTGGAGCCAGAAGCGGTCCAGGTAGAACGGGAGGGCCAGGAGCAGGACGGAGGCGACGAGGACGGCGTACGTACGGGGTCGGCGCAGCCGGTCGGTGAAGGCCGCCGCGCCACCGGGTGCGGGGGCGGTGGTCACCAGGGGGGCCGCTGCGGCGGTGGTGTCAGACACGGGCCAGCTCCTTCGTGCCGAAGAGTCCGGCCGGCCGGATGAGCAGGACCGCGACCATCACCAGATAGGGCGCCAGATCGCCGATGCCCCGGCCGAGGAAGGAGAGGTCGCTCTGGTAGCCGGTGGCGAGCGACTCGGTGACACCGACGATGAGCCCGCCTGCCAGCGCCCCGGTCGTGGAGTCGAGTCCGCCGAGGATCGCGGCGGGGAACGCCTTGAGCGCGGCGAGCGAGGTGGCGCGCTCCAGACCAGGGGTCGGGAAGACGGTGAGGAAGAGGGCGGCGACGGCGGCGAGGGCTCCGGCGACGGCCCAGGCGGCGAGCGAGACCCTGCCCAGCTTGATGCCCATCAGGGCGGCGGTCTGCGGGTTCTCGGCGGCGGCCCGCATCGAGACGCCCCACGAGGTGTAGCGGAAGGCCAGCAGGAACACGGTGATGAGGAGCCCGGCGGCGAGGAACGCGGCGATCCTGGTCTGGGCGAGGGTGATCCCGCCGATGTTCACCACCTCGTTGCCCCACGGGTCGCCGAGCGCGAGGACGTCCGTGCCCATACGGCGGGTGAGTTCGGTGATGAGGAGGATGTCGACGCCGATGGTGACGATGGCCAGGACGCTGTGGTCGCTGCCCCGGTAGCGGCGCATCACGAAGAACTCGATGGCCGCCCCGACGGTCGCGGCCCCGGCGATCCCGACGAGCAGCGCGGGCCAGAACCCGATGTCGTCGTGGAGGACGGCGGTGACGTAGCCGCCCGCCAACAGCAGTGAGGCGTGGGCGAAGTTGACGACTTCGGTGGCCTTGAAGATGACGACGAAGCCGAGGGCGATCAGTGCGTAGACCGAACCGATCGACAGGCCGCCGAGGAGGAGTTCGATGAACGTGGTCATTCCGGTGCTCCCAAGTAGGCCTGGACGACGGCCGGGTCGTTCTGGACCTCGGCGGGGGTGCCGCCCGCGATCCTGCGTCCGAAGTCGAGTACGGTCACCTCGTCCGCCAGCCGCATCACCACGCCCATGTCGTGCTCGACCAGCACGATGGAGATGCCGAGGCTGTCGCGGACGTCGGCGACGACGGCCGCGGTACGGCGGCGTTCGTCGGCGGTCATCCCCGCGATCGGCTCGTCCAGCAGCAGGACCCGGGGCTCCATGCACAGGGCGCGGCCGAGCTCGACGAGCTTCTGCTGCCCGTACGGCAGTGAGCCCGCCGGGCGTTCCAACGCGGCCTCCAGGCCGATGAACGCGGCGATCTCGCGGACCCGGTCCAGGTGGCGCCGCTCCTCGCGGGCGGCGGACGGCAGCCGCAGGCCCGTGGCGAGGAAGCCGGAGCGGGTGAGCCGGTGGCGGCCGAGCAGCAGGCTGTCGGCGACGGTGGCGTGCGGCGGGAGCGCGATGTTCTGGAAGGTGCGGGCGACGCCGAGGGCGGCGATGGCGTGCGGCGGGAGTCCGGTGAGCTCGGTGGTGCCGAGGTGGACGGTGCCCGCGGAGGCGCGGTAGACGCCGGAGAGGACGTTGAAGCAGGTGGACTTGCCGGCGCCGTTGGGGCCGATCACGGCGTGCACGCTGCCGGGTTCCACGGTGAAGGAGACGCTGTCGAGGGCGGTGAGCCCGGCGAACCGTACGGTCACGTCGGAGACGGTGAGAGCGGCCGTGGTGGTGCCGGTCTCGGGTGCCGGTGCGGTGCTCACGCGGACCACCTGCTCAGGGTGCGCCGGTCGCGGGACGCCACGTCGGCGTCGGCGGCGGCCTCCTCGTCGACCACGCCGAGATAGCGGCGGCGCACCTCGTCGGAGGCGGCGAGCTCATCGGCGGGCCCGTGCAGGGCGACCTCGCCGACGTCCAGGACGTACGCCGTCGAGGCGAGGCGCAGCGCGATGGCCGCGTTCTGCTCGACGAGCATGACGGAGGTGCCGCTCGCGTTGATCTCCTGCACGGTCTCCGCGATCCGGGCCGCCATCAGCGGGGCGAGGCCGAGGGATGGCTCGTCCAGCAGGAGCAGCCGGGGCCCCGCCATCAGGGCGCGGCCCATCGCCAGCATCTGCTGCTCGCCGCCGGAGAGGAGCCCGGCCCGCTGGTGCGCGCGGTCGGAGAGGACCGGGAACAGTTCGTGGACGCGGGCCAGGGCGGCGCTCGTCCGCTTGCGCCCGCCGCGCGCCCCGAGGGCGCCCGCGCGCAGGTTGTCGGCCACCGTCATCCGGGCGAAGACCTGTCGGCCCTCCGGTACCTGGACCACTCCGGCGGCCACCACCTGGGCGGGCCGCAGCCCCTCCAGGGGACGGCCGTCGAAGCGGATGGTGCCGGTGCCCGTACCGCGGTGGAAGCCGAGGGTCCGCGATACGGCCCGCAGCAGCGTGGTCTTGCCCGCGCCGTTGCCGCCGAGTACGGCGGTGATCGCGCCGTCCGGGACATCGACCGAGATGTCGCGCAGGGCGCGGACCGGGCCGTAGCCGACGGACAGTGCGCGGATCTCCAGCGTTGCCATGCGTCCTCCTCCTTCCGCCTTCTCGTGTCGTGCTCATGGGTGGTGCTCGTGGGTGCTCGTGGACCGTGCTCATCTGTGTGGATGTGGCTTCGTGTGGTGCCACAGACCAGCACCGGCCGGAGCGCGCGTCCACGGGGCGGGGCGGACTCGATGCGGGTGACCAGCGAGCGAAGGGCCTCGTTGTGCACGCGCACAGAGGCGGTGACGGGCGGGCTCCCGCCCGCGCGGCCGGTGGCATCCTCGTCGGTCACCGGGGAGACCGGCCCTGGTGGCCGCTCCGCGGCGGTGTCCCGCCGGCTGCCCCGGCGGCGGGCGAGGGGCGCCGGTCGTCGGTCCGGCGGACGGAGGCGGAGATGCGAGGGGAGACGGGGGCCGGGGGCCCGCACGCCGGGAACGCCGGGGGCTCACACGCCGGGAGCCCGGGAGCTGAGGTCCTGGGTGCGCGGGAGGCCTTGGCGCCGGACGAGCGGTGGCCGGCGGTCCTGGTGGCGGGTGCGCCGCAACTGTCCGCGCGGCTGATCGCGGAGGTGTTCGGCCCACTGTTGGCCCTGTCCCCGGCGGAACGGGCTCTGTTGGTGGGGACGTTGGAGGCGTGGCTGGAGTGCGGGGGCTCGGTGGGGCGGGCGGCGGTGCGGCTCCGGTGCCACCGGAACACGGTGTTCAACCGGCTGCGCCGCCTGGAGCGGCTGACCTCACGGTCGCTGTCGCACCCGTGCGAGCTGGTCGAGACGGTGCTGGCGCTGGAGGCGCTGCGGTGGGCGGCCGGGCGGGGGTGAGCCGTCGAGGCCTTGCGTCGGGGGTCCTCCCGCCCGCCTCCGTACCGGCAGCGGGCGGGAGGACACGGAAAAGGACCGGCCGTACGTTCCCGTACGACCGGCCCGTTCCGTCGTCAGCTCAGGAAGTCCCGCGCGATCGACTCGGCCGCCCGCTCCAGCAGGGGCCCGGCCTGGGCCATCGAGACGGCCGGGTCCGGTTCCAGCTCGGCCAGGGCGTAGGCGCGCGCGATGCCCGCCCCGCTCAGGGCCTCCTGCGACAGGGCGAGCCGGCCGCAGACCGCGACGACCTCGATCCCGGCCTCCCGGGCGGCCGCGGCGACCCCGGCCGGGGCCTTGCCGTGCAGGGTCTGCTCGTCCAGCGAGCCCTCGCCGGTGATGACGAGGGTGGCGCGGGCGAGCGCCGGGGCGAAGCCGAGGACGTCGAGCATGACCTCGATGCCGGGCCGGAAGCGGGCGCCGAGGGCGACGAGCGCCCCGTAGCCGATACCTCCGGCCGCGCCTGCACCGGGCAGGGCGGCAGTCTCCGGTCCCAGGACGGAGGCGTAGTGATCCAGGGCCGCGTCGAGGACCGCGATGTCCTCCTCGCTCGCGCCCTTCTGCCGCCCGTACACCTCGGGGGCGCCCTTGGGCCCGGTCAGCGGGTTGTCCACATCGCTGGCCAGGATCAGGTCGATGTCCTTCAGGCGCGGGTCGAGCCCGGAGAGGTCGGCCTCCGCGAGCTCGGCGAGCCCCCCGCCGCCGGGGCCGACGGGCTTGCCGTCCGCGTCCAGGAAGCGGGCCCCGAGCGCGGCGAGCATGCCCGCGCCGCCGTCCGTGGTGGCGCTGCCGCCGACCCCGAACACGATGGTCGTCGCCCCGGCCTCCAGGGCGGCCCTCAGCAGTTCGCCGGAGCCGTACGTGGTGGCCGTGAGCGGGGCGAACACCCCGTCGGGCAGGTGCTGGAGGCCCGAGGCCTCGGCCATCTCCACCACGGCGGTGGACCCGCGCAGCGCGTACGCCGCCGTCACCGGGTCCCCGAGGGGTCCGGTCACCCGCGCCTCGCGGCGCTCGAACCCGGCGGCCACCGCCGCCGCGACCGTGCCGTCGCCGCCGTCCGCGACGGGCAGGGTCTCCACCCGTACGCCGGGAGCGACGCGCCGCAGCCCGGCCGTCACCCGCTCCGCGACCTGTACGGCCGTGAGCGAGCCCTTGAACTTGTCCGCCGCGACGAGCACGCGGGCGGTCTCCACATCTGCTCCGTCCGTCACCTTGCATCCCTTGCCTTCGAACAGAGTCGCGCCGCCCCGACCCTATCCGCACGCCCCCTGATCTGCCCATGGCCGTCCGCAACCGCCCCTCCACGCTCCCCCACTACGCTGTCGCCCGTGACGACTACCGATCCGCACTACGCCACGTACATCGCCGGGCTGCCCAAGGTCCTGGCCGGAGCCGCGTGCCTCTTCCGCGACGCGGAGGGACGGGTCCTGCTCGTCGAGCCGAACTACCGCGAGGGCTGGGCGCTGCCCGGCGGGACGGTCGAGTCGGAGGCGGGCGAAGGCCCCCGGCAGGGCGCCCGGCGCGAGACGGTGGAGGAGATCGGGCTCGACATCGCACCGGGCCGGCTGCTCGCCGTCGACTGGGTGCGGGGCCCTGACCGGCCGCCGATCGTGGCGTACCTGTACGACGGCGGGGTGCTCACCCCGGAGCAGCTCGCGGCGATCCGTCTCCAGGAGGAGGAGCTGCTCTCCTGGAAGCTGGTCGCCCGGGACGACCTGCCCGTCCACCTGCTCGGCCGACTGGAGGGGCGGGTGCGGGCGGCCCTGGAAGTGCTGGAGTCCGGTGCGGGCACGGTGGAGCTGGAGGACGGGAAGCCGGTGGCTTAGGGGTGGGGAGGGCGACGGAGGCGCCGGCCCTGGTGGGCGCGTGGCTCGGGCGGGCGGCGTCAGCCCTGCTGAGCCTGCGGCTTGGGCTCCACGTCCCGCACCGACTCCTCGCGCTCGGCGACCAGGGCCTCGGTGCGGTGGCCGCGGGCGATGTAGTCGCGCACCACGAGTTCCACCGCGTCCTGCGGGCTGCCCACGCCCGCGAGGACCATGACTTCGACGACGAGTTCGGCGTCCAGACTGACGCTCACCTTGGCCATGGCCGGACTGTACCCCTGAGGAACGCGCTCGCGGGTGCGTTCCCGGTGTCTCCACGGACTCCGGCATCCCCGGCCATCGGGGCCCGAGCGGCTCAGCCGTCCAGCCCCGCCCGGACCCGGCGCGAGGGCTGGAAGACGTACAGGTCGAGGATGTCGGGGGCGTCCACGAGGCCGGGGCCGCCGGCCGTCGCCCAGGTGATGACGTCCTGCTCCGCGTGCTCGTCGTTGACCAGGCCCAGCCAGACCGGGCGGCCCCCCGCTCGGCGTCCCTCGGCGGAGGGCTGGACGACGATCACGTTGCCCTGCTCGCAGGCGTCCAGGCACTCGACGGCCCGCACGGTGGCGGCGCCCTCCAGGCCGGAGCGGAGCCGGGCCAGCTGGGCGGCGTGGTCGACGCCCGGGATCTTCTCCGTGCCGCAGCAGCAGCCCCGGCAGACGCTCACGGTGGGCCGGGGAACGCTCTGGGCGGGCACGTCCTTGCGGGGGCGGCGGCTCATGCGGGCACTTCCGGTCGGTGAGGGGGAGCGGGACGGCGACCACCACCGGTGCGGGTGATCACGGCGACTCTACCGAGGCCGCCCCGCTTCGAACACCTGCCCTCCCACCGGGCCAGGTGGGGTAGTGTGGATGGCTGCGAAGGGGAGTAGCCCCGCAAACCGGTCGTCGACACACTGGAACCTCCGGGTTCCCGGTGGCCGGGCTCGTGGATCCTTGAGGGGATCATCTGACACGGGCGGGCGAGACCTTCGGTCCTGTATGACACGTCCACGCCCTGTGGGCGCTGCCGTCATGCCGGGCCGAGTGGTCCTCCGAACAGCCCGAGCGCGCTTCGCGAAGATCCGGGGCCCGGCTCGCACAGAAAGCCACCCGGAATGCACCTCGACCCCCTGGCGATCATCACCGCCTTCGGGCTGATCTTCCTCGCGGAGCTCCCCGACAAGACGATGTTCGCGTCGCTGGCCATGGGCACGCGGATGCGCCCGCTCTACGTGTGGTTCGGCACGTCTTCCGCGTTCATCGTGCATGTCGCCATCGCCGTGGGCGCGGGCAGCCTGATCGGGCTGCTGCCCGACTGGACCGTCAAGCTCGTCTCGGCCTCGCTCTTCGCGTTCGGCGCGTTCATCCTGCTGCGCGGCAGCGGCGGGGACGACGATGACGACGCCGAGGTGAAGACCGTGACCGGCTTCTGGCCGGTCTACTCGACCGCGTTCATGGCGGTCTTCATCAGCGAGTGGGGCGACCTGACCCAGATCACCACCGCCAACCTGGCCGCGAGCAACGGCACCTGGTCCACCGCGATCGGGTCGGCCGCCGCCCTGATGTCCGTCTCGGCCCTGGCGCTGCTCGCGGGCAAGTTCATCGCCAAGCGCGTACCGCTGAAGACCGTGCAGCGCATCGGCGGGATCTGCATGCTGGGCCTGGCGATCTGGACGGCTGTGGAGATCTTCACCGGCTGACGGCGGTGAAGCCTTTCGGGGGCGTACCGATGCCGGTGCGCCCCCAGCCTTTCCGCCTTTTCCGCCCTTTCCACCTCAGAACAGCGCCTGCACCCCGTCGCTCCGCCGGCCGCCGCTCTCGAAAGCGAGCAGCCGCTGCTTGCGGTCCAGGCCGCCGCCGTAGCCAGTGAGGCCGCCCGAGGCTCCGATGACCCGGTGGCACGGCACGATGATGCCGACCGGGTTCTTGCCGTTGGCCAGGCCGACCGCTCTCGACGCGCCCGGCTTGCCGAGCTCCTCGGCCAGTTCGCCGTACGTACGCGTCTCCCCGTACGGGATCTTGCTCAGCTCCGCCCAGACGCTCCGCTGGAACGGGGTGCCGTGCAGGTCGAGCGGGAGGTCGAAGGTGGTGAGCTCGCCGGCGAAGTACGCCGTGAGCTGGCGGATCACCTCGGGGAAGGGTTCCGGGTCCGGGACGCCGAAGGTCTCCTCGGGCGGGCGGTGGCGCTGGTCGGTCATGTAGAGGGCGGAGAGGACGCCGTCGGTGGCGACGAGCGTCAGCGGGCCGTAGGGGCTGTCGACGACCGTGTGCTGCTTGGTGGGCGGGGACACAGTGGGCGGGGACACGAGGGTGGTCATGGCGGGGCTTCCTCCGTCAGGCGTCAGGCGGGCAGGTGGTTGATGGGGTGGTCGTCCACGGTCCAGAGGTACTGGACGGCGTACGCGCGCCAGGGGCGCCAGTCGGCGGCCCGTGCGGTGAGGGCGGCGGGGGTGGCCGGGAGGCCGAGGCGTTCGGCCGCGCGGCGGATGCCGAGGTCGGTGGGGAGGAAGGCGTCGGGGTCGCCGAGCGCCCGCATGGCGATCGCCTCGACCGTCCAGGGGCCGAATCCGGGAAGCGCGGAGAGTTCGGTGCGCGCTCGTTCCCAGTCGGTGTCGGTGCCCAGGCGGAGCGTTCCGTCGGCGAGTGCGGCGACCAGGGTGGTGAGCGTGGTGCGGCGGGTGCGGGGCAGCGCCAGGGTCTCCGGGTCGAGTCCGGCCAGCGCCTCCGGGGTCGGGAAGAGGTGGGTGAGCCCGCCCTCGGGGTCGTCGACGGGCACCCCGTGCGCGGTGACCAGGCGGGCCGCATGGGTGCGGGCGGCGGCGGTGGAGACCTGCTGGCCGAGGACCGCGCGTACGGCGAACTCGGCACCGTCCACCGTACGCGGCACCCGGCGGCCGGGTCCCGCCTCCACCAGCGGGGCGAGCAGCGGGTCGGTGCGCAGCCGGTCGTCGACGGCGACCGGGTCCGCGTCCAGGTCCAGGAGCCAGCGGCACCGGCTGATCGCCTGGGTGAGGTCGCGGGGGTCGGTGAGGGAGAGCCGGGCGGCGATGTGGCCGGGCTGCGGGGTGAGGGCGACGGTGCCGTGGCCGTACGGGAGGGTCAGCGTGCGGCGGTAGGCGCCGTCCCGCCACTCCTCGACGCCGGGGACGGCGGTCGCGGCGAGGTGGCCGAAGAGGTTGCTGGGGTTGAGCGGGGCCCGGTACGGGAGGCGGAGCGCGATCACGCCGGGGGTGGCGGGGGCGAGGGGGCCGCGGGCGGCGCGGGTGCGCAGTTCGCCGGGGGCCAGGGCGAAGACCTCGCGGACGGTCTCGTTGAAGGTGCGGATCGAGGAGAACCCGGCGGCGAACGCCACCTCCGCCAGGGGCAGGGTGGTGGTCTCGATGAGGACACGGGCGGTCTGGGCCCGCTGCGCGCGGGCCAGGGCCAGCGGTCCGGCGCCCAGCTCGGCGAGGAGCTGGCGTTCGATCTGGCGGGCGGAGTAGCCGAGCCGGGCGGCCAGGCCCGGCACGCCCTCGCGGTCGACGACCCCGTCCCGGATGAGGCGCATGGCGCGGGCCACCGAGTCGGCGCGCGCGTTCCACTCGGGGGAACCGGGGCTGGTGTCGGGGCGGCACCGCTTGCAGGCCCGGAATCCGGCCTGCTGGCAGGCGGCGGCGCTCGGGTAGAAGGTCATGTTCCGGACCTTGGGCGGCACGACGGGGCAGCTGGGGCGGCAGTAGATCCGGGTGGTGAGGACCGCGGTGAAGAACCAGCCGTCGAAGCGGGCGTCCTTGGACTGGACGGCCCGCACGCAGCGCTCGGTGTCGGTGTGCATGGTTCCAGGATGGGTCACCGGTCAGGGGCCTGGCTGGCGGAAATCCGACATGGGCCTCGGGGCCCGCAGACTGTGGCCCGTGGAGCCGCCGCCGTTCCCCCGGGTGTCAGCCGCGCATCGCGAGGACTTCCTCGAACTCCACGTACGCGTGCGCGTCGAAGAGCACGAACCGCACCTCCTCGACCGGGGCGACTGTCTCCGCGAGCACCGTGCGCACGGCGATCCGCGCCCCGTCGTCCATCGGCCAGCCGTAGATGCCCGTCGAGATCGCCGGGAACGCGACGGTCCTGGCGCCCAGTTCGGCGGCCAGGTGCAGGGATTCGCGGTAACAGGAGGCGAGCAGTGCGGAGCGGTCCTGGGCGCCGGAGAAGACCGGGCCGACCGTGTGGACCACCCAGCGCGCGGCCAGGCGTCCGGCCGTGGTGGCGACGGCCCGGCCGGTGGCCAGGCCCTTGCCGTACTGCGAGGCGCGCAGCTCCCGGCAGGCGGCGAGGATCTCGGGGCCGCCGCGCCGGTGGATGGCCCCGTCGACCCCGCCGCCGCCGAGGAGCGAGGAGTTCGCGGCGTTGACGATGACGTCGACGGACTGGTCGGTGATGTCACCGCGGACCAGGCGGACCGCGGGGGTGACGGAGGTGCTCATGCGGACATCATGCCGCGCTCGACGCGCCCGTGCCGCCCGCTCCCACGGACCGGGCCCGCGGGACGGCACCGCCCTGCTCCCGGCGGCGGATTTCAGGCGGCGCGCAGCCGGCGCCATACGGCCTTGGCAGCGTGGTGGCCGGACATGCCGTGCACACCGGGTCCGGGCGGGGTGGCCGAGGAGCAGAGGAAGACCGCCGGGTGCGCGGTGGCGTACGGGACGCGGGCGAGCTTGGGGCGGAGCAGGGTCTGGAGGCCGGAGAAGGCTCCGCAGGCGATGTCGCCGCCGACGTAGTTGGCGTTGCGGGCGGCGAGTTGGGGCGGTCCGGAGACGGCCCGGGCGAGGACCAGGTCGCGGAACCCGGGGGCGAAGCGCTCCAGTTGGCGTTCGATGACGTCGGTGGCGTCGCCCTCCCAGTCGGCCGGGACATGCCCGTACACCCAGAAGACGTGGCGTCCTTCGGGGGCGCGGGAGGGGTCGGTGAGGCTGGGCTGGGCGGTGATGAGGAAGGGGACGGAGGGGTCGCGGCCGTCGACTGCGGCCCTGAGCGCGGTGTCGATGGTGCGGGCGTCGGGGCCGATGTGGACGGTGCCGGCGCGGCGGGCGGCCTCGGCGGTCCAGGGGACGGGGCCGGAGAGCGCGTAGTCGATCTTGAAGGCGGAGGCGCCGTAGCGGTAGTGGCTGTAGGCGGAGCCGAGGCCGGCGATGCGGGCGAGCGCGGAGGGTGACGTGTCGAAGATGTAGGCGCGGGCGGGCGGGAGTTCGTCGAGCCGCTTGACCTCGCTGCCGGTGCGGATGGTCCCGCCCTGTTCGCGGAGATAGGAGGCGAGGGCCTCCGAGATGGCCTGCGATCCGCCGCGCGGCACCGGCCAGCCGTTCTCGTGGGCGGCGAGCGCGAAGACGAGGGCGATGGCCGAGGTGGCGAAGCCGCTGGTGGGAGCTATGGCGTGGGCGGCGAGCCCGGCGAAGAGGCCGCGGGCCTTCTCGCCCTGGAAGCGCCGGGAGACCCAGGAGGCGGGCTGGAGGCCGAGCAGGCCGAAGCGGGCCAGCCGGTACGGATCGCGGGGCAGGCCGTCCCAGGGGGTGCGCAGGAAGTCGGCGGCGAGGGTGTCCCAGCGGCCGGTGAAGGGGGCGACGAGGCGGCGGTAGGCGCCCGCGTCGGCGGGGCCGAGCGTCATCGCGCTCTCGCCGACGGAGCGGGTGAGCGCGGCGGCGGTGCCGTCGGGGAAGGGGTGGGCGAGGTCGACCTCGGGGTGCAGCCACTCAAGGCCGTGCCGGCCCAGGGGCATCGCCCTGAACGCGGGCGAGCCGATGCCGAGCGGGTGCACGGCGGAGCAGGGGTCGTGCCGGAACCCCGGCAGCGTCAGCTCCTCGGTGCGGGCGCCTCCGCCGACGGTGTCGTGCGCCTCGTGGACCTCCACGGCGAAGCCCCTGCGGGCCAGTTCGGCGGCGGCGGTCAGCCCGTTGGGCCCGGCCCCCACGACGACCGCATCGAGCATCGACGGCACCTTGGGACTCCTTCGTCGGCCGGCAGGCGGAACCCCAGGGTATTCGGGCGCACCGACAGCGCGGACGCGGGGACCCCGGGGCCCGGCCCGGGGAGCCGTCGGCCGGACCGCCCGGGATGGTTCAGCCGCCCGGGGTGGATCAGCCGCCCGGGATGGGTCAGCCGCCCGGGGTGGATCAGCCGCCCGCCCTCAGGGCGGCCAGGACGCGCTGGGCGGTGGCCTCGTCGCGGGCCGCCGTGAACGGCAGGTCGTTGCCGCCCGCGATCCGGTACGGGGCACCCGACAGGGTCGCCTGGGCACCGCCCGCCTCGGTGACCAGGAGCAGGCCCGCCGCATGGTCCCAGGCGAGCTCCCAGTTGAAGGCGACGGCATCCTGGGCACCGCGTGCGACCGCCAGGTATTCGAGCCCGGCCGAGCCGCAGGGGCGGGGGGCGATGCCTTCGGTGCGCAGGCCGAGCAGGGCCCGCTTCTGCGCCTCGGTGGTGTAGTCGGGGTGCGACATCGCCACGTTCAGCACGGCGCCGGGGGCGGGCGCGCCGGAGCGCACTGGGGTGCCGTTCAGGGTGGCGCCCCGGCCGCGTACGGCGACAGCCATCTCGCCGAGAACCGGCGCGTACGTCCACGAGGCGTGGACCTCGCCGTGCAGGGCGAGGGCGACCAGGGTGCAGAAACCGGCCTCGCCCCGGACGAACTGGCGGGTGCCGTCGACCGGGTCGACGATCCAGACCGGGGCGTCGCCGCCGAGGGCGTCGTAGACCGCCGGGTCGGCGTGGACGGCCTCCTCGCCGACGACGACCGAGCCGGGCAGCAGCTTGGTGAGGGCGGCGGTGAGGTGCTCCTCGGCCAGCCGGTCGGCGGCGGTGACCAGGTCGTGCGGGCCGCTCTTCTCGATGATCTCGTGGGCGGCGAGCTTCCGGTGGCGCGGCATGATCTCGGCCGCGGCCGCGGCGCGCACGGCCGCCTCGACCTCGGCGAGCGGTCCGGTGGGCCCGGCGGTTCCGTACAGGAAGTCATCGATCATGGCTCCAGCTAAGCACGGTCCGCCGGGGCCCTTCGGACCGGAGCATTTCGGGCCACGGGAGGTGAGCATTCCGTTGCAGCTGGTGAGCTGCGCCGATAGTCTTGTTGATCAGATTCAGTAACCAGTGAACGAGCCGTACGTGTGGACGCAAGACGCAAGACAAGACGCAAGAGGAGAGAGCAGAAGAGACGTGACCCCTCTCATCGAATGTACTGATGTCACCAAGAAGTTCGGTGACTTCACCGCGCTGAACCGGCTGAACCTGACGGTCCCCCTGGGCGTGATCTACGGCTACCTGGGCCCCAACGGAGCGGGCAAGAGCACCACCATCCGTATGCTCATGGGCCTCTCCCGGCCCACGTCGGGCCAGGTCAGAGTGTTCGGCCAGGACCCGACCGACCCCGAGGTCCGGCGGCGCATCGGCTACCTCCCCGGCGAACTGCGGCTGGACGAGCGGCTGACCATCGGGCAGACGCTGACCTCCTGGGGGCGGCTGCGAGGACTGACGGACACCTCCTACCGCGACGAGCTGGTCCAGCGGTTCGGCGTCGACCCGTCCCGGCAGGTGCGCGGGCTCTCCACCGGCAACCGCCGCAAGGTCGGCCTCGTCGGCGCCTTCATGGCCAGGCCGGAGCTGCTGATCCTCGACGAACCGACCAACGGGCTCGACCCGTTGATGCAGCAGGTTTTCCTGACCACCGTCGAGGAGGCCCGGGAGCACGGGCAGAGCGTGCTGCTCTCCTCGCACATCCTCTCCGAGGTCGAGCGGGTCGCGGACCTGGTCGCCGTACTCCAGGGCGGCAAGCTCGCCGCCTCCGGGCCGACGCGCGAGCTGCGCCGCCAGGCCGCGCAGCGCTTCCACATCACCTTCGCGGAGGGCCAGGACGTGCCGCTCGACGCGCTGGCCGCCCTGGACGGGGCATCGGGTGTGGAGCGGCGCCGGCCGGAGGGCCAGGAGGTCTCGCTGGCCTGGGCGGGCTCGCCCGACGCGCTGCTGACCTTCCTGGCGGACCACCGGATCACGACGCTCACCGCGCCCGAACCGGACCTGGAGGAGGCGTTCCTGGAGTACTACCAGCAGGACGTCCCCAGCAGCCGGAGCTCCACCGCCGAGGAGCCCTCCCCGGCCGCCGATCCGGTGCGGTAGCGACGCCGGCCGCCACCGCCACGGGTCATCAGTCACCAAGGCCGCTCCCCCGGGCCGGCCGGAAGGGAAACACATGTCATCGCCCAGCTCGGAGATCTTCCGGCGCGGAGTACAGATCCAGAAGCGCACCCTGATCGCCTGGTCGGCCGCGCTGGTCCTGCTCGCACTCTCCGTCGTCGGCGCCTGGCCCTCGATGGAGAGCTCCGGCGCCCTGGAGGACTTCTCCACCGGTCTGTCGCCGGAGCTGGCCGCCGCGCTCGGGGTCGACCAGATCGCCAGCGCCAGCGGCTATCTCAAGGGCAATCTGTACGCGGTCCTGCTGCCGCTGCTCCTCGGCCTGATGGCCGTCACCGCCACCGCCGCCCTGACCGGCGGCGACGAGGAGGCCGGGCGGCTCGAACTGCTGCTCGCGCTGCCGGTGGCCCGCCGCCAGGTCTTCCTGGTGCGCTTCCTCTGCGTGGCCTTCGGCCTGGTCCTCACCAGTGTGCTGGTCTGGCTGTCGGTGTACGGCTCGGTGGTCTCGTACGACATGGACGTCTCCGCCGGCGGGGTGGCCGCGGTGACGCTGACCGTCGCCCTGCTGGCCGTGCTGCACGCGGGGATCGCGTACGCCATCGTCGGGTTCGGCCTCGGGCGTGGTCCCGCGCTGGGCGTGGCGGCGGGGGTGCTCGTCGTGGGGTACCTGCTGCACGGCATCGCGCCGATGTCCGACGCCCTGGAGCCGCTCGCGAACCTCTCCCCCTGGGAGTGGGCGCTGGGCAGCGATCCGCTGGTCAACGGCGTCCCGTGGGGCGGGGTCGCGCTGCTGGTGGCCGTCTCGGCCGTGGTCGTCGCCGCCGGGACGTACGCGGTGGACCGGCGCGACATCAAGAACGCCTGACCCGCAGGTCCGCGCCCGCCCGGAGCGGCCCGGCGTCTCCCCCGGAGGCGCCGGGCCGGCCCTTTCCCGGATCCCGGCCCTTTCCCGGATCCCCGGCCCTTCCCGTAACATCCGCTCGGCGGGCCACCGGCTGACCGTCGCCTTCCTCAAGGCCTGAGAAACCCAGCGAGACCATGACTGACCACGACAGCACGCCCGACGCCGGATCGTCCCCGGCCCCCGGACCCGAGGGGTTCAGCGCGGGGGAAGCCTCCTTCATCAGCGAGATGGGCTCGCTGATGGAGCGCTGGGGCCTCCCCCAGGCCACCGGCCGCCTCTTCGGCTACCTCCTGCTGCGCAACAAGCCGGTGGACCTCGACACCATGACCCGCGAGCTCGGCCAGGCCAAGAGCGGACTCAGCGTGGCCGCCCGCCAGTTGGAGGCCTGGACCCTGGTGCGGCGCTCCACCAGGCCCGGCAGCAGGCGGATCGATTACGAGGCGGTGGGCGACCTCCAGCACCTGCTGCTGGTGAACAACGCCCATATGCGCAAGTTCACCGAGACGCTGAGCTCGGGCATCCCGGTGGCGCACGGCGAGGCCCGGGACCGGCTGGCCTCGCTCGCCGACCTGTTCAGCGGGTTCGTGGAGCAGACCGAGGCGCTGGTGGCCGACTGGGAGGCCCGGCGCACCACGTCCTGACCTGGCGAAGGGGCGCGCCGGGGCGCGCCGGCCGTCCCCGGATGATTCGGACGGGCAGCCGGGGGCAGGCGATCCGCCGGACGGCCGATCGCCGCCGACCCGTCGGAAGCCTCTTTCCGGCACACGTCGGCGGGGCGCGGATCCTGGCCGGGCCGGGCCTACCGTCGGCCTGGTCAGCCACCCCGACCAACGGAGATGTACGACATGGCAAAGATCCTTTTCGTGGTGACCGGCGCGGACCACTGGACCCTGGCGGACGGTACGGCCCATCCGACGGGCTTCTGGGCCGAGGAGGCCGTGGCCCCGTACCAGGTGTTCACCGGCGCCGGCCATGAGGTGGTCGTCGCCACCCCGGGCGGCGTCGTCCCGACCGTGGACCGCGGCAGCCTGGCCCCCGACGTCAACGGCGGCCAGGAGGGCGCCGACAAGGTGGCGGCGGGGCTTGAGGCGTTCGAGGAGCTGCGGCGGCCGGTCGCGCTGGAGAACGTGGACCTGGACGCGTACGACGCCGTCTTCTACCCGGGCGGCCACGGCCCGATGGAGGACCTCGCGGTGGACCCGGCCTCCGGTCGGCTGCTCACCGAGACCCTGGCCTCGGGCAAGCCGCTCGGCGTCGTCTGCCACGCCCCGGCGGCGCTGCTGGCCGCCACGGGCCCGGACGGCACCAACGCGTTCACCGGCTACCGGCTGACCGGCTTCACCAACGCCGAGGAGACCCAGGCGGGCTTCGCGGACAAGGCGAAGTGGCTGCTCCAGGACCGGCTGGTGGCGCTGGGCGCGGACTTCCAGGAGGGCGAGCCCTGGGCGCCGTTCGTGATCACCGACCGGAACCTGGTGACCGGTCAGAACCCGGCCTCCTCCACACCACTGGCCGAGGAACTGCTCAAGCGGATCGGCTGACCGGGACGCCTCCGTGACGCCCGCGCCCCGGCCCGCAGTACGGCCGGTCAGGCTCGTACGGCCCACGTGTGCGCGGGCGTCACCAGTCCCGCTGCCCCGGCGGCTCGCAGAGCTCCAGGACCACGGCGCCCGAGTCCGGGTCCTCCCCCGCGAGGGGCTTCACGCGGGCGCCGACCGTCACCATCTGCGGTGCGGCGCCGACGACCTGGCAGCGGAAGACGAAACCCTCGGGGAAGCGGACCAGGGATTCGTTGCGCGCCGCCTCGGTGTAGCGGTGGACCACGGCGGTCCGTACGACCACCCCGTGGCCGGTGGTGCGTTCCGGCTCCAGTTCACTGGACGCGCACACCGGGCAGAGCAACCGCCGGAAGGAGGCGGTGCCGCACCAGCGGCAGCGGTTGTAGGAGAGGCCGCACTCCTCGTGCGCCTTCTGGACGGTGCCCATTCCTGCCTGAGACACGGATCGACCCCCTGCGCTCGACTCGGACGCGCCGCACCTGGCTGACGGCGCGTCCGCACCATATGGCACTGAGTGCCGGAGAGTAAAGGCACTGAGTGCCGATTATTACCGAGTTCTTGCCGCGGGCGTCGCCCGGTGCCGCCGCGGGACCGCTCAGCCCTCACCTTCGGCGCCGCTCAGCTCTCGCCGACGGCCGCCTCGATCTGCTGCACGACGCGCCACATGGGGGTGCCTTTGGCGGCCACCATGACGATGACCTCGTTGTCGCCGGATCCGGCGGTGATGCCGCCGGCCGGCACCGGTTTCTCCAGCTGCCCATCAAGCTGTTTCTCCAGCGCGGGCGAGGGCTCGGCGGGCCGCTCCCACACATCCCGTACCAGGTCGAGGGCATGATCCACGGCCGCCTCGGGATCCCCCGCACCGCCCGAACGCAGCCACAGCCGCAGCCCGTTGTTGTGCGCGGCGACCACGGAGGCGGCGATCACCTCGGCCCGCAGCTCCCCGTCGCCGTCCGCCCCGAAGCGGCCCCGGAGGTGACCGGCGAGCGTCTGTTCGTACCGGCGCACCACGGAGAGTTCGTACGTCCGCAGTCCGGGCACCTCCCGGGTGAGCCGGTAGCGCTGTACGGAGAATTCGGGGTCGGCCGCGTACATCCGGAGAACGATCCGCGCCGCGTCGCACACCGCGCCCACCGGATCGCCGTCGTCCACGGCGGCGAGGAACTCCGTCATCTCGGCGAGACAGCGCTCATGATCCGGGAAGACCACGTCCTCCTTGGAGGGGAAGTACCGGAAGAAGGAGCGCCGCCCCACCCCGGCCCGCGCCACGATGTCGTCGACCGTCGTCCGCTCGAAGCCCCGCTCCAGGAAGAGCTGGAAGGCAGCCTGGGCGAGCACCTCCCGCATGGGTGTCTTCTTCTCGGGTCCGCGTGCCTCGCTCATGCGGCGAAACGTAGCACCGGAAGGAGAATTTTGGCACTGGGTACCTTTACAGAGGGTACTGAGTACCATAAGGTCACCCTTAGAAACCACACCCAGGTGGGACCGGGCCCGATCGGCAGGGGACCACACCCAGGTAGGCAGGAGAGCCGGCGTGAGCTTGAGGATCGTTGTCTGTGTGAAGTACGTGCCCGACGCGACCGGTGACCGGCATTTCGCCGATGACCTGACGCTGGACCGT
>NZ_JOEM01000020.1 GCF_000718135.1 Streptomyces cyaneofuscatus | reverse complement strand
CCCCGACAGAACGTCCCACTCTTCGTCCGAGAGCTCATGTCGCCGCACCATGCGTCATATGATGCCCCATCAATAGCCTTTGAAGACAGGCCCTAGCAGCGGCGGCGAGTTCCGGTTCACGCTCGTACAACGGCCGGGACGGCTTCATGCCCACCCTTCCCCAAATGGCATGCAGTGACGACGGACGAGCCTAGTCGTGCGCGGGTGCCCACCGACAGGGTTCGGCCGATTCCTTGCAGGTGCGAGGCACAATCGAGTAGTGAACGAGACACGCAGGGACCGCGACACCGAAGGCCGGGCGCGCAACGCGCGCCCCCGGGACGGGCTGGGCCGTCCGCTGCCCTACGGCACGCCCGGGGTCGAGCGTCAGCCCGAGGGTGTCGTCCGCACACCGCACGAGACACTGCGGGAGGCACAGCGGCTGCTGGACGCGGGGATGCCGTTCCACGCTCACGAGGTGTTCGAGGACGCCTGGAAGTCGGGGCCTTCGAGCGAGCGCGAGCTGTGGCGGGGGCTCGCGCAGGTGGCCGTGGGGCTGACCCATGCCGCGCGCGGCAACACGGCGGGCGGGGCGCGACTGCTGCGCCGGGGCGCGGGCGCGCTCTCCCCGTACGGCGAGGCCCGGCCGCACGGCATCGGGATCGGCGGGCTGATCGACTGGGCCCAGGAGTTGGCCGGTCGAGTGGAGAGCGGCCCTACGGTGGACGCGGCGGCCGAGGCGCCTCGGCTGCTGGGGTAGCCGAGGCGGCCCCGCGGTCCGGGGCGGTCAGGGCAGGCGGGTCCGGGCCGGTCCGGGCCGGTGGCGGAACGCCCGGGTCCGGTAACGGGGCTGCCGCGCAGCCATTACGATCCGGCTCCATGAGCACTTCTGACCAGGACCAGGACCGGGACCAGCGCAAGGACCAGGACCGGGAGACCGACACCTCGATAGCCGGGACCGCGGTGGCGGATCCGGCCGAGGACGCGCACGACACCGAGGACGGCGAGGACACACAGACCGCGGCCGCCTCCCGTCCCGACGCCGAGACCGAGCCGGCGCCCGATTCGGAGCCTGAATCGGAGTCGGAGGGCCAGCCTGAGCTCGCGAAGAGACTGACGCCACGCCAGGCCCGGCGGCTGCGGATCGTTCTCTCCTCCGTGGGCATGGTCGCGATGGGTGTGGTCCTCGCCCTGCGGATCGCGAGCCGGTCGTCGGTGCTGGTGGTGGGTGTCTACGGGCTCGCGCTGATCCTGTGCGGCCTGGTGATCGAGCTCAGCAGGAACGGCCGTACAAGGCTCGGCAGCTGGCTGCTCGGGGCCGGTCTGGTGGCCGCCGTCGGTGCGGACTGGCTGCTGCTTCCCTGAGCGCGGCGCCAACTGAGGCTCTGGCGTCACCTCCTCCTGATCGTTTGATCGCTTCGGCGGGCTTCTGGTCGATCCCTTGACCGTTTCCGATCACCCGATCAGGATTTCCGGTGCCGACCGTGTCCCCCCAGGAAGGGCCTGGCCTCCCCGTATGACGACCTTCCGCTCCCCCTCGTTCGTACTTCCCCCGGAGGACCGGGCGTCGAGCCCGTACACCGGGTACACCCGGGCGCACTGGGAGGCCGCCGCCGACGGCCTGCTGCACGCCGCCTGGCGGTGGGCCACGCCCGGCGGAGCGCTGCTCGATCTGCCCGGGCCTCCGTCGCACTCCGGCGTGCGCTCCGACGGCCTTGAGGGGTTCGCGCGGACCTTCCTGGCGGCCGCCTTCCGGGTCGCCGGGGCCGAGGGGAAGGACCCCCACGAATGGCTGGATCGGTACGGGCGGGGGCTCGCGTCCGGGACACATACGCCGGGGCGGGAGGACACGGAGTCCTGGCCGGTCATCCTGGACCACCATGTGCAGGGGCAGCCCATGGTGGAGTCCGCGTCCGTCGCGCTCGGACTGCGGCTCACCCGCCCCTGGCTCTGGGACCGGCTGTCGGCCGAGGTGCAGGACCGGGCGGAGCTGTGGCTGCGGGGTGCGCTGCGGCATCTTCCGGCGGGCAACAACTGGTACCTCTTCCCGTACACGGTCGCCGGCTTCCTGGAGTCGGTGGGGCGCGGGGACGCGGAGACCGCCCGGGCACGGGAGCGGGCGCTGGAGCTGCTGGAGGGCTGGTACCGGGGCGACGGCTGGTACGCCGACGGGGACGGGCGCGCCTTCGACCACTACAACGGGTGGGCGTTGCACCTGTATCCGGTGCTGGACGCCCATCTGGCGGGCGACGGCAGCGCGTCGGCGCACCACGGGGCGCGGCTGCGCGAACATCTGGAGAGCTTCTCGCTGATGTTCGGCGGCGACGGGGCCCCGCTGCACTTCGGGCGCTCGCTCACCTACCGCTTCGCCGCGAGCGCGGCCGTGGGCCTGGGCGCGGTCTCCGGGCACACCCCGCTCTTCCCCGGGGTGTCGCGGCGGCTGGTCAACGGGTCGCTGCGGTACTTCCTGGAGCGGGGCGCGAGCGGCGGTGACGGGCTGCTGAGCCTCGGCTGGCACGGCCCCCACCCTGCGACCCTGCAGTCCTATTCCGGTCCCGCGTCGCCCTATTGGGCGTCGAAGGCGTTCGTCGCGCTGCTGGCTCCGGCCGGGCACCCGCTGTGGACGTCGGTGGAGGAGACGGCTCCGAGCGAGGGCGCGGACCGGGTGCTGTCCGTACCGGCGGCCGGGTTCCTGGTGCAGTCGACCCGGGCGGACGGCGTGGTACGGCTCCACAATCACGGCAGCGACCATGTCCGCCCGGACGAGGGCGAGCAGGCGGCCGGCACGGACCCGCACTACGCCCGGCTCGCCTACTCCACCGTGACCGGACCGACCTCGGCGGCGAACCCGGCGGACAACCACCTCTCCGTGACGGTCGGCGGTGTACGCAGCACCCGGCGCCGGATCCACCCGCTCGGGGCCGGACACGGCGACGGCTGGGGCTGGGCCGGGTCCTGGCACACACCCGTGTTCCCGGCGGGCCCCTCCACCGTCCCCGGGCTCCGGGTGGAGAGCGTGACGGTGGCGCGGGGCCGGTACGAGCTGCGGGTGCACCGGGTGCTCGGCGCGCCGGACGGGGCACGGGCCGAGCTGACCGGCTGGGCGACGGAGCCCGACGGGCCGGTGCGCTCCCAGCTGTACGGGCTCCACGGCTGGGCGGCGCCGGAGGAGGTACGGGCCCCGCAGGGCACGGCGTTCACCCGCTGGGCGGTGCTGCCCCGGCTGGCCGCCGACGTGGCGGGGGACGTGGTGCTGGTGGCCCTCGCGTCGCTCACGGCGGAGCCGGGGGCCGGGCCGTTGGAGCCGGTCGTGGACACGGCGCACGTACGAGCCGGTCCGGACGAGGACGGTGGCTCGGGCGGTGTCGGGGTCGAGGTCGAGGTCGAGGTCGGCTGGGCGGAGGATGGAGGGACGACGCGGATCGTCTTCGGTCGGGGGGCGGTCACGGTGGGTCATTCATAGGTCGGACCATAGATCGCTCACCTGTCGGTACGGTCATCTATCAGTGCGGTCACCTGTCGGTACGGATCACCACCACCAGGGTGCGGGGGCCGTGCACGCCCTCCACCCGCTCCAATTCGATGTCCGAGGTGGCCGAAGGGCCGCTGATCAGGGTCGTCGGCCGCTCGGGCACCAGCCGGGCCACCGCCTCGGGCACCCCGGCCTCGACGGAGGAGAGGTCCACGACGCAGAGGTGCAGATCGGGGACGAGCGACAGCGCCCGGCGTCCCTGGTCGGGCGAACCGTCCAGGAAGATCGTGCCGGTCTCGGCGCAGCCGGCGGCGGATGCGGTCACCACCGCGTCCAGGGAGTCCAGTCGGGGCGCGGGGATGTCCGCCGCGTCCTGGCACACCTCACCGTCGTACGCGTCGAGCCAGCGCGGATCCAGTCCGGCGGGCACCCCGATCCGGCGGGCGCCGTGGTCGCGCAGCACCTCGGCGACGACCTTCGCCGTGCGGTCGGCGGTGCAGGGGTGGACCTCGGCCCGGTAGTCGAGGAGCCGGTCGGTGAAGAGGGCGAGGCGTTCGGGGTCGGGGAGGGCCCAGCCGGTGCGGTAGGCGCGCGGTACGGCGGTGGCAGGCGTCGGGGCCAGGGCCAGGGCGTCACGGACCCGGCCGAGCACGGTCTCGCGGGCACTCGTCACCGGGTCCCGTCCTCTCCCTGGTTCCGGTCGGGTTCTCCTGGCCCCTGGTCGGACTCTCCCTGGCCCCGGTCGTGTTCGTCGGCGGCTGCCCGGAGCGTGGCGCGGCCCTCGTCGGAGGCGAACCAGGCGCGGAAGGTCCGCCGGGGCGGGGCCGCCGTGTCACGGCTGTCGCTCCAGCCGTTGAACGGCGGGGGCAGGCGCGAGATCGTCCCGTCGCGTCCCGCGACCACGCGGCCGAGGCCGGCTGCCTTCTGTGCGCCCGTGTACAGCGCGGGCCTCTTCATCACCGCGGCGGCCGCCTTCATCGCCAGCTTCTCCGGTGTGGTGCCGGCCTGTTCGGTGTGCTGGTGACGCAGCTCCACCAGCAGCGAGGGGATGTCGATCTTCACGGGGCAGGCGTCGAAACAGGCCCCGCAGAGGCTGGAGGCGTACGGCAGCGAGCTGTTGGGGTCGTCGTCGGCCGCGTGCATCCCGGCGAGCTGCGGGGTGAGGACGGCGCCGATCGGGCCGGGGTAGGTCGAGGCGTAGGCGTGGCCGCCGGTCCGTTCGTAGACCGGGCAGACATTGAGACAGGCCGAACAGCGGATGCAGTTGAGTGCCGCGCGGCCGATCGCGTCGGCGAGCGCGGCTGTGCGCCCGTTGTCGAGCAGCACCAGATGGAAGTCCTGGGGGCCGTCGCCGGGAGTCACCCCGGTCCACAACGAGGTATAGGGATTCATGCGTTCACCAGTAGAGGAACGCGGCAGCAGTTGGAGGAACACCTCCAGGTCCTGGTAGCGCGGCAGCACCTTCTCGATGCCCATCACGGTGATCAGCGTGTCGGGGAGGGTGAGGCACATGCGGCCGTTGCCCTCGGACTCGACGACGGAGAGGGTGCCGGTCTCGGCGATGCCGAAGTTGGCGCCGGAGACGGCGACCTTCGTGGTCATGAACTTCTGCCGCAGATAGGCACGGGCGGCGGCCGCGAGGTGGGCCGGCACGTTGTCCAGCTCCGGGTCGACGCCGGGGATGCGGTCCAGGAAGATCTGCCGGATCTCGTCCCGGTTGCGGTGGATCGCGGGCACCAGGATGTGGGAGGGCTTGTCGTGGGCGAGCTGCACGATGAGTTCGGCGAGGTCGGTCTCGTACGGGGTGATGCCGGCCGACTCCAGGTGTTCGTTGAGCCCGATCTCCTGGGTGGCCATCGACTTGACCTTGATGACCTCGCTGCTGCCGGTGGCCCGCACCAGCCGGGCGACGATCTCGTTCGCCTCGGCGGCGTCGCGCGCCCAGTGGACCGTGCCGCCGTGCTCGGTGACCTTGAGCTCCAGCTGTTCCAGGAGTTCGGGCAGCCGGTTCATCGCGTCGGTCTTGATGGCGGAGCCGGCGTCGCGCAGGGCCTCCCAGTCGGGAAGCTCGCCGGTGACGTTCAGGCGTTTGGCGCGGATCGTGGTGGTGGCCTTGTGGAGATTGCGGCGCAGCTGTCCGTTGCCCAGCTCCTGGTGGGCAGCGCGGGGGAAGGGCTCGTCGCCGCGCAGGTTGCCGGTGCCGTACGGGGAGCGGGGCGGCCGGGCGGGCATGCCGAGGAACGTGCTCATACGGATGCGGCCTCCGTCAGAACGTCGGGCGTGGCACGGGTGGCGGCGAGGATCCGGGCGAGATGCAGGGTGCGGGTCCCCGAGCGGATGCGGGAGAGCCCGCCGCCGATGTGCATGAGGCAGGAGGAGTCGCCCGCGGTGCAGACCTCGGCCCCGGTGGTGGCGATGCTGTCCAGCTTGTCGTGGAGCATCGCGGTGGAGGTCTCGGCGTTCTTGAGTGCGAAGGTCCCGCCGAACCCGCAGCAGGAGTCTGCGCCGGGCAGCTCGACGAGGTCGATGGCGTCGACGGCACGCAGCAGCCGGAGCGGTCTGTCGCCGACGCGGAGCATCCTCAGCGAGTGGCAGGTCGGGTGGTACGTCACCCGGTGCGGGAAGTACGCGCCGACCCCGGTCACCCCGAGGACGTCGACGAGGAGCTCGGAGAGCTCGTACGTCTTCGCCGCGACGACGGCCACCCCGGCGCGCAGGGCCGCGTCCCCGTAGCGGTCGGCGACGATCGCGTGCTGGTGGCGGACCGAACCGGCGCACGAGCCCGACGGCATCACGACCGCGTCGATGGAGGCGTCGCCGAACTGCTCGGCGAAGTTCCGGACCAGGGGGACGGGTTCGCGCTGGTAGCCGGTGTTGATGTGCATCTGTCCGCAGCACGTCTGCTCCGGCGGGAACACCACCTCGTGGCCCAGGCGCGTGAGCAGAACGGCGGTGGAGCGCACCGCGTCGGGGAAAAGCGTGTCGCCCAGACAGGTGGCGAAGAGTCCGATGCGCATAGGGCCTCCCCGGCGGGTTCCGGTTTCACTACGACGTTTCTATGGTCGGACCATACTAGGCTCGGCCCGTCGAAGGCATGGGCCACGCCGGACAGGTCGGAGCGGTGCGCCCCCACCCCTCCCCCGCCGCTACGGCCCGAACGGATCGTCCACGAGCGTTCCGTGCAGCCCTCGGATGTGCCGCTCCACCAGGTCGGCGGCCTCGGCGCCTCGCCCCTCGCGCACCAGCGTCAGAAGGGCGCGGTGCTGCGCGTTGAGAGCGCGGGCGGTGGCGGGCCAGTCCTCGACCCCCTCCAGGGCGCGCAGGATCAGCGGGCGCACCGACTCCCGTACGGCGGAAGTGAGGGTGGAGGTCAGGGCATTGCCGGAGCTGCGGGCGATCAGGACGTGGAAGCTGGTGTCCAGGTCGTTGAACGCGCCCACTCCCACGCCCGGCTCCGCCATCCCCCGTACCAGCTCCTCCGCCTCGTCGAGATCCTCGGACGGCGCGTGGCCGGCGGCGGCCTCGAAGCTGGACCGTTCCAGGACGATCCGGGCCTCCAGGACGTCCTGGAGGCTGTAGCTGCCGAGGGCGAAGTGGAGCCGCAGCAGCCGGCCCAGGGCGTCGTCCGGGTTGCGCACGATCCGGGCCCCGCCGTCCGGGCCCCGGCCGGGCTGGGCCACCAGGACGCCGATGGTCTCCAGCACCCGCAGCGCCTCCCGCAGGGCGGACCGGCTGACGCCGAGCACGGGGGCGAGTTCCCGCTCGGGCGGGAGGCGGTCACCCGCCTTGAGCTCACCGGCGAAGACCCGCTCCTCGATGGAGCTGAGCACGAGTTCGTGCGTACGGGACTGCCGCACGGGCTGCCATTCGACGGACATCCGCCACTCCCTGCCTCGGCCGGTTCCGGGACGTTCAGCGTATGTCACACATACGGTGTGGTCGGACCTCTCACTCTTCAGAGGTAGGACCAAACAGAGGTCCCATTCTCCGAGCGCACGAAGGCCCCGACCGGTTCGGCGGTCGGGGCCTCGGCCGGCCCGTGCGGAGGGGCCGGGGGAAGCGGCGGTGCGGGCGCCGCGCGTCAGTGAGTTCGCGGGTCTCCGGGGGCTCCCGGGTTCCCGGGAGTGCCTGGGATGTCCTTGCCGTGCAGACGACCGCGCTGCGGGTCGAAGAGGTGGGCGGCCGCTCCCGCCACCACCAGCCCGGTGGCGATCAGGAGTCCGTGGCCGATAGCGATACCCATGCCCAGGGCGGTGAGCCCGAAGGCCATCGCCAGCCAGGCGTTGCGGCGGCGGTACTCGCGGGGGCTGCGCGGGGTGCCGTCGGACATCGCCGCCGCGAAACCGGGGTCGTCGCGATGCAGCTGCTCCTCAAGGGCGCGCAGCCGTTCGTCATACGTGGGCATGGTGTCTCCCTCCCGGTACGGAGACCTCTCGGCCCCTCCGGCGCCGGCCCGGTGGTGCGGCACGGGCAGGGCCCCCCGGGCCCTGAGTTCATGATCGGCGGGGGCGTCCGGAAGGACTATCGGGGGCAGCACCCATATCCGGGGGTGCGCACCATGCAGACGGGCGGTGGGCCGTACGCCCCTCCCGGCGCCGGAGCGGGCGCATCCGGGCGGCGGCGTGTTTCCCGCGCGCAGCGACGATAGTGGAGGCTGTCGACACCCACGTCAACGCCCGCGAATGCCTGTGAACGCGCGCGTGGCCCGCGTCGACGCCCGCAATGCCCGCAATGCCCGCGATCGCTGCGACGTCCGATGGAGGCCGTGCTCCCTTGTCCCTGTTCTGGCGGATCTTTCTGCTCAACGCCGCTGTGCTCGTCGCAGCGGGCGCCCTGCTGCTGCTCGGCCCGATCACCATCTCCACGCCGGTCCTGCTGACGGAGGCGATGATCCTGACCGGGGGGATCGCTTTCATGCTCGCCGCCAACGCGGCCCTGCTCCGGCTCGGCCTCTTCCCGCTCCAGCGGGTGACCCGCGCGATGACCACGACCGACCTGCTGCGCCCGAGCCCGCGCCCCGAGGTGGCCGGGCACGGCGAGATCGCCGCCCTGATCGAGACGTTCAACACGATGCTCGACCGGCTGGAGGCCGAACGCGCCACCAGCAGCGCCCGCGCGCTCTCCGCCCAGGAGGCCGAGCGCCGCCGGGTGGCCCAGGAGCTCCACGACGAGGTCGGGCAGACCCTCACCGCGGTCCTCCTCGAACTCAAACGCGTCGCCGACCACGCCCCCGAGCCGCTCCGGGGCGAGCTGCGGCAGGTCCAGGAGATCACCCGCGGCTCTCTGGACGAGATCCGCCGGATCGCCCGACGGCTGCGCCCCGGGGTGCTGGAGGAGCTGGGTCTGGTCAGCGCCCTCACGGCGCTCATCACCGAGACACCGACGCCCGACGGGCTGACGATCCGCCGGCAGATGGGCAAGGACCTGCCCGACCTGGACGCCGAGGCCGAACTGGTCATCTACCGGATCGCGCAGGAGGCGCTCACCAACACGGTCCGCCACGCCCGCGCGTCACGGCTCGAACTCTCCCTGCGCAGCAGCCCCTGCGGGGTGGAGCTGCGTATCCGCGACGACGGCCGGGGGCTCGGGGACACCCCCGAGGGCGCGGGCCTGCGCGGCATGCGCGAGCGCGCCCTGCTGATCGGCGCCGAGATGTTCCTCGGCCCCGGCCCGCAGGGCGGTACCGAAGTACGACTCGATGTGCCCGTAGTACGTCACGATGTGCCCGTCCGGAAGAACGGAAGCCGGTGACCATGCCCCTCTCCACCCCGCCCCCTTCCCGGGGCCCCGCCGCGCCGACCCGGATCCTGCTGGCCGACGACCATGCCCTGGTACGCCGAGGGGTCCGGCTGATCCTCGACGGCGAGCCGGACCTCACGGTCGTGGCCGAGGCCGGCGACGGTGCCGAGGCCATCGAGATGGCCCGCGCCGAACGGCCGGATCTGGCCATCCTGGACATCGCGATGCCCCGGCTGACGGGCCTGCAGGCAGCGCGCGAGCTGTCCCGTGTGCTGCCCGGGCTGCGCATCCTGATGCTCACGATGTACGACAACGAGCAGTACTTCTTCGAGGCGTTGAAGGCGGGGGCGTCCGGGTACGTCCTCAAGTCGGTGGCCGACCGGGACCTGGTGGAGGCCTGCCGGGCGGCGATGCGCGACGAGCCGTTCCTCTACCCGGGCGCGGTCACGGCGCTCATCCGGAATTTCCTCGACCGGGCCAAGGACGGTGAGGACCTGCCGGCCCGGGCGATCACCGAACGCGAGGAGGAGATCCTCAAGCTGGTCGCCGAGGGCCACTCCTCCAAGGAGATCGCCGAGCTGCTCGTGATCAGCGTCAAGACCGTGGAGCGGCACCGCGCCAATCTGCTCCAGAAGCTCGGGCTGCGCGACCGGCTGGAGCTCACGCGGTACGCGATCCGCGCGGGCCTGATCGAACCGTGACCGCCGGCCCAGGTCAGCCCCTCGCACGGCAGGCAGTTCATGTGATTCTCACTCTGCCCGCATAAAGTGCACCCGTGACCCAGATGACCCCGCCCGGCTGGCATCCAGACCCCGGGCATTCAGGTAAAGGCCCCGATCAGGAACGCTGGTGGGACGGAGCGCAGTGGACGGGCCACGTCCGCCCGTCACCCGCCGCGGTGCGCCGCCGTGGCATCCGTATCGGCGTCGGCGCGATCGTCGGCGCCGTGGTGCTCGCCGCGATCGGGGGCGGGATGTACCTGCTGCGCGAGGACGACGGGGGCCGGCCGGGCATCGCGGTCGCCTCGCCGTCCACGCCACCGCCCGTCCCCGAGGGGTCCGGCGCACCGGACGGCGGTAACGGGAGCGAAGGTGACAAAGACGGCGAGGACGGCGGCGGCTCCCAGGGCCCCGGGGAGCAGCTCCCGCCGACGGAGCCGGGCTACGCCACGGACCTGGCGGCCGGGATCAGCCTGCCGGTGCCCAAGGGGTGGACGGGCAAGTCGGCCGCGGTCGGCGCCGGTCTGACGACGGGTGAGCACGCCTGCCCCGGCGGCGCCGACAAGACGTGTGTGCGTGGAGGGATCTTCTCGGCGCCCGCGGTGGCCCTGAAGCTCACGGCCGGGACGGCGGAGGAGGCCGCGAAGAAGGACATCGCCGTCAACGCCGAGGAGTCCTACGGCGGCGACTCCTACGGCAAGATCACCTCGCACGAGGAGATCAGGTCCGACGCGGTCAACGTGGCGGGGCAGAAGGGCTACGCGGTGCGGTGGAAGGTGGTGACGGAGAAGGGCGACGACGGGTACGTGGAATCGCTGGTGTTCCCCTCCCCCGCCTCCAAGGACATGCTCGTGGTGGTCCGGTCCGGCTTCGACATCAACAAGGACGCGCCGAAGCTGTCCGTCCTGGACGAGATCGTCAAGGGCATCAAGGCCGCGTCGGGCGCGGGGGCGGGCAACGGCGGAGCCGCCTGACCCCCACCGCGTACGGGAGCCGGACCGTGTACGGGAGCCGGGCGGGACCACAGGGTCCGGCCCGGCTCCCACCCCGTTCAGCCGTTCTCCCGGCGCACCTCAGCCGGTGACGGTCGCCGGGTCGCTGACTCCGGCGGCCCCCGTCTCCACATGGCCCGCGAACCGGCGGAGGAAGCCCGGTTCGGCGTCGGCGGTGACGGACACGTCGTACCAGCGCTTGCCCGCCCGCAGGTCGACCGTGCGGGAAACCGTGGCGCCCGGCCGTACGGTCACCGTCTGTTCCGCTCCCCCGTAGGCGTTGGCGATCGTCAGTACGGCATCCGCGGCGCCGGAGTTGGTGAGCGTGAGGTCCAGGTTGCCGCTGGTGGCGTTGTGGCGGGCGGTGGCCTCGGGTCCGGCGGTGGCGCCCGGGCTCCGGAACGTACGCAGGAAGCCGTTCGGGCCGTGCACGGTGAGGTCGTGGCTGCCGCCGGAGTGGGCGGAGTTCCAGCGGTCGGTGAGGGTCCGGCCCGCGCCGGCGGTGTACGTCCACGGGGCGTCGGTGCGGTTGGCGGAGGTGACGTGGAACTGCGCGCCGGCCGCCGTCCCCGGGCTGAACGTGAGCGCGATCTTTCCGCTGTCCGGTTCCACGGCCGCGTCGACGTACGGCTCGTACGGGAGCGGCCGGGTGGGGCGGCTGCCCGGTTCCTGCGCGGGCATGGCGCCGACGGCCGGCGGGACGGGCCGGTAGTCGGGGTGGCGCTCGCGGTCCGGGGGCTCGTACGCGGAGGTGTCCGGCAGGTCGTCGGGGGCGGGTTCGGTGCGGCCGAAGTCGAACGCGGAGGTGAGGTCGCCGCAGACCGCCCGCCGCCAGGGCGAGATGTTCGGCTCGTGCACGCCGAAGCGCTGTTCCATGAACCGCAGTACGGAGGTGTGGTCGAAGACCTCGGAGCAGACGTAACCGCCGGTGCTCCAGGGCGAGATGACGAACATCGGCACACGCGGGCCCAGCCCGTAGGGGCCGGGTCCGTAGGAGGGTCCGCCCGGGTAGATCTCCGTGGTGGTGTCGGCCGTGGAGAGGCCCTGGGCGGCGGAGGCCGGCGGGTAGGGCGGGACGACGTGGTCGAAGAAGCCGTCGTTCTCGTCGTACGTGATGAACAGGGCGGTCCTGCTCCAGACCTCGGGATCGGAGGTGAGGGCGTCGAGCAGCCCCGCGATGTACCAGGCACCGTAGTTGGAGGGGAAGTTGGAGTGCTCGCTGAAGGCCTCAGGGGCGGCGACCCAGGAGATCTGCGGCAGCTTCCCGGCCTGTACGTCGGCGGCGATCGCGTCGAAGTAGCCGCCACCGGCCGACACGTCGGTGCCGGTGCGCGCCTTCTCGTACAGCGGGTCGCCGGGCCGGGCATTGCGGTAATTGTGGAAGTAGAGCAGTGAGTTGCAGCCGTAGTTGCCCCGGTAGGCGTCATCGATCCAGCCCCAGCGCCCCGCCGCGTCCAGCCCGTCCCCGATGTCCTGGTAGACCTTCCAGGAGACCCCGGCCTCCTCCAGCCGCTCGGGATAGGTCCTCCACCCGTACCCCTGCTCCTCGTTGCCGAGCACCGGGCCGCCGCCCGCGCCGTCGTTGCCGGTGTAACCCGACCAGAGGTAGTAGCGGTTGGGGTCGGTGGCTCCGATGAAGGAGCAGTGGTAGGCGTCGCAGACGGTGAAGCGGTCGGCGAGCGCGTAGTGGAAGGGGATGTCCTCGCGGGTGAGGTAGGCCATGGTCGTGGGGGTCTTGGCCGGGACCCACCGGTCGTAACGGCCCCCGTTGTACGCCCGTTGGCCGCCCGGCCAGTCATGGTTGAGGCCCTGGAGGAACTGCATGCCCAGGTCGTCGGCGGGCGGGTGGAACGGCAGCGTCACCTTGCCCGCGGTGTCCGCTTGGTGCCACACGGACTTTCCGCTCGGCAGGGTCACGGGCCGCGGGTCGCCGAACCCGCGGACCCCTTTCATCGCCCCGAAGTAGTGATCGAAGGAACGATTCTCCTGCATCAGGACGACGATGTGCTCGACATCCTGGATCGTCCCGTCGGCCCGGTGGGCGGGTATGGCCGCGGCCCGGTCGATGCTGCCCGACAGAGCGGCGAATCCCGCGGTCGCACCGGCGATCTGCAGAAACCGGCGCCGATTCATCTCAGTCATGCGTGGGGGCCTCTTGGAGTGGGGGAACAGAAGCGAACAGAATGCTCCAAGAGAACCGAACAGAAGGGAAGGGGTCGTGGCGGGCCGGTAAATGCGGGCGGTACGGCCGGACACGGGACATCGGGCTCGGTCGTTCGCCGGGGGCGCGGGGGTCGGGTGCGCGTCAGCCGTGTGCGCCGCGTCAGTCGCGGGACTCGCACAGGGCGGTGTCCAGCACCTTCATCATCTGCGCGTTGGGGACATTGGTCACCAGGTGGGCGTTGGTCACCACGGAGGCGTGCCGGCCGTCCTTCGTGACCAGTGTCTGGGTGAAGTAACCGGGCACGGCACCGTTGTGGCCCCAGGCCTTGCCGCCGCAGGACAGGGCGTACGCGGTGATGCCGAGCCCGTACTCCACACCCGGCGCTCCGGGTTGGACCGTCCTCTCCAGCTCCGCCAGGGAGTCCGGTGTGAGCACCTCACCGCCGATCAGCGCCCGGTAGAAGGCGGTGAGGTCCTTCAGGGTGGAGATGACGGCGCCGGAGGCGTAGAAGTTGCTGGGCTCGTAGACCGTTCCGTCCAGCCAGAAGAAGAAGCCGCCGATCCGGGCGCCGCGGTAGCCGTGCACGGCGGGTTCGGGTACGGCGCGGTCACCGGCCGCCGGGAAGCTGGTCCGGGGCAGGCCGAGGGGACGGATGACCGTGGTGGTGACCGCCTCGTACACCGGCAGCCCGGTCACCTTCTCGATGAGCAGGCCGAGGATCTCGTAGTTGGTGTTGGAGTAGTGGAACGCGGCGCCCGGAGCCGCGGCCGGGGCGAAGCGGAGCCCGTCCTTCACCAGGGCGGCCAGCGTGTACGTACCGTCCGGACCGGCCTGCGGGAGGGGCAGTCCGTTGGTGGGGATACCGCTGGTGTGCTGGAGGAGGTGGCGCACGGTGATGGCGGTGTCGCCGTACCCGTTGCCGGTGACCACGCCGGGCAGCAGGCCGCCGATCGGCTCGTCCAGCGAGAAGGCACCCCGCTCGACCAGTTTCAGGACCGCGACGGCGACAAAGGTCTTGGTCTGGCTCCCGGCACGGAAGCGCTCGTCCGGCTGGATCGGCCGGTTCTGGTCGACGGTGCCCGTGCCGGTGGAGAGGGTCCAGGACGTGGATCCGTCACCGGCGTGGACGCCCGCTCCTGGGCCCGCGTTCGCCTGGAGCGCCTTGAGGGCCGCCAGGGTCGGGGCGTGGTCCGCGGCCGGCTGCGCGTGCGCGGCCGTCGGAAAGGCCAGCAGCGCGGAGGCGAGGCCGAGCGCGAGCGGAAGGCGTAACGTCTGCGACTTCACGGCGTGTGTTCCTCTTCGGTCAGGAAACAGGGCGGTCGCCAGCGCACGGGCAAGGGGCGGGCCACCGACAGCCGATCGCCATGCACCTGCCACAACAACGGCCGGGGCACCCGCAGGCCCGAGTATGAACCGGACCGGGCGGCCGACGGATCGGCCTTCAGGAATTCGCTCCGATAAACATCGCATTCGGCCAACTACGCGACGCTTCCCGCCGAGCCCGGCCCGACTCGACTCGGCCCGACTCGACTCGGCTCGATCCCGCCCCGGCCCCCGCCCCGCCTCCGCCAACACCTCACTCAGCGCAGCGTTTTCAGCATCTCCGCACCGAACGGGGTGATGTCCCCGGTCCGCCCGCCCAGGGTCTTGGCCGCCCACTCCGGGTCGGCGATCAGCGCGCGGCCGACGGCGACCAGGTCGAACTCGTCGCGCTCCATCCGGTCCAACAGCTGGTCGACGCCGGTGACCGCGGAGCCGTTGCCCGCGAAGGCGCCGAAGAAGTCACCGTCCAGGCCGACCGAACCGACCGTGACCGTCGGCCTGCCGCTGATCTTCTTCACCCAGCCGGCCAGGTTCAGGTCGGAGTCGTCGAACTCGGGGAGCCAGTAGCGGCGGGTGGAGGCGTGGAAGACATCGACCCCCGCCTCGGCCAACGGCGTGATCAGGGCGTCCAGTTCGGTGGGGGTCTGCGCGAGCTTGGCCTCGTAGGCGTGCATCTTCCACTGGGACATACGGAAGAAGAGGGGGAAGGAGTCGGAGACCGCCGCCCGGCAGGCCGCGACGATCTCGGCCGCGAACCGGGTACGGGCGACGAGGTCGCCACCGTAGGCGTCGGTACGGCGGTTGCTGCCGGACCACAGGAACTGGTCGATCAAGTAGCCGTGGGCTCCGTGGAGTTCGATGCCGTCGAAGCCGAGACGCTCGGCGGCGGCCGCCGCGTCGGCGAACGCGGCGATGACGTCGTCGAGGTCCTGCTGCGTCATCGCGCGCCCCTTGGGCTCGCCGGTCAGGGAGACGCCCGAGGGGCCCACCGGTTCGGCGTCCGCCACCGGGGGCGCGCCCTCGGTGCGCGTGACACCCACGTGCCACAGCTGCGGGATGACCGTACCGCCCGCCCCGTGTACGGAGTCGACGACGCCGGCCCAGCCCGCGAAGGCGTCCTCGCCGTGGAAGCGCGGGACCCGGTCGCTGGTCCCGGCGGAGTCGTGGTCGATGTAGGTGCCCTCGGTGATGATCAGGCCCACCCCACCGGCGGCCCGTCGGGCGTAGTAGTCCGCCACGTCCCGGCCGGGGACCCCGTCGGGGGAGAACTGCCGGGTCATGGGAGCCATGGCGATCCGGTTGCGCGAAGTGAGTCCGCGGACCGTGAAGGGGCGGGAGAGAGCCGCGGCCGCGCGGCCGGATTCGAGGTCGGTCACATCAGGTCCTGTTCATCGGTCGTCGGTCGTCGGTCGTCGGGAATCGGGCATCGGGCGTCGGCTGGGTGATGCGCCACCCCACGCCAACGCCCAGGTGGAGCGAGGACATCCCGGCCGCACCCATATGTGGCCCAGGTCTCCTCGCAGGCGACGGTCACCCGGTCGAGCTGGGGGCTGGTGGGTGATTGCCGGGCCGGTCACTCCCGCTCGCACCCGGCCTGGCCGGCGAGGGCGTCGGCCAGGCCGGTCAGCAGGTCGGCGTCCGGGCGGAGGTCGTCGCGGGCGGGCTTCTCCTTCAGCCCGTGGAAGTGCCCGACCTGGACCAGGGTCGGCCTGCCCGCGCAGGTCAGCAGGGCGGACCGGTCCTTGTCGTCGGAGCCGTGCCGTTCGACCAGGGCGGGTTCCTGGGTGACGGTGAAGTGGACGAGGTTGTCGCTGTCGTCGTCGCCGGCGCCGATGGCGCAGCTCCACAGGCGGAAGTCGCCCCCGGTCGCAGCCTGGGAGAATCCGGCGACGGCCGATGGCTTCAGCGGGGCGAACCCCTCGATGCCGCACGCCCGGGCGGGGTCCAGCTCCTCGCGTTCGAGTACGGGCGGGGCGGTCCCCGGCGGGGTCGCGGGGGTGGGTCCGGAGCAGCCCAGTGTCCCGGTCAGCCGGTCGGCGGCGGTGGTGAGGACGGTGGCCATCCGCTTCTGCAGAGCGCCGTCCCGCCAGGTGTCCTCCTGGTCGTTCGTCGCCTGGATCTGGAGATAGGGCGCGGGCTTTGCCAAGGCGTCGGCGCAGTCGGTGGGCAGCAGGACCCCGGCGTACGTCCTGTTGACCCATCCGGGTGCGCCGGGGATCGGGGCGCGGACCGGGGACGCGGCGGCGACCTCGTCGGCGGTCCCCCAGACGCTCTCGGCGGAGTGCAGGGATTCGAGGCTCAGCGTGAACTCGCCGTCCACATCGCAGTAGGAGAGCCGGGAGGTCGTCACTGCGGTCTCCCTGGACGTGTACCGCTCGCGCGGTTCGACGGTGAGCGCGGACACGTCCTCGCGAGTGAGGCTGGCCCAGCAGAAGGAGGTCTGCGGGGCGGGTTCGTCGCCCCCGCGCAGGGACAGGGCGAGGGCGCCGCCGCCCGCGAGGAGGGCGACGGCTGCCGCGGCGGCGAGGATCTTCGTGCGGGGGGCGTTCATCGGGGGCTTCCGGCTGGTCGGGGGGCGGTGGCTTCCGTGGGGCCGTGGGTGGGGACAGCCGGCCCCGGCTCCCAGGCCGCCGCGCACAGGGACTCGGCGACGGAGGCCGTGTAGCGGGTGGCGGCCAGCCAGTGGGCGGCGAAGCCGTCGGTGTCGGCGGGGAGGAGGCGGCCGAAGAGGTCGCGCTCGCGGCGGGCCGCCGAGGCACGGAGGGCGGTGAGCAGGCCGGCGGCCGTGGGGAGGCCCGCGCGGCGCAGGCGGCGGGCCTCGGCGGTGACGTCGCCGAGCATGCCGAGGGCGGCACGGCCCGCAGGGACGGTCTGTTCGACGCGCCGCTCCAGGAGATGGAGGGGTGACTCCGCGCCGGGGCCGCCGGGCCGGTCCGGGGCGGAGTGCACGGGGGCGCCCGGGTCGGGGAGGTCGGCGCGGCTCAGACGGTCGAAGCCGAGGTCGACCGTGGACTCCCCGGTGGGGTGCGAGCAGGCGAGGAGGGTGAGCCGGGGGTGCGGGGCGGGCACCAGGCGGCCGATGATCCGCAGCCGCGTCCCCGGTGCCGTGGCCAGGAGCATCAGGTTGTCGCGGTGGGCCAGCGCGGGGTCGTCGTCGGCCACGGCGAGCCGGACGGGGACCCCGCCGTCGCACCGCGCGAGCAGGCACGTACCACCCGACTCCCCTACCGCGCCCAGGAGTTCGATGTCCAGGAAGAGCAGGTCGCTGCCACCGCCGCCCGGTTCCGCGTAGCGGGAGACGGATCGCAGGGCGCGGGCGGCCTGTTCGGCGGGCGGGGTCCCCCACAGGGCGGCGAGGGGCGGTTCCGTCCAGGCCGCGCCCCGGGCGGTGACGGCCTTGACACCCTTCCCGGCGCCCAGTCTGCCGTCCGGCGAGACCGTCGCCCCGGAGACCGCGAGGCCGGCCCGGCCCAGCTCCCGGTGGGTGAGCGCGGTGTCCCCGAGGCGCACGGTGCGGTCGGCAACGCCCAGGGCGCGTCCCACCCCGCCGGGCGCCACGTCTCCGACCGTGCAGAGCCGGCCGTCGGCGGTGACGACCCAGGTGCGGGCACCGCCGTGCCCCGAGTCGGTGACGACGGGTTCGGTGAAGAGGCCGTACAGGCGCAGGGAGCCGTCCGGGCTGTACGGGCGGCGGGCACGGCCTCGTACGGCTGCCAGCTCCGCGCCGGAGGCCGTCCCCACGCGGTGTGCGGTGCCCAGCAGTTCGGCCAGGGCGGTGACGAGGTCGGCGGTGCGGTACGAGGGGTCGCCGGCGCGGGCTGCGCGCAGCAGGGTGACGACGGACAGTGCGGCGGACGCGCCGCGCGGCAGTTGCCGGAGCCGGGCGGTGTGCGCGGCGCGCAGCAGTGCCGCCTGGGCGACGGCGCCGGCCCCGGCCACACCCGCCTCCAGCACGGCCGCGCCCGCCGACCAGAGAGCGGCGGCCGCCTCGCGCTGGGCGGGGGTTGCCTCGTCGGGGGCGGGGACTGTGACGGGGGTGCTCGGCGGGGCCGTCGCGAGGGCGGGGGCGGTCGGCGGGGTGGTGTCGCCGAGGGACGGAGTGGAGTTGGGGGGCGGGGTGGAGTCGGGGACCGTAGGGGCGGCCGGTTGTGCGGCTGGGTCGGGAGCCGCGTCGGGGGTGGATTCGGCGGCGGGTTCGGCGGCGGGTTCGGGGGCCGGGTCCGCCGCGGGGGCGGCGCTGGCGGCGGCCGCGCGGTGGACGCAGGCCGGGGCGAGGAGGCAGCCGCAGGTGATGGCGTCCACCGTGGCCACCACGCCGCCCGGGGCGTGGAGGCGGAGTTCGGTGTCGTCGTCGACCGCGATCGTCACCGTGTCCCCGTCGCGGTGCGTGGGGCGGCTGCCGAGCTTGGTGACCGCCGCGTCCAGCCGCTTGCGCAGCCGGGGCGAGAGGTCCTCCACCAGTGTGGCCGTGACCTCCGGCGCGACGGGTGGCAACGGGGCGGCGGTCATGCGGTCTTCTCCCCTATCCAGCGGGCGAGTTCGAGTGGGCTGAGGGCCGCCACGGGCATGCCGGCGGCCACGAGCTGCCCGGCGACGCCCGTCGAGTAGCGCGGCCGGCCGGCGTCGTCGAGGCTGGCGCACCCCAGGACATGGCAGCCGGTGGCGACCAGGGCCCGGACCTCGGACAGCAGTCCGCCGAGCGGGGCGCCCTCCTCGAAGTCGCTGATGACGACGACAAGGGTCCGGCTGGGCACCGTGATCAGGCTGCGCGCGTGGCGCAGCCCGGCCGCGATGTGCGTGCCGCCGCCCACGCTCACCTCAAGAAGGAGCGAGAGGGGGTCGTGCACATGGCCGGTGAGGTCGACGACCTCCGTGGAGAAGGCCAGGAAGTGGGTGCTCAAGGTGGGCACCCCGGCCAGTACGGAGGCGGTCAGCGCGGACCAGATCGTCGACGCCTCCATGGACCCGGAGACGTCGGTGACCAGGATCAGCCGCCAGTCGGCCGACCGGCGGGCACGGCTGCGGAACACCGGCTTCTCGGGGACGACTTGGACCGTGCCGTCGGCCGTGCGGCGGGCTGTGGCCAGATTGGCGCGCAGCGTACGCGGCAGGTCGAGCCGTCCGCCCGGGCGGCGGGTGGGCCGGGCCAGCATGGTGCCGGTGAGGGCCGGCCGCAGCCGGGTGGCCAGCTGCCGGGTCAGTTCGTCGACCAGGCGGCGGACCAGTGGCCGGAGCGCCGCGAGGCGCGCCTCGGGGAGACCGCCCGCGTAGCGCAGGACCGTGCGGAGCAGCTCGACGGAGGGGGTGGCGGCGGCCGGGTCGAGTTCGGTGAGGACGTCCTGCCGGCCGGTCGCGGCAGCGGCGGCGAGGACCTCCTCACGGACGCCGGGGCCGAAGAGCGCGGCGAGTTCCTCGGACCACTCGCGAACGCCGGGGAACGACGCCTCGCGGCCGCCGCGACTCCCGCCGGGGGTGGGCAGGCCGCCACGGGAGCCCTCCCCGCGCCCCGCGCCGTACAACTCGTCCAGGGCGGTGGCCAGGCGGGCGGCCCCGGACGGCAGTTGGTCGGGACGCCGGCCGAGGACGAGCCGCCACCGGTCGGCGGGGGCGAGGGTCCGTACGGGGGCGAACTCCAGGGCGGCTTCGGGGCCGGGGGCGGTTTCCGGACCAGGGCCGGAGGCGGTATCGGGGCCGATCGCCGGGGAGGTCCCGGTGGTGCTGGGGTACGCCGGTGCGGCGTGAGGCCGGGTGGTGGTGTCTGGAGCCGAGGGCGGACGCCGGCCCGTGTCCCCCGGGGACGGGACCGGCAGGCCGAGGGCGGTCAGGAGGTCGCGGGCGGCGAGGTCGGCGACCGCGCGGCGTGCCAGCTCCGCCGGATCGTCCGCGTCGGCGAGGTCCACCCGCTCGCCCAGCCGCTCCTCGACCGTGCCCAGCAGCCGGTCCCGGGCGGCCGGGCTCAGGGTGTCGAAGCCGCCGCGCAGGGCGGGCAGCCGGGTCAGGAACGCGGCGTCGTCCACCTCGACGACCCGGTGCAGCAACGGGTCCAGGGCCGCGACGCCTACGGTCAGGAGCGGGCCCGCCGCCGTCAGGACGCCGGTGAGGCGGGCGGTGAGGGCGGCCCGGGAGGGGCTGTCCACCGCCGCGTCCACCCAGGAGGCGACGCGCACCCCGAAGGTCTCGGCCTGCTCGTGGCCCGTGAGCACCCGGACGGCTCCGGCCGCCGCCGCGATCAGCGGGGTGCCGTCGGCGGCCAGCCGGGCGAGGGCGTCGGCGAGCCGGATGCCGCCCAGCCGGTCGGCGCGCTGCGCCAGTTCGAGCAGCGCCCGGGCGTCCTCGGGCTCCTCGGAACCGGTGAGGCCGTCGACCTGGCGCACCGCCGCCGAGGTCAGGAGCTCCGCCGCGTGCGCGACGCGGGTGGAGAGGGGGGCGACGGCGTTCGCGGCCTTGGGACGCGACGGGTCGCGGGGCGCTCCCAGGCCGGGCAGGTGGCCCGCGGCGACGCGGTCAAGGAGGTCGAGCCCGGCGAGGAGTTCGGGAAGGGTCCCGCTCGCGGGGAGCACGGCCGCCAGCTCCGTCAGGCGCTCGTCGGCCAGGGCGGGGAGCCCGCACTCCGCGGCTTCCGTGAGGCCGCGTACGACCTGCGCGGCCGTCGGGCCGCCCTCCGCGCTTTCGGTGGCGTGCCGTCCGCGCAGCACACCCTCGGCCGCCTGGGCGGGGGTGACGCCCCGGACTCCGGCCGCGGTGAGCATCGCGGCCGTGGCCGGGGTCCACCGCACCTGCCAGCGCGTGGTGAGCCCTTCCGAACCCGCCGCGCCGGTCACCCCCTGCTCCTGGGCGTAGGGGATACCGCACGCCGTCAGCCGGCGCAGCAGCAGTTCACGGCGCCCGTCCAGGGCGGAGCGGGCCGGGTCGAGCCGGAGGTCGCGCGGGGTCTTCTCGTGCGTGTCCGCCGGGCCGGGCAGGGACAGTGCCTCGGTCTCGGCCTCCACGGCGGGGCCGAGACCGCTGCGCGGGGCGGCGGGCGTGGGGCGTCCGGTACGGGTGCCGACGAGGACGCGTTCCAGCGCGTGGGCGACGGCGCGGCCCGTGCCGTAGGTCTCGCCCCGGCCGAGCACCGTCTGCACGGCCTCCAGGAGTTCGCCCCTGCCGGGGGCGGGCAGGTCGCGCAGCCGGGCCAGGTCTCCGGCGACCCGGACGACCTCCCGGCCGTCCGCCGGGCCGTAGGGATGGCCCTGTTCGCGCAGGGCGACGCAGACGCGGACCGCGGTGCGGACCAGCGCCTCGTGCAGGGCGGCCGGGTCCCCGGCGGCGTCCAGGACGGTGTGCTGCCACTCCGGGTCGCGGATGCCGGCCGGGTAGCCGGAGCGGGAGTCGAGCAGGGGGTAGGTGTACGGGATCAGGGAGACGGTGCAGGCCGCCGCCGCGCCTCCACCGGGCTCGCGCGCGGGTGCCTTCGGTGCGCCCGCAGGGGCGTTGGGCGCGTCCGGAGACTCCGCCGCACGGGGTGCGTCCGGGGCCTCCGCCGCATGGGGTGCGTCCGCCGCGTCAGGCACGTCCGCCGCATCGGGTGCGCCCGGCGCGGGGGCCGTGGCCGATGCGGCGGCAGACGGCAGCAGCGCCGGGGTGTGGAAGGCGCCCACCACCACGGCGGGCCGCCGCCCGTTCGCCAGGGCCTCGGCGATGTGCTCGCGCATGCACGCCTCGCGCACCAGGTCGGTGCCGTCCACGCCGCGCCGCGCCTCGGCCTCGTACCGCAGCGCCCAGCCGGTGAGCAGGGCGGCGCGGCGGAGCGCCTCGGGTGGGGAGCCGGGCGCGGGGGCCTCGACCAGGCGGTCCCACAGGTCGTCGCCGTCGCGCCCGGTGAGCCGCGACCTGAGGGCGGAGGACAGCCCATGGCCCTCCCCCGGTACGGGTGCGGAGTCCACGCCCGGTACGGGTGCGGGCGCGTCCGGACCGCCCAGCGCCCAGGCCCGGTCGGCGAGCGGGAGATCGCAGGCCACGGCCGGGACCCCGTTCCGGGCCGCCCAGCGCAGGGCGGCCAGTTCGGGCGAGAAGTCGGCGAACGGGTAGAAGGCGGGCCCCTGTCCGCCGCCCGCACCCGGGCCGTCGGCGGGTACGGCGGCCAGCGCCACCGGGGCCCGGGTCTCCTCGTGGGCGAGCCAGCCCAGCCAGGGCTGGAACTCGGCGGGCAGCTCGACAAGGAGGACGTCGGGGGCCGCCGCGTCCAGCAGGGCCGGGACGGCGGCCGCGAGGGAGGGCGCGTGGTGGCGCACCCCGATCAGGAAGGGCAGCCCGGGCCCGTCCGCCGCGAGCGCCGCCACCGCGGCCTCCGGGGTGGCGGGCCGGGCCTCCGGGCCCTGCGGCGGCAGCGCGGTCGGCGCCTCGGCGACCGGGCGCGTTGTCCCGGCGGCGACCGGGCGCTTCTTGGTGGTGGCCGCCGCCTCGGCGACCGGCCGCGCCGCCCCGGCGGCGGCCTCCCGGCCCTCCGGGGTGGCCGCCCGCTTCTCGGGCGTGGTCGACTGGCTCATCCGTCAGTTCTCCAGCACCGCGCGCAGGTCCCACAGGGCACGCCAGGTGGCCGACCCCTGCTCGGCGCGCCTGCGCACCGGGCCGTCCCAGTACCCCAGCAGCCGTGCCGCGTCGGCCGGGTCGTCCTTCCGGACGACGCCGAGCAGATGGCCGGGCAGGAGGGAGAGCACGTCCCGGTCGCCCGGGAAGTAGGCGGCGGCCAGGCCGAGGGAGCCCGCGACGGAGACCGCCTCCGCCGTGCTCATCACCGTGGAGGGGCGCTCGACCTCCCACCCCTCCGTCGAGCGGCCCTCGCGCAGGTCCCGGAAGGCGGTGACCAGCGCTTCGAGGACCGCGTCGTCCACCTGGTAGGCGGCGCCCGCCCGTTCCACCGCGGCGCGCGACTGGCTGCGGACGAGCGCGGTCTCGGCGTCCACGTCGCCGATCGGGCCGACCGTCTCGAAGTTGAAGCGCCGCTTCAGCGCGGCCGACATCTCGGAGACGCCCCTGTCCCGCAGGTTGGCGGTGGCGATGAGGGCGAAGCCGGGGGCCGCGTGGACCTGGGCGCCCTCGCTGCCCGCGAGTTCGGGGACCGCGATCCGGCGCTCGGACAGCAGGGACACCAGGGCGTCCTGGACCTCGGGCAGACAGCGGGTGACCTCCTCGACGCGGGCGACCGCGCCCCGGGTCATGGCGGTGAGCACCGGGGAGGGCACCAGGGCCTGCTCGGTGGGGCCCTGGGCGAGCAGCAGCGCGTAATTCCAGCCGTACTTGAGCTGGTCCTCGGTGGTGCCCGCGGTGCCCTGCACGGTGAGTGCGCTGGTGCCGCAGACGGCCGCCGACAGCAGCTCGGAGAGCATCGACTTGGCGGTACCGGGCTCGCCCACGAGGAGGAGGCCGCGCTCGCCGGCGAGGGTGACCACGCACCGTTCGACCAGGGCGCGTTCGCCGACGAACTTCTGCTCGATCACCAGGCGGGGCGGCACCCCGGCGCCGGGCCGGGCGCCCTTCGGCAGGCCCAGCGCCTCCCCCGCGCTGCCCGTCACGAAAGTGACGACGGCGCGCGGGGTGAGCCGCCAGCCGGGCGGGCGGGGGCCGGTGTCGTGGGCGGCGAGGAAGGCCAGTTCGGTGGCGTACCGGTCCTCGGGCGGGGTGATCTGGCGGTGCTCCCGGCCGGGCGCCGCCGCTTGTTCCGGGACGCCGGCCGCGGTGGTGTCGTCCATGGCGCTGGTGGTGGAGTTCGTCATCGGCGGCGGCCCTTCCGGGGTGCGCGGGTCTGCAGTTCTTCGAAGGCGGGGGCATCGCCGCCGCGGACCCGCGCCCAGGCGGCTGCGAACAGCGCGGGCACGGGGAGGTGGGGCACGGTGCGGACGTCGCCCGCCACCGGGTACAGGCCTTCCTTCCAGGTCTCCAGCGGCAGCGCGGGGGCGCTGCGCTCCATCCAGCCGCAGGGCAGGAACAGGGTGCGGCCGGCGCGGGAGCGCTTCGCCTCCAGGACGAGATCGGTGGCGGCGAGTTCCGCCCGGGCCTTCTTGACGCGGGCCGGCTTCCACTCCGTCCAGCGGACGCAGTTGCGGTCCGTCGGGTCGGGCAGGGTGAGCAGCATCAGATACAGGGCGGCGGCGTCCGCGCTGAGGCCGAGGGTCTCGGCGGCCTCAGCCACCAGCTCCGGCACCGCACGGGTCGGGTCCTGCGCCGGGTGGTGCGGGGAGCCGCCGGGGTGCGGGGAGCCGTCCGGGTGCGCGTCGCCCCCGGAGTCCGGAGGGCCGTCGGGGAGGCCCGCCGAGACCAGCTCCGCGCTCTCCTCGCCGAGCAGGGCGCGCAGGGCGAGGAGGTCGGCGGTGGCATGGGGGGCGACCGTGCCCTCGACGAGGCCCAGGGCCGGGTCGTCCGGGCCCGTCAGACCGGCCGGGCGGATGAGCAGCTTCTCGTTGTTGCCGTGGCCGGGCGCGAGGAGCAGCGCCGTGCCGGCCCGGACCAGTCCGTCGGGGTCCGCCCCGCCGGACTCGGGAAGCCCCAGAGCGGCGCGGATCGGGGCGCCGATCGGTTGGCCCGACTCCGTCCAGTCCAGGCCGAGGTCCAGCACCAGGCCCGGGTCGGCGAGGCGGTGGCGCAGGGCCGCGAGCCCGGCGGGCAGGTGGGCCCGCAGAGCATGCCCGTACGGCAGGGTGTAGGCGAGGGTGCGCAGCGCGGTCAGGGCGTTGGCGACCGCACCGCGGGCACCGACCCGGCGCAGGGCCGGGCGCCCGGTCCCGTCCGGGATGTCGGTGCCGTGGGTGAGCCAGCTCCGGGAGCCCGCGTTGAGGATCAGGTCGACGAAGCCGGGGACGGTGCCCGACAGGTCGAGGTCCAGTTCCTCGGGGACGCGGACGAGGGAGGCCAGCCGCTCCCGCCAGACCTCGGCGGCGGCCCGGACGTCCGGGCCCGTGGTCCACAGGTCGGCCGGGTCCAGGGGCAGCAGAGCCCGCAGCAGCGCGTGCCGGTCGTCGCGGGGCAGGGCGTCCAGCCTTGCCTGGGCCGCCTCGAAGGCCCGGGTCTTCGCGTCGAGCAGGGCGAGTGTCTCGGCGCCGGGCTCCGCCACGGCGGCCGACAGCAGGGCGACGGCCTGGAGCGGTCCGATCCCGGTGGCCGTGTGGAAGGCCTCGGCGGCCTCCGGGCGCCAGGGCGCGGGGCCCTGCTCCCGCAGCGGGGCGGTGAGCCGGGTGAGCCGGTCGCGGGTGATGCCCTGCCGGTGGACGTGCTCGTGGTCCAGGGTGAAGCCGGCGACGGGGCCGAAGACGCCGGTCGGGTCGTGGTCCAGGGCCAGCCAGCGGGCCGCGTCGTTCCGGGTGTTGCGGCCGCGCTCGGCGACGACCACGACGGTACGGCCGCCCTTGCGCAGCACCTGGCCCATGCGGTGCACGGCCTCGCGGTGTCCCTGCCCGGGCGTGCCGCTGTACGGCTCGACGAGCTCCACCTGCCGGACGGTGCCCGCCGGGTCGGCCAGCGGGCCCGCGGCGAGGGTGTCGAGCAGCACCAGGAGCCCGGCGCGGTGCTCGGAGGAGGTGGCCGACGAGGCGGCCCGGTAGGCGAGTTCGGGCAGCTTGTCGAGGAGGGAGGTCCAGGACATGGAGCCGCCGGGCACGGTGTACTCGTCCCGCTGCCAGCCGTCGACGGGGGTGAAGGGGACCTTGGACGGCACGGGCGGGCCGAACGCCGGTTCGCCGCCGAGGACATGGTTGACGGCGAGGATCTGCCGGATGACGGTCCACCGGTTCCCTCCTCCCCACCACCCGCCGTGCATGCGCTCGGAGCCGAAGGCGGTGGCGTCCCGCAGGGTCGTGTCGTCGCCGTGCTCGGGCGCGTGGTCGAAGAACATGCCCTGGGTGCGCGCGGTGTTCCTGGGGGTGGCCGGCTGGGTGGGCTCGGGCGGTTCCAGGTACCCGACAGCCGCGACGGCCCGGTCCACCGCGTTGCGGACGAGGCCGGTCACGCCGGCGAGGAGCCGCACGTCCGCCACCTCGGGCAGGACCCGGGCGACGGCCTCCTGGCACAGCTCGTGCGACGAGGGGCCGGTGTACTCCTCGACGGCCCGGAACGCCTCCAGGTGCCGGGTGACCGCGGCGGCGACCTCCTTGATCAGCTCCTCCGCCCGGGAGTCGGTCATGGCCCGCAGGGCCGCGGAGCCGCGCTCGTCCCTCGGGCGCAGGGCGTGCCAGTAGGAGACGGGCGGCACATAGGGGGTGCCCGCCGCGTCGTTGCCGCCGGAGGAGTCGGGGGTGACGGACCACAGGGTGCCGCCGGTGCCGTCGGTGTCCGCCGGGTGCGCTTCGACGGAGCGGTGGTGCAGGGCCATGACCGGCCGCGATCCGCCGGGCAGGGTGAGGGCGCCGAGGGGCACCGGGGCGCAGCCGGCGTCGCACAGCGGGTACGGCAGGGTCACCGTGCGGCCGTCGGGGGTGCCGGCGACGATCCGGTGGCCGTCCGCGGGTGCGGCGGTGCCGGGTTCGGTGACCGTACGGCGGACCCAGCGGCCCAGAACCGTACCGTCCGTGCCGAACGGGGTGGTCTCCAGGCCGGGCTGGAGGGGCAGCACCCGGCAGTGCTCGGTGAGCAGCCGGGTGCCGTCCTGGACGCCGGAGCGGAGGAAGGCGGGCAGGGAGGCGCGGCCGTGCGTGCCGGTGGCGGGGTCGTACTCCAGCCATACGCGCTGCCGGCCCTCGTGTCCGTCGCGCCAGAGGCCGGTGCCGTCGGAGATGACGGCGCGCTGCGGCGGGAGGGAGGTGTCGCCCGCGTGCAGGGCCTTGCCGCCGGTGGCACGGCCGCCGCCGGGCAGCGGCACGCAGACCTCGTCGGAGGCTCCGGAGCCGCCCCAGCGCGGGATCTGCTCGCCGCCGACGGTGAACACCTCGGCGGGGCGGTTCGACCAGTAGCCGCGCTGCTTGCCGTCCTCCCACCAGATGACCAGCAACTCGCCGTCGACGTAACGGAAGGCGGAGGTCCGCCAGTGGTCGACCGTGGCGGGCAGCCGCAGGGTGTGGCGCAGCAGGACGCCCTCGGGGCCGACGACGACGGCGCGGTCGGAGGTGTTCAGGATCAGCGCCGGCCAGGCGCCGGTGACGCCGACGCGCTCCGAGCGGTGGTGGCGGTTGCGGTTGGAGGCCGCGGCCGCTTCCGCGGCGAGTTCGGCGTACGTCTCGTCCAGCGCGGGCCAGCCCAGCTCGTCGAGGACGCCGGTACGCAGGGTGGCGGCGAGCAGGGGCACCACGTCGTGGGCCTTGAGGAGCCGCACCGCCTCGGGGGCTACCTCGGCGACCACGGCGCGGAATCCCGAGAGCTTGTTGAGGGCGGACTGCATTCCGGGGAGCCCCCGGGCGGCCGTGTACTCCTCGGCGCGGGCGGTCAGCCACTCGCGCAGGACGCCGGAGAGCACCGGGTGCGCGGCGAGCTTCGCCATGCCGACGTCGCTCAGCCGCCGGCCGCGTCCGCCGCCGAGCTCGCCGACGGTGCGGCTCAGCAGGGCGCGGAAGGCGGGGCGTGCGGCGAGGGCGGCGAGGTCCCGCGCGCCGGGTGCGGTGTCGGTCAGCCAGCGGTCGAGGGCGAAGCCCGGGGACTGCCGGGTGCCCGGGTCCTCGTCGTCCGGCTCGGCGACGGGGATGCCGGAGGCCAGGCAGAGGTCGAGGACGTCCAGGTCGGCGGTGCGCTGCCAGCGGCCCTGGAACAGCTCGACCGGTCGTCCGTCGGCGCGCAGCCGGTCCGCCGCGCGGGCGACCAGGGCGAGGGTCTCGGGGCTGCGGCCCACGGTGGCCGAGGAGCGTCGGCGGTGCGCCTCCCAGCGGGCGAGCCAGTCCGCCGGGGAGACGGACGGGGCGTCCTCACCGGAGGCACCGGAAGCGCCGGATACGCCGGATGCACCGGAAACACCGGAGGTACCGGGGTTGTCGGGGAGGGTGGTGAGCAGCTCCTCGGCGCCGGACTCGGCCAGCAGCGTGAGCCAGCCCCGCTCGCCGTCCCGGTCCCGGCCGCCGCTCTCGGTGAAGGTCTCCGGGAAGAAGCCGAGGAGCCGGGCGCGCACGGCCGGGTCCCGGTGGGCGAGGGCGACGACGGCGTCGCGGTAGGCCGTCCAGAACGAGGCGGGGGCGCGGACCACGCCCGGGGAGCCGATCAGGTCGGCCACCAGGTCGCGTTCGGCGCTCTCGCGGTCCAGCCCGGCGGCCTTGACCAGGGCCCGCACGTCCTGGGGCAGCGCCGCGTAGGGCGGCATGCCCGCGGCGCAGCGCTCGACCAGCAGGCGGCGGAACTGCGCCCAGGCGTCCGCCGGGGCGAGCCGGGCCACCAGGTCCCGCACATACTGCCGCAGCGCCTTGACGGTCAGGGCGCCGGCGAAGGCGAACTCCAGGAAGACGGCCCGCTGCCGGTCCTCGTCCACGACGAGACCGTGGACCCGCTCGGCCTCTCGGGCCTTGCCGAAGAAGGAGGCCGCGTAGGTGGTGTTCTCCGCCTGGAGGAAGAGGCGGGCGACCTGCTCGTAGTAGGTGGGGAGGAAGTGCGGGACGGCCCGGCCGAGCCGGGTACCGAGGTCGTCGAAGCCCTCCTTGGCGGCACCGGCGCGGGTCCTGGCCTGCCGGCCCAGCCGCTCGATGTCCTTGACCAGGGCCAGGGCGTGGTGCCCGTTGGCCGGGTCGTTGACCAGCGCCCAGGCGGGGAAGCCCAGCGTCTCGCGGCGGACCTGGCCCACGACGGGGGCCTCGGCGGTCCGGGCCAGCCCGAGGAACTCCAGGGCCAGGTCCTCGGCTTCGCCGAGGGTGCCGGGCACGAGACGCACCACGGGGCGGTCGCCGAGTGCGGTGTGCGTGTAGGTGCGGGCGGTGAGCGCGTCGGCGTCGTCCCGGTCGGTGGTGCCGGCGGGGAGGACGGCGCCCGCGTCCAGCAGGGCCGCGGCGCGGGCCTCGGCGGCGGGGTTTCCGGTGGCACGGCCGCGGGCGTGGGCACGCGCCTGGGCAGGGAGCGCCGCTGTGCCGGTGCTGGTGTCAGTGCCGATGTCGGTGCCGGTGTCGGTGTTCACGTCACTGTTCGCTTCGGTGTTCGTCGTCGTGGTGCTCATGCCGCCCGCTCCTCGTCCTCCACGTCGCGACCGGCGTAGAGCGCCGCCGCCATGCGCATGCCCTCGGACCACGCGACAGGGCCGACCTCGGCGGCCGTCAGCGCGCGCCCGGAGGGGTCGGTCCAGCCGAGGGGACCCGTCTCGGTGCCGTACTCGTCGTAGCCGTCGTGCTCGCCGATCCAGATACGGGCCTCGACCGTGGCACCGTCCTCGACGACCGGGCAGACCGCGTATCCGCCGCGCGACCGGTAGCCGAGCTGGGTGACGCGGCCGTGCAGGAAGCGCAGTTCCTTGAAGACGCCGCCGGCGTAGGTGTCCACGGAGACGGTGTCCGGGGCGAGGCCCGGCGGGCGGCGCCACACCTCGCGGAACAGCTGCTCCACCCGCTGGCTCACCCCCAGTTCCACCGCGAACTCCCGCAGGTCGTCCAGGTCGTCGAGGAGGACGGGGTGCGGCAGGCTCACGACGTCCGGGGTGATGCGGACCGTATCGCCGTCCAGATCGACGAGGCCGAGGCCGCGGTCGGGGTCGACATCGCGCAGGAACCCGGCGACACCGCCGTCCGCGCCGGTGACCACCACGTCCCGCAGGGCCGCCTGCCACGCCGGGTCGGGCCAGACCTGGGCGAGGACGGCGGTGGGGACGGGCAGGGAGCGCACCATCCACTGCTCGACGTCGGTCAGGCACCGGCCTTCGTGCCGCTCCAGCCACTCGGTCAGCTGCCGGAGCCCGACGACCGCCGGATCCTCCTTCAGCTTGGCCGGTACGGACTTGAGCCGCCGGCCCTTCCCGTTGCGGCAGACCACCTTGCCTGCCTCCAGGGCGACTTCGTAGTCGCCCGCCGGTACCCACCCCATGCGCTGTTCTCCCCGTGTTCCGTACGCCGCCGCCGAGCAGCGGCACGCTGATGAGACCCGCCGACGGCAACGCACCGTGACGAGTGGGAGAGACTCTAGGCGCCCCCACTGACAATGCGGCCAGGCCCCGTCCATCCCCTCGGAAGGGAAGACCCTGCGAGGTGGCACCGATACGTACGGTGAACACCGGAAGACCTGGACGTGGGGAGGTGCTACAACTGGGGTTGTGAGCGCGTCCTGTCTCTCGTGTCCGGCATGCCGGTGCGGTCGAGCCTAGGCAGAAGATCCGGAAGCGTCGCCGGGCAGGTATTCGTCCTCCAGGTGGCGATCGTGGTGCTGCTCGCCGCCGGGGCCTTGCTGGCCCTGGTGTTGCAGTCGCGGCACGACATCGACCGAGAGGCGCGCAACCGGTCCGTCTCCGTGGCGCAGACCTTCGCGAAGTCCCTGGGCCTGCGGGAAGCCCTGAAGGCGCCGGACCCGTCCTCGATTCTGCAGCCTCTCGCCGAGGAGACGCGCAAGGCCGCAGGGGTGGACTTCATCGTGGTGATGGACACCCAAGGCATCCGCTACAGCCACCCTCAGCCCGATCGCATCGGCGAGCGCTTCGTCGGCACGATCGAGCCCTCGCTCGCCGGCCGGGTACACACCGAGAGTGTGCAGGGACCACTCGGCAAGGAGATCCAGGCGATCGTGCCGGTCACCTCGGCCGAAGGCGAGGTCATCGCCCTCGTATCGGCGGGTCTGACGGTGAAGAGCGTCACCGGCATCGCCAACCAACAGCTTCCGGTCTTCCTCCTGTCCATCGCCGGCGGCCTGGCGCTGGCCACCGTCGGCTCGGCGCTGATCAGCCGAAGACTCCGCCGCCAGACCCACGGGCTCGGCACGCAGGAGATGACGCGCATGTACGAGCACCACGACGCGGTGCTCCACGCCGTCCGCGAGGGGGTGCTGATCACCGACGGCGAAGGACGGCTGCTCCTGGCGAACGATGAGGCCGGACGACTGCTCGACCTGCCGGACGACGCCGAGGGACGCCCCGTCGACGAGGTCGGCATGGACCGCCGGATGGCGGACCTGCTGCTGTCCGGCCGGATCGCCACCGACGAGGTGCTGGAGGCCGGGGACCGGCTGCTCGTCGTCAATCAGCGGCCCACCCACCCCGGGGGCCGCCCGCAGGGCTCGGCGGTCACCATCCGCGACTCCACCGAGATGCAGCTCCTGAGCAGCCGTGCGGAAACGGCCCGGAAACGGCTCAAGCTGCTCTACGACGCCGGGGGTGACGTCGGCACCACGCTCGACGTGGTGCGGACCGCGGAGGAGCTGGCCGACGTCGCCGTCCCCCGGTTCGCGGACTTCGTGACGGTCGACCTGGCCGACCCGGTGCTGAACGGCGACGAGCCCGGCCCGGGTGCCGACATGCGGCGCACGGCGGTCAACGGCATCCGCTCCGATCACCCGCTGTACCCCCTCGGCGCTCTGATCGACTTCCTGCCGTCCACGCCGCAGGCCCGCGGTTACGGCACAGGCGCCGTCGAACTCGTGCCCGATCTGCGGGACGCGCCAGGCTGGCATGCCCAGGACCCGCGCCGGACAGCGGAGATCGTCGCTTACGGAATCCACTCGCTCATCGCCGCTCCGCTGAAGGCCAGGGGCGTCGTGCTGGGGGTGGTCAACTTCTGGCGGTGGCAGAAACCGGAACCGTTCGACGAGGACGACCTCTCCTTGGCGGAGGAGCTCGTCGGCCGCGCCGCGGTCGCCATGGACAACGCCCGCCGCTACACGCGCGAACACCAGCTCGCCGTGACGCTCCAGCGCAGCCTGCTGCCACGGGATCTGCTCGATCAGAGTGCCGTGGATGTCGCGCATTTCTACCAGCCCGCCCAGTCCGGAGTGGGCGGGGACTGGTTCGACGTGATCCCGCTGCCGGGAAGCCGCGTCGGACTCGTCGTCGGAGACGTCGTCGGGCACGGCCTGCACGCCGCCGCCACCATGGGGCGGCTGCGTACGGCCGTGCACAACTTCTCCTCCCTGGACCTGCCGCCCGACGAACTCCTCGCTCGTCTCGACGACCTCGTCCAGCGCATGGACCAGGAGGGCGACAGCGCCGCCCCCGACGGCGGTGTCCTGGGAGCCACCTGCCTGTACGCCGTCTACGACCCGGTCTCCCAGATCTGCACCATGGCCCGGGCCGGACACATGCCACCGCTCGTGGTCGCCCCGGACGGCACGACGACGATCTCGGAGCTGCCGGCCGGTCCCCCGCTCGGGCTGGGAGGCATGCCGTTCGAGACCATGGAACTGCGGCTGGCAGAGGGCAGCCAGCTCGTCCTGTACACCGACGGGCTGGTCGAGGAGCGGAGCCGGGACATCGCGGAGGGTCTGGAAAAGCTGCGCACGGCACTGAGCCACCCCGGCCGGGACCCGGACGCCAGCCGCCGCGCCGTACTCGACGCCCTGCTCCCCGATCAGCCGTCCGACGACATCGCGCTGCTCATCGCCCGGACACGCACCCTGGGGGCCGACCGGGTCGCCCAGTGGGACGTTCGGTTCGACCCGAGCGAGGTCGGCGCCATGCGCAGCCGCGCGGCTGCGCAGCTCGAGGAGTGGGGCCTGGAGGAACTCGTCTTCAGCACGGAACTCATTCTCAGCGAGCTCATCACCAACGCCATACGGTACGGCGCGGCCCCGGTTCACCTGCGTCTTCTGCGTGATCGCACCTTGACCTGCGAGGTGGGGGACAGCAGCAGCACCGCCCCGCACCTGCGGTACGCGGCCGGCATGGACGAGGGAGGCCGCGGACTGTTCCTGGTGGCACAGATCAGCGAGCACTGGGGCACTCGGTACACACCGGAAGGCAAGGTCATCTGGGCCGAACAGGTCCTGCCCACCCACGGCCGGATCGTCTCCTAGGGTGCGTGGCCTCTGCGGGCCGGCATCGCCGCGACGCACGAAAGGCCGCCCTCTCACGGATGAGAGAACGGCCTCCGACCTGCGTTTCCGCACAGTCGGGACGACAGGATTTGAACCTGCGACCCCTTGACCCCCAGTCAAGTGCGCTACCAAGCTGCGCCACGTCCCGGTGCCCGTCTGACCTGGGGTTTCCCCTGGCTGAACGCGCATGAGAACAATACCGCACTCGAGCAGGTGGTCACGAACCCGTTTCCCGCTTGACCTCAACCTTGGTTGAGGGTGAACGCTCGGTGTCATGACGAACACGACCGTCGCACCCGTACGCGGACTCCGCGACCTTTCCGATTCCCCCAGTTCCCCCGACTTCCCCGACGTCAACCGTCTGATCGCCCTCATGACCGGCGCCGAGAAGCACGCCCCCGCCGCGCATTCCACGACGGACGCCCTCTGGGTGCTCTACAACAGGGTGCTCCGCGTGACGCCCGCCACCGTCGACGATCCCGGGCGCGACCGCTTCCTCCTCTCCAAGGGGCACGGCCCCATGGCGTACTACGCCGTCCTGGCAGCGCACGGATTCTTCGACGAGGAGCTGCTGCGCGGCTTCGGAACGTACGACTCGCCCCTCGGCCACCACCCGGACCGGCTGCTCGTCCCGGGTGCGGAGATCGGCAGCGGGTCGTTGGGGCACGGCCTGCCGCTGGCCGTCGGGACCGTCCTCGGACTCCGGGCCCAGGGACTCACCGATCCCCGGGTCTGGGTGCTGGTCGGCGACGCCGAGCTGGACGAGGGCAGCAACCACGAGGCCATCGCCCACGCGGGCCCGGCCGGACTCGACCAGCTGCACACGCTGGTGATCGACAACGCCTCCGCCACCCACGGCTGGCCCGGCGGCATCGCCTCCCGGTTCGAGGCGGCGGGATGGTCGGCGGCGACGGTGGACGGCCGCGACCACGAAGCCCTGTACGCGGCCTTCACCGCGCCCCACCCCGGCCGGCCCCGGGCCGTGGTCGCCCGGGTCGAGCCCAAGGGCTGACCCGCCACCCGTCAACGCAGCTCAGGCCGGTCCGTCACCGGCGGATTTCTCAGGAGGACCCCTTTCATGGACACCATGCGTGACCGCTTCATCGCCATCACCTCGCAGCTCCTGGCCGAGGAGCCCCGGCTGGCCGTCGTGCTCGCCGACATCAGCGCCGACGGCTTCGCATCCGCCCGGCGGGCCCATCCCGACCGGGTGATCAACGTCGGGATCAGGGAACAGCTGCTGATCGGAGCCGGGGCGGGGATGGCGCTGACCGGGATGCGGCCCATCGTGCACACCTTCGCCAGCTTCCTGGTGGAGCGGCCGTTCGAGCAGGTCAAGCTGGACTTCGGGCACCAGGGGGTGGGCGGGATCCTGGTCAGCGCCGGGGGCTCGTTCGACTGGCCCGCCGGGGGCTTCACCCATATGGCGCCGGGCGATGTCGCGCTCCTGGACACCCTGGACGGCTGGACGGTCCATGTGCCGGGCCACCCCGACGAGGCCGAGGCGCTGCTGCGGGAAGCGGTGGACGGCGACGACCGTGTGTACGTACGCCTCTCGCTCCAGGCGAACCGGCAGGCGCGGCCCGTGGGCCGCTCCACCGGCTCCACGGGCTCCACGGGATTCTCCGTGGTTCGCGAGGGGCGGGGCGGGACCGTCGTCGCGGTCGGCCCGATGCTCGACAACGTCCTCGCGGCGACCGAGGGGCTGGACGTGAACGTGCTGTACGCGACCACCGTGCGGCCGTTCGACGGGGCAGGCCTGCGCCGCGCCGTGGGTGCCGGTCCCGGCGCCGACGTGGTGATCGTGGAGCCCTATCTGGCGGGCACCTCCACGGCCGCGGCGAACGAGGCGCTCATGGAACTGCCCCACCGGGTCCTCGGCCTGGGGGTGGGGCGCGCGGAGCTGCGCCGGTACGGGCAGATGGAGGAGCACCTGGCGGCGCACGGGCTGGACGCGCGAGGACTGCGGGAGCGGATCACCGGGTTTCTGCGGGGCTGAGGCGCACCCATCGGCGCCCCCTCACCCCTCCCCCGGCCCCTCCAGCTCCGGGTGCGCCGCCAGCAGCCGGCGCGGGGCGACCTGGCGCCAGGCGTCGGCGAGGATGGCGGCGAGCTCCCCGGCGTCCTCCAGTGCGGCCAGCCGGACCCGCACCCAGGCGTAGTTGTCGTCGTGCCCCTCCTTGAGGAAGAACTTCTCCGGCTCGGTGGCGATCAGCTCCGCACGGTCCTCCTTGGGGCACTTCACCCCCATCGCCGTGTCGTCGTCGCCCAGCGAGGCGAAGATCTTGCCCGCCACCCGGAAGGTGGGCTGCCCCCACGCGAGCTTCTCCGTGGTGTCGGGCAGGGACAGCGCGGCCGAACGGACGTCCGCGGCGGTGATGGTGGCCGCAGTGGCCCTGCTCCGGTCACTTCGTGAACTTCTCGGGCTTCTGGGGCTTCTCGCGGTCATCCCGGTTCTCCGATCGGGTGGGCCCCGGCGGCCGTTGCCGGGATTCGACCGTAACGCCCGGGACCGACATCCACCCCCGGCCGGAACCCGCGTCGCACCCGGACCGGCGGGCCCCGCAGACCCATTGACCCCGTCGGAGCGGTGAACCTACCCTGAACGGCGTACTTCAGAAAGCGCTTTCTATACCCCACAGTCGGCATCTACCGCACAGGGAGCGCCCCATGAAACGCCGTTCGTCACGCCGGGCCGGCCGCGTCGGCCGTCCCCCCGGCGCCCCATCCCCCCTCATCGCCGTCACCTCCCTCCTGGCACTGGTCCTCGCCCTGCTGGTGGCCGCGCCGCCCGCGGCGCAGGCGGCGGCCCCGTACCGGGTGCTCGTCTACTCCGAGGTCACCAACTTCACCCATGACTCCATTCCGGCCGGGATCGAGGCGGTGAAGAAGTTCGGGGCCGAGCACGGCTTCGAGGTGGAGGCCACCGAGGACTCCGCCGTCTTCAACGACGCCGATCTCGGCCGCTTCCAGGCCGTCGTCTTCAACAACACCAACTCCACCCCGGAGAAAGGCGACTTGCTGACCGCCGGCGAACGGGCCGCGCTCCAGCGGTTCATCCGCGCGGGCGGCGGCTGGGTGGGCGTGCACGCCGCGTCCGCCAGTGAGCGGGACTGGGACTGGTACGAGGGTCTGGTCGGCGCGATCTTCGACCAGCACCCCGAGGTGCAGACGGGCCGGGTCAAGGTCCTGGACCGCGCCCACCCCTCCACGGAGCATCTGCCGGACCTGTGGGAGCGGACGGAGGAGTGGTACAACTGGCGCTCCAATCCGACCTCCAAGGTGCACACCCTCGCCCAGATCAAGGTGCGCGACGGGGTCACCGGCCTCGACGAGGGCGTGGACCACCCGTTCTCCTGGTGCCAGAACTACGACGGCGGGCGCTCCTGGTTCACCGCCGGCGGGCACGACAAGGCGGCCTTCCAGGAGGAGGCCTTCCTCCGGCATCTGCTCGGCGGCATCCAGTGGGCGGCGGGCGCCGCGGAGGGCGACTGCACCGCGACCCGTACCGGCTCGTTCCAGCGTACGGCGCTCGCGACGAGCGACCTGGCCGACCCCTTCGAGCTGGCGATCGCCCCCGACCGCCGGGTCTTCTTCGCCCAGCGGACCGGGAAGCTCAAGGTGATCGACCAGGAGACGATGAAGGTGTCGACCGCGCTGGACTTCGCGTACACGCCGGAGATGACCAGTCAGTCCGACGGGCTGCTGGGGCTGACCCTGGACCCCGGGTTCGCGGAGAACAACTGGCTCTATCTGCTGTACTCCGACAAGGTCGAGAAGCGGCTGAACCTCTCCCGCTTCACCGTGGACGGAAACACCGTCGATCCGGCGTCCGAGAAGCGGCTGCTGACCGTTCCGACGCTACGGGGCGAGGGCCGGGCCAACTCGCACATGGCCGGTTCGCTCGCCTTCGACAAGGACGGCAACCTGTACGCGGCGACCGGCGACAACACCGACCCGTTCGCCTCGGACGGCTTCACGCCCATCGACGAGGGCGAGGGCCGGCGCGCCTGGGACGCGCAGATGACCGCGGGCAACACCGACGACCTGCGCGGCAAGATCCTGCGGATCACACCGCAGGACGACGGGACGTACACCGTTCCGGAGGGGAACCTCTTCGCGCCCGGCACGGCGAAGACGCGCGCGGAGATCTACGCGATGGGCATGCGCAACCCGTTCCGGATCACCACCGATCCGCTCAGCGGCGCGCTGATGGTCGCGGACTACGGTCCCGACGCACGGCAGGCGGTGGCGGACCGGGGGCCCGAGGGGACCGTCGAGTACACCCGTATCACCGGGGCGGGGAACTTCGGGTGGCCGTACTGCATCGGGAACAACACCCCCTTCAACGACTACGACTTCGTGGCGAAGAAGTCCGGGCCGAAGTTCGACTGTGCGGCACCGGTCAACGACTCGCCGAACAACACCGGGTTGCGTGAGCTGCCGCCCGCCCAGCCCGCCACGGTCTGGTACGCGTACTCCGCGTCGGCCGAGTTCCCGGAGCTGGGCACCGGGGGCGGTGGCCCGATGGGAGGTCCGGTCTATGACTACGACCCGGACAACACTTATCGGACGAAGTTCCCCGCGTACTTCGAAGGCAAGGCGTTCAACTACGAGTTGACCCGAAAGTGGTTCAAGACGTTCTCCTTCCAGAGCGAGGACCAGACCTTCACCGATCCCCGGTTCGAGCCGGTGAGGGTGGGTGACCTCCACTCCATCAACGGGATCTTCGAGGACATGGAGTGGAACCAGCCCTTCGACGCGGACTTCGGTCCGGACGGGGCGCTGTACGTCATCGACTTCGGGCTCGGCAGCGGGACCGGGCGGGGCGGCAGCAACGAGGGCGCGGGCATCTACCGGATCGACCACGTCGGTGACGGCCGGCTGCCCGACGCCAAGCTCTCCGTCGACCGGGACAGCGGCCCGGCCCCGCTCACGGTGAAGTTCTCCAGCGAGGGATCAGGACTGCCAGGCGACCAACCGGTCACCTATGCCTGGGACTTCGACGGGGACGGCACCACGGACTCGACCGAAGCAGCCCCCTCACACACGTACACCGCCAAGGGGCTCCACACGGCCCGGCTGACCGTCACCGGGCCCGACGAGCTGACGGCGCTGGCGGTGCAGGACATCACCGTGGGCAACACCCGGCCCGAGGTGACCATCCAACAGCCGCCGGACGGTGGGATGTTCAGCTTCGGTGACACCATCCCGTTCACGGTCGAGGTGACCGACGAGGAGGACGGGCAGAGCGGTCCGATCGACTGCTCGCGGGTCGTGGTCCAGTCGCAGCTCGGCCATGACACCCATCTGCATCCGCTGGACAACTACACCGGCTGCACAGGTGAGATCGTCACGGACGCGGGAGACAGCCACGGTCCGGGACAGAACCTCTACTACGGGATCACCGCCCAGTACGAGGACAAGGGTGCCCCGGACGCCCCCGCGCTCACCGGCTCCACCTCACTGACCCTGCGCACCTCTCACCGCGAGGCCGAGCACTTCATCTCGACCGGTGGCCGTAACGGCGGTGCGGAGGTGGGGAGTCGGGCGGACGCGTCCGGCGGGAAGCGGCTCATCGAGATCGAGGACGGCGACTGGGTCACCTTCGATCCGGTGAATCTGAAGGGTGTCGGCTCGGTGACGGTCGGCGCCTCGTCGGGCGGGCTCGGCGGCACAGTGGAGCTCCGGGCCGGGTCCCCGACCGGCGAGCTGCTCGGTTCGGTGACCGTTCCGAGCACCGGCGGCTGGGAGAAGCTCATCTCGCCGACGACGGAGCTCAAGGACCCGGGAGGCACGACGAAGCTGTACGCGGTCTTCACCAACCCGGAGTGGAGCGACGGCAAGGCCGACCTGCTCTCGGTCGACTGGCTGCACTTCAACGGGCCGGGCGTGGAGAAGGCGGGCGGTACGGAGGTGGCGGTGCAGGCGGAACCGGCTTCCGGGACAGCGCCGTTGACCGTCGCGCTGAGCAGCACGGTCGAGCCGGCGGAAGGCCGGACGATCGCCTCGTACCACTGGGACTTCGGCGACAACGTGAAGCCGACCGGGCCAGAGGGTGCGACGGCGACGCACCGGTACGACCGCAAGGGTGCCTACACCGCGCATCTGACGGTCACCGACAACAAGGGCGACACGTCCACCGGTGCCGTGCGCATCGACGTGAAGTGAGGGGCGGGGAACGCGTGAACAGCACGCGAAGAGCCTTTCTCGGCAAGGCAGTCGGTACGGCCGTCGGTGCGGCATTCAGTACGGCCGCCGTCACCGCCGTCGGCATCGGCGGCGCGGCACCGGCCTCGGCGGCCGGGCGGCGGGGCTGCCGGCGCATCCCGCCGTCCGGGATCGGGATGCACCTCTACACGATGCGGACACCGCTCGCGGCGGACTTCGCGGGGACGCTGGAGCAGCTCGCCGGAATCGGTTACGCGACGGTCGGCGTCAGCGGCCGGCACGGCAACTCCCCGGCCGCGATACGGAAGATGCTGGACCGGGTCCGGCTGAAAGCGGTCCTGGAGCACGTCGGCTACGACACCGTGACCGGCCCCGGGCTGCCGCAGGCCCTGGAGGACGTCCACACCCTCGGCGGCAGGTGGATCGTGGTGCCGAGCCTGCCGGGGTCACTGCACTCCCCGGCCGGATACCGGGAAGTGGCACGGCAGTTCAACCGGGCGGGGCTCGCCGCCCGGGAGTCAGGACTGAAGCTGCTGTACCACAACCACGGTGGCGACCATGAGGTGGTGGACGGGGTCAGCCTGTACGACATCCTGTTGGACGAGACCGATCCGGAGCTGGTCGGGTTCGAGCTGGACGTGTACTGGGCGGCCAAGGGGGGCTCCTCCGCGCCCGGCGAGCTGTTCGTCCGGCATCCGGGGCGGTTCCCGGCGCTCCATGTGAAGGACATGGCACCGAACGGGGACTTCGCGGATGTCGGGTCGGGGGTGCTGGACTTCCCGGGGATGTTCGACACCGCGCGGCAGGGCGGGGTGCGGCAGTGGCTGGTGGAGCATGACGCGCCGGCCGACCCGTTCGCCTCGGCACGGGCCAGCTACCGGTATCTGTCGAGGCTGCGCTACTGACGGCGGCCACGGAGCGGTGACGCGCTGAGCGGCGGTACGTGCCGTCCGGTCCCGGGTGTGCGGTTCCGCACCCGGGGCCGGGGCGCGTTCAGCGCTGCGGGGCGGCGAGGAGTTCCCCGTACCACCCGAGGGTCGCGTCGATGGCTGACTCCAGCGGGGTGGGCGTGAGGCCGAAGGCCTTCTCGATGGCCGAGGAGTCGACGATCTGCGCCTCGGTGTGCTGGTAGAACATCTCCGCGTACTCCGCCATGAAGGCCTCGTCGAAGGGGCCGAAGGGGCGGGGCTCGGGGATCACGGTCAGCTCCAGCGGGCGGCCGGTGCGCTCCTCGACGAGGGCGAGGATCTGGCGGGTGGTGCGCGCCGGCGCGGTGGGCAGATGCCAGACCCGGCCGTCGCCCTCCGGGTGCTCGCCGAGGGTGGCGAGCCCGGCGGCGACGTCCTCGATGTACGTGTAGCTGTGCGGCAGATCGATGTCGCCGAGGGCGGGCACCGGCTGTCCGGTGAGGGCGGCGGGGAAGACGGCGCCGCCGAGCGTGGAGTTGAGGACCCCGGGGCCGACGAAGTCGGCGGAGCGCCCGAGGACGACGGACAGCCTGCCCTCGCGGTGGGCGGCGAGGTAGCGGGCGTCGAGCTCGGCGCGCATCCGGCCCTTGCGGGTGGTGGAGTTCCACGGGGAGTCCTCGGTCATCACCGCGCCGTGCGTCTCGCCGTACGGGTAGAGCGTGTCCAGGACGACGAGCCGGGCACCCTCCTGCTCGGCCGCGCCGAGGACCGCCTCCTGGATCTTCGGCATGACCTCCACCTGGAGGTGGTAGCCGACGTTGACGCAGTGGTACACGACGTCGGCCCCGGCCACGGCCGCGCGGGCCCCCTCCAGGGTCGCGACATCGGCGGCGTACCGCTCGACGCCCTCGATCGCCGGGCCGCCGCCCGACCGGTCGACGAGCCGGACCCGGTGGCCCCGGCGGACCAGCTCGGTGGCCAGGGCCCTACCGGCGGGTCCGGAGCCGAGGATGGTGTGCAGAGCGAGTGCGGTGGTCATGGCGTTCCCCTTCGAGGTGGATCGGTCCGTCACTTCTGTTAGAGACCATAACTCTCGCGATAGCTCGTAGCAATAGCGCTTGTTAGACTCTGTAACAGGAGGGAGCTCGGCAGGTGAGAGCAGGCGAGAGGGGACCGTGATGGAACGGGCCCAGCAGGGACCGCGCGCCCGGTACCGGGCGCAGACCCGTGCGGAGATCAAGGACCTGGCGCTGCGGCAGCTCGCGGAGGGCGGCGGCACCGCTCTCGCGCTGACGCGGATCGCCAAGGAGATGGGCCTCTCCGGCCCCGCCCTCTACCGTTACTTCGCCGGCCGGGACGATCTGCTCAACGCCCTGATCAGGGACGCGTACGACGATGCGGCCGCCGCGATGGCACGGGCGGCGGCCCGCTCGGCGAAGGGGTCTCGGGGCGTCCGCGCGCGGCTGCACGATCTGGCCGAGGCGTACCGCACCTGGGCGATCGCCGAGCCGCACCGCTATCTGCTGATCCAGGGCGCCCCGGTGCCCGGCTATGTGGCCCCGGCCGACACCCTGGAGCGAGCCCGTGCGGTGCTGGGCCCCTTCCTGCCGCTCTTCGCCACCGGGAGCCCCGGACCGGCGGTGGCCGCCACGGTGGACGAGATGAGCGCCTGGCTCGCGGCGGACGGGACGGTGGGGGCCTGGGTGGCCCGGTACGCCCCGGAGGCGGCCGGCACTCCTGACACCCCGGCCGGGGAGGCCCGGGCGGCCTCGGCACTGGCGGGGGCGGTGCTGGCCTGGACCCAGCTGCACGGCTCGGTGAGCCTGGAGGTGGCCGGCCAGTTCGCCGGGATGGCGCACCGGGGCGGCACGCTGCTGGGCGCCCACATGGAGATGCTGGCGGACGCGTTCGGGCTGGATCAGGCACCGGCATGAGGGAGGGGCGGGACCACCCCTCGTAAGGGAGAGGCGGGGACAACCCCCGTACGCCCCCAGCCCTACGCCGACACGCCCCGGGCCCTGGCCCCCCTCAGTCCTGCGCCGACACCGCCCCCAGCAGGTCGCGGATGTGCGCCGCGGCCGCACGGAACTCCGGGCGCCCCAGCGTCTCGCTGTAGTCGCGCTCGGCGGGCAGCCCCACCTCGATGATCTCCGTGATGGTGCCCGGGCGCGGGCTCATCACCACCACCCGGTCGGCCAGATAGACGGCTTCCGAGATCGAGTGGGTGACCAGGAGGACCGTCGTACCGGTGGACCGCCAGATCCGGTTCAGCTCGGTGTTCATCTGCTCACGGGTCAGGGCGTCCAGTGCGCCGAACGGCTCGTCCATCAGCAGGACGGGCGGTTCGTGGAGCAACGCCCGGCAGAGCGCGACCCGTTGCTGCATTCCGCCGGAGAGCTCGTGCGGGTAGGCGTCCTCGAATCCGGTCAGGCCGGTCATCCGGATCAACTCGGCGGCCCGTCCGCGCGCCTGGGCCACCGGCATCCGGCGGATCTCGGCCTGGAGCAGGATGTTGCGCAGCGCGGAGCGCCACTCCAGCAGGGCCGCGCGCTGGAAGACGTAACCGATGTCGTGGCGTGGCCCGGTGACCCGCTCGCCACCGAGCAGGACCTCGCCGGAGGAGGCCGTGAGCAGCCCGGCGACCAGCTTCAGCAGCGTGGACTTGCCGCACCCCGACGGTCCGACGATGGCGACGAACTCCCCCGGCGCCACATCCAGCGAGACATCGCTCAGCGCCGTGACATCGCGCTTCTTGCTGCGGAACCGGACCGATACGTCGGCCAGTTGGACTGCGGCCGCCCCAACACCACTGGACGGCACGGGCGCTGCCGTCGTCTGCTCTTTCGGCATCGCCGTCATCCCTTCAGCGCCGTCTTCGTGTCCCAGTAGTCGGCCACGGCCTTCGGCGAGGCCACCATGCCCGCCTCGGCGAACACGTCGATGGTCTGCTGCCAGTCGGCCTCGGTGTTGACGCCGGGCGCCTTGCCCTCGGTCGCCTCGGTGTGCAGCAAGGTGAGCGTCGTAGTGAACTGCTCCGACAGGACTGATTTCGGCGGCAGTTGCTCGGACGCGCCCTCCATCGCCTCGACCGCCGGTCCCGGCTCCTTCGCCGCCGCCGCCCACGCCTCGCTGACCGCCTTCACCATGCGCTGGGCCAATCCCGGCTTGGCGGTGAGGATCTTCTGACCGGCGAGGAGCCCGTTGGAATAGAAGTTCAACCCGTGCTCGGAGAACCGGAGGTAGGAGACCGGCTTCTTGGCCTTGTCCTGCATGGTGGGCCCCTGGTCACTGGCGTAACCGAGCAGCCCGTCGGTCTTACCGGAGATGACGGCGGCGATCTTGCCCGCCGGGTCCGTGTTCTGGACCTTGACGTCCGACTCGCCGATGCCGTTCTTCTTCAGGAAGATCGGGAAGGTCTTGGAGAGCGCGTCCCCGGCCGTCCCGGCGATCGTACGGCCCTTGAGATCACCGGGCGCGGCGATGCCCTTCGCGTCGAAGGACTGCACGGAGGCGGGCGTGGTCTGGAGGAAGACACCGAGGCTCTTCACCTTGACGCCCTGATCCACCCCCGCGAGCAGCGCCGGGGTGTCCGCCCAGCCGAAGTCGCTCTGCCCGGCGGCGGTTGCCTGGACGGTCTTCTGCGAGCCCTGGCCCGCCCGGACGTCCAGGTCGATGCCGTGCTTCTCGAAGATCTTCTGCTGTTTTCCGTAGTAGAACGGCGCGTGTTCGCCGTACGGATACCAGTTGAGCGTCAGCGTGACCCGGTCCAGCTTCCTGCCGGAGTCGCTGGTGGTGGTCGACGCGTCGTTGCCGCCGCAGGCGGTCGCCAGCAGGACGAGGGGTACGGCACCGATCAGGAGTCTGCGCGCGTGCATGAGCTGGCCCTTCTCGCAACGGGACGGTGGCTTCCGGGAGTTCAGTACGTGGTGGTCGCCGAGGTCTCCCGGCGGCTCGCGTGCCACGGCAGCAGCAGCTTCTCGGCGATCTCGACGACGACGAAGAGCACGACGCCGATCAGCGACATCACGAGCAGCCCGGCGAAGAGCATCGGGGTGTCGAGGTTGCCGTTGGCCTGGAGGATCACATAGCCGAGGCCCTCGTTCGCCCCGACGAACTCGCCCACCACCGCACCGGTCACCGCGAGGGTGACGGCGACCTTGAGGCCCGAGAACAGGTGCGGGAGCGAGGCCGGGAAGCGGATCTTCAGGAAGGTCTGCCAGGGCTTCGCCCCCATCGTGGCGGAGAGTTGGAGCATCTCCGGGTCGACGGCCTTGAGACCGGTGACCATCGAGATCACCACCGGGAAGAAGGCGATGAGGACCGCGATCAGGATCTTGGGCGCGATGCCGAAGCCGAGCCACACCACGAAGAGCGGGGCGATGGCGATCTTCGGCACGACCTGGGCGAAGAGGAGGATGGGGTAGAGCGTGCGCTCGACGGTGGAGGAGTACACCATCACCACCGCCGCGAACACTCCGACGGCGACCGCGATCACGAAGCCGAGGAGCGTCTCGTACGTCGTCACCCAGCTGTGCTGCCAGAGGTAACCCGCCTTGCCCGTCAGGACATCGAGGGTCGCGCCGGGCGACGGCACGAGATACGGCTCGACGAGCTCGGCCGCCGCGATCACCCACCAGAGCGCGAAGCAGGCGAGCAGCAGCGCCACGGGCCGCCAGCTCCGCTCCGCGGCGCGGGCCAGCCGCTCCCCCGCCGTGGGGCCCGCCCGGCGGGCGACCCCCGCCACCTCGGCGGGCCTCTTGGCCAACGTGGTCTCACTCACGGTGAACTCCCTGTAAGCCGGGTTCGGTTGTGACGAGCTGTGCGATCCTGCGATGCGAGTGGTGGTGATCTGAAGGCGCTTTCAGAAAGCGCTTTCTGGTAAGGTGCCGCCACGCTAATGACTGTTCGCGCACACGGTCAATAGGTCGTCCCGAAGTTTCGGGGCCCTGCCACCACCGCACCCCTGGGGGTCGAGTTGAGTGAACGGGAAACACCTCTCCACCCCGATACGCGCCGCCGCGTCCCGGCCCCCCACGTGACGCTGGACGCCGTGGCCCGCGAGGCGGGTGTATCGCTTGCCACCGCCTCCCGGGCGCTGAACGGCACCACCCGGGTCCGCGACGATCTGCGCAGCCGGGTGCGCGCCGCGGCCGACCTCCTCGGCTACATCCCCAACGCCCATGCCCAGGCCCTCGCCAGCTCCGACGGCAACCGTACGGTGGGGCTGATCTGCCACGACGTCAGCGACCCCTACTTCGCGGGCATCGCCAGCGGGGTGATGCGGGCGGCGGCGGAGCAGGACCTGCTGGTGATGCTCGCCTCCACCTTCCGTGAACCGGCCCGGGAGATCGCGTACGTCTCGATGCTGCGGGCCCAGCGGGCGCGGGCCATCCTGCTGATCGGCTCCGGGTTCCAGGACCGGGCCTGGGAGCGGGGGATGGACGCGGAGCTGGATCCGTACGTGCGCGCGGGCGGCCGGGTCGCGGTGGTCAGCCGGCACCGGTCGCTGCGGGTGGACACCGTGCAGCCGGAGAACCGGGCCGGGGCGGCGGAGCTGGCGAAGGCGCTGGTGGCGCTCGGGCACCGGGAGTTCGCCGTGCTCACCGGCCCGCCCGAACTGACCACGGTGGCCGACCGGTTGGCGGGATTCCGGGAGGGGCTGGCCCAGGCGGGCATCAGCCTCGACCGGGTGGTGCGGGGGGCGTTCACCCGGGAGGGCGGCCATCTGGCGGCGCGACGGCTACTGGCGTCCGGCGGCCCCCGGCCGACCTGCGTCTTCGCGGTGACCGATGTGATGGCGGTCGGTGCGCTGGCCGCGCTCCGCGAGGCGGGGGTGCGGGTGCCGGAGGACATGTCGCTGGCGGGGTTCGACGACATCCCCGTCGTACGGGAGCTGTCGCCGCCGCTGACCACGGTGGCACTGCCGCTCACCGAGATGGGCGAGCGCGTGATCGCGCTGGCCCTGCGCACCCCGTCGGGGGCGGGGCGCTCGCGGGTGGTCCGGATCGACGGGGAGGTGGTGCTGCGGGGCAGCACGGGCCGACCGCCGCACGGGAGTTGAGGCCGGGCGTCACGGGTGGCGGTAGCCCTCCCGGTGGTCGATCTGGCGGACGAGCTCCTGGGCGAGGGACTTGATGGTGTCCAGCCCCGCACGGCCCCAGGGGCGCGGCACGGTGTCGACGGCGCAGACGGTGCCGAGCGCGATGCCCGTACGGTCGATGAGCGGTGCGCCGAGGTAGGAACGGACGCCTATGTCGTCGACGACCGGATTGCCGGCGAACCGCGGGTAGTCGCAGACGTCGTCCAGGACGAGCGCCTTGCGCCGGACGACGACATGCGGGCAGTAGCCGTGGTCGCGGGCCATGTGGCGGGCGCCGCGGTTGCCGCCCGCCGCGACGGCCCCGATGTCCTGGCCGCCCCGATTGCCCGCCGGGGTGTGCAGTCCCGCGAAGAACTGCCGGTTCTCGTCGATGAAGTTGACCATCGAGAAGGGTGACGCGGTCACTTCGGCCACCTTGTCGGCGAAGGCGTCGAAGCTGTCGAACGAGGCGTCGGGGCGTTCTCCGAGATCCAGCCTCCGCAGCCGCTCCGCGCGGGCCGGGCCGTCCCGGTCGGCGGGGGTCAGCAGCATCCGGCCGGTGGCGAAGGACGTCACTGGTGGGCTCCGAAGGCCTGGAGCGGGGCGGGCGCCGAGGTCGCGTTGATCAGATGCTGTACGAGGGTGACCAGCGCCCCCGTACCGGAGCTGGCGATCCGCGCGTCGCACAGGACGACCGGCACCGCGGGTCCGAGGTCGAGCGCGGCCCGGATCTCGTCGGGCTCGTAGCGGTACGCGCCGTCGAACTCGTTCACCGCCACGATGAACCCGATGCCGCGCCGCTCGAAGAAGTCCACGGCGGCGAAGCACTCCGCCAGCCGCCGGGTGTCGGCGAGCACCACGGCGCCGAGCGCGCCCTGGGAGAGCTCGTCCCACATGAACCAGAACCGCTCCTGGCCCGGCGTCCCGAACAGGTACAGGACGTGCTGCTCGGAGAGGGTGATGCGGCCGAAGTCCATGGCGACGGTGGTGGCCGTCTTGGACTCGACGCCGTCCAGGTTGTCGGTCCCCACGCTGACCTGGGTCAGCAGCTCCTCGGTGGACAGCGGGGCGATCTCGCTGACCGCGCCGACGAAGGTCGTCTTGCCGACGCCGAATCCGCCCGCGACCAGCACCTTGAGGGCCACGGGGAAGAACTCGGTGGTTCCGGTGCGGTCAGAGCTGTCGTCGTAAACCATCGAGCACTGCCTCCAGCAGGGATCGGTCGGTGGGTGTGTCATGGAATGCGGGGGCGTGCGCGGTGACCGCTCCGCAGCCGACCAGGTCGGAGAGGAGGACCTTGGTGACGACCGCGGGCAGCCGGAGGTGTGCGGCGATCTCGGCGACGGACATGGGCCCCTCGCACAGTCCGAGGGCCACGGTGTGTTCGGGGCCGAGGGGAATGTCGGGTTCGATGCCCGTGGCCATGACCAGGGAGAGCAGGTCGAATCCGGTGGACGGCCGGGTGCGGCCGTTGCTGACGGTGTACGGGCGGATCAGCCGGCCGGCCGCGTCGTCGAGCAGGGGCCCGTCCTGCGGGGCCGGCATCCTCACAGCCCCGGGGTGAACGGTGCCCCGGCCGGCTGCCGCAGCGGGGTCATCAGATAGGGGCGGACGCTCTTGACCAGCATCGCCATCTCGTAGCCGAGGACCGCCGCGTCCGCCTCGCGGCCGGCGAGGACGGCGAGACAGGTGCCGGACCCGGCGGTGGAGACGAACAGGAGCGTGGAGTCGAGTTCGACGACCACCTGCCGGACGTCGCCGTTGTCCCCGAAGCGGGCGCCGGCGCTGCGGCCCAGGGAGTACAGCCCGGCGGCCAGGGCGGCCATGTGGTCGGCGCTGTCGGGGTCCATGCCGTGGACGGATTTCACCAGTCCGTCGGCCGAGAGCAGCACCGCGCTGCGCGTGTAGGGCACGCGTTGGACCAGTCCGCTCAGTAGCCAGTCCAGGTCCGAGACCTGACCGGCCTGCATGTCGCTCGGCATCGTGTCTACTCCTTGAAAGTCGTGTCTTTACGGGGTTCCGGCACGGCGTGGCCCGGCAGGAAGGTCTCGTGCCCGGTCTGCGGGCGGCCGAGGGGCGTGGGCGCTTCGGCGGCTCCGCGTACGGGGAGGGGGGCGAGGGTCTCCAGGGGGGCGTCGAGCGCGGTCGGCGTGCCGGTGGCGTCGCCGTATCCGCCGCCGGTCCCCTCCTCCTGGGCCGTCTGGGCCTCGGCGAGGTCGACACCGCGCCGGAAGGCGGCCATGAGGCCCGGGTCGTGCAGGGCGTGCTCGTCCTCGACCCGGGGCACGGGCGCCTCGCGCAGTTGCGGGACGAGGTGTTCCTGGTTGGCCCGCTTGGGGAGTTCGGGGCGGGCGGCGGGCGGCGCGGGCCGGTCGACCCGCTCGGGGACGAAGGCGGCCGGGGCTGGGCGGTCGGCGTGCTCCGGTGTGAGGGCGGCCGGTGCGGGCCGGTCGGGGGCGGACGCGGCCGGTGCGGGCCGGTCGACCCGCTCGGCGCGCAGCGGGAGGGGCGGGGCCTCGCCCCGGGGCCCCGGCGTGCGGCTCTCCGGTGCGGCGTGGGCGTGCGAGCCCGGCGCCTGGGCGTCGCGCGGGTGACCGGAGGGCGCCTGGCCGGAGGGCGTTCGGCCGGGGGGCGCCTGGCCGGGGAGTGCCTGGCCAGGCGGTGCGGGGACCGCCTGCGGCTGGGCGGCCCGCACCTGCGGCGGTGCGGTCGGGGCCGTCCGTCCGTCGTCGGCGGGCGGCCGGTGCACGGCTCCGGGCGGCGGTACGGGGGCGGCGCCGGGCGCTGTCGCGGCGTCCGGGTCGGTCCCGAGGAGGGTCTGCGGCAGGACGAGGACCGCCTGCGTGCCGCCGTAGATGTTGCTCTGGAGGCGGACCGCGATGCCGTGGCGGCGGGCCAGGGCCGAGACGACGAACAGGCCGATCCGGCCGTCCTGGAGCAGATGGGCGACGTTGACCTGGTCGGGGTCGGAGAGCAGGGCGTTCATCCGGTTCTGCTCGTGGTCCGGCATCCCTAGGCCGCGGTCCTCCACCTCCAGCGCGAGACCGGCGGTGACGCGCTGGACGCGCAGCAGGACCTGGGTGTGCGGGGCGGAGAACACCGTGGCGTTCTCGACCAGTTCGGCCAGCAGGTGGATCACGTCGGCGACGGCGTGGCCGCGCAGGGTGCCGTCCATCGGCGGGACGAGCTTGACCCGGGGGTACTGCTCGACCTCCGCGATGGCCGAGCGCAGCACCTCGGTCATGGTGACCGGGTTGCTCCACTGGCGCCGGGAGACGGCCCCGCCGAGGACGGCGAGGTTCTCCGCGTGGCGGCGGATCCGGGTGGCCAGGTGGTCGACGTGGAAGAGGCCCTTCAGCAGGTCGGGGTCCTCGACCTCGTGCTCCAGCTCGTCGAGGATCTGGATCTCGCGGTGGACCAGGGACTGCAGCCGCCGGGCGAGGTTGACGAAGACCTCGACCTTCTGTTCGTTGCCGGTGGAGCTGAAGAGCTGCGAGGCCTGGACGACGGCGGTGACCGCGGCGTCCTGGGCCCGCCCCATCTCCTGGGCGAGCAGGTCGAAGGCGTCGCCGTCGGGGGCGGGCGGCGGCGTGGGCCGCCGGGACCCGACAGGTTCTCCGGCGCGGAGCTGCTCCATCACCCGCTGGAGTTCGGCCTGGCCCTGGGCGCTGGCGCGGCGGAGCGCCAGCGCCCGGTCGAGCACAGCACCGGTCACGCGGTGGGCGCCGAGGTAGGCGGCCGCGACGGCGGCGACGGCCAGGGCGGCCGATCCGCCGAGTGCGGCCCAGAGGCCCGGGGACGGGTCGACGGCACCGTCCCGGATGGTGAAGATGACGGCTGCCGCGCCGCTGAGCAGGGCGGCGATGGTGGGGAGCAGCGCGGTGCGCAGCAACTGGGGCCGTATGCGGCCCTCGGGGGTCGGCTGGGCGGCGCGCGGCCTGGTGGGGGCCGAGTGGGCACGTGCGCCGGGGCGGCCGTGCCGCCCGCCCTCGCGGCGGTCCGGTCGCGCGGCGGGTGCGCGAAGTTGAGACATCAGCGTCCTCGGTACGGGGGCATCAGGAATCGGCGTTCCTGTCGCCCCTGTCGGCGTTCCTGCGGTGGCACCTGCGGTGGTCGGTCCAGCTCGGGTCAGCGGTCGGGCCGCCCTGGATCCAGGAGCACGCCGTTGATCACCGAGCACACACGGTAGTCGCCACCGACCTGTGCGCGACGGGCAGTTGTGGAACTTGCCCACCATCCGTCCCGCTCTGGTATGACCTCTCGCACGGGCGCCCGATTACGCCGCATTGACACCGGCACGACCCACCCCGGCCCCCCGGACGGGACCACCTTGAGGATGAACACACCGGGGCGGCTACCATATGAGCGCCGCCTAGCTCGAAAGATAAACACGTGACTGTCAATGACGACTCGTTCACCAACTGGATGCACCGCGAGGAGATCGCGGAGTCGATGATCCCGATCATCGGGAAGCTGCACCGTGAGCAGGACGTGAACGTCCTGCTGCACAGCCGCTCCCTGGTGAACAAGTCGGTGGTCAGCATCCTCAAGACCCACCGCTTCGCCCGGCAGATCGCCGGTGAGGAACTCTCGGTCACCGAGACGATGCCGTTCCTGCGGGCGCTGACGACACTCGACCTCGGCCCCTCCCAGATCGACATAGGCATGCTGGCCGCGACGTTCCGCGCGGACGACCGCGGCCTGAGCGTGGAGGAGTTCACCGCCGAGGCCGTCGCCGGGGCGACCGGCGCCAACAAGATCGAACGCCGCGACTCGCGCGATGTCGTCCTCTACGGCTTCGGCCGCATCGGCCGCCTCATCGCCCGCCTCCTCATCGAGAAGGCCGGTTCCGGCAACGGACTGCGGCTGCGCGCCATCGTCGTACGCAAGGGCTCCGGCCAGGACATCGTCAAGCGCGCCTCACTGCTGCGGCGCGACTCGATCCACGGCCAGTTCTCCGGCACGATCACCGTCGACGAGGCGAACAGCAAGATCATCGCCAACGGCAACGAGATCAAGGTGATCTACTCGGACGACCCGACGGCGGTGGACTACACCGAGTACGGGATCAAGGACGCCATCCTGATCGACAACACCGGCAGGTGGCGCGACCGCGAGGGGCTCTCGAACCACCTGCGCCCCGGCATCGCCAAGGTCGTCCTGACCGCGCCGGGCAAGGGCGACGTCCCCAACATCGTCCACGGGGTCAACCACGACACGATCAAGGACGACGAGCAGATCCTGTCCTGCGCGTCCTGCACCACCAACGCGATCGTCCCGCCGCTCAAGGCGATGGCGGACGAGTACGGCGTCCTGCGCGGCCACGTGGAGACCGTCCACTCGTACACCAACGACCAGAACCTGCTGGACAACTACCACAGCTCCGACCGGCGCGGCCGCTCGGCGGCACTCAACATGGTCATCACCGAGACCGGCGCCGCCTCCGCCGTGGCCAAGGCCCTGCCGGACCTGGACGCGCCGATCACCGGCAGCTCCATCCGCGTCCCGGTGCCGGACGTCTCGATCGCGATCCTGAGCCTGCGCCTGGGCCGGGAGACCGACCGCGAGGAGGTCCTCGACTACCTCCGTAACGTCTCGCTGGCCTCGCCGCTCAAGCGCCAGATCGACTTCATCAGCGCCCCCGACGCGGTCTCCAGCGACTTCATCGGCTCCCGCCACGCCTCGATCGTCGACGCGGGCGCCACCAAGGTCGACGGTGACAACGCGATCCTCTACCTCTGGTACGACAACGAGTTCGGCTACTCGTGCCAGGTCATCCGGGTCGTCCAGCACGTCTCCGGCGTGGAGTACCCGACGTACCCGGCCCCGGCGGCCTGATCTCCGCTTCGGGTGAGGGTCCAGGCACCTGGGCCCTCACCCGGAGGTCACCGCTCCCCGGCCACATCGAGGTCCCGACGCACGACGGGCGCGCCGCCCGGGACGGCGTCCGGTGCCGCCGTACGCCACTGCGGGGCCGCCATCGGGGCGGAGACGGCTCGCCACCAGGAGTCCACCGGGAGCGTTCCGCCGGGTTCGAAGGGTTCGCCCGGCCGGGGGAACGCCGCCGCCTGCTCGGCCTCCTCGGCGGCGTCCTTCGTCCACTCGGCGGGCTCGGCCCAGGCGTGCGGGGCGAGGTTGAAGGTGCCCCAGTGGATCGGCAGCATCACCCCGTGCGGGCGTCCGCCCTGGAGGTCCAGGTGGGCCCGCATGCCCTCGGCGGGGGTCATGTGGATGTCCGGCCAGTACTCCGAGTAGGCGCCGATCTGGATCATCGTGACGTCGAAGGGGCCGTGCTCGGCACCGATGTCCCGGAAGCCGGGGAAGTAGCCCGTGTCGCCGCTGTGGTAGATCCGGTGTTCCGGGCCGGAGACGGCCCAGGAGGCCCACAGGGTGTGCTGGTTGTTCCGCAGGCCCCGGCCGCAGAAGTGGCGCGCGGGAGTGGCGGTGAGGCTGATGCCGTTGACCTTCGCGGTCTCGTTCCAGTCGAGCTCGCGCAGCCGGTCGGGAGCCACCCCCCAGCGCTCCAGATGGGCGCCGACCCCGAGCGGTACGGCGAAGACGGTGTCCGTGCCCGCCAGCGCGCGGATCGTCGGCAGGTCGAGGTGGTCGTAGTGGTCGTGGGAGATCACCACCACATCGACGGGGCCGAGCGTGGCCAGCGGCACCGGCACCGGGTGCAGCCGCTTGGGTCCGGCGAAGGGGAACGGGGAACACCGCTCTCCCCAGACCGGGTCGAACAGGACCCGGCGGCCGTCGATCTCGGCGAGGACGCTGGAGTGACCCATCCAGGTCAGCCGCAGCCCGGTGGCGGGCGGCGCGGCCAGATCGGCGAGCGTGGTGGCATGGACCGGAACGGTGCCCGCCGGCGCCCTGCGGATCCGCTGCTCCTTCTGGAAGTAGATCTTGGCGAATTCCAGCCCAGACCCGGACGGCCTGGTCCGGGCTCCCAGCGGGTTCTGGAACACCCCGTCGGCGAAGTTCGGTGAGTTCAGAATGCGCTGCATCCGCGCTCCCGCCGGATCGGCTCCGAAGGGCTCGGTGCGCATCGAACGCAGTTTCGTACGGAAGGGGACAAAGTAGTCGGCGCCGGTCACAACATCTCCTGGGGGAGTCGGTGTCGTCCCATTATCGTCGGACTGTCCGACAGGGCGAGAAGAGAGCGGTGAACGGGGCAGCGGTCCGGTGGCCGTTCAGCCACGCGACTGCCCGTACGCGCGCTCGATGTGCAGCGTCAGCACCACTCTGCGGTCCTCGACCATGGCCCGCCGGTAGTCCTCCCAGTCCGGGTGCTCACCACGGACGTCGCGGTACAGCGTGATCAAGGCCTCCACCGTGGCGTCGTCGCGCTCGGCGGCGGGCGGGGTCAGCTCGGCGGTGCCGTCCACGACGGTCCAGGCCCAGCGGTCGTCGCTGGTGACGTGGTAGCTCGCGCGGGGGTCGCGCCGCAGGTTGCGCGTCTTCGCCCGGCCCTCGGTGATCGATACCCGGATCACCTGCTCGTCGGGGTAATAGGCGTGGTTGACGTTGGACAGCTGGGGCCGCCCGTCCTGTTTCAGAGTGACCAGCACTCCCCCGTCATGCTCGCCGATGAGGCGGAGCAGCGCTTCCTGTGCCGGTTCGAATGACGTCATGAACGGTCCAACGTGCTTCTCCCCCCGAGGATTCCGGCGCGCCGCGCCGTCCGTGCGGGCGGTCCGCCGCCACGCGTCGCCGGGCCGTACCTCACATGCCGATCTGCTGTTGGGATGGTTACCCGACCGGCGCGCGCCGACTCCGCCGCGCGCGGATCCGGAGCTGGTATCGATGACGCCACGGCGCTCGTGGGGGCTCCCCGCGCGAGCGCCGAAGGCACCGAGCCGTTCGCCGAGGCGGCCTCAGGAGGGGCTGACGCTCTGGGGGCGGGCGACATCCGCCGCTGGCTGGATTCGGACGCCGTCATCGTGGCGAATCCGGACACCTGTTGTCCCGGCACCCGGCACACACAGGACCTCCCGGTGCTCGGCGGCCGGCTGACCGTGCCGACCGGCTGCTCGCCCTGGCCTCCGGACGGAGCCTGGAGACACGCGCCATGGCCGTCCCCGAACAGTGGATGGCCTGGAGCAGCCCCCACCACGCGAACGCCTGAGCCCCGTCCCCCGGCCCGGCAGCCACCGGGCCACCCGACCGGAACACCGAGATGGGAAGAGAAGACCTTGGACGCACAACGATCCACCGTCATGTCCCGCGCCGCGAACGTGCGCCGGATCGACGCACTGTTCCTGGCCATGGAGACCGACTTCCTCCTGCGGGAGCAGTTCATCACCGGTCCGTCGCAGATCCTGACGGAGTACCTCGCGGTGCCGCCCGTCTCGGACGAGCAGGCGGCCCTCACCGACCGGCTCGTCTACTCCGTGTTCGCCAACCCGAAGCTTCTGCTGTGGTTCCAGGAGTACGTGCACCGTCACACGGACGCGGTGCCCCCGCAGGGAGAGTTCCTCACGGAGTTCTGCCGGGCGACGGTGGAGAACGACGGTCAGGAGGTCTTCGCGGCCTTGCTGGAGGGGTGCACGTCGGCGACGCGGATCCACGGGCTCACCGACGACCTGCTCCACTACTTCATCAACCTCCATGTCTCGCACACGCTCTGCGGCGACGGGGGCGGGAGCGGAGGCGGCGAGGGGGACGGAGAGGCGGCGGCGGACCAGGAGAGTATCGGCATGCAGGCCCGCGGCAGCACCCCGTTCGTCACCGGCATCACCTGGACCACCTACGTCCATGTCCAGCAGGCGGACGACCAGCAGGCGATCGGCGCGGGCTTCGTGCCCCCGTACGCCGCGGTGACGCTCAACGCCCTCGCACGCTACGCGGTCGAGCTCCAGGCGCGCGGCGCCTTCCGGCTCGGGTGACGTGGGTGGGTACGTCATGGGAGGCCGGCCCGGTGGTCGCGCAGGTGAGGGCGGCAGCCGGTGCGGGCCGTGCGCAGGAGGCGGCGCGCGTTCTCCGCGACGCCCTCCGGGCCGGACCGCGGGACCGGGCGGCCCGGCGCGAGCTGGTGCTCCTGCTGGCCGCCTCGGAGCAAGAGGACGAGGCGCTGCGGTGGTGCGACCCGCCGGGCACGGCGGACGACGGTCAGGGGGACGACGCCACGGCGTGGTTGCCGGAGGCCATCACGGTGGCCCTGGAACGAGGCGACTTCCCGCTGGCCCAGGGGTGCGCCCAGCTGCTCGCCCGGCTGCGCTGGGACGCCGCCGATCCGGCCCGGCGGTCGGTCGTCCCGCTGAGCGTGCCCAAACTGCGGCACGACATCGACCAGATGCGTCACCTCCAGGGCCTGGGCGTGCTGGGCGCGGAGTACGGCCAGGTCATCGACTCCTACCAGGCCGTGCACGACCGGCTGGCGGCCGTCGGCCCCGACGCCCGGAAGCCCCTGGACCCCGAGGCCGACGCCTGCATCGCCCCCACCTACAACCGCCTGCTGCACATCCGGGACACACCGCGCGTGGCACGCGCGCTGTCCGATCGCTGGGATCCCGCCGCCGTCGAGGAGCAGTACCTGGCGAACGCACCCGGCGTCGTCTCCGTGGACGACTTCCTCACCGAGGAGGCGCTGGACGAGCTGTACCGGTTCTGCCTGGAATCGACGGTCTGGTTCGGCAACCGCTACGCCCACGGGCGGCTGGGCGCACTCATGCAGGACGGGTTCAGCTGCCCCCTGCTCATGCAGATCGCCGAGGAACTGCGGGACGCCCTGCCGCGGCTCATCGGCGACCGGTACCCGCTGCGCCAGATGTGGGGCTTCAAGTGCGGCCCCCAGGTCCCCGCCGACGTCACCACCCACGCGGACTTCGCCGCCGTCAACGTCAATTTCTGGATCACCCCCGACGACGCGAACACCGACGAGCAATCGGGGGGCCTGGTGGTGCACGACGTCGACGCCCCCTTGTCCTGGGGCTTCGACACGTACAACGGCCGCCAGGACCTGATCCGGCCGTTCCTGCGACGCCGACGGGCCCGCAGCATGACCATCCCCTACCGGCAGAACCGGGCGGTGATCTTCGACTCCGACCTGTTCCACGCGTCGGACGAGGTCCGCTTCCGCCCCGGTTACGAGAATCTCCGCATCAACGTGACCCTGCTCTACGGGGACCGCGAGGAGGAGGTCCACCACCGCCACCCGCCGGACCTCGGCACGACGGGGCTCAGGCCGGCGTGGCGGTCGGCGGCCTTCGCACGCGTACGCGCGAAGCGATGACCCGGGGCGCCGTCACAACCGATTGCACCGGAATGACTCGTCTAGGGTGGTCGCGTGGCAAGAGTCCGGTTGAACGTGGCGGAGCGGCGCGAGGAGATGCTGCGGGCGACGGTCGAACAGATCGAGATCCGTGGGGCCTCCTCCGTGCGGATCGCCGATGTGGCGTCCGCGCTGGGGGTGAGCAACGCGCTGGTGCTCTACCACTTCTCGACCAAGGAGAAGCTGGTCGCCGCCGCCTTCGGGTACGCGGCCGAGGCCGACCTCGCCCATCTGCGAAAGCTGCTGGCCCGGCGCACCTCGGCCGTACGGCGTCTGCGGGCAGCCGTGCGGTGGTACGCGCCGACCGGGCAGGCCAAGGGGTGGCGGCTGTGGATCGAGGGCTGGGCGGTCTCCTTGCGGGAGCCCGCCCTGCGCGAGGTCGCGGGCGACCTCGACCGGCGGTGGAAGGCGGAGCTGGCCGAGGTCATCGCGGAGGGTGCCGCCGCCGGTGAGTTCCGCTGCGAGGACCCGGAGTCGGCGGCCTGGCGGCTGACCGCCCTGCTGGACGGGCTGGCCGTGCAGATGACCTCGTACGCGGGTCCCCTCTCCCGGTCCACGATGCTGCGCTGGACCGACGACGCGCTCGCCCGCGAGCTGGGCCTCGACCACGCGGCGCTGACCGGCTGACGCGCCGGGCCCGGCACTGTCCCGGCCGACGCTGTCAGGTTTGGCGCTGTCAGGTCCGGCGCGGTCGGGCCCGGCGCGTCAGGTCTGCCGCACCGGGGCGTAGGCGGCGCCGTCCAGCCCGAACGTCCAGGCGACCCCGTCCTTGGCGGTCCGTGTCGCGGGCGGTACCCGGAGCCAGTAGGTGCGGCGCGTGCCGTCCGGCTCGGGGGTGGAGTTGACCACCTCGACCATCACCACGTCCTCGTCGCCTTCGAGTGCGATGCGCCAGAGGATGCCCGTCTCGTCGCGGTGGACGGGCTCGGCCCCCGACTCCGTGAGATAGCGGTCGTAGCCGTAGAACTCCAGCATCACGCGGCGCAGCTCGGCGTTCTCCTCCTCCCGTATACGCTGCGGGGTCAGGGACGCCAGCTCAGCCAGGAAGTCGGCGGGCACCGGCATGCCGCGCCACGCGTACAGCGCGAACCCGTCCCGGTAGGCGAGTGCCGGTCCCGCCCCGTGGTCGAGCCGGCCCGCCTCGTCGCGGTGCAGGGCCTCGGGCCGCTCGCTGATCACCACGGCCCTCTCGTACGGCCACCACCAGCCGGCGTTCCGGGCGACCTCGGCCAGGCCGGTGAGCCGGTCGCCGCGCCCGTCGAAGGCGGCGAGCCAGGCGGCGTCGTGCTGCCCGAGCACCGCGTCGAGCAGCACCAGCCGCACCGCGCCCTCGCCCTCCGGCTTCCCCGCCAGATCGGCGACGACTCCGGACCGTATGCGCTCGGCGAGCGCGGCCGTGGTCTCCCAGAGCTGGGCCCCGGTGGCGGACCAGAGCGCGGACCAGCCGGCCGGGCCCAGCTCGTCGTACATCCGGCGGCGCTCCTCGGCCCACGGCCGGGTGCGGACCTCTTCGCGCACCGACCGTCCGGCGTCGGCCAGCTTCTCGACCGCCTCGACGGCCGCCCGGGGCGACTCGGCCCAGACGATCCGCTCGGGCTCGGCGAGTCCGGCGGTGCGGTAGGCGCGCCGCACGCCCTCCTCGGCGGCCGCCCGGTCCGCCGCGCCGGTCGCCGCCGCCACGTCCCGCCAGGAATTCACGTGCTGCATCGGTTGTCCCGTCCCCTGTTCATGTCTGCTTCGTATCTGCTGGTCGTGCTCGGTGTGCTGCCGGTGACCGTACGTACGTCAGTCCGCGACGATGCGGATCGCGCCGGGCGCGTACTCCCGCTGGCGCACCACGCGGAACCAGCCCTGCGGCAGCGCGATCGTGGCGTGCTCCTCGTGCACCACCCTCCCGCCCTCGGGGAGATGGAGCAGCATCGGTCCGAACGGTCCCGCCTCCCGGATCAGCCGGCCGGGCCCCTGCACGGCGTGCGCGTGCCCGGTCACCTCCCCCAGCGCGAGCACCAGCCGCCCCCGCCCGTCGCGCAGTTCGCCCGATGCCTTCAGGAAGGGGGCGGGCACCGCCGACTCCTCCAGCGCCACGATCAGTACATCGCCCTGCCGGTACACAGACGTCTCCCCTCGGTCGCGGCACCCGCTGTGCCGGCCACGGGAAAAACGCTACGGGCAGGGTCTGACAACGGGCCCTCCCGGCGGCCTCCGAGACGTCCGGCGAACAGCTCGGAGCGGTCCCGGTCGCGGCGTTGTCAGTGCGGCTTGATAAACCTTGCGGACATCAGCCGTTCCCAGGACCAGGAGTTCAGTGCGATGTACGGTGCGGAGCATCTGCAAGCGTTCGGCGGTCTTCCGGCCGTCGACTTCCAGCCCAAGGACGATCCGGCCGACCGGCCCGCCGCCGATGATGTGGCCTGGCGCATCTCCGTGGAACCGTACGGCGACGACGACCGGGACCGTCCCTGGGCCGACGAGTTCGCCGACTTCCTGGGCGCGGTCGACCCGGCCGGGGTCAAGGCCCTGATCATCGGCCAGTGGGGTGAGGCGTACGAGGAGAACTCCTCGCTCCCGATCGATCTGGTGATCGCCGCCGCTGACCGGCTGACCTCGCTGGAGGCGGTGTTCGTCGGGGATCTGGAGGCGGAGCAGGCCGAGATCACCTGGATCGAGCATTCCGATGTCACGACGCTGTTGGCCGCCTTTCCCGCGCTGACCGAGTTCGGGGTGCGGGGCGGCAGCGGCCTGGTGTTCCCGCCGACGAAGCACGACCGGCTGCGGTCGCTGACGATCCAGGCGGGCGGCCTGCCCGTGCAGGTGGTCCGCGGGGTGCTGGACAGCGAACTGCCCGCGCTGGAGCGGCTGGACCTCTGGCTCGGCGTGTCGGCCTACGAGGGCGACACCGAGGTCACGGACCTCGCACCGCTGCTCTCGGGCACCCGGTTCCCCCGCCTGCACCACCTGGGCCTGCGCAACAGCGAGGTGGAGAACGAGATCGCGGCCGCCCTGGCGTCGGCGCCGGTCGTCGCCCGGCTCAGGACGCTCGACCTGTCGAACGGGACGCTGGGGGACGAGGGCGCGGCCGCGCTCCTCGAAGGACAGCCCCTCACCCATCTCGATGTGCTCGACCTCCACCACCACTTCCTCACCGAGGCGATGGAGCAGCGGGTCCGCTCGGCCCTGGAGCCGCACGGGGTGCGCGTGGACCTGTCCGAGCGGAACGAGCCGTGGGGCGGCCGCGGCATCGAGGGCCGCTACACCGCCGTCTCTGAGTGAGGTGTCATGACCCCCATCCACATCCAGCATCCTGACCGCTTCCACGGCTTGCCGGTCCACTTCCTGGCGCCGCCGTCCGGAACGGACACATCCCCAGCGCTTCCCGACGCCGACGCGGTGGCCTGGCTGCTGGGGTGCGGCTACGACGAGCAGACGGACTTCGCCGCCGTGTGGCAGCGGTTCCTCGACACGGTCGACACCACGCGGGTCCGGGCACTCCTGATCGGCCCCTGGTGGCATCAGGAATACACACCGTTCGCCCCGGTGATGGAGCTCATCGTCGCCGACGCGGACCGCTTCCCGGCCCTGCGGGGGCTCTTCCTCGCCGATGTGGTGGGCGAGGAGTGCGAGGTGTCGTGGCTGCGCATGTGCGACATCACGCCGGTGCTCGAAGCGCTGCCACTGCTGGAGGAGTTCACGGTTCGGGGCTGCGGCCAGGAGGGCCTGGCTCTGCGGCCCGTCCGTCATACGGCGCTGAAGACGCTGCGCTTCGAGTCCGGCGGGCTGCCCGGCGGTCTGGTGCGGGCGGTCACCGCGAGCGAACTGCCCGCGCTGGAGCGGCTCGACCTCTGGTTCGGCAGCTCGTGGTACGGAGGCGATGCCACGCTCGCCGACCTCGGGCCGGTCCTGTCGGGCGGCACGTTCCCCCGGCTGCGCCACCTGGGCCTCCAGAACAGCGAGATCCAGGACGAGATTGCGGCGGCCGTGGCGTCGGCGCCGGTCGTCGCCCAGCTGGAGACCCTCGCGCTCTCCATGGGCACCCTCAGCGACACGGGTGGCGAGGCCCTGCTGAACGGGCAGCCGCTCAACCACCTTTCCACGCTCGACCTGCGCCACCACTACCTCACCGGCCCGGTGCTGGACCGGATCAGGGCCGCGTGCGCCCCCGCCGTGGTCGAGGCCGGCGAGGCCGAGGACGACTACGCGGACGAGGACGAGGAACCGGAGCGCTATGTCGCCGTCAGCGAGTAGCCCCAAGAGTGCGGGGGCCCCGCGCTTCGCGGTCGTGGGCAATCCGGAGAACCGCCGGGTCGCCTTCTTCCGGGAGGCCGTGGGGGCCTCCGGGCTGGAGCCCGCCCGGGTGGTGTCCTGGCTCCAGGTGCTGCGCGGCGAGGCGGAGTTCGAGCCGGGCGAGACCGTCCGGATCGACTCGCCCGGCGAGGACGCGGAGGTGGAGCGGCTGCTGCGCGGAGTCGACGACCCGACCCGGGTGGAGGGGTCCGCGCGGTGGTACGCCGGGTTCCTCTCGGCGGTCGGCGAGGTGACGCGGGCCGCCTCGGTGGCCGGTGCCGAGGTGCTCACCTCCCCCGGTGACATCGCCTCGCTCTTCGACAAGCGGCTCTGCCACGGACTCCTGGCGGCTGCGGAGGTGCCGGTTCCGCCCTCGCCCACGTCCGGCCCGGACGCGGCGGAGGTGCGGGGCTGGTCCGACGTACGGGCGCTGCTGCGGGAGCACCGGATGCCCCGGGCGTTCGTGAAGCTCGCCCACGGCTCCTCCGCCTCGGGGGTGCTGGCGGTGGAGACCGCGGGGCCCGGCCGGGTCCGGGCGAGCACCTCGGTGGAACGGGACGCCCAGGGGCGGCTGTTCAACTCGCTCCGGGTCCGCCGGTACACCACGGAGGCGGAGGTGGGCGCACTCGTGGACGCGCTCGCCCCGGACGGCCTGCACATCGAGCGCTGGCTGCCCAAAGCGTCCCAGCGCGGGCGGGCCGCCGATCTGCGGATCGTGGTGGTCGGTGGCCGGGCCACCCACGCCGTCGTCCGCACGAGCCTCTCCCCCATGACCAACCTCCACCTCGGGGGCGCCCGCGGCGATCTCGACGAGGTCCGGGCCGCCGTGTCGGCGGTGGGCGGCTGCTGGCGCGAGGCGCTGGCGATCTGCGAACGGGCCGCCGCCTGCTTCCCCGGGACGCTGTGCGTGGGCGTCGACCTGCTGCCTGCGGCCGGCTGGCGGCGCTTCGCCGTCGGCGAGGTCAACGCCTTCGGTGATCTGCTGCCCGGGCTGACGGGTCTGCCGGGCAGCGGTGCCGAGGGGCTGGACACCTATGCGGCGCAGGTCGCCGCCGTACTGGACCGAACGAGGAACGACCATGCCGTCACGTCTCCCTGACCGCCCCGGGCCTGACCACCCCCGCCCTGACCACAGCCGACCGGACCACTCCCGCCCCGACATGGCCGAGGTCGTGGGCAGCCATGACCTGCTGCTGGTCACCCTGGACACCCTGCGCCACGATGTCGCCGCCGAGCTGGCCGCCGCCGGGCGCATCCCGCACCTGGCCCGGCACCTGCCCGGCGGTGTGTGGGAGAAGCGGCATGCGCCCGGCAGCTTCACCTACGCCTCGCACCAGGCGATGTTCGCCGGGTTCCTGCCGACGCCCGCCGCCCCCGGGCCGCACCCTCGGCTGTTCGCGGCGCGCTTCGCGGGCAGTGAGACGACGGCGGACGGCACCTTCGTCTTCGACACCCCGGACCTGGTGTCGGGTCTGGCCGCCGAGGGCTACCGCACGGTCTGCGTCGGCGGGGTCGGCTTCTTCAACCGGCGGGGCGCGCTGGGGTCGGTGCTGCCCGGCATGTTCCAGGAGAGCCACTGGGAGCCGGAGTTCGGTGTCGCGTCGCCGACCTCGTTCGAGGAGCAGGTGACCCGGGCCGAGAAGGTGGTGGCCGAACTCCCGGCGGAGCAGCGGCTCTTCCTCTTCGTCAACGTGTCCGCGCTGCATCAGCCCAACTGGTTCCACACCCCGGGCGCGACCCGCGAGGCCGGGGACTCCCGGGCCACGCACGCGGCCGCCCTGGAGTACGTCGACCGGCACATCGGCCGGCTCTTCGCCGCCGCGAGCAGCCGCCGCCGGTGTTTCGCCATCGTCTGCTCCGACCACGGCACCACCTACGGCGACGACGGCTACACCGGCCACCGGCTCGGCCACGAGGCCGTCTGGACCGTGCCCTACGCGCACTTCTTCCTCGAACCGGGGGCCTCCTGATGACCACCAGCACCGCAACGGCGACCGGCATGCCCGCCGTCAGGCCGTACGAAAGCTACGTCTACGCCTATCCGCACAAGACGGCCTATCGCCCCCTGCCGGAGCGACCCGCGCTGCGTGAGCTGTGGGCGGCGGAGCCCAAGAGCGCCCTCTCCCTCTACCTCCACATACCGTTCTGCGAGGTCCGCTGCGGCTTCTGCAACCTCTTCACCCGGATCGGCGCGCCCGAGGAGCTGACGACCCGCTATCTCGACGCCCTGGACCGGCAGGCCGTGGCCGTACGGGACGCGCTCGGCGACGACGAGCCGGTGCGGTTCGCGGCGGCGGCCTTCGGCGGCGGAACGCCGACCTTCCTCACGGCGGACGAGCTGGAGCGGCTCTGCGACATAGCGGAGAAGCGGATGGGCGCCGACCTGCTCGCGGTGCCGCTGTCGGTGGAGACCTCCCCCTCCACCGCGACCGCCGACCGCCTGGCCGTGCTGGCCGACCGGGGTGCGACCCGGGTCAGCATCGGCGTGCAGAGCTTCGTGGACGCGGAGGCGCGGGCCGCCGTCCGGCCGCAGCGCCGGGCCGAGGTGGAGGCCGCGCTCGGCCGGATCCGGGACGCCCGGATACCGGTGCTGAACATCGACCTGATCTACGGCATCGACGGCCAGACCGAGCGCACCTGGCTCACCTCCCTGGACGCCGCGCTGGCCTGGCGGCCCGAGGAGCTGTACCTCTACCCGCTGTACGTCCGCCCGCTGACCGGTCTGCACCGTCTGGGCGCCGCCGCGACCGGCCCCGACGCGGAGGCCGTGGAGCAGGCCGCCTGGGACGAGCAGCGGCTGCGGCTGTACGCGGTGGGCCGGGACCATCTGCTGGCGCACGGCTACGAGCAGGTGTCGATGCGGATGTTCCGGCGCGCCGATGCCCCTCGGGAATCGCAGGACGGCCCCGAGGACTACGCGTGCCAGACCGACGGCATGATCGGGCTCGGCTGCGGGGCCCGTTCCTACACGGCGGCCCTGCACTACTCCTTCGACTACGCGGTGAACATGGGAGAGATCCGGAGCATCATCGACGGCTTCACGGCCACCGAGGACTTCTCCCGGGCCGAGGTCGGCAGGTACGTCGACGCGGCCGAGGCCCGCAGGCGCCACCTCCTCCAGTCGCTGCTCCAGGCGGCGGGCCTGCCCCTGGACGACTACCGCGCCCGCTTCGGCACGGACCCCCGTGAGGACTTCCCCGCCGAGCTGGCGCGGTTCGCGGACCGGGGCTGGCTGGACGCGGGGGCGCCCGAGGGCATCCTGCGGCTCTCCCCGCTGGGGCTGGCGCACTCGGACGCGCTGGGTCCGGCGCTGTTCTCCCCCGGGGTGCGGGCCGCGATGGCCGCGTACGAGCGGAAGTGAGCGGGCCATGGACCTGACGATCCTGTACCGGGGCCCGCTGGCCTCGTGCGACTACGACTGTCCTTACTGCCCGTTCGCCAAACGGCGGGACAGCCGGGCGCAGTTGACCTCCGACCGGGAGGCGCTGGAGCGGTTCACCGCGTGGGCCGCGGCGCAGACCGGCGACCGGCTCTCCGTGCTGTTCACCCCGTGGGGCGAGGGTCTGGTGCGCTCCTGGTACCGGCGCGCGCTGACCGAGCTGTCCCAGCTGCCGCACATCGGCCGGGTCGCCATCCAGACGAACCTCAGCGGCCGCACCACGTGGCTGGCGGACGCCGATCCCGAGCGGCTCGCGCTCTGGTGCACGTACCACCCGGGGCAGACCCCGTACGAGCGGTTCCTCGGCCGCTGCCGGGAGCTGTCCGCGCGCGGCATCCGCTACAGCGTGGGCGTGGTGGGGTTCGACGAGCACCTGGAGGAGGCCCGGCGGCTGCGGGCCGCACTGCCCGCCGAGGTCTACCTCTGGGTGAACGCCGCCGAGGGGCACACGTACACCGACGAGGAGGCGGAGCGGTGGACGGAGCTGGACCCGCTCTTCCCCTACAGCCGGCATCCGCACCGCTCGGCCGGGCTGCCCTGCCGGACGGGCGAGTCGGTGATCTCGGTGGACGGCGACGGCACGGTGCGGCGCTGCCACTTCGTCAAGGCGGAGCTGGGCAACCTCTACGACGGCAGCTACCGCGCGGCGCTCGGCCCCCGGGCCTGCCCGCTGGCCGTGTGCGACTGCCACATCGGCTACGTCCACCTGGAGACGCTGCCGTTGTACGACGTGTTCGCGGGCGGCGTCCTGGAGCGGCTACCCGCCGGGTCCGGCGCGGGCCCGGCGCCGGACGGACCCGTGGCCCCCGGCCCGTCCCGGCGTACGCTCCCGCTGCTCAACCCCTGATCCCTACAGCGGCAGCAGGTCCGGCCGCTTCGCCTCGACGTGGTCGCCGGACGACTCGCCGCGCAGCCGCCGGCCGATCCACGGCACGAGGTACTCCCGCGCCCACTGGATGTTGTCGCGCCGCTCGTCGAAGGGGCGGCGCTGGGCCTGCGGCGGCCAGGGCTGGTCCGGGTCGGCCGGCACCTCGTGGCCGAGGACCTGGGCGGCGCGCAGCGCGACGCGGGTGTGGCCCTCGGGCGACAGGTGGAGCCGGTCGGCGTCCCACGCGCGCCGGTCCTGGACCGAGCGCAGCGACCACAGGTCGAGCACAGGGCACTGGTAACGGTCGGCGATGGCCCTCAGGTGCACGTTGTACGTGGCGATCTTGCCGCGCATGTGGCGCAGCACCGGAACGCCCCGGGTGTCGAACCCGGTGGTGACCATGACGGTGCCGACCGCCTCGGTCAGGTCCGCGACGGCCCGCTCGAAGCGCTCGGCGAGATCGTCGGGGTCGGTGCCGGGCCGGATGATGTCGTTGCCGCCCGCGCAGAAGGTGACCAGGTCGGGGGCCAGTTCCTTGGCGCGGGGAAGCTGCTCCTCGACGATCTGGTCGAGGAGGCGTCCGCGTACGGCGAGATTGGCGTAACGGAAATTGCCGTGCCGGGTCTCGTCCGGGTTCGTCGCCGCGTCGGGGGCGGGGAGCCGGTCGGCGAGCAGAACCGCGAACCGGTCCGCCCAGCCGACAAAGGTGCCGTCGGGGCCGGGATCGCCGACGCCCTCCGTGAAACTGTCCCCGATCGCCGCGTACGACCCGATGATGTTCTGCTGCTGGGTTCTCGAATCGTCTGCCACAAGCACATATCCTGCACCGTTCAATGTGACCTACGCGACCGTAATACGGGGTTGACGGGTGGTGACATAGACCACCCGGTCAGATTTCGGTAAAGCCGGAATAAGTGGAGGGGCGGTGCGCCGCCGCGCACCGCCCCTCGATCACTTCCGGTCGCCCTGGGGTCAGAGGGAGACGCCGTGCTGGCGCAGGTAGGCGACCGGGTCGACGTCCGAGCCGTAGCTCGGGCCGGTGCGGACCTCGAAGTGGAGGTGCGGGCCGGTCGAGTTTCCGGTGGAGCCGGAGAGGCCGATCTGCTGGCCGCCGGTGACGGTCTGGCCGGCGGAGACGCTCAGCGAGGACTGGTGGGCGTACTGGGAGTACATGCCGTCCTCGTGCTTGATGACGACCTCGTTGCCGTACGAACCGCTCCAGCCGGCCGAGACCACGGTGCCCGGGCCGATGGCCTTGACGGGGGTGCCGGAGGCGGCCTGGAAGTCGGAGCCGGTGTGGTAGCCGCTGGACCAGCTGGAGCCGGAAGCGCGGTACTGGGTGGTGACGTTGGCGTTGTCGAGCGGCGCGGTCCAGCCGGAGCCGGTGGACTCGGAGGAGCCGGTCTGCGTGGAGGTGCCGGACTCGGCGGCGGCGTCGGACTCGTCGGCCGAGAGGGTGTCGGCCTTCGGGGCCGGCTCGGCCTTCTTCGGGGCGGCCTTCTTCGGCGCGGCGGCCTTGGGGGCCGGGGCGGACTTCTTGGCCTCCGAAGGCGCGGCGGTGCCGGTGGCCTTGGCGCCGAGGGTCAGCTTCATGCCCGGGAAGATCAGGCCGGGGTTCTCACCGACGGTCGAGCGGTTGTCCTGGTACAGCTTCTGCCAGCCGCCCTTGACCTGATGCTCGGTCGCGATCTTCGCGAGGTAGTCGCCGGAGACGACGGCGTACGTCTTCGGGGCGGCCTTCTTCGCCGTGGCGGGTGCGGCTTGCGGTGCGGCCTGCGGTGCGCTCTGCGCGGCGGCGGGCTGGACGGCGGGGGCCGCCTTCTCCGCGGCGTGGGCGCCGGTCGCGCCGAACAGCGGGAGGGCGAGTACGGCGCCGCCGGTGCCCGCGGCGAGAACGCCGCGGTGGATCGGGCCGGACTTGGGACGACGGTGCTTACCCTTTGCGGGCATGGGGAAGTTCCTCTCCGGCGCCTGCGAGGTGAGCTGTCGGGTTCGGGCTGGAGATGCCCGGCCGCCGGATGGCGACTTCACCCCTAGCCGGTCCGGATCGCTCCGGGCCGGCGGCTTACCTGGTTCCCCCGCTCCTGCCACACGTGAGTGGGTGGGTGCGAATTCCGGGCGGCGGCAGGATTAGGCGGTCCGTCCGGATTGACGGTGACCGTAAACGAGTGAGGACGACGGGAACAAGCCGTCGGTTGCGCCCCGGAATCATCGATTCAATTTCGCTCCGGATTTCCCGTCACCCTCCGTGGATTACGGATCTTGGCTTTCCGTACGGATCCCGGGAAATAGCCCGGGCGCCGCCGCCACGGTCCGTCACGGATATGATCCCGCTCACCTACGGAATCCCATCTCCCCCATTAGCAGGGCATGTTCTACGAAATATACCAATACGGACATGCCGTCGACGCGACTCCTGACGCCCCGTCAGCCTGCCGATGATTGCCCCGTGAACCGATGTCGTATCGTCACAGGAGCGCCCTCGCCGGAGAGCCGCGCCGACGCCGAAGATTCCAGGAGCCACCGTGACGCAGCAGGTGCCGCAGGTCCCGCCGACCGAGACCGCACTGACCGGAGTCCGCAACTTCCGTGACGTGGGCGGGCTTCCCACCGAGGACGGGCGGCGCACCGCCTTCGGCCGGCTCTACCGCAGCGGCCACCTGGCGCACGCCACCGCCGAGGACGCGCTCTTCCTCGGCGGACTCGGGCTGCACACCGTCTTCGACTTCCGCAACTCCGCCGACCACCAGCTCGACGGGTACGACATCGAGCTGGCCGGTGTCCGCAATGTCAGCATTCCGCTCTCGGACCCGGCCGACGGAGCCGAGTTCTGGCGGCTGGTCCGCGACGGGAACATCGAACAGCTGCGCTCGATCCTGGCCAACGGCAAGGGCACCGAGCGCATGATCACCATGTACCGCTCGACCATCGTCGACCGCACCGCCGAGCACAGCCGCGTCCTGCACGCGCTGGCGGAGGACAGCGTGCCGGCCCTGATGCACTGCGCGGCGGGCAAGGACCGGGCCGGCCTGTCGATCGCGGTCTCGCTGCTCGCGGTGGGTGTCGAGCGCGAGGCGATCGAGGCGGACTACCTCAAGTCCAACGACCCGCACCGCCGGTACAAGGTGAAGCGTACGGATATGTCCGAGACCGGAATGTCCCCCGAAGTGATGGAGCTGCTGAACCCGCTCTTCGGTGCGCAGGCCTCCTACCTCGAAGCGGCGTTCGCGGCCATCGACGACACGTGGGGCACGACCGACCGCTATCTGTCGGAAGGGCTCGGCGTCTCCCCCGAGACCCGGGAGCGGCTGCGCGAGCGCCTCCTCGACCAGGGCTGAGGGCTCACCGGGCGATCACTTCGCGCCCGCGACCATGAAGAGCAGGTAGAGGAAGGCCGCGATCACGTGGCCCACCACCAGGTAGGCGACGAGCCGGATCACCAGACCGCGAGGCATCCGGCGCTCCTGCGAGTCCTTGGTGGCCTTCGGGTGCCTGGGGCTCAGCGGGTCGTAGTGCTCGGAATCGGACATGACGGTCCTCTCTGCCGGCCTCGCGGCCGGGGGAACGAAGGGGTCAGCGCGCGTGGAGCGCGTTGCCGAGGCAGAGCTCGGCCGCGGGGCTCTGCAGCAGGGAGTGGACGAAGAGCAGCTCCGCCCCGCCCCGGTCCAGGGCCGCGATCCGGTGCGGGGTGAGCGAGTCGAAGTGGGCGCTGTCGCCCGGGTCCAGATCGTGCACGGTCTCCCCCAGCGCGACCCGCAGCCGCCCGCCGAGGACGTACAGCCACTCCTCACCGGGGTGCACCCGCACCAGATCGCCCTGGGCGCCGTACGGGACCCGGACCCGCAGCGCCTGCATGGCGCGGCCGGAGCCGCCCGCCCGGCGGTACATCCAGCCGTCGGCCTCGGCGCCCTCGAAGGCGCCGCCGCGGATGACCGCCTCCCGCTCGGGCGGCTTCTCACCGAGGAGCTCGGAGACCGTCGTACCGTAGATGCGGGCGAGGCCCAGCAGCATGGGCAGCGAGGGCTGCCTGCGGCCGGTCTCCAGCCGGGAGAGGTGAGCCGGGGAGAGTCCGGCCCGCTGGGCGGCGGTCTCCAGGGTGAGACCGCGGCCGCGGCGCAGATCGCGCAGTCGGGGAGCGACGCCGGGGAGCTCGTCGGCCGCCCCTACGTCCGGAGGATTCATACCTCCATTGGGCCAGGAACTTTCCTCCGGGGCAAATAAATTGCCCCGGAGGCAAGAACTCAGCGGTTGGCCACGGCCTGCTTGACCAGGGTCCGGCCGAAGTCCCACATCAGGCCACCGCCACTGTGCGCATCGTCCATGACCTCCGTGAACGCCGCCACGAAGCGGTCCACCTCCGCCTCCCCGATGATCAGCGGCGGGATCAGCTTGATCACTTCCAGGTGGTCGCCGGAGACCTGGGTGAGGATGCGGTGCTTCTGGAGCAGCGGCACCACGACCATCTGGGCGAAGAGTCCCTTGCGGGCCGCCTGGAGCATGGTCCACCGACTGCGGAGCTTCAGCGAGGACGGGCGGCCGAACTCGATGCCGATCATCAGCCCGCGCCCGCGCACCTCGTGCAGCAGCTCGTAGCGGTCCACCAGTCCGGAGAGGCGCTCCCGCAGCAGATCACCGGTCCGCCGGGCGTTCGCGACGGTCTCCTGGTCCTCCATCACCGTGAGCACCGCGAGCCCCGCCGCCATGGCCTGGGCGTTGGAGCCGAAGCTGGCGGAGTGGACGAGGACCCGGTCCATCGAGGAGTAGACCTTGCGGAAGATCCAGTCCTTGCCGAGCGTCGCGCCGACCGGCACATAGCCGCCGGAGAGCGCCTTGGCCACGCAGACCAGGTCGGGCTCCACGCCGTCCTCGTGCTGGTACGCGTAGAAGTCGCCGGTCCTGCCGAGCCCTGTCTGCACCTCGTCGGCGATCAGGAGCGCCTTGTGCCGGTGCAGCAGCTCCTGTGCCTCGCGCAGGAAGCCGGGCGGCGCGGCGTGCACCCCCTTGCCCTGGATCGGCTCCACGACCAGGGCCGCCACATCGCCGCGCTTCAGCTCCCGGCGCAGCGCGTCCAGGTCGCCGAGCGCGATCGGGGTGTCGGGCAGCAGCGGGGCGAAGCCGTCCCGGAAGCCGCTCTCGCCGTTGACGGAGAGGGAGCCGGTGGTCAGCCCGTGGAAGGCGTGGGTGCAGTAGAGGACGCGAGGCTTCCCGGTGGCGTACCGGGCGAACTTCAGTGCCGTCTCGACCGCCTCCGTACCGCTGTTCCCGAAGAAGACGCGGTCCAGGTGCGGGCTGTGGCCGAGCAGCTTCTCGGCGAGGAGCCCCGGTAGCGGCTGGCAGTCGAAGCGGGTGAGGTCGGCGAGCTGGGCGTCGAGCACGTCGTGCAGGGCCCGGCGGACGACCGGGTGGTGCCGGCCGATGCCCATCACACCGAACCCGGCGAGCATGTCGAGGTAGTCGTTGCCCTCCGCGTCCCAGAAGTACGCGCCCTCGGCCCGTTCGTAGACCTTGTCGAAGCCGATGGTGTGCAGCATGCGCGGCAGCTGGTGGTTGAGGTGGCGCGCGTGCAGGTCGTACCGCTCGTGCCCGCGCTCCGCGAGGAGCCGTTTCAGGTCGAAGCCCTGGGGCCCGCCGTCCGTCATCGCCCGCTCTTCTCCTTGCGTTCCGTTGGTCGGTACGTGCCACGAGGGGGCCGGGCGACCGGCCCCCTCACCGTCACGACGTCACCGGTTGCTGCTGATGGTCTCCCGCGCCGCGCGCAGCGACTCCTTGAGCGAGCCCATGGTCGCGAGGACGGCGGTGGGTTCGTAGCCGCAGTGCGCCATGCAGTTGGCGCAGCGCGGGTCCTTGCCCCGGCCGTACTTCTCCCAGTCGGTCTCCTCGATGAGCTGACGGTACGTCGGTACGTAACCGTCGCTCATCAGGTAGCAGGGGCGCTGCCAGCCGAAGAGCGAGTAGTTGGGGATCGCCCACGCGGTGCACGGGAAGTCCGCCTTGCCCTCCAGGAAGTCCAGGAAGAGCGGCGAGTGGTTGAGCCGCCAGCGGGCCCGGTTGCCGCCCGCGAAGGCCTTCTTGAAGAGTTCGCGGGTCTGCTCGACGCCGAGGAAGTGCTCCTGGTCGGGCGCCTTCTCGTACGCGTAGGCGGGCGAGATCATCATCTCGTCGACCTTGAGGTCGTCGTTGAGGTAGTTGAGGACCTCGATGATGGTCTGCGGGGTGTCGGTGTTGAAGAAGGTGGAGTTGGTGGTGACGCGGAAGCCGCGCGCCTTGGCCTCCTTCATCGCGGCGACGGCCTCGTCGAAGACGCCTTCCTTGGCGACCGACTCGTCGTGCCGCTGCCGCAGTCCGTCGATGTGCACGGCGAAGGCGAAGTAGGGCGACGGGGTGAACTTGTCGAGCTTCTTGCGCATGAGCATCGCGTTGGTGCAGAGGAAGACGTACTTCTTCTTCGCGACGAGCTGGCGCACGATCTCGTCGATCTGCGGATGCATCAGCGGCTCGCCGCCGGCGATGGAGACCATGGGGGCACCGGATTCGAGCACCGCGCCCACCGCCTGGGCGACCGGCATGCGCTGCTTCAGGACACCGGCCGGGTGCTGGATCTTCCCGCACCCCTCGCAGGCGAGGTTGCAGGCGAACAACGGCTCCAGCTCGACGATCAGCGGGAACTTCTCACGCTTGCGGAGCTTCTGTTCGAAGAGATACGTCGCGACCTTGATGGACTGGCGGAGCGGCATGGCCATCTGGCTCACCTCCTGGGGAGCAGTAAAGATCGGTGCCATTCGTAAAAAGCCGGTAGGACGGCACGGAGAACACGGAAGGCCGATATTCCACCGCGTACCGTGCCGATACGGACGAGCTCATGCTCTGGAGCGTCCACGACCACCCGGACGGCCGCAACCGGGCGCGGCCCGTGGCACAGGGCGGTACGCAGTGTGGCTGCGGATTCCATGTCCACCGCGACGGCCCCGGTGGCCCGCAGAGCGGCCCGCTCGGAGCCGCGTACGACGTGGTCGGAGCCGGTGAGCGGGCCGGTGTGGACGGCCGATCCGGGGGCGGCCCGGGCCAGGGCGGCGACCAGCAGCCCGGTGCCGGTGCAGGGCGTGGCGCCGTCGGCGTCCCGGGTCTCCTCGGCGACGACCAGGTCCCCGGGGTGCATCCCGGGGGCGAGGCCGGCGCAGAAGCCGGAGGCGATGACGGCGGCGTCCGATAGGCCACCGGGGGCGAGGGCCGCCGCCACGGCCGCCTCCGCCGCCCGGGGGCCCATCCCGGTCCGCAGGACCCGTACCGGGCCGCCGGGCCGCCTGCCGCTGCGCAGGGCCAGCTGCTCGATGCCCAGCGCGCAGGCGACCAGCAGCGGAGCCTGGGGGGCCGCGGCCCCCGGTGCGCCGGCCATCAGGCCCCCTGGGCGGCGCCCGTACGGTCGGCGAACGGGTCGCCGTACACGTAGCGCCCGAGTGCCGTGAGGGGGAAGACCTGGCGGTAGAGGTGGTAGTTGATGGAGAAGTCCCAGGGGAAGCCGGTGCCGGTGAAATACGGCTCGTCCCAGGAGCCGTCGGCCTGCTGGGCCTCGGTCAGCCAGGTGACCCCGCGGGCGACGGCCCGGCTGTCGCGGCGGCCCGCGGCGAGCAGGGCGAGCAGCGCCCAGGCGGTCTGGGAGGCGGTGGACTCACCGTGCCCGATCCACTTCTCCTCCGTGTACGAGCGCAGGTCCTCGCCCCAGCCCCCGTCGTCGTTCTGCACGGACTCCAGCCAGGTCACCGCCCGGCGGATCGAGGGGTGCGCGGCGGGCAGTCCGGCGGCGACCAGGGCGGGCACCACCGAACCCGTCCCGTACACGTAGTTGACGCCCCAGCGGCCGAACCAGGCGCCGCACGCCTCCTGATCGGCGAGCAGCCACTCGATGCCCCGCCGGGTACGGGGGTGGGCGCCGAGCCCCTCGACGGCGAGCATCTCCACCACATGGCCGGTGACATCGGCCGAGGGCGGGTCGATGACCTCGCCGAAGTCGCAGAACGGCAGGCGGTTGGGGAAGGGGCTGGTGTTGTCGGCGTCGAACGCTCCCCAGGCCCCGTTGCGGGACTGCATCCCGAGGTTCCACCGCACCCCGCGCTCGATGGCGGCCTCCAGCCGGGCGGGGTCGGGGTGGCGCACCCGGCGCAGCGCCAGGACGACTTCGGCGGTGTCGTCGATGTCCGGGTAGTTGTCGTTGTGGAACTCGAACGCCCAGCCTCCGGGGGCGAGTTCGGGTTTGCGTACGGACCAGTCGCCGGGCCGGGTGATCTCCTCGGCCAGCATCCAGTCGGCGGCCTTCACCAGCGCCGGGTGGTCGGGTCTGAGTCCGCCGTCGACCAGGGCGATGGTGGCCAGGCAGGTGTCCCAGACGGGCGACTGGCAGGCCTCGACCATCCGGGCGCCGTCCTCACGGTGGACGGCGAACCGGTCCAGCGAGGCCAGGCCCGCCTTCATCACCGGGTGGTCGAGGTCGTAGCCGAGCAGGTGCAGGGCGATGATGGAGTAGACGGCCGGGGGCTGGATACCGCCCCAGCAGCCGTCGTTCTCCTGGCGTTCGATGATCCACCTGGCGGCCACGTTCATCGCGATCCGGCGCAGCGGGCGCGGGGCGACCTTGTGGTAGAGGTGCAGCCCCTTGTCCAGCCGTTGGAAGAGGCCGTCCCAACTGGCCGCCGGGGCAAGCTTCCTGGGCGGATTGGGCTCGGCGGGGTCCGTGTGCAGCTCGTCCAGGGCGAAGGGCGCGGGCCGCACGGGGCGCTTGGCGGAGACGATGGTCAGGGGAACAATGGTCTGGCGGGCCCAGCAGCCGAAGTCGTAGATGTTGAGCGGGACCCACTTGGGGAAGAACATGAGTTCGGGCGGGAGTTCGGGGAGGTCGTCCCACTTCCACCAGCCGAACAGGGCCAGCCAGATCCGGGTGAAGACGCGGGCGGCCGCGATGCCGCCCTGCTCCCTGATCCAGGCGGAGGCGCGGGCCATGTGGGGCTCGTCGGGGCGGTCCCCGGCCAGCCGCAGGGCCACATAGGCCTCGATGGTGGCGGAGAGGTCGCTCGGTCCGCCGTAGAAGGTGTTCCAGGTGCCGTCACCGAGCTGTTCGCCCCGGATGAAGAGGGCGGCCGCCCGGGTGGTCTCCGGGTCCTGGATCCCGAGGAACTGGCGCAGGAGCAGGTCCTCGGCGTCCATCGTGACGTTGGTGGCCAGGTCGCCCTTCCACCAGCCCTGCTCGTCCTGTCGGCCGAGGAGGTGGGCCACGGAGCGTTCCGCGGCCCGCCGCGCGGCGGCGGTGACGTCGTCCGCCGCGGCGGTGACGCCGTCCGCGGCGGTGGTCGTATCGGCCGGATGTCCTGCCGGGGCCGCGGAAAGGTTCGCGGCCCCGGTCGATCCGTCGGTCGTCGCTGTCATGAGCTTCCCCTTACGTGCAGTGGTTTCTCTGCTGTGCTGGGGTCTCCGTCGCCCGGCGCCCCGTATCAGGGCGCCGGCCGGCGACTGCGAGTCATATACGGGTGCTGATCACCGCTTCCGCACCACCACGAAGTCCGCGAGCGCGGTGAGCTGCGCCCGTACCTGATGCGGCATGTCGACAGCGTGCAGCGCCTCGATGGCGACCGTGTGCTGACGACGGGCTTCCTGCGCGGTCCACTCGCGGCCGCCGGCCTCCTCGATGAGCGCCGCGCGGGCGGCGAACTCCTCTTCGGAGAAACTGTCGAAGTCGGTGCTCTTGGCGTCGGCGGCGAGCAGTTCGCCGAGCCGCTGGGAGGCCGAACCGCCCGCGGCGAGCGCGGCGACGACGGGAAGGGACTTCTTGCGCTGGCGGAGGTCGCTCCAGGTCTGCTTGCCGGTGGCCTCCGGGTCGCCCCAGATGCCGAGCAGGTCGTCGACGGCCTGGAAGGCGAGGCCCAGGTGGTAGCCGTACGTCTCCAGGGTGTCGGCGGTGCGGTCGTCGGCGCCGCCGAGCACCGCGCCGATGGAGACCGCGCAGGCCAGCAGGGCGCCGGTCTTGTTGCCCTCCATCTCCAGGCACTCCTCGACGGTGACCCGCTCGCGGTGCTCGTAGGAGATGTCCTGGGCCTGCCCGTCGATGAGCTTGCGGGTGGCCGAGGTCAGCCGACGGGCCGCGCGGCCCGCCTCGACCGTGCCGAGCTCCAGCAGGACGTCGTAGGCCAGCGCGAAGAGCGCGTCACCGACCAGGATGGCCTGGGCGGGGCCGTGCACCTTCCATACGGTGTCGCGGTGGCGGCGCTGCTCGTCGCCGTCCATGAGGTCGTCGTGCAGCAGCGAGAAGTTGTGCACGAGTTCGACGGCCACGGCGCCGGGGACGCCCGCCTCGGCGGGGGCGCCCGCCGCTTCGGCCGACAGCAGGGCGAGCGCGGGGCGCACGGCCTTGCCGCCGTCGCCGTCCGAGGGCCGTCCCTCGGCGTCGATCCAGCCGAAGTGGTAGGCCGCGACGGTGTCCATGGGCGGCGCCAGCCGGTCCACGGCAGCCCGCAGGACCGGCGCTGACAGGGCTCGTCCGCGCTCCAGAAGCGCGGTGACGTCCGTGGTCTGGTCCACGGTGTCGGAAGCCGGATTCGCCGGGGTCACTGACTCTCCTCTTGTTCCGGTGGTACTGCTCATGCCGCCTCCTGCAGCGGATGTCCATGGGGGCGGCCGAGGTCGTGGAGGGCCGCGTCGGCGGCCTGGAAGCCGCTGCGCACGGCACCCTCCATCGTCGCGGGCCAGCCGGTGGCGGTCCAGGCGCCCGACAGGTGGAGTCCGGGCGCCCGCGTACGGGGTCCGGGGCGCAGCGCGCCGACGCCGGGGGCGGGCGCGAAGGTGGCGGTGCGCTCCCGGGTGACGAAGAAGTCCCGGATGCCCGCGCCGCGCGCGGCGGGCAGGAGCCGCTCCAGCTCGGGCAGGTAGCGCTCCCGCAGCTCGGCGACGGGCAGGTCGATCTCGTCCTGGACGGCGGACTGGGAGACCGCCAGATACTGCCCGGGGCCCTTGAGCCCCGAGGAGTGCGTACGGTCGAAGACCCACTGGACCGGGGAGCCGATCGCGGCGAAGAAGGGGCGGCGCAGCACCGGGCGGTCGTAGATCACGTGCACGTTGAGGATGGGCGCGTTGTCGATGGCCAGGAGCAGGTCCGGCTCGTCCAGGGCGCCCGCGGGCAGCAGGTCGTGGGTCTCGTGCTGGGGGACGGCGAGCACGACGGTGTCGGCGGCGAGGTGCTCCCCCGCCGTCTCGACGCTCCAGCGGCCGTCCTCGGTGCGGGTCAGGGACCCCACCTTGGCGCGCAGCTCGGTGCGGACGCCCGCGGTGTCCAGGGCCTTGCGGGCGAGGGTGTCGTGCAGCTCGCCGAGCGGCACGGTGGCCCAGCCGATGTCGGCGGCGCCGGGCTCGGAGAGCAGGCCGGTCTTGAAGACCTTGGCGGCCAGGGCCATGGAGGCGTTGGGCGCGGTGGCGTTGAGGGTGGCGACGCCGACGAGGTCCCAGAGCGCCTCGATCGCGCGCTCGGACTGGCCGTGCTGCTTCAGCCAGGTGGCGAAGTCGACGCGGTCGAGTTCCGGGTCGGCGGGGTCGAGGCGGCCGAGCGCGAGGGCGGCGCGGCCGACGTTGGCCTTCTCCGCGAGGGAGAGGTGCGGGTAGGCCGCGAGGCCGCCGGCCAGGTGCAGCGGTACGGGCAGGCCGGTGCGGCGGATGCGTCCCAGGCGGGGTCCGGCGGCGCGGCCGACGTCCAGGACCGGGACGTCCAGGCGGTCCTGGAGGGGGGCGAGGTGGGCGGCCTCGATGCGGTCGAGGAACCAGCGGTAGCCGGTGCAGCAGCGCAGGTAGACGTGCTGGCCGTTGTCGACGGTGAGGTCACCGCGCTGGAAGGAGAAAGCGAGGCCGCCGAGGCGGGGCCGCCCCTCCAGCAGGGTCACCTCCAGCCCGGCGTCCGCGAGACGGAGGGCCGCCGTGATGCCGGCGAGGCCCCCACCGACGACGACCGCGACGGGGCGCGGGGTCTCGTCGCTCATGCCTGCCCCTCTCGCCGGGTCGTCACCGATCGCCGGGTCCTCCCGGAAGGAATCGTCGCAGTCGTGGACGCGTGGGGCCACCGGAGGGTTGACCGGGCGCCGGGCCCGCCGGAGCGCATCAGGCCCGCCCCCGGGAGGTCAGGCGCGAGATGTTGCGGGCGTCCAGGCCGGAGAGGCCGCGCACCGCGACGTACGCCTTCTCATGGCCGGGGAGGGAGACCCGGCCGCGCAGCACGGCCTCCGGGTCGCGCTCGATCCGGTCCAGGAGGCGGCGGTAGATCCCGGCCATGGCGGCGACGCAGGCGCCGCTGCGGCGGTCGAGCATCGGCAGCAGGCGGTACCCCTCGGCGAACAGGGCCCGGGCCCGGCGCACCTCGAAGTGGATGAGGCCCGCGAAGTCGGAGCCGGGCGGCGGGGTGGTCCGGTGGAATCCGGCCGAGCAGCCGAACTTGGCCAGGTCGTCGGCGGGGAGGTAGGTGCGCCCGTTGGCGGCGTCCTCGCGGACGTCGCGCAGGATGTTGGTGAGCTGGAGGGCGAGGCCGAGGGTGTCGGCGTACTCGGAGGCCCGCTCGGCGCCGGGTGCGCCCGGTTCCGTACCGAAGACGCCGAGGCTGAGGCGTCCGATGGCACCGGCGACACAGCGGCAGTAGGTCTTCAGGTCGTCCCAGGTCTCGTACGTGGCGCCGCGGACGTCCATCAGGACGCCGTCGATCAGCTCGTCGAGGCCCTCCAGCGGGAGCGGGAAGCGGCGGGCGGCGTCGGAGAGGGCGACGGCCACCGGGTCGGTGTCGTCCTCCTCGACCTTGCCGTGCCGGATCCGGTCGAGCAGCTCGCGGGTGCTCTCCAGCCGGGTCCGCTTGGTCCCCGGGTCCAGCTCGCCGTCGCCGATGTCGTCGACGCGACGGGAGAAGGCGTACAGCGCCGACATGGCCTGCCGCTTCTCGTACGGCAGCAGCCTGATGCCGTAGGCGAAGTTCCGGGCCTGCTGTCCGGTGACGGCCTCGCAGTAACTGTATGCGGCCTGCACCGGCGGCGACATGGACGTCGTCTGTCCCTCCACGGTCAAGCTCACCTCTCTCTACGCGCTCTTCGCAGGACGACTGCGGCTTCGCGCAGCATGCTGGGCTTGGTGGGCTTGGGTGGCTCTGGCAGTACGTCGAATCCGGCGGCCGAGACCGCGGTGAGGGCGGCGCGGCCGCCGCCGACGAATCCGGCGAGGAGCAGCCGCAGTCTGCCGTCGACGCTGCCCACCAGGGGGATGCCGTCACGCAGCAGCTCGCCCGCGCGTTCGGATTCGTACGCGATCAGGGCGCGGACCGAGGCTCCGGCGGACGGACGGGCCAGGTCGGCCTCGGTGACCCGGAAGCGGTCCATGTCCTCGGCGGGCAGATAGATCCGGTCGCGGGCGAGGTCCTCGGCCACGTCCTGGAGGTGCTCGACGATCTGGAGCGCGGTGCAGACCGCGTCGGAGAGGCGTACGCGCTCCGGGCTCGTGGTGCCGGTGAGGGCGAGGACCAGGCGGCCGACCGGGTTGGCGGAGAGCTCGCAGTAGGCGGCGAGCTCTCCGTAGGTGGCGTAACGGCGGACCTTCTGGTCCTGCCGGTTGGCCTCGATCAGACCGAGGAAGGGTTCGGGGGTGAGCGCGCGGCGCCGCACGGTGGGGCGCAGGGCGCGCAGCAGGGGGTGGTGCGGCTCCTGGCCGGTGGAGACGAAGACCCGGCGCAGGTCGGTCTCGAGCGCGTCCAGCATGGCGAGCCGGTCGTCGCTCTGCTCCGGCTCCAGGCCCAGGTGGCGGGCGTCGGCTCCGCCGGGGGCGAGGTCGCCGTCGCCGATGTCGTCGACGAGCCGGGCGTAGCCGTAGACCGCCATCAGGTCGTCGCGCCAGGCGCGGGGCAGGAAGAAGGGGGCCACGGGGAAGTTCTCGTCCGCGGCCTTGCCGAGCGTGGCGTCGCCGGTGCGCGCCTCGGGGGTGGAGGTCACTGCGGACCGCCCGGCGCGGGGACGGCGGAACCACGTCGGAGCTGGAGATTTTCCGTCATTGCCGTCACATCTCCCGTTCTACACTGCTGACCCAAAACATCCCTTTTCGGACACGCCGCTCGTTCTTCCGAGTGCACTGCGGCACAGCGGGTGGAGCGCCGGGGGCGTATCGCCCCACTTGCCATGAATCAGCACCGCTACAGCTTACGTTGTACAGCTCACAGGGGTGCGCCGGGGGGAAGCGCCCAGGGCGCGGACACCGCACCACTCGTCAACTTTCCTCGTACGCCGGTGGATTGACGTCATCCGCCGGGAGGAGATCACCCCCCGAGGCGTACTGCGGGTGGCCTCCGCCGCCCCCGGACACCGGTGTGGCCCCCACCGGGAGCGGTCCGGCGGAGGCCACATGGCTGGGAAACTACTTGCCCGTCTCGCGTTCGTACGCCTTGAGGACTTCCTCGGTGGGGCCGTCCATCAGGAGTTCCCCCTTCTCCAGCCAGAGCGCCCGGTCGCAGGTGTCCCTGATCGACTTGTTGTTGTGGCTGACCAGGAAGACGGTGCCCGCCTCCTTGCGGAGCTCACGGATCCGCGCCTCGGAGCGGACCCGGAACTTGTGGTCACCGGTGGCCAGCGCCTCGTCGATCATGAGGACGTCGTGGTTCTTGGCGGCGGCGATGGAGAAGCGCAGGCGCGCCGCCATGCCGGAGGAGTACGTCCGCATCGGCAGGGTGATGAAGTCACCCTTCTCGTTGATGCCGGAGAAGTCCACGATCTCGTCGTAGCGCTCGCGGATCTCGTCCCGGGTCATGCCCATGGCCAGGCCGCCCAACACCACGTTGCGCTCGCCGGTGAGGTCGCTCATCAGCGCCGCGTTGACGCCGAGCAGCGAGGGCTGGCCGTCGGTGTAGACGCGGCCGGACTCGGTCGGCAGCAGGCCGGCGATGGCCCGCAGCAGCGTCGACTTCCCGGAGCCGTTGGTGCCGATGAGGCCGATGGCCTCGCCGCGGTAGGCGGTGAAGGAGACGCCGCGTACGGCGTGCACCTTCCGCATCCCGCGCGGCTCGCCCTTGCCGCGGCGCATCATGCGGCTCAGCGCGGCAGTGGCGCTGCCCCGGCCGCCGCCGGTGCCGTTGACGCGGTAGACGATGTGGACATCGTCGGCGATGACCGTGGGAATCCGTCCCTGCGTGTTGTCCTCAGCCACGGCCGTACCGTTCCTCTGCCTTCCAGAAGTACACGAATCCCACGACGCCCAGCAGAACGGCCCAGGCCAGGCCGGCGGCCCACACGTGGTCCGGCAGGTTCTCGGAGCCGTAGCCGTCGATCAGGGCGAAGCGGACCAGGTCCATGTAGATGGCCGCCGGGTTGTACTGGAGCACGTCAGCGATCCACGCCGGCTTGTCCTTGAGCATCACCGGGATGGAGAACATGACACCCGACGCGTACATCCAGGTCCGGGTGATGAACGGCATCAGCTGCGCGAGGTCGGGCGTCTTGGAGCCGAGCCGCGCCATGACGAGGGCCAGACCGGTGTTGAAGAAGAACTGGAGGACGAGAGCGGGGATCACCAGGAGCCACGACAGCGAGGGATAGCTGCCGAAGATGACGACGACCGAGAGCAGCACGATCATCGAGAACATCAGCTGCTGGAGCTGCTGCAGCGCGAAGGAGATGGGCAGCGAGGCCCGGGGGAAGTGGAGGGCCCGGACCAGTCCGAGGTTGCCGGAGATGGAGCGGACGCCCGCCATCACCGAGCTCTGGGTGAAAGTGAAGACGAAGACGCCCGTGACCAGGAACGGCACGAAGACGTCCTCGGGGATCCCCTTCCTGGTCCCCAGGATCAGCCCGAAGATCAGGTAGTAGACGGCGGCGTTCAGAAGAGGGGTGACCACCTGCCACAGCTGGCCCAGTTTGGCCTGGCTGTACTGAGCGGTCAGCTTCGCCCGGGAGAAGGCCAGGATGAAGTGGCGCCGGCCCCAGAGCTGTCGCAGGTAGGCGAACAGCCCCGGCCGGGCGCCGCTCACGGTCAGGCCGTACTTCGCGGCCAGCTGGGCCGCGCCGAGGCCCTCGTCGGCGGACGGCGGGGCCCCGAGGGCCACCCCACCGTCGTGGGTCGTGTCACTCACAAGTTGAAACTCTCGTCTTCACGCGCAGCCAGTCGCGGGCGCGGCTCAGGCGGACAGGTCCCGGAAAGAAAATACGCCTCATGCTCTCAGAGGAAAGCTTCTCAGATGACCGGAGGTCGTCCCAGCCGCGTCAGCCGCCACACCGTACGCCACTTCATCGGGCGGCGCGGTCCGCAGGGGGTCGTCCAGCCTTCCCGGAAGCCTCCGAACCAAGCCTTCAGCGCGGGCGGCGACGGGCGCCTGACCAGGGTCAGCAGCAGCCAGACCCCCAGGTAGAGGGGGACCAGCGGGGCGGGCAGGTTGCGGCGGGCCAGCCAGACCCGGTTGCGGGCCACCATGCGGTGGTGGACCGCGTGCCGGGAGGGGGCCGTGGTGGGGTGGTGGAGCACCAGGTCCGCGCGGTAGTCGATCATCCAGCCCGCGTCCAGCGCCCGCCAGGCGAGGTCCGTCTCCTCATGGGCGTAGAAGAACTGCTCCGGCAGCGGGCCGGCCTCGGCGAGGACCCGGGTGCGTACGGCGTTGGCGCCGCCGAGGAAGGTCGTCACGCGCGAGGAGCGCGTCGGGTCGGCCGCCCGGAGCCGGGGCACGTGGCGGCGCTGGGTCGCGCCCGTGTCCGGGTCGGTGATCCGGAAGGTGATGATGCCGAGCCTGGGGTCCGCCGCGAACGCCTGCCGGCAGAGTTCGGCGGTGTCCCGGCCCGGGAGCAGCCCGTCGTCGTCGAGGAAGAGCAGGGCGTCGACGTCCGCGCCGGACGGGCCGAACGCCTCGATGCCGACGTTGCGGCCGCCGGGGATGCCGAGGTTCTCCGGCAGCTCCACCGTCCGTACACCGGCCGGTACGGACCCCACCGGGGCTCCGTTGCCGACCACCACGACCTCGATCCGGTCACCCTCCTGTGCGATGACCGAATCGAGGAGGGCGCGGAGCTCGTCGGGGCGATCGCCCATGGTGATGATCACCGCGCCCAGTTTCATGGCAGAGGTCACTTCAGCCTGCTGGACGCCAGGACGGAGACCAGATGCAGCAGGGTCTGGAGGAGTGCGATGCCGGCCAGGACGGCGGTGGCCAGGCGGGTGTAGAAGAGGTCGCCGCCGATGGTGTCCAGGATCGCCACCAGCAGGATCAGCAGCGAGGCCTCGATGCCGAGGATCAGCCGGTGGAACTTGAGCGCCCCGGCCGCCCGGCGGGCCAGCGCCATCCCGGAGGAGCGCGGCTCGGAGGCCGCCTCCTTCACCGGCGGCAGCCCGCCCTGGTGGCGGGCGACGCCGACCAGGTCCGTCTCGGCCTTGATCATGATCGCGCCGAGCGCGGCGAGCGTCCCCAGGAACGCCCAGAGCCAGTCGATCCGGCCCTCGCCCCAGATGTCGGCGGCGCGCAGGCCGAGGCCGACGAGCACCGCCGCGTCGCACAGGTAGGCGGCGACCCGGTCCAGGTAGACACCGCTGAGCGAGTACTGCTTCTTCCAGCGGGCCAGCTCCCCGTCCACGCAGTCGAAGAGCAGGTAGAGCTGGACCATCAGCACGCCGAGCAGGGCGCCGGGTATGCCCGGCACCAGCAGGGCCGGGGCGGCCAGGACTCCGGCCAGCGTCATGACGTACGTGACCTGGTTCGGGGTGACCTTGGTGTTCACCAGATAGCGGTCCACCCGCAGGGAGACCTCCCGCATGTACATGCGGCCGGCCCAGTGCTCGCCGCTGCGCCGGTCCTTCACCCCCGGGGGGTGCACGACCGGGCGGAGTTCAGCTACTGATGGTCGAGGCATAGTCGGCGTACGCGTCCCTGATCTGGTCGGTGGACAGGCTGAGGTGTTCCAGGACGGTGAAGCGTCCCGGCCGGGTCTGCGGCGCGTAGTCGACGGCCCGGACGAACTCGTCGACGGTGAACCCGATCTCCTCGGGCAGCACCGGCAGACCGTGGCGGCGCAGGGTCGATGCCATCAGGAGGGACTCCTGGCGGGCACCGCGCAGATGCATGGCGAAGCAGGCGCCGAGGCCGACCTGCTCGCCGTGGCTGGCCGCCCGCTGGGGGTACAGCAGGTCGAAGGCGTGGTTGATCTCGTGGCAGGCACCGGAGGCGGGTCGGGAGTCGCCCGCGACCGACATCGAGATGCCGGTGAGCACGAGCCCCTCGGCCAGCACCTTGAGGAAGGCGTCGTCGCCGACCCCGCCGGGGTGGCGCAGCACGGCCTCGCCTGCCTGGCGGGCCATGGCGGCCGCGAGACCGTCTATCTCCTCGTCGTTGACCTCGTGGGCCAGCTCCCAGTCGGCGACGCAGGAGATGTTCGAGACCGCGTCACCGATGCCGGAACGGACGTACCGGGCGGGCGCCTCACGGATCACGTCGAGGTCGATGACCACGGCGATCGGGGTGGGGACCCCGTAGGAGCCACGTCCGTTGTCGTTGTCCAGCGTGGCGACCGGGGAGCACAGGCCGTCGTGCGACAGGTTCGTCGCGACGGCGACCATGGGCAGCCCGACCCGCGCCGCGGCGTACTTCGCCACGTCGATGATCTTGCCGCCGCCGAGGCCGACGACCGCGTCGTACCGGGTGCCCTTGATGCCGTCGGCGAGCCTCACCGCGGAGTCGATCGTGCCGTCGGCGACGGCGTACCAGTCGGCACCCGGCAGGACCGGGGCGAGCCTCTCCCGCAGGGCGCGCCCGGAGCCGTCGCTGATCGCGATGGCGAGCTTGCCCGAGGAGGAGATCCGCTGATCGGCCAGGAGACCCGCCAGATCGTCCATGGCGCCGCGCCGGATGTCGACGACGACCGGGGACGGAATGAGCCGGGTCAGTACTGGCACGCGATCTCCCGGCCCTTCTTCAGGTCGTCGTGGTTGTCGATCTCGACCCAGGTGACGGTGCCGATGGGGGCGACGTCGACGGTGAAGCCGCGGTTGACGAGCTCCTGGTAGCCGTCCTCGTAGTAGAGGTCGGGGTCGCGCTCGAAGGTGGTCTTCAGCGCGTCCGCGAGCTCCTCGGCGGCCTCGGCCTCGATGAGGGTGACGCCGATGTACTCACCGGTGGCGGTGGCCGGGTCCATCAGCTTGGTGATGCGCTGGACGCCCTTGCCCTCCTCGGTGATGACCTTCATCTCCTCGTCGGCGAGGCTCTTCTCGGTGTCCAGGGCGAGGATGATCTTCTGGCCCTTGCCGCGGGCGTCCAGGAGGGTCTTCTCGACGGAGACCGGGTGCACGGTGTCGCCGTTGGCGAGGATCACGCCGCGCTTGATGACGTCACGGGCGCACCACAGGGAGTAGGCGTTGTTCCACTCCTCGGCCTTGTCGTTGTCGATGAGCGTGAGGGTGACGCCGTAGGTCGCCTCCAGCTCGGCCTTGCGGGCGTAGACGGCCTCCTTGCGGTAGCCGACGACGATCGCGACCTCGGTGAGTCCGACCTCGGCGAAGTTGGCGAGCGTGAGGTCGAGGACCGTCTTGTCGCCGTCCACCGGAACGAGCGCCTTGGGGAGCGTGTCCGTGTAGGGGCGCAGACGTCGTCCTGCACCGGCTGCCAGTACGAGGCCGATCATGCGAGTTCTCCTTCGTCGTGTACGGCGGGGGCCGAGGAGGACACCCAGAAGCGGATGGACTCCACGAGCACCACCAGAGCCACGGCCACCGCGAGCGCGGTGAGAGCCGTGGTGAAACCTGAGGTGTGGGTGAGTGAGGCGGCGAGGACGGCCACCAGCGCGGTGCGGCCCTCGTGTCCACCGATCGTCCGCACCAGCCACCGGGGCGGCGCGCCGGTGCCTCCGCGGATGCGGTACACCGTGTCGTAGTGATGGTAGGCGACGGCCGAAACGAGCCCGAAGGCCGCCGGAACGGCGTGCGGGACGTCGCTGCGGGCCGCCAGCACGAGGATCGTGACGTACTCGGCGGCCCGGAAGAACGGCGGCACCAGCCAGTCGAGCGCCCGTCTGAGCGGGCGGGCCACGGCGAAGCCGGAGAGCACGACGTAGACCGCCGCCGCGACGACGGTGAGCCAGCTGCCGTACGGGAGGAAGAGCGCGGCGCCGACCATCACGAGGGTTCCGATGAGGGCGGCGGCCGGGGCCGTCAGCGCTCGCTTCGGGCCGTGGACGAGCGATGCGACGGCCTGGGCCAAGGGACCGGAGTCGGCGAGGTCCGCCAGCGCCCGTGCCGCGCGCTCGGTGCGTCGGGCCTTGCGGGTCACCGAGCGCAGGAGGCGCCCCACCAGGGTGTAGGTGGCGGCCAGGGCGCAGCCGATGAGCAGGGCGTAGAAGACGGTACGGGGGGTGGTGAGCGCGGTGAGCACGGCGATCATGGCCCAGCGTTCGCCGATCGGCAGAACGATTATCCGCCGCACCCACACCGTCCAGCCGACGTTGTCGAGCGCGTCGGAGAGGGCGGCGGTGGGGCTGGTGTTGGCGACCGAGTCGTGGTTCGCCTCGTTGAAGGAGAAGTCCACGATGTGGCGGCAGGCCTGGAGGACCATCGCGCCGAGCGCCAGGACCCATACGTCGTCCCCGCCGCGGGCGGCGCCGATGGCGAGCCCGGCGTAGTACGCGTACTCCTTGGCCCGGTCGAACGTGGCGTCCAGCCAGGCGCCCATCGTGGAGTACTGGAGCGAGTACCGGGCGAGCTGCCCGTCGGTGCAGTCCAGGACGAAGGAGACCAGGAGCAGGATGCCGGCGGCGATGTAGCCGCCCCGGGTGCCGGTCGCCGCGCTGCCCGCCGCGATGAGCGCGGTGATCAGGGAGGCGGTGGTGACCTGGTTCGGGGTGAGGCCCCGGCGGGCACACCAGCGGGCGATGTAGCGGGAGTAGGGGCTGATGCAGAAGGTGGTGAAGAACCCGTCGCGGGACTTGACCGCGTTGCGCAGCCGTACCTCCTCGTCGTCGACCGCGACGAGCCCGGCCACGGCCGCGGCCTCCTGATCGCGGTCGGTGGGGACGGCCGCGACGAGCGAGCCGAGGGCGGGGCGCTGTACGGCGACGCCCTCGGCCTCCAGCTCGACGGCGATCCGGCCGGGGACGGTGCCGTCCCCGGGTGCCGGGCCGGTACCAGGGTCGACGGCGGGGGCACCCGCGCCGACCGCGGCGGTGGTGCGCTCCAGCGCGCGCACCAGGGCCGGCCGGGCCTGCGGCTGGGCGGTGAGCGCACCGGGGACGGTGGCGGCTGGGAAGCGCGGGTCGGTCAGCCCGAGCCGCAGCGCGTGGAGGTGGCCCACGAAGCGGGGGTCGACGAGCGCGACCCGGTGTTCGGCGGGGACATCGGTGAGGAGTGCGGCGGCGTCACCGGCGTCGGCGGCACTCACCACGTCGAAGCCCAGGGCCCTCAGATCGTCCGCGAGCGACGACCCGGGTACCGGCGTACCGGTGAGGATGGCGGTCGACAGACGAACTCACTCCTTGGCACTGACGGTGGACGACACTCGGCAGCACGGCCACGAGGCGGGCCGGCGGCGTGTCGGCTGAGGCTATCGGATGAACGGACGACCGGGTTCACCACCCGTTCGCACGCTGTCCGGGTGGACGGGACCGTGCGGGCTCCGTCGTCGATCATCATCATCGATCGGCGCCCCGGCCCACAAACCGCCGGTCGGACCGGGTGAGCCGGGCACCTAGGCTGACGGCCATGACATGGCTGATCACAGGCGGAGCGGGATACATCGGGGCACATGTGGCGCGGGCCATGGTGGCGGCGGGAGAGCGGGTCGTGGTGCTCGACGACCGCTCCAGCGGCATCGTGGACCGGCTGCCGGAGGCCGTCACCCTGGTGGAGGGCTCGGCCGGGGACCGGGAGCTGCTGGACCGGGTGCTCGGCGAGCACGCGGTGAGCGGTGTGGTGCATCTCGCGGCGAAGAAGCAGGTCGGCGAGTCCGTCGAGAAGCCCCTGCTGTACTACCGGGAGAACATCGCCGGGCTGACCGTGCTGCTGGAGGCCGTGGTCGCGGCGGGCGTGCGGCGCTTCCTCTTCTCGTCCTCGGCGGCCGTCTACGGCGTACCGGACGTGGACCTCATCGCCGAGGAGACGCCCTGCCTGCCGATCAACCCGTACGGGGAGACCAAGCTCGCCGGGGAGTGGCTCGTGCGGGCGACGGGCAGGGCCCACGGGATCTCCACCGCCTGTCTGCGGTACTTCAACGTGGCGGGCTCGGCCGGGCCGGAGCTGGCGGACACCGGGGTGTTCAACATCGTCCCGATGGTCTTCGACCGGCTGACGCGCGGTGAGGCGCCCCGGATCTTCGGCGACGACTACCCCACGCCCGACGGCACGTGCATCCGTGACTACATCCACGTCGCCGACCTGGCCGACGCCCACCTCGCCGTCGCGCGGAAGCTGGGTGTGCGCGAGGGCGGCGATCTGACGCTGAACGTCGGCCGGGGCGAGGGCGTGTCGGTACGGAAGCTGATCGACGTGATCCGCGAGGTGTCCGGGCACCCGGTGGAGCCGGTGGTGGAACCGCGCCGAGCGGGGGACGCGGCGAAGGCGGTGGCCTCGGACGCCCGGATGGTGCGGGAGCTGGGGTGGACGGCGCGCCGGGACGTCCGCTCGATGGTGGAGTCGGCCTGGGAGGGGTGGTGCCTGCGCCATCCCGAGGCGCGGGCGGACGCCCGTAAATGATCTCGTCAGCGCTCTGACCTGCGGAACGTTTCCGCAGGTCAGAGCATATGACAACGGTGTTCAGTGCCGTGTTGCCCGATACCCCCCACCCGTAGTTCACTGGCGTCGTCGGGCGGTTTCGCCGGGCGCTGTCGCACGGACACGGGAGGCGTTTCGCATGGGGGCTGGCCACGATCACGGGCACACACACGGCGGGCCGCCCCCGACGGGCACGGCGGCCGCCGCGTACCGGGGCAGGCTCCGGGTCGCCCTGGGCATCACCCTGAGCGTGATGGTCATGGAGATCGTCGGCGGGGTGCTCTCCGACTCACTGGCCCTGATCGCGGACGCCGCCCACATGGCCACCGACGCGCTGGGGCTCGGGATGGCGCTGCTCGCCATCCACTTCGCCAACCGGCCCGCCGGGCCGAACCGCACCTTCGGCTTCGCCCGCGCCGAGATCCTGGCGGCGCTCGCCAACTGTCTGCTGCTGCTCGGCGTCGGCGGCTTCCTGATCTTCGAGGCGGTCGACCGGTTCATCACCCCGGCCGAGACCAAGGGCGGCCTCGCCATCGCGTTCGCCACCGTCGGTCTGGTCGCCAATATCGTCTCCCTCTCTCTGCTGATGCGTGGACAGAAGGAGAGCCTCAATGTGCGCGGCGCCTATCTGGAGGTGATGGCGGACACCCTGGGCTCGCTCGCCGTGATCGTCTCGGCGGGCATCATCATGGCGACCGGCTGGCAGGCCGCCGACCCGATCGCCTCCCTGGTGATCGGTCTGATGATCGTCCCCCGGACGGTGAAGCTGCTGCGGGAGACCCTGAACGTACTGCTGGAGGCGGCGCCCAAGGGCGTGGACATGGCGGAGGTACGGGCCCACATCACGGCCCTGCCCGGCGTCCTGGGCGTCCACGACCTGCACGCCTGGACGATCACCTCGGGGATGCCGGTGCTCTCCGCGCATGTGGTGGTGCGCCAGGAGATGCTCGACTCGATAGGGCACGAGAAGGTGCTGCACGAGCTGCAGGGCTGCCTCGGGGACCACTTCGACGTGGAGCACTGCACCTTCCAGCTGGAGCCGAGCGGGCACGCGGAGCACGAGGCGCATCTGTGCCACTGAGCACCACGAGGCGGCGCGTAGCGGCGGTGCTAGGGTTGTTTCGCTGAGACGTTCGAGTCTCAGCGGTGGACGGCCCGGGTGGACCGGGGCCCTTTCCGAGAGGAGCTGAGGTTGATGACGGTCGCGACGACGCCTTCCCGGCGCGGCAATCGGTCCTTCCTCATCTCCCGGGTCTCCGGCTAGGTCCACCTCTCCTCGGATCGGGTCGGAGCCCTCACACCCCAAGGGTTCCCACGTTGACCGACCACATCGACGACGCCTCGCGCACCGAGGCGTTCTTCACCCTGCACCACCGTCTCCCCCGGCAGAGCCCCGGCTCCGACGCCACCACGCGCCGGCTGCTGGCTCTGGCCGGCCCTCTCCCCGACCGTCCGCGCGTCCTCGACCTGGGCTGCGGCCCCGGCCGTGCCGCCCTGCTGCTCGCCGCCGAGGCGGGCGCCGAGGTGACCGCGGTCGACCTGCACCAGCCGTTCCTGGACGAGCTGGACCAGGCGGCGGAGGCGCGCGGCCTGGGCGACCGTATCCGTACGGTCCGGGCCGACATGGGCGACCTCACCGGCCCCGGCTTCCCCGCGGGCTCCTTCGACCTGATCTGGGCGGAGGGGTCGGCGTACTGCATCGGCTTCGCCACCGCCGTACGGGAGTGGCAGCGGCTGCTCGCCCCGGGCGGCGCGATGGTGATCTCCGAGTGCGTCTGGACCACCGACGCGCCCTCGGCCGGGGCGCGCGACTTCTGGGACCGCAACGGCTCCCTGCGCACCCTGCCGGAGACCACCGCGGCGGCCGTCGCCGCGGGCTGCACGGTCTCGGCGGTCCTGCTCCAGCCCGACAGCGACTGGGACACGTACTACGTCCCGCTCGCCGAGCGCGTGGAGAGCGCCGACCCGACAGCTCCCGGTATGGAGTGGGCGCTCGCGGCCACCCGTGAGGAGCTGGCGGTACGGCGTGCGTACGGCGCGGAGTACGGCTACGCCGCGTACGTGCTCCGCCCGGCCGACCCCCGCTGGACCACCCGGCCGGAGACGGCGGCGGACCGGGAGGCCGTGCACGCGGTCAACTCGGCCGCCTTCCCGACCCGGGACGAGGCCGACCTCGTGGACGCCCTGCGCGCCGACGCCGAGGCCTGGCTGCCCGAGCTGTCGTACGTCGCCGAGGCGCCGGACGGTTCCGTGGCGGCGTACGCGCTGCTGACCCGGTGCCGGATCGGGGACGCCCCGGCGCTCGCGCTGGCCCCGGTCGCCACCTCCCCCGCCCATCAGCGGCAGGGCGCCGGGCAGGCCGTGGTGCGGGCGGCGCTCGACGCGGCCCGGGTGCGCGGAGAGGCGCTGGTGGTGGTGCTCGGTGATCCCGACTACTACGCGCGCTTCGGTTGCGTACCCGCCTCCCGGTACGGGATCCGGCCCGGATTCGGGGTGCCGGACGAGGCGATGATGGCGCTGGTCCTGGACGATTCCGTTCCGCTTCCGGTGGGCATGATCCGCTATCCGGCGGCCTTCGGGGTCTGACACCCCCGTCCGCCCCGCCGCGCTCGCAGGGCGCGGCGGGGCGGACATGCCCGGAACCGAAGTACGGACAAGCGGCTTTTGTACGGCAGACTTGGCCGGACTCGAGGGGTCCGGCGCACGAGGCCGGGGACCACAGACAAGGATGGGTATGCCGACCACACCAGCCACCGCGACGCACAGCTCGTCGAACGGCACCGCAGAAGCGATCATGCTCGAACTGGTCGACGAGAACGGCACCACCATCGGCACCGCGGAGAAGCTGGCGGCCCACCAGGCCCCCGGGCAGCTGCACCGCGCGTTCTCCGTCTTCCTCTTCGACGAGCAGGGACGGCTGCTGCTCCAGCGCAGGGCGCTCGGCAAGTACCACTCCCCCGGCGTCTGGTCGAACACCTGCTGCGGCCACCCCTACCCGGGCGAGGCCCCCTTCGCGGCGGCCGCCCGGCGTACGTACGAGGAGCTGGGGATCGCGCCCTCGCTCCTGGCCGAGGCGGGCACGGTCCGCTACAACCACCCGGACCCGGCCTCGGGCCTGGTGGAGCAGGAGTTCAACCACCTGTTCGTGGGGATGGCGCAGGAGGCACTGAAGCCGGACCCGGAGGAGGTCGGCGAGACGGCCTTCGTGACGGCGGCGGAGCTGGCGGAGCGGCATGCGCGGGCGCCGTTCTCGGCGTGGTTCATGACGGTACTGGACGCGGCGCGTCCGGCGATCCGTGAGCTGACGGGTCCCTCCGCGGGCTGGTGACGCTCGCGCGGATCTCGTACGGGGCGGTCAGAGCTGCGTCTTCAACGGCAGCGCCGCCCAGATGATCTTGCCGCCGCTCGCGGTGTGCTCCACGTCGCAGGTCCCGCCCGCCTCCGCGGTGACCACCTTGACCAGCAGCAGTCCGCGGCCGCCCGTCTGCGCGTAGTCCGTCTCCAGGGCGGTGGGCCGGTAGGGGTGGCTGTCCTCGACGGAGACTCTGACCCAGTCGGCACCGATGGCCACCTCGACCGCCAGCTCGGGCGAGAGCAGCGCCGCGTGTTTGACGGCGTTGGTGACCAGCTCCGAGACGATCAGCAGCAGCCCTTGGAGGATGTCGTCCTCGATCGGCACGCCCTGGCGGCCGAGGAGGTCGCGTACGGCGTGCCGGGCCTGGGGCACGGACACGTCCACGGCGGGGGCGGTGAAGCGCCACACCCCCTCGTACGACACGGGTTCGGCAGGGGCACTCCCGAGGCTCTCCATCGTCCGGCACCAGCTCTCACTCGCACTGCACTGACCGTCGAGTAAAGAGTGTTGGGAATGGCTTGGTCCATACCGTGCCACTGATCGGAAATAGCTGCGTATCGGCGCTATTTGACCGAAGGTGCGCGCTGATGGCAGGCGGCGGACTACTTCTGCCCTTCTCCCGGGGCCTTGGGCGGACTGTCCGTAGCCGGGCCGGGTGCTTCGAGCCGATCCGAGACCATGCTGACGATGCGCCGTCCGCCGACCCCGATGGCGATGAGGCCGAGGCCGTCGAAGAGCAGGGCCAGCGAGAAGAAGACCCCGAGAACGTACAGGCTGCTGTGCGGCCAGTCGAACAGCACCAGCAGGCCGAGGAGCAGTCCGAAGGCGCCTTGCAGCAGCGTCCACCCCATCTGCGGACCGCGCACGACGACGCTGCCCACCAGCCGGAACACCCCGCCCGTCAGGAAGAGCAGCGCGGCGAACATGGTCAGCGCCTCGGCGGTGCCCTCCGGGTGACGGATCACCACGACACCCGCGGCGAGGTTCAGGGCGGCGACCACGACGCCCAGCCAGAAGTAGTTGGTGCCGCGCGACTCGATCGCGTGCGCCAGGCCGACGATGCCGCCGATCAGCAGCAACCAGCCGAAGAGCAGCATCGAGGTGAGGGTGGCGAGGCCGGTGTAGATCAGGCCGACGATGCCCGCGATCACCAGGAGCGTGCCGAGGAGGGCGAGCCAGCTGAAGCTGCGGCTGAGCTTTCTGCCCTCGGCGGTGGTTGCGCGCTTACCGCTCTCGGCGCCGGGTCCGTGCTTCCCGCCCTGGGTGCCGGGTCCGTGCTTCTTGCCCTCGGCGGTGGGTCCGTTCATCGACAGCTCCTTACGGTGCGTGTCCGCTTCGCGACCCCTTCTTGATCATAGGTTCGAACCCTGCGGATAGCATCCGGCGCATGGACCGTACGGAACCCCAGCTCCTCTGCTCCGTCGACCGCGGCATCGCCACCGTCGTGATCAGCCACCCCGCCAAGCGCAACGCCATGACCGCCGGGATGTGGCGGAGCCTGCCGGAGCTGCTGGAGCGGCTGGCCGCCGACCCGGCGGTCCGGGCCCTGGTGCTGACGGGCGCGGGCGACACCTTCTGCGCCGGGGCGGACATCTCCACGTTGCGCGAGAGCGCCGGGGACGCCCAGGCGCTGGCGGTGGCGGCCGAGGAGGCGCTGGCCGCGTTCCCCCGGCCGACGCTCGCCGCGGTGCGCGGCTTCTGCGTGGGCGGCGGCAGCCAGCTCGCGGCCGCCTGCGATCTGCGGTTCGCCCAGGAGGGCGCCCTGTTCGGCGTCACTCCGGCCAAGCTCGGCATCGTCTACCCGTCCTCCTCCACCCGGCGGCTGGTCGGCCTGGTCGGCCCGGCCACGGCAAAGCATCTGCTCTTCTCCGGCGAGCTGATCGGCACGGAGAGGGCCCTGCGCACCGGGCTGGTGGACGAGGTGCTGCCGGCCGGCGGACTGGACGAGCGGGTGGCGGCGTACGCGGGGGTGCTGGCCTCGCGCTCCCAGCTGACGCAGGCCGCGGCGAAGGAGTTCGCGGCGGGGCGGCAGGACCGGGACGGGTACTGGGCCGGTCAGGCGCAGGGCAGCGGCGACACCGCGGAGGGGGTCGCCGCCTTCCTGGAGCGACGCGCGCCGCATTTCACGTACACGACTCCCGCCGGGGGCCCTACCGGGTGACGTGGCGGCTCCGGGTCCGCCACTCCTCGACCAGGGCAGCCGGGGCCTTCTCGGGGGACCCGCAGTCGTAGGGCGGCTGCGGGTCGTACTCGGTGAGCAGCTGCACCGAGCGCGCCGCGTCGTCGCCCGCGATCCGGCCGAGCAGGGTGAGGCCCATGTCGATGCCGGAGGAGACGCCGGCGGCGGTGACGTACTTGCCGTCGAACACCACCCGCTCCCCCGTCGGCTCGGCACCGAACTCCTTCAGGAGCTCAAGCGCCAGCCAGTGCGAGGTGGCCCGCCTGCCCTTGAGGAGTCCGGCCGCCGCGAGCAGCAGGGAGCCGGTGCAGACGGAGGTCGTCCAGGTCGTGGTGGCGTCCACCGCGCGCAGCCAGCCGAGCAGGGTGGCGTTCTCCATCTGGTCGCCCTGCCCCGGACCGCCGGGCACGATCACCAGATCGGGTGACGGGACCTCGGCGAAGGTCCGGTGGGCGACCAGCTGGAGGCTGCCGCTGTCGTTGGCCACGGGGCCGGTCGCTTCGGCGACGAAGACGACCTCGGCGCCGGGGGCGCGGCTGAGTATCTCGTACGGTCCCACCGCGTCCAGGGCGGTGAAGCGGTCGAAGAGGGTGATGGCGATCTGCACGGGCTGCCTTTCGGTGGACGGGGCGGGTCAGGTGGTGGAGGTCGGTGTACGGAAGCGGCGGCGGTACTCGGCGGGTGCCGTGGCGAGGGCCTTGACGAAAGCGCGGCGCATGGCTTCCGGCGTGCCGTAGCCGCTGGCGCGGGCGACCTGTTCGACGGAGTCGGAGGTGTCCTCCAGGAGCCTGCGTGCGTGCTCCAGCCGTACGCGGTCGACGTAGCGCCCCGGTGTCGTACCGGTCTCCGCCCGGAACGCACGGGCGAAGTGCCGGGGCGAGAGGCGGGCACGGGCCGCGAGGGCGTCCACGGCGAGATCCGCGTCCGGGTGCCGGGTGATCCAGTGCTGGACCTCGCGCAGGGGTTCGCGCCGGGCGGTCTGGGCGCTGAGCTGGGCGCTGAACTGGGCCTGGTTGCCGGGGCGGCGCAGGAAGACCACGAGGTGGCGGGCGATGGTCAGGGCGAGATCCCGTCCGTGGTCCTCCTCGACCAGGGCGAGGGCCAGGTCGATGCCGGCGGTGACGCCCGCCGAGGTGGCCAGCCGCCCGTCCCGTACGAAGATCGGGTCGGGGTCGACGTGGACGTCGGGGAAGTCGCGGGCGAGCTCGGCGCAGTAGTTCCAGTGGGTCGTGACCCGGTGGCCGTCCAGGAGGCCCGCCTCGGCCAGCAGCAGGGCGCCGGTGCACACGGAGACCAGCCGCTCCGCCTGCCCGGCGTGCGCCCGCAGCCAGGCGGTCAGCTCCGGGTGGGAGTCCCGGGTGCCGTGTCCGCCGGGGACCAGCAGGGTGTGCGGTACGGGGGCCTCGGCGAGGCTGCTGTCGGGGACCAGGGTCAGTCCGCTGCTCGTGCGGACGGGGCCGCCGTCGAGGGAGGCGGTCCGCAGGTCGTAGGAGACGCCGGGTGCGCGGGAGGCCCCGGCGAAGACCTCCATCGGGCCGGTCGCGTCGAGGCTCTGGACGCCGTCGAAGAGGACGACGAGCACGGTTCGCTGGGTCACACCCGCCATCCTGGGCGGCGGGCGGTGATGGCCACAATGACGAGTACCCCACCTTTTCTGCCATCGAGCCGTTCCCCGCACTGGACCGCTCCCCGACCTTCCCGCCGTACCGACCAGTCGGTAACGTGCGGGTATGAGTTCTCTTCCGGCCCGCGCGGAACGCCGCTGTCACAACGCCGTCAACCCGCTGCACTCGTGCCTCTTCTTCTCCCCCGACCTGGGCACCGAGCTGGGCAAGCTCGGTGTCGAGGACCCGAGCGCCGTCTACTTCGCCACCCGGGCCGCCGCGTTCGGGCCCGTGGGGGCGGGCACCGTCACGGCGACCTTCTACAACTTCAACCCGGCCCTGGTGGCTGAGCACGTGCCCGCCGTCTGGTCCGTGGCCTCGCCCGAGCAGGTGCTCGGGGCGCGGCTGCGGGCGGCGGACTCGACGCTGCGGAGGCTGCTCGGCGAGGAGATCATCGCCTCCGACGAGATGGCGGAGGCGGCCCGGCTCGCGCTGCGCGCCACCGAGGCCTGCACCCCGCACGCCCGCCCGCTCTACGCGGCCCACGCGGAGCTGCCGGTGCCCGACGAGCCGCACCTGGCGTTCTGGCACGCCGCGACCCTGCTGCGCGAGCACCGCGGCGACGCCCACCTCGCCGCGCTGCTCGCCGCCGGCCTGGACCCGGTGGAGTCCCTTGTCAGCCACACCGCGACCGGCAAGGGCATGGCGATCCGCTGGATCCTGTCCTCGCGCGGCTGGCGGCGCACCGACTGGGAGGCGGCGTCCGGCCGGCTGCGGGAGCGCGGGCTGCTGGCGGCGGGTGAGGAGCTGGCGCTGACCGACGCGGGGACGGCGCTGCGCGCGGAGGTGGAGGAGGCGACGGACCGGATGGACCGGGCCCCGTACGAGCACCTGGGCGCCGAAGGCGTGGAGCGGCTCACCGAGCTGGGGCGCGGCTTCCTGTTCACGGCCGCCGCGAACGGCGCCTTCCCGGCCGAGGCGACCGGGCGCTGATCCACACGGCCCGGCCCGGGGCTCCCGTACGCGGTGCTGGGGCTCCCGGGCGTGTTCCCCGAGGTCATGCGACACGGCGCCCGGCCACCCGGCACAATGCAGCTCTGGGGGTCCGATCCGAACGAGAGGGCCCTGTCACTGCACAGCCAGTACGAGAAGGCGAGTCGGGAAAACCGTGACGACGTCCATCGAAGGCAGGATCGCCGAGGAGCTCGGCGTACGTGAGCGACAGGTCAGGGCGGCCGTCGAGCTGCTCGACGGCGGGTCCACCGTGCCGTTCATCGCGCGCTACCGCAAGGAAGCGACCGAATCGCTCGACGACGCGCAGCTGCGCACGCTGGAGGAGCGGCTGCGGTATCTGCGGGAGCTGGAGGAGCGGCGTACGTCGATCCTCGAATCCGTACGCGAACAGGGCAAGCTCGACGCCGCGCTGGAGGCCGCGATCCGGGGTGCCGAGACCAAGGCGCGCCTGGAGGACATCTACCTGCCGTTCAAGCCGAAGCGGCGGACGAAGGCGCAGATCGCCCGGGAGGCGGGGCTCGAACCGCTGGCGGACGGCCTGCTCGCCGACCCGTCGGCCGATCCGCTCGCCGCCGCTGCCGCGTTCGTGGACGGCGACAAGGGTGTGGCGGACGCGGCGGCCGCTCTGGAGGGCGCGCGCTCCATCCTCACCGAGCGGTTCTCCGAGGACGCCGACCTGACGGGTGAGCTGCGCGAGCGCATGTGGACCCGCGGCCGGCTGGCGGCGAAGGTGCGTGAGGGCCAGGAGGAGGCGGGCGCCAAGTTCGCCGACTACTTCGACTTCGCGGAGCCGTTCACCGCGCTGCCCTCGCACCGGGTGCTCGCGATGCTGCGCGGCGAGAAGGAGAACGTGCTCGATCTGGTCCTGGAGCCGGAGGAGCCCGAGGCCGCCGAGCGGCCGGGCCCCTCGACGTACGAGAACATGATCGCCCGCCGTTTCGAGATCGCCGACCGGGGCCGCCCGGGCGACAAGTGGCTTCTCGACACCGTGCGTTGGGCGTGGCGGACCCGGATCCAGGTGCACCTGGGCATCGATCTGCGGCTGCGGCTGCGCACGGCGGCGGAGGACGAGGCGGTACGGGTCTTCGCCTCCAACCTGCGCGATCTGCTGCTCGCCGCCCCGGCCGGGACGCGCGCCACGCTGGGCCTGGACCCCGGTTTCCGTACGGGGGTGAAGGTCGCGGTCGTCGACGCGACCGGCAAGGTGGTGGCCACCGATGTGATCCACCCGCATGTGCCCGCCAACAAGTGGGACCAGGCGCTGGCCAAGCTCGCGCACCTCGCGAAGGAGCACGCGGTCGACCTGATCGCGATCGGCAACGGCACGGCGTCCCGCGAGACGGACAAGCTCGCCGGTGAACTGATCGAGAAGCACCCGGAGTTGAAGCTCACCAAGGTGATGGTCTCGGAGGCGGGCGCCTCGGTGTACTCCGCCTCCGCCTTCGCCTCGCAGGAACTCCCGGACATGGACGTGTCGTTGCGCGGCGCGGTGTCGATCGCGCGGCGGCTCCAGGACCCGCTGGCCGAGCTGGTGAAGATCGACCCCAAGTCGATCGGCGTCGGCCAGTACCAGCACGACCTGTCCGAGGTGAAGCTCTCCCGTTCGCTGGACGCGGTCGTCGAGGACTGCGTGAACGGCGTCGGTGTGGACGTCAACACTGCCTCCGCACCGCTGCTTTCGCGGGTCTCGGGGATCAGCTCGGGGCTCGCCGAGAACATCGTGACGCACCGCGACACCAACGGCCCCTTCCGCTCCCGCAAGGCGCTGAAGGACGTGGCGCGGCTCGGCCCGAAGGCGTACGAGCAGTGCGCGGGCTTCCTGCGGATCCGGGGCGGCGACGACCCGCTGGACGCCTCCAGCGTGCACCCGGAGGCGTACCCCGTGGTGCGGCGGATGGGGAAGACGGCGGGCGGCGAGGTCGCCTCGCTGATCGGTAACGCGGAGGCGCTGCGGTCGCTGCGCGCGGCGGACTTCGTGGACGAGATGTTCGGTCTGCCGACCGTGACGGACATCCTGAAGGAACTGGAGAAGCCGGGGCGCGACCCCCGGCCCGCGTTCCGTACGGCGACCTTCAAGGAGGGTGTCGAGAAGCTCGGGGACCTGGAGCCCGGCATGGTGCTGGAGGGCGTCGTGACGAATGTGGCGGCGTTCGGCGCGTTCGTGGACGTCGGTGTCCACCAGGACGGGCTGGTGCATGTGTCGGCGCTGTCGAAGACGTTCGTGAAGGACCCGCGCGATGTCGTGAAGCCCGGGGACATCGTGAAGGTCAAGGTCATGGACGTCGACGCGCAGCGCAAGCGGATCTCGCTGACGCTGCGGCTGGACGACGAGCCGGGCGCCGGCGGCGGGCAGGGGCGCGGTGAGGGCCGCGGTGAGCGGGGCGCCCGTCCGCCGAAGCAGCGGCAGGGGCAGGGTTCAGGTGGCGGCCAGGGGGCCGGCGGCGGTCAGGGCCGGCAGGGCGGCCAGGGCGGCGGCCGGGACCGGCGCGGCGGCTCCGGTGGCGGCGGGTCCCGGCAGGGCCAGGGTGCTCCGGCTCCGGCGAACAGTGCGATGGCCGATGCGCTGCGGCGGGCGGGGCTGACCGACCCGAAGCAGGGCGGCCGGGGGCGCTGAGGCCCGAACGAGGGTGGGGGCGGGTCGCCGTGTGCGGCCCGCCCCCACCTCCGTACTTCTTGAGAACGCCCTGCCCGTGGGCGCGCTCAGACTTCCTTGACCTGGCCGTCCGCGACCTCGATGCGGCGCGTGGTGCGCACCGCTTCGAGCATCCGCCGGTCGTGGGTGACCAGCAGCAGGGTGCCCGTGTAGCTCTCCAGCGCCGCCTCCAACTGCTCGATGGCGGGCAGGTCCAGGTGATTCGTCGGCTCGTCGAGCACCAGGAGGTTGACTCCCCGGCCCTGGAGCAGGGCGAGGGCGGCGCGGGTGCGTTCGCCCGCGGAGAGGCTGGTGGCCGGGCGCATCACATGGTCGGCGCGCAGTCCGAACTTGGCGAGCAGCGTGCGGACTTCGGCCGGTTCCGTGTCGGGGACGGCGGCGCAGAACGCCTCCAGCAACGACTGGGAGCCGAGGAAGAGCTTGCGGGCCTGGTCCACCTCGCCGACCACGACGCCCGAACCGAGCGTGGCGTGGCCGGAGTCGAGCGGGAGCCGCTCCAACAGGGCGGCGAGCAGGGTGGACTTGCCCGCGCCGTTGGCGCCGGTGATGGCGACCCGGTCGGCCCAGTCGATCTGGAGCGAGGCGGGGCCGAAGGAGAAGTCGCCGCGCACCACGCGGGCTTCGCGCAGGGTCGCGACGACCGATCCGGAGCGGGGGGCGGTGGCGATCTCCATCCGCAGCTCCCACTCCTTGCGCGGCTCCTCGACGGTGTCGAGGCGCTCGATCATGCGCTGGGTCTGCCGGGCCTTCGCCGCCTGCTTCTCGCTCGCCTCGCTGCGTGCGTTGCGGCCGAGCTTGTCGCCGTCGGTGGCCTTGCGACGGGCGTTCTTGACGCCCTTGTCCATCCAGGAGCGCTGCATATGGCCGCGCGCTTCGAGGGCGGCCTTCTTGTCGGCGTACTCCTCGTACCCCTCGCGGGCGTGCCGGCGCGCCGTCTCGCGCTCCTCCAGGTAGGCCGCGTAGCCACCGCCGTACAGGTTGATCTGCTGCTGGGCGAGGTCGAGCTCCAGCACCTTGGTGACCGTGCGCACCAGGAACTCGCGGTCGTGGCTGATGACGACGGTCCCGGCCCGCAGCCCCGAGACGAAACGCTCCAGGCGCTCCAGGCCGTCGAGATCGAGGTCGTTGGTGGGCTCGTCCAGCAGGAAGACGTCGTAGCGGGAGAGGAGCAGCGAGGCGAGCCCGGCGCGGGCCGCCTGGCCGCCGGAGAGGGCCGTCATGGGCAGGTCCAGGCTCACGGTGAGACCCAGTTCGGCGGCGACCTGCGCGGCCCGCTCCTCCAGGTCGGCGCCGCCGAGCGCGAGCCAGCGCTCCAGGGTCTCGGAGTACGCGTCGTCGGCGCCCGGGGCTCCGGATACCAGGCCCTCCGTCGCCTCGTCCATGGCGCGCTGGGCGTCGGCGACGCCGGTGCGGCGGGCCAGGAACGCGGCGACGGTCTCGCCCTCGCGCCGCTCGGGCTCCTGCGGGAGGTGGCCGACGGTCGCGGTGGGCGGGGAGAGCCTCAGCTCGCCCTCCTCCGGGCGGTCGAGTCCGGCGAGCAGGCGGAGCAGGGACGATTTTCCGGCGCCGTTGACTCCGACGAGACCGATCACGTCTCCGGGGGCGACGACGAGGTCGAGTCCGGCGAAGAGTGTGCGGTCGCCGTGTCCGGCGGCGAGGTCCTTGGCGACGAGGGTGGCAGTCATCAGGGTGCCGATCCTAGTCTCCGGTGCCCGATGCCCCTCGCCCTGTGCCCCTGGCCTCCGGTTTCCGTTAGCGTCCGGGCAGCGACGGGCGTGAAGCTAGGGGACGGGAGTGACCGTGATGACGGATGCGGCGAAGGTGACGGATGTGGCGGACGTGATCGTGGTGGGCGGCGGGGTCATCGGCCTCACCACCGCCGTGACGCTGGCCGAGCGCGGGCTGCGGGTGCGGGTCTGGTCGCGCGATCCGGCGGGGGCGACGACGTCGGCGGTGGCGGGGGCGCTGTGGTGGCCGTACCGGATCGAGCCGGCCGAGCGGGTCGGCGCCTGGTCGCTGGAGACCCTTGCGGTGTACGAGGAGCTGGCGGGCGGGCCCGGCGGAACCGGCGTACGGGTGGTGGCGGGGGTGCACGGCGGTGAGCGGTTCGCGGCGCTGGGGCCGTGGGCGGCGGAGCTGAAGGGTGCGGTGGAGGTGGCCGAGGGGCTGCGGGTGACCCTGCCGCTGCTGGACATGCCGGCGCACCTGGCGTGGCTGGAGCGGCGGCTGGTGGCGGCGGGCGGTGCGGTGGAGGGGCGGGCAGTGGACGGGTTCGCGGAGGCGGCGGCGCAGGCTCCGGTGGTGGTGAACTGCACGGGGCTGGGGGCGCGCGAGCTGGTGCCGGACGCGGGGGTGCGGGCGGTGCGGGGGCAGCTGGTCGTGGTGGAGAACCCGGGGATCGCGGAGTGGTTCACCGAGGCCGACCCGGCGTCCGCCGCGACGACGTACTTCTTCCCGCAGCCGGCCGGCCTGGTGCTGGGCGGTACGGCCGAGGCGGACGACGAGCGCCGGGAGCCCGACGCGGCGGTGGCCCGGGAGATCGTGGCGCGATGCGCGCGGGTCCGGCCGGAGATCGCGGGCGCCCGGGTGCTGGGGCACCGGGTGGGGCTGCGGCCGGTGCGGGAGGGCGGGGTGCGGATCGAGGCGGAGGCCCTGCCGGGCGGCGGTCTGCTGGTCCACAACTACGGCCACGGCGGCGCGGGGGTCACCGTGGCCTGGGGCTGCGCACGGGCGGCGGCCGCCCTGGTGGGCTGAGCCGCCGCCGTACACGTACGAGATGGTCTCCCTGGATCCCTGGATCCCGGGATCAGTCCTGGGGGCCCTTCTCGGTCGGAACCTCCTTGTGGCGCTCGTCCGTGGTGACCGTCGTGCCGGGGCCGATACGGATCTCGAAGTCGCCGTCGTACTTGGCGTGCCCCTCGATCACCGCGGACTCGACGGCCTCCACGCCGAACTCCTGGCGGACGATCTGCGGGTCCTTGCGCAGGTCCCGCATCAGGGCCACGCACATACCGATCATGACGACGACGAAGGGGGCGGCGACCAGGATCGTGAGGTTCTGGAGCCCCTCCAGCGCGTTCTCCTTGCCGTCACCGATGAGCAGCATGATCGCGGCCACGGCCCCGGTCACGACACCCCAGAAGATGACGACCCACTTGCTGGGCTCCAGGACGCCCCTCTGCGAGAGCGTGCCCATGACGATCGAGGCGGCGTCGGCGCCGGAGACGAAGAAGATGCCGACGAGGATCATCACCAGGATGCTCGTCACGGTGGCGATCGGGAACTCCTGGAGGACGCCGAAGAGCTGCGCCTCGGGCGTGTCCGCACCGGTGAGCTTGCCCGCCTCGTCCAGCTTCATGGCCGAACCGCCGAAGACGGCGAACCAGATCAGGCTGACCGTGCTGGGCACCAGGATGACGCCGCCGACGAACTGGCGGATCGTGCGGCCGCGGCTGATCCGGGCGATGAACATGCCGACGAAGGGCGTCCAGGAGATCCACCAGGCCCAGTAGAAGACCGTCCAGCTGCCGAGCCAGTCGGCCACCTCACCGCCGCCGGTCGCCTCGGTGCGGCCGACGAGCTGTCCGAGGTCGCTGAGGTAGGCGCCCAGCGAGGTGGGGATCAGGTCGAGCACGAAGATCGTGGGGCCGGCGACGAAGACGAACAGGACCAGGAGCAGCGCCAGCACCATGTTGATGTTGGAGAGCCACTGGATGCCCTTCTCCACGCCGGAGACCGCGGAGGCGACGAAGCAGACGGTCAGCACGGCGATGACGGTGACGAGGAGTCCGGTGCCGGCCTTCTCCAGCCAGTCCAGCTCCTGGATCCCGCTGCCGATCTGGAGCGCGCCGAGGCCCAGCGAGGCAGCCGAACCGAAGAGCGTCGCGAAGATGGCGAGGATGTCGATGAAGCGGCCGAATCCGCCGTACGCGTGGCGCTTGCCGATCAGCGGCTCGAAGACCGCGCTGATCGTCTGCCGCCTGCGCATCCGGTAGGCGCTGTACGCGATGGCGAGTCCGACCACCGCGTAGATGGCCCAGGGGTGCAGCGTCCAGTGGAAGAGGGTGGTGGCCATCGCCGTCTGCATGGCGTCGGCCGAGTCCGCGGGGTCGGTGCCGGGCGGCGGGGTACGGAAGTGAGCCAGGGGTTCACTGACACCCCAGAACATCAGGCCGATGCCCATGCCGGCGCTGAACATCATCGCGATCCAGGAGATGGTCCGGAACTCCGGCCCCTCGCCCTCCTGGCCCAGGCAGATCTTCCCGTAGCGGCTGATGGCCAGCCAGAGGGCGAAGATGACGAACCCGGAGGCGGCGAGCATGAAGGCCCAGCCACCGTTGTGGATCAGCCCGGTGAGGAGCTTGCCGGACGCCGTCTCCAGCGATGAGGTGGCGGTCGCGCCCCAGATGACGAAGGCGAGGGTGAGGACCGCTGTGACGCCGAAGACCACCCGGTCGGTGGTCGGGGCCCGGGTGCTGAGGGGTTCGGGGGGAAGGTCAGCCGTGACCGACAATTCCTCCCGGCCCCCAGCTGACTGATCGTCCTGGGACACAAATGGCACCTTTCACCGAGTCTGAAAATCGCTCTTCGTAGGCAGTACCACACCCACCCACGATCTCGAAGGATCAACAAGCCGTATCAGCTTGACCAGATGTGAGGGAATATGTCGCCCGTTGGTCGAGGAGCAGCGGAATCAGGTTCCTGCCCGACTGGCGTAGGGGCACAAACACGCCATCGCCGTCGCGGTGGGAGCGGACGCCGTGCAGGGCCAGCTCGTCCTTCACACCGGCGTACTGGGCCGCCGTCAGCCGGTAGCCGCACGGCGGGTCGGCGAGGATCTCGCCGGGCTCGGCGGGATCGTTGTCGGCGCCGCCGAGATATACGGGGCCGCGGTCGGCGTACCCGCTCACACGGGAGAGCCCGGTGGCCGCCCGGATGCGGGCGCGCTGCTCCTCGGTGAAGGCGAAGAGACCGCCGAGGGCCGTCCGCTGCGAGTCGACCCTGCGCCGGTGGTTGAGGGCCGGGTCGTCCTTCTCGGCCTCGCTCAGGGCGTCGATACGTGACTCGATGAGGAGACCGACCGCGTGCTTGAGGCCGGAGGCGTTGCGCAGGATGCGTTCCTGGCCGTCACCGGCCGTCTGCCTGATGGGGTCGCCGGTGACCGGGTCGGTCCAGATGCCGTAGTGGCCGTTGCTGTAGCCGGCGCCGGTCGCGGCGGGCCGGACGTACTGCTCGGAGAGGGTCCGCGAGACGTCGTGGACGCCGCGTGCGACGTTCAGGTTGCGGGGCCACAGGACGAAGAGGTCCTTGTCGTAGTACGGGGGTGTGGCGCCGTACTCGTGCAAGTCGTAGATGACATCCGGCCGTTCGTCGCGGACGACGGCCGCGAACGCCCGGCCCTCCGCGGTCTCCAGGGCGATGTGGTCCCGGTTGATGTCGACGCCGTCGGCGTTGCCCCGGGTGTCGGCGGCGCGCCCGTCCGGGTTGGCCGTGGGCAGCACCAGGACCGTCGTACGGGAGAGGAAGGCGCGAGTGGCACGGTCCTGGGCGAAGGCAAGGTCGCGCAGGGTGGTCAGACAGGCCTCGCGTCCGGCGGGCTCGTCGCCGTGCTGACTGCAGATCAGCAGGACCGTGGTGGCGGCGGGGCGCCGCTCCCCGATGCGTACGAGCTGGAGGGGGCGGCCCTGCTCCGTGGTCCCGATCCGGTCGACGGCGGCCCGGTCGCTCGCCCGGTCGACCGCCCCCAGGAAGGCCTGTTCCTCGCCCGCCCCGGTCCAGCGCGCCCCGTCGCTCGTCTCGAACCCGGTGCGCGGCGGGTGCGGCGCGGCCTCGGCGGGTGCGATGGCGAACGGGACGGCCAGTGCGCCCAGGACCGCCGCCACCACCGCACTCCGGTGCCGGACCGCCGGGCCCCGGCGCCGCGCGGCGGACGGCGGGCGGCCGGGGTGCGCGACCGGTCCGAGCCATGGGTGCGGGCTGAGCATGCGGAGCGCGCGGGTGATGCGAGGGGTCATCAGCGGCTGCCTCCCGGAGGACGAGCGGAGTACCGGCGGGGGGGCGCGCGAGTACGCGCAGGTGCGAGCGGGGCGCGCAGGGTGCGAACGAGACGCGCGCGGCGGGCACCGCGCGCCCTCCCGGTCGGCCGGTGCCGCGGACGTTACCCGGGTGAACTCCTGTGCAACAGGGGGCGATCACTGCGGGTCGTGACGAGGGCATGGCGATCGTGTGACAGGGATGCCCTGATTCGACCGTCCTGCCCGGTGGGCTGCTTAGCCTTTTTCCTGACCGGTCGGAACCACCCCCCGCCCGGTTCCACGACCGGCCGGCCACACCCGTCGTCCGGTCCACGATCCCGACGACTTGGAGTATGCGTGCACCGCAGATTCATCGTCCCCAGCGCTCTGGCGGCCACCCTTCTGCTGGCGATCCCGGCATCGGCCTCCACCGGCACCGTGGGCGCCCCGGGTATCGGCGACCCCTACTACCCGGCCAGCGGAAACGGCGGCTACGACGTCTCCCACTACGACCTCCGGCTGACGTACCAGCCGGCGACCGACCTGCTGGAGGGCACGGCGACGATCCTCGCCACCACCACGCAGGACCTGACCCGCTTCAACCTCGACTTCGGGCTCGCCGTCTCCGAGGTGCGGGTCAACGGCAAGAAGGCCTCCTTCGCCAAGACCGGCACCCAGGAGCTGGAGATCACCCCGACGGGTCCCCTGGCCAAGGGCAAGGACGTCTCGGTGGTCGTCCGGTACGCCGGGAAGCCCTCCGAGCTGAAGATCGGCGGCTGGACCGCCTGGGCCCGGACCCCGGACGGCGGCATCGCCGCGCAGGAGCCGGAGTCGGCGGTCTGGTGGTACCCGAGCAACGACCATCCGCTCGACAAGGCTACGTACGACATCTCGGTCTCCGTGCCGGACGGCACGCAGGCGATCAGCAACGGGGTGCTCGTCTCGCAGAGCTCCAAGCTCGGCTGGACCCGCTTCAACTGGCGCTCCGACAAGCCGCAGGCCACGTACCTCTCGACGCTCGCGGTCGGCAAGTTCGACATCACGACCGACAAGACCGCCGACGGTCTGCCGGTGCTGAACGCCTACAGCAAGGACCTCGGTCCCCACGCGGGTGCCGCCCGGGCCAGCATCGAGCGGACCACCGAGGTCGCCGAGTGGCTGACCGAGGTCTTCGGGCCGTACCCGTTCAACGCGCTCGGCGGCTATGTGCCCAACGTGACGAGCGGCTTCGCCCTGGAGACCCAGACGCGGCCCTTCTACAGCCCGCGGCAGTTCGCGAACGGCGCCAACGTCTCGGTCGTCGTCCACGAGATCGCGCACCAGTGGTACGGCAACAGCGTGTCGGTCGACGGCTGGAAGGACATCTGGATCAACGAGGGCTTCGCCCGCTACAGCCAGTGGCTCTGGTCGGAGAAGGAGGGCGAGGGCACCGCGCAGCAGCTGGCCGACTACGTCTACGCCCAGCACCCGGCGGACGACCCGTTCTGGAAGGTGAAGCCGGGCGACCCGGGTCCGGACAAGCAGTTCGACATCGCCGTCTACGACCGGGGCGCGCTGGCGCTCCAGGCGCTGCGCAACAGGGTCGGTGACGAGACCTTCTTCGCCCTGCTGAAGGGGTGGCCGACCGAGAAGGCGCACTCCAACGCGACCGTGGGTGACTTCCTGCGGTACGCGGAGCGGGTCTCGGGCAAGCCGCTGGCGACGCTCTTCGACACCTGGCTGTACCAGCCGAAGCGGCCCGCTCTGCCGGCGGCGGCCTCGGCGGGCATCGCCAAGGGCGGGGCGTCGTCCCGGGCGGCGGTCCGGCCGGAGCGGCCGGCGTCCTGGAAGAAGATCGCGGCGACGAACACGATCCATGACCACGGGGATCACGGCGGTCAAGGCGGTCACAGCAGCCACGGCGGTCACAGCGATCACGACCACCGCTGATTCGCTGTACGTGCTCCATCGGGGGCCCTCGGAGCGGTGAGGTTCAGCCGTTCCGGCGGCCCCCGGTGGCGTGCGCGGCGCGGGCCGCCCGGGCCATCGGCAGATACCGCAGCCGCTCCGGGAGGGCGGGGACGACGACCCGCAGCACCGCGCAGAGCCTCCGCAGCCGCTTCTCCTGGGCCGCCGTCCACGGCAGCCCGATCGCCGCGCGGGCGTCCGGCGGCATGAGCCCGATGGTGACGAACCGCCGACCGCGCGCCAGCGGCGGCAGGAGCACCGGCCACAGGGCCCGCAGAACCGTCCGCACCGGCCACGGGCCACGGTCCGGCGGCGGTACGGGCTGGTCCACGTCGACCAGTTCGCGCACCACGGTCGTCGCCTCGATCTCCCCGGCGAGCATCTTCTCCCAGTACGGCCAGAACTCCTCGATCGTCCGGGGCATGTCCCGGTCGTGGATGCCGAGGATACGGCCGACCTGGAGCCACTCCGCGTACAGGGCGCGTTCCTGCGCGGGGGTCATCGGCCGGATCAGGTAGCGCGCCGCGTGCCGGTAGACGGGGAAGCCGGTGGCGTGCACCCAGGCGTAGTTGGCGGGCGTCAGTGCGTGGTATGCCCGGCCCCGGGTGTCCGTGCCCTGGATGGTGCGGTGGAGCCGGCGCAGCCTGCGGCCCTCCTCGGCGGCCCGCTCTCCGCCGTACACCCAGAGCTGGAGCGAGCGCAGGGAGCGTTCGCCGCGCCCCCAGGGGTCGGTGCGGAAGACGGAGTGCTCGTCGACGCCCGCGCCGACGGCGGGGTGGGCGACCTGGAGGGTGAGGGCGGCGGGCAGCATCAGCAGGGCCCGGATGTCACCGGAGAGGCTCCACAGGACCCCGCCGGGCGGGGGCGGCAGGGGCTCCTCGACGCCGTTCGCGCTGCTCATCCGGTGCTCCCGCACTCCTTGCGGGCCTGCGGTGCGCTGCCCGTCCCTTCCCTCCATGATCCCTCGCGGGCGGGCGGAGCGTGGGGGCGGGGTCCGCGAGGTCCGGGGCAAGCGAGGTCCGGTCGGTCGTGCTCGTACGCTGCCGGTGTCCCGGTCAGTCGTGGTCGTACACGGTCACGGGCACGCCTTCCTCGATCAGGCGCCCCTCGATGATCGGCTCGACGCGTGACCACGTGCCGCCCGCGAGGCCGCAGCCTATGCGTGGCATGTGGACCGAGGCGCCGAGCTCGCCCGCCCGGGCGGCCACCGCGCCGAGGGCCGTCTCGATGGCCTCGTACCGCACGGGCACGCCCTTGCTGCCGGTGCGCATCCCCCGCTGGCCGACCATGTTGGCCACCCAGAGATACGGGCCGACCTGGACGAACTGGACCGCGCCCAGGGCGAAGTCATTGCCCGCGCGCTCCCGGTGCCAGCGGCGGTAGGCGGCCTCCGGCTCGGGCCAGCGGCGGGAGAGGGCGACGACGAACCCCTTGCCCCAGCCGCCCAGGTCGTTGCAGACGTGCGCTATCACCTTGACGCCCTTGCCCTGCGGCGCGGTGGCGTCCCCCCGTACGTACGTGATCCCCGACATGGCTTCACCGTACGGCCCGGCACTGACAACGGGCCGGGGTGGACGGCGGGGCCGTGGTGCCGGAGACTTTGGCAGAAGTGGTGAGACAGCGGCACTGTCCGGTACGAGGGTACGACTGCGGGGAGCAGAGATGGCGACGGGGACCGACGAGCCCACGCTCACGGTGGACGAGCTGGCGGCGCGTGCCGGGGTCACCGTACGCACCGTGCGGTTCTACAGCACCCGGGGCCTGCTGCCGCCCCCGGTCATCGGGCCGCGCCGGGTCGGGCGGTACGGGGCCGATCACCTCTCGCGGCTGGCGCTGATCGAGGAGCTCCAGCACCAGGGCATGACGCTCGCCGCCATCGAACGCTATCTGGAGCAGCTGCCACCCGACCTGAGCGCCCACGATCTGGCGATCCACCGGGCGCTGGTGGCGTCCTGGGCGCCGGACACGGCGGAGGACCTGACCCGGGCGGAACTGGAGAAGCGAGCGGGGCGGGCGCTGGCGGAGCCGGATGTGGACCGGCTGGCGGCGATGGGGGTGCTGGTGCGGCCGGAGGGGGACGGCGGGGCGTACCGGGTGGACCTCGGGCTGCTGCGGCTCGGGGTGGAGCTGCTGGACGTGCCGATCGCGCACGAGACGATCCTGGCGGCGCGGACCGTGCTGCTGGAGCACACGCGCTCCGCCGCGCAGGAGATGACGCGGCTGTTCCGGGACGAGGTGTGGAATCCGTACCGGGAGCGTGAGGGCGATCCGGAGCATGTGGCGGCGATGAAGTCGCTGTCGGCCCATATGCAACCGATCGTGGTGCAGGCGTTGGTGACGGCCTTTCAGCGGTCACTCAAGGAGGAGCTGCGGGCCGCGTTCACCACCGAGTGACGGTGAACGCGGCCCGGAACGGGCTCAGTCGTGGAAGGTCTCGCCCTTCTCCGCCTTCTCCACGAGCAGCGCGGGCGGCAGGAACCGGTCGCCGTAGCGGTCGGCCAACTCCCGGGCGCGGGCGACGAATCCGGGCAGGCCGCCCTCGTACCCGTTGATGTACTGGAGCACGCCGCCGGTCCACGGCGGGAAGCCGATGCCCATGATGGAGCCGATGTTGGCGTCGGCGACGGAGACGAGGACGTTCTCCTCCAGGCAGCGGACGCTGTCCAGGGCCTCGGAGAAGAGCATCCGCTCCTTCATGTCCTCGAAGGGGACGTCCGCGTCGGCCTTGGTGGTGAAGTGCTCGCGCAGGCCCGGCCAGAGGCCGGTGCGCTTGCCCTGCTCGTCGTAGTCGTAGAAGCCCGCTCCCCCGCTGCGGCCCGGTCGGCCGAACTCGTCGACCATGCGGTCGATGACCTCGTCGGACGGGTGGCCGGGCCAGGTGCCGCCGGCCTCCTCGACCGCCCGCTTGGTCTCGTTGCGGATCTTGCGGGGCAGGGTCAGGGTCAGCTCGTCCATCAGGGAGAGCACCTTGGCCGGATAGCCGGACTGGGCGGCGGCCTGTTCGATCGAGGCGGGCTCGACGCCCTCGCCGACCATCGCGACGCCCTCGTTGATGAACTGGCCGATGACGCGCGAGGTGAAGAAGCCGCGCGAGTCGTTGACGACGATCGGCGTCTTCTTGATGCGCCGTACGAGGTCGAAGGCGCGGGCAAGCGCCTCGTCGCCGGTCCGCTCGCCCTTGATGATCTCGACCAGCGGCATCTTGTCGACCGGTGAGAAGAAGTGCAGGCCGATGAAGTCGGCCGGGCGGGACACGCCCTCGGCGAGGACCGTGATCGGGAGGGTGGAGGTGTTGGAGCAGAGAAGGGCGTCGGGCTCGATGACGTCCTGGATCTCCTGGAACACCTTGTGCTTGAGCGCGGTGTCCTCGAAGACGGCCTCGATCACCGCGTCGCAGCCCGCGAGGTCGGCCGCGTCGCCGGTCGGGGTGATCCGGGCCAGCAGCTCGTCGCGCTTCGCCTCCGTCGTACGGCCCCGGGAGAGCGCCTTGGCGAGCAGCTTCTCGCTGTACGCCTTGCCCTTGGCGGCGGCCTCCGTGGAGACGTCCTTCAGGACGACCTCGATGCCGGCCTTGGCGCAGGAGTAGGCGATGCCCGCGCCCATCATCCCGGCGCCGAGCACGGCGACCTTGCGGACCGGGCGCTCGGGGATGTCCTTGGGGCGGTTGGCACCGGAGTTGACGGCCTGGAGGTCGAAGAAGAACGCCTGGATCATGTTCTTGGAGACCTGGCCGGTGACCAGCTCGGTGAAGTACCGGGCCTCGATGGTCAGGGCGGTCTCGAAGTCGACCTGGGATCCCTCGACGGCCGCCGCGAGGATGTTGCGCGGCGCGGGCATCGGCGCGCCCGCGATCTGCTTCTTCAAGTTGGCCGGGAAGGCGGGGAGGTTGGCGGCGAACTTGGGGTTGGACGGGGTGCCGCCGGGGATGCGGTAGCCCTTGACGTCCCAGGGCTGCTGGGACTCGGGGTTGGCGTCGATGAAGGCGCGGGCCTTCTCGATCATCTCCTCGCGGGTGGCGGCGACTTCGTGGACGAGGCCGTTCTCCAGGGCGCGCTGCGGCGTGTACTGGGTGCCCTGGAGGAGCACCTTGAGCAGCGCGTCCGCGATGCCCATGAGACGTACGGTCCGGGTGACGCCGCCGCCCGCCGGGAGCAGGCCGAGGGTGACCTCGGGCAGGCCGATGCGGGAGCCGGGGGCGTCGAGGGCGACGCGGTGGTGGGAGGCGAGCGCGATCTCGTAACCGCCGCCGAGGGCAGCACCGTTGATGGCGGCGACGACGGGCTTGCCGAGGGTCTCGATACGGCGGAGCGAGCGCTTGATCGCGGTGCCGGTGTCGAACGCGGCCTGGGCGTTCCCGGGGCCGACCTTGACCATGTCCTTGAGGTCGCCGCCCGCGAAGAAGGTCTTCTTGGCGGAGGTGTAGATGATGCCGCGGATGGAGTCCTTCTCGGCCTCGGCGCGGTCGGCGATGGCCGCGATGGAGTCCTTGAAGGCCTGGTTCATCGTGTTCGCGGACTGGTTGGGGTCGTCGAGGACGAGGGTGACGACGCCGGTCTCGTCCTGTTCCCAGCGGATGGTGGTGCTCTCGGTCGTCATGTCGGTGTTTTCTCCGTAAGCAGGGGTGGCCGGGGCAGAACGGTCAGATGCGTTCGACGATCGTCGCGACGCCCATGCCGCCGCCGACGCAGAGGGTGACCAGGCCGAACCGCTGGTCGCGGCGCTCCAGTTCGTCGATGACGGTGCCGAGGATCATCGCGCCGGTCGCGCCGAGGGGGTGGCCGAGGGCGATGGCGCCGCCGTTGACGTTGACCTTGTCCAGGCTCAGGCCCATGTCCTTGACGAAGCGCAGGACGACCCCGGCGAAGGCCTCGTTGATCTCGACGAGGTCGATGTCGTCGATGGTGAGCCCGGCCTTGGCGAGCGCCTTGCGGGTGGCCGGGGCGGGGCCGGTGAGCATGATGGTGGGTTCGGAGCCGGAGACGGCCGCGGAGACGATGCGGGCGCGCGGGGTGAGGCCGTAGCGCTCGCCGACCTCCTTCGAGCCGATGGCGACGAGGGCGGCGCCGTCGACGATGCCGGAGGAGTTGCCCGCGTGGTGGACGTGGTCGATCTTCTCGACCCAGTGGTACTTCTGGAGCGCCACCGCGTCGAAGCCGCCCATGTCACCGATGGCGGCGAACGACGGCTTGAGGCCGGCGAGGGAATCGGCGGTGGTACCGGGGCGCATGTGCTCGTCGTGGTCCAGGACGAGCAGGCCGTTGCGGTCCTTGACCGGGACGACGGAGCGGTTGAAGCGGCCGTCCTTCCAGGCCGCGGCGGCGCGCTCCTGGGAGAGGGCGGCGTACTCGTCGACGTCGCGGCGGCTGAAGCCCTCGATGGTGGCGATGAGGTCGGCGCCGATGCCCTGCGGGGCGAAGCCGGTCTCGAAGCTGGTCATGGGGTCCATGGCCCAGGCTCCGCCGTCGGAGCCCATCGGCACCCGGGACATCGACTCGACGCCACCGGCGAGGACGAGGTCCTCCCAGCCCGAACGGACCTTGGCGGCGGCCAGGTTGACTGCTTCCAGGCCCGAGGCACAGAAGCGGTTCTCCTGGACGCCGGCGACGGAGTCGGGAAGTCCGGCGGCGATGGCGGCGATCCGGGCGATGTCGGAGCCCTGGTCGCCGAGCGGGCTGACCACGCCGAGGACGATGTCGTCGATGGCGGCCGGGTCGAGGTCCGGGAAGCGGCCCTGGATCTCGTGGATGAGGCCGACGACCAGGTCGATCGGCTTGGTGCCGTGCAGGGCGCCGTTGGCCTTGCCACGGCCGCGCGGGGTGCGGATCGCGTCGTAGACGAATGCTTCGGTACTCAAGACAGCTGCCTTTCGAGGGTGGTGGAGAGGGAGGGAGTCGGGGGGCGTCAGGCGAGCAGCGAGCGGCCGATGATCTCCTTCATGATCTCGGTCGTGCCGCCGTAGATGGTCTGGATACGGCCGTCGGTGAACGCCTTGGCGACCTTGTACTCGCTCATGTAGCCGTAGCCGCCGTGGAGTTGGAGGCAGCGGTCGGCGACGCGCTTCTGCAGTTCGGTGGCCCACCACTTGGCCATGGAGGCGTGGACGGCGTCCAGCGTCCCGTCGGAGTGGTCGACGATGCACCGGTCCAGGAAGGTGCGGGTGACGGCGCACTCGGTGGCCATCTCCGCGATCTCGAACCGGATGTGCTGGAGCTTGGAGAGCGGGCGCCCGAAGGCCTCGCGCTCCTTGACGTACTGCGTGGTGATCTCCAGCAGGTGTTCGGCGGCGGCGATCCCGGCGACCGCTATGCCCATGCGCTCCTGGGCCAGGTTGGTCATCAGGTGGATGAAGGCGCCGTCGAGTTCACCGAGGAGGTTCTCCTTGGGGACGCGGACGTCGTTGAAGAACAACTCGGCGGTGTCCTGCGCCTTCTGGCCGATCTTGTCGAGGTTGCGGCCGCGCTCGAAGCCCTCCGCGCCCCGCTCGACGACGATCAGCGACAGCCCCTTCGCCCCGCCGTCGGGGGTGGTTTTGGCGACGACGATCACCAGGTCGGCGAGGATGCCGTTGGAGATGAAGGTCTTCGAGCCGTTGAGCAGCCAGTGGTCGCCCTTGTCCTCGGCGGTGGTGCGGATCGCCTGGAGGTCGGAACCCGCGCCCGGCTCGGTCATCGCGATGGCCGTGATGGTCTCACCGGAGCAGAAGCCGGGCAGCCAGCGCCGCTTCTGCTCGTCGGTGGCGAGGCCGGTGAGGTACGGGCCGATGATGTCGTTGTGCAGGCCGATCGCGAGGCCCGGCGCCCCGGCCCGGGTGAACTCCTCGGCGAGGACGGCGCTGTAGCGGAAGTCGGTGGAGCCGCCGCCTCCGTACTCCTCGGGGACGGCGAGGCCGAGCAGCCCGGCGCGCCCGGCGGCGAGCCAGGCGTCGCGGGAGACGATGCCGTCCTGCTCCCACTGCTCGTAGTACGGGAGCACCTCCTTGGCCAGGAAGGCCCGGACGGTCTCGCGGAACGCGTCGTGCTCCTCGGTGAAGATCTGGCGTTGCACGGGGTCTCCTAGTCTCGGGGGGTGGGCCGGAGCCCCGGTACGTCCCAGTCGGCGGCGATCGCGTCGGTGTCGGCGCCCGGCCGGGCGGGGCCGCTGCGGACGGAGACGGGGGTGGCGGAGAAGCGCGGGGCGGGGGCGGGCTGGGTGATGCCGCTGTGCTCGACGAAGGTGGAGCGGGCGGCGAGATGCGGGTGGTGCGGGGCTTCGCGGAGCGAGAGGACGGGGGCCACGCAGGCGTCGGTGCCGTCGAAGACCTCGGTCCACTCCGCCCGCGTACGGGTCGCGAAGCGCTCGGTGACGGCGGCGCGCAGTTCGTCCCAGCGGGCCAGCTCCCACCGGTCGGGGAAGGCGTCGGCGAGGCCGAGGAGGCCGATGAACTCGTCGTAGAACTGCCCTTCCAGCGGGCCGACCGCCATGTGGCCGCCGTCCGAGGTGGCGTAGGTGCCGTAGAAGGGGCAGCCGCCGTCCAGCAGGTTGGCGCCGCGCCGGTCCTGCCAGCTCCCGGCGGCCAGCATGCCGTGGATCATCGAGGCGAGGTGGGCGGCGCCGTCGACGATCGCCGCGTCCACCACCTGGCCCACGCCGCCGGGGGTGCGGGCGTGCTGGAGGGCGGCGAGGACCCCGACGACGAGGTAGAGCGAGCCGCCCGCGTAGTCGCCGACCAGGTTGGCGGGGACCACGGGCGGCTCGTCCGGTTTGCCGATCATGGAGAGGGTGCCGGTGAGCGCGAGGTACGCGACGTCGTGCCCGGCCCGCTGCGCCAGCGGGCCGTCCTGGCCCCAGCCGGTCATCCGCCCGTAGACCAGCTTCGGGTTGCGGGCGAGGCAGGCGTCGGGCCCGACACCGAGTCGTTCCGCGACGCCGGGGCGGTACCCCTCGATGAGGATGTCGGCGCGTTCGGCCAGGTCCAGGACGCGGCCGGCGCCACCCTCGTCCTTGAGGTCGACGAGGACGGAGCGCTTGTTGCGGTTGGTGATGTCGTACGCCGGATCGATGCCGAGACCGGCTCCGCCGGGCCGGTCGACGCGTACGACGTCGGCTCCGAGGTCCGCCAGCAGCATCGCCGCGAACGGTCCGGGGCCGATCCCCGCCAGCTCGACGACCCGGATCCCTGCCAGCGGGCCGTGCCCGGTCCTTGCCATCCGTGAGCCCCCAGGGGTGTGACACAACCGATGTAACATCAATGATGCTATGAACGCGCCCCGCTCCGCACAACCCCCCGGGCCGAGCAAGCGCTTAGTTCCTCACCGGGATCCTCTCGCATCCCCGCCGGACGTTCCACGCCCACGCCCCGCCCGGCCGCACACCCGCTTCCCCCCTCCGCTAGCCTGCCTGCCACGTCTCCACCCGTCCCCCTCGCCCCCCGGAGGTACTCGTGAACAGGCAGAACGGGGCCGCGCGCCCCCTGGATGTCGTCCTTTTCGGTGCCACCGGTTTCGTGGGGGTGCTCACGGCGGAGTACCTGGCGGCGCACGCCCCCGAGGAGCTGCGCTGGGGGCTGGCCGGCCGCAGCCGCACCAAGCTGGAGCGGCTGCGCGAGCGGCTCACCGCGATCGAACCGGGCTGCGCCGAGCTGCCGTTGCTGGAGACCGACGCGGACGACGAGGACGCGCTGCGTGAACTCGCGGAATCCGCACGGGTGGTGGCCACGACCGTGGGCCCGTACATCCTGTACGGCGAGAAGCTCGTCGCCGCCTGCGCCGAGGCCGGGACGGACTACCTGGACCTCACCGGCGAGGCGGAGTTCATCGACCGGACCTATGTGCGCCACGACGCGCGGGCCCGGGAGACCGGCGCCCGTATCGTGCATGCCTGCGGCTTCGACTCCGTACCCCATGACCTGGGGGCGTACTTCACGGTGAAGCAGCTGCCGGAGGGTGTGCCGCTGACCGTCGACGGCTTCGTCCGCAGCAACGCCGTGTTCTCCGGCGGTACGTTCGCCTCCGCGCTCACCGCGATGGGGCGCGGCCCGCAGATGCTGCTCGCCGCCCGGGAGCGGCGCCTGCACGAGCCCCGACAGGTGGGGCGCCGGGTCCGCACCCCGGCGGGCTCCCCGCACTTCAACGGGGCCACCGGCACCTGGGCGCTGCCGCTGCCGACCGTGGACCCGGCGGTCGTGGGCCGCTCCGCGCGGGCGCTGGAGCGGTACGGCCCCGACTTCCGCTACCGCCACTTCGCCTCGGTCAAGACCCTGCCGATGGCCCTCGGCGGGCCTGCGGCGGTCGGTGCGCTGGTCGCGGCGGCCCAGGTGGGTCCCGTTCGCGACTGGCTGATGGGGCGGTACGAGGCGGGGCAGGGGCCGGACGCGGAGCGCCGCAGGCGGAGCTGGTTCAGCGTCCGCTTCGTCGGGGAGGGCGGTGGGCGGCGGGTCTTCACCGAGGTGTCCGGCGGCGATCCGGGCTACGACGAGACGGCCAAGATCCTCGCCGAGTCGGCCCTCTGCCTCGCCCTGGACAAGCTCCCGGAGACCTCCGGCCAGGTCACCACGGCGACGGCGATGGGCGACGCGCTGCTGGAACGCCTGACGGCGGCGGGGCTGCGCTTCCGGGTGGCGGCGGTGCGGTGAAGAAGCGCTGCTAGAAGATCCAGCTGACCAGCGTGTAGAGCATCGCGCCCAGCCAGACGAGGCCGACGACCCCGCCGATGGCCATACCGAGAGCCATACCGTGGGCCATGTGGTGCTGGGCGGGGCCGAAGGGGACGGGGCGGGCAGCTGTGCGAGAGGCGTTCATGTGTTCAGCCTGCCCAGCAAGATCGATCTATGCCATCCGTACAGATACTCAATTGAATCCGATGGCAAGCGGTGGCCCCTCAGGCGGTCGCTTCGCGCAGGGTCTGCCGGCACAGCGCGTCCGCCCGGCGGGTGCTCTCCGGCTGGCGGAAGCGGCGGGCCAGGCGCAGGGTGTGGGCGCAGGCGTTGTCGAGGCTGATCCGGTGGCCGACGGAGACGAAGACCGGGTTGGTGTTCTCCTGGGTGCGCAGCGCCCGGCCCACCACCTCGTCGCCGTCCACCAGCGGGGAGAAGTCGCCGCGCCGGGGGCCGGGGGCCTCGTACGTGAAGGTGAAGGGGTTCTTGCCGACGCCGATCACGGGCAGCCCGGTGAGCACGCCCAGGTGGCTGGCGAGCCCGAAGCGGCGCGGGTGGGCGAGGCCGTACCCGTCGCAGATGACGACGCCGGGGTCGACGGTCAGCGACTCCAGGGCCTCCAGCACGGAGGGGATCTCGCGGAAGGCCAGCAGCCCGGGGACGTACGGGAAGGTGATCTTGCCGACCGCGGTGGCCTCGTCCACGGTCTCCAGCGTCTCGGCGTCCAGCACCACGGCCGCCGCGACGACGACGTCCTTCTCCTCGTCGTACGCCACGTCGACCCCGGTCACCAGGCCGGTGCCGGGCGCCGGGCCCGGCTCGTCCAGCACCACGAGGCCGCGCAGGCGGTCCTGGATCGCCCGGCCCTCGGCTTCGTCTGCGGGGGTCTCATGGGCGGGGGTGGGCTGTGTCGTCATGACCAGCAGCTTAGGCGGTGCCGGGGCACCCACGTTCCCGTAGCCTGACGATCATGTTCGTACTCGAATTGACCTACACGGCTCCCGTCGAGCGCGCGGACGCGCTGATGAAGGAGCACATCGCCTGGCTCGACGAGCAGTACGCCGCCGGCGTCTTCATCGCGTCGGGCCGCAAGAACCCCCGGGACGGCGGGGTGATCCTCGCCGTCGGGGACGACCGGCAGCGGATCGAGGCGATCGCCGCGGCCGACCCCTTCGCCGCGCACGGGGTCTGCGCCTACCGGATCACCGAATTCATCGCGACCAAGACGGCACCCGAACTCGCTCCGTTCAAGCAGGAGTTGCCGGGGCAGTAGGCGGGCCGGGCGGCACCCTCCCCGGACTTCGCGCAGGCCGGAACGTACGCCGGTCAGGGTGCGCGGCCCGGAAGCGGGCAGGAGGCGGGGGTGCAGGAGAGCGTGGAGGAGAGGCGGGGCGTGGGCGGTGACGCAGCTCACGCCGCCCGCCGGTGCACGGATCGATGCGTTCCGTCGTCTACTCCAATGCCGGGAACCGTTCACCCAGCCGCGAGAGGGAGCAGGTCTTGTCCAGCGTTATCGAGCAGTCCGTGCAGGCCCGCATGGTCGCGTCCGCCCCGCGGATGGAAACCCTGCCGGCCACACTGAGTTACGACCGCAAGGACCCCTTCGCCGTGCGGATGGCGTTTCCGGCCCCGGCGACCCTGGAGGGGACCGAGGTGTCCTGGGAGTTCTCCCGTGAGCTGCTGACGGCGGGGGTCGACACCCCGGCCGGCGAGGGGGACGTCCGGGTCAGGCCGTTCGGGTACGAGCGGACGGTGCTGGAGTTCCACGCGGCCGAGGGCATCGCCATGGTCCACGTGCGCACGGCGGAGCTGCGCCGCTTCCTGGAGCGGGCGCAGGAGCTGGTGCCGATGGGTGACGAGTACCGCTATCTGGAGCTGGACCGGAACCTGACCGATCTGCTCGGCGGCGCCTGCTGAGCGGCGGCACCTCACCGCCTCCCCGTCGGAAAACCCGTTGCCGGGATGTGCGCCGCGGTTCTACCTTCGTGACTGTCCCTGTTGTCGTCGGATCGGAGAAGGACGTTGCTGATCTGAGGTCCCCCGCACCGTGCAGCGCCGCCACGCCTCGTCGTGGTATCGGGCGCCCGTGTGCGACCTCAGCTCGTCAGCCGTCCTCAGCTCACTTCCCCGACGTACACGGGAGATCCGTATGTCTGCGTCCGACACCCACATCAGCTGTACCTCCCTCTCCTTCTCCTGGCCCGACGGCACCGAGGTCCTCTCCGGCTTCGACCTCACCGTGGGCCCCGGTCGCACCGGGCTCATCGGCCTCAACGGGTGCGGCAAATCGACCCTGTTGCGGCTGATCGCCGGTGAACTCACCCCGTTGGAAGGTGAGATCAGGACCCGGGGCGGCCTCGGGTATCTGCCGCAGACCGTCACCCTGGACACCGCGCTAGAGGTCGACCGGGTGCTGGGCATCGCGGACCGGCGGGCGGCGATCGACGCCGTCGAGGCGGGTGACGTACGCGAGGAGCTCTTCGCGGTGATCGGCGACGACTGGGACGTGGAGCAGCGCGCCCGCGCCGCCCTGGACGGGCTCGGCCTCGGCCACATCGGCCTGGACCGCACGGTCGGGGAGATGTCCGGCGGCGAGTGCGTGCTCCTGCGGCTGGTGGCCCTGCTGCTGGACCGTCCCGGGGTGCTGCTGCTGGACGAGCCGACGAACAACCTGGACGCGGTCGCCCGCAAGCGGCTGTACGACGCGGTCGACGCCTGGACCGGGGCGCTGCTCGTGGTGAGCCACGACCGGGAGCTGCTGGAGCGGGTCGACCGGATCGCGGATCTGCGCGAGGGCGCGGTCACCTGGTACGGCGGAAACCTCTCGGCGTACGAGGAGGCGCTCGCCGTCGAGCAGGAGGCGGCGCAGCGGATGGTGCGGGCCGCCGAGTCGGATGTGCAGCGCCAGAAGCGCGAACTGGCCGACGCTCACATGAAGTTGGCCCGGCGCAGGCGGTACGGCCAGAAGATGTGGGATACCAAGCGGGAGCCCAAGGTGATCATGGGCCAGCGCAAGCGGTCCGCCCAGGTGTCGGCCGGCAAGCACCGCATCCTGCACACCGAGCGGCTGGCGGAGGCCAGGGAACGGCTCGACGAGGCGGAGTCGGCGGTGCGCGAGGACGAGGAGATCCGGATCGAGCTGCCGACGACGCGGGTGCATCCGGGGAACGAGGTGCTGCTCCTGCGTGATCCGGCACCGCCCTACGGGCCGCCGCTGCGTGGGGAGTTGACCGTCAGCGGTCCGGAGCGGATCGCGCTGACCGGGCGCAACGGGGCGGGGAAGACGGCGTTGCTGCGGACGATCGCGGGTGAGCTCGCCCCGCTCTCCGGTGAGGCGACGACGCCGGTGCCGCTGGGCTTCCTCCCGCAGCGGCTGGACACGCTGGACGACGCGCTGTCGGTGGCGGACAACGTGAAGCGGTCGGCCCCCGGCCTGAGCGACAACGGCGTCCGGGCCCGGCTCGCGCGCTTCCTCTTCAAGGGGGGCTCCGCCGACCGTCCGGCCGGGACACTGTCGGGCGGGGAGCGCTTCCGGGCGACGCTGGCGATGCTGCTGCTGGCGGACCCGGCGCCCCGGCTGCTGTTGCTGGACGAGCCGACGAACAGCCTCGACCTGGCGAGCGTACGGCGGCTGACCGAGGCCCTGGAGGCGTACGAGGGGGCGCTGATCGTGGCGAGCCACGACGTGCCGTTCCTGGAGGCGATCGGGATCACCCGGTGGCTGCGGCTGGACGGGAAGCTGCGGGACACGACTGCCGAGGAGGTGCGGGCGGGGCGGTGAGCGGCCCCGGCAGATCTGCGGGAAAAGGCGACAGAAGCTGTCGGGTATTGCGCCTAGCGTCGTCGGTATGGATCTCAGCACCGAGCGCGGCATCGTCATCACCGGAGCGCACGAGAACAATCTGCGCGACGTCTCCCTCACCCTGCCCAAGGGCCGGATCACCGTCTTCACCGGGGTCTCCGGCTCGGGGAAGTCATCGGTCGTCTTCGACACGATCGCCGTGGAGTCCCAGCGGCAGCTGAACGAGACCTTCACCTCGTTCCTGCGGAACCGGCTGCCGAAGTACGAGCGGCCACGGGCCGAGTCCATGGAGGACCTGTCCGTGGCCGTCGTCATCGACCAGAAGCCGCTGGGCGGCAACATCCGCTCGACCGTGGGCACGGCGACGGACATCTGGTCGGTGATCCGGGTGCTGTTCTCCCGGTACGGAACGCCGAGCGCCGGCGGGGCCACCGCGTACTCCTTCAACGACCCTGCGGGGATGTGCCCGGAGTGCGACGGGGTGGGACGTACGGTCCGGCTCGACCTGGACCGGGCGGTGGACTGGTCGAAGTCGCTGAACGAGGGGGCGCTGCTGCTGCCCGGCCTCACGGTGGGCAGCTGGGAGTGGAACCTGTACGGCGGGTCGGGGCGGTTCGACAACGACCTGCCGCTCTCCGCGTACGGCGAGGAGGAGCGTCAACTCCTGCTGTACGGATCCGGGTTCAACGTCCGGATCGACATGCGGACGGGCTCGGCCGACATGCGGTTCGAGGGAGTGGTGACGCGGTTCGAGCGGCTCTACCTCAAGCGCGACACGGCATCGCTGTCGGACAAGCGGCGCGCGGCGGCCGACCGGTTCACCGTCGAGCGGGTCTGCGCCTCCTGCGGCGGGGCACGGCTGAACGCGGCGGCCCTCGCCACCCGCGTCGACGGGCTCTCACCCGCCGACTACGGAAGGATGGAGGTCGCCGATCTCGTCGGCGTACTGGCCAGGATCGACGACCCGGTGGGCGGCCCGATCGCGGCGGCGGCCCGTGAACGGCTGGAGCGGCTCGTGGGGATCGGGCTCGGCTACCTCAGCCTGGACCGGGAGACGACCACCCTCTCCGGCGGCGAGGGGCAGCGGCTCAAGATGGTGCGGCACCTGGGGAGTTCGCTGACCGGGCTGACCTTCGTCTTCGACGAGCCGAGCGTCGGGCTGCATCCACGGGACGTCGGGCGGCTCGGTGATCTGCTGGTGCGGCTGCGCGACAAGGGCAACACCGTGCTGGTCGTCGAGCACGACCCGGACGTGATGGCGGTCGCGGACCATATCGTCGACATGGGGCCGCGGGCCGGGGCGGAGGGCGGCCACGTCGTCTTCGAGGGGCCGTTCGACCGGTTGCGGGAGGCGGACACGCTCACCGGCCGCTGCCTGCGCCGACGGACGTCCGTCAAGAGCGAGTTCCGCTCCCCCACCGGGCGACTCCCGGTCCGGGGAGCCGACCTGCACAACCTCAAAGGGCTGGACGTGTCGTTCCCCGCCGGGGTGCTGACGGTGGTGACGGGGGTCGCCGGTTCGGGCAAGTCGACGCTGGTCTCGGAGGTGTTCACGGCGGCCCACCCGCAGGCGGTGGTCATCGACCAGAGCGCCATCACCGCGTCCTCCCGCTCGACCCCGGCCTCGTACATCGGTGCGCTGGACACCATCCGCAAGGTCTTCGCCCGCGAGAACGGCGTCGACGCCGGGCTGTTCAGCTTCAACTCCGCGGGTGCCTGCCCGGGTTGCTCGGGCCGCGGGGAGATCTCCACCGACCTGGCGTTCATGGATCCGGTCACCACCACCTGCGAGGAGTGCGAGGGCCGCCGCTTCCACGACGACGTACTGAAGCACCGGGTCGGCGGCCGGTCCATCGTCGACGTGCTGGAGATGACGGCGGCGCAGGCGGTCGGGCTCTTCGAGGACCGCGTACTGCTGCGGAAGCTGCGCACGCTCGACGAGGTCGGCCTCACCTACCTCACGCTCGGGCAGCCCCTCAGCACCCTCTCGGGAGGTGAGCGCCAGCGGATCAAGCTCGCCACCCAGCTGCACCGCACCTCCAGCGTGTACGTCCTGGACGAGCCGACGACCGGGCTGCACCTGGCCGACACGGGGGCGCTGGTGGATCTGCTGGACCGGCTCGTCGACGCGGGGAACACGGTGATCTGCGTCGAACACAACCTGGAGGTGCTCAAGCGGGCGGACTGGGTGATCGACCTCGGCCCGGACGGCGGGAAGAAGGGCGGCGAGCTGGTCTTCGAGGGGACGCCGGTGGGGCTGCTCGCGGACCGCACCTCGGTTACCGCCCGGTATCTGCGCCGGGACCTGGGCCTGCCCGAGGACCCCCGCTGACCTGCGAAGACCCGCTGAAGCTCACGGAAGTCCGCCGCGAGCTGCGCGCATAACGGTACGTGATCGGGTGCCCGCGGGGACGGGCTTGGCTTACCCCTTACCGTCGCCTTAACCTACGGTCACGTAACCTACGAATCCGTAGGTAATTCCCGTCCCCCCACTCCCGTCCCCAGGAGCTCCCCGTGACGATCACCTCTCCCCACCTCGGCAGTTCGAAGGCGTGGACCGACGCCCAGCTGCTGTACGCGCTGGAAGAGGTGGTGGAGAAGGAACTCAACCGCCATCTCAAGGTCGCCAAGGACTGGATGCCCCACGAGTACGTCCCGTTCTCCGACGGACGGAACTTCCCCGGCATCTTCGAGGACGGCGAGGCGTGGTCCGCGGACCAGTCCAAGGTCACCGACATCGGCAAGATCGCGCTCGTGGTGAACCTCCTCACCGAGGACAACCTCCCCAGCTACCACCACGAGATCGCCTCCCTCTTCGGCCGCGACGGCGCCTGGGGCACCTGGGTGCACCGCTGGACCGCCGAGGAGGGCCGCCACGGCATCGTGATGCGCGACTACCTGCTCACCTCGCGCGCCGTCGACCCGGACCAGCTGGAGCAGTTCCGCATGGCGCACATGGCGGAGGGCTTCGAGTCGGACAACCGGCACTCGATGCTGCACTCCGTCGCGTACGTGGCCTTCCAGGAGCTGGCCACCCGCGTCTCGCACCGCAACACCGGCCACCAGTCCGGCGACCCGGTCTGCGACCGGATGCTGGCCCGGATCGCGACCGACGAGAACCTGCACATGGTCTTCTACCGCAACCTCCTGGGCGCGGCCTTCGAGCTGGCCCCGGACCTGACCATGCAGGCCGTGCGCGACGTCGTCGTCAACTTCCGGATGCCCGGCCACGGCATGCCCGGCTTCGAGCGGGCCGCCGCGCAGATGGCGATCGGCGAGATCTACAACATGCGCATCCACCACGACGACGTGATCCAGCCGGTGCTGCGCCACCTGAAGGTCATGGACATCGACGGGCTCGGCCCGGAGGGCATGAAGGCGCAGGAGGAGCTCGGCCTGTACATGGGCGGGCTGGACAGCGAGGCGTCGAAGTTCGACGAGAAGCTCGCCGCCCGCAAGGCGCGGATGGTCGCGCGCGGCCGCGCCTGACGCGGTCGCTCCCCCGCCCCGCCCGATCACCCGCCCGCCCTCACTCCACGGCGGTGACCTCTCCGTACGCCACGTCGCGTACGTCGCCGCAGGGGTGCTGGCGCAGCATCCGGAGCTGGGTGCGCCACGGCCCGGTCCATGCGGTGCGCCGGCCGCAGGCCACCGTCAGTTCGGCGGCGAGCAGCCCCTCGGCCGCGTCCCCGGTCCCGGCCAGCCGTGCGACGACGACCAGCAGGGTGTCCGTGGCGCCCGTGCCCGCCTCCCCGGCCCTCTCGACGCGCCGTCGGACGGTACGGGCGGTCCGGGCGGCGAGGGCCGGGCGGCCGCCGTGCAGCGCGGCCAGCTCCACCAGGGCGGCGTGCAGCGCGTCGGCGTCCGTACCCCCCGCACCCTCCAGCTCCACAGACTCCGCAAGCAGGGACACGGCCTGCGGTACGAGGTCGCGGTGGCCCGCGAGGACCCGCCCGGCCTCACCCAGCACGGCCCTGCCCCGCGCGTCGTGCACCTGGGGCCACGCCGTCAGCGCCTCGGTCAGCCGGCCGAGGCGTTGCCGGGCGGGCCGGTCCCGCTCCGCCCCGGCGTCGTCCGCCGTCTCCCCGGTCGCCAGCAGCGTCAGCGCGCGATGCAGTGCAGCGGCCGCCTGCGGTGTGGCCGGGGCTGCGGTGGCGAGGGCGTCGGCGGCGGAGCTCCAGGTTCCGCGCCGGTCCATGTCCGTGAGCGCCTCCACCAGGACCGTCGCCGCTCCGGGTGCCCAGGGCAGCCACGGGACGAGCGCGCGGTGTCCGAGGGCGACCAGTTCGTCGTCGTCGGATGCGCACACCTTCCGGACCAGCTTGGCGTAGCGCGGCCGGTGGCCGGGGTCCAGCTCGTTCGGGTGGGTCCGCAACAGGGCGGTGCGCAGGGCGCGTTCGCCGGTCGCCGCGTCCGCCAGCACCTCCCACATCCGCTCGTCACCGAGCAGCTCCGTACCGGAGGCCACACAGGCGGCCCGCACATCGGGGTGCTGGTCCGGCTGTGCGTACGCGTCGGCGAGGAGGGCCGCCGCGTCGGGCAGGGGCAGCAGGGTGGCGGCCAGCCGGACCGTCTGCTTGCGGCTGGTCACCTTGCCGGTGCCGGGTGCGGTGCGGGCGGCGAACAGCTCGCGGAGCCGGGAGGGGCGGGCGTGGGCGGCGGCCCGGCCCGCCGCGTACAGCGCGACGCGGGCCCGGTCGTCCCCGGCGTGGGCGAGCAGGTCGGGCAGGGCGTCGGCAGGGCGGTCGGTGTGCGCGAGGGCCGCCAGCGCCGCTTCCGCCAGCACCACGTCCGGGGCGTCCACCCAGGCCCGTACGGCGTCGAAGCCACGGCCCGGGAGCGTGGCGAGCCGGCCGAGCGCCGCCCCGCGCGCGTACAGCGGCAGCTTTTCGTCCGCCACCGTGCGCTCCAAATCCCGCTGCACCGTGCGCTGCTGGCGCGGAACCCAGCGGGTCCCGGCGTAGTCGGTGCCGATGGTCCACACCGTGCCGGGGGTGAGGAAGCGGCCCCACGGCGGGGTCCCGCCGAGGTACGCGTCGAGCAGGTCGGTGCGGCGGGTGGTCAGGACCCGCTGCACGGCGGGCAGCGCGGCGGCGGACGGGTCGCGGGTCAGCAGCCGCTCGATGCGCGCGTCCCGGTCCGCCGGGTCCCGGAGCCAGAGCTCGACCGCGCTGCGGGCGGTGGAGGTGGAGCCGTAGCTGATGGCCTGCCACAGCAGGTCCTGGAGGCCGGGCAGGGCGTCGGCGCGGCGGCCGAGGGCCCGGGCGAGCGCGAGGACGAGACCGTAGTCGGAGCGTTCGGCACCTGCTTCCAGCCAGGGCCGCAGCGCTTCGAGGACGGTGTGCTCCTGGCCCCGGCGCAGGGTCCGGTCCAGGCGGCCGAGGTCGGCGCTGCCGCTGTTGCCGGAGATCCGGACCAGGGTGCGCAACGCCCAGTTGAGGAGGGCGCGTTCGCCGGTGACCGCGTGTTCGCGCAGGACGGCGACGGCCAGTGAGCTGAGGGCCGTGCGGGTCGTCGCGGAGGAGTCGCGGGCCTCCACCGCGTCGGCGGCGATGCGGTCGAGCAGCGGTTCCAGCGCGTCGGTGAAGAGGTCGGGCGGGACGGAGAGCAGGGCGCGCAGGGCGGTCGAGCGCACGGGGTCCTGCTCGTTGCGCAGCCGCAGCAGGTCCTCCAGCACGGTGGCGACGGTCTTCCGGTCACCGGAGCGACCCGCGTTCCGGACGAGCAACGACCAGGCGGTGGCCCGGTCGTCTGCGACGGGTTCGCGGGTGGCGGCGAGGAGCCGGTCCCGTACCTCATCGAAGGGCAGGTAGGACTCGGCGCGGAGCACGGTGGTGCGGTCGGCGCCGCGCGCGCGGGCGCGGTCGGCCAGGCGGCGCGCGACGTCGGCCACGTGCGTACGGGGCAGGGCATCCAGCAGCGCGGTGTCGACGGTGACGTGGGCGCCCTCGCCCTGGCCGGCGACGGCCGCCGCGTGGACGGCGGTGCGGCGGGAGGGCGGCAGGGCGCGGAGCAGGCGGGGCAGCAGGTCGGGCGAGCTGCGGCCCAGTTCGGCGACGAGACCGTCGGGGAGGGCGCCCACCAGCCGGTGCAGCAGGGTGCGGGAGAGCGCGTGGCCCGGTATCGCGCAGGTGCCGGGGGCGAGGAGCAGGCGGGCGAAGCGGGCGGGGTCGGCGGTGGCGAGGTGTCCCAGGTGGCGGAAGAGCGACCCGGGGAGCCGGGTGGGGCCGTACCGTTCGAGGAGGTCGAGCACCCGGTGCGGGAGGGCGCTCGCGGCCGCGGCGACGGCCCGGTCGTGGCCGCACCCGTGCCACCACCCGTGGCGCTCCGCGCCGGGGAGGGCGGCCAGTTCCGCTTCGGCCGCGTCGAGCAGCGGGCCGGGGTGGTGGTGGCCGAGCGAGGACCAGCCGCCCACCGAGCGCAGCAGGGCGGGCAGCGCCTCCTCCACCGTGCCGGCCGAGCACCCGGGCAGCAGGCGGGCCGCCTCCGTGTCGCCCCAGGTCGCGCGGAGGACGGGGAGCAGCCGGTCGGCGAGCGCGGTGCGCCCGTCCAGGACGATCGCCCGGACGAGCTGTCGCCGTACGACGGCGGGCGCGTCGGCGAAGGCCTCCTCGTACACGCGGTCCGGCACGCCGAGGCTCCGGGCGGCGCGCAGGGCGTGACCCCGTACGACGCCGTCCTCGTCGGTGAGGTGCGCACCGGTCCACTCGGCGTCCTGGCCGACGGCGGCCGCGACCACGGCGGTCCGCCGCTCGTACGGATCACCGTCGGCCAGCTCGTCCAGCACCGGCCGAAGGAGCCCTTCGTCCGCCAAACACCGTGCACGCAAGGCGAGTTCGCGCATGCGCTGCGGGTGGGGCAGCGGGTCGAGCGCGTCGAGGAGGGCGGCGGTGAGGACGAGCGGCTGTGCGTCGGTCATGGGGGGATTGTGCCGTGCCGGGTCACGCCCGCCCCAGGAGTTCACGGAGCGGGGGCCGTCGGCTACGTCGTAGCGCCCACCCGGGCGTCCGCGCGGATGAGTTCGGCGGCGCGCTCGGCGAGGGCCACCGTCGGGGCGTGGGTGTGGCCGCGCGTGATCCGCGGCATCACCGACGCGTCGACGACACGCAGCCCCGCCACCCCGCGCACCCGGAGCCGGGGGTCGGTCACCGCGTCCTCGTCCTCGCCCATCCGGCAGGTGCCGACGGGGTGGTAGAGGGTCTCGGCAGCGCCGCGGATCGCCCGGGCCAGCTCGGTGTCGTCGACCACGCCCGGGTAGAAACCCATGGGGTCGCCGGTGTGGGCGGCGAGGTCCGGGGAGGCGAGCAGGGACTCCGCGCGGCGGACACCCGCGATCAGGCGGCGCAGGTCGGACTCGTCGGTGAGGTATCCGGGGTCGATCCGGGCCCCGGTGCCGTCGGGGGCGAGGGTGATGCGGCCGGTGCTCCCGGGCTGGAGCAGGATGACGCCGAGAGTGATGCCGTGCTCGGTGGGGGCGGTCAGCCCGTGGTTGATGAAGGGCGCCGGGGCGAAGATCAGCTCAAGGTCGGGGGCGGCCTGCTCCGGGGTGGAGCGGACGAACGCCACGGCCTCCCCGACGTTGGAGGTCAGCGGCCCACGGCGGGCCAAAAGGTAGCGCGCGAGGTTGGCGGGCGTGTCGGCGCCGGTCAGCGTCACCGGCTGCGGGCAGCGCACGGTGACGGCGAAGGACAGGTGGTCCTGGAGGTTCCGGCCGACGTCCGGGGAGGCGGCCCGCACCTCGATCCCGGCCGCGCGGAGTGCCTCGGGGTCGCCGATGCCGGAGCGGAGCAGGAGCTGGGGTGAGCCGATGGCGCCCGCGCTGAGGATCACCTCGCGGCGGGCGGCAAGGCGGCCGACCGCCGTGCGGACGCCGGTGACGCGGGGCCCGTCGAAGGTGAGGCCGCTGACGCGGGCGCTGGTGAGGATGTCCAGGTTGGGCCGGCGGGCGGCCCTCTTCAGGTAGCCGTCGGCGGCGCTCCAGCGGCGGCCCCTGCGCTGGTTGAGCGGGGTGAGGGAACAGCCGCTGTGGTCGGGCACGTTGAGTTCGGGGAGCTGGGGCAGTCCGTCGGACCGGCAGGCGGCCAGGAACGCGGCGCTCAGCGGGCTCGGGTCCCGGGGCGGGGAGATGAAGAGCGGCCCCTCGGTGCCGTGGACGGTGCTCTCGCCGGTGGGGCCCGTCCACTGCTCCGCCCGCCGGAAGTACCGTACGAGCGCGTCGTGGGACCAGTCCTCCCCCGCGGTCCGCGCCCAGGTGTCGTAGTCGTCCCGGTGTCCGCGCACCCACATCATGGCGTTGATGGACGAGGACCCGCCGAGGCCGTGGCCGCGCGGCCAGTACAGCTCGCGGCCGCCGAGGCCCGACTGGGGCACGGTGTGCAGATCCCAGTCGTACGGGGTCTTGAACAGCTTCGGGAAGGCCGCCGGAATGCGGATCTCCGGCTTCCGGTCGGGCCCGCCGGACTCCACCAGTGCCACTCTGACCATCGGATCCTCGGAGAGCCGGGCGGCCAGGACACAGCCCGCCGATCCGGCGCCGACGACGATGTAGTCGTACGTGGTGGTCATCGCGATTCCCCTGCCCGGTGCGGGTGGCTGTGCGGACAGCGGAATTCTGGCATGGGCGGGGGCGGTTCAGCCCTGGTCGCGCTCTTCCCGGCGCAGCCGTTCGCGCTCCTTCTCGGAGAGCCCGCCCCAGACGCCGAACCGCTCGTCGTTGGCGAGTGCGTACTCCAGGCAGGCCACGCGCCCCTCGCAGGCTCCGCAGAGCTGCTTGGCCTCACGCGTCGAACTGCCCGGGGCCGGGAAGAAGAACTCGGGTCCGGCCTGCGCGCACAACGCGGTCTCCTGCCAGTCGAGCGCGTCCTCGGTCACCATATTGATCAGCATGGGACCTACGGTGCCGGGGTGCGATAAACGACTGATCAACGATCCATCAATCGTCCGGCGCGCCCTCTTCCACTGCCTCGTTCTCCTGCCTCGCTTCTACTGCCTCGGCAGGGGCTTCATCACCGCGAAGACCGCTCCGAACGGATCGGTCACGTTGGCCATGGTGCCGACGCCCGGCACCTCCATCGCCGGCAGCGCCTCCGCCCCGCCGAGCCGCTTGGCGGCGTCCACCGTCACCGCCACGTCCTCGACCGCGAAATACGGCATCCAGTGCGGGCCGCGCGCCGCCTCGGCCGGGACGTCGCCCATCGTGACCAGGCCGCCGAACGACAGCTCCGGGCCGGTGCCGGCGGGGTGGACCGTGGTGTAGACGTACTCGGTGCCCTCCACCTTCAGCGCGTCGGTCTTCCAGCCGAAGACGTCGCCGAAGAACCGGGCCGCCGCCGGGACGTCCGGGGTGTACAGCTCGGCCCAGAGGAGCGAGCCCGGCTGCTGGATGACGCCGAGGCCGGGGTTCTGCCGCGGCTGCCATACGCCGAAGTAGGCTCCGCCCGGGTCCGTGAAGCCGCCCATCCGGCCGTAGTCGAGGACGTCCATCGGCTCGAAGGCGGCGCGGCCGCCGGACCGGTTCACCTGCTCGGCGGTGGCGTTGATGTCGGGCGACTGGAAGTAGAGGGACCAGGCGCTGGAGGACTGCTCCTCGGGGACCGCCATGACCCCGCCGGTGGTGTGGCCATCCAGGGTGAACATCCCGTACCCCCCGACCTCCGGGCCGCCGGGGACGTGCTCCCAGCCCAGGAGACCGCCGTAGAAGGCGGCGGCCCCGTCGACGTCGGGCGTGCCGAGATCGACCCAGTTGGGTGCTCCGTCGGGGAAGGCGGGGTTGAGCATGGCGTGCTCCTTCAGCGGATCCCGTGGCCCCGCTCGCGCACGGCGGCGGGGCTGTTCCCTGTCCCGTCGAGTCTCGCACCGGCCACCGTCCACCGCAGTCCGCGCGGGGCCGACCGAGGCCGCCCCGCGTCTCCGCGCAGGTCAGCGGCGTACCCCCAGGGCCGGGAGGACCGCCTCGGCGACGCGGTAGGCCTCCTCCAGGAGCGGGTTGCCGGAGAGGATGAAGGTGTCGACGCCCAGCTCCTCGTACTCCTTCAGCCGCTCGGTCACCTGGGCCGTGGAGCCGACGACGGCGGTGCCGGGGCCCGGGCGGAAGAGGCTCATGCCGGGCCACAGGTTGGGGTGGGTCTCCAGTTCGCGGGCGCGCGCCGGGACCCTGCCGCCGTGCTGGCGGAACTGGCGCTGCCAGCCGACGCCGTCCTCCCCCGCCCGGTCCCCGAGCTGCCGGGCGTACGTCGCCTCGCTGGTGACGTCCAGCAGCCGGTCGGCCGCCGCCCACGCCTCGTCCTCGGTGTCGCGGACGATGAGGTGGAGGCGGAGCCCGATGCGCAGGGTGCGTCCGTGGGCGGCGGCCCGGGCACGGACCTGTTCCAGCTTCTCCTTCAACAGGTGCGGGGGCTCGCCCCAGGTGAGGAAGACGTCGACGTGCTGGGCGGCCATCTCGATGCCGGGGGCGGAGGAGCCGCCGAACCAGAGCGGGATGTGCGGGTCCTGGACGGGCTTCAGCTCGCGGAACGAGGCGCCCGCGTTCTTCAGGTCGTAGAACCGGCCCTGGTGGTCGAAGACCTCGCCCGCGGTGAGCCGTTTGACGAGGGACCAGTACTCGGCGCTCAGCTCGTACCGCTCGTCGTGCTCCACATGGAGCCCGTACTCCTGGAGGGACTTGGTGAAGCCGTTGACGACGTTGAAGCGGAGCCGTCCGCCGAAGAGGTTGTCGAAGGTGAGCGCCATCTTCGCCAGCAGGGTCGGCGAGATCAGTCCGGGGTGGACGGCGAGCAGCGGCTTGAACCGGGTGCTGGTGGCGGCGGACAGCGCGCTGCCCAGCGGCCAGACGTCGTGCAGGTCGGTGGCGAGCAACGCCCCGCTGTAGCCGAGCTGTTCGACCGTTCCGGCGAGCCGGGTGAGGTAGCCGAGGTCGGTGGGGCGGCGGCCCGCCGGCTCCCACGGGTAGGCGCCCTCGCGCGGGATGATGTACCAGAGGACTTCGGTGGCCATGGCTGCTCAGACCGCCTTCAGGGCGGCGGCCGGGGTGGTCGCGGAGGCGTGGGCGACGGCGCGGGCCACGGTGACCGGGTGCTCGATGAAGCCGGTGCGGTGGAAGATGTCGGCCGCCTCCTGCTGCTCGGCGAGGAACTCCTCGCTCACCGGCTCGATCCGCCAGGGCAGGGCGGTGAGCGCACTCTCCCAGTCGTCCACGTCGCCGCCGAGGTCGGCGGCGGCCAGATGGGCGGCCTCGCGGGGGTGGGCGGCGGCCCAGTCGTCGGCGTGCTGGAGGGCGCGGGTCAGCGCTTCGACGATCTCGGGCCGCTGCTCGGCGAGTTCGCGGCGGGTGAAGAACACCGACCGGTCGCTGATGACGTCGCCGGTAGGGATCAGGGTGCGCACTTGGCCGGTGCGGCGGGCGGCGGCGAGCTGGGGTCCCTGGGCGACCCACGCGGCGATGGCCCCGGTGCGCAGGAGCTGCTCACTCTCGTCGGTGGAGCGTACGGCGGTGATGTCGTCGGCGTAGGAGAGGCCCGCGTCGTCGAGGGCCTTGGCGACGAGGTGGGTCTGCCAGGAGCCGATCGCCAGGTGGACGGCGGTGCCCTTGAGGTCGGCGACGGTACGGACCGGGCTGTCCTCGGGGACGAGCAGGACGCCGTGCTCGGGGCGCGGGGCGGAGACGGCGGTGTAGACGAGGTCGTGGCCCGCGGACTGGGCGGTGACGGGCGGGGTGGAGCCCGTGCCGCCGAAGTCGATGACGCCCTGGGTGAGGAGTTCGCCGGTGCGGACGCCGTTGCTGTACGGGTGGAAGGCGACGGTCTCGCCGAGGGGTTCGAGCTCCTGCTGGGCGAAGCCGAGCCGAGTCAGGTGGTAGAGGTGGAAGAGGGACGGGTTGCTGGCGTGAACACCGATGGTGATGGTCATTCAGATCACTCCGACACGGTCGAGTTCGGGGGTTTTCACGGGGTGGGACGCGGCCGGGACGCCGAGGTCGTCGAGGAGGCGGCGGCGCAGGGCGGCGAAGGCGGGGTCGCCGGGGTCGCGGGGGCGGGCGACGGTGACCTTCTCGTCGGTGACGAGCCGTCCGTCGCGCAGGACGGCGACCCGGTCGGCGAGACGTACGGCCTCCTCGACGTCATGGGTCACCAGCAGGACGGCGGGCCGGTGCTTGCGGCACAGCTCGTCCACGAGGTCCTGCATCTTCAGCCGGGTCAGGGCGTCGAGCGCGGCGAACGGCTCGTCCAGGAGGAGGAGTTCGGGCTCCCGTACGAGGGCCCGGGCCAGGGCCACGCGCTGGGCCTCGCCGCCGGAGAGGGTGGCGGGCCAGGCGTCGGCGTGCCGTTCCAGGCCCACTTCGGCGAGCGCCCGCAGCCCGTCGTCCCGTCGGCCGCGCGGCAGGGCGACGGTGACGTTGGCGAGCACCTTCTTGGACGGTACGAGGCGGGGTTCCTGGAAGACGATGGTGCGGGCCTCGGGGACGAGCACCTCTCCCCCGTCGGCACCGTCGAGCGCGCCGAGGATCCGCAGCAGGGTCGTCTTGCCACTGCCGCTCGCACCCAGCAGGGCGACGAACTCGCCGCGTGCGATGTCCAGTTCGAGACCGTCGAGGACGGCCCGGGCGCCGAAGACCCGGCGCAGGCCCCGTACCCGTACAGCTGCCTGACGGTGGGCGTTCTCGGTCATCGGCGGGCTCCCTGCGGGGTGCGCCACGGCATCAGGAAGCGTTCCAGGAGCCGTACGAGGACGTCGGCGGTGAGGCCGAGGAGCCCGTAGACGAGGATGCAGACGGCGAGGATGTCGGTGCGGGCGTAGCTCTGGGCCTGGGACATCAGGTAGCCGATACCGGCGGTGGCGTTGATCTCCTCGGCGGCGATGAGGGCGATGACGCTGAGGGTCATCGAGAGCCGCAGTCCGGCAAGGAGCGAGGGCAGTGCGCCGGGCAGGACGACCTCGCGGACGATGGCGAGACGGCTCATGCCGAAGGAGCGCATGGCCTCGACGAGTTTGGGGTCGGTGTTGCGGACGCCGCTGGAGGTGGAGACGTACATGGGGAAGGTGGTGGCGACGGCGATGAGGAGGATCTTCGCGGTCTCGTTGATGCCGAACCACACCATGAACAGCGGGACCAGGGAGAGGAACGGGATGGTGCGCAGGGTCTGGAGGGAGGAGTCGAGCAGCTCGTCGCCGAGCCGGGTGAACCCGGTGGTGATGCCGAGGGTCAGTCCGGCGGCGAGGCCGATGAGCAGCCCGAGCCCGGAGCGGCTCAGGGAGGTGGTGAGCGCGTCGGGCAGCTGGCCGTTCCCCCACAACTCCCCTACCACCTTGAGGACTTCCGCCGGAGAGGCGAGGACGTCCGGGGTGAGCAGACCGGTCGCGGACGCGGCCCACCACAGGCCGAGCAGGACGAACGGGCCGAGGGCGCGGACGGTCAGGGCGTAGGGGCGGCTGCGGGGTTTACGGAGCTGGGGGCGCGGGGTGACGAGCCCCGGGGGTGGTGGGTCGGCGACCTGGGCGACCGCGCGGGTGTCGCTCATGTCAGCTTCTCGACGTCGAGGAGGTGTGCGGCGACGTCCACCTTCTCCTTGGTGACCTTCTGCTCGGCGTAGAAGGCGGCGACGGACTCGAAGCGGACGATGTCCTCGGGGCCGATCGGGTCCACGGTGCCGGACGTGGCGGTGATCTCGGTCTGGACCTCCTTGGCCTTGCCGGTGACGGCGGTCGGGCCGACGTCGGTGAAGACGTTGAGATAGGCGGCCGGGTCCTTCTTCTCCTTGACGCTGGCCGTGTGCAGGTAGTCGTAGAGGGCCTTGACGACGGCGGGGTGCTGCTCGGCGAAGCCCGTACGGACGGCGTTGAGGCTGTAGTTGTCCGAGCCGATCGCCTCTCCGTCGGCGAGGAAGTGGGCCTTGCCGCTGCCGATCTCCGCCACCGCGTAGGTGGCCCAGACGGCCCAGGCGTCGACCTGACCGGCGTTGAAGACGGCGGCGGTCTGGTCGGGGCGCAGATAGACCCGCTCCACCTTGTCGGCCGGGATCTTCTCCTTGGCCAGCGCCTTGAGCAGCAGGTACTCACCGGTGCCGCCCTGGTTGACGGCGACCTTCTTGCCCACCAGGTCGGCGACGGATTCGATGCCGGAGCCGTCGCGGACGAGGATGCCCTCGCCCTTCGCGTCGGGGTCGACGGCGGTGAAGAACGTGAAGCCGGGGCGCTGGGAGAGCGAGGTGATACCGGAGGTGATGGAGCCGGTGGCGATGTCGAGCTGGTCGGCGTTCATCGCCTGGGCGGCCGGCGCGAACGGGCCCGCGCTGCCGGTCCACTTCACCCGGGCACCGACCTTGCCGAGCGCCTTGTCGAGGCTGCCGTCCTTCTTGCCGAGGGCGAGGACGCCGGAGTTGCCGGGGTCGGGGATACGGACTTCGACGGTCTTGCCCGAACTCCCTGCGGGCGCGCTGCCGTTGCTGTCGTCGGAGGTGGAGCAGGCGGACAGGGCGAGGAGGGCGGCGGCCGCGAGGAGGGCGGTCGGGACGGTCGTACGGAGACGTGGTCGGGTGATGTTCATGGTGGTGGGTCCTCGGGCTCAAGGGGCGGTGGGCAGGGGGGATTTCGGGTGGGCGTCGTTCAGCGCGGCGGCTCGGCGGAGCGGTTCGGGGTCGGCCCAGGCGGAGACGGGGACGGGCTCGGGCAGGAAGCCGTGGGCACGCAGGGCGCTCTCCTGCTCGGCGAGCAGGGCGAGGCGCTCCGGGGAGAGGTCGGGGTGGAGGGTGAGGTGGGTGCCGGGGCGGTAGGCGCCGGCGACCCCTTCGGCTCCGGCCCCGGTCTCGGCGCCGAGGATGCGGTCGACCTCCGCCGGGCTCTTTGCCGCCCAGTCGGCGGCCCGGAGCAGGACGGCGAGGAAGCGGTCGACGAGCGCGGGGTGTTCGTCCAGGAGGTCCTGGTGGACGGTGATGGGGCGCGGGGTCCCGTTGTTGATCCGGAAGCGGCGGTCCGGCAGGTCGTCGAGCTCCACGGCGACCTCGGCGCCAGACCGGCGGGCCGCTTCGACGGCGAGGGCGCCCTTGACGTACACCGCGTCGACGTCACCCCTGCGCAGCGCGGCCAGTTCGGCGGCCCACTGCCCCGGGTGGCCGTCCGCCGGTACGTCGACGGGGACGGTGTCCGCCAGGCCGAGGCCCGCCGAGGCGAGGGCGCCCTCGAAGCCGCGCAGCGCCATGGCCCGCCAGAAGTCGATGGCGATGCGGTGCACCGGCAGGGCGATCCGCCGCCCCCGCAGGTCGCCGGCGGACCGGATGCCGGAACCGGGGGCGACCAGGACGACCTGGCGCTCCTCGATCCAGGTCAGACCGATCAGCCGGGTCCGCTCACCGCGTGAACGGGCCCAGAGGGCGGGCACGTTGCCACCTTCCCGGAAGAGCCCGGGCAGAGCGTGGGTGAAGTGGGCCTCCCGGTCCGCGTCCGGTTCGGCGTCCTGGAGGGAGCGGACCGTGATGCCGTCCGGGGCGAACTCGTCGGTGAGCCACTGCCGGTCGGCCGCGATCCCGGTGGCGGTGGGCACGGGACAGCGGGTGAACCAGAGCGTCGCGGGCAGGGCGGGGGCAGACGTCATGGGGGTGGGTCTCCACAGGGGTCGGTGGGGCGCGTGAGGTGTGCGGGGTGGCGGTGGGCAGCCCAGGGGCCCCTGGCACGTACGGCGGCACACGGGGAACAGGGCGCGGCTCCCCGCGCCCCGCACGGAGTTCAGCGGCGGTGGAGCGGGTCCACGGCGGCGCGAGGGGCGGCCGGAGAGGTACGGGAGGGGGTGCCGCGAAGGGTCAGCGACAGGCTGCGCTGGAGACGCGCGCCAGGTCGATGTGGCGGCGCACGGTGAGGGCGAGCGGCACGGGGGCGCCCGGGGCGGAGGAGGCGTGCACGGCGGTACGTCGGGCCATGGCTCGCTGCTCCTTCCCGCTCGTCGGTGGTGATGGCCGCAGCCTGCCACGGCCGTGCCGGATGCGACAACTCGCTTCCCATGATGTGGGATCACATGTGAACGGAGTGTTTCTCAGCAGGGTTGAGCCCTTTCTCGACTCCCGTAATGTGGCAATCGAACGCACCCCGTGCCCCTTCGACGATCGGAGAGTGACCCGTCATGACCGAGGCCGTGACAGCACGCGCACCGGGCGGCGCCCAGGCCGTCCGGCGCGCGCTGGACGTCCTGCACTGCTTCCACGACAACGGGCCCGACCTCAGCGCCTCCGACCTCGCCCGGCGTCTGGAGCTCTCGGTGTCCACGGCCCACCGCCTGGCGCGCACGCTGCTCGGCGCGGGGTTCCTGGAGCAGGATCCGCGTACCGCCCGCTACCGCCTGGGCCCCGCCGTGACCGAGCTGGGCCGGCTCTCCTACCACCAGCGCGGGCTGCACCTGGCCGCGCCGGAGCTGGCGGACCTGGCCGAGCGGACGGGCGCGACGGCGGACCTGGCGCTGCGCAGCGGGCCGCACGCGGTGATCGTGGCGGGCGGTTCGGTGACGCCGAAGGTGGGGCTGCGCCGGCCGCTGCACTCCACCGCGCTGGGCAAAGTGCTCCTCGCCTGGGCCCGGCCGGGCGAGGGCGGCCCTGAGTCGCTGCCGCCGCTGCCCGCGTTCACCGACCGGACGATCGTCGAACCGGCGGCTCTGGAGGCGGAGTTGGTACGGGTACGGGCCGAGGCCTACGCGCTCAACGACGGGGAGTCGGCGCACGGGGTGCGCACCCTGGCCGTGCCGGTCCTGGACGGTGCGGGGTACGCGCGCTTCGCCCTCGCCGTACGGGCCACCCCGTCCCTGATCACCGCCGAGCGCACCGAGTGGCTGCTCAGCGAGGCCCGGTCCTGCGCGCGGGCTCTGGAGGTGCTGCTGCTCTCCCCGGCGGAGCGGCGGCCGCCCGCGCGGTAGCGGGGCCGGGGGCTGGCGGTGCGCGGGGGTTGTCGGCGGGCCGGGGGGCTGTCGGTACGCGGAGGGCTGCCGGTGGGCCGGGGGCTGTCGGTGGGGCGTGGGACGATGGCTGCGTACAGCGAACGGACCACCACCTGCCGGTCGCGGGGCACGGCGGAGAGAGCGACGATGACCGACACCGGGGCCGGGGCCGCCCGCCCGGCGACCACGGGCCGGGCCACCCGGGAGCTGCTGGCCGAGGCGGCGGCCCTGCTGAGCCGGGCCCGTGCCGTGCGCGAGGACCACGCCCGCGCCGTCGACGCCGTGCGGGCCGTCCTCGATCCGCTCCTGGCCTCCCTGGCCGGCCGGGAGCTGGCCGCCATCCCGGTCGCCCGGCTGAAGGACGTCACGGAGGGCCGGCTGCGCCTCGGCGCTCTCGAACAGGCCGGGTTCACGACCGTCGGGCAGGTCCACGGCACGGCCCGCTACGACCTCCGGCTGATCCCCGGGGTCGGGGCGCACACCGCCGATCAGGCGCTGGCGGCCGCCGGGCAGATCGCCGGCGCGGTGCGCGAGACCGTCTCCGTACGGATCGACATGGACGCCCCGGACGACACGATGACCGCCCTGGTCATCGCCCTGCACCGGCTGGTCGAGGCCGGTCCGGACGCACGGCGGGCGGTGGAGGCGGCCGGGCGGCTGGCCGAGCGGCTCGATCCCCTGGTGTCCGCCGCCGCACCGGCCGGGCGCCGGCTGCGGATGCTGTTCACCGGCAGGGAGGCGCGGACCCGGGCACTGGACGCGGTGGCCGCCCTCGGTGCGGCGCTCACGGAGGCGGCGGAGCAAGAGCTGCCGATGCTGTTCGGCCAGGTCTCGGTCGACCTGCTGCGGGCGCCGGAGTCGGCACCCGGGGCGTGGGTGGACTTCGAGCTGCGGTCCGCCGAGTACTACAGCCTCCTTGCCGAGCTGTCGGGCAGCGGCCCGGACCGGGACGCCGCCGAGGGGTTCCTGCCCGCCGGGATCGCGGACCGGGTGCGGGCGCTCCGGCTCGACGACTCGCGGCTGCGGGTCTCCCTGCGCGGCTACCAGTCGTTCGGGGCGCGCTTCGCCCTGGCGCAGAAGCGGGTGGTCATAGGGGACGAGATGGGGCTCGGCAAGACCGTGCAGGCCATCGCCGCCCTCGCCCATCTCGCGGCGCGGGGCGAGAGCCACTTCCTGGTGGTGTGCCCGGCCAGCGTGCTGATCAACTGGAGCCGGGAGGTCCGGGCCCGGTCCACCCTGCGCGCGCTGCCGGTGCACGGGGCGGAGCGCCTGGCGGCGTACGCGGAGTGGGGGGCGGGCGGCGGGGTCGCGCTCACCACGTTCGACGCGCTGCGCACCCTCCCCGAGGACGGCACCGCCCTGTCGATGCTCGTCGTGGACGAGGCCCACTTCGTCAAGAACCCTGCCACCCGGCGGGCTCAGGCGGTCGCCGGGTGGGCGGAGCGGGCGGAGCACGTCCTGTTCCTCACGGGTACGCCGATGGAGAACCGGGTGGAGGAGTTCCGGAGTCTGGTACGCCAACTCCGCCCGGATCTCGCCGATGTGGTGTCGTCCACGCACGGCGCCGCCGGCTCGCAGGCCTTCCGCCGGGCGGTCGCCCCCGCCTACCTGCGCCGCAACCAGGTGGACGTCCTCGCCGAACTCCCGGCGCTCGTGCACGTGGACGAGTGGGAGGAGTTCAGCGCCGGGGATCTGGAGGCGTACCGGGAGGCGGTGGCGTCCGGGCAGTTCATGCGGATGCGCCGGGCCGCGTACGCCGTGCCCGCCGCCTCCGCCAAGCTGGAGCGGCTGCGCGAACTGGTGGACGAGGCACGGGACAACGGGCTGAAGGTGGTGGTGTTCTCCTACTTCCGCGAGGTGCTGGCCGCGGTCGGCGAAGCGTTGGGGCCGGAAGCGTACGGACCGATCTCGGGGAGCCTGCCGGCCGCCCGGCGCCAGGAGCTGGTCGACGCCTTCTCCGCCGGGGACGGGCACGCGGTGCTGCTGAGCCAGATCCAGGCCGGGGGCACCGGGCTGAACATGCAGGCCGCGTCGGTGGTGATCCTGTGCGAGCCGCAGATCAAGCCGACGCTGGAGCACCAGGCCGTCGCCCGCGCCCACCGGATGGGGCAGGTGCGCACGGTCCAGGTGCACCGGCTGCTGGCGGCGGACAGCGTCGACCAGCGCATGGTGGAGCTGCTGGCCCGCAAGGACCGGCTCTTCGACGCGTACGCCCGGCGCAGTGACCTCGCGGAGGCCGCGCCGGACGCCGTCGACGTGTCCGACGGTGAGCTGGCCCGGCGGATCGTCGAGGAGGAGCAGCAGCGGCTCGCCCACCCGCCCGACTGACGGGTGGTCAGTGCTGGTGCTCCGCCGCGCCCTTGTCCTCTCCCTTGCCCTCGGCGGCCTTCTTCTTCTCGGCTCCGCCTGCCACATGGTGGGGTTCGTAGCCCGGGATCGTGCCGTCCGGCTTCTTGATCAGCAGCAGCCCGGCCATCCCCATGTCGGAGTGGCTCTGTACGTGGCAGTGGTACATCCAGGCGCCGGCGCCCACGCGTTCGCCCGCGATGATCTGGAGGCCGAAGGAGTCGGCGGGCCCGCAGATCTTGTTGTCGATGACCCGGCTGGGGTCGTCGGGGCCGGTCAGTATCCCGGTCCGGTTGTCGGCCCAGCGGTGACCGTGGATGTGGAAGGTGTGGTAGTACTCGCCGTGGGTGATCATCACGAATTCGAGCCGGTCGCCCACCGTTGCCTCGAAGTTGACGCTGTTGTGAGCGGTCTTGTTGTTGATCATCATGTCGTTGAAGACGACCGTGCACGTCTGGTCGGGCAGCAGGTCGCCCTTCCTGCGCACCACGAGCGGCCCGTACAGCCCCTTGCGGATACCGCCGGTGCCATGGTCCGTACCGACGACGTGGTCGTGGTAGTGCCAGTAGCCCGCGCTGCCCGGCTCGTATGTTCCGTCCTTCCGGCGGCCCGGCTTGTGCGTGCGCCAGGTGTACGTACGGGTGCCGCCGGGCTCCACGTGGCTCTTGTTCATCCGGGTGCCGTCGTTGGCGATGTCGTAGTCGACGCCGTGAACGTGGAGGCTGGCGTCGACGTCGGTCAGGTTCTCGAAGTCGATGTGCAGGGTGTCGCCCTCGTTCAGTTCGATGAGCGGGCCGGGGATCGACGCCTTGCCCTTCTCGAAGCCGTAGCCCAGCTCGCCGTTCGGCAGCTTCTCGGCGTACATCTTGATCCGGCGCACCACTCCCCCGTCCGGGGCCGTGCGCGGCGGGTTCTCGGCGGAGCTTGCCTCCACCGCGCCGAGCGACAACGATGTCACGCCGGTCGCTGCCGCGGCCGCGCCGCCGACCAGCATCCGCCGGCTGAAGGTCCTTCGGTCCATGTCGAACTCCCTACTGGGCTAAGGAAACTGGCGGAGACGGAGGGCCCCGGAGCTACCGGAACGGGCCACACCGTAACCGGGAGCCGAGCGTTTATCCACACTCAGGACAAAGTTTGTGCGATTGCTGCCATAGCTATTGGCGGGCCACGAAAAGAGGTCTAGCTTCGTGCGCTGTCGCAGTCAACGCTCCAGTGACCAGAGAAGGGTTGGGTGACCCACATGCAAGGCGCATCGCATCACCGGTCCAGATCACGACACCGACGCGGCCTCGCGGCGGCCGTGGCGGCCGGCGCACTGACCGTGTCCTTGCTGAGCGCGGGCGGTCCGGCCAACGCGGGTACGTCGCCGGACCGGGACCTGGTCGAGAAGATGGCGACAACGTTGTCCCTGCCGTCCCCGCCGGGCGCCGCGAACCAGGTGAAGGTGCTGGTCTTCCATGCGTCGGCGGGCGACGAGGCGCCGTACACGGACGCCGGGATCGCGGCGATCGAGAAGATCGGGCAGAGCGGCCCGGAGGCCGGGCGGTTCACCACCGTGGCCACCGCCAACCCGAACGTCTTCACCAACGGCAAGCGGCTCGGCTCCTTCCACGCGGTGGTCTTCCTGACCGGCGGCGGCGACGTCCTGGACCCGGAGCAGGAGGCGGGCCTGGAGGCCTACATGGAGGCGGGCGGCGGCTTCCTCGGCATCCATGACGCGGCGCGCACCGAGCCGTACTCGGATTGGTTCACCGGCCTGGTGGGCGCCCGACCTGCGGCCGGCAGCCCAACTTCCGTGCAGCGGGCCACTGTCGAGATCGGCGACCGGGTCCACCCGGCCACCAAGAGCCTGCCGCTGGAGTGGAAGCGCCCCGACAAGTGGCTGAACTGGGCGCAGAACCCGTCCGGTGAGGTCCACACCGTGGCCCGCGTACGGGAGTTGACGTACAAGCCGGGTACGGGCGCCAACGGCTGGGACCACCCGGTCTCCTGGTGCCGCGACTACGACGGCGGCCGCTCCTTCTACACGGCGATGGGCGGTACGGCGGACAGCTTCGCCGAGACCGACTTCCGCGACCACTTGCGCGGCGCCCTCGCCTGGACGAACCGGACCTCGCAGGCCGACTGCAAGGCGACCATCACCTCCAACTACACGGCCGAGCGCCTGACCCAGCCCAACCAGCCGGGCCAGAACGACCAGATCGGCGAGCCGCACGGGCTCGTCACCGCTCCGGACGGCAAGGTCTTCTACATCGGGCGCGGCGGCGCCGCGAGCGGTGTCCCGGTCGTCACCGACTGGAACAACCCGAACATCGGCAAGGGCAAGGGCGAGATCCACGTCTACGACCCGAAGACCAAGAAGGTCACCCTCGCCGGTGCGCTGGACGTCTTCGGCAACAAGGGCGGCGGCGACGAGCTGGTGAAGGTGGAGGAGGGGCTGCTCGGCATCGAGCTGGACCCGGACTTCGCCTCCAACGGCTGGGTCTATCTCCACTACACCCCGCACGCGAAGATCGACCGCGACAAGCGCATGGCGACCCGTCAGGTCTCCCGCTTCACCTACGACTCGGCCACCGGCAAGCTGGACCTGGCCTCGGAGAAGGTCCTGCTCGGCTGGCCGGTGCAGATCCACAGCTGCTGCCACGCGGGCGGCGGGATGGCGTGGGACTCGAAGGACAACCTGTACATCGCGACCGGCGACAACAACTCCTCCGGTTTCAGCAGCGGTTACTCCGGAAACAACCCGGAGCCGAACTACAAGGGCGTCTCCTTCGCCGACGCCCGGCGCACCTCGGGCAACACCAACAACCTCAACGGCAAGATCCTGCGGATCCACCCCGAGGACGACGGTACGTACACCCTCCCGTCCGGCAACCTCTTCACCGGCAAGGAACCGGACGAGGGCGGCGGGAAGACCCGGGGCGAGATCTATGTGATGGGCGTACGCAACCCGGCCCGGATCTCCGTCGACACCTCCACCGACACGCTGTACGCCGGCTGGGTCGGCCCCGACGCGGGCTCGGCCTCCACCACCTGGGGCCCGGCGAAGTACGACACGTTCGCCGCGATCACCAAGGCGGGCAACCACGGCTGGCCGTTCTGCATGGGCAACAACCAGCCCTACCGGGACCGCAATCTGCCCGACCCGAGCAAGCCGCTGGGCTGGTACGACTGCAACGCCCCGAAGAACGAGTCGCCGAACAACGACGGCCTGGTCAAGCTGCCGCCGGTGACGCCGAACACCATCTGGTACTCACCGCAGGGAGGCGGGGTCGACTACCCGCGCGACGCCAACGGCGTGCCGAGCTACAAGGCCGAGGAGCAGAAGGAGTTGCTGCCCTGGCTCAAGGGCGGTGGCCAGGCGACCATGAACGGCCCGGTCTACCGCTACGACGCGCAGAGCGACTCGACCGCCAAGTGGCCGGCCTACTGGGACGGCAAGTGGTTCGTCGGTGACTTCTACGACGACACGCAGCCGCGCCACGCGGTGATCACCGACCCGAAGACGGTCGGGAAGGGCGGACTGCCCACGCACGCCGAGTCGTTGAAGAAGATCATCCCGGTCGGCGCGGACGGTATCCGCAACCTCATGGACTGGAAGTTCGCCCCGGACGGCTCGCTGTACGTCCTGGACTACGGGCGCGGCTTCTTCACCTCCGACTCCAAGTCCGCGCTGTGGCGCGTGACCTACAAGGGCGGCGCGGCGACTCCGGCCGCCAAGGACCTGGTTGGAAAGGCGGCAGCGCAGTGAGACACCCCGCGTACCTCGCCCGGCGGCGGCATCGGCCGCCCAGCTTCTGGGTCGCCCTGATGGCCTCCCTGCTGATGGTCCTCGGGCTGACCTCGACGGCCGCGTACGGCAAGGGCGGCGACGGCCCCGGGGCGAAGGCCGCCGACCAGGTGCTGACCTGGACCGCGGGCGACCCGATCGACCGCTACCTCACCGCTCCCCAGACGGCGGTGGCCGGCAAGGCGACCATCGTCTTCGAGAACAGCACGGCGACCGGCAACACCACGAGCATGCCGCACACGCTGACGTTCAGCGTGTCGGACCCGGAGTTCAACAACGACGTCCAGCTGAACATCCTGGCCAACCCGGGTGACTCCGAGGGCGGCAAGCACAGCGTGGAGGTCACGCTCTCGCCCGGCCGGTACTTCTACCACTGCACGATCCCCGGCCACGGCCAGATGCAGGGCATCCTGACCGTCACCGAGGGCGGCGGCGAGGAGGACACCGAGGCCCCGGCCACCTCGGCGAAGGTCGACGGCGACCAGAACGGCGACGGCGCGTACATCGGCCAGGCCACGGTCACCGTCGAGGCGACCGACGAGGGCTCCGGCGTCGACACCGTCGAGTACGCGCTCGGCGCGGACGGTGCGTGGCAGCCGTACACCGCGCCCGTCGTGGTGAACGAGGTCGGGGACCACACGGTCCGCTACCGGGCCACCGACAAGGCGGGCAACGCGGCGGCGGAGAAATCCGTCGACTTCGCGGTCGCCGCGCCGCCCACCGACGACGAGACGCCGCCGGAGACCTCGGCGACCGTCTCGGGTGAACAGGACCCCGATGGCGCGTACCTGGGCATGGCCACGGTCACCGTGACCGCGTCCGACACCGGGTCCGGCGTCAACACCATCGAGTACGCGCTCGGCGCGGCCGGTGAGTGGAAGCCGTACACCGCACCGGTGATGGTCCACGAGGTGGGCGAGCACACCGTCCGCTACCGGGCCACCGACCGGTCGGGGAACGCCGCGGCCGAGAAGACCGTCACCTTCACCGTCGTCGAGCCGCCGTCGCAGGACAAGACGGCTCCGGAGACCTCGGTGAAGCTGGAGGGGAGCAAGAACTCCGACGGCGCGTTCATCACCAGCGCCAAGGCCACCGTCACCGCGACCGACGACGACTCGGGCGTGGACAAGGTGGAGTACAGCCTGGACGGCGGCCCCTACCTCGCGTACACCGCCCCCGTGATCGTCGACCGGGTCGGCCACCACACGGTGGCGCACCGGGCGACGGACAAGGCGGGCAACACCTCCGAGGCGAAGAGGGTGTCGTTCACCATCGCCCAGGGCGGCGGGGTCCCTGCGCCGAACTGCGCGGAGTTCGACGAACGGCACACCGTCTTCGTCGGCACGGTCGACACGGGCGTCCCGAACCGGATCACCCGTAACCGCTGCACGATCAACGAGCTGATCGAGGACGAGAAGGACTGGTCCTCGCACGCGCTGTTCCTCAAGCACGTGACCACGGTCCTCGACAAGCTGAAGACCGACGGCGTCATCGACCAGCGCGAGCGCAAGGCGATCAACCAGGCCGCCAAGCAGTCGGGCATCGGCAAGCCGGGCCAGTCCGAGGGGTACACCAAGCTCTTCGACGGCACGGCCGCCTCGCTCGCCAAGTGGCAGCACGTGGGCGGCGGCGCGTTCGGGCTGAACGAGGAGGAGGGCTCGATCACCAGCTCCACCACGGTGGGCGGCATGGGCATGCTCTGGTTCCCGACCCGTGCGTACGGTGACTTCTCGCTGAAGCTCCAGTGGCGCGACGACGCCCCGGGCTCCGGCAACGCCAACGGCGGGGTCTTCGTCCGCTTCCCGAAGGTCCACGACCACCCGGAGGAGTCCCGTCCGGAGTGGGTCGCCATCAAGTACGGCCATGAGATCCAGGTCAACGACCGGCCGGACGGCGACATGTACAAGACCGGTTCGGTCTACGGGTTCGACCGGGTGGGTCTCGGCGGCGCCGGGGTCACGCCCAAGGGCACCTGGAACGACTACGAGATCAAGGTGGTCGACCAGCACTACGAGATCTACCGCAACGGTGTCCTGATCAACGAGTTCGACAACACCGGCGGCCAGCTCTTCGAGCCGCCGCGCGGCGACGACCCGGGCACCGACGGCCGGCGGTTCGCCTCCGGTTACATCGGGCTCCAGGTCCACGGGGTCACGGACGTCATCTCGTACCGCGACATCCGGATCAAGGAGCTGTAAGCCGTACGGGAAGCTGTAAGCCCTACGGAAAGGTCTCAGGAGGCCGTGGCCGCATGCTCAGGCGTGCGGGCGCGGCCTCCTGGGTGCCGGTGGCGCCACACCCAGAACACCGTGCAGGAGACCAGCGCCCAGGCGGCCAGGACCAGGTACGGGAAGAGGAACTGGTGGCCCTGGTAGTAGACGGCGGTGTGCTGGGCGTTGACGGAGGCGCCCGGCGGCAGCCAGCGGCCGATGTGGCCGAGGGCCGAGGGCAGCAGCGGCCAGGAGACCGCGCCGCCGGAGGACGGGTTGCCCAGCAGCACCATGACGCCCCAGGTCGGGATCATCGCCCAGCGGCCCATCAGGGTGTTGAACATGGTGAAGACCATGCCCGAGGTGAACATCGTGAACGCCAGGATCAGCCAGGACTGGACGAACGGCAGGTCGACCGCCCCGAGCCACCAGTCCACGGCCGCGGCGATGGCGAACCCCCCGAGCAGGGCGTACGCGGCGGTGAACGCGATGCGTTCCGCCGGGTTGAGGCCATGGGCGTGGACGCTCAACTGGATCGCGCCGAGGAAGCCCATGATGACGGCGGCCAGCGAGATGTAGAAGAGCGCGAGTCCGCGCGGATCGCCCCGCTGGAGCGGCTTGACGTCCCGGACGGTGACCTCGACCCCGGTGGCGTCGCCGACCTCGATCCCCGCCTTGCCGAGCAGCTCGGCCACGGAGGCGCCGGACGCCCCGGCCACGTCCAGCGCCACCCCGTCGTCGGAGGCGCGCACGATCGCGAAGACCTTCTGCTCGTCCAGGGCGCGGCGGGCGTCGGCGACGTCCGGGTACTCACGCAGTTCGAGGGAGGCGTCGAGCGCCTTCTCCATCCCGGTGACGAACGCCTCGCCGCGCTCCACCTCCGGCTGGGTGACCAGGGCCGCCGGGATCCGGTGCGGGGTGGGGTTGGCCATCGCGTAGGTGTAGGAGCCGGCGAAGAGACCGGCCGCGGCGGCGACGATCAGGACGAGGACGGTCGCGGGGAGGAACGGGCTGTTCTTGTACGCCTCCCAGCGCTCGCGGAGGGTGAGGGGGCGGCCGTGGGCGCCGTGCCGCTGGCTGCTCCCGCCCTGGCCGCTCCCGCTCTCCCCGGTGCCGCCGCCCGCCTCGCCGCTCCCGCTCACGCCATCTCGCCGTCGTCGTCGTGCCGGGCGCGGCTGGGCTGGACCCGCTTCGGTTCGCCGGGCATCTTCGGGTACTCCGGCGGGTACGGCATGTCGCCCAGCCCGCGCTCCTTCTCGTCCCGGTCCGCCAGCTCCAGCAGCCCGTCCAGCCGGAACGCCTCCTGGTCCATGTCCGCGTGGACGTCACCGACCTCGGCGTACCGCACCGGGAGCGTGACGATGTCGAAGTCGCGCGGTTCGGCGTCGTCGATCTCCTCCCAGCGCAGCGGTGCGGAGACCGGGGCGTGCGGGAAGGGGCGTACGGAGTAGGCGGAGGCGATCGTGCGGTCGCGGGCTGTCTGGTTGAAGTCGACGAAGATGCGCTCGCCGCGCTCCTCCTTCCACCACGCCGTCGTCACCCGCTCCGGCATCCGCCGCTCCAGCTCGCGCCCGGCGGCGATGGCGGCGCGCCGGACCTCGGTGAAGGTCCAGGCGGGCTCGATGGGGACGAAGACGTGCATTCCTCGCCCGCCGGAGGTCTTGGGCCAGCCGCGTACGCCGTGGTCCTCCAGGACGGAGCGCAGCTCGTGGGCGGCAGTGACCGCGTCGGCGTAGTCGGTGCCGGGCTGCGGGTCCAGGTCGATACGGAGTTCGTCCGGGTGGTCGGTGTCCCCGGCCCGGACCGGCCAGGGGTGGAAGGTGAGGGTGCCGAGGTTGGCGGCCCAGATCACGGCGGCGAGCTCGGTGGGGCAGAGCTCGTCGGCGGGACGGCCGCTGGGGAAGGCGATCCGGGCGGTGGGGATCCACTCGGGGAGGTTCTTCGGGGCGCGCTTCTGGTAGAAGAAGTCGCCCTCCACCCCGTCCACGAAGCGCTGGAGCGTGGTGGGCCGGTGGTTGAGCGCACGGGTGATCCCGGGCCCCACAGCGAGGAAATACTCCGCCACATCCCTCTTGGTGTAGCCCTTCGCCGGGAAGTACACCTTGTCGGGGTTGGACAGCCTCACCGCTCGTCCGCCCGCGTCCAGCTCCACCGCAGCTCCCATGACGGTCACCGTAGGCCGGTCGCACGTATGCCGCATATCGGGAGACACGGTCAGAGGACCGGTCCAGAATCGGGCCATGGACCTGCCGGTGATGCCACCCGTGAAGCCGATGCTCGCCAAGTCGGTGTCCAAGATCCCGCCGGGCATGAGCTACGAGGCGAAGTGGGACGGCTTCCGGGCCATCGTCTACCGGGACGGTGACGAGGTGGAGATCGGCAGCCGTACGGGCAAGTCCCTGACCCGCTATTTCCCCGAGATGGCCGACGCCGTACGGGAGAACCTGCCGCCGCGCTGCGTCATCGACGGGGAGCTGGTCATCGCGCACGAGGGGCGGCTCGACTTCGACCGGCTCAGCGAGCGCATCCATCCGGCGGACTCCCGGGTGCGGATGCTCGCCGAGAGGACCCCGGCCAGTCTGATCGCCTTCGACATCCTCGCGGTCGACGACACCTCCCTGTTGAGTACCCCGCAGGTGGACCGCCGGGCCGTCCTGACGGCCGCCCTCTCCGGCGCCTCCGCGCCCGTACTCCTCGCTCCGTCCACCACGGACATCGAGCTGGCCCGCGATTGGTTCGACCGGTACGAGGGCGCGGGGCTCGACGGGATCGTGGCCAAGCCGCTGGACCTGCCGTACCGGCCCGACACCCGGGTGATGTACAAGATCAAGCACGAGCGGACCGCCGACGTCGTGGTGGCCGGGTACCGCGAGCACAAGAGCGGCCCCGTCGTCGGCTCGCTCCTGCTCGGCCTGTACGACACCGGGGGCGTGCTCCAGCACGTCGGCGTCTGCGCGGCCTTCCCGATGAAGCGGCGCGCCGAACTCGCCGAGGAACTGGCCCCGCTGCGCACGGACTTCCCCGACCACCCGTGGGGGGCGTGGGCGGAGGCCGCGGCGCACGAGGCCTCACGGCTGCCGGGGACGCAGAACCGCTGGTCGGGGAAGAAGGACCAGTCGTGGGTGCCGCTGCGGCCGGAGCGGGTCTGCGAGGTGGCGTACGACCACATGGAGGGCGACCGGTTCCGCCATACGACGCAGTTCCGGCGGTGGCGCCCGGACCGGGCCCCGGCCGGCTGCACCTACGCGCAGCTGGAGGAGGTCGTCTCCTACGACCTGGCCGAGGTGTTCGCGGGCGGCTGATCCGGCCGGGGGGCTTCCGCGTACATGAGCGGCGGCGACGGGGGAACCCGGCTGCGGGCGGGGGCGTACCGAGGAGAACGGGGAACGAAAGATGGCCGATGGCCCGGAGACCGACCCGGCGGAGCTGCTCAAGGGGCTGACCGTCGATGGACGGCGGCCCGAACAGCCGGTGCTGCTGGACGAGCACGGCCGCCCGCTGGAGACCTGGCGGGAGAACTACCCGTACGAACGGCGGATGCGGCGCAGGGAGTACGAGAAGGAGAAGCGCATCCTCCAGATCGAGCTGCTGAAACTCCAGCGCTGGGTCCGGGAGAGCGGGCAGCGGCTGGTGGTCCTGTGCGAGGGCCGCGACGCCGCGGGCAAGGGCGGGACGATCCAGCGGTTCACGGAGCGTCTCAACCCGCGTGGCGCGCGCGTGGTCGCCCTGGAGAAGCCGACCGAACGCGAGAGCGGGCAGTGGTACTTCCAGCGGTACGTGTCCCACCTGCCGACCGCCGGGGAGATCGTCTTCTTCGACCGCTCCTGGTACAACCGGGCCGGGGTGGAGCGGGTGATGGAGTTCTGCACACCGGAGCAGCACGCGCATTTCCTGAAGCAGGCGCCGCAGTTCGAGCGGATGCTCGTCGACGACGGCGTCCTGCTGGTGAAGTTCTGGTTCTCGGTCTCCCGCAACGAACAGCGCACCCGGTTCGCGATCCGGCAGGTCGACCCGGTACGCCAGTGGAAACTGTCACCCACCGACCTGGCCTCGCTCGACCTCTGGGACGACTACACGGCGGCGAAGGTCGACATGTTCCGGGCCACCGACACCGAACACGCGCCGTGGACCGTGGTGAAGAGCAACGACAAGAAGCGCGGCCGCCTGGAGGCGATGCGCAGTCTGCTGTGGCGGTTCGACTACGACAGCAAGGACGACAAGGCGGTCGGCACCCCGGACCCGCTGATCATCGGCCCCGCGGACACCCTGCTGGAACCGGGTGAGGAGCGGTCGGACCTCTCCCCCACCCCGCTGGCCACCCGGGCCCACGGGCCGGGCGACCATCCGGAGCAGGCCTGACGGCGGGCGGCCGGGTGAGCCATCGGGGTGAGCCAGGTATGGAGGTGGCGGCAGAGGGAATGCGGTGGTTTCCACCGCAGTGGAAAAAGATCGACGGCACGGAAGGAGGTACGGGCGTGTACAGCACTCCTCCCGTACGTCACGCGGACGGCGGCCCGTCCGCGGACCTGCCGCGGACCGCGGGCGAGGCGCGCGATGTCGTGACCCGGCTGCTGGCGGCGGAGTTCGACGAGCTGTCGGACGAGATTCTCTCGAACGTGGTCGTGGCGGACGCCCTGCTGGTCACCTCGGAGATCGTGACCAACGCACTGCGGCACGGCGGGGGCCTCACCGGCTTCTCGGCCCGGATCACCGACGGCGGGCTCCGCCTGGTCGTCGACGACGCGGACCCCCGGCATCCCGTGCTCCAGGACCCGCCGCCCGGGTCGGTCGGCGAGGGCGGTTACGGCTGGTCGCTGGTGCACCGGCTCACCCGGCAGCTGTCCGTCACCTCGCACGAGGACGGCAAACGCATCGTCGCCGTGGTGTCGCTGTTCTGAGCCGTCGCGCCTGCCGGTGAGTGGCGGAACGGCTTCGCGCCGACCGGTGGCGTGACGGCTCAGGACGAGGGCGACGGGCGCTGGTCGGGGGGCAGTGCCGCCTCACCGGCGCCCCGGGCGGGCCGGCGCTCCTCCTGGCGGGCGAAGAGGTGGTCGATTCCGGTGATCCGCATGATCCGGTCCAGGAACGGTGGCGCGTCCTCCACGTGCAGGCGCGCGCCCTGGGCCGCCGCGTCGCGGTGGATCTGGAGCAGGGCGGAGACGCCCATGGAGTCGCACAGCCTCAGCTCCGCGCAGCCCAGCCGGAGGTCGCGCAGGTCCGGCCGGACGGCCAGCCAGTCCCCCGCCCGCACCACCAGCTCGTGGCTGGTGTCGTAGTCCAGGTCGCCGGTGAGGCGCAGCCGGACCCAGCCCCGGCCCTCCTCGGCGGTGACGGTGAGGAGGGGGCTGGGCAGGGCGGTCATGCGGAAGCTCCGGGGGGCTGGTCGGTGGTGGGCACGGCCTCGTCGAGGTGGAGGCGGGCACGGTCGAGCATGCGGGTGGCCCGCGGGAAGTCCTTGAGCTCGGCTCCCAGGGCGTCCAGCGCGGGGCGCAGGGACGCGGCGGGGACCTTGCGGGCGGTCAGGACGGCGGCGGTCCACCGGATGAAGTCGGTGAAGAGGGCGTCGCTGTCGGTGTAGAGGGCGACGCCGAGGAACTCCACGATGTGGGCGATGTCCTCGGCCGTGCGCTCCCGCTGCGGGGCGGAGTAGGCGGCCATCGCGGGGTAGTTCCGCTCCAGGTCCGCCAGCACGACCCGGACGAGCCGGGCCCTGGCCCGTACGACGAGGGTGTACTCCTGGTCGGTGAGGTGCGCCAGGCCCTCCTCGACCGGCCGGCCCACCGCCAGGTCGGGGGGCGGGATGCCGTCGGCCAGCCGCCGGGCCGCGGCGCGCGCGTCGGGGGCCCAGGCGTCGGCGCCGAGCAGCCGGGCGTACCGGCCGTCCGGGCCGAACGCGGCACCGCCCGCCAGCACGGGCACGCCCACGGCCTGGCACGCGGTGATCGCGGTGTGGGCCGTGGGCAGCCGCGTGGCGATGGACGAGGAGAGGGCCACCGCGTCCGCGCCGGTGTTGTGCAGATGGGTCACCAGGTGCGGGGTGGGCACCTGTGCGCCGAGGAAGTCGACCCGCCAGCCCCGCAGGGTGAGGACCTCGGCGAGCAGCCGGGCCGGCAGGGCGTGCCATTCCTGGTCCACGCAGGCGACGGTGATCCGGCCGCCGTAGGGGGCGGGCCGGTGGGCCGGATGGTGGGCGAGCGCGGCGATCACCCGCTCGGCGATCGCGGTCGCGGCGTGCTCCTGGGCGACGGTCAGCCGGCCGGCCTGCCAGGCGTGGCCGACCCGGGCCTGGACAGGGGCGATGACGTCGAGGAGGACCGACTCGGCGGGTGTCCCGGCGTCCAGGGCCCGCAGCACGATGTCGGCGGCGCGGTACTCGTCCCGGCCGGTCACCGCGGTCCACAGGTCGCTGCGCAGTGTGTCGAGACCGGGAGCTTCGACAGTGGTGGTCATGCGGTGTACCTGCCCCGTGTGTGCCCGTCCACCGCACTCAGATGGGTGGTCCGCGGTGCGGTGATGGCGACGACCGCCAGATCGTCGTGGCCGCCGTCGCCGAGCCACTGCGCGGTGAGCATCCGGATGTGCTCCACCACCGCGTCGCCGGGCATGCCGCCGCACTCGGCCAGGGCCCGCTTCAGCCGCTCCTCGCCGAAGAGCTCACCGCCGAGCGGGCCGCCGCGCGCCTCGGTGATCCCGTCCGTGTAGAGCAGGCACGTGTCGCCGGGGAGCAGGGAGGTCTCGACGGTGCGGGCCGACACCTGGTCCAGGGCCCCGACCAGGCTGCCCCGGGTGGCGACCTCCTCCACCCGGCCGTCGTCGCGCACCACGAGGGGCGCGGGGTGGCCGGCCGAGGTGAGCCGCAGGTGCACCTGGTTCTCCGTGCGCAGGACGGACGCCAGGATCAGGGTCGCGAACCGGGTGTTGTCGGCGTTCAGCAGGGCCCCGTTGAGGAGTTGCAGCACCCGCTCGTGGTCGTCGGCCATCGGCATGAGGGCCTGGAGGGTGTTGCGGATCTTGCCGGTGAGGACCGCGGCGTCCAGCCCCTTGCCGCAGACGTCCCCGAGCACCACCAGGGACGGGTCGGACGCCGTGGGGCCGGGGTGGACGTCGTAGAAGTCGCCGCCGACCCTCTCGTGGGAGCTGGAGGGCCGGTAGCCGCCGGCGAACTCCACCCCGTGCACCCGGTGGAGACGGGGCGGCAGCAGATCGCGCATCAGGGTCCGGGTGATGCTGTGCTGTTCCGCGTAGAGGCGGGCCGCGGACAGGGCGGCTCCGGCGCGGGCCGCGAAGAGCCGGGCGAACGTCTCCTCGGTCTCGCTGAACCCGCTGCGGGTGTCCGCGCGGAGCAGGATCAGCGCCCCGGCCGGGACACCGTGCCCCGGCAGCGGGGTGACGACGACCGAACCGACCGGCGTGTCGAAGCCGTCGGGCACCAGCCACTCGGGCAGCGACGTCGGGTCGATCCACCGCGACGGGACGGGCGGGAAGCCCCTCAGCGCCTCGGCGAGACCCGGTACGTCGGAGGGGTCGGCCACGATCATGTCCTGCGTGACGTCCTGGCCCTGTACGGCACGGGTCACGGGCAGCCGCCGGCCCGCCGCCGGGGCCACCACGACGGCCGCGTCGGCCAGGAATCCGGCGGCCAGCCTGGCGGTGGCCGCCATGCACCGCTCGGAGTTCAGCGAGGACAGCAGGACGTTGGACGCCTCGGCGAGGAACCTGGTGCGCTCGCGCTCGGCGGTCAGGGCCTCCTCGGCGGCGTACCGGGCCGTGTGGTCGACCAGCCACCACACGACCTCGCCGTCCGCACGCCGGGTCGGGTGGGCCTCGAAGCGGCGCCCCGCGAACTCCCCATCGACGGCGGGCCGCGGCGAGCCGCCCTGGTGGACTGCGTCGTCGGCCACCGCGGCGGTGGCCCCGGCCAGCCAGGAGAGGCCCTCCGGCAGCGGAACGCCCTGCTCCACGCCCGGGAGGAGGGTCGTCTCCCCCTCGGTGCGTACGGCCGTTCCGGCCCGGTCGACGACGAGCACGGCGTACGGCGGCCGGCCCCACTCGGCCGGGTCGAACCGCTCCTTCGTGGACGTGCCGGTCTCTGTCTTGGGTGAACCCATGAGCGGGGACCCGCCTGTGGCGAGTCGCACCACCTTCCGGTCGGAACGAACTGTTTCCCTCGGGCAAAGATCTCGAAGGGTGCCCGAAATATCAACCCGGTCCCGCACGCGTCCACCGTGCGGGCCCTTGAGAACACAGGACGGTCACGTCACTCTTTCGAGGCCTTCACACATCGTCGGCTCAGGTCGCGGAGGGATCGGTGGTTCCGGGGTCGGCGGGGGCTGGGTCGGAAGTGGCGGTGGGGTCGGAGGTGGCGGTGGGGGTCGGGTCGGTGG
>NZ_JOEM01000019.1 GCF_000718135.1 Streptomyces cyaneofuscatus | reverse complement strand
AGGATTCGTCGGCCGCACATCCACGACCACATTCCGGTCCCGCGCCACATCACGGAACTTGTTGAAGTTCTTCTCCGGAATGCCGTACGTGTGCCGGGCCGTGTACGCGTTGACGACGAGGGAGTTCACCGGGGGCGGGACCGGAGGCGGCGTTCCCCCGGACACGGGCGCGTCCGGGTCGACGGCCGGGGTGGGCGGAGCCGCGGGCTCCGGGCGGTGCAGGCGGCGGGCCAGCTCGGCGGTGTCGTCGGGGCCGAGGCCCAGTTCGGAGAGCGGCAGCGGGGCGTCCGACAGCGACCAGGCGATCTGCGCGGACCGTGCGTAGGAGAGGCCCAGCACGTCGGCCCGTGAGACCAGGGTGTCCGGTGCCGGTGCGGGCGGCGGGGGCGGCAACAGCCGGTCGAGCGTCGTCGTGGGGGTCGCACCGGACCGCAGCCCGGCGGCCGCCTCCAGGAACGCGGTGTACTGCCGCTGGGTGGGACCGGTGGCCGGGTCGACGTTCCCGCCGTTGGTGGCGGTGTGCCAGTCGGTGACCATCCGGTCCAGCAGGTCCGGGGTCATCCGGCCGTCGCCGTACCGGGCCGCGGTGCCCGGATCGCGCCAGCGCAGCCCGTCCACGTAGGCGAGCGCAGCCAGCAACTCCCGGTTGCCCGGCTGCTGTTCGGCGTCCGGGCCGAGGACCGCGCGCAGGGTGCGGAGCTGCTGGAGGGTACGGGCACGGGCGAAGGCGTCGGCCGGGTCCGGGCCCGTGTGCAGTCCGGCGTCGCGGGCCAGGTCGTCCAGTTCGGTTCCGGCGGGCTCCGGGGTGAACAGCCGCCACCGGCCCGGCCCGTCCGGACCTTCGCCGAGAACCGCGGTGACGTTGCCGTCCCGGTCCTTGGCGGTGCCCGCCTCGGTGGTCGGCGCGTAGACCGGGCGTCCGGTCCGGTTCGCCACGTGCTGGGCGACCGGGAGTCCCGCGATCTTCGGCTGCTGCCCCGTCTCGCAGGAGAACAGCACCAGCGGCCGGTCCCGGTCCCCGTCCTGCACCCAGGACTTGAGGACCTCGCCGAGCTGGACACCGCTGACCTTGACCGTGGGGTACGCGGGGTTGTCCGTCCCGAGGGTGACGGTACGGGGCGTGCCGTGGCCCACGAAGTAGTCGGCGCCCCGCTCGCTGCCCGAGCCGGGCAGTGCGGTCGGCGGGCCGGTGAACACCGTGCGGGGAGCGGGCGGGGCCTCCTCGGAGGTTCCTGGAGGCGGAGGCTCGGCCGAGGTGGTGCGCACCCCGCGGAAGGTGTCCTGGCCGAGCAGCGCCTCACGGCCCGCGCTCTGCCCCGTACCGTCCTCGGCCGGGCCCTGCGAGATGGTCACCGTCTGCACGGCGACGCCGGGCTGCGGAGTGAACGCCGTCTGCGGCACGAGGCGCCGGAGCTCGCTGAAGGACACCTTCTTCCGGTCGAGCGTGGTGACGGACGGCCCGGCGGTGGGGGGCGGCGGCGTGCTGGTGTCGCCGTCGGAACTGCTGCTCGTGGCGATGGGAGCAACCGGGTTGTCGCCCGTGTCCATGGCGTTGTCCCGCCGTGACTCCAGGTTCACGTCGGTGGCGGTCTCCCCCTGCGGCGGGCGCGGCCTCCCGGTGTCCAGCGCGCCGTTGCGGATCAGGGAGTCGACCATCTGCGGTACGGAGTGGCCGCCCTGGAACAGGCTGTACATGTTGTCCGGCACGACCGGGCGCAGACCCTGCTCAAGGAGGAGTTTCGGGAGCAGGATCTGCACGTTGGACCGGAGGTTGCCGTCCTGGAACGGGTGGACGACGTGCAGCGCCCGGATGGTGCGGACGATGGAGGCGAGCTTGGCCGTGTCGTCGGCATCGGGGTCGGACACCCGGGCGTAGTGCTGCTGGAACAGCGTGTCGACGAGGCCGGGGGCCGCGTTCTTGCCGTAATTGGTCGCCAGGGAGGGGTTGCTGTGCAGGAACCGGGTCAGGATGGTGACCGGCCGGGGTTTGGGCAGGGGCGTGGACCAGTCGCGGCTGGTCGTGTCGTAAACCAGCAGGTGATCGCCGACGCGCTCGTCGAAGATGTCGTCGGCGAGCGTCTCACCGCGCAGCGGGAACTGCGTGGCACCGCCGCCGGACCAGCCGATCGTCCGGCCGAGGTGGCCGGTGGCCAGCCCGTGCATGGTCCGGTACGAGGTCGAGTCCATGGGCGTCCCGACGGTGCCGGGGTCGCCGAGGAACTGTGTGTACGCCGACACCATGCCCTGCTGGAACCCCGGTGAGCGATCGTGGTCGTAGTAGGAGCCGGGGTCGTCCGGGAAGGCTTCGAGCGCGGCCTGGTGGTTCTTGGGGTCGATGTAGAAGGTCCACCACTGGTCCTCCGGCAGGAAGTCCCGGAGCGACCGCGGGGGCTGGCCCTGTACGGGCTCCGCGGGCCGCACCGTGATCTGCCCGGGCGGGGGCGAGGCGGCCGAGGGTGCGGCGGCGGTGTTCCCGTCGCCTCGGCCCGACTCCAGGTGCAGGTCGGTGGCCGTCTCGGTCCAGGGCCGGGCGTCCGCGGCCAGCTTGGAGGCGGCGGACACGTCGGTGGGGGTGGCCGAGGATGTCGGGATGGCCGGCGGTTTGACGTCCGGGGCGGTCTCGGGGGCTGTGGAGGTGACCGGCGGTTTGACGTCCGGGGCGGTCTCGGAGTCGGTGGTGGTGAGCGGCGTCGGCTTGGACTCCGGGCCCGGCAGGTCGCCGGTGGCGGGGGCCGGTTCACCGGAGACCACCTTCACGGAGGACAGGTCGGTGTCGTACCGCTCGGACTCGGTGCGGCGGGCCGCGGACTCGAGGTCGGCCGGGCCGGACTCGGGGCCGGCGGACGCGGCCGGCGTCTCCTGCGCCTGCGGGACCTGCTCGCCCGGCGGAGGCTCGACCGCCCCCGCGTCGCCGGGCTGGCCGCCCTGCGCGACGGAACGCGGCGGCGAGGCCGCCGACGCGGGGACCGGGTTGGCCGACCCGGTGGTCGAGGCGGCGGGCGGTGGAGCGGCCGGCAGAACGGGCGGCACGCCCAGGGCGTCGGCGACCGGCAGCAGCACGTTCGCGCCCGGGAACGCCGTGTCCGCCCCACCGTCGGGCGTCGCGGCGGACCCGGGGCCGGTGAGCGGGCGGACCTCCACCGGCGCGCCGGGGCCTTCGCGGGTCAGCTCGACCGCCTCGCGCACCGGTTGCCCCGTCGCGTCGGAACCGGCCGGTGGACCGAGCACCACGGCCCGGTCGACCCCGGCCCCATCCAGCAGCTCCGCCGCCTCCGGTGATCCGGCGACCGGCGGCGGCCCTTCGGAGACGACGACGGTCAGCGGGGGCGCACCGGTGCCGGGACCTTCGGCGGTGGTCGAGGCGTCGCCCTCGCCGCCGCGCGTCTCGGGGCCGCCGCCGGACTCTCCGGGAGCGCGCTCATCGCCGTACGAACCGCTGGTGTCCACCTCGGGAGGGGCCGTGGTGCGGCCGTCCGGGCCGGACTGGTTCCGCTGGCCGGACTGGTCGGTGGGGCCGGAGGAGGTCTCCGTACCCGGTGATTTTCCGGTGTCCACGCCACCGGATATTCCGGTGCCGCCGCCGACCGATTCCCCTGCCCTCTCCCCCAGGATCGGCGCATCCACCGTCACCGGCGTGCCGAAGCCCTCCAGGGCCCGGCGCACCTCGTCGGTGTCCACCTGACCGGCCGGGCTGTTGCCGGAGGGCACCACCCGCACCTCGGGCAGCTGCGAGAGCCGGTCGTGCACCCCGTCGCGTACGCCGATCTCCACGCTGCCCGGCGGCTGGGAGCCCCGCAGAGCCGCCAGATCCCGCAGCGCCTGCTCCCGTACCTCGGCGGGGCCCTGGTGGACCTGCTGCCACAGCGCGTTCTCCGCCGCGGTGACGGGCAGCGGGCCCGGGGTGTACGGGGGCGGGTCGGCGGAGACGTAGGGGGGCGGGTCCTGCGACACATAGGGCGGCGGCGACTGGCTGCCGGTGAAGTCACCCTGGCTCGTGGTCTGTTGAACGACCGGCGGCGGCGAGGAGAGACCAGGGCCGGAGCCGGGGCCACCGGTGCTGTCCGTGCGCGAGGGGCCCTCGGTGCGGTCGGAACCGCCCGTCTCCGTGCCGTTGCCGTTTCCGTCGCCGTTTCCACCGGAAACGGTCGGCGGTGGCTGGTTGCGCAGCTTGTCGATCGCGTGGCGGAGTTCGGCGCCGCTGTTGAGTGCGGCACTCATGAGGGTGGATTCGACCCGGCTGCTGACACCCGCGCCGACGAACGTGGTCCAGCTGGAGGACCAGTCCCCCTCGAAAGCCCCCTTGATCAGGATCTCCGCGACCACCTCGCCGGCTCCGGCGGCGATGAAGTCCGCCGTGCCCTTGAGTGCGTAGTGCGCGGTGAGCGCGCCCGGCCGGTCGAGGTTGAGGCGCAGGATCTGGCTGTTGCGCCACAGTTCGGGGTTGTTGCGGAAGGAGAGCGGACCGTCCCGGAAGGTGACGGGCACCGGGCCGGGCGAGGGGGTGGGGCCGGGGGTGTTGCCGTACGGGTTCGGGTCGGGGCGGTCCTTCGGGGGGCCGGGCAGGTCGGGGTCCGGCTTGGGGTTGGGGGTGGGCCCGTTGGTCTTGATGTCGACGTTCGGCGTGTCCCGCAGGTTGGGAGGGTTCTTGAAGTTGAGATCCGGGCCCCCCTTGAGGAAGTTGCCGTCGAAGCTCCTGACGATGTCCTTGGCGAACTTCTCGAAGACGCTGGTGAAGAACCCCGCCGCCGCGCCGAACGCGGCGGCCTTGCCGATGTCACCCCAGTCGATGCCGTCGGGGCGCCGGCCGTCCGGGGCGAAGTTCATCATCGCGAGCCGCACGGCGAAGGTGGTGAACGCCTCGGCGAACGCCTCGGTCAGCGAGGGCGCCAGGTGCAGTCGCTGGAGCAGATGGCTCAGCGTGGTGAGGATGAAGAAGCGGCTGCGCAGCTTGGCCATCATGATCTGGCTGGCCGAGGCGCCCCCGGTGAAGAAGGACATCGCCAGGTAGATGGCGATCTCGATGAGCAGCCGGATGATCTCGGCGATGACCTGCCACTTGGACTCCATGATGTCCATGGAGGTCTTGCGGCGGCCCTCGGCGATCTTGTCGAGCTGGTCGGAGAAGTCGCGCAGGTAGTTCTTGCCGCCGTCGTCGATGAGCATGCCCATCGCCTTGGCGTACGACGAGGCGAGGTCGTCCGGCATGGACTCGCCGATGTCGTGGATCGACTTGTCGATCAGCGAGGAGAGCCGGTCCAGTTTGCGCCCGAGGCCGGAGTAGGGCCGGCGGCTCTCGAAGGCGAGGTCCTCGTCGGCGTCCATGAGCTTCTCCCCGGTGAGGATGAAGATCATGGCGTTGACCTCGGGCGATACCTGGATGCTCACCGACGGCCGTCCCGGGGGCCGTGCGGGCAGGACGGAGCGGCCGCTCCCGGTCGCGTGCGGGAGCGGCCTGCGGTGCGGAGGTCAGCGCCGGCCATGCCCGCCCGGGCCGTCGAATCCGTCGGCTTCGAGGCGGCTGTTGCCGTGCTCGATCTCGTCCAGGTTGCGGTCGCGGGTGTCCTTCATCATCCGGACGTTGCCGATCGTGGCGTCGGTGATGCCCACCAGCGCGTCCCGGATGGAGAGCATCGTGTCCTTGGTGGTCTGCCGCTCCTTCTGCTCCTGCGGCTTGGCCTTCTCGGAGAACTCGCTGTTGGTGCCGGGCCAGCTGACCGTGGGCGCCAGCTCGTCGAGGAACTCCTCGGTCATGGACCGGGTGAGCGTCCCGATCTCCTCCAACTGCCGTGCCAGGGCCTCGATGCGCTCCGGGTCGACGTAGTACCGCTGTCCCATCGCTCAGTCCTCTCCCTCGTCGCCGAGCGCGTCCCGCCAGGCGGGGGTGGCCGGGCCGCGCTCGGTGTCCTGGTCGTCCTCGCGCAGCACCTCGGGGCCGAAGATGCGCTCCCAGTCCAGCTCGAAGCCCTTCAGCTCGGGCACGTTGCTGCTGGGTTCGGCGAACGGGGCCATCGCCTTCATCACATGGCGGTTCATCTTCAGCCGGGCCGCGCTCGCCGCCTCCAGCACGCTGGCGGCCAGCTCCTGCGGGGACATGTCGCGGTACTTGTTCTCCAGGAACTCGATCCCGGTCAGCTCACCCTGCGGGCCCGCGGTGGCCCGGACCGCGCGGTCGGAGGAGAGCACGGCGAACGACGCCGACCGCAGCTCGCGCTCGGTACGCGCCACCGCCTCCTGGGCCGCCTGCAGTTCGGCCATGGCCCTCTCCAGGCGCTTCTCCAGCGGTTCGGTCACGCCCGCTCCCCTCCTTCTGCCTCGGTCTTCACGTACGTACGGATGTCGGTTCGGGCTCGGCGCCCGGCCCGCTCATCCTGCCTGGTGACAGGCGTCTGAGCGAACGTCACCTCCCGATGACGGCCGGGGTGCCGCCCTCCTCGGTGCCCCAGACGTCCGCGTCCTCCTCCAGGTAGTCGGCGGAGGTGACGGGCCTGCGCCCCTGCTCCTCCTCGTCCTCGGCCGGGGAGTTGCCGCCGGTGGTGGCCACCCGGGAGGCGGGGGCGAGGAAGGTGTCGCTGTCCTCCTGGCGGTTCCACGGGCTGCGCCGGCGGCGGTTGCGGCGCTCGCTCTCCTCCGCCGCGTCGACCAGGACGGAGCGCACGCGCTCGCCGTTGCCCTTCTCGCCGCCCCCACCCATGCCGCCCATGCCGCCGCCCATCGGCATACCGGGGGTGCCGGGTGTGCCCGGGGCGCCGGGGGCTCCCGGTCCGCCGCCGGAGCCGCCGCCGGGGACCGCCGCGTTGTTCGTGGCGCTGTCGGAGAGCGGAGAGACCTGGCCGAGGGTCTCCGAGGACGGGAGGTTCGCGCCGGGGAGACCGCCGCCGGAGCCGCCCGCGCCGACCTGGGCGCCCAGGCCCAGCTCCGAGAGGGAGACGTCCCGGTTGGTGGTCCCGTCGCCTCCCCCACCGCCGCCACCGCCGCCACCGCTGCCACTGCCGCTGCTGCCGTTGGCCAGATCCTTGAGTCCGTCGAGATCGAGGTCCCGGTTCCCGTTCGGGCCGTCCAGGTCCCGGTTCCCGTTGAGGTCACCGAGGTTGCCGAGGTCGCGGTTCCGGTCGAGGTCCCGCAGGTCGTCGAGGAAGTCCGGCCTGTCGTTGGCGCTCCCGCGCGAGTTGAGCTCGTCGAGGGTGACCGTCTCGGTCCTGCCCTGGGGGTCGGTGACGGTGGCGATGCCGGTGTCGGGGTCGATGGAGTGCTGGGAGCCGTCCGGGAAGGAGTTGAGGAACCTGCCGTTGTCCAGCGAGGAGACCGAGCCGTCCGGGTTGGTGACCTCGGCCCCGTGGGTGAGGTCGGTGGTGGTCCTGGAACCGTCCGGAGCGATGCTGGTGAGCTGCCCCGTGTCCGGGTCGAAGACGGTCTTGCCGCCGTCCGGGAACGTGGTGGCGAAGTCGCCGTTCTCCAGCCCGGTGAGACTGCCGGTCGAGGACTTCAGACCCGTGTCGCCGGTGTTGAGGTTCCCGAGGTCGCCCAGGTCGTTGATGGTCTGCCGGTCGCCGAGGTCGCCGAGGTCGCCCAGGTCTCCGCGTGATTCGGTCGGCAGGTCGGCGTTGATGTTGCCCAGGTCTCCGAGGTTCGCCAGGTCCCCGATGCTGTTCCGGCCGTTGAGGCCGCCGAGGTTGCCGAGGTTCTCCGTGGTGACGGTGCCGTCCGGGGCGGTGGAGGTTGCCTGGCCGGTCGCCGGGTCGATCTCCTGCTTCGTACCGTCGGGGAACGTCGTCGTCAGCTTGCCGTCGTCGCCGAGGGAGGTCACCGAACCGTCCGGGTTGGTCACTCGGGCGCCGTCGCCCAGATCCTGCGTGGTGACGCTGCCGTCCGGGTGGGTGGTGGTGAGGATCCCGGTGTCCTTGTCGAAGGAGGTGCTGCTGCCGTCCGGGAAGTCCGTGTTCAGGCCGGAGGCGTCGAGCTGGGTCTTGCCGCCGGTCGGGGTGTCGAGGGAGCCGCCCGCCCCGTTGTTGAGGTCGCCGAGGCTGCCCAGGTTCTCGGAGATCGCCTGGTTGGCCGCGTCGTTGGGGTTCCGCGTGGAGCCGGGGCCACCGTTGAGCCCGCCGAGGTTGCCGAGGTTCGAGGTCACCGGCACCGGGCCGCCGCCGGGGTTGGTCGCGTCGCCCGGGTTGTTCACGTCGCCGAGGTTGCCGAGCTTCTCGGTGACCGCGTTGTTCACATCGTCGAGGCTGGGCGTGTTGGAGTCGCCGGGGCCGGGGTTGTTGATACCGCCGAGGTCGCCGAGGCTCTCGGTCACCGGGATGTCCGACTTGAGGTTCAGCAGGTCGTCGAGGTTGCCGAGGTTCTCACCTCCGCCGCCCGGCCCGTTGATGTTGCCGAGGCTCTCCTCCATCTGCTTGGCCTGCTCCTCGGCCTCGCGCTTGGCCTCCTCCTGCTCCCGCCGCTGCTCCTCGCGCAGCTCGTCCTGGTACTTCTTGTCCTCCTCGCGCTGCTCCTCCTGCTCCTTACGGAGCTCCTCCTGGAGCTTCTTGTCCTCCTCACGCTGGAGGCGCTGCTCCTCGCGGAGCTCGTCCTGGTACTTCTTGTCCTCCTCGCGCTGCTCCTCCTGCTCCTTACGGAGCTCCTCCTGGAGCTTCTTGTCCTCTTCCCGCTGCTTGCGCTGCTCCTCGCGGAGCTCGTCCTGGTAGCGGCGGTTCTCCTCGTTCTCCTTCTTGATCTCCTCCTTCTCCTCCTCCAGCTTCTTCTTCTCGTACTCCTCGCTCGCCGTGCCGGTCGACTTGGGCTCGGGTACGTTCTCGGAGAAGTCCTTGGAGAGGTCCAGGAACTGGTTGTTGAGCCGCGACTGCACGATGCGGGCGTTCTTGACGAGCATGTCGTCCACGGCCCGGCTCCAGATGTCCACCGCCTTGTCGCCGACCTTGGCCCAGTTGGCGATGTCGGTGAGGTCTCCGTACTCGGGGTGGACCTGCTTGAATTCGGCCTCCGGCTTGTGGCTGACCGAGGTGGTGTAGCGGTACGTGGTGGACGTGATCTTCGTCCTGGCCACGTTCTCCGTGTCCACCCACTTGGCGAGGTCGTCGAGGACGTAGCGGAGCACCCGGTGCGGGTCGTAGTAGTCGGACTGGGCCCAGGCGAGCCAGTAGCCGAGCAGGTCCCGGGCGGCCTGCTCCAGGTGGGAGCGGCCCAGCGAGAGTGCGCGGGAGTAGACGGTGCTGCCGGTGCCGGTGGCGTCCCCGCTGCCCGCCGTCTCGTTGAAGGTCTCCACGTAGGCGTCGTAGTTCTCGCGGATCTTCTTGATGAGGCTGCGGAAGACCTCCGCGGCCTCGCCCTTCCAGCTCGCGTCGTCCCGCCCGAAGCGGTCCTCCCAGTCCTTCAGCACCGGGGCGTGGTACTTGAAGAACTGGGCGGCGTAGTCGAAGGAGTGGCCGGCCTTGGTGAAGGAAGTGAGGTCGACGGCATCGCCTTCCTTGGCGACCTCACCGCTGAAGCGGCCGTTGGCGCTGTTTCCGCCGTCCAGCAGGGACATGAGCGCCGCCCGGGGCCCGTTCATGTAGCGGGCCAGCGGGATGGTGCTGAACTTGTCCTTGTTGTAGTCGGTGAACTCGTTGCCCTCGCGGACGTCCACGTTGTTGACGTCGGTGGAGTCGGTGCCGGCGAAGATGATCTCGTCGCCGGACTTCACCCGCCCCTCGAAGACGATGCGGGCCTGCATGATGGAGCGCTTCTTCCCGCTGTCGAAGAACCAGATGTCGTAGTCCTGGCCCTTGTTCTGCAGGAAGCCGGAGTCCTTGACGAGGAGGCTGAGGCTGCGCTCCTTGATGTCCATGCGGAAGAGCTTGCCGCCGTGGTCGGAGCGGAGGGTGTCGAAGATCTCGCTGCGCTTGGGCACGGGGTAGCCGGTGATGTGATGGACGAGGTCGGCCCAGTTGTCGGACGATGCCGCGTCCGTGTTCTCGTACTTGTCGACGTTCCCCACGGATGATTCGTCGTACCGGTCGGCCACCGCGTGCCCTCTCTCGTCTCTCGCCGTCCACCCCGTGCTCGGGGTCGGCTAGTTCTCTTCTGTGCCCGAGGACCCGCTGGTGAGCGTGTCGACCTCTTCGAACGTCTGGAGCAGCGTCTGGGCGTCGATCGCGTCCAGGTTCTTGTTCTTGGTCTTGTTGGCCTCTTCGATGGTGTCGGTGAGAGCTTCCTTGAGCTCCTTGAAGAGTTCCATCTGGTCGCCGAGCAGCTTGTCCAAGGAGGTCGCGACCGACTTCACACTCTCGACCAGCGTCGGACCGGAGATCATCTTCTCCCTGCCGATCAGGCCGAGGCGCAGGATCTGCGATGTCTGGTCGAGGTTGTCGGGCGTGGTGTAGCCGCCGACCAGCTCGCTGAGGGGGCGGATGCGGTCCTCGCCCTCACCCTCGCCCTCCTCCTTGTGCTTCTTGGCCTTGGTGTAGACGGGGTGGACCTCGTTGTCGCGGAAGTTCTCCATCTGCTTGAGGTCGAAATGCTTGACGTCGGCGTGCTCACCGGCCATGGGACGTCCTCCTGCGATCGGGCCCGGTTGGGGTCACGGGAACGGAGCTACGGAAGCCGGGGGCCGCCTCCACCGCGTACGGCGGGAGGCGGCCCCCGGCGGGAAGGCTAGCGAGCCCGCACGCCACCCCAGTTGTCGGCGCTCCTGCGCTCGTCACGGGAGTGGTTGTCGTGGATGCTCTGGACCAGCTCACCGCTGTCGCCGAGGAGCAGGGCCATGTTCTTGGTCGCCTGGTCCCACTCGGCCTGGACACCGCGGTACATCGCCTGGTCGTCACCCTCCCAGGAGGTGATGAGCGGCTTGAGCTCGTCCTCCAGGTTGTTGAGGGTGGTGATGATCTGCTGGGTCTGCTGCTTCAGCTCCTCGATCGCGTTGCGGACCGTGGAGTACTGCACATCGATGATGCCGTCGGCCATGACATCTCCTCTCGGGTGGGGGGCGGATCAGCGCAGTGCTTCGAAGACGCCTTGGCTGGTCTTGCTGTTGAGCACCTCGGTGAGGTCCTGGTTCTCCTTCGCCAACCGGTCGGCCGACGTGACGTTCTCCTGGAGCGCGTCCACCATCTTGCTGATCTGGACGACGACCTTCTGGGCCTCGCCGTTCCAGCTGCGGAACAGCTTCAGCAGGGCCTGGCCCTCGTCACCGCCGACACCCGAACGAGCGGCGATCTCCGCGACGTTGTTCTGGATCTTCTCGACCGCGGCCCGGGCCGACTCCAGCGAGGAGACACCTCCCAAGCCCTTGGCATAGTCCGCCCGCCTCTGGCCACTGTCAGCCATGTCGCGCTCCCTTCGTTGAGTGACTCTCATGGCACCGTTGCCCGCTGAGGCTAAAGAGAACTCGCCGTGCGGCGCAACGCATGTCGGGAAGATTTGAGCATAGATCTGTCCGTCAGAATCCTTACATGCCGCTGGAGTTGTCCGAAGGTTTCGGCGAAATGAACGCGTGCCGAGCAGGGTTGGCGTGTTGCGGTCCATACGGACGGGAAACGGGCAACGGGAGAATCCGAACGGTCATCACCGCGGCCCATTCTCTGAGCTTTATCTGAGGTTCCTCTGCGCCGAGTCATGTTCGAAGCTTTACTTTTCCGCGCCCTTTCCCCTTTCTTCGGCACCGTATGGGAGGTATGCCTGAATCATGGCCGGGAGTCGACTGTGTCGCCCTTGCCGGAAGCGCACCGGGGCGCCGTGACCCGGGGCTCCGCGGCGCCGGAGGCCGCGGCGGGGTCCAGGTCCGCGCCGGTCGGCAGCGCCGCGAGGAGCGGTGCGGGCACCGAGCCGATGTCCCCCTCCCCGTACCCGAGCGCGCTCAGGGAGTCCTTGGCCGGGACGCGGTACTTCACGCCGTTCTCCGCCACCAGGTAGGTCGTCCCCGCGTGCGCCGCGCCGCTGGCGTGCAGCGCCCGGACCAGGGCGCCGCGTCCGGGGCGTACGACGGTGGCGTCCGTCCGGGCGCAGGCGTCGGCCACCGGCTGGGCGGCGCCCTGCGAGACCGCCACGGGGGCGAGCCCGGTGAGCGGCACCAGCACCGACCGGATCCGGGCGCCGCCGTTTCCGCCGTCCACCTGGGCGCAGAGCGCGGTGCCCCGGGGCGCGGACTGCGGGACCGGCGGCGTACGGGGCAGCTCGGCGGCGGCTCCGGCGGCGGCCGTCTCCTTGGCCCGGTGCGTACGGAGCGCGTCGGCGCCGACCGCGCGGGCCTCGGGCGACCGGCCCTCGTAGGCGTCCTTCTGGGTGGCCGGGTCGCCCAGCACGAGGGCGGCCTCCAGCCGGGACAGCGGCACCAGGCCGTCCTTGCGCAGCAGGTGGTACGTGGAGCCGCCACCGGGCACGCTGACCTCGAAGAGCTGGCCGATCCTGCTCGGTTCACCGCCCAGCACCGGGCCCTTCTGCCCGCGCCCCGGGACCGCCGGCGGCTTCAGCGTGGGGCCCGGGGCCAGGGCGTCGAGGAAGGCGGCGGAGACGGGCATGGCCTTCTCGGAGCCGTAACCGAGGGCATTGCGGGCGTCGGAGGGGCGGTCCAGGGGCAGTCGGCTGCCCCGCCACACCAAGTACTCGGTGCGGTCCGGGCCGCTCACCAGCACCCCGCGGCCGGCGCCGACGTCCTGGGTCTCCAGCGGCGCCCCGGCGACCAGGGTGGTGGCCCCCGCCCGGTCGACACCCATGCCCGTGACGCCGCCTGCGGTGCTGGGCAGCGCCCCGTCCGGGCCGGTCACGCACATGTGCCAGGCCCCGGTGTCCAGCTGGGCGGGGCCGGGGAGGGTGTCGGGGGCGCCGGGGATGCCGGCCGGGGAGCCGACGGGCACGTCCCGCAGCGAGGCGGTGGAGACGTCCACGGCCTTGAGCTGAGCGCCTCCGATCAGCCGGGCCGAGGCGTAGTTGCGCACCGGGTGGAGCACGCCGTCGGTGCCGGTCCACAGATAGCGGGCCCCGGTCTCCCGGTTGACCACCAGGTTCTCGCCCTTGCGCCAGGTCTCGTTGCCGCCGGGGCGCAGCAGCCCGTAGACGGTGGCGCCCGCGCCGATCAGGACGGTCACCAGCAGGCCGAAGACCACACCCCGGGTGGTCCGGCCCAGCGGGCTCTCGGGGGCGTCCGGGTCGGCCGTCAGCAGACCCGAGCTGAGCCTGGCCATCATGAAACCGTGGGCCTGCACCTGGTCGCGCTTGGACTGCACAGCCTCTCCTCAACTCTTCTTCGATGGAACGGCGATGGAACGGCGTGGACCGGCGTACGGGGGTGTTGCGGCCGGGTGGGTCGTACGGGGAGCCGCTCAGCCGAACAGGCCGCGCAGCCAGCCGAAGAGGCCCGCCACCCACAGGGTGAACGGCAGCAGCGCGACCGCGAGGCCGGTGTGGGCCAGCTCCGCCGCCCGGCCCCAGTACGGCAGCATCCGGCGGCCGGGCACGATCCAGGACGCGGTCACCAGGGCGGCCGCCACGGCGAGCAGCACCGCGAAGACGACCACGCGGCCGTCGGCGTCGCTGTCCACCGCCCAGGCGCGGGCGAGCAGCAGCAGCCCCCAGATCCCGGGCACCGCCAGGGTGAGCCGCTGGCCGATGTGGACCAGGCCCCGGGAGTGCAGGAGCAGCAGCAGGGCCAGCGCGAGCGCGGTGAGCGTCTCGGGCAGGTCCGGGGTGTGGGCCAGGACCGCGAGGGCGGCGGCGGCGATGGTGCCCGTGGCGGCGAAGAGGGCGGTGACCCAGCGTCCGGCGAGTTCGGTGCGCTCGGCGACCTCGTCGCCCGCGTACGGGTCGATGCCCTCCTGGAGCTGTCCGGCGGAGGACGGCAGGGAGGGCATCCGCATTCCGGCCAGTTTGAAGGCGAACGGTGCGACCGCCCCGGCGGCCAGCGCGACGATCGTGGCGACCAGCGCCACGGCGGCGGGCACGTCCAGGCCGGTGTAGCCCATCAGGGCCCCCGAGATCGCGGTGGCGACCGCGACCACGGCGGTGGCCAGCAGGGCGGGGGCGCCGACGGCGGTGGCGGCGAGCGCGAGGACCGCGCCGCCCGCCGCGGCGGCACCGGCGGCGAGCAGCCGGGCACCGACGACCTGGGCCGCGTCCGGCCCGGACACGTCGCCGCCGGGCAGCACCCAGCCGACCAGGGCGAAGCAGGGGGCCACCAGCAGCCCCAGCGCGGTCGCGGAGAGGCGGTCGCCGACCGCGCGGCTGGCGGAGCCGGCACCCGCGAGGAGCAGCACTCCGGCCACGGCCGCGCAGGCGGCCCGGATGGCGGTGGAATCGGCCACTCCGGGCCAGAACACCAGCACCAGCGCGGCCACGACGGTCGCTACGGCGGTGCCCACCAGCAGGCCCCGGGCGGCACCGGCGTGCCAGGTGTGCAGCCGGCGGCCCACCGTCTCGGCGATGCCGTCGACCAGGTCGTCGAGCCGTGCTTCGGGCAGCGCCTCGGTGTGCGGGCGCAGATGGAGCACGGCTCCGTCGGCGAGACCCGCCTGGGCCAGGGTGGTCTCCTCGTCGAGCGGGGCGTCGCCGAGCCGCTGGAGCACCCAGCCGGCGTGGTCGAGGCCGGACTCCTCCGCCTCCTCACCGACGTACCGCAGGAGGGTGGGGAGCAGGTCGGCGACCGGCACGTCGGCGGGCACGGCCAGATCGATGGTGACGCTCGGCGCACGTACGGTCAGGCGGCACGATTCGGCCACCGCACTGTCGGTCATCAGCAGAACTCTCGTCTTCCGTGCGGGCTTTGAGGAAGCTTCCCCGGGGAGAAGGAATGTGCGAACAGTACGGATAAGTCCGCGCGGCTGTGAACCGGGGCGCCGGGCAGGGGAATTGTCCCCGCACACCCGGCGCCCGCCACTCCCGCGTGGACAGGGCGCGTTCCGTGAATGCAGACTACTGCCTGCGGCCACCGGCCGTACTGCGGGCCGGGGTGAGCAATCCGGCAAACGGGCGGCCATCACGGAAGTTGACCGCTCCCGCTATCCGCCCGAAACATTCACCCGGCGTTCATCGGGGCACCCGCGCCCGAGGAATCCGACGGGTACGGTCTTTCCTCCTTCCGGACGGGCCGGTATTCGGAGCGGGCCGGAAAGTCAGTGAACCGGAGGTTCTCTTCCTTGAGTGTCGTGCTGTTTCGCCGCCCGGCCCGCAGGCGCGGTCCGGAGATGCCCGAGGGGCAGTTGACCCTCCAGGAGCCGCCGGTCCTCGCCGAGACGGTGCCCGACACCTCGGCGGTGTGGACCTATCTGCCGATGGCCCTGATGTCGGTGTCGATGATGCTGATGTTCCTGCGCCCCGGCGGTGGGAACGGCGTCTTCATGTATCTGGCGATGGGCGTCATGGCGCTCTCCGCCGGCGCCATGCTGCTGGGGCAGCTGATGCGCCGTTCCAGCGAGCGCAAGCAGCGGCTCAAGGGTGAACGCCGCGACTACCTGCGCTACCTGGCGCAGACCCGCAAGCGGGTGCGGACCACCATCGCGGAACAGCAGCGGGCGCTCGCCTGGCGTCACCCCGAGCCCGCCTCGCTCCGCTCGCTGGCCCGCACTTCCCGGCTGTGGGAGCGCCGCCCGGCCGACGAGGACTTCGGCGAGGTCCGGCTCGCGGTCGGCGAACAGCAGCTGGCCCTCACCCTGAACCCGGTCTCCACCCGCCCGGTCGAGGACCTCGAACCCCTCTGCGCGCACGCCCTGCGCCGCTTCATCCGCGCCTACTCCACCATTCCCGAGCAGCCCCTGGGCCTCTATCTGCGCTCCTCGGCCCGGATCCTGCTGCGCCCGGAGGAGACGCCCGACGGGGAGGCTCCCGGTGCGCAGGCCCCCGAGCACGACGACGTACGGGCGCTGGTGCGGGCCATGCTCGGACAGCTCGCGGTGTTCCACGCGCCGGAGGAGCTGTGGATCGCCCTCTGCGTCAGCGACGAGCGGCGGCCCGACTGGGAGTGGGCCAAGTGGCTGCCGCACGTGCTGGATCCGCACGAGGAGGACGGGGCGGGGCAGGCCCGCCGGATCACCGCCGACCTCACCGAGCTGGACGATCTGCTCGGCGCCGAGTTCGCCGAGCGCCCCGGCTTCGACCCGGACGCCCGCCCGGGCCGCGACGAGCCGTACACGGTGATCGTGCTGGACGGTGTGAGCGTCCCGGAGGGCCACCGCTGGGAGGGCCACGGCTACCGCAACGCCCTGATCCTCGACGTGTCGGGGGCGCTGCGCTGGCGCCCCGGCCGCAACACGCTGCGGCTGACCGTGGGGCCGGACCAGGTGAGCCTGGTGCGCACCGACCGCAGCCGCAAGGAGCGCTCGGTGCCGCTGGGCCGCCCGGACCGGCTCGGCCCGCTCGGCGCCGAGTCGCTGGCCCGGCTGCTCACCCCGCGCCGGATGAGCCTCGGCACGGACATCGCGCAACCGCTGGACAACGACGTCGAGCTGACCACCCTGCTCGGCATCCCCGATCTGCACCGGCACGACCCACAGACCCTCTTCGACCGGCACTCCGGCTCCGGCCGGCTGCGGGTGCCGATCGCGGTCGGCGTGGACGGCCGCCCGGTCGAGCTGGACATCAAGGAGTCCGCGCAGGGCGGCATGGGCCCGCACGGCATGCTCATCGGCGCCACCGGCTCCGGCAAGAGCGAGCTCCTGCGCACCCTGGTCCTGGGCCTCGCCCTCACCAACTCCTCCGAGACCCTCAACTTCGTCCTGGTCGACTTCAAGGGCGGCGCGACCTTCCTCGGCCTGGAGGAACTCCCCCACACCTCCGCCGTCATCACCAACCTGGCCGACGAAGTCGCCCTGGTGGAACGCATGCAGGACGCCCTGCACGGCGAACTCATCCGCCGCCAGGAGCTTCTCCGGTCGGCGGGCAACTACACCTCGGCGCTGGAGTACGAGCGGGCCCGCGCCGCCGGGGCGGACCTCGCGCCGCTGCCCAGCCTCTTCGTGGTGGTCGACGAGTTCAGCGAACTCCTCTCCACCCACCGGGAGTTCATGGAGCTGTTCGTGATGATCGGCCGCCTCGGCCGCTCGCTGGGCGTGCACCTGCTGCTCGCCTCGCAGCGCCTGGACGAGGGGCGCATGCACCAGCTGGAGAGCCACCTCTCGTACCGCATAGGGCTGCGCACCTTCTCCGCGATGGAGAGCCGCGGTGTGCTCGGTGTGCCGGACGCCTACGAGCTGCCCGCCGCGCCCGGCAGCGGCTATCTGAAGTCCGGGGTGGAGGCGCTGACCCGGTTCCGGGCCGCGTACTCCTCGGGGACGTACCGACGTCGCACGGGGGCCGTCGTGCAGGCCCGGGTGGCCAGCCAGGTGGTGCCGTGGACCAGCGGGTGGGTGGTGCCCCGCACCCTGGAGACCCCGCCCGAGCCGGAGCCGGAGACGGAGGAGGCCGAGGACGAGGAGGCGCTGCTGGACGTGGCGCTGGAGCGGCTCCAGGGCTCCGGGCCCGCCGCGCACCAGGTGTGGCTGCCGCCGCTGGACGAGCCCTCGCCGCTGGACGCCCTGCTGCCCGGCATCGAGCCGGACAAGGTACGCGGCCTGACGGCCGCGCGGTGGCCGGGCACCGGGAAGCTGCGGGTGCCGGTCGGCCTGGTGGACAAGCCGTTCGAGCAGCGCCGCGACCCGCTGATCGTGGACCTGTCCGGGGCGGGCGGCCATGTCGCCGTGGCGGGCGGTTCGCAGAGCGGCAAGTCGACGCTCGCCCGTACGCTCATCGCCGCGCTCGCCCTCACCCACACCCCGGCCGAGGTCCAGTTCTACTGCCTGGACTTCGGCGGCGGCGGCCTCTCCCAGCTCGCCGCGCTGCCGCACGTCGGCGGGGTCGCGGCGCGCCTCAACCCGGAGCGGGTGCACCGGGCGGTCGCCGAGGTCATGACGCTGCTCGCCCGCCGCGAGCAGTTCTTCGTGGACCACACGCTCGACTCCATGCAGTCCTACCGCCGCCGCCGGGCCGCCGGGGAGTTCCCCGACGAGCCGTTCGGCGATGTGTTCATGGTGGTGGACGGCTGGTCCACGGTCCGCCAGGACTACGACGACCTGATCCCCAAGTTCAACGAACTCGCCGCCCGGGGCCTCAACTACGGCATCCACCTGATCATCACCACCACCCGCTGGGTGGAGCTGTCCGCGCAGGTCCGCGACCAGGCCGCCACCCGGCTGGAGCTGCGGATGGGTGACCCGATGGACTCCGAGATCGACACCCGCAAGGCCCGTACGGTGCCGCGCACCGGCGGCCGGGGCATCACCTCCGACAGCAAGATGCACTTCCTCGCCGGTCTGCCCCGGCTGGACGGCAGCGGCTCCCTGGAGGACCTCGGTGAGGGCGTCGCCCATCTGGTCGCGGAGATCGGCCGGCACTGGTCCGGTCCGTCCGCCCCGCAGGTACGGATGCTCCCGCACCGCCTCCCGGTCTCCGAACTCCCGGCACCCGAGGCGACCGAGGGCGGCGGCATGCGCCTGGCGCTCGGCCTCGACCAGGACGCGCTGGAGCCGGTCTGGCACGACTTCAGCCGGACCCCGCACCTGATCGCGGTCGGCGACACCGAGAGCGGCAAGACCAACCTGCTGCGTCTGATCACCCAGGGCATCACCGCGCGGTACACCCCCGCGGAGGCGAAGATCATCGCGGTGGACTACCGCCGCACCCTGGTGGACGCCATCCCCGAGGAGTACCGCATCGGGCACGTCATCTCCCTGGACAACCTCAACGAGACCATCGAGGGGGCGGCCCGAGCGATGAAGACCCGGGTGCCGGGGGCCGACATCTCGCCCAGCCGGATGCGCAGGTGCGACTGGTGGACCGGTCCGCGCCTGTTCGTCCTGGTGGACGACTACGACATGGTCTCCGGCAACTCCTTCCAGAGCCCGTTCGAGCCGGTCTTCGAGCACCTGACCCTCGGCTTCGAGATGGGCCTGCACCTGGTCGTCGCCCGCAGCGCGATGGGCGCGGGACGCGGGCTGAGCGACGGTCTGATCCGCCGCCTGGACGAGGCCAACAACCCGGCCGTCCTGCTCTCCTGCCCGCCCACGGAGGGCCGCCTCTTCGGCAACGCGAAGCCGCTCAACCTGCCGCCGGGCCGGGCCCTGCACATCCAGCGGCGCAAGCCGCGGCTGGTGCAGACGGCGCTGGTGGAGTAGCGCGCCAAGAGGTACGCCGGTGAGTCACGCCGGTTGAGTCACGCCGGTGAGGCGCCCTCCCCCGACGGGAGGGCGCCTCACGCGTTCAGCTCTCGGTCGCGCCTGCTCCGGCCGGGCGCCAGCCCCGGGCGCGGGCCCGGGTGAGGGCGAAACCGGCCCAGAGGAGGGAGAGGACGCCGGCCGACCCGAGGAGCACGAAGAGGGTGGCCCGGCCGGTGGCGCGGTCGGTGTCGGAGGTGTCGCGTACGGCCACGGGCTCGGCGGCCCGCTCCGGACCGGCGGCGGGCGCTCCGGCGGCGCCGAGGACCGTGGTGACGGCGGCGTAGGCGTCCAGCTGGGGGATGTCCGCCGGGTACGCGGTGGCCGTCAGCCGACGGGTGAGCGCGTCGGCCGGGTCGTCGGGGTGGGTGGCCCGGACGGCGGCGGCGGCCCCGGCCGCGTACGCGGTGGCCACGGCGGTGCCGCCCCCGAGGTAGTGGCCCTTGCCGCGCGGTCCGCCGGAGACCACCCCGGCGCCGGGCGCGGCCAGGTCGACGGTGTCGGTGGACAGCGCGCCGTCCGGGCGGGTGCCGCCGGGCAGCATGTCGGCGACGGCGAGGACACCGGGTTCGCCGGCGGGCCAGTAGGTACGGGAGGGGATCTCGTCGCCCGAGCCCCGGGACGGCGGGTCCGGGGTGGCGGCGGCGACCACCACCGCCCCGGCCTTCCGGGCCTCGGCGACGGCCCGGGTGAGCGCGGCCTCCTTGCGCGGGAGGGCCACCGCGACCGCGATGACGTCGGCCTTCGCGGCGGTCGCGGCCCGTACCGCCGCCGTGACGAGCGTGGAGTCCGGTTCCCCACGCCGGTCGGTGCCGCGCAGAGCGAGGATCCTCGCACTCGGGGCGACCCCGGCGAGGCGCGCGGTCGAGCCCCCGGTCCCGGCGATCAGCCCGGCCAGGAACGTCCCCTGTCCCACGCAGTCGTCGGCGGCCTGGCCCTGGACGGTGACGCGGCCGTCGAGTCCTTCGGCCCCGGGGTCGACACCGGTCGAGATCAGCGCGACGGTCACGCCCGCCCCGGTGGTGTGCCGGTGCAGCCGGTCCAGATCGAGGCGCTGGCGGGACCAGTCCTGCTTCTTCGCCTCCTCCTTGGAGGCGGGCGTGCAGGCGACGGTCTCGGCCCGGGGGTCGAGTGCGGTGGGCATGCCGGGCAGCTCCTGGCCCTTCGGCCCGTCGGCGGCGGGAAGGGCCGCCGGGCTACGGGAGGGGGGCGCGGCCTGGGCGGGTGCGGCCGCGGGCAGCAGCAGGGCGGCGGCGAGCCCGGCACCGTACAGCAGGCGGGTCGTCCCACCGGCGGGCGGCCTCACTGGCGCACCGCCTTCGGCGCCACGGCTGTGACGTCCGCCGGGAGCAGGATGCGCAGGTCGTCCAGGGTGGGCGCGGCCAGTGAACTGAGCCTGCCCGCCTGGCGGGTGACCATCGACTCGACCACCTGGCGGGCCAGGCGGGCGTTGCCGAAGGAGCGGTCCCGGGGCAGCGCGTCGAAGTACTCCTTGAGCAGCGGGCCGGTGCCGGGCCCGCATTCGTACCCCATGTTCGCGGCCTGGGTGCGGACGATGGTGACCAGCTCCTCGGAGGAGTAGTCGGCGAAGGCGATCCGGCGCGGGAAGCGGGAGGAGAGGCCGGGGTTGGAGGCGAGGAAGCGTTCCATCTCGTCGGTGTAGCCGGCGACGATGACGACGACCTCGTCGCGGTGGTCCTCCATCAGCTTCAGCAGGGTGTCCACCGCCTCCTGCCCGAAGTCGGCGCCGCCGCCGCGCGGGGTGAGGGTGTAGGCCTCGTCGATGAACAGCACGCCGCCCCGGGCCTTTTCGAAGACCTCGCGCGTCAACTGGGCGGTGTGGCCGATGTAGCGGCCGACGAGGTCGGCGCGGGCCGCCTCGATCAGCTGGCCGCGTGCCAGGACGCCGAGCTGGGTGAGCACCTCACCGTAGAGGCGGGCGACGGTGGTCTTGCCGGTGCCGGGCGGGCCGGTGAAGACCAGGTGGTTGCTGAGGGTGGGGACGGGGAGCCCGGCGGCGGCCCGGTGGCGGGCGGTGGTGATGAGGTTGACCAGGTCGGCGACCTCGCGCTTCACCTCGGCCAGGCCGATCATGTCGCCGAGGCGGGTGAGCGGGTCGTCGACCGGTGCGGCGGTCTCGGAGGCGGTCGCGGCGGCGGTGGCGGAGACGTCGTCGGGGAGCAGCAGCCGCAGATCGCGCTCGCTGACCTGTGCCTGGGCGGAGAGCCGGACCGCCTGCCGGTCCACCATCTCCTCGAACACCCCGCGTGCGGCACGGCCGTTGCCGAATCCGGCGTCCCGGTCCATCGCCCCGAAGTGGGCGGCCAGCGCCTCGGCGGTGCCCTCACCCAGCTCGTACTGGTGCTGGGCGCACATGCTCTCCATGATCGCGACCAGGTCGTCCACGGAGTAGTTCTCGAACTCGACGGTCCGCGAGAAGCGGGACGCCAGGCCCGGGTTGGAGGAGAGGAAGGAGTCCATCTCGCGGGAGTAGCCGGCCGCGACCACCACCACGTCGTCGCGGTGGTCCTCCATGAGCTTCAGCAGGGTGTCCACGGCCTCCCGGCCGAAGTCGGCGCCGCCGTTGCCGCTGTCGGCGGTGAGGGTGTAGGCCTCGTCGATGAACAGCACGCCGCCGAGGGCCCGTTGGAAGGTCTCGGAGGTCTTGATGGCGGTGCCGCCGACGACCTGGGCGACGAGGTCGGCGCGGGAGACCTCCACCAGGTGGCCGCTGCGCAGCGAGCCCAGCTCGGCGAGGATCGCCCCGAAGAGGCGGGCGACGGTCGTCTTGCCGGTGCCGGGCGGGCCTGCGAAGACCAGGTGTCTGCTCATCGGCGGTGCGGGCATGCCGAGCTGCTCGCGGCGCTGGGCGAGCTGGGTGAGGTTGACCAGGGTGCGGACCTGCTGCTTGACGTTCTCCAGGCCGATGAGCGCGTTGAGGGCGCCGAGGGGTCCGTCCGCCCGGTCGGGGGCGGGTCCGTCGGCGGCGCCGGAGCCGGCCGGGTCGGTGTTCTCGGCGCTGCCGCTGCCCCAGGCGTCCCGCTTGCCGTTGGAGACGCTGTTGAGGCCTTCCACGGCGAGCCGGTCGCCGGGGGCGGTCTGCACCAGGCCGCCGCCCTCGTTCTCCCGGGCGGTGCAGTTGACGAGCGAGACGGGCGCGGTGGACTCCACGCGGAAGCCGTCCTGGGCGCCGCCGCCCACCTCGCAGCCGCTGAGCGAGGCGAGCGCGCCCTCGCGGAGCAGGAAGCCGTGGCCCTTGGGGGCGTGCACGGAGGTGCGGTTGGCGGTCAGTTCGCCGCCCGCGGCGACGACCACGCCCTCCTCACCGGAGATCTCGACGCGGAAGTCGCGGACGGTGACGTTGCCGCCGTCCTCCACGATCAGGCCGCTGGTCGCGGTGTCGGAGACCCCGCCGCCGGCCAGGTAGAGGGTGGAGCCGGAGGCCACTCGTACACCGGCGCCCTTGGGCCGGACGATCTCGCAGTCCTCGACGCGGCCCCGGGCGTCCCGGGAGGCCGCGATGCCGTCGCCGGCGGGCTCGACCAGGCGGGCCCGGCGCAGCAGCGGGTTGGCGCCGCCGAGCAGTGCGACGGCGGGCGAGGAGCCGATCACCTCCAGGCGGTCCAGCTCGGGCGCCGCGTCCTCCTCCAGGAGCAGTCCGGCCCCTTCGCAGTCGCGGACGGTGAGCCCGGTCAGCGCCGGGGAGGAGGCCCCGGCGACCCGGAGCGCGGCGCCCTGCGCGCCGTCCACCCAGCAGTCCTCGAAGGTGCCGCGCGCCCGGTCGGTGACGACCACGCCGTGCCCGCGTACGCGCGAGACGCGGCAGCGGCGCAGGACGGGGTCGGTGCCCTTGGCCAGGGCGATCCCGTTGCCGGAGGCGCCGGTGACGCGGACGTCCTCCAGGGTGGTGCGGCCCGAACTGCTCAGGTGGACGCCGGTGCTGGTGTCGTGGACGACGGTCCGGACGACGGAGACGGCGGAGTTCTCCTCCAGGGCGATGGAGGGCTTGTCGGTGGAGGAGATGTCGCAGTCCTCGACGGTGCCGCGGGTCTCGCCGTTGGCGAGGAGCCCGTTGCCCCGGGCGCCGCGTACGGTGCAGTCGCGGATGCGTGCCTCGCCCTGCTCGGCGAGGACGATGCCGCTGGTGCCCAGGTGTTCGAGCGTGCAGGACTCCACGGTGGTGGGCGTGGTGGAGGTCACCACGATGCCCGCGCCCTGCGGGTTGCTCACCCGGCAGTCCCGCAGCGCGAGGGAGCCGGTCCCGCCGGCCAGCATCGCGGTCCAGGCGGCGCCGACGATCTCGCAGCCGTCGAACGCGGCCTGCCCGCGCCGCACATCCACGGCGGGCAGCTCGGCGTCGCCGCCGCGCAGGGTGAGTTCGGAGACCATGACGGCGTCGGCGCGCAGCGCGATGACGCTGCCCGTACGCGGCCGGATCTCCACCGTGCCCCGCCCCTCGGCGGCGGTGAGGGTGACCCGGGTGTGGATCACCAGGTTCTCCGCGTACGTTCCGGGCCGGACGCTGATGAGCGCCCCGGTGCGGGCGACGGCGAGCGCCTCACCGATCGTCGAGAAGCGGTCCCCGGGGCCGACCGACAGTACCTGGCGCGACACGCACCAACCTCCTTGCTACGGCGGCGCCCTGTCCGGACGCCCCTCTTCGCCGGGGCGCGGTGCGGCGCTCCGGCGATGCCATCATGCCTGGCCCGGGGCGGCACGCGGAGGCCGGGAGCGGAACCCCGGGTCCACGGACCTTCCGGTCAGGTGCTCCACTTCTGGTTGTCGTTGCCCGTGCACTCCCACAGGATCAGGTAGGTGGACGGGCCCCGGCTCTTGCTGTGGTTCGGGATGTCGACGCACTTGCCGACGACGGTGTTGACCAGGTCGTGGGCGCCGTTGAGGGTGAACTTCTGGGCGGCGGAGCCGTTGCACCAGGCGAGCTGGATGGGGGTGCCGTTGTTGAAGTTCGCGTTGGCCACGTCCAGGCACTTGTCCTTGGCCCGGATGGTGCCGTCGGAGCCGAAGCGCCACTGCTGGGCCTCGGCGCCGTTGCAGTCCCACATGAACAGCGGCTGGCCGTCGTTGAAGTTGTGGCCGGGTACGTCGAGGCAGCGGCCGGAGAGATGGCTGCGGAAGGAGACGGGCCCGCTGAACGTGACGGCGGGCTGGGCCTTGGCGGGCTGGTTCTTGGCCCCGCCGCTCTCCTTCTTGGGCTGGGCCTTCGGGCTGTCGGCCTTCTTCGGCGCATCCTTGGCGGCCGTTTCCTTCTTCGGCGGTGCCTCCGGGCCGGCTCCCTCCTTCGGCGCGTCCTTGCCGCCCCCCGACGGAGCGGCGGGCGGGGGAATGGCCGGAACGGCGTTGCCGGCCTTCTCGGCCGCCCCCGCGTCCTCCTTCTTCCCCTTGTCGTCGTCGGCGGCCGCGCTGGTCTCGGGCGCGGTGACGGCGAACTCGCCCGGCGCCTCCGGCCCGCTCCCGTCGAGCACGGTCCCGGCCGCCGCCGCGTTCGTCTGCCGGGGCCCGTCGTCGTTGTTCCCGGCGAGCACGAGGAAGGGCACCGACACGAGCAGCGCTCCCACGACCGCCGCGCCCGCGAGTGCGGCCTTGCCCGGCCGCCCCACGGGGCCGGCCTGCTGCTGCGGCTGACCGATGGCGGTGGCGCTCATGGTCCGTACGAGGGCGGGGAGCCGGCTCTGGGCGGCGGCGGAGGCACTGGGGTCGGGGTCGGAGTCGGCCCCGGGGGTTGCGGGCTGGGCCTCGGCGGTTCCGGCCGGGGACTGGGAGGTCGCGGACCCGGGCCCGGCGGCTGCAGTGGCGGCAGGGACAGCGGCCTCAGAGGACTTGGGCGCGCCGGACTTCTCCCCCTCGGGGGCCTGAGGCTCGCCGGACGCCTCCCCCTTCGGGGACTCCGGGGCGGCTGCTGCTTCGCTCTTCGCCTGTGCGGGCGCGGAATCGGGCGCGGCTGCCGTATCAGGCGCGCCGGAAGCGCCGGAGGCGAGGGGAGCGGCGCCGGCGGCGGAGTTCACGGCGGTGCCCTCGCCCTCGGCACCGGACTCCGTACGAGCCTCAGGAGAAGCGTGGGTCTGCTGGGACGACGAACGCGTCACTGGGTCCTCCCTGTGGTGTGGGGCCAGGGTTCGGTTGGATGGGGGTCGCCCGCCCCGGCCACGGGGGCGGGGTCCAGGGGCCCGAGAAGGCTGTCGGCCGGGACGAGCAAGGGCGCCGCGGCACCGGGGTTGACCGACAGCACGGCTCCGGCGGCCGTCACCGACCTGGCCAGCTCCCGGGCGGACAGCGTGTCATGGTGAAGTGCCGCTGACATGAATTCATGTGTGGGTGAGGTGAACAGGAGCACTACCGGCGCCCCGTCCCGCCCGGCGGCCAGGAGCGGCCCGCCGTCCGGTCCGCGTACGACGGAGACATCCGCCTCGGCGAGAGCGGCCAGCGCCGCCTCGACCGTGCCGTATCCGGTCGCGGCCCGCTGAGCGGCCGCGTCGACCGGATCGGTGGGCTCCGGCCACCCGAGGACGCGGGCCGAGGGCCGGTACGCGGGGTTGGCACGGTACTCGGCCACTTCCCCGCTCGCGTCCGACTGCCACTCCCCCAGCACGGCCCACCCCGGCGGCGTCCGCTCCTCGGTCCACTCCGGATCGACAATCCCGATCCAGTGCCCCGGCGCCCGACGGGCCGCGTCCTTCACGGCATCCGGCACCAGGGAGGCATCGGGCACCGGAGGGGCATCGGGCAAGGCCGACGGAGCGCCCTGCGGGCCCTCTTGCGGCTCTCCGGTCGGATTCTCCACCTGAACTCTTGGCTCCGTACGACTTCTTGAGCGCCGAGCGGTCTGAGCGCACGGCCGACAGTGATCAGATCGGGAAGCCAACAGGATGTCATACGAGCTTCGTTCACGGCGCGCGGCAGGAGATCCGAATGGCCTGGTCACGTGCCCGTTTACTGCCCGAACGGAGAACTTACCGGGACCAGTGAGGCGCAGGCGGACAAAGCGCCGGGAGCGTAAAGGGCGAGACACCGCCCACACTCCCCAGGACGGGCTACGTTGGGCGCGCCACCGAGGAGGAGTCACCGCATGCCCCCCGAGCCCCCCACCCCTGGCGCCACGGCAGCCACCGCCCGCGCGGAGGAGCCCACCCCCGCGCCCCCATCTCCCACCGCACCGGCGGAGGAGACGCAGACCTCTCCCCCGAAGGCCGAGCCGGAGCCCACCGCCTCTGCCTCTGCCACGGAGGAGCCGCAGGCGAAGGCGCCCGCCACACCGGGAGCCACTGCCGCACCGGAAGCCGCTGCCGCACCCGAGCCCACCGTCACACCCGAGCCCGACGCGCCGGCCGAACCCTCGCCCCCGGCCGCACCGGCCGAGACGGCCGAGGAACCCAAGGAACCCGGGGAGGCCCGCGCGGAGGGCGCCGCCCTCGCAGCGGCCGTCGCAACCGCACCGGAGACCAGGACACTGACGGCCGTCGACAGGGGCCGCCCCCGCACCCCGGTCCTGGCGGGGGCCGTGTTCATCGGCGCGGCCCTCGTCGCGATCCCCGTGCTCCTGATGGGCAGCGCGAACGACGAGGAGCCCCGTAACACCGGGACGGCACCGGTCGCGGGGAGCGCCGACACGGTCCTCAACCCCGAGACGGCTCCGGCGGCCCTGGAGGACTACGTGGCGGTGAAACCCACACCGTCCGCGACCGAACAGAAGAAGATCACTCCACCGAAGGCCGCCCCCGCCCCGGCCGCCCCCGCCCCGCAGCCCGGCACGAGTGCCCCCACCGAGAAGCCGAAGCCCAAGACCTCCCCGGAACCGAAGCCGAAGCCGAAGCCCAAGACCTCCCCGGAACCGAAGCCGAAGCCCAAGGCGGCCCCGAAGCCGAACTGGGGCACCCAGACGGTCTCCGCGACCAGCTCCATCGGCGTCGGCCAGTCCTGGGCCACCAACCGCATCCGGATGACGATGCAGCAGGACGGCAACCTCGTCGTCTACAACGAGCAGAACAAGCCCGTCTGGGCGGCGATGACCTTCGGTGAGAACCACCGGGCGATCTTCCAGCCCGACGGCAACCTGGTCATCCACAACGGCGACGACCGCGCGATCTGGGCGTCCAAGACCCACGATTTCGGTGGCGCGCAACTGGTCCTCCGCCCGGACGCCAAGGTGGTGATCGTCCACAACGGCAGGGTGGTCTGGTCGACCTGACCGCCCGGCGGGCAGGACGGCCTCCGGGGTCACGTTGTCCTGCCACATGGCAGATCTGACTCGACGCGTCGCTGGTCGTCCCCAAGGACGCGTCCGAGCCGTTCGGTCTGCCCAACTCGGATCCCTGGAACTGGCTGGCCCACTGGGACTCCGGAGGGACTCCCGGCACCGGGAGCTTCCCCTCACCGCCCCCGCCCGGCCGTGCCCTCTGGTTCGAGCCGACCCTCGCCGAGCTCGGGCCCGTACTGTCCACGTCGGACCATCAGATCTGGTCGTCGGCGGTCGACGAACTGACCTCGTTCCCGCCCGGATCACGCGCACTGATCTGGATCCGCCGAACGGACGGCCGAGGCCGCGAGGCCGTGGGGTGGCTGGTCAACGGACTCACCACGGCGACAGGAGTGCTGTTCGACGGCGCGTCCGGTGAACCCGTGTCCTTCGACCCGACCGGAGTCCACGCCCTGCACGTGATCCGCTACCGCTGACGCCACGGCCGTACGCCGCCCCACTCCTGCCCCGGGCCCCGCCAGCCCTGACACCCCGTCAACCACCGCGTGTACCGCGACGGCCGCCTCCACCCCACATCGTCGTCGACCAGGGTGGGGCTCCACAGTCCCGGTCCGCCGTGGACGAGGCGGGTGGCCGACCTTCACGGGTGGCCGTCCCACCCGTAAAGGTCCTTCCGGCCGGTATGCGCCGGGCTACGGCGCGTCCGTGAGGATCTCCGTCGCGACGCCCATGTGCAGCCGACGGGTGTGGTCGACCGTCCGTACCGGTCCCGTCAGCGTGACCCGGGCCGTGAGGCGCGGGTCGGTGCTCGACGCGCTCAGCCGCAGTTCGAGATCGCCCGGCTCGACGATCCGGTGGCCCTCGCGGCCCGTGAAGGACGTGAGGTCCGCCGGGACCGTCAGCCGTACCCTGGCCATCCGACCGGGATCCAGGTCGAGGCGTACGTACCCGATGAGGCGCTGCACCGGCTGGACCACGGAGGCGACGGGGTCGTGCAGATACACCTGGACCACTTCGGTCCCCGGCCGCGCACCGGTGTTGCGGACGGTGCAGGAGAGCGTGAACTCCCCTTCCGTAGAAGCTCGTCCGCACTCCACGATGAGGCCGCTCCACACGAAGGCGGTGTACGTCAGGCCGTGGCCGAACCCGAACGCCGGGGTCGGATCGACACTGGACACCTCGCTGGAGTGGCCCAGCCGCGCCGCCAGGTAGGTGGAGGGCTGGGAGCCCGGGTGGCGCGGCACGCTGACGGGCAGCCGGCCGGAGGGTGCCGTACGGCCGCTGAGCACCGAGGCGATGGCCCTCGTTCCTTCTTCGCCGGGGAAGAACGACTGCACCACCGCGGCCGCCTCGTCCACCGCACGGCCGAGGGCGTAGGGGCGTCCGGCGAGCAGGACGACGACGACGGGGGTGCCCGCGTCGAGGAGGGCGTCGAGCAGCTGCTGCTGGACCCCGGGGAGCGCCAGGTCCTCCGCGTCGCAGCCCTCCCCGCTCGTACCGCGCCCGAAGAGACCGGCCCGGTCGCCGAGTGCGACGATCACGAGGTCGGCGCCCCTGGCCAGTTCGACGGCCCCGGCGAAGCCGCCGCTGTCCGGGCCGTCGATGTCCGCACCCCGCGCGGTGACGATCTCGCTGTGGGGGAACTCGGCCGCGCATGCCTCGTACAGGGTGGGCAGTTCGATGCCGAGCGGGGCCTCGGGGTGCTGACCGCCGACGTGGACGGGAAAGGCGTAGCAGCCGAGCACGGCCGTCGGGGTGTCGGCGTTGGGCCCGATGAGGGCGATACGGGCCGGGGCTCCGGCGGGCGCGTCCGCCGGCAGGGGCAGGGTGCCGTCGTTGCGCAGGAGGACGACGGCCTGTTCGGCGACGCGGCGGGCGAGTGCGCGGTTCTCGTCGGTGTCGAAACGGACGGTCCCGCGCAGCCCCTCCGGGTTCCCGCCGGAGGAGCCGCCCCCTCCCACAGGGCCGTCCACGCCTGTGGCTCCGGCGAGCGCCGGCGGCACCGGCCCCCAGTCCTCGTCCAGCAGCCCCAACTGGGCTTTCTGGACCAGCACTCGGCGTACCGCACGGTCCACCAGCGCCTCGGGGACGAGGCCCTCGGCGATCGCGTCGGTGAGCGGGCCGCCGAAGGTCTTGACGGTCGGCAGTTCCACGTCCACTCCCGCGCCCAGTGCGGCGCCGGCCGCTTCCCCGAAGGTCCCCGCCACGCCGTGCAGCGTCTTCAGGAACGCGATGCCGAAGTAGTCCGCGACGACGGTCCCCTCGAAGCCCCAGGTGTCGCGGAGCAGGCCGGTCAGCAGCGACCCGTCGGCCGCGGAGGGGATTCCGTCGGTGTCGGTGTAGGCGTGCATGACCGACCGTACGCCGCTCTCGCGTACGGCCATCTCGAACGGGGTCAGGATGACATCGGCCCGCTCCCGCGCGCCCATGCCGACGGGTGCGAGGTTGCGGCCGGCCCGTGAGGCGGAGTAGCCGGCGAAGTGCTTGAGCGTGGCGACGATCCCGGCCGACTCCAGGCCCCGCACATAGGCGGTGGCAACCGTCCCTACCAGGTACGGGTCCTCGCCGATGGTCTCCTCGACGCGGCCCCAGCGTGCGTCGCGTACGACGTCGAGTACGGGGGCGAGCCCCTGGTGCACGCCGACGGACCGCATGTCGCGGCCGATCGCTGCGGCCATCTCCCGGACCAGCTCCGGGTGGAAGGTGGCGCCCCAGGACAGCGGCACCGGGTAGGCGGTCGCGCCCCAGGCGGCGAAGCCCGCAAGGCATTCCTCATGGGCGAGCGCCGGTATGCCGAAGCGGTTCGCCCCGGCGATGCGCTCCTGGGTGCGCGCCAGCGAGAGGGCCCCCACGGCCGGGTCGACCGGGGCCGTTCCGAACGGGCGGGTCAGCTGGCCGAGGCCGTACGGAAGAAGGTCGTCGAGGGCGACGGCCTCCTCCATGTCGTGCTGGAACGGGGCGACTTCGGCGCCGTCGTCGGAGGCGCCCACCCAGACGCCGAAGAGCTGGGAGACCTTCTCCTGGAGGGTCATGGCGGCGATCAGGGCGTCGGCCCTGGCCTCGGGAGCGAGGGTGGGATCGCGCCAGGGCCCGGTGCGTAGGTCGGTGGCCACGGCGGATGTCCGCACGCCGGCGGTCACCTTCTCGATGCCCGTGGTCACCTTCTCGATGCCGGTGGTCACTCGGTCGGTGTTGGCGGTCATTTTCCTCCCACCCCCATGAGCCCCTGGACCAGGGCCCGGCGTGCGAACAGGTAGACGATCAGGATGGGGAGCATGGACAGGACGACCGCGGCGAGCAGGCCGGGAGTGTCGACTCCGCGTTCCGTCTGGAAGTCGTAGAGCCCCAGGGTGATCACCTTGGTCTCCACCGACTGCGTCAGGACGAGGGGGAAGAGGAAGCCGTTCCACGCCTGGAGCGCGGAGAAGACGACGATCGTCGAGACCCCGCTCCTGGAGAGCGGCAGCACCAGCTGGAAGAAGACCCTCCGGGGCGATGCACCGTCCACCGTCATCGCCTCGTACAGATCGGGGGTGATGTCACGCATCACGCCCGTCAGGATCAGGGCGCACACCGGCATGGCGAAGGCCGCCGTCGGCAGGATGACGCCGATGAGGTTGTCGTAGAGACCGGCCTCGCTGATGACGAAGAACATCGGCACGATGACCGCCTGCGAGGGGATCGCCAGTCCCAGGAGGAACAGCCGGAAGACCGTGGTGGTGGCGCGGCCCCGGCTCCTGACGATGGTGTACGCCAGCGGCGGGACGAGCAGCACGACGATGCCGACCACGCACACGGTGACGATGACCGTGTTGAGGAAGTACTGCGCGAAGCCGCTGTTGAGGTCGTTGACGTAGTTGTCGAGCGTGAAGTGTTCGGGGAAGGCCAGCGGGCCGTTCGCCGCGTAGTCGGGGCGCGACTGGAACGTGGCGACGAGCATCACGTACAGCGGCAGCCCCACCACGAGGAGCCAGACCAGCGAGCCGAAACCGGCGAGGTGGTTGGGACGGCTCTTCCTCACAGTCCCTCCATGGTGCTGCGCATCTTGTCGTAGCCCGAGAGCCGCACCACGATCAGCGAGATGACCGTGGAGACGAGGACCAGGAGGAGGGCGATGGCGGAGGCCGCTCCGTAGTCGAAGCTCTTGAACGCCTTCTGGTACATGTAGTACGCGCTGATGGTGGTGTCGCTTCCCGGTCCGCCCTGGGTCAGGATGAGCACGGTGTCGAAGGTCGTGAGGCCGCCGACCACCATGAGGATCACCGAGGTGATGATCGAGTTACGGAGCTGCGGCAGCGTGATGTGGAAGAACTGCCGCACCCTGCCCGCGCCGTCGATCTGCGCCGCCTGGTAGAGGACCGGTGGCACCGCGCGCGCCGCGCCCTGGTAGATCAGCGTGTGCAGGGGGGTGAACTGCCAGGTGCTGACGAAGACCAGGACGCCGATCGCCGTGGCCTGCGTCCCGAACAGGTTGCCGTCGCCGAACAGCCAGGTGGCGTGCGCGGGGACACCGAGGTTGGGGTCGAGGACGGCGCGCCACAGCACGGACACGGCCGCGATGGACAGCAGCAGCGGGACGAAGTAGATGGCGGACAGGACGGCCCGGTTGCGCTGGTGCCCCGCCGCCCAGACCCCGAGCAGGATGCTCAGCGGGGTCTGGACGGCGACCCCGAGCACGGTGAGCAGGACGCTCAGCCAGAGGCTCTTGATCATGACGGGGTCGTCGAGGAGTGTCCTCCAGTTGTCGAGCCCGGTGAATTCCGGGTCGCTCAGACCGTCCCAGCTGGCGAAGGAGAGGACGGCGACCATGATGAGCGGGACGATGGCGAAGAGGCCGAAGAAGACGGCGGCGGGGACCGCCCAGAGGAATCCCGGGCGGCCCGCTCCGCTGGATCCGCTGCCGGACGAGCCGGCGCTCCTGACCGCCCCGCTGTCCGCCGGGGGTGGTGCGTTCCGGGTCATGTCAGGTGTTCCGAGTCCGGATTTCCCTTTCAGTGCGTTCACGAGGTCGGCAGCGCCTGCATGGCCTTGATGAAGGCGTCCTCGTCCATCGAGCCGTTGAAGAACTGCTGGAGGGACTGGTACATCGCGGTGGCCGCCGCCTGCGGATACGCCTGGTCCCAGGAGAGCTGGAAGGCCGGGGCCGCCTTGACCATGTCGTACTGGAACTTCGCGAACTCGGGGCTGGCGGCGGTGTCCAGGAGGCCTTCGGTGTTCGTCGTGGTCGGCAGGTTGCCGATGGAGAGCTGCGCCTTGACGAACTGGTCCGAGTACATGAGCTTCAGGAACGCGGCGACGGCCTGCGGGTGCTTCGTCTTCTTCAGCACGGAGTAGAAGTTGTTGGTGTTGCCGACGACGTTCGCCTGGTCGCCCCTGCCGCCTTCGACGGAGGGGAACGCGCTGTACCCGAGGTCGCTCTTCGCGAACTCGGGGTGCGCGTCCTGCTGCGTCGAGTACGCCCACGAACCCATCAGCTCGAAGCCGGCCCTGCCGGTGGCCAGGAGCGTGGGGGAACCCTGGTCGGTGAACTTCACCGAGTCGTAGTTGGTGCCGAAGGCCCCGGCGTCCACCAGTTCCCTGATCTTGCCCAGTGCCTTGCGGCTGTCCTGGCTCGCCCAGGCGTCCTTGTCGCCGTCCAGGGCCTTCTGGAACAGCTCGGGCCCGGCGATGCGGTCGTACAGGTACTCGAACCACATCAGCGTCGGCCACCGGTCGCCGCCGCCCAGCGCGATCGGGGTGACGCCGTCGACCTTCAGCGCCTTGACCGCCGCCAGCAGGTCGTCCCAGGTCTTCGGGGGTTCGACGCCCGCCTTCTTGAGGACCTTGCCGTTGTTGAACAGCAGTACGGGCTGTGTGCCGCGCATGGGTACCCCGTAGGACGTGCCGTCGACCACCGCACTGTTGAACACGGACGGCAGGAACTTCGCCTTGAGGTCCGGGTCCTTGTCGATGAAGGGGTCCAGCGGGAGCAGCAGGCCGGCGTCGACGAACGGCTTGATGCTGCCGCCGCCCCAGTTGAAGAAGACGTCCGGCGCCTGCTTGCTGTTGATGATCGTCTGCAGCTTGGCCTGGTAGTCGGCGCCCGGGATCGTGTCCAGGACGGCCTTCACCTTCGACGTCTTGTTGAAGGTGGCGACGAGCTCCTTCTCCACCTTGTTCGCCGCGTCCCCGTAGACCAGGACGTGGATGGTGTCGCCGTCGGCCGCATCGGAGCCTCCCCCGCATCCGGACAGGGACAGCACCAGGGCCAGCGCGGCACCACCGACGACAGCGGTTCGCGAGAACCGTGCGCGTTGCTTCATCGACTCACCCTTCGAAACTTTTTCGGCGCGACTACCGAAACTTGTTGAGTCGGGACGCTAGAACTCCCCCTCCAGAGGGTCAACCCTCGGTCACCGCGTTACCAAAGCGTTACGCCTAGGCGCCGGCTGCCTCGTGCTTTATGCTCCTCGCCATGCGCGATGACGAGAAGATGGGCCGTATCACCCTGGCTCAGGTGGCCGAGCGGGCCGGCGTCTCCATTTCGACAGTTTCGAAGGTCCTCAACGGACGACAGGACGTGGCGACCCCCACGCGCCTCAAGGTGGAGCGCCTGCTGGAGGCCCACGCCTACCGGCGCACCACACGGTCGGCCGGCGAGGCGCCGCTCATCGAGATCGTGTTCCACGAGCTGGAGAGCATCTGGGCGATGGAGCTGATCCGGGGGGTGGAGAACGTCGCCAAGGCCCACGGCGCCGGGGTCGTCCTCACCGAAAGCGGAACCCGCCACGCGCCCGGCCCCGACTGGATGGAGGCGATGCTCCAGCGACGGCCGCTCGGTGTCGTCCTAGTCTTCTCCACCCTGCCCGGCGAGGTGAAGCAGCAGCTCAGGGCGCGCTCTATCCCCTTCGTCATCATCGACCCGGCGGGCGACCCCGACCCCGACGTACCCTCGGTCGGCTCGGCCAACTGGAACGGCGGACTGGCCGCCACCCGCCATCTCATCGAGTGCGGCCACCGGCGCATCGGGGTCATCACCGGCCCCGAGGACATGCTCTGCTCCCGCGCCCGGCTCGACGGCTACCGGTCCGCGATGACCATGGCGGGGCTGGAGGTGGACCCCGGCCTCATCCTGTTCGGCGACTTCCACGTGGAGGGCGGATACGACCGCGCCACCGAGATGCTCTCCCGCCCCAACCGGCCCACCGCGATCTTCGCGGGCAGCGACCTCCAGGCACTGGGCGTCCTGGAAGCCGCCCGTGTGCAGGGCCTGCGCGTCCCCCACGACCTCTCGGTGGTCGGCTACGACGACGTCTCCATCGCCCGCTGGGCCAGCCCGGCCCTGACCACGGTCCACCAGCCACTGCGCCAGATGGCGGAGGAGGCCGCACAGATGCTGATGCGGCTACGGGCCCAGGAACCGGTGTCCACGCGGCTGGAACTCGCCACGACCCTGGTCGTACGCAAGAGCACGGCACCACCACCGCCGGAGAGCTGAGCACCGAGTTCGAGCCACGCCACGCCGCGCCGCCGCAGGATCTCCGCCGACTGATGAAGGAAGAAGACCGGAAACAAGGTCCACGAACGCAGCCGCGCCTCACCACAAGCACATCAGCCGGCTGCAACTCGCACCTACAACGGCCAGGCCTGCCGGGTGGCTACGCGGCCTTCGACCCATGCCGCCAAACGGCATGCTCCAGTCCGCCCTTGTCGTGTCCGAGGAGCGCGGCGGCTTCCTCGTACGCTGCGCGCAACTTGTCATAGGGGAGGTCCGGAACACCGGCATCCACGGCGAAGGCACGGAGATGTACGTCAACGGCGACATGTGAACGGCCGACGAGATTGCCGATGTAGTCGATGCTCTTCGGCCCCACTCCCTTCACCGTGAGCAGAGCCGCGCGATTGACCTGATGACCGAGCCACGTGTGGAGGTCCTCGCGGGTGTCGACCCCGTGGGCAGCGAGGAGGCCGGTGATGGCGTGGGCCGTCGCGACCTTCTGCGCGTGCTTGAACTTCATGGCCACGGCGAGGTCTTCCGTGGCGAGCCGGCGCTGGAAGCCACTCACCGTTCTCGCATCAGGCCAGCTCGATTGCAGATGGCGGAGCCGCGGTCGAAGAGTCGCCTCGTAGTTGCACCGGGGCTGGAAGCTGACGTCACAGATGACAGCGCCCATGTGAGTCCATCCGCCGGGCTGAGGAAACGGACCGCTGCCAAGCAGGTGCTGAACGTGGTCGGCGAGCCGCTGGGCAGAACTGGATGCGGGCATGGGTCAATGATGGCGTTGCGGTCCGACTGTCTGGCAGGAAAGTTCAGGACTTCTTCATGGGTGGGGCGTGGGGGTGCCGTTCCGTCGGACAGCCCCTCCACAGTGGGAAGGCCGCCCATTCGCAGCCGCCACGCAGGGCAGACACCTCGGGACGAGGGCTCATACGTCGGTCCACCCGGCCCTGTTGGACAGTCCGTGCTGCTGACGCCACCCCACCGATGGCACCCCCGAACGGACGAGGCATAGGCGTCAACACGCCATTCTCAGAGACGAGTTGTGACCGGAAGGGATCAACACCTCAACAAATGAGACTGGTTGACCTACGCTTTACACGCTCCCCAACCCCGAACGCGGGTTCGACGTGTCGTGAAAGGTTTCGCTTCTCGTGGCTGGTACTGGTATCCGCAGGGTCGTCCGGTCGGGGCCGCCGCGGTGAGCCGACCGTCGAGGTCGAGGGAGCCACGACGCGACCACGGTGCGAGCGCCGCCGTCGCCGGATGGGCCGTCTCCCTGCCGGCCGCCGCCGGTGCCGGGTGGGCCGCCGTCACCGTGGACGCCGAGTGGCACCAGGCCCTCGCGGCAGCCTGTGCCGCGGCCGTCGCCCTGCTGATCGCCCTCGTACTGCTCCTCACGCGGCGGCTTTCCACCGAACGCGCCCACCGTGTCCGGGAGGCCGAAGTGGCCGCCGCCCGGGGCGCCGAAGTGGCGCATCTGGCCGCCGTACGCGTACCGGCCATCGCCCACCGACTGCACACCGGACAGCAACTGGACGGCGTGCCGGGGCCGATGGCGCCGCCGGAGGAGACCGGTGAGGAGTTCGCCCGGGCACTGGACTCGGTCGTCGTGGCGCTCGGCTCGGACACGGCCGTACACCGCGAGCGCGCCCTGCGCGACTCGGTGCAGGCCGCCTTCGAATCCGTGGCGCGCACCATGCACGTGATGGCGACCGTGCAGCAGCAGGTCCTGGACGAGGTCGAGCGCTCCATCGAGGACCCTCTCCTGATGGCGAACGTGATGAAGGCCGACCACGCGGCCTCCCAGATGACCCGCAAGGCGCAGACGCTTCTGGTGATGTGCGGAATCTGGCCCGCCCGTCGGGAGACCCGGCCGGTCTCGCTCTACGACTGCGTACGGGGCGCCCAGTCCCGGATCGTGGAGTTCGGGCGGATCGAGGTGCACGGCGGTCAGACCCTGTACGCGGTGCCCCCGGCCGCGGAGGGGCTGATGCACTCCATCGCCGAGCTGCTGGAGAACGCCACGGTGTTCTCACCGTCCAGTTCCCCCGTGGTCGTCAGTGTGCGGGAGGTGGGCTCCGGTGCGGTCATCGAGATCGACGACGCCGGGCTCGGGATGCCGCCGGACGTCCTGCACCAGGCCCTCGGCCATCTCCGCGACGACCTGGACCTGACCCGCCTGGGTGCGGTGCCCCGGCTCGGCCTGGCGTCCGTCGGGCGCTGGAGCCGGGAGCTGGGCTTCAACGTCGAGCTGAGCGGGTCCTCGGCGTACGGCGGCACGCGGGCGGTGATGTTCGTACCGTTCCGGCTGCTGACCGACCCGCTGCCGAGGCCCGCCGCACACCGCCGCCCGGCGATCGAACCGGCCGAGCACGCCGGACCTGCCGTCCCCCCGGCAGGCGTGCCCGACGACGCCCCCGAGCCGGCCGGCGTACCCGCCCCGACGACGGCAGGCCTGCCCCGGCGGCGCAGCCGGCGCGGCGCCACCCAGGCCACGACCGTCGCGCGGCACTCGGCGCCCGACCCGCAGCCCGGTGCCGCGCCCGCCGAACCCTGGACGCCGGAGGCGGCGCGCGCCTCGATCGCCAGTGTGGTGTCCGGGACGCTGCGTGGCCGGGCGGCCGTCGACGCGGACGGCGAGACCGGACCGGCATCGCCCCCGCACGGCGGACAGTCCCTGCCCAGTACCCCGAACGAGCACGCCGGAGGCCGACCGTGACCGGAACCATCACTCGACTCCCCGACCTGGGATGGATGCTCCGCCCCCTCACCGAGATTCCCGGCGTCCGGCACGCCGTGGTGGTGTCCGAGGACGGGTTGCGTCTCGGCCACGCCTCCGCCGAGAACCTCTCGGGTCCGGTGGCCAGCCTGAGCGTCGCCGACGCGGAGTCGCTCTCGGCGGCCAGTGCGGCGATGACCATGACGGGCCGGTCCACCAGCGCGCTGCTGTTCGGACGGGGTGCCGGGACACGCCAGTTGATGCTGGAGACCGACCAGGGGTTCGTGCTGTTCACCCATGCCGGGGTGGGCGCGCACCTGGGGGTCGCCACCGATCTGGACGCCGACGTGGGCCTGGTGGCCCAGCAGATGCAGTTGCTGGTCGCGAAGATCGGCGCACACCTGAGCAGCCTGCCCCGGGACGAGGCCGCCGCGACGTGATGGCAGAGCGGCCTGAGGTGCCGAGGGCCTCGGCGATCCGCCCCTATGTCATCACCCGCGGCCGCACGGAGTCCGAGGGCGAGCCGCTGTCCTGGGAATCCCTGGTGATGACGGCGGAGGCGGCGTTCCCCGCCTCCCTCCAGCCGGAGCACCTCGCCATCCTGAAGCACTGCGAGGGGCTCATCTCGGTCGCGGAGGTGGCCGCTCACCTCGGCCAGCCGCCGTCGGTCGCGCAGGTGCTGCTCTCCGATCTCCTCCGATGGGGGCTGATCGTGACCCGGCCGCCCATCCCGCCGGCCGAACGCGCCGATGTGACCATGCTCAGAAAGGTCCTCCATGGTCTCGAAAGCTGCCTCTGAAACCCTGGCCGAGGCCGGCCCGCCGCCCGCCGCGGCCGACGGGAAGTACCTCGACTCGAACGTGTCGGGCGCGGCGAAGATCCTGGTCGTCGGCCCGCTGGGGGTGGGCAAGACGACGCTGATCGGTACGGTGTCGGAGATCGAACCGCTCTCCACCGAGGCGTCGATGACCCGGGCGGGCGCCCGGGTGGACCCGTACGCCGGGGACAGCGGCAAGAAGACCACCACCGTCGCTCTCGACTTCGGCCGGCTGACCATCGACGGCGACCTGGTCCTGTATCTGTTCGGCACGCCGGGCCAGCAGCGGTTCCTGCCGGCCTGGCGGGACCTGGCCAAGGGGGCGCTCGGCGCGCTCGCCCTGGTGGACAGCCGGGATCTGGCGGCTTCTTTCGACGCGCTGGACAACCTGGAGGATCTGGACCTGCCCTTCGCGGTCGCCGTCAACGTCTTCCCGTCCGGCCCCCGGTACGACGCCGACGACATCCGTACGGCCCTCGACCTGCTGCCCGGCACCCCGCTGGTGACCTGTGACGCCCGGGACCGGGCCTCATCGATCCGGGCGCTGATCGCCCTGGTCCGCCACCTCATCCACGTCGCCACGGAGCCCTCATGAGCACGCCCCACCCCACGGCCGGGCCGGCCGCCGGCTGCCCCGTCACCGGCGCCCCCGTCACGGCGGCCGCGCTGTACGGGCCCGACCTCGACGGCAACACGATGCCCGCGCTGTACGAGGAACTGCGCGGCACACACGGCCCGGTGGCGCCGGTGTCCGTAGCCCCCGGCATCGGCGCCTGGCTGGTCCTGGGCCACCGCGAACTGCTCCGGCTCACCCGCGAGGAACAGGATTTCTCGCACGACCCTCGCCGGTGGAGCCTGCTGCGCGAAGGGCGGGTGCCGGCCGACTCGCCGATCCTGCCGATGGTCGGCTGGCGCCCCGCGCTGCTCTTCGCGGACGGACAGCAGCACCGCAGGATGCGCGTCGCCGTCTCCGACGCGCTGGCCGGGATCAACGGGCACGAGCTGCGCCGCAGCGTACGGACCACCGCTGAGGCCCTGATCACCGGATTCGCGGCGCACGGCGAGGCCGATCTCGTCGCCACCTACGCGCGCATGCTGCCGATGCGGGTGATCGCCGGGCTGCTCGGGGTGGACGACCGGACCGGCCGGGAGCTGGTGGAGGCGGTGGGAGGCCTGGTGTCCGCCACCAGCGGGGCGGCGGACGCCAGTCGCAGGATGGGCGCCATCCTGCTGTCACTGATCGAGGAGAAGCGGCGGGTGAGGGGCGACGACATCGTCTCGGCGCTGCTGCACCACCCGGCGCGGCTCACCGACGAGGAGGTGCTGCACAACCTGGTGGTCATGTTCGTGGCGGGCAACCAGACCACGGTGAACTGGATCGCCACCGCGCTGCGCATCCTGCTCTGCGACCCCGCGCTGCGCTCCTCGCTGAGCGGCGGCCACCTCAGCGTGGACGACGCACTCGACCTGGTCCTGTGGCGCTTCCCGCCCACCCAGAACTTCCCGGCCCGCTACGCCACCCGCGACATGAGTTTCGGCGGCCAGGACATCCGGGCGGGCGACATGCTGATCCTGGGCCTGGCGGCGGCCAACGCGGATCCGGAGGTCCTGCCGGCCGACGGCGCCCCCGTGGTCGGCAACCGCTCCCATCTGGCATTCGGCGCGGGCCCGCACACCTGCCCCGCCCAGGACCCGGCCCGGCTGATCACCCGGACCGCGGTCGACACGATCCGGCACCGGCTGCCCGACCTGGAACTGGCAGTTCCGGAAGCCGAGTTGACGTGGGTCAACTCGCCTTGGAGCAAGGGCCTGGGCACGCTGCCCGTGCGCTTCACCTCGCCGCAGTTGCCGCAGGGGCCGGTACCCTCCCAGGCGACCGCGACCGCGGCCCCGGGCCCGGGCCCGGCGTGGCCGCGCCGGAACGCGGTGCGGCCACCGGCCCGTCCGCACTGACCCGTTCCAAGCCCGTCCGCACTCACCCGTTCGGAGCACGTCCTCCCCCGGCTTGTCCCCATCTCTCCCTCCGAAGACCTGGAGCCCTGTTGAACACGTCACCGCAGAACCCCACGGCCGACCGCCCGCACCGCCTGGACCCGGCGGGCGGCTGCCCGCACGCGGCCAACGCCCGGCTGCTGGCCCAGGGGTCGGTCACCCCGGTGGTCCTCCCCGGCGAGGTGCGGGGGATGGCCGTGCTGGGCCACGACGCGCTCAAGGAGTTCCTCGCGCACCCCGACGTCGCCAAGAACGCGCAGCACTTCACGGCGCTGCAGGCCGGGGAGATCGCCGACGGCTGGCCGCTGAAGACCTTCGCCACGGTGCAGGGGATGACGACCGCGGACGGCGACGACCACCGGCGGCTGCGGTCGCTGATGAGCAAGGCGTTCACGGCCCGCCGGGTCGAGGAACTACGCCCATACGTAGCGGAACTGACATCCCGCCTGCTGAGCGGCCTGGAGACGGCCGCAACGGAGGACGGCGTCGTCGACCTGCGCACCCACTTCGCGCTGCCGCTGCCGATGGGCGTCATCTGCGAACTGCTGGGCGTGGACGAGGGCCACCACGACCGGCTGCACCACCTCTCCAACCAGATCGTGGCCACGGACATCGGGCCGGCCGAGGCGATGGCGGCCAACCGGGAGATGGTGGAGGTCCTGAGCGCGGTCGCGGCCGCCCGGACGGCCGACCCGGGGGACGACCTCACCAGCGCGATGATCGCGGCCCGTGAGGAGGACGGCGACCGGTTCAGCCCGCACGAGCTGATCGGCACGCTGATGCTGACCATCATCGCGGGGCACGAGACGACGCTGAACCTGATCACGAACGCCGTACGCGCCCTGTGCACCCACCGGGACCAGCTCGACCTGGTCCTGACCGGCGGGGCGAGCTGGGCGGACGTGGTGGAGGAGACCCTGCGCTGGGACAGCCCGGTCAGCTACTTCCCCTTCCGCTACCCGACCCGCGACCTGACCCTGGACGGCACCGTGATCCCCCAGGGCACCCCGGTCCTCGCGGGCTACTCGGCGGCCGGCCGCGACACGCAGGCCCACGGCCCGGACGCGGCCCGCTTCGACATCACCCGCCCCGGCAAGTCCCGCCACCTCTCGCTGGGACACGGCGCGCACTACTGCATGGGCGCGCCCCTGGCCCGTCTGGAGAGCACCACGGCCCTGGAACAGCTTTTCACCCGCTTCCCGGCCCTGGACCTCGCGGTCCCGGAGCCGGAACTGCCCCGCCACGCCTCGTTCGTGGGGAACAGTGTGCAGAAGTTGCCGGTGCGGCTGAAGGGGTGAAAGAGCACCGCTTCCTGCACGTCCACAGCCACCACACTGAACATCGACGCGAGCAAGCCGAACGGGATTGTCGACAAGTACACCGGCATGGCGAACGGCCATACTTTGGACAAGCACGTCGGTAAGACGGACGAGCGGTTGGCGCAGCGTGAGCAAGCAGCCGGTGGACCCCAACGACCCGCTGTCCGGGTACAAGCAGGGCGGTCTGAATGCCCAGGCCCACGACGTGAGTGGCGCCGACACGCGTATCCGCTACGCCGGCAGCCGCAACCCCCCATTCACTGTCATGACGTCGATGCCCTTCAAATCCTGGCGAAAACCGAGAAAGGCCAGCACCACGTGTCCGTCGACCAGACGTCCTGGGAAGCCGCGGTACGCCACTTGTACGAGGACGCGTACCCGTACGACGCCACGGGCCCGCGTCGCCACGAGAACTGGGTCCTCGACGTCCTTGCTCTGATGGCACGGGCCCCGGACCCTCGCGGCTGGACAGGTCTCGATGACGCGGCTCGGAACCCGGAGCGCGAGGCGTCCCCCGCCTACCCCTTCGTCGCCCACCCGCCGGCGCACATCGCGAGGCGTCTCCAGGAGATCGATCGGGACAGTGCCGAGAACCTGCTCCTCGCCCTCACGGACGACCGCTGCACGCTGTCCAACCTGAGTCGCTTCACCGAAAGTGACGAGGAGCTGCGGGCGATGGCGCGCACGATCCTCGCGCGTTACGGGGACACCGCCAGCTTTCACACCAACGTCGACAAGCCCGGCCACGTGAGCGGTGCGCTCGACTTCACATCGTCGAGCTGGGCATACAGCCCGCTGAGCGTGTACTCGGAGGACTACGGCTTGGTCGTCGTCTCGGACACCGAGGTGGGCATGTTCTGGAACTTCGCCGACCACTGAACCGCCTGCCGCTCGTAGGAGCCCGGCTTCCGACGAGGTGCTCTGAGAGGATGGAACGTCAAGAAGTCGCCCATCACGCTTACAGCGCACATAGCCCAGCCCGCGGGTCAGGCCCCCTTTCCGATGGGTTCAAGGATCGCCACGCACTCCACATGGTGCGTCATAGGAAACAGATCGAACGCCCGCAGCGTCCGCACCCGATACCCGCCCTCCGCGAAGTACGCCAGGTCCCGGGCCAGCGCCGCCGGGTCGCAGGCCACGTAGGCGATCTTGCGGGCGCCCAGACCCGACAGGTGCTTGACCACCTGCTTGCCCGCGCCCGCGCGCGGCGGGTCCAGGACGATCAGGTCGCACTCCGTGATGCCCGTCCGGGGCAGGACCTGGTCGACCTTGCCCTGTTCGATGCGGACCCGGTCCAGGTCCTTGAGGTTGTGGCGGGCGTCCTCGACCGCGCGCTTGCCGGACTCGATGCCGAGCACCGCGCCCTTCTCGCCGATGCGCTGGCCGATGGCTCCGGCGAAGAGGCCGACGCCGCAGTAGAGGTCGAGGGCCGTGTCGTTCTTGCGGGGCAGCAGGCCTTGCATGACCGCGCGGACCAGGGTGTTGGCGGCCTGCGGGTGGACCTGCCAGAAGCCGCCGGAGCCGACGCGGTACGTGCGGTCGTCGGCGCGTTCGCGGACGAAGGCGCGGCCGTGGACGCGGTGGACGCCGCCGTCGTGCTCCTCGACGCGGAGTACGGAGACCGGCTTGTCCAGCTCGACCAGGGGGAGCCGGCCGCCGGGCTTCGGGGTGAGGATCACCTGGCGGTCGTTCGAGCCGGTGGCGGTGATGGCCTCGACCGCAGCGATCTGTGGCCATTCGCGCTTCTCCACGCCGAGCTCGGAGACTCCGGGTGCGGCGATCAGGCAGCGGTCGATCGGCTGGACGTCGTGCGAGCGGTGCTTACGCAGGCCCGCCCGGCCGTCCGCGTCGACGGTGTACTGGACGCGGGTGCGCCACGCGGGGACCTCGCCCGGCGGGAGCTTGTCGCCATCGGCGGGCATGACCGTGCCGTCCCAGCCGGCCTCCTCGGGCGTCAGGCCCGCCAGGCGCTGGAGCTGCTCGGCGATCACCTCGCCCTTGAGGCGGCGCTGCGCGCCGGGCTTGGCGTGCTGCCAGTCGCAGCCGCCGCACATGCCGGGGCCGGCGTACGGGCACGGGGCCTCGACCCGGTCCTTGGACGGCTCCAGGATCCGTACCGCGTCGGCCCGCAGGAAGCGGGAGTCCGTGTCGCCGTCGGTGACCTTGGCGATGATCTTCTCGCCGGGGAGCGTGTGTCGGACGAAGAGGACCTGGTTCTCGGCGGTACGGGCGATGCAGTGGCCGCCGTGTGCGACGGGACCGACCTCGACCTCGTACTCCTCCCCGACCAGCGACGACGTGGGTGCGTTCTGCATGAGGGGAGGCTCCAGGGAGGGGTAAGGGGGGCATACCGGGCAGGCGTGCGTGCCCGGACGACAGCCGACCAGTCTACGTGGGTGTGGCCGGGGCTCCGACCACGACCGGCCGCGGCCCGCCTCAGCCCTTCCGGCCCGGCTCCTTGTGGTGCCGGCGTTCCACCGGGCCCCGCCGTACCGAACCCGGAGCGCTCCAGTCCGCACGCCTGCGCGCCCGCTTCTTCGCCGCCTCGGAGGACTGGAGCTGGTACGGGACGGAGGTGACCATCACGCCCGGGGTGAACAGCAGGCGGCCCTTGAGGCGCAGGGCGCTCTGGTTGTGCAGCAGGTGCTCGTACCAGTGGCCGACGACGTACTCCGGGATGTAGACGCTGACCACATCGCGCGGGCTCTGGCGCCGCAGGCCCTTCACGTACTCGATGACCGGGCGGGTCACCTCACGGTAGGGCGAGTCGAGGATCTTGAGCGGTACGTTGATGCCGCGCCGCTCCCAGTCCTCGCGCAGGGCCTTCGTCTCGTCCGGGTCGACGCTGATGGAGAGCGCCTCCAGGTGGTCCGCGCGGATCAGCTTGGCGTAGGTGAGGGCGCGCAGGGTCGGGCGGTGCAGCTTGGAGACCAGCACGATCGCGTGGACGCGGGAGGGACGGATCGTCTCGTCCGGGGAGGCGTTCTCGGCGGAGATCTCGGCGGCCACCCGGTCGTAGTGCTTCCGGATCGCGGTCATCGTGCCGTAGAAGATCACCATGCCGAGCAGCGCGACCCAGGCACCGTGGGTGAACTTGGTGGCCAGGACGACGACGAGCACCAGGCCCGTGAAGAAAGCGCCGAAGGCGTTGATGGCGCGGGAGCGGATCATGTGGCGGCGTATGGCCTGGTCGCGTTCGTCGGCCAGCAGGCGGTTCCAGTGCCGCACCATGCCGGTCTGGCTGAGGGTGAAGGAGACGAAGACGCCGACGATGTACAGCTGGATAAGGCGCGTGGAGTCCGCGCCGTAGATCCACACCAGCAGGATGGCCGCGCCCGCCAGCAGCACGATGCCGTTGGAGAAGGCGAGCCGGTCGCCGCGGGTGTGGAGCTGGCGCGGCAGGTAGCGGTCCTGGGCGAGGATCGAGCCGAGCAGCGGGAAACCGTTGTACGCGGTGTTCGCGGCCAGGAAGAGGACCAGCGCGGTGGCCGCGGCGAGGAGCATGAAGAGGACCGAGCCGTGGCCGAAGACCGCCTCCGCGACCTGGGCGATCACCGGGTCCTGGGTGTAGCCGTCGCCGACCGGCACGCCGTCGCGGATCAGGTCCTTGGCCGGGTACTCGGCCATCTTGACGCCGGTGGTCATGGCCAGGGCGATGATCCCGCAGAACATGGTGACGGCGAGCAGCCCCATCATCGCGAGCGTCGTCGCGGCGTTCTTGGACTTCGGCTTGCGGAAGGCGGGCACCCCGTTGCTGATCGCCTCCACGCCGGTCAGGGCGGCGCAGCCGGAGGAGAAGGCGCGCAGGAGGAGGAAGACGAGCGCGAAGCCGGCGATGCCCTGGTGCTCGGGCTTGATCTCGAACTCGGAGGTCGGGGCGTGCATCGTGTCGCCGAGGACCAGGCCCCGGAACGCGCCCCAGAGGAGCATGAGGAAGACGCCGGCCACGAAGAGGTACGTCGGGACCGCGAACAGCTTTCCGGACTCCCTGACTCCGCGCAGGTTCATCACCGTGAGCAGCACGATGGCGCCGACCGCGCAGAGCGTCTTGTGCTCGATGACGAAGGGGATCGCGGAGCCCAGGTTCTCCACTCCGGCGGAGATCGACACGGCCACGGTGAGGACGTAGTCGACCAGCAGCGCGCTGGCGACGGTCAGCCCGGCCCGGGGGCCGAGGTTGGTGGTGGCGACCTCGTAGTCGCCACCGCCGCTCGGGTAGGCGCGGACGTTCTGCCGGTAGGAGGCGACGACCGTGAACATGAGGACCACGACGGCCAGCGCGATCCAGGGGCTGAAGTGGTACGCCGACACGCCCGCGATGGACAGGACGAGGAGCACCTCTCCAGGTGCATACGCCACCGAGGACAGCGGGTCGGATGCGAAGACGGGGAGCGCGATGCGCTTGGGGAGGAGGGTCTCCCCCAGCTTGTCGCTGCGCAGCGCCCGGCCGATCAGGATCCTTTTGGGCAGGTCGGTCAGTTTGGACACGCTGAGGATCGTAAGCGGAGCCCGTACCGGTCGAGGACGCCTGATCGCCGTGGCACCCCGCTCTCCTGCGGCGGGAGCAGAAATCAGCCGTAATCCTTAACGCAATCCTTGCGACCGGCGCAGCGCCTTTACTCCCCCTTTGCCCATGTGTCCGGGGCAACGCACACTCGGAGGAAACAGCGGCCCCCCAGCGGCATAAGCTCATCCCCGGGCAACGCCGAAGCCGTTGCCCCGTTGTTTGCCCGGCAAGCTGAGAGAGAAGTGTGAGCAGCGTGTTTTCGCAGGTCAGCCGGACGACCAGGACGGCGAGGTAGGCGAACGGTGCACATCGTCATCATGGGCTGCGGGCGCGTCGGAGCCGCTCTCGCACAGACCCTGGAGCAGCAGGGCCACACGGTCGCGGTGATCGACCAGGACCCCACGGCCTTCCGCCGTCTCGGGTCCGGATTCGGCGGTCGCCGGGTCACCGGGGTCGGCTTCGATCAGGACACCCTCCGCGAGGCGGGCATCGAGGACGCCGGGGCGTTCGCCGCGGTAAGCAGCGGCGACAACTCCAACATCATCGCGGCCCGCGTGGCCCGCGAGATGTTCTCCATCGAGAACGTCGCGGCCCGCATCTACGACCCGAAGCGGGCCGAGGTGTACCAGCGGCTCGGCATTCCCACCGTGGCGACGGTCCGCTGGACGGCGGACCAGATGCTGCGGCGGCTGCTGCCGTCGGGCGCGGAGCCGCTGTGGCGCGATCCGAGCGGGGGTGTGCAGCTCGCCGAGGTGCACACGACACCGTCGTGGATCGGCCACCGGATCAGCACGCTCCAGGAGCAGACCGGCGTCCGCGTCGCCTTCCTCACCCGGCTGGGCGAGGCCATCCTGCCGACGTCGCAGACCGTCCTGCAGGAGGGCGACCTGGTCCACGTGATGATGCGTACGGACGAGATCGCCAAGGTCGAAGAGGCCTTCGCCGAGGGTCCCGAGGAGGGCGGTCATTGATGCGTGTGTCGATTGCCGGAGCGGGCGCGGTGGGCCGTTCCATCGCCACCGAACTCCTGGAGAACGGGCACGAGGTGCTGCTCATCGACAAGGCGCCCAGCGCCATCTCGGTGGAGCGGGTCCCGTCGGCGGAATGGCTGCTCGCGGACGCCTGCGAGATCACCTCGCTGGACGAGGCGGCCCTGCAGCGCTGCAACGTGGTGATCGCGGCGACGGGCGACGACAAGGTGAACCTGGTCGTCTCGCTGCTCGCGAAGACCGAGTACGGCGTGCCGCGCGTGGTGGCGCGGGTCAACCACCCGAAGAACGAGTGGCTCTTCAACGAGTCCTGGGGCGTCGATGTCGCGGTCTCGACCCCGCGGCTGATGTCGGCCCTGGTGGAGGAGGCGGTGAGCGTCGGCGATCTGGTCCGGCTGTTGCGCTTCAGCCACGGCGACGCCAACCTGGTGGAGCTGACGCTGCCGCCGGAGTCGGCGCTGGCCGGGACCCGGGTCGGTGATGTGGCGTGGCCCGAGGACACCTCGCTGGTCACCATCATCCGGGGGACGCGGGTGCTGACGCCGAGCCCCGAGGAGTCCCTGGAGGCCGGTGATGAGCTGCTGTTCGTGGCGGCCCAGGCGCGCGAGGAGCAGTTGGAGGACCTGTTGTCGGTCCGCCGCGATCTGTCGTCCGACGACTGACGCGCAGCCGTAGAGCTGACGCGTGAACATAAGAAGGGCCCGTAACCGCACAACAGCGGTTACGGGCCCTTCCTTTTACGTCCTTACGCCTCCGGGTTGCGGAGAGCCGCCGCGGCCTGCTCGGCCTTATGGTCTTTCTCGGCCTGCTCCGCGGCCTTCTCCTCGGCCTCCATCTCGGCGAAGACGTCGATGGGCGGCGGAGCCTTCGCCAGGAAGACCCAGGTCAGGTAGACCGCGAGCAGGAACGGCGGGATCTTGAGCGCGATCAGCACCCAGCCGAACTGCGTGGTGTCGGCCCACCAATACAGCGGGAAGAGGATCGCGCACTTGGTGAGCAGGATGAGGCCCCAGGCGTAACTGGCCTTCGTGTACGCCTTCTTCCGGCCCGGGTTACGCGTCCGCCAGGAGAGGTTCTCCTTGAAGACCGGGCCCAGGATGAGGCCGATCAGCGGTACGCCTGCGGCGGCGGTGCCCAGGTAGGCGACGGCCAGCCCCAGGGTGTAGAGCATGCCCGGCAGGTAGAAGTCCTTGGCGTTGCCCGTCATCATCGCGAAGACGACACCGAAGGCGACCCCGAAGACGCCGCTGAAGGCGTGCTTCACGGTGTCCCGGCGGATCAGCCGTACGGCGACCAGGGCCAGGGAGACGGCCAGGGCCGCGATGGCCGAGATGTGCAGGTCCTTGTTGATCGTGAAGATCGTGACGAAGAGCAGCCCGGGCAGGACTGTCTCCACCATGCCGCGCACGCCGCCGAAGGCCTCGAAGAGGGCGGCTTCGGTGACCGCCTTCGACGCGGCGTCCTGCTGGGCGGCGTGCCTTCCGCCGGCGCTCTGCCGGTCGGTGGGGTGAGGCTGGTCCGTTTCGGACGTCGGCTTGTCGAGAGACGTCACCGGCTACTCCTTGCCGAGCGGTCGGAGTTCGTATGTGGGGTTGAACAGCACCCGGCGCCCGTGACTCATGGCGACCCGGCCCGAGGCGATGATCCGGCGGCCGGGCTCTATGCCGACGATGGAGCGCCGGCCCAGCCAGACCACGTCCAGCGGCTCGGTGCCGTCGAAGAGCTCCGCCTCCAGGGCGGGCACTCCGGCACGGGGTCGGAGGGTGACGGTCCGCAACGTACCAGCCACCTTCACGATCTGGCGGTCGGTGCACTCGGATATCCGGGTGCACCCGGTGGCCTGGGTGTCCTCCCGCAGCTCCTGGGACTCCAGGTCCTCCTGGGAACTGGAGAGCCGGTCGAGCATACGGCGGAAGCGCCCGGAAGGCCTCTCCGCCCTGCCGGCCTTCTCGTGTCGGGGAACAGCACTCATACCCGAAGGGTACCGGTCCTGCGGGCTGTGTACTGAGGCCTGGGTGGACCACTCGAAAGGGTGAGCCGGTGAGCGTCAGTCACGCTCGAAGCGGTAGCCCATGCCCGGCTCGGTGACGAAGTGGCGGGGGTGCGAGGGGTCCGCCTCCAGCTTGCGGCGGAGCTGGGCCATGTAGACCCGCAGATAGTTGGTCTCGGTGCCGTAGGAGGGCCCCCAGACCTCCTGGAGGAGCTGTTTCTGGCTGACCAGGCGGCCGCCGTTGCGGACGAGGACCTCCAGCAGGTGCCACTCGGTGGGGGTCAGCCGTACGTCGCGGCCGGCGCGGTGCACCTTCTTGGCCGCCAGGTCGACGGTGAAGCCGGCCGTCTCCACGATCGCGAGGTCCTCGCCGATGTCCTGGCCGACCGGTTCCGAGCGGCGTACCGAGGCGCGCAGGCGGGCCAGCAGCTCGTCCATGCCGAAGGGCTTGGTGACGTAGTCGTCGGCGCCCGCGTCCAGCGCCTCCACCTTCTCGTCGGAGGTGTGGCGCGCGGAGAGGACGAGGATCGGGACCCGGGTCCAGCCGCGCAGGCCCTTGATCACCTCGACCCCGTCCATGTCGGGCAGCCCGAGGTCCAGGAGCACGACGTCGGGGTGGCGGGCGGCGGCGAGCTGGAGGGCGGTCGCCCCGTCGGGCGCGGCGTCGACCTCGTACTTGCGGGCCTTCAGGTTGATCACGAGGGCGCGTACGATCTGCGGCTCGTCGTCGACCACAAGCACCCGGGTCATCGCGGACCTGCCTTTCTGCGGGAGGAGCTGTACGGGGAGGGGCTGTACGGGGAGGAGGGGGCGGGCTTCAGGCGGGCGGGACCGTCGTCAGGTGGCGGGACCGTGCGCGGCGGGTCCGTCATGAGGTGGCCTCGGCCGGGAGCGCCGCCCGGTCCTGGACCTGCTCCCGGCCCGGTGCGGCCGTCAGCGTCAGGACCATGGTCAGCCCGCCACCAGGCGTGTCCTCGGCGTCCAGGGTGCCGCCCATGGCCTCGGCGAAGCCCCGGGAGACCGCGAGGCCGAGGCCCACCCCGGCGCCGCGCGGGGCGTCACCGTACCGCTGGAAGGGCTCGAAGATCCGCTCCTTGGCCTCGTCGGGGACGCCGCGCCCCCGGTCGACGACCCGGAGCTCGACGCGTTCGCCGTGCGCGCTGGCGGCCACCGCGATGGGCTCCCCGCCGGGGCTGTACTTGACGGCGTTCTCGACGACGTTGGCGACGACCCGCTCCAGCAGTCCCGGGTCGACGGCGACCATGGGCAGCGTCTCGGGGATGTCCAGGTCGACGCTGCCCTCGGGGACCCCGCCGAGCGCCATCGGCACCACCTCGTCGAGGTCGATCTCGCGGATCAGCGGGGTCACGGTGCCGGTCTGGAGGCGGGACATGTCCAGCAGGTTGCCGACCAGGTGGTCGAGCCGGTCGGCGCCGTCCTCGATGCCTTCGAGGAGCTCTGCCTCGTCCTCCGGCGACCAGGCCACGTCGTCGGAGCGCAGCGAGCTGACGGCGGCCTTGATCCCGGCGAGCGGGGTGCGCAGGTCATGGCTGACGGCGGCGAGCAGCGCGGTCCTGATCCGGTTGCCCTCGGCGAGCCTGCGGGCCCGGTCGGCCTCGGAGACCAGGCGCTGGCGGTCCAGGACGACGGCCGCCTGGGCGGCGAAGGCGCCGAGCACCCGGCGGTCCTCGGCGGGCAGCACCCGGCCGGAGAGCGCGAGCGCCATGTTGTCGCCGACCGGCATGTCCACGTCCGCGTCGTCGGGCCGGGCGACCGGGGCGGGCCCGACCGACCCGGCGCAGGTCCACGGGTCGACGTCGCTGGCCCGCTCCAGCAGGGCGACCGACTCCATCGCGAAGGTCTCGCGGACCCGCTCCAGCAGCGCGTCCAGCGCGGTCTCCCCGCGCAGCACGCTGCCCGCCAGGAAGGAGAGGATCTCCGACTCGGCGCGCAGCCGGGCGGCCTGGTGGGTACGGCGGGCCGCCAGGTCCACCACCGAGGAGACCGCCACCGCCACCGCGAAGAAGATCACGATGGCGACGAAGTTCTCCGGGTCCTGGACGGTCAGAGTATGGGTCGGCGGGGTGAACCAGTAGTTCAGAAGCAGGGTGCCGACGGCGGCCGAGGCGAGCGCGGGCCGCAATCCGCCGAGCAGCGCCGCGGCGACGGTCAGGAAGAGGAAGAGCAGGACGTCGTTGGCGAGGCCGGGGCCGTTCTCCAGGCTGAGCAGAAGCAGGGCGAGCAGAACGGACCCCCCGACGCCCACCAGCCATCCCCCCACGATCCGGGCCCGCCCGAGCCGGGCGCCGCGCGCGATGGGCAGGCCACGGCCCTTGGCGACCTCTTCGTGGGTGACGATGTGGACGTCCAGGTCGGGCCCGGACTCCCGGGCGACGGTGGCGCCGACTCCGGGGCCGTAGATGTACTGCCAGGTCTTGCGGCGGCTGGAGCCCAGCACGATCTGGGTGGCGTTGACGCCGCGGGCGAACTCCAGGAGGGCGGCGGGGATGTCGTCGCCGATGACGTGGTGGAACGTCCCGCCGACGTCCTCGACCAGGGTGCGCTGGACCGCCAGCTCCTTGGGCGACGCGGAGGTCAGCCCGTCGCTGCGCGCGATGTAGACGGCGAGGATCTCGCTGCCGGAGCCCTTGGCGGCCATCCGGGAGGCGCGGCGGATGAGCGTGCGGCCCTCGGGGCCGCCGGTGAGGCCGACGACGATGCGTTCGCGGGCCTGCCAGGTGGTGCGGATGTTGTGCTCGCCCCGGTACTGCTGGAGGTACTCGTCGACCCGGTCGGCGGTCCACAGGAGGGCCAGCTCGCGCAGGGCGGTCAGGTTGCCGGGGCGGAAGTAGTTCGAGAGGGCGGCGTCCAGCTTGTCGGGCTGGTAGATGTTGCCGTGCGCCATCCGGCGGCGCAGCGCCTGGGGCGACATGTCGACCAGCTCGATCTGGTCGGCCCGGCGCACCACCTCGTCCGGGACGGTCTCCTGCTGGCGTACGCCGGTGATCGACTCGACCACGTCGCCCAGCGACTCCAGGTGCTGGATGTTGACCGTGGATATGACGTCGATCCCGGCCCGCAGAAGCTCCTCGACGTCCTGCCAGCGCTTGGCGTTGCGGGAGCCGGGCACGTTGGTGTGGGCCAGTTCGTCCACCAGGGCCACGGCGGGCGCGCGCTCCAGGACGGCGTCGACGTCCATCTCGGTGAAGACGGCGGAGCGGTAGTCGATCTCGGAACGCGGGATCTGTTCCAGACCGTGCAGCATCACCTCGGTACGCGGCCGGTCGTGGTGCTCCACGAGGGCCACCACGCAGTCGGTGCCGCGCTCGACCCTGCGGTGGGCCTCGGCCAGCATCGCGTACGTCTTGCCGACGCCCGGTGCCGCGCCGAGGTAGATCCGGAGTGTGCCGCGTCCCATGGCCCCATTGTCTTCTTCCTGCGGCCGTCCGTGCCGGTGGCCGATGGCGCCGGGTGCGGCTGCCGCTCACGACGCTACTCCGCGAATCCGTGGCTCCGGGACCTGGGAGCGCAGGTGGGGGCCGTATTGACGCAACCCTGATGGCATCGACGCAGCCCTGACGCTGACCTGCCCGCTTCCGGCAGGTCAGCGTCAGGGACCGGTCAGGCGGGCGCCGGTCCGGTCCCGCGGAACGGTGTGGGGCCGCTCAGCGGGCGTCCGCCAGCTCCCGCAGGGCGATGTTTAGCCGCAGGACGTTCACCCGGGGCTCTCCGACGAAGCCGAGGGTCCGCCCCTCGGTGTGGTGCGCGACCAGCTCCGCCACCCGCTCGGCGTCCAGGTGGTTGCGGGCGGCGACCCGGCGGACCTGGAGCTCGGCGTAGGCCGGGGAGATGTGCGGGTCGAGGCCGGACCCGGAGGAGGTGACGGCGTCCGGGGGGACGTCCTGGGGGCGGACGCGGTGGCCCGGTACGGAGTTGTCGGCGACGACGGCTTCCTGGGCGGCCTTCACCCGGCCGATCAGCTCCTCGTTGTCGCCGGCGAGGTTGGAGGCGCCGGAGACGAGGAGGTCGTACCGGGTGTTGACGCCGTTGGTGGAGAGCCCGGCGGACGGGCGGGGCTGGAACCACCGGAGGTCGGGTGCGGGCGCCTCGCCGCCCTTCCGTGCCGGGAGGTCGTAGCGCTGGCCGATGAGCTCCGAGCCGACGGTACGGCCGCCGGCGGTGATCTCCGAGCCGTCGGCCCGGCCGGGAAGGAGGGCCTGGGCCGCTCCGGTGACGGCCAGCGGGTAGAGGACGCCGCAGACCAGGGTGAGGACGAGCAGGGCGCGCAGCCCGGCTCCGAGCAGCCGGGCGGTGGTGCCGGCGTAGGTGTGGGTCATGGCGGATCAGCCGATTCCGGGGATGAGGGAGATGAGCAGGTCGAGGAGTTTGATGCCGATGAAGGGGGCGATCAGGCCGCCGAGCCCGTAGAGCCCGAGGTTGCGCCGCAGCATCGCGTCGGCGCCTGCGGGCCGGTAGCGGACGCCCTTCAGGGCCAGCGGGACGAGCACCACGATGATCAGCGCGTTGAAGACGACGGCCGAGAGGATCGCGGACTCGGGCGAGGCCAGGCGCATGATGTTGAGGCGGTCCAGCGACGGGTAGGCCACGGCGAACATGGCCGGGATGATCGCGAAGTACTTGGCCACGTCGTTGGCGATGGAGAACGTGGTCAGGGCGCCCCGGGTGATCAGGAGCTGCTTGCCGATCCGGACGATCTCGATGAGCTTGGTGGGGTCGGAGTCCAGGTCGACCATGTTCCCGGCCTCCTTGGCGGCCGAGGTGCCGGTGTTCATCGCGACGCCGACATCGGCCTGGGCGAGCGCGGGGGCGTCGTTGGTGCCGTCCCCGGTCATCGCGACCAGCCGTCCGCCGGCCTGCTCCCGCTTGATGAGGGCCATCTTGTCCTCGGGCGTGGCCTCGGCCAGGAAGTCGTCGACGCCCGCCTCCTCGGCGACGGCCCGAGCGGTCAGCGGGTTGTCGCCGGTGATCATCACCGTACGGATGCCCATGCGGCGCAGCTCGCCGAACCGTTCCCGCATCCCTTCCTTCACGACGTCCTTGAGGTGGACGACGCCCAGGACCCGGGTCCCGTGCGCGTCCTCGACGGCCACCAGCAGCGGCGTACCGCCCGCCGCCGCGATCCGGTCCGCGATCTCGCCCGCGTCACCGGGCACCTCGCCGCCCCGGCTCCGCACCCAGGTGGTGACGGAACGGGCCGCGCCCTTGCGGACCCGGCGGTCGTCCAGGTCCACCCCGGACATCCGGGTCCGCGCGGTGAAGGCGATCCACTCCGCGCCGTCCGCCCGCGCCTCCGGCCCGTACGGCCCGTGGCGCTCGTCCGCGAGGGCGACGATGGACCGGCCCTCCGGGGTCTCGTCGGCGAGCGAGGAGAGGCGTGCGGCCCCGGCAAGTTCCGCCTCGCTCACCCCCGCCACCGGGACGAACGCGGCCGCCTGCCGGTTGCCGAGGGTGATGGTGCCGGTCTTGTCGAGAAGCAGCGTCGACACGTCGCCCGCCGCCTCGACCGCGCGCCCCGACATGGCCAGCACGTTGCGCTGGACGAGGCGGTCCATGCCCGCGATGCCGATGGCGGAGAGCAGAGCGCCGATGGTGGTGGGGATCAGGCAGACCAGCAGGGCCGTCAGCACGATCATCGACTGCTCGGCGCCCGCGTACACCGCGAACGGCTGGAGCGAGACGACGGCCAGCAGGAAGACGATCGTGAGGGAGGCCAGCAGGATGTTCAGGGCGATATCGTTGGGCGTCCGCTGCCGTGCCGCGCCCTCGACCAGGCCGATCATCCGGTCGATGAACGTCTCCCCCGGCTTGGTGGTGATCCTGATGACGACGCGGTCGGAGAGCACCTTCGTACCGCCGGTGACGGCCGAGCGGTCGCCGCCGGACTCCCGGATGACCGGTGCCGATTCACCGGTGATGGCGGACTCGTCCACGGAGGCGACGCCTTCCACCACGTCGCCGTCCCCGGGGACGGTGTCCCCGGCCTCGCAGACCACCAGGTCCCCGATGCGCAGCTCCGTTCCGGCGACCCGTTCCTCACCGAAGCCGGAACCGGAGCCCGTGACGCGGCGGGCGACGGTGTCGGTCCTGGCCCGGCGCAAGGTCTCGGCCTGCGCCCTCCCACGCCCCTCCGCGACCGCCTCCGCCAGATTGGCGAAGAGCGTGGTGAGCCAGAGCCAGCCGGTGATCGCCCAGCCGAACCAGTCGCCCGGCTCCAGCGCCGCGAGCACGGTGGTGAGCACCGAGCCGATCAGGACGACGAACATCACCGGGGACTTCACCATCACCCGGGGGTCCAGCTTGCGTACCGCGTCGGGCAGGGACCGGAGCATCAGCCGGGGGTCCAGGGTCCCGGAGCCGACGCGGGTCCCGGCGGGCCCGTGATCGACCTGCGGCGCCTGTAGCGCCGTACGGGGGTCGGTGAGCGTGCTCATGACGCGAGCCCTTCAGCCAGCGGGCCCAGTGCCAGGGCCGGGAAGTAGGTGAGTCCGGTGACGATCAGGATCGTGGCGAGGAGCACCCCGCTGAACAGCGGCTTGTGGGTGCTGAGGGTGCCGTTGGTGGCGGGGACGGACCTCTGTTCGGCCAGTGAGCCGGCCAGGGCCAGGACGAGGACGATCGGCAGGAAGCGGCCGAGCAGCATCGCGATGCCGAGGGTGGTGTTGAACCACGGGGTGTCGGCGGCCAGCCCGGCGAAGGCGGAGCCGTTGTTGTTGGCGGCCGAGGTGTAGGCGTAGAGGATCTCGGAGAAGCCGTGCGGTCCCGCGTTCGCCATCGACTCGCGGGGCGTGGGCAGGGCCATGGCCACGGCGGTGAGGCCGAGGACCAGCGCCGGGGTGACGAGGAGGTAGCAGGCGGCGAGCTTGATCTCCCGGATGCCGATCTTCTTGCCCAGGTACTCCGGGGTCCGTCCGACCATGAGACCGGCGATGAACACCGCGATGACCGCCATGATCAGCATGCCGTAGAGACCGGAGCCGACCCCGCCGGGGGCGATCTCGCCGAGCTGCATGCCCAGCATCGTGATGCCGCCGCCGAACCCGGTGTACGAGGAGTGGAAGGAGTTCACCGCTCCGGTCGAGGTCAGCGTCGTGGCGACCGCGAAGAGCGCCGAGCCGGCGATCCCGAAGCGGGTCTCCTTGCCCTCCATGGCACCGCCCGCGATCTCGAAGGCCGCTCCCCGGTGGGCGGATTCGGTCCACAGCATCAGCGCCGTGAAGCCGGTCCAGATGACCGCCATCGTGGCGAGGAGCGCGTACCCCTGCTTCAGCGAACCGGTCATCCGGCCGAAGGTGCGGGTCAGCGCGGTCGGGATGAGCAGGATGAGGAAGATCTGGAACAGGTTGGAGAGCGGTGTGGGGTTCTCGAAGGGGTGGGCGGAGTTGGCGTTGAAGTAGCCGCCGCCGTTGGTGCCCAGTTCCTTGATGGCCTCCTGCGAGGCGACGGCGCCGCCGTTCCATTGCTGGGTGGTGCCGAGGAACTGGCCGACGCCGTGGATGCCGGAGAAGTTCTGGACGGCCCCGCAGGCGACCAGGGCCAGGGCGCCGGCCACGGATATCGGCAGCAGGACGCGTACGGTGCCGCGCACCAGGTCGGTCCAGAAGTTGCCGAGCTCCCCGGTGCGGGTCCGGGCGAAGCCGCGTACGAGGGCCACGGCGACGGCCATGCCGACGGCGGCGGAGACGAAGTTCTGCACCGCCAGGCCGCCGGTCTGCACGAGGTGGCCCATGGCCTGTTCACCGGCGTACGACTGCCAGTTGGTGTTGGTGACGAAGGAGGCGGCGGTGTTGAACGCCTGGTCGGGGTCGATCGAGGCGAAGCCCAGGGAGCCGGGCAGGAGACCCTGCGCCCGCTGGAGCGCGTAGAGGAGCAGGACGCCGACGAAGGAGAAGGCGAGGACCGCGCGCAGATAGGCGGGCCAGCGCATCTCGGCCGACGGGTCGGCGCCGATGGCCCGGTAGATCCACCTCTCGGCCCGCAGGTGGCGGGTGGAGGTGTAGACCCGGGCCATGTGGTCGCCGAGGGGACGGTAGGCCAGGCCCAGTGCCGCGACCAGGGCGAGCAGCTGGAGCAGACCGGCGAGGAAGGGGCTCATCTCGGGCTCAGAACCTCTCCGGGTGGAGGAGGGCGAGGACGAGGTAGCCCAGCAGGGCGACGGCCACGATCAGGCCGACGGTGTTCTCGGCGGTCACAGCTTGCCCACCGCTCGGGCGATGAGGGCCACCAGCGCGAAGACCGCGATCGTGGTGGCGACGAAGGCCAGGTCGGCCATCGTGTGCTCCTAGGGAGGTTCGGTTTCTCGGACCCCCTGAGCAAACCGCCGAGAACGGCTCCCACCAGCGGCGTTGACAGTCTCCTTACGGCAGCGGCCCGGCTCTTGATGTTCCTCGTACGTGCCCGATACGCGCCCCATACGCGCCCTCGGCCGGCGGACCGGGCCGGGACGGGACGGGAGACGCGGAAAGGCCGGTGGGCCGCACCCCGGGCAGGGGTGCGGCCCACCGGCCGCGATGCTGTGGTGACGTACCGCTCTGTACCGCTAGCGGACCTCGGTGATCTCCGGTCCGCGCTGGAGCTGGCCCATGCCGCCGGAGAACTTCGAGCCCTCCTGCTCCTCCTGCTGGACACCCTCGGGCACCATCTGGGCGTCGTTGGGGAGCTTCAGGACGATCGGGTCGCGGGGGGCCATCGGGCCCTCTCCGCGGACCACCACGGTGTCCCGGAAGATCGTCTCCAGCAGGCCCGCGGCCTCCGGCTGGACCGCGCCCTGGCCGGAGATGACTCCGCGCAGGAACCAGCGGGGGCCGTCGACGCCGACGAAGCGCACCAGCTGGACACCGTTGGTGCCGTCCGGGAGCTGTACGGGGACCTGCGCGCGCAGCTCCCAGCCCAGCGGGCCCTCGACCTCGTCGATGATGCCGCCCTGCTGGGTGATGCCGGAGGCGATCTCCTCGCGGACCTCGCCCCAGATGCCCTGCCGCTTGGGGGCCGCGAAGGCCTGCAGCTGGACCGCGCTGTCGCGGAGCACGACGGTGGCGGCGACGATCGCGTCCCCGGCCACCTCGACCCTCAGCTCCATGCCCTCGACACCGGGCACGAAGATGCCGCCCAGGTCGACCCGGCCCTCGCCGGGCTGGGAGACCTCGGAGAGGTCCCAGGGCCCGTCGGGCCGGGGGGCCGGCGGAAGGTTCGACCGCCGGGCGCCTGCGGCGGCCCCGTCGGTGCCCTCGTCGGCGACCTGCTCGGTCTCGCGCACCTCGTCCGCCGCGTCCTCGGCGGAACCACTCTTCTTGCGACGTCCGAACACGTCACTGTCCTTCCCGGTCGGATACGACCGAAGCGTAGCTGTTCCCACCGTGGGTGATCCCGCCCTCGGCGACGTCCACCGCCGCGTGGCCGCCGGTGGACCCGAAGCCCCCTTCGGCCCGCGCCGAGCCGGGAAGTTCCGCCACCTCGTGGAAGCGCACCTTCTCGACCTGCTGGACAACCAGTTGGGCAATCCGGTCGAACCGTTCGAATCGCACGCTCTCGCGCGGATCCAGGTTGACCACAATCACCTTGATCTCCCCACGGTACCCGGCATCAACCGTCCCTGGGGCATTCACGAGGGCCACTCCGCAGCGGGCCGCGAGGCCGGAGCGGGGGTGCACGAAGGCGGCGTACCCGTCGGGCAGGGCGATCGAGACCCCGGTGGGCAGCACCACGCGCTCGCCGGGGGCGAGTTCGGCGGCCTCGGTGGTCACCAGGTCGGCCCCGGCGTCCCCCGGGTGTCCGTACGCCGGAATCGGCACGTCCGGGTCGAGCAGGCGGATCAGTACGTCGACGGGGCTGCGCATCAGGGGTTCACCTCGAAGGCTCGGGCACGCTTGACCTGGTCCGGGTCGGCCATGGCCGCCTGGATCTCGGCGGGCCGCCCGTTCTCGATGAAGTGGTCCACCTTGACCTCGATGAACAGGGCGTCGGCCCGCACCGCGACGGGGCCCTCGGGGCCGCCGATCCGGCCGGTGGCCGTGGAGTAGATCTTCCGGCCGTGCACGGCGGTGATGCGCGCGTCGAGGTGCAGCACGGTGTCCACCGGGACGGGGCGCACGAAGTCGGTCTCCAGCCGTCCGGTCACCGCGATTGTGCGCAGCAGCCAGTTCAGCGAGCCGAGCGTCTCGTCCAGCGCCGTGGCGAGCACGCCGCCGTGGGCGAGGCCGGGGGCGCCCTGGTGGGCGGGCCTGACGGTGAACTCGGCGGTCACGCTCACGCCCTCGCCGGCCCGCGCCGCCAGGTGCAGGCCGTGCGGCTGCCCCTCGCCGCAGCCGAAACAGTGCTCGTAGTGCGCGCCGAGGAGTTCCCCGGGGGCGGGGGCGTCAGGGTGCCGGACCGGGGCGACGGCGTCGGCCGGGGGTGTCAGAGCTGCTGATGTTCCACTCACAGGCGCAGACCTTACCCGCGCGGCGGTGTGCCGGTCCCGCCGTGCCAAGCTTGGCCCCATGCAGCCTTCCGCACCGCCCTTCGACGAACGTCTCACCGCTCCCCGTTCCTGGTGGTTCATCGCCTTCGGGATCGGTGTCGCCTGTGCGCTGATGCTTCTGCCGCTCGGGGCCCTGCCGATGCTCGCCGGGCTGGTCGGCGGCACGGCGGCCGCCGCGGCCGCGGTGAGCAGTTACGGCTCCGCCCGGATCCGGGTGGTGGCCGGGGCGCTGGTGGCGGGGGACGCCCGCATTCCGCTCTCGGCGCTCGGGGAGCCCGAGGTGCTGGACGCCGAGGATGCGTACGCCTGGCGCACGCACAAGGCGGACGCGCGCGCCTTCATGCTGCTGCGCAGCTATGTGGGGACGGCGGTGCGGGTGGAGGTCATGGATCCGCAGGACCCGACTCCGTACGTCTTCCTCTCCACCCGGGACCCGAAGGGCCTGGCGGCGGCGCTGACGGCGGTTCCGGCGGCCTGAGAGCCTTACGGAAGCCGGTCAGGCCCCCTCGATCTCCTTGGGCAGCACCACCGGTACGGCGGGCCGCTCCAGCGGGGGCAGCTCGGCGAGCCGGTCCCAGGGGATCTGCTGCCTGCGCAGGTCGTTCCTGATCCGGTCGGCGAGCTTGCGGGTGTCGCGGCGGTTCATCGTGGCGCCGACGGCGGCGCCGATCATGAACGGGATCAGGTTGGGCAGATTGCGGGCCATGCGCTTGGTGATCTGCTGGCGCAGCTCGCGCTTCATCTGGCCGCCCAGGGCCGCGTTGAGTGTGGTGGGCCGGGTGACGTCGATGCCGCGCTCCTCGGTCCAGGACGTCAGATACGCGGTGGAGCGCTGGGCGAGGTTGCCCGGCGGGCGGAGGCCGTAGACCTCGTGGAGCTCGGCGACGAGCTTCATCTCGACCGCGGCGACGCCGGTGACCTCGGCCGCCAGCTCGGCGAGCATGGCGGGCGGTACGGGCAGCATGGCGGCCGCTCCGATGCCCGCGCCGACGGTGGCGCTGGCCCGGCTCGCGCCCGCCACCAGCTTGTCGGCGAGCTCCTCGGGCCCCAGCCCGGGGAACTGCTTGCGCAGGGTGGCGAGATCGCGCACCGGGACGCGGGGAGCTGTTTCGATGATCCGGTCGGCCAGCTGGCCGGCCAGGGCACGGGCGCTCTCCCCGCCCTTGCGCACCCCCCGTTTCACTGCGTGCAGGCGGCCTGCCCCGGTCGTGGGCTCCGCCTGGTCACTCTCTCCGCTCCGGTCCGGCAGGTCTGCCGCCCCCGCCACTTCGAGCGAGGCCGAACGGCCCCGCTCGTCGTCGGAGGTACCGGAAACACCGGAGGGGTCCGGCAGGGCGGCGGACCGCTCGGCAGACGGGCTGACGCCTGCTGCCGGGCCTGGGCCGCCCTCGTTCGCCTCCGGCCCGTGCCGACGCCAGGGGCGCCGCTTCCGGAACGGTGTGTCGCCTGCCATGGCCGACCCGACCTCAGTCGCAGTCGCGGCAGATGGGCTGACCGTTCTTCTCGCGGGCCAGCTGGCTGCGGTGGTGCACCAGGAAGCAGCTCATGCAGGTGAACTCATCGGCCTGCTTGGGCAGGACCCGGACGGCCAGCTCCTCGTTGGAGAGGTCCGCGCCGGGCAGCTCGAGGCCTTCGGCCGCGTCGAATTCGTCGACGTCGACGGCGGATGCCGTCTTGTCGCTCCGACGAGCCTTGAGCTCTTCGAGGCTGTCCTGGTCCACGTCGTCGTCGGTCTTGCGTGGGGTGTCGTAATCCGTTGCCATGTCGCTCTCCCCCTCTTGGGTGTCTACGGGTGTCTCAGCGCACGTAACGCGTGAGAGGCCGGACTTGTGCCCGACCTGAGGCGGAGATTTTGCCTCACATCAAGGTCTGTTACTCAATCGACACCCAACCGGCCGCCTCGGCGAGGCTCGGCTTGGGTGGCGATGGGGACCGTACACGGTCCCGACTGTGCAGTTCACAGGCGCCACCCCGTGTACTTCCCGTGATAACCCCCTCCGAAAACCCGGACGATTACCGGCTTTCCGAACGACGCGCGATCACGGAGAGTGGATGACCCGAAAACGGGCCCTGTGATCGATCACACACGACCCGCCCGGGAACGGGTCCTGAAAATTCCGCCCAAAGCGAACATGAAGATTCGGTGCAGAATCACACCGTGCAGCCTCTCAGACCGGCAGGGTGACGCGCATCACGAGACCGCCGCCTTCGCGGGGCTCCGCGATGATACGGCCTCCGTGGGCCCGCGCGACGGATCGTGCGATCGACAGGCCGAGTCCGACCCCCTTGTCGCTGCCCGTCCGCTCCGTACGCAGCCGCCGGAAGGGCTCGAAGAGATTGTCGATCTCGTACGCCGGCACCACGGGGCCGGTGTTCGAGACGACCAGCAGGGCCTGGCCGGGCTGGAGGGAGGTCTCGACCTCCACCCAGCCGTCCTCGGCCACGTTGTAGCGCACGGCGTTCTGTACGAGGTTCAGCGCGATCCGCTCCAGCAGGACCCCGTTGCCCTGCACGACGGCGGCCGACCGCTCACCGCGGATCTCCACCTTCCGCGCCACCGCCTCCGCCCTGGCCTGGTCGATGGCACGGTCGGCGACCTCGGCGAGGTCGACCGGTTTGCGCTCCACGATCTGGTTGTCGCTGCGGGCCAGCAGCAGCAGCCCCTCGACCAGCTGCTCACTGCGTTCGTTGGTGGCCAGCAGCGTCTTCCCGAGCTGCTGGAGCTCCGGTGGTGCCTCCGGATCGGAGAGATGGACCTCCAGCAGCGTGCGGTTGATCGCCAGCGGGGTGCGCAGCTCGTGCGAGGCGTTGCCGACGAACCGCTGCTGCGCGGTGAACGCCCGCTCCAGCCGGTCCAGCATGTCGTCGAAGGTGTCAGCAAGCTCCTTGAGCTCGTCGTCCGGGCCGTCCAGCTCGATCCGCCGGGTGAGGTCCGTGCCGGCCACCCGGCGTGCGGTCCGGGTGATCCGGCCGAGCGGCGAGAGGACGCGTCCGGCCATGGCGTAGCCGAAGGCGAAGGCGATCACGCTGAGGCCGACCAGGGCGAGGAGCGCCCGGTTCAGCAGGCTGTCCAGCGCGTGCTGCCGCTGTGCCGCCGTGCACGCCTTGATGGTCTCGTTCAGCTGGTCGTTGTTGGTCGCGGCGCCGAGCTGCGGACAGGTGTCGCTCGCGATCAGCACGTTGTTGCCGCCGACCTTGAACTCCAGGCTCCCCGCGTCGTGGAGGGCCTGCGCGGCCAGCATGTAGATGATCGAGAGCAGCAGGATGCCCGCGATCAGGAACATCCCGCCGTACAGCAGCGTGAGCCGTATCCGGATGGTCGGGCGCAGCCAGGGGTACGGGGGCTCCTGCTGCTTGGGCTCCCAGGTGGGCTTGGGGGGCGCCGTGGAGGGCGGCGGGGTGGCGGCCATGGTCCTCAGATCCGGTATCCGGAGCCCGGCACGGTGACGATGACGGGCGGTTCGCCGAGCTTGCGGCGGAGCGTCATGACCGTGACCCGCACCACGTTGGTGAAGGGGTCGGTGTTCTCGTCCCAGGCCTTCTCCAGCAGCTGCTCCGCCGAGACGACGGCGCCCTCGCTGCGCATCAGGACCTCCAGCACCGCGAACTCCTTGGGGGCGAGCTGGATCTCCACCTCGTCCCGGAAGACCTCGCGCCGGTTCGGGTCGAGCTTGATGCCGGCCCGCTCCAGGACGGGCGGCAGCGCCACCGTCGTACGGCGGCCCAGCGCGCGGACCCGGGCGGTCAGCTCACTGAAGGCGAAGGGCTTGGGCAGATAGTCGTCGGCGCCCAGCTCCAGGCCCTCGACGCGGTCGCTGACGTCACCGGAGGCGGTGAGCATGAGCACCCGGGTGGGCATGCCGAGCTCGACGATCTTGCGGCAGACGTCGTCGCCGTGCACCAGCGGAAGGTCCCGGTCCAGTACGACGACGTCGTAGTCGTTGACCCCGATGCGCTCCAGAGCCGCGGCACCGTCGTAGACGACGTCGACGGCCATGGCCTCCCGGCGCAGTCCGGTGGCCACCGCATCGGCGAGCAGCTGCTCGTCCTCGACGACGAGTACGCGCACAGCGCAGTCCTTCCCTAGGTCCTTCTACGGGTTCACACAGCGAACGGCCCCCGAGGGAGGCCGACTGTGTGCGTCCATCCTGCCCGCAACGCGTATAAACCGGCGGTAAGACGGCGCTGCGGCCCCCGAGCCCGGGGAAGGGGGCGGAATTACCGGTCAGTTGAGGTTTCTCTGAGACTGCGTGTGGGGATGAGGGGTTCACACCCGCGATCACGCCCCGGCCCGTGGCATTCCACGGCCCCGTCTCCGTTCCCCGGAGAGCGGCGAGATCACCCGCTCCTCCGGCTCCCCGGCCTGAGGTATCCCGGGCACACCCCCGTGCCACCGACCCACGATGAGGGGGCGCATCATGGACGCTTTCACCGCAGGTCTGCTGCAACGCATCAAGAGCACCGAGTCCGACCTCACGCGGGCTCGCGAGGACGGCGACGACTTCCTGGCGGACGTCGAGCAGGGCGAGCTGGACGACCTGCACCGCCTCGCGGCCGAGCACGGCGTGGAAATTGGCGCCACAAGCGTCTGAGCCGTACGACAGAGGGCCCCGGATGCCGACAACGGCACCGGGGCCCTCTGCTGTGCCGTGCGGCCCTCACAGCTCCCACCAGGGCGTTCGGGCCGGGCAGGGCTGTCAGTCGTGCCAGGCGCCCAGCTCCTCCAGGGCGGCCTGCAGCGGCTCGAAGACGCCCGGGGTGGCGGCCACCATGAGGTCGCCGTCGGCGGGCAGCCCGGGGCGGCCGCCGGTCAGCGCGCCCGCCTCCCGGGCGATGAGGTCGCCCGCGGCCAGGTCCCAGGGGTGCAGCCCGCGCTCGTAGAAGCCGTCCAGCCGGCCCGCCGCCACATCGCAGAGGTCGACGGCCGCGGAGCCGCTGCGCCGGATGTCCCGCAGCCTGGGGATCAGCTGCTGGGCGACGTCCGCCTGGTGGGCGCGGACGTCGCTGACGTAGTTGAAGCCGGTCGAGACGAGGGCCTGGTCGAGCGGCGGGGCGGGGCGGCAGCGCAGGGCGTTGCCGTTCGCGTACGCACCGCCGCCCAGGACCGCCTGGCAGGTCTCCCGGCGCATCGGGGCCTCGACGACGCCCACGACCCGCTCGCCGTCGCGTTCGGCGGCGATGGAGACCGCCCAGGTCGGCAGGCCGTACAGGTAGTTCACGGTGCCGTCGAGCGGATCGATGACCCAGCGGATGCCGGTGGAGCCCGGGGAGCTGGCCCCCTCCTCGCCGAGGAAGCCGTCGTCGGGGCGGAAGTCGGAGAGGTAGCCGGTGATCAGCTTCTCCGCGGCGATGTCCATCTCGGTGACGACGTCGATGGGACTGGACTTGGTCGCGGCCACCCCCAGGTCGGCGGGGCGGCCGTCGCGCAGCAGGGCTCCGGCGCGGCGCGCGGCCTCCAGGGCGAGGTCGAGCAGTTCGGTCAGGGCGGGGTCGGTCACGGTGCTCCCAGAGGTGGTCGGTGCGTACGGGCTACGCGTACGGGCTGTCGGCGCCCGCCGCCGCGGGCTTGGGGGCCCTGGCCGGGCAGCAGCCGACCGGACAGAGGTCGTGGGACGGGCCGAGGGAGCCCAGCGCGCACGGCTTCACCTCACGCCCCCGCTCACGCGCCGCGCGCTCCAGGAGCAGGTCCCGTACGGCGGCGGCGAAGCGCGGGTCGTCGCCCACCGTCGCGGACCGGCGGACCGGCAGCCCGAGCTCGGCGGCCTTCGCGGTGGCCTCGGTGTCGAGGTCGTACAGGACCTCCATGTGGTCGGAGACGAAGCCGATGGGCGCCATCACGACCGCGGGGACGCCCTCGCCGTGCAGGGTCTCCAGGTGGTCGCAGATGTCGGGCTCCAGCCACGGGATGTGCGGGGCGCCGCTGCGGGACTGGTAGACGAGCTGCCAGGGGTGGTCGGTGCCGGTCTCCTCGCGCACCGCCTCGACGATCAGCCGGGCCACGTCCAGGTGCTCCGCGACGTACGCGCCGCCCTCGCCGTGCGCCTCCACCGGCCCCGAGGCGTCGGCGGCGGAGGTCGGGATGGAGTGCGTGGTGAAGGCCAGGTGGGCGCCGGAGCGGACGTCCTCGGGCAGATCGGCGAGGGAGGCGAGCACCCCGTCCACCATGGGCTCCACGAAGCCGGGGTGGTTGAAGTAGTGGCGCAGCTTGTCCACGCGCGGCACGTCGAGGCCCTCCGCCTCCAGGGCGGCCAGCGACTCGGCGAGGTTCTCACGGTACTGGCGGCAGCCCGAGTACGAGGCGTACGCGCTGGTGGCGAGGACGGCGATGCGGCGGTGCCCGTCGGCGGTCATCTCGCGCAGGGTGTCGGTGAGGTACGGCGCCCAGTTGCGGTTGCCCCAGTAGACCGGCAGGTCCAGGCCGTGGTCGGCGAAGTCCTTGCGCAGGGCGTCCAGCAAGGCACGGTTCTGGGCGTTGATCGGGCTGACCCCGCCGAAGAGGAAGTAGTGCTGCCCGACCTCCTTGAGCCGTTCCTCGGGGATACCCCGGCCGCGGGTCACGTTCGCCAGGAACGGGACCACGTCGTCCGGGCCCTCGGGACCGCCGAAGGAGAGCAGCAGCAGGGCGTCGTAAGGAGCGGAATCGCGCAGATCGGACATGGCATCGATCCTGCCACCCGCCGCCGACAGCGCGGCAACCGACATCCGACGCCCCGTCGGCAAGAGCCGGAAGCTCCGGCGGCCGTACGCCCGTTCCACTCCCCCGGACGCTCCGAAATCCGGTGTCCAGCGCCGCCGCCCGGCCGTAAGCTGTATCAGCCCGCTACACGCATGACAGGCACGACCGGAGTCCCCTTGCCCAGCCCCTACCGCGCCATCTTCGCCGCCCCCGGCTCCAAGGGGTTCTCCGCCGCAGGCTTCTTCGGCCGCATGCCGCTGTCCATGATGGGCATCGGCGTCGTGACCATGATCTCCCAGCTCACCGGGCGCTACGGGCTGGCCGGGGCGCTCACCGCGACCCTCGCCATGGCGGCCGCGGTCTTCGGTCCGCAGGTCTCGCGCCTGGTCGACCGGTACGGGCAGCGTCGGGTCCTGCGCCCCTTCACGCTGGTCTCGGTGGCGGCGGTGGCGGGACTTCTGATCTGTGCCCAGCAGGGGGCGCCGGACTGGACGCTGTTCGTCTTCGCGGCGGGCGCGGGCTGTGTGCCGAGCGTGGGGTCGATGGTCCGGGCCCGCTGGGCGGCGATCTACCGGGGTTCCAGCCGTGAGCTGCATACGGCGTACTCCTGGGAGTCGATCGTCGACGAGGTCTGCTTCATCTTCGGGCCGATCATCTCGATCGGGCTCTCCACCGCCTGGTTCCCGGAGGCCGGTCCGCTGATCGCCGCCGCGTTCCTGCTGGTCGGGGTCTTCTGGCTGACCGCCCAGCGCGCCACCGAGCCCATCCCGCACCCCAAGTCCCAGCACACGGGCGGCTCGGCGCTGCGCTCGCCCGGCCTCCAGGTCCTGGTGATCACCTTCGTGGCGACGGGCGCGATCTTCGGGGCCGTCGACGTGGTGACCGTGGCCTTCGCCGAGGAGCGCGGCCACAAGGCCGCGGCCTCCCTCGTGCTGGCCGTCTACGCGCTCGGTTCCTGCCTCGCGGGGGCCGTCTTCGGGCTGCTGCACCTGAAGGGGAAGCCCGCGACCAGGTGGCTGGTGGGGGTCTGCGCGATGGCCGTGAGTATGATCCCCCTCCAACTGGCCGGGAACCTTACGTTGCTGGCCGTGGCGCTCTTTGTCGCGGGCCTCGCCATCGCACCGACGATGGTCACCACCATGGCCCTCGTCGAAGCGCACGTACCGCGCACCAAGCTGACCGAGGGCATGACCTGGACCAGTACCGGGCTCGCGGTCGGAGTGGCGCTCGGCTCCTCGGCCGCCGGCTGGGTGGTCGACGCCGCCGGGGCGAAGGCGGGGTACGCGGTGCCCGTCGCGGCGGGAGCGCTCGCGGCGGCGGTGGCGTTCCTGGGGTATCGCCGGCTGGCGAAGCCGGTTCCTACGGGAGGGCGCGGGGAAGATGACCGACACCTACGCACGGACGACGACGAGCGCGTGGCGTAACTGGGCGGGGACCGTCACCGCCCGGCCCGCCAGGACCGAGTCCCCCGCGTCCGTGGACGAGCTCGTCGACGTACTGCGCCGGGCGAACGAGGACGGCCTGAAGGTGAAGCCGGTCGGCACCGGCCACTCCTTCACGGCGACCGCCGCCACCGACGGCGTGCTGATACGCCCGGACCTGCTCACCGGCATCCGGGACATCGACCGCACCACCATGACCGTCACCGTGGAGGCGGGCACTCCGCTCAAGCGCCTCAACACCGCGCTCGCCCGTGAGGGGCTCTCGCTCACGAACATGGGCGACATCATGGAGCAGACGATCGCCGGGGCGACCTCCACCGGGACGCACGGCACCGGCCGGGACTCGGCGTCGATATCCGCCCAGATCCGCGCCCTGGAGCTGGTCACCGCCGACGGCACCGTGCTGGTCTGCTCGGAGCAGGAGAACCCGGAGGTGTTCGCCGCCGCCCGGGTCGGGCTCGGCGCCCTCGGGGTGATCACCGCGGTCACCCTCGCCGTGGAGCCGGTCTTCCTGCTGACCGCCCGTGAGGAGCCGATGACCTTCGACCGGGTGACGGGCGACTTCGACCAGCTGGTCGCCGAGAACGAGCACTTCGAGTTCTACTGGTTCCCGCACACCGGCAACTGCAACACCAAGCGCAACAACCGCAGTGCGGGCCCGGCCGCCCCGCCCTCCAGGGTGAGCAGCTGGATCGACGACGAGCTGCTCTCCAACGGCATCTTCCAGGTGGCCTGTTCGGTCGGCAGGGCGATCCCGCCGGCCATTCCCTCGATCGCCAAGCTCTCCAGCCGTGCCCTCTCGGCCCGGACCTACACCGACATCCCGTACAAGGTGTTCACCAGCCCGCGCCGGGTGAAGTTCGTGGAGATGGAGTACGCCGTTCCGCGCGAGCAGGCCGTGGCGGCGCTACGGGAGCTGAAGGCGATGGTCGAGCGCTCCCCGCTGAAGATCAGCTTCCCGGTCGAGGTGCGCACCGCGCCCGCCGACGACATGGCCCTCTCGACGGCCTCGGGCCGCGACAGCGCGTACATCGCCGTCCACCTCTACAAGGGCACGCCCCACCGCTCCTATTTCACGGCGGTCGAGCGGATCATGACCGCGCACTCCGGCCGCCCGCACTGGGGCAAGATCCACACCCGGGACGCGGCCTATCTGGCGGAGGTCTACCCGCGCTTCGGCGAGTTCACCGCCGTACGCGACCGGCTCGACCCGGACCGGATGTTCGGCAACGACTACCTGCGGCGCGTCCTCGGCGACTGATCTCCCGCAACGCCTCGGCCCCCTTGACGCTTCAAGGGGGCCGAGGCGTTTCCTGCGGTACGCGGTACGCGGTACGTCGTCACTCGCCGCCGGTGCCGTCGGCGGGCGGGGCCTGCTCGCCCTGGCCGGCGGCGCCGCCGGTGCCCGGGGCGGTCGTCGGGTCGGGGGCCCCGGTCGCGCCGCCGTCGGGGGCGGACGGGGTCGGCGTCGGCGGGGGCGTGGTCTGCCCGTCGCCGGAGCCGGAGGGCGTCGGCGTGGGGGTGGATCCGGTGTCCGGCTTCTCGCCGCCCGTTCCCGTACCGGGGTCCGGGCTCTGGCTGTTGCCGTCGCCCGGGTCGGTGGCCGGGGCGGAACCGGTGCCGGTGCCGTCCTCGTCGCCGTCGCCGGGCGTCTGCCGCTGGTCCTCTCCCCCGTCCTGGCCGGTCTCACCGGAGGGCGTGGGATCGGCCGGGCCGGAATCGCGGTCTCCGCCACCTCCCCCGCGTACGACGGAACCGAGGGTGGTCCCCTTGCCGCCGCTGAGGTCGTTGCCCGAGAACACCTCGAAGGCGGTGATCCCGGCCATGGACACGGCGAAGACCGCGGCGGCCGCGAGCGCGGGGCGCTTCCAGCCGCGCAGCCGGGTGCCGTGGGTGGTGCCTTCGGTGAACGCCTCGTCGGTCGCGTCGGTGGCGGTGGCATCGGTGGCCGCCGGGCCCTTTCCGGCCTGCGGCAGCAACTGCGTACGGTCCGGGTCGGATCCGGCGCCCGCTCCGGGGCCGGGCCACGCCCGCAGCATCCGGGTGCGCTCGTCGCCGAGGTCCAGCAGCTGTGTCCGGTCGGTGTCGGGGACCGGCGTCAGCAGCTGTGTGCTCTCCCCCTCCGCCAGCACCTCCGGCACCGCGCCCGGATCGACCGTGGGCAGCACCGTGGTGGCGTCGTCCGTCGGGGCCGACGCCTGCTCCGGTTCCGTCCGGCGCTCGGCGCCTCTGCGCCCCGCGGGCGTCGTCTCCTTGGTGTGCACCGTCACCTGGCGGCCCTCCGGGTGGGTCACCTGGACCGTCACCTCGCGGATCTGCTCGCCGGTGCGGCGGAAGAAGTGCTGGAAGACGGAGCCGCCGCAGGTGGCGACGACGCTCATCACGCCGGCCCCGGCGATGGTGCCGTACACGCCCAGCTGCGAGGCCGCCACGGCTGCCGCGACGGCCGCCACGGCACTCCCGGCGACCTGCGGCAGACTCAGATCTATGCGCCTTTCCTTGGGTTCTGTGTCACTTTCCGGCTTCTGAACCATTACCAGCCCCTGCTTGACATCTCTCCCACCATGCAACAGGAAGGGACAAATGAGCGAAGTGGATAGTTCCGTTTCCGGCGATTGTGTGAAGCACAACACGCATCAGGGGCATTTCGCGGGGAACCGGGTACCCCAACTCCCGCACCCCCCGAGAAGTTCGGCGGCGCGCCGGTCCACCCAAGTGGCCCGAATGGAGTACCGTACGAGCCCTGGGGCGGACTCCCACACCGGAATCCGCAGCCACGGGAGGGGGCCGGCAGCGGCACTCGAACCGGGCAGCGCCAAGGCATGGCACGGACACTTGCCGTACAGAGCGACCAAATCGGTCACTTTGGGACGCAAGAGACAACCGTGCCATGGCGGCGTTCCAGGGCGAGCGCCCGACACGCCGGGCAACTTGGCAAGGTTGTGGCAGGCTGCACCCGGGCAGGTCACACTCGACTAGCGGAAGCAGCGACGCACGTGACGTCGGCAGGCACCACCCGGGAGGTCCCCATGCCCGAACTGCGTGTCGTGGCCGTCTCCAACGACGGCACACGACTGGTGCTCAAGGCTGCCGACAGCACGGAATACACGCTTCCGATCGATGAGCGGCTGCGCGCCGCCGTGCGCAACGACCGCGCTCGGCTCGGCCAGATCGAGATCGAGGTGGAGAGCCACCTCCGCCCCCGCGACATCCAGGCCCGCATACGGGCCGGTGCCTCCGCGGAGGAGGTCGCCCAGTTCGCCGGCATCCCGGTCGACCGTGTCCGCCGCTTCGAGGGCCCCGTGCTCGCGGAGCGCGCCTTCATGGCCGAGCGGGCCCGGAAGACTCCCGTGCGCCGTCCCGGCGAGAACACCGGCCCCCAGCTCGGCGAGGCGGTGCAGGAGCGGCTGCTGCTGCGCGGCGCCGACAAGGAGACCGTCCAGTGGGACTCCTGGCGCCGCGACGACGGCACCTGGGAGGTCCTCCTCGTCTACCGGGTAGCGGGCGAACCGCACTCGGCGAGCTGGTCCTACGACCCGCCGCGCCGGCTGGTGCAGGCCCTGGACGACGAGGCGCGCTCGCTGATCGGTGAGAGCGACGGCGCGGCGCCCGAGCCGAGCTTCCCGTTCGTGCCCCGGATCGCCCGGCTGCCGCGCGACCGGCCGCTGGACCGCGCTCTCGACCGGCAGATCGAGCGGCACACCGAGCGGCCCGCACCGGTATCCGAGCCTGAGGAGTACGTGAGCAGCGCATCGGCCGGTGAGCGTGACTCGCTGACCAGCCTGCTGGAGGCGGTGCCGAGCTTCCGCGGTGACATGGTCGTCCCGGAGCGGCCCATACAGCCCGAGCCGCCTGCGCTCGAACCCGCGGTGGAGGAGAGCGAGGCGGACGAGCCGCCCGCCGCCGCGGCCTCGGCCGGTGCCGGTGCGGCGTACGCGGACGTACTGATGCCGCGGGCAGTGGCCGGTCACCGCGACCGGCTGACCGGGACGACGGACCGTCAGGCCGAGGCTGACGGGGTCCGGCCGGGCCGCCGTGCCGCCGTGCCGAGCTGGGACGAGATCGTGTTCGGCACCCGCCGCAAGAAGCAGGACTGACCGGGAGTGCCGGTCAGCAGGAGAGGGGCCCGTACGCCATGGCGTACGGGCCCCTCTCCGTCGTCCCGCCGGTCAGGCCGGCTCGGGGCCGGTGGCGACCGGGCGGGCGGGGTCGGCGGACCACTCGGACCAGGAGCCGGGGTAGAGCGCGGCGCGGATTCCGGCGATCTCCAGGGCGAGCACCTCGTGGGCGCCGGAGACTCCCGATCCGCAGTACACGCCGACGGGGCCGTCGCCCTTCCCCGCTCCGAGCGCGGTGAACCGCTCGGTGAGCCGTTCGGCCGGAAGGTAGCGGCCGTCCTCCGCGACGTTTGCCGTGGTGGGGGCGGAGACCGCTCCGGGGATGTGGCCGCCGACGCGGTCGATCGGCTCGACGTCGCCCCGGTAGCGCTCGGCCGCCCGTGCGTCCAGGAGCAGACCGGTGCGGGCCAGGGCGGCCGCCGCGTCCGCGTCCAGGGTGGGCAGCGCGCCCGGCTTCGGCCGGAAATCGCCCTCGGCGGGTTCCGGGATCTCGGTGGAGAGGTCACCGGTCCACGCGGCGAGCCCGCCGTCCAGGACCCGTACGTCCGCGTGCCCCGTCCAGCGCAGCAGCCACCAGGCGCGCGCGGCGGCCCAGCCCTGCCCGCCGTCGTACACCACGACCGGGGTGTCCTGGCCGACCCCGGCACGGCGCATCACGGCGCCGAAGGCCTCCGGGTCCGGGAGGGGATGGCGGCCGCCGCTGCCCGCCGGGCCGGCCAGTTCCGTGTCGAGGTCGACGAAGACGGCGCCGGGCAGATGGCCGGCCTCGTAGTCGGGGCGGCCGTGCGGACCACCCAACTGCCAGCGGACGTCCAGGAGCACCGGGGGCCGCGGTCCCGCCGACTCGCTCGCGTATTCGGATGCGGTGATGATGGGCTTCATGGGTGCCATCCTCGCGCAGAGGCCGTGGCACCCGTACCGGCGCCTGGGCGGATATACCGCACCAAAGCGGTCCTCGCCCGTCGAGAACCCGGAGAACGCGGCGCGGCCGGGGCCGTACCGGCGCCGGGTGGTGCGAGCATCTGCACGGAGTGTGCGGACCGCGTCCTGACCCGGGACGGCCGCATACGCCCGGTTCCCCCGTCCGGCCACACAACGGTCCGAGGAGAGACAAGACGATGACCGAGGCTGCTGCCCGGCGCACGCCCGGAACACCTTGCTGGGTGAGTCTGATCGTGCACGGCCTGAACGCGACCCAGGAGTTCTACGGAGCCCTGTTCGGCTGGGAGTTCCGGCCGGGCCCCGACCAGTTGGGCCCCTACGTCCGCGGGCTGCTCGACGGGAAGGAGGTCGCGGGCATCGGCCAGCTGCCGCCCGACCGGCACCTCCCGATCGCCTGGACCACCTACCTGGCGACGGACGACGCGGACCTGACGGCCGAGGTGATCCGCTCCTGCGGCGGCACGGTCGCGGTCGGCCCGCTCGACGCGGGCGAGGCGGGACGGCTCGTCATGGCCTCCGACCCGGGCGGGGCGGTGTTCGGCGCCTGGCAGGGCTCGGAGCACATCGGGACCATGACGGCGGGCGTCCCCGGCACCCCCGTCTGGAACGAGCTGGTGACCCGGGAGACCTCGATGGTCGCGAAGTTCTACCAGACGGTGTTCGGTTACGAGACCGAGGCGGTGGTCTCCGCCGACTTCGACTACCAGACCCTGCACCTGGGCGGCCGTCCGGTGGCCGCCCTGCACGGCGTCGGCCAGTCGCTGCCGCGCGACCGGGGCCCGCACTGGATGACGTACTTCGAGGTCGCCGACGTCGACGAGTCGGCGGCGCGGGTGGTGGAGCTGGGCGGGCACATCCTCCACCCGCCGCGCGAGGGGGCGAGCGGCAGGCTGGCGACGGTGGCCGATCCGGAGGGCGCGGCCTTCACGATCGTACGGTCGTCCGAGGAGTAACCGCCCTGCGTGACGGGCTCTAGCTGTCGGCGGCGACCGGCAGCACGTCCGGGGAGAGGGTGCCGGCGCGGGCCGTCTCCGCGGTGAGCCTGCGGCGGTGGTGGCGGCGGCACAGCACCTCGTAACCGACCTCGCCCGCCTGCCGGTTGACGTCCCCGACGACCACCTGCGCACCCTCGACGACCATTTCGCCGTCCACCGTACGGGCGTTGTGCGTGGCGCGGGCGCCGCACCAGCAGAGCGCCTCGACCTGGAGGGCCTCTATCCGGTCGGCCAGTTCGATCAGCCGCTGGGAGCCGGGGAAGAGCTTGGTGCGGAAGTCCGTGGTGATGCCGAACGCGAAGACGTCCAGGCCCAGATCGTCGACGACCCGGGCCAACTGGTCGATCTGGACCGGGGCGAGGAACTGCGCCTCGTCCACGATGACGTAGTCGACCCGGCCGCCGCGGCTGACCCGGTCGACGATGTGGGCGTACACGTCCATGCCCTCGTCCGCCTCGACGGCGTCCGTCACCAGGCCGAGCCGGGAGGAGAGCTTGCCCTGGCCCGCCCGGTCGTCACGGGTGAAGATCACGCCCTGGAGGCCGCGCGCGGAGCGGTTGTGACCGATCTGCAGGGCCAGCGTGCTCTTTCCGCAGTCCATGGTTCCGGAGAAGAACACCAGCTCGGGCATGAGGGGTCGAGCACCTTTCACAGCGGCAGGGGGAGACGTTCAGCGGAGAAATGCGGTTACGAGCGTACTTCGAGCAGCGGGACGAGCTGTTCGACGGGGGTCAGGGAGCCGTGCATGCCGACCATCGCCGACTCGTGCGGCTCGTTGACCGACGCCGTGATGACGACGTCGTCGTGGGCGGCGGCGACCACATCGCCGATCCGGCCGTACACCCGCTCGTCGATCGTCAGCCCGAACCAGCCCGCCGCGATCGCCTCGTCCCGGCTCGCCACCCAGAACTGCTCGCCGAGCACCTCACGCCAGACGGCCAGGACGTCGCCCTGGGCGCCGGGCACCGCGTAGACATGGCGGGCACGGCCCTCGCCGCCCAGCAGGGCGACACCGGCGCGCAGCTCCCAGTCCTCGTCGAAGTCGATCCGGGACTGCTCGTCGAACGGGATGTCGATCATGCCGTGGTCGGCGGTGATGTAGAGCGCGGAGCGCGGCGGGAGCTGCTCGGCGAGACGCTGGGCGAGTCCGTCGACGTACATCAACTGGCCGCGCCATGCGTCGGAGTCGACGCCGAAGCGGTGGCCCTTGCCGTCGACCTCGCTGTAGTACGTGTAGACGAGCGAGCGGTCACCGGCGGCGAGGCGCTGGGCTGCGGTGTCCATCCGGTCCTCGCCGGAGAGCCGGCCGAGGAACGAGCCGCCGCTGAGCGCGACCTTGGTGAGCGGGGTCTGCTCGAAGTCCGGGGAGGAGACCTGCGCGGTGTGCACGCCCGCCGCATCGGCCAGCTTGAAGACCGTGGGGTAGGGCTGCCAGACCTTCGGCGCGGTGAACGGCTTCCAGCGGAGCTGGTTCATCAGCGCGCCGGTCTCCGGGTTGCGCACGGTGTAGCCGGGCAGGCCGTGCGCGCCGGGCGGCAGCCCCGTACCGACCGAGGCGAGCGAGGTCGCGGTGGTGGAGGGGAAGCCGGCGGTGATGGGGCGGCCGGTGTTGCCCAGCGAGGTGGGGAGCAGGGAGTGCAGGAAGGGCGCCTCGTCGGGGTGGGCCTTGATCTGCTCCCAGCCGAGGCCGTCGATCAGGAAGACGCAGTTGCGGTCGGCGGGCGTCAGCTCGGGGATGGTGGCGGTGAGGCCCTCCACCCCCTGCCCGGCCGCGAGGGTCGGCAGCAGGTCGGCGAGCGAGCCGCTGCCGTACGCGGGGACGGGGGCGGTGTCGAGAGCGAGCGGGACCGGGTCCTGCCAGGCGGGCTGGGCCATCACCGGCCGGTCGCCGCGGTGGCGGCCGTGGCCTCGGAGAGCGACTGGGCGAAGGCGAGGGTCTGGCGGACGGCGTCGGGGCCGTCCCCGGCCTCGCTGACGCGCAGGCTCAGGTCGTCGGCGGTGGAGCTGCCGGTGTAGCCGTGGTCGGCCTCGCAGTTGGCGTCGCCGCAGGCGGCGGGCTCCAGGTCGATCCGGGAGACGGCGCCCCAGCCGATGGTCAGGACGACCTCGCGGGGCAGCGTGCCCGCCACGTACTTCTCCGGGTTGGCCACCACGCGGCTGACCACGACGGAGGAGATCCGGTCGAGCTTGACCGACTCCGTGGACGTGGTGGCGTACGGCGTCGGGGAGCTGGTGTCGGCGGCCTGCTCGTCGGTGTGGCTGACGATGAACCGGTTCCCGGTCAGGACGAGGACCGTGGCGTGACGGCGGACCTCGTTGGAGTCGAACGTGGTCTCCTGGTGGACCAGGTACGAGGCGACCGGCTCTCCGCCGACGGCGGCCTCGACCGCCTCGGCCACGAGGGCCGGGTAGTAGCCGCTGCGCTCGATCGCCGCGCGCAGCCCCTGGGTCGTCGTACCGGTCTTTGCCATGTGCACCATCCTACGGGGGGCCGGTGGCTGCCTGGGACCTGTCAGTAGTTCGGGAGGCGGCGGGGGCCGAGGTCGCCGCGCGGGGGCGGTGGGGCCAGGCGGACGCTCGCACCCAGCACGGTGAGGCCCTGGGGGGCCACGACCACCGGTTCCAGCGCCACGGAGACCACTTCGGGGTGGTCGTCGACGAGCCGGGAGAGCCGCAGCAGCAGCTCTTCCAGGGCCGGGGTGTCGACGGGGGCCGAGCCGCGCCAGCCGAAGAGGACCGGGGCCGCCTTGATCGACCGGATCAGCTCGGCGGCGTCGCGGTCGGTGGCCGGAACCAGCCGGTGCGCGGTGTCGCCGAGCAGCTCGGAGGGGGCGCCCGCGAGGCCGAAGGAGAGGATGGCCCCGGCGGCGGCGTCGATGGAGGCCCGGACGACGGTGTCCACGCCGCGCGGGGCCATGGACTGGACGACCGGGAGGAGTTCGGCGGGCTTGCCGAGGAGCTCGGTGAACTCTCCGTACGCCCGGCGCAGCGCGTCCTCGTCGGCGAGGTCGAGCCGGACGCCGCCGAGGTCGGCGCGGTGGCGCAGGTGGGGTGCGGTGGTCTTGAGCGCCACCGGGTAGCCGAGGCGGGCGGCCGCCGCGACGGCGGTTTCGGGGTCCGGGGCGGGGAGCGTGGGGCGTACGGGGATGCCGTAGCGGCCCAGCAGCTCGCGGGCCTCGTCGTGGGTGAGGGGGCGGCCGCGCGGGTCGGGGGTGGCGCCGAGCAGGGTGTCGATCAGGGCGGCGGCGCCGGGCTCGTCGGTGGTCTCGTCCAGGAACTCGGGCACCTTGCCGGGGGTGGCCGCCTGGCGCCGCCACTGGGCGTACTTCACGGCCTCGGCCAGCGCCCGTACGGCACGTTCGGCGGCGGGGTAGGCGGGGATGCGGCCGGGGGGTCGCTCGGTGCGGTCGGCTTCTTCGGCTGCTGCGGCTTCTTGGGGTGCGTTCTCCGTGGGAGCGGTCGCGGCGGGCGGGCCGGACGGTTGCGCGGCGAGCGTCGTGGGCCGGGTGCGGGGTGCGGCCGTGCTGCTCGCGGCGGCCAGCGCCTCCGCCAGGCCGCCGATCTCCACATGGACGACGGCGACGGGCTTGGCGGGGCTTTTGGCCGCGGCACCGTGCAGGGCGGCGGCCAGCACCTCGCCGTCACCGGTCTCGGCCTCGCCGTTCTCGCCCACCCACGGGATGGCGGTGACGATCACGGCGTCGCAGGTCCCGTCGGCGAGCGCCTCGGCCAGCGCGTCCCGGAAGTCCTGCGGGGAAGCGGCCGTGGTGAGGTCGATCGGCGGGCGCGGGCGGAGCCCCTCGGCCAGGCAGGCGTCGTACGTGAGGAGGCCGAGGGACTCGGAGTTGCCGAGGATCGCGACCCGGGGCCCGGCCGGGAGCGGCTGGCCCGCCAGGAGCAGCCCGGCGTCCACCATCTCGGTCACCGTGTCGACCCGGATGACGCCCGCCTGCCGCATCAGGGCGGAGACCGTGGCGTCGGGGATGCGGCTGACCGGGACGGCGTGGCCGGGCGGGTTGGTGCCGCTGTGGCGGGCGCCCTTCACGACGACGACAGGCTTCACGGCGGCGGTGCGGCGGGCGAGGCGGGTGAACTTGCGCGGGTTGCCGAGCGATTCGAGGTAGAGGAGGGCGACGTCGGTGTCCTGGTCCTCGAAGGAGTACTGGAGGAAGTCGTTGCCGGAGACGTCGGCCCGGTTGCCCGCCGAGATGAACGAGGAGAGGCCCGCGCCCCGCCGGTGGAGGCCGGAGAGGAGGGCGATGCCGATGGCGCCGGACTGGGTGAACAGGCCGATCCGGCCACGGGCGGGCGACTCGGGGGCCAGGGAGGCGTTCAGCCGGACGGACTCGGCGGTGTTGATGATGCCGAAGGCGTTGGGGCCGATGATCCGCATGCCGTACGAGCGGGCCTGGCGGACCAGTTCGCGCTGGAGCTCGCGGCCGGCGGAGCCCCGCTCGGCGTAACCGGCGGAGAGGACGACGAGGCCCTGGACACCGTGCTCGCCGCAGTCCGCGACGGCCTCGGGGACCCGGTGGGCGGGGACCGCGATGACGGCCAGGTCGACCTGCTCGTCGATCTCACCGAGCGAGCGGTGGGCGGGGACGCCGTCGAGGGTGGCGAGGCCCTCGTCGAAGGCGCGGTTCACGGCGTACGTACGGCCGGTGAAGCCGGCGGCGAGGAGGTTGCGCAGGACCGTGCGGCCCACTCCGCCGGGCGTGCGGCCGGTGCCGATCACCGCGACGGAGCCGGGGGCGAGGAGGCGCTGGACGGAGCGGGCCTCGGCGCGCTGTTCGCGGCCGCGCTGGACGGCGAGGGACCTCTCGGTGGGTTCCAGGTCGAGGGTGAGGTGGACGGAGCCGTCCTCGAAGCTGCGCCTCTGGGTGTAGCCGGCGTCCCGGAAGACCTTGATCATCTTGTTGTTGGCGGGGAGCACCTCGGCGGCGAAGCGCCGGATGCCCCGCTCGCGGGCGACCGCGGCGATGTGTTCGAGCAGCGCCGAGGCGACTCCGCGGCCCTGGTGGGCGTCCTGGACGAGGAAGGCGACCTCGGCCTCGTCGGCGGGGGCGGAGGCGGGCCGGCCCTGGTCGTTGATGCGGTCGTAGCGGACGGTGCCGATGAACTCGCCGCCGATCGTGACGGCCAGCCCCACCCGGTCGACGTAGTCGTGATGGGTGAAGCGGTGCACGTCCCGGTCGGAAAGGCGGGGGTACGGCGCGAAGAACCGGTAGTACTTCGACTCGTCGGAGACCTGCTCGTAGAAGCTGACCAGCCGTTCGGCATCGTCCGTGGTGATCGGCCTGATGCGTGCGGTGCCACCGTCGCGGAGCACCACGTCCGCTTCCCAGTGGTCGGGGTACGCGTGATGCGGACTCTGCTCCGGCGAGGGCTCCATGGGCAAAGCCTACGGCCGGTGTCCCGGTCGCGGAGGGATCGGTACCGGGGCAGTCTGAGGACCACCCCGGCCAGGGGTCGCCGGAGGGGAGGGAGGCCGGGCACAGCATTGCGCACCGCATGAGAGACTGGTCTAGACAACCGTTGATATGTGAAGGGCAGAACCATGGCTGAGCGCCGCGTAAACGTCGGTTGGGCCGAGGGCCTGCACGCCCGCCCCGCTTCCATCTTCGTCCGTGCCGCCACGGCTTCCGGCGTCCCCGTGACGATCGCCAAGGCCGACGGCAACCCGGTCAACGCCGCCTCCATGCTCGCGGTGCTGGGTCTGGGCGCGCAGGGTGGCGAGGAGATCGTGCTCGCCTCCGACGCGGATGACGCCGAGGCCGCCCTGGACCGTCTGGCGAAGCTGGTCGCCGAGGGTCTCGAAGAGCTTCCCGAGACCGTCTGACGATCCCGAGACCGTACAACGGCGACGGACTGTGAGCCGTGGTTCCCCGAGGGGGACCACGGCTCTTTCGTTATTCCCGGCACCCGGGCATCAGCCACTCCGACTTTATTCGGGCAGCACGAATAAAGCCCTCGGCAATTACTTCTCTTTGTATACGGCGTCCTTGTTAATGGCGGGCACCCGCGATGTTTACGCCGTGTTGCGAAGAACTCACCCGGGGCGGCGGCGCCGTGCGCCGGCCGGGGCGGTCCGGGCGGCGCAGCCGGTGCGCCCCGGCGGCCCGTTCCGCATGCTGGGCGGTCAGCGCCCTGGCCCGTTCCGCGTCGCCGCGCGCCACGGCGTCCACGATGGCCCCGTGCTCGGCCCACGAGTCGACCGGGCGGGCCGGCTGCTCGACGGCGTACATCCAGGCAATCTTGTGCCGGAGCTGGGTGAGCAGGGCGATGAGGCCGGGGCTGCCGGAGGCCTGGGCGAGGGTCTCGTGGAACCAGCCGCCCAGTGACCGCAGATCCTCCCCCTCACCCCGGCGGGCCCGCTCCTGACCCAGCCTGACCAGCCCGCGGAGCACCTTGAGGTGGGCCTCCGTACGCCGCTGGGCGGCCCGGGCGGCGCCGAGCGGCTCCAGCAGCATCCGCACCTCCAGCAGGTCGGCGGCCTCCTGCTCGGTGGGCTCGGCGACGCAGGCCCCGGCGTGCCTGCGGGTGACGACGAAGCCCTCGGACTCCAGGGTGCGCAGCGCCTCGCGCACCGGGACGCGGGAGACCCCGTACCGCCGCGCCAGCAGCTCCTCGGTGAGGCGGCTGCCGCGCTCGTAGACACCGGAGACGATGTCGTCACGGATTGCCGTGCATACCGAATGCGCGGGAATGCGCATGTCCGAACCTCCGCCTTAATCCCCGCGAAACGCGGCCGGCCGACGCCTGTTCCGTGACTCTATTGCAATCTGCCGCAATTTCCGATGGCAGGCCGGAATTGATGGATATCTTCTGGCCAAGGGTCGGGGTGGAGTGACGCGGCACGGGGCTTTCGCGGCGCACGCCGAAGGCCCCGGCGGGAAACCGGGGCCTTCGGGAGTGCGGGGGTCGCGCGAGGCGGGGTCAGACGTTGACGCCGTGCGAGCGCAGGTAGCCGACCGGGTCCATGTCCGAGCCGTACTCCGGGGTGGTCCGGGCCTCGAAGTGGAGGTGCGGGCCGGTGGAGTTGCCGGTGGAGCCGGAGAGGCCGATCTGCTGGCCGGAGCTGACGCTCTGGCCGACGGAGACGCCGATCGAGGAGAGGTGGCCGTACTGGGTGTACGTCCCGTCCGTCATCCGGAGCACGATGTTGTTGCCGTACGCGCCACCCCAGCCGGCCTCGACGACCGTACCGGCGCCGACCGCGACGACGGAGCTGCCGGAGGCGGCGCGGAAGTCCACCCCGGAGTGGCTGCCGGAGGACCAGAGCGCGCCGCCCGACTTGTAGCCGGTGGTGACGGACGAGCCGGCGACCGGGAGGTGGAAGGCGTTGAGGCGGGCGCGCTCGGCGGCGCGGGCGGCCCGGGCCTTCTCCTCGCGGATCTCCTTCGCACGGGCCTCGGCCTTGCGCTGGGCCTCCGCCTTCGCCTTGGCCTTCGCGGCCTTGGCCTTGGCTTCGGCGGCCGCCTTGGCCTTCGCCCTGGCGATCGCTTCGGCCTGCTGGTGCTGCACCCGGGCCTGGGCGTCGATCTGCTCGGCGAGCGTGGCGTCGAGGGCGATGGCCTGGGTGAGTCCGGTCTCGGTGGCCTTGGGGGCCTCGGAGTCCGCTGCGACGGCCGGGGAGGCCAGGGAGCCGAGGACTCCGGTGGTGGCCAGGGCCGCGATGCCGGCGACCTGGGCGCTACGGCGCGTCAGGCGGCTCGGGGCACGGTGCTTCCCGGTGGCACGGGTGAACGCCATGGAGGGGCTGATCCTTTCCTTCCTTCTCGCCTACCGGGTTAGCTGACGGGTTCGGAGCAGGAAGGTCTCCTACGGAGCTCCGCGCCGGGTCACGGCACGGGGATCCGATTCACCCCAGGGACTACGCGTGGGTCCCCGGCTCCCCAGGCTCGCGCCTGACGGGGACTCGGCGATGGCTGCCCGGCGCCGCGGATGCGGCATACGGGTGACGGACAGCCGGGCCGACGCTAGGCGGGGCGGCCTCCCGGCACCAAACGGACAGGGGGATTTGTCGCGCATCCCACAGGACATATGGGCACGCTCTCAAGCAAAGGGAATGAGCATCACTTAACGGACATACAGAAGGGCCCCGGCGAATCCAGAAGGACCCCGGCGAATCGCTCTCCGCCGGGGTCCTCTTCGTCCTGGTGTGTACCGACGGTGCGTCAGCCGGTGACGACGGTCACCTCTCCGATGCCGAGCGCCTTCACCGGCTCCGCGATCTGGGCCGCGTCGCCCACGAGGACCGTGACCAGCCGGTCCACCGGGAAGGCGCTGACCACGGCCGCGGTCGCCTCCACGGTGCCCGTCTCGGCGAGGCGGGCGTACAGCTGGGCCTGGTAGTCGTCGGGCAGGTGCTGCTCGACCTGGTCGGCCAGCGTGCTCGCGACCGAGGCGGCCGTCTCGAACTTCAGCGGGGCGACGCCCACCAGGTTCTGCACGGCCGTCTCCCGCTCGGCGTCGGTCAGCCCTTCGGCCGCCAGCGTCCGCAGGACCTTCCAGAGGTCCTCCAGCGCCGGTCCGGTGGACTCGGTGTCCACCGAGCCGCTGATGGCGAGCATCGCCGCGCCGCCCGAGTCGGGGCCGGTGGAGCGCAGGACCTGGGCGAAGGCCCGTACGCCGTAGGTGTAGCCCTTCTCCTCGCGCAGCACCCGGTCCAGGCGGGAGGTGAGCGTGCCGCCCAGGCAGTACGTGCCGAGCACCTGGGCGGGCCAGACGCGCTCGTGCCGGTCGGCGCCGATGCGGCCGATCAGCAGCTGGGTCTGGACCGCGCCGGGGCGGTCCACGATGACCACCCGGCCGGTGTCGTCGGCGGTGATCGGCGCGACCGGGCGGGCCTGGGCCGTGTTGCCCGACCAGTCGCCGAGGGTGTCGGCGAGCAGGGCGTCCAGGTCGATACCGGTGAGGTCGCCGACGATCACGGCCGTCGCGGTGGCCGGGCGGATGTGGGCGTCGAAGAAGGCGCGCACGGCGGCCGCGTCGATCCGCCGCACCGTCTCCTCGGTGCCCAGACGCGGGCGGGACATCCGGGCGGTGGCCGGGAACAGCTCCTTGGAGAGCTGCTTGGCGGCGCGCCGGGACGGGTTGGCCTGCTCGTGCGGGATCTCGTCGAGCCGGTTGCCGACGAGCCGCTCGATCTCGCTCTCGGCGAAGGCCGGGGCGCGCAGGGCCTCGGCGACCAGGCCGAGCGCCTTGGCCAGCCGGGAGGCCGGGACCTCCAGGGAGACCCGGACGCCGGGGTGGTCGGCGTGCGCGTCCAGGGTGGCGCCGCACCGCTCCAGTTCGGCGGCGAACTCCTCGGCGCTGTGCTTGTCGGTGCCCTCGGAGAGCGCGCGCGACATGATCGTGGCCACGCCGTCCAGGCCCTCGGGCTCGGCGTCCAGCGGCGCGTCCAGGAAGATCTCCACGGCGACGACCTGCTGGCCGGGGCGGTGGCAGCGCAGCACGGTCAGCCCGTTGGGCAGGGCGCCGCGCTCGGGGGCGGGGAACGCCCACGGCCGGGCGGTGCCCGGGGTCGGCTGCGGGTGGTACTCCATGGCTACTCCAGTCACGGCGGCGTCGCTCACTTGTCCGCCCCCTCGGGCGCGTCGGTGGCCTCTTCGGCGTCCTCGGCCGGCTCGATGGGCTCGTAGACCAGCACCGCCCGGTTGTCGGGGCGCAGGGCCGCCGCTGCCGCTTCGCGCACCTCGTCGGCGGTGATGTCCAGGACGCGTCCCACGGCGCTCAGGGCGAGCTGCGGGTCGCCGAACAGGACCGCGTAGCGGCACAGTTCGTCCGCGCGGCCCGCGACCGTCCCCAGCCGGTCCAGCCACTCGCGCTCCAACTGGGCCTGGGCGCGCTCCATTTCCTCCGGCGTGGGGCCCTCCTCGGCGAACCGGGCCAGCTCCTCGTCGACGGCGGCCTCGATCGTCTCCACCTCGACACCGCCGGAGGTCTTCACGTCCAGCCAGCCCAGCGAGGGCGCCCCGGCGAGCCGCAGCAGGCCGAAGCCCGCCGCCACCGCCGTACGGTCGCGGCGCACCAGGCGGTTGTGCAGCCGGGAGGACTCGCCGCCGCCCAGCACGGTCAGTGCCAGGTCGGCCGCGTCACAGGCGCGGGTGCCGTCGTGCGGGAGCCGGTAGGCGGCCATCAGCGCACGCGCCGGGACCTCCTCGTGGACCACTTCGCGCAGCTGCTCGCCGATGATCTCGGGCAGCGTGCCGTCGCGCGGCGGCTGCTTGCCGTCGTGGGACGGGATGGAGCCGAAGTACTTCTCGACCCAGGCGAGGGTCTGCTCGGGGTCGATGTCCCCGACGATCGAGAGCACCGCGTTGTTGGGCGCGTAGTACGTACGGAAGAACGCGCGGGCGTCCTCCAGCGTGGCCGCGTCCAGGTCGGCCATGGAGCCGATCGGGGTGTGGTGGTACGGGTGGCCCTCGGGGTAGGCGAGGGCGGTGAGCTTCTCGAACGCGGTGCCGTAGGGCACGTTGTCGTAACGCTGGCGCCGTTCGTTCTTGACGACGTCGCGCTGGTTCTCCATGGACTCCTCGTCGAGGGCGGCGAGGAGGGAGCCCATACGGTCGGCTTCCAGCCAGAGAGCCAGCTCCACCTGATGGGTGGGCATGGTCTCGAAGTAGTTGGTCCGCTCGAAGCTGGTCGTCCCGTTGAGCGAGCCGCCGGCCCCCTGGACGAGCTCGAAGTGACCGTTCCCCTTGACCTGTCCCGAGCCCTGGAACATCAGGTGCTCGAAGAGGTGAGCCAGACCGGTGCGTCCCTTGACCTCGTGGCGCGAACCGACGTCGTACCAGAGGCAGACCGCGGCGACCGGGGTCAGATGGTCCTCGGAGAGCACCACACGCAGGCCGTTGGCCAGGCGGTGCTCGGTCGCTGTCAAGCCGCCGGAGCCGGCCTGTGCTGTGGCCGTGTGACCCATGGGCATGTACGTCCCTTCGATCGCGATACTGGACTTCCTGCCAGACCTGCCACTCTAAGCAAGCGCACCGGCACCTGGCGAAGTTCCCGTTCCGTGGATGTTTCCGTCGATGGTGCCCCAGGTGGCACCGCCCGGGACCGCTTCGGACGGGTCGAGGTCGGCGTTGTCAGTGCGGCGGTCCACAATGGTCCGCGACAGCAGCTCGTCCTGTCAGCTCGTGTCGCCCCGAACAAGCTCAGGTTGTCCGAACAGAATCCGTGAAGGAGTCGCAGCCGCGATGGCCCGCCGTAGCACGAAGACCCCGCCGCCGGACGACTTCGAGGAGAAGATCCTCGACATCGACGTCGTCGACGAAATGCAGGGCTCCTTCCTCGAGTACGCGTACTCGGTGATCTACTCCAGGGCCCTGCCCGACGCCCGCGACGGCATGAAGCCGGTGCACCGGCGCATCGTGTCCCAGATGAACGAGATGGGACTGCGCCCGGACCGCGGCTATGTGAAGTGCGCGCGCGTCGTCGGCGAGGTCATGGGCAAGCTGCACCCCCACGGTGACGCGTCGATCTACGACGCCCTGGTGCGGATGGCGCAGCCCTTCTCGATGCGGCTGCCCCTGGTCGACGGCCACGGCAACTTCGGCTCCCTCGGCAACGACGACCCGCCGGCCGCGATGCGGTACACCGAGTGCCGGATGGCCGACGCCACGTCGCTGATGACCGAGGCGATCGACGAGGACACCGTCGATTTCCAGTCAAACTACGACGGCCAGGAGCGCGAGCCGGTCGTCCTCCCGGCGGCCTACCCCAACCTTCTGGTCAACGGGGTCTCGGGGATCGCGGTCGGCATGGCGACCAACATGCCCCCGCACAACCTGGGCGAGGTCATCGCCGCCGCCCGCCATCTGATCAGGCACCCGGGCGCCGACGTCGAGACGCTGATGCGTTTCGTTCCCGGCCCCGACCTGCCCACCGGCGGCCGCATCGTCGGTCTCGGCGGCATCAAGGACGCGTACACGACGGGCCGCGGCACGTTCAAGATCCGTGCCACCGTCGCCGTGGAGGACGTGACGGCACGCCGCAAGGGCCTCGTCGTCACCGAACTGCCCTTCACCGTCGGCCCGGAGAAGGTGATCGCCAAGATCAAGGACCTGGTCTCGGCGAAGAAGCTCCAGGGCATCGCCGACGTCAAGGACCTCACCGACCGGGCGCACGGCCTGCGTCTGGTCATCGAGGTGAAGAACGGCTTCGTGCCGGAAGCGGTGCTGGAACAGCTCTACAAGCTGACGCCGATGGAGGAGTCCTTCGGCATCAACAACGTGGCGCTGGTCGACGGGCAGCCGCTCACGCTCGGCCTCAAGGAGCTGCTGGAGGTCTATCTCGACCACCGCTTCGAGGTGGTGCGCCGGCGCAGCGAGTTCCGCCGCACCAAGCGCCGCGAACGGCTGCACCTGGTCGAGGGTCTGATCGTCGCCCTCCTCGACATCGACGAGGTCATCCGGATCATCCGGGACAGCGACAACTCCGCGCAGGCGAAGGAGCGCCTGATGGCGCACTTCTCGCTGAGCGAGATCCAGACGCAGTACATCCTGGACACCCCGCTGCGCCGGCTCACCCGCTTCGACCGGATCGAGCTGGAGAGCGAGCGCGACCGGCTCAACGGCGAGATCGAGGCGCTGACGGCGATCCTGGAGTCGGACGCGGAGTTGCGCAAGCTGGTCTCCTCGGAGCTGGCCGCCGTGGCGAAGAAGTTCGGCACGGACCGGCGCACGGTGCTGCTGGAGTCGGCCGCGTCGCAGATCGCGTCCGTGCCGCTGGAGGTCGCCGACGACCCGTGCCGGGTGCTGCTCTCCTCGACGGGTCTGCTGGCCCGTACGGCGAACGCGGAGCCGGTCGAGATCTCCGAGGACGCCCGCCGCACGAAGCACGACGTGATCGTCTCGGCGGTCGCGGCGACGGCGCGCGGCGATGTGGGGGCGGTGACCTCCACCGGGCGGTTGCTGCGGCTCTCGGTGATCGACCTGCCCCAGCTGCCGGACACCCACGCGGAGCCCAACCTCTCGGGTGGGGCGATGATTTCGGAGTTCCTCAGCCTGGAGGCGGACGAGGAGCTGATCTGCCTCACGACGCTCGACGAGGCGTCGCCGGGGCTGGCGATCGGCACGCTCCAGGGGGTGGTGAAGCGCGTCGTGCCGGACTATCCGGCCAACAAGGACGAGCTGGAGGTCATCACCCTCAAGGACGGTGACCGCATCGTGGGCGCGGCCGAGCTGCGTACGGGCGAGGAGGATCTGGTCTTCATCACCTCCGACGCCCAGCTCCTGCGCTACCCGGCGGCGTCGGTGCGCCCGCAGGGGCGGGCCGCCGGAGGTATGGCGGGCGTCAAGCTGGGGGCGGGGGCCGAGGTGCTGTCGTTCACGGCGGTGGACCCGGCGGCGGACGCGATCGTGTTCACGGTGGCCGGTTCGCACGGGACGCTGGACGACTCGGTGCTGACGTCGAAGCTCACCCCGTTCGACCAGTATCCGCGCAAGGGCCGGGCGACCGGCGGGGTGCGCTGCCAGCGGTTCCTGAAGGGCGAGGACGTCCTGGTCTTCGCCTGGGCGGGCGCCACTCCGGCCCGGGCCGCCCAGAAGAACGGCACCCCGGCGAAGCTGCCGGAGCCGGACCCGCGCCGCGACGGTTCGGGCACGCCGCTGCTCCAGCCGGTGGCCGTGATCGCGGGGCCGCCGCTGTAGGCCCTCCGCACGACCAGGAGCGGCCCGGGGGTGTTACGTCTCCGCGGCCGCTTCTTCTCGTACGTCCTCGGGCTCCGGCTCCCGTTGTACGTACCGGAGCACGCCCCACATGGCGCGTTCGGTTTCGGTGTCCGGGGTTTCGGGACCCGGCTCCGCGCGGCAGGCGGTCAGCCCGGCCCGCAGCGCCTCGGCGTCGATCCCGGCCCCGATCAGGACGAGTTGGGTGAGCCGCTGTTCCCCCCGCGCCCACGGCTGCGGTACGAAGCGCAGGAACCGGCCGACCGCGTGCAGTGCGTACCTGTTGTCCCGGTCCCCCGCGCCGAAGTCCGCGAACCCCTTGATCCGGTAGAGGCCTTCGGGCCGGGAGTCGAGGAACGCGATGAAGCGGCGCGGGTCCAGGGGGACGTCCGAGGTGAAGTCGACGCTCTCGTACGCCGCGTGCAGATGGCCGGCGTGGTCGTCGTGGTCGTCGCCCTCCTCCTCCCGCAGCAGATCCTCGAAAGTGAGCTGACGGGTCTTCTCCTCGCCGTCCGGCCGCATCGCCGGATCGAAGAACAACTCCGGGTCGATCCGGCCGTGCACGGCGGAGATCACGGCGGCGGGCCGGCTCAGCTCCGCGACCGTCCGGCGCAGCCGCTCCTGCTCGCCCTCCCCCACCCGGTCGGTCTTGTTCAGGACGACGAGATCCGCGACGGCGAGATGCCGGTCGATCTCCGGGTGACGCTCCCGGGTCCCGTCGAACTCGGCGGCGTCGACGACCTCGACCAGCCCCCCGTACAGGATGTGCGGGTTCTCGCTGGCCAGCAGCATCCGTACCAGCTCCTGGGGTTCGGCGAGGCCGCTCGCCTCGATGACGATCAGGTCCAGCCGGGCGGAGGGGCGGGTGAGCGTCTCCAGGAAGGTGTCGAGTTCGCTGGCGTCGACCGCGCAGCACAGGCAGCCGTTGCCCAGGGAGACCGTGGAGCCGACCTGCCCCGCGACGGTCATGGCGTCGATCTCGATGGCCCCGAAGTCGTTGACGATCACGCCGATCCGGGTGCCCGCGCGGTTGCGGAGGAGGTGGTTCAGGAGTGTGGTCTTGCCTGATCCGAGAAAGCCCGCCAGGACGACGACCGGGATCTGCTGGGTGCGGGGCGGGGTCAACGGGGGCCTTCCTCGGATGGGCGGTCAGGGCGCGGGGACCGGCTGCGGCGGGGGTGTGCCGATGTAGCGGGCCGCCGGGCGGATGATCTTCGGGTCCTCCGCCTGCTCCAGGATATTGGCGCTCCACCCGATCACCCGCGCCGCAGAGAAGGTGGGCGTGAACATCGCGCGCGGCAGCCCGCAGAGCTCCATGACGACCCCGGCGTAGAACTCCACGTTGGTGTGCAGCTCCCGCCCCGGCTTGAGCTCGGCGAGGATGGCCTCCACCTGGCGCTCGACCTCCACGGCGAAGTCGACGAGCGGTCCGCCGAAGCCCTGCGCGATGGACTTGAGCATCCGGGAGCGCGGGTCCTCGGTGCGGTAGACGGGGTGGCCGAAGCCCATGATGCGGCGGCCGGAGAGGACCTGCTCGCGGATCCAGCCGTCGATGCGGTCCAGGGTGCCGATGGCGTCCAGGGTGTCCAGCGCCCGGCTGGGGGCTCCGCCGTGCAGCGGTCCGGAGAGCGCGCCGACGGCCGCGACCAGGCAGGCGGCGACGTCGGCGCCGGTGGAGGCGACGACCCGGGCGGTGAACGTGGAGGCGTTGAAGCCGTGGTCGACGGTGGAGATGAGGTACTGCTCGACGGCCCGGACCCGGTCGGGCTCCGGCTCGGTGCCGGTGAGCATGTAGAGGTAGTTGGCCGCGTAGGGCAGATCCTCGCGGGGCTCGACGGGTGCGAGGCCCTCGCCGAGGCGCTGGAGCGCGGTGAGGATCGTGGGTACGGCGGCGCAGGCGGCCAGCGCGTCCGCGCGGCGGCGGTCGGCGTCCAGGTCGTAGACCGGGCGGTATCCACGGGAGGCGCCGAGCAGCGACAGGGCCGTACGGAGTCCGGCGAGCGGGCCGGACACCGCGCCCGCGCGGGCGATGGCGGGCAGGGCCTCGCTCACATCAGCGGGGAGTGCGCGCAGACTCGCCGTACGGGCGGCGAAGTCGGCGGCCGCCGCCCGGTCGGGCAGCTCGCCGTGGAACATCAGGTACCAGACGTCCTCGAAGCTGCGGGTCTGCGCGAGCCCGATCGCCGAGTACTGGCGGTAGTGGTAGAAGCCCTCGCGGCCGCGGACATCGCCGAGGGCGGTGTCGGTGACGACGACGCCGGCGAGACCGCGGGGGACGGCAGGGACGACAGGGGTGGTGGTCATGGCCGTTCTCTCCTCCGTGCATGCAACATTGATTCGACTGTCCATGCTTGACTGGAAATCTGTCAATGTTGATTAGATCAATATGGAGAGGTGGTGGATACGGTGGTCCCCATGACGGATCAACCAGAGCCCGGCCGCCCGGACGCACCCCGGCTGACCACCCGCGAGGCCGCCGAGCTGCTGGGGGTGAAGCCGGAGACGGTGTACGCGTACGTCAGCCGGGGCCAGCTCAGCAGCGTGCGGGCGGCCGGGGGCCGGGGCAGCACGTTCGACGCCGAGGAGGTGCGGGCCCTGGCGCGGCGCTCGGGGCGGCGCGAGCCGTCGCCGGCCGGGGGTGACCTGGTGTTCCGTACCGGGATCACGCTCATCGAGGAGGACCGGTACTACTTCCGGGGGGTCGACGCGACGGAGCTGGCCCGGCGCCACAGCTACGAGGAGGTCGCGGAGTGGCTGTGGACCGGTCAGCTGCGGCCGGGCGTCCGCTTCGAGGCGCCGCCCGGGACCCTGGCGGCCGCCCGCCGGACGGTGGGCACGCTGCCCGCGCACAGCGGGTCGACGGACCGGCTGCGGGTGGCGGTGACCGCTGCCGCCGCCACGGATCCGCTGCGGTTCGACCTGTCGCCCGAGGCGGTGCTGAGCAGTGCGCGGAGCCTGATCCCGACGCTGGTGGGGGCGTTGCCGGTGGTCGGCGGCGCATCGGAGGGAGCCGGGGATTCCCTGGCCCGGCAGCTGTGGCCCCGGCTGACCGCGCGGCCGGCCGACGCCCCGGCGCTCGCCGTCCTGGACGCGGCCCTGGTCCTCCTGATCGACCACGACCTCGCGGCCTCCACCCTGGCCGCCCGGGTCGCCGCCTCGGCGCACGCCCATCCGTACGCCGTGGTCTCCGCCGGCCTCGGGGTCCTGGAGGGCCCGCTGCACGGCGCCGCGAGCGGGCTGGCCCACCGCATGCTCCAGGAGGCCGTGGACCGGGGCAGCGCGGTCCCCGTGGTCGCCGACCACCTGCGGACCGGGCGCCGGGTGCCGGGGCTGGGCCACCGGCTCTACCGGGGCGAGGACCCCCGGGCCCGCACTCTCTTCGCCCTGCTGGAGGACGTACCACAGGCGGCCGGAGCGCTGGCGGCGGCCCGGGGGGTGGTCGCCACGACGGCCCGCCACGCGCCGCTGCACGCCAACATCGACCTGGCGCTCGCCGTCCTCTCCGTGGCCTGCGGGATGGCGGCGGAGGCGGGCGAGACGGTGTTCGCGGTCTCCCGTACGGCGGGGTGGATCGCGCACGCGCTGGAGGAGTACGGAGAGCGCCCGCTGCGGATCCGGCCGAGCGGGCAGTACACAGGCCCCCGGCCCCCGCAGCCGACCCCCTGACCGCCAGGTCTGGACCAGTGCAAATTAACTACGGATCAGAGGGAATTCTCGCGCGGCGGCTGGGCGGTGGACCCGCGCACCACCAGTTCGGGCTCGAAGAGCAGCTCGTCCGAGGGCACGGTCCGCCCGCCGATCTGGACCGAGAGCAGCTCCACGGCCGCGCGCCCCATGGCCTCGATGGGCTGGCGGACGGTGGTGAGCGGCGGCTCGGTGCAGTTCATGAACGCCGAGTCGTCGTAGCCCACGACCGAGACGTCGCCGGGCACCGAGAGCCCCCGGCGGCGGGCGGCCCGGACCGCACCGAGGGCCAGCGGGTCGCTGGCGCAGATGATGCCGGTGACGCCGCGCTCCAGCAGCCGCATGGCGGCGGCCTGCCCGCCCTCCAGCGAGAACATCGCCCGCGCCACCCACTCGTCGGGGATGGACGTGCCGGTCTCCTCCGCGAGCACCCGGGCGGCGGCGAGCTTGCGCTGCGAGGGCACGTGGTCGGACGGGCCGAGGACGAGGCCGATGCGCTCGTGGCCGAGCGAGACGAGGTGGCGCCAGGCCTGCTCGACGGCGACGGAGTCGTCGCAGGAGACGCCCGGGAAGCCGAGCCGGTCGATGGCCGCGTTGATCAGGACGACGGGGATCTTGCGGTCCGCGAGCACCTTGTAGTGGTCGTGCGGGGCGTCCTCCTGGTGGTAGAGGCCGCCCGCGAAGACCACGCCGGAGACCTGCTGCTGGAGGAGGAGCTCGACGTAGTCGGCCTCCGAGACCCCGCCCTTGGTCTGTGTGCAGAGCACCGGGGTGAGCCCCTGCTGGGCGAGCGCACCGCCGACCACCTCGGCGAAGGCCGGGAAGATCGGGTTCTGCAGCTCGGGCAGGACCAGCCCGACCAGCCGCGCCCGCTCCCCCCGCAACTGGGTGGGCCGCTCGTAACCGAGGACGTCCAGCGCGGAGAGGACGGCCTGCCTGGTGGCGTCGGAGACGCCTGGCTTGCCGTTCAGCACCCGGCTGACCGTCGCCTCGCTGACTCCTACCTTCTGGGCCACTTGAGCAAGTCGTCGCGTCATGAGCGCAAGATTAGCGCAAGAAGCGCAAGTGGATTGCGCTCCTGACGAACTCGCCGCACCTGCCGAACTCGCCGCAACGCTCCCAGAACGCCCGTACGAGAACGCTCACAGAAGCCGCGCCGCCAGGCAAGGGGGACGGCCTGGCCGACCGAACGGATTTCCGCCCCGCCCCCGCGCCCTTTACCGTCTCTACGATGAACGCGCCACCGCACTCCGACCGGGGACCGCGCCGGTTCGGCTGGCCGCAGCGGGTCTTCTCCCAGGTCCTGCTGATGCAGCTGGCCATCATCACGGGCGTCACCGTGCTGGTCACCGGCCTGTTCCTGGCCCCCCTCAGCGCCCAGCTGGACGACGAGGCGATGCGCCGCGCCCTGGCCATCGCCCAGAGCACGGCCGCCCAGCCCGGCATCGCGGAGGACCTGCGCACCACCGAGCCGTCCGCGCTCGGCCCCGTACAGTCCGCCGCCGAGCGGATCAGGCGGTCCACCGGCGCGGAGTACGTCGTGGTGATGGACCGCCGGGGCGTGCGCTGGTCGCACCCGGAGGCGGACCGGATCGGCGAGGTGGTCTCCACCGACCCCGGGGACGCGCTCCGGGGCCGGGAAGTCATGGAGATCGACAGCGGCACGCTGGGCCGCTCGGCCCGGGGCAAGGTGCCGTTGCGCGACACCTCCGGCTCGTCGGAGGTGGTCGGCGCGGTCTCGGTCGGGATCGAGTACGACAGCGTCCGCGCCCGCCTCCTCGGCGCGATCCCGGGGCTCCTCGCGTACGCCGGAACCGCCCTCGCCGTCGGCGCGCTCGCCGCGTACCTGATCTCCCGTCGGCTGCAACGGCAGACCCATGACCTGGCGTTCTCCGACATCTCCGCGCTGCTGACCGAGCGCGAGGCGATGCTGCACTCCATCCGCGAAGGGGTCGTCGCGCTCGACGGCACGGGCCGCATCCGGCTGCTCAACGACGAGGCGCAGCGGCTGCTGGGGCTCGGCCCCGAGGCGGCGGGACGGCCGCTGGAGGAGGTGCTGGACCCCGGCCGGACGGTGGACGTGCTGGCGGGGCGGGTGGTGGGCGACGACCTGCTGGCCGTCCAGGGCAGCCGGGTGCTGCTGGCCAACCGGATGGAGACGGACGACGGCGGGGCGGTGGTCACCCTGCGGGACCGGACCGAGCTCGAACACCTCGGCCGCGAACTCGACTCCACCACCGGGCTGATCGACGCGCTGCGCGCCCAGGACCACGAGCACGCCAACCGGCTGCACACCTTGCTGGGGCTGCTGGAGCTGGAGATGCACGAGGACGCCATGGAGTTCGTCACGGAGGTGGTGGGCGTCCACCGGGCGACGGCGGAGCAGGTCACGGAGAAGGTGCGGGATCCGCTGCTGGCCGCGCTGCTCGTCGGCAAGGCGACGGTCGCAGCCGAGCGCGGTGTCTCGCTGCGGCTCGCCCCCGGCACACTGCTGCCGGACCGGGTGGTCGACCCGCGCGGCCTGGTCACGGTGGTCGGCAACCTCGTCGACAACGCCACGGACGCGGCGGCGGGGACGGCGGACGCCCGGATCGAGGTCGGACTGCGGGCCGAGGGCCGTACGGTGGAGCTGCGGGTACGGGACAGCGGCCCCGGGATCGCCCCGGAGCGGTACGCGTCGATCTTCACCGAGGGCTGGTCCACCAAGGACCTCCCGGCCCACGGCAAGCGCGGCCTCGGACTCCCCCTGGTCCGACGGCTCGCGGAGCGCCAGGGAGGCAGTGTGACGGTCTCCGGGGCCGACGGGGGCGGGGCGGTCTTCACGGTGGTCCTGCCGGAGGCGCTCGGCGCGGCGGGTCCCGCGACGCCCCATCAAGCCACGACGGGAGAGAACCGGTGATCCAGGTCCTGATCGTGGACGACGACGTCCGGGTGGCGGAGATCAACGCCGCGTACGTCGCCAAGGTCGCCGGATTCCGAGTGGCCGCGCAGGCCCACTCGGCGGCCCAGGCACTGACCATGGTCGAGGAGGTCCCGGTGGATCTCGTCCTGCTCGACCACTACCTCCCGGACCGCAACGGCCTCGCCGTCGTACGGGAGCTGCGCCGGCTGGGCCGTCAGGTCGACGTGATCATGGTGACCGCCGCCCGCGACGTGGCGACCGTGCAGGACGCGATGCGGCACGGCGCGCTCCAGTACCTGGTCAAGCCGTTCACGTACGCCGGTCTGCGCTCGAAGCTGGAGGCGTACGCGGCGCTGCGCCACACCCTCGACGGCGGCGGCCAGGCCGAGCAGGCGGAGGTGGACCGGCTCTTCGGCGCCCTGTGGGCGGCGGGCGAGCCGGACCTGCCCAAGGGCCACTCCCCCACCACCGCCGAGCTGGTCCGGCGGGCGCTGCGCGACGCGGACGGCCCTCTCTCCGCCCAGGAGATCGCGGAGAGCGCGGGGATGAGCCGGCAGACGGCGCAGCGCTATCTGAAGCTGCTGGAGCAGACGGGGAAGGTCCGGCTGACGCTGCGGTACGGCGAGACGGGCCGCCCGGAACACCGGTACGCCTGGGCGTAGGCTTTTCAGACGGCCTCTTTACGTGGAGCTTCTACGCGGCCCCTGCCCCCGTCAGCGCCCTGACCTCGCTCTCGGCGTGTTTGGCCTCGTCCGGCTTCTCGCCCGAGGTGACCGTACCGAGCCAGCCCGCCAGGAAGCCGAGCGGGATCGAGACGAGCCCCGGGTTCTCCAGCGGGAAGAGCTGGAAGTCGACGCCCGGGAACAGGGACGTGGGGCTGCCCGAGACGACGGGTGAGACCAGAACCAGGACGACGGCCGGGACGAGGCCGCCGTACACCGCCCAGACCGCGCCCCGGGTGGTGAAGTTCCGCCAGAACAGGGAGTAGAGCAGCGCCGGGAGGTTCGCCGAGGCGGCCACGGCGAAGGCGAGGCCGACCAGGAACGCCACGTTGAGGTTCTGGGCCAGCAGGCCGAGCGCGATGGCGACCGCCCCGATCCCGGCGGCGGCGACCCGCGCGACGGCCACTTCGCCGTACTGCTTGCGTCCCGGGCGGCGGAGCGAGGCGTAGAGGTCGTGGGCGACGGAGGCCGAGGAGGCGAGCGTGATGCCCGCGACGACGGCCAGGATGGTGGCGAACGCGATCGCGGCGACCACGGCGAAGAGAACCGTTCCGCCGGTGGAGCCCTCACCGCCGCCGAGGTCGAGGGCCAGCAGCGGTACGGCGGTGTTGCCCGCGGCGTTCGAGGAGCGGACCTCGGCGGAGCCGACCAGGGCCGCGGCGCCGAAGCCGAGCACGATCGTCATCAGGTAGAAGCTGCCGATGAGGCCGATGGACCAGACGACCGACCTGCGTGCCGCGCGGGCGGTGGGCACGGTGTAGAAGCGCGACAGGATGTGCGGCAGCCCCGCCGTGCCGAGGACGAGGGCGACGCCCAGGCTGATGAAGTCGAAGCGGGAGATCCAGTCGCCGCCGTAGCGCAGACCGGGGGCGAGGAAGTCCTTGCCATGGCCGCTGCGTTCGGCGGCGGTGGTGAGCAGGCTGTTGACGTCGAAGCGGAACTGGACCAGGACGAGCACGGTGAGGGCGACGGCGCCGCCCATCAGCAGCACGGCCTTGACGATCTGGATCCAGGTGGTGGCGCGCATCCCGCCGAACGACACGTAGACGACCATCAGCGCGCCGACCCCGACCACGGTCCACGTTCGGGCCGCGTCGCTCGTCCCGCCGAGCAGCAGGGCCACCAGGGAGCCCGCACCGACCATCTGGGCGACGAGATAGAGCACGGAGACGGTGACGGAGGAGGTGCCGAGCGCGATACGCACCGGGCGCTCCGCCATGCGTGCGGCGACCACGTCGGCGAGGGTGAACCGGCCGCAGTTGCGGACGAGTTCGGCCACCAGCAGCAGGACGACCAGCCAGGCGACCAGGAAGCCGACCGAGTAGAGGATGCCGTCGTAGCCGAAGAGGGCGATCAGCCCGGAGATGCCGAGGAAGGAGGCGGCCGACATGTAGTCGCCGGCGATGGCGAAACCGTTCTCCATGGGCGAGAACAGGCGCCCGCCGGCGTAGAACTCCTCGGCGGAACCCTGCCGGTTGCGGCTGACCCAGGTGGTGATGAAGAGCGTCACCGCGATGAACGCGCAGAACAGCAGCAGGGCGAGTGTCTGGTGGTCGCCGCTCAACGGACCGGCCCTCCTGCCGCGGGCTGTCCGGCGCCCCGTGTCATCTCCTGGGTGTCCCACCGCAGATCGAGGGCGGCCCGGTCCCTGCGCAGCCGCGCGTGGCGTGCGTACGCCCAGGTCAGGAGGAAGGTGGTGAGGAACTGGCCGAGACCCGCCACCATCGCCACGTTGACCGCTCCGGCGACCGGGCGGGCCATGAGCGCGGGCGCCGTGGTGGCCGCGACGACGTACGCGAGGTACCAGAGGAGGAAGGCGAGGGCGGCGGGCATCACGAAGCGGCGGTAGCGGCGGCGCACCTCGCGGAAGGCCGCGCTGCGGTGCACCTCCAGGTAGATCTCGGCCGCGCTGGGCCCGGGCGGCGGCTCCCCGGGGCCGGGCGCACCGGCCGCCGCCTCGCCTCCCACGCCGTCCGCCTCGTCCCAGCCCGCGGCCGACGCCTCGTACCACGGGTCGTCGAGCCGCACTCCCGCGGCCGCCGGCCCTGCTTCCTTCTCCACCGAGCAACTCCCTTGTCCACGGACCTTTTCGGCCGCGTGGCCCACCATGAGCGGTAAGAGAAGATCCCGGACGCGTCATTCGCCCGAATTCACCTCTTCAGGTGACAGAAGTCCCGAACGCAGGCGGCCCCCGCCCTTCCGGTGATCCGGGAGGGCGGGGGCCTCAGGGGTTGATACGGCTGCCTACGCGTCGATGCGCGAGCGGTCCAGGGTCGCCGCCGAGCTGGTGATGAACTCCTTGCGGGGCGCGACCTCGTTGCCCATCAGGAGGTCGAAGACCTGCTCGGAGGATTCCAGGTCCCCGATGTTGATCCGGCGCAGCGTGCGGTGGCGCGGGTCCATCGTGGTCTCGGCCAGCTGGTCGGCGTCCATCTCACCGAGGCCCTTGTAGCGCTGGATGGACTCCTTGATCCGGACGTTCTTGCGCTGGAACTCCAGCAGCGTCTGGCGCAGCTCGTTGTCCGAGTACGTGTACACGTACTTGTCCTGGCCCTTCTTGGGCTGGACCAGCTCGATCCGGTGCAGCGGGGGCACCGCCGCGAAGACCCGTCCGGCCTCGACCATCGGGCGCATGTAGCGCTGGAAGAGGGTCAGCAGCAGGGTGCGGATGTGGGAGCCGTCCACATCGGCGTCGGTCATCATGATGACCTTGCCGTAGCGGGCGGCGTCGATGTCGAAGGTCCGGCCGGACCCGGCTCCTATGACCTGGATGATGGCGCCGCACTCGGCGTTCTTCAGCATGTCCGAGACGGACGACTTCTGGACGTTGAGGATCTTGCCGCGGATCGGCAGGAGCGCCTGGAACTCACTGTTCCGCGCCAGCTTGGCGGTACCGAGCGCCGAGTCGCCCTCGACGATGAAGAGCTCGCTGCGCTCCACGTCGTCGCTGCGGCAGTCGGCGAGCTTGGCCGGCAGCGAGGAGGACTCCAGCGCGGTCTTGCGGCGCTGGGCGTCCTTGTGCTGGCGGGCCGCGATCCGCGTACGGGCGGCGGCGACGGCCTTCTCCAGGACCGCCCGGGCCTGGGCCTTGGCGTCCCGCTTGGTGGAGGTCAGGAACGCCTTGAGCTCCTTGGCGACCACGGCGGCGACGATCCGGTTGGCCGCCGAGGTGCCGAGCACCTCCTTGGTCTGCCCCTCGAACTGCGGCTCCGCCAGCCGTACGGTGACGACGGCGGTGAGCCCTTCGAGGGCGTCGTCCTTCACCACGTCGTCCTCGGCGACCCGCAGCATCTTCGCGGAGCGGAGGGCCTCGTTCACCGTCTTGGTGAGGGAGCGCTCGAACCCGCTGACGTGGGTGCCGCCCTTGGGGGTGGCGATGATGTTGACGAAGGAGCGGACGGTGGTGTCGTAGCCGGTGCCCCAGCGCAGCGCGATGTCGACGCCGAGCTCCCGGGTGACCTCGGTCGCGGTCATGTGGCCGCGGTCGTCGAGGACCGGGACGGTCTCCTTGAAGGTGCCGGTGCCGGTCAGCCGCTGGACGTCGCAGACGGCCTTGTCCTGCGCCAGGTACTCGCAGAACTCGCTGATGCCGCCGTCGAAGCGGAACGTCTCCTCGGTCTTGCCCTCGCCGTCGATCCCCCGCTCGTCGCGGACGACGATGGTGAGGCCGGGGACGAGGAAGGCCGTCTGGCGGGCCCGCTGGTAGAGCGTCTCCAGGTTGAGCTTGGCGTCCTTGAGGAAGATCTGCCGGTCCGCCCAGTACCTGACCCGGGTACCGGTACGGGTCTTGGGGACCCGCTTCCCCTTGCGCAGGCCGTTGGCCGGGTCGAAGGGGCTGTCGGGGCCCTGCTCGGTGAACATGCCCGGGACGCCGCGCCGGAAGCTGATGGAGTGGGTCGCGCTGTTGCGGTCGACCTCGACGTCCAGGCGGGCGGAGAGGGCGTTGACCACGGAGGCGCCGACGCCGTGGAGGCCGCCGGAGGCCGCGTAGGAGCCGCCGCCGAACTTGCCTCCGGCGTGCAGCTTGGTCATGACGACCTCGATGCCGGAGAGCCCGGTCTTGGGCTCCACGTCCACGGGGATGCCGCGGCCGTTGTCCCGGACCTCGACGGAGGAGTCGTCGTGGAGGATGACCTCGATGTGGTCGCAGTGGCCGCCCAGGGCCTCGTCGACGGAGTTGTCGATGATCTCCCAGAGGCAGTGCATGAGCCCGCGGCTGTCGGTGGACCCGATGTACATCCCGGGGCGCTTGCGGACCGCCTCAAGTCCTTCGAGGACGAGAAGGTGCCGCGCGGTGTAGTTGGAGCTGTCCCGGTCGCCGCCTGCTGCGGTCAGCATCGCGGTGGACGGCACGGACGTTTCGGCGGTCACGCGGTTCGCTCCTCGCTGAATTTCATCTGGGCCCCTGGTGGGTATCACGGTCGGCTTCGGTTGCCGCTGAGAGCCTACAGAGGCCTGGTAGAGCGGTTGTAACGCCACCCTCGGGGAATCCTCATGCTAGTCGAGCTTCATCCGGGCTCGCATGGATGTTCGATCATTCGTCGGAGTGACGTGCACATCACGTTCCCTTCGAGGCATGAACCATTTAGGCTCCGGGCACGTCCTCATGAACAAACCGGCAAGCCGGCCGGCGGGACCCACCCCCAAGACAAGCAATGCGAAACCGTAGCGCTCCGCATACGGCACATTCGCCGCCAACCGGCAACTGACAGCCATCCCGAGAAGAAGTTTCGAAGAAAAGCCACGAGCGGGAACGTTTTCGGCCTGGTTGGATGTTGACCCTGGTACGACAGCTCGTCGAGCTAGAGAAGAGGCGACGTGACTACTGTTCTGACCCCCGCGAGCCCGCTGACCGCAGCAGACCGCTGTGACCGTTGCGGCGCCCAGGCCTATCTGCGCGTCGTCCTGATCAGCGGCGGTGAACTGCTCTTCTGCGCCCACCACGGGCGCAAGTTCGAGCCGGAACTCAAGAAGATCGCCGCGGAAATACAGGATGAGACGGATCGGCTCACCGCCGTGCAGGCGACCGCCGACGAGGACCAACACTGACACCTCGCATCCACGACGAGCCAGGGGCCGGTCCAGGACCGGCCGACGGGCGGCACCCCCACCGGGGGCGCCGCCCGTTCTCGTACGTCGGCGAGTCCGCGGGCCCGCTCAGATGCGGCCCTCGGCCCACTTCAGGGCCGCCGAGACCCGGGTGTACACCCCGGGGCTGCCCGCGCGCCCGCAGCCGCTCCCCCAGGACACCAGGCCGATGAGCCGCCCACGGGCCACCAGCGGCCCGCCGCTGTCGCCCTGGCACGCGTCCCGCCCGCCCGCCGGATCGCCCGCACAGAGCATCCCTGAGGCGTCGTACGTGCCCTCCCGGCCGCCCGGGTAGGCCCGGGCGCACTCACGGTCGGGCAGGACCTGGACCCGGGCGGAGCGCAGCACGGAGGCGTAGGTACCGGCCCCGGTGGTGTCCCCCCACCCGTAGACCGCCGCGGCCGTCCCGGCCCGGTACGCCTCGTCCCCGGCCCGGGCCATCGGGATGACGCCGCTCCTCGGCAGCGCCCGGGACAGCGTCAGCACCGCGAGGTCGCCGGCGTTGGTGTCGGGGTCGTACGCCGGATTGACCCAGACCCCCCGGACCGGGATCTCCTGGCCGCTCGTGTCACTCAGCCGGTCCCGCCCGGCGATGACGCGGAGGTCCTTCACCCGGCTCACCGGTGCGCCGAGCGCCTCTTCACCCAGACAGTGGGCGACCGTCAGGACCTTCGTGGGCGCCACGGCGACGCCGCCGCAGAACTGGCCCGAGCGCGCCCCGCCGAACCGCTCACGGCTGGACAGGGCCACCGCCCACGGGCTGTCCGCCACGGGGGCGGGCTGTCCGCCGACGACGATGCTGTCGGCGGCCGCCGGGAGCGGGGCCACGAGCGGCGCTACGGCGACCGCGGCGGTCAGGGCGAGGACCCCGGTCAGGGCACGGACGACGGGACGGGGCATGAGGGCTCCTGACACTGAGGTGGAAACGTTTCACCCAGCGTGATCCAGCCCGTCCCCCTGCGCACCCGCGGACACGCCGGAGGGCCCGGATCCCTGGGGATCCGGGCCCTCACCGGTGAATCTTCCGCCCTGTGTTCTAGTCCAGGTAGTCGCGCAGGACCTGCGAACGGGACGGGTGACGGAGCTTCGACATCGTCTTCGACTCGATCTGGCGGATGCGCTCACGCGTCACGCCGTAGACCTTGCCGATCTCGTCCAGCGTCTTCGGCTGGCCGTCGGTGAGACCGAAGCGCATCGAGACCACGCCGGCCTCACGCTCGGAGAGCGTGTCGAGCACCGAGTGCAGCTGCTCCTGGAGGAGCGTGAAGCTGACCGCGTCCGCCGGGACGACGGCCTCGGAGTCCTCGATCAGGTCACCGAACTCGCTGTCGCCGTCCTCGCCGAGCGGGGTGTGCAGCGAGATCGGCTCGCGGCCGTACTTCTGGACCTCGATGACCTTCTCAGGGGTCATGTCGAGCTCCTTGGCCAGCTCCTCCGGGGTGGGCTCACGGCCCAGGTCCTGGAGCATCTGGCGCTGCACGCGCGCGAGCTTGTTGATGACCTCGACCATGTGCACCGGGATACGGATGGTGCGGGCCTGGTCGGCCATGGCGCGGGTGATCGCCTGACGGATCCACCAGGTGGCATACGTGGAGAACTTGTAGCCCTTGGTGTAGTCGAACTTCTCGACCGCGCGGATCAAACCGAGGTTGCCCTCCTGGATCAGGTCCAGGAAGAGCATGCCGCGGCCGGTGTAGCGCTTGGCCAGGGAGACCACCAGACGGAGGTTGGCCTCCAGGAGGTGGTTCTTGGCGCGGCGGCCGTCCTCGGCGATGATCTCCAGCTCGCGCTTGAGCTTCGGCGCGAGCTTGTCGGCGTTGGCCAGCTTGTCCTCGGCGAAGAGACCGGCCTCGATGCGCTTGGCGAGCTCGACCTCCTGCTCGGCGTTGAGGAGGGGGACCTTGCCGATCTGCTTGAGGTAGTCCTTGACCGGGTCGGCGGTGGCGCCGGCGACGGCGACCTGCTGGGCAGGCGCGTCGTCCTCGTCGTCGTCGGAGAGGACGAAGCCCTTGTTCTCGCCCTCGCCCTCCTCTTCCTCGCCCTTGCCGGCCTTGACCTCTTCGACGGCCTCGTCACCGTCGAGCAGCTCGTCGTCCTGCTTGCCGGACTTCTTCGCCGCTGTCTTCTTGGCCGCCGTCTTCTTCACGGCGGTCTTCTTGGCAGCCGTCTTCTTGGCTGCCGCCTTCTTCACGGGGGCGGCAGCGACGGCGTCGTCGGCCACCGCGTCCGCACTCTCGGCCGCCGGGGCGGCGGTGGCCGCGACGGTCCTCGTCACGGTGGTCTTCGCCGCGACAGTCTTGGTGGCGGTGCGCTTGACCGGGCTCTTCGCTGCGACGCTCTTGCGGGCGCGCTTCGGCGACTCCGCGGCACTGACCATCAGCGTCACACCCTCTTCCTCGAGGATCTGGTTGAGGCTGCGCAGAACATTCTTCCACTGGGTTGGCGGAATCTGGTCAGCCTCGAAGGCCCGACGCACGTCATCGCCGGCGATCTGCCCATCAGCCTTCCCTCGCTCGATGAGCGCCATGACAGACTCGGACTCGGCGATCTCGGGCGGGAGCGTACGGGATGTGCTGGCCGACACGAACAACCTCTCGGAACGATGGAAACGGCTTCCGGCCCTGCCCTGGAGAGGGCTGGAACCGACGACCGCCGACTGGGGATGTCGTCGACGGCGCGGGTTTGGCCTCAGAACTGAACAGCGCGCCCAAGGGCTGCTGTATTCCTTCCGCGGCGGTCACCTCTTAAGTCATCGCGCTGCTTCGAGGAGTGTTACGCCCAATCCGCGTGGCCCGAGTCACACCCCATTCGCGACGAACCCAGCCAGGGCGGGCATCTCCTCACAATTGTGCCGCCGGACCCGTGCGGTCCGGCGGCACAGGTCCTGTCCGACGACAGGCCTGGGCCTGCCCACCCCGGCCGTGGACCGGTCAGTGCTGCTCGCGGGGCGCGGGAACCACCCGCTCCACGTCGGGGTGGACGACGAGCAGCTGGCGCATGGCCGTCTCGGCCCCCGCGGAGTCGCCCGAGGCGAGGGCGTCGACGATGCGCGCGTGGTGGGCGAGCGAGGCCTCGCCCGGACGGTCGCAGCCGGTGACCGGGCCGCCGGAGACGTGCAGGGCGGCCGAGACGATGCCCGAGAGGTGTTCGAGCATCCGGTTGCCCGCGGCCTGGATGAGCAGGGCGTGGAATTCGGCGTCGGCGCGGGAGAAGGTGATCGCGTCCCCCTGCCCCATCGCGTGGCCCATGATCTCCACCATGTCGCCGAGGCGCTGCTGAAGGTCCTCCCGGCCGTGCCCGGCGGCGAGGCGAGCGGCGAGGGGCTCGATGGTCCAGCGGAGCTCGGCCAGCTCACGGCGCTGGTCGTCGCGCTGCGGACCGAAGGCGCGCCACTCGATGATGTCGGGATCCAGCAGGTTCCAGTCGCTGACCGGGCGGACCCGCGTACCCACATTGGGGCGCGCGCTGACGAGCCCCTTGGCCTCCAGGACGCGCAGGGACTCGCGTACGACGGTGCGGGAGACCTCGAAGCGCTGGCCGATCTCCTCGGGAACGAGGGGGCGGTCCGCGCCGAGGTCGCCGGAGACGATCATCTGGCCCAGCTGCTGGACGAGTTGACCGTGCAGCCCGCGTCCGCGGCTGGCCGCTCCCCTGCGGCTCGCCCGCCCCAACTCGGAATCGGAACCGCCCCAGGGCCGGGCCGCGGCGCGCTCGCCGGCCGGCGCTTCCGTGTAGGGATAGCGATCGAGTTCGCCCGGGCCGGCCAGGCCGGAATCGGCGGAGCGGGCGGCGGTCATCATGGTGTGCGCAAGGGTACTCACGCATCCTTTGTCGGCGTAGCTCGTCCGCCCCTTGAGGTCTTTGGTGAAAAGCACACGAAAGGGTGATCGGCGCCCGCGCCGCAATTGACGCCATATTCGTATGAACCAGGCATTTCCTAGGGAGTTACGGGCTCCTCTTCTCGCCGCCGGGCCGGGGTGATCACCAACGCACCTTCCCGCGAAGGCTGGTGAACAGATACGCGCAGATCAGGGCCGACAACGACAGGGCGAGCGCGGCGCCCACGGGCTGCGCCACCACCCTCGCGACGGCCAGGACCCAGCGGTCCGCCTCCTGCGGCAGCTGCCACCAGGCCAGTTCGCGCAGCCGGCCCGGAAGTCCGGTGACCGAACGCGCGGACGGGGCCTCGAACACCTTCTGCACCAGCGGAACCACCAGCACCGGAACGGCCAGTACGGCGGCGATCCCGGCCCCGGCCACCCGGAAGACACCCGCCGCCAGCAGCCCGGCCCAGGCGCAGCCCACGACCAGGCACGCCCAACTCGCCCCGAGCGCGACGGCATTGGCCGGAACGGTGAGCAACTCCGGGCCGTAGAAGAGCCGGAGGCCCTGCGCGCCGCAGACGACGGTGAGCGAGGCCAGCAGGAGGGCGAATCCGGCGGTCACCGTCAGCTTGGCCGCCAGCAGGCCGATCCGCCGGGGCACGGTCCCGCGACCGGCGGCGAGCGCCGGGTAGCGGAACTCGTCACCGAAGGAGAGCGCGCCCAGGATGCCCGCACCCAGGGCGGCGGGCGGCAGCGGCAGCAGCTCGGGCCAGGCGGCGAGCGCGCGCGGCAGGGGTGTGCCGCCGGTGCGCGCCAGGAGGACGGAGAGCGCGGCGGAGACCAGCAGCACGGACGCCATGATCATGGTCGTCGTCCGGACGCCCAGGGAGCGCCGCAGTTCGTACCGGAGCGGGCGCAGGGGCCCGCGGGCGGGGCGGACCCGGATCGGCGGCGGCAGTTCGGAGAGGGCGGCGGCGGAGGGCTGCCGGGCCTCGTCGCCGGCCGGTGGCGGGGCGGCGGCGGGGCCGGTGTCGCCGATCTCGTCGGCGAGTTGGTGGACCGGGACGCCGTGCCGGAAGGCGGTGTCCCCGACCTCGGCGCAGGTGGAGCCGTACACGGTGAGCCGCCCGTTCGGCTCGGGGACCACCTCGACCGAGCGCCGTGCGGCCCGGGCCTCCCTGCTGACGACCGCGGCGAGCCGGGCCGCGTGCGGGGTGCGGACGGCGACGCGGGGGCGGAGCCGGGTGCGGGCGAAATCGGCGACCTCCTGGTCCGCGACGAGGCGGCCGCCGTCGACGGTGACGACGTGATCGGCCGTGCGGGCGGCCTCCTTGGGGTCGGCGGTGGCGTACAGGACCGTTCCGCCCTGGGCCGCGTGGGCGCGCAGCAGCCCGTACAACCAGCTGTTCTCGCGCGGGGAGAGGCCTTCGGCGGGTTCGTCCAGGACGAGGGTGTGCGGGTCACCGAGGAGGGCGGAGGCGAGGCCGAGGCGGCGGTCCATCCCCACCGACAGGGTGCCGAGCCGCTGGTCCCCGAGCCCGGCGAGGCCCACGACTTCGAGCATCTCGTCGGCTCGGGTCGCGGGCGTCCCTGCGGCCGCGCAGAGCATCCGGAGCTGGCCGCGGGCCGTACGGGAGGGGTGTCCCGGTACGTCACCGAGCAGCACGCCCACCTCGCGCGCCGGGTGGGGGATGCGGTGCAGCGGCCTGCCGCGGAAGTAGGCGACGCCCCGGCCGGAGTCGAGTTCGAGCATCAGCCGCAGGGCCGCGGTCTTGCCCGAACCGGGGGCACCCAGCAGGGCGGTGACACGGCCGGGCGGGGCCTCGAAGGTCAGGTCGTCCACGGCGGGCGGAGCGTCGCGACGGGGGGTGCTGGTGAGTCCGATGGCCTGGAGCATCGCTTCTCTCGCGTTCTCTCACGGATGGTGAGACCGCTCGGCGGCAGAGGGGTACCGCAGCAACATAACGCGACATTTCCGACTTTTCGTGCAGCAGTGGACCCACGGGTGTTCCGCACTCCCCCGGCTGCCGACAGGCCCCGCCGTCAGACCTCCGGCCGCAGCATCGGCGGGTTGAGCACCGTGGCCGCACCGGCCCGGAACAGCTGCGCGGGCCGGCCGCCCTGCCGTGTGGTGGTCCCGCCGGAGGGCACCAGGAAGCCGGGGGTGCCGGTGACCTTGCGGTGGAAGTTGCGCGGGTCGAGGACCACGCCCCACACCGCCTCGTACACCCGGCGCAGCTCCCCGACCGTGAACTCCGGCGGGCAGAACGCCGTGGCCAGCGAGGAGTACTCGATCTTGGAGCGGGCACGCTCCACCCCGTCGGCGAGGATCCGCGCGTGGTCGAAGGCGAGCGGTGTGGCCTGCTCGCCCTCCCTGAGGAGGTCCTCCACGGGTGCCCAGCGGGCGCTGTTGGCGTCCCCGCCCGCCCGGGGCGCGGGCAGATCAGGGGCGAGCGCGAGGTGCGCCACGCTGACGACCCGCATCCGGGGGTCCCGCGCCGGGTCCCCGTAGGTGGCCAGCTGTTCGAGGTGCGCGCCGTTGCCCACGGCGGGCTTCGCCGGATCGTGGGCGCACAGCCCCGTCTCCTCGACGAGCTCACGCGCCGCCGCGGACCCGAGATCCTCGTCGGCCCTGACGAAACCGCCGGGCAGCGCCCACCGGCCCTGGAACGGCGTTTCCCCGCGGCGGACCACCAGCGCGCAGAGAGCGTGACGGCGCACCGTGAGCACGACCAGGTCCACGGTGACGGCGAAGGGCGGGAAGTTCGACGGGTCGTAGGGCGGCATGCCGTGATCATAGTCGTCTGCCTGACGATAAACACTCCCTTCGGTACTCCGGTGATCAGGGAGATCCCGTGTGCGGCCGGATCCGGCCGCACACGTCGAGAAGGTCTCCGCCGAGCGGTGCCGTCGAGCGGACGGGCCGCCCTCAGCGGCGCGTCCCGGCGCCGCGCCTGCCGTACCGCCGGACGTCGCGCACGCGGCGCCCGGCGGCCACCGGCCCGGGCCCGGCCGTACCGGGCCTGGCCGAACCGGGCGCCGGCGCGGTCCCCCCGGTGTCCGTCACCCGCCGCCCGCTCGCGCGCCGCCGGGCCCGGTTCGCCGCCGGCCTGACCCTGCGGACATGCAGGGCGGGCCCCCTGGCGCCCCCGGCCCCCAGCGCCGCCCCGGTCTCCTCGGCGCCCGCGACCTCCGTCTCCGGCCCTTCACCGCCGTCGCCGTCACCGCGCAGGCAGCGGCGCAGGGTCTCCGGGTCCAGCCCCTCGTTGCACGCCCGGTGCAGCAGTTGCGCGAACGTGTACTCCGGGTCCGCGCGGAGCGCCATGGCCAGCGCGACCCGGGCGCCGGGCTCGTCGCCGGTGGACCAGGAGACCCAGCCGGCCAGGGTCAGCGGAGCCGCCGCGTGCTCGCCGTACGGTCCGACGCAGCGCCGGGCGAGGGTCCGCCACAGCCTCAGCGCACGGTGACCTTCGGGGCCCTCCATCCAGACCGCGGCCTTGTCCCGGGTCTCCCGGTCCTGGAGGCCGAGGATGACCGCGGCGGCCTCGTCCTGGTCGATCAGCTTGTCGTCCCCGAGGTCGGAGACGGCTTCCGGAGCGGGCGGCGTCCGCCCGAGGCGGTCCATCAGGGTGCGGGCGAGCGCGAGGGTCTCCTTGGCCACCTCGGCCTTCACCCGCTCGTCCAGGATCCGGGGCACCAGCGAGGGCGCGGCCCGGTCCAGCGCCCGCAGCTGTGCGGAGACCTCGTCCGGCGTCCGCCAGGGAGCGAGCCGCGCCTCCATGTCGCGCAGCGTCCCCCGTACCCGGATCCCCGCATAGGCGGCCGCGGCGGCCATCACCGTCGTACCGGGCATGGCCAGGGGCTTTCCCTGGGGCGGGCAGCACCGGCCGTCGGGGCAGCAGTACGACCAGTACCGGCCGTCCGAGAGGCAGAGCGCTTCGAGCACGGGCACGTCCAGCGCTCCGCACGCCGTACGCAGGCTCTGGGCGAACGGCCGCAGGCGCTCCATCGTCAGGGGGCCGCTCTCGCCGTCCGGCGAGTCCTGGCAGAGGAAGATCACGATCGCGTCGGGCCGTCCGTCGCGGCGCTCGCTCCCCGAGATCAGGCTCTCCGCCAGCTGTTCGGCGACCGGTCCCCATTCACCGGGCTCCCGCGGAATGCCGAGCCGGAGCCGGCCGCCGAACCGGCCCCGGCCGCCGTGCAGCGCCACCATCACGACGCTGTCGCTGGGGTGGAATCCCATCAGATACGGGAGGGCGTCGGCGAGTTCGGCGGGGCCGCGCAGGGTGATCTGCTGACCGTCGGACGGGCCGGTTGATTCGTGGTGCTTGTTCATGACTCGACGGTCCCGTGGGCCGCCTCGTCCCGCCACCCCTGTGGATAACGTTATCCACAGGGGTGGCCCGGCGTTCGCGGTTTGTGGTCGTCATCGGGTTGCATGGAGGGATGACCAACGCAGATCGTGCAGCACTCAGGGCTTCGGCCGACTCCGTCCTCGCCCGCCTCGTCGGGGATGCCACGGGTGAGGCGAGGCTGCGTGAGGACCAGTGGCTGGCGATCGAAGCGCTCGTCGCCGACAAGCGCCGGGCGCTGGTCGTGCAGCGCACCGGATGGGGCAAGTCCGCCGTCTACTTCGTGGCGACCTCGCTGCTGCGCGCGCAGGGCAGCGGCCCGACCGTGATCGTCTCACCGCTGCTGGCGCTGATGCGCAACCAGGTCGCGGCGGCCGCGCGGGCCGGGATCAGCGCCCGCACCATCAATTCGTCCAACACGGAGGAGTGGGAGAGCGTCCAGGCCGAGGTGGCGGCCGGTGAGGTCGACGTCCTCCTGGTCTCCCCGGAGCGGCTGAACAACCCCGACTTCCGGGACCAGGTGCTGCCTCGGCTCTCCGCCGCGACGGGTCTCCTGGTGGTCGACGAGGCCCACTGCATCTCCGACTGGGGGCACGACTTCCGGCCTGACTACCGGCGGCTGCGCACCATGCTCGCCGATCTCCCCACCGGCGTGCCGGTGCTGGCCACCACCGCCACGGCCAACGCCCGCGTGACGGCGGACGTCGCGGAACAACTGGGCACGGGAGCGGGCACGGACGCGCTGGTGCTGCGTGGTCCGCTGGACCGGGAGAGCCTCAGCCTGAGCGTGCTCCAGCTGCCCAACGCGGCGCACCGGCTGGCCTGGCTGGGCGACCACCTCGGGGAGCTGCCCGGTTCCGGGATCATCTACACGCTGACGGTCGCGGCGGCCGAGGAGGTCACGGCCTACCTGCGCCAGAACGGCCATCCGGTCACCTCCTACACCGGGCGGACCGAGAACGCGGACCGCCAGCAGGCGGAGGACGACCTGCTGGCCAACCGGGTCAAGGCGCTGGTGGCCACCTCCGCACTGGGCATGGGGTTCGACAAGCCCGACCTCGGCTTCGTCGTGCACCTGGGCTCGCCGTCCTCCCCCATCGCGTACTACCAGCAGGTCGGACGCGCGGGGCGCGGGGTCGAGCACGCCGAGGTGCTGCTGCTCCCCGGCAAGGAGGACGAGGCGATCTGGCAGTACTTCGCCTCGGTCGCCTTCCCTCCCGAGGAGCAGGTGCGCCGCACCCTGGACGTTCTGGCCCGGTCGGAGCGGCCGCTCTCGCTGCCCGCGCTGGAACCTCTGGTCGACCTCCGGCGGACCCGACTGGAGACGATGCTCAAGGTGCTGGACGTCGACGGCGCGGTGAAGCGGGTCAAGGGCGGCTGGATCTCCACCGGCGAGCCGTGGGTCTACGACTCCGAGCGCTACGCCTGGGTCGCCCGGCAGCGGGCCGCCGAGCAGCAGGCCATGCGCGACTACGCCACGACGACGGCGTGCCGGATGGAGTTCCTGCGGCTGCGGCTCGACGACGAGGAGGCCACCGCCTGCGGGCGCTGTGACAACTGCGCGGGCGCCCGCTTCGACGAGAAGGTCTCCACCGCGGCCCTGGACGGCGCCCGCAGCGAGCTGGGCCGGCCGGGGGTGGAGGTGGCTCCCCGCAAGATGTGGCCCACCGGTCTCTCCGCGGTGGGCGTCGACCTCAAGGGACGTATCCCCGCCGGTGAACTCTCCTCCGCCGGACGGGCGCTGGGCAGGCTCTCCGACATCGGCTGGGGCAACCGGCTGCGCCCCATGCTGGCGGCGCAGGCACCGGACGCGCCCGTTCCGGACGATGTCACGGACGCCGTGGTCACCGTGCTCACGGACTGGGCCAGGGGCCCGGGCGGCTGGGCCTCCGGGGCCCCCGACGCCGCTCCCCGGCCGGTCGGCGTGGTCACCGTCGCCTCGCGCCGCCGGCCGCAGTTGGTGGAGTCGCTCGGCCGGCGCATCGCCGAGATCGGCCGGATGCCGCTGCTCGGAACGGTGACGTACGCGCCGGGCACCGAGGATCTGACGATGTCGCAGACCAACAGCGCCCAGCGGGTGCGGGCCCTGCACGAGGCCCTGACCGTCGAGCCGGAGCTGGCACAGGCGCTGCGGTCCGCCGACGGTCCGGTCCTGCTCGTGGACGACCTGTCCGACACCGGCTGGACGCTGGCCGTCGCCGCGCGGCTGCTGCGGCGGGCCGGAGCCCAGGGGGTGTGCCCGCTGGTCCTCGCGGTTCAGGGGTGACGGGACGCGTCATCCGGGCCGGGGCTGGGCAGGGATATCAGTGTCATTCCGGCTGATTCCCGTCAGCCGCGCCAATTGCTCGTTGCCGCCTGCCGATACGCCAGGAAGAATTGGGACTGCTCCCCGCACAGTTCTCGTCGGGCCCGGAAGGGCTGTGCCGCGGCGCGCCCTCACTCGACCCTGCCCGCACCATGGGCGCGTAGCGAAGGGAGGACCATGACCTTCGGATTCGCCCCGTCCTCAGCCACTTCGATATCGGCGTTCTCGACCCCACCGGGTGGAGCGGACTCCGTCAACCGCCTTGCCCGGATGCTCGAACCCGCCGAGTGGGCCTCGGCGGGGATACCGCTGCTGCGCAGTCCGCGCGAGGTCGTCAGCGGGCTGCACTCCCGGCATCGGCCGACGCCCGCCACCGCCGTCGTCGCGGTCCTCGACCATGAGGAACGGCTCACGGCGAGCGCCTCGTTCACGCGCCGGGACACGGTGGCAGCGGACGGCTGGGACTTCCGCAACGCCCTGCTCGCCCATCTGCGGCGCGTGATCCCGCACGATCTGCGCCGGCGTACTCCGGTGCGTACGGCCGTGCTCCTCTACTGCCGCGACGGCGACGAGCGGTGGACCGAGGAGGACGGCGCGTGGATGTGGGGCCTGCGGGACGCCTGCACCCTGCACGGGCTCCGGTGCGGTGCGTACATCACGCTGACCGGCGGGGGCTGGCAGGTGCTCGGCGAAGGGCGGGGCGGGCGGCGGCCCAGCTCCCTGTCGGAGCCGGCCCCGCTGGCCGACCTCGTCACCGACCAGCAGCCCGCGCTGACGCGGACCGGTGGCGGCTCCGCCCAGGCGCTGCGCCGCTCGGCCGCCCGCTGACCGCGGAGCACACCGGCTGAGCCCCGGCCGCCCGTGACGGCGGCCGGGGCTCCTGCGTACGACGGTTACGACCGGTAGGACGGTTCAGACGCCCGCGCCGAGTGCGGAGTTGATCGTCTGCGGGTCTCCGCAGACGATCAGCAGCGCGGCGGCGCGGTCACGGGCGACGGGCAGCGCGCGGGCGACGGTGTCACCGGCGTCCCCGTTGACCGCCACGACGACGATGGGCCGGGGCTTCGCCCGGTCGACCGCGGAGGCGTCCGCGAAGAAGACGTCGTCACCGGCGTCCTGCTGGGCCCAGTACGCGGCGTCGCCGAAGGACAGCTCGTGGGCGGCCCACGGGTGCTGCTCGCCGGTGGTGAGCACCAGGATGTCGCCCGGTGCGCGGCCGGACTCCAGCAGCAGATCGACCGCTTCCTCGGCCGCGTCGAGGGCTCCGCCGGCCGGGGCCGGGATCAGCTGGAGCTGGGGCGCGGAACGATTCTCCGGCCGGCTCGGAGCGCTCGTCGGCGCTACGGGAGCCGGTGCGGGCGCGGGTACGGGTGCGGGGTGTGCGCGCTGCGCCGGAGGCGTGGGGCGCGCGGGGCCGGGCACCGGACGACCGGGACGCGGCGTGGCCGCGGAACGCGGACCTGGTACGGGGCGGGGGGTCGGCGCGGTACGGCCGGCGGCCGGGGTGACGCGGGGACCCTGGGCACTCTCGTGAATCTGAGGCTCCTGAAGGATGAAGGAAGAGAGGCAGGAAGGTGGTTGGTCGGGGCCGACGTGCTCGGTCGGCATCGCTGGTGGGCGCCTGCGCGCGATCAGAATTCGAAGCCGAGCTGGCCCCCGCTTTCGAGTGCGGCCGCCTCGGCGGAAAAACGGACCTTCTTCAGGTGCTGCCACCGGGGCAGCGCGTCGAGGTACGCCCAGGAGAGGCGGTGATGGGGCGTGGGCCCCCGCTCCTCCAGTGCGGCCCGGTGCACCGGCGAGGGATACCCCGCGTTGGCACCGAAGGCGAAGTCCGTGTACTCCTCGGACTCCCCGCCCAGTTCGGCCATCATCCGGTCGCGGTACACCTTGGCGATGACCGAGGCCGCCGCCACCGCGATGCAGGACTGGTCGCCCTTGATGACCGTACGGACCTTCCAGGGGGCGCCCAGGTAGTCGTGCTTGCCGTCGAGTATCACCGCGTCGGGCCGCACCGGCAGCCCCTCCAGGGCCCGTACGGCGGCGAGCCGCAGCGCCGCGGTCATGCCGAGGTCGTCGATCTCCTGCGGGGAGGCGTGGCCCAGGGCGTGGGCGGTGACCCAGCTCTCCAGCACGGGGGCGAGCTGGGCACGCCGCAGCGGCGTCAAGAGCTTGGAATCGGTGAGGCCTTCGGGCGGTCGGCGCAGGCCGGTGACCGCGGCACACACGGTGACGGGTCCGGCCCACGCCCCGCGTCCGACCTCGTCGACACCGGCAACGGTCCTGGCACCGGTGGTAGCGCGAAGCGAGCGCTCGACGGTGTGCGTGGGTGGTTCGTACGGCATGGCGCCAGCCAGCGTACGCCGAGAGCGACGGCAGCGACACCCCGGGGCACCGTGCACACCGAGTTTCGGCCGAGGGGCGTCGCTCCGGGGTGGGATCAGTAGGGGTCGTAGTCGTCGTGGTCCTGCTCGTAGCCGTCCCGCTCGCCTTCCCGTACGCCGTCCGTACCGAGGCCGTAGCAGGTGCGGTGGTCGGTGGTGGCGGGGCGCTCGCGGAGGATCTCCTCGGCCCGCGCCTCGCCCCAGCTGGTGGCGTACCAGGGGGAGTCGGAGCCGCGCAGGTCGCTCTGGATGACCCGGAGCGCGCAGGAGCGCTGCGGCTCCGGGAGCTTGTCGAGAGCGGGTACGGCGTCGGCGGAAAGGTCCTTGAGGTAGTCGATGTCGATCGAGGTGCGGTCGTCCTCGAAGCGCTGGACGTTCTGCTCGGCGACCACCGCGTCCGGGGAGATCGCCCCGAAGGTCAGCACGGCGGCCGCGGCGCTGACCGCGATCGCACGCGGCAGGAACCTGGCGCCGAACACCCCGGCGGCCAGGATCAGGACGAAGACGACGCCGAGCCAGAGTTCCATCGCGGCCACGGAGATCCGGAGCCGGGTCAGCCCGTACTCCGCGACGTACAGGTCCATGCGGCGCAGCGCCGAGGCGACGACGACCAGGGTGAGCACGCAGAGGGTGCCCAGCACGGCGCGTACCAGCGTCCGGTCCCGGCTGCCGCCGCGCGGCGCCCAGCGCAGGGCCAGGGCGATCACGACGAGGGTGAGCAGGGTGGCCCAGAGCAGCTGCCAGAAGCCCTGGCGGGCGTACTCGGCGTGGTCGAGCCCGGTCTTCTCCCGCACCTTGTCGTAACCCCCGAGGAGGACGACGAGCTGGAGGGTGATGAACGCGGCGAAGAGCAGGTCGAGCACGATGAGCGGAAGTGCCCATTCCGTACGTCCCCGGGGCTTGCCCGCCTTGACGGTGAGCCCGTCCCAGCGCACGGGGGCGGCGGCGGTGCGGGCGGCGGCCAGCGCGCCCACGAGGCCGACGAGGAAGAGGAACGTCCGCAACGGGCCGTCGACGATCGACACATCGGGGGTGAGCCTGCCCAGCAGGTCCGCGAAGGCGGCGTCGGCGCTGGCGAAGAGCGTCCCGAACACCACGAGGAGCCCGACGGCCACGGCCGTGGTGCGTACGGCGGTGCCCCAGCGCCCCCGGGAGTCGTCGGCCCGCTCCCGTACCCCGCGCCAGCCCCACCGGACCCCGGCAGCGACCGAGTCCACGACGCCCACGGAGCCGATCAGCACGCCGAGCCAGCTCCGGCTGCCGTGCAGCGCGAGCGAGCCCAGGGCGAAGGCCGACACGACGGCCAGGAAGGTCGGCCAGCCCGCGTCCCGGAGCGCGGGCACCGCGAGCAGGGCGAGACCGCCGAGGGCCCAGGTGGCGGTCCAGGGCCGCAACCGCCGCCCCGCGGCCCGGGCGGCGAAAGCGGCGGCCAGGGCGGCGGGCACCGCCACGATCAGGAGGTTCACCCCGAGGCCGTCGCCGAGCAGGAGCGCGCTGAGTACGGCGGTGGCCAGGACGGCCCAGAGAACGGCGGGCGGGATCGGCGGGGGTGCGGCCGGGCGCAACTTGGCCGTCGCGCCGGGGCCCTTGACGGGGGGCTGCCAGGGGCGGCCGGGCTGCCAGGTCTGCTGCGCACCCTGGGCCCGCTGCCGCTGGGCGTGGAGGTACGCGGGAGTGACCGGCGGCTCGATGCCCTGCGCCGGAGGCGGCGACGATGACGGCGTCTGCGGCTGCGACGGCGGCTGCGCAGTCGGTGAGGCGTCGGCCGGCGGGCCTGACGCCTTGGTCGACTCGGGCGGTTGTTCGGGCATGGGACCCCTCCCCCACCGAGCATCCGCGCACACCCCAGGGGGCGCGCGGTCCCGGCATCTCATTCGGCGCACGCCCATGGAGGCCGACCGGTGAAGATCGACCAGGGGACGGCGTGGCCGAAAGATTAATCCCGAACCGGTGTTCGCGAACACTCAGAGTGAGGCCTGTGGCAGGACCGTGACAGTCCCCCCGTCAAACGGTCAGTGCCGCGCCGGGAGCAGCCAGCCGGGCGGCTCCTCCGTCTGCGCCAGCCAGTCGGCCGGCGGCGCCCCGGCCGTACCGGCGGCGACGACTCCCCCGACGATCGCGCAGGTCGTGTCGACGTCGCCGCCCGCCTGAGCCGTCAGCCAGAAGGCCTCCTCGAAGTCTCCGAGGCTCCTGGCCGCCGACCAGAGGGCGAACGGCACGGTGTCGTGGGCGCTGGTCCGGCGGCCGTTGCCGAGGACCGCGGCGACCGTGCCGGCGTCCTGGTAGTCGAGCATGTCGCGGGCCCGGCGCAGCCCGGCGCCGACCGCGCTGCGGGGCACGAGCGCGATGACGCCGTCGAGGAGCTCCTCGGGCTTCGGCGGCCCGCCCGGGGCCGCGGCGAGCGAGGCGGCCGCCGCGACGGCCATCGCGCCGACGACGGCCTCACGGTGCTGGTGGGTGGTGTACGAGGAGATCTCGGCCTGGTGGGTGGCCTGCTCCGGGTCGTCCGCGTACCAGGCGCCGAGCGGGGCGATCCGCATGGCCGAACCGTTGCCCCACGACCCCTGCCCCTTGAAGAGCGCCGACGCCAGCTCGCGCCAGTCGCCGCCCTCCCGCACCAGCCGGAGCAGCCGGTTCACCGCGGGGCCGTAGCCCCGGTCGAAGTCGTGGTGCTCGGCGAAGGAGTGCGCGAGCGCGTCCTGGTCCACGCGGCCGTGGGCGGCGAGCACGGCCAGGACCGAGGAGGCCATCTCGGTGTCGTCGGTCCACTGCCAGGGGCCGGGCGGCAGGAGGCGCTGTTTGAGCAGCGGGTAGTTGACCGGGACGAAGAACTGGGAGCCCAGGGCGTCTCCCACGGACAGGCCACGCAGGCTGGCCAGGGCGCGTTCGAAGCGCCGCTCGGAAGCAGAATCAACGGTCATCGCCCTGCCACTCTATCCGGTACGGCCGTACGGCTCAGGGGTGCGCCAGTGCTGGAAGGGCCGGTCCAGGGTGTAGCGGCCGTTCTCGCCGAGGAGCAGGGTCCGCGCCTCGCCGTTGCCCGGGTTGGAGAGCGATTCGAACTCGGCGACCGACCAGTGGAACCAGCGCATGCAGAAGAGCCGCATCGTCAGCCCGTGGGTGACCAGCAGGACGTTCTCCGGGTGGTCCGGCTCCTCGAAGCTGCGGTGCAGGCTCTCCAGGAACGCGCCGACCCGGTCGTAGACGTCGGCGCCGGACTCCCCCTGGGCGAAGCGGTAGAAGAAGTGCCCGTAGGCGTCCCGGTAGGCCTTCTGGAGCCGTACGTCGTCCCGGTCCTGCCAGTTGCCCCAGTCCTGCTCGCGCAGCCGGGGCTCCTCGCGGACCCTGACCTGGGCGGGGTCGAGACCGAAGGCCCGGAACGTCTCGTGGGTGCGCCGGTAGGGGGAGATGTAGACGCTCACCCGCTCCTCGCCGAACTGCTCACGCAGCCGCGCCCCGGTCTCCTCCGCCTGCCGCAGCCCCGTCGCGGTGAGCCGGAGCGCGTGGTCGGGCTCCCGCTCGTAAACCGTGTCGTCGGCGTTGCCCTCGGACTCGCCGTGCCGGACGAGGACGATGCGCTGCGGTCGTGCCATGCACCGACCCTAGGGGGTGTGCGGCGATTCCGCGTGATCCGTAAAGACCACGCGTGATCTGCAAAGGTCGCGCGTGACCCACAGGGACTGGTGTCACACCGTCCAGGAGGGACCGGTGTCAGACCGTCCAGGAGGGTTCCAGCTCGACCACGTCCCCCGTCAGCGCCGCCACGTCCGTCTCGGTCTGCGCGCGGGCCGCCAGGCGCTCGGCCCCGTCGGCGCGGTACTTGCCCCGCTCGGCAGCCGACTTCCACATGGACAGCACGAGGAACTCGTTGCCGGGCGCCTCCCCGAAGACCCCGCGCAGCATCCCGGGGGAACCGGCCATCGCCGGGTTCCACACCTGCTTCTGCATCAGCACGAAGTGCTCGGCCCGGTCCTCGTGCACGCTGCTGTGCGCGACCCTGACGACATCCGCGTCCGTGAAGTCCGGCTCGAAACCGGTCTTCACGTCGAACCGGCGCTCGAAGAGCATGACCTGCATGTCACGGAAGGTTCCGGCCTGCCCGGTAGCCGGGCGGTCGTGTCCGCGGGCCATGAACGAGTCGTAGAAGACGCGGTTCTCCCAGAACGCGAAGACATGGGCGACATCGGGGCACGTTCGGCTCCACCCGCCGCTCTGCCCCCTGAACCCCGGCTCGCCGAGCAGCCCCGCCCACTTCCGCTGTCCCCGCTCGAAACCATGACGGTCCACCACGGAACAGCGAATCCACTTCACCAGCACCGCGCCATCGTACGGCGCGCGACGTGGCCGGGGTCACGGTCGTCGGCGGACCGCCCGGACCGGACGTTCCGCCGACGGCCCCGAGCGCATGGCCCGAATCAGCCGTCCGTCCTCGGGGCAGTTGGCGGCGCGGGCCGTTCCGTACATGATCGGGTGAATCGGATGATGAGAACGGTCCCCTGGACCGTCGGCCAGGAGGGGAAGTCCGGTGAGCACTCCGAACAAGGACATCGAGAAGGTCGAAGTACGGATCAAGTGGGACCCCAGCCCGCACGGTGAACCGGACGTCGACCTCGACATCATCGCGGCCACCTACCCGGCGGAGGCGCCGTACGGCAGCCCCGCCTACCTGGTGCACTTCGACAGCCGCTCACCGGACGGGACCATCACGCTGAACCGGGACAGCAGGACCGGCCAGGGGTTCGGCTTCGACGAGGTCATGACTATCGAGCTGGACCGGCTGGCGGACCGGTACGGCCGGGTCGTGGTCGGCGTCGCCATCCAGCAGCGCGAGGGCCGCAAGACCTTCGGCCAGGTCGGCAGCACGTTGGTGGAGATCCGGGAGGGCTACACGAGCCTGGTCCAGGACGACTTCGCGAGGGTGGCGTCGTCGACGGCGGCCGTCGTCGGGGAGTTCTCCCGTACGGGGTCGGGGACGTGGGTGTTCCGCTCGGACGTACGCGGCTTCGACGCCGATCCCGACGCGTTCGCCGCGGTGATGGGTGACCGCGACGCCGGGGCCTGACCCGCATCGACGAGTTCCGGCCAATGCGTGCCGGGCATACCGGAGGGGACCGGCCCGAGGCCGGTCCCCTCCGTCACTCAGCGCTCAGCCGGGTGTCAGCTGCAACCGCTGGTCGAGCCGCAGCCCTCGCAGATGTAGCAGGAGCCGGCGCGCTGCATCTTCGTCCCGCAGGAGAAGCAGAGCGGGGCGTCCGCGCTGATGCCGAGCTGCATCTCGACCAGCTCGGCCGAGGTGTGGGCCGTCGCCGGGGCCGGCTTCTCGGCGGTCTCGCGGGGAGCCGCCACCGCCTTCAGCTCGGGCTGCACCGGGGCCGACTGGGCGAGGCTCTCGGAGTCCACGCCGTCCGCCTCGAAGGTCGGCTCGTACGAACCGGTGTCGAGGTGGCGCTGGCGCTCCTCGGCGGAGTGGATGCCGAGGGCGGAGCGGGTCTCGAAGGGCAGGAAGTCGAGCGCCAGGCGGCGGAAGATGTAGTCGACGATCGACTGTGCCATCCGCACGTCCGGGTCGTCCGTCATACCGGCCGGCTCGAAGCGCATGTTCGTGAACTTCGAGACGTACGTCTCCAGCGGGACGCCGTACTGCAGGCCGACCGAGACGGCGATGGAGAACGCGTCCATCATGCCCGCGAGGGTCGAGCCCTGCTTGGACATCTTCAGGAAGACCTCCCCGAGACCGTCGTCCGGGTAGGAGTTGGCGGTCATGTAGCCCTCGGCGCCACCCACCGTGAAGGAGGTGGTGATGCCGGGACGGCCCTTGGGGAGGCGCTTGCGGACCGGGCGGTACTCGATGACCTTCTCGACCGCCGTACGGATGGTCTCCTCGGCCTTCGCGGTGACCTCTTCCTTCTCCTTGTCCTTGGTCTTGGCGGAGAGGGGCTGGCCGACCTTGCAGTTGTCGCGGTAGATCGCGAGCGCCTTGACGCCCATCTTCCACGCCTCGAAGTAGACCTCTTCGACGTCCTCGACGGTGGCCGTCTCGGGCAGGTTCACGGTCTTGGAGAGCGCGCCGGAGATCCACGGCTGGATGGCCGCCATCATCCGGACGTGGCCCATCGCGGAGATGGAACGCTCGCCCATCGCGCAGTCGAAGACCTCGTAGTGCTCGGGCTTGAGGCCCGGCGCGTCGATCACGTTGCCGTTCTCGGCGATGTGGGCGACGATCGCCTCGATCTGCTCCGGCTGGTAGCCCATGCGGCGCAGGGCCTGCGGCACCGTGCCGTTGACGATCTGCATCGAGCCGCCGCCGACCAGCTTCTTGAACTTGACCAGGGCGAGGTCGGGCTCCAGTCCTGTGGTGTCGCAGGACATCGCGAGACCGATGGTGCCGGTGGGCGCGATGACCGAGGCCTGCGCGTTGCGGAAACCGTTCTTCGCTCCGAGCCGGACCACGTCCTGCCAGGCTTCCGTCGCCGCCGCCCAGACGGGGGCGTCCAGGTCGTCGGTGCGGACGGCCTTGGCGTTGGCGTCGGCATGCTGCTTCATGACGCGCTGGTGGGGCTCGGCGTTACGGGCGTAGCCGTCGTACGGGCCGACGACCGCGGCGAGCTCGGCGGAGCGCTTGTACGAGGTGCCGGTCATCAGCGAGGTGATGGCGCCGGCGAGCGCGCGGCCGCCGTCGCTGTCGTACGCGTGGCCGGTCGCCATCAGGAGGGCGCCGAGGTTGGCGTAACCGATGCCCAGCTGGCGGTAGGCGCGGGTGTTCTCGCCGATCTTCTGCGTCGGGAAGTCCGCGAAGCAGATCGAGATGTCCATCGCGGTGATGACCAGCTCGACGACCTGGGAGAAGCGCTCGGACTCGAAGGACTGGTTGCCCAGACCGTCGTCCTTGAGGAACTTCATCAGGTTGAGGGAGGCGAGGTTGCACGAGGTGTTGTCCAGGTGCATGTACTCGCTGCACGGGTTCGAGCCGTTGATCCGGCCGGACTCCGGGCAGGTGTGCCAGGCGTTGATGGTGTCGTCGTACTGGATGCCCGGGTCGGCGCAGGCCCAGGCGGCCTCGGCCATCTTGCGGAAGAGGGACTTGGCCTCGACCTCTTCGATGACGTCGCCGGTCATCCGGGCGCGCAGCCCGAACTTGCCGCCGGCTTCGACGGCCTTCATGAACTCGTCGTTCACGCGGACCGAGTTGTTGGCGTTCTGGTACTGGACGGACGTGATGTCGTCGCCGCCCAGGTCCATGTCGAAGCCCGCGTCACGCAGGGCGCGGATCTTCTCCTCCTCCTTCACCTTGGTCTCGATGAAGGCCTCGATGTCGGGGTGGTCGACGTCGAGGATGACCATCTTGGCCGCACGGCGGGTGGCGCCACCGGACTTGATGGTTCCGGCGGACGCGTCGGCGCCGCGCATGAAGGAGACCGGTCCCGAGGCGTTGCCGCCGGAGGAGAGGAGCTCCTTGGAGGAGCGGATACGGGAGAGGTTCAGGCCGGCGCCGGAGCCGCCCTTGAAGATCATGCCCTCTTCCTTGTACCAGTCGAGGATCGACTCCATGGAGTCGTCGACGGCCAGGATGAAGCAGGCGGAGACCTGCTGCGGCTGGGGCGTGCCGACGTTGAACCAGACCGGGGAGTTGAAGCTGAAGACCTGGTGCAGGAGCGCGTACGCCAGCTCGTGCTCGAAGATCTCGGCGTCCGCGGGAGAGGCGAAGTAGCTGTTCTCCTCGCCGGCCTTCCGGTACGTCTTCACGATCCGGTCGATCAGCTGCTTGAGACCGGTCTCGCGCTGCGGCGTACCGACCGCGCCGCGGAAGTACTTGCTGGTGACGATGTTGACCGCGTTCACCGACCAGAAGTCGGGGAACTCGACGCCACGCTGCTCGAAGTTGATCGAGCCGTCGCGCCAATTGGTCATGACGACGTCACGGCGCTCCCACGCCACCTCGTCGTACGGATGCACGCCGGGGGTGGTGTGGATGCGCTCGATACGCAGACCCTTGCTCGCCTTGGTGCCCTTGGTGCGGGAACCTCGTGCCGGGCCGCTCGCCGTCTCTGTCATGCCGCCTCCCATATGTGGGCAAAAACGCCCTGAAGTGCCCAGTTCTTCCCAGGCACAGTGTGTGTCCGTCGCCCCGCGGGCCACGTCTGGCCGCGGGAACAGGTTCTGAATCGCCCGGTCACCGGCCGGAGGACATGACTCCGGACGGTGACGGGCAGGTGCCGCTCAGTCGGCGGCAGTGGCAGGGACGGGGACCTCAAGGGTCTCGCCGCTCCCGCAGTCCTCTGCGGTGGGCCGCTGCGCGCGCAATTCCACGATGGCGGCCTCGAAGTCTTCCAAAGAATCGAACGCCCGGTAGACGGACGCGAAGCGCAGGTACGCGACGAGGTCGAGTTCCTGCAGGGGGCCGAGTATGGCCAGACCCACGTCGTGGGTGGTCAGCTCGGCGCTGCCGGTGGCGCGCACCGCCTCCTCGACCCGCTGGCCGAGTTTGGCGAGGGCGTCCTCCGTGACGGGCCGGCCCTGGCATGCCTTGCGGACGCCGGAGATGACCTTGGTGCGACTGAAGGGTTCGGTCACGCCGCTGCGCTTGACCACCATCAGCGAGCACGTCTCCACCGTGGTGAAGCGGCGGGAGCAGTCGGGGCACTGGCGGCGGCGACGGATCGACGTCCCGTCGTCGGTGGTGCGACTGTCGACGACCCGGCTGTCGGGGTGCCTGCAGAAGGGGCAGTGCATGGCTCCCAACCCTCCTTCACAGCGCGACTGAATAGCCTCTTCGACAAGCCCTTGCGGGCCCCTCGGAGGCAGTCCCCAGCATAGGCGATGGCCCTGGTCCGAATGAACCCGGGACCACAACTTCTGGGCGACCGGGACGATCCAACCACTAGATCTAGGGTTGGGTCGCAATTTCGGCCCTACCGCGTGTCGCACTCCGGGCGGTACCCGGAGGGGAGCGCGGGCCAGGGAAGAGGGTACGGGAATCGCGCGGTCCGCGAACCGCCGGGGCCCGTGGTGCGGAGCCGGATGAAAGACTGGGGCAGGATCCGGCGGGGAGCCCGCCGGACCCCGCACGCACCCTTCCGTCTCGTGCTCATACACCTGAGGGAAGGATCGCGGCAGCCCTTTATTCGTTTTTCACTCGAACGTGTGTTTGGCGCAACCTTTCGAAAGCTACTACCGTTGTCCAGCTAGGGAGAACATTCGAGAGGGGCCGACGTGACCACGACCGCAGACAGTGCCACCATCACCGCCCGGGACCACCGCTCCCAGAGCCGACTTGAGCCGGTGCATGCCATGAATGACTCAGTCACGAACACGGACGGGCCCGAGCCCGCGCGACCCGGGCGCTCCTTGCCCGGGAGGCCGCCAGGGATCAGGGCGGACAGCTCGGGACTCACGGACCGGCAGCGGCGGGTCATCGAGGTCATCCGCGACTCCGTGCAGCGCCGGGGGTACCCGCCGTCGATGCGGGAGATCGGTCAGGCGGTGGGCCTGTCCAGCACGTCGTCCGTCGCCCATCAGCTGATGGCCCTGGAGCGCAAGGGGTTCCTCCGGCGGGACCCGCACCGGCCCCGCGCCTACGAGGTGCGCGGATCGGACCAGCCCAGCACCCAGCCGACCGACACGACGGGGAAGCCCGCCGCGTCGTACGTCCCGCTGGTGGGCCGGATCGCCGCCGGTGGGCCGATCCTCGCCGAGGAGTCGGTCGAGGACGTCTTCCCGCTGCCGCGCCAGCTCGTCGGTGACGGCGAGCTGTTCGTCCTGAAGGTCGTCGGTGACTCGATGATCGAAGCGGCGATCTGTGACGGCGACTGGGTCACCGTGCGCCGCCAGCCCGTCGCGGAGAACGGCGACATCGTCGCCGCGATGCTGGACGGCGAGGCGACGGTCAAGCGCTTCCGCCGCGAGGACGGCCATGTGTGGCTGCTCCCGCACAACGCCGCGTACCAGCCGATCCCCGGTGACGAGGCGACGATCCTCGGCAAGGTGGTGGCGGTGCTGCGGCGGGTGTGAAGAGCACCGGTCCTCGACCTCACCTACACGACGAAGCCCCGGGCCGCTTTACGGCGGTCCCGGGGCTTCGTCGTGGTGACCTACTTGCCGTCCGCCTTGGCGAGCGCGTCGATCGCGGCGAGTGAGCGGCGCGCCTGGTTGCGGTCCGTGGTGTACCAGAAGTCCGGCAGGGAGGCGCGCAGATAGCTGCCGTACCGCGCGTTGGCGAGGCGCGGGTCCAGCACGGCTACGACGCCCTTGTCGCCCGTGGCCCGGACGAGGCGGCCCGCGCCCTGGGCCATCAGCAGCGCGGAGTGCGTCGCGGCCACCGCCATGAATCCGTTGCCGCCGGCCTCCTCGACCGCCTTCTGGCGGGCGCTCATCAGCGGGTCGTCGGGGCGGGGGAACGGGATCCGGTCCATGACCACCAGCTGGCAGCTCGGCCCCGGCACGTCCACGCCCTGCCAGAGCGAGAGGGTGCCGAAGAGGCAGGTCTCCGGGTCGGCGGCGAAGTTCTTGATCAGCTCGCCGAGGGTCTCCTCGCCCTGGAGCAGGATCGGCTTGTCCAGCCGGCCCCGCAGCTCCTCGGCGGCCGCCTTCGCTCCCCGCATGGAGGAGAACAGCCCCAGCGTGCGGCCGCCCGCCGCCTCCACCAGCTCCGCCAGCTCGTCGAGCATGTCCGTACGGGACCCCTCGCGCCCCGGGGTGTTCAGATGCCGGGCGACATAGAGGATGCCCTGCTTCGGGTAGTCGAACGGGGAGCCGACGTCCAGCCCCTTCCACTGCGGGAGGTCATCGCCCGCCGTGCCCTCGGGCGCGAGCCCCAGGGAGGCGCCCACCCCGTTGAAGTCCCCGCCGAGCTTCAGCGTGGCCGAGGTCAGGATCACCGAGCGCTCGGCGAAGAGCTTCTCGCGTAGCAGCCCGGAGACGGAGAGCGGGGCCACCCGCACCGAGGCGCCGAACCGGTCGTGCTGCTCGTACCAGACGACGTCGTACTCCGAGCCCTGGGTGATGCGCTCGGCTACCCCGTGGATCGACTCGACCGAGGCCAGGGCCTGCTTACGGACGGCGTTCTCGTCCTCGACCGACTTGTCCCGGGTGGCGCCGATCGCGGAGATCACCGTACGGGCCGCGTCCCGCAGCGCCATCAGCGCGTACCCGAGGTCCTCGGGCACATCCTCCAGCCGCCCCGGGAGCGCCAGCTCCATCACCCGCTCGAACCCTTCGGCGGCACTCTGGAGCGCGTCGGCGGCCTTCTCGTTGACCAGCTTCGCCGCCCGCCGGACCGCCCGGTTGACCTGGGCCGGGGTCAACTCGCCGGTGGCGACCCCGGTGACCCGGGAGACCAGCTCGTGCGCCTCGTCCACGATCAGCACCTCGTGCGAGGGGAGCACCGGGGCGCCCTCGATGGCGTCGATCGCGAGCAGGGCGTGGTTGGTGACGACCACATCGGCGAGCTTGGCGCGTTCACGGGCCGCCTCCGCGAAGCACTCCGCCCCGTACGCGCACTTCGACGCCCCGAGGCACTCGCGCGAGGAGACCGAGATCTGCGCCCAGGCCCGGTCCGAGACGCCGGGGGTGAGGTCGTCCCGGTCGCCGGTCTCCGTATCGCTGGACCACTCCCGCAGCCGCAGCAGGTCCTGGCCCAGCTTGCTGGAGGGCGCCGCCGCCTCGAACTGGTCGAAGAGCCCCTCCTCCTCGTCCTGCGGGACCCCTTCGTGGAGCCGGTGCAGGCAGAGGTAGTTCGACCGGCCCTTGAGCATCGCGTACTGCGGGCGCCGGCGCAGCAGCGGGTGCAGGGCCTCCACCGTGCGCGGAAGGTCCCGCTCCACCAGCTGCCGCTGGAGGGCGAGGGTGGCCGTGGCCACGACGACCCGCTCCCCGTGCGCCAGCGCGGGCACCAGGTAGCCGAGGGACTTGCCCGTGCCGGTGCCGGCCTGGACGAGCAGGTGGGATTGGTCGTCGACCGCCTCGGCGACGGCCTCGGCCATGGCGGCCTGGCCGGGGCGCTCCGTACCGCCGACGGCGGTGACGGCGGCGTGCAGGAGCTCGGGGAGGAGTGGCTTCGTCATAGCCCGACCACCCTACGGCGCGCCACTGACAACGGCGGTCACTCCCGGATCCGCGCGGAGGGGTGCAGCGGATTGGGAACCGTGCCGTGGATCGCCGCGTGCGGGCGGCTGGAGCGGTCGCGGTAGCCGTCCACGTGCAGCCGGTTGCGGTTGAGACAGAGCCGCTCGATCTCGGGGGTGAGCATGTCGAACAGCTCGAACCGCTCCTTGAGCTCGGGGAAGCGGGCGTGATGGCGGACGATCTCCGCCCGGACGAGTGACCAGAACGCGTCCTCGCTCACCCCCAGCTGCTCCTCGCAGAGCGGGGACAGATAGCGGAAGACGCCGACGAAGAGGCCGGAGTGGATGAACTGGGTGAGGAAGGACGGCGCCTCGGTGAGGAGGACCGTGCGGACCTCCTCGGGCATGGTGTCGTGCTCCGGCAGCGGGTGGGCGCTGACGTTGACGTCGTCGACGAAGTCCTTGATCGCGAGGCGCACGGGCACGTCGTTCTCGTCGAAGACGACGATGGCGTTCTCGCCGTGCGGGGAGAACACCGTGCCGTAGCGGTAGAGGAAGTGCAGCAGGGGCGGCAGCAGGGCCGCGAAGAGGCGGGTGAGCCAGGCCTCCGGGGCGAGCCCGGAGCGCTCGACGAGTTCGGCGGTGAACGCGCGCCCCGCCGGATCCGTATGGAGGAGGGAGGCGAGCGTGCGGGCGCGCTCGCCCGGTGCGAGGCGGGGCGGCAGGGGCTCCCGCCAGATCGCGCCGAGGATTTCCTTGTACTGGTACGGGGCTTCGGGGAGGTGGTCGTAGAGCGGGTGTTCCACGGCGACGGAGGCGACCTCGCCGAGGAGGATGACCCGGCAGGCGTCGCGCAGGAACGGATCGGCCTCGCACAGGCCCTGGACCCAGGCGGTGACGGCGGGGGCGGCGAGGGTCCGTTCGGTGGGCAGGCCGCGCCAGACCAGGGTGTTGAGGATGGAGAGCGGCAGCTTCACCGTGTGCCGGTCGGGGCGGGACACGTTGGCGAACGTACGGACGGACTGCTGGGCGAGGCGGGCGTCGCCGTCGGTGTGCAGCGCCACGATGTCCCCGTCGGCGATGGCGGGGGCGAAGAGCGGCACGATCCATTCGTCCCACTGCCAGGGGTGTACGGGGAGGTAGAGGTAGCTCGCGGGATCGAGGCCCCGGGCGTGCAGCTCGGCGGCGAACGAGGCGCGCACGGAGGGGTCGAGCTCCTGGGCGTAGAGGTGCTCGGGGGTGGTGAGGCGGCCGACGCCCCGGTACTGCGCGATGCGGGTGCTCACGGCGATCCACGGCAGCTGGAGGGGGCTGCGGGTCTCGGGGGTGAAGCGGGCCGCGTCGGCGGCGGAGAAGCCGAGCCGCCCCTTGCTCGCCACCAGCCAGGGGTGGCCGGTCTGGTGGCCTTCGAGCTCGGCGTAGCCGACGTCGGCCAGCTCGCGCGCGGTGAGGGCGGTGTGGTCGAGCCGGGCGTCGGCGGAGAGCGTGAGGGTCAGCTCCCGGATGAGGTGGCCGAGGGTGGCGCCGTCGAGGCCGAGGAGACCGCGGGCACGGGCGAGGAAGCGCAGCGGGTCGCGGAAGGGGCGGGCCGTACCGTCCGACGTGCCGTTGGCGGCGGCGTGGCTGGAGGAAGCGCCGTTGGAGAGGGGGCTTGCGGGCGGATGGGCCGTCTCGATGGAGTCGGGGTCGACGCGCCAGCTCCCGTAGACGCCCCGGCCGGCCGAGAAGCGGAGCTCCGTACCGTCGTCGAGCGACAGGGAGTGCAGGTGGCTGTCGCCGGGCCGGCGTTCGGGCTCGATGATCTCCTCGTACGCGAACTCGCCGAGCATCTTGGCGAGCAGCCGCGCTGCGGCCCGGTCCCAGACCTGCCGGTTCAGCTCCGGGGGGCTGAGGAGCGGGTGGGGCTCGACGGAATCAGGGCTCGCGGGATATGTCGGCACGGGGACTCCTCCGGGTGGGACCGATGGGGTTCGAGCGGTGTGTACGGTGCGGCGCGATGTTCACAGGTGATCACGGTACGTTCGGTCGCGGATCATGAGAGCGGCACGTTTGTCGGGGAGGTCCACCTCTGCGGAGAAGCGGAATCCGGCGCTCAGGAATGCCGATACGGACGGGGTGTTGCGCAGGTCCGGTTCGGCGACGACCCGGCCGCAGCGCGGAAGGTTGTCCAGCACGAGGTCGGCGACCGCGCGGAGCAGGGTGGTGCCGACGCCCCTCCCCCGGTTGCCCACGCCCCCGACGAGGAGGTGGATGCCGGTGTCGTGGAGGCGGGCGGGGTAGTGGCGGGCCAGCGGGTCCAGGTCGGCGCGGTAGATCTCCCAGTAGCTCATGGGTGTTCCGTCGAGGACGCCGAGGCAGGGGAGGGAGCGGCCGTCCCCTTCGAGCTGCGGCCGCAGATGGTCGGCGGTGACGGATGCGGGCCCGGCGAGCTCCCAGAAGGCGGCGACGGCGGGGTCGTTCATCCAGCGGCTGAGGACGGCGAGATCGCGCTCCAGGACCACCGGGACCAGGTGGAAGACCCCGGCCTCGGTGGTCGCGCCGGGCCAGGTGGCCGGGTCCCCGAGCAGTTCGCCGGCGGGGTCGCGCCGACGAGTCGCCTTGTTCCGGTCCGCCGAGATGAGGGCGAGGAGTTCCTCGGTGAGTTTCAGGTCGAGAGTGTCTTCCGTGCCGGCGTGCGCGGCGGGGGTTTCCCGGTCGCCGGGCCCGGAGCCCGGTTCCTCAGGCGCCGCGTCGGGTTCGGCGGGCGCGTCGGCGGGAGGCACGGTGACACTCTCCTCTCTGGAGCGGGGGCCGGGGCCCCTCAGGCGTGGAGCGGGTTGGCGATGGTGACGTAGACGGACTGGGTGTCGACGGGACCGACCAGCTCGTCGAGGCCGTGCAGCCGGGTCAGCAGGTTGGCCTTGCAGCGCAGTTGGCGGTTCTGGAGAAGATACGCGGGCAGGGGCGAGCCCAGTTCCGCGGTCTCGGTGAGGAATTGGCGCAGGACGGTGAGGAGTGTCTGTTCGTCGGTGAGGCGTTGCGCGCCGAACGCGCCGATGAGGCCGAGGACGTTGTTGATGCCCAGGTAGTAGGCGAACCGCTCGTCGGTGACCGGGTCGGAGACGAAGGTGTCGCTGACGGTGGAGATGCCCGGGAGCCGCCGCTCCAGCTCGTCGCGGCGGGATTCGCGGAAGTAGTAGCCCTGGTTGTCGCGGTAGCGTCCGCCGACCGGCCAGCCGTCCGGGTCGAGCAGGACCAGGGTGTTCTGCTGGTGGGCCTCCAGGGCGACGCCGGCGTGGGCGTCGAGCCAGAGGACGGGGCGTACGACGCGGTCCAGATAGCGCCGGAACCACTCGGCGGAGACGTCCGCGACCGGGCGGCCGGTCCGGGCGGCGAGGGCGGTGACGGCCTCGGCGAGCCGGGAGCGCATCAGGGGCTGCCCGGGCCGGGGCCGCTGTGCGGTGAGCCCGGCGATGCAGACGGCGTCGTCGCCCGGGCCGAAGGGGTTCTGCCGGAGCATCACGTCGAGGCCGGTGACGGGGGTGCCCTCGGGGTCGTCGACGGCGAGCCAGGCGGGGTCGCGGACGATGTCGAAGCCGGGGTGTTCCCGCTGCCAGCTCTCGGCGAGTCCGGTGGTCAGGAGGCGGTGGACCTCGACGCCCCGGTGCAGCTCCTTGCGGAGGTTCTCGCGGCGGGAGTTGGTGATGCGTACGCCGAGGGAGAGCTTGAGCATCACCCGGGCGCCGGGGCGGTGGACGGTGCGGATGGACGAGGTGGGGTGCCAGTGCTCGCCGTACGGGCCGAGGTCGTGCAGCAGGCCGGTCTCCTGGAGGGCGGCGACCTGCGGGCGGCTCAGCAGGTCGGCGGCCTGCCAGGGGTGCAGCGGCACGGCGACGGTGCCGGGCGGCAGGCGCAGCCCGTCGCGGTGCGGGGCGAGGAGTTCCTCGGCGGACGCCGGGCCGCCGTCGCTCCAGGCGGAGTCGGTGGCGGTCAGGGTGCGGTCCACGGCGAACCAGTGGAGCGGGAAGGAGCCGTGGAGCTCGGGCGAATAGCGCCGGGACTCCGCCTCGGAGAGCCCTTCGCGGCTCTTGGGGGTGGGGTGGAGCGGGTGGCCGAGGAGGAGGGACTGCTCGGCGGTGAGGAAGAGGTCGGCATCGGCCGGTTCGGCGGGGCGGCGGCGCCGCTGTTCGACGAACCCGGCGGTATGGCGTACGGAGTCGGCGACCCGGGCGACCAGGTCGGCGGAGCCGTTGCGGTCGGCTTCCCGGCCGATGAGGACGGCGACGGTGACGGCGTCGGCGGCCGGGGCCTCCTCGGGCGCGCCTTCCAGGACCGGGGCGCCGAAGCGGTGGGCGCCGGTGGCGGACCAGTAGTGCACGGGGACGAGCAGGGCGGTGCCGGTGGCGGGGAAGGCGACGCGCAGGGTGTCGCCTTCGGGGCGCGGCAGGTCGTTCTCCCGGGTCCAGCACCGCAGGAGGCTCTCGGTGCCGGCGGCGTCGGCGGCCCGCAGCGGGTCCGGGTGGTCCAACGGGTCCTGGCCGTCGAGGAGTCCGTCGTACGGGGCTGCGTCGTGCGGGGCTTCGGGGGCGCCGGGCTCCTCGGGGGCGTACGCCGGATCGCTCAAGTCAACGCCCTGCGCCGCTTTCTGACGGGGCACGGTCGTCGCCTCGACCGTGCCGGGGGCGGCCGGTCCGTCCTGCCCTCGGTGCTGGGGGGTACCGGGGCCGTCGGCCTCGGAGGCGGGGGTGGGGTTCACGGCGGTCTTCCTTGTGTGGTTCCGGGGATCAGGTGGTCGGCCCGGCTGCGGCCCTGCGGTGCGGCGAACGCTCCGCGGCTGCCAGCGCGTCGGCCAGACGGTCGACGACGGCGCTCGCCTGCTCGTCGGTGAGGGTGAGTGGGGGCAGGAGGCGGACCACGGCGCTGTGCCGGCCGCCCAGTTCGACGATGAGGCCGCGGTCCAGGCACTCCTGCTGGACGGCGCGGGCGAGGGCCGGGTCCGGCGGCGGGGCCGGGGCGTGGTCGTCGGCCTCGGCCGGCAGGGGCGCGGCCTCGGGGTCCACCAGCTCCAGGCCGATCATCAGTCCGCGCCCCCGTACGTCGCCGATCCCCGGATGATCCACCCGCAACTTCCGCAGGCTGTCGAGCATTCGGGCGCCCAAGGCCGCCGCCCGCTCCGCCAGCCCGTTCTCCCGGACGTACGCGAGGGTGGCCGCGCCCGCCGCCATGGCGAGCTGGTTGCCACGAAACGTACCCGCGTGGGCGCCCGGCTGCCAGAGGTCCAGCTCAGAGCGGTAGACGATGACCGCGAGCGGGAGGGAACCGCCGATCGCCTTGGAGAGGACCATGACGTCCGGCACGATGCCGCTGTGCTCGACGGCCCAGAAGGCGCCGGTCCTGCCGACGCCGGTCTGCACCTCGTCGGCGATCAGCGGGATGGACCGGGCCCGGGTGATCTCGCGCATCCTGCGGAGCCAGGCGTCCGGGGCGGGGTTGACGCCGCCCTCGCCCTGGACCGGCTCCACGATCATCCCCGCCGGGGCCGGGACGCCGCCCTTCTCGTCGTCCAGCAGGTGCTCCGTCCACCGCGCGCCGAGGGCGGCCCCGCGCTCGCCGCCGATCCCGAACGGGCAGCGGTAGTCCTGCGGGAAGGGCAGCCGGGTCACCCGCACGTCCCGGGCGCCGCCGGAGGCCTCCAGCGCCCCGGCCGTCATACCGTGGTAGGCGCCGGTGAAGGTCAGCAGGCCGTCGCGGCCGGTCGCGGCCCGGACCAGCTTGAACGCCGCCTCGACGGCGTCCGTACCGGCGGGGCCGCAGAACTGGATGCGGGCGTTGTCGGCGAACTCGCGCGGCAGGGTGGCGAACAGCTCGGTGGTGAAGGCGTCCTTGACCGGGGTGGCGAGGTCGAGCACGTGCAGGGGGGCGCCGGAGTCGATGACCTTCCGGATGGCTTCGAGCACGACCGGGTGGTTGTGGCCGAGCGCCAGAGTCCCCGCGCCCGACAGACAGTCCAGATACCGGCGTCCGTCCGCACCCTCGATGGTGAGCCCGCGCGCCCTGACCGGAACGATCGGCAGGGACCGCGCATAGGTGCGGGCGGCCGACTCACGCAGCGACTGGCGGCGGAGGATGCCCTCGTGCACGGGAGGCGCGGGAGGCGGTGCCACCGGAGCGGGTTCGGTCACGGACACGGCTCTTGATCCTCCTGCGGTAACAGTTGCGTTGCACGTCGGTACGTTTTCGCGCGGACGGAGTGCGGGGGTGAACGCTGTCCTGGTGTCCCCCGTACGTACCAACGACGGCGGCCGCAAGGGATCACGGGTACACCGGAACATCCTTGCGGGAACGGAACCGTGGACCTGCCGCGAACCGTCCCCATCGGCACCGGCATAGTGGGGGCCGCGCCGAGCGCCGGAGAAGGTTGTTCCGCCGCCCCGGAGTGTCCGAAAGCAGCACGGAGTACCGAGTGACGAAGTCCCAGGGGGATCACCAGATGCGACCCATTCGCCCGACCGACACCGCACGCCGCGGCAGGCGCGTACGGCGCATGCCTTCCGGTGTGCTCGCCGCGACGGCGGCCGTCGCCGTCCTGACGCTCACCGCCACCGCCTGCGGTCCGGAGGAGGACAACGCGGGCGGTACGACGCCCAGCGCCCCGGCCGGCCAGGCCGACGGCAAGATCACGATTCCGGACGATCTCAAGGACCGGCTCAAGGAGCACGGGATCGACCCGGACAAGTGGCGGGACGGCGAGTGGAAGAACTGGGACAAGGACCAGTGGCTGCGTGAGGCCCAGGACTTCGTCAACCCGATCATCGAGGACCTCTGGGACCCGGACCGGATGCGGGAGGCCGACAAGCCCCCGGAGAACCCGGTCGACAACGACATCTCCGGTGACGACGGTGTGACGGACCCGACGCCCGCCCCCGTCCAGGCGGCCGATGTCGCGACGCCGTACCACGACAACGCGCCGGAGGCCGGGAAGCTCCTCTTCGACGGTCCCAAGGGCCCGATGGTCTGTTCCGCGACCGTGGTGAAGGACCCGGCGAACCCGGGCAAGTCCAACATGGTGTGGACCGCCGGGCACTGTGTGCACGCCGGCAAGGCGGGCGGCTGGTACCGCAACATCGCCTTCGTCCCGTCGTACAACAACGACAACCTCTCCGCGGCGGAGCTGGAGACCGCCCCCAAGGAGAAGGTCGCGCCCTACGGCGTGTGGTGGGGCCGGTGGGCCCAGACCTCCGAGCAGTGGATCGCCCAGGGTGCGGCGACCGGCGGGCAGGGCGCCCCGTACGACTTCGCGGTGCTGCATGTGACGCCGGAGAAGGGGTCGACGGGCAAGTCGCTGGAGGAGACGGTCGGTTCGGCGCTGGCGGTCGACTTCGACGCCCCCGCCGTACCGGAGATCGCGGACATGACGGCCACCGGCTACCCGGCCGCGCCGCCGTACGACGGCCAGAAGCTCCTCCGGTGCAAGGACAAGCCGGGCCGCCTCTCGGTCCGCCAGGACGAGCCGACGATGTACCGCATCGGCTGCACGATGACCGGTGGCTCCTCCGGTGGCGGCTGGGTCGCGACCGGCTCGGACGGGCAGCCCGCCCTGGTGTCGAACACCTCGATCGGCCCGGTCTCGGCGGGCTGGCTGGCCGGTCCCCGGCTCGGCAAGGAGGCCGAGGGCGTCTACCGCGCGGTCAGTGAGAAGTACGCGGGCCAGTAGGACGTCGTACGAGGCCCGGCAAGGCTCTTTCCCGCCCGGGCGGCCGACTCATCCGTCGGCCGGCCGGGCGGTTCGCCGCCCGGGCTCCCCGGCGGCGTCGAGTTCCGCGGCCCCGTCCTCCCAGCGGCGGCGCCGCTCGGCGAGGGACTGCTCCCACCAGGGGGTGCCGCGTTCGCCGAGGGCAACCTTGGCCGTGTGCACCCGGCTCCGGGCCAGCTTCTCGGCCGCCGGGTCCTGGTTCCGGTGCGAGGCGGCCACCCCTCGCCGAGCCGCCATGAGGTGACGGCGCAGAGCGGCGGCGACGTCTTCGGGGATCTCCGGATCGGTGGCCCGCCAACGGCGGCCCTTCACCACGATGTACCGGCCGTCGGGGGTCCGCTCCGGCTGATCGGCGTCCATCCGGCCATGGTGCCCGACGGGCACGGCCACCGGCGTGAGGGCGTACGGGCGCACGCCGTCAGAACGGCATGTGGCCACGAGCACGCCGACCGGCCGAGCCGCTGCGGCCGACCGCCTTGGAGCTGCTGCGGAACGGCTTGCTGAAGAGCCGGCCCAGCGGCCCCGGCGCCTTGCTGCCCGCGCGGGAGCCCAGGCCGAGCGTGCGCTGGGTACCGCGCTCCGGATGACGCGAGAACCTGGGGACCAGGAAGGCCAGTACGGCCAGAACGACACAGACAGCGACTATTCCGACGATCATCATGATTTCCTCCTCGTGGGATGGGTGCTGCCGTCGTGTGCCCGGTGCCCGGCCCTCCAATCACCGCCACGTCCCGGACGGGCCGCGGCTCGGGCGGCACGGTGTTCCGCGTTCCGGCGGGTACACGGAAGGCACTTGGCGCCGGATCCCGTGCGGCCACGACCGAGAGGCATGGCAATGAGCGATTCCACATTGCGGGCGGTGGGGTGGGCGCAGTCCTTCCCCGTCTCCCAGGGAGTGCGAGCGGGGCGAGACTGGGCGCGCGAGCACCTGCAGAGCCTGGAGTGGGCCAGGGAGGAGCCCGACACCGTGGATTCGGTGCTCCTCACCGTCTCCGAGCTCATCACCAACGCGCACAAACACGCGCACAGCGACGCCCAGCTCGTCCTGACGTGGGACAGCACGTGCCTGCACGTCAGCGTCCACGACTCCAGTCCGCAACCGCCCACGCAGCGCGACAGTGACCCCGGCGCACTCGGCGGCCGGGGCATGGCCATCGTCGACGCGCTGGCCGACAGCTGGCAGCACCATCCGCAGCGGGAGGGCAAGACCGTGACCGCCTGCTTCGTGCCCCCGGGGTACGAGCAGTCCGCCGCGGCAGGGCATGAGGACCCCGGGAACGGCTGACGCCCGGCCGGGAGGTCCCGGTCGGGCGTCTTGGACACAGCCTGTGCCGTGCGGTGATCACGGCCTGCGCCGTGCGGTGATCAGTGCGCGGCGGGGACGAACGTCCCCAGCTCCGCCGCCAGTTCCTCGTGGACCTGGGCCTTGAGCAGGGTGCCCTCGGCGGTGTGCTCCTCGGAGAGGACCTCACCCTCGGCGTGCACCCGGGAGACCAGCGCCCCCTGGATGTACGGCACGAGCACCTCGATCTCGACGGACGGGCGCGGCAGCTCGGCGTCGATGAGCGCGAGCAGCTCGTCGATCCCGGCGCCGGTCCGGGCCGAGACGGCGATCGCGTACTTCTCGTTGCGCAGCAGCCGCTGGAGGACCAGCGGGTCCGCCGCGTCCGCCTTGTTGATCACGACGATCTCGCGCACGTTCACCGCGCCGACGTCCCGGATGACCTCGCGCACCGCGGCGAGCTGCTCCTCGGGCACCGGGTGCGAGCCGTCCACCACGTGCAGGATGAGATCGGACTCGCCGACCTCCTCCATGGTGGAGCGGAACGCCTCGACGAGGTGGTGCGGCAGGTGCCGTACGAACCCGACGGTGTCGGCGAGGGTGTAGATCCGGCCGCTCGGTGTCTCGGCCCGGCGCACGGTCGGGTCCAGGGTGGCGAACAGGGCGTTCTCCACCAGGACACCGGCTCCGGTGAGACGGTTGAGCAGCGAGGACTTTCCGGCGTTGGTGTATCCGGCGATAGCGACGGAGGGCACCTTGTTGCGCTTGCGCTCCTGGCGCTTGATCTCGCGGCCGGTCTTCATCTCCGCGATCTCCCGGCGCATCTTCGCCATCTTCTCGCGGATCCGCCGCCGGTCCGTCTCGATCTTGGTCTCACCGGGACCACGGGTGGCCATGCCGCCACCGCCGCCGGAACCGGCGCCGCCCATCTGTCGGGAGAGCGACTGGCCCCAGCCTCGCAGGCGCGGCAGCATGTACTGCATCTGCGCCAGCGAGACCTGCGCCTTGCCCTCACGGGACTTCGCGTGCTGGGCGAAGATGTCGAGGATGAGGGCGGTCCGGTCGACCACCTTCACCTTGACGACGTCTTCCAGATGGATCAGCTGGCCCGGGCTGAGCTCACCGTCGCAGATGACGGTGTCCGCCCCGGATTCGAGGACGATGTCCCGCAGCTGCAGCGCCTTGCCGGAACCGATGTAGGTCGCCGGGTCGGGCTTGTCGCGCCGCTGGTACACCGCGTCCAGGACCTGTGCGCCCGCCGTCTCGGCGAGGGCGGCGAGCTCCGCGAGGGAGATCTCGGCGTCACGCACCGTCCCCGAGGTCCAGACACCGACCAGCACGACGCGCTCCAGGCGCAGCTGTCGGTACTCGACCTCGGTGACGTCCTCGAGCTCCGTCGAGAGACCGGCGACGCGCCGCAGGGCGGCACGCTCGGAGCGGTCCAGCTGGTCGCCGTCGCGCGCTCCGTCGATCTCCTGGCTCCAGGCGACGTCCTCTTCCATCAGGGCGTCGGCCCGAAGGCTCTCGGTGAGGCTCTCGGGGATGTTCTCCGTGGCGCTCTGCGCGTCCTGCGCGTCCTGGGGAAGGGAAGAAGAGGAGGTCATTGGATCCTTACGTCGATAGAAGTCTTTACGTTAGTCACAACGTGTGACCTGTCCGGATGATTCCCGATCATTCCCGCCGGGACTCCGGTGCGGTCCGCCGTGGAGACGTGTCGATAGTGGCACGGCCCCACCGGGCCCGTCACTGGGGTTTTCCCCCGCCCTCAGGGGGTGGCAGCGGGCTCGGCCGCACGCCAGTCGGGGTGGCCGGGCATCGCCGGGGTCTTCTTCCCGTACAGCCACTCCTCGAAGAAGGGGGTCAGATCCCGTCCCGCGATGCCGGAAGCCAGCCGGGTGAAGTCCGCGGTGGTCGCCGTACCGTCCCGGTGGACGCGGACCCAGGCGCGCTGCAGCCGGTCGAAGGCGGCCGCACCGATCTCCTGGCGCAGGGCGTAGAGGACCAAGGCGCTGCCGTCGTAGACGACCGGGCGGAAGAGGCTCAGCTTCTCGCCCTCGGCGGGGGTGTCCGGGCGCGCCGGCGGGCCGCCGTCCGCCCGCCAGCCGTCGGAGAGCTTGTACGCCTCGCGCATCCGCCGCTCCAGCGTCCCTCCGCCGTTCTCCTCCGCGTACAGGGCCTCGTACCAGCTGGCGTGCCCCTCGTTGAGCCAGAGGTCGGACCAGGAGGCGGGCGAGACGCTGTTGCCGAACCACTGGTGGGCCAGCTCGTGGACCATGACGGAGTCGACGTACCACTCGGGATAGGCGGGCTCGGTGAAGAGGGACCTGCCGAAGAGCGAGATGGTCTGGGTCTCCAGCGCGAAGCCGATGCGGCTGTCGGCGACGAGGACCCCGTACGTCTCGAAGGGGTAGCGGCCGACGCGCCGCTCCATCCACTCCAGCTGGGCGGGGGTCTTCTTCAGCCAGGGCTCCAGCTTCTCGCGGTCGGCGGTGGGGACGACGTCGCGCAGCGGCAGGCCGTGCGGTCCGGTGTGGTGGTGGACGTGGGAGCGGCCGATGGAGACCTGGGCGAGCTCGGTGGCCATGGGGTGCTGGGTGCGGTAGGTCCAGGTGGTGGTGGCGCCGTTACGGGTGTGGCCGGCGGGCAGCCCGCCCGCGACGGCCGTGAGGTCCTTGGGCGCGGTGATGCGGAAGGTGAAGTGCGCCTTGTCCGAGGGGTGGTCGTTGCTGGGGAAGACCCGGTGGGCGGCGTCGGCCTGGTTGGCCATGGCGAGGCCGTCGGCGGTACGGATCCAGCCGCCGTTGCCCGAGGTCCCGGACGGGTCGCTGGTGTGCCGGACGGTGATGTTCAGGGGGGCGCCTGCGGGGAGACGGCGGGGGGCCTGGATCACCAGGTCCTCGTTCTTGCTGCCGAAGTCGGCGGCCCGCCCGTCGACCTCGACGCCCTGCACGGTGCCCCGGGCGAAGTCGAGGTTGATCCGCTCCAGCGGTGCGGTGGTACGGGCCCTGATCTTGGTGACGGCGTCCAGGGGCTTGGTGTTGCTGCCGTGGTACGTGAAGGCGATGTCGTACGAGAGGACGTCGTAGCCGGGGTTGCCCAGCTCAGGGAAGAGCCGGTCACCGATGCCGAGCGGCTCGGGGTCGGGCAGGGCGGCGGCGACGAGGGTGAGCGACGCGGTGGCCAGGAGGGCGGCCCGCAGGCGGCGGGAGAGGTGCGGCATGGACTACGGCTATCAGCGCCGGGCGCTCTCCGGGTGGTGCCGCGCGCCGCACCACCCGAACGGGGCGGTCTCTCCGGGGCGGCCCTCAGCCGGTGGCGGCGGGGTGCTGGGCGCGGCTGACGTCGTAGACCCCGGCGACATCGCGCATGGCCCGCATCAGGGCGGGCAGTCCGGCGGCGTCGGGGAGCTGGAGGGTGTAGGTGTGCCGGACGCGCTGTTCGCTGGGGGGCTCCACGGTGGCGGAGACGATGGCCGCGTCGGCCGTGGCGATCGCCTCGGTGAGGTCGGCCAGCAGCCTGGGGCGCCCGAAGGACTCGGCGACGAGCGTGACGCGGCAGGCGGCGGTGTCGCGTCCGCCGTCCTCGTCGCGCCAGCGGGCCGCGACGGGGGCGCGGCCGATCTCCCGCATCCGGGCGACGGCGGGACACTCCTGGCGGTGCACGGTGACGGCGCCACCCCGGACCACGATGCCGACCACCTCGTCCGGGGGCACCGGCGTACAGCAGCCGGCCAGGCGGGTGGGGCTCTCCGGGCCGTCGACGACGATGTTGGCGGCGCGCCCGCCGGACCGGGTGCGGGCGGGTGCGATGGGCTGCGGGCCGTCGGCGGCCGGTTCCGCGGGGCCCTCGGCCTCGGGGCCCGGGGCGTCGGGGTGGGCGGAGAGCCAGCCGGTGATCGCGATGCGGGCGGCGGGGGTGCGGGCGTGGTCCAGCCACTCGGGCGACGGGCCGGAGGCGGTGTCCTGGGCGAGCAGCAGTTGCACGGTGTCGCCGTCGCTGAGGACGGTGGAGAGGGTGGCAAGGCGGCCGTTGACCCTGGCTCCGATGCAGGTGTGCGCCCGCTCCCCGTGCTGGGCATACGCGGCGTCGACGCAGCTGGCCCCGGCGGGCAGGCCGAGGGTCCTGCCGTCGGTGCCGAACACGGTGATCTCGCGGTCCTGGGCGAGGTCGGCGCGCAGGGTGGTCCAGAACGTGTCGGGGTCGGTGGCGGACTCCTGCCAGTCCAGCAGCCGGGAGAGCCAGCCGGGCCGGGTCGGGTCGGCGCGCTCGTCGGACGGTTCGGCCTGCTGGGCGGCGGTGGGGTCGTGGGCGTACGGGTTGCCCAGGGCGACGACGCCCGCCTCGGCGACCTTGTGCATCCGGTGCGTACGGATGAGGACTTCGGCGACGGCGCCCTCGGGGCCGACGACGGCGGTGTGCAGCGACTGGTACAGGTTGAACTTGGGGGCGGCGATGAAATCCTTGAACTCGGAGATCACCGGGGTGAAGCAGGTGTGCAGCTCACCGAGGACCGCGTAGCAGTCGGCGTCCTCGCCGACCAGGACGAGCAGCCGGCCGAAGTCGGTGGGGCGCAGCTCGCCGCGTTTCCTGCGGACCCGGTGCACGGAGACGAAGTGGCGCGGCCTGATGAGGACTTCGGCGCTGATGCCCGCTTCCCGGAGCGTCGCCCGGACACATTCGGCGATGGGGGCCAGGGGATCGCTCTCGCCCGTCACGCCGGCGATGAGGGCGCGGGTGTCCTCGTACTCCTCGGGGTCGAGGATCGCGAAGACCAGGTCCTCCAGCTCGGTCTTGAGCGCCTGGACGCCGAGCCGTTCGGCCAGCGGGATGAGGACATCGCGGGTGACCTTGGCGATCCGGGCCTGCTTCTCGGGGCGCATCACGGTGAGGGTGCGCATGTTGTGCAGCCGGTCCGCGAGCTTGATCGACATGACCCGGACGTCGTTGCCGGTGGCGACGAGCATCTTGCGGAAGGTCTCGGGCTCGGCGGCGGCGCCGTAGTCGACCTTTTCGAGTTTGGTGACGCCGTCGACGAGATAGCAGACCTCTTCGCCGAACTGCTCCCGTACCTGATCGAGGGTCACCTCGGTGTCCTCCACGGTGTCGTGGAGGAGGGAGGCGGTCAACGTGGTGGTCTCGGCGCCGAGCTCGGCGAGGATCAGGGTGACGGCGAGCGGGTGCGTGATGTACGGCTCGCCGCTCTTGCGCATCTGGCCCCGGTGCGAGGACTCCGCGAGGACGTAGGCGCGGTGGAGGATGGCCAGGTCGGCGTCGGGATGGTGGGCGCGGTGCGCCTCGGCGACATGGCCGATGGCGTCGGGCAGCCGGTCACGGGGGACGGGGCCGAGCAGCGCCACCCGGCCCAGCCTGCGCAGATCGATCCGGGGCCGGCTCCGCCTGCGCGGCACAGCGGCGGGATCGGCGGCCTCTGCACTCATGGGGCACCTCCGGCGACGTCGACCGGCGGTGGGGAGAGGCGGTCGCTTCTCCGGGCCGGTGCTTGATGCTATCGACCCCACCACGTGGCGCAGTCCGCCTCTCGCCCAGCGTGAAACGGATCACCCATTCGAGCGAAGCTCGGACCGATCACCGTTTCGAGGAGGGGACCCTGGAGCGTGCTTGCCGGTCAGCCGACGACCGTTTCCAGCCAGGCCGGGTCGATGGTGCCCTCGGCGACGATCACGGCGGCGCCGGTCATGTCGACCGAACCGTCCGGGTGCTCGGTGATGGTCAGGGTGCCGCCGGGGAGATCCACCCGGTACGTCGCGGGGAGCCCGGTCACCGCCGGGTCCCTGCCGTCCCGGCGGGCGGTGGCGACGGCCACCGCGCAGGCGCCGGTGCCGCAGGAGCGGGTCTCGCCGGAGCCGCGCTCGTGGACGCGCATGGCGACGTGGCGGGGGCCCCGGTCGACGACGAACTCGACGTTGACGCCGTCGGGGTAGACCGCGGCGGGCGTGACCGGAGGGGCTGAGAGCAGGTCGCCGGCGTGGGCGAGGTCGTCGACGAAGGCGACGGCGTGCGGGTTGCCCATGTTGACGTTGCGGGATGGCCAGCTGCGCTCCCCGACGGCGACCGTGGCGCTCGCCTCGGGCAGCAGGGCGCGCCCCATGGAGACGGTGATGTCGCCGTCCTTGGCGAGGTGGACCTGCTTGACGCCGCCCCGGGTGGCGACGGCGAGGCCGCCCTGCTCGACGAGGCCCGCGCGCTGGAGGTGGTGAGCGAAGACGCGCACCCCGTTGCCGCACATCTCGGCGATCGAGCCGTCCGCGTTGCGGTAGTCCATGAACCACTCGGCCTCGGCGGCCATGTCCTGGGCCTCGGGGTGGGCCGCGGAGCGGACGACGTGCAGCAGGCCGTCCCCGCCGATACCGGCCCGGCGGTCGCAGATCCGGGCGACGACAGACGCGGGCAGCGCGAGGGCGTTGTCCGGGTCGGGGACGATCACGAAGTCGTTCTCGGTGCCGTGACCCTTGAGGAAGGTGATCTGCGAAGTGCTCACAGGGCAACTGTACGAGCCACCACCGACACTCGGCGAGGCCGGACCCGCCGGGCGTCCCCCGGGCGGCGTCAGCGCAGGCGGGCCACGCGCCACACGGCGAGGGCGACCAGTCCGGTGCCCATGACGACGTACAGGGCGATCACACGCCAGTCGGGGCGGTCGCCCGAGCCCCTGGCCGGCAGGCCGGGCCAGGTGTGGCCGACGCGGCGGGCCGCCATCATGGCCCAGCCGGCCGCGCAGCAGCTGATCAGGAGCCCCAGCATGGCGACCACGGCACCGCCGTCACCGAACTCGAAGGCGAGCGGGAAGGCGAACATCAGGGAGCCGACGGCGGCCAGCATGACGATGGGCGCGAGCTGCCAGATCCGCAGTTTGCGGGTGGGTCGCAGCTCGACCTCGACCTCGGGGGCCACGTCCTGCTCGTCGGGCCCGTCGGGGCTCAGCCGCCCCGCGATCTCCCGCGGTGGCGGTACGTCGTGCTGCTCCGTGTCGCGAGGGCCGGCCTCCATCGCCACGCGCCCTCCCTACTCGGACTCCGCTGGTGGATCGATGCTCGATGATGGCACGGGCACGGGTGCCGAATTGACGGCCGGAGCGTCCCGATGCCATCACGTGATCAGGCTGTGACCGCTCGTTCGACCAACGTCAGCGTCCGGTGCGGGAGTTCTTCCCGGTCACGGTGTCCGCCACCGACCCAGTGGACGCGCGGGTCGCGGCGGAACCAGGAGTCCTGCCGGCGCGCGAAGCGCTTGGTGGCGCGTACGGTCTCGGCTCGCGCCTCCTCCTCGGTGCACTCCCCCGCGAGTGCCGCGAGGACCTGCTGATAGCCGAGCGCCCGTGAGGCGGTGAGTCCTTCGCGGAGTCCGGACGCCTCCAGGGCGCGCACCTCTTCCACGAGGCCGGCCTCCCACATCCGGTCGACGCGCCGGGCGATGCGCTCGTCCAGTTCGGGGCGCTCGACGTCGACGCCGATCTGCACGGCGTCGTAGACCGGCTCGTCGCCGGGGAGGTTGGCGGTGAAGGGCTTCCCGGTGATCTCGATGACTTCGAGGGCGCGGACGATACGGCGGCCGTTGCTCGGGAGGATGGACCGGGCGGCGCCGGGGTCCGCGGCGGCGAGCCGCTGGTGCAGGAGGCCGGAGCCGCGCTCGGCCAGCTCCGCTTCGAGCCGGGCGCGCACCTCGGGGTCCGTACCGGGGAACTCCAGGGCGTCGATGGCGCCCTTCACGTACAGCCCGGAGCCGCCCACGAGGATCGGCGTACGGCCTTCGGCGAGCAGCCGGTCGATCTCCAGCCGGGCCAGGCGCTGGTACTCGGCGACGCTGGCGGCCTCGGTGACGTCCCAGATGTCCAGCAGGTGGTGCGGGACGCCCGCGCGCTCGGCGGGCGTCATCTTCGCCGTACCGATGTCCATGCCCCGGTAGAGCTGCATGGAGTCGGCGTTGACCACCTCGCCGCCGAGCTCCTGGGCGAGGAAGACCCCCAGATCGGATTTTCCGGCCGCGGTGGGGCCGACGACGGTGATGACACGGGGGGCTGAAGCGGGACGGTTCACCGGGACAGTCTCCCAAATATCCGGGGCCCTCCCGCACACCGCCGAAAGCGTGGAAGGGCATCAGGGAAACGCTAAAGGGCGAGTAAAGTCGGCAGGAAGGGAGAGGTGACGGACAATGGGGGCGGGAGAACGCTCCCGCAGACCGTCCTCACTGCACGGAAGGTGACCCAATGGGGTTCCTGGACAACCTGAAGGCCAAGCTGGGACCGGCCAAGGACAAGGTCGGCGACCTCGCGCAGCAGCACGGGGGCAAGATCGAGCAGGGCCTCGACAAGGCGGCGCGCACGGTCGACCAGAAGACCAAGGGCAAGTACAGCGACAAGATCGACACGGGTACGCGCAAGGCCAAGGAGGCCGTGGACAAGCTGGGCCAGAAGGACGGGGGCACCCCGGGGACACCCGGCACCACGCCGCCCCCTCCGCCGCCCGCCTCCTGACCTGACAGCGGCAGTCCCCGACGGCGGCACCGGTTCTCTCCGGTGCCGCCGTCGGGCTGCGCGGGTCAGGACCAGGCGGCGACGGTGTATCCCACCCCGTAGGGCGCGTCCTCGTACAGCAGCCGGCCGCCGAGGCCCGCTCCCCGTGCGGCGCCGCTGAGCAGCTGCCAGGGGGCCCGGCCGGCCACCTTGAGCTCGTACGCGAGTGTCTCGTCCAGCGCGTCCAGTGCGGCGAGGTCCGCGGAGGCCAGCGCCTCGGCCGCCCGGGCGTCGAAGACCTCGGCCCGCTCGTCGAGATAACCGGGCGCCTTGAGTGTGCGGCAGGCGCTCCCGTCGCCCATCACCAGGAGCGCGACGCGGCCGGCACGGGCGGCCAGCTCCTGTCCGGCCCGGGCGCACTCGGCGGCGGGGCTGCGCCCGTCCACCGCGAGCCCCTCGACCGGCGCGCCGGCCCAGCGGGCCCGGTCCAGCAGCCACGCGCCGACGGCGAGGGAGTCCGCCAGCGCCGGTCCCTGCGCGGCCGGGTCGGGCTCGCCCAGGGTGACATCGAGGGCGACGCCGAAGCCCCGGAAGGAGCCGTGCCCGCCCGCCGGGTAGGCGGCCGCGGTCCGGCCGTCCGCCGGGCCCACGACCACGAGCAGGTCGGGGCGGGAGGCGGCGAGCACCCCCACGGCGTCCAGGCACGCGGCGCGCGCGGGGTCGAGTTCGGGTGCGGCCCCGGCGGCGACCTCGGGCACCAGGAGCGGCGGGCAGGGGCACACGGCGGCGGCGACAAGCATGCCGGTCAGCGTACTTGCCGGGCGCGGAACCCCTCGTACGGACCGGTCGGCCGGAACCGGAGCCGGAGCCGGAGCCCTCTGACCGGAGCCGTCAGCCGGAGCCGATGCCGTCGGCCGGAGCCGTCAGCCGATGCCGCAGGCCGGGGCCGCGGCGGCCGGGAGCGGGTCCGGGGCGCCGATGGACGGGAGGCCGAGCATCACGCCGGCCGGCTTGGCGGCCGGCGCCGTGGTGCGCTTCTCCCAGGCGTCGCCCGCGCGCGTGCCCCGTACCGCGAGCGGGGCGCCCTCGGCGAGCAGGTGGTGCGGGGCGGCGTAGGTGATCTCCACGGTCACCACGTCGCCGGGGCGCACGTCCTGGCCGGGCTTGGTGAAGTGGACGAGGCGGTTGTCGGGGGCACGGCCGGAGAGGCGGTGGGTGGCGCCGTCCTTGCGGCCCTCGCCCTCGGCGACCATGACCTCCAGGGTGCGGCCGACCTGTTTCTTGTTCTCGTCCCAGGAGATCTGCTCCTGGAGGGCGGACAGGCGCATGTACCGCTCCTGCACGACCTCCTTGGGGATCTGGCCGTCCATGTCGGCGGCCGGGGTCCCGGGGCGCTTCGAATACTGGAAGGTGAACGCGTTGGCGAAACGGGCCTCGCGGACCGCGTGCATGGTCTGCTCGAAGTCCTCCTCGGTCTCGCCGGGGAAGCCCACGATGATGTCGGTGGAGATGGCGGCGTCCGGCATCGCGGCGCGCACCTTCTCGATGATGCCGAGGAAGCGCTCCTGACGGTAGGAGCGGCGCATCGCCTTGAGGATGCTGTCCGAGCCGGACTGCATCGGCATGTGGAGCTGCGGCATCACGTTCGGCGTCTCGGCCATGGCGGCGATGACGTCGTCGGTGAAGTCGCGGGGGTGCGGGGAGGTGAAGCGGACGCGCTCCAGGCCCTCGATCTTCCCGCAGGCGCGCAGCAGCTTGGAGAAGGCCTCGCGGTCGCCGATGTCGGAGCCGTACGCGTTGACGTTCTGGCCGAGCAGGGTGATCTCGGACACGCCCTCGGCGACCAGGGCCTCGATCTCGGCCAGGATGTCGCCGGTGCGGCGGTCCTTCTCCTTGCCGCGCAGCGCCGGGACGATGCAGAAGGTGCAGGTGTTGTTGCAGCCGACGGAGATGGAGACCCACGCGGCGTAGGCGGACTCGCGGCGGGTGGGGAGCGTGGAGGGGAAGGCCTCCAGGGATTCGGCGATCTCGATCTGCGCCTCCTCCTGGATCCGGGCGCGCTCCAGCAGCACGGGCAGCTTGCCGATGTTGTGCGTACCGAAGACGACGTCCACCCAGGGGGCCCGCTTGACGATGGTGTCGCGGTCCTTCTGGGCGAGGCAGCCGCCGACGGCGATCTGCATGCCGGGGCGCTTGGTCTTCATCGGGGCGAGCCGGCCGAGGTTGCCGTAGAGCTTGTTGTCGGCGTTCTCGCGGACCGCGCAGGTGTTGAAGACGACGACGTCGGCGTCGCCGTCGGCGCCCTCGGGGGCCCGTACGTAACCGGCGTCCTCCAGGAGACCCGACAGCCGTTCGGAGTCGTGGACGTTCATCTGGCACCCGTAGGTGCGCACCTCGTAGCTCTTCTGGACGTCCACTGCTTCTTCGCTCCGGTTGCCGCTGCTCATGTGACCAGGGTAGGCGGTAGCCGGGCGCGCCCCGGTCCCTGCCCGGCCGGGCCTGGTCAGGGGGGCGGTGAGCTGGCAGGATCGCGCGCATGTTCCACGCTCTGTCCCGATTCGGCCGACGACGCACCCTTCAGACGGGCGCCGTGCTCGCGGTCGTGCTCGGGCTGCTCGCGTGGTGGCTCCTCCCCCTGGGCGAGCGGACGCCGAGCGGGACGCTGACCTTCTCCACGGGGGTGCCGAGCGGTGTCTACCAGCGGTACGGGGAACGGCTGGAAGGCGCCCTTGCCAAGGACATGCCCGAGGTGTCGATAAAGCTCCTCACCAGCGAGGGGTCCCAGCAGAACCTCGCGCGGGTGGCGACGGGCAAGGCCGACTTCACCATCGCCACCGCCGACGCCGTGGCCACCTACGTACGCGACGGCAGGCCCGGCGCCCACCTGCTCCGGGGCTGTGTGCGGCTTTACGACGACTACGTCCAGCTGGTCGTCCCGCGCGACTCCGACATCGCGAGCGTGGCCGATCTGCGGGGCAAGCGGGTCGGCGTCGGCCAGGAGGGCTCCGGTGTCCGGCTGGTCGCGAACCGGCTTCTGAACGCGGCGGACATCCATCCGACGCAGGACCTGACCGCTGTGTCGGCGGGGATCAACACCATGCCGAACCGGCTGGTCACCGGGGACCTCGACGCCTTCTTCTGGTCCGGCGGGCTGCCGACCGGGGCGGTGCAGGAGCTCTCGGAGCGGTTCGCGATCAAGCTGGTCCCGCTGGACGGGGACCTGATCAAGGAGTTGCAGTCGATGGGCGGCTCCGCCCGCTACTACCGGTCGGCCACGATGCCCGCCGACGCGTACCGCTTCGCCCAGCGCGGTGTATCGGTCCCCACGGTCGCCGTAGCCAATCTGCTCATCACTACGGACCGTACGGATCCGGCCATGACCGAGGCGTTCACCCGTACCGTGATCAACAGCCGGGACCGGATCGGCCGCGAGGTGCACGCCGCGCAGCTGGTGGACCTGCGGACGGCGATCTACACGGACCCGCTGGAAGTGCACGAGGGCGCCAAGCGCTACTACCGCTCGGTCAAGCCCTGAGCCGGGTCCTCCGGCAGGTGCTGGAGGACTTCAGGGCGCGTGCGGCAGTTCGCGCGGCACCGAGACGGTGACCCGCAGACCGTGCGGCTCGTGGCGCTCGTACGTGATGGAGCTCCCGCCCGCCGCGAGCAGCACGCGGGAGATGGACAGGCCGAGCCCCGACCCGCTCACGTTCTGGTGGCGGGCGCTGCGCCAGAAGCGGTCACCGACGCGCTCCAGCTCCTGATCGGTGAGGCCGGGCCCCCGGTCGGCGACCACGACGGTTGTCGCGGTGGCTCCCGGGGTGACCGTGACCCGTACGTCCTCACCGGCCGGGGTGAACTTCAGGGCGTTGTCGATGACGGCGTCCAGCGCGCTGGAGAGGGCCACCGGGTCGGCCCAGGCGGTGGCGGCCGGGGCCCCGTCCTGGATGAGGCGCACGCCCTTCCCGTCCGCCATCGGGCGCCAGGAGGCGACGCGCTCGGCGGTGAGCGGGACGATGTCGGTCAGCTGGAGGTCGGCCTCGGCGTGTTCGGCCAGGGCCAGGTCGAGCAGGTCGTCCAGGACCCGGGCCAGCCGCTTGCCCTCGGTGCGTACGGCGGCGATCTCCTCGTTGCCCTCGGGCAGTTCCAGGGCGAGGAGCTCGATGCGCAGCAGGAGCGCGGCGAGCGGGTTGCGCAGCTGGTGCGAGGCGTCGGCGACGAAGGCGCGCTGCTGTTCCAGGACGTCCTCGACGTTGTCGGCCATCTCGTTGAAGGACCGGGCCAGCCGCCGCAGCTCCGGGGGGCCTCCGGCGGCCGCGACCCGTGAGCGCATCCGGCCGACGGCGATGTCGTGGGTGGCCGCGTCCAGGACCCGTACCGGCAGCAGGACCCAGCCGGTGAGCCGGACGGCGGCGCCGACCGCGACCAGCATGGCCAGGGCCTCGCCGACCGCGATCAGCAGCCAGGTCCGCAGGATCCGGGAGCGCATCTCGTCGGTGGGCGAGTCGATGACGACCACGGCCACGACGTCCCCGTCGCGCACGACGGGCGAGGCGACGACGACGCGGCCGTCCTGCCAGGGCCAGACCTGCGGGGGGTCGTGCGAACGGCGGCCGAGCAGCGCCTCGTTGAAGGCCGTGCGCCCCTCCCCCTCGGCGGGCAGCATCCAGGTGCCCGGGGCCTTCGCCAGGGCCAGGTCGTCGCGGTAGAAGACGCCGGCCCGGATGCCGTACACCGAGGCGTAGACCTCCAGGTCCGTGGCGAGCGTCAGACGGCGCTCGTCATGGACCGGGACGGTGTCGGTGATGGGCTGGGCGAGGGCCGCGAAGCGGGCGGTGTCGTCGATCCGGTCGATGACCAGGCTCTGCTGCTCGGCGGCGGCCACGCTCACCGCGAGCGGGAAGCCGAGGGTGAGCAGGACGGCCGCCATGAGGGTGATGAGCAGCGGAAGGAGACGGGTGCGCACCGGGGACGTACCGGCCCGTTACGCGGACGGCGCGACGAGCCGGTAGCCGACGCCCCGCACGGTCTCGATGAGGGCGGGCAGCCGCAGCTTGGAGCGCAGGGATGCCACGTGCACCTCCAGGGTGCGTCCGGTCCCCTCCCAGCTGGTGCGCCAGACCTCGCTGATGATCTGCTCGCGGCGGAAGACCACGCCGGGCCGCTGTGCGAGGAGGGCCAGGAGGTCGAACTCCTTGCGGGTGAGCTGGACTTCGGCGCCGTCGACGCTGACGCGGCGGGTGGGCAGCTCGATCGCGACGGGCCCCAGGCGCAGGGCGGCGACCGGCGTCGGGGCGGTGTCCTCGCCGCTGGTGGTGCGCCGGGCGACCGCGTGGATACGGGCGAGCAGCTCGCCGGTGTCGTAGGGCTTGGTGACGTAGTCGTCGGCGCCGAGGTTGAGCCCGTGGATGCGGGAGCGGACGTCGGCCCGGGCGGTCACCATGATCACCGGGGTGGCGGTGCGCTTGCGGATCTTGCCGCACACCTCGTAGCCGTCCTGGTCGGGCAGGCCGAGGTCGAGGAGGATGACCCCGAAGGGCTCCTTCTCCGCGGGCAGCAGCGCGCGCAGCGCCTCTTCGCCGTTGCGGGCGTGCACGACCTGGAACCCGTGCCGGGCGAGCACGGCGGACAGGGCCGCCGCGACATGGTCGTCGTCCTCGACGAGCAGCAGTCTCATGGCCCTCCTCTCCGTCTCCCTGGATCTTCGGGTCGTCTCCCTCGATCTTCGGGCTCTGGCCGAAACATTCCGTTCAGCGGCGCTTCACGTTCTTTTGCCGCACAGGGCATCCACTCCGATGACAGGTATGTCAGTCAAGGGGTTGCCGGTTACAGCAGGGTTTCCGTTATGCACCCGGTACGCCCCGGCGCTGCGCGTGGCGTCCCCTTCACACGGAGTGTCCGGTTGCCGCCGGATCGTTATGCTCAATTTCCGCTCAGATGTAATGACGCTGGTCGCACCGCGTCATTAGTGTCCTTGGCACCCGAGGAGGACGGAGCAAGAAGCCGATGAGCGGAGTTTCAGTGACCAAGGCCGCCGAGAATGCCGCGCCTGCGGGCGACGACCTTGTCGTACTGAGCGACGTCAACAAGCACTTCGGCGCGCTGCATGTGCTCCAGGACATCGACCTGACCATCGCCCGTGGCGAGGTCGTGGTCGTCATCGGGCCCTCCGGGTCCGGGAAGTCCACGCTGTGCCGCACGATCAACCGCTTGGAGACGATCGATTCGGGTGCGATCTCGATCGACGGCAAGCCCCTGCCCCAGGAGGGCAAGGAGCTGGCGCGGCTGCGCGCCGACGTGGGCATGGTCTTCCAGTCGTTCAATCTCTTCGCACACAAGACGGTGCTGGAGAACGTCATGCTGGGCCAGACCAAGGTCCGCAAGACCGACAAGAAGGCCGCCGAGGAGAAGGCCCGGACCCTTCTCGACCGGGTCGGCGTCGGCGTGCAGGCCGACAAGTACCCGGCACAGCTCTCCGGTGGCCAGCAGCAACGCGTCGCGATCGCACGGGCGTTGGCGATGGACCCGAAGGTCATGCTCTTCGACGAGCCCACGTCGGCTCTCGACCCGGAGATGATCAACGAGGTCCTCGAAGTCATGCAGCAGCTGGCCCGGGACGGGATGACGATGATCGTCGTCACCCACGAGATGGGCTTCGCCCGCTCGGCCGCCAACCGCGTGGTGTTCATGGCCGACGGAAAGATCGTCGAAGAGGCCACGCCCGAGCAGTTCTTCAGCAACCCGCGCAGCGACCGGGCCAAGGACTTCCTGTCGAAGATCCTTCACCACTGACGTCCGACGACTGACGACTGACGACAACGACCTACGGCATAAGGAAAACTCATATGAAGCTCCGCAAGTCGGCCGCCGTCGCGGCCATCGCCGTCCTGGCCCTGACCGCGACCGCGTGTGGTGGCAAGGAGGGTTCCGCCGGTGACAAACCGGGCGGCACCAAGCCCGGTTCCTCCGAGGCTCCCGCGCTGCCCACGTACGAGGTCGCCAAGGACGTCGCCCTGGACTCGCCGGTCTTCAAGAAGGCGAAGCAGCGCGGCAAGCTGATCATCGGTGCCAAGGCCGACCAGCCCTACCTCGGCTTCGAGGACCAGTCGACCAAGGAGCGCTCCGGCTTCGACATCGAGATCGCCAAGATGATCGCGGCGGACCTCGGCTTCACCGACAAGCAGATCGAGTGGAAGACCGTCGACTCCGGTATCCGTGAGACGGCGATCTCCAAGGGCCAGGTCGACTACTTCGTCGGCACCTACACGATCAACGACGAGCGCAAGAAGCAGGTCGGCTTCGCCGGTCCGTACTACAAGGCGGGCGCCGACCTCCTGGTCCGCAAGGACGACGACTCCATCACCGGCAAGGAGTCGGTGAAGGGCAAGAAGGTCTGCTCGATCGTCGGTTCCACCCCGCTCCAGGAGATCAAGAAGCCGGAGTACGGCGCGAACGTCGTCGAGCTGGCCAAGTACTCCGACTGCGTGCAGCAGGTGCTGACCAAGCAGGTCGATGCCCTCACCACGGACGACTCGATCCTCAAGGGTTACGCGGCCGCCAACCCCGGCAAGCTCAAGGTCGTCGGCAAGCCGTTCACCGACGAGCCCTACGGTGTCGGCCTGAACAAGGACGACAAGGTCCTGCGCGACGCGATCAACGACTCGCTGGACAAGCACGTCAAGGACGGCACGTACAAGAAGATCTACGAGGCCACGCTGGGCCTGTCCGGCTCGGCCTACACCGAGCCGCCGGCTCTCGAGCGCTACTGACACCGTCCGCCGTCCCACGGCTGACGCCCCGTCACTGACGTACCGCGTGTGACTCAGGAGGCGTCCCGTACGCCGCCGCTGCCCCTCAGGGGGCACGGGGCGGACGTACGGGGCGCCCCTTCCCCTGCCCTGATGCCGCTGACCGCCGACGCGGAGACCTCATGAACGTACTGCTCGACAATTTCCCAGAGTTCCGCGACGGCTTCATAGGAACCGTGTCGATCACCGCCGTCAGCTCGGTTATCGCCCTGGTCCTCGGTGTCATCATCGCCGGGTTCCGGGTCTCGCCGGTGCCACCGCTGCGGTTCTTCGGCACCGCCTGGGTGACGCTGATGCGCAACACCCCGCTGACGCTGCTCTTCCTGATCTTCTTCTTCGTCGTCCCGGAGATCCTCTTCCCGGGGATGAGCCCCTTCGTGCTCGGCTCGCTGGCGCTCGGCTTCTACACCTCCTCGTTCGTCTGCGAGGCGGTCCGCTCCGGCATCAACACCGTGCCGCTGGGACAGGCCGAGGCCGCGCGCTCGATCGGCATGACGTTCTCCCAGACCCTGAGCATCGTGGTGCTCCCGCAGGCGACGCGTACCGTCATCCCGCCGCTGAGCAGCATCTTCATCGCTCTCACCAAGAACTCCGCGATCGCCGGAGCCTTCAGCGTCGCCGAGCTCTTCGGCTGGCAGAAGCTGATGAGCGACAAGGGTTACGACATCGTCCCCGTCTTCATCTGGGTGGCCCTCGGCTACCTGGTGGTCACGTTTACCATCAGCGGCCTCTTCCGGCTGCTGGAGCGTCGCATGGAGGTCGCCCGATGAGCGCCAGCGTTCTCTACGACGCCCCGGGCCCCAAGGCTCTCGTCCGCAACCGGATCTACGCCGTCGCCGGCACCCTCGCCATCGCGGCCCTGATCGCCGTCAGCCTGATGCGCCTTGCCGACAAAGGCCACCTGGCCCCGGCGATGTGGGACATCTTCAACTACGCGGGCATCCGGCAGAACATCGCCGACGCCCTCGTCGCCACCCTCAAGGCCTTCGGCCTGGCCGCGGTCGGCTCGCTCGTCCTCGGCGTACTGCTCGCGGTGGGACGCCTCTCCGACCACAAACCGGTCCGCTGGGCGGCGACCACGTTCATCGAGTTGTTCCGCTCGCTCCCGCTGCTGATCACGATCTACGCCATCTGGGTCGGCTTCCTCACGGACTACTCGATGTGGGCGCTGGCAGCCGGTCTGTCCGTCTACAACGGCTGCGTCCAGGCCGAGGTGCTGCGCGCCGGCGTCAACGCCGTCCCGCGCGGCCAGAGCGAGGCCGCGTACGCGCTCGGCATGCGCAAGACGCAGGTCATGGTCACCGTGCTGATGCCGCAGGCCGTCCGGTCGATGCTGCCGACGATCATCAGCCAGCTCGTGGTGACCCTCAAGGACACCTCGCTCGGCTTCATCATCCTGTACCCGGAACTGCTCCAGACCGCGCGGCTGATCGCCTCCAACACGCAGGTGAACGGCCAGTACCCGTACGTCTCGACGATCGCCGTCATCGGCACGATCTATATCGTGCTGTGTCTGCTGCTCTCATCGCTGGCCACCTGGATCGAGAAGCGCGGCCGCCGCGCCAAGACCGGCATCGCGGTGGCGCCGGCCGTCCAGGCCCCAGGAACCATCGACGCGACGGCCGGCACGTTCGGCCCGGATGCGGGGGGCGCAGGGGGCGCGGGCACCGGGTTCGACGGTGCCGGTGGGGCCGGAGTGACGAAGGACTGAGTCCCACCGGTCCTTCCCGGCGGAAGCATTCGAGGCAGCGGCGCACGCGTCGCTGCCTCGGTCACTTGACGCAAGCACCCCCAGTGGGTTGCATACGTTCTGTGATCACGCACCCGGCTCCCACTGCCACGTTCCGCATGACCGTACGGGCCGGAGGACGCGCGCCGTGGACCCGGTGATCGTCGTCGGCGCCGGACCCGTCGGTCTGACGCTGTCGCTGGCCCTCGCCGCCCAGGGCGTCCCGAGCGTGCTCCTGGACGAGGGGCCGGGCACCGAGGAGGTCCGTCTCGCCCGCACGGTCGTGCTGCGTGAGGACACCGCCGACCTGGTGGAACGTCTCGGCGCCGCCCACCTGGAGAAAGACGGGCTGCGGTGGAGCGGGTGGCGTTCGATGCGCCGGAAGCAGCTGGTCCGCGACGTGCCGCTGGGCGCGGGGCCGGATGGCTCCCCTGACACCGGAGACTCCGGAGACGTCCGTGCCTTCGGTGACGCCGGTGCCACCGGTGCCGCCGACGACCGGGGCGGGCCGTCCCTGCCTGCCCCTCTGCACATTCCGCAGCACGCGCTGGCCTCCGCCCTGCGCGCGGCGGTCGCGGCGGCGCCGCTGGTGGAGCTGGTACCGCTGAGCCGCATCGACACCCTGGAGCAGGACCGGGACGGCGTCACCGTGCACACCAAGGGGCCCGGCACGACCTGGTGGCGCGGCAGCTACCTGGTCGGCTGCGACGGCGCCCGCTCGACCGTGCGCAAGCTCCTGGACATCAGGTTTCCCGGCCGTACGGCGGTGGAACGGCACGCCGTCGCCGCACTCCGGGCCGAACTGCCCTGGCCGGGCGAGGCCGTGCTGCACCGGCAGCCGCCGTGGCGCGGCGGGGGTGCCGAGGTCAGCGCGCGGCCGCTGCCGGACGGGGTCTGGCGGCTGGACTGGCTGCTCCCGCCGCGCGGCGAGCTGGTCACCCCGGAGGCCCTCATCGCCCGCATCCGGGACACCCTGGCCGGCTGGTGCGGCAAGACCCCGCCGTACGAGCTGCTCGACACCGGCGTCCACACGCTCCACCACCGCCTCGCCCGGCGCTGGCGGGTGCGGCGGGCCTTCCTGGCGGGCGACGCGGCGCATCTGCTGGGGGCGCTCGGCACCCAGGGCCTGGACGAGGGGATCCGGGACGCCGAGAACCTGGCCTGGAAGCTCGCCCACGCCTGGCACCACCGCGGCGGCGACCTGCTGCTCGACAGCTACCAGGCCGAGCGCCGGGCCGCGGTCGCCGCCCGGCTGCGCGCCGCCGACCAGTCCCTGCCGATACTGCGGGGCGGCGGCGGACTGCGGACCCTCGTACCGGGCACGGTCCGCGGCCACGACACCCTGCTCGCCGACGGGCACCTGGGCCGTGGAGCCCTCGGTGCGCCCCCGTCGTACTCGCACTCCCCCCTTGCACCACCGCACGCGGAGGCGCACACCACCGTGGGTACGCCCCCCGGTGCGCCGGTCGCCGATGTACGGGTGACGGCACCGGACGGGACGGCCGTACGGCTCCGGGAGCGGCTCGGGCAGGGGCATCCGCTGGTGATCCTGGTGGCGCCCGGGACCGGCGTGTGGGACCGGCGGCACTGGCTGACCGCCGGCATCATGCCGCGCCTCGTGGAGGCCGTGGAGGCGCTGCCGTCCCCGGCGGAACTGCTGGTCACGGAGAGCTATCCGGGGGCGTCGGCCCACACCGTTCTGCTGGTTCGGCCGGACGGCCACCTGGTGGCCGCCTTCGCCGGCGTCCGGCCCGCGGAGCTGCTGGCGGCGGCGCGGGCGGCGCTGGGCGGGACGCCGGGGGCCGGAGGCGGGGACGGGGAGAGCGACGAGAACGGCAAGAGTGGCAAGAGCGGCGATGACGAGCGGGGGGCGGCGCGCGCGCCGGGGCCTCGCGAGCGGGTTCACGCCGACCGGTCCGCCAGGATCAATTGACCGTCACGGGCGCACATGGTGTACTCCAGATCATGACCGACACCGATGTGCGCCTGTGGCGGAGGGTCCATATGGACCTCCTCCGTTACGCGGGCTGCGTGTGTCGCCCGTCCTGCTGAATCGCCTTCCTCTGCCGGTCCGTGCCGCTTTCCGCACGGCCGGGACCTCGCGCGAACTTCCAGGACGGTCCCTGTGTCTTCCCCCTTGCCTGCCGTGCCCACGGCTGCCTCCGTACCCTCCCCCGCCGCTCCGGCGACCGCCGCCGCTCCGGTGACTGCCGCTCCCGCTGTCTCCGCGCGGGTCGGCTCGGCCCGTGCCGTCTCCGCCGGTCCGACGGTCGCCGAGCTGCTCGACTTCGTGCGCAGCGCCGCCGAGGACGAGGCGCTCATCGCCTCCCTCCCGCTCGACCCGGAGGGCCGCACCTGGGTCCGGCTCGACGGGCCCGGTGGCAGCGAGGCCTGGCTGATCGGCTGGCCGCCGGGGACCGGGACGGGCTGGCACGACCACGCCGACTCGGTCGGCGCCTTCACCACCGCGTCCGGCACCCTCAAGGAGCACTCGCTGGCCGTACGGCTGCCCACCGACGGCTGGAAGACCCTGGAGCTGAACGAGGGGGTGGACCGGTCACGGGAGCTGGCGGCCGGTCAGGGGCGGGCCTTCGGCCAGAACCACGTGCACGAGGTCCTCAACGAGTCCGACAGCGTGCACGCCGTCTCCGTCCACGCGTACTACCCGCCGCTGCCGCGGATCCGCCGGTTCAGCCGCACCGGCGCGGTGCTCCGGCTGGAGCAGACCGAGAGCCCGGAGGACTGGCAGTGAGCGGGGACGGAGCCGAGCGCGTGGGCGGGACTGAGCGCGTGGCCGCTTCGGAGCGGGTGGGCATAGACGAGTTGCTGGAGCGGGTCCGGGCCGGTTACGACCGGGTCGGCCCGCAGGAGGCGGCCGCGGCGGCGACGGACGGGGCGCTGCTGGTGGACATCCGGTACGCGGCCCTCCGGGACCGGGACGGGCTCATCCCGGGCGCGCTGGTCGTGGAGCGCAACGAGCTGGAGTGGCGGCTCGATCCGCAGGGCAGCCACCGCGCCGCCGAGGCGGTGAGCCACGACCTCCCGGTGGTCGTCATCTGCAACGAGGGGTACGCGTCGAGCCTCGCGGTGGCGTCGCTGCGGCAACTCGGGCTGCACCGGACCACCGACCTGATCGGCGGCTTCCAGGCGTGGCGCGCGGCGGGCCTCCCCGTCACTCCGGGCGCCGCCGACGACTGATGCCGAGCCGGTGAGCCGGTGAGGGAGGGGGCGGCCACGGGCGTGACGTGGCCGCCCCGTCCCTCACTCGTGTCTGATCTTCGGGCGGGACACACCCGAACGCCACACTCCGGTGGAGCCATCACCGTGTGCGACCGACATTCGCTTCACACAGAGGCGAAATGTACGGAGATGACGCACTTATGGCGATCCCTGTTCTCACCCCCGACCAGCTGGACGCCCAGGCGTCCCAGCTGCACGACACACAGGCATGGCAGAGCATCGTCTCGGGGTGGGAGCTCACCGCCCCCGAACCCGGGCCGCCGGCACCTGCATCTGCACCCGCACCCGCACCGGGCCGACAGCCCACCGACTGGCGGAGCCTGCTCTCCGTCCCCGTGGACCGGCTCATCGACGACGCATTGCGGACGCTGCCGGCGGCGCCTCCGCCCGAGCGCCCGCTCCCCGGCCGGCTGGGGGCGGCCCTGCCCGATCGTGTCCACGCCTGGCGACGGGTGGGCCAGGGGGATCTGCGGCCGTCCGTCCACCTCGGCTACGCACGGCAGATCCTCGCCGAGTGGGGCTGGCAGAACACCCCGTACCGGCTGCGCAACGCCCGTGGAGCCCGCTGTGTCTGTGGTGCGCTGCTCACCGCACACCGGCTCGGATACGGCTCCCCCACCACCGTGAACCGGGCCGGCGCCTGGCTGATCACCGAGCTCCGCTCCCAGGGATGGCCCGGGCTGATCGGCCCGTGGAACCGCGCGCCGGGCCGCACCGCCGCGGACGCGCTGGCCCTCGTCGACGCGGCCGCCCGCCGAGCGGCCGCAGCCGGACACTGACCGCCTGACGGATCCTGCCCCCATCTCCGTGTACCTCGTCCCCCGTCCCCGGTCGCCTCGGAACGGCCACTCCTCTCAGGAAGTCCGCTCAAGGAGTCAGTCCTCCGAGGAAGCCCTCTCAGAAAGGCTCGTCCAGCCCCTCCGTGTCCTCGCCCTCCTCCTCCAGCGCCTGGCGCACCACCCGCAGGGCCATGCCCTCCCCGTATCCCTTGCGGGCGAGCATGCCCGCAAGGCGGCGCAGCCGCTTGTCGCGGTCCAGGCCGCGGGTGGAGCGGAGCTTGCGGGCCACCAGCTCCCGGGCCGTCTCCTCCTCCTGGTCCGCGTCGAGCCGGCCGACCGCCTCGTCGATCACGGAGGAGTCGACGCCCTTCGTGCGCAGCTCGCGGACGAGGGCACGGCGGGCGAGCCCCCGGCCGTGGTGCCGGGACTCCACCCACGCCCCGGCGAAGGCCGCGTCGTCGATCAGCCCGACGTCCTCGAAGCGCGCGAGGACTTCCTCGGCGGCCTCGTCCGGGATCTCCCGCTTGCGCAGGGCGTCCGCGAGCTGCTTGCGGGTCCTCGGCGTCCCGGTGAGCAGGCGCAGACAGATGTTGCGCGCCTGCTCGACCGGATCGCGCGGCTCCCCCTTGTCCCGCTGATCACGCGGCTCCCCCCGCTCGGCCCTCGACGAGGAAGGGGAGCCGCTGCTCCTGGTGCCGGAGCGGGCACGCCGGCCCGCCCCTTCGCCGAACCCGGCGCCCGTGTCCGCTCCCCCGCGTGAGCGGCGCCCGGACCGCGCCCCGCGGCCGGTCCCCGGCTCGTAGGCGGACCCGTCCGTGGGTCCGCCGGCGAATTCGGGGCCGTCTCCGGGCTCGGCGGGGCCTCCCGGCCACTCCGTACGACGTGTCACGGCCTAGCTCTTGGCCGCCGCGGTCTTGGCCGGCTTCGCCTTGGTGGCCGCGGCAGCGGTCACCGGCTTCGCCGCACCGTCGGCCGCCGCTCCCGCGGTCGCCGCTCCTTCCGCACCCGGCTCGGCGGACTCGGCCTCCGGCCGGACACCGACACCCAGCTTCTCCAGGATCTTCTTCTCGATCTCGTCGGCGAGGTCGGGGTTGTCCTTGAGGAAGTTGCGGGCGTTCTCCTTGCCCTGGCCGAGCTGGTCGCCCTCGTACGTGTACCAGGCGCCGGCCTTGCGGACGAAGCCGTGCTCCACGCCCATGTCGATCA
>NZ_JOEM01000018.1 GCF_000718135.1 Streptomyces cyaneofuscatus | reverse complement strand
ACCGCGCGCTCGCGAAGCTCGGGAGGGTAAGGGGACGGACGTGCCATGACTCGATCCTCTCAGGGAATCGAGCCTCCATCAGACCCGGAGCGGTTCACACTGCCTTACCGATGGCGTCACCGCGCTTGCCCTCACGCTGGGGGCTGCGCTTGAACTCAAGGCAGGCGGATTCCTGAGTTCCCAGCAAGTCGGCCAGATCCACGTTTTCGTCGCTCACATCCTCATTGTGCCGTGCCGACCCGCACTCCGACCGGGAGGCCGGGCAATGGGTTCCGAAACCGCGAGCCCCCGTCGGTCGACCCGGACCTGGTCGGAGACTATGCCGACCTGGCCACGTGAGGGCCGTCGAGCCAGTGTCCGCAGCTTCTGGAACGGAAGCTCCAGCCGTCGAGCGCGAGTCGGTGACTGCCGCCCACGTAGCCGTGCCCCATACGTGCCCTTCAGAGCGGCCAACAGCGGACAAGTACGGCGTCGGCAGACCTCTTCAGCCTCGCACGCCTTGAGCGAATATGCAGGTCAGGGCCAATGTGACCGTCGGAGTACCGCTGATTCCCAAGCTCAGAGCGCGAGTTCGATTCTCGTGACCCACTCCACGATAAAGGCCCTGGTTGATGACCGAGGCCTTTCGCTTGCCCCGCACTGGACGGCGGGGGAGCGGCCGCCCTGTCACCACCCCCGCGCATGCGTTCGCAACCCTCAAGGCAAGGGGGGGCTGTGGCTCAAGCCGAGCCTTGCATACTCCAGTATGATGGGCTCATGTCCTCAACGACTCGCATCACCGTCACGCTCCCCAGCGATCAGGTGGCTGAGCTCCGCAAGCTCACGGACAACGTCTCCGGCTACGTGGCGGAAGCCGTAGCCCGCCAGATCCGGCACCAACTCCTGGGCGACGACCTCCGCCGCCACGAGGAGGAGCACGGGTCTTTCAGCGACGAAGAGCTCGCCGAGGCCCGCGCGAAGATCTTCGGCTCCGCCGGCACCTCCAAGGGCGCGGACGCCGCGTGAACGAGCGCATCGAAACCGTCGTCCTGGACTCGGAAGGGCTCTCCGCCTGGATCGCGCAGGACCGCAAGCTTCTTGCGATGCTTCAGGTCTTCCACGACATGGGAGCTGACCTGGTCATCGGGGCCAACACCATCGTGGAAGTCAGCCATTCCCGTACCAACATGCCGCGCCTTAACTGGGCTCTGTCCCGCGTCAAGGTGGAGCCCGTCACCGAACAGGCGGCGAAAGCGGCAGCGGAACTGCTCAAAGGTGCCGGACTGCACGGGCACAAGTACGCCATCGACGCCACGGTCGCCGAGGTCGCCCTGCGCCAGCCGAAACCCGTCGCCCTCCTGACCTACGACAACGACGACATGACCAAACTCTGCGGCAACCAGGTCCGCATCATCTCTCTCTGACGCGCTGGCCCACCCCGAGCACACCACCTGTCAGGGTCCACCGCACCACTACCCTCGTGCCCAGCAGAGCGGACAACGGTGGTCGAGTACGGCTTCCATAGACCGTGGCCATCCACGCCGAGGGCTTGAGGGCTGGAAGCCCTTCGGGTCTCCAGGGCGCGTCGGTTGGGACCGCACTTCATCGTTCAGGTTCGAGGGGGGCCTCAGGCGGGCTCGCTGCGTACCGGCTCCGGGGGCCAGCCGACCACCGCGTCTGCTTGGACGTTGCGCAGGGTTGTTCCCTCGAAGCGGGCGCCTGTGATGTCTGTGGGGCCCAGGCGGGGGATGCCTGTGTTGACGCTGCTCAGTCTGGCGCCCGTCAGGTCGGTGTCGCGTAGGTCGGCGTCGCGGAGATTGCAGCCGGCCAGGACCGCGCCGCGTAGGGAGGCTCCGCGTAGGTCGGCGCCGGTGAAGTCGCAGAACTTGAACCAGCAGCCTTCGAGGGTTGCGTGGCGCAGGTCTGCCCCAGCGAACGAGCAGCGCGCGAAGCGGAGTTGGTTCGTTCGGGTTGACGCCAGGTTCTGGTGCGTGAAGTCCTCGCCGCTTACGGCCGCGTAGCGGTGGAGCTCCGAAAGGCGTTGGTGGGCGGTCAGTGGCGTGGTCATGGAGACCAGCGTCTCAGCCGGGGTGGGGGGCGCCGTCGAGATTTCGTCAAATTGACCGTTCAACAGACAGGTCTGTGGGGGGTGATCTTGTGGCTCTCTAGGGGGACTTGGGGGCGTCTCGGGGCGGTTTGGGCGTCGACGCTGCCTGAGCTGCTGTACGGTGATCGTGTCATCACGCTCTGTGCGTACGCATGGGGCGGCCCCCGGTGGTGTTACAGCACCTAGCCGAGGGCCTTCACCCAACTAGTGGAAGCAGAAGGTCCACCGGGATGCTTTGGCATGCTATCGCGCCTGTTCGGCGCTACACGAAGGTCTCTCACGACGTCATGCGTCATCCGCGTCTGAACAGTGACGCGAAGGTCTTGATCTCTTACGTTCAGGGGTTGCCCGAAGGGCAAGTCGACCGGGCTCTCTCCGAGCATGCTCGTGAGGTTGGCATCAAGGGGCGGCGGTACCAGACGGCCAAGGAGCAGTTGGTCGTGAACGGGTTCGTGCATGAGCGGAAAGCGCCCGGGGCGCGCGGGTTGTGGGCTACCCATCAGCTCTTCTCCAATGTGCCGTTGAGCAATGCCGATGCTCGTGCAGTGTGGCGAGAAGCCGGTGTGGGTGGTGGTGGCGAGGTCGGTGGGGGAACTGAAGCGGCTCCGAGTGCGCAGGTTTCGACCGTCGGTCAGCCGAGGGCTCGGAGCGTCGGTCATCAACTACCGGTAGACGAAGAACTGGGGGAGAGCTCTTTCCGCCCACCCACCCAAGCTGCTGACAGCGAAGCTGCGTTGGATGAGCTTTCGCCTGAAGAGGCCCAGGTGGAGCGGGTGTTGCTGTCTCTCCAGGAGTGTCGCCGTGATCTGCGGCTCGGTGTCGCCGAGGCGCGTTCGCTGGTGGCCCTGGCTGTGGAGTGGTTGCGGCGTGGAGTGTCCGGGGTGGAGCTTCGGGAGGTGCTGAGCAGTGGGCTGCCGACGGGGCGGGTGCGGTCCGCTGTCGGGTTCCTGCGGCATCGGCTCGTGCAGAAGATGCCCGAAGCGCCCGCGCCTGAGCCGGCGCCCGAGCCCGCCTCCGTGTCTGATCCAGCGCCTCCTGCCCTACCTGATGTGCCTCCCACTCCTCCGCGTGTTGCGCCTCTCGTGACCTGTGAGGGGCCCGGCAACGAGCATGTCTTCCGGGCTTACGGCGGGGCGACCCTGTGCCCCGACTGCCAGCAGGCCGCCGCTTGGGCGCGGTGGGCCGAGCGGCGCGCCGCCGATCTGGGTGTTGATCTTGCTGAGGATGCCGCCAAGGCCGTGGAGGCCGGGCGGGATCCGGACGGGTGGCGGTCACGGCTCGCCGCTGCCGGGGCCGTAGCTGAGGGTGTCGACGAGCAGTAGGCCCCTGCGCGCACTTGGCCGATTTCCGTCTCGGGGGGTGACAGGGCGGACACGCCTGTGCCCGGCTGCGTAACGGATGTACGTCGCCGGGCACAGGGGGCGGAGCTGATGCGTGAAGGCGTCAGTCCGTAAAGCGTCAGTCCGTGATCTGGATCTGGTCCTTGTCGGCGGCCTTGTCCTGCTCGCTCTTCCGAGGGGCGGGAGCTGACGTGTCGGACGGCGAAGCCGGGGCGCCCGTGCGGTTCTTGAGGTTCTGGAGCAGCTGGGCGACGTCCACGCCCGTCGTGGAGCTGAGCAGCTCCACGCCCTGGGCGACGTTGTCGGTGACCGTGCGGGCCAGCTGGCTGGCGCCGTCCGTCGAGATGACCGTCAGCTTGTCGATGGCGCTCAGCGGCTCCGAGGCCTTCGCGACCACGTCCGGGAGGACCTCGACCAGCATCTGGAGGACGGCCGCGTCGCCGTACTGCGCGAACGCGTCGGCCTTCTTCTGCATGGCCTCCGCCTCCGCCGCACCCTTCGCGGCGATCGACGCGGCCTCGGCCTCACCCTCGATGCGCACCGCGTCGGCCAGCGCCGAACGGTGGAGCTTCTCACCCTGACCGGTCAGGCGCGAGCGCTCCGCGTCCGCCTCGGCCTCCTTGACCTGGGCGATGCGGCGGGCCTCCGCCTCCTGCTCGGCCTGGTAGCGGGCGGCGTCGGCGGGCTTACGGACCTTGGTGTCCAGCTCGCGGTCGGTCAGGGCAGCCTGGCGCTCGGCCACCTTCTCCTGCTCCTGGAGCACTTCCTGCTGGCGGGCAGCCTCGGCGAGCGGACCGGCTGCGTTGGCCTTGGCGGCCGCCGCCTCGGTCTCGGCCTTGATCTCGGCCTGCTTCAGGTAGTACGTCCGCTCGGCGATGGCGATCTCCTCGGCCGCCTTCAGCCGGGCCTGCTCCGAGGCGCGCTTGGCGATCGCCTCGGCGATGTCCGCCTCCTGCTTGGCGCGGGCGGCCTCCGGACGGCCGAGGTCCTCCAGGTAGGAGCCCTCGGTGGTGATGTCCTGGATCTGGAAGGCGTCCAGGATCAGGCCCTGGCCGGAGAGGCTGGTCTCGGCCTCCTCCGCGACCTGCCCGGCGAACGCGGCCCGGTCGCGGATGATGTCCTCGACCGACATGCGGCCGACGATCGCGCGGAGCGCTCCGGAGAGCACCTCCTGGGTGAAGCCGACGATGCCGTCCTGCTGCTGGAGGAAGCGCTGGGCGGCGGCGCGGATCGCGTCCTCGCCACCCCCGACCTTGACGATCGCGACGCCTTCGAGGTTCGACTTCACGCCGCGCAGGGTGACCGCGCCGCGGACGGCGATCGGGATGTGCCGGCTGGAGAGGTCCAGCGTGAACTTCTGCTGGACGAACGGCACGACGAAGACGCCGCCACCGACGACGACCTTCTGGCCGCTGTTGTCGACGCTGACGAGGCCGGTGACCGGATCGGTCGACTTCTTGCCGCGGCGGCCGGTGATGATGAAGGCCTCGCTGGGCCCGGCGACCTTGTACCGCGTGATGACGACCAGGCCGAGCAGGACGAGAAGTACGACGATGCCGATGACGGCGAGAGCTACTGGACTCATGAAGGTGTCCCCCCTGCCTCCCGGGTGGGGGACGGCAGATTGTTGTGGTGCCAGGTGCTGGTGGGGTGTGGGTTGGTTGGTGGGTGGGTCATGCGGTGGTGGTGTTCAGGTCGCGGTGGGTGGAGTGCGGTGCCCGGTCGCGTGGTCAGCGCTCTACCGGGCGGACGGCCACCGACGTCGTCGACAGCTCCGCCTCCACCCAGATCTCCGTGCCCCGGACGACCGGCGTCGGGGACTTGGCCGCGTACTTGACGGGCTGGCCCGCCAGCCGCAGCATCACCTCGCCGTAGCCGTCGGCCGGGATGGCCGTCACGACCGTCCCGGACGTGCCGACGAGGTCGCCGCCGCGCGGCGTGGAGGAGGTCTGGTCCCGCATCAGGGCCTTGCTGAACTTCCAGGTCAGCCAGCCCGCGACCAGACCGGCCGCGACGCCGGCGACGGTGGCCACGAGCGGCCCGGCACCCGTGGTGCCGAGCACGATCGCCCCGCCGAAGCCGAGCATCGAGATGGAGCCGGCGATCACCGGGAGCGAGAGCAGTCCGTCGAAGAGCCCGTCGAGCACGCCGTCGAGCATCCCTTCGAGGACGCCGCCGAAGATGAGGGAAAGGGCCAGCAGGACGATTCCCGCAATGCCGAGACCGAGAAAGAAGGTCACCTGATCACTCCCTGTTCTTCGACTTCCCCCGAGATATTTCCGTCGAACTGGCTGGATGGTCCCATAGGGGGGCGGTTCGGGTCACTGCCGGATCCCGGCAATCTTTACGCGGTTTTGATGCCGGACAACTGATCCGCCAGGGTGGAAAGTGACTGGAAGGTGGCGCCCAGCAACGCGACGTGCTTCCAACGCAGGACGCCGTCCGGGCCGATGAGGAAGACCGCCCGCCGTACGCCGATGCCGGGGGCGGCGACCCCGTACGCCTTGGCGATCTCGCGGCCCTCGTCCGCCAGCAGCGGCATGCGGAGCCCGTAGGTCCGGGCGAACGACTCGTGGCTGTCCACACCCTGTGGACTGATTCCCCAGACCTCCGCGTCGAGCCCCTCGAAGGTCTCCATGCCCGAGGAGTACGAGCAGAGCTGCTTCGTGCAGACGCTCGTGTTGTCCCCGGGGTAGAAGGCCAGCACCAGGGCCCGGCCGCGGGCGGCGGAGAGGGTGTAGTCGCCGCGTTCGAAGGTGTCCCCGGGCACGGACGGACCGGACAGGACACCGCCGGGGAGCGTGAAGTCCGGTGCCGGGGTGCCGAGGGGAGGTCCTGCCGCCATGACGACTCCTTCTTATGCGTTCGTGGTACGTACATGGATGGGGGCGTGCCCGTACAGTGAACGGCACTTTCCGCCCGTTGACACGTTCGGCCCAATCCGGAACCGGGTCCGCACCGAATACGGAGGGAGCGGGGGCATCGGCGCCCGCACCCGGATCTGGAGGTACGCGTGGACCGACGGCCGCCGTCAGCAGCGGTTCTCGTCCTGCACGGGGGCCATGAGAAGGGAACCGAGCCGCCGCCCTGGGGCCCGCTCAACCTGCCCGGCGTCCGCATGCGCCCCTTCGTCCGCGCCCTGCGCCGGGCCACCCGCGCCCCCGAGGACGGCACGGAGGTCCTCGTACGGCAGGTGCGGTACGCCCACCGGGGGTGGAACGGCCCCCGCGCCGACGCCCTCCGTGACGCCCTGGCCGCGCTCGACGCCCTCGGCGAGGAGGCCGGGGACGACGTGGCGGTGATCCTCCTCGGCCACTCCATGGGCGCCCGGGCCGCCCTGCGCGCCGCCGGGCACCCCCTCGTACGCGGCGTCGTAGGCCTCGCCCCCTGGTGCCCGCCCGGCGACCCCGTGACCCAGCTCGCGGGCCGCGACGTCGTCCTCGTCCACAGCAGCCGGGACCGGATCACCAGCCCCCAGGCCACCCAGTCCCTCACCGCACGGGCCCGCCGGGCCGGCGCCCGTACCTGCATGGTCACCGTCCGGGGCGGCGACCACGCGATGATCCGCCGCGCCCCCGCCTGGCACCGGCTCACCACCACCCTGGTCACCGGGTTGCTGGGAACCGGCAGTCTCCCGGAGCCCGTCACCACCGCCCTCGGCCTGCCGCCGACCGCCGAGCCCACGGAGGGCACCCTCGATCTCGACCGGCTGCGCGCCGAGCGGGGACCGGCCGGGCTCCTGCCGAGTTCCTGACCCGGTCCCGGGGCTGGATCGCCCGTGCGCACGTACGCACCCGGCGGCGCTGCGGATGCGGTGCCGGGGGCCGCCGCCCACGATGGAGGTCCGGAGGCCGATCGACGGCGGAGGAGACCCCCTTGCAGGCCGAAGCCGAAGCGTGCGGCGACGGAATGCCGTCGTCCTTCGACCCCACGACCGTGGCCGCCCTGCTCGACGGCAACCCCGCCGGAGTCGCCGTACTCGACGCGAACCTCCGCTACACCTACGTCAACCCCGCGCTCGAACGGCTCAACGGCCTCCGCGCCGGCGCCCACATCGGCCACACCTTCTCCGAGGTGCTCCCCGAACTCCGCGGTCAGGCCGCCGTCCTGCGCGGCGTCCTGCGCGACGGAGAACCCCGCGAACAGACGATCAGCGGCCGGACCTGGGCCGCGTCCTCCGCCGAACCCCGGTTCTGGCGCGCCACCTACCACCGGCTGGAGACGGGCGGGTCCGTCTGCGGGCTGATGGTGATCGTCGTCGAGATCAGCGACATCGCCCGCCAGCGGGCCGAGCTCGAAGAGGCCCGCGGCCATGTGGCGCTGCTCTCCACGGCCGCCGTGCGGATCGGCACCACGCTCGACATGGACACCACCTGCCGGGAGCTCGCCGAGTTCGTCGTGCCCGCCTTCGCCGACGTGGCGGCCGTCGACGTCTTCCCGCCCGAGGTGGGACACCCCGTACGCCGTGCCGAGCCCGGGGTCCTGCGGCTGCGGCGGGCCGCGCTGCGGGGCGATGGGGCGCTGGACGAGCAGGTGCAGCTGTTCGGGCACCCGGGGGAGTACGTCGACTTCGCCGCGGACTCCGCCGTCATCCGCTGTCTGGCCGAGAACGAGCCGGTCCTCGACGACTGGAAGGACCACCAGCGCGGCCGCTCCGCCTTCACCTCGGACCGGATCGCCGCCTCCCAGGCCCTCGGCCTGCGCGAGGCGCTCGTCGTCCCGCTCACCGCCCGGGGCGGCCAGATCGGCGCGCTCAGCCTGGTCCGGGCCGACGGCTCGCCCGCCTTCACCGACCAGGACGTGCTCGTCGCCCGGGAACTCGCGGGCCGGGCCGCCGTCGACCTCGACCATGCCCGCCGCTACGACCGCGAGCACAGCATCGCCCTGGAGCTCCAGGGCTCCCTGCTCTCCGAGCCCCGCGGCCCCCACCCGCACGTGGAGATCGCCACCCGGTACCTGCCGGCCGAGCGGGGCGTCCTGGTGGGCGGCGACTGGTTCGACGTCGTACCGCTCCGGGACGGCCGCCACCTCAAGGCCATGGGCGACGTGATGGGCCACGGCGTGGAGGCGGCCGTGGCGATGAGCCACTACCGCTCGCTGCTGCGGCTGCTCGCCGGCGACGACCTGCCGCCGCACCTGATCCTGGAGCAGCTCGACGCGATGGTGGAGCGGTCGGGTCTGGACCGGGCGGCGACCTGCCTGCTCGCCGTCGTGGACCGGTTCGGCGGGGTGTGCGAGGTGGCCAGTGCGGGCCATCTGCCGCCGGTGTTCATCGACCCGGGGGAGGCCGGGGCGCGCATCGTCCCGGTGGAGTCCGGGCCGCCGCTGGGCACCGGGTTCGGCGGCTACCGGACCACCTCCGTGCCGTGCGGGCCGGGGACGGTGCTGTTCATGTACACCGACGGTCTGGTGGAGCGCCGGGGCGAGGACATCGACGTGTCCGTGGGGCGGCTGGCCTCGCTCACCCTGCCACGCACCGGGACGCTGGAGGACCTGCTCGACCAGGTGCTGGACCGGTTCGGCGGGGACGCGGAGGACGACATCGCGGTGCTGGCCTCCCGGATCCGGGAGGGGCCGCCGGTGCTGCGGAGGCCGGACGCCACGTGAGCACCCTGGCCAGTGGGGTGGACGTGAGCACCCTGGCCAGTGGGGTGCTCAGCCCAGCTCCAGGCTCGTGATGCCGTAGTACCCGGCCCGGTCGATCACCGGCTCCGGGCCCGTGTACATCCGCGCCGTGTCGAACGACGGCGTCAGCCCCAGCTCGCCCGCGAGCCGTACGGCCGCCGGGTTGACGTCCGGTACGTCGACGGCCACCGCCCCCTCCGGCAGCGTCGCCGCCAGCGCGCTCACCAGGGCCGCCGCCACCTGCGGGGACGAGGCGTAGAGCGGGCCGATCCGGGAGGCGGCCCGGCAGGCGCGCACCACCCCGAGGCCCTGGAGCTCCCCGTCGCGGACCGCCGCCAGCGCGGTGCGGCCCGGGGCGGTGATCCAGGCCGCCAGGAAGCCGTCCCGGGGTGCCGGGAAGAACCGCCGGTCGTACGCGGCGAGCTGCGCGAACGGCACGGTCCGGGCGTCGACGAGCGAGGTGCCGGGCGGCGGTGCGATGTCCGGCGGCGGGGTGCCCTCGTACCGGGCGTTGCTCCAGCAGGTACGGGAGCCCGAGCGGCGGTAGTTGTCCTGCTGGGCCGGCACCCCGTCCAGCCCGACGTTGCGGCCGGCGAGCCGGGCCGTCCCGGCCTGCCAGGTGCGCAGTCCGTAGCCCTGGCCGCGCAGGTGGGGGCGGGTCAGGTAGAAGCCCAGGAAGCCGTGGTCGGGGCCGTACCGCACGACGGAGACGGAGGTGACCGGCGCACCGCCGAGGCGGCCGATCAGGAATCCGCCGGGGTCGGTCGGGAAGAAGACCCCGCCGTCGGTGAGGCCGGGGTTCCAGCCCTCCTCATGGGCCCAGGCGCCCAGCGTCACGATGTCCTCGGCGCTGGCCGCGGCGATCTCGAAGTCCTCGACAGGGTTCGGCACGGCACAGACGTACCCAGGGCGCGGGCCGTTCAGTGATCGGTCGTTACGCCGTCGGGGTGATGCCTGTCGAGGACTTCGAGGTCCCTCACGCCGTTTCCGGGTTCTCCTGGCGCCGGCCGCGCAGCTGCCGCAGGACCAGGGCGGCCGAGGTGATCAGCGGCAGCATCCCCGCCACCGCGTCGGCGGTGTTCAGCTTGTCGTGCGAGCCCTTGGCCCGGCGCACCTGCTTGGAGGCCCTGATGACGGCGAGCGCGCTGCTGCCCAGGCTCAGCGCCAGCCCCACCTTGCTGCCGCGCAGGCCCTTGGCGGGTGCGGAACGGTTCTTCTTCGCCATCGGAGGTACCTCCACGGGGTGCGGTGCGGGGTGTTCCGGAGTCGCCCGTTCCACGTAACCGGGTCCGCCCCGCCCCCGCAAACGGACCGGCCCCGGGCGACCGGCCGTTCATCACCCCGTTCACCATCCCGTCCAGAGCAGGTGGTTGATCAGCAGCGCCGGGACCACCGACGCGACCAGCCAGTACCGTGCGGTACGGGCGGGCAGCAGGGCGGCGGCGGGCAGCAGCCACAGCAGGAACGGCTGCCAGATGCGCTCGGTCTCCGCCTTGCTCATCCCGGAGAGGTCGGCGGCGAGCAGCGCCACCAGCGCCGCCAGGACGAGCAGCGCGAGCCGCTGGGCGGGAGCCCCTGTGCCCGTACGGAGCTCGCGTACGGCCCCGGGGGCGTACGACGCGCTCCGGCGTACTCCGGCGACCGCCGCCAGGCCCGCCGCGAGGACGGCGCAGGCGAGGTTGGCCCAGACCCAGTACGCGTACGGGCGCACGCCCCCCGCGCCCTGGTAGTAGCGCTCCACCAGCAGGTGGTACGCGGTCCACCAGTTGAACCCGGCGAGCGTGAAGGCGGCCGGGACCACCAGCGCGCCCAGCAGGAACGGGACCACCGGGCGGGCCGTCCGCGCGAGCACCAGGACCGCGAGCAGGACCGCCGCCATCAGCCCCAGCCCGTAACTGAGGTAGTAGGTCCACCCGAACAGCAGGCCCCCGCCCACCGCCGCCGAGCCCGGGAAGCGGACCCGGCGCGTCGCCGCCAGCGCGAGCAGCGCCACCGACCAGGCGGCGACGGCGGCGAAGTAACCGTCGGCCGAGACGCCCGCCCACACGGCCGCCGGGGCGAGGACCAGGAAGGGCGCCGCCCGCCGGGCCAGGCGCTCACCGGCCAGCACGCGCACGGTGATCAGGGCGGCCAGCACCGCCGAACTCCCCACGACGACACACCAGACGGCGGCCCACGCCCCGCCGCCGAGCCCGATCCGGTCCAGCCAGACGAAGGTCAGCGTCGCGCCCGGCGGGTGGCCGGCGACATGGGCGGGCCAGTTGCCGGGCTCGCCGATCACGATGTGGTCGGTGAAGCCGCGCAGGGTGGCGGGGATGTCGTCGAAGCGGTCGATGACCCGCAGGTACTCGTGCTTGGTGGTGAGGCGCCGCTCCACGCCCCGGTACCAGCCGTCGATCAGCGCCATCGAGAAGACCCAGGCCGTCGACCCGGCCCAGGCCGCCGCGAGGAGCCCGCGCCACGGCAGCCGGGCGGCGAGCGGCGGCCCGTACGCGATCACCAGCACGGCCATCGTCAGCGCGGCCGGGGTGCCGGGGCCGAGGTGGGGGTCCCAGGAGGCCAGGAGGGGCGGCCACTGGACCTGGAGGGTGCCGGTCCGGTTCTGCACGTACCGGCCGATGAGGATGGCGGCGGTGACGAGCAGGACCGCGAGGGCGGCGGCGATCAGGTCGCGTCGGTGGGCGGGGCGGTGGTCGGCGTGCCCGGGGACAGGGGCGGGGTCGGTCGTCCGCGGGTCCGGGGCGTCCGGGGTGTCCGGGGAGCCCGGCCTCGTTCCCTCGGCGGTTTCCGTACGGGGGGTACGTTCGGTCTTCACGCTGGCACGCTATGCACCCCGGGGCGAGTTCCGGCGGTACGGCGGGGCCGCGTCACCGAACCGTCAGATCCGGCACGCGCGCCCGGTGCGCGCACGGGCCGCAGGCCGCCATCCAGTTTCCGCGCCCGCCCGGTGGCGGGCGTCCAGGTCCGGCGCACGTCCGGTGGCAGGCCGCCATCCAGGTCCGGCGGGCCCCGACGTCAGAATTTCGTCAGGAGTCGCAGCCGCCTTCGCACGGGGTCCTCGGCCTAGCGTCGGGCCCATGCCCGAACGCCGCCGGATCCCCACCCTCCCCGCCCGTCTCACCGACCGTCTTCCCGCCCGCCTCGCCGCCCTCCGTACGCCTGCCGATCCCGGCTTCTGGCGCAGCCCGGTGCGCGGGGCACGCTTCACCGCCGTGCTCGGTGTCGTGCTGCTCGTGGGGCTCACCCTGGTGTTCGTCACCGGCCTGCTCTCGTACGCCGCGTACAACCCGGACCTGGACCCGGTCAACGACAAGACCCCGGCCAAGGGGTGGCTCGGCTTCTACCTGTTCGCCTGGCCGACCGGACCGCACTGGCTCTACCGGCTGACCCAGGCTCTGCACGTCACCGTCGGCATCGTGCTCGTACCCGTGCTGCTGGCGAAGCTCTGGTCGGTGGTCCCGCGGCTGTTCGCGCTGCCGCCCGCCCGGTCGGTGGGGCACGCGCTGGAGCGGCTCTCGGTGCTGCTCCTCGTGGGCGGGGCGCTGTTCCAGTTCCTCACCGGGCTGCTCAACATCCAGCTGGACTACCTCTTCCCGGGCTCCTTCTACACCCTGCACTTCTACGGGGCCTGGGTCTTCCTCGCCGGGTTCGTCACCCATGTGGCGCTGAAGCTGCCGCAGGCCGTACGGGTGTTGCGGAGCGGCGGCATCCGGCGCGGCGAGCCGGACACCCTCGCCGCCCCCGACCCGCTGCCCGCCACCCTCTCCCGGCGCGGCGCCCTCGTCATGGTCGGGGCCGGGTCCCTGCTCCTGCTGATCACCTCGGCCGGGCGCAGCTTCGACGGACCGCTGCGCCGCATCGCGCTCCTCACCCCGCGCGGCGGTACGGACCAGGGGCCGGGCCCGAACGCCTTCCAGGTCAACAAGACGGCCGCCGCCGTCCGGATCACCCCCGCCGACACCGGCGAGCGCTGGCGGCTGACGGTACGGGGGCCGGTCGGCGAACTCCGCTTCTCCCGGACCGAACTGCTGGCGATGGAGCAGCACACCGCGGCGCTCCCGATCGCCTGTGTGGAGGGCTGGTCGACCTCGGACCAGCTCTGGCGCGGGGTGCGGCTGTCGGACCTGGCGGCGCTCGCCGGGTACCCGGACAGCCCGCCGGACCTGTTCGTGGAGTCGTTGCAGCGCAGCGGCTCGTTCCGCAAGGCCGCGCTCCGGGGCAACCAGGTCCGCGACGGGCGCTCGCTGCTGGCGTTGGAGGTCAACGGCGCGCCGCTGTCGCCCGACCACGGCTACCCGGCCCGGATCATCGTGCCCGCCGCGCCCGGGGTGCTGAACACCAAGTGGGTCGAGACCCTGACGTTCGGAGAACTGTGATGTCCACGCCGACCGCACCCCGCCGCCCGCGTCTCTCCGTACGCCGCCTCGTACGCCGGTGGTACGGCGAGGGCCCCCTGCACCTGCTTCTGCTGGCGGCCACCTTCTGCTTGGCCGGATACGCGGGCGTACGCCTGCTGGACGGCGACACCCTCGGCGTCCTGCTCTGGTTCGCCGGATCGGCGGTGCTGCACGATCTGGTGCTGCTCCCGGTGTACGCGGGGGCCGACCGGGCCCTGCGCGCGGCGCTCGGGCCACGGCGGGACCTGGTCAACTTCGTCCGCGTACCGGTGTTCCTCTCCGGGCTGCTCCTGCTGATCTGGTTCCCGTTGATCACGCGGCGGACCGAGCGGCGGTACGTGGCCGCCTCCGGCACCTCCCCGGACCTCTACCTTTCCAACTGGCTGCTGATCACCGGCGCGCTGTTCGCGCTCTCCGCGTTCTGGCTGCTGGTCCGCGCGCTCCGCTCCCGTACGGCCGGCCGGGGGCGCGGGCGGCGCAGCGCGACGAAGGACCGCCCCTCCGCGCTCCACTGATCGGCCGGACGCCAGCCGCACGCGCCGGCGTACCGCAGCAGCGCCGGCGTGCCGATCCGCGCCCAGGGGAACGGCCGGTCCGCCGGGCCGGCCTTCTCCGCGGGCGCGCGCCGGCCGTCGTCCAGGCGGACCTGGACGCGTTCGTCGATGTCGAGCGGTGACGTCTCCGCGATGAGCAGCCCGCCGGTGGAGAGGAGGTCGGCCGCGCGGTCCAGCAGGGCAGCGGGGTCGCCGCCGATGCCGATGTTGCCGTCGACGAGGAGCAGGGTGCCCCAACGGCCCTCCCCGGGGAGCGGATCGAAAACGCTGCGGAGCAGGGCGGAGCCGCCGATGCGCCGGGTCCGGGCGACGGCCGCCTCACTGACGTCGATGCCGAGCGCCCGGTGGCCCAGCGCGGTCAGCTCCGCGACCAGCCGCCCGGGGCCGCAGCCGATGTCCAGCACCGGGCCCTCGCACCGGTGCAGCGCGGAGAGGTCGGCGGCGCCCGCGTCGGAGCACCAGCGCTCGACCTCCAGGGGCAGCAGCCAGCCGTCGCTGCGGCGGAGGAAGAGCGGGCCGCGTCCGTTGCGCAGGGCGTTGGCGTACGGGTCGGTGCCCCAGGGGGCGGTACGGGCTTCGGCGCCGGAGCGGGCGTCGGCCCTGGCGCGGGGTCCGGTGGGCCGGTCGGCCTCAAGGGCGTCGGCGGTCTCCCGGGTCTTCTGCGTGGCGGTCCGGGACGACGACGTTCCGGATGACGACGGTGGCAGCATCGTGCTCATCGCACTCCCGCCCCCGCCCCGGTCAGCCGGCCGAGCACCGCGGCGAACCGGCCGCCGGGGGCGTCGGCCGCCACCCGGTGCGCGTCGGACGCGGTGTCGACGTCGAGGAGGACCGGCAGGTCCCGTACCGCGAGGCCGGCCTCCACCAGCCGGCGCCGCTGCACCGCACCGGTCTCCGGGACGGACATGGGCACCCCCCGGAGCAGGGCGGGATCGGGTTGCGCGAGGCCCAGCGCCCAGAAGCCGCCGTCTTCGGCGGGGCCGAACCAGGCGTCGCAGCCCTCCCAGGCGTCCGGGACGAGGGCCGGGGCGAGCAGGGCCGGGGTGATCTGCGGGGTGTCCATGCCGACCAGGAGGGCCGGCCCGGTACACCTCCCGAAGGCCGCCGCGAGCCGCTCGTCCAGCCCGCCCGCGCTCTGCGGGACCACCTCGACGCCCGGCGGCACCCAGGGGCCCGGCCGCCCTTCGAGGACCAGGACGCGCCGCCGGGCGGGGAGGGCGAGCACGGTCTCCAGGGTGTCCGCGAGCGCGGCGGCGGCCAGCTCGGCGGCCTCGGCGGGGGAGAAGGGCGGACAGAGCCGGGTCTTGACCCGGCCGGGCACCGGCTCCTTCGCGATGACCAGCAGCTCCGTGGGCTCGTCGGGTCCGTACGGGGTGGTGCCGGTGGGTCCGTACGCGCTCATCGGGCGGCCCCCGTTCCGCTCGGGGCGGGCGCCGGCGCATGCGCCCGGTCCGCCGGTGGCTCGCGCAGGACGCCGCGCATGTCGCGTACCGCGTGCCAGGTGCCGCGCCAGGTACCGGTCACCTTCGACTTTCCCGTACGCGGCCGGTACGGGACATCGGTCTCGGCGACCCGCAGCCCGGCGTCCGAGGCCCGGACCACCATCTGGAGCGGGTAGCCGCTGCGCCGGTCGGTGAGGTCCAGGGACAGCAGGTCGGCGCGGCGGGCCGCCCGCAGCGGGCCGAGGTCGTGCAGGCGCAGCCCCGTACGGCGGCGGAGCATGCGGGCGAGCGCCAGGTTGCCCGCGCGCGCGTGCGGCGGCCAGGCGCCCCGGCTCTCCGGGCGGCGGCGGCCCAGCAGCAGATCGCACTCGCCGTCCGCGATCCGCCGGACGAACCCGGCCAGCAACGCGGGGTCCAGCGAGCCGTCGCAGTCGCAGAAGCAGACGAACTCGGCCTCGGCGGCCAGCAGTCCGGCATGGCAGGCCGCGCCGAACCCGCGCCGCTCCTCCGTGACGACGTGCGCGCCGAGGGAACGGGCGAGCTCGGCCGAACCATCGGTCGACCCGTTGTCGACGACGATCGCGCGCCAGCCGTCGGGAATCCGGTCGAGCACCCAGGGCAGGGCGGCCGCCTCGTCCAGGCAGGGCAGGACGATGTCGGCCCTCGGGACGGCTCTCCGGGAAGCGGTGGGCGGGACGGTGGCATCGGGAAGGGCGGCAGAGGAATCGGTCACCCGCCTCACCCTACGGAGACAACTCCGACATTCCGGTCTTCAGGTTCTTACGAAACATGGACGTCGGCCGGATGGCGGCGCACGGCTCTGCGGCGCGCCGGAGCGCGGTGCGAAGGTGGACGGCATGGAGAACACCCCGCTCGCCCCGCCGCACGCCCTCGCTCCCGCCGCCGCGCGGGGCCGGGTCCTCGTCGTGGACGACGACCCGACCGTGGCCGAGGTCGTCGTCGGCTATCTGCACCGCGCCGGGTTCGCCGTCGAGCGGGCGGGGGACGGGCCGGCCGCCCTGGAACGGTTCGCGGCGGCCCGGCCCGACCTCGTCGTCCTGGACCTGATGCTGCCCGCCATGGACGGGTTCGAGGTGTGCCGCCGGATGCGCGCGCACGGGCCGGTGCCGGTCATCATGCTGACCGCGCGCGGGGACGAGGAGGACCGCATCCTCGGCCTGGAGACCGGGGCCGACGACTACGTCACCAAGCCGTTCAGCCCGCGCGAACTGGTGCTCCGGGTCGAGTCCGTGCTGCGCCGCGCCGGGGCCGGAGCGCCCGCCGCCGAGGGGGCCCGGCCGCTGTCGGGCGCCGGGCTGCGGCTGGACCCGGTGGCCCGCAGCGCGTCCCGCGACGGCGTGGGACTCGCCCTGACACTGCGGGAGTTCGACCTGCTCGCCTTCCTTCTCCGGCATCCTGGCCGGGCGTTCGGCCGGGAGGAGCTGATGCGGGAGGTGTGGGGCTGGGACTTCGGCGACCTGTCCACGGTGACCGTCCACATCCGCAGGCTGCGCGGCAAGGTCGAACAGGACCCGGCTCGGCCCCGGTTGATCCGCACGGTGTGGGGGGTGGGGTACCGGCTGGACCTCCCGGGCGACGGGGCGGCCACCGAGGTCGCGGAGGACGCGGGGGTCACGGAGGCCACCGAGGTCGCGGAGGACGCGGCGGTCACGGAGGCCACCGAGGTCGCGGACGCCACGGAGGCGGCGGCGGTCACGGCCGCCACGGCGGTCGCGGAGGCCACCGGCCGTACGGAGGGAGCAGGCCGTGCGTGACCTCTTCCTCATCGCGCTGTTCGCCTTTCTCGGTGCGGCTGCCGCCGGGCTGCTTGGCGCGCTCGTCCTGCGCCTCCTGCGGCACCGCTCGCTGGTCGTCTCGGTGACCGTCGTCGCCGGGGTGGCCGTCACCGCGATGCTCGCCGGGACGCTGACGGTCGCCTGGGCGATGTTCCTGTCCTCGCACGACCTGTACGTCGTCACGACCGTCGTCGCCATGGCCGCCGTGGTCTCCCTCGCCACCGCCGTACTCCTGGGCCGCTGGGTCGCCGCCCGCAGCCGTGAACTGACCCTGGCCGCAAGGTCGTTCGGCGAAGGCGGCACCTTCGCGGCGCCTGCGGGGCAGCCAACCGCCGAACTGGCCGCGCTCACCCGCGAGCTGGCCGCCACCAGCGCCAAGCTGGACAGCTCACGGGAGCGCGAGCGGGCCCTGGAGAGCTCGCGGCGCGAACTCGTCGCCTGGATCTCGCACGATCTGCGCACGCCGCTGGCGGGGCTGCGGGCGATGGCCGAGGCGCTGGAGGACGGCATGGCCCCCGACTCAGGGCGCTATCTGCGGCAGATACGGACCGAGGTGGAGCGCATGAACGGCATGGTCGGGGACCTCTTCGAACTCTCCCGCATCCACGCCGGCTCCCTCACCCTCGCCCCGGCCCGGATCTCCCTCTACGACCTGGTCGACGACGCACTGGCCGGGGCCGGACCGCTGGCGCGCGAACGCGGGGTGCGACTGGTGGGCGACCGGATCGAGGCGGTGCCGGTGGAGGTGGACGGCAAGGAGATGAGCCGGGTGCTGGGCAATCTTCTGATCAACGCCATCCGCCGCACCCCGGCCGACGGCACGGTGGCCCTGTCTGCGCACCGTTCGGACGGCGGGGTCGTGCTGTCGGTGACCGACGGCTGCGGCGGCATCCCGGAGGAGGACCTGCCCCGCGTCTTCGACACCGGCTGGCGCGGCAGCCACGCCCGTACGCCCCCGGCCGGCGCGGGCCTGGGCCTGGCCATCGTGCGCGGCATCGTGGAGGCGCACGCCGGGCGCGCCGAGGTCCGCAACGTCCAGGGCGGCTGCTGCTTCTCGGTCACGCTCCCGGCGGTGTGAGGGTCGGGCGCTCGGCCTGGTCCGGTCGGTCCGGTCCGGCCCCCGGTCCCGCCGTGGCATGACAGCGTCATCACCCGTTCATGCCCCGTCCGTACGGGCGTCGCCGCGCCTTGCGATCTTTCCAGCGAAGAACGCGTACGGGTGTGGGGAGAGGACGTCATGAACAGAGCGAGTACCGGCCTGCCCCGGCGCGGGGCCCGGCTGCTGGCCGGAGTGCTGGCGGCGGGCACGGTCGTCGTCGGCGCCTCCACCGGGGCGGTCGCGGCGAGCCCCGGTAGCGCCGGGGGCGCGGGCGGTGCGGGGGCGTGCGCCGGGAGCGGGCCGCTGCCGCGCGCCTGCGCCCAGCCGGGCGATCTGATCGACGTCACCCTCGGCGAACTCCACCCGACCCAGGCCGTACTCGGCTTCGACCAGGTCTTCTACAAGCTCGGCCGGTACGGCGGCGACCGGGACGAGGCGGCGGGCGGCTTCAACAAGCGCTTCGACGACTGGTGCGAGACCAACGGCCAGGGCGAGGCCGCCTCGGTGAGCCCCGGCGCCCGGCTGGACGACCCGGCGAGCTTCACCTGCACCGTGCCGCTCGGCCAGGAGACCGAGAAGTCCGTCGCACCGATGAAGACGGCCGTCATCGGCCCCGGCGGGAAGCTCTACCTCACCGACGGGCACCACACCCTGACGTCCTTCCTGGAGGGCCCCGACGGCTCCGCCCGGCTGCCGATCCGCCTCCGCGTCACCGACAACTTCAGCTCCCTCTCCACCACCGCCTTCTGGCAGCGCATGACCGCCGAGAAGAAGGTCTGGCTGCGCGACGAGAACAACAAGCCGCTGGCCGTGGACCAGCTGCCGGACCGGCTGGGGGTCACCAACTTCCGCGACGACCCGTACCGCAGCCTCGTCTACTTCACGCGCGACATCGGTTACGAAGTCCCGGACGGGGCGACCGAGTTCCTGGAGTTCTCGTGGGGCTCCTGGCTGCGCGGGGAGCACGACACGGCCGCGTACGACCTGACCTCCCCCGGCCCGTACCTCGACCTGGTCAAGAGCGCCTCGAAGTCCATGGCCGCGCTCGCCCCGGACGCGGTCGTCGACGACGGGAGGACCGCCGCCCAGCTGGGCCGGATCGCGGAGTGGAACGGCGGCAAGAAGGAGACGGGCGGGGAGTTCGCCAAGCTGAGCAAGCCCCTGACGGACGCCAAGCCGGGCAAGCTCGCCGAGGCCCTCGACTACAAGTCCCGGGTGCTGCGCGCCCCCGCCTGCACCACGAAGATCACCGGCGTGCGCAACGGCCCGCTCACCGTCACGAGCGGCGTCACCTGCGTCGACCGCGCCGCCCTGCGCGGCCCGGTCACCGTCCGCGCCGGCGCCGCCCTCGTGCTGACCGGCTCCACGCTTCAGGGCCCGCTCCAGTCCGACCGCGCCGCCGCGGTCCACGTGTGCGGGTCGGGCGTCACCGGGCCGCTGGCCATCAGCCGTACGACCGGACCCGTCCGGCTGGGCGGCCCGGGCTGCACCGCCAACGCGGTTACCGGGGCCGTCGTCCTGACCGGCAACACCGGGGGCGTCCTGCTCGCCGCCAACAAGGTCACCGGTCCCGTGGCGTGCTCCGGCAACCTTCCGGCACCGGACACCACGGGCCGGGCCAACGAGGTCCACGGCCCGCGCACGGGGCAGTGCGCCGGGGTGTGAGCCCGCGCTGACCCAGGCTCACCCGGCCTGTTCCTACGGCGCCTCAGCCCCCACGGGCTGGGGCGCCGCCGCGATCCGAGAGGCTTCGGCCCCCCGCAGCCCGGCCCGCGCGAACTCCGCCATCCCCGCCGCGAAGCCGACCCCCGGCCGCCACCCCAGCTCCTCGCGCAGCCGCAGCGAGTCCGCCGTGACATGGCGTACGTCGCCGAGACGGTACTCCCCGGTCACCACCGGCTCCGGCCCGCCGTGCGCGGCCGCCAATGCCGTGGCCATCTCGCCGATCGTGTGCGGCTCGCCGCTGCCGCAGTTGTACGCGGTGAACGAAGCGGCCCGGCGCTCCCGTACCGCCTCCAGGGCCACCGCGTTGGCCGCCGCGACATCGCGGACGTGGACGAAGTCGCGGCGCTGGCGCCCGTCCTCGTAGACCCGGGGCGCCTCGCCGCGCGCCAGGGCCGAGCGGAAGAACGAGGCGACCCCGGCGTACGGGGTGTCGCGCGGCATCCCCGGCCCGTACACGTTGTGGTAGCGCAGGGACACCGCCCGGCCCCCCGTCGCCCGGGCCCACGCGGCGGCCAGGTGTTCCTGGGCGAGCTTGGTGGCGGCGTACACGTTGCGCGGGTCGGCGGGCGCGTCCTCGGAGACCAGGCCCGGCACCAACTCCGTACCGCAGTCCGGGCAGTGGGGCTCGAAGCTCCCCGCCCGCAGCCCGGCCTCCGGGCGCGGGCCGGGCCGGACCGTGCCGTGGTGCGGGCAGTCGTAGCGGCCCTCGCCGTAGACCACCATCGACCCGGCCAGCACCAGGTCCCGCACCCCGGCGGCGGCCATCTCGGCCAGCAGCACCGCCGTACCCAGGTCGTTGCACCCCACGTACAGCGGCGCGTCCGCGAAGTCCTTGCCCAGGCCCACCATCGCCGCCTGGTGGCAGACCGCGTCGACCCCGGCGAGCGCCCCCGCCACCGCCTCCCGGTCCCGGACATCCCCGACGACCAGCCGGGCCCCGGGGATCTCGGGGACCGTGGCGCCGGGGTGGGCCGAGGGGAGCAGGGCGTCCAGCACCACGCTCTCGTGCCCGGCCGCGGCGAGTGCGGCGACGATATGTGACCCGATGAACCCGGCTCCGCCGGTGACCAGTACGCGCATGGCGGCCACGCTAGGGGCGAGGCGACCGCCGGGCGGTGCGCGGCGCACCCGTGTCACGGGACCGTAAGGACTGCCGCGCGCCGGGGCGTACGGGGAGGCCGGGCGCCCGGCCGCGCGTACGGGAGGGGAACGCCCAGCCGAAGGCGCACGGGAGGCGACGGCTCAGCCGAACGCGTACGCCACCGTCGTCGCCGCCCCCAGCGCCGCACCCGCCACGGTCTGCGCGACCGTGTGGTAGCCGAGGGCCACCCGCGACCAGCAGACGGCGACCGTCAGCGTGTACGCGGCCAGCCACCACGGGGAGTGCACGACCGCGAGCAGGGCCACCACCGCCGAGGCCACCGCCGAGTCGACCGAGATCTTCCACACCGTGTTGACGGCCAGCAGCCCGATCGTCATCACCCAGAGCGCGAGCATCGCGACGAGGATGCCGCCCGGCGCGTTCCCGAGGACCATCACCACCGAACCCGCCCCGATGGAGCCGAGGATGACGAAGAAGATCGGGGCCCGTTTCGTACGGTCCACGACATGGCGGTCGCCCCAGGTGCCGCGTCCGCGCTCCCACTCGATGTACCCGGCCGGGATCAGCCCGGCGCAGAGCGCCCCGAGGAACCCCCAGAGCAGCCCGGTCCAGTCGCCCGCCGCGGCGAGCCCGATGCCGAGCATCCCGGCCAGCAGGGCGTTGCGGGGCTGGAGCACGTCGGTGACGGTCCGCGCGAGGGTGGTGTGCTCGGCGGTGGTGGTGGTGCTCATGAGGTCTGCTCCGTCGTCTCCGATGTACGGGCGGTCTCCGATGTACGCGTCGTCTCCGCTGTACGGGTGGTCGCCGCCACGAGCACCTCGCGGGCGCGCTCCACCGTGACCGTCCGGTACGCGGCGGCGACCCGCTCCAGCCGGGCCACCTCGCCGTCCTGGTCGGCGGCCTGCTGGGCGGCGACCGCGGCGGCGGGGCCCGCGGGCGCGCCGGACTCCTTGGCCAGCAGGGCGGCCCGGATCCAGTACGCGTCGCCGAGCGCCGCCGCCCGGCGGGTGTCGGCGGCGTCCCGGGCGGCGGCCTCCTCGGACGCGGCCACCAGCTCGTCGGGGACGTAATGGCGCAGCTTCTCCACCGCGTCCGCGATGTCGGCGGCCCAGCGGTCGATGCGCAGGTCGGCCGGGGCGCTGAACCGGGTGAGCTCCCGGGGCAGGGAGGCGGGCGGATCGAAGGGCTGGTCGGGGAAGGACGCCATCAGCTCGTACCAGAGGGCGTGCAGCCGGACCTGGGCCCGCCACAGCCGCACCCGGCGTGCGCCGGTGCTGAAGGCGGGGACGGACGCGCCGAGGGCGAAGAAGGCGAAGAGGACCAGCTGCGCCGCCTCGGTCACCTGGTCGAAGCGGAGGGCGAACGCCTCGCTGGGCTCGTCCACCACGCTGACCCAGAGGAACAGGGTCCGGCTGACCGTGTAACCGACGCCGATGAACATCGCGAACGTCATCATCCCGAGCCCGATGCGCAGATGGCGGCGGTGCGCGTCGGCTGTGGCCAGCGCCCACTGGAAGGCGCAGACGGCGGAGGCGGCGCCGAGGTAGAGGTAGAAGACGCTCATGTAGAGCGTGGCGCCCCACTCGCCGGCGTGGTCGGAGACGAAGCGGTCGGAGGGGACCGAGCGGTCGACCACGGTGAAGAAGAGGACGGTCAGCAGGATCAGCGTCGCCACGGAGGCCTTCGCCGCGACCTGCTGGACCAGCCGGGCGAACCGTACGTGGCGGGGGACGGTGCCCGCCTCGGGGTAGCTGCCGTAGATGGCGACGATGTAGCTGAGGATGGCCAGAATCGCCACCGTCGCGGTGTAGTGCTTGATGAGGACGGCGAGATCGGTGACGGCACTGTTGTTGAGTCCGGTGCGCACCGCCTCGGTCTTCGTCCACAGGGCGATCGCGAACCCGGCGTAGCAGCCCCACAGGGCCCGCCGTCTGCGGTCCTCCTCGTCTCCCCACAGGGCAGCGGGCATACGCCACAGGGCAACGGCTGTCATCAGGCCGGCTATCAGGTAGCCGGCGAGATCGAGGGGGGTCACAGCGGTTTCCGGGGGGTCTTGGGGATCCGGCGGATCCGGGAGATCAGGGGGAACGGTCCGCGTCGGCGGTGGGCCACCGGGCGGGACAGGGAGTCGGTCAGCCGCCCCACCATGTCATCGGTGGTGAGGTCCCGCGCCATCCGGGGGATCAGGGAGGCACCGAATTCGGCCATGCGTTCGTCGTGGGTGGCGTACTGCGCGCGGGCCTGCACGGTGGAGCCGCCGGAGGCGAAGGACGCGGCGGCCTCGGGGGAGATCATCCGGGCGATCAGCGAGGTGTCGAAGACCGGGAGCAGCGTGCGCAGTTGCTCGGCGTCGAGGGTCGTCCCGTGGTCGAACCACTCGTGGCAGAGCTCGTGCAGGATGACGTGCTCGGTCTGGTACGCGGTCGGCCTGCGGCGGTAGAGGACGAGGCTGGTGTCCCCGGCCTTCAGGCGCAGCCCGCAGGCGGCGTTGACGCGGACGAGCCGGTCGGGCATCTCGTGGAGCCGGATGGTGCGGCCGCGCGCCGCCTCCATGTTGGCGACCAGACCGGTCAGCGAGAACGGGGCCGGGATGGGCAGGTCGGCGAGCTGTGCCTCGCACTCTTTGCGCAGCTTCCGCAGGGACATGACACCGACGCTACGTGCCCTGCGGGCGGTTCGGCGACCTCTCCCCCGACCTCTCCCCCGAGCTCTCGCCCGCTCGCCCCTGCGGGCTGCCGTGCGGGCTGCCCTGCGGGCTGTCCTGCCGCGAGCTGTCCCGCGCCGCGTCCTCCAGCAGGGAGAGCGCGAACTGCAGCAGCTCCGGCGGGAGCCCCTCGTCGTCCAGCCCCCGTCCCGCCACCCCGCTGATCTCCCCGGTCCGCCGCTTGGCCAGGAACTGGAGCCCCGCCACGACGTCGTCGACGACCTCGGACTCCTCCTTGAAGAAGCGCCAGTCGACGCCGAACCCCAGCCCCAGGGCCTTGAGGATCTCCTCCGACGGCTGGGTGACCTTGCCGGCGAGGATGTTGGAGAAGTAGCTGTGCGAGAGGGATCCGCCGCGCTCCCGCACCAGCTCCGCGAAGACCCGGCCCGAGATCTTCTGGCCGGGGAAGGTCTTCTCGACCATGTACTCGACCTTTTCCCGCAGCGAGTTCAGCGGGGGCGGCCCGGCCGGCTCGGGCGTTTCGTTCCGTTCCGTACCGGGTTCGTCACCGTCGACCGTGGTCATCCGGGCCTCCATGCTCACCTCGGAGTCGGAACTGAGCTTGCGCAAACACTCTACGTCACTGTTAACTCGAAAAAACACGGGCAGGGGACCACGAGGGGAGTCCCTTGCCCGTGATGGCCGACGCCCCCGGCGACCGTCTCCGGGCAGCCCCGGAACCGTCTCCGGACAGGGGTGTAGCCCTTCACGACGGGGGATGCGTGAAGGGCTACGCCTGCATTATGGCCCCGCGGTCCGCCCGACGACAACTGACCAGTCGGTCAGTTCCATCGGCATGTCGGCCATCGCCCCGCCGCCGGTGGCCGAAACCTGTTCCGGCCGCGATAGACATGTCCTTCCCGGGCGATTAGGGTTTCTTGTGCAGTCAGGTGAAACAGCGGTACGCAGCAGAGGGGCACCCCGCAGGCGTACGGCGCCCCCGGGCCCTCGGTCATGCGTGACAGAAGAGGTGCAGATGCCCCCGGAGACCCCCTCGCACGCCATCGACCGGTTCGACGACGACGACTACCCCGCCTACACGATGGGGCGCGCCGCCGAGATGATCGGGGCGACGCCGGGTTTCCTGCGGGCGATCGGTGAGGCCCGGCTGATCACGCCGCTGCGCTCCGAGGGCGGCCACCGCCGTTACTCCCGCTACCAGTTGCGCATCGCCGCCCGCGCCCGCGAGCTGGTCGACGCCGGCACGCCCGTCGAGGCCGCCTGCCGCATCGTCATCCTGGAGGACCAGCTCGAAGAGGCGCTCCGCCTCAACGAGGAGCTGCGCGGCGGCGCGGACCGCTGAGCCCGCCCGGGGCCGCCCGCGCCCGGCGCCCGGAACATATCTGCATTCGCCAGCACAGAATTTCACGCAATGCGCGATGAGGCTTTTTCTTCCGCGATTTTGTTCCGCCATGCCGAGTGATATTCCGTTCAGCGTCTTCCGGTGCTGCCGTGCTACTGTTGATCTCAGTTGCAGTTGTGGTTCCCAAAAACTTCAAGTGCATCAGCCGACTCGATGTCGGTAGGTGCGCTTTTGTATTTCCGGTGTTCTTCCGGACGGGGTAATCATCGCGGCGACGTGGGGTCCGCACAGTGTGGGCCCACGGGCACTGCCCCTCCCCTAAGGAGATATGACATGGCTACTGGCACCGTGAAGTGGTTCAACGCGGAAAAGGGCTTCGGCTTCATCGAGCAGGACGGCGGCGGCGCTGACGTCTTCGCCCACTACTCCAACATCGCCGCCTCCGGCTTCCGCGAGCTGCAGGAGGGCCAGAAGGTGAACTTCGACGTCACGCAGGGCCAGAAGGGCCCGCAGGCCGAGAACATCACCCCCGCCTGATCGCTCAGGTAGTTCTGCGCAGCTGGGGCCCGCACCTTGGGGTGCGGGCCCCAGCTCGTTGCTGTTTCCGGGGCCCGCCGAGCGCGCCCCCTGACGAAGCCGCGTCCGGTGCACTGATTCCCGGCGGCCGGGCTTCGCTCCCCTTTGTCATTTCATCGGCTCGTTCTTGCGATTCTGGGTGCCGTTCACGGCCGCTTCCCGAAAAAGAATCCCTCGATACGTGCCCCATCGAGGAAAGGTTCTGCATGAACCGCGAACGTACCCCCCGCTCGAACGACCGATTCGCCCGCACCCGCTCCGGCGGCCCCTCCGGCGCCCGCAGCGGCGGCGCCCCCCGCTACTCCGGCGGTGGCGAGCGCCGCGCCGCCGGGTTCGGTGGCGGCCCCAAGCGCTCCGGTGGCTCCAGTCGTCGCAGCTCGGCGCTGAAGGGCGAGTTCGCCCTGCCGGTGACCATCACCCCGGCGCTGCCCGCCGCCGAGACCTTCGGCGAGCTGGAGATGCCCGCCACGCTCAAGGCGGCGCTCGTCGCCGAGGGCATGACCGTCCCGTTCCCGATCCAGGCGGCCACCCTGCCGAACTCGCTGGCCGGCCGTGACGTGCTCGGCCGTGGCCGCACCGGCTCGGGCAAGACCCTCGCCTTCGGCCTCGCCCTGCTGGCCCGTACCGAGGGCCGCCGCGCCGACGCCAAGCGTCCGCTCGCCCTGGTGCTCGTCCCCACGCGGGAGCTGGCCCAGCAGGTCACCGACGCGCTCACCCCGTACGCCCGGTCGCTCAAGCTCCGCATCGCCACCGTCGTGGGCGGCATGTCCATCGGCCGCCAGGCCAGCGCGCTGCGCGGCGGCGCCGAAGTCGTCGTCGCCACGCCGGGCCGGCTCAAGGACCTCATCGAGCGCGGCGACTGCCGGCTGGACCGGGTCACCATCACCGTCCTCGACGAGGCCGACCAGATGGCCGACATGGGCTTCATGCCGCAGGTCACCGAGCTGCTCGACCAGGTGAACCCGGAGGGGCAGCGGATGCTCTTCTCGGCGACGCTCGACCGCAACGTCGACCTGCTCGTCAAGCGCTACCTCAACGACCCGGTCGTCCACTCCGTCGACCCGGCCGCCGGTGCCGTCACGACGATGGAGCACCACGTGCTCTACGTCCAGGGCGCCGACAAGTACGCCACGACCACGGAGATCGCCGCCCGCGAGGGGCGCGTGATCATGTTCCTGGACACCAAGCACGCGGTGGACAAGCTCACCGACCACCTGCTGCACAGCGGGGTCCGGGCGGCCGCGCTGCACGGCGGCAAGTCCCAGCCGCAGCGCACCCGCACCCTGGAGCGCTTCAAGACCGGGCACGTCACGGTCCTGGTCGCGACCAATGTCGCGGCGCGTGGCATCCACGTCGACAACCTCGACCTGGTCGTCAACGTGGACCCGCCGAGCGACCACAAGGACTACCTGCACCGCGGCGGCCGTACCGCCCGGGCCGGGGAGTCCGGCAGCGTCGTCACGCTGGTGCTGCCCAACCAGCGCCGCGAGATGACCCGCCTGATGGCGGACGCCGGGATCACCCCGCAGATCGCCCAGGTCCGCTCCGGCGAGGCCGAGCTGAGCCGGATCACCGGCGCGCAGACGCCCTCGGGCGTCCCGGTCGTCATCACCTCCCCGCCCAAGGAGCGCTCCGGCCGCGGCGGTGGCGGCGCGTTCATGGGGCGTGGCACCAAGCGCGGCGGCGGGGCCCCGGCCCGTCGCGGCCGTGGTCCGGCCGTGCCGACGCCGGAGGCGCGTGCGGCCGCCGCGATGCGCCGGTCCAACCGCGCCGCGTAGCCCGCGCGGGGTGGCGGCGCACGCGCGCCGCCACCCTCCCCGTACGGCTCCGCCGTGCGGCCCCCCGAGCCACTCGACCCTGTTGAGGACCCATGCGCTGTGTCATCGCCCGCTTCCCCTTCGATCTGTTCAAGAACGAGGTCGAGGACTCGATGAAGGGCATCAAGCCCGAACCCGTCACCGGGGACGCGGTGGTCATCAGCCGCCGTGTCTACCCGGTCAAGCAGGTCGGCGAGGTGATCACCCGGCAGGACCGGCGTGACTTCTCCTCCGCCGAGGTCGTCCGGGCGCTCTCGAAGCTCGGCTTCACCTGCCGTACGGCCGAGACGGCGCCCGCCCCGGCCGCCGCTGCCGCCCGCACCCCGCTGGAGACGGCGTCCGCGCTCCTGGGCACCCCGGCGGTCGCGGCTCCGGCCCCCGCCCCGGCACCGGGTCCCGCGCAGGGTTCCGACAGCCTCTGAGCGGTCACCCGGCAGGGGTTGCCTTCGGCGGCCGCTGCCGGGCCCACTCCAGGCGGGGCTCCAGCAGCGGCCGCAGCAGGCTCCGTACGTACGGGGTGCACAGAGCGGTCACCATGACGGCCGCGCCGGCGGTGACGGTGACCGTGCCCAGCGTGGTGTCGAAGAACGGCTGCTCGTAGAAGCCCCCGTTGCGCAGGCCCCGGACGACGAAGCCGTGCAGCAGGTACCCGTACAGCGTGCAGGTGCCGAGCGCCGTCATCCAGCTGCGCCCCCTGGGCACCCAGGCCAGGAAGCAGGCGCCCAGCACGACGGCCGCCGCGAACAGCAGGAGCGTGGCCACCGGCCCGGCCCACCCGACGGTGTCCATCTCCTGGGCGCTGTTCTTCCGGAAGAACCACGAGGTCGACGTGCGGGGCACCAGCCAGTACGCGACCAGCAGCCCGAGCGCGAAGACCGGTACGGAGACGACGCGTACCCACGTACGCCGCAGAGCCGCGAAGTGCTCCGGTCCCAGCCGCAGCCCCAGCACGTAGAACGGCATGAACTGCAGGATGCGCTGGAGGGGCAGGGCCCCGTCGGCGGCGGGTGACACGGTCGCCACGGCGGCGACGGCGAGCGAGACCAGCACCGGGGCGCGGACCGCCTGCCAGATGGGGGTGGAGAGCCGCCAGAAGAACAGCGCGGGCAGGAACCACAGCAGCCAGTAGGGCTCCAGCAGCGACAGCGGGAGCTCCGGGTCGCGGGTGAGGCGGTGGAAGGCCGTGTAGAGGAGCTCGAAGATCAGATACGGCACCAGCAGGCTGGTGATCAGCTTCCACACCCGGTCCGGCCGCAGCTCGAAACCGCGCGAGAAGTAGCCCGCGATCAGGATGAACACCGGCATGTGGAAGGTGTAGATCAGGGTGTACGCGGCTTCCACCAGCCGCCCGCTCGGCAGCGGCTCCCACGCGTGCCCGACCGCCACCAGGACGATCGCCAGGTATTTCGCGTTGTCGAAGAAGTGGTCGCGGCCGTCGTCGGGCGGCTTTCCGGTCGTCGGCTTTCCGGTCTCCGGCTTTCCGGTCTCCGGGGTTCCGGCGGCGGCGGTGGGGCGCGGCTGCTCGGAGGTGAGGGGGGAAGGCATCCCGACACCCTAGGAGCGGCTCCCTCCGCTCGTCACGTCCTTCACTCCTCCCGGTGACCGTTCGGACTCCTGAGCGCTTCCCTCCGCGTCCAGATGCGGAAGGATCCGGTCCAGCGGGCCCGGGATCCACCAGGCGGACCGGCCCAGCAGGGTCATCACCGCGGGGACGAGCAGCAGCCGTACGACGGTGGCGTCGATGAGCACGCTGGCGGCCAGCCCCAGGCCCAGCATCTTCACCACGATGTTGTCGCTGATGATGAACGCGGCGAAGACGCTCACCATGATCAGCGCCGCGCAGGTGATGACCCGGGCGGTGATCTCCAGCGCGTGCGCCACGCTCGCCCGTGCGTCCCCGGTGCGCACCCAGGCCTCGTGGATGCGGGAGAGCAGGAAGATCTCGTAGTCCATGCTCAGGCCGAAGACGATGGCGAACATCATCATCGGCACGTAGCTCTCGATCGGCACCTTCCCCGACACGCCCAGCGCCGGGCCGCCCCAGCCCCACTGGAAGACCGCCACCACGACCCCGTACGAGGCGGCGATCGACAGGACGTCGAGCACGGCCGCCTTCACCGCGACGAGCAGCCCCCGGAAGACGGCCAGGATCACCAGGAAGGCCAGGGCCACGACGACCGCGATGATCAGCGGCAGCCGGCCGGCGACGATGTCCAGGAAGTCGACCTGGGCGGCGGTCGTGCCGGTGACGTAGGTGTCGGCGGCGGTGCCGGAGACGGCCTGCGGCAGGACGTCGTCGGTGAGCCGGTTCGTCAGGGAGGTGGTCCGCTCGTCCTGCGGGGAGGCCACCGAGTAGGCGGTGGCGGTCAGCACGTCGCCGTCCGATGTGGCGGTGAGCGGGGTGATCACGGCCGCGTCCGGGACGTTCGTGAGGGCCTTCTGCGCCTGGTCGGCGAGGGCGGAACGGTCGGAGGACGGCACCTTGCTCTGGTCGATGACGAGGGTCAGCGGGCCGTTGGAGCCGGGGCCGAAGGCGCTCGACATCAGGTCGAAGGCGCGCCGGTCGGTGAACGACTTCGGGTCGGCGCCGTCGCCGATGTGGCCGAGCTGGATGAAGAAGACGGGGAAGGACAGCACGGCCAGCAGCACCACCCCGCCGGCCAGGAACCACCAGGGCCGCCGCTCCACCCGCTGCGCGTACCGGTGCCAGCCGCCCACCTCCGAGCCGTCCTGCGCCGGTACGGTCTCGGCGACCGGCTTCCGTACGCGTACCCGGTCGATGCCGCGGCCGATGAGACCGAGGACCGCCGGTACGAGGGTGAGGGCGCCGAGCACCGCCGTGACCACGGTGACCGCGGCGGCCAGGCCCAGCTTGCCGATGAACCCGATGCCGGAGACCCAGAGCCCCGACAGCGCGATGATCACCGTGCAGCCGGAGAGCAGCACCGCGTGCCCGCTGGTGGCGGCGGCGTTCCCGGCGGCGGTCACCGGGTCCTGGCCGTCGATCAGGTTCTGCCGGTGCCGGGTGACCAGGAAGAGGGCGTAGTCGATGCCGACACCGATGCCGATCATCGTGGCGAGCGTGGGGGAGACGGTCGCGAAGGTCGCGGCGGCGGCCAGCAGGCCGAGCAGCGCGAGCCCGCACAGGGCGCAGACCAGGGCGGTGACCAGCGGCAGCACGGCGGCCAGCAGGCTGCCGAAGCCGATCAGCAGGACGATGACCGCCACCCCGAAGCCGATCGCCTCGCTGGTGCGGTCGCTCGGTTCGGGCCGGGCCAGTTCGCCGAGCGGTCCGCCGTACTCCACCTCCACCCCGGCCGAGCGCAGCGGCTTCACCGCCGCGTCGACCCCGTCGAGGTAGGACGCGCCCAGGGTGGAGGGCTGCACGCTGAAGCGGACGGTGATGTAGGCGGTCTTCTGGTCGGTGGAGAGCGGCCCGGTGTTCGGGTCGGGCGGCGGGGGCGGGGTGGAACCGGAGGACGGCAGCGGGTTCTGCGCCGAGAGCACGTCGGGCAGCTTCTCCAGGTCCGCGACGGCCGTGGCGACCTGGTCGGAGACCGAGGTGAGCGGCTTGCCGGCGTCGTGCAGGACCACTTGGGCGCTGTAGCCGCCGGCCTGCGGCGCGTGAGCCTTGAGGACGTCGAGGCCGTCCTGTGACTGGGTGCCGGGGAGCGAGAAGTCGTCGGAGTAGTCGCCGCCGTAGGCGTGCTGGAGGACCTGGAGCCCGGCGAGCGCGGCGACCCACAGCACGAGGACGGTGAGGAAGTGCCGGGCGCACCACTCGCCGGTGCGGCGCAGCGCGCCCCGGCGGTGCGGGGCAGCCTCCCGGCCGGCGCGGGCCGGTGAGGCCGGTGACGACGGCATGCGGCTCCCTGTCCTGTGCTGGCCCGTTCCCGAAGGCCCGGTGTTGCCCTGTTCCGCATTCAACGGCCCCCTCCGGCCCCCGGCATTCCGGCGCGGGGGAACGGGTGACGGGTGCGTGCCGCAGGGGTGGTGCGGGGGGTGACCCCACCGGGAGTCCACCGGCCTTCCGGATGGGCTGCGGGCCCGGGGCCGACCAGGCTTGGGGCATGAAGAACTGGACCCGTAAGGCCTTACTCCTCACCGTCTCCGCTGCCGCTGCGGCCGGCACGCTGGCCGCAGCCGGCGCGCCCGTGGCGCACAGCCGCCCGGCGGGCCGTGCCGCGCCCGCGCTCGTCTGGCACCCCTGCGGGCCGGTCGCCGGGGCACCGGTCCCAGCAGGGCAGGAGTGCGCCGAGCTGCGGGTCCCGCTGGACCACGCCGAACCCGGGGGCCGCACGGTCGAGGTGGCCGTCAGCCGGCTGCGCACCGACCGGCCCGACGCCCGGCGCGGCACGCTGTTCGTGATCCCCGGCGGCCCCGGCTCCTCCGGGGTGCAGCGCCTGGCACAGAAGGGCGGGGCGTTGCGGGCGGCGACCGAGGGGGCGTACGACCTGGTCAGCCTGGACCCGCGCGGGGTCGGCTCCTCCGTCCGGGCGAACTGCCGGATCCCGGAGGCGGACCGGCATCTGGTGACCCTGCGGTCCTGGCCCGCGCCGGACGGCACGATCACGGCGAACACCGAGCGCTCCCGCCGCACCGCCGAGCTCTGCGCCCGTAACGGGGGCCCGGTGCTGCGGTCCTTCACCACGGGGAACGAGGTCCGTGACCTCGACCGGCTGCGTGAGGCGCTGGGCGAGCGGAAGGTGTCGATCTGGGGCTCCTCGTACGGGAGTTACGTCGGCGCCGTGTACGCACAGCTTCATCCGGACCGGGTCGGCCGGCTGGTCCTGGACAGCACCGGCGACCCGGACCCGGGCCGGGTGGCGTACGGCTGGCTGGCCAACATGGCCCCGGGCGCCGCCGAGCGCTTCCCCGACTTCGCGGCCTGGGCGGCGGACCCGGCCCGGGAGACCGAGGGGCTGCGGCTGGCCCGGCGCCCCGGAGACGTACAACCGCTGCTCCTCTCTCTCGCACGGGAGTTGGACCGGCACCCCAAGGCCTCGGACGTGCCGTCCACGCCGCTCACCGGGAACCTGCTGCGGCAGGCGCTCCAGAGCGCGCTGTACAGCGATGCGGGTTTCGCGCCGCTGGCCCGGCTGGTGAAGGCGGCTCAGGACCCGGAAGGCCGCCCGGTGCTTCCGCCGGAGCTGGCCGGGCCGCTGCCGGACGCGGACGCGTCGATGACGGTCGCGGCGATCTGCAACGACGTGCGCTGGCCGGGACCGGCCTCCGGTTACGCCGGCCGGGTCGCCGCCGACCGGGCGCGGCACCCGCTGACGGCCGGGATGCCCGCCAACATCACGCCCTGCGCCTTCTGGACCCACGGCAAGGAGCCGAGGCCCACCCGGATAACCGGCGACGGCCCGTCGAACGTCCTGATGATCCAGAGCTTGCGCGACCCGGCCACCCCGTTGGCGGGGGCCCTGAAGATGCGGGCGGCGCTCGGTGAGCGGGCCAGGATGGTGACGGTCGGTCAGGGCGGGCACGGGATGTATCTGGGCAACGGGAACGCCTGCGGGGACCGGGTGGTCAGCGACTTCCTGGTGACCGGCAAGCGGCCCGCCCGGGACACCCACTGCCCGAACTGACCAGGTGGTGGCGGCAGGGTGTCATAGCGGCTGATTCCGGGGCGTTCCTTGCTATACACGAGCGATGGAGCACCCCGGGACCCTTGTCCTGATCATGGCCCTGGCGGTTCTCGCCCCCCTGCTCGGCTATGCGACCGGGCGGTGGCTGTCGGTCCCCGTCGTCATCTTCGAGATCGTGCTCGGCATCCTGGTGGGGCCCGATGTGCTCGGCTGGGCCCACCACGACCAGGTCATCGACACCCTGTCCGACCTCGGGCTCTCGATGCTGATCTTCCTGGCGGGGTACGAGATCCGGTTCGCCGAGGTCCGCGGCTCCACCCTCCGCCGGGCCGGCGGGGCGTGGGTGGTCTCGTTCGCCGCCGGGCTCGGGATCGCCCTGCTGCTCAGCGGGGCCGATGTGGCCAAGAGCCTGGTGATCGGCACCGCGCTCACCAGCACGGCGCTGGGCGCGGTGCTGCCGATCCTGCGGGACTCGGGGCGGCTGGAGGGGAGGTTCGGGTCGGTGGTGATGGCGTTCGGGGCGGTCGGCGAGTTCGGGCCGATCGTGGCGATGGCCCTGCTGTTCAGCGGGCGGAGTCCGGGGGCGGCGAGCGCGGTGCTGGCGGTGTTCGCGGTGATCACGGTGGGCGCGGTGTTCTGGGCGATGCGGCCGAGGCCCCCGTGGTTCGCCCGGATCATCGCGATGACCCTGCACAGCAGCGGCCAGTTCGCGGTCCGCTTCGTGATGCTGCTGCTCGCCGGGATGCTGGGGCTGGCCCATGGCTTCGGCCTGGACACGCTGCTCGGCGCGTTCGCCGCCGGGATGCTGACCCGGCTGGTCCTCCAGGGGGCGGTGCCCGAGCGCAGCGGGGAGATCCTGGGGCGGATCGAGGCCATCGGCTTCGGCTTCCTGGTCCCGTTCTTCTACGTCGTCACGGGTATCGACTTCGACCTCCGGGCGCTCCTGGACGGCGGCCGCCCGCTGCTGCTCCTGCCGGTCTTCCTGCTGCTGTTCCTGCTGGTGCGGGGCGTACCGGCGTACCTCCTGGCCCCGCGCGACCTGAAGGGGCGCGCTCCCCGGTCCGCGCTCGCGCTGTTCGCGTCCACGTGTCTGCCGCTGGTGGTGGCGATCACCGCGATCGGGCTGGACGAGAAGGTGATCGGTGCGGGGGAGGCCGCCGCGCTGGTGGCCGCGGCGATGGTGTCGGTGCTGACGTTCCCGCTGCTGGCGTTCCGGCTGCTGGGGAAGGGGGAGGGGGAGAGCGGCGCGGGACGGGATGCGCCGAGCCGGGCGGCGGAGAGCGGGGAGGCGTGGTGAGGGCCCGCCCTAGGGGGCGTCCTCCTCCGTCGGGACGCACAGCACGGGGATCTTGGACATGTGCAGCAGCTTGTGCGGGGTCGAGCCGAGCAGGGCCCCGCGCATCGGGCTCTCGCCCCAGGTGCCGACCACGATGACCCGGGCCCCGTGCCGGTCGGCCGCCTCCAGGAGCGCCTGCGGAGGGCTCTCGTCCAGCACCTCCACCCGCGCCGGTACGCCGGCCTCCTCGGCGGCCGCCAGCGCGTGCTCCAGGCCGGTGCGGCCGGCCTGCCGGATGGCGTCGTAGTGGCTGCGGTACTCGGCGCCGTCGCGCAGGCCCGGGGCGGCGGCGCCGTAGACGAGGACCAGCTCCTCGCCGTACGCGGCCGCCACCTCGATCGCGATGCGCAGGGCGCGGGCGGCGCCGGGGGACTCGTCGTAACCGAGGACGACCGACATCTCAGCGCTCCTTCAGGGCGGGGGCGTGCACCAGCTCCGGGTCGGCGACCCCGGGCCGCTCCTGCCAGAACACCGCGTCGCGCAGCCGCCACACCACCATGAGGATCACGCCGACCAGGGAGATGACGATGCCGATGACGAGCGGCGGGCCGAGCCCGAACCAGGAGGTGCCGCTGTAGGAGTTGGCCGGGTCGGACATGTCGATGACCGACCGGACCAGCAGCCAGGTCAGCAGCCCGGCACCGACCACCGGCCCCAGGCCGATGAGGACGAAGTTGCGCACGCTCTCGGTGAGATGGCGCCGGTAGTAGACGGCGCAGGCCACCCCGGTGAGCGCGTAGTAGAAGGCGATCAGGAGGGAGAGGGCGGTGAGCGAGTCGAAGAGGGCGTTGGTGGAGATCTGGTTGACCACCAGGTACCAGGCGATGGCGATCCCGGCGACCCACCACGTACTGACGTCCGGGGTACGGAACCGGGGGCTGATGTGCCCGAAGTGCCGCGGCAGCGCCTGACGGCGGGCCATCGACAGGGCGGTCCGGGAGGCCGGGATGATCGTGGTCTGGGTGGAGGCGATCGCGGAGGTGGCGACGGCCAGCAGCAGGATCCAGTCCCAGCCGCCCAGCACGTCCCCGGCGAGCTGGGCGAAGATGAACTCCTCCTCGCCCGCGTTCTCCGCCAGGAACGCCGTCCCCGCGAAGGCGACGACCGCGACGGCGACCGACAGGTAGGTCACCAGGAGCACCACCGTGGACCACAGGCCCGCCTTGCCCGGGGCGCTCGCCGAGTTCTCCGTCTCCTCGGTGAGGTTGACCGCGGACTCCCAGCCCCAGTAGATGAACACCCCGAGCAGCAGCCCGCCGGTCAGCGCGGCGCCACCCGCGCCGAAGGGGTCGAGCCAGCTCACGGACGGCTCGATGGAGTCGAAGCCGGTGGTGCCCGCGTACACCCGGTAGAGCGCCACCACGACGAAGACCAGCAGGAACGCGATCTGGAGGAGGATCAGGACGTTCTGCACCTTGGCCGACAGCTCGGTGCCGATGACGCAGAGTCCGGTCATCACGATGATCAGCAGCACGGTGAGGATCTGGCGCGCGAAGTCGTTCTCGACCCAGCCGTCGAGGCCCACCGCCAGCAGGGTGAAGCTCACCGCCACATCGGCCAGCGAACCGACGACCAGCACGCCGGTCATGGTGATCGCCCAGCCGCCGAGCCACCCGGCCCACGGGCCCATCGCCCGGGTCACCCAGGAGAACGTCGTACCGCAGTCCTGGTCGACCTTGTTGAGGTAGTAGAACGCCGAGGCGATCAGCAGCATCGGGACGAAGGAGGCGAACATGACGCCCGGGGCGTAGATCCCCACGAGGGCCACGATCGGGCCGATCACGGCGGCCAGCGAGTAGGCGGGGGAGGTCGCGTTGAGGCCGATGACGAGGGCGTCGACGAACCCGATGGCGTTCGGCTTGAGGCTGACCGCCGAGCCGTCGGGCCGCCCGCCGTCCTGCCGCCCGCCTTCCCCGTCGTGCACAGCGTCGTGGGCCATGGCTCCTCGATCCGGCCGGGCTCGCCGCAGGGCGCGGCGGGTGGTCCGGATCTCATCGTAAGAACACACCCTCACCGGCGCATTCCGGATGAAATGCCCTCACCGGGCAGGGGTCACCCGAACGGCCTGCCCCTCTGCGACACGCCCCAGGTCAGCGCGCAGGGTGGAGTCCATGTGGTCCCGCCGAATCGTCCTGGGCACCCTGCTGCTGCTCCTGGTCCTCCTGGTGTTCCAGGACGGCCCGGTGCCCCACGAGCAGCAGCGGGAGACGGCCGGCGGGCCGAGGCCGCCGCGCGGACTTCCGCAGCCGGCCGTGGTCAGCCGCCAGGAGTGGCACGCGGACGAGGGCCTGGTCCGGGAGGGCCCGCAGTACACGGGCGCGGCGAAGGCGGTCTTCGTCCACCACACCGGCAACCCCAACGACTACGCCTGCGAGGACGCCCCCGAGCTGATCCGGGCCGTGCAGACCGATCACGTGGAGAAGGACGGCTGGGACGACATCGGCTACAACTTCCTCGTCGACCGCTGCGGCACCATCTACGAGGGCCGGGCGGGCGGCGTCGGACGGTCGGTGCTCGGCGCCCACACCAAGGGGTTCAACGCCGATACGGTCGGCATCGCGGCGATCGGCACCTTCGGTGAGGGCACCGAGGTGCCGAAGCCGATGATGGACGCGCTGGTGGAGCTCGCGGCCTGGAAGCTGGCGCCCGGTGTCGACCCGCTCGCCACGGTGGAGCTGGTCTCGACGAACGCCGAGAGCCGTTTCGACGAGGGCCAGGTGGCCCGGCTGAACGTCATCTCCGGCCACCGCGACAGCTACGAGACCCGCTGCCCGGGCGATGTGCTCTACGGGCTGCTGCCGCAGCTGCGCGAGCGCGTGGCCCGGCTGCGGGACTCCGCCCCGGGGAACGCGGCGAACCCGCGGCTGCGCCCGTACTTCTGAAGTCGTGCCGCCGGACTACCGCGCGACGAACTGCGTGAGTATCGCCTGCACCTCGTAGATGTCGACGCCCTTCGTGAACGTCTTCTGGAGCGGGGTGGGGTTGCCCGAGATCCAGATCTTCAGCTCCGCGTCCAGGTCGAACGTCCCGGCCGTCTCCACCGCGAAGTGCGTGATGCTGCGGTACGGCACGGAGTGGTACTCGGTCTTCTTGCCGGTGATGCCCTGCTTGTCGACGAGGATCAGCCGGCGGTCCGTGAACAGGATCGTGTCGCGGATCAGCAGGAACGCGGCGTGCACCTGCTCGCCCTGGCCGAGGAGCCGTTCGTAGTCCTGCTGGGCGGTGGCCGGGTTGATGGTGTGCGCGTTGCCGAACAGTGCCATGGGTGCCCCGTCTCTCGGATCTCTCGGACCTGTCGTACATGAGTACGTGTACGGCAGTTGTCTGGTTCCCGCCTTCTGGTTCCCGCCGGGGCGCGTGCCATACGTGGAGTCAGAGCGGGACCACCGTCACCTCGGTCGCCTTCACGCCCGTCCAGACCTCCGTCCCGTCCGCGATGCGCAGCTCGGCCGCCGCCTGCGGGGTGATCTCCGCGACCAGGTCCGGCGCCCGGTCGGAGGTGATCAGGAGCCGCAGCCGGCTGCCGCCCGAGGTGATCTCGCGGACCGTGCCGGGCCAGACGTTGCGGGGGGAGCCGGTGGGCTTCTCGCGGTGTACGGAGACGGCTTCGGGGGCGATGACCGCGAGGGCCTCCGTGCCCGGGGTGAGGGGTTCGGCGACGACGAGGTGGCCGCCGCCCGCCAGGTCCAGGCCGTCGGCGGTGGCGGTGCCGGGCCAGGCGTTGCGGCCGAGCATCCGGGCCACCCAGGGCGAGCGGGGGTGGCGGGTCACCTCGGCGGGCGGCTCGTCCTGGAGGACCCGGCCGTCGTCCAGGACGAGGACCCGGTCGGCCAGGGAGACCGCCTCGACCGGGTCGTGCGTGACGATCAGGCAGACCCCGCCGAACTCCGCGAGGTGCCGGCGCAGGGTGTGACGCACGTGGGCCCGGGTCGTCTGGTCGAGGGCGGCGAGCGGTTCGTCCAGCAGCAGGAGGCGCGGGCGGGCCGCCAACGCGCGTGCCAGGGCTACGCGTTGGGCCTGGCCGCCGGAGAGCTGGCCGGGCTTGCGGTGGGCCAGGTGGCCGACGCCGAGCCGGTCCAGCCAGGACTGCGCCTCGCGCCGGGCCTCCGTGCGGGGGACGCCATGGGTGCGGAGCCCGTACGCCGTGTTGGTGAGGGCGCTCAGGTGCGGGAAGAGCGCGCCGTCCTGGGGGACCCAGGCGACGCCCCGGCGGTGCGGGGGGACTTCCGTCACATCGGCCTCGCCCAGGCGCAGTCGGGCGTGGGCGCGCGGGGTGAGGCCGAGGAGGGCGCGCAGGAGGGTGGTCTTGCCCGCGCCGTTGGGGCCGACGACCGCGAGGGTGGTGCCGGGGGCCGCGTCCAGGGTCAGGCGGGTGAAGCCGGTGACGTCGGCGTGCAGGGGCCAGCGCTCCTGGGGGGCCGGTTCACGTACGGACGCGGATGCCTTCTCCCGTACGTACGAAGGTGGTCCGGGCAGGACGTCCGGCGCCGCGACCGTCGGCTCCTCCGGGCGCGGGGCGGACCGCTCGCGCTGGTGGTCGCCCGGGGTGCCCGTCCACCGCCCGCGCAGCGCGATGAGCACGATCATGGCGATGGCCAGGAGCAGCAGGGAGACCGAGGTGGCGGCCTCCGGGGACTCCTGGAGCAGCAGATAGACCTGGAGCGGCAGGGTCTGTGTGGTGCCGGGGAGGTTCCCGGCGAAGGTGATGGTGGCGCCGAACTCACCGAGCGCCCGCGCCCAGGTGAGGGCCGCTCCGGCGATCAGGCCGGGGGCGACCATCGGCAGGGTCACGGTGAGGAACACCCGTACCGGAGAGGCTCCGAGGGACGCGGCGGTCTCCTCGTACCGGGGGCGCAGACCACCGAGCGCGCCCTCCAGCGAGATGACCAGGAACGGCATCGCGACGAACGTCGCCGCCAGGACCGCCCCCGAGGTGTGGAAGGGGAGCGTGATGCCGAAGGTGTCCTCCAGCCACGGGCCGAGCAGCCCGCGCCGGCCGAACGCCAGCAGCAGCGCGACCCCGCCGACCGTGGGCGGCAGCACCATCGGCAGCAGCACCAGCGAGCGCACGAACGCCTTGCCGGGGAACGGCACCCGGGCCAGCAGCCAGGCCAGCGGCACCCCGAACAGCAGCGAGAGGCCCAGCGACCAGAGCGAGACGAGGAGGGAGAGGCGGAGCGCCTGCGTGGTCGGCTCGGCGGTGAGGTGGGTGGAGAGTTCGCCCCAGGAGGTACGGGCCAGGATGCCGACGAGCGGCAGCATCAGGAACGCCACGGCCAGCAGCGCGGGCACCGTCAGCAGGAGCGGGGCGCGCGCCCCCGGCGTACGGCGGAGTGCCGGTCGTTTCATGGTGACCTCGTCGGGCGGCTGGCTGGACGTGCGGGGCCCGGCAGGCCCGTCGGACGGGACGGGCCTGCCGGGAGCGGTGCGGTTACGGCTGCTGGAAGCCGGCGCCCTGGAGGATCTTCTGCGCGGCGGGCGTCGAGAGCCAGGCGACGAACGCGGCGGCGGCCTCGCTGTGCTCCGACCCCTTCAGTGTGGCGGCCGGGTAGGAGGCGACGGCGTTCTCCGCGTCCGGGATGTCGATCGCGTCGACCTTGTCGGGCGCGGTCTCGGCGTCCGTCTTGTAGACGAGCCCGGCGTCCGCCTCGCCCAGCTCGACCTTGCTGAGGACCGCGCGGACGTTGGGCTCCTGGGAGACCGGCTTCACCGCGATCTGCTGCGCGTCGAGGATCTGCTGGCTGTAGCGGCCCACCGGCACCTCGGGGGCGGCCAGGACGACCTTCAGCTTGGTGTCGGAGAGGTCCTTCAGGTTCTCGACCTTCTCCGGGTTGCCCTCGCCGACGGCGATGACCAGGCGGTTCTTGGCGATGACGGTCGGGGTGCCGGTCTCGCCGGAGAGGCCGTCCATCGTCTTGGTGTCGGCGGTGACCAGGGCGTCGGCGGGGGCGCCCTGCTTGACCTGGGCGGCCAGCTCCTGGGAGCCCGCGAAGGAGAACGTCACCTTCGTGCCCGGGTTCTCCTTCTCGTACGCCGCTCCCGCCTCCTTGAAGACATCGGTCAGCGAGGAGGCGGCCAGCACGGTCAGGTCCGCCTTGGGGGCGCCCGACGCGGCGTCGGAGGGCGTGGCGCCGGCGCCGCTGTCCTTGGCCTTGTCCGTGCCCGAGTCGTTGCCGCAGGCGGCGAGTGGGACGAGGAGGGCGGCGGTGAGGACGGCGGCGGCGGTGCGGCGGCGGCTGAGCAGGAGGGACATGAGGGCGGGACTCCTTGGCTGCGAGTCCGGTCGGCGGGTGCCGGTCCGGGCGGGGACGAGTTCGCGCGGGGTGCGGAGAAGGGCGGCGCGGAGAAGGGTGTGCGGGCGGGTGGTGCGGGCAGCACTCGGCGCCCGGCCGCCGGTCGCTCCGGCCGGTTCAGGTGCGGTCGATGTGCACGCTGGTCGACTTCACGCGGGCTGTCGCCTGCATGCCGACCTCCAGACCCAGCTCCTCGACCGCCTCCCGGGTCAGGAGGGAGACGAGCCGGTGCGGGCCTGCCTGGATCTCGACCTGGGCCGCGACATCGCCGAGCTTCACGGCGGTGACGATGCCCGGGAAGGCGTTGCGCGCCGAGGTGTACGGGGTCTCCTCCTCGCCCGCGGCGCCCTGGCCGACCTCGATCGAGAAGGCGGCCAGCGCACGGCCGTCGATCAGCCGGCGGCCGGTCTCGTCGCGATGGGTCGCGACCCGGCCGGCGTCCGCCCAGCGTCGGGCGGTGTCGGGGCTGACTCCGAGAAGTCGTGCTGCCTGACCGATTGTGTAGGACTGCATGCGCGACACGCTAGGCCAATCAGGCTCGCATTTACCATTCTCCAGACGATTGCCCATCGCAGATGCGAGCTTCTCGGAGAATCGTACGGAGCCCTCGCAGGCTGTCCTCAGGCCGTCCCCGGTCCGCGCTCAGGTCGCCAGCCGCGTCGTCGGCATCTCGCCCTCGGTCGTCGTCACGTCGATCACGGAGAACGTGGCACCCTGCGGGTCGGTGATGGCCGCGAACCGGCCGAAGGGGCTGTCCATCGGGCCGAACTGCAGCTGCGCGCCCCGCCCGGTCGCCTTCGCCACCGCCGCGTCGCAATCCGGGACGGTGAAGTACACCATCACGAAGGAGCCCACCTCGGGCGGGAAGTCGTCGCCCATCGCCATCCGGCCGAGCACCGACTCGCCCTGGACGTCGTACATCCCGAAGTCCATCGACGGGTCTTCGAGCTTCCGGACCGCGTACGGGAACACGGCGGGGAAGAAGGCGTCCGCCGCCTTCGCGTCGCGGGTGAAGACCTCGCTCCAGCAGTAGCCGCCGGGTGCGCCCATCTCCGTCTCGAACCCGTCGTGGGTGTCGGCCTGCCAGACGCCGAAGACCGCGCCGCCGGGGTCGCCGGCCAGCACCATCGTGCCGAACGCGCCGACCTGCATGGGCTCCATGAGCACCTGGCCGCCGGCCGCGCGGACCTTCTCGCTGGAGGCGGCGGCGTCCGGCGAGGCCAGATACAGGCACCACGCGGACGGGCCGTCCTCGTTGCCCGGCATCGGCGGGACCACGGCGGCCGCCCGCTTGCCGTCCGCGTACGCCGTCGTGTAGTTGCCGAACTCCGGCGAACCCTCGCCGAACGTCCAGCCGAGCACATCACCGTAGAAGCTCTTCGCGCCCTCCAGGTCGGCGAACGAGGCGTCCGCCCAACACGGGGTGCCTTCGGGTTGTACAGCCATGGCACTGACCCTCTTCCGGTCCTGGTCACTCCGCGTCACTCCGCCCGGGAGTCCTCTACCAGCCACGCTAGCCAGCCGCCCCCGGGTCCGCGCGCCGGGGAAACCGGGGCGGCGACGACGAGGAGGTGTGGCGCCGACGGGGCGGTCCGGTGCCGACGGGACGGTCCGGCGCCGCGGACCCGGGAGGAGCTGCTGACCCGGCTGGACGACGTGCTCGCCGACGAGTGGCCGGCCGCGGAGGCCCGCCTCACCGCCCGCCTCGCCGCGGGCTGAGCCGGGGGTTCAGCGGACGGGCCTCCGGCGGGCCCGGTGGATCGCCGCCCGCTCCTCGGCGGTGTGGTCGCCGCAGTCGGGGTTCTCGCAGGGGCCCGGGCGCCAGACGGGGACGAAGATCCCGAGGGTCTTGCGGCGCTGGATCTCGGAGGCGACGGGATGCTTGCAGGTCGGGCACATGAAGGCGGCCCGCTGCTGGGTCTCACGCTCTTTGCTGGCCATTTACCAACGATAGGCCGGGCAAAGCGCTTGGGAAAGTCTTTCCGCGCGCTTTGCCCGGCCATTGCCCGCCCGGTCAGTCGGTGGGCTTACCGTCGGAGTGCTTCTCCGCGCTCTCCGAACTTTCCGTACCGTCCGCACTCTCCCCGGTGTCCGCGTTCGGCGGTGGGCGCCGGATACTGAGCACGATCGAGACCGTCAGAATGACGACGATCACCGCCAGGCTGATCGGCGAGGGAATCTCCGGAATGGAGGTGCTGATCATCTTGTGCGAGGCCTGGAGAACCAGCTTGACCGCGATGAACGCCAGAATGATCGCGAGGCCCGTGCTCAGGTAGTGGAAGCGGTCCAGGAGTCCCGCCAGCAGGAAGTAGAGCGCTCGCAGTCCGAGGATGGCGAACGCGTTGCTGGTGTAGACGATGAACGCGTCGTCGCTGACCGCCAGCACGGCGGGCACGCTGTCCACGGCGAAGAGCAGGTCGGCTGCCTCGATCGCGGCGACCACCGCGAGCAGAGGTGTGGCGACCCGCTTCCCCTCCTCCTTGATGACGAAGTGCGTTCCCGCGTATTCGTCCCGGACGGGCATGATCTTCCGCAGCATCCGCACCGCGAAACTCTTGCCCGGGTCGAAACTGTCGTCCTCCCCCTTGAGGATTTTGAAGGCGCTGTAGAAAAGGATCGCCGCGAAGAGGAACAGCACGAAGGTGAAGCGGTTCACGACCGCGACGCCGGCTGTCAGGAAGATCGCGCGGAACACCAGAGCGCCGATGACGCCGAAGAACAGCACCCGGTGCTGATATTCCCGGGGCACCTTGAAATAGGCGAAGATCAGCGCGAAGACGAAGAGGTTGTCGACCGAAAGGCTCTTCTCCAGAAGCCAGGCTGTCGTATATTCCGTCCCCGCGGTCGTCCCGAGGACGAAGAAGACCACACCGCCGAAGATGAGCGCGAGGCTCACCCACAGCACACTCCACCAGGCCGCTTCCTTGAAGCCGATGACATGCGCCTTGCGGTGGGCAAGCAAGTCGACTGTGAGGGAGACGACCACCGTTACGGCGAACGCCACCCAGAGCCACACCGGTACATCCACGCCCGAGACCTCCCCTGTCGATTGTTACGAGTGTGACGTGTCGGGCCCAGGAGTGCGAGGGGGTGTGCGCCGACCGGCTGCCGCGACCGAGGCCATCAGCTCCGCGTCCAGGAACGAGGGATCGGCCATCCGGGTGGCGGCCGCATAGGAGTTGAGCAGGGCTTTCGTCACCCGGAGGGCCGCTTCGGGGCGGCGTACGACGGGCTTCGCCCAGGCCTCGACAGCCTGATCCAATTCGTTTTCCGGAACGACCCGCTGGAGGACGGAGAGCGCTTGCGCCTCGGCGGCGTCGAACGCCCGTCCGGTCAGGATCAGTTCGCGGACCCGGGCCGCGCCGATCTCGTGGATCAGCCGGGGCAGCAGCCCGCCCCAGGCGGTGGGCAGCCCGAGCGCCAGCTCCGGCAGCCGGAAGGAGGCGCTCTCCGCGCCGACCCGCAGATCGCAGGCGAGGGCGAGCGCGAGACCCGCGCCGATGGCCTTGCCCTGGACCCGGGCGATGGTGACGGCCCGGTTGCCGGAGATCGCCTCGCAGACCCGGCGGGCCTTCTCCCCGGCCACCCGGATGCCCCGGCCGGTCGGGTCCTCCTCCAGCCAGTCGGCGAACTCGGTACGGTCGCCGCCCAGGCAGAAGTCGTCCCCGGCGCCGCTGAGCACCACCACCCGCACCTCGGGGTCGGGCGCGGTGACGGCCTCCAGCAGCTCGTCCAGCATCGCCTCGGTGACCGCGTTGCCGGACTCGGGGGCGTAGAGCTCCACGTGCAGGACGGGGCCCTCGCGCCGGGTGCGTACCGTCGCGGGCTCCTCGTACGCGGAGTCCTCCTCGTACGCGGGAGAGTTCTCCTGCGAGGCGGGGGTCAGGAAGTCGGGCAGCGAGAGCTTCACAGCGCCACGCCCAGCGAGGTGATGCGTCTGAACACCATCCGGGGGGCGTACACCGGCGGGGAGGCGGACCGCAGAGTGGGGAAACGATCCAGCATGCGGGCCAGCAGCGTCCGCGCCTCCAGCTTGGCGAGGGCCGCGCCCAGGCAGTAGTGCACCCCGCCGCCGAAGGTCAGGTGGCTGCCGCCGCGCAGGATGTCGAAGGCACCGGGGTCGGGGTTGCGCCGGGGGTCGTGGTTGGCGGCGCCGTACAGGACGTGGACCATGCTGTCCTTCGTGATCGGGACGCCGGCCAGGACGGTGTCCTCGGCGGCGATCCGGGTGTTGATGTGGATGGGCGGGTCGTAGCGCAGCACCTCGTCGACGGCCGCGTCGATGTGCTCGGGGTGGTCACGCAGCCACTGCCACCGGCCGGGCTCGGCCAGCAGCAGGGAAGTCATCGACGTCAGCAGCGTCGCCGTGGTCTCCAGCGAGGCGATGGTGACGAACATGGTGAGCCGGTAGAGGATCTCGTCCGCCCGCTCCCGGTCCGGCTCCATCGCGTCCCAGGTGTGGATCCACCCGGTCAGCACGTCGTGGCGGGGCTCGGCGCGGCGGCGGGCGACCAGGGCGGTGAAGTACGCGCGCAGCTGCACGGTCGCCTCGGCGGAGATCGCCAGCTGGCTCTTGGTGGGCAGCAACTCCTGGGCGTACACCTGGTTGTGGGTGATCTCCAGGATGTGGGGATAGTCCTCGGGCGGCAGCCCCAGCCAGGAGCCGACCGTGTGGATCGGCAGCTGCTCGCTGACCGTGGAGACGAAGTCCGCCTCACCCCAGCGGAGCTTGTCGGCCAGCTCGTCCAGGAGCCGGTCGGCGTCGCGCTCGACGTCGGGGGTGAGGCGTTCGATGGTGGAGCGGTCGAAGAGGTTGCCGAAGGAGCGGCGCTGGCAGGTGTGTTCGGGGGCGTTCAGCCGGGCGAGGGTGCCGGTCATCTCCCGGGTCGCGATCGCGTCCCACTGCTTGGAGTCGTCCTGCCGCTCCTGCCAGGCGAAGTCGGGGGCGAGCCAGTTGCGGCCGCGCAGCACCTGGCTGCAGGCGTCGAAGCCGGTGACGAAGTAACCGTTCCAGGGAGCGCGGACGACGTCACCCATCGCCCGCAGCTCCGCGAGTATTCCGTAAGGCTCGGCCTGTCCTTCGGGTGAATTGAGCCGTCGGAGCAAGCCGATGACCGCGCGCCGTCCGTCGGGGGTCCTGGTTGTACCGCCAGTGATGCTCACGCACAGTTCCTTGACCTAGGCCCGTGGCTACCGACCAGAACCTACCCTTCCGGATAGCTGCGCCAAGCATCGATCTTTGTTGCCCCCGTCACATGCAATCGTCACAAATGCCCGTTGTTATACGCGAATTGTCGGTCCGTGAGGGAAACGCCGACGACGGTGCGTCAGACCCGGAAAACGTCCAGGAATGAACTCCACCAGCCCTTGGGCTTCTTGGCCGGTTCCGCAGCGTGACGACCGGCGGGAGCCGGCTGGGGCGCCGCGTTCCGGTACGGGTCGGGCAGCTGCGCCGAGGTCGGGGCCGGCGGCTGGGTGCCGGTCGTGGTGCGGCGGGCGGCGGTCGGGGTGAACCGTACGGGCAGGGAGATCAGGGCCCGGTGGAAGGGGCCGGGACGCCAGCCGACGCCCGAGGCCGGGACGGCCAGCGAGAGGTCGGGCACGGTGTTGAGGATCTTCTCGATCGCGGTCAGCGCGATGAGGGTGGCGGGCGACTTGGCGGGGCAGACGTGCGGGCCCGCGCCCCAGGCCAGATGGGCCCCCTTGCTCAGGGTCTGGCGGGCGTCGGTGAGGGACGGGTCGCTGTTCGCGGCGGCGAAGCTGATCAGCACCGGGGTCTCCGCCTTCAGCACCACCCCGTCCAGCTCGATGTCCCGCACCGGGTAGTGCGTCGCGTAGTTGGCGATCGGCGGGTTGTTCCACAGGACGTCGTCCAGCGCGTCCTCCACGAGCATCCCCGAACCGCGCCGCTCGGGCCCACCCGGCTGGTCACCGGCGAGCATCAGCAGCAGCGCGTTGGCGATGAGGTTTCGCTCCGGCTCCACCCCGGCGCCCATCAGCATCACCAGCTGGTCCTTCAGCTCCTCGTCCCGCAGCCCCGCCGGGTGCTGGATCAGCCAGGAGGTGACGTCCTCACCGGGCTGGCGCCGCTTCAGCGCGACCAGCTCCATCAGGCACTCCGTCAGCTCCCCGTTGGCGCGCAGCACGTCCTCGCCGTCGAAGATGGCGGACATCGACCGGGTCAGCCGGTCGCCGATGTCGCCGGGGCAGCCGAAGAGCTGGTTGAACAGCAGCAGCGGCAGGAGCTTGGCGTACTCGTTGAGCAGGTCGGCGGTGCCGCGCTCGATGAACTGGTCGATCAGGTAGTCGGCGATCCGCTCGACGTCCCGGCTCAGCCGGCTGCTGTTGAGCCGCGCCAGCGACTCGGTGACCGCCTTGCGCAGCCGCAGGTGCTCGGCGCCGTCGGTGAACAGGCAGTTGGGCCGGTACATCATCATCGGCAGCACCGGGCTGTCCATCGGTACGGCGCCCTCGCGCAGCGCCGCCCAGCGCCGGGAGTCCCGGGCGAACAGCGCCGGGTTCTGGAGCACCCGCAGCGCCGCCTCGTGCTGCACGATCAGCGTGGCGTCCACCCCGGGCGCCAGCTCGATCGGCGCGGCGGGGCCGTGCGCCCGGAACGCGTCGTACGCGCGGTGCGGGTCGGCGGCGAACTCCGGCCCGTACAGCGAGGTCTGCTGCTGGCTCATGGGGCACCCGGCGGGCGCGCTGTACGGGGTGGCTCCCGGCGACGGGTCCATGTTCGGCTTCCTCGGTGTGATCGCGGGGACGGTCGCCCCGGCTTCGGTTGGGGGTGTGCGGGAGAGCGGGCTCAGGCCGCGTGCGCGAGGAGGTGACGTACGAGCGTGATCAGGGCCTGCGCGGAGGACTTCTGGTCCCGGGCGTCGCAGTAGACGACCGGGGTGGACGGCAGCAGGTCGAGCGCCTCGCGCAGTTCGTCCTCGGCGTGCCGCGAGTACGGGTCGAAGCTGTTGACGGCGACCGCGTACTCCAGCCCGTACGTCTCGACCAGGTCGATCACCGGGAAGGTGTCGGCCAGCCGCGCCGGGTCGACCAGGAGGAGCGCGCCGAGCGAACCGCGCGCCATGTCCTCCCACAGCTCCACGAACCGCTGCTGCCCCGGCGTACCGAACAGGTAGAGCACCAGCTCGTCGCTGAGGGTCAGGCGCCCGAAGTCCAGGGCGACCGTGGTCGTCTTCTTGTCGGGCGCCCCGCGCAGGTCGTCCACCTGGGCCGCGGCCTGGGTCATCCGCTCCTCGGTGCGCAGCGGGGTGATCTCGGAGAGCGTGCCGATCAGGGTCGTCTTGCCCACGGCGAAGTGCCCGACGACGAGGATCTTCGCCGCGCGCTGGACCGCGTCCGGCACATAGATGCTCTCAGCCGAACCGGACTTGGAGTCCATGCAACACCTCTTCGAGGATCTTTCTGTCGACGAGCTGGGCCGGTGGCGGCGCCTTGCGGCGCAGCAGGTGTCCCTGCTGGTTTAAGTCCTGGAGCAGCAGCCGGGCCACCCCGACCGGCAGCCCCAGGTGGCCGGCGACCTCGGCCACCGACAGATAGCCGCCGGAACACAGCTCCCAGATCGCCTTGACCTCGGGGCTCGGGTTGGGCGGCGGCTGCCGGTCGGGGGCGAGGGTGACCAGCGTGACGAGGGAGAGGTCCTCCGCGTCCGGCAGCCCCCGTCCCCCGGTGATGACGTAGGACCGGACGAACCCGCTGCTGACGCTGGACTCCTCGCCCGGTGAGCTCATATCTCGCTGCCCGCGTTCTGGCGGGGCGGCGTGGTCATCGCCTTCCCCAGCGCGGTGACCTGCTGCTGCATACGGAAGGACATCGCCTCCATGTCCACGTCGGCGGCGGCGGTGGCGGCGAGGTAGGCGCCGGTGCCGGCGGCGATGAGGAAGATCCAGCCGTCCTCGTACTCCAGGAGCGTCTGCCGCCAGCGGCCCGGGCTGCGGGTGCCGATGAAGGGGGCGACGGCCCGGCTGAGGGACTGCATGGAGCTCATGGCGGCGGCGACGGTCTCCGCGTCGTCCCGGCCGATCTCGCTGGAGTTGGCGAGCAGCAAGCCGTCGGCGGATACGAGGATCGCGTGCCGGGCTCCGGGTACCTGGAGCACATCGTTGAGTACCCAGGACAGATCGGGGTTCACTGGATCTCGGATCCTTCCGTGGTCGTCGTCGTGTCCCGCCCGGAGCGGGTGCCGCGCTGGAACGCACCCAGGCGGGAGGCGGTCTCCTCGTTGCTGCGGACCGGCTGCGGGGCGGCCGGGGGCACCGCGGAGACCGGGCTCTTGCGACGACGCTTGGGCAGCCCGCCGGAGGTGGTGGTGATCTGGGCGAGCTGCTGGGTCGCGGTGTCCTGGCGCCGGTCCGCCGGCGGGAAGAGCGGGGTGGGCGCGGGGGCCTGCTGCCACTGGTCGGGCTGCGGGGCGGCCTGCGGCTGCTGCTGGGTCCCGTAGGTGTCGTACGCCTCCGGGGCCTCGGCGGGTGCGGCGGACTGCGGCACCTCCGTGGTGAGCAGCTCGTCGGGGATCAGTACCACCGCGCGTACGCCTCCATAGGGGGAAACGGAGTCCACCGAGACCCGGAACCCGTAGCGGGCGGCGAGCATCCCGGAGACGGCGAACCCGAACTGCGGCGGGATGCCCAGGCTGGAGACGCTGATCGCCGCCTGGGGGGAGAGGAGGGCCGCCGCGCGGTCCTTCTCCTCCTGGCCCATGCCGAGTCCGGCGTCGTCGACGATGAGGCAGACGCCCGTCGGCACGGCCTGGATGTTGATCTCCACCGGGGTGCCGGGGGCGGAGTAGTTGGTGGCGTTGGCGAGCAGCTCGGCGAGGACCACCGCGACCGGTTCGACGGCCCGGCTGACGACCGAGAAGTTCACCTGGCCGTTGACCCGGACCCGGTCGAAGTGGCGGATACGGCCCTGGGCGCTGCGGGCCACGTCGAAGACGGAGGCCACGGTCTCGCGCCGGCCGAGCCAGCCGCCGCAGAGTACGGCGATGCCCTGGGCGCGCCGCCCGAACTGGCTGTTGGCGTGGTCCATGGCCATCAGGTCGGCGAGGATCCCGGGGTCGTCGCCGTACTTGCGCTGGGCCTTCTCGATCACGACCTGCTGCTCGTCGGCGAGGCCCTGGAGGGTGCGGACGGCCGCCTTGAGGACCGCCTTGGTCTCCTCCTCGGCGTCCTTGCGGACCTCGGCGAGCTCGGAGGCCTGCCGCTGGAGGAGCCCGTTGTGGACGACGTGGAGCTCGTCACGCTGGCGCAGGAGCGTGTCGCGCTCCGCGCTCAGCTCGGCGTTGCCTCTGCGCAGTTTGATGTTGGTCGCGCGAGCCCGCAGAACGGCACCCACGGCGACCAGTGCTACGACAACCAGCGCCCAGATGACGGGGCCCTGTGGAAATGTCATGAGACTCACTTCAAGTGCCATGGCTGGAAACGGCTTGACACCCCGTCATGCGGCACGCAGTCAGGGCTCGTTCGCCACGACCGTGCGCCGCTTCGGGAGGTGCCCCTCCGAAGGTGGGGCCGAGGAATTCATCCCTCCCGGAATGCCCCCATACGCCATCAGCCCACTGGAAGTAAGATGATCTTATCACCGGCCGCACGACGAAATGTCAAGCTCGCCATGCCAGTTGCCACTCGACGCAGAACGTTCACATTGCGGAGACGTGGAGGAGGCCGTTCCGGCCGGATTCCCGTCATGGGGAGGGGCGTTGGGGGCGGGTGGTTCCGTGCTCCATCGCATACGACGCCGGTGTGGTGGCAGGGGCCGGTGCCGGGGTCCGTCAGGGGGACACCGGGGTGAAGCGGAGCGGCAGGGCCTTCGGGCCGCGGGTGAAGACGCCGTGCTCCACCGGGCCGAAGCCGTCGGCGACGCGTAGGCCGGGCATGGCGTCGAGGAGGTGGCCGACGCCGGTCTCGACCTCGGCCTTGGCCAGCAGGGCGCCGACGCAGAAGTGGCGGCCGAGCGCGAAGGCGAGATGGTCGGCCGCCGCCGAGAAGGCGGTGGTGGTGGTCAGGTCGGTGCGGAAGATGTCGAAGGTGCCGGGGTCGCGGTAGCGGCTCTCGTCGCGGTTGGCGGCGCCGATCAGGCAGGTGACAGTGGCTCCGGCGGGTACGGTGCCGCCGCTGAGCTCCACGTCCGTCGCCGCCTGCCGCATGATCATGTGGACCGGCGGGGTGTAGCGGAGCGTCTCGGCGAACGCCTGCGGGATCAGGGAGCGGTCGGCGCGGACCGCCTCCAGCTGCTCGGGGTGGCGGAGCAGGTTGGCGAAGATGCCCGCGATCGCCTTGTCGGTGGTCTCGCCGCCGGCGGCGAGCAGCAGGCTGCAGAACGCCTTGACGTCCTCGTCGCTCATCCGGACACCGTCGACCTCGGCGGTGCACAGTGTGGACAGCAGGTCGTCGCCCGGATTCCTCCGCCGCTCCCGGATGATCGGCAGCATGTACTCGGCGAACTCGACACGCGTCCGCTCACCCGCCGCGGCGACCTCCGGATCGCCCGACAGATTGCCGAGAAAGGCGATGACGGCCGTGTACCAGCCCTGGAATCGCGCGTGGTCGGCCGTGTCGAGGCCCAGCATGTCCGCGATGACGTTGACCGGGAAACGGCTCGCATAATCGGCGACCAGATCGACCGAGCCGGAGGCGCGGAAACCGTCGATCAGCGTGCGCGAATTCCGCTCGATGACAGGCAGGAACTTCTCCCGCAGGTCGCTGCCCCGGAAGGCCGGAGCCACCAGGGCCCGGCGCACGGCGTGCTCGCCTCCGCTGAGCTGGAGGATCGTCCGCCCGTGGACGGGTTCGATCTGCCAGTCGTAGTTCTCGGTGGTGAACTCGCCCTTCCTGTCCTTGAAGACGTACGCGACATCGTCGTAGCGCGAGATCACATAACTGCCGGTGGCCTCGTGTTTGAAGAGGGGGAACTCGTCGCGCATCAGGCGGTACGCCTGATAGGGGTTCGCCTCGAAGCCGGGCGACAGGATGTCGGGCACCTGTGGTGCGGTGGACATACGCACTCCCTGAGAAGACGCTTCTTCGGGTGGGCGCGGGCGGGCGACCTGGGGCTCGGTCCGCGCCCGGATACGCCGGGAAGAGTATGCCGCATACATGCATGCCACAACGGGCTTGTCGGAGTGGCGAGTTGGGCGGTGCTGCTCAGGCGGGTCCGGCCGTGGTGGAGGCCCGCGTCTCCAGCGCCCAGGCGTGGAGGCGGACGGTGTCGGGGGGTGTGCGGCCCGCGAGGATGTCGCAGAGCAGCTCGGCGCAGGCGCGCCCGTACGCGGCGGGGCGCAGGTCGACCGCGGTGACGGGCGGCTCGGCGGAGCGGGTGGCGGTGCCGTCGACGCAGGAGGCTACGAGGAGGGGGGTACGGGGGTGGGGGCCGGGCTCGTCGTCCGTGGGACGGGGGGCTTCGGCCCGGGGGGCGCCGGGCTCCTCGCCCGTACGGTCCGATACGGCGGCGCTGTCCGTGCGGTCCGATGCGGTGGTGCCGACCGTGCGGCCCAGGGTCGCCGCCGCCCGCAGGACGCCCGGGGCCGCGCCGTCCGGGGCGCAGATCACCGCGTCCACCGCCGGGTCCGCCCGCAGCAGGGCCAGCGTCGTCTCCTCGGCCTCGCCCGGGGTGGCGGCGAACGGCACGGTCCGCAGCGCCACCTCCACCCCGTGCTCCTGCCCCCAGGAGGCGGCGGTGGCCCGCAGGGCGGTGGCCCAGGCGGAGGTGCCGGCGGGGGTCAGGACGGCGGGGCGGCGGGCGCCGCGGTCGGTGACGTGGTCCAGGAGTGCGGTGAGAGAGGCGGCGTTGTCGCAGATCACGGCACCGGTGGGGGCGGCGGTGGGGCCGAGGTAGCGCTCCCCGGTCACCACCGGAACGCCCGCGTCCAGCAGTCCCGGTACGGCGCTGTCGCCCACCTCGGGGTCGATCACCAGCAGCCCGTCGACCCGCGAGGCGACCGGCCCGCTCGCGCCGCCCGGCCCCGTCGCGTCGCCCGCGCCGCCCATGCTGCTCGCCGGGGCGAGCAGCACCACGTCGAAACCGTCCTCCTGGGCGCGTGCCACGGCCCCGAAGGCGAGGTTCATGTAGTAGTCCAGCCGGGTCGCCGTCTGCGGCAGGTGCAGCCCGATGGCCCCGGTGCTGGAGCGGCGGAGCCGCCGGGCCGCGCTGTTGGGCCGGTAGCCGAGCTCCTCCGCCACCGCGCGGACCCGGTCCCGGGTCGCCTCCGCGACGCGGCCCGAGCCCTGGAGGGCGTCGGATGCGGTGCTCTTGGAGACCCCGGCGGTGCGGGCTACGTCGAGCAGGGTCACGGTCCGGGAGGTCACGGAGGTGAAGTCTAGACGGTGGTGATCGTACGAGGTGGAGGGTTGCCGGAACGTTCCGGCAGAGTTAGATTCGGTCCCTGCCGGAACGTTCCGGCAGAACTCCTCCTCACCCCGTGCCCGCCCCCCGGCCCTCCCCCCTGGAACTGGTCATGCGCCTGATCACCGCGTACAACCCGCCCGCCTCCCCGACCCGGACCCGCCCCGCCGAGCGCGCCCCCCTGCGCGTCGCGGCCGTCCAGCAGCGGTGGCACCGCGACCCCGCCGAGCACCGCGCCGCCCTGCGGGAGGGCATCCGCCTCGCCGCGGCCGAGGGGGCGCGGGTGGTCTGCCTCCAGGAGCTGACGCTCTCGCCGTACTTCGCGGTCGTCCGCCGCGCCGACCACCCCGCACCGACCGAGCCGGAGGAGCTGCTGACCGGCCCCACCTTCACCTTCGCCGCCGAGGCCGCCCGCGAGTACGGCGTGTACGTCCACGCCTCCCTGTACGAGAAGGCCCCGGCGCCCGGCGGCCAGGACGACGGCCTCGGCTACAACACCGCGATCCTCGTCGCCCCCGACGGCACCCTCGCCCAGCGCACCCGCAAGACCCACATCCCGGTCACGGAGGGGTATTACGAGGACGACTGGTTCCGGGCCGGCCCGGCGGGCGACGACGCGTTCCCGCTGGTCACGGTGGACGAGGCCCGCTTCGGCCTGCCGACCTGCTGGGACCAGTGGTTCCCGGAGCTGGCGCGCGCCTATTCGCTGGCCGGCGCCGACGTTCTCGTCTACCCGACCGCCATCGGCTCCGAGCCCGGCTTCCCCGGCTTCGACTCCCAGCCGCTCTGGCAGAAGGTGATCACCGGCAACGCGATCGCCAACGCCACCTTCATGATCGTGCCGAACCGCATCGGCGCCGAGAACGGGCTCAGCTTCTACGGCAGCTCCTTCATCGTCGACCCGTACGGCCGCGTCCTGGCCCAGGCCCCGCGCGACGAGCCCGCCGTCCTGGTCGCGGACCTCGACCTCGACGCCCGCCGCGACTGGCTGGAGCTGTTCCCGTTCCTGACCACCCGCCGCCCGGACGCGTACGGCCCGCTCACGGTGACGGACTGACGGTGACGGCCTGACGGTGACGGCCTGACGGTGACGGGCTGGCGGGGTGACGTAGTCCGACGGGCCCTGGGGGCCTCCTCAGGTCCGGGGTTCGGCGGGCCTCAGGGCCGATCGGCGGGATAACCCCATGGCCCGGAGGCACGCCGAGCGGAGATCATTCGGACATGACTTCCACGAGCTCCGCCGGCACGACCACCACCGTCACCGCGACCGCGTCCGGCCGTTGGACCCTCGGCGATCTGCCGGTCAACCGCATCGGCTTCGGCACGATGCGGTTGCCGCAGACCGGCGGGGCACTGGTGCCCGACGCCGTCCCCCGCGACCGCGATGCCGCCCTCGCCGTCCTGCGCCGGGCCGTCGACCTCGGTGTGAACCACATCGACACCGCCGCCTTCTACTTCTCCCCGCTGCGCTCGGCCAACGAGCTGATCAACAGCGCCCTCGCTCCGTACGCGGACGACCTCGTGATCACCACCAAGGTCGGCCCGGCCCGGGACCTCACGGGGCAGTGGGCGGCCCACGCCCGCACCCCCGAGGCGCTGCGCGGCCAGGTCGAGGAGAACCTCCGCCAGCTCGGCCGCGACCACCTCGACGTGGTGAACCTGAGGATCGTCGGTACGGACTCGATAGCCGAGCGCTTCGGTGCCCTGGCCGAGCTGCGCCAGGCCGGGCTCATCCGCCACCTGGGCCTCTCCAACGTCACCCCCGCCCACCTCGCCGAGGCCCAGGCCATCGCCCCGGTGGTCTGCGTACAGAACCGGTACGGGCTCGGCATGCGGTCCAAGGACGACGCGTTCGTCCAGGACTGCGGGGCGCAGGGGATCGCCTTCGTCCCGTACTACGCGATAGCCGCGGCCGGCGGCGAGGCCGGCGCGACCGGGGCCGAGCCCGCCGAGGTGCTGGCCGTCGCGCAGGCGCATGGGGTGGGCCCGGCGGAGATCCGGCTGGCGTGGACCCTGCACCAGGGCCCGCATGTGCTGGCCATCCCCGGCACGGGCGATCCCGGCCACCTCGCGGCCAACGTGGCGGCCGGAGCCCTGAGCCTCTCCGAGGACGAGCTGAAGCTCCTGGACGGCCTGCACCGGAGCGCCACGACCGGCTGACCTCACGGTCCGTACGTCCGTACGGTTGCGGGGCCCGCCGACCCCGGCCGGTCCTCGCTGTTCCGGGGCGCGCGACGGGCCGGTCCTGGCGGCACGGGCCTACAGGGTGACGGGCTCTCCCGACGGCAGCTGTGCGCACCGGCGGCAGGCGCGGGCCGAACCGGCGACGACGGCGTGGGAGGCGGCGGCCAGCGCGCAGGCCGCCGCCGTCAGCGGCCAGTTCTCGGCGAGCACCGATGCGGTGGCGAGGGCCAGTGTGGCCACGGCCATGGAGATGCTCGCCGTGGTGCCCGTCCAGGCGACCGTGAGCGGCAGCCGGTGCGGGACGGGGAGATGCCGGGCCAGGGTGCCGGTGGCGGCCAGGGTGGCCGCGGCCAGGAGCACCGCCGCGCCGGCGACCGTGGCCAGGTGGGTCGCGAGCAGGTGCGCGGTGCGCGGAACCACCGCATCCTGCGGGCCGCCGACGCGCTGCACCAGGAACCAGCACGCGAGGAGGAAGGGGGCGCTGAGGGCGACGGCGCGAGCGGTGTGCCGGGCCTGGGCGATGGTCAGTTCGCGCTGGAAGCTCTCGGCCAGCTCCCGGGCCGATCCGAACTCCGCCACCGCCCGGCGGACCGCCCGCTCGTACGGCTCGCCTTCGCGGGTGTGGGCCGCCACGGTCTCCGTGAGCCCGTCGCGCGCCTCCTCGATCAGGCGGGACTTGGCCCGGGCGGGTCCGCGCAGGAGGGCGTCCAGCTCGCTGACGTACGCCTCCACGAGGCCATCGCCACGGCCGTCGCCATCGCCACGGCCGTCACTGAGGCCACGGCCGTCGCGCGGGGGGCCGCCGGTCGTCATGCGCCCTGTCCGTGCGGGTGAGGGTGCGGGGCGACCGGGTTGAGGACCGAGCCGATCGCGGCGGTGAAGTCCTGCCAGGCCGTGCGTTCGTCCGCCAGGAAGCGCGCTCCCGCCTCCGTCAACGCGTAACACCGCCGCTTGCGCCCGCCCTCCGCCTCCCAGGTGCTGCGCAGCAGGCCGAGCCGCTCCAGCCGGTTCAGTGCCGGGTAGATGGTGCCGGTCCGCAGCTCGAGCGCACCGCCGCTGCGCTGCTGGACCGCGGTGATGATCGCGTATCCGTGCAGCGGGGCCGGTTCGAGAACCGCCAGGAGGAGACCGTCCAGATGTCCGCGTACCGCATCCTGCCTCATGCGTAGGCAGGCTACAGATGGGCGGGCGGGAAGGCCAGCGGTCCGGCCCAATATGTTGGTGGCCTACCTATCGAGGCCCGGGTCGTGCTATTCCTGGGGCGGCCGCCCGTGCATTGGCAGCCAACGCAACAACACCTCGAAGGGACCCTCCGTGACCAAGCTGCTGCTCTCGCTGCACGTTCTGGCGTCGATCCTGGCGGTCGGGCCGATCACGGTCGCCGCCTCGATGTTCCCGCGCTACGCCAAGCCGCCCGCTCCCGGCGACGACGTACCGCACGACCATGACCTCCGGACGGCCGCCTTCCTGCACAAGATCTGCCGGGGGTACGCGGTGGTCGGCATCGCTGTCCCCGTCCTCGGACTCGCCACCGGGGCGCAGATGGGGGTGCTGGGCGATGCCTGGCTGGTGGCGTCGATCGTGCTGACGACGATCGCGGCCGCTCTGCTGATGTCCATGGTCCTGCCCGGGCAGCGCGAGCTGCTGGAGGAGGAGGGGGAGGGGCATGACCTTCCCGGTACGGGGGCGGGAGAGGGCGCCGCCGGTACGGGGGCGGGCTCGGGCGCTCTCACGGTGGCCGCGCGGCGGTCGGCGGCGGCGCGGCTCGCCATGACCACCGGGATATTCAACCTGCTCTGGGCGACGGTCGTCGTGCTGATGATCGTCCGCCCGGGGTCGACGACGGGGGCCTGACCTCGGGGGCCTGACCCGAGGGCCTGACCACGGGCCGGGCCCCCAGGCCCCAGGCCCCCGGGCCTCCGTACCGTGCGTCAACCCGCCTTCGCGTAGCGGCTGGTGGGGCGGGCCAGGCCGAGGTGGCCGCGCAAGGTGGTGGACGCGTACTCCGTACGGAACACTCCGCGCCGCTGCAACTCCGGGACCAGGCCCCGGGTGATCCCCGTGAGGTCGTGCGGCAGGGCGCCCGGGCGGAGGCGGAAGCCGTCCAGGCCGGTGGAGCGCCGGTCGAGGAGGAGGTCGGCCAGTTCGGCGGGGGTGCCGGTGAAGATCTCGGCGTCCGAGGCGAGTTCGGACCCGGCCACCTCGTCCAGGCGGGCCTTGCGGCGTGCTGCGGCGCCCGGTTCGTCGTCCAGGAAGACGATGAGGTCCGCGAAGGTGCGCAGCGGCCGGTCCGCCAGGTCCCGGCCGGTGCGCTCGACCGCCTCGGCGACCTGGGCGAGGATCGCAGCCGTGCCCGCCCGGTCGTGCGGCGTGACGGCGACGACGTCGGAGCTGAGCGCGGCGAACTCGTACGGGGTGGTGGCGTGCGCGAGGCTCACCACCAGCGGCTGGCCCTGGGGGGAGCGCGGGGTGATGGACGGGCCCTTCACGCTGAAGTCCGTGCCCTGGAAGTCGATGTGGTGGACCTTGTCGCGGTCCAGGAAGCGGCCCGTCGCCACGTCCCGTATCTCTGCTCCGTCCTCCCAGCTGTCCCAGAGCTGCCGTGCCGCCTCCACCACCTCGGCGCCTTCCGCGAAGAGGGCGCGCAGCGGTTGGGAGATCAGCTCCGAGTCGGCCACGTCGTCCGCGGTGAGCTGAGGGGTGGTGCGGCGTCCGAAGTGGGCGGAGTCGGCCGCGCGGGAGGCGATCTGCGGGCGCCAGCCGGCCCGGCCCCGGCTCGCGTGGTCGAGCGTGGCGATGCCGATGGCGAGGTGGAACGGTTCGGTGTGGGTGACGTTGGTGGTCGGGACCAGGCCGATGTGCGTGGTGAGAGGAGCGAGGTGGGCCGCGAGCAGCACCGCGTCGATGCTGCCCCTGACCTGGTCGGTGCGGTCGTCGGGCCGGTGGAAGGCGGCGGACTGGAGGCCGAGGGCGTCCTCGAAGGTGACGAAGTCGAGCAGGCCGCGCTCGGCCTCGGTGACGAGATCGGCCCAGTAGGCGGCGTCGAGCAGCTCGCCGGGCCGGGCGCCCTCCTCGCGCCAGGCCGCCGGATGCCAGCCCGCCCCGTCGAGCGCGACGGCCAGGTGCAGGGGAGTGACGGGGGTGCCGGTCGTGCCGGTCATGCGGAGGTCTCCTCGTGGTCGTGGTCGCGTCCGGTGCGCAGGGGCTGACCGGGGCCGCCCCACCCGGCCGGGCGGGGCGCGGCGGACAGGCCCAGGTGGTCCCGGAGCGTGGTGCCGGTGTAGTCGTCGCGGTGGACGCCCTTCTCCTGGAGGATCGGCACCACCCGGTCCACGAAGTCGTCCAGGCCGCCGGGGGTCAGATGGGGGACGAGGACGAAGCCGTCGGCGCCCTCGGTCTGGACGTAGTCGTCGATGGCGTCGGCGACCGTCCGCGGGCTGCCGACGAAGGTCTGCCGCCCGCCGACCTCGATGACCAGCTCCCGGATGGAGAAGTTCCGCTCCACGGCGAGCTTGCGCCACCGCCGGGCCGTCTCCGCCCGGCCCTTGCGGAAGACGGAGTGCCCCTTCAGGAAGTGGGCGTCGTCCTCGGGCTCGATGCCGGGCAGCGGCCCGTCCGGGTCGTACGCGGACAGGTCGCGGCCCCAGACCGCCTCCAGGTGGGCGATCGCGGTCTGCGGGCTGACCAGTTCGCGGCTGATCTCCTCCGCGTACGCGGCGGCCTCCTCGTCGGTGTCCGCGACGACCGCGTTGGCGGTGGGGAGGATCAGCAGGTCATCGGGGCTCCGGCCGTACGTGGCCAGGCGCCGCTTCACATCCCGGTAGAAGTCCCGGGCCACGTCGGTCCGGTTGTGCTTGCTGAAGATGACCTCGGCGTCGGACGCGGCGAACTCGCGGCCCGCGTCGGACTCGCCGGACTGGATGATCACCGGGTGGCCCTGCGGCCCTGGAGGGGTGGTGAACCGGCCGGAGATGTCGAAGTGCTGCCCCCGGTGGGCGAAGCGGCCGGTCCCGGCGGCGATGAACTCCCCCGTCGCCGCGTCGGCCTTCAGGTCCCCGTCCGACCAGCTGTCCCACAACTTCCGTGCGGTGGTGAGGAAGTCGGCGGCCCGGGTGTAGCGGTCGGCCTCCGGGAGGAAGCCGCCCCGGCGGAAGTTCTCGCCGGTGAAGGCGTCGTAGCTGGTGACCACGTTCCAGGCGGCCCGCCCGCCGCTGAGCCGGTCCAGGGTGGCGAACCGGCGCGCCACCTCGTACGGCTCGTTGAACGTGGCGTTGACCGTGGCGGCGAGGCCCAGGTGCGTGGTGACGGCCGCCAGGGCGCTCAGCACGGTCAGGTTCTCCGGGCGTCCCGCGATGTCCAGGTCGTAGACCTGCCCCTTGTGCTCGCGCAGCCGTAGCCCCTCGGCGAGGAAGAAGAAGTCGAACTTGCCGCGTTCGACGGTCTGCGCGAGCCGGATGAAGGAGTCGATGGATATCTGGCTCTCGGAGCGCGGGTCCGACCAGACGGTCACATTGTGGATGCCGGGCAGCTGCGCTGCGAGATGCACCTGTCTCTTGGTGGTGGCGGGCACGGTGCGGTCTCCTCCTGCGAAGTCCGGTAGCGGGGAAGGGGTGGTCGGGGCGGGAACGAGGGGGTGGCTCTCCGAGCGTGCCGGTGCGGGAAGCGGTCCGCACAGGTCAACCGACCCTGCTTCACGAGCTGTTCATGCCTCGGCGGCAGGCGCCGGGGCCGCCGCCACCGGCCGGTGGGCGGGGAAACCGGCCTTCCGGGCGTGGAGCACGACCGCGAGCACCGGCAGCAGGAGCAGCAGCACCGTCCACGGGAAGGACGCGCTGCCGAGGGTGTCGAGCAGGATGCCCCCGGCGATGCCGCCGCCCGCCATCGCGACGTTCCAGAGCGTGACGAGCATCGCCTGCGCCGCGTCGGCGGACTCGCCGCCCGCGTCACCGACGGCCGTCTGGAGGAGGGTGGGCACACCGCCCCAGCCGAGCCCCCACAGCACGGCTGCCACATAGACGAGGGCGGTGGTGTCGGAGAGGACGGCCAGGAGCAGCGAGGCGACGGCGACGAGCAGGGCGCCGCCGACGGTGAGGCCGCGCAGCCGGCGGTTGATCTGCGCGCCGACGATCCAGATGCTCGCCAGCGAGGCCGCGCCGAAGACCAGCAGGATCAGACCGGTGTGCCCGTCCAGGCCCAGGTCCTTGAGGTAGCTGGCGATGTACGCGTACAGGATGGTGTGCGCCAGCACGAAGACCAGCGTGACGAAGAGGACCGGGGAGACACCCGGGATGGTCAGGGTGCGCAGCAGCTTCGGCCGCTCGCCGCGCTCCTGGCCGGTGAAGTCGGGTACGCCAACGAAGATCCACACCAGGAGCACGACCGTGAGCACGGTCATCGACAGGAACGCCACGCGCCAGCCGAGCCAGTCGCCGAGGAAGGTTCCCGCGGGCACGCCGAGGGAGAGCGCGACGGGGATACCGGCCATGGCGACGGCCATCGCCTTGCCCTGGAGGTGTACGGGGGCCAGGCGGCGGGCGTACCCGGCGAGCAGGGCCCAGGCGAGACCGGCCGCCACACCGGCGACGAACCGCGCCACCATCGTCAGCTCGTAGACGGACGACAGGGCCGTCACGGTGTTGGCGAGGGCGAACCCGGCCATCGCCGTGAGCAGCAGCTTCCTGCGCCGCCAGCCGGCGGTGGCCGCGGTGAGCGGGATCGCGGTCAGGGCGGTGCCGATCGCGTAGACCGTGACCGTCTGGCCGGTCGCGGACTGGCTGACCCGCAGGTCCTCGCTCATGGCGGGCAGCAGACCGGCGGGGAGGGTCTCGGTGAGGCAGGTGATGAAGACGGCGGTGGCGAGGGCGAGCAGGGCGAAGAGCGGAAGCTTCTGCTGCTCCTCACCCCCGCCCTGGGGGTTCGGTGCCGAGGCGGCGGTGGGCGCCGTGTCGGGCGTGGTGCTCATGGGGTGTGCTCCAGGTTTCCGGAGGGCAAGGGGGGACGGTGGTGGATTGACGGACGACCAGAGCCGTCCTGCGCGCGTACGGGGGCCTGGTTGCCGCTCCCCTCAGGTGCCGCCTACTGGAACGACACTGCGCCCGGCCGCTTCGGGGAACCTTCGGGAAACCTTCGGGGGGCCGGTTCCCGGCACCTGTACGGTGGCGGCCATGCGGTTTGGGGTGCTCGGGCCACTGGCGGTGTGGGACGGCGAGGGACGGGAAGTCAGGGTCCCCGAGGCCAAGGTCCGGGCCCTGCTGGCGGATCTGCTCGCCGACGACGGGGGACCGGTCTCCGCCGACCGCCTCATCCACGACCTGTGGGGCGACGCGCCGCCGGGCAGGCCCACGGGCGCCCTCCAGGCCAAGGTCTCCCAGCTGCGCCGGGCCATCGGCCGCGACCGGGTGGTGCGCCAACCCCCGGGCTACCGGCTGCGGTTCGACGACGGCGGCGACGAGGTGGACGCCGTACGCTTCCGGGCCCTGGTGACACGGGCCCGCCCCGTCCAGGACCCGCGCGCCCGGGCCGCGCTGCTCACCGAGGCCCTGGAGCTGTGGCGCGGACCGGCGTACGCGGATTTCGCCGACGCCCCCTTCGTGCGGGCGGCCGCCCAGCGCCTCGCGGAGCAGCGGCTCTCCGTACTGGAGGAGCAGGCCCAGGCGCGCCTGGAGGCGGGGGACCACGCGCTCCTCGCCGGGGAGCTCGCCGACCTCGTGGCGCTCCACCCGCTGCGGGAGCGCCTGGTCGGCGTCCGGATGAGGGCCCTGTACGCGACGGGCCGCCAGAGCGAGGCGCTCGCGTCGTACGAGGATCTACGCGCCCGGCTGGCCGAGGAGCTGGGGATCGACCCGAGCCCGGAACTGGCCGCGCTGCACGGGGCGGTGCTGCGACAGGAGCCGGGGCTGAGCGCGGAGCCGTACGGATACGGATACGGGTACGAGTACGAGTACGGGTACAGGGCGTCGACTCAGGCAAGCACCGTGAACACCGCACCCACCACCACCGCCCCGCCCTCCCACTCCAACCTCCCCGCCCCCCTCACCCCCCTAGTAGGTCGCCGCCAAGCGCTCGCCGACCTCTCCCAACTTCTGGCGAACGCACGGCTGGTGACCCTCACCGGCCCCGGCGGCGTCGGCAAGACCCGGCTCGCCGTCGCGGCGGCCACCGCCGAGCGGGACAGCGAGCAGGCGGGCGAACTGGCCGACGGCACCTGGCTGGTGGAGTTCTCCGGCATCCGCGCCGGCACCCCCGCCGATCTCGCCCAGGTGGTCGCCGCCACCCTCGGCATCCGCGACGACGCGCCCCGCTCCCTGCCCGGTACCGGCACCAGCCCCTCCACGACCCCGCCCTCCCTCCCGCACCGCCTCGCCACCGCGCTGCGCGACCGCCGCACCCTGCTCGTCCTGGACAACTGCGAGCACGTCGTCGACGCCGCCGCCGAACTCACCGACCTCCTCCTGCGCACCGCCCCCGGCCTGCGGGTCCTGGCCACCGGTCAGGAGCCGCTCGGCCTCGCGGGCGAGGCGATGTTCCTGGTCGAACCGCTGCAACCGGCCGACGCGGTCAGGCTGTTCATGGAACGGGCCGCCGCATCCACCCCCGGCTTCCCGCGCGACCCGGAGGCCCTTGGCGCCCCGGACGAGCCCGAGTGCCGCGCCGTCGCCGAGATCTGCCGTCGTCTGGACGGGATCCCGCTCGCACTGGAGCTCGCCGCCACCCGCGTACGGGCTCTGGGGGTACGGGAGTTGGCGGCACGGCTCAACGACCGCTTCCGGGTCCTGACGTTCGGGCAGCGCGGCGCCCCGGCCCGCCAGCAGACGCTGCGCGCGGTGATCGACTGGAGCTGGGAGCTGCTCAGCGCCCCCGAACGCATCGTCCTGCGCCGCCTCGCCGCCCACACCGACGGCTGCGACCTGGCCGCCGCCGAGGCGGTCTGCGCGGGGGGCGGTGTGGCCCGGGACGAGGTGCTGGACCTGGTCACCCGGCTGGTCGACCGGTCGCTGGTGGTGGTGGCGGCCGGGCCCACCGGCCCCCGCTACCGGCTTCTGGAGTCCGTCGCCGCGTATGCGGCCGAGCGGCTCCACGAGATGGAGGACCCCACCGCCGTGCGGGACCGGCACCTCCTCCACTACCGGGCGCTGGCCGAACAGGCCGAGCCCCGGTTGCGCGGCGCGGGGCAGCGGCCCTGGCTGGCCCGGCTGGACGCGGAGGCGGGCAACCTGCGGACGGCCCTCGACGAGGCGGTGCGCAGGGCGGGCGCGGGCGAGCCGGAGGAGGCCGTCCGGCTGGCCACGGCCCTCGCCTGGTGGTGGCTGCTGCGCGGCCGCCTGACCGAGGCCCGCCGCAGCCTGGGCGCGGTGCTGGCCGCGACGGACGGCCCGCCTGAACTCTCCCTCCTCCACGCCGCGTTCGCGCTCCTCACCGGGGACCCGGCCGCAGCCGCCACGCCGAATGACGCCCACGGCCCCGCCCCCGCGTCCGAGGCCATCCCTGACCCCGTACGCCGAGGCCGCGCGCTCTGGATCTGTGCGTACGGCCTGTTCAGCGCGGGCGACGTGACCGGCAGCAGCGAGCTGAACACCCGCGCCCTCACCCTGTTCACCACCGCCGAGGACCGATGGGGCACCGCCGCCGCACTCGGCCTGCGCGCGACGCTCGCCCTGGTCGGCGGCGACCTCGCCGGCCTCGGCCGGGACGGCACGCGCAGCGCCCAGGTCTTCCACGAACTGGGCGACCGCTGGGGCGAGTTGCAGACAGTCTCCCCGCTCGCCGCGCTCGCCGAGATCAAGGGTGCGTACGAGGACGCCGAACGCCGCCAGCATGAAGGGCTGCGCATGGCACGGGAGTTGGGCCTTGAGGCGGAGGTGTCGGCCCGGCTCTCCGGGCTCGGCCGGCTCGCGCTGCTCGCCCGCGACTTCGGCCGCGCCCGCGATCTGCACGAACAGGCGCGCCGCATCGCCGCCGAACAGGGCTACAAGTACGGCGAGATCCACTCCGAGATGGGCCTCGCCCTCGGCGCCCGCCGCTCGGGCGACCTCGACGGCGCCGAGGCGCACCTGCTCCACATCCGCGACGGCTACGCCGACGTCTCCTCCCCGGCGGGCGACCACCTGCTCCTGGCCGAGCTCGGCTTCGTCGCCGAGCTGCGCGGCGACGCGCACGCGGCGGCGGCCCACCACCTGGCGGGCCTGGAGATCGCCCGCGCCCTCGCCGAGCCCCGCGCCCTGGCCCTCTCCCTGGAGGGCCTGGCCGGTGCGGCCGCCCTGCCCGGCGATGCTGCCGCCGCCACCCGGGCGGCCACCCTCCTGGGCGCGGCGGCGGCCGCCCGCCACCGGGCCGGGGCCCCGCTGCCGCCCGCCGAACGCGCCGACGTCGACCGCGTCACGGCGGCGGCGCGGGCCGCGCTGGGGGCGGCGGCGTTCTCGGAGGCGTACGAGAGGGGCGCGCGGCTGGACCCGGAGGAGGCGGGCCGCCAGGCCCGTACGGCACCAACGGCACCATCGGGTGTCCGGCCGATACGCAGCTGAAACAGACCCGCGCGGTCCCCGAAGCGCGCCCCTGACCGCCCGGAAGCGCGGGCCCCGGACGCTGGGGACGTACCCGATCTCCGGTGTACGCGACCGTAGGGAGACCCGTGCCGTGCTGACCACCGAGGAGGAGCCGAGCACCCGGGCCGACGCGCCCACCCCGACCCCCGCCCCGACCAATGCGACGCCCGCACCCACCCCGCCCCAGCGGCCCCCCGGCCGCCTCCTCGCCCTCGCCGCCCTGCTCTCCGCCGCCCTCATGGCCCTGCACGCGCACCTCCCCAACACCGCCCTCAACCTCGGCAGCCTCTTCCAGACCCTGCTGCCCTGGACCGGCCTTGCTGTCCCCGCCCTCCTCGCCCTGGCAGCCGTACGGCGCTCCCAGCTCGCCGCCGTCGCCGTACTCGCCCCCGCCCTGGTCTGGGCGACCCTCTTCGGCCCCACCCTCACCGACAAAGGCAAAGACAGAGGCAAGGGCACGGGCGCCACCGGCCAGGGCCTCACCGTCCTCAGCCACAACGTCGACGAGGCCAACCCCGACCCGGCCGGCACCGCCCGCGCCCTCGCCGGGGCCAAGGCCGACGTCCTGGCCCTGGTGGAGCTGTCCGAGGAGTCCACCCCCGTCTACGAGCGCGAGCTGGCCGCCGCCTACCCGCACCACGCGGTGCTCGGCGGCGTCGGCCTCTGGAGCAGGCACCGGCTCACGGCGGTCGCGGAGGTGGAGATCATGCCGTGGACCCGGGCGATGCGGGCCACGGCGGCCACCCCCGAGGGCCCCGTCGCCGTCTATGCCGCCCACCTCGCCTCCGTACGCGTGTCGGGCGCGGGCTTCACCACCGCCCGCCGCAACGAGGCGGCCCGCGTCCTGGCCTCCGCCGTAAGGGCCGAGCCCGCGCCCCGGGTGGTGGTGCTGGGCGACTTCAACGGCACGTACCAGGACAGGGCCCTGGCCCCGGTCACCTCGCAGCTGCGGTCGGCCCAGCGGGAGGCGGGGGGCGGCTTCGGGTTCACGTACCCCGCCGGGTTCCCGGTGGTCCGCATCGACGACGTCCTCGTGAAGGGGATGGATCCGCGCGCGTCCTGGACCCTGCCCGCCACGGGCAGCGACCACCGTCCGGTGGCGGCGACGCTGAGGTTCTGACCTCATGCGGCGGGCGGCCTACGATGCGCAAAGCACCCCATTACTCCCACCCCGTGATCACCCCCCCACGACCAGGCAGGAACTGTGCCGGAACCCCGGGTCCCCGACCCCGTCAACGTGCTCGTCGTCGAGGACGACGCCACGATCCGGCGCGCCGTCCAACTGGCCCTGGAGCGGTACGGCTACCGCGTCGACGTGGCCGCCGACGGCCTCAGTGGTCTGGAGGCGTTCCGGGCGGGCACGTACGACCTGCTGATCCTGGACGTGATGCTGCCCGAGCTGGACGGTATCGGCCTCTGCCACCGCATCCGCGAGGAGAGCCTCGTCCCGGTGCTGATGATGTCCGCGCGCGGCGACGCGCTGGATGTGGTCGCGGGGCTGGAGGCGGGCGCCGACGACTACGTGATCAAGCCCGTCGACACCCCCGTCCTGGTGGCCCGCATCCGCGCCCTCCTGCGCCGCGCCACCTTCGCACCGTCCCAGAGCCCGCCGCCGGACGCCCCCGACCACCTGCTGGTCTTCGGCGACCTGACCGTCGACACCCTCGGCATGGAGGTGCACCGCGCGGGGGAGCCCGTACCGCTGACCCCCACCGAACTGCGCCTGCTGCTGGAGTTCGCGGCCGCGCCCGGTTCCGTACTCGACCGCCGCCGGCTGCTGCGCGAGGTCTGGGACTACGGCTGGGAGGGCGACACCCGGGTCGTCGACCTGTGCGTGCTGCGGCTGCGGAAGAAGATCGGCAGCGGCAGGATCGAGACCGTACGCGGCTTCGGCTACAAACTCGTCCGCACCTGACCGGCCGACCGGCCGCAGACCGACGACCGACCGCCGACCGACCGACGGATCACCATGGGCCTTCTCAACCCCCGCGCCCTGCGCTGGAAGATCGCCGCGCTCGCCGCCGCCGCCTGCTGTGCGGTGGCGGCGGTCGTCGGCTTCCTGGTGCACGACGCCACCCGCGAGCGCGGACTCCGCGTGGGCCACGAGCGCACGATCACCCGCCTGATCGCTGCCGAGCGGGAGCTGAGCCGTACGGGGAAGGCGCCGCCGGACGTCGACGTACGGACGCCTGAGGAGCTGCCCGAGCCGCTGGCGCGCGATCTCGCCGACCAGCCGGATACCGGCGGCGAGTACGCCACCTGGTACGACGCCGATCCGCCCAACTGGTACTGGATGTGGGGTGCCGTGGCCGTCGGCGACCGTCAAGTCCTCGTCGTGCGCCACGACATGAGCACCGAGGTCCGCAGCCTCCAGCTCCTGGACCGCTCCATCGTGAAGTCCGTCCTCGCCGCTCTCGTCTTCGTCGTCCCGCTCGCCGCCCTCGCCACCGAGCCGATCAACCGGCGGCTGCGCCACGGAGCCCGTACCGCCCGCCGGATCGCGGACGGGGAACTGGACGCGCGGATCGGCTCCACCGGGCGGGCCCGGGACGAGATCACCGAGATGTCGGCCGCCGTGGACGACATGGCCTCCGCCCTCCAGCGCAAGCTGGAGAACGAGCAGCGCTTCACCGCCGACGTCGCCCATGAGCTGCGCACCCCGCTGATGGGCCTGGTCACCGCCGCCGGGCTGCTCCCGGAGAGCGACGAGGCGACCCATCTCGTACGGGACCGGGTCCGGGCCCTCAACGCCCTGATCGAGGACCTGCTGGAGATCTCGCGGCTCGACGCGGGCGCCGAGCGGGCCCGGCCGGACGCGGTGCCGCTGGGCGAGCTGGTGGCGGACGTGGTGCGGCGTACGGGGACGGAGACCCGGGTCACCGCCGGGGCGGCCGGGACGGTGGAGACAGACCCGCGCCGGGTGGAGCGGATCGTGGTCAACCTGGTCACCAACGCGCACCGCCACGGCGCCGCCCCCGTCGAGGTCACCGTCACCGGCGCCCGGATCTCCGTACGCGACCACGGCCCCGGCTTCCCCGCCGCCCTGCTCGAACAGGGCCCGCAACGCTTCCGTACGGGCGCCACCGAACGCGGCCGGGGCCACGGGCTCGGCCTGACCATCGCACAGGGCCAGGCCGACGTCCTCGGCGCCCGCCTGACCTACGCGAACGCACCGGAGGGGGGCGGGGACGGGGACGGACACGGCGCGATCGCCACGCTCGACCTGGCACCGGTCCCACCCGGCCCACCCGACGCGTCCCGTACACCCTGAAACGGAACCGCAACGCACTCTCGCGGCGGCGGAAACGGCACCGCACCGGACCGGAAGAGGGGCCCCGCGAAGGTGAGATCCGTGCGGGAATCGCACGCGTTCTCCCGGAGGTGCTCCATGACCGACTTTCGTGCTGCTGCCCGCCGCTCCCTCGTCGTCCCGCTCTCCGCCGCCCTGGCGCTCGCCACCGGGATGGGCACCTGGTACGCGCTGGACGGCGGCCCCCTGACCGGCCCGGGCGGCGCCCCCGCCGCGGGTTCCGGGCCCGGTGTCGCGGCCGTGGCCAGGTCGCTGCACCTGCCGTGGCCCGCCGAGGGCCAGGCGAGCGTGGAGGTCGAGGGGATCGGCGGCCTCGGCACCCGGGGCGAGCAGCGGCCGGTCCCGATCGCCAGCGTCACCAAGGTCATGACGGCGTACGTGATCCTCAAGGACCACCCCATGCGAGCGGGTGCGCCCGGCGCGGCCATCACCGCCGACGAGCAGGCGGCGAACGAGTCGTACTCCTCCGTCGAGACGACCGCCCCGGTCCTCGCCGGCCGCACCTACACCCAACGTCGCCTCCTGGAACTGATGATGGTGCCGTCGGGCAACAACATCGCCCGCCTGCTGGCCCGTTGGGACGCGGGCGGCGAGAAGGCGTTCGTGGCGAAGATGAACGAGGCAGCCGGCGCCCTCGGAATGGGGCGCACCACGTACACCGGGGTGAGCGGTATGGAGACCAGCACGCGGAGCACCTCGGCCGACCAACTCCTTCTGGCCCGCGCCGTGATGAAGGACCCGGCCTTCCGCGAGATCGTGGCCACCCGCACGGTCGAGGCCCCCGGAGCCGGGGTGACGTTCCGCAACACCAACAAGCTGCTGGGCCGGAACGGGGTCATCGGCCTGAAGACCGGCTCGTCCACCCCGGCGGGCGGCAACCTGGTGTGGGCGGCGACGCAGGAGATCGCCGGTACGCCGCGCCTGATCCTCGGGGTCGTCCTGCACCAGCGCGCGGGCACCACCCCGACCGAGGGCAGCACGGCCGCCCACGAGGCCAGCCGCGCCCTGATCACCGAGATCCGCGCCACGCTGCCGGACGCGGTGGGCCGCTCCGCGCGTGCCTGAGGGGGCCCCAGCGTGCCGTTCATGCACAGCACGCGACGGCCGTATTGCCTTGTGTGTAAGGGGAGTTGACGCGCAATCACGTATGTGGCGCGGTCATGACATCTCCCGGGGCGTCCTTGCCCCGCCCGAACGCACCCCGCCATCGTCGGATGCGGCGGACGAAACCCCGTACGCCGCATCCCCCCGGCGCGTGAACCCCTGGCGCGCCACCGTTCGAGGAGACTTCTTCATGGCAGCAGTGCGCACCACCAAGCGAAGGATCGCCGGAGCGATCGCCGCGGCCACGACACTGGCGCTCGCCGTCGGAGCCGGAGCGGCCTTACCGGCGCAGGCGGCCCCCGCCCCCGCGCCCGAGGGCAGAGTCCTGCACGCCGGGGCAGCGGGCACGGTCCCCGGGAGCTACATCGTCACGCTGAAGGAGACGGCCGGGTTCGGCGCCTCCGCGGCGCAGGGCAAGAAGCTGATAGCGGGCTACGGCGGGCACATCACGCGCACCTACACCTCCGCGCTGAACGGCTACGCCGCGAAGCTCAGCAGCACCGAGGCCAAGCGGCTCGCCGCCGACCCGGCGGTCGCCTCGGTCGAGCAGGACCGACAGGTCCACTCGACCGCCACCCAGACCAACGCACCCTGGGGCCTCGACCGGATCGACCAGCCGAACCTGCCGCTGAACGGCACGTTCACCTACCCGGACTCCGGCGGCGGCAACACCACCGTCTTCGTCCTGGACACCGGTGTCCGCATCACCCACCAGGACATCGCGGGCCGGGCCTCGTACGGCTGGGACTTCGTCGACAACGACGCCACCGCCCAGGACGGCAACGGCCACGGCACGCACGTCGCCACGACCGCCGCCGGAACCACCTACGGCGTGGCCAAGAAGGCGAAGATCGTCGCCGTACGCGTTCTCAACAACAGCGGCTCCGGCACCACCGCCGGGGTCATCGCGGGCGTCGACTGGATCACCGCCAACCGCACCTCCTCCTCCGTCGCCAACGTCTCGCTCGGCGGCGGGGCCAGCACCACCCTGGACGACGCGGTACGCCGGTCGATCGCGGCCGGGGTGACGTACGCGATCGCGGCCGGCAATTCCAACGCCCTCGCGTCCAACTACTCGCCCGCCCGGGTGGACACCGCCCTCACCGTCGGCGCCACGACCCGGACCGACGCACGGGCGAGCTACTCCAACTACGGCCCCCGCGTGGACCTCTTCGCGCCCGGCTCCGACATCACGGCCGGGTGGGCCACGTCGGACACCGCCACCTACACGGGCAACGGCACCTCCTTCGCGGCGCCGCACGTCGCCGGGGCGGCCGCGGTCTACCTGACGAACCACCCCGGCGCCTCCCCGGCCGCCGTGGGCGCCGCCCTGGTGAACGGTGCGACGAACAACGTCCTCACCGGCATCGGGTCCGGCTCGCCGAACAAGCTGCTCCGGCTCATCCCGTAGCAGTGGTGGCGGGGCGGTAGCGCATTGCGCCAAGGCCGTGGTCGGTACGGGAGTTGATCCCCGGACCGGCCACGGCCGTATGGCGTTCCCGGTTCAGCCCAGGTCGAGACGTGCGAGTTCCCGCCGTGAGCCCACACCCAGCTTCGGGTACGCCTTGTAGAGGTGGTGCTCGACCGTGCGCCGGCTGAGGAACAGCTGCGCGGCGATCTCCCGGCTGCTGCTGCCGCCCCTGGCGAGCCGCACCACCTGGAGCTCCTGCGGGGTCAGCCGGTCGATCGGCTTCTCCGCCGGCACCCGCGCGGCCACCCGGCGCTCACCGGAGGCCCGCAGCTCGGCGGCGGTCCGCCGCAGCCAGGGCTCCGCCCGCAGCCGCTCGAAGGTGGCCAGGGCCGAACGCAGCACTTCCCGGGCCTCGTTGGGCCGCCGGGCGCGGCGCAGCCACTCCCCGTACAGGAGCTCGGTGCGGGCGCGCTCGAAGGGCCGGCCCCCCTTCTCGTGCAGGTGCAGCGCTTGCGCGTACGGCTCCGGCCGGTCGTCGATGAGCGCCCGGCACCTGAGAGCCACCGCCTGTGCCCAGGGGGCCGTGGTGGCCCGCGCCCAGCTCTCGCAGTGGCGCAGCGCCTCCTCGGCGCGTTCCGGCTGCCCGAGCCGCACCGCCGCCTCGATCCGGTCGGCCGCGGTGGAGAGGGACAGCCAGGTGTACCGGTCCGGGCCCGGCGGCGGTGGATCCAGCCGGCTGAGCGCCGAGCCGAAGTCGCCGAGGCCCAGGTCGAGCAGGACGAGGGCGCAGTCCACGCCGGTGCGCAGCGCGGGGGGCGTGGCGTCGGCGAGTTCGCGCACGCGCCGCGCGTCGCCCTCGATGGCGGCCATCCGCGCGCGCACCGCGCCGAGGCGGACCAGGCGCCGGTGCATCCCGGTGTCCCGGGCGATCTCCTCGGCCTCCGTCACCGCGGCCTCGGCGTCCCGGTGGTGTCCCGCCAGGAGGTGCGTCTGCGCCAGGACGTCGAGTGCGTAAGGGAGTTGACCGATCAGCGCCTGCGAGCGGCAGCGGCGTACCTCCGCCGATGCCAGGGCGTGGGCCGCCTCGTCGTCGCCGAGGAGCAGGCCGCAGGTGAGCGCGAGCATCCGGACGGCCTGCTCCTCGTCGGCGTCGCGGGGGCCGGTGGTATCGGGCCGTCCCTCCAGGAAGCGGGTGAGCAGCGGCAGTCCGTGCTCGGCGTCGTCCTCGCAGAGCCGCTCCAGGCCCTCGACCAGGGGGTCGGCGGCGCTCGCGGCCGTCTCGAGCCGGGCGGCGGCGGTGCGTACCGCGTCCGCGTCACCGGCCAGCCAGCCGTAGGCGGCGGCGGTACGGAGCAGGCCGGACGCCTCCGGCGGGGCGGTGTTCGGGGCGGCGTTCCCAAGGCGGGCCAGCAGGCCGTGGGCCGCCTCGCTCCGGTCGCCCAGCTCGAAGGCGACCGCCGCGCGCACCGAGGCGACCCGGGCCCCGGCGGCCGGGTCGTCCGCCAGCCCGTCCGCCAACTCGCCTGCTTCCTGTGCGAGTCGGTCCGCCTGGGCGGCGTGGCCCGCGGCGAGCGCCAGCGCGGCCGCTTCGGCCAGCCAGGAGGTCCGCTGCCGGGGGTCGGTGGTGAGCCGGGCGGCCTGGCCGAACAGGCCGGAGGCCGCCGCGTACGCCGTACGGCCCCGGGCGCGTCCGGCCGCCGCCGCCAGCTCCAGGGCCGCCTCCTGGTCGGGCCCGGTGGACACCGCCAGCAGATGCCGGGCGCGGCAGTCGGGGTCCGTGGCGGCCTCGGCCAGGGCCCGGTGCACGGCGATCCGGCGGGCGAGCACCGCGCCCTGGTACGTCGCCGAGGCGATCAGCGGATGCCGGAACGTCACGGCGCCGCCCATGACGTACATCAGGCCCGTCCGCTCGGCCTCCGCCAGATCGCCGAGATCCACGCCCAGCAGCTCCGACGCCCGAAGCAGCAGCGGCAGATCGCCCCGCCCCTCGGCCGCCGCGATGAGCATCATCAGGCGGGTGCGCTCCGGGAGCCCGCCGATCCGGGCCCGAAAGGCGGAGGACACGCGGTCCGCGACCGGCAGGGGAGCGTGCTGGTGGGGCTGGTCACTCCGCGCGGCGTCGAACTCGATGAGGGCCAGCGGGTTCCCCGCCGACTCGGTGATGATCTGGGAGTGCAGCGCGGGCGCCCGGCCCCGGTCGGCCAGCAGGCGTGAGGAGTCCTCGAAGTCCAGGCGGGGCAAGGCCAGTTCGGGTATCCCGGGGGCCGTGAATCCGTCGTCCTCCCGGCCGGCCAGCACCATCGCCACGCCCTCGGCGGCCAGCCGGCGGGCGGCGAAGAGCAGGGCCTCGGCCGTGGCCCGGTCCAGCCACTGGGCGTCATCGACCAGACAGAGAAGGGGGCCGTCCTCGGCGAGATCCGCCAGGACCGTGAGCACCGCGAGCCCGGTGAGGAAGCGGTCGGGGCCGCGCTGCTCCCGCCCGGTGCCGAGGACCGCCCGCAACGCGGCGGCCTGCGGTGCGGGCAGCGCGTTCAGGCGGTCCTGCACCGGCCACAGCAGTTGTACGAGGCCGCCGAAGGCCAGATCCGCCTCCGGCTCGACCCCGGTGACCCGAAGGACGCGCACCTCACGGCCGTCGCTCCTGGCGTCCCCGTGGGCCTGGGCGGCAGCCCTCCCGGCCAGCCAGTCGAGCAGGGCCGTCTTGCCGATCCCCGCCTCGCCGCGCAGCAGGAGAGCACCGCTGCGTCCGGCACGCGCCTCCGCCAACAGCCGTGCCAGCCGCTCCTGTTCCGCCGACCGCCCGTACAGCACCGATGTCCCGCCCCCCCTGCATGCCCCCGTCGGTGTACCGTCCCGCGCCGCATGCCGTCGGTGTACCGTCCCGCGCCGCTCACCCGTGCCTACGTACCCGGACCAGTAGAGACTACGGATTCCCGGCGAGAGCGCCGCTCCTACCGTCGTGATCAGGACATCCGCTGATGATCGCGACCTGATGGAGAAGACCATGGACGAGCTGTTCACGCCGCTGCGGGTCGGCAAGATGACCCTGCCGAACCGCCTGGTGATGGCGCCGATGACCCGCAGCCGCTCCGTCGACCGCTCGGTGAACGCGCTCACCGCCGAGTATTACGCCCAGCGCGCCACGGCCGGGCTGATCATCACCGAGGGCACCCAGCCGAGCGTCATCGGCCAGGGCTACATCGACACCCCCGGTCTGCACTCCGCGGAGCAGGCGGCGGCCTGGCGGGGCGTGACCGACGCGGTGCACGCCGCGGGCGGCCGGATCTTCGTCCAGCTGATGCACTCCGGCCGGGTCGGCCACCCCAGCCTCTACCCGGACGGCGCCCTCCCGGTCGGGCCCTCGGCGATCGCCACCGGCGGGCAGATGTACACCCCCCACGGCATGGTCGACCACCCCGTGCCGCGCGAGATGACCCTGGAGGACATCGGGTGGGCCGTGGCGGACTTCGTCTCCGCCGCCCGGTACGCGATGGACGCCGGGTTCGACGGGGTGGAGCTGCACGGGGCCAACGGCTATCTGATCCAGCAGTTCCTCGCCGACGGCTCCAACCACCGCACCGATGCCTACGGCGGTTCGGTGGAGAACCGGGTGCGGTTCGCCGACGAGGTGGTGCGGGCCGTCGCCGACGCGATCGGGCCCGAGCGCGTGGGCATCCGGATCTCCCCCGGGTCCACCAGCGAGGGCGTCAGCGAGAGCGACCCGGCCGAGCTGTACGGCGCGCTGATCCGCACCCTGGCGCCGTACGGGCTCGCGTACGTCCACATCATGGAGTTCGGCCACCGCGAGGTCTCCGAGCTGATCCGGTCCGCGTGGCCGGGCACGCTCATCCTCAACCCGCACCGGACGGGTACGGAGCCCTCGGTGACCCCCGAGGCCGCGCGGGACGTCCTGCGGGACGGCCTCGCCGACGCCGTCAGCCTGGCCTCCCTCTGGCTCGCCAACCCGGACCTGCCCCGCCGCATCCGGTCCGGCGGCCCGTTCAACCGGCCGGACCCGTCCACGTACTTCGGCGGCGACCACCGCGGCTACACCGACTACCCGACGCTGTCCGCCTGACCCGGGCCGGGCCGTCCCTCACCTCTGGAGGACCGATGAGTGAATCCCCCGCAGGCCGGGGCCCCGTGCGTCCGGCGGACGCGGACGCGGGCACCTACGCCGACGCGGACCCGCCCGGGCCCGGCGCCCCGCGCATCCCCACCCCCTGGCTGGGGCTGATGGCCGGCCCCCTCTCGTTCGGCATCGCCGGGCCCGCGCTGGTCCTGGACGACATCGCCCGGGACCTCTCCACCACCACCGGAACCGTCACCTGGGGCGTGACCGCCTTCGGCTGGGGCATCGCGGTGGGCACCCCCCTTATGGCCGGCCTGCTGCGGCACCGCGGAGCCCGGGCCGCGCTCGGCGCGTGCGGGACGCTGGTCCTGCTCGGCGCGCTCCTGGTGCTCACCGTGCCGGTGCTGCCGGCCGTCATCACCGGCTGCGCGCTCCAGGCGCTCGGCACCGCCGGTCTGACCTCCATCGCGATGAGCCTGACGGACTCCGCCCGCTCGATGGGCTTCGTCACCGCCTCGCTCGCGGTGGTCGGCTCCACCGCGCCGCTGGCCGGGTCGCTGGTCAACGACGCGCTGACCTGGCAGGCCACGCTCGCCCTGCCCGCGCTGAGCCTGATCGGCCTGCTCGTCGTCATCGGACGGGTCTCCACCCGCCCCGCCTCGACCGCCGCCTTCGACGGGCTCGGCGCGGTCCTGCTCACCGCCGTGGTCACGGCTCTGGTCCTCGTCCCGCACCACCCGCCGGTCGCCGGGCTCCTCTCCGTACTGGCGATCGCCGCGCTCGTGCGGCATCTGCGGCGCAGGCCGCAGGGGTTCGTACCGGCGGCGGTGGTACGCAGCCCCGTCTTCCTGATCTCGTCGGCGCTGGCGTTCCTGCTGGCGGCGGTCAACTTCGGGCTGATGTTCGCGGTGCCGGACGCCCTGGCGGACCACACCGCGTGGTCGAGCGGCGGGATCGGCGTGGCGATGGTGTGGCCGCTGGTGCTGGGCGGTGCGCTCTCCTGGGTGGTGGTCGCCCTCTCGGCGAAGGTGGGCCGGCGGCCGGTCGTCATCGCCCTGGTCGCCCTGAGCGTCGCCGGGGTGGTGCTGGCGTCGGTGAGCGCCGTCGCGGTTCTGCTGCTCGTCGCACAGGCTCTCGCCTCGATCGCGGCCGCCTCCGGACAGGGCGTCTTCGCGGTCCACTCCACCCAGGCCGTGCCCGACGAGGAACGACCGGCGGCCATCGGCCTGTTCAACCTCTGCTACCTGCTCGGCGCGGCTTTCGGCCCGGCGGTCGTCTCGCTGCTCCAGGACCTGTGACGCGGACCACACGGCCGGATCCGGTTCGCTCCGATGACTTCGCGGCCCGCCACCCGTCATAAGGAAGGACAGCACAGCAGCAACGACACCACCCTCGCATCCTCCGACTCGACTCGACTCGACTCGACAGACGGGACACCCCATGACCGACGCCGTGAAGGGCCCTGCCAGCTACTTCCCCTCGATCGAGAAGAAGTACGGCCGCCCGGTCGCCGAGTGGAAGGACCTGATCCGCTCCTCCCCGCTCACCAAGCACGGCGAACTGGTCACCTGGCTCAAGACCGAGCACGCCCTGGGCCACGGCCACGCCAACGCCCTGGTCGCCCACACCCTCGCCGAGGACAAGGCCCGGTAGGCGCGGTAGGCCGCGGTAGGCCCGGTAGACACCGCTAGGGCGTGTCCGGCCAGGCTTCAGAAGGCGTACCGGACGCGCAGCCACGGCGCGTGCTCCGCGATCAGCTCCCGCAGCCGGGCGAGGGCGTCGCGCTTGATGTCGCGGGCGTAGCGGACGTTGAGGGCGCCGTTCTCCGAGCGCTTCGTCTCCTGCGCGGCCGGCTGCCACAGGACCTCCTCCGCCCGCGGGTGCCAGCCCAGGTTGACCTCGTGGAGCTGCTGGTTGTGGGTCAGCATGATGATCTCGGCGGCTGCCTGCGCCTTCACCCGGCCGGGCAGGACATCGTCCAGCTGGTCCAGCAGCTCGGCCCAGTCCCGCTGCCAGCCGGGCCGCAGCACCACGGGCGAGAGGTTGAAGTGGACCTCGTACCCCGCGTCCAGGAAGTCGGCGGCGGCCGCGATGCGCTCCGCGACCGGGCTGGTACGGAGGTCCAGCAGGCGGGAGTCGTCCGCGGGCATCACCGAGAAGCGCACCCGGGTGCGGCCTCGCGGATCGAGCGCGAGCAGATCGGGATTGACGAACTTGGTGGCGAACGAGGCCTTGGCGGTGGGCAGTTCGCGGAACGCGGCGATGAGGTCGGCCGTGTTGTCGCAGATCAGGGCGTCGACGGAGCAGTCGCCGTTCTCGCCGATGTCGTACACCCAGGCGTGCGGGTCGCACTGATTGGGCTCCCGCTTGGGCCCCTGGGCCCGTACATGCCGTCGTACGTGGGCGGTGATCGCCTCGATGTTGGTGAACAGGGTGATCGGGTTGGCGTACCCCTTGCGGCGCGGGACGTAGCAGTACGCGCATGCCATGGCGCAGCCGTTGGAGGCACCGGGCGCGATCCAGTCGGCCGACCTGCCGTTGGGCCGGGTGGTGAGGGACTGCCGGACGCCCAGGACCAGGGTCTCCGACTTGATCCGGGTCCAGCGGGCGATGTTGCCGTCGTTGCCGTGGAGGGAGGGGATACGCCAGTGCCCGGCCACCTCGGTGACGGGGACGCCCGGCAGCCGCGCCAGGATCTGCCGACCGCGCGGGGAGGCGAGCGCGGCGGGCTCCGCGTAGACCTCCCGTACGTTCAGCATCCGCCGGGCCCGCGGACTGTCCCGGAACCCGCCGCCACGGTCCGGCGGATCGGCGGGAACGGTGTCCTCCCAGCCGAAGAGCGCCTGCTGTTCAGGCTGTTCGGGCTGTTCGGGGCGCCGGTTCACGGCCTCGACCCTACGGCGGTGGCCGGGCGGAACGGCGCGAGGGACCCGGGACGGAGTGTCGCGTACGCAACGGAGTGTCGCCGTACGCATGCGGGTGGTGACTGCCAGCATCGACGGAGGCTGCCGGGATCGACGGGGCCGGACACCGGACGCGAGAGGCGGCCCCTCCCATGGCACCACGCCCCCACTGGCTGTTCGGGGACCAGCTGGGCCCGCACTTCCTCGACCCGCGCCACGGTGGCCCGGACGACAAGGCCCCGGTGGTCATGATCGAGGCGCGATCGGTGCTGCGCCGGCGCCGCTTCCACCGGGCGAAGGCGCACCTGGTCCTCTCGGCGATGCGGCACCGCGCAGCCGAGCTGGGCGACCGGGTCACCTATGTCCGGGCCGAGACGTACGCGGAGGGCCTGGAGAAGGTACGCGGACGCCGGGCATCGAGCCCCCTGACCGTCCGCCACCCCACCTCCCGCCGGGCGCTGGACTTCGTGGGCGGCCTGGAGGGCGTCGAGATCCTCCCCGCGAAGGGGTTCCTGGTGAGCCACGACGACTTCGCGGAGTGGGCGGGACGGAACAAGGGGAAGGGGAGCGGGAAGGGGGAGAAGGGCGGCGGGCAGCCCCAGCCCCTCCGGCTGGAGGGCTTCTACCACTGGGTGCGCGAGCGGCACGATCTGCTGATGGACGGCGACCACCCGGCCGGCGGACGGTGGAACCTGGACCACGACAACCGCGAACCCCCGCCCCGGGGACAGGACACCCTCGACGTCCGGGGCCCCTGGCGGCCGAGCGAGGACGACATCGACGACGAGGTCCGCCGCGACCTCGACCGCTGGGAGCGCGACGGCGACGTCTCCTTCGTCGGCCGGGACGGCCCGAGGAGCTTCCCCGCCACCCGGCGCGAGGCCCGTACCGCACTCCGCCACTTCGTCGCCCACCGCCTGGCCGGCTTCGGCCGCCACGAGGACGCGATGCTGGCGGCCGACCCGGTGATGAGCCACAGCCTCCTCTCCGTACCCCTGAACCTCGGCCTCCTGGACCCGGCCGAGTGTGTGGAGCCGGCCGAGCAGGCGTACCGCTCGGGCGACGCGCCCCTCAACAGCGTCGAGGGCTTCGTCCGGCAGATCGCGGGCTGGCGCGAGTACGTCTGGCACCTGTACTGGCACTTCGGCGAGGACTACCGCCACCGCAACGCCCTGCGCCACACCACCCCGCTGCCGGACTGGTTCCTCGACCTGGACGCCGACGCGGTCACCGCGAACTGCCTGTCCACGGTCCTCGCCCAGGTACGGGACACCGGCTGGACCCACCACATCCCCCGCCTGATGGTGCTCGGCAGCCGCGCCCTCCAGGACGGCTGGGACCCGGCGGCCGTCACCGACTGGTTCCACCGCTGCTTCGTGGACGGCTACGACTGGGTGATGCTCCCGAACGTGGTCGGCATGTCCCAGTACGCCGACGGCGGCATGATGACGACCAAGCCGTACACCTCGGGCGGCGCGTACATCAAGAAGATGAGCGACTTCTGCGCCCCCTGCGCCTACCGCCCCGACCACCGCACCGGCGAGGAGGCCTGCCCGTACACCGCCGGCTACTGGTCCTTCCTCCACCGCCACCGCACCCGCCTCGCCGCCAACCACCGCACGGCCCGCGCGGTGAAGGGCCTGGACCGGCTGGGGGACCTGCGGGAACTCCTCGACACGACGGCGGAGCGGGGCGACGCGCCCCCCTGATCAGCGCCCGATGCTCAGGGCCCGAAGCTCAGCGCCCCCTGATCAGCTCCCGGCGGCTGGGCCCTCTTCGGGCTTCCGGCCCCACGCTGTGAGCATCCCGGCCGACAGGGCGGCGCACGCGTCCGACCCCAGGTACCGGACCGCCGCGTCGACAGCGGCGTCGTCGACCAGGCCGGTGGCGACCATCGCCTGCCTGCTGCGCTCCCAGGTGTCCGCCCAGAACCGGCTGATGGGGCTGCCCGGCTGGAGCGGCGGCACGTGGATCTCGGCGGCGACGGGTTCGAGCCCCGCCCCGCGCAGCAGGTGCGGGTACGACGGCACCCAGGAGACATCGGTGCCGATGGTGGACCGCAGCCCCCGCCACATCGCCCGCATCACCGAGGTGTACGGCGTATCGGGCGTCCGGTCGCTGGTCAGATCGACCGCGTCGCTGAGCACCAGGACACCGCCGGGCGCCACGCGTTCGGCCAGTGCCCTGATCAGGCGTTCGTGCTCGGGCAGGTGCATCAGCACGAACCGCGCGTGGACGAGCTGGAATGGGCCGGGGGCGAAGTCGGCGCCCGTGATGTCGGCCTCCCGCACCTCCAGCCCCGGAACGGCCCGCGCAGCGAGGAACCGTACGTCGCGGTCCACGGCGAGCACGCTCGCCACCCCCGCCTCCTCCAGCAGCCGGCGGGAGACCGTACCGGTACCGGCCCCCACGTCGAGGCAGCGCCACCCCGGACCGGCCCCGAGCGCCCGCAGCCGCGCCAGGGTGATGTCGTCGTAGGCGAGGGCCCCGAAGTCGATGCGCTCGCCTTCGCCCGCCGCTTCGGGGCTGAAGAAGGTCTCGCCGTAGCGGCCGTCACGGACCGGCTCGGACGGTTTCATGACTGGGCCTCTCCACGCGGCGGTGCGGTGCCGGCAGCCCTGCACCCAAGGCCGCCAGCCCCGGTCATCCTCCACCGAGCGCTGTCCGTACGAGCGAGGCTCGCCGCCCCTGAGCCGATCGGCCCACCGCCACCGCCACCGTCCCTGCCACCGCCACCGTCGGCACTACCCGCTGCCCCCCTCAGCGCAGCGCGCTCCGCTGCTGCCACGCGGCCCACGAGAGGTTCCACGCGCCGAAGCCGTTCCCGGGGTCGACCACGCCCTTGGTGTCCTTGCCGGTGATCTCGAACGGGTCGCCCGGCCGCACCTGCGCGTAGAACCAGGCGGCGTCCGCGTCGCTCATCCCTATGCACCCGGAGCTCTGGTTGGACCGGCCGAAGTGCTGGGCGTTCCACGGGGCGGCGTGCGCGTACATGCCCGACCAGGTCAGCCGCATCGAGTGGTCGACCATCTTGTCGTAGGCGTTGCCCAGGCCCACCGTCTCGGAGTTCATGTTGATCGTGCCCTCCTTGGCCATGAGGACGGCGGTCCCGCGCCAGGAACGCTTGTCGCCGCCGGGTGTGCCGCCGGAGACCGGGATGCGACGGACCGTCTTCCCGTCGCGTACGAGGGAGAGCTGGTGGCGGTCGAGGTCCACCTCGACGATCTGGCGGTCGCCGATGGTGAAGGCCGTCGTGTAGTCGCGTACGAACCAGCCGCCGGCCGGTCCCGAGTCGGTGCCGTTCAGCTCGGCCTTCAGCGTGACCTCGGTTCCGGGCTTCCAGTACGTCCGGGGCCGCCAGTCCACCCGGTCCCGGCCCGACCAGTCGCGTATCCAGCCCCAGGAGCCCTCGGTGTCGTTCGAGGTGGTGATCCGGAGCTGCTTCTCGACCTCGGCCCGGTTCTTGACCGGGTGGTCGAAGACCAGCGAGACCGGCTGGGCGACGCCGACGGTGGAGCCGGTACCCGGTCGCCAGTCCACCTTGTTGACCTTCTCCGCCGGCGCCGTGGTGAACCCGGCCTCGGTGCTCCTGGCGGTGCCGCCTACGGTGCGGGTCGCCGCCTTCACCGTGTACGCCGTGCCGGGTACGGCCTTGCGGTCGGAGACCCAGGACCGGCCGTCGGCGGCGGCCCGGCCCGCGAGCCGGTGGCCCTCGGCGTCGGTGACGGTCACCGAGGTGAGGCGGCCGCCGGTGGCCGTGACCCGTACGGGTTCACCGGCCGGGGCCTTCGCCCCGGCGGGCGTGACGGTGACCGTGACGGGGCGGTCGTCGGGGCTCGGCGTCACCTCGGTGACCGGGGCGCCGGGGGAGGCGGCCGGCGAGCAGGCGGCGAGCGGCGCCAGTAGGGCGGCCACGACGGTGGCCCGGACGCGGGCATGAGCGAGTACACGGATGCGGGACAACGGGACCTCCGGAAGAGCGACGAGAGCCGCACCAGCCACGGGGGCGGTTCGATCGGCGATGTCGTGACTGTAGAGCCGGAAAACCGAAGGTCAGAGGCTACGGAGCAGTGTGACGGCGACTGGTGAGGAACGGTCATGGTCCGGTCACATTCGCCGCGCGGAGCGGTCATGAACCGCTGTGAGCATCCTCTGCATCCCCGAGAGAGGCCCGGGGAGCCGCCCCCGCGACAGGTGCCGGGGAGAAGGAGAGGCCAGACCGTGTCAGCGCTGCTCGTGCCGCCGTCGTCCAGCCCCGCACACCCCAGCCGAAACGGCGATGGCGACAGGAACCGGGACGTCGTCCTGGGCCCCATCACCGCTCAGACCTACCGCGCGTTCCTCGCCTCCCCGCACGGCGAGGCCCTCGGCGCCGGTTTCCTGCAGTGCCCGTCCTGGGCCGACGTCAAGGAGGGCTGGCGCGCCCAGCTGCTCGGCTGGGGACCGGACCCGGAGGCAGGCGAACTGACGGGCGTGGCGCTGGTGTTGCTGCGCCAGTTCCCCGGCACCCGTAAGTACTTCGCGTACCTCCCCGAAGGCCCCGTGGCCGACTGGAGCGATCCGGACCTCGACGCCTGGCTCACCCCGCTGCTGGAGTACCTGCGCCGCACCGGCGCCTTCGCCGTACGCATCGGCCCGTCACCCGCCCACCGGCGCTGGAGCGCCGCCCGGCTCAAGCCGCTCACCGGCCCGGGCCGCCGCCTGGGCGACGTCCTCGCCAGTGAGGTGGACCCGCTCGGCACCGCCGTCGCCGAGCGGCTGCGGGCCCGGGGCTGGGGCCGCTGCGGCCGCGCGACCGGCACGGACGGCGCCGGCGGCGACGGGGGAGGGGGGACCGGAGGCGGGGGCGGTGACGCCCAGCCCCGGCACGTCTTCCAGGTGCCGCTCGCCGGACGCACGACCGAGGACCTGTGGTCCGGGCTCAACCAGGAGTGGCGCCGCAATGTCCGACGGGCCCGGAAGGAGGGCGTGGAGGTGGTGGTGGGGAGCGCGGCGGACCTCCCCGAGTTCTGCCGGCTGCTCGCGCTCACCGAGCGGCGCGACGGCTTCCGGCTCGGCCGCTCGCTCGCCTACTACGAGCGCCAGTACGCCGCGCTCAACGCCGAGGAACCGGGCCGGATGAAGCTGTACCTGGCCCGTCACCAGGGCGAGATCCTGGCCGCCCACACGATGATCACGGTGGGCCGCCGGACCTGGTACCAGACCGGCGCCTCGGCCGACCACCGCCGCGAGGTCCGGCCCTCCAACGCGTTGCAGTGGCGGATGCTGCTGGACGCCCACGCGGGCGGCGCGGACGTCTACGACATGCGCGGGGTACCCTCCACTCTCGATCCGGCGGAACGTGCGTACGGATTGCTGCGGTGGAAGCTCGGCACCGGGGGACAGGTCGTCGAGACACTGGGGGAATGGGAGAGGTCCGTGGGCGGCAGCGCCAACCATGCGCTTCACCGTGCCTTCCAGGCGTACTTGAAACGCCGCTGAAGCAACGCCCCCACCACCGCCAACGCCCACGCCACCGATCCCCCCCCCGCCACCACCCCCAGGGAGAACCGCCGATGCCCCGCGTGCTCCTCATCGAGGACGACCCCGCCGTACGCGAGGGGGTCGAGCTCGGCCTGCGCCGCCGCGGCCACGACGTACGGGCGGCCGCGACCGGCGAGGACGGCCTCGCCGCACTGGCCGAATTCCGGCCCGACCTGCTCCTGCTGGACCTGATGCTGCCCGGGATGAACGGCGTACAGGTCTGCCGTCAGGTCCGCGAGAACAGCCAGCTGCCGATCATCATGCTCACCGCGCGCGGCGACGACTTCGACGTGGTCATCGGCCTGGAGGCAGGCGCCGACGACTACATCGTCAAGCCCGCCCGACCCGAGGTGATCGAGGCCCGGATCCGTGCCGTGCTGCGCCGCATGGACGACAGCGGAACGGGCCGCCCGGCCATCGACGTGTACGGCGAGCTCACCATCGACCGGGTCGGGCTGACGGTCACCAAGGCGGGCCGGCCGCTGTCGCTCGCCCCCTCGGAGCTGAGGCTCCTGCTGCACCTGTCCGCCGCCCCCGAGCAGGTGTTCAGCAGGCAGCAACTCCTGGAGAGCGTCTGGGAGCACACGTTCCACGCCGATGCCCGGCTGGTCGACGCCTGTGTCGCCCGGCTGCGCGGCAAGATCGAGCCCGAGGCCGGCAGCCCCCGCTACGTCCAGACCTTGCGGGGCTTCGGCTACCGCTTCGGCCCGCTGTGACCACCGCCCGGCGTTCACGGAGGATCACGGTGCCGCGGTCACGGGGGATCACCGACCGGCGTTCCCGGATCCGGGCGTTCGGCCTGCGCACACGCCTGCTGGCCGCCTTCCTCCTGGTCGCCGCCGTCAGCGCGGGCACGACGTCCGCGCTGACCTACCGCGAGGCGCGCAACGCGCTGCTGAAGACCACCCAGGACACGGCGGTTGCCACGTTCCGCGAGCAGGTCCAGCAGACGGGCTTCGGCCTGCCCATCCAGGGGGAGGGGCTCGAGGAGGTCCTGCGCGACCTCGCCCGCAAGGGTAAACCGCGCCCCTGGGTGGTGTTCGCCGAGTACGGTTCGCTCCGCGCCTCCTCCGGCGAGAACCCCGTCTCCACCGTCATCACCCCCCAACTGCGCCGGGCCGCGCAGGCCAACCCGTACGGAGGCTTCGAGCGGGTCGTCAAGGACGGCGTCCCGTACCTGACGATCGCGATGCCCACGGTCTTCAGGACCGGCCCGTACAGCACGCTCCCCAGCGGGCTCGTCCTGTACGCCGTCATGCGGATGACCGACGAGCAGATCAACGTCGACGCCCTCCTCACGGCCGCCCGCGACGGCGCTCTGCCCGGCCTGGCCGTCGCGCTGGTACCCGGCCTGATCGCCGCGCGCAGTGTGCTGCGCCCGGTGCGGGAACTGCGCCGGGCGGCCAGCAGCATGGGCAGCGGCCGCCTCGACACCCGGATCGCGGTGCGCGGAAACGATGAACTGGCCGACCTGGCAGCCACGTTCAACGAATCGGCCTCCCACCTGGAGGACTCCGTCAACGAACTACGCGAGGCGGAGGCGCGCGCCCGCCGCTTCGCCTCCGACGTCTCGCACGAACTGCGCACCCCTCTCGCCGGGATGCTCGCCGTCACCGAGGTCCTCGACGAGGACGCGGACCATCTGGACGCCGACACCGCCCGGGCGGTCCGGCTGGTCAGCGCGGAGACCGGAAAGCTCGCCGTACTCGTCGAGGACCTGATGGAGATCTCCCGGTTCGACGCCCGTGCGGCCGAGCTGAACGCCGACGAGGTGGATGTGGCCGAGGCGATCCGCAAGACTCTCCAGAACCGGCACTGGCACGAGGACGACCGGGTCCACGCCGAACTCCCCGCCGGCATCCGGGCCCGGCTCGACCCCCGCCGCTTCGACGTCGTGATCGCCAACCTGGTCGGCAACGCCCTGCGGCACGGCGGCGCGCCGGTCACGGTGGGCCTGCGCACCGGCGAACGCCCGAAGGGAACCCCCGTACTGATAACGGAGGTCACGGACCGGGGCCCCGGCATCCGCCCCGAGTCGATCCCGTACATCTTCGATCGCTTCTACAAGGCCGACGCGGCCCGTACCCGCTCGGCGGGCAGCGGCCTGGGGCTGGCGATCACCCAGGAGAACGTACGCCTGCACGGCGGAACGATCCGCGCGGGGAACCGGCCGGACGGCGGCGCGGTCTTCACGGTGGAGATCCCACTCGACACCGGGGAGGCGACCGCGTGAGCCGTACCCGGGTGGCGGCCCTCGCCGTCGCGGTGGCCTCCGTACCGCTGCTGCTGGCCGGCTGCGGCATCCAGGAGACCGACCCCATCGAGGCGGGCGGCCCCGCGACCGTCGAGGCCTTCTACAACCGCGACGACGACATGATGCTGTTCTTCCGCACCCCCGACGGCGGGCTGAACCCGGTACTCAGGACGGTCAGGCCCTCGGCCGGCTTCGGCGGCGACTACGTCGAGTCGGACCCCGGCACCACACCCGGCCCGCCCTCGACGGAGAAGACCGTCCTGGCCCTGCTGGCCGGCCCGCGCGAGGAGGACCGGGCCGCCGGCCTGACGACGGCCCTCCCGCCCGCCCGCCCCGGCACCACCGTCACGGTGAAGACGACCCCGGGCGGCACGGTGACGACCGGCCTCCCCTTCCCCCTCAAGGCCCTGAACACCACCGCCCGACGCCAGCTGACCTGCACGATCGCCTACAGCCAGGCGGCCGACGGCCAGGCCGTCGTGAAGCTGACGGGCCAGGACGGGGCGTCGAGCTCCGACACCTGCGGACTGGCGCCCTGAGCGCTCTCCACTGCGCTCAGTGCTTTGAGTGCTCTCCACCTGCGCTCAGTGCTTCGAGTGCTCTCGCCGCGCCGCTCCCTCCTGCAGGTACGCGGAGATCATGGCGAGGTCGTCGGCGATGTCCAGCACGCCGTTGACGTCGGTGGTAGGGGTGGAGGCGCCGTTCACGCCGGCGAAGAAGGCGTCGAAGCGGCCGTTGCCCTTGTCCAGGTAGCCGGCGATGGTGATGGCGCCGACGGCCAGGCGGTTGTTGAGCGCGTCCAGCCCCACTGCGGCACCGGTCTTGGCGAACACCTTCCCGCGCGCGGGGCAGTCGGTGCAGTTGTCGGCCAGCAGCCCGTCGACGCCCAGGATGGGCAGCGCGTTCCGGAAGACCGCCGCCTCGGGCGTGCGGTGCCAGTAACTCAGCAACTGCACCACGGCCTTGGGCGTGGTCCGGTCGACGGGGTTTCCGCCCCGGCCGTCCAGGAGCTGGACCTGCTTGCGGTCGACGCCGGCGCGATCCAGGAAGCCGGCCAGCACCGGGAAGCCGTCCATGCAGTCCTTGCTGCCGGACGCGACCGCCATCAGACAGATCGCGAGATTACCCCCCAGGTTGTGGCTGACCTTGAAGATGAGCTTGGCGTACTGGGCGTACGGCGGGGAGGTGAACAGAGCCACGCGCGGCCGGCCCTCGTACGAGCCGGGGAGCCGGCCGACCGGGTTGGCACCGGTCGGCTTCGCGGTCACCTCCACCCCGGCCCGCCCCAGCGCCTCGATCAGCGCGGTGCGTCCGAAGGCCGCCGGGTCGGCGATGGGCGACACCTTCAGGGCCGGTGCGGAGCCGGCCGCGATGGTGCCGGAGAGCTGGATCCGGGTGCCGTCGCCGGAGGTCGTGACCTCGATGTCGGTCGGCTCACCCGGCGCCACCGTCCGTACGGTCGATGTGACGCGGTACGGGGAGACCTTCGGCCGCCAGTCCAGTCGCGCGGGCGCGCCGGGGCGGGCGCCCGGGGTGGTCAGCAGGTCGATGAGATTGTCGTTGATGATCAGCGGGGTCGGGGTGGGGTCGAAGACCGGCTCTGGTCGGAAGAGCCGGTCGTCGACGATCACGTCCCCTTCCACTCGCGTGATGCCGGACCGCCGCACCTGCTGGGCGAGCTGGTCGATCCCGGCGAGCGGGTCCTGCGGAGTGAGCGTGGCGCCGGGGAAGTCGTTGGCGTACGTGTGGTCGAGGTCGGTGTAGTCGACCGTGCCGTCGGGCCGGGTCCTGCCGCCCATCGTGAGGTCGCCCTGGGCGACCAACCCGAGGTCGCCGTCCAACGTACTGCCGCGCCGCTCGCCGACCGCGTAGACCGGCGTCCTGAAGCGGTGGTCGCCGCCGAGGGTGTCCCACGCCCCGGAGGTGCCGAACAGCTTGGCCACCGACCCGGGGATGAAGAACTGTTCGGCGAACCGGCTGTGGACGACCCGCCCGCTCTCCACATCCTGCTGGAGCAGGCCCCACTGGGCGTTGGGGTAGTCCGGCTTCCGCATGATCTCCGTGATCCGCGGGTCGAGCCGGCCGTCCCCGCCCTCGGGCGACGAGACCGCCCGGGCCGCCTCGCCCGACGTCAGGGCCAGCAGCAGCAGACCACAGCCGCCCGCGACAACGCGACGCCAGAAGGACCCGGATCTCTCTCCTCGCATGGCGATACGCACTGTTCGTCCTGTTTGTCTCCGCGGTTTCCTGTCCATGGGGTCAGGTATGGACCCCGCCGGAGGCCGGATACGGGTGGCGCGAACGGTAGTCACCCGAACGGCACGGCGTATTCGTCGCAATGCGCGGGAGCACCGGCCGCAGCAGCAGCCGATCAGCGCCGTTGCCGCTGGATCACGACCATGTGGAGCAGTCCTCAGCGGAGATCTCCGCGACCGCGGCATCCACTACGTCCTCCAGGCCCGGGATGTAGCCGCGTACGTCGGGAAGCGGGGTGCAGAAGGTGACGTTCGAGGTGAGGAGGGCCTCGTCGGTATCGGCGAAGGAGAGGGAGACGTACGCCCTCACATCGGTGTCGCCGAACTCCTCCCGAGCCCGCCGGAGGCAAGCACCCACATACGCCAGACACCTTCGGACGAGGAGGGGTGTGCGTTCGTCCGGTGCGGCCGGGAGGTCGTAGTCGGTCATCCCCCTCCCGTTGACCGTCGTCTCCTCCGCGAGCCGGTCGGAGTGGACGCCGGGCACCTCCGTCCGCAGGGCGGTCAGCACGCGCCCACCGGAGGCCGTGACGGACCACCCGCGCTCCACGACCTCACGGAACATGAGCGGAATGTCCCGGTCGCTGAGGCGGGTGACGTCGGTGGCCCGCAGGATGTCCCGCATCCGAGGATTGCAGCGCATCCCTATCCCTATCCCTATCCCTGTGCCTATCCCTGTGCCTGTGCCTGCCCCTCGCCGACGCCTACGACGGGGGGACCGTCGAGCGGCCTGAGGAAACGGCGCTCGTAGCGCTTGATGCAGCGGGTCTCACGCGCCAGCGCGAACGCTTCCTGGCACTCCGGGTCGGACATGCTGTCCGAGCGGTACTGCTCGTACGCGGCCAGGCTGGGGAAGGAGAACAAGGCGTAGGCGATGTCGCTGTCGCCCTCACTCGGCAGGAAGTAGCCGTGGTGCGTCCCGCCGAACCGGTTGACGAGCCGGACCCAGCGGCGACCGTACTCCTCGAAATCGTCGAGCTTCTCGGCGTCGATCTCGTACTTCAGATGAATGGTGATCATGCCTGCATGATGCCGCCACCGCCTTGGTCCTGGCCACGGCAGGGGGATGCTCCATGCCACCGCCGTACCCGCCCACGCGGCGGTGAACTGCGCTTCCCCGTCTTCAAGCGGCATCCGGCACCGCATCGCCCGCAGCGGAACGGCTGGATACGCTGGCCCGTCATGACCAGCTGAAAGGTACCGCTTCCCGTATGTTCCAGCGCCAGGTGGCGGTCTTCGAAGCGGAGCTGGAACTCCCGTCGGGCATCGGGCCTATGGAGAACGACGAGTGCCAGATCACCCCTGACACCTTCGAGGTCTTCGTCAACGCCCTCCTGGCGAAGCACCGAAGAACGAGCCACGCCATCTGGCTCGCGCTCGCCGATGGCTTCACGGCCACCGTGCTGGTTCTTGCGGAGCGCGCCGGGGTCACGGTGGACTGGGCACTGCTCGGAGCCGCCCCGGAAGCCGAGATGGCAGACGTGCAGGTGTCCGCCGTCACTGGGTTGTCCGCCCCTGCCGAAGCCGGAGCCTGGGCTGCGGGCCTGCGTAAGAAGGCGCAAGAGCTGGGACGGCGGATGCCCCGCTGACCGGAGCGTCCGCCTACGGCGAACCGAACACCATCCGCACCGCTGCGGCCTGCTGGGTACGGACGGGCACGAGGCCGGCGGTGCAGCGGCTGTGTACGGAGTTCCCCTGGCGGTTGCGCTGTTTGCTATTGCGCAGAATGAGCCTATGTCCTCATCGAGTTGGCCGAAATTGTCCCTTGGGGGGGGCTGTCCTCGAAGGGCCTCAGCGTTTCTAGCGTGCCCCTGTCAGCTGTGAGGGCTAGGTTGGGTCGTGATCGCCGCCGCACCCAGGGCACGGGGCTCTGCTGGGAACAGTGGGATCAGGAAGGGCCAGTATGTCGAAGCGGTCCGAAGCAGCAGATTCGGCTTGCGCGTACCGGCGAACCGGAATCGCTCCAGTGAGTGGGATCGGAAGGCTCAAGCAACTGACGGGCCGGGAGAAGGAAGTCCTTCTCCTGCTGGGTACGGGATTGGGCAACCGGCAGCTGGCGCGGGAGCTGGGTATCGCAGAGCGGACAGTGAAGGCTCATGTGGCACGAATAGTGGATAAACTAGGGCAGGAGACTCGGCTGCAGGCCGCAGTGTTGTCCGTGCTGTTCCATGGTGTGCTGTGTGCCGATCCGCACTGCTCATGCCAGCACCTTGCGCTCACTCCCGTCATCCGGAACGTGTCTGCCGCGTGAGTGCCGGCCGCGTCCGGCTTCCTGACCCGGGGCCGGACGCGGCCTTCTCGGCAGGGGTGCCCCACGAGGTCCGCCCAGTTCGGCAGACCGTGCTCCTGAGCGTCACCGCGAGGGCGGATCACGTCAGAACGAGCTCCGCCGCCTGCCGAACAGGCGCCCTTGGCAGGGCGATAGTTGAATTCTGCATTTGTAAATCTTGCGCCATCGAAGGTCGTGGGGCGACCGCCCTCCCCGCTCCAGGCAGGCAAGCGCTGGGTGGTCGAGCGCACGCACGCGTGGACGAACGGCTTCGGCGAGCTCCGGCGTCACGCTCCGCATGCTCATCCGCCGAGCAACGAGCAACGAGCAACGAGCAACTGCCGCTGGGGCGGACGCCCCATCACCCGGCGCCTCAAATGGGCCATTTGCCGGTGGGTCTCAGGCAAGTGGAGAGCATGAAGGCCCCGAGCAGGGCCAGACAGCGACAAAGCCCCGGGCGGTCGGCCTGGGGGCTCTCTGCGTGGAACGGGTCGACGAGGCCGACGAGCTGGCCAATGCGGTCGGGCCTCGTCGGCGCCCTGGGTGAGCCTCTTGGGCTACGGCTTGGCGGCGGCCGCGGAGGTCTGGCCTGCGGCAGCGGGGCGGGGGTCGGGTATGGGATGTTCGGGTACTGCCCTGCGGTGCGCTGCCTCCAGGTGCAGGGCCCGTGCGGGCAGTTCAGAAGAGGTGGGGGGTGTCCCGGTTACGCCACACCCAGGGCACGGGGATCCGCCCGGTCCCGGCTGTCCCGCGAGGCCCGCACCCCGCCTGGGTGCGGGCCTTCGTGCTGTCGGGGTCAGGGGGTGTGGTGCCCGGTGGGGGTGGGGTATGCGGCGTCGGCCTGGTCGATGCACTTGCGGTCGTTGTGGGGGAGGTTCTTCACGGCGGCGGCGAGTTCGACGAGAGCGACGTCGGAGGGGACTTCGGGGTCGATGACGGCTTGGGCGGCCGGCTTACGGCCGAAGGTGGTGATGGTCTTGTCGGCCTCGCCCTGCCCGCTGTCCTTCAGTACCCAGTCGACGCCGTCTGCGGTGACGCACAGGTCGGTGGTGGGCAGCATTTCGGGCAGGCCGCACCGCAGGGTGATGACATGGTCGCCGTAGACGGCGGCGCCGGGGGAGGTCACGGTCTTCTCGTGTCCGCCGATCTTGTCGGGGTAGCCGGCGGCCAGGTCGCGGCAGACCGCGCTTTCCGCCTGTGGGGCTCCTTCGGTGGAGGGTCCGGCGACGGGGAGGAATTGGATGGCCAGCAGGGCCAGACCGGCCACGGTCACGATGGTCGCAAGGACGGGCAGGGTGCGGGAGTGCTTGGGCATGAGAAAAACTGTAAGAGGCGGTATTGCCCCCAAGTGCGCTGCCCCCCAGGCCAATATCGCCCACTGATCTCCGTGCGTAGGCTCGGCGGAGCTCGGGCCGCAGGGGTCACGGGCGCTGTTGTGGGAGGGGGCCTGTGGTGTTGCAGGCGATGAGGGCCGTGTTGGTGTCCGGGGCCGCCGTGGCGGTGCTGGGGGGCGTTGCCGCTCCGGCAGGGGCGGCGCCTGCACCGGCGGGGGACGACCCGTACAAGAACACGGGCCTTACCAAGGTGTACGGAAAGACCGGATTGTGCTTCTCGATGGACAACTCGAAGAAGTCCAAGACGGCGGTGAAGCTGCGGGGCTGCAACAAGAAGTCCACGACGCAGCGTTGGAACCTGCTCTGGGTCAACGCGAACAAGCCGGCCGAGCGGCCCCGGTATGTGATCCAGAACCGTAAGTCCGGCAAGTGCCTGGCGCCGACGTCGAAGAAGTCGGGGGCGACGGTCCGCCAGTACGGGTGCAACAAGCGCTCCAAGACGCAGTGGTGGACCCTGTCCGACCGGCGGATCACCTCCTACGGCGGGGGGAAGCTGGTGATGTCGGCCCAGTCGGACAAGAAGGGCAAGGCGATCACGCTGATGAAGTACTCGAACAAGACGGCCAAGCTGAAGAAGCAGGCGTTCGCCCTGATGTGGAAGAAGAACGACCCGACAGGTCTGTGAACGCGAGGAGGAGCCCCGCCGTTCGGACACTGTTGACCCATGCCGCTTCACTCCGCCCCACCGGATCTGTCCGGTGGGGCGGAGTGCTGTGAAGTGTGAGGTGCGTGTCGGGGTGAGCGGGGTGTCTGTTCATTCCGGCTGCGGTCACCAGGTGGTGCAGGTGGTCCAGGTGGTGCAGGTGGGTTCTGGGGTGGCCTCGGTAACACGACCTGCCCACCCGAACACGACGTCGGCCTGATCCACCGACAAGGTGGATCAGGCCGACGTCACGACGAAGGGGCATGGGTCAATGGTGTCCGTTCGGCGGGCCCCTCCTGTGTTGCGGCTGGTCGAGGTCTACTCGATTCCGCCGAACGCCCTGCTGCCCGTCTTTCCGTACTTCCACACGATGTAGTAGCTACCCGCGCTGTACTTCTTGTCGCTGGTGAAGGCCTCGGTGTTGTTGGCCTTGCCCTTGAGGGAGTGGACCTTGATGTCCTTGCCCTTGACCTTCTTGTAGACCGAGGCGGTCCAGCGGGTGTTGTTGCCCTTGATGCCGAAGTGGAAGAAGTGCTTGCCCTTCTTCACCTTGTGGGCGGCGCTCTTCTGCGTGCCCTTCTTCGTCTTCCAGCAGTCCAGCCAGCCGCCGCCGGGACGCTTTTCGTAGCCGCACTTCGCGGCGGCCTTGCTCTTGGGGGCGGGCTCGGCGGCCGTGGCGGTGGTGGCCCCGCCCAGCATGCCGGCCACGATCGCGGCCGAGATGACAGCTTTTCCTACCTGCACAGCAGCACTCCGTTCTGTTCGCGTCCCCTGGTCGTGGGGAAGCGGCTTCCATGCTGCTTGGGTCGAACGGGTGGCCGGTAGTGGCTCTTGGGGCACTGCCCCTGGGGGCATAACCCCAATGTGCGGAGGGCGTACGAGCGTTGAGAGGATGAGCGGCAAGTTTTCCGCCCGAGCGAGGAATTGACCTGTGAAGCGTGCCGTTATCTCCGCCGCCGTGGCTGCTGTTGTGGTGGGAGGTGTCGCCTTTGCCGTCCTGGCGCAGGACCGGCCGGATCAGACCAGCTACCACATGTCCGACAGGGGGGTGCTGACTATTGATGTGAAGGACCGTCCCAAGGTTCCGGATATCAGGGGGAAGACGGTCGAGGGGAAGCCGTTTCGGCTGTCGGACTACCGGGGCAAGACGGTCGTGGTCAACGCCTGGGCGTTCTGGTGCGGGCCGTGCCGTCTGGAGATGCCCATGCTCGTCGACTTCGAGAAGTCGATGAAGGACAAGGGGGTGGTCGTGGTCGGCATAAACCACGGAAGCAACATCGGCGCCTCGAAGGCCTTCGTCCGGGAGTTCGACGTCACCTACCCGAATCTGCACGACCCCTTGGGCAAGTCCACCCTCGACATGCCCAAGGGCATCATCCAGTCCCGGGGGGTCCCCTACACCTTCGTCATCGACGCCCAGCAGAAGGTCGCGTCCTCCGCATCGGGTGCGATCAACCGCGAAATGCTCGACGAGATGACCGCCTGGGCCATCAAGCCTTCAAAGAAGCCTACCGGCCGGTGACGCGGCCGGGCTCTGCTCCCGGCGGGGCCCGGCGGACGTGAGGTGGCCGGTGGCCCAGGCGATCAGGGCCCAGGCGGCGGGGAGTTGGAGGGTGTACAGGGCCATCAGCGCGACTGAGAAGGCCCCGCCGATCGCCTCACCTACGTTGCTGCCATCGGTCATGAGGACGGCGCCGTAGCAGGCCAGGAGCAGCAGCAGGTAGAGGCTGCTGTCGACGATGGCGGCCTTCCAGCGGGGCGCGGGGGGAAGGAACAAGCGGGCCGCGGTCAGGACGATCAGGCAGGCGCCGGGGAAGATCAGGTCGCTGCGCTCGCCGTAGAGCAGCGGGTCCCAGGGGCCTTCCTCGAAGGAGGCCAGAACCTTATCGGCGACCAGGCCGATAAGCGATGAGCTGACGGTGACGTTCAGGGCGTAGAAGAGAGCACTGCCCAACGTGACTTTGCCGAACGTGACTTTCCGGAACGTGACTTTCATGATCTCCCCTCCAGGGGCGGTTTCCCGCAGCGGGAGACCGCCCCTGGATCATCCCACCGGGCCTACAGCCGGCAATGGGCGGGGTCAGCCCTTGGCGGCGATGTTCTGGAGCTGGCAGGCCGGCTGCGAAATGCACCGCAGGTCCAGCATCTTGTCCCGCAGAATCGTCTTCGTCTTGTACTTCTTGCCCGCGTAGTTGTACATGTAGAGCTCGTGGTCGGGGGCCTGGCGGTGCTTGCCCGTCACGTGGAAGCTGCCGCCCCGCGTCATCTCTACGGTGGCGGACGCGCCGATTCCCGCACGCTTGGCGCCGGTCTTGGGGCAGAACGGGTCGGTGGCGTCGATGATGATGCGAACGCCGCGCTCCTTGCCGTTGTGCTTGTTCAGCGCCTTGAACTTGATCTTCTTCACGCTGGCCTTACGGGTGGCGACCAGCCGGGAGTTCGACGTCTTGTACACGCGGGTCTTCCCGGTGAAGCGGTCCCATGTGATTTTGCCGCTCTTCCAGTTGACCGTTCCGGTCACCCCGGCGCGCGAGCCGGGGTTCTTCTGCTTCGCGGAGAAGCCGCGGGCATCCCCTGCGTACTTGTAGCCCTTGGTGTACTTGCAGCCCGAGAGCTTCGCGAGTTCCTTGGGGATGCCGGCCCAGGTCGGGCGGATGAACGAGCGCCAGCGCAGCGTCGACTTGGAGTACTTGCGGGCTTTGGCCTCGATGTCCTTCGCTGTGGCGTTCAGCGCCTCGGCGGTATCGCTGCTGGGGATGGTCGCGGTCATCCCCCAGGTGTGGGTGTCCTTCTTCCCGGCGCCGATGATCCGGTAGTCCGCCTCCGTGCCGGGCGTGACACCGGTATCGCGGAAGCTCGGCTGCGACGTCGTACCGATCTTCGCGCCGTCACGGTAGAGGGTGTAGGTCTTCGCTCCGACGTCCGCCCAGGAGAGGTCCGCGAACTTCGAGGACGCCGCCCACGCAGAGCGCGCGGAAGGCTCCGAGGACCGGGCGAAGGTGGTATCCGACACGGCCCACTCGTCCCCGGCTCGGAGGATCTTCGTGTCCGCGCCCTGCCCTATGCGGGTGGCCAGCACGCTCACGCGCGGACCGCCGGCCGCCTTCGCCGAGAAGGTCCCCTTGGAGGCGTCGAGGGTGAACACCGCTGTCGGGGCCGACGGTTCGGGGGAGGACGGCGGCGAGGCCGCAGCCGTCGTCACGACGAGCGCGGGCAGCGCGGTGAGCGCCAGAGCAACGGGCGCGGTACGGGAAAGACGCACAACAACTCCCAGCATGATCATGTTCCGGCAGGGGAGTTGAACGGTACCCAGGCGTAACACCGGTCCGTCAGTGTCCAATTGGCCACTGCCCCCAGGTGCACCACCACCGGCTCACCAGTTCCACCCCTTCGGAGCCCACGCCGGACCGTCCCTCCGACGGAGGCTTGAGATGTGGCGGCGGCTTCGCTCACGCACGTGCCCAGGCCCGTGGGGTCGGTGATCAGGTCACGGCCGAAGCCGAGATCATGATCTCCGCGATCCTCTCCGATCCGGAGTACCTGCCGAGCGTGGCAGCCCGAGCCTGGCGCTGGGCGCCCGAGATGGAAGAGGTCGCCGACACTCTCCGCGCGGCTGACCTACCCACGGACATGACCGAGGCCACAGCTCGGGTGCTCGCCCTCCGGGAGCAGGACAAAGACCGGTACGACGTGCCCGTCGTACACACCCTCTCCCAGCTCCGGTCAGGGAGGAGCAGGCAGACAGGGCCGGACAACAAACAAGGCCCGGGTCGATGACCTGGGCCTTTGTCGTGGAGCGGGTGACGAGAATCGAACTCGCGCTCTGAGCTTGGGAAGCTCATGTTCTACCATTAAACTACACCCGCGAAGCATGCCGATGATCGGCGCTGCATCGTCACACACTGTACCCCATGTCAGGCCCCCGGTGGATGAGCCGTGGGGCCTGACTGCTGTGGGGGCCGAGCTCGGGGCCGAGGCCGAGCCCGGAGCCGGGGCGGGGTGGACGCGGTTGTCGGGGGCGGTAGTTGGGGGCGTAGCGTGCGGGGTCGGAGTGCCGCTTGTGGTGGCGTCCTGTTCATCCCCTAATGTGGCGGTCTCGTCCATATGCGGTTGGGGAAGGGACTTGATGGAGTCGATGGAGCGCACCGTCGTCCGCTGTGCCGAAGGGCACGTTTTCGCTACCTCGTCGTTCCCGATGCAGCAGCTCGGGGCCGACCGGATCGGCCCGGGGCGGTTGCTCCGGTGCCCCCGGTGTGCCCGGTTGCGGCAGGCCGTTCCTGTGGGGTTCGAGAAGCGGTAGGAGGGGCGACAGTCGGGGGAGCGGAGCCCGTCGCTGCCCCCGCCGGCGTCTCGTTGCCGTCCTGCCGCCGCCCCTGCCCTCCGGTTCCTGGGTGGTCCGGTTGGGGTGGGGTCGTGGCTTCTGCGTATCCTCGGGGCGTGCTTCTCTCAGACAAGGACATCCGGGCCGAGATCGACGCCGGGCGAGTCCGTATCGATCCGTACGACCCTTCGATGGTGCAGCCGTCGAGCATCGACGTGCGGCTGGACCGCTACTTCCGGGTGTTCGAGAACCACCGGTACCCGCACATCGACCCCGCCGTCGAACAGCCCGACCTGACGCGGACCGTCGAGCCCGAGGGGGATGAGGCGTTCATCCTGCACCCCGGGGAGTTCGTGCTGGCGTCCACGTACGAGGTGATCTCGCTCCCCGACGACCTGGCCTCGCGGCTGGAGGGGAAGAGTTCGCTCGGGCGGCTCGGTCTGGTGACGCACTCGACGGCCGGGTTCATCGACCCCGGGTTCTCCGGGCACGTGACGCTGGAGCTGTCGAACCTCGCGACCCTCCCCATAAAGCTCTGGCCGGGTATGAAGATCGGGCAGCTGTGCCTGTTCAAGCTGACCTCGTCCGCCGAGTTCCCCTACGGCTCCGAGCGGTACGAGTCGCGGTACCAGGGGCAGCGGGGGCCCACGGCCTCACGGTCGTTCCAGAACTTCCATCGGACTCAGGTGTGATCACTCGTGGCCAGTGACGTGCGGGAAAACCTTACCTACGAGGGCTTCGGGCGCGCCGTGCGCGAGCTGGCCCAGGCCGTTGCCGATGACGGGTACGAGCCCGATGTCGTGCTGAGCATCGCGCGGGGTGGGGTCTTTGTCGCGGGCGGGCTTGCCTACGCCCTTGACTGCAAGAACATCCACCTGGTCAATGTGGAGTTCTACACCGGGGTCGGGACCACCCTGGAGATGCCCGTCATGCTGGCGCCCGTCCCCAACGCGATCGACTTCTCCGACAAGAAGGTTCTGATCGCCGACGATGTCGCCGACACCGGCAAGACCCTCAAGCTCGTCCATGACTTCTGCGTGGACCATGTCGCCGAGGTCCGCAGCGCCGTCATCTACGAGAAGTCCCACTCCCTCGTGAAGTGCGAGTACGTGTGGAAGAAGACCGATCAATGGATCAACTTCCCGTGGTCGGTCGAGAAGCCCGTCGTTCGGCGGGACGGGCAGGTTCTCGACGCGTGATCCCTCTACGTACGTAGTACGTACGTGAGAAGGCCCCCGGAGCGCAGTACGCGCCCGGGGGCCTTCTCACGGCCGTCTCGGCCTCAGATCGTGCCCAGCTTGATGATCGACAGCAGCGCCAGCAGCTGGATCGCCGACGCTCCCAGCGCCTTCGGCCACGGCAGGTCGTGCGACTTGCTCACCATTGACGTGAACAGCGCGCCGGCCGCCAGCCAGGTCAGCCAGCCCATGATCTGGACCAGGGAGTTCTCGCCGCCCAGGAAGACGGCGAAGAGCAGTCGCGGGGCGTCGGTGATCGACATGATCAGCATCGACAGGCCGACCGTCGGCTGCCACGAGCCCGTGCCGCCGAGCTGGCGGGCCAGGGCGTTGGTCACCGCGCCGAGGACCAGGCCGCCGATGACGAAGCCGACGCCGGTGAAGAGGACGTACGGGATGGCCGTCGAGATCGTCGCGTTGATCGCTTCTTCGCGCGCCTGGTCGAAGCCGAACAGCGCGAGCAGGCCGTAGAGGAACGTGACGATCAGCGCCGGGCCCCAGACCGCGTAGTCCCGCATCTGCCAGAACGTCGGTCCCGGGCGCGTCACGATGCCGGTCAGCAGCGCCTTCCAGGGCAGGCGCGGGCCTGCGGGCTGGGCGGGGGCGGAGCCGGCGCGGTAGGTGTCGCCGTCGCCGTACGGGGAGTCGTCGATGCTGAACGCCTGCGTGTGACCCGGGTTGTTGGCGTACGGGTCCTGGGGGGCGGGGCCGGCGTAGGGGTCGCCGAAGTACTCCGGCTCGCCGTGGCCGCCACGCGTCCCGTTGGGGCCCTGGCCGGGGCCGCCGTGGTGCCCGCCGTGTCTGCCGTCGTGTCCGCCGCCCGGATGGCCGCCGCCGTTGTACGGGGTGCCCTGCGGCGCTCCGTACTGCGGGGGCGCCGCGCCTCCTGCCGTCGGCCACGGCTGAGCTCCGTACGGGGGCTGTGGTGCCTGCCCTCCGTACGGCTGCTGCCGCTGCTGCTGCGGTTGTTGCGGGGTGCGGTTGTCCCGGCCGCGTCCGATCCTGAATCCAGCCACCCATCGAACGTACCTGGTCCCCGGTGGTGGGGAGTGGGGGCCGGGGGAACCCGTGCGCCATTGCGGCCGAGCTGTGACATCCCCTAGGGGGCGTGGGGAGGGGAGTTGGGGGCGTTCTCCGGGCTCAGGGGAGGAACAGGGCTGTGGAGAACGTCAGGACCGGGTCGTCCGTGTTCCCCGCCGCGTACAGCGCCACCAGGTCCTCGCGTCCGCCGCGGTACGTCGTCCGTACCACCGTGTCCGCCTTCTTGTCGCCGTCGAAGTCACCGTGGGAGAGGAGTGTGGTGCGGGTGGTGCCCGTGGTCGCCTTGGTGTCCTTGGTGCGCAGGGAGGCCTCGGGGAGCTTCTCCGCCGGGAAGGTGTACGTGCCGCCGGGGCGTGCCGGGCCGTCCGCCGAGCCCAGCAGCAGGGTGCCCTCGGCCGCCGTGCCGGGTGTGCGCGGGCGGGTGGTGGCGACGAGGTCGTCGTAGCCGTCGCCGTCGGTGTCGGCCTTCGGCTCGGGGGCGTGGAGGTACGGGGTGCCGTCCGGCAGCAAGGTCGCGCCGGCCGGGGCCCCGGTGCGGGCGAAGGGGCCGCGCAGGAAGGAGATCCGGCCGTCGCTCGCGGTGACCGCCAGGTCGGTGCTGCCGTCGCCGTCGAAGTCGCCGCAGACCGGGTGCTCGGGCCACTCCTTGCCGAACCTGGCCTGCGCCGGGATCCGTACGGTGACCGCCTTGCCGGTCAGGCCCTCCGGCGAGCCGAAGAGGATCTGGAGGGGGACGGGCGGGGCGCCGACGCCGTTGTACGGGGGGTCGGTGGAGACGATCAGGTCCGTGAAGCCGTCCCGGTCCAGGTCGCAGGCGGCCTCCGCGTCGAACGCGGCGGGCAGGGTGTCGCCGGACTTCGCCGCGTTGGCGCGGGCGTTCAGCAGCCGGCGGGCGGCCGGGTCCAGGGGGCTGTCCTCGGTGCCGTACACGATGCCCGTGCCCGCGTCGTCGCCGCGCGGGTCCTCGGGCGCCTTCACCAGGTCGTTGATGACCAGGTCCGGGTGGCCGTCGCCGTTGAAGTCGTACGGGACACGGCTGCCCTCGCCGCGCGGGACGGGGACGGCGGGGACCGGGGCGCTGTCGCCGTTCTTGGCGTCGGCGGCGGAGGGGGCCGGGTCGGTGGCCGAGGAGCTGTCGCAGGCCGTGAGCACGAGCAGGAGACCGGCGAGGGCGGCCGCGGCCCTGGTGGTGGCCGTCGCCGCTGCCTTCGGGTGCGGGATGCGTGTGCGCACGGGCCCTCGTCCGTTCGTCGTACGTGCTCGTGGTGCGGCTGCCGTTCGGGCGCGGGTCCGGTCCCGGCACCGCCACATGATGCTCCAGATGCGTCCGCGCGTACATGTCCGGGATCACACGCTCCACCCGCGGGCCCCCGGCACGGAAAGAGCGGCCGGTCCTGCCCCCGAGGCAGGTCCGGCCGCTCATCGCGCTGATGCGTTACGTCACTTTGCCGGTTCCGGCTCCGGTGCGTCCACCTGCTCCGGCTCGCCCGCCGGGTCCGCGGGGGTCTTCACCGACTCCAGGAGGAGCTGCGAGACGTCCACGACCTGGATGGACTCCTTGGCCTGGCCGTCGTTCTTCTTGCCGTTGACCGAGTCGGTCAGCATGACGAGGCAGAACGGGCAGGCCGTCGAGACGATGTCCGGATTGAGGGCGAGGGCCTCGTCGACGCGCTCGTTGTTGACGCGCTTGCCGATCCGCTCCTCCATCCACATCCGGGCACCACCGGCGCCACAGCAGAAGCCGCGCTCCTTGTGGCGGTGCATCTCCTCGTTCCGCAGGCCCGGGACCTTCGCGATGATCTCGCGCGGCGGGGTGTAGATCTTGTTGTGACGGCCCAGGTAGCACGGGTCGTGGTACGTGATCAGGCCCTCGACCGGGGTCACCGGGATCAGCTTGCCCTCGTCGATGAGGTGCTGGAGCAGCTGGGTGTGGTGGATGACCTCGTACTCGCCGCCGAGCTGCGGGTACTCGTTCGCGATCGTGTTGAAGCAGTGCGGGCAGGTCGCGACGATCTTCTTCGACGACTTGGGCTTCTTCGTCTCCGGCTCGTCGTCGTCCTCGCCGTACGCCATGTTCAGCATCGCGACGTTCTCCTGGCCGAGCTGCTGGAACAGCGGCTCGTTGCCCAGGCGGCGGGCGGAGTCACCGGTGCACTTCTCGTCGCCGCCCATGATCGCGAACTTGACGCCCGCGATGTGCAGCAGCTCCGCGAAGGCCTTGGTGGTCTTCTTGGCCCGGTCCTCCAGGGCGCCCGCGCAGCCGACCCAGTACAGGTAGTCGACCTCGGTGAGGTCCTCGACGTCCTTGCCGACGATCGGGACCTCGAAGTCGACCTCCTTGGTCCACTCCACGCGCGCCTTCTTGGCCAGCCCCCAGGGGTTGCCCTTCTTCTCCAGGTTCTTGAGCATCGTGCCCGCCTCGGACGGGAACGCGGACTCGATCATCACCTGGTAGCGGCGCATGTCGACGATGTGGTCGATGTGCTCGATGTCGACCGGGCACTGCTCGACGCACGCACCGCAGGTGGTGCAGGACCACAGCACGTCCGGGTCGATGACGCCGTTCTCCTCGGCGGTGCCGATCAGCGGGCGCTCGGCCTCGGCGAGGGCGGCCGCGGGGACGTCCTTGAGCTGCTCCTCGGTGGCCTTCTCGTTGCCCTCCATGTCCTTGCCGCCACCGGCCAGGAGGTAGGGGGCCTTGGCGTGCGCGTGGTCGCGCAGCGACATGATCAGGAGCTTCGGCGAGAGCGGCTTGCCGGTGTTCCAGGCGGGGCACTGCGACTGGCAGCGTCCGCACTCGGTGCAGGTGGAGAAGTCGAGGATGCCCTTCCAGGAGAACTGCTCGACCTGGGAGACGCCGAAGACCGCGTCGTCGGCCGGGTCCTCCCAGTCGATCTCCTTGCCACCCGTCGTCATCGGCTGGAGCGCGCCGAGCGCGACATCGCCGTCGGCGTTCCGCTTGAACCAGATGTTCGGGAAGCCGAGGAAGCGGTGCCAGGCGACACCCATGTTGGTGTTGAGCGAGACCGTGATCATCCAGATCAGCGAGGTGCCGATCTTGATCATCGCGGTGAAGTAGATGAGCGTCTGGAGCGTGCTGATGCTCAGCCCCTTGAAGGCGAGCACCAGCGGGTACGACACGAAGTACGCGGCGCCGTAGCTGTCGACGTGGTGGATCGCGCCCTCAAGGCCGCGCAGCGTGAGGATCGCGAGGCCGATGATCAGGATGATGTACTCGACGAAGTACGCCTGCCAGGCCTTCGAGCCGGTGAAGCGCGACTTGCGGCCGGCCCGGGACGGCAGGTTCAGCAGCCGGATCACCATCAGCGCGACGATGCCGACGACCGTCATCAGGCCGATGAACTCGATGTACATCTCGAACGGCAGGAACGTGCCGATGACCGGCAGCACCCAGTCCGCCTGGAAGAGCTGCCCGTACGCCTGGAGCAGCGTCGGCGGCAGCGTCAAGAAGCCGATCGCGACGAACCAGTGCGCGAAGCCGACGATGCCCCACCGGTTCATCCGGGTGTGGCCGAGGAACTCCTTGACCAGCGTGATCGTGCGGGCCTTGGGGTCGTCGGTGCGGCTGCCTGCGGGTACCGGCTGTCCGAGACGGACGAAGCGGTAGATCTGCGCGACGGCTCGGGTGATGAGCGCAACGCCGACGACCGTCAGCACCAGCGACACGATGATCGCGGCGAGTTGCATTTCGGGGCTCCTCGGGCCTGCGAGAGCGGGATCCAGTTACGACTGCCCACTACTACTAAGCAGTAACTTAATTAGTCTGTGCTGACACTATCCACTTAGTCCACCCGGCTGTAGCCGGGCGGGCGGTGATCTGTGTCGCTCAGGTGTGCCTTGGTTGACCGTGCCTTTCCGAGCGCCGTCCGCAGGGGGGTGCGTACGGCTTCCGCCAGGATCGCCAGGTCGAGCACCACTCCATGGTGCTCTGCGTAGTGCTGGTCCAGCAGGGCGGGGTCGTCCCACGGCATGCCGGAGCGGGCGCGCACCTGGGCCAACCCGGTCAGCCCCGGCCGCAGCTCCTGCCGCCACTGCCGGGCCCCGGGCCACGCCGCGCGCGGGTCGCCCGGTGTCAGCGGGGTCGGTCCTACGAGGGAGAGCTCGCCCCGGACGACCTGGGGGAGCCGGGAGAGCAGGTCGAGCCGGAGCCGGCGGGTGCGCAGGGAGCGCAGCGTGAAGACCCGGCCGCCCAGGCCCGTACGGGGGCTGCGCTCCCATACGTTGCCGGGGCCCCGCCGGAGCGCGAGGGCCAGGGCCCCGAGGGTGATGGCCGGGGCGGCCGCGATCAGGAGGGCGGTGCCGAGGGTCAGGTCCAGCGCCCGTTCGGCCGAGGCGCGGGGGGCGAGGCGGGCCGCGAGGTGGCCGGCCCGGTCGGTGAGGCCGGCGAGGTGTGCGGCGGGGCGGGAGGGGAAGTTGCCCCGGGCGGTGCCGGTGGGGTGCGAGTGCTTCCGGGGGGCGGTGGGCTCGGTGACGTACGGGGGTGGGGGAGGGGGCGTGGATGGCGAGGGCGTCCGGGGTTCGGCCACGGCTTCGGGCCGGGGCTGCTGCCGTGCGTGCCGCCTTCGCTGTTCCTGCTGCCCCTGCTGCCCCTGCTGCCCCTGCTGCCTCTGCCGTTGCTTCTTCCTCTGGTTCTTCTGCCGCACGCGCCGCTGTCTCGCGTTCCGCATCGCGCCCGCCCGGGGTTCGGAGTCCGATGGAGTGCCTGGTGGTGTGCCTGTACCAGCCGATCGATGACGGTTGCGACCGTCTCGCGGCATTTTGTGACAGAACGATCCCACGGTGGGATGGTGGGTCGGGGCAACGGCGCGATGGTGACGTGTATCGGCACCTAAGTTGAGTCAGGTCGACTCAGGTCTGTTGACTCCAGGGTCGGTGTCGTGCATCCTTGAGTCAGATCCACTCAAGTAGTCAGTTGGAGGAATTGAAATGGCACGTGCGGTCGGCATCGACCTGGGCACGACTAACTCCGTCGTCAGCGTTCTCGAAGGCGGCGAGCCCACCGTCATCACCAACGCCGAAGGCGCCAGGACAACGCCGTCCGTCGTCGCCTTCGCCAAGAACGGCGAGGTGCTGGTCGGCGAGGTGGCCAAGCGTCAGGCGGTCACCAACGTCGACAGGACCATTCGCTCCGTCAAGCGCCACATGGGCACTGACTGGAAGATCGAGATCGACGGCAAGGGCTTCAACCCGCAGCAGATGAGCGCCTTCATCCTGCAGAAGCTGAAGCGCGACGCCGAGTCCTACCTGGGCGAGAAGGTGGCCGACGCGGTCATCACCGTCCCGGCGTACTTCAACGACTCCGAGCGTCAGGCGACCAAGGAGGCCGGTGAGATCGCGGGCCTCAACGTCCTGCGCATCGTCAACGAGCCGACCGCCGCCGCCCTGGCGTACGGCCTGGACAAGGACGACCAGACGATCCTCGTCTTCGACCTCGGTGGCGGCACCTTCGACGTGTCGCTCCTGGAGATCGGTGACGGCGTCGTCGAGGTGAAGGCCACCAACGGTGACAACCACCTCGGTGGTGACGACTGGGACCAGCGCGTCGTCGACTACCTGGTGAAGCAGTTCGCCAACGGGCACGGCGTGGACCTGTCCAAGGACAAGATGGCTCTCCAGCGTCTCCGCGAGGCCGCGGAGAAGGCGAAGATCGAGCTCTCGTCCTCGACCGAGACCACGATCAACCTGCCCTACATCACGGCGTCCGCCGAGGGCCCGCTGCACCTGGACGAGAAGCTCACGCGCTCGCAGTTCCAGCAGCTCACCTCGGACCTCCTGGACCGCTGCAAGACCCCGTTCCACAACGTCATCAAGGACGCGGGCATCCAGCTCTCCGAGATCGACCACGTCGTTCTCGTCGGTGGCTCCACCCGTATGCCGGCCGTCGCCGAGCTCGTCAAGGAGCTGACCGGTGGCCAGGACGCCAACAAGGGTGTGAACCCGGACGAGGTCGTCGCCATCGGCGCCTCGCTCCAGGCCGGTGTCCTCAAGGGCGAGGTCAAGGACGTCCTGCTCCTCGACGTCACCCCCCTGTCCCTCGGTATCGAGACCAAGGGAGGGATCATGACCAAGCTCATCGAGCGCAACACCACGATCCCGACCAAGCGTTCCGAGATCTTCACGACGGCCGAGGACAACCAGCCGTCCGTGCAGATCCAGGTCTACCAGGGCGAGCGCGAGATCGCGGCGTACAACAAGAAGCTCGGGATGTTCGAGCTGACCGGTCTGCCGCCGGCCCCGCGCGGTGTGCCGCAGATCGAGGTCGCCTTCGACATCGACGCCAACGGCATCATGCACGTCGCCGCCAAGGACCTCGGCACCGGCAAGGAGCAGAAGATGACCGTCACCGGCGGCTCCTCGCTGCCGAAGGACGAGGTCAACCGGATGCGCGAAGAGGCCGAGAAGTACGCGGAGGAGGACCACGCCCGCCGCGAGGCCGCCGAGTCGCGCAACCAGGGCGAGCAGCTCGTCTACCAGACGGAGAAGTTCCTCAAGGACAACGAGGACAAGGTCCCCGCGGACGTCAAGACGGAGGTGGAGACCGCTGTCGGCGAGCTGAAGGAGAAGCTCAAGGGCGAGGACACCGCCGAGATCCGTACGGCCACCGAGAAGGTCGCCGCCGTCTCCCAGAAGCTGGGCCAGGCGATGTACGCCAACGCCCAGGCCGAGGGTGCGACGCCGGGCGCCGAGGCTCCGGGCGACGCCCAGGGCAAGGCCGATGACGATGTCGTCGACGCCGAGATCGTGGACGACGAGAAGGACACCAAGGGCGGTGCGGCGTGACCGAGGAGACTCCGGGCTTCGACGAGAAGCCCGACGTCCCCTCCGGCGCCACCCCTGATGACGCCGAGCCGAAGGCTGCCGCACCCTCCGAGGAGGAGGCGGCGGCCCCGGCCGGGGACACCGACCCGACCGTCGGCCTGACCGCTCAGCTGGACCAGGTCCGTACGGCGCTCGCCGAGCGCACCGCGGACCTCCAGCGGCTCCAGGCCGAGTACCAGAACTACCGCCGCCGCGTGGAGCGGGACCGGGTCACGGTCAAGGAGATCGCCGTCGCGAACCTCCTGTCCGAGATCCTGCCCGTGCTCGACGACGTCGGCCGCGCCAGGGAGCACGGCGAGCTGGTGGGCGGCTTCAAGTCGGTCGCCGAATCGCTGGAGACGGTCGTCGCGAAGCTGGGCCTCCAGCAGTTCGGCAAGGAGGGCGAGCCCTTCGACCCGACGATCCACGAGGCCCTGATGCACAGCTACGCGCCGGACGTCACCGAGACGACCTGCGTGGCGATCCTCCAGCCGGGGTATCGCATCGGCGAGCGCACCATCCGCCCCGCGCGGGTGGCCGTCGCCGAGCCGCAGCCGGGCGCCACGCCCGCGGCGGCCAAGGAAGAGAAGACAGACGACGAGGAGAGCGGTGGCACCGAGGAGGTCTGACGACACCACGTCTGACCACCAGGGTGCACACCGACCGGTCCGGCGGCCGGCCCACGGGCCGGCCGCCGCGCCGATCGTCCGGAAGGAGGGACGTCGATGAGCACGAAGGACTTCGTCGAGAAGGACTACTACAAGGTCCTCGGCGTCCCCAAGGACGCCACCGACGCCGAGATCAAGAAGGCGTACCGCAAGCTCGCCCGCGAGTTCCACCCCGACGCCAACAAGGGTGATGCCAAGGCGGAGGAGCGGTTCAAGGAGATCTCCGAGGCGAACGACGTCCTCGGCGACACCAAGCGGCGCAAGGAGTACGACGAGGCGCGCGCCCTCTTCGGCAACGGTGGCTTCCGCGCCGGCCCCGGTGGTGCGGGCGGCAACTTCAACTTCGACCTGGGCGACCTCTTCGGCGGCGGCGCCCCGGGCGGCGGACAGGGCGGTGCGGGCGGCGGTTTCGGCGGCGGCGGGGGCGGTCTCGGCGACGTCTTCGGCGGGCTGTTCAACCGCGGCGGCACCGGCACCCGGGTCCAGCCGCGGCGCGGCCAGGACATCGAGTCCGAGGTGACGCTCAGCTTTACCGAGGCGGTCGACGGGGCCACGGTCCCGCTGCGGATGTCCAGCCAGGCGCCCTGCAAGGCGTGTTCCGGCACCGGCGACAAGAACGGCACCCCCAGGGTCTGCCCGACCTGCGTCGGCACCGGTCAGGTCTCGCGCGGCACGGGCGGCGGCTTCTCCCTCACCGACCCGTGCGTGGACTGCAAGGGCCGGGGCCTCATCGCCCAGGACCCCTGCGAGGTCTGCCACGGCAGCGGCCGGGCGAAGTCGGCCCGCACGATGCAGGTCAGGATCCCGGCGGGCGTCTCCGACGGCCAGCGGATCCGGCTGCGCGGCAAGGGCGGCCCGGGCGAGCGCGGCGGTCCGGCCGGCGATCTGTACGTCGTCGTCCACGTCGGCGCCCACCCGGTATTCGGCCGCAAGGGCGACAACCTCACGGTCACCGTGCCCGTCACCTTCCCGGAGGCGACGCTCGGCGGCGAGGTCAAGGTCCCCACCCTCGGCGGACCGCCGGTCACCCTGAAACTGCCCCCCGGCACCCCGAACGGGCGTACGATGCGCGCCCGGGGCAAGGGCGCGGTCCGCAAGGACGGCACTCGCGGCGACCTGCTGGTCACCGTGGAGGTGGCGGTTCCCACGGAGCTCGGCCAGGAGGCCAGGGACGCGCTGGAGGCCTACCGCAAGGCGACCGCGGACGAGGACCCGCGGGCAGAACTGTTCCAGGCCGCGAAGGGAGCTTGAGATGGACGGCCGTCGACGCAATCCGTACCAGCTGACCGATGAATCACCGGTGTACGTGATCTCGATCGCGGCCCAGCTCTCGGGCCTGCACCCGCAGACGCTGCGCCAGTACGACCGTCTCGGCCTGGTCTCCCCCGACCGTACGGCCGGCCGCGGCCGCCGTTACTCGGCCCGTGACATCGAGCTGCTGCGCACCGTGCAGCAGTTGTCGCAGGACGAGGGCATCAACCTGGCGGGCATCAAGCGCATCATCGAGCTGGAGAACCAGGTGGCCGCGCTCCAGCAGCGCGTCGCCGAACTCTCGGCGGCGGTGGACGGCGCGGCGGTCGCCATGCAGCAGCGCGAGGCCCAGGTGCACGCCTCGTACCGCCGCGACCTCGTGCCGTACCAGGACGTGCAGCAGACCAGCGCGCTGGTGGTCTGGCGGCCGAAGCCGAAGCGGCCGGGGCCGGAGTAGGGCACACGCCTGTGTGCGGCGGGGCCGGAGGAGCGGACGCTCTTCCGGCCCCGCTGTCGTGTACGGCGTACGGCCTCGCCTGGTGGCCGGTGGCCCTGCGCGGTCTGGTGCCCGTGTCCGTCCTCAGGTGCCGCCGCGGCCGGCTCCGGCGATCCCGGACCGTACGAGGAGGGCGCCGAGGTGGGTGCGGCTGGTGGCGCCGAGGGTCTGCATGAGTTTGGCGATGTGGGAGCGGCAGGTGCGGACGCTGATGCCCATCTTCCGGGCGACGACCTCGTCGACGTGGCCTTCGGTGAGGAGGCGGGCGATGCTCTGTTGGACGGCGGTGAGGGGGGTGTCGGGGAGCGCCGTCGGCAGGGGTTCGCCGAAGGGGGTGGCTTGGGCCCAGAGGACGTCGTAGACGTGGATGAGGTAGCGGACGAGGGCGGGGTGCGTGATGCGGAGGGCCACGTCGCGCTGGGATGTGGTGGGGATGTAGGCGACCCGGTCGAAGATGAAGAGCCGCTCCGGCGTCTGCTCCATGGTGCGGATCTGGAGTCCCTCGTACGGCAACCGGTCCACGTAGTGGTTGAGGGGCGGGCTGTAGCGGGCGGAGTGCTGGTAGATGTGGCGCACGGACACACCGCGCTGAAGGGGCGGCAGCGCGTTCTTCCGGGCGCGTTCGAGGAGTTCGGCGGGACGTTTGCTGCCCGGGTGCAGGGTCAGGATGTGTTCCCGGGTTCTCCGGCCGGCCTCTTCGAGGGATTCCTGGATCGCCGGTTTTCCGCTGACGACGGTGATTTCGGGGTGCGGCACGGGCACGTGACCGGCGATCGAGGCCAGCGGCAGGAGGGCGTCGACGAGCGCGGCCGTGGCGTCGAGGCGCTCGAAGACCTCCTGGGCGAGGGGCCTGAGCAGGCGCGTGAGCGCGGCCGACGCCGGTACGGGGCGTACCCACCGCTCGTCGTCCGGGTCCGGGCGGACCAGGCCCCGCTGGACGAGGCAGGGCGCTCCGGCGAGATCCGTCCGGGGCAGGCGGCCTTCGCGCAGAGCCGTCGCGTAGAGACGCAGGGCGGGCTCGCAGAGACCGTGGACGGATCCCCGTCCGTCCGTGTTCTCCGTCGTCGTGCACATGCCTAGGCCCCCCGCCGGTGTCCTTGTGCGCCTTGTCCCGCGAACGAGGCTAGTTGCTGCCGTCCGAACGTGCCGGAGCCGGCCGTAACGTCCTTTCGGCGCCCGTCGCTCCGACGATGCCCGACTCGACCAGGAGCGCTCCGAGGTGGGTGCGGCTGGTGGCGCCGAGGGTCTGCATGAGCTTGGCGATGTGGGAGCGGCAGGTGCGGACGCTGATGCCCATCTTCCGGGCCACCACGTCGTCCACATGGCCTTCGGCGAGGAGGCGGGCGATGCTGTGCTGGACGGCGGTGACCGGGGTGTTGGGCGCGGCCGCCTGGTGGTTCTCGGCCAGCGGGACGGCCTGGGCCCACAGCACCTCGTAGACCTGGATCAGGTAGGAGACCAGGGCGGGATGGCTGATCCGCAGGGCGGTGCTGCGGTCGGCGGAGGCGGGGATGTAGGCCACCTCCCGGTCGATGATGATCAGCCGTTCGACGGTCAGCTCGGTGGTGCGTACGTGCAGGTGCTGGGCCGGGACCTGGGAGAGGTAGTCCCTGACGGCGCTGCTGTAGCGGGCCGGGTGCTGGTAGATGTGCCGGATCCTGGCTCCCCGCCGGATGGCGGTGTGGGCGTTGGCCAAGGCCTTCTGGAGGGTGCCGGCCGGGCGGTCGCTGCCGGGCTGGGCCGTGAGGATCTCGTCCGTGGCGGTGGCGGTGGCCTCGTTGAGGGACGCCTGGATGGCCGGGACCCCCTCCAGCACGGTGATGGCGAGGTTGGGGTCGTCGTGGGCGACGGCGGTCAGGGGGAACAGGGACCGGCTCAGGGCGGTCGCGAGGCGCAGGCGTTCGTCGATCTCCCGGGAGACCGGTTGCAGCAGATGGGCCAGGGCGGCCGACGGCGGTACGGGCCGCATCCAGGTGTCGTCCCACGGGTCGGGATGCAGCAGCGCCAGTTCGGTCAGGCAGGGGACGTCGGCGATATCGGAACGGGGGATCCGTCCTGCGCGGAGCGCTTGCTCGTACAGGCGGAGCGCCGGCTCGCACAGCTCGGTCTGTGTGTGTGGATGATGTCCCGATCTGCCTTCATTGCTTCCCATTTGGGATCCCCCTGCTTTATGCAGTGCAACAAGTTGACGGTGGTGCCAGCGTAGTTCTGAGGGGAGTGTGGGGGTGTCGGGGGAGCCGGGAACTCCCTCGGCACAACCCGGGGGCCGGCTGTGCTCTCCCCCATTGCGCAGTCGCCCCGGGTGCCCTGACGGGGGGATCGATCGCGCGGTCAGGAGTCCGATTCCAGGATTCCTGACCGCGCGATCAGATAGCCGAGTTGGGCGCGGCTGTTGCTGCCGAGTGTCGCGTTCAGCTTGGCGATGTGCGCTCGGCAGGTCCGCACGTTCATGCCGAGTCGGCGCGCTATGGAGTCGTCCACGTGCCCCTCCACCAGGAGTTGGGCGATGGATCTCTGCACGCCGCTGATGCCCGCGGGTGTCGGGTCGTACTGAATCTCTTCGAGGAGAGGCGTTGCGCGTTGCCAGAGCTGCTCGAAGACCCTGGTGAGGTAGGAGATGAGCCCCGGGTGCCGTAGTTCCAGAGCCGCGGTCCGGTCGTCCTTCGCGGGTATGAAGGCGACGGTCTGGTCGAAGATGAGCATGCGCTCCACCAGTTCCTCAAGGGTGCGGATCTCGACGCCTTCGGCCAGCCGTTCGGCGTAGGCGAACGTTCCCTGGTGGTGGCGGACCGTGTGCTGGTAGAGCGTACGGATGCCGACGCCGCGGTCCACCACCGCCTTGCCCCGTTCGAGGCCTTTGCTGAGGATGTCCTCGCTCCGGCCGCCGCCGGGCTGCACGGTCAGCACTTCGGTACGGCACTCCGCGGTGGCGACGTCGATGGCCGCGTTGATGCGGGTGCTGCCTTCCAGCACGGTGATGGCGTGTGTCGTCGGCGGGTCCTGGGCGCTGATGTCCATGAAGGGCTCGAAGGAATCGACGAGTTCCACGGAATGCCGCCTGCGCGCCTGTATCTCCCGCTCGATGGGGTGGAGTCGCTGAGCGAGTGCGGCGGAGGGGGAGACCGGGCGCAGCCAGTTGGCGTCGTCCGGATCCGGGTGGAGCAGGGCGAAATCCATCAGGCAAGGGGCCGGTTCGGCATCCGCGCGGGGGATCCTCCCGGATCGCAGTGCGTTGGCATAGACACGCTGTCCTACATCGCACAGTTCGGTGATGGCGTGAGGATGTGCCTCTTTTGGCTTGCTTGTGGCCATATGTCCACCCCCCATGTTCCTGAACCTGCAGGAACATGATGCACCGAGCCGGTGGCGTTCGCGTATGCGGATGAGACATCGTCTTGGTGCGGGGGAGATGAATCCATCCAGTGAGGACGAAGCCGAAATGTATAAGCGAATGCTTCGCTCGGTGCTTGCCACGGTGTTCGTGGGGGCCCTGGCATTTGGGACCCTGGCGGCCCAGGGCGCCGAGGACATCACCTGGACCGCACCGAAGCCCGATTCCCGGTCGGCCGCATCGGTCACCCTGTCCGGTGATATCACCTGGGGTGTCACCTCTAGCCGCACGGTCGCATGACCACGCCGCCGGACGACCGCACCTTCCGGCGCGAGATGGCAACCGCCTATCGCTCAGGGTGGCATTTCATCGATCTGCTCACGGCACTCCCCCGCCGTGGCGACTCGTTGATGGTCACCCTGTTCGGAGAGCCGATCGTCGTCGTGATGGAAGAGGACGAGGACGTCCGCGCCTATCGCTGTCTCCGCCGCCCCCGTGGCGCGCCGCAGCCCGTCCGCTGCGCCGTCAGGTACGGGATGATCTTTGTGAACCTCGATCAGCGGGACCATGAGCTGATCGCGTCAGAACCCCTTTCCGCCACCCCCCGCAGTGCCTGAGCGATTCCCCCGTCGTCACCTGTCGCTCCAGGCGCTTCCCCCACACAGCGGCGCCACCGTGACCTGAACACGGTGGCGCCGTTGTGCTGTTCCGGTCCGGGGGGCCTCAGGCGTTTCCGAGCGCCCGGTCGACGGCGATCTCGATGACGATCCGCTCCGGGTTGACCCTCGGCGTGCGCTCGTAGCGCTCCGCGTAACGGCTCTCCGCGTCCGCGACGGCCTCCGGCTCGCTCCGGATGGTCGCGACGCCCTCCAGCGTCGCCCAGCGGGCCTTGTGCATCTGGCAGACGGCGACCCGTGCCCCCTCCGGGCCCGCGGCCAGGATGTTGGCGACCTTCCGGGTGCCCTTGCCGGTGATCACGCGTGCCACCCCGGCCTCCGGGTCGTACGTCACGCCCACGGGCACCACGTGCGGTGTGCCGTCGGGGCGGAGCGTCGTCAGGGTGCACACGTGGCGCTCGCGCCAGAACGCGAGGTAGCCGGGGGTGGGGTTCCGTACGTCTGCCATGGGTGAAGCGTAGGCGGGGGGGAGTGCCGGTGCGGTGGCGGGCGGACTCGGCGGCCCGTTCACTCGGAACGGAGGGCCGGCGTGCCGTAATCTTGCCTTGAGTGGAATAGACTCAACTTTGTGCACGTTGTTTCCGTCAAGGGACGAGTTCCAGCTGCGAGGAGGAGTAAGCACACGTGGACGCCGAGCTGACCAACAAGAGCCGGGACGCCATCAACGCGGCCACCGACAGGGCCGTGAAGGACGGGCACCCCGACCTCACCCCCGGGCACCTGCTGCTCGCGCTCCTGGCGGGTGAGGACAACGAGAACATCACCGACCTGCTGGCCGCCGTCGAGGCCGACCAGGCCGTGGTGCGCGCGCAGACCGAGAAGCTGCTCGGGGCCCTGCCCAGCGTCACCGGCTCCACCGTGGCCCCGCCGCAGCCCAACCGTGAGCTGCTGGCCGTCATCCAGGACGCGGCGCAGCGGGCGAAGGAACTGGGCGACGAATACCTCTCCACCGAGCACCTGCTCATCGGGATCGCCGCGAAGGGCGGGCGTGCCGGTGAGATCCTCGACGGGCAGGGTGCCAGTGCGAAGAAGCTGCTGGCCGCATTCGAGACGAGCAGGGGAGGGCGTCGCGTGACCACACCCGACCCGGAGGGCCAGTACAAGGCCCTGGAGAAGTTCGGCACCGACTTCACGGCCGCCGCGCGCGAGGGCAAGCTGGACCCGGTCATCGGCCGCGACCAGGAGATCCGCCGCGTCGTGCAGGTGCTGTCGCGCCGGACGAAGAACAACCCGGTGCTCATCGGTGAGCCCGGCGTCGGCAAGACCGCCGTCGTCGAGGGGCTCGCCCAGCGCATCGTCAAGGGCGACGTCCCCGAGAGCCTGAAGAACAAGCGGCTGGTCTCCCTGGACCTCGGCGCGATGGTCGCGGGCGCGAAGTACCGCGGCGAGTTCGAGGAGCGCCTGAAGACCGTCCTCTCCGAGATCAAGGAGAGCGACGGCCAGATCATCACCTTCATCGACGAGCTGCACACCGTCGTCGGCGCCGGCGCGGGCGGCGACTCCGCCATGGACGCGGGCAACATGCTCAAGCCGATGCTGGCCCGCGGCGAGCTGCGCATGGTCGGCGCGACCACGCTCGACGAGTACCGCGAGCGGATCGAGAAGGACCCCGCCCTGGAGCGCCGCTTCCAGCAGGTGCTGGTCGCCGAGCCGTCCGTCGAGGACACCATCGCCATCCTCCGCGGTCTCAAGGGCCGTTACGAGGCCCACCACAAGGTCCAGATCGCGGACTCGGCGCTCGTCGCCGCCGCCACGCTCTCCGACCGTTACATCACCTCCCGCTTCCTCCCCGACAAGGCCATCGACCTGGTCGACGAGGCCGCCTCCCGGCTCCGTATGGAGATCGACTCCTCGCCGCTGGAGATCGACGAACTCCAGCGCTCCGTCGACCGGTTGCGCATGGAGGAGCTGGCGCTGAAGAACGAGTCCGACGCCGCCTCCAAGCAGCGCCTGGAGAAGCTGCGCCGCGACCTCGCCGACAAGGAGGAGGAGCTGCGCGGCCTCAACGCCCGCTGGGAGAAGGAGAAGCAGGGCCTCAACCGGGTCGGTGAGCTGAAGGAACGGCTCGACGAGCTGCGCGGCCAGGCCGAACGAGCCCAGCGTGACGGCGACTTCGACGCTGCCTCCAAGCTGCTGTACGGGGAGATCCCGGGGCTGGAGCGGGAGTTGGAGGAGGCCGCCGAGGCCGAGCAGGAGGCCTCCAAGGACACCATGGTCAAGGAGGAGGTCGGCCCGGACGACATCGCGGACGTCGTCGGCGCCTGGACCGGCATCCCGGCGGGGCGGCTGCTGGAGGGCGAGACCCAGAAGCTGCTGCGGATGGAGAGCGAACTGGGCAAGCGGCTGATCGGGCAGAGCGAGGCCGTGCAGGCCGTCTCCGACGCCGTACGCCGTACGCGCGCCGGGATCGCCGACCCCGACCGGCCCACCGGGTCCTTCCTCTTCCTCGGCCCCACCGGCGTCGGCAAGACCGAGCTGGCCAAGGCGCTCGCGGACTTCCTCTTCGACGACGAGCGGGCCATGATCCGCATCGACATGAGCGAGTACGGCGAGAAGCACAGCGTCGCCCGCCTCGTCGGCGCCCCGCCCGGTTACGTCGGCTACGAGGAGGGCGGCCAGCTCACCGAGGCCGTCCGCCGCCGCCCGTACAGCGTCGTCCTCCTGGACGAGGTGGAGAAGGCCCACCCCGAGGTCTTCGACATCCTGCTCCAGGTCCTCGACGACGGCCGGCTCACCGACGGCCAGGGCCGCACGGTGGACTTCCGCAACACCATCCTCGTCCTCACCTCCAACCTCGGCAGCCAGTTCCTGATGGACCCCCTGGTCAAGCCCGAGGTCAAGAAGGAGCAGGTGCTGGAGGTGGTGCGGGCCTCCTTCAAGCCGGAGTTCATCAACCGGCTGGACGACCTGGTGGTCTTCTCGGCGCTCTCCGGCGACGAGCTGGCCCACATCGCCAAGCTCCAGGTCGACCGCCTCGCGGCCCGGCTGGCCGACCGGCGGCTCACCCTCGACGTCACCCCCGAGGCGCTGGCCTGGCTCGCCCAGGAGGGCAACGACCCGGCGTACGGGGCGCGCCCCCTGCGCCGCCTCATCCAGACGGCGATCGGCGACCGGCTCGCCAAGGAGATCCTCTCCGGCGAGATCCGGGACGGCGACACCGTACGGGTGGACCGGGCCGAGGACGGCCTGATCGTCGGCCCGGCCTCGTAACAGCCGGACACGGACCTTCACAGAGTGTGCGAACGGACCCGCACGGCCCCCCTCCGCCCCCGCCGCGTGTCAGCTTGTGGCGGATAGGGGCCGTGCGGGCTTGCCATGCCCCGCCCGCCATGGGAGAGGATGGCCGCAACCGCACGAAGGGAAATAACGGTGAGCATCGATCCGTCCTCGATTCCTAATTTCGGGGGCCAGCCCGAACCGCAGGCGGCAGGACCGGAGGGCCCCGTCGTCCCTGACCAGGACCTCGTCAAGCAGCTCCTCGACCAGATGGAGCTCAAGTACGTCGTCGACGACGAGGGTGACCTCGCCGCGCCGTGGGAAGAGTTCCGGACGTACTTCATGTTCCGGGGCGAGGACGAGCAGCAGGTCTTCTCGGTCCGCACGTTCTACGACCGCCCGCACGCGCTCGATCTGCGTCCGGTCCTCCTGGACGCCATCGACGACTGGAACCGCCGCACCCTGTGGCCCAAGGTCTACACCCACGCCCACGAGGGCGAGGAGGGCGAGGCGGGCTCCGTCCGGCTGATCGGTGAGGCGCAGATGCTCATCGGCACCGGCGTCAGCCTGGAGCACTTCGTCTCCTCGACGGTGAGCTGGGTGCGCGCCTCGATCGAGTTCGACAAGTGGCTCATCGAGCGCCTCGGCCTCACGCCGGCCGAGGAGAAGACGGACACCGAGGGCGCCTAGCCTCCTCCGGTCCACCCACGGCAGCGGCCCGGGCGGCGGTCACCATGACCGCCGCCCGGGCCGTCTCCGTACCGAAGGCGCCTACCCGAGCCGCCGCAGCCGCTCCACCGCCTCCTCCAGCACGTCCTCGCGCTTGCAGAACGTGAACCGGACCTGGCTGCGGCCCGCCTCCGGATCGTCGTAGAAGACCGAGACCGGGACGGCGGCCACCCCGCAGCGCTCCGGGAGCGCCCGGCAGAAGGCGTAGGCGTCCTCCTCGCCGAACGGGGAGATGTCGGTGGTGACGAAGTACGTCCCCTCCGGCTCGTAGACCCGGAAGCCCGCGCTCCGCAGCCCCTCCGCGAGCAGATCGCGCTTGCGGTGCATGGACGCGCGGAACTCCGTGAAGAACGTGTCGGGCAGCTGGAGCGCCTCCGCGATCGCGTACTGGAGCGGGCCCCCGCTCACGAACGTCAGGTACTGCTTCGCCGAGCGCACCGCCGTCACCAGGGGCGCGTCGCCCGTCACCCAGCCGATCTTCCAGCCGGTGTACGAGTACGTCTTGCCGGCCGACGAGATGGAGACCGTCCGCTCGCGCATCCCGGGCAGGGCGGCGATCGGGTGGTGGGAGCCCTCGAACACGAGGTGCTCGTACACCTCGTCGGTGACCACCAGCAGGTCGTGCTCGACCGCCAGGGCCGCGATACCGCTCAGCTCCTCGGGGGTGAGGACCGTGCCGGTCGGGTTGTGCGGCGAGTTGAGGAGCAGGAGGCGGGTGCGCGGGGTGATCTTGGCGCGCAGCTCGTCCAGGTCCGGGCGGAAGGTGGGGGCGCGCAGCGTGAGCGGGACGCGTACGCCGCCCGCCATGGCGATGCACGCGGCGTACGAGTCGTAGTACGGCTCGAACGCGATGACCTCGTCGCCCGGCTCCACCAGCGCCAGCAGCGAGGCGGCGATCGCCTCGGTGGCTCCGGCGGTCACCAGGACCTCGGTGTCGGGGGACCAGGTCAGGCCGTAGAACCGCTTCTGGTGGTCGGCCACGGCGGTACGCAGCTCCGGGATGCCGGGGCCCGGCGGGTACTGGTTGCCGTGCCCGGCGCGCAGCGCCCGGACCGCCGCCTCCCGGATCTCCTCGGGACCGTCGGTGTCGGGGAAGCCCTGGCCGAGGTTGATCGAGCCGGTCCGCGCGGCCAGCGCGGACATCTCGGCGAAGATCGTCGTGCCGAAGCCGGCGAGGCGGCGGTTGAGCAGCGGTCGTCCCTGTGTCATGGGCGCCATCCTGTGCCCAAGCTCTGGAGTTGCTCAAGTCTGCTTTGGCCCGCCCGCGCCGGGGGGATCCCCCTGTCACGAAGGAACAGAGAAGGAACAGAGGCAGACAGCAGACAAGGGAAACCGGGAAGCGACGGGGGAACCGCGCTTCGGGGGAGAGAAAGGCGGGTGAGGGCATGACTGCCTTCATAACGGTGCTGGTCGGTGTGGGGATTCTCTTCGTGCTGATGGTGGTGCTGGTGCGGGTGACCAGGGTCAAGAAGGGACCGTACGCGGCGCGTGCCCGGCGGAGGTCCGCCGGGGACGGTGCGGCGGCGGGCGGCGGTGGCTGGTGGGCAGGGGGCCACGGTGGCGGCGGGGGATCATCCTGCAGCTCCTCCTCCGGCCACTCGTGCGGCGGCGGATCGTCCTGCGGTGGTGGCGGGGGCGGCTGCGGCGGGGGCAGCTGAGCGGGGCCGGGAGGCCGTAACCGTCACCGACAGTGACTCAGGGCCGGGCGCCCGGAGGGGTGAACTCCCTTCGGGCGCCCTGTCGTTGAGCCACGCAGAGGGAAGTGGCTGAACAGTTGAACCGGGCTGCCCCCGGGGGAATGGAAACCACGTCAAGTTGGGTAAAAACGCTGCGAGTGCGGCGTACTTCGTGATTCCCTCGTTGAAGAGAATATTCAGCCCTCGGACCCCAGTTGGACCAGATCGGGCGCTCCCCTCCTCCCACGCGCATGCCCAGGGGGCGCCCGCTGTCCATGTGTCCATGTGTGTTTGCGGAGCCGACCCATGCTCACCACCCTCCAGACGGCCTATTCCGATACCCGCGCCGCCGACCTGGCCTGGACCCTGGGCCGGGAGCCGCTCCCCGCCCTCGCCGTCCTCGACCTCCAGCTCGGCGGTGCCGAACTCCAGTTGAGGCTCCTCGGCGCCTCCCACCAGGTCCTCCTCCAGGAGGACCGCGGGGTCTGCTCCGAGACCGTTGCCTGCATGCCGGGCAGCAGCACCCCTCTCCCGCTCGGTGTCGCCGAGCGGCTCGGCGACTGGGAGTACGAGTTCGCCGCCCGCGTCGAGACCCTGACGCAGGGCCAGTTCGCGGGGCGGGCGCAGGAGCTGCTCGCGCTCGTGAGCGACCACCCGCACGGCCTGGCGGGCACCTTCCCCGGCAGCCCGTACGCCTTCACGGCGATGCTCGCCCAGCGCATCGAGGGCCAGGTGCGGTGGCGCACCTGGCACGCGTACCCGCAGGAAGGGCAGTTGGTGGTCACCCGGACCCGGGTGGGGGTGCGCATCCCGGCGCCCGCGGTCTGATTCCCGCTTTCCGCGCGACAGGAGGTGCGGCCGAGGGGCGGGTGCCCCCGGCCGCTCCACTTGCACCCTTGTGGGTGACAAGCGGCGACCGGGCAGTGACGTAGCGTTCGCAGCATGATCGACCAGCAGGTGTCGCTGCGAGGGGGCGCGGCGCGGCTTCCCGTACGGCCGAGGACCGGCCGGTTCCTCGTGCTGGCCGCCGTCTTCGTCTGCGCGGCCTGCGGTCTCGTCTACGAGCTGGAACTGGTCGCGCTCGCCTCCTACTTGATCGGTGACTCGGTCACCCAGGCCTCCGTCGTGCTCTCCGTGATGGTCTTCGCGATGGGCATCGGCTCCCTCCTCGCGAAACGTTTACGCTGCCACGCCGCCGTCGGGTTCGGGCTGATCGAGGCGGCCCTCGCGCTGATCGGCGGCTCCTCGGCGCTCGTGCTGTACGCGTCGTTCGCCTGGCTCGGTGAGTCGCAGTACGCGCTGGTCGGGTTCTCGCTGGCGATCGGGGTGCTGATCGGGGCGGAGATCCCGCTGCTGATGACGCTGATCCAGCGCGTCGACCGGCAGGACGCGGGCGGGGCGGTGGCCGACCTCTTCGCCGCCGACTACGTGGGCGCGCTCGTCGGCGGGCTGGCCTTTCCCTTCCTGCTGCTGCCGATGCTGGGGCAGCTCACCGGAGCGCTCCTGACGGGCGCGGTCAACGCGGCGGCGGGCGGGGCGCTGGTCCTGTGGGTGTTCCGGCGCGACCTGACCCCCGGCTCCCGCCGGCTCCTCGTCGTGGTCAACGTCTCGGTGATCGCCGTCCTCGCGACCGCCACGGTCCTGGTCGACGACTTCGAGCAGGCGGCGCGGCGGGCGGTCTACGGGGACCAGGTGCGGGTCGCGGTGCAGACCGGGGTGCAGGAGGTCGTCCTGACCGGGACCGACCGTGACTCCCTCGGCCTCTACCTGGACGGCCGGCTCCGGGTCAGCGCCCGCGACGAGCACCGGTACCACGAGGCGCTGGTCCACCCGGCGATGGACGGGCCCCGAGCCCGCGTCCTCATCCTGGGCGGCGGCGACGGGCTCGCCGCCCGCGAGGTCCTCCGTTACGGGGACGTCCGCTCGGTCACCCTCGTCGAGATCGACCCCGCCGTCACCCGACTGGCCCGCACCGACCCCGCCCTCTCCGAGCTCAACGGCCACGCCTACCGCGACCCGCGCCTCACCGCCGTCGGCGCGGACGCCTTCACCTGGCTGCGGGCCGACCACCACCGCTACGACGTGGTCATCTCCGACCTGCCGGGCCCGGGGATCACGGCCAGTACGAAGCTGTACTCCGCCGAGTTCTACGGGCTGATCGCCGAGGCCCTGGCCCCCCGTGGCCGCCTCGTGGTGCACGCGGGCCCGCCGGAGGTCCGGCCCCGGACCTTCTGGACGGTGGAGGCCTCGGTACGGGCCGGAGGCCTCGCGACCCGCCCGTACCGCATCCCGGGCCGCCCCTCCGGCCACCCTTCCGGCTTCACCGCGAGCCCCGACCGTCTCGGCGCCGGGGGCCGGCCCCCGGAGGGCTGGGGCTTCGTCCTGGCGGCGGCCGGGCCGGTGGGGGAGCCGGGGCTGGGCGCCGGAGCGCCCGTACCGCGCTCGCTGGGGGAGGCGGAGCTACGGGAGGGGGCCCGGGCGGCCGACGGACTGCGGCTGCCGGGGCAGGTGCCGTCCACGCTGATCCACCCGCGCTACTGGGAGGAGACGTGAGAGGGGGTGTGAGGGGACGTGAGGGGGCCGTGAGGGTGGGGGCTCGCATGCCGGTCGGGCGGGTGGAAGCCCTGACGCGCGGGCCGGGGGCGATTAGGCTCGGTCGGTATGGAGCATCAGGTGTTCGTTCCGGTCCCGGTCCCGGCCCTGCGGCGCACGCTGGGCGACCCCGCCCGGGTCGCCCGCTGCGTCCCGGGGATCCAGCAGGACGCCGACGCGTCGGCCTCGCCGCTGGCGGGCCGGCTGAAGTTCCGGGCGGGCGGCCACACCATCACGTACCGGGGCGAGCTGAGGCTTTCCGGCCCTGGCTCGGAGGACGGCCGGTTCTCGGTGACCGGGGAGGGCGTGGAGGCCCGGGGGGCCGGTGCGGTGAAGCTGGCCCTGACCATCGGCCTCACGGAGACGGACGGCGGGACGACCCTCGCGTACAGCGGTACGGCGAGCGGCGACGGCCGGCTGGCCGAGCTGGAGGAGGGCGCCGCGCTCGCGGCGGCCCAGCGGCTCCTGGACCGCTTCACCCAGCAGCTGGTGACGGAGACGCTGGCCGCGCACGGGGAGACCGGTGCGGGGGGCGGCGGCTCGGACGAGGGCGGTGCGGAGGACGTGTCGGCCGAGGGGCTTGAGGGGGACGTCGAGGCGGCGGCGGGCGACGACGCTGCGGAGAGCGAACAGGCTTCCGCCGGTACGGAAGCCGGTGCTGGGGCTGGTGCCGGTACCGATGCAGACGCCGGTGCCGCCGATGAGCTCCTGGAACCCGCCGAGCCCGCCTCCGTATTCGACTCGCCCGTTCCCCCGCCCGCCCTCGACCCGGTCGCCGGAGTGGAGTTCACCGTCCCGGACGAGCCGCCCGCCGAGGCCGCGCACGCCCGCCGCACCATGATCGGCCGCAGTGCGGAGGAGGTCGACCACGCGCCCCCGCGCGGCCGGTACGCCCCCGTGCCCTCGCCGGACGCGGGCGGGGCGAGCACCACCCTGCGCTGGGTCGCCCCGGCCGCCGCCCTCGCGCTGGCCTCCGCCGTGGTGCTGAGCCGGGCGTTGCGGCGCCGTAGGTAGCGGCCGGATCCGGCCCGACCGGCAGGACACTCCCCCGGCCCGCCAGTAGGGTCGTCGGGTGAGCAGCAGCGAAGAGAGCACCCGTAGCGAAGAGAGCGTCAGGCTGAGTGCCGACGACGCCGAGTTGACCGTCGACCCCTTCCACGGCTGCCGGATCAGCAGCCTCCGGATCGGCTCCACCGAACTGCTGCGCCAGGGCGAGCGGTACGGCTGCTTCCCGATGGTGCCCTGGTGCGGCCGTACCGGGTACGGGCAGTTCCGCAACGGCGACGCCCTCCACCAACTGCCCCTGAACTCTCCGCCGCACGCCATCCACGGCACCGGCCGGGACACCGCCTGGCGGACCGCCCACGTGGACAAGGCGCAGGCGGCCTTCTACTACGACCTCGCCGAGCCCTGGCCGTACGAGGGCCGGGTGACCCAGACCTTCGAGCTGACCGAGGACACCCTGACGCTCGGCCTCGCCGTCGAGACGTACGGCACCTCCTTTCCTGCCCAGGCGGGCTGGCACCCCTGGTTCCACCGCAACCTCGGGGGCCGGGACGCCGAGCTCTCCTTCGACGCGGCCTGGCAGGAGGAGCGCGGCGAGGACCACCTGCCGACCGGCCGCCGCATCGACCCCGTACCGGGTCCGTGGGACGACTGCTTCGGGATGCCCGACGGCGTGGACGTGAAGCTCACCTGGCCGGAGCAGCTGGAGCTGACGGTCAAGAGCCGCAGCGAGTGGGTCGTGGTCTACGACGAGCAGGACGAGGCGGTCTGTGTGGAGCCGCAGTCCGGGCCGCCGAACGGGCTCAACACCGCGCCCCGGCTGGTCACCCCGATCGATCCGCTGGAGATCACGACGACCTGGAGCTGGACGCGGCTCTGAGGCGGGGCGTGCTCCGGGGGTTTCGGGCTGCGCTTACCCTCGTGTCCATGACTGACGTACGCGCTGACCTGCTCCAGCAGATCAAGGACAAGGCCGTGGTGCACGGCAAGGTGACCCTCTCCTCGGGTCTGGAAGCCGACTGGTACATCGACCTGCGCCGGATCACGCTGGACGGCAAGGCCGCGCCGCTGGTCGGCCAGGCCATGCTCGACGCCACCGCCGAGCTGGACTACGACTGTGTCGGCGGGCTGACGCTCGGCGCCGACCCGGTCGCCACCTCGATGCTGCACGCCTCCGCCGCGCGCGGGAAGAGCCTGGACGCGTTCGTCGTCCGCAAGGCACAGAAGGCGCACGGGATGCAGCGCCGGATCGAGGGCACCGACGTGAAGGGCCGCCGCTGCCTGGTCGTCGAGGACACCTCCACCACCGGCGGTTCGCCGCTGACCGCCGTCGAGGCCGTACGGGAGGCGGGCGGCGAGGTCGTCGCCGTCGCCGTGATCGTCGAGCGGGGTGCCGCTCCGGCCATCGCCGAGGCCGGTCTCCCGTACGTGCAGGTCTACTCGGTGGCCGACCTCGGTCTCGCCTGAGCATTCCCTGAGCACCACCTGAGCCATAGCGGACCCGGCGGACTGTTTCACGTGAAACCGGGTCCGCCGGGTGGAGCCGGATGGCGAGTCTGGGAAGATGGGGGCGACGATGACGTCGCCCCCAGGTCAGGGACTCATAGCCTGCACACCCGCACATCCCAAGGAGCGGTCAGATGCCCATCGCAACCCCCGAGGCTTACGCCGAGATGCTCGACCGGGCAAAGGCGGGCAAGTTCGCCTACCCGGCCATCAATGTCACCTCGACGCAGACCCTGCACGCGGCTCTGCGCGGCTTCGCGGAGGCCGAGAGCGACGGCATCGTCCAGATCTCCACGGGCGGTGCGGAGTTCCTGGGCGGCCAGTACAACAAGGACATGGTCACGGGCGCTGTCGCCCTGGCCGAGTTCGCGCACATCGTCGCCGCCAAGTACGACGTCACCGTCGCGCTGCACACGGACCACTGCCCCAAGGACAAGCTGGACGGTTACGTACGTCCGCTGCTCGCCGTCTCCGCCGAGCGCGTCGCCAAGGGTCTGAACCCGCTGTTCCAGTCCCACATGTGGGATGGCTCGGCCGAGACCCTCGCCGACAACCTGGCCATCGGCCAGGAGCTGCTGGCCCAGGCCGCCGCCGCCAAGATCATCCTTGAGGTCGAGATCACCCCGACCGGCGGTGAGGAGGACGGCGTCACGCACGAGATCAACGACGAGCTGTACACGACCGTCGACGACGCGCTGCGCACCGCCGAGGCGCTCGGCCTGGGTGAGAAGGGCCGCTACCTGCTGGCCGCCTCCTTCGGCAACGTCCACGGCGTCTACAAGCCGGGCAACGTCGTGCTCCGCCCGGAGCTGCTGAAGGACCTCCAGTCGGGCGTCTCCGAGAAGTACGGCAAGCCGGCCGGCAGCCAGCCGTTCGACTTCGTCTTCCACGGCGGCTCGGGCTCCACCGCCGAGGAGATCGCCACCGCGCTGGAGAACGGCGTCGTGAAGATGAACCTCGACACCGACACCCAGTACGCCTTCACCCGCCCGGTCGCGGACCACATGTTCCGCAACTACGACGGTGTCCTGAAGGTCGACGGCGAGGTCGGCAACAAGAAGACCTACGACCCCCGCACCTGGGGCAAGGCCGCCGAGGCGGGCATGGCCGTGCGCGTCACCGAGGCGTGCGCGAACCTGCGCTCCACGGGTACGAAGCTGAAGTAAGCAGTACACGAGTGCTGAAGTAAGCAGTACACGAGTACGGATGTACGGCCTCGGGCCCGGTCCTCCTTCAGGGGGCCGGGCCCGTCGCTGTGCCGAGAGAAGGAGGGCCCGCCGTGGCCGCGCTGTACGACTTCGACACCGCCATCGACCGCCGGGGCACCTGGTGCATCCAGTGGGACGGGGTCGCGGACCGGTTCGGGGTCGACGGGCTGCTCCCGTTCACCATCTCCGACATGGACTTCGCCACCGCCCCCGAGGTGCTCGCCGCGCTGCGGGCCCGGCTGGACCACGGCGTCTTCGGCTACACCACCTGGCAGCAGGACGACTTCCGCTCGGCCGTCGCGCACTGGTACGCCACCCGGTACGGCACCGAGATCGACACCGGACAGCTCGTGTACGGCCCGTCCGTGCTCAGCCAGCTCTCCCAGCTCCTCCAGATGTGGACGGCCGAGGGGGACGGGGTCGTCGTCCACACCCCCACGTACGACGGTTTCCGCAAGGCCATCACCGGGCTCGGGCGGGAGCTGCGCGGGGTGCCGGTGGGGGACGAGGAGGCGTTGGTACGGGAGCTGGCGCGGCCGGACGCGAAGGTGCTGGTGCTGTGCTCGCCGCACAACCCGACGGGCCGGGTGTGGACGGGCGCCGAGCTGACCCGGATGGCGGAGCTGGCGGAACGGTACGGGGTGGCGGTCGTCAGCGACGAGATCCATGCGGACTTCGTGCACGAGGGGGACGTCCATGTGCCGTGGACCCAGGTCGCCGGCGAGGGCCGTTGGGCGCTCATCTCGTCCGGGTCCAAGGCCTTCAACTTTCCGGCGCTGACCGGTTCGTACGGGCTGATCGGCGATCCGGCGGACCGGGCGGAGTTCCTGCGGCGGATGGAGACGGCGGAGGGGCTCGCCTCCCCGGCGGTGCTGTCGCTGACCGCGCACATCGCGGCGTACCGGGAGGGCGGGCCGTGGCTGGACGCGGTGCGGGCGTATGTGGCGGGGAACCTGGGTTACGTCGCGGAGCGGCTCGCCACCGGCCTCCCCGAGCTGGGGTGGGAGCCGCCGCAGGCCGGGTACCTGGCGTGGATCGACCTGCGGGCGGCGGGGGTGGACGACGCGGAGTTGCAGCGGGTGCTGGTGGAGCGGGAGCGGGTGGCGATCATGGGCGGCGCGGTCTACGGGGCGCCGGGGTTCGTGCGGCTGAACGTGGGGTGCCCTCGGGCGAAGGTGGAGCGGGGGGTGGAGGCGCTGATCCGGGCGGTGGGGGCGGCCAAATCCAGCCCCTCCGGCGTTTGAGGAGCGGGGGTACGGGGGCAGCGCCCCCGTGACGCGAGCGCGGAGTGCGCGGAGGGGCGCCACGGGGCAAGCTGGCCCCATGGCTGCTGCCTCCGCCCCCGGGGAGATCCGGGTCGCCTCCCCCGTCGGGCGCTGGGTCGTGCTGACCACCGTGCTCGGGTCCGGCATGGCGATGCTCGACTCCACCGTCATCAACGTCGCCCTGCCCCGCATCGGCGCGGACCTCGACACCGATCTGGCCGCGCTCCAGTGGACCGTCAACGCGTACATGCTCACGCTCGCCGGGCTGATCCTGCTCGGCGGGGCGCTCGGCGACCGGTACGGGCGGCGGCGGGTCTTCGTCGTGGGGATCGTGTGGTTCGCGCTGGCCTCGCTGCTCTGCGGGATCGCGCCGAACGCGGGCGTTCTCATCGCCGCGCGGGCTCTGCAAGGGGTGGGCGGCGCGCTGCTCACGCCGGGGTCCCTCGCGCTCATCCAGGCCAGCTTCCATCCCGACGACCGGGCGCGGGCCGTGGGGCTCTGGTCCGGGTTCGGCGGGGTCGGGGCGGCCGTGGGGCCGTTCGTGGGCGGGTGGCTCGTGGACGGGCCCGGCTGGCGGTGGGTGTTCCTGCTCAACCTGCCGCTCGCCGCGATCTGCGTGCCCGTCGCCCTCCGCCACGTACCGGAGTCGCGCGATCCGGCGGCGCACGGCCGGTTCGACGTGCTGGGGGCCGCGCTCGGGGCGTTCGCGCTGGCCGGGGTGACGTACGCGCTGATCGAGGCGCCGGAGCAGGGGGCCTCGCCGCTCGTGATCGGGGCGGCGCTCGGCGGGGTGCTGCTCGGGGTGGCGTTCGTGCTGGTGGAGCAGCGGCGGGCGGATCCGATGCTGCCGCCGTCGATCTTCCGCTCCCGGCTGTTCACCTCGGTCAACCTGGTGACGTTCTGCGTCTACGCGGCCCTCGGCGGCTTCTTCTTCCTCTCCGCGATCCAGCTCCAGGTGGTTGCCGGGTACTCGGCGCTGGGGGCCGGTACCGCGCTGCTGCCCACCACCGTCCTGATGCTGCTGTTCTCCGCCTGGTCGGGGGAGCTGGGGCGGCGGATCGGGCCGCGTATCCCGCTGACGGTGGGGCCGCTGCTGGCCGCCGCCGGGATGCTCCTGATGCTGCGGGTGGGGCCGGGCAGCGCGTCCTTCGGCGGGTACGTGAGTGAGGTGCTGCCCGCCGTCACGGTGCTGGGCGCCGGGCTCGTCGTGGTCGTGGCCCCGCTCACCGCGACGGTCCTGGCCGCCGTGGACACCGGGCGGGCCGGTCTGGCCAGCGGGATCAACAACGCGGCCGCCCGGGCCGCCGGCCTGATCGCGGTGGCCGCGCTGCCGCTGCTCGCCGGGATGGGCCCGGAGGCGTACCGGGACGCGGGCGAGTTCGCGGCGACCTTCCGGCGGGCGATGCCGATGTGCGCCGGGCTGCTGGTGCTGGGCGCGGTCATCGCCTGCTGGACCGTGCGCACCCCACCGGTCGCCGCCGCCGAGCGGAAACGGGCGGAGGAGCGGCCCGAGTGCACCGTGCACTGCGGGATCGTGGCCCCGCCGCTGGAGCCCGAGCGGGCGCGGGAGGCCAGGCGGTGAGCCCGCCTCCGCGCGGGGCGAGCGGTGAGCCCGCCCCCAGGTGTCCGGAGCGCGCGCCGTGAGCCGTCTTCCGGCCACCGGAACGGGCGCGGGAAGGCGGGCGGTGAGGTGTCACCCGCGTCCCGGTCCAGGCACACTTGATCCATGTCCATCCACGAGAACCTTCTCGGGGGCCCCGCCCCGACCCATCTGCCCGACGACCCCGAGCCGCGAGAGCTGCTCGCCGCCGGTACCCCGCCCGCCGAGGTCGCCGCGAAGTACCCCACCTCCTCGCTCGCCTGGGCGCAGCTCGCCGACGAGGCGTACGAGGGCGGCCGGGTCATCGAGTCGTACGCGTATGCCCGTACCGGCTACCACCGCGGCCTCGACTCCCTGCGCCGGGCCGGCTGGAAGGGCCACGGCCCCGTACCGTTCGAGCACGAGCCGAACCGCGGCTTCCTGCGCGCCCTGCACGCCCTGGCGCGGGCCGCCGGGGCCATCGGGGAGACCGAGGAGCACGAGCGCTGCTCGACCTTCCTGCGCGACTCCTCGCCGACCGCCGCCGACATCCTCAGCTGACCTTCTCGGCGCTCCCCGCCCAAGCGAGCCGGGCGGGGAGGCGCTTAGTATGCGAGCAGGGGACCGGAGCTCCATCACCTCACGGAAGGGGCGGACCGCTACCCGGAAGCTCGTGTCGAGGAGACAGCGATGTCGACGAATCACCCCGACCCCGAAGCCACCGGTGCGGACACCCCGCACCTCGACTTCGCGGGAACGACTCCGTACGAGGACTATGTCCAGGCGGATGTCCTGACCCACCTCCAGCACCTCCGCTCGGACGACCCCGGCGAGATGGTCTTCCTGGTCACCACCCAGGTCATGGAGCTGTGGTTCACGGTCATCGTCCATGAGTGGGAGACCGCCACCCGCGCCCTGCGCGAGGACCGCATACCGGTCGCCCGCGACGCCCTGAAGCGTTCGCTGCGCGAGCTGGAGGCGCTCAACGAGTCCTGGCGGCCGCTCGCGGGACTCACCCCCGCCCAGTTCAACTCCTACCGGGGCTCGCTCGGCGAGGGCTCCGGGTTCCAGTCCGCGATGTACCGGCGGATGGAGTTCCTGCTCGGCGACAAGTCCGCCTCCATGCTGGTGCCGCACCGGGGCGCGCCCCGGGTGTACGCCGAGCTGGAGAAGGCGCTCGGGGAGCCCAGCCTGTACGACGAGACGCTCGCCCTGCTGGCCCGCCGCGGGTACGCGATCCCCGAGGCCGTCACCACCCGCGACCTGACCCAGCGGTACGAGCCGTCGCCCGAGGTCGAGGCGGTGTGGGCGGAGATCTACTCCGCCGCCGACCAGAACGACGAGCTGGTCCGCCTCGGTGAGCTGCTCACGGATGTCGGCGAGCTCGTCTGGCGATGGCGCAACGACCATCTCGTCGCCACCCGCCGCGCGATGGGCTCCAAGACCGGTACCGGCGGTTCCGCCGGGGTGGCCTGGCTGGAGAAGCGCGCCACGAAGAACGTGTTCCCGGAGCTGTGGACGGCGCGCAGCCATGTCTGAGACCTCGCGTGACACCTTCCGTGACGCCTCGCCTGACGCCTCCCGTGAGACGTTCCGTGAGCGGGCGCTGAAGCTCGACGCCGCCGACCCGCTCGCCGCACAGCGCGAGCTCTTCGCCCTCGACGACGGCGTCTACCTCGACGGCAACTCGCTCGGCGCCCTGCCCCTCCACGTCCCCGCCCGGGTGCAGGACGTCCTCACCCGCCAGTGGGGCGAGCTGCGCATCCGGTCCTGGGGCGAGAGCGGCTGGTGGACCGCGCCCGAGCGGATCGGCGACCGGATCGCCCCGCTCGTCGGGGCCGCCGCCGGGCAGATCGTCGTCGGTGACTCGACCAGCGTGAACGTCTTCAAGGCCGTCGTCGCGGCCACCCGCCTCGCGTCGCTCGCGGGCGGGGGACGCGACGAGATCCTGGTTGACGCCACGACGTTTCCCACGGACGGGTACATCGCCGCCTCCGCCGCCCGGCTCACCGGCCACCGGATCGTGCCGGTCGACCCCGCCGACGTACCGTCCGCGCTCGGGGACCGTACGGCCGCCGTCCTCCTCAACCAGGTGGACTTCCGCACGGGGAGGCTGCACGACCTGCCCGGTCTGACCGCCGCCGTCCACGCGGCCGGCGCGATCGCCGTCTGGGACCTCTGCCACAGCGCGGGCGCCCTGCCGGTCGGTCTGGACGAGCACGGGGTGGACCTGGCGGTCGGCTGCACCTACAAGTACCTGAACGGCGGCCCCGGTTCGCCCGCGTACCTGTATGTCGCCGAGCGCCACCAGGCCGCCTTCGACTCCCCGCTGCCGGGGTGGAACTCGCACGCCGACCCGTTCGGCATGACCCCCGACTACGCCCCGGCGGACGGCTCCGTACGGGGCCGGGTCGGCACGCCCGACATCGTCTCCATGCTCACGCTGGAAGCGGCGCTGGACGTGTGGGACGGGGTCTCCGTGGACGCCGTCCGGGCCAAGTCGCTGGCGCTGACGGACTTCTTCCTGGAGTGCGTCGAGGCGTACGTACCGGAGGGCCGGGTCGTCTCCGTCACCCCGGTCGCGCACGCCGAACGCGGCAGCCAGGTCGCCCTGCGCTGCGCCGAGGCCGAGCCCGTGATGCGGCGGCTCATCGAACGGGGTGTGGTGGGCGACCTGCGGCGGCCCGATGTGCTGCGGTTCGGTTTCACTCCGCTGTACGTGGGGTTCGCCGACGCGGAACGGGCGGCGCGGGTCCTGGCCGAGGTGCTGGAGGAGACCCGGCAGGCCTGACGAGCCGTCAATGCGTGTGCGACCGGGCGGGGACGGTGCCGATCACTGGTACCGTCCCCGCAGGTCAACCCAGTTGGGCACCTGACGCAGGCACAGGGCACAGGCGCCTGGCACAGGCACAGGACACAGGCATAGGACGGTTGAGCAGCATGTCGGATTCTGCCGCGCGTGATCGGGACGACGCCGAGACCGAGTCGGCGCTCGCGCATCCGGTGGTCGCCCCCGACCGGACCGCCGCCTACGGCGACCACCCCGACCAGGTCATCGACTTCTACGCCCCGCGCGACGGCCGCACCGCCGCCCCCCTCGTCGTCCTGCTGCACGGGGGCGCCTGGCGGGCCCCCTACGACCGGGCGCACGTCTCCCCGCTCGCGGACTTCCTGGCCCGGCGGGGGTTCGCCGTGGCGAGCGTGGAGTACCGGCGCGGCGGTGAGGGGAGCGGCCAGGGGCAGGAGCCCGGCGCGGACCCTGTCGCCGGGCGCTGGCCGGAGACCTTCGACGACGTGGCCGCCGCCCTCGACGCCGTACCGGCCCTGGCCGCCCGGGAGCTGCCGGAGGCCGACGTCCGCCGGATCGTGGTCACCGGGCACTCCGCCGGCGGGCACCTCGCGCTCTGGGCGTCGGCGCGCCATGTGCTGCCCGAGGGGTCGCCGTGGCACCTGCCCGCCCCGCCGCCGCTGCGCGGGGTCGTCGCGCTGGCCCCGATCGCGGACTTCGCCACGGCGGTGGAGCTGGGGGTGTGCGGCGGTGCGGTCACCCAACTCCTGGGGGAGGAAGGGGAGTCGGCGGACCGTACGGCCCAGGCCGATCCCACCGCCCTGCTGCCCACCGGGATCGCCACCGCGATCGTGCACGGTGAGGAGGACATCGTCGTCCCGCTGGCCGTCTCGGAGGCGTACGTCGACGCGGCGGCGAAGTCCGGCGAGATGGTCGGGCTCACCCTGCTCGGCGATGTCGGGCACTTCCCGCTGATCGACCCGGCCGCCGACGCCTGCGCGATCGTGGCGGAGGAGATCACGCAGCTGGCGTGGTGAGGTCCCCCCGATACGTCGTTCCTCGCGGACAGAAGCTGACCGCAAGGGTCCCTAGGTTGGTTGTTGCCGGACCGAACGGCCGGACTGAACGGCCGGACCGAACGGCTGGACCGAACGGCCGGACCTGACGAAGGAGACCCGCAATGACGATCCTGGTGACCGGAGCCACGGGAACGGTCGGCCGTCGAGTGGTCGAGCAACTGCTGGAGCGCGGCGAGCCCGTCCGGGCCGTGACGCGCGACCCGGCGCGTGCGGAGTTCCCGGGGGGTGTCGACGTCGTCCGCGGTGACCTCGCCGACCCGGCGTCGCTGGAGAGCGCGCTGGAGGGCGTGACCGGGCTGCACCTGATCACCTTCGACGGCGGCCTCTTCGCCCCGCTGACGACCGGCGAGGAGATCATGGAGCGGGCCCGCGCGGCGGGGGTGCGCCGGGTGACCGTGCTCAACGGCGGCGGGGAAACCCCGATGGAGACCGCGGTACGGGGGAGCGGGCTGGCGTGGACGGTCGTCATGCCGGTCGAGTTCATGGCGAACGCCCTGGAGTGGGCGCCCGACATCAAGGCCGAGGGCGTCGTCCGCGAGCCCTTCGTCGGCCGGCTGAGCGCGATGGTCCACGAGTCCGATATCGGTTCGGTCGCGGCGACGGCGCTCACCGAGGACGGCCACGGCGGCCAGGTGTACCTGATCACCGGACCGCAGGCGCTGACCGTCGGCGACAAGGTGGCGGCCATCGCGGCGGCGCGGGGCCAGGAGATCGAGCTGGTGGAGCTCACCGAGGAGGAGGCGCTCACCGGCTGGCGGGCCAAGGGGATGCCTGAGGACGTCATCGCGTTCCTGATCGAGGTCTACCGGGACACCCCGCCGGAGGGGAAGACCGTGATCGACACCGTCGAGAAGGTCACCGGGCGGCCGGCGCGGACGTTCGCGCAGTGGGCCGGGGAGAACGCGGAATTCTTCCGTCCGTAGAGGGTCGGGGAGCGTGCCGGGGCGGTCTCGGGGCGGCGTCGGGGGGCGCCGCCCCGGGGCGTGAGTAGGGCGTGTAGTCCTTGAGAGGGATGCCCCGGAATCACCATCGATAGGGACGACCCGTACTCCGCGGCCGCCTACCGTGGAAACGTGACCGAGACCCAGACGAAGACCAGTAGCCCGGAGATCCGGGCCGCCGCCGGCGCGATGGACGGCCTGCGGGAAGACCTCATCCGCCCCGTGTTCGCCTACCGCCCGCTGCCGCCCCTCTCGCCCGAGGGGCGGTTCATACGCCGGCTGCCCGACGGGCTGAAGCGGGCCGTCGTCTGGACCCCGCACGCGCTGGTGCTGTTCGCCGCCTTCATCGTGATGATGGCCGGGTTCGCCGACTGGCACTTCCGCCTCTTCATGGGGCTGGTGCCCGCGATCGCCGTCGCGATGACCCTGGTCAGGCCGATCGCCGCGTTCTGGGCCTCCTGGATCGCCACCCTCTTCTGCGCGCTGCTGGGCAGCGACGGGCTGTGGGGGCCCAGCGCCTTCATGGCGCAGGCGGTGGTCATGGTGGTCGTGGCGGCCCGGACCCGGCCCCGTACGGCGCTCTGGATGTGGCTGCTGACGCTGCTGTTCGGGGTGGTGCTGGAGGGCGGTGACCCGTCCATCACCGCGCCCATGGCCGTCCTGACCGCCTTCGCCCTGCTCGTCGTCACCGTCTTCCAGGTCCGGCGCGCCGCCGAGCAGGAGGTCCGCGACGCCGAGCGCGAGATCACCGTGCAGCGCACCGTCACCGCGGTCGAGCGCGACCGGCGCACGCTGCTGGAGGAGCGCACCACCATCGCCCGCGAGCTGCACGACGTGGTCGCCCACCACATGTCGGTCGTCGCGATCCAGGCGGAGGCCGCCCCCTACCGGGTGGAGAACCCGCCGCCCGAGCTGGAGCAGGCCTTCGTCACCATCCGGGAGAACGCGGTGGCGGCCCTCACGGAGCTGCGCCGCGTCCTCGGGGTCGTCCGCGCCGAGGACTACGAGGCCCCGGACGCCCCGCAGCCCACGCTCGCCGTCCTCGACGGGCTCCTGGACAACGTCCGCGAGACGGGCCTGGAGACGGAGAAGGTGATCACGGGGGCCGTCCGCGAGCTGCCCCAGGGCGTCGAGCTGTCGGCGTACCGGATCATCCAGGAGGCCCTCAGCAACACCCTGCGGCACGCGCCGGGCGCCACCGCCCGGGTCGAGATCTCGTACGTGCTCGGCGGGATCGGGCTGCGGATCGTCAACGGGCCGCCCAGGGGTCTGGTCAAGCCGTCGCCGGGGGCCGGGCACGGGATCACCGGGATGCGGGAGCGGGTGGCGATGCTGAACGGCGCCATGACGGCCGCGGCGGCGGAGGACGGCGGGTACGAGGTCGCGGTGTTCCTGCCCGTGCCGCCGGCGGAGAGCGAGCCGGACGAGCGGGACGACCGGGGCGACCGGGGTGCCGTGGCGGAGACGCTCGTCATCGAACGGGACGGCGGCGCATGAGCGACACCGACATCCGGGTCCTGATCGTCGACGACCAGATGATGGTCCGCGAGGGCTTCTCCGTCCTGCTCAACGCGATGCCCGGGATCACCGTCGTGGGGGAGGCGGTGGACGGCCGGCAGGCCGTCGCCCAGGTCGCCGCCCTGCGCCCGGACGTGGTCCTGATGGACATCCGGATGCCCGAGATGAACGGCATCGAGGCGACCCGCGAGATCGTCGCGCAGGACGCGGACGCCAAGGTGCTGGTCCTGACGACGTTCGACCTGGACGAGTACGTGTACCAGGCGCTGCGGGCCGGAGCCTCGGGCTTCCTCCTGAAGGACGCCTCGGCCCGGCAGCTCGCGGACGGCGTACGGGTGGTGGCCTCGGGCGAGGCGCTGCTCGCGCCGACCGTCACCCGGCGGCTGATCACCGAGTTCTCCAAGCTCGCGGAGACCCCGCGGCCGCCCGCCCTCGCCCGGATCGGGGACCTCACGGAGCGGGAGACGGAGGTGCTCGTCCTGATCGCGCAGGGGCTCTCCAACGCGGAGATCGCCTCGCATCTGATCGTCGCGGAGTCCACGATCAAGACGCATGTGAGCCGGATCCTGGTGAAGCTGGGGCTGCGCGACCGGACGCAGGCGGCGGTGTTCGCGTACGAGGCACGGCTGGTCACGCCGGGGTAGAGGCCGGGGCAAGGGGCGGTGCGGGCCCCCTTGCGGTGATGGCGGGCGCGGGTAGCGTCGGGTCATGCATGTGTCCTTCGATCCCTGGTCGCCCGCCTTCGTCGCCGATCCCTACCCCGCTTACGCCGCCCTGCGGGCCGCCGGCCGGGTGCACTGGTTCGAGCCGACCGGGCAGTGGCTGATCCCGCACCACTCCGACGTATCGGCCCTGCTGCGCGACCGGCGCCTGGGCCGTACGTATCTGCACCGCTTCACCCACGAGGAGTTCGGCCGTACGCCGCCTCCCGCCGCGCACGAGCCGTTCACCACGCTCAACGGGCAGGGGCTGCTCGACCTGGAGGCCCCCGACCACCCCCGGATCCGGCGGCTCGTCTCCAAGGCGTTCACCCCGCGTACGGTCGAGAACCTCGCCCCGACCGTACGGCGGCTGGCGGCCGGGCTGGTCGACGCGTTCGTGGCCAAGGGCGGCGGGGACCTGCTGGCGGAGGTCGCCGAACCGCTGCCGGTCGCCGTGATCGCGGAGATGCTGGGCGTGCCGGAGGAGGACCGGGGGCCGCTGCGGCCCTGGTCGGCGGCGATCTGCGGGATGTACGAGCTGAACCCGTCCGAGGAGACGGCGAAGGCGGCGGTCCGGGCGTCGGAGGAGTTCTCCGCGTATCTGCGCGGGCTGATCGCCGAGCGGCGCACGGCCCCCGGCGACGACCTGATCTCGGCGCTCATCGCCGCCCACGACGACGGGGAGCGGCTGACCGAGCAGGAGATGGTCTCCACGTGTGTGCTGCTGCTGAACGCGGGCCACGAGGCGACGGTGAACACCACGGTCAACGGGTGGCGGACCCTCTTCCACCACCCGGAGCAGCTGGCCGCCCTCCGGGCCGCCCCGGCCTCGCTGCCGACGGCCGTGGAGGAACTCCTGCGCTACGACACCCCGTTGCAGCTCTTCGAGCGGTGGGTGCTGGACGACATCGAGGTCGACGGGCAGGTGATCGGGCGCGGGGCGGAGGTGGCGCTGCTGTTCGGCTCGGCCAACCGGGACCCGGAGCGGTTCGCGGAGCCGGAGAGGCTGGATCTGAGCCGGGTGGACAACCCGCACGTCTCGTTCGGTGCGGGCATCCACTACTGCCTGGGCGCGCCGCTCGCCCGGATCGAACTGGAGGCGTCCTTCGGGGAGTTGCTGCGGAAGGCGCCCGCCATGCGGATGGTGGCGAAGCCGGAGTGGCAGCCGGGGTATGTGATCCGGGGGCTGAAGGAGCTGGTGGTGGAGGTGTAGGCGGCGCCTGCGCGGTCAGCAGGGGGAGCCGCAGTCCTGGAGTGCCTGGGGGGCGGCCAGGACGTCGAAGGCGTACCCGAAGGCGGCGATGCCCGCGAGGGCCGCGAGGAGCCCGAGCGCTGGGCGCCACCGGCCCCGGACGACGGCGAGGACGGCCAGGGCGGTGGCGGCTCCGCCGAGGGCCAGGACGGGGAGGCCGAGCCAGAGGACGGTGGGGTTGGTCTCGCCCTCGAAGGCGCCGAAGAGGCCCTTCCTGCCGTACGGGAGCCAGATCGCGATGCCCGCGAGGGCGCCGAGGAGGGCGGCCGCGCAGCCGATGGTGCCGGTGACGGCGTCTTGTCGGGTCTCCATGTGCGGGGAGACGCGGTGGGGTGCGGGCGCGGTTCCTCGAGCCCCGGGGGCGCTGCCCCCGAACCCCCGCTCCTCAAACGCCGGAGGGGCTGGAAGGGACACCCGGAGGGGCTGGAAAGGGCACCCGGAGGGGCTGGAAAGGGCACCCGGAAGGGCTGAGTGGTGGTCCTACCTCAGTGGGTACGACGAGCGGCCCGAGGCCTCGTCGATCTCGTCGTGGGCCTTGGTCAGGAGCTTCATCGCCAGTTCGTTCAGGGCCCTGGCCCCCGCGATCTCCTCGCCGACCCGCTGCTGGTCCTCGTCCGAGGGGTGGCGGCTGGCGTAGCCGTGGGCACGTACCTCGGTTCCGTCGGAGAGGCGGACGAGGGCCGCCGCGCGGGTGCGGTGGGAGTCCTCCTCGAATTCGAGGTCGATGTGCCAGCCGACAGCGACTCGGGGCATGGCGGTGCTGGTCATGGCGGTCACCTCCGCGGCCGATTCCCGGACATCTCCGCGTACGTATCCCGTACGTACCCCTCTAGCGTCCTCCTGTCGCCCCGTCCGCGCTCGCCGGGAGCGGCAGCATCAGCCCCCAGGCGCCCGCCCGCACGGTCCAGGTCCGGGTGCGGACCGGGCCGCCGGTCTGTATGTCGGCCCGGTAGCGGAAGTCCGAGCCCGAGACGGTGACGGCCTTGGCCTCCACCGTGACGTCCTCGCCGTCCGTGGTGCTGACCACCACGTCGGCCATGCCCCCGTCGCCCTGGGAGAGCACCGAGACGCCCCGCACGGGCGCGTCCAGGTCGCTCAGCAGCACCCCGTCCGCCTCGACCCGCAGCCGGTACGTCCCCGGGGGCGCGGTGGCGGCGCCCGGGGGCGCCGGGCGGACCAGGGACGTCATCAGGGAGCGGCAGGTGTCCCAGACGGCCGTGACGCCCGTGTGCGGGGCCCCCGCACCGGACGCCGGCGTGGGGGCGGGGATGCACAGCCGGCCGAGCACCACACCGTCGCTGTCGTCCACCAGCAGGTCCAGCCGCCGCACCGCCCCGTCCAGCGCCGTCCGCGCGGCCGCCACCGCGCCCCGGGGCACGCCGAGCGCATGGGCCACCTCCAGGGCGTGCGCGGCCCCCACGGGGATCAGGGAGAGGACGCCCCCGGCGAGCTCCCGCTCCCGGTGGAGCTGGGCCACGGCACGCAGCAGCGCGCGGTCGTCGCCGACCACCACCGGGCGGCGCGAACCCCGCCGGGACAGGGCCCGGGCGAACTCCTCCGGGGTGTCCGGAAGGCAGATCTTGGCGTGCGAGCCGGCGCTCAGCACGTCCTTCGCGATACGGACGGACTCGCCGTCGGTCCGGCGGGCGACCGGGTCGATGACCACCAGAAGCTGGTCGCCGCCGTCGCCGGGGGGCTCTGCAGCCGACACCTCGGTCCTTCCTCGGGTAGCATCTTGGTGCAAGAGCCCCTTGCGCTATTGCGCCAGGGGCTTCGTCTATTCCGGGGCACCCGGTTCGACGGCTCAGGCTTTGCCGTACATCGTCGTGCGGCAGGTACGACCTTTACGTACGCCCCCTGACCTTGGACATGCCCCGCCCGGAAGGGGTGTACGCCTGTGCCCGCACTTGTGCTGCTCGGTGCTCAGTGGGGTGACGAGGGCAAGGGGAAGGCCACCGATCTCCTCGGTGGATCCGTGGACTATGTCGTGCGATACCAAGGCGGGAACAACGCCGGTCACACGGTCGTCGTAGGCGACCAGAAGTACGCACTGCATCTCCTCCCCTCCGGAATCCTGTCGCCGGGCTGTACCCCGGTCATCGGGAACGGTGTCGTGGTCGACCCGGCGGTCCTGCTCTCCGAGCTGAGCGGTCTGAACGAGCGAGGCGTCGACACGTCCAAGCTTCTGATCAGCGGCAACGCTCATTTGATCACTCCGTACAACGTCACGCTCGACAAGGTGACCGAGCGCTTCCTCGGGAAGCGCAAGATCGGCACGACGGGCCGGGGCATCGGCCCGACGTACGCCGACAAGATCAACCGGGTGGGGATCCGCGTCCAGGACCTCTACGACGAGTCGATCCTGGAGCAGAAGGTGGAGGCGGCCCTGGAGCAGAAGAACCAGCTCCTGGCCAAGGTCTTCAACCGCCGGGCCATCGAGGCCGGCAAGGTCGTCGAGGACATGCTCCAGTACGCGGAGCAGATCAAGCCGTTCGTCGCCGACACGACCCTGATCCTGAACGATGCCATCGACGAGGGCAAGGTCGTGCTCTTCGAGGGCGGCCAGGGCACGCTGCTCGACGTCGACCACGGCACGTATCCCTTCGTCACCTCGTCGAACCCGACGGCGGGCGGCGCCTGCACCGGTGCCGGTGTCGGCCCGACGAAGATCAGCCGCGTCATCGGGATCCTCAAGGCCTATACGACGCGTGTCGGCGCCGGTCCGTTCCCGACGGAGCTGCACGACGAGGACGGCGAGGCGCTGCGGCGCATCGGCGGCGAGCGCGGTGTCACCACCGGCCGTGACCGCCGCTGCGGCTGGTTCGACGCCCCGATCGCGCGGTATGCGACCCGGGTCAACGGCCTGACCGACTTCTTCCTCACCAAGCTCGACGTCCTCACCGGCTGGGAGCAGATCCCGGTCTGCGTGGCGTACGAGATCGACGGCAAGCGCGTCGAGGAACTCCCGTACAACCAGACCGACTTCCACCACGCGAAGCCGATCTACGAGAACCTGCCGGGCTGGTCCGAGGACATCACCAAGGCCCAGACCTTCGACGATCTGCCGAAGAACGCGAAGGCGTACGTGAAGGCGCTGGAGGAGATGTCGGGCGCCCCGATCTCCGCGATCGGCGTCGGCCCCGGCCGGACCGAGACGATCCAGATCAACTCGTTCCTGTAGGCACCACGGCAGTACGGCACCACGGCAGTACGGAAGCAAGGCACCACGGCAGTACGCGCAGGGCCCCGGATCCTCAGCGGTCCGGGGCCCTGGTGCGTAGGCGACCGCTCCTCAGTCCTCGCCGCAGATCCGCAGCCCCTTCGGCGTCGCGCACGGCAGGTGGCCGTGGATGTGGATCACGTCCTGGCCGCGTCCCCGGCTCAGATAGCCGAGGAAGCTGGAGGCCAGGGAGTCGGCGGGCGGGCGGCCGAAGGTGTAGGCGTACTCGATCTCCCGGTACGGGTAGGGGCTGGTGCCGATCGTGTCGACGGACGGGTGGGCGCCGTCGATCGCGATGCGGTGGAGGCCGCGCGGCTCGCTGCCGGAGCGCAGTTCGCTGTAGCCGAGCGCGCCGTCCAGCCGGGCGACGGTGGCCAGGACCTGGTCGGTGCCGTCGAGTTCGCAGCGGGTCACCGGGGCTCGCGGGTCGTCCTTGGTGGCGCAGTCGCGGGAGGACTGGGCGGGTTCGTTACGGTCCAGGACCCGGCGCTGGAACACCTCCCGCGTACCGGAGTTGGCGTCCCGGCTGACGAGCAGGATCTCCAGGTCCGGGCCGCCGAGCTCCCGCCAGTTGCGGATCTCGCCCGCGTAGACGCGGCGGATGTCGGCGAGGGCGAGGTCACGTACCGGCACCCGGTCGTTCACGACCAGCGAGAACAGCGACACGGCGACACGGGTCTCGCGCAGCTCCGGGTGGCCGGGCGGTTTCGGGCCGTCCGAGAGGGCCACCAGCCCCGGTGAGCCGGAGCCCGACGACCGCGCGCCCTCGTCCGCGAGCTCGCGGATGCCGGAGTTGCTGCCGTGCGGGTCCACCTCGATCCGGGAGCCCTCGCACTCCTTCATGTACGTCGCGGCCAGCTCCCGTACGACGGGGGCGAAGGCGGTCGATCCCGTCACCCGGAGCTCGCCCCGGGCGCAGTCGAGCGGGGGCGGGGTGTCGTCCCGGACCAGGATGATCGCGGCGAGCGCCATGACGCAGACGGTCAGCGTCACGGTGATGAGCCGGGCGGCCCGGCCGAACAGCGGCGGTTTGTCGTCGGGGCGGGCGGCGCGGTTGACGGTCACCTCACCGTCCCGGATGCCCCCGGTGATCCGGATCGGGCTGCCGACGTCGGCGCCGGTCAGCAGCACCAGCAGCTTGAAGTGCTCGCCCCGGTTCAGCGGGACGCGGGGGAGCCGGATCAGCGATCCGCTGTGCCGCATCCCGGCGGCCGGGGTGAAGTGCTCCATGAGGTGGGCGGCGCCGGGGGGCTGGGTGACCGCTATGCCGCGTACCGTACGTCCGGTGAACTCGGCGGTCAGGCCGTGCAGTTCGCGCCCGGTGTAGTCGCTGTCGACGATGGACTGCGAGCCGTCGTTCTCGATGCGCAGCAGGACGAGCGTGGCGTCCGACATGTCGGGGGTCTCGCTGAAGAGCCCGAGGCGTACGTTGGCCCGGCCCTGGCTCACGTCGCTGCCGATGGGTGTGTCCATCTGGACGCGGTAGCCGATGCGTTTACGGCGGGGCACCCGGCGCTCGTACCAGAGCACCCCGATCGAGGCGAGGACGCCCAGCACGGCGGTGAGGACCGCCACGACGTTCTCGGCGCTGAACCACTCCACGGCTGCTCCCCCCGGTCCCCCGTGCTCGCGCGTCCGGGACCCGTTCCCCCGTGCCCCGGCCCCCGTGCCCGCGCGTCGGTGCGAGTCACCGTAGGCGGGCGGGGAGGGGATCGGGAGGGGCGGGAGGAGAGCGACGGCTGTTGTTCTCCCTTTGTTCAGGCGGTAGTTGAGCTTCCTGCCGGGGTCCCCTACCTGGGTCCCGGCACCGTCGCCGCCGGGGGGCTCCAGCGGCCGGTTCGGGCGGGCCCGGACGGGACGCCGTACTCCTTCTTGAGGTGCTCGGGGATCGCGTAGTGCATGACGCGCCCCCGGGTCAGGGAGGACAGCTCCAGCACGGTGGTGAGGTGGCCGATCCGGTCCAGGGCCCAGGCGCCCAGCGGGGAGCGGTCCTCGATGGTCTCCAGGACGCCGAGCAGGTGCGGGACGGCCTTGGCGACGGTGTCCCAGGGGGTACGGGGCACCTCCAGCCAGTCCGCGCAGGTGTCGCCCACGAGGTGGCGGATGAGGGCCGAGACGATCGGGTCGAAGAAGGTGCCGGGGACGACCTCCTCGTACAGGTCGATGAGCTGCCGGGTCAGCAGCGCGCCCTCGGGGGACGGGCCCATGTGCCGGATCATGTAGAGATCGAGGAACTCCCGTGCCTCCGCAAGGGACTTGGGTACGGCGTCCTGGTCGACTCCCAGCATCGCGCCGACCACCCGCCAGGCGTAGTAGTAGGCGTCCGCGCCCTCCTCGGACATGTGGACGCCGAGCCGGTGCAGGCTGTCCAGGACCAGCATCGAGAAGAACATCTGCCCGCCGATCATGTCCTCCTGGCAGATCGGCACCCCCGCGCCCTCCGTGTCCCAGGCGCCCTCGCGCCGCAGGTGGTGGCGGATCGAGGCGTGCAGGAGCCGGACCTTCTGCGCCGCCGGGATGAAGCGGCTGCCGGCCTCGAAGGCGTCCGGCTGCATCAGGTACACGGTGAACTGGCCGGTCTCCGCCATCCGCTTGGACGGGTAGCTCAGCCCGTGCGTCGCCGAGAGCAGCTTCGCCACGTGCGGGACGACGTAACAGGCGGGCATGGAGGCGAAGGAGAGGGCGGTGGAGATGTGCACGTTGTTGTCGATGAAGAACAGCCGGGCCTTCTCCATCTCGCCCCAGTCCACCCAGGACGGGGGCGCGGCGGTGGCGTTCAGGTACTCCCGGGCCACGTCCGGCAGACCGTCGGGGAGCGGGGCCCCGGCGGTGGAGACGTACCGCATGAGGGTGTTGAAGGTGCCGACCTCGCCGCGTTCGAAGAGGGTGGCGACCGTGGCGTCGGCGAGTTCGTCGCCGCTGTGGCGGAGGGCGTTCAGCGATGCCTGGGTGTAGGTCATGGCGGGGCACAGCCTTTCTGGTGGGTTCGCGTCGGGGAGGCGTCGGCGGTCAGGAACGGCGGACGGCCGCCGAGTGCGCCAGCCTGTTGAGGGCGGCGGCGGCGGGGCCGGGCAGGTCCAGCTCGTCGAGGGCGTGCAGGGCTTCCTCGACCCGGGCGGTGATCATGGCCTCGATACGGTCGGGGGCCTTCAGGCGGCGCATCACGTCGCGTACGGCGTCGGCGTCGGCGTCGGCGTCGGCGGTGCCGGTGCCTGTGCCGGTGTCGGCGGTGTCGGTTCCGGTGTCCTTGTCGGTCCCCGCCCCGGCCGCGAGCAGGGTGCGCAGGCGTTCCCGGTCCTCCTCCCCGGCCAGCCGCCAGGCCTCCGCGAGGAGGGCGGTCGGCCGGTGGCCGCGTACGTCGTCGGAGCCGTCCTTCCCGGTGAGCGCGGGGTCCCCGAACAGGCCCAGGAGGTCGTCCCGCAGCTGGAACGCCTCGCCCAGCGGCAGCCCGTACGCGGAGCAGCCCGCGCGCAGCCGTTCACCGGCCCCGCCCAGCAGTGCCCCGATCAACAGGGGCTGCTCCACGGTGTACTTGGCGGTCTTGTAGCGGACGACCTTGAGGGAGATCGTCGTGTCGGGGGCGGCGGACCCGGTGTGCAGGATCTCCAGGCACTCGCCCGCGATCAGCTCCCGTGCCAGTGCCGCCCAGAGCGGGCGGGCCCGGCCGAGATAGGCGGCGGGCAGGCCGCTGGTGACGAAGAGCTGACCGGCCATGGACATCAGCAGGTCCCCGGCGAGCATGGCCAAGGACCTTGCCGCCGAGGCGGGTTGTGGATGGTCCCGCACCGCCTCGCGCAGGGCCAGGTGTGCGGTGGGCCGGCCGTGCCGCAGCGGGCTGTCGTCGATCAGGTCGTCGTGGACGACGGCCGCCGCGTGCACCAGCTCCATCGAGGCCGCCGCCCGCACCAGGGCGTCGCTGTCGGGCTGCCCGGCTGCCCGCCAGCCCCAGTAGCAGAAGGCCGCCCGGAGCCGCTTGCCGTCCGCCACGGCCGTCTCCACCGCGTCCGCCACCGGGCCCAGGGAGCTGTCGATCGCGGTGAGTTGACCGGCCTCTTCGGCGGCGAAGCGGTGGAGCACCTGGTCCACCCGGGCTTTGAAGGCGCCCGGCTCCCACCCCTCAGGCACGGTCACCGTCACGGCCACGGCCACCGTCACGGCCGCCCTCACCGTCTCCGCCGTCGGCGCGCTGGGCGATCACGTGGCGGGCGAGCACCTCCAGGTGGGCCGGGGGCGCGGTCGCGTACCGGTCGAGTGCGAGGCGGCCGCGTGCGATCAGGTCCTGCTCGGCCCCGGCCGCCAGCTCGGCCGTGTCGGACCGCAGCAGCAGCCCGCGTACGGAGGTGAAGGCCGCGCCCACCGTGGTCACGGCCAGGTCCGCGAGGCCCGCCGCCAGCAGCACCGCCTGCTCGCCCGGTCCGCCGACACCCTCACGTGTGTCCGTGGTTCGTTCCATGCCATCCCCCAGCCGCAGTGTGTCCGGAGCCGCAGGGGCCCGGGCGGCGCCGCGTCCGTCCGCGCCGCGCCATCGAGTCTTGCCGGGGGCGGGTGGCCGAGGGCGGCTGAACTCACCAACGAGTGATCGGCGGCTTTCAAACCCGCCGCCCTCCGGCGAGGTGCGCGTCCCGCATGCTGGACACGCCCCAATCTTTTACCTTCCGCCTCCCTCCTGTTCACGGCTTGATCCGGATCGACTCCTTCCGGAATCAGGCCAGTTGAGGGGGGTAATGGCATCGTTCTCACGGGCGGCGGCGGGACGGTGCGGGGCGGGCGGGCATATTCACGGAACCTGGTCTAGACCTTGACAGGTCCAGACCATCGTCGCTTGAGTATCGGCACCCCCACGGCGGCGCACGGCCGGACGTCGCGCCGCGTCTAAAGGAGTGTGTCCACGTGATCAGACGTGTCCTCAGCCTGCTGGTCGCGCTCGCCGCGGTCGTCGCGGCGCTCGTCGTCCTCCCCGCGGCCACCGCCCAGGCCGCCACCTGCGTCACCGCCTGGAACTCCTCGTCCGTCTACACGGGCGGCCAGACCGCCTCGTACAACGGCCGCAACTACACCGCCAAGTGGTGGACCCAGAACGAGCGGCCGGGCTCCTCCGACGTCTGGGCCGACAACGGCGCCTGCGGCACGGGCGGGGGCGGCGAGCAGCCGGGCACCGGCTTCGTCGTCAGCGAGGCCCAGTTCAACCAGATGTTCCCGAACCGGAACTCCTTCTACACCTACAGCGGCCTCACCGCCGCCCTCAGCTCCTACCCGGCCTTCGCCAACACCGGCAGCACCGAGGTGAAGAAGCGCGAGGCCGCGGCCTTCCTCGCCAACGTCAGCCACGAGACCGGCGGGCTGGTGTACATCAAGGAAGTCAACGAGGCCAACTACCCGCACTACTGCGACACCAGCCAGTCCTACGGCTGCCCCGCGGGCCAGGCCGCGTACTACGGCCGCGGCCCCATCCAGCTGAGCTGGAACTTCAACTACAAGGCCGCCGGTGACGCCCTCGGCATCAACCTGCTGGCCAACCCCTACCTGGTGGAGCAGAACGCCTCCGTGGCCTGGAAGACCGGCCTCTGGTACTGGAACACCCAGAACGGCCCCGGCACCATGACGCCGCACAACGCCATCGTCAACAACCGCGGGTTCGGCGAGACCATCCGCTCCATCAACGGTTCGATCGAGTGCAACGGCGGCAACCCGGCGCAGGTCCAGAGCCGGATCAACAAGTTCACGCAGTTCACCCAGATCCTCGGCACCACCACCGGCTCGAACCTGAGCTGCTGATCCCCGCCCGCTGATTTCCACCCGCTGATCCCTCGCGTGTGAACCATCCCGTACGGGGGGTGCGTCCCGGCCGCTGCCGGAACCGCACCCCCCGTTCCGGCGTTCCGGGGCCGTGGTGGACGAGGGCGGGGTCCGGCCGCAGGGCTAGGGCGTGTCCGGCGCACGCGATCGGCCGACGAGCGGGCCGGACTCCGCACGGGGAGGTCCGGCCCGCTCACGCCGGCGTGCGGGAGGTCCTCCCCGGCTCACTCGGTGTACGTGGAAGTCCGCCCCGCCTCACAGCAGCGGCGGCTTCACCGACATCAGCAGGTGCCGGTGCGCGTCCGACCCCGCCTCGCCCGTGACCATCGCCCGCTGCCCCGCTCCCATCATCAGCAGCCGCAGCGACGGCTCATCGAACGAGGCCAGGGCGTCCGCCAGATACCCCGGGTTGAACGCCACGGTGATCTCCCGGGCGCCCTCCAGCGTCGCGGGCAGCCGCTGGGACGCCACGTCGTCCTCGTAACCGGCCTGGAGGTGTACGGAGTTGTCGGCGGCGGAGAACGCCATCTGCACCGGGCTGTCCCCGTCGGCGACCACCGAGACCCGCTTGACGGCCTCCACCAGCCGCGCCCGGCCCACCACCGCGACAGCGGGGTTCTCCATGGCGAACAGCTTGTCGTGGCGCGGGAGCCGCCCGTCCAGGAGCCGCACGGTGGTCCGCATCCCCGCGTGCTCGAACCCCGCCGATCCGGCGTCCAGCGCCACACTCACCAACCCGGACCGGCCCAGCGACCGCGCGATCTCGGTCAACCGCCGTGCGGAGACCAGCACATCGGCGCTCTCGCCGCCTGCCACAGCCGCCTTCCACGGCAGCGTCCGCACGGCGAACCGGTACCGGTCGGTCGCCGCGAGCGTCATCGTCCCGGCCTCCGCGTCGAGCCCCAGCCGGATCCCGGTGAGCGCGGGCAGGGTGTCGTCCCGCCCCGCCGCCACCGCCACATCGGCGACGGCCGCCGCGAACTCCGCCGCCTCCACCGCACCCCGCACCTGCGGGAGCGACGGCAGCGCCGGGTAGTCGTCCAACGGCAGCACGGACAGGCCGAAGCGGGCGCCGTCCCCCGACACCGTGAACCGCGAGCCCTCCACCGCGCACTCCACCGGCCCGTCCGGCAGCACCTTGCAGATGTCGAGCAGGCGCCGCCCCATGACGAGCACCTTCCCCGGGCGCAGCACCTCGGCGGCCTCCACGTCGATGCGCGCGGACGCCTCGTAGTCGAGCCCGCTCACGCGCAGCCGCCCGCCCTCGGTGTCCAGCAGGAGCCCGCCCAGTACGGGAACGGGGGAGCGGACCGGCAGGACGCGGGCGGCCCAGGACACGGCTTCGGCCAGGGCACTGCGCTCGATGCGGAACTCCACGGTGGGGCCTCTTCTCACAGGTCGTCGGAGACCGACGACGTTAGAGGCCACCACTGACAACCGGCTGGTGCAGGAGCGTTCCGGCACCGGCGACAGCGACCACCCCCGTGAGCCGCTGCCACCCGTACCCGGAACACCACGTTCGGACCATAGACCGGTGGGTAGGGACACGGGGAGGTTCAATGCGCCCAGTGGGACGCCGACGGGGGTAACACTCCGCACAGTGATGCGCAGCGGTGCGCAGCGGTGCGCAGTGATGCGCAGTGGTGCCCAGGGGTGTACGGGGACGTACGGGGACGTACGGGGATGCACAGTGGTGATCGGGGGATCATGTGCGAGCACGACAGCGCGACGACGACCTGCTGAGGATGCAGCGGCTGGCCCGCAACGGCGGAACGGCCGGCCTGCTGCGCTGGCTGGCGGGGCGCGCCGACGGCTGGGCCGGAATCGCCCGCTCCGACGGGACCCTGCTGAGCGCGTCCGGGGCGGCCCCGAGCGGCCCCCTGACCGCACCGGCCGACGTCCCCGACGTGCCCCGGCTGATCGCCGAGGGCGTACGGGCGCTGACCGAGCGCGGGGCCCTGGCGTACTCCCACGACACCGGCGCGCACACCGTCCTCCTCTTCCCGCTGCCCGGCCCGCACGACCCGCACGCCGAGGACCGGGGCGCCGCCCCCCTCCTCGCCGTCGTCACGCCCCGGCCCGTGGCCGCCGGGCTCGCCACCCTGCTGGCCGACGTGCTGATGCCGCTCTCCCTGTGCCGGGAGGCCGAGGCGGTCGAGCGCAAGCGGCGCCGGGTGGACCTCGCCGAGTCGCGCGGCCGGGAGGCGGTGCTGCACCTGCTGATGACGGGCCAGCTCTCCATCGCCCAGCAGGTGGCCGGTGCGCTGCGCCCCCGCCTCCCCGACCCCGTACGGGTCTGTGTCGTGGAGTGCCCCGGGGACAGCCGGGACGAGGTGGCCCGGGTCTGCGCCGAGGCGGACGGCGGGCGGTCCTGGATCGTGCGGTGTCCGGTCTACGCCCGCCACCTCATCCTCGTGAGCCCGGACGGCGGGACCGCCACCGACGAGGCCGTGGCCGCCCTGGTGGACCGCTGCGTGGTGGGTGTCAGCGAACGGGTGCCGCTGGCCGACACCGCCACCGGCTACCGCCAGGCCTTCCATGCCCTGGCCGTCGCCCGCGAAGTGCCGGGCCGTCACGTCCGGTTCGGCGCCGCCCCGGAACCGGCGCTCGTCGTCGGCACCGCCGGGCGGCGGTGGGCCGAGGCCCTGCTGACCCCGCTCCTGACGTACGTCCCGCGCCGGGCCCAGGACCCCGGGAGCCAGGAGCTCGCGGCGACCGCCGCGTCCTGGCTGGCCTTCTCGTCGCACGCGACCGACCACCTCAAGGTTCACCGCAACACCCTGGCCGCCCGCCTCAGGCTCATCGGCGAGCTGCTCGGCCTCGACCTCCTCCGGCTGGCCGACCAGGCGGCGCTCGACCTGGCCCTGCGTATCCGCGCCACCCCGGCCCCGGTCTGCACCCCGGACCCGGGCCCCGCGAACGATCACACCAGCGGACAGCGCGACGGCGGGGCGGCGCCCGGACACGCGAACGGGGCGGCGCACGGCCTCGATGAGGTCCTGCGCCGCCCCGCCGTCCAGGAGTGGGCGCTCCGCCAACTGGCCCCGGTGGCCGGGGCGGCCGAGGAGACCCTGCGCACCTGGCTGCGGTGCGAGGGCCGCCTCGGCCCGACAGCGGCCGAGCTGGGCATCTCCGTCCCCGGCGCCCGTAAGCGCCTCACCCGGTTGGAGACCGTGCTCCAGCGCTCGCTGCTGCGCCCGCCGAGCGCCCGCTACGACCTGTGGCTGGCGCTACGGGCCCGCGAATCAGCGGCGGAGGAGGCTACTTCGTGAAGATGAAGTACTTCCACGCCGAGTGCGTCGTGGAGTTGACGCTGTCACCGGAGGAACCGTTGACGTACGAGGTGCGCACGCGCATCTTGTAGCCGGTCTCGTGCGGCCCCTCCAGCGTCACGATCGACTTGCCGCTGGAGCCGAGCGCGAAGTACTGCTGACCCGCGTCGTACCAGGTGCCCTGGTAGTTCAGCTGAAGGGTCAGCAGGTGCTTGCGGCCCTTGTGGTAGGTCATGTTCGTGGTGAAGTCGGGGTTCTTCTTCTTGCTGTAGTACGCGTAGGAGGTCTTCCCGATCTTCGCCGTCTTGTACTGCTTGGACAGCTTCAGCGAGGCGTTGACCTTGGCGTACGCGGTCGACTTCACGGTCTTCGGCGCGTACCGGGCGTCACCCGCGAACACGGCGGTGACCGTCGTGTCGCGCTTCATGTTGACGGTGACGGACAGGTTGCCCTTGGAGTTGACCTTCGCCTTCTTGACCAGCTTCTTCGGCTTGTCGGCGCCGAAGGGGTCGGCCCACAGCTCGACGACGCGGTTCTTGTGCGTCTTGCCGAGGGTCGCGGTGAAGGAGACGTTCTTGTTGTACGCGTAGAGCGCCTTGTTGCGGTTCAGCTTCAGCGAGACCGCGGCACGCGACACGGTGACGGAAGCGGACGCGGACGCGGCGGTGTGCTTGGCGGAGCCCGCGTAGGTGGCCTTGTAGGTCACCTTGCCACCGGCGGGCGGGGCGTCCTTGAAGGTGAACGCGCCCTTGGCGTCCGTCTTCACGGTGCCGAGCGACTTGCCCTTGGGGGACTCGACGTCCGTACGGGTCACGGTGACCGGCGTGCCGGCCGGGAGCGCCACGGAGGCCTTGATGGAGCCCTTGACGGTGAGCGCCTTGGCGCGCGTCGCCTTCGCGGGGGCGCTGATGCTCAGGGTGGCGACGGACCGCGTCGGGTCGGTGAGGACCCGGAAGGACCGAATCCCCTCGCTGTTGACCGAGACGGCGAACAGCCGGCTGCCGTCGGGCGCCCAGGCCAGACCCGCCGACTCCAGGAGGTCCGACCCGCTGTGCGTACCGGTGTTGGGGAAGTCGTACGTCCGCACCGGGACGGTCTTGGACGCGCCCTTCGGGTAGATGTAGATGTCCGGGTCGTACGAACCCTCGATCCCGGCCGCCACCGTCCCGTTGGGGGCGATGTCCACGGCGTTGGGGTAGTGCTTCGAGGTGTAGCCCTGCTCCGCCCGCAGGTCGGACGTCCGGTACACCTGGTGGAAGTACGGCGCACCACTGGCGACGACGAGCTGGGTCCCGTCCGGGCTCACCGCGATGTCGCTCACGTTGCTCGCGTCCGACCGAAGCTTGGCGGTCCGCTCGGCGGTGCCCGACGCCACGTCGTAGACCGCCAGCTCGGCCGGGCTCGAACTCTCCTCCGCCGCGGCCAGCTTGTCCGGCGCACCGGGCGAGGAGGCGAGGACCGGCGCGGAGTACCACGTACGGTCCGGCTCCTGGTCCAGCGTGACGACCGGCTCCTCGCCGGACAGGTCCAGCGAACCGATGTTGCCCTCGGTCGCCGCCCCGTAGCCGAACCAGAGCTTCCCGCCCGCCAGGGCCGGGTGGGTCGGCCGGGTGCCCAGGCCGATGTCGTAGCGCGCGGACTCGGTCAGGGTGGCGGTGTCGATGGCCACGATGTGGTCGGAGGCCGCCACCCCCGCGTACAGCGTGCCGGAGTCGGCCGACAGCTCCAGGCCGGTCACGCCGGGCAGTTCGCCCAGGACGCGGACGACCTTGCCGGAGTAGTCCGTGGCGAGGATCTGGCCGGACTGAGGGTCGCTGATGAACACCCGCTGGTGCACACCGTCGGCGACGATGTCGCCGAGCGAGGTTGCGGGAAGGATTCTGCTGCTGTCGGCGGCGGCAGTGCCCGCCGTACCGCCGACGAGCACCACGGAACTGAAGAGGACCGCGAACGCCGTCGCGGTCGAAATTCTGCGCGTGCGCACAGTTACTGATACCCCCACGGTATGAAAGGGGCCGCGCGTCACCCGAGATGAGAGAGAAGAGCTGGGGCGCGGCCAGGATCGCAGAATAAGGCACGTCGCTGACAACGCAGCACACTTTTCGCGCCCCCTGCTGCCCCACGCGCACGCGAGCGCGGGGACGTGCCCGGGGAGGAGGCCGGGAGGTGGACGGGGCCTTAACCGATTGCCGCCGCCGAACCCCGTCGGATAGGAAGCTCGCATGCTCACAGGCGGAAGGATCGGGCTCCGGGCCCGGCACGAGGACGACATACCGGTCCTGATGACCGAGCTCTACAACGACGTGGTCTACGCCGCCCGGGCCTCGGGTGTGCCCTGGCGGCCGCTGTCACCGGACGCCAAGGACTCGCCGCTGTCGGTGGACGCCGAGGAGAAGGAGGACCGTATCTCCTTCTCGGTGGTGGAGCTGGAGGGCTCCACGGTCATCGGTATCGCGGCGCTGTGGGGCATCGACACCCACAACCGGTCGGCCCACATCGGCCTCGGGCTGGTGCCCGCCGCCCGGGGCAAGGGGTACGGAACGGACGTCGTCGCGACCCTGTGCCACTACGCGTTCGCCGTGCGCAGCCTGCACCGGCTCCAGATCGAGACGCTCGCGGACAACACGGCGATGCAGCGCTCCGCCGAACGCAACGGCTTCGTCCGTGAGGGGGTCCTGCGCTCCTCGGCCTGGGTGCTGGGCGAGTTCATGGACGAGGTGCTGCTCGGCCTCCTCGTCGAGGACTGGAAGCAGGGCCCCTCCTAGGAGCTGTCCGGCCGATCATGCGGGAGGGGCGCCGCATGACTCGGTTTCGGGCACGAGGACGTCACGGCCGGAGCACGATCCGGAGCAGCTGCGCGGACTCCGCGCCTGACGATTCCCGAAGTCGCTGCCAGTCGCTTCGATTTGGACCAAGGTGGTACCTGGGTGCCGGAGTCCAGGGGACGTGGGGAAGACATGGGTGTAGGCGGGCGAGCGGCCGGGCCGGCGAATTTCGCCGGAATGACGGAGAGCGTTCTGGAGGCGATGGGGCTCGGGGGTGCCCAGATCGAGGCCGCCGATCTGCAAGGTCTGGAGGCGGCGCTCGACCGCGTCAATGACGCGATCCAGCATGTCGATCAGTTACCCCGAATCAGCTTGAAGGCGTGGGTCGTCGCCGCTGACGAGGGCGTCAGCCTGCTGCCGGTCCTGCTGCAGCGGAAGAGGCTCATCGTTGACCGGCTCAATGAACTGCGCAGCGAGCAGAAGATCTCGGGCCTGCGCGAGCTCATCGACCGGCTGCCGCAGGGCGAGGATCGACAGGCGCTCATCGACCAGTTGGACGATCTGGAGCGGCAGTCCGTCGAGTCCGAGGCTGCGATGCGGGCCGTGGCCTCGGAGGAGAGCACACTCCAGTTCCAGCGTGAGCGCGATGTGGCGCTGCTGAAGATCCAGTTATCGGAACGCCGGTGGTCCTACCGCTCGAAGATGCTCGCCCGTGATGCGATCGCGCCGATGGTCGGCGCGTTCCTTCTCGTCGGGCTGGCCGTCACGTTGGTGGTGGCGATGTTCCTGGGCACGACCGTCTCCGAGCTGATCAGCAACAGCTTTCTGATCGTCCTGGGCTACTTCTTCGGCCAGACGACGGAGCGCCGGGGCCAGCCGGAGAGCCCGGGCGGGCAGGGCGACAGGATCTAGAGGGCCTTCGAGGGCTTCGCGCCCGGCCGTCGGTTCGCCGGCAGCGCGCAGGCCGGTGAGCCGCCCGGCAGGCGGGTGCGGTTGGCGGCAATGAGCCGGTAGGCCCCGTGGGCGATCCACCGCACCGGCGGCAGGGTGAGCAGGCCGCCCAGCCACGCCCAGCCGCCGCCCGCGCTCAGCAGGAGCTTGGCGACGGCCTGCGCGCCGCCGTACACCGTGCCGAGCGGCGAGACCCACAGCACCTCGTGCTCGGCCCGCTCCTGGGCGATGCCGAGCGCGTCCAGGTCGGCGAACTGCCACGGGGTGACGGTGCAGCGCGGCCGCACCCACCGGTTCAGGACGTTCACCGAGGTCGTGCAGAAGGCGCAGTCGCCGTCGTAGACGAGAACGGGTACGGGTACGGGTACAGGGTGCGTGGGCATGAGTCCATCCTGCATCCCGCAGCGCGCCGGATGCAGGACGGCTCACCTCACGACTGGAAGTTGCCGCCCAGCAGCAGCCCGCTGTCCCTCGGCAGCCCCAGCCCGCCGGGCCCGAAGGACACCGACGAGGCGTAGACGGGCTTGGACGCACCGCCCGGCAGCACCCACACCCCGCCCTGGCCGTTCTCCCAGGCGGCCCCCACCACCAGCTCCGGCCGCCCGTCCCGGTTCAGGTCCCCGGCGCTCACCGTCGCGCCGAACGCGTCCTCCGCCTCGACCGCGCCCGGCACCCCCGCCGTGTCCTGCGAGAAGGTGTACGAGCCCGCCCCCAGCTGCCCGGCCGCGCGCCCCGGAACCACCACCACGGTCCCCGCACGCGCCTTCGTCCCGATGGCCTCGCCCGGCGCGCCGACGATGATCTCGGCCTTCCCGTCCCGGTCCAGGTCCGCGACCGCCACGGAGGCACCGAAGTCGTCGTGCCGCTCACCGGAGCCCGGCACGCCCGCCGTGTCCTGGTGGACGGTCATCGGCGCCTTGTCGTACGCCACCCCGTTCGCCGACCCGAACCAGACGTGCACGGCCCCGCCGAGATGGCCGTAACGCCCCTCGGCGGTCAGTTCGTCCGGATCGCCGACGACCACGTCCCCGTAACCGTCGCCGTTCACGTCCCCGACGGCTGAGGTGAGCCCGTCCCCGCCGGTCATCCGGCGGTCCGACGGGCTGACCTCCACCAGGGAGTTCACGTACACAAGGCCACCGCTCCCCCCGCCCGCGCGCCCGGTGACGAGGACCCGGTCGGCCGCCTTGTCCCCGTTCAGATCCCCGTACGAGGCGGAGCGCATCCAGCCCGTCTCGTCGTGCAGGTACGACGACTTCGGCTTCCCGGCCCGCGTGAAGGGCCCGGTCAGCCGGGTGGTGTTGTTGTTGTTCACGACGAGGATCTGAGCCCCGTCCGGCCCCGACCAGGCAGCGACGTCCCGCCCCGCGTTGCCGTTCTTCTCGACCAGGGTCGGCAGCGCGGCCCCGGAGACGAGACCGTTCTTGCTGCCCCACAGGACCACCGCAGAACCGGCCGCCTGCGTGGTCCCCACGCTCTCGTACGGGATACCGACGACCACGTCCGCGTACCCGTCCTTGTCCAGGTCCGCGATGGCGCTGGACGCCCCGAAGCGGTCGTTGGCCTCGGCCGCCCCCGGCACCCCCGGCGAGTCCTGGGTGATCACGGCCCGCTTGGCAGCGGAGACCCCCTTGGCCGACCCGTAGAGCACGACGAGGGCCCCGGCCGCCCACCGCCCCTTGACGGAGGCCCCGGGCGCGGGCAGGACGACGTCCCGGTACCCGTCCCCGTTGATGTCCTGCGGCACCGGAACCGGCGCGGCGACCGCCGTCCCGTCGGCCAGCGTGCTCGCGGCGACGGTCATGGCCGCGAGCGCGGCGAGCGTGGCCGTACGCGTACGGGTACGTCTGTTCATCATGTGGTGCCCCCCACCCCTGAGTTGAACGTTCTGGTGGGGGTATTCAGTCATGCCCGGTCACGGGACCGCCGAGCGGGGTCAGTCCGCCCAGGTGACGAAGGCGGACCAGGCGTCGGGGGCGACGGCGAAGGCGGGCCCGTCGGTGACCTTGGAGTCACGGATGTGGACGGCGTGAGGGCAGGCGGCGACCTCGACGCACTCGCCGCCGCTGCCGCTGCTGTAGGAGGACGTACGCCAGTCGAAGGCGACCTCGATGCAGTCGCCGCCGCTGGAGCTGCTGTAGCTCGACTTGAACCATCGAAGCGTGCTGCTCATTCCTTCACTCCTGCCAACCGCATGATGAGGTCCAGCGATTCACGAGGACCCAGGGCCTGTGACCGGATCTTCGCATAGCGCTGGGCGTAGGTGCTCACCTTTGCCGGGTCGCTGATGAGCAGGCTCTCGTCCTGCGGCTCCAGATAGACGAGATGTTCATGCTCCGGAGTCTCCAGCAGGCTCATCGAGCCACGATCACCCGCGTACTCCCCATACTTCCCGGCATCCATGGGCAGCACCAGCAGCGTGACATGGCGCCGCCGCGCACACTCCACGAGATGAAGCAGCTGCTCCCGCATGATCTCCTCGCTGCCGATGAAGCGGCGCAGAACGGACTCGTCGATGATGATCTCGATCATCGGCAGCGGGTCGCGGTCGAAGAGGGCCTTGCGCGCCATCCGCAGTTGGACCAGCTCCTCCACCCGCTCGTCGGAGAGCGGCGGATATCCGCCACCGATGAGCGCCCGCGCGTACGCCTCCGTCTGGAAGAGCCCGTGGATGACGTTCGCGGCGAACAACTGGAGGCTGATCGCGGCCTGCTCCAACAGTGCGTAGTCCTTGAACTGCTCGGGCAGCCGTTCCATCCGCATGTACAGCCGCGCCGTCTCGAAGACATCGCTGCCCTCGCTCAGCACCCGCTTCAGCGCCACCAGCATCGCGTCACTGGCGGGCTGCGCGCACGTCTCCATGGCGCTGACCGCAGCGGCCGAGTAGCCGAGCTCGTCCCCCAGTCGGTCCTGCGACCAGTCCCGCTGTACACGCAGCATGCGCGTCACTTTGGCCACCAGCTTCGCCGCCGGACTGGCCGTCTCCTTGTTCTCCGCACTTGCCATGAGGTGATCTCTTTTCGACTCAACCGAACTCAACCGGTCACTACGCGACGTGGCTGAAATCAGCTGCCCAACAGCGAAGTTCGTGCAGGTCAACGGGTGTGCGACGCCCCTCGCCAGTCGTAGAGAACGCTAGGTGATCGGGGTCACAATCGCCCCTGTGAATGCACTGAATGGTGAACGCAATATCGGGTGGGTCCCGGACTCGGGATTCCAACTCCGCAAGGCGGGCGTGCAATTCGACGCGGTCCGCGTGGACGGCGAGACAGGGCGGCGGCTGGCCGACCTCATGGAGGAGTTGGTCGGCGGTGAACCGGGCCCGGTGGTGACCGAGGCGAACGGTCGGCGCGGGGTCTACTTCCTCGTACCGCGGGCTCGACGGTGCACCGCTGCTGGCCGCGCGAGGTCACGATCCTGAACTCGACGAGGCACCGGGTGAGTTACGTACCGGTCCCGGCGCTGGGGGGCGGGACGTGGCCGCTGTCGTGGCGGTACCCGCCGACGGGGCCGACGCGGTTCGTCCACACGCTGATCCTGATCAACGCGGCGGAGTCGCTGCTGTACTACGGCCGAGATAGGTGACGGGCCCCGGATCCGGGACGGCGATCTCGTGGAAGCCGACGCGGTCGTAGAAGGCGCGTGCGGGGGTGTTGCTGGTGAGCATGGAGAGGTGGACCGCCGGAACGCCCCGGGCGTGGAGCGCGTCGAGGAAGGTCTCCATGAGCCGGCGCCCGTACCCGTACCGCTGGTGACTGGGCAGCAGGTCGATGTGGAGGTGGGCCGGATAGGCGTCCAGCTCCGGCAGCACCATGCGCTCCGGGTCGTGCATGAGGCCGGTCATCATCTCGGCGGGGGTTGACGGGGAGTGCGGCTGTACGGGGGCGGGGTAGCGGTCCACCAGGCCCGGGAGCCACTCGGCGCGGTAGCGGGCGACGAAGGACGCGGTGTCCGCCGTACCGAGGATGTAGCCGACGGCCCGTCCGCCGTCCTCCACGACGAAGGCGAGGTCGGGTTCGAGGACGACGTAGGGCGCGGCGAAGATGTTCGGCAGGAGGTCGGGGTCCTCGTAGAGGTGGCGGGAGTCGCCGCCTTCGTGCCCGGTGCGTACGCAGATGTCGAAGAGGGCGTCGCGGTCCTCGGGGAGGTACGGGCGGAGGATGGCGTGGGTCATGGCGCCGATCCTTGGGGTTGCGGGAGCGCTCCCGCAACTGGGTTTCGGGCAGGGGTGGTTGGGGGTGACCGATGCGCCTCGACCTGGCCTTCGACGTCCCGGTCACCGGCGACTCCCTCGCGGGCACCTCCCGGGCCGGGCGGCTCCCGGCCTCCCGGGTCAGCGGTCTGCGGCGTACGGACCGGGCGGAGTCCTGGGGAGAGCGGTAACCGCCTGGTCGCAGCCCGGACGCAGGAGGCGAAAGGCCCTGTGGCGGCGGTGCGCGCGACCGTACGCTTCAGGCGCACATCCGTTTCCCCCGTCCCCCAGCTGGATAGCAGAGGCGCCGCTCTCATGAAGGACCTGCCGGTCATGGACGCACCCACCCGACGCTGGCGCGCCGCGCTCTTCCTCTTCATGTTCGCCGCCGGGGTGAGCCTGGCCTCCTGGGTCGCCAGGACCCCCGCCGTACGGGACGCGCTGGACGCCTCCACGGGTGCCATGGGGCTGGTGCTGTTCGGTCTCTCGGTCGGCTCGATGGGGGGTGTGCTCATCTCCGGCGGGCTCGTGCGCAAGTACGGCGGCCGGCCGGTGATCGCGGTCGGGGCGGGGCTGTTCGTCGCCGGGCTGCTGGTGATCGCCGGGGGCACGGCCCTGGAGGTGTCCGGCGGGGTCTTCGCCGGACTGGCCCTGTTCGGGGCCGGGATGGGGCTCGCGGAGGTGGCGTTCAACATCGAGGGCGCCGCGGTGGAGCGGGCCGCGGGGCGCCCGGTCCTGCCGGTGCTGCACGGCTGCTTCAGCCTCGGTACGGTCTTCGGCGCGCTGCTGGGGATGGGGCTGACGGCGGTGGCGTTCCCGGTCGGCTGGCACCTCACGGCGATCGCCGTCGCCGCCGCGGTGGCCGGGCTGTGGACCGTACGCGCCATCCCCTCGGGGACCGGGCGCGAGGAGACGGGGGCCGGTGACGGGGAGCGGACCGGGGGCCTGCGCGCGCAGTTGGCTGTGTGGAGCGACCGGCGGCTGGTGCTGATCGGGCTGATCGTGCTGGCCATGGCGTTCGCGGAGGGCTCCGCCAACGACTGGCTGCCGCTGCTGATGGTGGACGGTCACGGGACGAGTGCGACGGCGGGTTCGCTGACGTTCATGCTGTTCGCCGTCGCGATGACGACGGGCCGGTTCGCGGGCGGGCCCCTGCTGGTGCGGTTCGGCCCGGCGGCCGTGGTCCGGGCGAGCGCGGTCGTGGCGACGGTGGGGGTGGCGCTGGTGATCTTCTCGTCCAGCGCGCTGCTGGCCGGTGCGGCGGTCGTGCTGTGGGGCCTCGGCGCCTCGCTGGGCTTCCCGGTCGCGATCTCGGCGGCGGGGGAGGGCGAGAAGGAGGCCGCGGCCCGGGTCGGGGCCGTCGCGACGGCGGGCTATGTGGCGTTCCTGGTCGGGCCGCCCGCGCTGGGGTTCCTGGCCGACCATGTGGGCCTGCGGCTGGCGATGATCGTGGTGTTGGTGCTGCTGGCGGCGGCGGCGCTGGTCGCGGGGGCGTTGCGGCCGGCGGGAGGAGCGGTGCGGCGTACGGACGCGGCGTCCTCTTCTTCCGCGGAGGAGTCGTCCGCTCAGTCCGACCTGGTGTAGATCAGGCTCTCGCCGGACGCGGTCGTCGTCCGGCGCAGGGTGCCGTCCGGCAGGAGGGTCAGCTCGGTGGCCTTCCCGGGCGAGCAGGAGGCGGCCGGGCGGCCCACGGAGACGGTGGAGGGGCCGATGCGGACCGGTTCACCGTCGGCCGGACGGGCGGCCAGGGGAGCGGTGAACTCGCAGTGGTACGTGGCGCCCAGCGCCAGGGGGCCTTCGGCGGTGAGGGAGAGGACATGGTCGCCGACGTCGCCCTGGCGGATGGTCAGCTTCCGGGTGGACGCGCCCCGGTCGCCGGGGAGGGAGGCGGACCAGGTGCCGAGGTAGTCCTCCGGGACGCCGCCGTCGTCGGTGCCCGCCGTGTGGCCGGAGGCGGAGGAGGACGGGCCGGGGGTGGGCGTGTCGCCGCCCTTGCTGTTCATGAACGCGTACACGGAACCGCCCGCGCCTGTCGCCACGACGATCGCGACGGCGATGAGAGCGGCCGTCGCTCCGGTGGAACGGCGCGCGGGGGTGGGAGCGGGGGCCGGGGCGGGCGTGAAGTAGGCCTGGGGGAGGGGGGTGTTGTACGC
>NZ_JOEM01000017.1 GCF_000718135.1 Streptomyces cyaneofuscatus | reverse complement strand
ACGGTCCAGCGTCAGGTCATCGGCGAAATGCCGGTCACCGGTCGCGTCGGGCACGTACTTCACACAGACAACGATCCTCAAGCTCACGCCGGCTCTCCTACTGCATCGTCATTTCCGGGCTGCCTTGCTGCACGCAGCATAGGCGCCTTACAGGGCCGTTTCCGGTCGGGCCGACCGGGCTCCCGGCCGATATTACTCGCCAGTACACCCAGTCTCTTACCCCTGAGCAAGCGCTCCGCACTGTGACCTTGCCAACGGAGGAAACGTCCCTGCGAGCGTCCGCCTGCCCGCCCTCAGTCTCGCAGAGCCGTGAACCGCCCCTGGTGGTAGACCAGCGGCCGCCCGGCCCCCGACGGGTCGCCGGCCACGGCCTCGGCGATCACGATGCGGTGGTCGCCCGCCGGGACACGGGTCACGACCCGGCAGACCAGCCAGGCGGAGACGCCGGCGAGCAGCGGGACGCCCTCGGGGCCGCTGCTCCAGTCGGTGGACGGGCCGAAACGGTCGGCGCCGCTGCGGGCGAAGGTGGCGGCCAGCTCCTGCTGGTGCTCGCCGAGTATGTGGACGCCGACGTACTCCGCCTCGGCCAGCACCGGCCAGCTGGAGGAGGACGTCCCGATGCCGAAGGAGACCAGCGGGGGCTCGGCCGCGACGGAATTGAGCGAGGTGGCGGTGAATCCGACCGGCCGCTCCCCGGCGGCGGTGATCACCGCGACGCCCGCGGCATGGCGGCGGAAGACGGAGCGCAGGAGCTCGGGCGATGCCGTGAGGGAGGGGGCGAGTTCGGGTGAGGCCGTCATGGAGGTGTCCTTCTGCGGGAGAGGCGTAGGGGGCCGTGGTTGCTCAGGCACCCGGACAGCGCGCACTCGCGTGGCGTACGAGGTCCACGTGGACCCGGCCGTAGAGAAGGAGTTCTGGCGGCATAGCGTCAGACTGACGATGCGTGGTGGGTGCAGTCAAGGGCGTTCCGCCATGTGGGAGATGCGTCACGGTCCGTCATATGGCCCGTCCCAGCGCCGCGACGACATCGGCGGTGCGGGGTTGGCCCGACGCACGGCGGACCACCTGGCCCGCGCCGTCGAGCACGAGCACGGTGGGCGTCTTTGTGATGTCGAGCTGCCGCACGAGCGTGAGATGCGCCTCGGCGTCGATCTCGATGTGCGCGACCCCGTCGACCATGGCGGCCACGTCGGCGAGCGTGCGGCGGGTGGCCCGGCACGGCTGGCAGAAGGCGGTGGAGAACTGGACGAGTGTCGCCCGTTCCCCCAGTTCCGCGCCGAGTTGGGCCGCGTCGAGCCGCTGCCCGGGTGTTCCGCCGTCCACTGTCGCCTCCTGATCAGAGCTCTTCGCAAGGAGTCAGCACCGGCCGGCCGCTGGACATTCCCGCAGCTTGGAGGCGGCGCGCACGTGACGAGAATCTCGCGGCCGGGGCCCACCGGGACTGGCCACGGGACCGCGCATGGGGCACCATCGCCACAATGCCGAAAACCTACGGCTGCGTAACTTCCGCCGGGAGAACCCTCCCCAGGCGCTGAAGAAGGGTCTTCTCCAGATGGCAGAACTCGTCTATCGACCGGTCGTCGGCGCCGCTCGCACTCTGTTCAAGGCGCTCGACCTGAAGATCGACACTCAGGGTTCGGAGCACATCCCGAAGACCGGTGGCGCGGTGCTGGTCAGCAACCACATCAGCTACCTCGACTTCATCTTCACCGGCCTCGGCGCCCTGCCGCAGAAGCGGCTCGTCCGCTTCATGGCGAAGGAATCGGTCTTCCGGCACAAGGTCTCCGGCCCGCTGATGCGCGGGATGAAGCACATTCCGGTCGACCGGGACCAGGGTGAGCACGCGTACGCTCACGCGCTGGAGTCGCTGCGCTCCGGCGAGATCGTCGGCGTCTTCCCCGAGGCCACCATCTCGCAGTCGTTCACGCTGAAGAGCTTCAAGTCGGGTGCCGCGCGTCTCGCCCAGGAGGCCGGGGTCCCGCTGATCCCGATGGCGCTGTGGGGCACGCAGCGGATCTGGACCAAGGGGCGGCCGCGTAACTTCAAGCGCAGCCACATCCCGATCACCATCCGCGTCGGCGAGCCCATGGAGGCGCCCGCCGACCAGTACGCGGGTGCGATCACCCGGCGGCTGCGGGAGCGCGTGCAGGAGCTGCTGGAGGCCGCCCAGCGGGCTTACCCGGTGCGCCCGAAGGACGCGAGTGACACGTGGTGGGTCCCGGCCCACCTCGGCGGTACGGCCCCGACCCCGGCCCAGGTACGCGAGCTCGGCTGACCGACTCCCCCTCCAAGCACCCCTGAGCACCCCTGAGCCCTCCGGCGCGCACCGCCGGGGGGCTCAGAGCTGGGTGGGGAGGTTCCGCCAGAGCTCGGCGCGGTCCCGGGCGTTCCGCAGCGCGTGGAGGACCTCGGTGGGCGGCGTGGCGTGGAGCGCCGGATAGTCGACCTCGCCGATCTCCTCGCGGACCGCCCAGGCCAGCCGCTCGGCCCCGAGGGAGAACTGCGCGTCGACGCCCGGTTTGTTGCCCCGGGGATCCACCCGGGCCCAGCGGTCATGGCCGGGGAGCCGCAGCGCCACCAGTCCGTGCACGACCGGGTTCATCCCGTCGTCGTCGGTGAGCCGCTGGTAGCAGAGCCCGGCCGGGATGGCGCGGGCCCGGAGCAGGGCGGTGAGCGCGATGGACTTGGCGTAGCAGATGCCGTTGCGGGTGGCGAGGACGTCGGAGGCGCGCCAGGTGACGCGCGAATCGCCCGAGTCCGCAGAGTGCGGAATGGTGTCGCGTACGTACGCGAAGGCGGTACGGGCGTATGTGTATGCGTCGTCGCCCTCACGCGTCAGGGCAGCCACGGTCTCCCTCACGACGGGGTGCTCATGGTCGACGGCCTCGTCGGCTGCCAGATAGGCGGCGATGTCCTGGTGCTCCTGGATCAGTTCCATGGTGCCGGAGCGTACGAAGCGGCCGACCGGAAATCAATTGATTTCCGGTCGGCCGCATACTCATGCATGGCGCAGGGGTCTACTACCGCGCCATTTCTTCCTTCAGCGCCTGGAGGAAGGCGTCGACGTCGTCCTCGCGGGTGTCGAACGCGCACATCCAGCGGACGTCACCGGCGGTCTCGTCCCAGAAGTAGAAGCGGAAGCGCTTCTGCAGCCGCTCGCTGACGGCGTGCGGCAGCCGGGCGAAGACGGCGTTGGCCTGGACCGGGTAGAGGATCTCCACGCCGTCGATGGCGCGGACGCCCTCGGCGAGCCGCTGGGCCATGGTGTTGGCGTGCCGGGCGTTGCGCAGCCACAGGTCCTTGGCGAGCAGCGCCTCCAGCTGGACGGAGACGAAGCGCATCTTGGAGGCGAGCTGCATGGAGAGCTTGCGCAGGTGCTTCATCGCCCGGACCGCGTCGGGGTTGAGCACGACGACGGCCTCGCCGAATAGGGCGCCGTTCTTCGTGCCGCCGAAGGAGAGGACGTCGACGCCGACCGTGTTGGTGAACGTCCGCATCGGGACGTCCAGGGAGGCGGCCGCGTTGGCTATCCGGGCCCCGTCGAGGTGCACCTTCATGCCGCGCTCGTGGGCGTGGTCGCAGATGGCGCGGATCTCGTCGGGGGTGTAGACGGTGCCCAGCTCGGTGTTCTGGGTGATCGAGACGACCTGCGGCATGGCCCGGTGCTCGTCGTCCCAGCCGTACGCCTGCCGGTCGATGAGCTCGGGGGTGAGCTTGCCGTCCGGCGTGGGTACGGTGAGGAGCTTGAGGCCGCCCATCCGCTCGGGCGCGCCGCCCTCGTCCACGTTGATGTGCGCGGACTCGGCGCAGATCACCGCGCCCCAGCGGTCGGTGAGCGCCTGGAGCGCCACCACGTTGGCTCCCGTGCCGTTGAAGACCGGGAAGGCCTCGGCGGTGGGGCCGAAGTGGCTGTGCATGACGCGCTGGAGGTGGCCGGTGTAGTCGTCCTCGCCGTAGGCGACCTGGTGGCCGCCGTTGGCGAGGGCGATGGCCGCGAGAACCTCGGGGTGCGCGCCCGCGTAGTTGTCACTGGCGAACCCGCGCACCTGCGGGTCGTGGTGGCGTCGCGCGTCGGTCCTCACGTTTGCGGGGTCAGCCACAGGCGCTTTCCGTTCACTTCGGGGGCGGGCTTGTCCCAGACGCCGGCGATGGCCTCGGCCAGCTCCTTGACGTCGGTGAAGCCCGCGAACTTCGCATTCGGGCGCTCGGCGCGCATGGCGTCGTTCACCAGTGCCTTGACCACCAGGATCGCAGCCGCCGCCGCGGGCCCGTCCTCGCCCCCCGCCTTGCGGAAGGCGTCCCCGAGCGCCAGGGTCCACGCCTCGGCCGCGGCCTTGGAGGCGGAGTAGGCGGCGTTGCCCGCGGTGGGCTTGCCGGCGCCGGCGGCGCTGATCAGGAGGTAGCGGCCCTTGTCGCTGCGCTGGAGGGGTTCCTGGAAGGCCAGCGAAGTGGACTGGACGGTGCGGATCAGCAGCTTCTCCAGGGTGTCCCAGTCCGCGAGGCTGGTCTCCTGGAAGCTGGGGCTGCCGCGCCAGCCGCCGACGAGGTGGACCAGGCCGTCGATCCGGCCGAACTCGGCCTCGGTCCGCTTGGCCCAGTCCCGGGCGGCGTCGAGGTCGAACAGGTCGACGGTCTCCCCGGTGACGGTCGCGCCGCCGTGCGCGTAGCGGGCGGCGTCCACCGCCTCGGCGAGCCGCTCCGGGTTGGCGTCGCAGCCGACGACGGTCGCACCGGCCTCCGCGAGCCGCAGCAGCGTCGCGCGGCCCGCGGGCCCCGCCGCTCCGGCGACCGCGATCACAGCACCTTCGAGCACGCCCGTCCCCTCGCCCTTACCGATTCCGTTCATGGCCACCGTCTCCTCGGGAGATGCGTTCACGCGGCTGCCTGCTCGGCGCTCGCGGCGGTAATTCCCTTGGCGGAGGCAATCACGTGCTTCAGCTTCTTGGCGAGCGCCTCATAGAACATGCTCAGGGGAAACTCGTCCGGAAGCACGTCGTCGACGAGCTTGCGAGGGGGCTGAGTGAGGTCCAGGGCGTCGGGACCCTTGGCCCAGGTGGATCCGGGGTGCGGAGCGAGGTACTCGGAGACCAGGTCGTAGGCGGCGAACCAGTGCACCAGCTTGGGGCGGTCGATGCCGTCGCGGTAGAGCTTCTCGATCTCGGCGCAGAGCTGGTTGGTGACCTGCGGGGCACGCTCCCAGTCGATCTTCAGCGTGTTGTCGGTCCAGCGGACGACATCGTGCTTGTGGAGGTAGGCGAAGAGCAGCTGGCCGCCGAGACCGTCGTAGTTGCGGACGCGGTCGCCGGTGACCGGGAAGCGGAACATCCGGTCGAAGAGGACGGCGTACTGGACGTCGCGGCCGTGCGTGTTGCCCTCGGCCTCCAGCTTCACGGCCTCCTTGAAGGCGGTGAGGTCGCAGCGCAGCTCCTCCAGGCCGTACATCCAGAACGGCTGGCGCTGCTTGATCATGAACGGGTCGAACGGCAGGTCGCCGTGGCTGTGGGTGCGGTCGTGGACCATGTCCCACAGGACGAAGGCCTGCTCGCACCGGGTCTGGTCGCCGATCATCTCCCGGATGTCCTCGGGCAGCTCCAGGCCGAGCAGCTCGACGGAGGCCTCGGTGACGCGGCGGAAGCGGGCGGCCTCGCGGTCGCAGAAGATGCCGCCCCAGCTGAAGCGCTCGGGGGCCTCCCGCACGGCGATGGTCTCGGGGAAGAGGACCGCGGAGTTGGTGTCGTAACCGGCGGTGAAGTCCTCGAAGGTGATCCCGCAGAAGAGCGGGTTGTCGTAGCGGGTGGCTTCGAGGTCGGCGAGCCACTCGGGCCAGACCATCTTCAGCACGACGGCTTCGAAGTTGCGGTCCGGGTTGCCGTTCTGCGTGTACATGGGGAAGACGACCAGGTGCTGGAGGCCGTCGACCCGGTTCCGCGCGGGCTGGAAGGCGAGCAGCGCGTCCAGGAAGTCGGGTACGCGGAAGCCGTCGGCGGCCCAGCGGCGCAGGTCGGTGACGAGCGCGCGGTGGTAGGCGGCGTCGTGCGGCAGCAGCGGGGAGAGCTCCTCCACCGCGCCGATCACGCGCTCGACGACGCGCTCGACGGTCGCCGGAGAGGGGGCGCCCTCGGCCTCGAAGTCGATGGAGCCGTCCTTGGACTGCCAGGGGCGGATCTCCTCGACGGCATCCCTGAGCGCGGGCCACGCCGGGTGCTCGACCACCCGCGGGGCAGTAGCTATCGCGCCTTCGGCGGCACCGTGCACAAGAATTTCCGTCATAACACTTCCTCCACGGGAGAACCTCGCGTGGAGCCACCGTAGCCGCGCAGGGTTGCTTCACACAAGTGAAGCCCTGAAAATTATCCTGCCGACCCCCTATGGTCACCGCTGTTTTTCCTGTCGTATGCCGGGTAGGCGCGCAGTTACGTCACTCCTTGCGCCGTCCGGCCCACCGGGCCCGCACGGCGGCAGACATCCGCGGCCCCGGCCGTTACCCTCACCGGTGCCGTCATGCCGGATCCGCGTCCGTATCTCCCTGCGGGCAGGAGCAGTTGGCGGGCAGCCGCCGACGGGAACGAGGTCGCCTTGTCCTTTCTCACCCTGGGTCATCGTGGAGTGATGGGCGTCGAGCCCGAGAACACCCTGCGCTCCTTCGTCCGCGCGGAGGAGGCGGGGATGGACGCCATCGAGCTGGATCTCCACCTCAGCAAGGACGGCGCGCTCGCCGTGATGCACGACGCCGATGTGGACCGTACGACCGACGGCACCGGGCCGATCGCCGGCAAGACCCTGGCGGAGCTGCGTGAGCTCGACGCCGGGAAGGGCGAGCGGATCCCGGTCTTCGAGGAGGTCCTGGACGCGGTGAAGGCCCCGCTCCAGGCCGAGATCAAGGACGTGGCGGCGGCCCGGGCGCTGGCGGAGGTGATCCTGGCCCGCGATCTGGTGGGGCGGGTGGAGGTCTCCTCGTTCCACGACGAGGCCGTCATCGAGATCGCCCGGCTGGTGCCGGGGGTACGGACGGTCCTGATCGCCAGCCGCTGGAGCGGGGACATCGTGGAGCGGGCCAAGGCGGCGGGCGCGCCGACGCTGGCGCTGAACATCCGCCGGCTCACGCTGGAGGTGGTGGAGCAGGCGCACGCCAAGAGCGTGAAGGTGCTCGGCTGGGTGGTGAACACCCAGGACCACCTGAGGCTGGCCCGGGCCCTGAACCTGGACGGGGCGACCACCGACTTCCCCGAGATCCGCCGCACGGGCCGCTTCACCGCCTGAAGCCGCGTGGTGTGCGCCCAGGGCCGGGGCGGGCCGGCGAAGGAGAACGCCCACGTGTGGTGGCAGTACGCCGCCGGAGCGGGACCGTCCGGGCCGTGGACAGGCACCCCACCCCGCTCGGCGGCTGGGAGTCACACCGGAACTCAGGCGGCGGTTGCGACGCCGATGCCGATGGCGATGAACAGCCAGCCGGTGGCCAGCTCCCAGCGGTGCTGGATCTTCGGACGGGCCAGTAGAGCACGAAGCCGCGAGGCGACGGCGACTACAGCGAACCAGTAGGGGATCCCGATCAGGACGTCCAGAATGCCGAGGAAGAAGATCTGCCCCGTCATCGAGCCGGCGTCATTGACGAACTGCGGCAGGATGCTGAGGAAGAACAGCGCCGCCTTGGGATTGAGCACATTGGTGAGAAACCCCTGGGCGAAGCCGGAGCGCCACCGCGCACCCGCGGACTGCGGCTCTCCCAGCGGCAGGCTGTCGTCCTTCGTCTCCCGCACGGCGACACGCTCCCGGGCGGCCCGCCGGGCTGTGAGCACAGCCCGGACCCCGAGATAGATCAGGTAGAAGGCACCCAGGAGTTTGACGGTGTCGTAGACCACCGGGGAGCGGGCGGCGATCACGGCCAGCCCGATGGCGGCGGCGAGCATGTGCACGCACAGTCCTGCCTGGGCACCCAGCCCCGCCGCCCGCCCCTCGGCCGGATGCTCGATCGCCGACCGGAACACCACCAGGAAGTCCGGGCCGGGGACTACGTAGGCGACTAACACCACCCCGAGGAAGCCCATGAGGTCGACCGACATCCGCTCTCCGTTCATACACCCCCGGCGTTCGAGCCGGGGGGCGCGCGCTTCTTCGGACAGGTTTCGGTCAGGCCGCGAGGGCTCGGGAACTGACCACGGTGGCAACGGCTTCGTCGAGTATCGCGAGGCCCCGCTCCAGCTCCCCGTCCGTCACCGTGAGCGGTGGCAGGAGTTTGACCACTTCGTCCCGGGGACCCGCCGTCTCCAGCAGCAGCCCCGCCCGGTAGGCGGCGTCGCACACCGCACGGGCCGCGGCCGGGCGTTCGAGCGGCAGCCCCCAGGCCAGGCCACGTCCCCGCGGGGTGGGGAGCCCGTGGCGGTCGGCGGTCCCGGTGAGCGAGCGGCGCACCCGTTCGCCCAGCGTGACGGTCCTGGACTGGAGCGCGTGGTCGGACCAGAAGACTTCCAGCGCCCGGGCGGCGGTGACGAACGCCGGGTTGTAGCCCCGGAAGGTGCCGTTGTGCTCGCCGGGCTGCCATACGTCGTACTCGGGGCGCATCAGGGTGAGGGCCATGGGCATCCCGTACCCGCTGATCGACTTGGACAGCCAGATGATGTCGGGCGTGATCCCGGATGATTCGAAGGAGAAGAACGGACCTGTGCGCCCGCAGCCCATCTGGATGTCGTCGACCACGAGCAGGGTGCCGTGGACGCGGGTCCAGGAGGCGAGGGCCTTCAGCCAGGCCGGACGGGCCGGGTTGATCCCGCCTTCGCCCTGCACGGTCTCCACCACGACGGCGGCGAGCGGCCCGTCGGCGGAGGCTTCCTCCAGGGATCGGAGGAGCCGGATGACGGCACGCTCGTCGTCGTCGGCGAGGTGGTCGAAGGGCATCGGCACGGCATGGGGCAGCGGGACGCCCGCCGCGGCTCGCTTCGCCGGGTTGGCTGTGACGACGAGCGCGCCCAGTGTCATCCCGTGGAAGCCGCGTTCGAAGTAGCCGACCTTGTGCCGCCCTGTGACCTTACGGGCGAGCTTGAGCGCTGCCTCGATCGCGTTGGTGCCACCGGGCCCGGGGAATTGGACACGGTGGTCCAGGCCGCGCGGGGCGAGCACCAGGCCACGCAGGTGTTCCAGGAAGACGCCCTTGGCGGCTGTGTGCATGTCCAGCCCGTGCGTGATCCCGTCGTCGGCGAGGTACTCCAGGAGGGCCGGCTTCAGCTCGGGCGGGTTGTGACCGTAGTTGAGGGCGCCGGCGCCCGCGAAGAAGTCGAGGTAGGTACGGCCGGTCTCGTCGCGCAGCTCGGAGCCGCGGGCGACGGTGAAGACGGTGGGCCAGGCCCGGCTGTAGCTGCGGACCTCGGATTCCATGTCGGTGAAGACGCTCATGGTTCGTCCTGTCCAGGGTGGGGGTGGATGGGTCGGCGTGTCGGCGGGTGGGAGGGGTCAGCCGGACACGGCGTGCTGACCGCGCTGGTAGAGGACGAGCGCCCGCGCGGCAGGGTCCTCCCGCGTCCACAGGGCGCGGCCGATCAGCAGGGTGTGGTCGAGCGCGGTGGGGGCCTGGTCGAGTCGGCAGACCACGGCGGCGGCCGTGCCCTCCAGCACCGGGCAGCCTTCCTCGATACGGAAGTCGACGCCTTGGAAGCGTTCGGGGCCGGGCAGCCGGGCGAAACGGCCCATCAACTCCCGCTGGCGCCAGCTCAGGATGTTGACGGCGAAGGCCCCGTGGTCGCGGGCATGGGCCACGGTGCGGCCCGCGCTGGCGAGGGAGACGAGGAGCGAGGGCGGTTCGGTGGAGAGCGAGAGCACCGCGTTGGCGGTGCAGCCCACCGGGCCGTCGGGGCCCGCGGTGGTGATGACGGCGACGCCGGTGGCCAGATGGGCCATGGCGGAGCAGAACTCGTCCCGGCCGGGCAGCCGGGCGGGGGTGTCGGTGGTCGCGGTCGCGGTCACGGTCACGTCAACGGGTTCCTTCCGTGAGGGGTGTGCGGCGGGCGTCGACGGCGCCGGCAGGGCCGGGACGGTCGGCGGGCGGAACGGCGGGCCGGTCGGTGTCCACGGCGGCGAGCACGGCGGCGCGGTCGGTCTTGCCGTTGGGGTTGAGGGGCAGTTCGGGCAGGTGCAGCAGGGTGCGCGGCACCATGTATCCGGGCAGCCGCTGCTGCAGGGTCCTGAGCAGAGGCCCGGGGTCGAGGGCGTCGCCGGTGTAGGCGGCCTGGAGGACGGGGGTCGGCCGGTCGGTGCGGGCCACCACGACGGCGTCGGTGACGCCGGGGCAGGAGCGCAGTGCCTCCTCGACCTCTCCCAGCTCGACCCGGTAGCCATTGATCTTGGTCTGGCTGTCCAGACGCCCCAGATGGACCAGGTCCTCGCCGCGACGCTCGACACGGTCTCCGGTGCGGTACCAAGCGGAACCGGTCAGCGTTCCGCCCTGGTAGGCGGAGAGCCGGGTGGCGGGTTCGCCGGTGACGAAGCGGCCCGAGTCGTCGGCCGGGTCGAGGTACCCGGGGAACCGCTGAGGGCCGCGCACAAGGAGTTCACCCCGGTCGGCGGCGTGCCCCGTCGTGCCGCAGGGGATTTCCACTCCGGCCTACATCTACGACCTGGCACACGTCGTCGACGGGTTCACCGCCCTGTTCAGCAACGGCTCCCAGGACCCCTTCGCCGGCTCGGTCTGCAACACCCTGGCGGGCCTGTACCCGGAGGCGGAGATCCTGCTCATCGGCCTGAGCGAGCCCGAGGCGCAGATCCACGCGGTGAACGAGAGCGTGCGTAGGTAGGCGTCGGTGTCGGCGTGGCGGATGACCAATCCCTTGGGACGCCCGGTGGACCCGGAGGTGAAGAGGATGTACGCGGTGCTCGCGTGCTGCGGTTCGCCGCCAACTCCGCCCGTCGCGGACGCCCAAGGCCCTCGCTGGTCACCGGCGCGTTCGCCACCCTGGCCCGCGCCACCGCAGACCGGGCCCGCCCGCGCCCCGCCCCGTACGCCGACCGCTGGGTCGCCGTGGCCGGTGCCGTATGGGAGTGGGCGCTCGCCCGGCGCCCCGGACACCAGCGCCCCAGGAGGACTCCGTGCCCCATCCACCGCACCCACGCCAGCGGCCGCGCCTCGCGCTGGTCCGCGGCCTCGCCCCGCGTTTCGCTCTCATCATCACCGACAAGCGCCTCGATCCGGCAGAGCACATCTCGTGCACGGACGACACCGTCGATGTCCACTACCCCGAGACCCACATACGCTGCCGCCTGCGGCGACTGATGAGCGACCGCCTGCTGTGCTCGCTGCGCGTCACCCACATCGCCCCTGATGGATCGGTGCAAATGCCCCATCACATGGACCTGATCCTGGTGGGCGCCCCAGGCACTCCCGCTCAGCGCGAAACCCTTGTCCAGCACTTCCATGCCTACCATTGCGCCGCAGCCGCCTCACGTATCCGGGCCGCCACCCGGGGCCCGCGCCAGGAACGCAGTCCTCGGCCGTACTGCGACCACACCATCCCAGCTGCGGCCTGAGGGAAGCCCGTCCTGAAGCGTGTCTCTTGGTGGGCCGATCGGGTGCGTCCGTCCGGTGGGTGATCACTGGTGCGATGGGGGACCGGATCGAGCGGCTGGTGGCTCGAACCATTTGGGACCGCCCCGGATCCGCGAGGGATGGGGTCTCCCCTGCTCGAGCGAGGCCGAGAGCTTGGGGTAGCGCCAGGCGTCGCGGACCCGGTCAAGATCCTCCGGACACCCCCTGGCGGTCCTCGATGTTCTTGACCAGGAGTTCAAAGGCCAGGTCGTCGCGTTGCGGGATGCCGAAGCGCTCGTCGCCGTACGGGAACGGCGTGAACTGTCCCGTGCGCCGGTAGCCGCGCCGCTCGTACCAGGCGATCAGGTCCTCGCGCGCCGAGATCACCGTCATGTGCATCTCGGCCACGCCCCAGCTCTCCCGGGCCGTGCGCTCCGCCTCGGCGATGATCACCTTGCCCAGGCCACCGCCCTGGGCGCCGGGGCGGACCGCGAACATCCCGAAGTACGCCGCGTCGCCACGGTGTTCGAGCTGGCAGCAGGCGATCAGCCCGCCGTCGCGCTCGACCGCCAGCAGCCGGCCCGCCGGAGCGTTGATGACCGCGCGCACGCCCTCCTCGTCGGTCCGCTGCCCCTCCAGGAGATCGGCCTCGGTGGTCCAGCCGGTGCGGCTGGAGTCGCCGCGGTAGGCGGACTCGATGAGGGCCACCAGCGCAGGCGTGTCCGCGTCGGTCGCGTCGCGGAAGGTCAGGCGGGCCGAGCCGGGGGGCGTGGCGGTGTCCATGGTGGAAGGCTCCGTTCTCTGCTGCTCTCTGCGTGTGCTCTGCTGCTCTCTGCGTGCCGCGCACACGTCCGGGTCGAGAGTAACGCGACCCGGAGCGCCCCTTCCGGACCCCGGCGCACCCCCTTCACGCCCCCGCGCGCCGGGTTCGGCGGCCCGGGCCTGGGCATCGACTACAGCGGTGCCGTACGCCGCTGTACGCCACCGCACCGGCCGTACGTCCGAGGAGGAGGTTCGCCGTGCACGGAGGGGCCCTGGCCGGCTGGCTGCTGCTGGCGTTGTGCGCGGTGAGCGGTGCCTACTGCCTGCTGCGCACCCGCACCGGCACCCCTCAGGAGCGCAGCACCGCGCGCGGCGAGGCGCTGATGGGTTTCGGCATGGCGGCGATGGCCGTACCGGCCGCGGTGCTGACGCTCCCGGAGTGGGCCTGGGCGGTGTACGGAGCCGTGTTCGGCGCCGCCGCTCTGCGGGCGCTCCGGTCGGCGCGGCGCGGCGCCCACCATCTGCACCATCTGGTCGGCTCGCTGGCGATGGTCTACATGGCGGTGACGATGGCGCCGGGGGCGGCGGGCGCGGGCGGGCACGCCGGGCACGGAGCGGCGGCGGGAGGCGCCGGGGGCGTCCCGGTGCTGACAGGGGTGCTGCTCCTCTACTACGCGCTGTACGTGCTGCGCTCCGCCGGGCACCTCATACCGGCGGGGACGGGCGTCGCGAGCTTCGCGGGCGGCAGCACGGAGGGCGTCGTACGGGGCGGTGGGGGCGGCCTCGGGGGTGGCGTCTCGGGCGTCGCGGCGGGCGGGGGGACCGAGCTGACGATGGCCTGCCGACTGACCATGGGCATCGCCATGTTCGCCATGCTTCTCACTCTGTGAGACAGATCGCGAGACAGAGGCCCTCCAAACCGTGGTCTGCGTCACTTGCCGGGCGCAGCCATACCCCCGGATCGTCCGCCCCTCATAGGCTGGCGCCATGCTGGTCTCCCTCGCGCTGCTGCTGCTCGGTGCACTGACCGCTCTGGTGACCCCGCGCCTGATGGCCCGGGCCCGGTGGCCGGAGCGCGAACCGGTGGTGGCGCTGTGGGTGTGGCAGTGCGTGGTGGCCGGGGTGCTCGTGTCGTTCGCGCTCTCCATGACGTTCAGCGCGGCCGCCGCCTGGCAGGCGGTACGCGGCCATGTCTTCGCCCCCGCTCCGCACGCCGTGGTCGAGGCGTACGCCCTGGCCGCGTACGGGCCCTGGTCGGCGGTCATCGCGGTGCTGCTGGCGCTGGGCGGCCTGTGGAGCGGCGCCATGCTCCTGCGGGAGATCCGGCGCGCGCGGCGGCGCCGCAAGCAGCGCCGGGCGGAACTGCTGGTCCGCTCCCCGCTGCTGCCGGGCGAGGAGCCCGGCGCCGACCGCCTCGTGGTGCTGGAGGGCGAGCGCCCGGACGCCTGGTGGCTGCCCGGTTCGGCGCCCCAGCTGGTCATCACCACCGCTGCCCTGGGACGGCTGAAGGGCCGTCAGCTGGATGCCGTGCTCGCCCATGAGCAGGGCCACGCGCAGGCCCGGCACGACTGGCTGCTGCACTGCTCCTCGGCGCTGGCCATCGGCTTCCCGCAGGTCCCGGTGTTCGCCGCGTTCCGGGACGAGATGCACCGGCTCGTCGAGCTGGCGGCCGACGACGTGGCCTCACGCCGCTTCGGCCGGCTGACGACCGCGCTCGCCCTCGTCGGGCTGAACGAGGACCGTGGGGTCTTCGGTCCCTGCCCCACCCCGGACGCCCAAGTCCCGCTGCGCGTCAACCGGTTGCTGGCCCCGGTGGACCGGCTGACGGCGGGCCGCCGGCTGCGTCTGACGGCGGCGGCCGCACTGGTCCCGGTCGTCCCGCTCGTGGTGGCCTTCGTTCCGGGACTTCGCGCTCTGGGTTAGCCACCCGGCGGTGGTGTCCGCGAGGATCACCCCATGCACTCCCCTCACATCACCAGGACGGACGACCGCTTCCCCCGCCCCGCGGCCGCCCTGGCAGCGGGCACCGCGGTTCTCACGCTGTTCGTGGTGCTCCTCGCCCTGGTCGCGGCGCAGTGGTCGCCCCTGATGTCCCTGGACCGTACGGTCGCCGATTCCCTGCACCGGCACGCGGTGGCCGAGCCGGGACTGGTCCACGCCAACCGGGTGCTGACGGACTGGTTCTGGGACCCGTGGACGATGCGTGCGCTGGTCGCGGTGGCCGTGGTGGCCCTGTGGTGGCGCGGCGCGCGGCTGCTCGCCCTGTGGGTGGCCGCCGCCAGCCTGCTCGGCTCCCTCCTCTCGCAGGGGGTGAAGGCCGCCGTGGACCGCGAGCGCCCCCGCTGGCCGGACCCGGTGGACTCGGCCCACTTCTCGGCCTTCCCCTCCGGGCACGCCATGACGGCGGTGGTGAGCTGCGGGCTGCTCCTGTGGCTGCTGCGGCTGTACGGAGCGGGGCCGGCGCTGTGGGCCGGTGCGGTGGCCGTGGCGGTGGTCTCGGTGATCGGGGTGGCGGTGACCCGGGTGTACCTGGGGGTGCACTGGCTGACCGATGTGGTGGGCGGGACGCTGCTGGGGGTGGCGGTGGTGGCGTTCACCGTCGCCGGATACGCCCGGAGCGTGTCCCGCAGGGCGCCGGAGCCCGGAGTGTGACCGAAATCCCGCCCCGAACCCCCGTCGTGTGAGGGATATCCCGTCCCGCATGGGGTCGGATCATCGGATCGGGGCCGTAGCCTTGTATGCATGTCCCCGATGTCGTCGTCGTCCGTTTCCACGCGCTCCGCCACAGAGGTCAACGCGGACATCCGCGGCCTGTGGCAGCGCTCGGGCGGCTACCTGTCCCCGCAGGACGAGGCGGAGTACCAGCGTCTGCTCGTGGAGTGGGCCGCCGCGACCGGCGGCAACGCCCGTACCGCCGTCTGAGCCCGGGACCGGAGCCGCTCCCCCGGGAAACACACCTGACTCCGGCGATCCCCCGCGTCGCCGGATCCAGGCGCGGCATACAGCATGTCCCGGCCCGGCTCATCGGTCAATGAATAATCTGCGGCGCCCGCGGCCCCGCGCATCCCATCCACGCGCGGGGCCGGCGTGCGCCGGGCGGGAAGAACCGCCCGGCGCACGCCGGCGCTGTGAGTGCGGGACGAACCGGAGGACTCCTCCTGCCGACGGGTCAGCGGGCGAAGTAGTCCGGCTGCGTCTGCACGTTGAGCTCGTCCAGCTTGACCTTGGCCGCCGGGTCGGTGCGCTTGTCCGTCAGCTTCAGCACGTCGAAGCCCTTGGCGATGTCGCTGGAGTAGATGTGGCCGTTGTAGTAGTACGCCGACCAGGGGCCTGCCGTGGTGACCTGGTCGAGCGTCACCGGGCCGCGCTCGAAGAAGGCGATCTCCTTCGGCTTGGCCGAGTCGGTGAAGTCCCAGACGGAGATGCCGCCCTGGTACCAGGCCTGGACCATCAGGTCCTTGCCCTTCACCGGGATGATCGAGCCGTTGTGGGCGACGCAGACCTCGACGTCGGCCTGGTGGCGGTCGATCTTGAAGTAGCTGCGGAAGACCAGCTTGCGCTGGTCGCCCTTGCCCACGATGTCGTAGATGCCGTCGGCACCCCGCTTGGGGCCGATCTCCTCGTTGCAGGTCGCCGCGCCGCCGCCGCCGAGCTCGTCGGTGAAGACGACCTTGTTCGCGCCCTGGTTGAAGGTGGCCGAGTGCCAGAACGCGAAGTTCACGTTGTCCTGGACCCGGTCGATGACCTTCGGGCGCGCCGGGTCCTTGATGGACAACAGGATGCCGTCACCCATGCAGGCACCGGCGGCCAGGTCCTGGGAGGGCAGGACCGTGATGTCGTGGCAGCCCGACGTCTTGAAGACGCCCGGGTTCGTGGGCGCTCCCGGGTTGCCGCCGTCCGGGAAAAGCACCGGGAAGTCCACGATCTTGGCCTTCTGCGGCTTCTTGACCGGAACCTTGATGATGGAGATGCCGTCGTGCGGCGGCTGGCAGTCGGGGAACGTCTCGTTCGGCGAGTACGAGGAGACGTAGATGTAGATGTTCTTCTTGCCGTCCGGCACGAGGGTGTGGGTGTGCGAGCCGCAGGCGGTCTCGACAGCCGCGATGTACCGGGGGTTGCGCTTGTTGCTGATGTCGAAGATCTTCATGCCCTCCCAGGAGGACTTCTCCGTGGCGGGCTGGGTGGTGCTGGAGCAGGAGTCGTCGCTGCGCGAGGAGTCGGTGGACAGGAACAGCAGGTTCCCGGAGACCGAGATGTCGTTCTGCGCGCCCGGGCAGAGGACCTCGGAGACCGTCTTCGGCTTCTTCGGGTTGCTGATGTCGTAGATGACGAAGCCGTCGTAGTTGCCGACGTAGGCGTACTTGCCCTGGAACGCGAGGTCGGTGTTGGTGCCCTTCAGGGCGCCCTTCGGGACGCTCGTCAGGTGCTTGATGTTCGAGCTGTGGACGATCTCGTCCACGCCGGGTATGTCACCGCCGCGGATGGCGGCGCGGGCCTCGGCCTGCTGACTGGTGGTCACGGAGCCGCGGCCGACCGGGGCGTCGCCCGGGTCGGGCGTCGCCGCTGCGGGTGCGGCCGTCAGCAGCGCGGCGAAGAGCCCGGCCGCGGCTGCTGCCACGCCCAGACGTCTGCGCCGCACGCGGGTGGTGTGCAACGAGATCACTGCGTCCTCCCTTGTATCCGTTCGGGGTTCGAACGGTTCACGGACCCCGGCAGTATCGTCCCTCCCATGTACACATCAACAGATGGCAACAGAGACGTAATGAAGTTTTTGATCTTCGGGCCCGCGGAAGCGTGCTAGGAACGGTCTGCATCACACCCATGTGGCACAGGAGGTCCCCGTGTTGATCCACCGTCCGTCCGCCCGTCCGCGCGCAACCGTCCTCGCGGCAGCGGTGATCGCCGCCGCTCTCACCCTGGGCGGCTGCGACGGCGACGGCGGCGACACGAAGCCGGCCTCGGGCAAGGACGCAGGTCCGGGGGTGGTGGCCCCCGGCAGACCGGGCGAGCCCGCCCGGACGCTCACTGCCGAGGAGGCGGCGAAGGAGGCGAGCAGGGACACCGCGAACTCCGCCGACTTCCGCTATGCACAGATGATGATCAAGCACCACTCCCAGGCCCTCGTGATGACCGAACTCGCCCCGGAACGAGCCTCCGCCGCAGCCGTGAAGCGGCTGGCCGAGCGCATATCCGCAGGCCAGAAACCGGAGATCGGCGCCATGGAAGGTTGGCTGAAAAGGAACGGTGGCGAGGACCGCAAACAGCCCCACGACCATGCCGGGATGCCCGGTATGGCCACCGAAGCGCAGCTGAAGGAGTTGCGCGCGGCGAAGGGCAAGGCCTTCGACCAGCTCTTCCTGGAGCTGATGATCACCCACCACCAAGGGGCGATCACCATGGCCACGGAGGCGCTCTCCGAGGGGAATGACGTGTTCGTCGAAGAGATGGCGAGCGATGTCGCCGCCCAGCAGACGGTGGAGATCAACCGGATGCGCACGCTGATGACGTGAGCGACGCGCCGCGGTCCGGAGCGGTCCGGTCCGGTCCGGTCCGGTACGGCTCGGTGCGGTCCGGGTCACCCGGCCGCGGACCTCCCGTGTTCCGGCCGTCGGTGCGATGCTGGAAAGCACCCTCCGGGAAGAGGTGCGCCGTGCTCCGTGTCGCCGTCGTCGGTTCCGGTCCCAGCGGGGTCTACACCGCCCAGGCCCTGCTGAACCGGTCGCTCGTGCCCGAGGTCCGCGTACACGTCCTGGACCGGCTGCCCACCCCGTACGGCCTGGTGCGGTACGGGGTCGCCCCCGACCACGAGAAGATCAAGTCGCTCCAGAACAGCCTACGGGCGGTCCTGGAGGACGAGCGGGTCACCTTCGTCGGCCATGTGCAGATCGGCGGGGCGGACGGCGTCCCCCCGGCCCGTCTGGCGGAGCTGTACCACGCGGTCGTCTACTGCGTCGGGGCCGCCGCCGACCGCCCGCTGGCGGTGCCGGGCGAGGATCTGCCGGGGAGCTGGTCCGCCACCCGGTTCGTCTCCTGGTACAGCGCCCACCCGGACATCGCCCCCGACGGCTTCACGCTGGAAGCCCGCTCGGCCGTGGTGATCGGGGTCGGCAACGTGGCGGTCGACGTGGCCCGGATCCTGGCGCGCGGCGCGGACGAACTGCGCGCCACCGATGTGCCGAGGGCCGCGCTCGGGGCGCTCGCCGGCAGCCGGGTGCGCGAGGTGCACATCGCGGGGAGGCGCGGCCCCTCCCAGGCCCGGTTCACCACCAAGGAGCTGCGGGAGCTGGGGGCGCTGCCCGGGGCGCGGGTCGTCGTCGACCCGGCGGAGCTGGCCATGGACCCGGCGTACGCGGCCCAGGAGGGGCTGCCGCTGCCCGCGGTCGTGCGGCGGAACCTGGACGTGCTGCGCGGCTGGTCGGCGCGGGGTGAGCCCGCGGCGGCCGATGCCGCACGCCGGATCCGGCTGCGGTTCTTCCTGCGGCCGGTGGAGCTGCTGGAGCGCGGCGGGCGGGTGGCGGGGGTGCGGTTCGCGCGTACGGCTCCGGACGGTGCCGGGGGCGTCCAGGACACCGGTGCGTACGAGGACGTCGAGGCCCAGCTCGTGCTGCGGGCCGTCGGCTACCGCGGGGTGGAGCTGCCCGGCCTGCCCTTCGACCCGGTGCGCGGGACGGTGCCGCACGCGGCGGGGCGGGTCCTGCGGGACGGGGTGCCCTCACCCGGGGAATACGTGGCGGGGTGGATCAAGCGGGGGCCGACCGGGGTGATCGGTTCCAACCGGTCCTGCGCCAAGGAGACCGTCGCCTCGCTGATCGAGGACGCGCCGCTGCTCGCCCGCCGGCCGGCCGCGGAGGACCCGCTGGCCGTGCTGCGGGCGTGGGGGCTGCGGCCGGTGGAGTGGGACGGCTGGCTGTCGATCGAGCGCGCGGAGGCGGCCCTGGGGCGTTCGCTGGGGCGGGGGCCGGTGAAGATCCCCGACTGGCAGGGGCTGCTGGCGGCGGCGCGGGGCGAGGAGGGGTGAGTGCCTGGCACCGGGTCGCCCGCGTCACTCCCGGGTCGCCACCACCAGGCGGGCGCGCGGGGAGCCGTCGGGGCGCTGCCCCAGGTCGGTCAGGGCCATCAGCCGCACACTGAATCCGGCGTCGGTCAGGTCGTCGAGCACGTCGGAGAGCCGGAACGTGCGGTAGTACATGATGAACTTCGGGCGCCACAGGGCGTTGCGCACCCGCATCGCCGCGTCGAAGCCGAGGAGCGACCAGTAGGCGCGCGACCCCACGGCGGGCGGGGCGCCGATCGGGAAGACGAAGCGGCCGCCCGGCCGGAGCGACCCGTACACCTCGGCGAAGAGCCCGAAGCGGTCCGCAGGGAGGAAATGGCCGAACGCGCCGATGCTCAGGGCCAGATCGAAGGCCGGGGCGAAGGGGAGCGCGAGGGCGTCGGCCCGTACCCAGTCGACCGCCGGTCCACCGTCCAGCGGCGGGAGCGCCGTGCGGGCCTCGGCGAGCATGCCCGCGCTGAAGTCGACCCCGGCGACCCGCTCCCGGCACACCTGCCGCAGCACGCCCACGCCCGCGCCGGTCCCGCAGCAGACGTCGAGGCCGGTGCCGAAGGGGCCGAGCGGCTCCAGCGCCCGGGTGACGCTGTCGAGGACCCGGTCCGGGGTCCGGTAGGGCGTGTGGTCGAACTTCGGGGCGAGGAGGTCGTAGCCGCGCTCGGTCGACGAGAGCGCCTGGACGGCCAGTTCGCGAAGGGTGGGTCCCTGGTCGGTGAACATCACGGCCAGCCTAGCGAGGCGGAGGGCGGTCCGGAGACCGAAGTGGCTGTTCCTGGCGGCAGGATGGGGGGGCCGGACGGCGGCCGGACCTGCGGGCGGAGGCTTCAGCGGTCGCCGGGCACCCGGCGCCTGAGGGTGATCGCCGTGTTGACGTCGTAACTCTGGTTCCAGGTACGGCCCGCGCCGGACCTCCAGGTGACGTGGGCCGTGGAGCCGTCGGTCCGTACGCCGTCCACGGTCATGGAACGGTCACCGTCCCGTACGTCACCGCGGCGCAGCTCGCCCGCCGGGACCGTGACCGGCCCCTCGTCGGACGCGTTCTCGGTCTCCTCGGCCGCCCGGACCAGCGCGGCCGCCAGCTCCCGGGCCGCGGCCGGGGTGCACGACCAGCGCAGCTCGCCCGCCGGGGGCGTCAGCGTCACGGAGACACGGGGATCGGGTCCGGCCTCCCCCGGGGCCACCGCCACCGGCACGTCGTGACCGTCGGCGTCCATGATCCCGCTGCGCATCGTCTGCTCCTCGTGCCCGGTCGTGCGGTGCCTGCCGCTGTGGTGTGTGCCGCTGTGGTGTGTGCCGCTGTGGTGTGTGCCGCTCCAGCATCTCAGCTGAGCCGCGCATCGCTGACCAGCGGAATTCGGTTGTGCCGGGACTCCGGCCGCCCGTAGCTTCACCCCCTGTGAATCCTTTGCTACGCACCGACCGCCTGTTGCTCACCCCGTACACGCCCGCCGACGAGGAGGAGTTCGTCGCCCTGTTCCAGGACGCCTCGGTCTCCCGGTGGATGGGCGACGGGCCGTCCACGGAGGCCGAGGACCGGGCGCTCTTCGGCCGGATCTTCACCAAGGTCTACGCCGAGAACCGTTTCGAGGTCTGGGCGGTCAAGGTCGGCGGCGAGCTCGTGGGGCACGCCGAGATCAAGCCGACCGAAGCCTCCGGCGGGCACGAGATCATCTACGCGCTCGCCCCCGGAGTCTGGGGCCGTGGCCTCGGTACGGAGCTGGCGCTCGCTCTCGTCGGGCACGGGTTCGACACCCTCGGACTGGCGGAGGTGCACGCGACCGTGGCCGCCGAGAACGCCGCCTCGCTGGCCGTGCTGGGCCGGATCGGCTTCGTCCACGTCAGGGACATCCAGGAGGACGACGGCAGCACCACGCGGCTGCTGACCTGCCCGCGGGTCCCCGCGCCGGCCGCCGCTCAGACCCGGTAGACGTCCAGGCGGCCGCACATCCCGAACCGCCCCCGCTCCACCGGCCTTTGCCCGTGCACCCGTGCCTCCGCCAGATGGTCCCCGGCGCCGCGCCCCAGCGCGTCGAGCTGGGCGGCGGTCGCGGCGGCGGCCACGGCGGCACCCTGCTCCCAGCGGGCGCGCCACTCCCCCACCCGGGGCCGGACGAGCGCGGCGGCGGCGCGGTGGAACGCGGCGAGGGGCTCCGGGTCGCCCGCGTCCGCCGCCTCGCGCAGGGCGAGGAACCCCTCCACCGCGAGGTCGCGCCGGGCGCGGGCCGCGTGCTCCCGCTCGGCCTCCGTACCGTCCGGGGGCAGCGCCACGGCGGCGCCGTAGACGTCCGGGCCGGCGAGGAGGGCGGGCGGAAGCGTGAGGACGGCGTCGCCGGCCTCGGGCAGCCCGCTGTTCTGCATGAGCACGACGACGCGCAGCCCGTCCTCGTTGACCAGCCGGTGGATGGTGCCCGGGGTGAACCAGACGAGCGCCCCGGGCGCCAGGGGCGTCTGCCGGAATCCGGTGGCGGTGAGGGTCTGTACGGAGCCGGTGCCGCCGATCACCACGTACCCCTCGGAGCAGGTGAGGTGCAGGTGCGGGGTGCCGCCGCGCAGGCCGTCGGCGGCGGGCCAGTCGTAGACGGTCAGGTGAGAGACGGCGACGGCGCCGGGCAGTCCGTCGAAGGTCACCACGGGTGCTCCAGGGTCTCGGGGCTCGCCAGGGGACTGCAAGCGCTTTCTACGCTGCGCCAACGCTAGGTCCGCCGCCGGACGGCGGTCAAGGGAGCCGTCGCCGCGAGGTACGTACGAGGGCCGGCCACCGGGCGCGCCGGGAGCGTCCACGGGCCACTGTCAGTGGTCGGGTGCAGACTGGCTCACATCCGGTACAACGACGTGATCGGGAGGTCTCCACCATGACCGACGTATTCCTCACCGTGGGCACCCGCAAAGGTCTCTTCATCGGCCGCAGGCGCGAGGGGAACTGGAAGATCGAGGGGCCGCACTTCAACGCGCAGGCGATCTATTCGGTGGCCATCGACACCCGTGGGACCACGCCCCGGCTGCTGGCGGGTGGTGACAGCGCGCACTGGGGGCCGTCCGTCTTCCACTCCGACGACCTGGGCGAGAGCTGGGTCGAGCCGCAGCGTCCGGCGGTGAAGTTCCCCGAGTTCACCGGGGCGTCGCTGGAGCGGGTCTGGCAGTTGCAGCCGGCCGGCCCCGAGGCCCCGGACGTGGTCTACGCGGGCACCGAGCCGGCCGCCCTGTTCCGCTCCGAGGACCGGGGCGAGTCCTTCGAGCTGGTCCGCCCGCTCTGGGAGCACCCGACGCGCTCCAAGTGGGAGCCGGGCGGCGGCGGGGAGGGGCTGCACACCATCCTCACCGACCGCCGGGACCCGCGTGCGGTGACGGTCGCGGTCTCGACGGCGGGCGTGTTCCGGACGAAGGACGGCGGAGAGAGCTGGGAGCCGGCGAACAAGGGCGTCTCGGCGGTCTTCCTGCCGGATCCGGACCCGGAGTTCGGCCAGTGCGTCCACAAGGTCACCCGGGACGCGGCCGATCCGGACCGGCTCTACCTCCAGAACCACTGGGGTGTCTTCCGCAGCGACGACGCGGGCGACAGCTGGAGCGACATCGGCGCGGGCCTGCCCTCCGACTTCGGGTTCGCCGCCGTGGCGCACCCGCACCGCGGCGACACGGCGTACGTCTTCCCGATCAACGCCGACGCCGACCGGGTCCCGGCGGAGCACCGCTGCCGGGTCTTCCGGACGACCGACGCGGGGCGCACCTGGGAGCCGCTGACGGTGGGGCTGCCGGGCGGGGAGCACTACGGCACGGTGCTGCGCGACGCGCTCTGCACGGACGACGCGGATCCCGCCGGGATCTACTTCGGCAACCGCAACGGCGAGTTGTACGCGAGCGCGGACGACGGCGACAGCTGGCAGCAGCTCGCCTCGCATCTGCCGGACGTGCTCTGCGTCCGGGCGGTGGCTCTCGGCTGAGCGGCGGGGCGGGGGGCCTCCGCCTGACGGCAGTTGATCGGAGTGGTCGTATCACCAGTAGAGTGCGGCGCGTGGCAGCACGACCGTTGAAAGAGATCATCGAGCCGGGGTGGGCCGACGCCCTCGAACCCGTCGCCGAACGCATCGCCGCTATGGGCGACTTCCTCCGCGCGGAGATCGCCGCGGGCCGTACGTATCTGCCCTCCGGGGCCAACGTACTGCGGGCGTTCCAGCAGCCGTTCGAGGAGGTGCGGGTCCTCGTCGTCGGCCAGGATCCGTATCCGACGCCGGGGCACGCGATCGGGCTGAGCTTCGCCGTGGCGCCCGATGTCCGGCCGCTGCCGGGCAGCCTGGAGAACATCTTCCGGGAGCTGCACGCGGACCTCGGCCTGCCGCGACCGTCCAACGGCGACCTCACGCCGTGGACCCGGCAGGGGGTGCTGCTGCTGAACAGGGCGCTGACCACCGCGCCCCGGCGGCCCGCCGCGCACCGGGGCAAGGGCTGGGAAGAGGTGACCGAGCAGGCGATCAAGGCGCTGGTGGCCCGGGGCACGCCGCTGGTGTCGGTCCTGTGGGGGCGGGACGCCCGTAACCTCCGCCCGCAGCTGGGCGACTTCCCCGCGATCGAGTCCTCGCACCCCTCGCCCATGTCGGCCGACCGCGGGTTCTTCGGCTCGCGGCCGTTCAGCCGGGTCAACGAACTGCTGGAGCGCCAGGGGGCGCAGCCGGTCGACTGGCGTCTGCCGTGACCGACGCCCCGTCCCCCGCACCCACCCCGGAGGCGTATGTCCTCGGGGTCGACTCCGGCGGGTCGGGGCTGCGGGTGGCGCTCGGCCGGGTGGACACGGACGGGCCGCTGTTCACGGCTGTCTGCGCCGAGCCGGTGCGGACGGGGGCCGGGGGGATCGACGCGGCCCATCTGCTGGAACAACTGCTGCCCGCGGCGGCGGAGTTGCTGGGGCGGGCCAGTGCCGGCGGCACGGCCGACTCCTCCGGGCAGGTCTCCCCCGGGCAGGTCGCCGCGTTCGCGATCGGGGCCGCCGGAATGGCCACGCTCGGCGGGCGGTTGCGGGCGGAGCTGCCCGGTGCGCTCGCGGAAGCGCTGGGCGTACGTCGGATGGCGCTGGCAGCCGACGCGGTGACGGCCTACGCGGGCGCGGTGGGACAGCGCCCCGGGGCGGTCGTCGCGGGCGGCACGGGCATGATCGCCCTCGGCACGGACCTCACGGGGTGGCACCGGGCCGACGGCTGGGGTCATCTTCTGGGTGACAGCGGCGGCGGTGCGTGGATCGGCCGGGCGGGACTCGACGCGGCGATGCGCGCCCACGACGGGCGGCGCGGCGGCTCCCCGGCTCTGCTGGCCCGGCTGCACGCCGTGTTCGGACCCGCCGAGGCTCTGCCGGGGCTGCTCTACCCGCGCTCCGACCGCCCGGCCGTGCTCGCCTCGTTCGCCCCCGAGGTGGCGGCGTGCGCCGGAGCGGACGAGGTCGCGGCGGGCATTCTGCGGGAGGCGGCCGCGCATATCGCCGAAGCGGCGGCGGCCGTCTGTCCGACGGCCGACCCCGAGGCCGACGGCGCCTGCGAAGTGGCCCTGACGGGCGGGCTGTTCCGGATGGGCGAGCCTCTGCTCGGACCGGTGCGCGAGGAGCTGGCGCGGCTGGTTCCGCAGGCCCGCGTGACCACCGGGACGGGCGATCCGCTGACCGGCGCACTCCGGATCGCGCGCGCTCTGGCCCTGGACGATCTGCGGCTGCCGCACCACCCGACGATGCTGTTCGTCCCGGCCGGGGACGGACCCTCAGGACCTTCCGGAGGCGTGGAGGCGGAGGTACGGAACGGGGATCCGAAAAGCGACGACGTACCGGCGGACGGGCCGGTGAGCGGGGCGGTGGACAGCCCGACAGACACGGACACTTCACCGGTACGCCACTCATCGGACATAAGCGGATAGTTAACGCTCGACCGGACCCTCCCCGAACAGAGGAGCATCCAAAACCAGTAGCATGCGGCGCCATGAGCACCCCCACTGGGCCCGCTTCCGGCCTGCCTGTACGAATGCCGCGACCTCGCCAGTCCGGACGGCACCGCCGCCCGGAGCCCGTGGTCGCACCTGAGGGCGCTGCCGCGCTCGTTCTCGCCGTTCCCGGTACCCCCTCCTCGGCCACGCGCAGTCTGGCCGAAGAGGTGATCAGCATCGCCCGTTCCGAGCTGCCCGGCCTCAACGCCCGGATCGGCTATCTCGACGGTGACGATGCCGAGTACCCGACTCTGGCCACCGTTCTCGCCCACTCCGCCGCCGAGCGCGTCCAGCGCTACGAGCAGGCCGTCGCCGTCGGCCGCGAGGCCACCGAGCCCGCCGGTCCGTCCGCCGTCGTGGTCCCGCTGCTCGCGGGTCCCGACAGCGCGCTGATCCGGCGGATACGGCAGGCCGTGATGGACAGCGGTACGCAGGTGGAGCTGACCGACGTGCTCGGTCCGCATCCGCTGCTCGCCGAGGCCCTGCACGTCCGGCTCTCGGAGGCCGGGCTGGCGCGGGCCGACCGCGCCAGGCTGTTCACGGTCGCCACCGCCGCCGACGGCATCGTGCTGGCCACGGTGGGCGGCGAGGAGGCCGTGCAGGCCGCCGGGATCACCGGCATGCTGCTGGCCGCCCGGCTCGCCGTGCCGGTGATGGCCGCCGCGCTGGACGTGGAGGGGTCGGTCGCCTCGATCGCGCAGCAGCTCCAGGGCTCCGGCTCGGCGCAGCTCGCGCTGGCGCCGTACCTGGTGGGCCCGGAGGTCGACCCCGGCCTGCTGGACGCCGCCGCCAAGGAGGCCGGCTGCGCGACCGCCGAGCCGCTGGGTGCCTACCCGGCGATCGGCAAGCTCGTGCTGTCGCTGTACGCCACGGCGCTGGGCATCACGCCCGCGACCCCGCAGGGCGCCCAGGCGCACTGACCCGGGTCGACGGAAGCGGCACGGACGCACGGAAAGCCGCGGCCCGGACCGGAGGACCCCTGAAGGTCCGACCGGTCCGGGCCGCGGCTTTCCGGCTTTCCGGCTGTCTGTACGCCGCCGGGTCAGCCGAGGACGACGCAGGAGACCGCCGGGACCTCGACGGAGCCCGCGTGCTGCGGGACGCCCGTCTCCGCGTCCACGGCGAACCAGCTGACGTTCCCGGAGCGCTCGTTCGCGGCGTACAGCCACTGACCGCTCGGGTCGAGGGTGAGGTCGCGGGGCCAGTGGCCGCCGCAGCCGACGGTGGCCACCAGGGCGGCCTTCTCGCCGGTCTCGTCGAGGGTCAGGACCGAGATGCTGTCGTGGCCCCGGTTGGCGGTCCACAGGAAGCGCCCGTCGTGCGCGACGACCACCTCGGACGGGTAGGCCCGTACGGAGCCGTCGGGGTCGCCCGCGGGCTCGGAGTCGGGCAGTACCGGAACCTCCCCCAGTGGCTCCAGACGGCCCGCCTCGGCGTCCCAGCGGCAGACGGTGAGGGTCGTCACCAGCTCGTTCAGGACGTAGGCGTAGCGGCCCGAGGGGTGGAAGGCCAGGTGGCGCGGTCCGGTGCCCGGGCGCAGCGACGTCTCGCCGTGCGGCTCCAGGGCGCCGGTGGCGGGGTCCAGGGCGCCGACCCGTACGGAGTCGGTGCCGAGGTCCACGCCGACCACCCAGCGGCCGGAGGGGTCGGGCAGCACCTGGTGGGCGTGCGGGCCCTCCTGGCGTTCGCTGTCGGGGCCGCTGCCCTCGTGCCGGACGACCGAGGAGACCTCGCCGAGCGTTCCGTCGGCGAGCACGGGCAGGGCGGTGACGCTGCCGGATCCGTAGTTGGCGGTGACCAGGTGGCCCGCGGCGAGCGCGAGGTGGGTGGGGCCGTCGGCGTCGACCGGCCGTACAGGGCCCAGGAGGGCCGGTACGTCGCCGCTGACGTCGAAGGCGGCCGCCGAGCCCGGGGCGCTCTCGCCGACGGCGTACAGGACCTCTCCGCCCGGTCCGAGCGCGAGGAACGAGGGGTCGGGCAGGGCGTCCGAGGACCCGAGCACGGTCAGTGCTCCGGTGTTCCGGTCCACCTCCGCGACGGTGACGCCGAGGCCGCCCGCCGAGGTGAACGACCCCATGAATGCCCGCCCGGTGCTGCTGCCGCCCATCGCACTACCCCACTTCACCGTCGCCGTGATCTTCCGGCCGACGGTAGCAGGCACACCGCCTCAGGTCTGGACCAATCCGGAGGGCGACGGGAAAGGGGTGGGCTCAGGCGGCGATCGGGGCCCGGGGCGGGCTGTGCAGCGGAGTGGCGAGGTCGGCCAGTGCCCGCTCCAGGCCGTGCAGATGGGCCAGGGCGGGGTGATCCACGGCGGCGCCGGACTGCACGCCCGCGCGCACGGCTCCCCGCTCCTCCCGGCTCTCCTGGCGCAGCAGCTCCTCCACCGCCTCCTCCACCCGGGAGCAGGCGGCCGAGAGCCGGGCGTCGTGCGAGGCGGCCGGGTCCGCGGCGATGGAGGCCAGGCCGCGCACCTCCCGTACGCAGTCGTCCAGCAGGGCGAGCACCTGCCGCGCCCGCGTCTTACGGGCCTTCAGCGGGCTCAGGGGGTGCACCAGCGGCGCGAGCGAGAGCCGGACCCGGCCGAGCAGCACCTCCAGCTCGGCGACCCGGGGACCGGGGTCGGCGCTCAGGGAGCCGGCGAGACGCTCGGCGGCCTCGGCCGCGCAGGCGTGGACGCACCGCAGGGCCTTGCGGATCCACGCGTCGGTGATGGCGTGGGTCGTGACGGGCAGGACCACCAGCACGGCGAGCACCGCACCGAGCGCGCCGACGGCCGTCTCCGCGACCCGCAGCCAGAGCAGGGAGGCGTCCAGGACGCCCAGGACCCCGTAGAGCACGCCGACCATGACGGTCACGAAGAACATCATCCAGCTGTACGAGACCGCCGCCGTGTAGAAGATCCCGAAGACGCAGACCGCGACGATGGCGGCGGTCGGCGCCCCGGCGCCCTCCAGCGGGATGGCGACGAAGAAGCCGGCGGCGATACCGATCACGGTCCCCAGGACCCGGCGGAAGCCGCGTACGAGGGTCTCGCCGCGCGAGGTGGTGTTGACGAAGACCCACCAGGTGGCGCCGACCGCCCAGTACCAGCGCTGGTCGGAGAGCACCTGCCCGAGGCCCAGCGCGAAGGCGCCGCCCAGGGTGGCCTGGACCGCCTGCCGGGTGGTGATGCGGGCCAGTCCGCGGCCCTCCGGAGGGGCGGGCACGGCCACGGCGGGCAGCCGTCGCTCGTAGCACCAGAAGCCGAAGCGGACGGTGGAGGAGACGGCGAGGGACAGCAGGACGGCGGCGTACAGCTCGGGCAGCTGCCCCGGCACCGTGTGCAGGAACTGGGCGGCGAAGAAGGTCATGAAGGCGAAGACGCCCAGCGCGTGGCCGCGCGGCCCCCAGCGCCGGGCGTAGACGCCCGCTCCCATGACGGCGAGGAAGACCAGGTCGCGGGCGACGGGCTGGGCGTGCAGCACGGCGGCGACGGCGAGGACCGGGAGCCCGGCGACGGGAAGCAGCGCGGTCGTGACGGCCTGCTGCCGCACCGTGGCGTCCGTGACCGTGAAGAGGGCCAGCAGCGCCGCGAGACCGCCGGTGATGGCGGCGACGAGCGAGTGCCCGACGAGCCCGCACAGCGCGACCGCGACCCCGATCCCGATGACGGCCCGGCTCGCGAACCGCAGCCGCACCCTCCCCGGGTCCGGTGCCACGAACACCCTCTTCAGCACACTGCTCCCCTTCCGCGTCTCCCGTGGGCCCCGCGCGCTCGGCATGAAAAAGGCGCCACGGAAGTCCGCGGCGCCATCGACAGGACCATCAGAGCATCCTGGAGGCCTACGGATCAAACGAGAGCGAATCTCCTGGACCAATGGCATAGTTCTTCACGGGATCTGTGGGCCAGGAGGAGGCCAACGGACCACCGCACCAGAAGGAGGCCGGCGGATCATGGCCGTGGACGCTCTCGACACCCGGATCCTGCGCCTGCTGATCGAGCAGCCGCGTACCAGCGTGCGGGAGTACGCGCGCATCCTCGGGGTGGCCCGTGGCACCCTCCAGGCCCGGCTGGACCGGCTGGAGCGGGACGGGGTCATCACCGGTACCGGGCCGGCCCTCTCCCCCGCCGCCCTCGGCCACCCCGTCCTCGCCTTCGTCCACCTGGAGGTCACCCAGGGGCACCTGGTCGAGGTGGGTGACGCGCTGGCGGCCGTTCCCGAGATCATCGAGGCGTTCTCGACCACGGGAGGCGGGGATCTGCTGACCCGGGTCGTGGCCCGGGACAACGGGCATCTGGAGGACGTGATCCAGCGGCTGATCCAGCTGCCGGGCGTGGTCAGGACCCGGACGGACGTGGCGCTGCGCGAGCGGGTGGCGCACCGGGTGCTGCCGCTGGTCGAGTCCGTGGGGCGGGTGGCGGCCGGCCAGACCGGCTGAGGCGGCCCGGGCGCCCGCGCCCGCGGCGGGTCCGTTGCGGCAGGCTGAAGGCCGGGTTCGTTGCGGCATGCTGGAGGCCATGATTCCGCGACCCGGCCTCCATGTGATCTTCGACCTCGACGGCACGCTGGTGGACAGCGAACCGAACTACTACGAGGCGGGGCGCCGGCTCCTCGCCCGGTACGGGGTGAGCGACTTCAGCTGGGAGGACCACACCCGTTTCATCGGGATCGGCACCCGGGAGACCCTGACCGCCCTGCGGGCCGAGTACGGGATCGACGCCCCGGTCGACGAGCTGCTCGCCGGGAAGAACGCGCTCTACCTGGAGCTGGCGGGGGCGTCCACCGAGGTGTTCGGGCAGATGCGGGCCTTCGTGGAGCTCCTGCACGCCGCCGGGGTGCCGATGGCGGTGGCCTCCGGTTCCTCCAGGGCCGCGATCGGGGCGGTGCTCGCGGTCACGGGGCTGGAGGCGTACATCCCGCTGTACGTCTCCGCCGAGGAGGTCGCGCACGGGAAGCCGGAGCCCGACGTGTTCCTGGAGACGGCCCGGCGGATGGGGGCGGAACCGGCCGACTGTGTGGTGTTGGAGGACGCGCCGCCGGGGGCCGCGGCCGCGCACGCGGCGGGGATGCGGTGCATCGCCGTCCCGTATGTGCCCGCGACCGCCTCCGACCCGGCGTTCAAGGCCGCCGATCTGCTGTTCGCGGGCGGGCAGTCGGCTTTCAGGGCGGAGGCCGCGTACGGCTGGCTGCGGGGCGAGGCCCGGCCGGGCGGCCGCTCCTGAACGTGCCGGGCCGTCAGCCGCGCCTCGGCGGAGGGCCGTCGGGACACCGGCGGCTCCGCGGACCGATATCCTGATCATGTCGTTCACTCCGCCGTGCAGGGTCCCTCAGGGGGCAGGCAGCCGCGCGGTGGACCGGCAGTCGGAGCGGGCCACGATTCGAGTTAGGTGAACAGGTGCTGGTAGCTGGTCGGTACCGGTTGATATCCCCCATCGGCCGTGGCGGTATGGGCGAGGTGTGGCGCGCCGCGGACGAGGTGCTGGGCCGTGCCGTGGCCGTGAAGCTGCTGCTGGGGGACCAGGCGGACGCCTCGTCGACCGCCCGGTTCCGGCTGGAGGCCCAGACCGCCGCCCGGCTGAGCCACCCGCACCTGGTGGCCGTATTCGACTTCGGGGCCTGGGAGGACCGCTTCTTCCTGGTGATGGAGCTGGTCGAGGGGCAGAGCCTCGGTGATCTGCTCGCCGCCCAGGAGCGCGTCCATCCCGAGCAGGTCGCGCGGATCGCCGGGGAGGCGGCCGCCGGTCTCGCCGCCGCGCACCGCCAGGGCATCGTCCACCGGGACATCAAGCCGGGCAACCTGATGCTGGACGCGGACGGTTCGGTGAAGATCGGCGACTTCGGCATCGCCCAGTTCGTCGACGACCCCTCGACAGCGCTGACGACGGCCGGCCACATCGTGGGCACCAGCCTGTATCTGGCGCCCGAGCGGGCTCTGGGACGTACGGCGGACTCCGCGTCCGACATGTACTCGCTGGGTTGCGTCGTCTACCAACTGCTGCTCGGGCAGCCGCCGTTCAAGTCCGACACCGCGACCGCCACGCTGTACCAGCATGTCGACACCCCGCCGGTCCCGCTGCGGCAGCGCGGTGTGGACATCTCGGCCGCGTTCGACTCGTACCTCCTGGGCCTGCTGGCCAAGAAGCCCGAGGAGCGGCCCACGGCGCAGCAGGTCTCCGACTGGTTCCGTACCGACGCCTGGCGCGGCCGTCCGGAGCCGCTCCCGATGCCGAAGCCCGCGTCGCGCCGGGCCGCCCCCTCCCCCGCCCCTTCGCCGTCGGCCCCGGCCGCCCCCGCGGGCCCTGCGACGTACCGGCTGCCGCAGCCCACGGGGCGAAGACGCTCCACCACGTCCCGGTCGGCCCCGGCCCGCCGCCGCAGTACGCGGGAGGCGATTCGCCGGCGTCCGAGGGTGGCGAGCGCCATCGCGGGGACGGCGACGTTCCTGGCGGCCGTCTATCTGGGGATGATCCTGTTCTCGCCGGACTCCAGCTCGGCCGACACCCCGGCCCCCGGACCCTCCTCCGGCCCGGCCTCGCAGGAGGTCCAGGACGGCGGGGAGCAGCCGGGAGAACAGGGGCAGCAGCAGGGGCAGGGGCAGCAGCAGCAGCAGAATCAGGAAGAGGACGACGAGCAGGACGACTGAGTCCCGCTCGCCTGACCACCGGTCACCAGCGGCCGTGGACCTCCGCGCGGATGGAGCGGTCGTACAGCTCCCGTACGGCGTCCAGCGTGGACCGGGGCAGCGGCGGCAGGGCGGCGGCGGCCGCGTTGGCGCGGGCCTGTTCCACCGAGCGTGCGCCGGGGATCACGCTGGTCACGCCCGGCTGCTGGATGATCCAGCGCAGCGCGGTCTGCGCGGGGGTGGCGCCCTCGGGAGCCAGTTCGGCGAACTCGGCGGCGGCCTCGATCCCGGTCGTGTAGTCGATGCCGGAGAACGTCTCGCCCTGGTCGAACGCCTCGCCGTGCCGGTTGTACGTACGGTGGTCGTCGGGGCCGAAGACCGTGTCCTTGGTGTACTTGCCGGAGAGCAGCCCGGAGGCGAGCGGGACGCGCGCGATGATGCCGACGCCCGCCGCTGCCGCCGCCGGAAGGACCTCGTCCAGGGGCTTGAGGCGGAACGGGTTGAGGATGATCTGCACGCTCGCGACGCCGGGGCGGGCGATGGCGGTCAGCGCCTCGGCACAGGTCTCGACGCTCACCGCGTAGGCCGCGATCCGCTGCTCGTCGACCAGGGTGTCCAGGGCGTCGTAGACGGCGTCGGAGGAGTAGACGGCGGTGGGCGGGCAGTGCAGCTGTACGAGGTCGAGGGTGTCGGTGCCGAGGTTGGCGCGGGAACGGTCGTTCCAGGTAAGGAAGTTGTCCAGGACGTAGTTCTCCGGGAGCTGGTCCGCGCGGCGGCCCATCTTGGTGGCGACGAAGATGTCCGCGTCGGGGCGGTTCTTCAGGTAGCGGCCGATGAGCTGTTCGCTGCGGCCGTCCCCGTACACGTCCGCGGTGTCGAAGAGGGTGACGCCGGAGTCGACGGCCGCGTCGAGGACGTCGAAGGCGTCGCTCTCCTCGACCTCTCCCCAGTCGCCCCCGAGCTGCCAGGTGCCCTGTCCGACGACCGATACGTCACGGCCGGTCCTGCCGAGTGTGCGCTGTTCCATGAGGATCATGCTATTCCGCTTCTCACGTCGTGGAGGTGGAAGGGGTGGGCGGCGGCAGGAGCACCTCTGCCGCCGTCCACCGTCTGTGAGCCGCCCTCGGAAGGGGCGGGCCAGGGTCAGCCCCGGTACTGCGCGAGGACCCTGGTGAAGTCCCACGGCTGCTGGCCGACACCGGAGCAGGTGTCGGCGCCGCCGCCGGTGCAGGGGCGGTCGCGGTTGACGGACCAGAAGGTCAGCCGGGTTAGGTGCCGCTGCTGCGCGTAGGCGAGGATCGTGCGGAAGTCGGCGACGGTGATGGTCTCGCCGACGTCGGTGGTGCCGTTCATCGAGGAGATGCCGGTGTGCCGGTAGGCCTGGTCGTCGCTGTAGCCGTAAGCGTTCTTGACGGCCGTCTTGAGGCCTTCGGCGGCGCGGACGCTGAGCGTGCCCATGTTCTGGCCGTTGCCGCCGAAGTTGAACGGCATGATCGTCCAGCTGTCGATGGTGAGTCCGGCCTGGGCGGCCCGGTTGATGAGGCTGCTGTCGGGGCCGTTCTGGCCGGTGCCGAAGGTGATGTAGAGCTTGATGCCCGGGTTGTTGGCGCGGATCGTCCGCAGGGCATCGACCGTGCGCTGCTGGACGGTCGGGGAGTCGTAGGCGGCCGCCTCGATGTCGATGTCGATGGCCTTGAGCCCGTACGCGTTGATCACCTTCTGGTAGGCGGCGGCGAGTTCGCCGGCGCTGCCGCAGGAGCTCTCCAGCTTGTTGCCGCTCCAGCCGCCGAACGACGGGATCACGTCACCGCCGGCGGCCCGCACGGTGTTGATCGTCTGCTGGTCGACGCCGCCGGTGAGCGGGCGGCCGCCGTCCCACTGGGGGTTGCAGTAGCCGTTGCTGAGGACGAAGGCGAGGGTGAACCACTTGACGCCGGTCGCGTTCATCACGGTCGTCGGGGAGGGCGGGCTGCCCCAGCCGTTGTAGAGGTAGGGCGCGACGGCCATCGGGGGGCCGCCCGGGTCAGGGTCGGAGCCGCCCGCGGGGGCGGTCCACTTCTGGTTGGCGGCGCCGGTGCAGGTCCACAGCTGGAGGCGGGTGCCGTTGGCGGAGCTGTTGCCGGTGGCGTCGAGGCACTTGTCGGCGGCGACGGAGACGATGTCGCGGGCGGCGGAGATGCCCCATCGCTGGGCGGCGGTGCCGTTGCAGTCCCAGAGCTGGACGGGGGTGCCGTTGGCGGTGGCCCCGTCCTTGGCGTCGAGGCACTTGCCGAGGGCGCGGACGGTGCCGTCGGAGCGGACGTCCCACTGCTGAGCGCCCGTGCCGTTGCAGTCGTAGAGCTGGACGGCGGTGCCGTTGGCCGAGGAGGCGCCGGCCACGTCGACGCACTTGCCGCCGATGCCGGTGATCTGCCCGACCGCGGCGATCTCGACGGCGTTCGCGGGTGCGCCCGGGCTCAGGAACGCGGCCATGGCGATGAGCGACAGGCCCGGCAGGGCGAGCCGGCGGAGCCTGTGGAGCCTGCGGAGCCTGCGGAGCCGCCCGAGGATTCCGGGTCTCGGGGGCGGGGTGTCGGTCATGGGGTCTCCGTCCGTCGGGGGTCGAGCGGGGGGGGTGGGGGCCGGTGCCTGTGCGTGGAGGACCCCGCGCACAGGCACCGGGGCTGCTGATTCACCTGGTTCACCGCAACGTTCACCGCAGCGTTCACCGCAGCCGGCGGATCGCGTCCCTCGTCCGTGCGGACCGCCGACAGTCGTCGGGCGGTCAGTCGTTGGTGGTCACGCGGACGTAGTCGACGACGAGCTGCGACGGGAAGGGGGTGGAGCCGTCGGGGTCGCCGGGCCAGTAGCCGCCGACCGCGAGATTGAGGATGAGGAAGAAGGGCTTGTTGAACACCCACTCCTTGCCGCCCAGGTCGGCGGGGGTGCGCCGCTGGAAGACGTTGCCGTCGACGGACCAGGTGATGGAGTCCGGTGCCCAGTCGACGGCGAAGGTGTGGAAGTCGTCGGCGAACGCGGCCCCGTTCGGCAGCGTGTAGCCGGCACCGATGCCGTCGGCGCCGGAGTAGCCGGGGCCGTGCAGGGTGCCGTGGACGGTGCCGGGTTCGAAGCCGACGTTCTCCATCACGTCGATCTCGCCGCTCTGCGGCCAGCCGACGTTGCCGAAGTCGTCGCCCAGCATCCAGAACGCGGGCCACATGCCCTGGCCGCGCGGGACCTTGACGCGGGCCTCGACGTGTCCGTAGGCGGCGGCGAACTTGCCGGCCGTGTTGAGCCGGGCCGAGGTGTACTCGCAGGTTCCGTACCAGCACTGGTAGTTGCCGGGGTTCTCCTTGCGGGCGGTGATCACCAGGTTGCCCTGGCCGTCGAGGGCGGCGTTGTCGTTGCCCCCGGTGTAGAACTGCCGCTCGTGGTTGTTGACGTTGTCGCCGGTCTCCAGCTGCCACTTGGAGCCGTCGACCGCCGCGCCGGCCGGGCCGTCGAAGTTGTCCTCGAAGGAGACGGCCGCCGGGACGGGGGCGGGGGCAGATCCGGGGGCGGATCCGGGGGCCGCGGAGGCTCCGCCGGGCAGGGTGGCGAGGAGGGCCGAGCAGCAGAGCAGGGAGGCCGCGTAGAGCGCGGTGCGGCGGCGCCGGGAGCGGGTGGGTACGGCGTTGCGCGGGAGGTGCACGGTCATCACTTCGCTTCGTGGGGGGACATGTGCATGACAGATCGACACCGAGAGGTGAACGGTTGGGGCGATCACCTCGGGTGCATATTTCAATTCTTGATTTAAGGGAGTGCCGCAGGAGCCGTCAATAACCTGGTCCAGACCGGAGAGCGAACGGACCATGCCGAAGGCATATGCGACTGAACGCGGCGAGGCTCGCCGTGCGGTTCCCTCCGGGCAGCGGCAGAGTAGGAGTTACCGACCCGGCGGCGCGGCCGAGCTGCACCGGACAGCGCGGCGGGACCGGGCGGTGCGGGCGGAGGGAGCACGGCATGCGGAACGACGGCGTACCGCGGCCCCGTTTCGACGGCGTACCGCGGCCTCATTTCGTCGTGCAGATCCATGACGCGCGGCGCATGCACTTCGACTTCCGCCTGGAGGTCGACGGCGCACTCAAGTCCTGGGCGGTCCCCCGCGGCCCCTCGGAGAATCCGAGCGACCGGCGTCTGGCCGTCGAGACGGAGGACCACCCTCTGGAGTACCGCGAGTTCGAGGGGGTCATCCCGCAGGGCGAGTCAGGCAGCGGCACGGTGATCGTCTGGGACCAGGGCACGTACGAGCCGCTCGGCCACGACGGGGAGGGTGACACGGTCCCCTTCGCGGAGTCCCTCGCTCTCGGCCATGCCACGTTCTGGCTCCACGGGTCCAAACTGCACGGCGAGTTCGCGCTCACCCGCTTCCGGGTGGGCGACGAGCCGGAGAGCGGCGGCCAGGAGGCGTGGCTGCTGATCAAGGCCAACGACCGCCTCGCCGTGCGCGACCGGCCCGGCTCACCGGACCCGTACCACGCCCGCTCCGCCCGTACGGGACGGACGCTGCACCAGGTCGCGGTGGCGGCGGCCCGGGAGGACGGGGACTGAGACACCCCGACCCGGTCAAGATCCGCCGGACACGCCCTAGGTGCTCCTGCCGGTCTCCGCCACCTGGGAGAGGAGGTCCGTGTAGAGCGACCGCCGGTCGGGGCGCGCGTGGGCCGCCGCCCGGCGCAGTGCCGGGGCGGCCGCCGGGCCGAAGCCGGCGACCGCCTCCCGCGCGGCGCTGCGGACGACCGGCTTCGGGTGCTGGAGGAGGCGGACCAGCTCCGGCAGGGCGGGCTCCCACGAGGCCCGGCCGAGGGTCCTCACCGCCATCCGCACCACGTCCGGCAGCGGGTCGGAGAGCAGGATCACCGTGGACCGGGCGTGGCCGGCCCGGTCGAAGAGGGCGCGCGAGGCCCGGTGGGCGTGCAGGCGCACCCCGGCTCGCGGGTGGCGCAGCAGCTCCTCGATCACGGCGTCGAGGGCCGGGTCCGGCTCGCCGCCCGGTGTCGGCGGGTGCTCCTCGACGAGGCGGCCGAGAGCGCGGCGGGTCTGTTCCGGCGTCCCCCTGCGGGCCAGGTCCAGCAGCTCCGGCAGGGCCGGTAGGTGGGCCCGCGCTGCCGGAGCGCCCGGGGCGGGTGCGCGCAGGGCGTCCAGCGCGGCGGCGTCCTCGGCCTCGGCGTCCGGCCCGCGCAGGGGGCCTGCCACGAGGACGAGGCGGTCGGCCAGGGCATCGCGGCCCTCGTCGCGCAACCGGCGCCGTACGCGGTCCAGTTCGGGCGTTCGCAGCAGGGGCCGGCCCGCCAGCAACTCCAGGAGACCGTGGGCGCCCGCCTCGACGCGCGGGCCCAGCAGGTGCGCCAGTACGTCGGCGGGAACCCGGTCCAGCACCGTACGGGCGGCCGTGTGCACGGCGGGCGGGCCGTGCTGCCACCGGTCGAGCAGCATCGGGACGAGCGGCGGCAGGGCCCAGGGGCGCAGGCGCCCCGCACAGCTCAACGCCCTTTCCGGCAGCACCCCTTGGGCGCCCAGCTCCGCCACTCCGAGGCCCGCCGGCGTACGGGCCAGGCAGTCGACCCCGGCGTCGGGCAGCTGGTCGACGCGGCCGCGCAGGTACGCCCGGACGACGGCGAGCGCCACCTCCGGCTCGGGCCGTCCGCCGAGCGCCCGGGCGGCGGCGTTCCGGTCGTCCGGGTCGTCGGCCTCCAGCAGGGCCAGGAGCCGAGGCTGCCTGGCGGCGGAGTGCGGCCCGTCCGGATCGCCTGGCCGAACCCGGGCCTGTACGCGGGGAGTTCGGGCCGACCGGGTCTCGGCGACGGTCCACGGCGGTGCGTCGAGCGGCTGGAGCGCGGTCATCCAGTCGAGGAGCGGAGCGCGTACGTCGGGTCCGGCGGCCGGGTAGGCGTCGATGAGCGCGTGCAGCAGTTGCCGGGAGCGGCGAGCGCCGGGTGCACTCTTGAAGGCCCCGTCGATGCCGCCGCGCCGGAACTCCGCCAGCGCGCCGGGAGTCCGTACCGCATCCCGCAACACCGCCTCCAGCAACGCGCCATGCCCGTCGGCGGACAGCCCGGTGGCTTCCCCCTCCGTTACGCCGAAGGCCTCGCGCAGCACGCCCGGTGCGGTCCGCCAGGGATCGGGGCCCAGGTGGGCGGCGGCGAGCGCCCGGTCGACGTCGGCACGGACCAGCACGGCTCCGCACCGTCGGAGCAGGGAGAGCGTCAGGGCCGGAGAGGCGGGGAACACCCGCCGGTGCGCGCGCAGTTGCTCCACGACGGTGAACCGCCGCACGGCGGACAGCGCCGGGACCACCGCGTCCAGGACGTCCAGCAGCTCCCCCGCCAGCTCCTCCGGCCCTCCTCCACTCACGGCCTCCTCGAACGCGTCGGTCACCACCCCCGCGTACCGGCCGAGCACCGCCACCTCATCCGCCGACCACGGCGCCGGGCACAGCCGCAGCGCGCACCACAGCAGGCGGGCCCGGAGCGCCGCCGGTCCGGAGCTGTCGGCGAGGGCGAGCCAGCGGTTCAACTGGAGGCGGAGCGAAGTGAGTTCGCGGGCCAGGGCGGAATCCGGCGGCTCGGGGCGGCGCGCGATGCGCAGGGCGAGCGACGGGTCCCAACCGCCGCGCACCAGCGCCTCCACCTCCCGGTCGGCCACGTCCGGCCGCCCGGCCGGGGTGTGCGGTGGAACCGGGAGCCCCAGCCCGGCCAGCGGTTCCGCCAGGTCATGGACGGAGCCCGAGGAGAGGCGGACACGGCCGTCGGCGACGAGCGTCAGCAGAGCGGGCGCGACCGGTGATCCCTGGGTGTGCAGGGCGAGCACCGAACGCACCGACGGTATGCCGTCGAGGCCCGCCAGCAGCAGCCGGCGGGCCCGCTCGTCCCGGCTCTCCTCGGCGGCGGAAAGGAGGGTGGCCGCGTACGCCTCACCGAGCACGGCCCGCAGCGCCCGCTTCAGCGCGTCCCGCAGGCCCGGGTTGTCGTCGCGGCCGAGCCGCCGCAGGAGGTGCGGCACGGCCTCCGGCCCGCCCGCGTGGGCCAGGGTCCCGGCGGCGGTCTTCCGGATGTTCATGTTCGGGTGGCCGAGGCAGGCGGCGACCGGCTCGGCCGCCCAGTCGGCCCGCGCCGCCCCGAGCGCCAGGAGCGCCTGCCGTACGGTCCGGATGTCGGGCGACGCGGTGAGCGGGAGCAGCGTCGCCGACAGGGCCCGCGCGTCGGTCCCCGAGGTGTCGTGGGCCAGCAGGGCGATGACGTGCTTGCGTACCTGCGGGTCTCGGCTGCGCAGCAGGCGGTGGACGCGGGGCCGGGTGTGCGCGGTGGCGGGGATCCGGAGCAACGCCTTGAGCAGCACGGCCTGTTCGGCGGCGGTCGTTGCGGGCCTGTCCAGCAGGTCGAGCAGCGTCGTGGCGAGGAGCGCGTGGCCCGCGCCGTGGGCGTCCGGGGCGTCCAGCAGGCAGACGGGCCGGACCCGCCGGCGCGCGTACAGGCGGCGCCCGAGGGCCTGGATCGCGTCCAGTACGGCGTCGGGGAGCTCCGGCTCCCCGTCCGGGCGCGGTCCGTCCTCGCGTGACCTGTGGCGCCGGTCCGGGGCGGGAGCGGGTTCCCGGTCCGCGGCGAGGTCGCGCACGACGCGCAGGAGGAGGTCGGCGACGAGGGTCGACGTGCCCGCCCCCGCGTGTTCGGTGATCCGGCGGAGCGCGGCCACGGGGTCGGCCTCGTCCGGGCGGGAGCGCAGGACGGCGAGTTCCTGCTCGTCGGGGGCGCCGAGGTCGGCCGCGATGCGGGGCGGCAGGTCGGTGGGGTCGAGCCGGGCGAGGAGGCGCCGACGCCGGTCGGGGTCGGTGGTGAGGTGCCACAGGAGTTCCAGCGCCCGGCCGCGTACGGCACGCAGGGCGGGCGCGATCCCCGGGCCGGGTACAGCCGGCACGGGGGTCGGCGCGGCTCCCGGCTCCCCCTCCGCCGCCCAGGGGGCGTACCGGGCCACGTCACTTCCGTACTCCCCCACGCCGAGCCCCAGGGCGAGCGCCGCCTCCGTACGCTCGCCGCCGATCGCCTCCAGCGCGGCCAGTGCCTCGACGGGGGCCGTGGGCAGCAGGGCCAGCACGGCTTCCTCGGCGTCCACGGGGCGCAGGACCCGGATCGCGTCGAGGAACGGGCCCGGGGCGGGAGCGGCCGGCAGGAGCCGGGCCACGGCCTCGCCGACCGGGATGTCGGCCGCGCCCTGACCGGCCAGCGCGACCAGGAGGTCCAGGCGGCGCGGCCAGTCGGGAGCGGTGAGCGGTGCGTCGAGGAGGGCGTCGAAGAACGGGCGGCGGCAGGTGTGGAGGATGGTGGCGACGTCCTCGGCGGGCTGTGTGTGGTCGGCCAGGGCGAGGCCGAGGACCGGTACGACGTCCGGCGCCGACGGGAAGTGGCCGCGCCGGTGCAGGCCGCCCAGGCAGGTCAGTACGGGCCCGGCGAACAGCAGCGGGTCGCGGGCGGCCAGGGCCAGGAGGCGGCCGATGTCGGTACGTTCCGCGAGACCGCCGAGGAGTTCCACGGCCCGCCGCCGCAGGGCGGGGTCCGCCGCCTCGTCACCGGCGGTGCGCAGGAGCAGGTCGCGGTGGCCGTGCCGGGCGGCGGTGGTGAGGGCGGCGGCGCCAAGGGAGTCGGACCCGGTCGCGTCACCGTGGCCGCCACCGGAGAGGTGCTCACCCATCACCGACGCGTCCAGCGGCACCACCACCGCCCAGGGCTCGGCCAGTTCGCGCAGCGCGGCCCCCACCACCCCGGCGTCGGGGGCGCCGAGCAGCCGGACCAGCAGCCCGCGCACGACAGCCGGGGCGAGGAGGCCGGCGTGCAGTCCGGCTCGGGCCAGGCGCAGCGCCTCGTCCTGGAGCACCGGGTTCCCGGTGGCGGCGAGCCCGGCGACGAGCCGCTCGGGGTGGTGCGCGTCCAGGACATCGGTGGCGCGGACGGCCTGGTAGAGGAGCTCTCCGGCCGGTTCCGTGAAGACGACGGCGGGATCGGCGAGCAGTTCGGCCCGCAGCCAGGCGATTTGTACGCGGGCGGGCCACCCGGCCGCACGCCAGTCGGGCAGCGGCCGTCGGGGCCGGTCCGGCTCGGTCCGCAGCCGCCCGTGGAGCTCCGCCAGGGCGAGGGACTCCTCAGGCGTCGCCCCCGAGGAGTCGGGCAACAGACTGACGAGCAGCTCCTGTTGACCAGAAGCGGAGCCGGAGTCGGAACCGCGACCGGAGCCGGATTCAGAACGGGCGGCGGTGGCCGGGGCGCTCGTGCGCTCGGTGAGGAGGGCGAGGCCGAGATGGCGTACGCGGGGGTCGGGGTGGCGGACCAGTCGGCCGAGCAGCTCCGGGGCGCAGGTCCGGGCGTCGAGGTGCCGGGCGAGGAGACCGGCGTCGGCGCGGGCGAGGGCGGCCTCGATGAGCTCCTGCGGAGGTGTGGTCACCCGGGGATCGTAGACACAGGGCTTGTCGGGCGGGCCGGGCAGGCCCGAGGCCTGGTTCCGCTGCGGCCCCTCCTGGCCGATGATGTTCGTCCACCGGGGCCACCACCCACGGCGGAGCACCGGCCGTCCGTGAGCAGGCGAGAAGGGTTGTGATGCGGGAGATGTCAGCGGATCCGGCGGCGGGCGGGCGCGCGGGCGAGGACGCCCAGGTGATCGTGGTGGGGGCGGGCCCGGCCGGCTCGTCGGCCGCGTACCACCTGGCCCGGGCGGGTGTGGACGTGATCCTGCTGGAGAAGGCCCGCTTCCCCCGGGAGAAGGTGTGCGGCGACGGCCTCACCCCGCGCGCGGTGCACCAGCTGATCCGGATGGGCGTCGACATCTCCGCGCCGGGGTGGACGCGTTCGCGCGGGATGCGCTGGGTGGCCGGGAAGCACCGGGTGCACATCGACTGGCCCGCGCTGGGCCGCTACCCGGACTTCGGGCTCTCCCGCAGCCGCCACGACTTCGACGACATCCTGGCGCACCACGCGGTGGCGGCCGGGGCGCGGCTGTACAGCGGCTGGAAGGCGGAGCGGCCGCTGACGGACCGGGCGGGCCGGGTCACCGGGGTCAGCGCGACCTCGGACACGCCGGACGCCCCGGGGCCGGTGGATTTCCGCGCGCCGGTCGTCGTCGCCGCCGACGGGGCCTCCGCCCGGCTCGCCCTGGCGCTCGGTCTGGAGCGGGACCCCGGGCGGCAGATCGCCACGGCGGCCCGCCGCTACTACCGCAGCCCGGAGCGCTCGCGGGAGGAGTACCTGGAGCTCTGGGCCGACCTCCGCTTCCCCGACGGGGGACCGTACCTCCCCGGGTACGGCTGGATCTTCCCAATGGGCGACGGCCGGGTCAACGTAGGCCTCGGGGCGCTCCCCCACCGCCGGCACGGCAAGGCCGACCTGCGGGCCACCCTGGACCAGTGGCTGGACCGGACCCCCGAGGAGTGGGGGCTGCGCGAGGAGAACGCCGAGGGCCCGGTCCGCAGCGCCGCACTGCCCCTCGGCTTCAACCGCCATCCGCTGTACGCGCGGGGGCTTCTGCTGGTCGGCGACTCCGGCGGCATGGTCAGCCCGTGGAACGGCGAAGGTATCGGCCAGGCCCTGGAGGCGGGCGAGGTCGCCGCGGAGACGGCGGCACTCGCCCTGGCCCACCCCGAGGGCGCTCGCCGCGAACAGGTGCTGCGCGGCTACCCGGTGGAGATGAACCGCCGCTGGGGCCGCTACTACCGCCTGGGCAACGCGGCCGCCGACGTGGTCTTCAGCCGCTCGGGATTCCAGCCCGTGCTCAACCGGTACGTCATGAACTCGCCGTTCCTCCTGAACACCCTGGCCCGGCTCCTCACCGACCTCACGGACAAGCCCTCGCGCGATGTGATCGACCATGTCCTCAACACCGCGTTCCGCATCGTCCCGGCACCCCGGCCGGGACGCGCCCCCGGGCGGCTCAGGAGAGCAGCGCGGTGACGTGTCCGCCGTCCCGGCGGTCCCCCGCCCGGAGTCGGCCCCGGACCGCGCCGTCCGGCCGACGGGACCGGCGGCGTACGGTTTCGTCGTTCGCCGCCCCCACGGCCGCACGGCGGGCGGGGGACGGATCGCGGACGACCACCGGAGGAACGCACCGATGACGGGCACGAGGATCACCGCGCGAGGGCTCAACCGCTCCACGCTGGCCCGGCAGTTGCTGCTGCGGCGCGAGCCGCTGGACGCCGCCGAGGGCGTACGTCGTGTGGTCGCGCTCCAGGCCCAGCAGCCGGCCTCGCCGTACGTCGCGCTGTGGAACCGGCTCACCGCCTTCGACCCGGCCGGACTCGACACCGCGTTCACGGACCACCGCGTGGTCAAGGCGACCATGATGCGGCTCACTCTCCACGCCGTGCACGCCGACGACCACCCGGCCTTCCGGGAGGCCATGCACCCGGTGGTGCGCGCCTCCCGGCTGGGCAGCCGCTTCACCGCGTCCGGGCTGACGGCGGCGGACGCCGACGCGCTGGTCCCCCGGCTGCTGGAGTTCGCGGACCGGCCCCGGACCACCGCCGAGTGCGAGGCCTGGCTGGGCGAGCAGCTGGGGACGCCGCCGCAGGACGGGGCGTGGTGGGGGCTGCGGCAGTACACGCCGCTGCTCCACGCACCCACCGCCCCGCCCTGGTCGTTCGGCCACCGCCCCTCCTACATCGCGCCCCGGACCGGTCCCGTACGGACCGATCCGGAGGCGTCGGCCGCGTCCCTGCGCACGCTGGTCCTGCGCTACCTCTCGGGGTTCGGGCCCGCCTCGGTCGCGGACGTGGCGCAGTTCGCCATGGTCACGCGGGCCCGGGCGCGGGCGGCGCTGGCGGACCTTGCCGAGGGTCTGGAGCGGCTGGAGGGGCCGGAGGGCGTGGAGTTGTTCGACCTGCCGGGGGCTCCGCGGCCGGACGGGGCGGAGCCGGCACCGCCCCGGCTGATGGCGATGTGGGACAGCGTCCTGCTGGCGTACGCGGATCGCGGCCGGGTCCTCCCGGAGGCGTACCGCAGGACCGTGATCCGCGCGAACGGCGATGTGCTGCCGACGCTGCTGGTCGACGGGTACGTGGCCGGGATCTGGCGCCCGGTCGCCGGGGGCATCGAGGCGACCGCGTTCCACCCCCTGGCCGAGGAGGTCTGGGAGGGGCTCGCCGCCGAGGCCCGGTCGCTGGTGGGGTTCCTCGCCGGCCGTGAACCGGAGGTCTACCGGCGCTACGGCCACTGGTGGAGCCGCCTCCCGGACGCCACCGCGCGGGTGTTGCCCGGATCAGCCTGATCCGGGAACCCGGGGAACGAGTGCTCTACAGCCCTGTAGATTGCACTCTGCCGGCCGCCCGTCAGGGGATCCGGATGACTTCTCGTCACGTCCGCCCAGAGAAAGCAGCAGCCATGTTCGGGATCGGCGAGCTCACCATCCTTCTCCTGGTCATCGTGGCGGTGCTGGCCGTGAAACGGCTCCCCGATCTCGTGCGGTCAGCAGGGAAGGCCGCGCGCATCCTCAAGAGCGAGAAGCAGGCGCTCAAGGACGAGGGCAGGAGCGAGGGCGGCGGCCCGTCCCCGTCCGCTCCCCGCGTGATCCGCGGGGAGACGACCGAGCGGGACACCACTCCCTGAAACACTCCCTGAGGTCCCGCAGGGGTTACAGCGGCGTCGTCGCCGCCTCCAGTACGAGGAAGAGCGCGACGGCCGCGTTGAGCGCGGAGAGCGCGGAGACGGTCGTCCCGGCGGCGGCGACGAACGCGGCGGCGCCGGCCGGGGTGAGCGCGGGCGGCCAGCCCCGGTCCGGTGGCACCGGGCCCAGCAGCGCGGCCACCCGGCGCGGCACCGGGCCCGCGGCGGCGAAGCCCGCCACGGCCGCGGCCCGGGGGCCCGGGGCGGAGATGAGCGCCGCCTTGCCGACCGCACGGGCCGTCAGCCGGCGGTCGCCCGTGACCCGGGCCGCCTCCTCGTCCGCCCAGCGCTCGGTGGAGTAGACGAGGGCCGCCTGGAGGGGCCGCAGCAGCGGGTTGACGCACCCGGCCAGCCGGGTCGCGAGCAGCAGCCGGTGGTGGCGGCCGTCCAGGTGGGCGCGTTCGTGGGCGAGCAGCGCCCGGCGCTCCGCCGGGTCCAGGGCGGCGAGCATGGCGGTGGAGACCATCACCCGGCCCGGCGAACCGGGCAGCGCGTAGGCGTACGGCACGTCGTCGGGGAGCACGGCGAGGTCGCCGCCGCCCGGCAGGCCGGCGAGGGTGCGGTGGGCGCGGGCGCGGAAGCGGTAGTGGCGGTGGACGGTGAACCCGCAGGCCATCGTGACGGCGACGAGCGCCAGGATGGAGGCCTTGCCGGCGAAGGCGTCGTGCGGGACGGCCTCCCGCACCTCCTCGTCGGACCAGCCGTCGGGCAGCGGGTTGCCGGGCAGCTGCGCGGTGCCGACCACCACCAGCAGCCCGAGACAGACCAGGCTGCAGGAGGCGAGGATCACGGCGACGGTGGTCAGCAGGCGTGCGGCTCTCCGTGGATGCAGGTGCTGCTCGGCCAGCCGCGCGATCGGCAGCGCGGTGAGGGGCAGGACCAGAGGCAGATACACGAAGACGCCCATCGTCAGCCCTCCGGCCGGTCCGTGGGCGCTGCGCCAGGCCCACCAGGCCCATCGGGTCCAGTGCCGGGGCCGCTCCCCGGCGCGCCGCCGCCCCCGGGCTCGCTCTCCGCGAGCAGCGAGCGCAGCAGCTCCTCGTCGTCCGCCGACAGGACGGAGACGAAGCCGGCGAGCACCGCGTCCCGGTCCCTCTGCTTGTCGAGGAGGCTGCGCATCCGCAGCGCGGCGAGGCCGGCCTCGTTCGCCACGGGCTGCCACAGGACCGGGCGCCCCCGCCCGGTCCGGGTGACGGCCTGCTTGGCGTGCAGGCGGGTGAGGATCGTGATGACGGTGCTGTACGACAGGCCGCTGCCGAGCCGTTCCAGCACCCAGGCGGCGGTCACCGGTTCGGTCGCCTCGCCCAGCACGGACAGCACCTGGGCCTCCAGCTCGCCCTGGCCCCGCCTGCGGGCGGGCGTTTCCCGTTCGCCACCGGCTCCTTCGGTGTCCACCGTCCGGCCCCCCTCTCGTCCTGCTTCGCTCAGCCGCCCGGTCCCTGCCGTTCATCTGCCGGGCGACCGGGAAATCGTATCCAGCCACCGGCCCTCCGGTGACACCTACGACCCCTTCCCACCTGCCCTATAAAATCTACAGTGTTGTAGATTTTATGGCGGTGCCGCAGAGTGTCTGCACCGTCACCACACAGAGGGAGAACACCATGGGCGTGAGTCTGGCCAAGGGCGGAAATGTCTCGCTGACCAAGGAGGCTCCGGGGCTGACCGCGATCCTCGTCGGCCTCGGCTGGGACGTCCGCACGACCACCGGCACGGACTACGACCTCGACGCGAGCGCGCTGCTCTGCGACGAGTCGGGCAAGGTCCTCTCCGACGCGCACTTCGTCTTCTACAACAACCTCAAGAGCCCGGACGGTTCGGTCGAGCACACCGGCGACAACCTCACCGGCGAGGGCGAGGGGGACGACGAGATCGTCAAGGTCGACCTCTCCGCCGTGCCGGGTACCGTCGCCAAGATCGTGTTCCCCGTCTCGATCCACGAGGCGGAGGGGCGCGGCCAGAGCTTCGGCCAGGTCCGCAACGCCTACATCCGTGTGGTCAACCAGGCGGGCGGCGCGGAGATCGCCCGTTACGACCTCAGCGAGGACGCCTCCACCGAGACGGCGATGGTCTTCGGCGAGCTGTACCGGCACGGCGCCGAGTGGAAGTTCCGTGCGGTCGGGCAGGGTTACGCCTCCGGGCTGAGCGGCATCGTCGCCGACTTCGGCGTGGGTCTCTGACCCCGCCCCGCCGCCCGGACACACTCATCTCACCTGACCTCACCTCACCGCAACAGCGAAGGCGGAAGCCATGACGATCAACCTCTCCAAGGGCCAGCAGGTCAGCCTCACCAAGTCCGGCGGCGGCGAACTCGGGGTCGTACGGATGGGGCTGGGCTGGAAGTCCGCGCCCCGCAAGGGCTTCCTGGCCCGGCTGACCGCCCGCGACATCGACCTGGACGCCTCGGCCGTGCTCTTCGCGGGCAAGGACCCGCAGGACGTGGTCTTCTTCCAGCACCTCACCAGCGACGACGGTTCGGTCCAGCACACGGGTGACAACCGGGTCGGCGGTGCGGGCGAGGGCGGCGACGACGAGTCGATCGTCGTCGACCTGCGGCGCGTGCCCGTCCACGTCGACCAGATCATCTTCACGGTCAACTCGTTCACCGGCCAGACCTTCGAGGAGGTCGAGGCCGCTTTCTGCCGTCTGGTCGACGAGAGCACCGGCCAGGAGCTCGCGCGGTACACGCTGACCGGCGGCGGGCGGCACACCGCGCAGATCATGGCCAAGGTCCAGCGGGCCGGTTCGGGGTGGCAGATGACCGCGATCGGCGCCGCGGCCGACGGGCGTACGTTCCAGGACCTCATGCCCGCCGTCGCCCAGCACCTGTAGCCACGACGGCTCCGGGGCCGCAGGAAGCCCACGGGAACCTGCGGCCTCCGCAGCGACACAGCGACATATCGACAGAGGGACAGTATGGGCAGGCCTTCCCCGCTCGGGGACGAGGACAGATCCGCCTACGCGGAAGTGGTCGACGAGGTGCTCGCGTCGGCGGAGTTCCAGCGGTTGCTGGAGGAATCCGGCGTCAGCGGCGGCCGGTTGCGGATCCGGGCCCTGGCCGCGGTGGGGCGTACGGCTCCGGCCGCCGCTGCGGAGTACCGGGCGTACGCGGCCCTGCGGCGCGCGTCGCACGGCCGGCGCGGCGACGGCGGTCCCGCTCCCCTGTCGGGGCCGGGGCACCAGGAGCGGCCGGGCGCCGGTGCCCTGGCGGTCCTCGGGGTGCTGACCCCGATCCTGGCCGCCGTCGCGGGGGCGACCTTCCTCCTGCTGGGGTACGGGCTCCGCCTGACCGACAGCATGGCGGCCCTGGCCGACACCCTCGTCCGGGTCGGCTGGATCAGTCTGGCCATCGCGGCCGCCACCTCCCTGATCAGCCTCGTCGCCGTCTACCGCACCGCCGCCCGCCGGCCGGCGCCCGGCTCACCGCCGGGGGTGGACCGTTCGGCCGACCTGGACCGCGCCCGGGAGACCTGGCGCACCGCCCTGCGGGACAAGGCGATCCGCCCGTTCCTGCTCGGGGAACTCGCCGAGGCGGGAAGAGCGGCGGCGGCACCCGGCGGCCCGCGCTTCACCCCGCCGGCCTTCGCAGGCCCCGACCACACCCGGCCCGACCACACCCGGCCTGACTTCTCCCGCCCCGACTTCACCCGCCCCGACTTCACCGGCCCGGGCTTCTCCGGGCCCGGTCACGGCAGTCCGGGCGCCGGATCACCCCAGCTGCCCGACACCCGGCGCTGATACGCGCGAGCGGTGGCGGGCCGCCTCGACGAGGGCGGCCATGACGCGGGGGTCGTCGCCCATCTCCGGGTGCCACTGCACCCCGAGCACCAGGCTCTCGTGGTCGGGGAGTTCCAGCGCCTCCACCGTTCCGTCGGGGGCGTGGGCGGAGGCGATCAGGCCGGTGCCCAGGCGGTCGACGGCCTGGTGGTGGTAGGCGGGCACCGTGGTCTGCTCGGGGACGGCCGCCGCGTACGCCGTACCGGGCACGGGGTCCACCGGGTGGCCGCCGAAGACGGCGTGGCCGCCGGTGTGACCGTCCAGGTGCTGGTGCAGGGTGCCGCCGAGGGCGACGTTCAGCAGTTGCATGCCCCGGCAGATGCCCAGCAGGGGGACGCGCAGCTCGATCGCCGCCTCGATCAGGGCGAGTTCCCAGGCGTCACGCTCGCGGGCCGGAGGCCCCGTACGAGGGTCGGGAGCGGCGCCGTAGCGGGACGGCTCGACGTCCGCTCCCCCGGCGATCACCACCCCGTCCAGGGCGGCCACGGTCTCCCGGGCCGCGTCCGCGGCCTCGTCCGGCGGCAGCAGCACCGCGAGTCCGCCCGCCGCCCGGACCAGCCGGGGGTAGGCGGCGGGCAGGAGCACCGCGGGCATCTCCCAGACACCCCAGCGGGCCGGGTCCTGGTAGGTGCTGATGCCGATGACGGGCCGGGACATGGAACGGCTCCTTCGGTTGACTCGTTACGGATCGACGACGGTGCGGGGCGGTCAGTCGCGCTTGAGTTCCGCCTCCGCCGCCGCGAGTGCGGCGAATTCCTCCTCCGGGGCCGCCGCGACCAGCCGGTGGCGGCTGTAGAAGGCGAAGTAGGCGAGCGCCACCGCGTACACAGCGAGTGCGATGAACGCCGCGTCCCGGTCCACCAGGAAGGTCGCCACCAGCGCCGAGCATGCCAGAACGAAGGCGACACCCGAGGTGCGCGCGCCGCCGGGGGTGCGGTAGGGCCGGGGCAGGTCCGGCTCCCGGCGGCGCAGCACGATGTGGGACAGGGCCATCAGGGCGTAGCTGATGGTGGCCCCGAAGACGGCGACGTTGAGCATCCGGCCGCCGTTGCCGCTCCAGGCGGCCAGGGTGAAGCCGATGACGCCGGGGATGAGCAGGCCGAGGTAGGGGGACTTGCGGCGGTTGGTGAGGGAGAGGAAGCGCGGCAGATAGCCCGCCCGGGAGAGGGCGAAGAGCTGGCGGGAGCCCGCGAAGATCAGGGAGAAGAAGGAGGCGACGAGCCCCGCGAGGCCCGCGTAGTTGACGAAGCGGCTCAGGGCGGTCGGCTCGCCGTCGCCCTGGAGGGCGACCACGAGCGGGTTCCCGGCCTCCTTGATGGCGTTGGCGCCCTGGGCGCCGGTGGCGGAGACGAAGGTGATGAGCGCCAGGAAGACCAGCACGGCGAGCGAGATGGCCAGCGCCTTCGGCATCGAGCGGACCGGGTCCTTGGCCTCCTCGGCGGCGAGCGGTACGCCCTCCACCCCGAGGAAGAACCACATGCCGAACGGGAACGCCGCCCAGATGCCGAGGAGCCCGTACGGCAGCCAGGAGTTGGAACCGAAGGCGCTGGGGTCGGCCGGGATGTCGTTGAGGCGGCCCGCGTCGAACTCCGTGAACGCGCCGACGGCGAAGATCAGCAGGGCGGCGACCGCGATCGCCGTCACGACCAGGCTGAAGCGGAGGGCCTCGCCGACGCCCCAGAGGTGGATGCCGATGAAGATCGCGAAGCAGGCGAGGTAGACCGGCCAGCCGGAGGTCAGCCCGAACAGGCCGAGCGATTCGACGTAGTCGCCGATGAAGAGGGAGATGGCGGCGGGGGCGAGGATGTACTCGATGAGGATGGCCGTGCCGGTGAGGAAGCCGCCCCCGGTGCCGAGCGCGCGCCGGGCGAAGCCGTAACCGCCGCCCGCGGTCGGCAGGATGGCGGAGAGTTCGGCCAGTGCGAAGACCAGACAGGCGTACATGACGCCCATGAGGACCATGGCGACGGCGAGTCCGCCGAAGCCGCCCTTGGAGAGGCCGATGTTCCAGCCCGAGAAGTCGCCGGAGACGACATAGGCGACGCCGAGTCCGGTCAGCAGCAGCCACCCCGCGCTGCCGCGCCTCAGGGTCCGGCGGCGCAGGTACGCGGCCGAGCCGGTCGCCCCCGGGCTCGTGGAATCGGGTGGTCCGGCAGGTGTTTCGGTTCCCTGAGCCATGAGGCGCTCCAGATCTCTGTCGACGTCGTCGATGGAACTGCTTCGATCAAAGGTTCGTCGGCACACCTTTGTGGAACGTCGGCGCGAAAGGCAAGGGGCCTGCGTTAAAGAGTGGTTACGGATGCGTCCCGGGCCGCTCAAAACCGACCCCCGTGGATTTCAGGCCAGGAAGCCCCGCAGCAGCGCCGCCGTCCCGGCGCAGTGTTCGCGCATCATCTCGCGCGCCGCCTCCGCGTCCCGGTCGAGCACGGCCTCGACGACGGCCGCGTGCTGCTGCTGGGAGTGCTCCAGGTTGCGCACCAGCAGCGGGATGCAGTCCAGGAGTTCGTTGAGGGTGGCGCGTACGGAGGCGTACTGCGCCGCGAGCGAGCGGGAGCCGGAGAGTTCGGCGAGGGTGAGGTGGAGCAGGGTGTCCCTGCGGCGGTAGTCCTCCAGGCGGGCGCCCTGGGTGGCTTCGAGGGCCGCCCGCAGCCGGGCCGCCCCGCCGTCCGCGAGCCCGTCGGCGCAGAGCCCGGCCGCCCCGGTCTCCAGCACCTCGCGGAAGCGCAGGGTGTCCTCCACGTCGACGGCCGCCACCCGGCGCCGCAGCTCGTCGCTGCCGTCGGCCGCGGCGGCGCGCGGCAGGACGAACGTTCCGCCGTAGCGGCCGCGCCGGCTCTCCACCATGCCCTGGTCCTGGAGGACCTTGAGCACCTCGCGCAGGGTCACCCGGCTGACCCCCAGGTGCTGGGCCAGCTCGCGCTCGGCGGGCAGCCGGTCGCCGGGCGGGACCAGGCCGAGGCGGAGCAGTTGCAGGACCTGCTCCAGGGTCTCCTCGAAGCCGTTGCCCGCGCGGACGGGGCGCAGGACGGAGACCGGAGCCGCGGAGCCCTCCCCGCCTGTCGCGTCCTCGCCCACGGCGTCCGGGACACCGTCCGCCGCCACCGGACGGGTGCCGTCGGTTCTCCCTCTGGTGACCACTCGCGGATTCCCTTCCCAATCAATGGTTCTCTGTCATACCTTAAGCCTCCCGGTTCACCCAAGGAGGAATCCCGTGGCAGACCGCACACCCCCGCTCACCGTCGACGAGCTCCGCTCACGCGTCGCGGACGGGTCGATAGACACCGTGGTGCTGGCCTTCCCCGATATGCAGGGTCGGCTCCAGGGGAAGCGGTTCGCAGCCGGTTTCTTCCTCGACGAGGTGCTGGAGCACGGTACCGAGGGCTGCAACTACCTGCTGGCCGTGGACACCGAGATGCGGACCGTCGACGGTTACGCGATGTCGTCGTGGGAGAACGGCTACGGCGACTTCGGCATGGTCCCCGACCCCGCCACGCTCCGCCCGGTCCCCTGGCACGAGGGCACCGCGCTCCTGATCGCCGACCTCGCCTGGCACGACGGCAGCCCCGTCGTGGCCGCGCCGCGCCAAATCCTCCGCCGCCAGCTGGACCGGCTGGCCGCGCTCGGTTACACGGCGCAGGTCGGCACGGAGCTGGAGTTCATCGTCTTCCGGGACAGTTACGAGGAGGCCTGGGACCGCGACTACCGTGGGCTGACCCCGGCCAACCAGTACAACATCGACTACTCCATCCTCGGCACCGGCCGCATCGAACCGCTGCTGCGCCGCATCCGCAACGAGATGCAGCAGGCCGGGCTGACCGTCGAGTCCGCCAAGGGCGAGTGCAATCCCGGGCAGCACGAGATCGTCTTCCGTTACGACGAGGCGCTGACCACCTGCGACCAGCACGCCGTCTACAAGACGGGCGCCAAGGAGATCGCGGCCCAGGAGGGTGTCTCGCTCACCTTCATGGCCAAGTACGACCAGAACGAGGGCAACTCCTGCCACATCCATCTCTCGCTCACCGACGAGAACGGCGAGAACGTGATGGCCGGCGACGGTCCGGACGGCATGTCCGAGCTGATGCGCCACTTCCTGGCCGGCCAGCTCGCCGCCCTGCGCGACTTCTCCCTCCTCTACGCGCCCAACATCAACTCCTACAAGCGTTTCCAGCCGGGCTCCTTCGCCCCCACCGCCGTCGCCTGGGGCGTCGACAACCGCACCTGCGCCCTACGGGTCGTCGGCCACGGCCGCTCGATGCGCTTCGAGAACCGGCTGCCCGGCGGCGACGTCAACCCGCACCTGGCCGTGGCCGGACTGGTCGCCGCCGGTCTGTACGGGGTCGAGCACCGGCTGCCGTTGCCGGAAGCGTGTACGGGCAACGCCTACACCGCCGCGTACGACCAGGTGCCGACGACCCTGCGCGAGGCGGCCGAGCTGTGGGAGGCCAGCCCCATCGCGAAGGAGGCGTTCGGCGAGGAGGTCGTCGCGCACTACCTGAACATGGCGAAGGTCGAACTCACCGCGTACGACTCCGCGGTGACCGACTGGGAGCTGCGCCGCTCCTTCGAACGCCTCTGACCACGAGAACGCCTCCGACCACCCCCTGCTTCCCTGATCGAGGTCCGTACGTGTCACAGCACCCCGCAGCGTCCGCCCTGGACGTCCTGAACCCGGCGACCGCCGAGGTCATCGCCACCGTGCCCGCCGCCTCGGCCGCCGACGTGGACGCGGCCGTCCACCGCGCCGCCGCCGCGCAGCGCCCCTGGGCGGCCGCAGCGCCCGCCGACCGGGCCAGGCTGCTGCGCCGCTTCGCCGCCGTGGTCGACGAACACATCGAGGAACTGGCCCAGTTGGAGGTCCGGCAGGCCGGTCACACCATCGGCAACGCCCGGTGGGAGGCGGGCAACGTCCGCGACCTCCTCGACTACAGCGCGGGCGGCGCGGAGCGGCTGCTCGGCCGGCAGATCCCGGTGGCGGGCGGCATCGACTTCACGATCCTGGAACCGCTCGGCGTCATCGGGGTCATCGCGCCCTGGAACTTCCCGATGCCGATCGCCGCCTGGGGTCTGGCCCCCGCGCTCGCCGCGGGCAACGCCGTCCTCCTCAAGCCGGCCGAGACCACCCCGCTGACCGCTCTGCGGCTGGCCGAACTCGCCCTGGAAGCAGGCCTTCCCGAGGGGCTGTTCCAAGTGCTGCCCGGCGAGGGCCCGGTGGCCGGGAGCGCCCTGGTGGAGCACCCGGGCGTCGCGAAGATCGTGTTCACCGGCTCCACCCGGACCGGGAAGCACATCATGACCCGGTGCGCGGAGCGCGTGAAGCGCCTCACCCTCGAACTCGGCGGCAAGAGCCCGAACATCGTCTTCGCCGACGCCGATGTGGAGGCAGCGGCGGCGGCCACCCCGATGTCGTTCCTCGACAACGCGGGCCAGGACTGCTGCGCCCGCACCCGGATCCTGGTGGAGCGGTCCGTGTACGACCGGTTCCTGGAGCTGCTCGGCCCGGCGGTGGCCGCCGTGGTGGTGGGCGACCCGGCCGACGAGAAGACGCAGATGGGCCCGCTGATCTCGGCCGCCCAGCTGAACCGGGTGCGGGGCTTCACCGACGGTGTGCGGGAAGCCGACGGCGTACGGGCCATCCTCGGCAACTCCCCGGAGGGGCCCGGGTTCTGGTATCCGCCGACCGTGCTCGCGGGGGTGGCGGCCGATGCTCCGGTGGCCGTCGAGGAGGTCTTCGGGCCGGTCGCGGTGGTCCTGCCGTTCGACGGCGAGGAGGACGCCCTGCACCTGGCGAACGCCACCGACTACGGGCTGGCCGGATCCGTCTGGTCCCGGGACATCGGGCGCGCCCTCCGCGTCGGCCAAGGCCTGCGCGCGGGCAACCTCTCCGTCAACTCGCACTCCAGCGTGCGCTACTCGACCCCCTTCGGCGGCTACAAGCAGTCGGGGCTGGGCCGTGAGCTCGGGCCCGACGCCCTGGCCGCCTTCACCGAAACCAAGAACATCTTCATCAGCACGGAGGCCTGAGCACCATGACCGACACTTCCCCTGTCTGCCGCCGCCTGGTCGGCCGCACCGCCGTCGTCACCGGAGCCGGCAGCGGCATCGGCCTGGCCACCGTGCGGCGGCTGGCCGCCGAGGGCGCCCATGTCGTCTGCGCCGATGTGGACGAGGTGAGCGGCAAGGCCGCCGCCGAGGAGGCGGGCGGGCTCTTCGTCCGTACCGACGTCACCGACGCCGAGGAGGTCGAGGCGCTCTTCAAGGCGGCGTTCGACACCTACGGTTCGGTCGACATCGCGTTCAACAACGCGGGAATCTCGCCGCCCGACGACGACTCGATCCTGGACACCGGCCTGGAGGCCTGGCGCCGGGTGCAGGAGGTCAACCTGACCTCGGTCTTCCTGTGCTGCAAGGCGGCCATCCCGTACATGCGCGCCCAGGGCCGGGGCTCGATCATCAACACGGCCTCGTTCGTGGCCCGGATGGGGGCGGCGACCTCGCAGATCTCGTACACCGCGTCCAAGGGCGGGGTGCTGGCGATGTCGCGTGAGCTGGGGGTGCAGTTCGCGCGGGACGGCATCCGCGTCAACGCGCTCTGCCCGGGGCCGGTCAACACCCCGCTGCTCCAGGAGCTGTTCGCCAAGGACCCGGAGCGGGCGGCGCGGCGTCTTGTGCACATCCCGGTCGGCCGGTTCGCCGAGCCGACCGAGATCGCCGCCGCCGTGGCGTTCCTGGCGAGCGACGACTCCTCGTTCGTCAACGCGACGGACTTCCTGGTGGACGGCGGGATCGCCGGGGCGTACGTCACCCCGGTCTAGGGATCCGCACGCGCAGGGGGTCGCTACTCGGCCCCCTGCGCCAAGGCCCCTCTGAGCCGCTGCGAACGGAGCACCAGCAGCATCTCGAAGCGCTGGTCGGGGTCGTCGATCGCGGCGCCCCACAGCTCGCGGATCTGGCGCAGCCGGTAGCGCGCCGTCTGCGGGTGGATGCCGAGCCGCTGGGCCACCTCGGGCGCTCCGCCGGGCGTCTCGATCCAGGCGAGCAGGGTCTCGGCCAGCCGCTTCGCCGCGGTCGGGCCGAGGCCGTCCAGCGGGGCGAGGCAGCGGCGGGCGGCCGCGTCGATCAGCTCCCGGGACGGCAGGAGCACCAGCTCCTCCGTGCGCTCGGTGCAGTGCAGCACCTCGCCCTGCGGCAGCAGGTTCTTCTTGATCAGCTGGACCGCGGTCTCCGCCCAGCGCAGGGAGGTCGCCGCCGCGGCCAGCGGCACCGACGGGCCGATCGCGCCGGACCAGCCGGCGGTGGCCCGGCGCAGGGTGTCCGCCCGGCCCGCCGTCTCCGGGTCGGGGATGACGATGCGCGGCTGCTCGCTCTCCATCTCCAGCAGGATCCCCTGACCCACCGCCGGGGCCACGGCCTCCCGGGCGGGGCGCATCAGCACGCCCACCGCGATGGTCTCCGGCAGCTCCCAGCCGACGCGGGCGGCCCGCTCGGCGAGCGTCCTGGCCGAATCGCCGCGGGGCTCCACCAGCAGGAGGTCGATGAGCTGGCGCTGGAGGCGCAGCCGCTCACTGGCGCGGCGGGCCGCCGCCTCGGCGTAGCCCAGGACCGACTGTTCCACGAGGCCGTCCAGATACTCGAATCCCGATTCGGCCAGCTCGTACATGGCGGGCGCGGCGATGTCGACCTGCTGGCCGATCTCGGCGAACCTGCGCCAGGTGAGCCGGACCCCGAGCCGGTAGACGGCCTGGAGCGAGTCGAGGCTGCGGCCGTGCAGCCCCTCGCCCCGGCCGAACTCCTGGAACACCTCCGGCGGCACCCGGGGGTCGGCGGCGCCGGAGGCGAGGTGGCGTACGAAGCCCTCGATGGCGCGGCGGATGCCGACCAGGGCCATCGGCTCACCGGACTCGTCCTCCACGAGCTGGAGGTAGGGGTAGTCCTGCCGGATCTCGGTGAGGATCTTCTGGGCGATCTCGGGGGCCTCGGCCAAGGCGATGGAGGAGAACCGCTCCACCTTCGACCGGGGCACCTCCTGCCAGGCGCGAGGCGTCACGAGCCGGCCGGACCGGTGTCGTAACTGATCAGCGGTGTGTTCGGCTGCTCGGGTGTGGCGCCGAGCAGGGCCACGATGCCGAAGGCGGCACCGAAGGCGAGCGCTGCGGCCACCAGGGTGGTGGCAGCGGCGGCGATGAGTCTGCGCATGATCGGGTCAGCTCCTTGCTGGAGTCGATCCCTGCTCCGTGATGGCCGGGCCCCTCCGGCTGGCACACAGTGTCGACAGTCCATTGACATGCCGTCAAGGCCTTGCTTACTGTTCACGCCAATCAAGGGCTGACCGGCCCGGGGCCCGTGCACCTCCCGCGAAGAGATTCGACCCAGGAGTGCCCGGATGCGCCGCAATGCTTCACCTCTGTCACTATTTCTGCTGGGTGCAGGGGTCTTTCTGCTCGTTCTCGCGCCCCTGCTCGTCTGGTATGTCCAGCCGCAGGCGAAGCGCACCCCGATAGATATCGATACGACCACGGTCTTCACCGGGACCGGCAGCTACTTCGACACCTCGAAGGTCGAGACGGTCGAGGGCAAGGAGATCACGATCACCCGCCAGGTGCGCGGGGACGTGGCCGACAGCGTCAAGAGCGGCAACGCCGTGTGGGACGTCTCCACCTCTGTCGACCACGAGGGCACCTTGCCCGCCTCCGACCCGCGCGACGCCCTCCAGTGGACCATGGAGCGCTGGGTGACCGACCGGACCACCAATGAGCCGGTCCACTGCTGCGAGGAGAAGCCGACCTTCGACGGGGAGGCCTATCTGAAGTTCCCCTTCGATGTCGAAAGACGTGCTTACCGCTGGTGGGACGGCACCCTCGGCGGCGTCGTCCGGCTCGACTACGCCGGCAAGAAGAAGGTGCAGGGGTACGAGGGGTACGTGTTCAAGGGCACGGTCGAGCCGACCCGCACCGGCGTGCGCCAGGTGCCGGGCGTGCTCGTGGGCAAGCCCCGTACACCGCAGATCCTCGCCGAGGAGTGGTACTCCAACAGCGGCATCGAGCTCGTCGTGGACCGGCGCACCGGCCGCATCATGAACGCGGCGATCGGCCCGAAGAAGACGCTGCGCGCGCCGGGCTCGAAGAAGGACGCCGTCACGCTGCTGGAGAGCAAGCGGGTCGAGTTCACCAAGGAGACCCAGCTCAAGCAGGTCGAGCTGGCTTCCGCGGACAGCGACCGGCTGGCCCTGCTGTCCGGGACCGCGCCGGCCGGGGCGGTCGGACTGGGTCTCGTGCTCGCGACCGTGGGCATCGTGCTCGTCATTCGGGGCCGCAGAACGGAGCCGGAAGCCCCGAATACTCACATGATGACGAACTCGCCCACCTGAGTTACCGGCAAGTTGTCGCATCGGTGAGTAGCCGGGGGCGTAGCCGTACCGAAAACTGTCTATCCCCACCACAGCACGGCCCCCGGTCTCTCATCCCTTGTTCGCGCGCCCCACAGCCGCGTTCTCCGTTTCCGTACCCGAATCCGCTCGTCCCGCTCCCGTAGTGCCCCAGCCCCTCCCTTTTCGTCCGTCCCTTCTTCACCCGTCTCCACCCCTCTCCATCCCTCTCCGTCCCTTCTCCGTCCCTTCTCCGTGTTCTTCAAGCCCCCGCCCCTAGTCCCCCGCTCCCCGAGCCGAGTTGGAGCACCGATGCCCCAGCACGTACCTCCCCCGCTGCTTCCCGCAGCCGCGCCGCAGGGTCAGGGCCAGGTCTCCCCCAGGGTTTCCGCCTCCCCGAGACGCATCGTCTTCCTCGCCCACCGCGACCTGGGCAACCCGGCCGCGGGCGGCTCCGAGCTGCTCATCGACCAGCTCGCCCTCGGCCTCACCGAACGGGGCCACGACGTCACCCTCCTCTGCGGCGGACAGGCCGCGCGCCGGCCCTACCGGGTCGTCTCCGCGGGCTCCCAGCTGGGGCACTACCTCGGCGCGCGCTCCGCGTTCGCCCGGCAGGTCGGCAGCTGCGACCTGCTGATCGAGGTCTGCAACGGCATGCCGTACCTGGCGCCCCTGTGGCACCGCGGTCCGACCGTGTGCCTGGTCAACCACGTCCACACCGATCTGTGGGAGATGCGATTCCCGGCGCCGGTGGCCCGCGCCGGGCGTCAGCTCGAACACTGGGCCCTGTCCCGGGCCTACCGGGACCATCTGATGATCGCCGTCTCGCCGTCCACCGCGGGCGCCCTGCGTGAGCTGGGTGTTCCGGACGAGCGGATCCGGCTGGTGAACAACGGCGTCCAGGATCCGCTGCCGCAGAGCGAACGGTCCGCGACCCCGCTCTTCCTGGCGCTCGGCCGGCTGGTCGACTACAAGCGCATCGATCTGCTGCTCCAGCTCTGGGAGCGGGTGCGGCCGGTCACCGGCGGCCGGCTCGTGATCGTCGGTGACGGTCCCGAGCGGGAGAAGCTGGAGCGGCTCGCCGGCCCGGATGTGGAGTTCGCCGGGCATGTGTCCGAGGCGGAGAAGCACCGGCTGCTGTGCGCGTCCTGGATGCTGCTGCACCCGGCGGCCGTCGAGGGGTGGGGGCTGGTCGTCACGGAGGCCGGGACCCGGTCGACCCCGACGCTCGGCTTCGACGTCCCCGGACTGCGCGACTCCGTCGAGGACGGGGTCACGGGCATCCTCGCCCGGGGCGAGTCGTCCTTCGCCGCGGCCTGGTGCGCGCTGGCGCTCGACGAGGAGCGCCGCGAGGCGATGGGCAAGGCGGCCCGTGAGCGGGCCGCCGCCTACCGGTGGAGCAGCAGTGTGACCCAGCTGGAGGCCGTGGCCGCCGAGGCGATCAGCGGTACGGGGTCCTGGCCGGCGGGTGCCCGCTCGTGAAAGACCCGTCCTTCCGCCGCTCCCTCACCCTGTTCCGCGCCTTCATGCGCGAGGAGGAGGACCCGACCACCGTCTACACCCTGCTGGCCAGGGACGCGGCGGACCAGGTCGAGCGGTACGTACCGCTGAACGGGAAGGTCGTCGTCGACGTCGGTGGCGGCGACGGCTACTTCACCCGCGAGTTCCGGCGGCGCGGCGCGCAGAGCTATCTCTTCGAGCCGGACCGCGGTGCCCTGCGCACCAGGCCCGCCCAGGGGCCGCGGGACACGGTCGTTGCCGACGGCTATCTGCTGCCCCTGGCGGACGGGGCGGCCGATGTCGCCTTCTCGTCCAATGTGCTGGAGCACGTCGCGGACCCGCACACCTTCATCAGCGAGATGGCGCGCGTCACCCGCCCCGGCGGGCTGATCTACGTCTCGTTCACCAACTGGTACTCGCCGTGGGGCGGCCACGAGTGGGCCCCCTGGCACTACGCCGGCGCCGAGCGCGCCCGCGCCCGCTACGAGCGGCGCACGGGCCACCCGGCCAAGCACCGCCTCGGCGAGAACCTCTTCAGGATCGGCGTCGGCCCGACACTGCGCCATGTGCGGGGCCGCACCGACGTGGACCTCGTGTCCGCGCGGTCGCGGTACTGGCCGGTCCTGCCCGAACTTGTTACCCGGGTGCCCGGACTGCGGGAATTCGCCACCTGGAACCTCCTCCTCATTCTCCGGCGGTGTTCATGACCAGCGCAGTCCACCTCGCACCCCACCAGTCCCCGGACGGCGGCGACCCACCGCCCGGCAGACCGGTCGACGAACCGGCGGCGCCCCGTTCACGGCGCTGGCTGCTGGGGTTCTGGGCCACGGTGTTCGTGGCGTTCCTGGCGGTGTCGCCGGGACGCATGACGTTCGACACCAAGCTCGGGGTCGTCGTGGATCCCGGGCGGTTCCTCGGCGACCTGGGCGAGCTGTGGCACAGCAGGTCCGGCTTCGGCGGGATCACCGACCAGTACATCGGCTACCTCGTGCCGATGCTGCCGTACTACGGCCTGGCCGATCTGCTGCGGGTGCCGACCTGGCTCGCGGAGCGGCTCTGGCTCTCGCTGATCGTGGCGGCCGCCTTCTGGGGTGCGCTGCGGCTGGCGGAGCGGCTGCGGGTGGGCTCCTCGGCCACCCGGCTGCTCGGCGCTCTCGTGTACGCGCTCTGGCCGACGTACACCATCGTCGTCGGCTCGACCTCGGCCGCCGCCCTGCCGGGCGCGCTGCTGCCGTGGGTGCTGCTGCCGCTGACGGACGCGCGCCTCGCGCCGCGGATCGCCGCCGCCCGTTCCGCGCTGCTGATCCCGCTGATGGGCGGGGTGAACGCGGCGTCCACGCTGGCGTCGCTGCTGCCGGTCGGGCTCTATCTGCTGTCCCGGCCGGGCGGCCCCCGCAAGCGGGCGCTGCTGCTCTGGTGGATCCCGGGCGTGATCCTCGCGACCGCCTGGTGGATCGTTCCGCTGCTGCTGCTGGGCACCTTCGGTGAGAACTTCATGCCGTACGTGGAGTCGTCGTACACCACGACGACGACCATGTCGGCGACCGAGGTGCTGCGCGGCGCGGGCAACTGGGTCGGCTATCTGAACTTCGGCGAGCCGTGGCTGCCCGCCGGGTGGACCGTCGCCACGGCGACCGTCACCATCCTGGGCTCGGCGCTGGCCGCCGCCCTGGGTCTGGCCGGTCTGGCCCGGCGCGATGTGCCGGAGCGCCGCTGGCTGGTGCTGACCGTGCTGTCCGTCGCGCTCGTCACGCTCGCCGGGTACGGCGGTGCGCTGGGCGGTCTCTTCCACGGGACCGTGCAGGAGTGGCTGGACACCTGGCTGGTGCCGTTCCGTAACATCTACAAGTTCCAGACGGGTCTGGGCCTCGCCCTGGCGCTGGGTGTGGCGCACATCGCCGCCGTAGCCTCGCTGCGGGCGGAGCGCGACGAGCGGGTGCCGGTGCGGGCGCGCCGGCTGGCTCCGGTGATCGCCGCCGTGCTCGTGCTGCCGGGTCTGGCCTGGCCGTACGTCAACGGGTCGATCCTGCAGCCGGGTTCGTTCAAGGAGATCCCGGACCACTGGTCGAAGGCCGCGGGCTGGCTGAAGGAGAACTCGGCGAACGACCGGGCCCTGGTCGTCCCCGCCACCGCGCACGGCATCTACACCTGGGGCTCCACCATCGACCAGCCGCTCGACGTGCTGGCCGACACGCCGTACGCCCAGCGCGACTACGTCCCCTTCGGTACGCCGGGCAACCGGCGGGCGATGGATGCCGTCGAGCAGGCTCTGACCTCCGGCGGCCAGGTGCCCGGGCTGAGCGAGTACCTGAACCGGGCGGGGCTGCACTACGTCGTGGTCCGCAACGATCTGGACCCGGACCAGCTGGGGTACGTCCCCACCACCACGGTCAAGCGCACGCTGGAGGCGTCCGGATACAAGCGGGTCACCGGCTTCGGCCCCGTCATGACCGGTGGGCGCATAGCCAACGACACGCCCGTGCAGATCGAGGGCCTCTACCCGCGCCAGGAGGCGGTGGAGATCTACGAGCCGCCCACCGGCACCGAGCGTCCCGGCCGGGCGAGCATCGCCCCCGTCTCCTCGACCGCCGTCGTCAGCGGCGGACCGGAGTCCCTGCTGCCGCTCTCCGCGAACGGCGCCCTGGAAGGCCGGCCCACCGTGCTGGCCGGTGACGCCCACCCGGGCGTGGGCAAGCCGTCGCTCTACGCGGCGGGCGACGGACTGCGCCGCGCCGACACCCGGTTCGGCCTGGTCAACACCAACACGTCGCACACCTACACGGCCGACGAGCGCAACGCGCCGGAGTCGGAGCAGGACCCGGGCGCAGCTCCGCGCCAGATCCTGCCGACCGAGGGCAAGGAGCACCAGACCACGGCGGTGCTGCGCGGCGCCAAGTCGGTGAGCGCGTCGTCCATCGGCAACTGGCTGTTCCATCTGCCGCAGTACGACCCGGTCAACGCCTTCGACGGCAACCCGGAGACCGCCTGGGCGGAGGGCTCCGCCGCCTCCCCCGAGGACGAGTGGGTACGGATCGACTTCTCCGGTACGCAGGAGATCCCGGGCTCGTTGCAGCTCACCCCGCTGCCCGGCAACGGGGTGCGGGCGGCGGCGACCGAGGTGCGCGTCGAGACGGACAGCGGCTCGAAGGACAGCCCGATCCGCCCCGACGGCTCCCCGCAGGAGGTGGCCGCGCCCGCCGGGCCGGCCTCCTGGCTGAAGGTGACGATCCTCAAGTCCCAGCAGGGACGCCCCGGTCTCACCGGCGCCGGGTTCACCGACATCGCCGTCCCCGGGGTGCAGGTCACCCGGATGCTGGAGCTGCCCTCCGACGCACCGCGTGAGGGCGCCGACGCGACGGTCTTCTCGCTGAAGCGCGGCAGCGACCCGGGCGGGCTCTCCGCCGTGGCCGCGGAGACCGGGCTGCACCGCCAGTTCACGGCCGGCCAGGCCGGTCCGTACAAGGTGGCCGCGAGCGCGGTGCCCGTGCCGGGCGAGGCGCTGGACAAGCTGCTGTTCGACCTGACGGGCAAGCGCGACAAGATCCTGGTCAGCGCCGACTCGACGGCCCGCCTCGGCACCAACCTCAGCGCGCGCAACCTGACGGACGGCGACCTCACCACCGCGTGGATCGCGGGCGACCGTCCCGTACTGCGGCTGTCCTGGCCGGAGAAGACCCAGATCGGCGAGATCGTGTTCGCGGCGGCCGGCGGGATCTCCACCCGGCCCGAGCAGGTCCAGATCAGCTCGCCGGACGGCACGGCGGTGGCGGCGGTGGACGAGAACGGCATGGCCCGCTTCTCGCCCATCACCACCGACAAGATGGACATCACCATCTCGCGCCAGGCACCGCTCACCGTGCACAACCCGTTCGCCGGCGGCCAGTTGCAGCTGCCGGTCGGACTGAGCGAGGTCTACATCCCGGCGCTGGACAAGTTCCGCTCGCCGCAGCCCGCACCGGAGAAGAAGTTCAGCCTGCCCTGCGGTCAGGGGCCGGTCCTCTCCATCGGCGGCACGCTGATGGAGACCAAGGCCGAGGGCCGGATCAGGGATCTGACCCAGCGCCGTCCCATCGCCGTGTCGCTCTGCTCCGAGCGGTCCGAGGTGGAGCTGGGCGCGTCGACCCACACCGTGGAGGCCGGTGACGCCGGTCCGCTCGCCATCACCGACGTCACGCTCTCCACGGGCGAGACGAAGGCTCCGGCGGCCACCGCCCGGACCGTCGACGTCAAGAAGAGCGACGGTGACCGCCGCACGCTGACGGTCGGCGCCGGTGAGGCCTCGTACCTCCAGCTCCACGAGAACCACAACAAGGGCTGGAAGGCCACGCTGGACGGCAAGGAACTGACGCCGCTGCGGATCGACGGCTGGCAGCAGGCCTGGCTGGTCCCCGAGGGCGAGGGCGGCACGGTCACCCTGGAGTACGAGCCCTCGCTGATCTACCGGGCCGGGCTGATCGGGGCCGGGGTGCTGTTCCTGGTGCTGGTGGGTCTTGCCGTCTTCCGGCGCAAGGGCTCCGGCCCGGCGGAGGACGCGTACGAGCGTGAGGAGCAGGCACTTCCGCCGGCTCCCGGGCTGATCCTGGGCACCGGGGCGCTGACCCTGGTGGGCATCGTCATCGCGGGACCGGTCGCCCTGGTGGTGCCCGTGCTCGCCGTACTCGCCCACTTCCGCCCGTCGTTGCTGTCGCCGGTCGCCTTCGCGGCGATGGCCGGGGCCGGGGTCATCGTGGCCCTCAGCACCGGGGAGTACACCGCCGTCGGAGAGGGCGCCTTCGGGGCGGCGCCTCAACTCCTCGCGCTGGTAGCCCTGTTCGCCGCACTGGTCACGGTCGGGTCCGCCCCGAGCCGGGGCAGGCGACGGGCCGGCCGGTCCACGGAGCCCTCGGCCGTCACGGCCGACGGGGGCGACGTGGACGCGACGATCCCGCAGCAGCAGGCGGGGCCGCCGTCCGGCCGGACCCTCTCCGCCGACGCCAAGCGGCCGCACACCGACCCGCCCGCGAGCGGTCCGGGCGGCCCGGCCGGTCCTCCGCCCGGCAGCGGAGGACCCACCGGATGACCGCCACGCATCCCGCCCGGCCGTACGCGGCCGGGCGGCTGCCCCGGGTACCGTTCCCCGTCGTCGACGAGGTGGACCGGCACTGCGCGCAGGACGCCGAGCCGAGCACGATCCACATCGAGGTCCATCTGCCCGGCCGTTTGGACGAGGACCGGCTGCGCGCCGCCTTCACCGCGTCGCTGGCGCGGTTCCCGCGGGCGCTGATGCGGGAGCGGCCGCGCGGCCCGCTCGCGCGGCGGTACGAGTGGGAGCTGACGGACGGTCCCGACCGGGACCCGGTCACCTTCCTGCCGCCCGCGCCCGGGGCGCTCGACCGGGCGCGGGCGGCGTCCCTCGCCGTCGCCCCGCCGCTCACCCTCTCGCCTCCGCTGCGGGTCGAGGTGGTCGAGGAGCCGGACCGGGAGGGGTGTGTGCTGGTGTTCACCGTGCACCACACCGCGCTCGACGGGCCCGCCTGTCTGCGGCTGGCGGCGACGGCCGCCGAGATCTACAGCGGACGGCCCCTTCCCCCGCCGTCCGCGCCGGCCCGCCCGGCCGCCGCACCCCTGCCCCGGCACTCCGGTCCTTCCGCCCTCACCCGGCCGGCCCGGGTGGCGGCGGGCACCCCGGGGAAGGTGCCGGGCAACGGGCAACTGCTCGCCGAACTGCCGGTGCCCCGGCGGGAGTCGGGCGCGCCGTACACGGTGAACGACCAGCTGATGGTGGCGACCGCCCTGACAGTGGCCGACTGGAACCGGCGGCAGGGGGCGGCCGAGCGGCCCCTGCGGATCACCATGCCGGTCGACGACCGCACCCGGGGTCCTGAGATGCCGATCGGCAACGGCACCCGGCTGGTCGAGGTCGGCTTCGACGCGGCGGAGGTGGCGGCGGGCCGGGACATCGCCGGGCTGCTGCGCCTGACCGCCGAGCGGACCCGCGCCCTCAAGGGGCAGCCGCGTCCGCAACTGGGCCGCTCCACCTCTCTGTTGACCACCCCGCTGCTGCCGGTCGCCGTGCGTGCGGCGTACACCCGGGGGCTGCGGGTGCTGGCGGGGCCGTGGACCTCGACGACGCTGCTCAGCAACGTCGGCCGGATCCCGTACCCGCTGGACTTCGGCGACGCGGGGAGCTCCCGCGCCCTGTGGATCTCCGCGCCCGCCCGGATGCCCAGGGGGCTGACGTTCACCACCGCGTCCACGAACGGCCGGCTGCACCTGGCCCTGCGCTGGTCGCGGACCCTGCTGGGGGACGCGGACGGCGAGGCGCTGCTCGGCCTGTTCACCCGTCATCTGGCCGCGACATCCCCGGAGGCACCGTGACCGGCACCGCGCCCCTCCCGCTGGGGGCTGACAACCCTGTCTCCGCTCCCCCGCCCGGGCTGCGGGACTTCTACGAGAACCCGGCCGTCCCCGTGGCGTCCGGCGACGGACGCAGCCGGCGCCAGGCGCGACTGCTGGCCGACGCCCTGCGCGGGCGGACCGGCCAGGTCATCGTGGACGTCGGATGCGGCGACGGGACGGCCGCCGCCACCGCCGCGCCGATCCTCACCGGCCACCGGCTGATCGGTGTCGACTGGTCGCAGGACGCGCTGCGCCGGGCCCGTCCCCGGATGGGTTCGGTGGTCCGGGGCGAGCTGGAGCACGGCGGGCTGCCGCTCGCCGACGGATGCGCGGACGCGGTGCTGTTCAGCGAGATCCTGGAGCACCTCGTCGACCCGGACCAGGCGCTGGACGAGCTGCGGCGGATCCTGAAGCCGGGCGGCCACCTGATGCTGTCCACCCCGAACCTGGCCGCCTGGTACAACCGGGCGCTGCTGCTGGCCGGGGTGCAGCCGGTGTTCTCCGAGGTCAGTCTGCGCGGGATCCACGGCCGCCCCGGCTCGGAGGTGGTGGGCCATCTGCGGCTCTACACCGCCCGGGCGCTGCGCTCCTTCCTGACGGCCTCCGGCTTCGAGGACGTGAAGATCACGGGCGCCCCCTTCCACGGGGTGCCGCGTCCGCTGCGGCTGGTGGACCGGGCCGCGTGCGCGGTGCCGGGGGCGGCGTCCATCCTGCTGGCCCACGCGCGGCGGCGATAGAGCGATGTGGTGGGGTGTGGGGGCCGCGCTGGTGGCCAACCTGCTGTACAGCGTGGGGTTCGTGGTGGAGAAGCGGGCCCTGGGCAATCTGCCCGCGCTCTCCGCGGGCAAGCCGATGCGCCTGGTCCTCGTCCTGCTCACCAGCCCGCTGTGGATGCTGGGCGCGCTGTCGCTGGCGGCCGGTTTCGCGGCCCAGCTGATCGTCTACCGGGCGCTGCCGATCGCGGCGGCGCAGGGCATCTTCGTCTCCGGTCTGGTGCTGCTGCTCCTGCTCTCCTCGGCCGTCCTCGGCGAGGAGTCGACCGGGCGCGAACGGTACGCCCTCGGCGGTGTCCTGGTGGCGCTGCTGATGGTCGTCGCCTCGGTGCGCGAGGGCGAGGACCAGGTGAGCTCCGGTGCCCCGTGGATGCTGGTGCTGATGGTCTGCGTCCCGGCGCTGGCGGCGGGCGTCTGGCTCTACGTACGGGTGGAGAGCCGGGCGAACCAGCGCCACCGGGTGCCGACCAGCGGTATCGGCTACGGGGTGGCGGTCGGGCTGCTGTACGGCGTCAGCTCCCTGGCGGTGAAGGGCACCTCCAGCCGGCTGACCACCACCGACCTCGGGGAGGCCGCCCGTTCGCTGTTCGGCTCGCCCTACCCGTATCTGCTGCTCTTCACCGCCGTGGCCGGGCTCATCATGTCCCAGACGGCGCTGCAGCGCTGCCGGGCCTCCCTCATCGTGCCCGTGTGCACCACGGTGACCTGCGTGTTCACCGCGGTCCTCGGGAGCATCGCCTTCGGGGAGTCCCTCCCCGACGATCCGCTGCTGCTGACCCTGCGGCTGGCCGGCACCGCGCTGGCCCTCACCGTCCTGCTGGCCATGCCCCGCCATGACCCTCCTGCCGCGGCGGCCCCGTCCTGACCCCGTCCACCGGCCCTGTGCCCTCCCGTCCCGTCCCCACCACCGAGGGAGTCCCCATGAACCTCCCCACCACCGAGGGAGTCCCCATGAACCTCCCCACCACCGAGGGAGTCTCCATGAACCCCGACGATCCCCTGCTCGCCATCCTGGTCTGCCCGCTCGACAAAGGCCCGCTGGCCCTGCTGACCGATGAGGAGGCGCTCTACAACCCCCGGCTGCGCCTGAGTTACCCCATCCTGGACGGCATCCCGCAGCTGCTGCCCTCCTCGGGCCGCAAGGTCGACGCCGACGCCCATGAGAGATACCTGGCGCACCTGAAAGCCTCGGCCGCATGACGACGTTCGCGGCGGCGGTGGCGTCCCGGCTGCCCACCGGCCTGGTCGGCTCCGCCGCCGTCGCCCTCTACCCGCGCTTCGAACCGGAGCTGCGCCGGCTCGCCGACTTCTGCCCGCCCGGCTCCACCGCCGTGGACATCGGCGGCTGGTACGGGCCCTGGTCGCGGCGGCTCGCCCGGCGCTGCGACCAGGTCGTCACCGTCGAGCCCGTACCGCATCTGGCCGCACATCTGCGCCGTACGCTGCCGTCGAACGTCCGGGTGGTGCAGGGTGCGGCGACGGACCGGGACGGCTCCACGGTCCGGCTCTGGCTGCCGGAGGGCGACGACGGCGACCGCGGGGTCTCCTCGCTGGAGCGCCGTGACATCCACGCGCACTGCGTCGAGGTGGAGTCCCTCACCATCGACAGCCTCGGCCTGGAAGGCGTGGGCTTCGTGAAGATGGACGTCGACGGTGCGGAGGTGGCCGCTCTGGGGGGTGCGGCGGAGCTGCTGCGGCGGGACCGTCCGGCGCTCCTCGTCGAGCTGGAGAGCAGGCTCGGCCCGATCGCTCCGGCGGTCACGCTGCTCACCGATCAGGGGTACGCGGGGTGGGTCCTGGCCGGACGCCGCTGGGTCCCCCTGACCGGCTTCGACCTGCCGGCCCACCAGGCGCGGACGGAACACCTCGTCCATCAAGGTCTGCTGCGAAGGGCGTTCGTGCCGCGGCGCACCCGGTACATCAACTCGGTGCTGTTCCTTCCCGAGGGGCGGGTGCCGGGCGCCGCGGGGGCCTGAGCGAATCCACCGGTGCCGGGCGCGCTGACGGCGGAGGTTGCGGGGCAGGTGAGAGGGGAGCCGGGTGGCCGCCCCAGCGTGGGCGGTCACCCGGCCGACCCGCCGAGACCGCCACGTACGACCTGGCCGACCCCGAGGAGTTCCACCGTGATCGAGAGCGCAGACATCCGTGAGTGGCGTACGCGTGACGTCGTCGACCCCGACGGGCGCAGGATCGGGTCCCTGGAGTCCGTCTACGTCGACACGGGGACGGACCAGCCGGCGTTCGCCACCGTGATCGTGGGCCTGCCGACCCGTCACCGGCTGGTCTTCGTGCCGCTGGCGGGGACCGTCGTCGGCCCGGACTACGTGAGGGTCGCCCACGCCAAGGCCAAGGTGAAGGACGGCCCGTCGATCGGGACGGACGACGTCCTGCCCGCCGAGGACGAGCCGGCGCTCTTCGCCTACTTCGGTCTGGAGTACCTGCCGCCGGCCGACGGCGTACGGGTTCTGGCCCGCCGCTGACGGACTGACCGCCCACCGGTGAAGGGTTGCGGTCAGGGGTGCGGCCGGGTGTGCGGTCATCGGTGCGGTCAGGGCAGGAGCTCGACGTACCCGTCGGTCCCGTGCACGCGGATCCGCTGCCCGTCCCGGATCAGCCGGGTGGCCCCCTCCACGCCGACGACGGCGGGCAGTCCGTACTCCCGGGCGATCACCGCGCCGTGGGTCATCAGGCCGCCCACCTCCGTGACCAGGCCCGCGACGCCGACGAACAGCGGCGACCAGCTGGGGTCGGTGAAGCGCGTGACCAGGATGTCGTCCGCTCCGAGGTCGGCGTCCGCCAGGTCCAGGACGACGCGGGCCGTTCCCTCGACGGTCCCGGTGGAGACGGCGAGACCGGCCAGGGCCCCGGCCGGTACGTCCTCCCGCCGGTAGGCCCCGGTCAGGGCCTCGCCGTCCGATGTGAGCACCCGGGGCGGGGTGAGCGTCTCGTACGACCGGAACGCGTCCTTACGCCGCCGGATGAGCCGGTCGTCCGCCTGCTGCGAGCGCACGACGTCGTGGAGCTCCGGGAACGTGAGGTAGAAGATGTCCTCCCTCTCGGACAGCACATCGGCCTGGACGAGCCGCCCGGCCTCCTCCAGAAGGGCCTGCTTGTAGAGGAAGGAGCGGCTGACGATGCCGTACTTCGGGTACTCCCGGTAGCCGGCGAAAGCCCTGACCTGGTCGATCATCCGCTTGGCCGCCTCGGCCCGGCGGTCACCGTCCGGCAGGGCCCGCAGGCGCGACAGTACGTCCTGCTCCTTCTGCCGTGCCTTCGCCCGGCCCTGCGCGAAGCGGTGCGCGGCGGCGCCCGGCCCGAAGTTCCTGACGTTGTCGAGGATCAGGGGGACGAGCGTGGTGGGGCGTTCACGCCAGCGCGGCCTGGTGATGTCGATCTCGCCCACGCAGCGCATGCCGTACCGGTCGAGGTAGGCGTCGATCGCCTCCCGCGCCTCGGTGCCGCCGGGCAGCTTCGCCAGCTCGTCCAGGAAGCCCTCGTCCTCCGTGCCCTTCTCGACGCCCTTGAGGAACGCCACCACCTCGGGGTGCGGGCGGATCACGTCCGCCACGTCGAGCAGGTCCAGCCCCATCTCCGACGTGATGTTGCCGGGGGCGGAGAGCGTGAGCGTGTCGGCCGCGTTCTTCTCACCCAGCCACTCCCCCAGCTGGTCGTTGAGCCACCAAGTGGCCTCCATGCCCGCCGTGATCGCCCGCATGCTCAGTGGATCGCCGAGAACCCGTTTGTGCTCCTCGAAGGCCTCAAGGAGGAAGTCGAACAGGGCCGGTCCGCTCCTCGTCCGGAGGTCGCGCTCCAGGGCGGCGACGGACGCCCGGCTACGCTCGATCAGCTCCGGGACGATCGCCGGATCGGCCCCGGCCGACGGCACGGACGCACCGGCGGCCGGTGGCCCGGACGCTCCCCCGGCCGGTGGCTCCGCGAGGCCCGTGTCCGGGAGCGGGGGGACGGGATCGTCCCGGTCGAGGACGGTCTCCAGAGCGTCCCTGACCAGCGGATCGCCTCTTCCCACCAGGTCCAGGAGGGCAGCGCGAGAGGCGGGCGATGCCAGTCGGGGCGTGACGTCGACGAACAGCCGTCCGCCGGCCTCGTGCATCGGCACCAGGGCCGTCCGCTGCCACAGGGAGAGACCCAGCGGCTTCATGGCGTCGGTCATCATCTGCTGATGGCCGACGGAGACATAGATGTGACGCTCCTGGTCACCGGCGTCGGGGATGGGGTACACCGTCGTGATCGGCCGGCTCTGGACGATCCGGAAGCCGTCGTCGGCCAGGCACCATTCGATGTCCTGCGGACGGCCGAAGTGCGCCTCGATCCGCCGCCCGAGCTCCACGAGCCGTAGCACCTGCGCATCCGTCAGCGCGGGGCGCTCCTGCCGCTGCGGGTCGACCTCCACCTCTTGCGTACCGCCGCCCGGCAGGGCATGCACGGCGCGCTGCTTGGCGGCGATCGCCCGGGCGATGACTGCGCCGTCCCGCACGGTGAACACGTCCGGGTTCACCAGCCCGGAGACCAGGGCCTCACCGAGGCCGAAGCCGGCGTCCACGGTGGCGGTCCGCCGGTTGCCCGTGAGCGGGTCGGCCGTGAACAGGACGCCGGCCGCTTCGGGGAAGACCATCCGCTGGACGACCACGGCCATCTGGACCGCGCGGTGGTCGATGCCGTTCCGCCGGCGGTAGGCGACGGCCCGCTCGGTGAACAGCGAGGCCCAGCACCGGCTGACGTGCCGGAGGACCTCGGCCGGCCCGACGACGTTCAGATAGGTGTCCTGCTGGCCGGCGAAGGAGGCCGTCGGCAGGTCCTCCGCCGTCGCGCTGGACCGGACGGCGACGGCGGTCCCCTCTCCGAGCCGGGCGAGCGCGCCGGTGATCTCCGTCGCGAGGTCGCCGGGGATCGCGGTCTCCTCGACGGCCCGGCGGATGTCCGCGCTGAGCGTGCGGAGCGCCTCCCGGTCGTCCGGGTCCGAGCGCGACAACCTCTCGACCCGGTCGTCGAAGGACGGTACCCGCGCCACCACCCGCCGGAAGGCGTCCGTCGTCACGCAGAAGCCGTCCGGCACGCGGATGCCGTCGATCCGGGACAGCGCGCCCAGCTGGGCTCCCTTGCCGCCGACGAGGGCCAGCTGCGTCGCGTCGGCCTCATGGAGGTCCAGTAGGTCGGTCCTGCGCATCGTCATTCCTGTTTCCTCCGTGGTTCGGGGCACGGCGGACGATTTTGCGCGCTGCCCCGGGCCTTGTGGCAAGCCCCCCGGTGCGCTATATGTTGAACACGGCAGGGAGAGGGCTCTCCTTGCCTTTCCTTTTGTGCCACGTCTCTCTGTGCGACGCCCCTTTCTGCCACGCCCTTCTGTGCCACGTTTCACGCTCCCCCGACTCCGTACGGGGGGCTGTCGGACGGCGCGTTCGGGTCGCGTGCGGGCGAGCAGCGTGTTGCGGCGTGCGGATGATACGACCAGGTGGTGTTCTGCACGCCCTGGCAATTCCCGGCCGATGGCGCGAAGGCGAATCCTTGGCCGCGCTGCTCCGAAGGTGCGCTCCATGGAATTCAGCACGGCATTCGTACTCGGCGGGCTGGCGATGCTGCTGATGCTGGCCGGCGGCACGGTCTGTACGGTCCATGCCGACAACGCCGTGCAGGCCGACGCGGACGAGGACAACGGCCCCGGCGAGGAGTTCTCCGTGTGAGGCCCCGGCGCGACGTCGCTGTACCGATCGGTCCTAGGGTGTCGACGTGAGAGTGCTGCTGGTCGAGGACGACGCCAACCTCCGGTTCGGGGTGGCCGCCGCGCTGCGGGCCGCCGGTCTCGCGGTCGACGAGGCGGTCGATCTGCCGCAGGCGGACGAGGTCCTGTTCGTCACCGCGTACGACTGCGCCGTATTCGACCGGATGCTGCCCTCGGGGGACGCCGCCGACTATGTGGAGGAGCTCCGGCGGAGCGGACGGGCCGTTCCGGTGCTGTTCCTCACCGCACGGGACACCGTCGCCGACCGGGTGGAGGGGTTCGCCCGGGGCGGTGACGACTATCTGGTCAAGCCGTTCGCCGTGCCGGAGCTGGTCGCCCGGGTGCGCAGCCTGTGCCGCCGCGCTCCGGCCGTGAGCCCGCCGGTGCTGCGGGTCGGGGACGTGGAGATCGACACCGCCCGGCGCCAGGTGCGCCGGGCGGGCGTCCTGTTGACCTTCACCCGCCGGGAGTTCGCGGTCCTGGAAGTGCTGGCCACCCGCGCCGACCAGGCGGTGGGCCGGGCGGAGCTGATCGAGAGCTGCTGGGACGAGATGGCGGAGCCGCAGTCCAACGTCCTGGAGGTGCTGATCTCGCAGCTGCGGCGGAAGCTCGGCGGGCCTCCGCTCGTCCACACCGTGCGCGGCGTCGGCTACCGCCTGGCCGACGAGTCCACCCGATGAGGGCCGTTCGCCCTCCGTTCCGCTCCGCCCGCGCGCTGACGCCGACGGCGCGCGTACGGAGGCTGCGCCGGCGCATCACCGTGCTGTTCGCGCTGACCAGTGCGGCGGGGCTGGTCGCGATGGCCGTCCTGGCGGTGCGCAGTGACGGCGTGCGCTGGCGCGAACAGCTGGACCAGGGCATGAGCGCCGACACCAACTGGGCGCTGGGTCTGCTGGAGACCGACGACGACGGCCGGCTGGACACCGAGGTGCTGCTCGACAACGCGGGGACCGCGTGCCCGCCGCTCTTCCTGCTCTCGGTACCGGCGGCTCCCGGGGAGCCGTCCGTCACGCCTGCTCCCGGGGAGCTGGTCGTCGAGCACGCCCCTCGCCGCCCCTGTCTCACCATGCCCGCCGGAGCCGTACGGCAGGCCGCCGCCACCGCCGTACGGGCCGACGAGCCCCGGTCCCGGGACGCGCGGACGGCGGACGGCGAGCCGGTGCGGATGTTCGCGCTGCCCTTCTATCCGCCGGACGCGGAGGAGGACGCGGCGCCGCAGGGGGCCCTCGTCACCGTGGCGGACGCGTCGGCCCAGCGGGCCGACCACCGGCGGCTGACCTGGGTGGTGAGCGGCGGGTGCGCCCTGCTGGTCCTCCTGTCGGCCGGGGTCGGGCACCTGCTCTCGGGGCGGGCGGTCCGGCCGGCGCTGGAGGCGCTGGACCGGCAGGAGTCGTTCCTGACGGATGCCGCGCACGACCTGCGTACGCCGGCGGCCTCGCTGCGGACGCTCGCCGAGACCGCGCTGCGCGGTGAGACGGACAGCACCGATGTGCACCGGCGCACACTGCGGCTCGCGGAGGGCATGGGCACGCTGGTCGACGGGCTGCTCACCCGGGCCCGGCTGATGGCGGGGACGGCCGTGCTCGCGGTGGAGCCGTTGCGGCTGGACCAGTTGGTGGAGGCCGTCGTGGAGGACGCGGCGGGCGAGGGGCAGCGGGTGGCGGTCCGGGCGGAGCGGGCCGTGGTGGTGGTCGCCGACCCCGATCTCGTACGCCGTGCGGTGGCCAATCTGGTCGGCAACGCGCTCGTCCACGGCCACCGCCCCGGTGAGCCGGCCGAGGTGGAGGTGACCGTCGACGGCGACGGGGCCGCCACGACCGTCACGGTGGAGGACGCGGGGCCGGGGCTGCCGCCCGAGGTGGCGGGCGCGCTCTTCGACCGGTTCCGCAGCGGTTCGGGGTCGACGGGGCTGGGCCTGTCGATCGCCTCCTGGGTCGCCCACGCCCACGGCGGCAGCCTCACGGCGGAACCCGGGCGGCGCGGCGGGGCCCGGTTCGTGCTGCGCCTGCCCGCCGGGGGCCCGGCCACCGAGGGCTGACCGCACGGCGCCTCATCAAAACCTCAGCATCGCCCAGGAATGCTTCGGGTCGGAACCACCCGACCCTCTTCAGGGAGCACTCCGTTGAACCGCGCCGTCCGTCGCCGCCCCGCCCTCACGAACACCGCCCTGGCCCTCCTCGGCGCCCTCTCCCTCACCGCCTGCACGGGCGGCCCGGCCCCCGCCACGGGCAAGGCGCGGGCCGCCGACCCGGCCTCCCGCCCCGACCTGAAACCGTTCTACGGCCAGCGGCTTCAGTGGACGGACTGCGCGACGGACGGGTACGAGTGCGCGCGGCTGACGGTCCCCCTGGACTACGCGCGCCCCGGGAACGGCCGGACGTTCGTGCTCCCGGTGGCGCGCGCGGCCGCGACGGGTCCGGCCCGGCGCATCGGCTCGCTCGTCTACAACCCGGGCGGGCCCGGCGCGGGCGGGGCGAGCTCGCTGGAGGAGGGGATGGACGAGTCGTTCGGCGCGGCGGTACGGGCCCGCTTCGACATCATCAGCTTCGACCCGCGCGGGGTCGGGGGAAGCATCCCGGCCCTCACCTGCGAACCGGCCGAGGCTGAGCCGGAGGCGGAGGAGACGGAGGAGACCCCGGAGGACTCCTCCGACGCCGTCGCGCCCCTGCACCCCCGCACCGAAGCCGACCGCTCGGCCGCCGCCTCGGGCGCTCGCACCGCCGCCGAGGACTGCGAGGAGCACAGCGGCCCGATCCTCCGGCACGTCGGCACCGAGGACGCGGCCCGCGACCTGGACGTCCTGCGCGCGGCGCTCGGGGAGCGCCGACTCACCTACCTGGGCTGGTCGTACGGGACGAGCCTGGGCACCTCGTACGCCGAGCAGTTCCCGCGCCGGGTCCGCGCCATGGTCCTGGACGGTGCGATCGACCCGTCGCTGGACTGGCGGCAGCGGGTGATCAGCCAGTCGGCCGGCTTCCGCCGGAGCGTGGACGACTACGCCGAGCAGTGCGCGGAGATCGCCGGGGACAGCTGCCCCGGCGCAAGCCCTCAGGAGATACGGGCGCTGATCGAGCGCCTCTACCAGCGAGCCGACCGCGAGCCGCTGCCGGTCGGGGAGGACAGTACGTACGCGGAGTACGGCGGCATGGACGCGACTGCCGTCCTCCACGCGGTCTCCATGGCGATGTACACGCCGGAGGACCAGTGGGAGCCGCTGTCGGAGGCGCTGCGGGAGGCGGACCAGGGGGACGCGACGAAGCTGGGCGCGCTGGACGACGAAGAGGAGACCGAGGAGGGGACCGAGGACCCCGGCACCGCTGAAGGACAGCAGGAGGAGGACGAAACCCCCGAGCCCCCCGCCGACAACGGCGACGCCGCGCTCACCGCCGTCAACTGCCTCGACGTCCCCCACCCCCGCTCCCTGCGCCCCTACTGGGACGCCCTCGCCCCCGCAGACCAGGCAGCCGGGGTCTACGGCACCGCCGGGGTGACCGCCGAACTCACCTGCCGCGACTGGCCGTCCGGCGGCCGGCGCCCGCAGCGGGTGGACGCGGACGGCGTACCGCCGGTCCTGGTCGTGGGCACGACGGGCGATCCGGCCACCCCGTACGAGGAGTCGGTGAGTCTGGCGGAGCAGTTCCCGCAGGGGATGCTGCTGACGTACGAGGGGCTCGGCCACACCGCGTACGGGCGGGGCGACGCCTGTGTCACCGCGAAGGTCGACGCCTACCTGGTGAAGGGGGAGCGGGTCCGCCCAGGGGCGACCTGCTGACCCGGCGACATGGAGGTTAGGTTACCCTAACCTCCATGTCGGTTTCGGTGGTTTCCCCCGGTCGCGGGCGCGCGGAGACGCTCTCGGCGACCCTGCTCCGCTGGGCCGAGCCGTCGGTCGGCGGACCCGTGGTGGAGGCGCCCTACCTGCTCACCACCGCGGTCCTCGACAGCCCCGCCCCCGCCGGTTCGTCCGCGAGCGGGGTGCACACCCACGACGACGCCCTCCTGGTCTGGCCGCACACCGGCACCACGACCCTGCACACCCGGAACACGGTGCGCCGCCTCGTACCCGGTCAGGCCGCCTGGATGCCGCCGGGCACCCCGCACGCCTCGCATCCCGATCCGGGGAGCGTGGCCTGCTACACCTATGTGACCCGGGCGGCGATCCCGCCGCACTGGAACGCCGCGCGCTCCCTGCGGATGGGGCGCGCGCTCCAGGAGATGCTGCTGCACCTCGACGCCAACTCCATGCCCGACGACCGGCGGCTGCGGGCCCAGCGGCTCATCATCGAGATGCTGGAGGAGGACCCGCACGCGGCGATGGAGGTCCCCGTCCCCGAGGACCCGCGGATCCGGGCCATGGCCGAGGACATCATGCGGGACCCGGAGAGCGACCTGTCGCTGGAGGAGTGGTCGGCGCTCCACGCGCTGAGCGTGCGGACGGTCACGCGGGCGTTCGCCCGGGACGTCGGGATGTCGTTCACCCGGTGGCGGTCGCTGGTCCGGATGTCCGCGGCGACGACCCTGCTCGCCCAGGGCCGCCCGGTCAATCTGGTCGCGCACCGCTGCGGCTACTCCACGACGAGCGCATTCTCCGCGGCCTTCCGCCGGGTGACCGGGACCAGCCCGACCGCGTATCTGCGCGAGCAGTCGACGCTCGCTCCCGCCGGCCACTGATACCCACTACCCACCACGCACCTCACGCGTGGCCGATCCGCGACGCATCCTGGCCCGTTCGCGACCCTCCTCGGCCTCCGGCCCTTCTAGCGTTCAGCGAGGTAAGGGTTACCTGACCCACCCGTCCCGCTGTCCCGATCCGAGGAGAACCGTGTCCCCATCCATTCCGGCCGGACGCCGAACGGGCCCGCTGGCCCGTGTCCTGGCGCTCGCCATCGGCGCCGTACTCGTCCTGGGAGGCTGCGGCAGCGGTGAGTCCGGGAAGACCGCGACCGAGGCGAAGGCCGACGGCGCGTCCAACAGCTTCCCCGTGGACATCAAGCACGCCCACGGCACCACCACCATCAAGGAGAAGCCCCGGCGCATCGTCACGCTCAGCTGGATGTCGCTGGACGTCGTCGCCGCGCTCGGCAGCGTGCCGGTCGGGGTGGACGAGCAGTGGGGCGGCGACAAGGACGGGTACACCCCCTGGTTCCGCACCCAGGTCGAGAAGCTCGGCGGGCCCCTGCCCGAGACGCTGAAGTACGGCGACGCGGGCGAGATCGACTTCGAGCAGATCCTCTCCCTCGAACCCGACCTCATCATCGGCCTGTACTCCGGCATCTCGGACGTCGACTACAAGCGCCTCACCGAGATCGCCCCCACGCTCCCCTACCTCAAGAAGCCCTGGGACGGCGGAACCTGGCAGGAGATGACCCGCACCATCGGCAAGGCGATGGGCGAGGAGAAGAAGGCCGAGGGCCTGGTCGAGGACGTCGGCGGGCAGTTGGCGGCGGTCGCCGTGGACCACCCGGAGTTCAAGGACAAGACGTTCACCTACGCGGTCGCCCTCACTCCCGGGTCGACGGAGGCCGGTCTCTATCTCGAGTACGACGCCCGGGTCCGGCTGCTGACGGAGATCGGCTTCAAGAACACCCCGTCGATGAGCACGATCGCCGCCACCGCCAAGGGCACCAACTGGTACGGCGGCGTCAGCCTGGAGAAGCTCGACTCGATCGAGGCCGATGTGGTCGTGGCCTGGGCGAACGCCCCGGCCGAGGTCACGTACTCCCTCAAGGACCCGCTCTTCTCCCGCTGGAAGCCGATCGCCGGCAAGCACTACGCCTTCGTCCAGGACCCGCAGCTGGCGATGGCGACCAGCGGACCGACCGTGCTCTCCATCCCATGGGGTCTCGAACGCTATGTGCCGATGCTCGCCGATGCCGTCGCGGGCAGGGGCAACACCGGCGCGGGCTCCTGATCCGCCACGCCTGTCAGGGATGACGATGACCACCACCGCCACCACCACCGCCTCACCCCCGGCCCCGGGCCAGGCCGGACCGGACCCGCGCAACCCCGCGGGTCCGGTCCGCCGGCGCCACCGGTACCGCCTGCTGATCCTGCTGGCCGCTCTCGCGCTGCTCTTCGTGACGGCCGTCCTCAGCGTGATGGTCGGCGCCCGGCCCATCGCACCGGGGACCGTCTGGGACGCGCTGCTGCGCTTCGACAACTCCGACGAGCACGTGACGGTCCGCGAACTGCGGGTGCCGCGCACGGTGATCGGGCTCGTCACCGGTACGGCGCTGGGCCTGAGCGGGGCGCTGATCCAGGCGTTCACCCGTAACCCGCTGGCCGATCCCGGCATCCTCGGCGTCAACGCGGGCGCGAGCCTCGCGGTGACGTTCGCGGTCGCCGTGCTCGGGTTCACCGCGGCGAGTCAGTTCATCTGGTTCGCGCTGGCGGGCGCGTTCGGGCTCACCGTGCTCGTCTACACCCTGGGGTCGATCGGCGCGGACCGGGGCACGCCGGTGAAACTCACCCTGGCCGGTGTCGCGTTCACCGCCGTGTGTGGCGGCTTCACCTCGGCCATGGTCCTCAAGTCCACGGCCACCTTCGACGTCATGCGGTTCTGGGGCGTCGGCTCCATCGGCGGCCGCTCGCTGGACATCCTCCCGATCGCGCTGCCGCTCATCGGCGCCGGTCTCGTGCTGGGGCTGCTCAGCGCGGGCTCCCTCAACGTCCTCGCTCTCGGCGACGACCTCGCCCAATCGCTGGGCACGCGCCTGGCGTTCACCCGGATCGTCCTGATCCTCGCCGTCACCCTGCTGGCCGGGACCTCCGTCGCCGTAGCGGGTCCCATCTCGTTCGTGGGGCTGATGGTGCCGCACATCGTGCGCTGGTTCGTCGGGCCCGACCAGCGGTGGATCCTGCCCGTCACCTGCGTCGCCGCCCCCGCCTTCCTGCTCGCCGCCGACATCGTCGGCCGGATCGTGCTGCCGTCGGGGGAGCTGCGGGTCGGACTCGTCACCGCGCTCGTGGGCGCGCCCGTCCTCATCGCGCTGGTCCGGTGCCGGAAGGTGAGCGCCCTGTGACCGCCCAGCCCCTCACCGGAAGGCCCGACGTCAAGCAGGCCACCTGGGCGCTGCGCCGGGGCGGAGCCTCGCTGCGCGTCGAGCGGCGGTCCGTCCTCGTCTGCGGCGCCCTGGTCCTGACCGTGGCCGCCCTCGGTGTGCTCACCCTCGCCACCGGCTCCATCCAGCTCACCCCCGCCCAGGTGCTCTCCGCGCTCTTCGACCCGGACGCCGAGCCCCGTACGCGGCTGGTCGTCGTCACCTGGCGGCTGCCGCGGCTGCTGTTCGCGGTGGTCTGCGGAGCGGCGCTCGCGGTCAGCGGGGCGCTCTTCCAGTCCCTCACGAAGAACCCGCTGGGCTCCCCGGACGTGATCGGCTTCGCCTCCGGTTCGTACGCGGGCGCCAGCGTGGTCATGCTCGTGCTCGGCACCGTCAACTACCTTGCGGTCGCCGCGGGTTCGCTGATCGGCGGGGCCCTGACCGCGCTCCTGGTGTACGTGCTCGCCTACCGGGGCGGTGTGCGCCCCTTCCGGCTGATCATCGTCGGTATCGCCGTCGGCGCGTTCCTCTCCTCGATCAGCTCCATGCTGCTGCTCGCCGTCAGCCCGGAGAAGGCGATGCTGGTGGCCACCTGGGGCGCGGGCTCCCTCAGTGGGCTCGGCTTCGAGCAACTGCGGTTGACGGCGGCCGTGTTCGCCGCCCTGCTGATCTGCTCGGTGGGTGTGGTGCGGCCCCTGGTCCACCTGGAGATGGGCGACGACACCGCCCTGGCGCTCGGGGTGAACGCCCAGCGCGCCCGGCTCACCGCCACGGTCACCGGGGTCGCGCTCACCGCGCTGGTGACGGCGGCGGTCGGGCCGATCGCGTTCATCGCGCTCGCCGCACCGCAGATCGCCCAGCGGCTGACCCGGAGCTCCACCACGCTGCGGATCGCCCCGGCGGCGCTCACCGGCGCGGCGGTCCTGGTCGCGGCCGATTTCATCGCCCAGCGGGTGGACCTGCCCGTGGGTGTCGTCACGGTGTGCGTCGGCGGGGCCTATCTGGCCTGGCTGCTGGCGCGCCAGTACAAGGGTGGCCGCCGATGACCCACGCCGGACAGACAGTGGAAGGCTCCGTCGCGGCTCTCTTCCGGGTGGCGCTGCTGCGTGACGGGCGCGGTCTGCGGATCGGCCTGACCACCGTGGCGTTCATGGTCCACCAGCTGTGCGAGGCGCTGGTGCCCGTCCTCATCGGCGTCGTCATCGACCGGGCGATGGCCCCGGCGGACCGGGCCGCCCTGGTCTGGTGGCTCGCCGCGCTCGGCGGGGTGTTCGTCGTGCTGTCGCTGTCGTACCGGCGCGCGTCGTCGTCGATGGTCACGGTGTACGGCTACGGGGAGCACGAGCTCCGCCGGCGCGCGATGACCCGGTTGCTGGACCCGCTGTCGCTGCGCCGCCGCCCCGGTTCCGGCGAGGCGCTCTCGCTGGTCTCCTCCGACACGTACCGGGTGGCGGGGGTCTCGTGGAGCGTGGTCCAGCAGGCGTCCACCCTCACCGCGATCCTCACGGGGTCGGTCGCCCTGCTGCTGATCTCCGTGCCGCTGGGTGTGGGGGTCATCGCCGGGACCGTCCTGATGCTGGTGGTCATGCGGCGGGTCTCGATGCCGCTGGAGGCGCGGGGGCTGGCCGAGCAGGGGTCGGCAGCACGGGCCAGTGAGGTGGCCACCGATCTGATCACCGGGATACGGGTGGTGGCCGGGATGAACGCCCGGGCGGAGGCCGCCCGCCGCTACCGCACCGCGAGCGACACCTCACGGCGCGGTGCCGTCGCCGCCTCGCGGTCGGTGTTGGCGTACAGCGGTCTCAGTCAGCTGCTGTCGGGCGTCTTCCTCGCGGCGCTGGCGACGGCGTCCGGCTACCTGGCGCTGGACGGGCACATCACCATCGGCCAGCTGGTCACGGTGCTGGGGCTCGCCCAGTTCCTCCAGGGCGCCCTCGCCCATGTCGGCACCTTCGCCTCGAACTGGATCCACAAACGCGCCTCCGCGCGCCGCCTCGGCGAACTGATCGACGCACCGCCCCTGATAGAGCCGCTGTCCGCCGAAACCGTTGCGGAACCGGGGTCGTCCCTCCTCCGCTGGCACCCGCCCGGCCACGGCGAGCCGCTCGACCTGCACCCCGGCGACCTCGTCGGCGTCGTCCCCCACCACCCCGCCCACGCCCGCGGCCTCAGCGACCGGCTCGGCTACCGGGTCCCCCTGCCCCGCGGCGAACTCCTGATCGGCGGGGTGGACGCGGTCGACCTGGGCCCCGACCGGGTGCGCGCCCGGGTCCTCGCCCCGCCGCACCACGGCGCCGTCTTCTCCGGCACCCTGCACGCCAACCTGATCCCCCGGGGCGGCGCGGTGGACCCGGCCGTCACGGCGGCGGCGATGCTCGACGACGTACGCGAACAGATCGGGGGCGACCTGGCCGAGGTCGGGGAGCACGGCCGCCGGCTCTCCGGCGGTCAGCGGCAACGGCTGCTGCTGGCCCGGGCGTTGCACGCCGACGCGGACCTCGTGGTCCTCGACGAGCCCGCCACCGCCGTCGACCCGGTGACCGAACAGCGCATCGCCGAGGGGCTGCGGTCCCTGCCGTCCACCATCCTCCTGATCACCACCAGCCCGATCCTGCTCTCCGCCTGCGACCGGGTGGTCGAGCTCGGCGCGGCGGAGGACGCCGGCCAGGACCCGAACGGATCCCCCGTTGACACCTGACACGACCCGACCGGATCCCCCGGTGACGTCTGACCAGACCACTCCGCCCGTCACCGCCCTCCCCGTCGCCGACGCCCGCCGGACCCGCGCGGAGATCCTCCGCCGCCTCCGTACGCACCACCGTCGGCTCGGGGTGGCCCTGCTCACGCTGCTCGGCGGTACGGCGGCGACCCTCGCCACTCCGCCGCTGCTCGGCGGGATCGTGGACGCCGTGGCGGAAGGTTCCGGGCGAGGACAGTTGGCGGCGCTCGGGCTCGCGCTGGTGGGCGCCACCGCTGTGGGGGCCGTCCTCGCCTACGCGGGCGGCCGGATGCTGGTGGCGCTCGTGCAGGAGGTGCTGGCCCAGCTCCGCGAGGACGTCTTCGAGACCGCCGTCCACCTCCCCGTCAACACCCTGGAGAGCAGCGGCAGTTCCGATGTGGTCTCCCGGGTCACACGCGATGTGGAAGCGGTCTCCGAAGCAGCATCCGACGTCCTCCCCGAGGTGACGCACGCGAGCTTCACCATCGGCCTGAGCCTGGTGGGCCTCGCCGTGCTCGACCTCCGCCTCGCGCTCGCCGGGCTCGTCTGCCTGCCCGTCCACGTCTACGCCACCCGGCAGTTCCTCCGCCGCTCGCACCGCGTGTACGGGGACATCCGGAGGCTGGAGTCGGCGCGCGGGCAGGTGGTCGTCGAGGCGGTGCGCGGGGCCGAGTCCATCGTCGCGTACCGCACCCAGGGCCACCATCTCGACGATCTGGCCGAACGCAGCGTCCGCGCCATCGAGCGGCAGCGCGACGGGGTGAAGCTGCGCAACCGGTTCACGGGGCTGCTGAACGCGGCGGAGTTCCTCGGTCTCGCCGCCGTCCTCGTGACCGGCTTCGCGCTCTTCGGCTCGGGGGCCGTCACCCTCGGCGCCGCCACCGCCGCCGCCCTCTACTTCCACCGGCTCTTCGGCCCGGTCGGGGCGCTCCTGGGCAGCCTGGACGACATCCAGCGGGCCACGGTGGGGCTGTCGCGCCTCGTCGGGATCACCGACCTGGGGGGCCGGCACCCCGTACGCCCGGAGAGCGAGGCACGGGACCCCGGGCGCCCGGACATCGACGTGAAGGGCGTCTCGTACGCGTACGACGGCACCCGCCCCACCCTGCGCGAGGTCACGCTCCGCGTCCCGGCGGGCACCAGCCTCGCGCTCGTCGGTGCCAGCGGCTCGGGCAAGTCCACGCTGGCCCGGCTCGTCGCGGGGATCGGCACCCCGGACCGGGGCAGCGTCACCGTGGGAAGCCCCGACGCCCCGGCCTCCCGCTATCTCGTCACCCAGGAGGTCCACCTGTTCGGGGGCACCCTGGCCGACAACCTGAGGCTCGCCCGGCCCGGCGCCACCGACGACCAGCTCAGCCACGCCCTGCGCGAGGCCGGGGCCGACTGGGCGCTGAACCTGGAGGACGGTCTGGACACCGTCCTCGGCCCGGCCGGCACCCCGCTCGACGACGGGTCCGTCCAGCATGTGGCGCTCGCCCGGGTCCTGCTGGCCGACCCGCCCGTCGTGGTCCTGGACGAGGCCACCGCCGAATCGGGCCCGCAGACCCGCACCCTCCTCCAGGGTGCCCTGGCCCGGGTCACCGCGGGCCGCACCTGCGTGGTCGTCGCGCACCGGCTGGAGCAGGCACGCCTGGCCGACCGGGTCCTGGTCCTGCGGGGCGGCGAGGTGGCGGAGCAGGGGACGCACGACGAGCTGCTGGCCGCCGGGGGCGCGTACGCGGCGCTCTGGGCGGCGTACCACCGCACCGGGCGGGACGACGACGGGGCGCCGCCGGTCAGCCCGTGACGATCCCGGTGACGAGGTTGATGGTGGTGGCGAGGATGCTGGCGCCGAACACGTACGACAGCAGGCAGTGCCGAAGGGTGACCGCGCGGATCTCGGTGGTGGAGACGTTGGTGTCGGAGACCTGGTAGGTCATGCCGAGGTTGTAGCTGAAGTAGAGGAAGTCGACGTACTTCGGGCTGTCCCGGGAGTTGAAGTCGATGCCGCCCTCGGTGGGCAGGTAGTAGAGGTACGCGTACCGGGTGGCGTACATCAGGTGGAGCGAGGCCCAGGCGGTGAAGACGCCGCCCAGCGCGATGGCCGCGGCGGCGTGGCTGAGGTCGGAGTCGCTGGTCAGGAGCAGGACGACGATGCCGACGAGCCCGCAGACGGCGGCCGCGACGACGACCAGCTCTTCGAGGACGGGCCGGAACTCCTCGCGGCGGACGTTGTGGTGGGTGGTGGCCGCGTCCATGGGCCAGAGCGCGATCCACCCGGCCACGACGAAGATCGTCTCGGCGGCGGCGATCCCGGCGAGGATCCCGAGCGGCGCATGGGTCAGCAGACCGGTGACCACGCCGGCGACCACCCCGAGAACCGCCGCGACGACGAGCCGGGGGACGGCGGAGAGCGCGGGGCGGTGGGCCAGGGGGCTCAAGCGGGATCACCTCGGCGGATCGGCGGTTCGACTCCCGTACGAGCGTCATCCCACTCCCCCGGGCCATCCTCCGCACCTCGCCGCAGGCCGAGTGGCGTACGGGAAGGCCCCTGCATAGCCTGCGAGGGAGCCCCGTTTCGTCCACTCATGCCCGAAAAGAGTCGCAGGTCGCATGCGACCGGGCCGAAAGGTCGAGAGCCGTGAGCACCAGCCACCACGATCAGGACCGCCCGGACCCCCGCGACGAGCAGGAAGACCCCCTGGGGCACAGCGTCGGCCCCGTCCCCGAGGGCGATCCGCGGTTCCGCCCCTACCACCACCCGGCCGCCGGCTGGGGCGCGGCGGAGAGTGTGACCCGGTTCCTGGCGCGCGAGCACTCCCCGGTGGACGGTCCGCGGGCCATCCTGAAAATGAACCACGAGGACGGCGGCTTCGACTGCCCCGGGTGCGCCTGGCCAGACGACCTCAAGGGCCTGCACCTGGACATCTGTGAGAACGGGATCAAGCACGTCACCTGGGAGATGACCCGCAAGCGGGTCGGGCGGGAGTTCTTCGCCGCGCACTCGGTGACCGAGCTGTCCGGGTGGAGCGACTACGACCTGGAGAACCAGGGCCGCCTCACCGAGCCGATGGTCTACGACCCCGCGTCGGACCACTACGTACCGATCAGCTGGAAGGACGCCTTCGAGGTCGTCGGCTCCGCCCTGCGCGGCTTGGACGACCCGAACCAGGCGGCGTTCTACACCTCCGGCCGGCTCGGCAACGAGGCCACGTTCCTCTACCAGCTGATGGCCCGCGAGCTGGGCACGAACAACCTGCCCGACTGTTCCAACATGTGCCACGAGGCCAGCGGCCGGGCCCTCACCGCCTCCCTCGGTACGGGAAAGGGGACGGTCGACCTCAAGGACTGGGAGAGCGCCGACGCGCTGTTCATCCTCGGGGTCAACGCGGCCTCCAACGCACCCCGGATGCTCACCGCCCTCTCCGAGGCCCACCGGCGGGGCGCGCAGATCGTGCACATCAACCCGCTCGTGGAGGCGGCGGCCACCCGCACCATCGTCCCGCACGACTTCAAGGACATGGCGCTCTTCAAGTCGACGCCGACCAGCACGCTCAATCTCCAGCCGCGCATCGGCGGGGACATGGCGCTGCTACGGGGCATGGCGAAGGCGGTCCTGGAGCAGTCGGCGACCGATCCCAAGGCCCTGGACCAGGAGTTCATCGACCGGTACACCACGGGCTTCGCGGAGTACCGGGCGCTGTGCGAGGCGACGTTGTGGGAGGAGATCGAGACCCAGTCGGGGCTGAGCCGCGCCGATGTCCTCAAGGCGGCACGGGTGTACGGCGAGGCGGACCGCTCCATCGTGAGCTGGTGCCTGGGCCTCACCCAGCACGAGCACGGCGTCGACACCGTACGGGAGATCGTCAACCTGCTGCTGCTCCGCGGCAACCTCGGCCGGGAGGGCGCCGGCCCCTCCCCCGTACGCGGACACAGCAACGTCCAGGGGAACCGGACCTGCGGAATCGACCACCGCCCCACCGACGCGTTCCTGGACCGCCTCGCCGAGGCCTGCGGAATCGACCCGCCCCGCGCACACGGCCTGGACACCGTCGGCACGATCAAGGCGATGCGGCGCGGCGAGATCAAGGTGTTCGTGGCGATGGGCGGCAACTTCGCCATGGCGGCGCCCGACACCCCGGCCACCTTCGCGGCGCTGCGCTCCTGCGACCTCACCGTCCAGGTGAGCACGAAACTCAACCGGAGCCATCTCGTCCACGGCGGCCGGGCCCTGATCCTGCCGTGTCTCGGCCGGACCGAGAAGGACCATCAGCGCAAGGGCGTGCAGTCCACCTCCGTCGAGGACTCGATGAGCATGGTCCACCTGTCGATCGGCATGAAGCGCCCGGCGTCGCCGCGCCTGCTCTCGGAGCCGGCCATCGTCGCCGGGATGGCCCGCGCCGCCCTGCCGGACAGCGCGACGCCCTGGCACTGGTACATCGAGGACTACGACCGGATCCGCGACACCATGGCCAAGGCCCTGGACGGCTTCGAGGACTTCAACCGGCGGGTGCGCCTGCCGCTCGGCTTCCGTATCCGGCAGCCCGCCCGTGAGCTGGTCTTCCTCACCCCGTCCGGGCGCGCCGAGTTCTCCACCGCCGGCCTGCCCGACGTGGTGCCCGCCGCCGGCACGCTGGCGCTGGGCACGATGCGCTCGCACGACCAGTGGAACACCACCATCTACTCCGACAACGACCGCTACCGGGGCATCAAGAACCTGCGCACGCTCGTCTTCATGAACCGGGCCGACATGCGCGAGCGCGGCATCACCGACCTCGGCCCCGTCGACATCACGAGCACCGCGAAGGACGGCAGCCGACGCCGTCTCAACGGCTATCTGGCGATCCCGTACGACATCCCGCGCGGCTGCGCAGCCGGGTACATGCCCGAGATGAACGTGCTGTGCGCGCTCGGCGACTACAGCACCCAGAGCGACCAGCCGATCATGAAGCACGTCAAGGTGACGATCGCTCCCGCCGCCTGAGCGGCACATTCGCGGCCATCAGGGGCACAACACACCAGGCCGGGCAGGGTTTCTGAGGAATCCTCATTTACCGGCCGGTAGAGAGCTATGCGACGCAGGTCGCCCACCTCTACCGTCGGGGCAGCGCTCCGGGTCCCGCCGATGTCGGTGAGCTGCCGACCGGGCCCCGGGGTCCCGCACGTCTCCCGCCCCAGGAGGTCCGATGCCCCCAGCCCCTCGCCGCTTCCCCCGCAAGCTCTCCGCCCTCGTACTCGCCGCCGCTCTGGGAGCCGCGGCTCTCGGCGCCCCCTCCCCCGCATCGGCCGCGCCGGCCGCCGCGGAGGCGGACTACCTCATCGGGCGCGGCATCGCCGACGTCACCGGGGAGGCCGCCGAGACCGGGATGATGGGCTACTCCAGCTTCGACCAGAAGACCTCCGGCATCCACCAGCGGCAGAGGTCACGCGCGTACGTCGTGGCCGACCGGGCGACCGGCAAGCGCGTGGTCTACGTCAACGCGGACCTCGCGATGATCTTCCAGTCCGTACGGCAGGGCGTCCTCGCCCGCCTCCAGGAGAAGTACGGCAGCCTGTACGGAGAGGAGAACGTCCTCCTCTCCGCCACCCACACCCACTCGGGCCCCGGCGGCTACTCCCACCACGTCGCGTACAACCTCTCCGTGCTCGGCTTCCAGAACGGCACCTACCGGGCGATCGTCGACGGCATCGCCGAGTCCGTCGCCAAGGCCCACGACGACCTGAAGCCCGGCACCATCAGCCTGGGCACCGGCACCCTCACCAACGCCAGCGTCAACCGCTCCCGCGCGGCCTTCGACCGCAATCCGGCGGCCGACCGGGCGGCCTTCCCCGACGGAATCGACCCGGCGATGACCGTGCTGCGGTTCCGGCAGGGCGACAAGGACGCGGGCGCGATCAGCTGGTTCGCCACCCACAACACCTCGATCACCAACAAGAACACCCTCATCAGCCCCGACAACAAGGGCTACGCCGCCTACGCCTGGGAGCACGACCACGAGGGCGTGCGCTACCTCGACAACACCCCCGGTTTCGTCGCCGCGTTCCCGAACACCAACGCGGGCGACATGTCCCCGAACCTCAACCTGAAGCCCGGATCGGGGCCCACGGAGGACGAGTTCGAGAACACCCGCATCATCGGTGAGCGCCAGCTCGACAAGGCCCGCGAGGTCTACGCCGGTGCGCGGCCGGTAACCGGCGGGGTGGACGCCCGCCTCACCTACGTGGACATGGAGAACGTCACCGTACGCGGTGCGTACACGACGGACGGCAAGGAGCAGCGGACCTGTCCCGCCGTCGTCGGCGCCTCCACCCTCGCGGGCAGTGTGGAGGACGGCCCGGCGATCCCCGGCTTCGAGGAGGGCATGCGCACCCCGGTCGCCTCCATCATCGACGCGCTGCGGATCGACACCCCGTCCTGGCTCGCGACCTGCCAGTACCCGAAGGCGAGCCTGGTCCCCACGGGCCTGCTGAGCAACGTCCACCCGGTGACCCCGAAGATCCTCCCGCTCCAGATCATGCGGATCGGGGAGCTGTACCTGGTGGCGGGCCCGGGCGAGTTCACGATCACGGCCGGGCTCCGGGTCCGCCGGACCGTGGCCCAGGAGCTCGGGGTGCCGCTGGAGCGGGTGCTGCTCCAGGGGTACGCCAACGCGTACAGCCAGTACGTGACGACACCGGAGGAGTACGACACGCAGAATTACGAGGGCGGCTCCACGCTCTACGGCCGCAACACGCTCCCCGCCTACCAGCAGGAGTACGCGCGGGTCGCGGCCTCCCTGCGCCAGGGCTCCGCACTGGACCGGGGCACAGCGCCGCCGGACGAGTCGGCCCGGCAGTTCACCTTCCAGACCGGCGTGGTGTACGACAACCCGCCGCTCGGCAGATCCTTCGGCTCGGTCCTGAACGCACCGGCCTCCTCGTACGCACGCGGCTCCACGGCGACCGTCGAGTTCGCCACCGGACACCCGAAGAACAATGTGCGCCGGGGCGGGACGTTCCTGGAGGTCCAGCGCCTGGAGGCCGGGAAGTGGGTGCGGGTGCTGGACGACGGTGACTGGGAGACCACGTACCGCTGGACCCGGATCAACGGTCTGACCGGTACGTCGAAGGCCACGGTCACCTGGGACATCGGGCCGGACGCCGCCCCCGGCACGTACCGGATCGTGCACCACGGGGACGCGAAGAACCTCCTGGGGAAGATCACCCCGTTCACGGGGACGTCCCCGACGTTCACCGTGACCGGGTGACCTGAGGTCACGGACCGTGGTGCGGGCGGCACGGACAGGCCGCCCGCACCACGGCTCCGACCGGCCCGGAACCGCGGCCCACCACGGGTTTCCGTACCCGAGATGCCGGGCCCCCGCCCCGGGTCCATGCTGGTGGCATGGGTGACCAGGCCGGCCCCGAGCCCACCGTGTCCGTCCAGCGGGACCTCCGGTTGCTGGAGGCCGCCGGGGCACACCCGACGGGCGCCCCCGCCGAGCAGCTGGCCCGGGAGGCCGAGCTGCCCGAAGCCGTTGCCGAGGACCATCTGCACGCCCTGGCCGAGGACGGCTACCTCGACGAGCTGGACGACGGCGCCTTCACCCTCGCCGACCGGGGCCCGTCGCCGGGCGCCGGATTCGGTGACGGGACGTGGACCCAGAGCATCCGCCCGCTCCTGACATCCCTGCGCGACGGCCTCTCCGCCGCCGCCTACCTGACGCTGTACGACGAGGGGGAGATCCGGGTCCTCCAGATCGTCGACAGCCCACGGGCCCCCCGCGTCGACCTCTGGGTGGGCTTCGAGGACGCCGGGCACGCCACCGCGCTGGGCAAGAGCGTGCTGGGCGGGCTCGACGAGGAGGCCCGCGCCAACTACCTCTCCCGCCACCCCCTGGCCGACCTGACGTCCCACACCATCACGCGCCGCGAGGAGCTGATCCGGGAGCTGGACGCGTCACCGCTGGCACCGCTCTCCATGGACCGGGAGGAGTACCGGCGCGGCACGACGTGCGTCGCCGTACGCGTGTACAGCGGCGACCAGGTCGGCTCGCTCGGCATCTCCTTCCGCTCGGACCGGATGTACCGGACCAGCGAGGTCAAGGCCCAGCTGCTCTCCTCGGCACTGCGCGTCACCCGCAGGCTGACGCTCCCGGAGTGACCCCGGCACGTCCTCAGTGGGCCGGTTCCGCGGCCGTCAGTCGTGGAAAGTGCCCAGAGGCAGCAGTGGGGCCCAGTCCCGCAGGGGCCACTCCCAGGCCCCCTCCAAGGCCAGAAGCCTCGTGCTCGCCAGGTGGACCGCCCGGCTGAGAGGTGTGCCGGCGGTGCTCAGCGGCTCCAGCACCCATTGGGCGAACTCGTCGCCGTCCGGGGTGTCGCCGTACTCCCCCACGGTGGCCAGCACCTCCACCGAACCCGTCACCAGGGCGAGGGTCGCGATGGTGACGGGTTCGGTCATGGCCTGGCCGGGGACACCGCCGCCCCAGCACGTGAAGAGATAGAAGCGCTGGGGTGGGGTGCCGTCGAGCAGGTCCGCGGGCAGCAGCCAGCTGCCGGGTTCCAGCTCCAGGTAGTGGCCTGGCCCTACCGCCGGACGGCCGTGGCACAGCACGACGACGGTGTGGGCATCGGCGGCCAGGACGGATGAGATCTGCGAGGCGGTGGCCGGCAGGTCGAAGGTCCACCGTCCGTCAGCCCTCAACTCGGTGAGCCTCAGGCTTTCCATCCTGGGGTTGCGCCACAGGCACGAGGGCTTGTCGACGGGCCGGGCGGGGCCGCGCCGGACCAGCACGCGCTGGATGACGAGCGAGGGGCAGACAACGTACTCGGTGCTCTCGGCCAGCAGCCGGCGGGGACCGACGGGGACGGCCCCCCAGGGAACGAGCCAGAGTCCGCCGGCCGGGACCAGGAGCAGCCGCGGAACGGCAGCGTCCGCGAGCGCCCGCCGCAGCCCTTCGGGCAACAGCTCGCCGAGGACCGTCACATCGGCGGGGCGCAGTGAGCTGTGCTCCTGGCTGTCGGACCGCACCACGGCCAGCAGCCTGGTGCAGGCATCGCTCAACTCGACGCTGTCCAGTCGGCTTTCCCCCTGCTCGTCACGCCACAGCCGGTGGAGCAGCCGGGGATCGTCCGGGTCGATCACCAACTGGAGCAGATGGCAGCGGTCCGGTACCGCGGCCAGCAGATCCGCGCCTTCGTCGGCGGGTGGCAGGTAGACCGCCGCCAGCAGGTCCTCGACAGCCGCGCGCGCCGGTTCGCGCACCGTGTCCCCGATCGCGAGGCTGCCCATCATCACGGCGACGCGCTGCTGCCGTGGCGTGTCCGGCGGCAGCTGCATCCCGCCCGCACCAGGCGCGCGGCGCTGGGCCAGCCAGCGCTCGTCACTCCTGACCAGGAGATCCTGCAGGAAGACCAGACGGCCGGCGACGCCGGCCGGGACCTCCCGCGTCGCCAGACCGGCGAGCCGCCGGCCGGCCAGTCCGTCGGCCACCACCACGAACGACTCCGGCGCCCCGGCCCGCACCGCCGCGCGCAGAGCCGAGGCGTACACCGGGCCGAAGCGTTCGCGGTACTCCTGTTGCACGCCTGCTTCGCGGTGGGCCGCCCGGTACTCCTCGATCGCGAACACGGCGGCGACCCGGTCCCGCACCGCCTGCGCCCGGCCGGACGGGTCCCCCAGCCTCTCCCGGCATTCTGCGAGCTTCTCGAGGGCGTTGCAGACCCCCAGCAGGTCCCCGGTCTCCCGGTAGGCGGCCGCGGCCTTCTCGAAGAGCACCACAGCTGCGGACCAGTCCCGGCGGGCGCGGGCCACCCGCCCGAAATTCTGCACTGCGTGCGCCTCGGCCGAGGCGAGACCATGTGCCTGGGCGATCGTCCAGGCGTCGCGGTAGCGCGCTTCGGCCTCGTCCGTCTCGTCCACATGGAGAAGCAGATCCCCCATGCTCTCCAGCACATTGACCGTACCGACGGGGTCGTCGAACTGCCCGAAGGCCTTCGCGGCGACCACCAGCCACGTACGGGCGATCGGGAGGCGCCCGGCCCGGTGGTACAGCACTCCGATGCGCTGGGCCGCGTGGGCCTGGCCGGTGACGGAAGCGACATCGACGTACAGCGCGTGCGCCTGCTGGTGGATCTCGATCGCCCCCGTCACGTCACGCGACCGCTCCGCGCACTCGGCCGAGCCGAACAAGGCGTTCGCCTCGTAGAGCGGATCGCCGATGCTACGGGCCAGTTCCCTCGCTTCCCCGTACATCTCCCGGGCCCGCTCGACGGAGTGCTGGTTCAGTGCCACATGCCCCAGCCCGGCCAGCGCGCGCAGCCGCCCGAAGCGGTACCCGCAGGCGTCGGCGCGGCGGAGCGCCAAGTCGTACTGCGCGATTGCCTCTTCGACCTCTCCTCGCGCCCGGTGCACATCTCCCGCGCCGATCAGCGCATTGGTGACGGTGAGTTCGTCGTAGGGGCCGTCGATGAGTTCGCGGCACAACGCCGTGGCGTGGGCGAAGCGCCCGGCGTGCACCGCGTTGTCGATCTCGGTTTCCGCGGTGAGCGCCTGGTTCCAGAGTTCGGCGGTCACCGGGGCGGGAACACCGTACGGCTCGGCCGGGTCTGTCAGGTGACGGTAGCGGCACCTGAGCGCGATCGCTCCGGGAGGCCGGCATTCCACCGGAATGCGCCTGCGCTCGGCCGAACTCCGTTGCCAGGCGGCGAAGATCAGTTTCGACGAGGGGTGCCGGGTGATGTCGCCCCGGTAGGCGTCGCCGCCGTTCACCGGTGCCTACCGAAGAGGGAACTGTCGGTCATGAACGTATTCTTGACCCTGCGCGTCCCCGTTGGGCCACCCTGTCGAGGAGAGCCGGATGAGCAGCAACCCCGAACCGGTCGTCGCCGGGGTCGAAGAGCTCTACTTCAGCGTCCCGGTCGCCGGATCCGACCGCCGGTGGGAGCCGGCCGGCCATGTGCTCTTCGGAAGGGCTGATGTGTTCCGGCCCGACGGCCCCACCCTGGCCCGGTTCGCACGGCTGGTCGACTCGGACACCTGGGAGTATTCCTATGTCGTGTTCCCGGTCACTCTTGAACCGCTCAAGCAGGGGCGCTACCAGCAGGTGAGCATCAGCGCCGAATTCGCCGGTCCGGGCATCGAAGCAAAGCACGACAGCGGAGCGGAGCGGCACCTCCACGGAGGGGCGGCACCGGCAAGAGGGGTGGGGTCCTCCCAGGTGACCTGGGTGCTGGAACCCCCCGGTGGTGAGGGACACCTCCGGCCCGAGGGGCATCAACTCGGCTGCCTGCTGCAACGGCCGAAGGGAACCGTGGCGAGCGAGGTCGTGATCGAGGTGTCGGTCACCGTGACACGAGGTCTGACGAAGCTGCAGGACTGGGTCGCGACCATGAAGGAACCGCAGAGGTACCGTCTCACCTTTGCCGGAGAACCCGAAGAGTTCGTGCGTCTGCCCGGTGGGGGCGGCGAGGAGGAGGGGCTCAGCCCTGTGGTGCATACGGCTGTGCGCACGCCGGAGTTGCCCGCCCCGCGGAACCGGACGGTGATCGTCTTCCACGGTCGGGACCACAGGGCCCGGCGCGAGTTGTTCACCTTTCTGCGTACCATCGGCCTCGATCCCCGCGAGTGGACGGAAGTCCTGAGCCTCACCGGGCAGGGGGCGCCCTACGTCGGCGATGCACTGGACGCGGCGATGGAGGCGGCCCAGGCATTCCTGGTGTTCATGACACCGGACGATGTCGTGTATCTGAAACCGGAGCACGGTGACGGCCCGGACGACTGGGAGCTGCGGCCGATGGGCCAGGCACGCCCCAATGTGCTCTTCGAAGCAGGGCTGGCCTTCGGCCGGTTCCCCGACCGCACCATCCTGGTCGAGTTCGGAAAGGTCCGCCCGCTCAGCGATCTGGGCGGCCGGTACGTGGTCCGGCTGACCGACTCGTCCCGGAGCCGGCAGAGATTGGCCATGCGGCTGGAGGCGGTCGGCTGCCCGGTCAACCTGAGCGGCACGGACTGGCATTCGGCGGGGGACCTGACCCCGCCCTCCTCCGAGAAGCCGGCGCCGCCGGAGGCCTCGGCCGCATACGGCCGGCCACCGCGAAGCCCGGAGCCTCCGGCGGGGCGCCCGTCGGCGGAGGGCCGGAGCGCACCCGTCACCTTCGACAAGGTCGTCGCCAAGCCGGACACCTTGGGCAACCACGTCGTCTACGGCGAAGTCCTCTCCCCCACATCGGATGTGTCGTTCCTGTCCATCGACGCGACCTTCTACAGCACGAGCGGGGAGATCCTCGGCACCGCGCAAGGGGCCGTGTCGGGGCTAGCAGCCGGCAGCCCGAAGAACTTTCAGCTCATGACGTTCGAGGACGTAGCGGGCTACGCCCACATCCGCGTGCAGGTCGGCACCCAGTTGTCCTGAGCCCCGTCCCCGGTGACACTGAACCCATGACCGGAGGGCCGGCGCCCCGCAGACAACCCACCCCGCAACCACCGCGACCTGCGCCTCCGTCCCGTGTCGACAACAAGGTCGACATCGGATACGGCCCGGTGGTCCAGGCCGGGATCATTCATGGGGGCGTCCATCTGCACGCCCCTGCCCCCGCCCGCCCGGCCCCGCTTCCGCCCCGGCAGATTCCTCGGGAAAGCGGACCGCTCGTCGGGCGGGATCGCGAACTCGCCACCCTGGATACCGCCCTGGCGGCGGGCGGTATCGCCCTGATCACGGGGATGGCGGGCATCGGCAAGACCGCACTGGCCCTGCACTGGGCGGGACGGGTGCGGGAGGAGTTCCCGGGCGGTCAACTGTACGTAGACCTCCAGGGGTTCGGCCCGGGCGAGCCACTGAACGCCCATGACGTGCTGGCGGCGTTCCTGCGGGCCCTCGGCCAGGCCGACCCCGACAAGCTCGCGACGACCGCCGAGCGAGCGGCCGCCTTCCGCACCCTGATCGCGGGCCGCCGTGTGCTGGTCCTCCTGGACAACGCGAGCCGGGTGGAACAGATCCGCCCGCTGCTCCCCGGCGGCGGGGACTGCGTGGCGATCGTCACCAGCCGGGCCCGTCTGGCCGGTCTCGCGGTGCACCACCAGGTCTGCTTCCTGCCGCTGCGCCTCCTGGGCGAGAGCGACGCGCTGGCTGTGCTCGGGGCGTCGCCCGGTGACCACGCGGACGACGCGGGAAGTACCCGCGCGCTGGCCCGGTTCTGCGGTGGACTGCCGCTCGCCCTGAGGATCGCGGCCAGCCGGGCCGCGGAGAGCGGCGCCGAGGACGGCGCGCGCTTCGGCGGGTCCATGGGGACGGACACCCGGCTGGACTTCCTGGACACCGGGAACGACGGCGGCTCCGCGCTGCGTACGGTGTTCTCCTGGTCCTACCGGGCGCTGTCCGAAAACGCGTCCCGGGCCTTTCGCGTGCTGGGTGTCCACCCGGGCCCCGGCATCGACGTGTTCGCCCTGGCGGCGGCCACCGGCACCACGACCGACGACGCCGCGACAGCCCTGCTCGCCCTGGTGCGGGGGAACCTGCTCACCGAGACCGGCCCCGGGCGGTTCGAGGCCCATGACCTGTTGCGCGCGTACGCGGGTGAGCTCTGCGCGGCGGAACGCGACACGGTCCTGGCCCGGCTGTACGACTACTACCTCGGGGTCTCGGACCGGGCGGACGACCTGGTGGCGCCGATGCGGTTCCGCGTCCCGCTCCACCGTCCGGCCGCGCCCGGGCCGGAGCTGGCGAACCCGGCCTCGGCCCTGTCGTGGCTGGATACGACCCTGCCCACGCTGACCGCCCTGTGCACGTCCGGCGACGAGCGGTACGACGACCGTCGCTGGCGGCTGGCGCATGCCGTCAGGGGCTACTTCTACTTCACCAAGCGTCTGGACGCCTGGATCGCCACCCATGAGGCCGCTCTCCAGGCGACCCTCCGGCTGGGCGATCGCCGGGCCGAAGCGCTGACCCGCACCAACCTCGGGATGGCACTGGTCGCAGCGGGCCGGTCCGGCGAGGCGGAGCAGCACTACAGGAGAGCCCACGACCTCTTCGGCGAGCTGGGCGACCGACGCGGCCGGGCGGGTGCGTCGGCCAACATCGCGTCGGTCCTCCGCCGGCGCGGCGCGCTGCCCGACGCCCTGGCCAAGCAGCGCGAGGCCCTCGCGTACTACCGGCTCGACGCATCGGACCGGCACGTGTGCATCACCCTGCGGACCATGGCGAGTGTGGAGACCGACCTGGGCCGGTTCGCCGACGCGGTGGCCCATGTCGAGGAGGCGATAGGGATCGCGGTGCGTCTGCAGTTGCATCTGGAGGCCGCACAGGGGTTCAACAGCCTGGGGATTCTGTACCTGCGCCGGGGCGAGGCGGGACGTGCCGAACACGCTCACGGCCAGGCCGTCAGCCACAGCAGAGCAGCGGGGAGCGCCCACCAGGAGGCGACGAGCCTGCGCAGGCTCGGCACCGCAGCCCTCGCCTCGGGCGACCGGGTGCGGGCTGCGCGCTGGTGGGCTCTCGCCGCACGGCTCTTCCAGGAGATCGGAGCCGCCGAGGCGGAGCAGGTCGCTTCGGACCTGGCGTCCTTGACCGGCCGTGAGCTGCCGGGGAGGACGCCAGGTTCCTGAAGGGCGCCTGTCAGCTCACTCGGCCATCTCGTACGCCCCCGACAGCTCCGCCACGCGCTCCCAGATCCGTGCCGAACGCTCGGCGTCCACGACCGGACGCCGTACGGCCCCGAGCGCCCACTCCTGCTGCACCTCGGTGGCGGAGTCCTTGCCGTGGAGTTCGACGGCGTGCGCGGAGAAGTCGCGGACGAGGACGGCGAACAGCTCGTCCAGCAGCTCCTCGTCCAGGCCGGTCAGCCGGGCCTGCTCCAGGATCAGCTGGCCGTGGACGACGAGGGCGAAGAGCTGGCCGACGGCGAGGAGGAGGTCGAGGTCGCGGCTCTGCTCCTCGTCGGGGGCGGCGGTCTCGACGAAGGTGCACAGTGCGTCGGCCTGCTCGCGGAAGCGGGCGACGTTCGCCACCTCGGCGTACGCGTCGAAGGCCGGGCGCCAGTCGTGGAACCGTACGGCGCCGAGACCCCGGGCCGGGCCCTGTCGGAACAGGAAGTCGTCGTCGGCCGCGTCCAGGCGGGACGGGACGGCCGGGTACTCCGCCGGGTTCAGCAGGTGGTTCCGCATGAACTTCAGGATCAGGGCGAGGTTGACGTGGACCGTGCCCTCCAGCTTCGGCAGGCCCCGGATCTCGATGGCGGCCTGGGCGAAGTAGTTGTCCTTCTCGAAGCCCTTGGCGGCGATGACGTCCCACATCAGGTCGATGACCTTCTCGCCCTCCGTGGTCACCTTCATCTTCGTCATCGGGTTGAAGAGGAGGTAGCGGCGGTCGTCGGGGCCGGCCGAGCGGAAGTAGTCGACGGCGCGGTCGCTGAACAGCTTCATCCCGACGAGCCGGACGTACGCGTCGGTCAGCTCGCGGCGCACGTGCGGGAAGGCGGTGACGGGGCGGCCGTAGAGGATACGGTTGCTGGCGTGGGTGACGGCCTCGTACATCGCGTGCTCGCAGATGCCGATCGAGGCCGTGCAGAGGTTGAACTTGCCGACGTTGACGGTGTTGAGCGCGGCGTCGAAGGCGGCGCGTCCCGTGTGGAGGATGTCGGCGGGCGCCACCGGGTAGTCGTCGAGGCGGAACTCGCTGACGAACTTGGAGGAGTCGACGACGTTCTTCACCAGGTGGTAGGCGTCGTGGCGGCTGTCGGCGGCGAAGAAGACATAGCCGTCGGGGCCTTCGACATCGGTGCGGCGGCCGAAGACGGAGACGAGACCGGCGGCGTTGCCGTTGCCGATGTAGTACTTGGAGCCGGAGGCCAGGAAGCCGCCGTCGCCGGAGGGCTCCAGCAGCATGTCGGTGGAGTAGATGTCGGCGCCGTGGGTCTTCTCGGAGAGGCCGAACGCGAACACCTCACCCTGGGAGAGGAGTTCGGCGGCCCGGGCGCGGGCGTCGGCGTTCTCGCTCTGCCAGACCGGGCCGAGGCCGAGGACGGTCACCTGCCAGGCGTACCAGTAGTCGAGCCCGTAGAACCCGAAGATCTCGTTGAGCGCGGCGATCCGGGCGGTGTCCCAGCGCTGGTCCTCGTTCCCGGCGGCGGAGGCAGGGGTGAGGAACGTGGCGAAGAGGCCCTCCTTCGCCGAGAAGGCGAGGAAGTCGCCCAGCCAGGCGCGCGAGCGGTAGTCCTCGATCAGCCGGCGCTTGCCGCGCTCCTCGAACCAGTCGACGGTGGCGCGCAGCAGCCTGCGGGTCTCCGGGTCGAAGTGCTGGGGGTCGTAGGTGCGCGGGTTGAAGAGCACGGACGCGGACTCAGCCATGGAGGTTGCCTTCCGGGAGGGTCGAGGGTGTGTTCGGCGGTGGTTCGAGGGTGTGTTCGGCGGTGGTCACGGAGGTGGCGGCCGGGGCCGTCAGGCGCCGGGGCCCGTCGGTCGGCCGGCCAGCCGGTGGAGGGTGTCGAGTACGTCGTCGAGCCAGGCGATCGTCATGCGCTCGTACGCGATGCCGCCGCGCAGCACGACGTGCTGGAGCTCCTGGCCCGCGTCCGGGGGTGCGGGCGCCTGCGGCCCGGTGAAGTCGCGCACCTCTCCGGCGAGATAGTGGGCGAGGCGGTCCCGGTGGACCTGGCGGTGGCGCTCGACCTCGCGGACCAGGGCGGCCGGGTCGTCGAAGGCGGCGCCCCGGATCTTGACGGCGAGGTCGTGGCGGAGGCTCTCGGGCTCGATCGGCTTGTGCAGCCACTCGGCGAGGGCGGCGCGGCCCGGGCCGGCGACGGAGTACTCCTTCTTGTCCGGCCGGCCCTGCTGCTCGACCTCGCGGACGACGAGCCGGCCGTCGGCCTCCATACGGCCCAGCACGCGGTAGATCTGCTGGTGGCTGGCGGTCCAGAAGTGGCCGATGGACCGCTCGAACCGGCGGGCCAGCTCATAGCCGGAGCCGGGTTTCTCCAGCAGGGAGACGAGAATCGCGTGTTCGAGCGCCATACCGCGATCCTTCTATGCAACTCGTTGCATAGACAAGTCGCCGGGGCCTGGTGAGACACGGCTCACCCGGGCTACGCCGCGCTCGGGCCCCGGGGACAATGGGTCGCGCGCCCACCATCCACCTGCCGTATCAGGAGAACCACCGCCTTGTCCCAGCACACCACCCACGCCGGCCACCCCGACCTCCAGGCCGACTGCGGGAACTGCTTCGGTCTGTGCTGCGTGGCGCTGCCCTTCGCCCGCTCGGCGGACTTCGCCGCGGACAAGGCCGCCGGGACCCCCTGCGGCAACCTCCAGGAGGACTTCGGCTGCGGGATCCACGAGCGGCTGCGCGAGCGCGGCTATCAGGGCTGCACGGTGTTCGACTGCTTCGGGGCGGGCCAGAAGGTCTCCCAGGTCACCTTCGGCGGCCGCAGCTGGCGTGCGGAACCGGACTCCGCCCGCCAGATGTACGAGGTCTTCCCCGTGGTGCGGCAGCTGCACGAACTGCTGCGGTACACGGCTGAGGCCCTGGACCTGGCGGGCGCCAAGGCGGCCCACCGCGACCTGCGTGGCGCCTACGACCGGCTCGACGCCCTGACCCGGGACACCGCCGGCACCCTCCTCGCGGTCGACGTACCGGCCCTCCGCGCCGAGGTGAACACCCACCTCCTGCGCGCCAGTGAGCTGGCCCGCGCCGCCGTCCCCGGCCGGAAGAAGAACCACCGGGGCGCCGACCTCTTCGGCGCCCGGCTGCGCGGCGCGAAGCTGCGCGGGGCCACCCTGCGCGGCGCCTGCCTGATCGCCGCCGACCTCTCCGGCGCCGACCTGCGCGACGCCGACCTGATCGGCGCGGACCTGCGCGACGCGAACCTGACCGGCGCCGATCTGACCGGCGCCCTCTTCCTCACCCAGCCGCAGCTGAACGCGGCCCGGGGCGACGCGGCCACCAGGATCCCGGGCGCGCTGCGGCGGCCGGGGCACTGGGCCGCCTGAGCCACGGGCCACCCGGCCGACGGCAAAGAGGTCCGTTTCGACCCCGTACGCAGGGGCACCCAGCTGCCATGACCAGCAGCGAACAGCCACAGGACCCCACCCACCTCCACCCCCGCCCCGACTTCCCGCAGCAGGACCAGGAGCACCCCGGCTGGACCGGCCCCATGGATCCGCCGCCCGATCACGGCGAGGACTCCTACCGGGGCTCGGGCCTCCTCACCGACCGGAAGACGGTGATCACCGGGGGCGACTCCGGTATCGGCCGTGCGGTCGCCCTGGCCTTCGCGCGCGAAGGCGCGGACGTGCTGCTCACCCACCTCCCCGAAGAGGAGGAGGAAGCCCGGGAGACCGCCCGCCTGGTGGAAGCGGCGGGGCGGACGGCGGTGACCGTCCTCTGTGACATCCGGGACGAGAAGCAGTGCCGTGCCCTCGTCGAGCGGGCCGTCTCCGACTTCGGCCGCATCGACGTGCTGGTCAACAACGCGGCGTACCAGATGTCCCAGCCCGACGGGATCGCCGCGATCTCGACCGAGCAGTTCGACCGGGTGGTGCGGACCAACCTGTACGGGATGTTCTGGCTCTGCAAGTCCGCCCTGCCGCACATCCCGGCGGGTGGCTCGATCATCAACACCACCTCGGTGCAGGCGTACAAGCCCAGCCCCCACCTGCTGGACTACGCCATGACCAAGGGCGCGATCGTCACGTTCACGCAGGGGCTCGCCCAGATGCTGGCCTCCGACGGGATCCGCGTCAACGCGGTGGCCCCGGGCCCCGTCTGGACACCGCTCATCCCGGCGACCCTGCCGGACACCAAGGAGTTCGGGAAGCAGAGCCCGCTGGGCCGCCCCGCGCAGCCCGCCGAGATGGCGCCCGCCTATGTCTTCCTCGCCTCCGCGAACGCCTCGTTCATCACGGGCGAGATCATGAACGCCACCGGCGGCACACCGCTTCCCTAGGAGGCCTCCTCCCCGGCCTCTTTCCCGGCCGCGGCCTTGGCCGCGCGCCGGTCGAGGTACGCGGTCACCGGGGTCGCCGCCACCCCGTGGACGACCACGGAGATCAGGACGGCGAAGACCACCACCGCCCACATCTCCCGCTCGTACCGCCCGAAGCCGCCCTCCCCCAAGGCGTAGGCGAGGTAGAAGAACGAGCCGATGCCCCGGATCCCGAAGAAGGCGGTGGCCGCCCGCTCGGTCGGAAGCCCGGGGCCCCGCAGCTGGGCGAGCCAGCCGATGGCCGGGCGGATGAGGACATGCAGGGTGACGCCTATGGCCGCGCCCCGCCAGGTGAGTGCGGCCAGGCCGCCCGAGGCGACGAACGCGCCCACGGCGAAGAGGAGCAGGGCCATCAGTAGGCGTTCGACCTGCTCGACGAAGCCGTGCATCACCTTGTTGTAGCCGTGGTCGCGCTCGGACCTGCGCAGGGCGCACGCGGTGGCGAAGACCGCGAGGAAGCCGTACCCGTGCAGGGCCTCGGTGACGCCGTACGAGAGGAACATCGCGGCCAGCGCCACGAACCCCTCGCCGTGTTCGGCGAGCCGCAGCGACTTCGCCCGGGCCCGGAAGAGCACCCGCCCCAGCAGGAGCCCGATGGCGATGCCCGCCGCCACACCCACCCCGATCCGCACGAGCACATCGCTCCACGCCCAGTGCGTCAGCCAGCCGCCGGTCCAGCTCTCCCCGGCCGCCGCGAGGGCGACCGCCGCGAGGACGAAGGGGAAGGCCAGCCCGTCGTTGAGCCCGGCCTCACTGGTCAGCGCGAAGCGGACCTCGTCCTCGTCCTCCTCGTCGTCGGACGGCTCCCCCACCCGCACCTCGGAGGCGAGAACGGGGTCCGTCGGCGCGAGGGCCGCGGCCACCAGGAGCGCGGCGGAGGCCGGCCAGCCGAGCAGCCACCAGGCGGCGATCGCCGTCGCCCCGATCGTCAGCGGCATCGCCACCCCGAGCAGCCGCCAGGTGGCGGCCCAGGACCGCCACCCGAAGGGGCGGTTGATGGCCAGGCCCGCCCCCATCAGCGAGGTGATCACGCAGAGCTCGGTGAGGTGTTGCGTCCAGACACGGTCGGCGACCGGGTCGACCTCGGGCAGCGGCAGCGGCGTGAGGTAGAGGAGCACGCCGGCGGCGAGGAACACCATCGGTACGGAGACCGGCAGACGGGAGAGCAGCCGGGGCAGCGCGGCGGCGAGGAAGGCTCCTATGCCGAGGCACCCGTACACCGCACCCACGGTGGTGATCGCCACGTGAGGCCTCATCATTCTCTTCATGTCCGGCCGGCCGCCCACTGCGGTCCGGTCCGGGGGCGGGCCGCGAGGCCACCGCCGGGAGTTTCTCCCGGCTCAGGCCAGATTCCGGGGGACGGTCTCGTTCCAGGTGCGGGAGAAGACCCGGCGGCCGTCCTCGTACCCGTCCAGGGTCGCGTCGACGGTGAACGTGTCGGCGCTGGAGGTGAGGACGGTGCTCGTCTCGACCCGTACGTCCCAGCCGGGCCGGGAGAACGTCATGGTCCACGCCGAACGGCCGCTCAGGGAGGCGAAGTCGTCGGCCACGGAGGTGTACCTCTCGCAGGCCCGCAGCCCGACCTCGATGCCGTTGTCCTCGTACCGCTGGCGGCCCCGGTCCTTCACGATGTCGAGGGCGGAGTGGTAGTCCACCAGGCTCCTGGACACGTTCCAGGCCTGCTCGGGCTCGGTGAGCCGGGTGACCGGGGGCGGCCGGCACCCCTCCGGTTCCCCGAAGGACGCCTGGGGCATGCCGTCCGGCTCCTCGGTGGGGCGTACCGGCAGGGTCAGGGCGGCGCCGTCCTCGTGGATGGTGAGCAGGGCCGGCTCCGGGGCCGGCCAGACCAGGGGCCAGTACGAGGTGGAGAGGGAGAGCCGGATGCGGTGCCCGGGCGGGAAGGCCTGCGCGACCCCGTTCAGCGTGATCCGGGCGGGGTAGCGGCGGCCGGGCTCCAGCGGCTCGGGGTGTTCGTCGCTCTCCCGGTGGGTCAGGTTCAGCACGCCGTACGTGACCCGGGTGGCGCGGCCGTCCGGGGCGACGTCAGAGATCCGGGCGGTGACCTGGGCGACCGGGGCGGAGGCGGAGACCTCCAGGTCCACGGAGGGCGAGCCGAGGATCTCCACCCGCTCGGTGAGCGGTTCGGTCTCGAAGACCAGGGAGCCGCCGTCCTCCTCGCGCTGGTCGTAGGGCAGGTCGGGCGGAGCGTTGTAGGAGGCCCACTTGCCCGCGAATTGGCCGACGGAGAGCGGCGACTGCACCGTACGCGTACGGCCGCGCGGGAGGGCTTCCTCCTCGTCCGCCGCCACGATGGTGGCGCCGCGCAGCGGGTGCACCACCTCCTTGATCTGCGGGGACGGCCAGGAGGGTTCGGCGACCCAGCGGCCGGGGCGCTCCTCGTACGACGTGGAGGGCGGGACGCTCTCCTGCATCCAGGTGCGGAGCATCGGCCCGTCCATGACCCCGTTGTCGACGCCCTTGAGCCAGTGGTCCCACCACTTGACGACCTCCTGGAGGTAGCCGATGGCGGGGCCGGGTTCGCCGAGGTGCGGCAGCTTGTGCGACCAGGGGCCGATCAGCCCCTTGCGGGGCACGTCGACGCCGGCCAGCAGCCGCGTGACGGCGTTGGAGTAACCGTCCGCCCAGCCGCTGGAGGCGAGGACCGGGCACTGCAACTGCGCGTAGTCCTCGCTGAGCGAGGCGTGCTGCCAGTACGCGTCGCGGTGCGGGTGGCGCAGCCACTCCAGGACCCAGGGGCGGGCGGACTCCAGCCTCTCCCGCCACATGTCCCGCCACCGCTCCCCCACCACTTCGGGGTCGGGCGGGCAGGTGGCGTAGGCGAACATCGTGCCGGCCTCGGCGAGGTTGTCGGAGAGCATGGCACCACCGAGGTAGTGCATGTCGTCCGCGTACCGGTTGTCGGTGAACGAGGCGATGACGATGGCCTTCAGGCTCGGCGGCCTGCGCGCCGCCGTCTGGAGCGCGGCGAAGGCGCCCCAGGAGATGCCCATCATGCCGGTGTTGCCGTCGCACCAGGGCTGGGCGGCGACCCAGGCCAGCACCTCTTCGGCGTCGCGCTGCTCCTGCTCCAGGTACTCGTCCAGGAGCACGCCCTCCGACTCCCCGGTGCCGCGCAGGTCCACCCGTACGCAGGCGTAGCCGTGGCCCGCGATGTACGGGTGGTGGATGGCGTCCCGGGTGGAGGTGAGGTCGTTCTTGCGGTACGGGATGTACTCCACGACCGCGGGCACCGGCTCCCCGTCGGGCAGGACGGGCCGCCAGATCCTGGCCGACAGCCGCACCCCGTCCGCCATGGGGATGGTGACGTGGTCCTCGACCTCGGTCTCGTGAGGGAGTTGTTCGACGAATCGCATACGGGTGGCAGGGTCCTTCCTGACGTCGGGTCCGGTGGGGGCGGGTACCCGGGACGTCACGAAGAATTCCGGCCGCGCCCGCCCGGTTCGGTCTCGTCGAAGCTCAGGCCGAGGGCCGCGACGCAGGCGTCGAACTTGCGGCGCAGGTCGTCCTCGTCGTCCCCGCCGGTGAAGATGTGGGCGACCTCGTAGCTGTAGCTGTCCTGACCGTGGACGGTGGAGAGCTTCTGGCCCTCGGCGGGGACCATGTCGATGTGGACGCCCGGGATGTCCCGCTCGATGGCGGCGATCTCCTCGGCGGTCGGCACCTGGTGGACGCGTCCCTCACCGAACCAGCGGTAGTACCACTTGGCGGCCACCTTGTAGCGGCCGCCGCCCGGCGGGAGGGCCGGGTCGCCGCCCAGGGCGAGACGGAACATGCGGTGGTGGTTGGGCACGCCGTCGACGAAGTGGAACATCTCCGCGTGCGACTGGGAGTGCCGGGGGTTGATCTCCAGCAGGCTGACGTCGCCCGTCTTCGGGTCGTAGAAGAACTCGATGCTGAAGGTGGCGTTGTCCATGCCGATCTGCCGCATGGTGCGTTCGCTGACCTGGTGCAGCTGCTGGATGACCGGGGCCGGGAGGGTGCTCGGGTACTGGTGGCGCAGGAAGGACGAGGAATCGGGGTAGTTGATCGAGTCGAGCACGCCGTAGACGGTGACCTCACCCCGGTGCACATATCCCTCGACGGCCACCTGAATTCCGGTCATGGCCTCTTCGGCGAGACAGACCTGGCCGCCCACGCCCGCCATCTCCGGCGGGAGTTCCAGAAGATCGAGTATCGCCTCGAAGGGCTTTCCGACCCGGGCTATGCCCCCGCGTATCTCCGCGACCGCCGTCCGGAACTCCTCCATGTCCGAGACGCCGAAGGCCAGCTCGGAGGAGTAGGCCAGGGCGGGCTTGAGCCACATGGGGAAGCTCATCCCCTCCGGCGGCTGCGGATCGTCGCTGTCGAGGTCGACGATGCCGAAGCGGGGGTGTTGGTCGATGACCTTCTGCTGTTCCAGCCTGCTCCAGTACTTGTGCTCGCACTTGACGACGGATTCGAGGCTGGTGCTGGTCGTCCCGTACTCCTTGCTGAGGAGGGGGACGAGGGTGCTCGTCGGGAAGTCCCAGTAGCCGACGATCGCATCGATGCTGCCCTCGTGCGCGTCCAGCACGGCGCGTGCCCGGGTCAGCAGTTCGTCGACGGTGGTGGCGTCCTCCTGCAGTTCCTTGACGCTGAGGAGCGGGTGGAGGCGGAAATCGTCGGCGTCCGGAACGGCCTCCAGCGTGCGCAGGTTGGCCTCGTCCATTCCGATGATGAAAATGTTCTTGCGCTGATCTCGGGACACAGGGATTCCTCTCGTAGGGCGGCGGGGTTCTGCGCCGTCTACCCGTGTGCGGAGGTTCAAACGGAAACGGCCGACGCGGGAGAACTCCGGACCACTTCCGTTCGGGGCATTCCTCGGCGCCCGCGCGTACCGGGGCGCTTGACGGGGCACCAGTGTCGCCGTGCCCGCCGGCCGGCACGCCTCCCCCGCCCCGCAGCTCGAAGGAGACACCCCGTCATGCGCGCACTCGCCCTCGTCTGTACGTTGAACCCGTCACCGGCCCGATCCAGCAGCCAGCACCTCGCCGAGCAGGTCATGAGCGAGTTCGACCGCCACGGGGTACAGGGCGAGATCGTCCGGATCGCCGACCACGATGTCCGCCCGGGTGTCGAGGTGGACATGGGCGACGGCGACGCCTGGCCCGCCATCCGGGAGAAGATGCTGGCCGCCGACATCCTGCTGATCGCCACACCCATCTGGCTCGGCCACCCCTCCAGCCTCTGCCAGCGCGTCCTGGAGCGGCTGGACGGGGAGTTGTCGGAGACCGACGACCAGGGCCGTCCCCTCGTCTACGGCAAGGTCGCGGCCGTGGCGGTCGTGGGCAACGAGGACGGGGCCCACAAGGTGAGCGCCGACCTCTTCCAGGGACTCGACGACGTCGGCTTCTCCCTGGCGCCTGGGGCGGTCACGTACTGGGTCGGCGAAGCCATGCAGGGCACCGACTACCAGGACCTGGACGAAACGCCCGAGACCGTCGCGTCGACGACCCGGGCGCTCGCCGCCAACGCCGTACACCTGGCCAGGCTGCTGGCCGACGCCCCTTACCCGGCGTCGTCCTGATCCGGCGCCCTGATCCGGCGCCCCTGAGCCGGCGCCCCTGAGCCGGCGGGTGGCCGCCCGACGGCATGTCACCCCCGGGGCTGGATCCGTGCCTCGGGGGGAGTCTCGCCGGTGATGCTGGCGATCAGCTCGGCGCAGAGCACCCGGAGTTTCACGTTGCGGTGCTGGGATGCCGTACGCAGGACCTCGAAGGCCTTCTCCGGCGTGCAGCGCTGCTGGCCGACGACCACGCCGATCGCCTGGTCGATGACCGTACGCGACTGGAGGGCGGCCTCCAGGTCGGCGGCGAACTCCTCGGTGTCGGCGATGCGTTGGGCCAGGGCGATGGCCCCGGTGGCCTGCGCGGTGAGGAGCCGCAGGGCCGTCAGGTCGGCGTCGTCGAAGGCATTCGGGAGCGGCGCGTAGAGGTTGAGGGCGCCGGCGGTGTGGCTGTGCGGGGCGATGGGCAGCGAGAGCGAGGAGCGGGCGCCGCAGACGGCGGCGTAGGCGGGGTAGTCGGCCCAGCGGCTCTCCCGCAGCGTGTCGGGCACGCTGACCTCCAGGCCGGTGCGCATCGCCTGGAGGCACGGGCCGTCGTCCTGCCCGTACTGGGCCTCGTCCAGCTTCGTGGCGGAGGCTCCCACGCTGGAGACGGTGACAGGACGCCCCTGTCTCTCCAGTGTGATGCCGCACCCGTCGGCCGCTTCCACCAGGGCCAGGGCGCTGCGGGCGAGTGCGTGGAGGAACTCGTCCAGCGATGTCGTCTCCAGGAGCAGCGCGGTCGTGTCCGGCACCTCGGCCACGGGCCTGTCAGTCATGATCATCTCGTTCTGGGCGGTGCCCCGCCTCCCAAAAGGGCGGGGCAGAGCTGGCGCGGCGCAGTCCGGGGCCGCTGGGACAGGGCAACCTCCACCGACGCACCGGCACCTGGGACAGGCTCCGGGCGTGCGGCGGGGATGTCAGGCGTGGGTGAGCGGTGGCCGCAGAAGGGCGGGCGCGTTACCGGCCGTGGTTGCAGGACTGCTGAGGCTTCCCCGGGGAAGAGGCCGGGCCGACGGCGGTCGGCTGCGGGCGGCCGAGGCCGGGATGCGTACCGGGCGGGAAGCACCGGCGGCCGGGACCGCGGCGGAGCGGCGGGGAAGAGCGTGGTTCACGGGAACTCCAAGGAGGCAGGAAAAAATCTCAAGGGCCGTTTCCTGACCTCCAGCGCTTCATTATGCCCTCTCGGCCGCCACGGTCCGCCCGGCATCGCGGAGCCCGGCCAGGAGGGCCGGAAAGCGCCTTCGGGCATCAGCGCCGGCCTGACCTCATCGGCATCAGTTCCCGGGAAAGCGCGGCAGGGACGTGTCGGTGTACGGCCCGACCGCCCTGCTCGGGCGCCGGGGGGTGTCCGGCCGGGCGTTCCGTCGCTCCGGTCGCCCCCGGGCCTTCTCCCTCCGGGAGGCGTCGGCGCCCGGTCCGCACCCCCGGCTGCGGAGTTCGGCGCCCTGGAGGCTGAACGCGACACGAAGGACGCGGTTGAGTCCCGCGGCGCTCAGCACCTCACGCGTGGTCTCGTGCCGGGCCACCACCGCGATCGCCACGCCGCGCTGTTCGGCGGCCGCGCGCACGCGCAGCAGCACACTCAGAGCCCGCGGGGTGAGGAGAGGGGTGAGGACGTCCACGATGACGGTGCTCGGGCCGCAGCAGGGCAGCAGCCGGGAAAGTTCCTGCTCGATCGTCGACTCGTTGTCGTGGTCGACGACCTCCCACAGCTCCACGACCACATGGGACTCGTCGAGACGGTAATGCAGCAAGGACATCGTGTACTCCGCGAAGCAGCCGGGCAGGGGAACAGGCCGATGAAAGGCCGCTTCCTGACCTCGTTGCGCGCCTGCCCGTCGATCGGGCATCCGACACCCCTTTCCCCGCGCTTCTTCGGACCGCGCGGTGAGGGGCCCGGGTCCGGCGGGGCCGCGACGCCACTTCCCGTATCGTGCCATGCTGGCTGCGAGGGCCCTGGGCCCGGAAGGGAGCGACCATGACCGACGCCCTGACCCCTGGGACGCCTGACCTCGTCTCCCTGCTCCTGGACACCGACACGCTGGAGGACTTCCTTCAGGCGCTGGTGGAGGGGGCACTGGTCAACGCTCCGGGCTCCGATGGCTGCGGCATCACGCTGGAGCGCGAGAACCGCCCTCTGACCGTGGTGAGCGCGGGAACCAGCGCACCGGCCCTGGACGAGGCGCAGTACGGGCAGGACGACGGCCCCTGCCTGGAAGCCCTGCGCGAAGGGCATGAGGTCAGTGTGATCGACATGCGGGCCGAGAGCCGCTGGAACGGCTATCCGGCCTTCGCCGTCGCCGCCGGGACCCTGTCGTCGTTCTCCCTGCCGATCGCCGCGCACTCCCACACGGCGGGCGCGCTGAACATCTACTCGCCCGAGGTCAAGGGCTTCGAGGACGCGGACCTCGATGGTCTGCGCGATCTGGCCGCCCAGGCGACGGGCGCCATCGCGCTGGCCCAGAGGCTCTCCGACGCCCGGACCTTCACCTCGGACCTGCAAGCGGCCCTGCAGTCGCGTGCGGTCATCGACCAGGCGATCGGCATTGTCATGAGTCAGCGCCGCTGCTCGGCCGAGGAGGCGCTCCATACGCTGCGTACCGCGTCGCAACACCGCAATGTCAAACTGCGCGACCTCTGCGGGCAGCTCGTCGGCGGTATCTCCGGCAATCCGCCGGCGAGCGGCCCCCGGCTGCGCCCGCGTCCCTGAATCTCACCGACGCGGGCGGCCGATCGCGACGGGCGCGGGCGGCCCGTCAGGCGGGGACCGAGGCGGAGGCCGGGGCCTTTCCTCGCGGGACCGAGCGCCGCAGCTGCTCGCGGGCGACGACGAGCGCCGCGGCGATGTCACGGGTCCCGGTGGAGACGCACAACGTGTAGGTCACGTCCTCCAGACTGCGGGCCAGCCCCTCGTCGCCCCCGCCGTACCGCGACCGCAACTCTTCGTAGCGGCGCAGAAGTTCCTCGAGTACAGCGGGGTGTGCCATCAGCATCGCGCTCTGCCTTTCTCTCACGACCAAGGGCGCCCGCTGGAAGTGAACGAGCGCGGACAGCTTTCCCGAGACGGACAACCGACACCCAGCGACACACCGACAGCACGTATCGCGCATGACCGGGTGGCACGCATTCGGACGGGAAGGAGAAGTGATCCGGATAAGAGCACGGCTCACCTGAGGGGTCACGGACCATTCGAGTCGGCCGCTTCCTGACCTCGTTCCACAACTGTGCCCAGCCCTTGGCGATTCATGCAAGCGTGAAAGGCGCGCCGACGCGTGGCGGAGCGGTATACGGGGAGATGTTTAGTGCCCGGGCGAGGGGTACTCCCCTTATCAGGTATCCGGCGTACGCGGAGCTCAGGCGCCGACGGGTTGGGAAAACAGCCCTCGGCGCCGCACTCGGAAAAAGCCCTCACCTCGCCGACGCGCCTTCACTCCAGTGGACGCGGAACGGCACGACGGACGTGCCCTCTCCCTCCCGGCGCGGTTTATTGGGGCTCGTACGGGAAACGCGGGTGGGCGTCCATTCGGGTAGTCGATTCACCCGTTCCGATGGAGGTCCCGCGGCCATGCGGCCGACGGGCCGGAGAAGGAGCACGTCATGCCTGCTGGATCGAGTGCGAAGCGTGAGCGCCAGTACGAGCACATCAAGGAGAGCCAGGAGGAGCGGGGCAGCTCCACCAAGCGCGCCAAGGAGATCGCCGCCAGGACGGTGAACAAGGAGCGCGCCCGGTCCGGCGAGTCGAAGACCGCGAGCAGGACGTCGGTGAAGGACAAGAAGTCCGCCTACGAACGCGGTGGCGAACGCTCCCACCGGGGGGCGAAGGGGCCCACGAAGGACCAGCTCTACGAAGAGGCGAAGAAGAAGAACATCGACGGGCGCTCCTCCATGAACAAGGACGAGCTGCGGAAGGCTGTCGGGCGCTGACGGGCCTTTCAGGACAGCGCGCGAACCCTACGCAGAGAGGACGCCATGAGCGACCAAGCACGCGGCGACGATGTGTACCAGCCCCAGGCCGACGACGGCCAGGACCCCCCGAACGACGATCTCGACCTGGAGAACACACTCGGCGAACGTGATCTGGACGACCAGATGGAAGAGGGCTACTCCCCTCCCGAACGCCCCCTGGGTGTGAACAAGTTCGGCACCACGGGCGAGGAGGAGCGTGAAGGCGAATCGCTCGACCAGCGGCTCGCCCAGGAGATGCCTGACGTGGAACCGCCGGCCGGTGACGGCATCGGCGATCTCCAGGAGGGCGACGGCGAGCCGCAGGAGCGGATCGACGGGGACGAGCGTGCCGGGCGGCTCGCCGCGGCGGACGACGCCACGGGCCGGAACACCGATGTCTTCGCCGAGGACGTGGGCATCGACGGCGGAGCGGCGTCGGCCGAGGAGGCCGCCGTGCACGTCGCGGACGATGCGGACGGCGGAGGGCGACGGCCCTGACCGGGTGAGCGGGGGGCGGCACAGGGGGAGCTGAGGCGGCCCAGCGGGGCACGCAGACGGAGGAACGGGTGCACATGGCAGGCGCGGCGATCTTCGACGTGGACGGCACGCTCACCGACACCAACCATCTGCACGTGGTGGCGTGGTGGGAGGCGTTCCGGCAGGCGGGGCACACCGTGCCGATGCCGGACATCCACCGGGCGGTCGGCCTCGGCTCCGGCGATCTGATCGAGCGGCTGCTAGGCCCGGACCGGGACCCTGACCAGGACTCCGCCATCAGCTCCGCGCACACGGTGCTCTACGGGACGTACTTCGACCGCCTCCCGGCCTTCGAGGGCGCGGGCGATCTACTGCGGACCCTGGCCGGGCGCGGCTGGCGGGTCGTCCTCGCCACCTCGGCGAGCGGGCCGGAGCTGGCGGCCCTGCGGCGGGCCGTGGACGCGGACGAGGCGATCCGGGATACGGCGAGCTCGGACGACGTCGACGAGGGCAAGCCCGCCCCGGAACCCGTACGTCTGGCCCTGGAGCTGGCCGGCGTCGGGGCCGGTCAGGGGGTGTTCGTGGGGGACACGGTGTGGGACATGGAGGCTGCGGCGAGGGCCGGGGTGCGCGCGGTGGCGCTCCTGTCGGGCGGCATTCCGCGGGCGGATCTGGAGGCGGCGGGGGCGGACGCGGTCTTCCGGGACGCCGCCGACCTGCTGGCCCGCCTGGACGAGAGCCCCTTCGGCTCCCCGCCGGGGTGAGTTCGCCGACGCGCTCACATACCGGACACACCGGCGCGCTCACACACCGGCGCCCTCGGCCACCGTGAACAGCGCTCCTTCCGGGTCCCGGACGACGTACTCGGAGCTTCGTACATCTGGCGGCGGGAACGTCTCCCCGCCCGCCCGGTCCGCCTGCGCCGCCGCCCGGGAGGCGTCGTCCACCTCGAAGTGGACGATCCACCGCGGCCGGATCCTCGGGTCGGGGGCGCTGCCGACAGCACCGCCGGAGAGTACGGCCACGGGCCGGCCGGACACACGGGCCACGACCTGCTCCTCCTCGTACGCGACGTCGACGGCGTCGGGGCCGGGACGCGGCCAGGAGAACACCTCGCCGTAGAACAGGGCGGCCTCGAAGGCGTCCCGGGTCCACAGCTCCAGCCACGGCAGAGCGCCCGCCGCACTCGCCGACCAGACGGGAGCGGCGCCTTCCCAGACCCCGAAGACCGCACCGTCCCGGTCGGAGGCGATCGCAGCTCGCCCCTCCCCCACGGCGAGCGGGCCGACCGCGACGGTCGCGCCCCGTTCGCGGATCCGGTCGGCGGTGCCGTTCACGTCGGCGGAGGCGAAGTACGGCGTCCACACCGTAGGGGCCGCCTGGAACGGGGAGCGGGCCCCGATACCGGCGACCGGACGCCCGTCGTCGAGCGCGACCGAGAAGCCCTCCCCCAGGATCCCGGAGTCGTCGAACTTCCAGCCGAGCACAGCGGCGTAGAAGGCCTGCGCGCCGGGCAGGTCGCGCACCAGCAGGTTGACCCAGCACGGCGCGCCCCGCACGGGCAGGGCCTCGGTCATGATCGGCATGGTCATCGTCTCCTCGGCCGGGCGCCCTTCGACGCCGACGCATCGCGGGCCACCGCGGCCCTCCACCTGGCCTCAGGTGCCGGTCTCCACCAGCGGGTGATTCCCGTCGGTCGGCCAGCGCAGGACGGCTCCGAGGCCACCCACCGGCTCGGATCCGCTCCGTCCGGTCTCCGGGCGGTTGTCGGCCGCCAGGTCCTCGGCAGGGCTCCGGTCCCGGGCGGCGTCCACGCCGACGACGACCACGTCCGCGCCCGTCAGCGTCGCCGACCGCAGCAGCGCGTCGTCGGCGCGGACGGGGAAGGGTTCCGGTTCGCCGAGCGCGCGGGCGTCGGTGCGGCGCAGTGCGATCTGTTCGGCCTTCGGGCCCGCCCAGACCTCGCGGTGGGTGTCGGGCCCGTCCGGGCGGAGCAGCAGCGTGGCGATCCGGTGCTCGCGCGCGGCGTCGACCAGCGCCTCGACGCCGTCGGCCGCCCCGGTGCTGCCGTCGCGGCCCTTGGCCGCGGCGAACCGCTCCAGCGTCTCGTCGGCGCGCGCGTACGCCTGCCGCCGGCGCTCGGCCGCGATCCACTCGTCCAGCCGGGTGCTGTCCGACCCGGCGGCGCGCCCGCCGTGGCCGGTCTCGACGACGGCGACCCGGAACTGCGCGGGCAGCGCCTCGTGCACGGTCCGCCGCTCCCGCTCGTCGCCCACCAGGACGACGAGTGCCGCTCCCGTCCTGGTGACGGCTTCCTCGACGGCGGAGGCGACGGTGCGGGCGTTCTCCTCCCAGGTGTTCTCCACGCTCAGCTGGAAGTGGCGCTCGGACCAGTCGGAGGTGGCTGTGCGGTGCACGGGCCAGTCACGGCCCTCGACGGTGCCCTCGGGCCGGTTGCCTGCCGCTGTGCGCAGCTCGAAGTCGGCGCCGACCCGGTCGATGTGCACGACGAGCGTGTCCGGCTCGTCCGGAGTCAGCTCCAACAGCGGTGCCACGTGCGGCAGCGGAGCCCATACGGCGGAGGACTCGTCCGGTGGCGGGATACCCAGAACCGGTTCGAACACGACCTGGCCGTGGGCGGCGAAGACGGCCCTGCCGGGCGTCTGTCCGTACGCGTAGGAGTCGATCGCCCGGCGCACTGCCCGGCAGGTCTCCTGATCCGCCCCTTGCGCTGCCAGTTCCTCGCTGATCTGCCGCCCCTTGAGCTCACGGCGGCTGAGCGTGGCTTCGTCGGCGAACGAGGTGTCGAGGTAGGCCGACGCCCAGGGGCCAGGACGTTCGTACAGTGGCGTCAGGGGTGCGAGATCCATGGTTTCCTCCCGGTCTGTCGGGGTGGGCTCAGCCGATGCGGGTACCCATTCCGCACCGGCCCATACGCTGCGAAGCACCGCGAATGCCGGCCCTGCCCGACGCCTCCGCCCCCTGCCGGATCACATCCCAGGCTGTTTGGCGCTCACGCGGAGGGGAACCCGGCCCGATGGCCGGGCGATCGGCCGAGGGGGCGGGACCGCAGATCACGGGAGTCAGGGGTTGTCCGCAGTCCCGCGCCGACGCCCGGGCGGCGCCACTCCTCAGTGGGAGAATTTCATACGTTTGGCCCGGGTTAGGCCGGGTAAGAGGCAAAAAGTGCTTCGGACATGAGGCGCCCGTGGGAGTCCCGGGCGACGACTGTCCGGCTTGCGAGCACTCCTACGGCGACCGAGCATCGTTGTCGAGGAGTGACCACCATGCACGCTGCACCTACCCCCGAGCCGCTGCCGGAGGCGGACGTCCCGTCGTCCGACATGGCGTTCCAGAGGTTGAGCGCGCTCCCTCCGGGACCGGAGCGGGAGACTCTGCGCGAGGAGACGATCTGCGCCTGGCTGCCGATGGCGCACCGGCTGGCGGCCCGCTTCCGCTACCGGGGCGAGTCGCTGGACGATCTGCGCCAGGTGGCCGCGATGGGGCTGGTGAAGGCGGTGGACCGCTACGACCCCGCCCGGGGCAAGGCCTTCGAGACGTTCGCCGTACCGACGGTGACGGGCGAGCTCAAGCGGCACTTCCGTGACCACACCTGGGACGTCCACGTTCCCCGCCGGGTCCAGGACCTGCGCAACCGGGTCCGGACGGCGCGGCGCGACCTCACCCAGCGGCTCGGCGGACGCGCCCCCACCTGCGCCGAGATCGCGTCGGAGGCGGGACTTGCCGAGGAGGACGTCCTGCTCGGTCTGGAGGCCCTGGACAGCTACAGCGCCCTGTCCCTCGACGCCGAGCAGGCGGGCACGGACGGCGGTACCACCCTGGCCGACCGGCTGGGCTCCTGGGACCACGCCCTGGATGTCGCCGTCGACCGCGAGGCCGTCAAGCCGGGGCTGCGCAAGCTGCCCGAGCGCGAGCGGACCATCCTGTACCTGCGGTACTTCCGTGACATGACGCAGGTCAGCATCGCGGAACGCCTCGGCATATCCCAGATGCACGTCTCCCGCCTGATCAGCCGGTCCTGCGAGCGCGTGCGCGCCGGGGCCCTCAAGGACGCCGTGTGAAGGGACGCCTCGCCCGCCTGGCTCCGCGCGTGGGGCGCCCCGACCGGTACCAGGTCGTGCAGTCCCTCAAAGCCGCGGCCGCGGCTTCCATCGCCTGGGCGGTGACAGGGTGGTGGCTGGCCGCCCCGATGGCTCTGATGGCCCCCTGGGCGGCCGTCGCCCTGGTCCAGGGGACGGTCTACCGGTCGATGCGCACCGCGCTCCAGCTGTTCCTGATGATCACGGCCGGGACGCTGCTCGCAGCCGGTGCCGCCCTCCTCACGGACGACACCATGACCGCCATGATCATCGCGCTTCCGATCGCGGTGCTGCTCGGCAACTGGGCCCCGGTCGGCGGACAGGGCCTGTACGCGCCCACCACAGCGCTGTTCGTGCTCGCCTACGGCTCCTATTCGCTGGCCGCCGTCGGACACCGGCTGCTGGAGACCGCCGTGGGGGCCGCAGTGGGCGTCGCGGTGAACGCCTTCATCCTGCCGCCGGTGCACTCCCAGCACGTCAACCGACTGGCGTGCGCGTTGCCGCGCGACTGCGCGCACCTGCTGCGGCGACTGAGCGACGGCGTCCGCGACGACTACGACGAGGAGCAGGCGGAGCAGTGGTACCGCGCCGCGGGGGAGACGCTCGGCGCCCTCTCGGAACTGCGGGTCGCACGGGGATGGGCCTCGGAGAGCTTCCGGCTCAACCCCGGCCACCGCCTCCGCCGCAGGATCCCCGAGCCGTCCGACACGTGGGATGTCCTGTGGGCGCGAGTGGGGGACCGCCTCCTCACGCTGACGCTGACGCTGTGGGAGACAGCCGCCGAGCGGCGGGGGCTCCCCCGGCCGCCGCGCCCGGCCCTGGACGACCTCAGTGATCTCCTCGCCGCCGCCGCAGAGGTGTGCGCCGTCGACCAGATGGTCATGGAGCACGGCCCGGACGACGAGCGGCGCGGCCGCCGCAACGCCCGCCTGGCCGAGGCCCACCGGGCCCTCGCCTCGGCCAAGCGCCACCTGCACGGACCGGAGCCCGATGCGGGTGCCTCGCTCGGCAGCCTGGTCGCCGCCTGCCAGGCCCTGCTGGACGACCTCGCGCCCGATGAGGACGGGAAGGGGCCCGTCGGCGGCTGACCGATCGCTCGCGGAACCGGAGGGCCGGGAGCAGACTCACCGGACTCAGCCCCGTCATCGGGAAGAAGGAGCCGACGGACGACATGCGACCATCCCTCGCTTCACGACTGGACGACCTGCTGCGGCCCCGCGGCCCCACGGGCCGGGTCCTGGTCACCGGCTGGTTCAGCTTCCTGGACGGCGAGGTGACGGCGGGCGACGCCCTGGCCCAGCGGGCCGTGTCGGCCGCGCTCCACCGGCTGGGCATCGCCCACGACACGGCCTGGAGCCCGGCCTTCGCCCCGGGCGGGCTGACGCTCGAAGCCGCGCTCCCCTCCGCCTACGAGCAGCTCCTCTTCGTCTGCGGGCCCGTCCACGGGGAGCAGCTCACGGCCCTGCACCGCCGCTACGCCTCCTGTCGGCGCGTCGCCGTCGGGGTGAGGGTGGTGGAGCCGGACCGGCCGGCCGCCGGCGGGTTCCACCGCATCGAGGCGCGCGACGGACCGGGCAGCGCCCCGTCGCCGGACCTCGCCACCGCCGCGCCGACGATGTCCGCCACGCCGGCGGTGGGGGTGGCTCTGACGTACGGGCAAGGTGAGCGGCGGCACCACGACAGCGTGGCCGGTGTCCTGCTCCCCTGGCTGGCCGGGAAGGACTGTGCGCGGGTCGAGGCGGACACCCGGCTGGCGTACGACGAGTGGAGCCACTGCCGGACACCGGACCAGTACCTCTCGCTGGTCGGCCGACTCGACGCCCTGGTCACCGACCGGCTGCACGGCCTGGTCCTCGCCCTGCGGGCCGGGGTTCCCGTGTCGGCCGTGGACCCGGTCAGGGGCGGGGCCAAGGTCTCCGCGCAGGCGGAGGTGGCGCGCTGGCCCGCCCTGCTGCCCGGTGAGGATCTGACCACCGAGCCTCCTGGACCACTGGTGGGACTGGTGCCTCTCCCCCGTCGGCGCGGCCACCGCCCGGCGGCGCCGCGCACGGCTGTCACGGACGTCGAGGCCGAGCGCGGCGGCCGCTCCTGAGTACGCAGCCCGGCGACGGACCGCCGGATGTTTGGCACCGGGTGACGGTGGTACCCGCCCGCGCGGCGGACGCCGGCCGTCCGGTCCCCCGCCGCCACCCGGATCCAGGAGGAGAGATGACCGAAGAGACCCGGCCCGTCGCCCCGGTCGCGCTGGTGACCGGCGCGGATTCGGGCATCGGCCGAGCCGTCGCCGTCAAGCTCGCGCACCAGGGCATGGATGTGGGCATCACCTACCACCGCGACCGCGAGGGCGGCGAGAGCACGGCCGAGGAGGTGCGGGCGTCCGGGCGGCGCGCCGCCCTGGCCCGGCTGGATCTCACCCAACTCCCGGAGGCCGCCGATGTGGTGGACGCCCTGGCCGACGAGCTGGGCCGCGTCGACGTCCTGGTCAACTGCGCGGGCACCGGGACCTCCACCCGGTTCCTCGACCTGGACCACGCGACGGTCAAGCAGGTGATCGACGTGGACCTCATCGGGCCGTTCCTCTGCTCGCAGCGTGCGGCCCGCCGGATGATCGCCCAGGGGGACGGCGGCCGCATCGTGAACATCACCTCGGTGCACGAGCACCAGCCGAGGGTCGGCGCGGCTCCCTACTGCGCTGCCAAAGGGGGCCTGGGCCTGCTGACGCAGGTGATGGCCCTGGAACTGGCCGAGTACGGCATCACGGTGAACGCGGTGGCCCCCGGTGAGATCGCCACCCCGATGACGGGGCAGGAGGACACCGAGGTCGAGGGCGTGGACCGGCCCGGCATTCCGCTCGGGCGGCCGGGCGACGCCCGGGAGGTCGCCGCCGTCGTCGCCTTCCTGGCGGGCCCGGAGTCGTCGTACACGACCGGGGCCTCCTGGGCCGTGGACGGCGGGATGCTGCGCATGGGGCCGCAGGCCGGCTCCCATCTGCGCTCCGACGACTGGCGCCGCCCCTGAGCCCGCACCGGAACCTCGTACGACGTGAACCCCACCCACCACGGAGGACCCTCATGGCCGATGTCACCCTGCCGCTCCTGCTGCGCGGTTACGCCTGGCTGCCCGACCGCAGGCGCCGCAGCGGCGGAGCGCCCGTGCGCACCCGGCTGCTGGGCAAGCGGGCGATCGCGCTGCACGGTCCGGCGGCGGTGCGGTTCTTCTACGACGAGAAGCACATCCGCCGCACCGACGCCCTGCCGCAACCGGTGATCGACACACTCTTCGGCCGGGGCGCGGTGCACACCCTGGACGGCGAACGCCACGGGGTGCGCAAGGCGCTCTTCACCGGTCTGCTCAAGGACCCGTCCCGGGTGCGGGACCTCTCCGAGCTAGTCGCCGGGGAGCTGGAAGCGGCCCGGGACGACTGGGCCACGCGCGGGCGGGTGGTCCTCTTCGACGAGATGGCGCAGGTGCTCACCCGCGCCGTGCACGCCTGGGCGGGAGTGCCCCTGGCCGAGGACGCGGTGGCACCCGCGGCGCGGGACCTGATCGCCATGGTCGACGGTTTCGCCGCCGTCGGCCCCCGCCACTTCGCCGCCCGGCGGGCGCGCCGCCACCAGGAGGAGCGACTGGCCCCGCTGGTGGAGGCCGCGCGGGAGGGGGCGGCCCCGGAGGGTGACGGTTCCGGTCGCACGGTGTTCCGGACGATCACGGAGCACCGGGACGCGGACGGTGCGCTGCTGACGCCGCACACCGCGGCGGTCGAGGTGCTCAACGTGGTGCGGCCGACGGTGGCCATCACCTGGTTCGCCGTCTTCGCCGCGCACGCCCTGCACCGCAACCCCGAACACCGTGAGGTCCTGGCGGGCGGCGACGGCCCCGAGTACGCATGGTCGTTCGCCCAGGAGGTCCGCCGGTTCTATCCGTTCGCGCCCTTCGTGGGGGGCCTGGCGGCTCAGCGGCTGGAGTGGGCCGGGCAGACGATCGAGCCGGGCACGATGGTGCTGCTGGACCTGTACGGTCTGGACCACGACCCGGATCTGTGGCCGGAGCCGTACCGCTTCGACCCGACCCGCTTCCTGGGCAGCGCCCCGCCCGTCGACGCGCTGGTCCCGCAGGGCGGCGGTCCGGTGGACGGCCACCGGTGCCCCGGGGAGGACGTGACGGTCGCGGTCCTGGCGGAGGTCGCGAGGTTCCTCGCCCGGACCTCGTACGACGTCGGGGAACAGGACCTGCGCATCCCGCTGCGCCGGATCCCGACGGCGCCCAGGAGCGGGTTCGTCATCGGTGACGTGGCGGCGGCCCCGGCCGGTGCACGCGCCGGGGCCTCGAGCCGTAGCTGAACCTTGCGGGACGCCGCCCCGCCGGGCCTCAGCCGACCTTCCGGCCGGCCAGCGGGGCGGTCTCCTCGCCCTTGCCCTCCCGCACCCCGTGCAAAAAGGAGTTCAGCGCCTCCTCCGCTGTACGGGCGGGCTGCCACCCAAGCACCTCGTGCGCCCTGGTGGAGTCCAGTACGGGCAGCCGCAGCACCGCGTCGAAGAGGTGCGGCGAGGCCGGTACGGCGTGGGCCCGCCAGGCGCCCGCGAGCGCCGTACGCACCAGCGCCCTGGGCACCCGTACGATCCGGGCGTCGAGCAGCTCCGCCAGGACGCGGGCGTCGACCACCGGGTCCGCCGCCAGGTTGAAGGGGCCGCGCACGTCCTTGAGCACGGCCAGCCGGTACGCCTCGGCTGCGTCGTCGGTGTGGAGCACCTGGAACCGCAGCCCCTTAAGGTCCGGCACGAAGGGCAGCAGGTCGGGGCGGAGGAGGTTGCCGGGGACATGGCGGCCGGCGAAGATGCGGCGCTGTTCGGGCGCGGCCGTCTCCTTGAAGAGGAAGCCGGGGCGCATCCGGACCACCCGGATCTGCGGATGCCGCAGCTCGAAGGTGTCGAGGACGCGCTCCAGGTAGGCCTTCTCCCGGCAGTAGGCGGCGTCCGGCCAGCCGTGGGTCGGCCACTCCTCGTCCACGCCGGGCTCGTCCTTGGGGCCGGGCGAGTAGGCGCCGACGGACGAGGCGTGCACCAGGGCGGGGACCCCGCTCCGCTCCACCGCGCGGAAGACCCGCTGGGAGCCGAGCACGTTGCTCTGCCAGGTGGTGACCGGGTCGTGGGTGGGCTGGAAGCGCCACGCCAGGTGGACGACGGCGTACGCCCCGCGCAGCAGGCCGGTGAGCCGCTCCTCGCTGTCGTCGCGCGAGAGGTCGACGGTGTCCCACTCCACCCCCGCGATCTTCAGTGCGGGCCGCCTGCGCGCCAGGGCGAGGACCGAGCCGACCTCGGGGTCGGCGGCCAGGGCGCGGACGACGCTCGTCCCCACGTTGCCGGTGGCCCCGGTGACCACGATCCGCTTGCCGCCGGGCCGTCCGGTGGTGTCCATGAACGCTTCCTTCCGTCGGGAATCGAGGTCAGGAGGTCAGGGGACGAGCAGGGTCTTGATCATCCCGTCGGCCTTCTTCTGGAACGTCTCGTACGCCTGGGGCCCCTCCTCCAGCGACAGGTGGTGGGTGGCGAAGGAGTCCACGCCCAGCGGGTCGCCGTCGACCAGCAGCGGCAGCAGGTCGTCGACCCAGCGCTTGACGTTGGCCTGGCCCATGCGGAGCTGGATCTGCTTGTCGAACATGGTCAGCAGCGGCATCGGGTCGGCGGAGCCGCCGTAGACGCCGGAGATGGAGATCGTGCCGCCCCTGCGCACCAGGTCGATCGCGGTGTGCAGAGCGGTGAGCCGGTCGATTCCCGCCGTTTCCATCAGGCGCTGGCCCACCTTGTCGGGGAGCAGGCCGACCGCCGCGTGGGCGGCCTTGGCGACGGGCGCGCCGTGGGCCTCCATGCCGACCGCGTCGATCACCGCGTCGGTGCCACGCCCGTCGGTGAGGTCCCGGACGGCGTCGCCGAGGTCCTTGCCCTTGTCGTACCGGCGCAGGTCGAGACAGGTGGCACCGTAGGCGCTGACCCGGTCGAGGCGTTCGGGGACGAGGTCCACGCCGATGACGAGGCCGGCGCCCCGGTGGATCGCGATCCGTGCGGCCATCGCGCCGATGGGGCCGAGGCCGAGGACGGTGACGCTGCCACCGGGCGGGATGTCCGCGTACTCCACGGCCTGCCAGGCGGTCGGCAGGACGTCCGACAGGTAGACGAACCGGTCGTCCGAGGGGCCGTGCGGGACCTTGATCGGCAGGTCGTTGCCGAAGGGCACCCGCAGGTACTCCGCCTGGCCGCCGGGCACCTGCCCGTAGAGCTTGGTGTACCCGAAGAGGGAGGCGCCCGAGCCGCGCTCGCGGACCTGGGTGGTCTCGCACTGCGAGTGCAACCCCTGGCCGCACATGTAGCAGTGGCCGCAGGAGACGTTGAAGGGGATGACCACCCGGTCCCCCGGCGCGACGGAGTGCACCTCGGGGCCCACCTCCTCCACGATGCCCATCGGTTCGTGGCCGAGGATGTCGCCCGGGTCGAGGTAGGGGCCCAGCACCTCGTAGAGGTGCAGGTCGGAGCCGCAGATCCCGGTGGAGGTGATCTTGACGATGATGTCCGTCGGATCCTGGATCTTCGGATCCGGAACGGTCTCCACCCGGACGTCCCGCTTTCCTTGGTAGGTCAATGCGCGCACGGTGCCACTCCCTGTTCCTCGTCGGATTTCACGGCCGTTCCCCCGAGTGATGAACGAGTGCCGAGTTCCCACGAGATGCCTGGTGAAACACACGAGAAGCCTGATGAAGGACCGGTATGTCGCTCTGCGGACGCGGTGAGAGGATGACGTCATGGGAAATAGTGCTCTCATCGTCATCGACATGATCAACGCGTACGACCACCCTGATGCCGAACTCCTCGTGCCCGCCGTCCGTAGGGCCCTTCCACCACTCACCGGCCTCATCAACCGTGCTCGCGCGGAAGGTGTCCCGGTCATCTACGCGAACGACAATTTCGGCGAATGGCGATCGCACCACGGGGAGATCATCGAGACGACTCTCGCCGGGAAGAACGCCGAACTGGTCGAGCCCATCCTGCCGGACGACGATTCCCTCTTCGTCGTGAAAGCGCGGCACTCCATCTTCTACGAGACCCCGCTCAGCTATCTGCTCTCCCAACTCGGGGTGGATCATGTCGTGCTCTGCGGCCAGGTGACGGAGCAGTGCATTCTGTATTCGGCCCTCGACGCCCATATCCGGCAGCTACGTGTCACCGTGCCCGAGGACGCCGTGGCCCATATCCACGAGGATCTCGCCGAGGCCGCCCTGCGCATGATGGAGCGCAATATGAGTGCCTCGATCCTCAAGGCGGAGACGGTCGCGTTCTGAGGGCCGGGCGACGGGCCGGGGCCGCCGCGGCGGAGCCCCGGCCCATCGGATCCGGTCAGATGCCCGCGGGGAACCGGTCCCAGACCCGGTGCTCGCCGAGCAGCCGGGAGATCTGCTCCAGGACGGTGGCGGGGTCGTCGCCGGTCACCACTCCGGGCAGGGTGGCGTGCGCACCGGCCGCCTCCAGCGCCCCGGCGACCTCGCCCCAGCCGCCGACGGCCTTGCCGTGGCGGAACGCCTCCGACAGGAGCAGCAGGACCCGGGGGTCGGTCGCCGTCGCCGGCCCCCCGGCCTTCGCGTCCCGCGCTCCGTACGCGTCGTCCCCGGGGCCGGGCGCACCGGCCAGCAGGATGGCGTCGAACTCCACCGAGCGCGCGTTGGCGAACGTGCGCTGCACGGTGACCGGGTCGCCGTCCGGGTCGAGGACTCCGCCGGTCGGGGCGATGACCAGCGGGACCATGCCGGCCCCCAGCACCGTTTCCCGCACGGTGCGGACCCCGGCCAGGTCGCTGTCGGCATCGGCCACGATGCCCACGATCCGGCCGTCCGGCGGCCAGGTGGAGCCCACCTGGGAGAGGGCCGGGCTGGGCTCCGGCGTGGCGAGCTCCTCCGTGGCGCGCGGGGCCGGCAGGCCGAGGCCGGCCGCCACCTGCTCGCAGAGCGTGGTGTCGATGTTGGCCAGCACCATCAGGGCCCGTTCCTTGATGGCCTGCTCGTAGCACTTGGAGAGCTCGAAGGTGTACGCGGCGATGATGTGCTCCTGCTCCACCGGGGTCATGCTCAGCCAGAACAGCCGGGGCTGGGTGAAGTGGTCCGCGAACGAGGCCGGGGCCGCGCGCACCTTGCTCGCCTCGGGCACCGTCACCGGGCTCTCCACGAACGCCCCCGTCTCCGCTCCCGCGAGGAACGGGCAGCCACCGTCGAGGGAGTTGGGCCGGTAGGGGGCGACACCCCGGTGGACGGCCGTCTGGTGCATCCCGTCCCGGAGCATGTCGTTGACCGGGGCATGCGTGCGGTTGATCGGCAGCTGACCGAAGTTCGGTCCGCCGAGCCGGGTGATCTGCGTGTCCAGGTACGAGAAGAGCCGTCCGGCGAGCAGCGGGTCGTCGGTCACGTCGATGCCGGGCACGAGGTGGCCCACGTGGAAGGCGACCTGCTCGGTCTCGGCGAAGTAGTTCGACGGGTTGGCGTTCAGCGTCAGCAGGCCGATCGGCTGCACCGGGGCCAGCTCCTCCGGCACGATCTTCGTCGGGTCCAGCAGGTCGATGCCCTCGAACGTCTGGTCGGCGGTGTCGGGGAACGTCTGGATGCCCAGCTCCCACTGGGGAAAGGCGCCCGCCTCGATGGCGTCGGCGAGGTCCCGGCGGTGGAAGTCGGGGTCGACACCGTTGATGATCTGCGCCTCCTCCCAGAGCAGGGAGTGCACGCCGAGCTTGGGCTTCCAGTGGAACTTCGCCAGAGTGGTCGCGCCTTCCGCGTTCACCAGGCGGAAGGTGTGGACGCCGAAGCCCTCCATCGTCCGGTACGAGCGCGGGATGCCCCGGTCGGACATGTTCCACAGGGTGTGGTGCGTGGCTTCCGTGTGCAGGGTGACGAAGTCCCAGAAGGTGTCGTGGGCGCTCTGTGCCTGGGGGATCTCCCGATCGGGGTGCGGCTTCCCGGCGTGAATCACGTCGGGGAACTTGATCGCGTCCTGGATGAAGAAGACCGGGATGTTGTTCCCGACGAGGTCGAACACGCCCTCCTCGGTATAGAACTTCGTGGCGAAGCCGCGGGTGTCGCGGACGGTGTCGGCCGAGCCGCGCGAACCGAGCACCGTGGAGAAGCGGGTGAACACGGGGGTCTCCACGCCCTTGGCCAGGAAGGCCGCCCTGGAGACGCCCGAGGCGGTGCCGTAGCCCTTGAACACCCCGTGGGCGGCGGCGCCCCGGGCGTGGACGACGCGCTCGGGGATCCGCTCGTGGTCGAAGTGGGTGATCTTCTCCCGCAGGTGGTGGTCCTGGAGGAGCACCGGGCCCCGCTGCCCCGCCTTGAGGGAGTGGTCGGTGTCGTACAGACGGGCGCCCTGGGCGGTGGTCAGGTAGGGGCCCGACTGGGCGAGGTCCGCCGGGTCGACGCCGAGGTCCTGGCCCGTGGGGCTCATGGTGGCCGGACTGCTCTGGTCCGGCTTGGGCGGCAGCGGGGCCTGCGGCCGGGTGGGCTCCTCGACCGGGGGAGACCGGAAAGCAGGCTTGCCGGGGACTCCTTCTTCCGGGGTGGGGGCCACGCCCAAGGCGTCGGCGGCCTTCTCGGCTACGGCCTTCAGGGGGTTCTTGTCGCTCATGACAACTCCATGGATCGGTGGGAGGGGGGCAGTTGGGCGCGGCCCCCGCGCGTGCTCGGCCTCACGAGCCTTGTGCCCAGGTGGGTTCACGTGTGGCGCTCTCCCTGATCCGGCGGCAGGACTCGGTGATGAGGCGGGAGACATGCATCTGGGAGAGGCCCAGTTCGGTCGCGATGGCGCTCTGGGTCATACCGGCGAAGAACCGGAGGTAGAGCACCCGTCTTTCGCGCTCGGCCAGCCGGCGGATGCCGGGCTTCGCCGCCTCGCGGTCGAGTACCAGGTCGAACGCGTCGTCCAGGGCGCCCAGCCGGTCGCCCAGGAGCGGCTCCCCGGCAGCGGTTTCGGCGTCGATGGACAGGGCGCTGAAACCGTGCAGCGCCTCGCTCCCCTGCCGTACCTCGTCCTCGGTCAGCCCGGTGTGCTCGGCGATCCGGGCCGGAGAGGGGGTGATGCCCATCGCGGCCAGTTCGGAGTCGGCTGAACGGACGACGTTGCGGAGGTTCTGGACCCGGCGGGGGACGTGTACCGACCACATACGGTCCCGGAAGTGCCGTTTGATCTCCCCCGTGATGGTGGGCACGGCGAAGGGTGCGAAGGCCCGTCCGATCGCGGGATCGTAGCGGTCGACGGCGTTGACGAGACCGATCGCCGCGACCTGGCGCAGGTCCTCCAGCGTCTCACCGCGATTGCGGTACCGGGCGGCGAGACGGTGGGCCATGGGCAGCCACGCGCAGATGATCTGTCCGCGCAGCCGCGCCTTCCCGGGGCCGTCGCGCAGTTCCACGAGACGGCGGAAGTCCGCTTCCGTGTCGGGGTCGTCGGCGTACCGGCTTTCATCGGCCATGGGGCGGCTCAACTCCTCGCCGTACGGGGATCGCTGTCGCCGGGAAGATGGCGGGCGGGGATGTGCCGTACGTCCGTGAGCACGACCCGCACGGCCTCCGTCGCCGGGGCGCGCCTCATCTCCGAAGCACCTCGTGGCCTTCCCACGTACGGGCGAGCGCGAAAACCGGGGAGCGGTATGTTCACCTGACCGGAGGCCGCGGGCGGGCCACTGCCCGAGAGCCGCTGGAGCCACCCGGGGCTTAGTGGCCGGAAGGCCCGCCGGGCCTGTTCCGCTTCCGCTCCTCCTCGCGTGCCTCGGCCTGACGACGGCGGCCCTCGTCGGTGCGCTCCGGGTCGTCGAGGGCCTTTCCGTCCGATTCCTTGATCAGCCCGCGGGCCTTGAGAACCTTGGCCCGCAGCAGCCTGCGCATGTCACGCATGGTGTCCTCCTGGGCGGTCAGCAGCAGTTCGACGGTGGATCGGTCCATGGCTCCTCGCAGGGCGCCCGAGGGGAGCGCCCGCACGGCGCTGCCCCTCCCGGGGCGACTGGGTGCCGTATATGTGGGGTGACCCCGAACCACGCGCGTAAACACGCGCACGGGCCGTCGCCCCCTGCCGGGGCCGTTCAGCGCGCGCGGGTGTGCCGGATGGCGGTCTGGAGGGCCCGGCGGGTGGCGGGCGGGAGCGGGATACCGTGGAAGCTCTCGACGAGTTGGTGGGCGATGTCCCGCAGTTTGATGTTGCTCTCCTGCGAGGCGCTGACCAGGGTCTGCCAGGCCTGACTGCTGGTGCAGGGCGTGGAGGCGATGAGGATGCCGCGGGCGATGTCGATCACGGGGCGGCTGCTGAGCGCGGTACGCAGTCCTTCGATCTCGCTGCGGAGCGCGGCCACCTCGGCGTTCAGCCCGGGTTCAGGCTGCGCCGGGGCCTCGGGGCCGGACGGTGCGACATGCATGTCGTGGTCCTGATCGAGTTGTTCTCGCATACTCCGGCTCTCTCCTTCCCCGCTCCCCCGCGTCCATGTCGTGCCGAACGTCGGCGCTTGCCGTCCCGCATGACGCAGCCGTCCGCGGGGAGGCCGGAGACGATGGTCGGGCCCCCTGCGAGGGGCGGCGCAGGGGCCCCACGGCAGGCGCGGCCCGTGGGGCGAGCACACCCGCCGGCATACCCCGGGCACGGCCGGGGCCGTCGAGGGGTACCACCCGCGGCTGGCTGACTTCTTCGCCCGGCCGACTTGTGGCGGAAGGACATGTGCGGTGTGCCCGGAACGCCCTTCCACCGCACGGAGCATAGGCATGGCGCCGAAGGCACGGCCAACCCGACACGCGGCCTTGCGGCGGCGCGATCCGGAGTGACGTTCCCCCACCGCTCGACGGCCTCTCGCACCGGAATCCGTCCGTTCCTCCGCCCGTGGGACCGCCCGCCGCTCACCCCACGTAGCGGCGTGCGGCCGACGTCCGGCGGGCCAGCTCCAGGGTACGGATACGTGCTTCGAGAGGTCGCGGCACGGGGGCACGCTGCCTGAGGACCCAGGGCAGCCCTGCCGCCGCCTGGGCGAAGCCCGCAGTGAGGCCCGGTCGCGGGGGACCGTGCGCGCCAGTTCGACGGTCCGGCGTACGGCGGGGATCCAGGGGCGGCGCAGCCAGGTGAACCAGAGGGTGTTCCGCAGGCCCAGGGTCCGCCGCCCGGTGCTGTCCCGGGCGGCCGAGGGCCGCGTGGTGGATCAGCAGCTCGGGTACGTAGCTCAGCCACCACCCCCGTCGCAGCAGGTCGGTGGCCAGGAGCTCCTCCTCGCCGCCCAGCCACAGGCCGGGGTGGAATCCGCCCACCGACCGGAAGGCGTCGGTCCGCATCACGGTCGCGGCGGCCAGGAACGAACCGAGGGCGGGCCCCGGCAGCCAGTCGGGGCCGGGCAGCGGGGAATCGCGCAGCTCGGCGACGACGGGGTCCTCCTCCCCCGACGGTTCGACGACGATGCGGGCCGTCACGGCGGCCAGGCGCGGCCGCGGGTCGAGGACGTCGGCGGCGTGCCGCAGGGAGCCCGGCTCCCACCAGGTGTCGTCGTCGCAGAAGGCCACGTACGGGCTGTGCACGTGTTCGACGGCGAGGTTGCGGCCAACGGCTCCCAGGTTGCGGCCGGGGGTCAGCAGGGTCACCTCGGGGTACAGGCGGGCCACCTCCTCGGCGGTGCCGTCCTGGGAGCCGTTGTCGGTGACGATCACCCCGGGGGCCTCGGGCAGGGCTCGCAGGGAAGCCAGCGTGCGCAGGAGTTCGGGGCGGCGGTTGTGGGTGATGACCACGACCGTGGTGCGGGGGTCGTTCATGTGCTCGCCCCCTGCTCATCCCTGTGAGCCACGCCCGGGCCCCTCTCGCGGGCCGACCGGGTTGACGTTGCCCTAGTAGTCCTCGCGCTGCGGGTGGACGAGCGGATCGCCGTACACCTCGGAGGTGGAGGCGAGCAGGAATCGGGCGCCGTCGCGGTGGGCGAGGGCCAGCGCGTTACGGGTGTCGAGGCTCCCGACGTCCATGGTCTCCAGCGGATGGCGCAGACAGTCGGCCGGCGAGCGCGGCCAGGCGAAGTGCAGGACGAGGTCGTAGGGGCCGGGCAGGTGGCCGATCACCGCGTCGGAGGAGACGTCGCACCGGACGAACCGGAAGCCGGGCCGCCCCTCCAAATGGGCGATGTTGCCCTCGGAGCCGGAGAGCAGATTGTCCACGCAGTCGACTTCGACTCCTGAATCCAGCAGCCGTTCGCACAGGTGGGAGCCAAGGAAACCGGCGCCCCCGGTGACAACGGCGCGGCACCAAGGGGCTGGTGTCGTCATCAATGACATAGGACGGCCTTTCATCCGCGGTGGAGAGGGGTCTCGACGCCCCGCGCACACCGGACAACAGGCATGACGCCGAGGGGAGATGTCGCCTCGCGGGCTGTTCCGCAGGGTGCGGCGGGCGGCGCGGGAGCGCGATCGACCGCCGTGTTCCCGACGGTCACGGCTGGCCGGGTTCACCGGCGAGTACGGTTCACACATCGAATTCAGTTCGCATGGGCGAACCTTCGGTTCCCTGGTCATCGAGGGGTGGCCGGGCCGGGGCAGGCCGATGCCCCGGCCGGGTCTCTGCCCGGCCAGGGCATGAGGGAGAAGGACCCCGGGGCGGCTCAGTCGGTGGAGAGGACCTCGATGAGGTAGCCCACGTCGGGCTCGGGCAGGGAGCGGGCCACATCGGCGGTGGCGACCATGCCGACGAGGGTGTGCCCGTCGATGACCGGCAGCCGGCGGACCTTGTGCTCCGTCATCGTGCGGAGGATCTCCTCCGCACGGTCGTCGGTGCCGATGGTGACCGCCTCACCCTGGGCCAGCTCGCCGGCCGTACACCCGGCGGGGTCCTTGCCGGCACCGAGCACCTTGGTCACGATGTCGCGGTCGGTCAGCATGCCCTTGAGCTTGTTGTCCGTACCGCAGATCGGGAGGGCGCCGACGCCGAGCTCCGTCATCTTCTTCGCGGCGTCCAGGACGCTCTCCTTCTCGCCGACGCACTCGGTACCGCTGGTCATGATCTCGCGTGCGGTTGCCATGGTCTTTCCCTCCGTACGTGTGGATCGCTCCGTGGCGCGGCGGGTTCCCTCCTCAGGGCATTCCTAACGCCGCTTGCCCCGGCGGGGCGAGCGGCGTGTCCGGTGCACCCGTTCGGACCATTTGTGGTGCGCCGCGGCCCTGAGGGGTACCCGCAGGACATGAGCACCGGAAACCCCGACCCCGATCCCCGCGACACCCCCGGCCTGGAACCGGGTGGCTCCGTCCCTCCCGGTGAGACTCCCCCCGCCGAGGGCAGCACCTCGGAAGCGGGGCCGCGCCACGCGCCACCCCGGGGGTGGGCCACGGCGCCGCTGATCGCCATCGTCACGGTCGCCGTACTGGTGGCCGCCTTCTTCCGCTTCTACGCCCTGCTTCTGTGACGGGAGCCCGGTCCCGGCCTCACGTTTGAACCCCGGCGGCGATGCCTCCCACCGAGCGGCGGGACCGCCCGGCGCAGGGCACAATTGCAGGCGGGAACGGATCGTCCGCTGTGCGAAGCGAGGAAGATCATGGCCGTACGGCACCACCTCATCGACCGGCCGCCGACCGCGGTCTGGTCGGTCCTGGAGGACGAGACCCTGTACGGGGAATGGGTGGTCGGGACCTCCGATTCCCGCCCTGAGAGCGGCCGTTGGCCCGAGAGCGGCGCCTCCATCACCTACCACGTCCATGTGGGGCCCAAGCGGTTCGCCGGGCGCACCGTCGTCCGGTACATCGACCGGCCGGGCACGCTGGAGCTGGAGGCGGAGGGCGGCCCCTGGGGGACGGCCCGTATCGCCTTCGACATCCGGCCGTGGGGCGAGCGGACCCTCGTGATCGTCGACGAGCACCCGCTGCGCGGCCTCGGCGGCACGCTGCACAATCCCCTGCTCGACACCGTGCTCCAGCTCCGCCACCGCACCATGCTGGCGCGCCTCGCCCGGCTGGTGGAACGGGTGACGGCCCCGGAGCCGCACGGGGGCAGGCGTGCCACCGCACCGGCCGCCGACTGATCCGGGGCTTCCGCCTCGTGCGCGTGCTCCCGGCCGAAGGGCGGTGCCATGGTCGACGCGGTAGTGATCGGAAGCGGTCCCAACGGCCTGGTGGCCGCCAATGTGCTGGCGGACGCCGGCTGGTCGGTGGAGGTCCTGGAAGAACAGGACGAGCCGGGTGGCGCGGTCCGCAGTGACCGGCAGGTCCATCCGGCCTACGTCAACGACCTGTTCAGCTCGTTCTACCCACTGGCGGCGGTCTCCCCCGTGCTGGCGGCGCTGCACCTCGAACGGGAGGGGCTCCGCTGGAGCCGTGCTCCCCGGGTGCTCGCCCACCCTCTCCTGGACGGCAGGTGTGCCGTGCTGGACCGCGACCGGGCGGCCACCGCCGAGGCCCTCGACGGCTTCGCCCCCGGCGACGGGCAGGGCTGGCTGGACCTGTGCGGTGTCTGGGACCGGCTGGGCGACGACATCGTCGCCTCGCTCTTCTCCCCGTTCCCGCCGGTCCTCGCCGGCGGGAAGCTGCTCGCCCGGCTGCGGGCGGCGGGCGGGCTGCGGCTGGCCCGCAGCCTTCTCCTTCCCGTACGCAGGCTCGGCGAGGAGGAGTTCACCGGCGAGGGCGGCCGGCTCCTGCTCGCCGGCAACGCGCTGCACGCGGATCTGGCTCCCGAGGCGGCGGGCAGCGGCGGCTTCGGCTGGCTGATGTCCATGCTGGGGCAGGCCCACGGCTTTCCGGTCCCGGTCGGGGGCGCCGGCGCCCTCACCGCGGCCCTGGTCAGGCGGTTGGAGGCACGCGGGGGAAAGGTGAGGTGCGGACAGCGGGTGAGCGAGGTCGTCGTCCGGCAGGGCCGGGCCGTGGGGATCCGTACCGCGTCCGGGGACACGCTCCAGGCCCGCCGGGCGGTCCTCGCCGATGTGTCCGCCCCCAGCCTGTACGGGTCGCTGGTCGCCGCGGAGCATCTGCCGGACCGGCTCCTCGACGACATGCGGCGGTTCCAGTGGGACTTCGCCACGTTCAAGGTGGACTGGGCGCTGAACGCCCCCGTCCCGTGGGACAGCCCGGCAGCGGCCACGGCGGGGACCGTGCACCTGGCGGAGGGCGTCGACGAGCTCAGCCGGTGGGCCTCCCAGATCGCACGCGGACTGGTCCCGGACCGCCCCTTCCTCCTCTTCGGGCAGATGACCACGGCGGACGCGACCCGTTCGCCCCGGGGCACCGAGTCGGCCTGGGCCTACACCCATGTCCCCAACAGCGTGAAGGCGGACGCCGGGGCGGACGGCCTGTCCGGCGCGTGGGGCCGGGACGAGCAGGAGAGGATGGCGGACCGGGTGGAGGAGCAGGTGGAGCGGTACGCTCCCGGCTTCCGCGGCCGCGTCCTGGCCCGGCGGATCCTGGCACCACCCACACTTCAGGCAGCCGACCGCAACCTCCACCACGGCGCGATCAACGGGGGCACGGCGGCGATGCACCAGCAGCTGGTGTTCCGCCCGGTGCCGGGCACGGGCCGCCCCGAGACCCCGGTGAAGGGGCTGTACCTGGCCTCGGCCTCCGCCCACCCGGGCGGCGGCGTCCACGGCGCCCCGGGCGCCAACGCGGCCCGGGCCGCCCTGCGTTCGACCCGCGCGACCGCCACCGTACTGAGCACCGCACAGCGGATGATGAGCCGGCGCGGGCGGGGAGGCCTGAGGTGAGGGCGGGTCAGAAGGTCAGCCGGGCCGTCGGGCCTCCGTGGCGAGGACCGCGGCCTGGACACGGCGTTCGACGCCGAGCTTGGCCAGGATGCGGGAGATGTTGTTCTTCACCGTCTTCTCGGCGAGGTGGAGCCGCAGGCCGATCTCGCGGTTGGTGAGCCCTTCGCCGATGAGCGCGAGGATGTCCTGCTCCCGGGCGGTCAGCGCCGCCACCCCCGAGGGCCGGTCGTCCTGGGTGGCGTCGTCGCGGAGGCGGGCCATCACGCGGGCGGTCGCACCGGGGTCGAGCATCGACCGGCCGGAGGCGACCGTCCGTACGGCCTGGACGAGGTCGGTGCCGGTGATCTGCTTCAGTACGTAGCCGGAGGCGCCCGCCACGATCGCGTCGAGCAGCGCCTCCTCGTCGTCGAAGGACGTCAGCATCAGGCAGGCAAGGCCGGGCATCCGGGAGCGCAGTTCACGGCAGACGCTCACGCCGTCCCCGTCGGGCAGGCGGATGTCCAGGACCGCGACCTGGGGGCGCAGGGCCGGGACCCGGGCGAGGGCCTGGGCCACGGTGCCCGCCTCACCGACGACGGTCAGGTCGGGTTCGGCGTCCAGCAGGTCGTGCACGCCCCGGCGCACCACTTCGTGGTCGTCGAGGAGGAAGACCGTCACCGGGGCCTTCCCGTCGGCGCCCGTACCGCTGTCCGTCATCACACGCTCCGTCATCTCTCGTCCGTGCCCACCGCGGCGGGCTGTGACGATCGTGCCCTACCGCCGAGGCCTGCGAACAGGGCCGGTCGGCCCTCATCGGCCGCCGGCCTACGGGCTCAGCGGGGCGCGCCAGACCAGCCGGCTGCCGCCGCCGTCGGGCGTCGACAGCTCCAGGGTCCCGCCCGCCTGGCGGGCGCGCTCGGCGAGGTTGTCCAGGCCGCTGCGGCGGCTCTGTTCCGGGATGCCCGTGCCGTTGTCGGAGACCGTCAGGCGCACCTCGTCCGCCGTCGCCTTCAGGCTGACCTCGACCCGGCCGGCGTGCGCGTGGCGGGCCGCGTTGCTGAGGAGTTCGCCGAGCGCCGCCACCACGTGCTCGGCCACATCGAGGGGTACGTCGGTGTCGAGGAGGCCCTCCATGCTGAGCCGGGGCGGGAAGCCGAGCGAGGTGACCGCGTCTCCCACCGTGCGGGAGGCCCGGGCGCGCAGGCTGGAGGCGGGGCCGTCGTCGCGGGCCCGCAGGCCGAAGATGGTGGACCTGATGATCTTGATGGTCTCGTCCAGGTCGTCGACGGCCCGGGCCACCCGCTCGGCCGCTCCGGTGTGCTCGATCAGCCGGGCGGTGCTCTGGAGCGTCATCCCGGTCGCGAAGAGGCGCTGGATCGCCAGGTCGTGGAGGTCGCGGGCGATGCGGTCCCGGTCCTCCAGGAGCGCGACGTGCTCGGCGTCCCGCCTGCGTACGGCCAGTTCCAGGGCGAGCGCCGCCTGCCCCGCGAAGGCGAGCAGCGGCTCCAGGTCCGCCTCGGTGAAGACGGGTTCGCCGACCGCGCGGACCAGCAGCAGGACGTCCGCTCCGGCCGCCCCCAGCGGAACGGCGACCGCGGGGCCCGGGCCTGCGGCCAGGTGGGGGTCGGCGAGGAAGCGGGGGTCCTTTCCCAGGCAGGCGGAGACCACCTGGGTGCCCGCCGCCGAGGCGGTACCGGCCAGCGTGCCGTCGACCGGTACGACGCGGCCCTGGAGGCCGTCGTCGCCCTCGCCGTCGCCCCCGTCCTCGCCCTCCGACAGCGCGACGGAGAGCTCCACGATCAGGTCGCCGGTGCCGGGGACGGGCGAGGACACCTCCGCCAGGCGGGCGCCGGTGATCTCGCCGGCCCGTCGCGCGATCAGTTCCAGCACGTCCTGGCGGGCGTCGCCCGACAGCAGGTGGTTGGTGACCTCGGCGCCGGCCCGCAGCCAGCGGTGCCGGCGCTGCGCGCTCTCGTACAGGCGGGCGTTGTCGATCGCCACTCCGGCCGCCACCGCAAGGGTGGTGATCACGGACTCGTCCTCCGCGTCGAAGTCAAGGCCGTCGCGCTTGTCGGTGAGGTAGAGGTTCCCGAAGACCTCGTCGCGTACGCGGATCGGCACGCCGAGGAACGTACGCATCGGCGGATGGTGTTCGGGAAAGCCGAACGAGGCCTCGTGCGTGCCCAGTTCGCTCAGCCGCAGGGGCTCGGGATGCCGGATCAGCTCACCGAGGAGGCCGTGCCCGGCCGGGAGCGGTCCGATCAGCTGCCGCTGCTCCGCCGTCATCCCGGAGGTGAGGAACTGGGACAGGCTCCGTCCGTCGGGTCCGATCACGCCGAGCGCCCCGTACTGCGCGTCCACGAGGTGCGCGCCGGCCTCGACGATGCGGCGGAGCACCTGGGAGAGGTCCAGTTCGCGGCCCACGGAGACGACGGCCTCCAGCAGGCTGTGCACCCGGTCGCGGGTCCCCCGGGCGGCGTTGATCCTCGCCTGCAACTCCTCCAGCAGCTCGTCCAGCCGCATCTGAGGCATCCGCGACAGCGGCTGCTCATCCCCCACAGCGCCCTCTTCCCCTCCGCCCCGTCATCTACCGCGCCACTCTAGAGGGCCGCCCCGGCCGTCATGCGCCGGAGCCCGCCCTGCGGGGAGGCAGGGCGGGCTCGTCGCGCGGGGACGGGGTGGTCGGGCGTGCGGGGACGGGAGCGGTCGGGCCTGCGGACGGCGGGCGTCAGGCGTGCGGGCCCGGGGGGGGGGAGGCGTCAGGCGTGCGGGACCACGGCGACGGGGCAGCGGGCGTGGTGCAGGACCGCGTGGGCGGCCGAGCCGATCCGGGTGCCGATCGGGGCCCGGCGGGCGCGCCGCCCGACCACCATCAGCTGCGCCTCGGCGGACTCCTCCACCAGAACCTGTCCGGCGCTGCCCATCTCGACGTGCTCCGTGACCCGGACCTCGGGGTACTTCTCGCGCCACGGGGCCAGGGCCTCCTGGAGCGCCTTGCGCTCGAAGGGCTCCAGCCCTCCCGAGGCGTCGGCGAGGGCCAGGGAGGCGCTCCAGGTGTAGACGGGCGGCAGGCTCCAGGCGCGGACCGCGCGCAGCGGGACTCCCCGTACGGAAGCGGCCTCGAAGGCGAAGCCGAGCACGTCCGCGCTGTCGTCGGGGGTGCCCTGCTGGCCGACGACGACCTCGCCGTTCTCGCGGACCGGGTACTCACCGTCGTACGCCCGGACGGAGACGACCGGACCGTTCGCCCCGGCGATCACCTGCTGCCCGTAGGAGCCGAGGAGGAAGCCGAGCAGGGCCCCGTGCCCCCGGGTCCCCAGGCAGAGCAGCGCGGACCGCTCGGCCTCGGCCAGCAGCGCCACGACCGCCGTCTCGGGCAGCACCCGGCTGGAGACGGACAGTTCGGGGTACCGCCCGGCCACCTGGTCCTCGGCCTCCCGCAGCACGGCACGGGCGGCCTGGGCCTCCGCCTCCCGGTTCTGTACGAGGGGGATGTCCAGCGGCTGCCAGAGCCAGGCGTGCACGATGCGCAGCGGCAGGCCCCGCAGGGACGCCTCGCGCGCCGCCCAGTCGGCCGCCGCCAGACTCTCCGGCGAACCGTCCACCCCTACGACCACGGCCTTCTTCACGAGTCTGCCTCCGTACGTCCGTGCGAACCGACCCCTCGGCCGGCCGCTGGAACCAGCATCACGGGCGGGGCCGGTCCGGGGGGAGGGCCGATCGGCCCTCCCCCCTGGGCCCGTTGGGCACCGGAATGCTGCAGGCGGCGTACCGGTGGCCCGAAGCTGACAATTTCCTGGGACTGACCCGGGACTGAAACGTGTGGCGGCGGGTAGGCGGGTTGCGTTTGAGAGCTTGAGAGCTGTGTGGTGCAGCTGGCCGACGGGGGACACGACGTGGAACTGCTGATGACGGACCGAGAGACCGGACAGGACCGGCGGACGGCGGGTACGGGCACCGTGCTGGGCAGTGCCGCGTACGACATGGGTTCGGGAGAGATCGCCCGGGCCCGGGCCTTCGTCCGGGACTTCCTGACGGATGCGCAGGCGCAGCACGGTCTGCCCGTGTCGGAGCGGGCGATGGATGTCACGCAGCTGGTGGTGAGCGAGCTGGCCACCAACGTCTGCAAGTACGCGCCGGGCCCGTGTCTCCTCGACCTCGAAGCGGGCGACGGCATGCTGAGCATCACGATGTGGGACACGGGTTCGGTGCTGCCCACCAGCCGGCAGGCCGACCCGACGCGCATGGGGCAGCACGGGCTGGAGATCGTTCTCGCGGTCTGCGAGAGCTTCGAAGTGCGCCGCGAACCCGTGGGGAAGCGTGTACGCGTGGAGATCTCACTGCTCGACGGCCCGCAGGGTGATCCGGCGGGCCCCGCGGCCGCCTGGTAGGGCTCCCGCAGCCTGGTCCCCGTACAAAGAAGTATCCCCCACAGCGGGCCGCTGCGGGGGATACTTCTTCGACCTTCGACCGGGTTCCGGTGGCTCAGTTCTGGGTGAGCATGCCTTCCCGCAACGTGGCGAGGAGCCGCGAGAGCAGCCGGGAGACATGCATCTGGGAGATGCCCAGGTGTTCGCCGATCTGAGCCTGGGTCATCTCCTGGCCGAAGCGCATCCGCACGATCTCGCGGTCGCGGGGCTCCAGGGTCTCCAGCAGCGGGGCCAGTGCGTGGAGGTTCTCGACCAGCTCCATGCCCGGGTCGCAGTCGCCGGTGATGTCGGCGTAGCTGGTGCCGCTGTCGGAGACACCCTGCTCGGTCCCGCCGAGCGGGAGGTCGATGGAGCCCGCGGTGTAGCCGTTGGAGGCGACGAGGCCGTCGATGACCTCTTCCTCGGAGATGTCCAGATGTGCGGCGAGCTCCGCGACGCCGGGGTCGTGGCCCAGGGTGGAGGTGAGCTCCTCCTTGGCCTTGGCCAGGGTGACCCGCAGCTCCTGCAAGCGCCGGGGGACGTGGACGGACCACGTGGAGTCGCGGAAGAAGCGCTTGATCTCACCGACGATGTACGGAATCGCGAAGGAGGTGAACTCGACCTCACGCGACAGCTCGAAGCGGTCGATCGCCTTGATCAGGCCGATGGTGCCGACCTGGATGATGTCTTCCATCTGGCCGTCGCCGCGGTTGCGGTATCTCTTCGCGGCGAACTGCACCAGCGACAGGTTCATCTCGATGAGGGTGTTGCGCGCGTACTGGTACTCGTGCGTGCCTTCTTCGAGGACCTGCAACTGCTGGAAGAAGAGCGTTCCCAGCGCCCGGGCGTCCTTCGGGGCGATCTTCTGCGGATCGTCGATCTGCGGGAGTACCGCGGGCGCGAGTACCGCCGACGCGGCGACCCCGGTCGTGGCCTCCATGGGTATCGACATTACGGACCTTCCCTGTGCCGGACGCTGCCGCGGAATCCCGCCTGCATGTGGCTGCGTCTACCCGCGTCGGCGTGGAACACGCGTGCGGAACGGCGGCAATCAGAAGTCGGCCCGGACCGGCGCCTCACGGACACATGAGTGCCGCCGTTGTGGACACCCGCCGGGTATGACAGACGCACCGAAGCAGCCGGGACCCGGCGATGAACACGCGGGCGGGAACGTACGCCGTGACGGCCGAGCGGGACCTGATGACCAGGTGGAGGAGCGGGCACCGGACCGTCCCACCGAGCTGCCCCGGCGCTCCTGGACGGCGGTGCTGCGCGGCACCCTGAAGGAGTTCAAGGACGACGAACTCGCGGACCGGGCCGCTGCTCTGACGTACTACGGGGTGCTGGCGCTGTTCCCCGCCCTGCTCGTGCTGGTGTCCCTGCTGGGCCTCGCGGGCGAGTCCGCCACGCAACAGGTCCTCAAGAACCTGCGGAAGCTGGCACCCGGTTCCGCCCGGGACGTGATCAGTGATGCCGTGGAGCAGCTCCAGGGCAACGCCGGTGTCGGTTCGTTCATGGCGATCGCGGGTCTGGCCGTCGCGGTGTGGTCGGCCTCCGGTTACGTCGCCGGGTTCATCCGCACCTCGAACGCCATCTATGACATGCCCGAGGGCCGGCCGGTGTGGAAGGTCCTGCCGCTGCGCCTCGCCCTGACGGTGACGTTGATGATCCTGGCGTGTGCCAGCGCGCTCATCGTGGTCTTCTCCGGCGGTCTGGCACGGCAGGCCGGTGCCGCCCTGGGGATCGGGGACACTCCCCTGGCCATCTGGTCGATCGCGAAGTGGCCGGTCCTGGTCCTGCTCGTCACCGTCATGATCGCGGTCCTCTACTGGGCCGCGCCGAACGCCAAGGGCCGCGGATTCACGTGGGTGACGCCGGGCAGCTTCCTGGCCCTGGTGATCTGGCTGGCCGCGTCGGCCGGCTTCGCGTTCTACGTCGCGAACTTCGCCTCGTACAACAAGACCTACGGCGCCCTAGCCGGCGTGGTCGTCTTCCTGGTGTGGCTGTGGATCACCAACCTGGCCATCCTCCTGGGGCTGGAGTTCGACGCGGAGATGGTCCGCCAGCGTGCGATCGCCGGCGGCCACCCGAAGGACGAGGAGCCGTACGTGGAGCCCCGGGACACCCGGGCCTGGAGCGACGGGGACCGCCGGCGGATGGAGCAGTGAGCGGTGTCCGCGCGCTGCGGGACGGGTGCGGCCGCCGTTGGCGGGTAGCCGGACGACGACGGCGTACACATCCGGACGAGGGCATTCCGCCCAACAGCCCCCGTCCCCGTGACGATTCCGACCGATCGAGGAGAGCAAGGTGACCTCATCATGAGCACAGCAGAGCGGCAGACCGACCCCACCGGCGACCAGGTGGGTGTGCTCGTTTCGCGTGCCTCGCGGCAGATCGCGGAGCTGGTCCGCGAGGAAATGCAGCTGGCACGTTCGGAGATGACGCAGAAGGGCAAGCGGTTCGGGAAGGGCGGCGGTCTCTTCGGCGCCGCGGGTCTCGTCGGCATCCTGGCGGCCCAGGCGCTGGTGGTGACCTGCATCGCCGCACTCGCACTGGCACTGCCGGTGTGGGCGGCGGCGCTCATCGTCACGGCGGTGCTGGCGGCGGTGGCCGGCGTGGCCGCCCTGGCCGGGAAGAAGCAGATCGCCCGGGCAGGCACCCCCGCACCCGAACAGACCATCGACAGCGTCAAGGCCGATCTGGCCGAGGTCAAGGAGAAGGCTCACCGATGAACGACGAATCGCAGAACAAGATGGGCACGCCCACCCCCGAGGAGCTGCGCGAGCAGGTCGAGCGGACGCGCGACGAACTCGGGCAGACCGTCGAGGCGCTGGCGGCCAAGGCCGACATCAAGGCGCAGGCGAAGGAGAAGACGGCGGCCGTGAAGGAGCAGGCCGCGGAGAAGGCAGCGGTGGCCAGGGAACAGGCCGCCGAGAAGACCGCCGTGGTCAGGGAGCAGGCCGCGGAGAAGGCGGCCGCGGCTTCCGGCCAGATCCGGGAGAAGGCCGGGCAGGCCGCGCAGTTGGTGAAGGACCGGACGCCGGACGCCGTGCTGGAGAAGACGGCACAGGCCACCGCACAGGTGCGTGAGAGCGCGGCCCAGGCCCGGCGGTACGCGGCGGAGAAGACCCCCGACCCGCTGCTGGAGAAGGCGGACCGGGCCGCAACGGCCGCCCGCGCCAACCGCACCCCGCTCGTCGTGGGTGGTGCGGTGCTGGTCGCCTTCCTGCTGATCCGTCGCAGCCGGGGACGTAACCGATGAAGCCGTCCAAGATCGCCTACAAGCCGGTCGGTTTCGCCCTGGGTGCGCTCAGCGGCATGATCGCGGGCGCCGCGTTCAAGCAGACGTGGAAGCTCATAGAGGGCGAGGGCGACGCCCCCGACGCCCTGGACGAGGACCGCCCGTGGGGGCAGATCCTCCTCGCCGCCGCCGTACAGGGCGCGATCTTCGCCGTGGTCAAGGCCGCGGTCGAACGCTCGGGCGCCCAGGCGACCCGCCGCGTCACGGGCACCTGGCCGGCCTGACCCGCCGCGGTGCCGGCCCACGCACGAGCGGGCCGGCACCGCCCGGACGGCGGCCCGGAGTACGGGTCAGGCGCTGAGCATCTGGAGAGGGACCTCGACGGCGCCGTACGCGACGAGCCCGCAGACCGCGGCGGCCCCCAGCGTCAGAGCGCGCTCCTTGTGGTCCCGGGCCATCAGCAGCGGGATCAGGACGAACAGCGCCAGACAGGCGTACGCCTCCGGCATGTAGCCGAGGTCCACGGCGTACATCAGCCCCTCCATCCCCCAGAGCCCCGCGAACGCACCCAGGCTCAGAACGCGGCGCCGCACGTCCAGGCCTCGCCGCCACCACCAGCCCGCCGCACCGAACAAGGGCCCGGCGACGAGCCCCAGCCCGAGCCACACCAGCGGGAAGAAGAGACTGCCCGCCCCGTCCCGCCCGAACTCGGCGTAGCCGTAGTACCCGACCACCAGCCCGACCTCCGCGACCGCGCCGCCCGACGCGGCGTGGACGACCCGCTCCTGCCGGTACAGCACCGCGCCGACGGCGAAGGCGACGGCGGACCAGACCGCACCCGAGTTGGCGAGCTGCTGCCACGTGTCGGGCAGCCATCCCTGGGCCAGGTTGGTCAGCACACCGAGAAGCAGACCGCCCCCGGCCGCCACCGCGGCGCGGCCGACCCGGGTGCGCACGTCGCCTCTCGGCGCGGCGGGGGCGGCCGGGACGCCCGGGGCGTCCGGGATGGTGCTGGTGGTCATCGCCATCTCCATGGTCACGGTCTCGGCTTCGGGGAGCTCTTCCGGGGCTGCGGGGCTGCGGGGCTCTCGGAGGTTCTCAGGAGTTCGCGACTATACACCTCACGTATACATGCAGTGCATAGTGCCGGTGCTCCGATGGCATTGTGGCCGCCATGTCCAACTCCTATGCGCAGCCCGTGCTGAGGACGGCTGATCTCTCAGAGGGCCTGCGATCGGTCGGGCGGTTGCTCGGGATCGCCGATCTCCGGGACCTGCAAGTCGATTTCGAGGTGCTCGTCTCCTCGGCGCACGTCCTGACATCTCTGCTGACGTTGTTCCCGGACGCGGAGTGGGGCGAGAGCGGCTCATCGGCCGAGGGCGACGACCCGTTGACGCACCTGCCCCTCCGACTGAGGGGCTGGGCCGCTTCCCCGGATCCCGTCGGGCCCTTTCTCGACGCGCTGGACGGCAGCCCGGCCACCGTACGGTGGGACTTCATGGGCTGGCCCGAGGCCCCCGAAATCGGCTTGGGTGTCGGTGGAGCCAGGGGCGCGTTCGTGACGCTGTGCGTCAACGCCCGCGACCTCGAACTGGAGGAGCCCGCAACCGACCACACCGTCTTCGTCCATGTGAAGCAGATCGAGGCCGAACGCGCGCCGTGGCTGGCCGCACAGGTCGGGCTGGCGGTGATCGGCGACCTGGTGATGGCTCCGGGCTGAGGACCTGCCGTCCGTATCCTTTGTCGGGGTCGTCCGGATCGCGGTACGTGGACGGTGACCGGCACGGTCCGGCACAGGAAAGGACACAGGGCCATGGCTCTACGGGTTCTCGTCATCGGTGGCGGGCTGATGGGGGCGGCCGCCGCCTGGCGCCTTTCGGTACGCGGCCACGAGGTCACCGTGCTGGAACGTTTCGGCCCGGGCCATGACCGCGGCAGTTCGTACGGCAGCTCCCGGATCTTCCGGCTGGCGTACGCGGAGCCCTCGTACACGGAGCTGGCACTGCGGGCGCTGCCCCTGTGGCGGCGGCTGGAGGAGGAGAGCGGGCAGTCGGTGCTGACGCTCACCGGGGCCGTCGACCACGGTCTGCCCGAGGCGGTGGAGCGGCTGGCCGGCGTGCTCGCCGGGGCGGGGCGGTCCGCGCGGCGCCTGTCCCCCGGTGAGGTGGCCGAGCGGTGGCCGGGGCTGCGGGCCGACACCACCGCGCTGTACCACCCGGACGCCGGGCGGGTGCACGCCGACGATGCCGTAGCCGCCCTGCTCAAGACGGCCGGGCAGCGTGGCGCCGAGGTGCGGCACGGGGTGCGCGTGACGGAGATCCGGGACACCGGGCGTACCGGGGGCGGGGTCACCGTCGTCACGGACGCCGACGAGGCGCTGACGGCGGACGCGGTCGTGGTCGCCGTGGGCGGCTGGGCGCCGGGTTTCCTGCCGGACCTCGTGAGCGGGCTGCCGCCGATGCGGGTCACCCAGGAGCAGCCGGTGCACTTCCCGGTCCCCGACGCGCTGGACTGGCCGTCGTTCATCCACCACCCGGGGGCCGGGTGGCACGTGCCGGGCGGACTGTACGGGCTGGGCAGCGTGGACGGCGTCAAGATCGGGCTGCACGGCGTCGGACCGGTGGTGGACCCCGACCACCGCGACCGTACGCCGGACCCTGCGGCCGTCGGACGCCTCCGCGCCTACGCCGAGGAATGGCTGCCCGGCGTGGCCGGCACCGAGCCGGCCCCCCTCACCTGCCTCTACACCACGACGCCCGACGAGGACTTCGTCATCGACCGGCAGGGCCCGGTCACCGTGCTGGCCGGCTTCTCCGGGCACGGCTTCAAGTTCGGGCCCGCCATCGGCGAACTCGCCGCCGACCTGGTCGAAGGGCGGCCGGGCATCGCCCGGTTTGCCCTCGGCCGCACGGCACGGGGGCGCTGAAGCCGCTCCCGGTGCCGGCTAGCCGGCCCGGCCGTCCTCCTCCGGAGGACGGCGTACCTCCTCGCGGTCCTTCTCCAGGCGCTCGTCGAGTTTCTTCTCGTCCGGGCGGCGGGGCATGCCACGGCTGTGGCCGGTGTCGGGGTCGCCCTCGACCTCTTCGTTCGACTTGTGGTGGTGGTGAGCCATCGGTCACTCCTTGTCGTCGTTACGGATCGTGCAGTGGAGGGAGTCGTCCTGCACATCGGCGACGATCGTGTCGCCCGGTTCTGCCTCACCGCCGAGGAGCAAGGAGGCGACGCGGTTGTCGAGTTCGGTCTGGATCGTGCGGCGCAGCGGGCGGGCGCCGAACTCCGGCTGGTAGCCGTGGGCCACCAGGAGCTTCTTCGCCGCCTCGGTGACGTCCAGCGTCAGGCCCTGCGCGTGGACACGGCGTTTGCTGCGGTCCAGCAGGTGCTCGACGATCTCGGACAGGTCGTCCTCCGTCAGGCTGTGGAAGACGATGATGTCGTCGATGCGGTTGAGGAACTCGGGCAGGAACCGCCCGCGCAGATCCTCCATCAGCTCGTCCTTGAGCTCGGCGGCATCGCCCTGATGGGCGAGGATGCGGTGCGCGCCGATGTTGGACGTCATGATGACGACGCAGTGGCGGAAGTCGACCGTGCGGCCCTGGCCGTCCGTCAGCCGGCCGTCGTCGAGGATCTGGAGCAGCGTGTTGAAGACATCGGGGTGCGCCTTCTCGACCTCGTCGAACAGCACCACGCTGTACGGATTGCGCCGCACCTTCTCGGTGAGCTGGCCGGCCTCGTCGTAGCCGACGTATCCGGGAGGCGCTCCGACGAGCCGGGCGACCGTGTGCTTCTCCTGGAACTCGCTCATGTCGAACCGGATCATCCGGTCGTCGGCGCCGAACAGCAGCTCGGCCAGCGTCTTGGCCAGCTCGGTCTTGCCGACGCCGGTGGGACCGAGGAAGAGGAACGAGCCGACGGGCCGGTTGGGGTCGCCCATGCCCGCCCGGTTACGGCGTACGGCCTGGGAGACCGCGGTGACCGCCTCGTCCTGGCCGACGATCCGGGCGTGCATCTCCTCCTCCAGCCTGAGGAGCTTCTCCTTCTCGCCCGCGGTGAGCTGGGAGACCGGAATTCCGGTACGGCGGGAGACGATGTCGGCGATGTCGGACGCCGTCACGGAGACGACGCCCTCCCTCCGCTCCTCGATGCCCGCGAGTTCACCCTCCACCTCGGCGATCTGCTCCTTCAGCTCCTTGGCCCGCTCGAACTCCTCCGCCGCCACGGCCTGGTCCTTCTCCCGGCGCAGCTTGGCGAGGCGGTCCTCCCGGCTGACGACCTCGGTGGAGCGGTTCGCGCTGCGCAGCCGTACGCGGGCACCGGCCTGGTCCATCAGGTCGATGGCCTTGTCGGGGAGGAAGCGGTCGCTGATGTAGCGGTCCGACAGCTCCGCGGCCGCTGTCAGGGCCCCGTCGGCGAAGCGGACCTGGTGGTGGGCCTCGTAGGCGTCCCGCAGCCCTTCGAGGATCTGTACGGTCTCCTCGACGGTGGGCTCCGGGATCAGGACGGGCTGGAAGCGGCGCTCCAGGGCGGCGTCCTTCTCGATGTGCTTGCGGTACTCGTCGATCGTCGTCGCGCCGACCACGTGGAGCTCGCCGCGGGCGAGGGCGGGCTTGAGCATGTTGCCCGCGTCCATCGAGCCCTCGCCCGTCGCGCCCGCTCCGACGACGGTGTGGAGTTCGTCGATGAAGAGGATGATCTCCCCTTCGGCCTTCTGCACGTCCTCGATGACCTTCTTCAGCCGCTCCTCGAACTGGCCGCGGTACTGGGCTCCGGCCACCATGCCGGACAGGTCCAGCGAGACGACCCGCTTGTCCTTGAGGGTGTCGGGGACCTCGCCCGCGACGATGCGCTGGGCGAGCCCCTCCACGATGGCGGTCTTGCCGACGCCCGGCTCACCGATGAGCACGGGGTTGTTCTTGGAGCGCCGCGACAGGATCTCGATGGTCTGCTCGATCTCCTCGGCCCTGCCCACCACCGGGTCGAGCCTGCCCGCCTTGGCGTCCTCCGTCAGGTCCCTGCCGAACTCGTCCAGCGTCTCGGACGGCTGCCCGCCACCGGCCGGAGCCCCGTTCGCGCCGGACGCCCGGCCCGTCGCTCCGCGCAGCTCCCCGACGTCCAGATCCTCGGCGCGCAGGAACCGGGAGGCGCCGGAGTCGGCGTCGGCGAGGAGCGCGCCGAGGATGTGCTCGGGCCCGATGTACGAGACCTCCGCCGCCTGCGACCGGGCGTGCGCGAGGGCGAGGGTCCGCTTGGCGGCCGGGGTGAGGCCGGGCTCGGAGGACGGTTCCTGGGACTCCCGGGGCAGCACCTCGGCGATCCGGTCGCCGAGGTGCCCGGGGTCGACCCCGGCCTGGGCGAGCAGCCTCCGGGTGGGCTCGACCTGGGTGGCGGCCCACAGCAGGTGCTCCGTATCGAGGTCGGACGTGCCGTCCTGGACCGCTCTGCGGGCCGCGGCGTCCAGGAGTTCGCGCGAGGACTCCGTGAGGAGCCGGCCGATGGGGACGCGCTGCACAGCCGGGGGCGACGATGCCGGCGACATTCCGAAGAAACGATTCAGCAGGTCACTGAAGGGGTCCGGCGAACCGGAGGGAGAACCGAATGCCATCGACATGCCAGCTCCAGATGAGCGGATGGGGGGGTCCCATCCACTCAAACCCGATGTCCCGGGGTTCGCAAACGGTACGGCGGGACGGGCCCGGGCAGCACCCTGGCCACCCGCCCGGCGAAGTGCTCGAGGCCGCGTACGCGCTCCGCAAGGGCGTCGTGGCGGAGTACCGCACCGGCCGGACGGCACGGCGGCCGCACGGACACCGTGGCCCTCCCGGTCCTGGCGGCGCGACCGAGCGACCGCGCCCCGTCACGCCCGCGGTTCACCCGAATGCAGCATTCCCCCCGCCGGAAGAGATCGTTGTGCGGGGTGCAACGACGGAAAGCCTATTTCGTTTCGATTTTGACGACTTTCGAGGCCGTACTGCGCGGGACGACGCAGGAACAGACGACGCGGGAAAAGAGGAGCAGATGTACGAAGGAAGCATTCCGCTCGAGGACTTCCTCGACACCATGAACCGGCTCCAGGCCGACTTCGAACGACGCCTGGGAGGCATCGAACGCAAGGCGCTGCCGACGCCCTTGACGCATGTTCACCCGCAGGAACGTTCCACCTCCTCGCCTTGGACACCGGAGGACGGCTACCGTCCGCTCGGCATCGAGGCGATCTGGACCGCGTCCCGCACGCCGTCGGACGACCGCCCCAGCAATCCCGGCCGCCCGAGCAGCCCCAGCAGCCCGCAGAGACGCTCCTCCCCTCACGCCTGGGGCGCCCCCGCCGAGTGACCACCGCCGGAAGAAACGTTCATCTCGCCCCCCGCCGCGACTCCCGCACCAGCAGCACCAGCAGATACGCCCCGCCCACGCACACGGTGACCGCGCCCGTCGGCAGTGACACGCCCGGTATCGCGTGCTGCGCGACGAGGTCGGCGCCGAGCAGCAGGAGCGCGCCGACGAGCGCGGCACCGGTGAGGTCGACCGTTCCGCGTCCGGTGAGACGGCGGGCGATCTGCGGCGCCGCCAGCGCGACGAAGGCGATGGGGCCCGCCGCTGCGGTCACCGCGGCGGTCGCGGCCACGCCGAGGACGACCAGCAGCAGCTTCGTACGCTCGACGGGCACCCCCAGCATCGCCGCCGTGTCGTCGCCCAGTTCGAGCCACCGCATCCGGCGCTGCGCCACCGGGGCCGCCGTCGCGACCACCGCCGTCAGGACGGCGGCCATCGTGACGGCGGGCCAGCCGATGGCGCTCAGCGAACCGGCGCCCCACACCGCCGCCCGCAGCGCGGTGTCCACATCGGCCTTCACCAGGAACCACGTGTTGACCGAGGACAGCAGCGCGCCGACCGCGATGCCCACGATGATGAGCCGGAAGCCCCGCACGCCCCGCCGGAACGCCAGCAGGTACACGGCGAAGGCGGTGATGAGCCCGCCGCCGAGCGCTCCCGCCGCGAGGGCCGAGTAACTGCTCGCGCCCGCCAGCAGGGTGAGGACGACGCCGGTGTAGGAGCCGGTGGTGAAGCCGATGACGTCGGGGCTGCCGAGCGGGTTGCGGGTGAGGGACTGGAAGATCGCGCCGCCCACGGCGAGCGCGGCCCCGAACAGGACGGCGGCGACGATGCGCGGCGCCCGCCACTCCAGGACCACGGTGCGGACCCCGTTCCCCGCCGTGCCCGACATGACCGCGGCCAGGTCGCCGAGGCTCAGCGGATAGCTGCCGAGGGTGAAGGCCCACAGGGCCAGCGCGACCAGCGCCGCCCCCAGCAGCGCGCACACGACGACCGAGCGGCGCGCCGCTCTCAGGCTCAGGGACCCCGCCCTGAGGACGAACACCCCGTTCACAGCTCCCTCACCCGGCTTCCGCGGACGAGCAGGATCAGTACGGGCGCTCCGATGACCGGCATCGTGACGCCGACCGGCAGCTCGGCCGGGATCACGATCAGCCGGCCCAGGACGTCGGCGACCAGCACGATCGCCGGGGCGAGGACGGCGGAGTAGGCGAGGATCCAGCGCCAGTCGGGCCCGGTGAGCCACCGCACGGCGTGCGGCACCATGAGGCCGACGAACATCAGCGGGCCCGCCGCGGCCGTCGCCGCACCGCACAGCAGGGCCACCGAGACCACCACACCGCCCCGGGTCGCGCCGACCCGCAGACCGACCGCCCGTCCCGCGTCGTCGCCGAGGGCGATCGCGTTGAGCGGGCGCGCACAGCAGACGGCGACCAGCAGACCGGCCAGGACGAACGGCACGATGTCACCGGCGGTTCCCGTCGGGCGGTCGGTGACGGTGCCCGCTCCCCAGAACCTCATGCGGTCGAAGGTCTCCGTGTCGATCAGCGCAAGGGTCTGGGAGATGCCGTTCAGCACCGCCGTGAAGGCGACCCCGACGAGGGTGAGCCGCAGCGGCGAGGGCCCGGCCCGGCCACCGCTCGCGGCGAGGTAGACCACCGCGGCTCCGGCGACGGCACCGACGAAGGTGAAGGGCAGGTACTGCTCGATGCGCGTGACGCCGAAGACGGCCACGCCGAGAGTGACGGCGAAACCCGCGCCGGCATTGACGCCGAGGACCCCCGGATCGGCGAGCGGATTGCGGGTGAGGGCCTGCATGAGCGCCCCCGCCACGCCCAGGGACATACCGACGACGATGCCGAGCAGCGTACGGTCCATGCGGGCGCCGCTGACCGTGGCGTGCGAGGCGGAGCCGTTGGGAGCGGTCAGCGCCTGCCACACCACGTCGAGGGGGAGCATCGCCGAGCCGATCGCGACGCTGAGCAGCACCGCCACCAGCAGCGTGGAGACGGCGGCGGCCAGGCCGAGGAGCCGGCGTGTCCTGCGGCGCGACGACCTCGACGGCGCGGCCGGTGGTGGTGGCGCGGTCGTCTTCGCGAGCACCTGTGGCATCGAACCTCCCTGAGCGACCAGCTACCCGGGGAGCCCGAAGTGCCGTGCATGACCGACGTACGTGTACTGCTTGAGCTGCTTGGACTACCCGAGGGCCCCCACCGCGTCCGTCGTGAGCGCGCTCACCGGCACCCCGGACTCACGGCTCAGCGCGCGCAGCAGTCCGGCCCGGGTTGCGTAGCCGGCCGCCCTGGCCGCCGCCGTCAGCTCACCCCCGCCGCGGAGGTGTTCGACGGCGGCGTTCATCCTGGCCCGGTTGCGCCACCGTGTGAAGGGCAGTCCGGTCTCGTCGAGGAAGACGCGCTGCACCTGGCGGGCGCTCATGTGGTGCTGTTCGGCGAGCTGTTCCAGCGTCCTGGCGGGGGTGCGCAGGGCCTCGCGGGCGAGTGCGCGCACCGCCGGATGGGCGGGCAGCACGACCGGGAAGTACTGCCGGGAGATGCCGCTCAGCACGCGCCCGAGCGCCTGTCGGAACGGCTGGACCTGCTCCGCGGTGGTCGGTGCCGCGCCGAGTGTGGTGGTCATGACCTCGACGATCGCGGGGACGACCCCGAGCGGCTGGACGCGGCATCGTGGCTGGTCGGAGGGGTTGAGGAAGGGGCCGAGCGCCATGCCTCCCGGCTCGATGCGGAGCGCGTGCGGTACCCGGGAGGCGAGCCAGAGTGCCTCGTTCCGGCCGAGCCGCCACTCCTCGCCGTCGGCGGACAGGCGGGCGTTGCCGCTGACCACGTAGACGAGGTGCGGTTCGTCGTGCTCGTGCGTGTCGTGGCCGAGGAAACGGATGGCGTTCTCGGCGACCACGGTGCCGAGGGATGTCACCGGCAAGCGTGCCTCCCGTTGTGTGCGATGCGTCGTGTCCGTCACCAGCGATGTCGTACGCGGATCGGCGCAGCGGAACCAGCGAGGTTAGCCTCACCTTACCAACGGCTCGAACGTTCGAGCCTGCCCAGTCACATGAGGTCCCATGTCTGCTCCTGCCCGCCTGCTCGCCTGCGCGCTCGTCGCCGCGCTGGCCCTCACCGGCTGCTCGGCCGCCACCTCGTCGGACGACGGGGACAAGGCGTCCGCCGCGAAGACCCGTACCGTCACGACCGACTACGGCAAGGTCGAGGTGCCGGCCGAGCCCAAGCGCGTCGTCGTGCTGAACCACGCCCTCGCCGGGTACCTCTACGACCTCGACGTACCGGTGCACGCCACGATCCCCGAGGACGCCGACGGCAAGGGCGAGTTCTCCCCGTACTGGGAGAAGGAGGCCGCGGAGGACGGCACGACGTTCCTGCCGTGGAGTGTCGACGGCTTCGACCTGGAGGCGATCCTCGCCCTCGACCCCGATCTCATCGTCGGCGGCGGCATCGGCTTCCCGCTGTTCCAGGCGGAGAAGGTGTACGACGAGCTCTCCGGCATCGCTCCCACCGTGCTGGTCGGCAAGAAGCTCGGTGACTGGCGGAGTCAGTTCTCCTTCCTGGCCGACGACGTGTTCGGCAAGCCCGGCGTGTACAAGCAGCACGTGGCCGCGTACGACAAGCGCATCAATGAGGTGAAGGGCGCCATCAAGCCGCCGCCCGGCCCCGTGTCGTTCCTCGCGCTCACCGGCGACGGCACCGCCTACGGCCTGGTGGAGAGCGTGGGCCTGCCCACCGAGCTGAAGAAGGTCGGGATCGAACCGGCGCCGGTCTTCGCGGACGGCGGCTTCAAGGTGTACGGGCAGGGCGGTGACATGTTCGAGCTGTCCACCGAGAAGGTGGGCCAGACCATCACCCAGCCGTCCGTCTTCGTCATGGGCTTCAACGCCGACACGACCGACGTCGCCACCCTGAAGAAGAACCCCGTCTACGGCGCGCTGCCCGCCTTCGAGGCGAACCACGCCTATGACCTGCCGTACTGGGTGCTGCGCGGCGACTACGACGAGTCGATGGCCCTGCTCGACGTGATCGAGAAGCAGTTCTCCTGATGGCGGCCCAGCGCGCCTATACGACGCACCCGCTCGTCCTGCGCCGGGTCACCGTGCGCAGCGTCCACCAGGTGACCCCCAGGATGCGGCGGGTCGTTCTCGGCGGCGAGGAGCTCGCCGCGTTCACCCGTGACGGAACCGGCCATCCCGCCTTCGCCGCACCCGGGTTCGACGACCACATCAAGCTGATCCTGGCCGCGGACGGCGACGTCCACGCGGCGCTGCCCGCCCAGTTGCCGCACGGCATCGAGTGGACTCCGGCCGAACACCGGCTGACCCGCGACTACACACCCCGGCGGGTGGACCCCGAGGCCGGAGAGCTCCACCTCGACTTCGTGGTGCACGGCGACGGGCCCGCGGAGGCCTGGTCCGCGGCGGCCCGGGAGGGCGACGAGCTGTGGTTCGTCGGCCCGAAGTCGTCGCTCCGGCTGCCGGAGCGGCTGGACTGGATCCAGCTCGTCGGCGACGAGACGGCCCTGCCCGCGATCGGCCGCTTCCTGGACGAGCGCCCGCTCGACGCGCCGGCGCACGTCCTGGTGACCGTCTCGGATGACTCCGCCCGCCAGGAGTTGGCCCTGCGGGAGGGCGACACGGTCACCTGGGTGGTCGCGGAGCCAGGTGACGCGGAGGCCTTGGAGGCCGCCGTGCGCGCGCTGCCGGTGGAGGCGGGTGAGGGGTACGTCTGGGCGGCGGCGGAGAGCCGGGCGCTGCTTCCCGTACGCCGGTATCTCCAGCGGGAACAGAAGCTTCCGAAGGACCGCCTGAACGTCACGGGGTACTGGCACCGCGAGGAGGCGCCCGCACCGGAGGCGGAGGCCACGGCCGACGCCGCCGTACGGGAGCCCGCCCGGATCCCGTCGCCGCTGCCGTGGCTGGTCGCCCGGGCCGCGTTGCAGCTCGGTGTCGTGGACGCGGTGGCCGACGCGCCGGGGCTGTCGGCCGTCGCGCTCGCGGCCCGCGTAGGGGTGCCCGTGGCGGGGATCGGCGTACTGCTGCCGCTGCTCTCCTCGTACGGCGTGGTCGTCGGCGCCGATGACGGCGCGTCCGGGCTGCGGCTCGGGCCGGCGGGCGAGGAGCTGCTGGACGAGCACGAGCGCGAGGAGTACACCGGGCACGAGGCCGAGCTGCTGCTCGCCGTCACCCACCTCGCTCCCGCGCTCCGGGGCGGCGGGTCCCCCTGGCGGCTCGCCTCCGGTGGCACCCTGCACGAGGCGGTGGCCCAGGACGCGGAGCGCTACAGCGAACTGGTCGAGGAGTGCGAGCAGTTGGTCTTCCTGCTGGGCGGTCTGACGGCCGATCCCCTCTGGGAGTCCATCGGGACCTGCCTCCTGACCGGGCCCGGCAGTGCCTCGGTGGCCGCCGCGCTCGACGACGCCCGGCAGCGGCCGCGGCTGCGGGTCGCGGAGGACGCCGTACCGGTCGCGGTCCTGCGCGGGCACGTTCCCGCACCGGACCGGATCGACTGGACGGCCGGCCCCGCCGATGTCGCCGTCGCCGCGAAGGCCCTCGCCCACCGCACCGACGAGGAGGCCGTACTGCTCCTCACCCGGCTCGCCGGATGGACCAGGACGGCGGTCCTCGTCGAGGCCTCCCGCCCCGACGGTCTGAGCCCGCATGCCGCCGAGGCGGCGCTCCACGCGTACGCCGCCACCGGGAGCCCTCTGCGCGACTCGGCCGCCATCGCGGCCCTGGCGCACCGGTCGGGGTGGGAGGTCGAGCGGACGATCGCGCTCGGCTGGGGCGCGGAGGCCACGGTCCTGCGCCGGGCCTGAGCGGGACGGCCTGAGCCGGGGCGGGCCCGACCTGAACAGGCTTCTACGGTACGTAGTGCTGCGGAAGCCCGCGCCGCTCCTCCGGCGGCAGGTTCCGGGCGGGCGTCTCCACCGGGCCCGTCACCGTGCGGCCCCGCTCGCGGTCCCAGCCCGCACGGGCGCGCGGGTGGAAGCGGTGCCGCTCGGGGACGCACTGCCAGGCGTGGTGGACCAGCCGTCCCAGCAGGCGCAGCAGCCGTTCGTCGTGGGGCGTCCAGCGCAGCCCGAGGCGTTCGCGTACGGCCTGCGGATACAGACCGATCGTCATCCACAGGGTCAGCCGGACGAGCGGGATCCGGGCGACGGCCCACAGCGGTGAGGGCAGCAGCCGCAGGAGAGGCGGTTTGGCGATCCGCCGCATGTTCAGCACGTCCCGGGTCGGCCGGTTGTCCTCCAGGACGTCGGCGCACATGTGGTCCCAGTACCTCTGGAACTCCTCCCAGCTGCGGGGAACGGGCTTCATGGACAGGCCGTACAGCGCGTACCAGCGGACGTGTTCGTCGAAGAGGGTGTGCCGCTGGGCTTCGGTGAGGCCGCCGCCGAAGCGCTCGGCCACCTGCACGGTGAGCATGAAGAACGTGGCGTGCGCCCAGTAGAACGTGCCCGGGTTGAGCGCGTGGTACGGGCGGCCGCGCTCGTCGACCCCGCTGATCGAGGCGTGGTAGCCGCGCACTTCGCGAGCCGTACGGGCGGCGAGCGGGCCGTCGTACACCACTCCCCCGATCGGGTACAGCGAGCGGAAGAGGCGCTCCCAGCGCTCCTCGAAGAAGCGGGAGTGCTCGGCGACGCCCGCGCCCAGCTCGGGGTGCATGTTCTGCATCGACCCGGCCCAGGGGGCGAGGAGGAGGCCCCTCCAGTCGCCGAACCAGCGCCAGGTGAGGGAGTCGGGGCCGAGGGGTTCGACGGTTCTCGGGCCGGCCGGGCCCCGACCGCTCGGGGACGGGCCGCTCGGGGCCGGGTCATGAGCTGATGGTTCCATGTGCGCCTCCATTCTGAGGACACCTGTCATCACATCGAAAGGTAAAATGTGAGGACGGCTTTCGTCAATGGGCCGCAGGGCAACAGAGCGGAGAGGAAGGCGAGTTGGCCGAGCGGAGCTGGGGCGGGACCAAGCTCGCCGATCGTCGCGCGGCCCGTCGGACGATCCTGCTGGACACCGCCGAGCGCCTGGCCGGCGAGGAGGGGTGCGCGGCCGTCACGGTCCGGTCCGTCTGCCGGCAGGCGCGCCTCACCGACCGCTACTTCTACGAGAGTTTCGGCGGCCGCGACGACCTCCTCCTCGCCGCCTTCGAGCGGGTCGCGGACGAGGCCAGGAGGGCTCTGGAGCAGGCCGTGGCGCTCAGCGACCCTCAGCCCGAGGTCCGGGCCCGGGCCGCTGTCGCCGCCTTCGTCGCCCTGGTCCTGGACGCGCCGCACAAGGGTCGCCTGCTGCTCCTGGAGCCCTTCGCGGACCCGGTGCTCGGCGCGCACAGCCACCGGCTCATGCCGGTGTTCACCGGCCTCGTTGGCGGCCAGATCGCCGCCACGGGGGACGCCGTCGACCGCCGGATGGCCGCGCACGCCCTGGTCGGCGGTCTGGCGAGCCTCTTCGCGGGGTGGCTGCACGGCACGCTCGACGTACCGCGCGAGCGGCTGGAGGCGCACTGCGTGGAGCTGGTGCTCGCGGCGACGTCGTCCCAGGGCCAGGGCCGGCGGTAAGGGCGCCTCACCGTCACATAAAACGAACAGAGTGAAAGAACGTTCAACAACCTTCTCAACCACTTTCCCACTCAGTACGGTTGGGGACCCATGAGTCCCCCCATCGCCCCCGTGGGCTGGAGTCGCTGGCTGGTGCCCCCCGCCGCCCTCGCGATCCACCTCTCCATCGGCCAGGCCTACGCCTGGTCCGTGTTCAAACCACCGCTGGAGGACGCGCTCGGCCTCAGCGGCACGCAGAGCGCACTGCCCTTCCAGCTCGGCATCGTCATGCTCGGCCTCTCCGCCGCCTTCGGCGGCACCCTGGTGGAGCGCCGAGGGCCGCGCTGGGCCATGACGGTCGCTCTCGTCTGCTTCTCCTCCGGCTTCCTGCTCTCCGCCCTCGGCGCCGCGACCGAGCAGTTCTGGCTGATCGTGTTCGGGTACGGCTTCGTCGGCGGCATCGGCCTCGGGATCGGCTACATCTCGCCCGTCTCGACGCTGATCAAGTGGTTCCCCGACCGTCCCGGCATGGCCACGGGCATCGCCATCATGGGCTTCGGCGGCGGCGCGCTGATCGCCTCGCCCTGGTCGGCCCAGATGCTGGAGTCCTTCGGCAGCGACAGCTCCGGCATCGCGCTGGCCTTCCTCGTCCACGGCCTGTCCTACGCCGTCTTCATGCTGCTCGGCGTCCTGCTGGTACGGGTGCCCCGCCCGACCGGCGCCCCGACGGCCATGGAGCAGGCGGCGGACGGCCGTCCCGCGACACCCGCCGGACCCCAGGTGTCGGCACGTCAGGCTCTGCGGACGCCGCAGTTCTGGCTGCTGTGGGTGGTGCTCTGCATGAACGTCACCGCCGGCATCGGCATCCTGGAGAAGGCCGCGCCGATGATCACGGACTTCTTCGCGGACACCTCCACCCCCGTGTCGGCGACGGCCGCCGCCGGTTTCGTCGCCCTGCTCTCCGCGGCCAACATGGCCGGCCGCATCGGCTGGTCCTCCACCTCGGACCTGATCGGGCGCAAGAACATCTACCGCGTCTACCTCGGTGCGGGCGTCCTCATGTACGCGCTCATCGCGCTGGTGGGCAGCTCCTCCAAGCCGCTGTTCGTGCTGTGCGCGCTGGTCATCCTCTCCTTCTACGGAGGCGGCTTCGCGACGATCCCCGCCTACCTCAAGGACCTTTTCGGCACCTATCAGGTCGGGGCGATCCACGGCCGGCTCCTCACCGCCTGGTCCACCGCCGGGGTTCTGGGGCCGCTCATCGTGAACTGGATCGCGGACCGGCAGGAGGAGGCCGGGAAGCACGGGGCGGAGCTGTACGGGACGTCGCTCTTCATCATGATGGGCCTGCTCGTCGTCGGCTTCGCGGCCAACGAGCTGGTCCGCCCGGTGCACCCGTCCCACCATCTCGACGCCGTCACACCGGAGAAGGGAGCGCCCGATGTCCGACGACGCCAGCAGTCAGAGCCCGCCTGAGGTGAAGGACCGGCGGCCGCTGATCGTCTTCACCTGGCTGTGGGTGGGCACCCCGCTCGCGTACGGGCTGTACGAGCTGTTCCGTAAGGCGACCCAGCTGTTCACCGACTGAACTGAGGCAGAGACGAGGCTGAGACGAGGCGCACCCCGGGCCCGGCCCGGGGTGCGCCTCGTCGGCGGGTACCCGTCAGCGGCCGCTCAGTCCACCAGGTCCGGGGCGCGCAACATGGCGGCCGGGACGCCCCACGCGTCCACGAGATCGCCCGCGAGCGGCCGGACCTTGCGGCAGAGGTCGGTCACCTCACGGGTGATCGCCTTGGAGCGCTGGACGGTCAGCCGGCCGTGCTCCATGAACCACGCCCGGTCCGCCTCGATCGTCGACAGGGCGTACAGGTCGCAGAGCAGGCCCAGCGCGACCTTGTTGCCGCCCTCGGGCAGCGTACGCATCTTCTCGACGAACGCCTCCAGCACCAGCCTCTCGACATGGGCGTGGGCGACCGCGATGACGTGGTCCTGCACCTCCGAGAAGACGGCGCCCGGGTCGCGCTTGCGGTCGATCCCGGCCTTGAGCCTGCGGGCCACTCCGGCGAGCATGTGCTCCTCGCGGTAGCGGAACATGGCGAGCTGGTACTCGGAGTCCAGCAGCCCTGCTTCCTGGTCCCACTCGTCGCCGCCCGGCAGCAGGTCACGTACGCGTTCGAGCAGCTTGTGGGCCGAGGTCTTCTCGATGACCGTCTCGACGGCGAGGCCGGTGACGTAGCGGACCATGCCGAGCTGGTCCAGGTCCTCGAACTCGCTCGCGTAGTCGGTGAGCAGACCCTTGGCGACGAGTTGCAGCAGGACGTGGTTGTCGCCCTCGAAGGTGGTGAAGATGTCGCTGTCGGCCTTGAGGGCGGCGAACCGGTTGACGGCGAGATAGCCGGCGCCGCCGCACGCCTCGCGGCACTCCTGGATCACCCGGGTGGCGTGCCAGGTGCCGAGCGCCTTGGTCCCGGCGGCCCGGGCCTCCAGCCGGCGCCGGGCCTGCGGGTCGTCCTCCAGGCCGGAGAAGACGTTGTGCAGCTGCGCACGCAGGACGTCCTGGGCGAAGTGCAGCGCGTACGTCTGCGCGACGAGCGGCAGCAGACGGCGCTGGTGCAGGCCGTAGTCGAGGAGCAGCTGCTCCTCCCCCTGGGAGCCCGTCGCGAACTGCCGGCGCCGCAGGGCGTACTTCGTGGCGACGGCGAGGGCCACCTTGGCGGCGTTGACCCCGGCGCCGCCGACGCTGACCCGGCCCTGGACCAGGGTGCCGAGCATGGTGAAGAAGCGGCGGTCGGGGTTGTCGATCGTGCTCTTGTAGACGCCTTCGGGGGTGACGTCGGCGAACCGGTTGAGCAGCGCCTCGCGGGGAACCCGCACGCCGTCGAACCGGATGCGCCCGTTGTCCACGCCGTTGAGGCCCATCTTGCGGCCGTCGTCCTCGATGTCGACGCCCGGCACCGCCTCGCCGCCGGACCGGATCGGTACGACGAACGCGTGCACGCCCTCGGATTCGCCGCCCACCTCCAGCTGGGCGAAGACGACGGCCAGCTCGCCGTGGCGGGCCGCGTTGCCGATGTAGTCCTTGCGGGCCTGGTCACCCTCGGTGGTGATGACGAATTCCTGGGCGGCGGCGTCGTACCGCGCGACGGTGCCGAGCGCCTGCACGTTGGAGCCGTGCCCGGTCTCGGTCATCGCGAAGCAGCCCATCAGCTTCCCGGTGATCAGGTCCGGCAGGTAGGCGTCGTGGTGGCGTTCGGTGCCCAGGTGCAGGATCGCGCCGCCGAAGAGCCCGAACTGCACGCCGGTCTTCACCAGCACCGACAGATCACCGAAGGCGGCCGTCTCGAACGCGGCGATCGAGGCCCCGACGTCACCGCCCCCGCCGTACCGCTTCGGGAAGCCCATGCCGGTCTGCCCCGTCGCCGCCATCTCGACCACGATGTCGCGCACCCGCTCGCGGTACGCGTCGATGGAGAGCTCCTCGGCCTCCTCGAGGACCGAGGCGTACGTCACCAGGTTGGTGCGGACCAGGTCGCGAACCTCGGCGTACTCGCCGTCCAGGACCTCGGTGAGGGCCCGGACGTCGAGTTCCGGCTGCACATATCCGGCGGGAGCGGTGGGTGTTCTGTCGGTGCTCATAACCTTTCGCTACCCCGGCCGGCAGCGATCACGCGGTAGGTCACGCGGCGCCGTCGAGTACCTCACGCAGACGGCGGGCGAACTCGTCCGGCTTCCCCGGGTAGCCGAACTCGCCGTCGAGGAATCCGCCGTGATGGCTCGGGAACACGGTGAGCGGCTGCCCCAGCAGTTCGGCGGTCGCGGCGGAGGTGCGCCCGGTCTGGACGGCCCGGGACTCCTCCCCCACGGCGATCACCACGCGGGTGGGGGCAGCGGTGATCGCGTCGACGTCCGGCCGGTGGTCGCTGATCGCCCAGGACCGGTCGGACAGCAGCGGGTCGTCGCGCGATCCGTCGTCCTCGGCGGGCATCCCGAACGCGGCCGGATCCGCCTCCGGCTGGTCGAAGTACGCCTCGGTGAACTCGCCCTCCCAGGAGGTCATGGCCACGAAGGCGGCCATTCCGGCCCCCCACCCCCGCTTCTCGTACGCCTCCCGGACGGCGGCGCGGGCCCGCAGGGCCGCCGGGCCGTCCGGGGTGAGGGTGATGAGCGGCGGCTCGTGGGCGACCAGGACGGTCACATCGCCGGGGTACCGGGCCACGACGGCGAGCGCGGTGACCGCTCCGCCGCTGCTGGCGAACATCTCGACCGGACCGGCGCCGAGCTCCTGGATCAGGGCGTGCACGTCGTCGGCCTGGGTCTCGGGGGTGTGGTCGTCCCGCCCGTCCCTGCGGACGCTGCGGCCGAGTCCGCGCGGGTCATAGGTGACCACCGTGCGCTCGGCGGAACGGGCCGCGAGCGCGGCGAACCCGGTGGCGTCCATGGGCTGCCCGATCATGAACAGCGGCGGGCGGCCGTCAGCGGTGGGCAGCGGCCCGTGCACGTCGTAAACGAGATCGGCGCCGGCCGTCTTGAGCGTGTGCGTCTTCTTCATACCTGGGCAGACCGTCCCCGCCCGGAAAAGTCATCGGTCGGGACGGACATGCACGCTGACGGCGTAACCGCAGCCCGGGACATAGGGGTCGCCGCTCCAGGTGGCGTAGCGCTGCCGCAGGGTCAGTCCGGCCCGGTCGCACCACGCGTCGAAGTCCGCGAGGCCGAAGGGCGCTTCGGGCAGCGGCAGGTGCGCGGCGTCCAGCCCCATGCCGGTGACCAGCAGGCCACCGGGCCGCAGCACGGCGGCCAGCTGCCCGATGACGGCCTCTTCGGTGCCCGCGGCCAGGAGGGGGATGACGTTTCCGGCGGCCAGGACCAGGTCGAAATCGGGTCGCAGGCCGAGGGCGTCCGTACGGGCCAGATCCCCGAGGAGCCATTCCTGTGCGGGGGCCTGGCGGCGGGCCACGGCGAGCATCGAGGCGTCGACGTCCACCCCGGTGCAGCGATGCCCCAGCTCGGCGAGGCGGACGGCGATCCGTCCGGTGCCGCAGCCGGCGTCGAGCACCCGGGCGGCGGGCTCCACCAGCGCGGCGCAGAACGTGGCCTCGCCGTGGACGTCGTGCCCCGCCTCGGCGAGCCGCGCGAAACGCCGGGCGTACTCCTCTCCGGCCTGGCCGCCGGTGAGTTCCGCCCAGCGATCGCGTTTCCCGGTCATGTCGGTGTGCCTTTCCTGCCCTGTCGGCGTGCCCGCGGGTCAGCCCCACCGGGGGACATCTCCGAGGGGAATGCGGTGCCCCCGTATCGTCGCAGGCGCGGGCAACGCCGGCACCGCGGGGCTCACCGGGCCGTACTCACCGCCGTCTGCACCAGCACCCGTACCTGGCGCACGATGTCCGAGCGGTTGCGCTCGAAGCCGGGGTCGGTGATCTCCCCCGTCGCCGGGTTCTCGTTCCCCGTGCCGAACTGCAGGACCGGCGTGTGCAGATGGCCGCCCGGCAGCTTCGACAGGCCCATCCGGTCGCGGAGCAGGGTGGCCCGGTAGGCGATCTCGTTGGAGAGGTAGTCGCCGCCGCCCCCGGCCCGCGCGGTGGAGCCCGGCGTCGGCCCGTCCGGCCTGGTCACGGGCTGGGTGGCACCCGCCGGGATCTCGGTGACCTGGGTGTTGTCGTACACGGGGAAGGGGCCCGTCTCCGCTTCGGCGAGCTGACGGTACGGGAGGGTCGTGGAGGTCCACTGCGGCTGCGACGCGGGGTCGGTGACGGGGACGGTCCCGGTGCGGGCGAGGTTCTCGTTGTCGGGGAAGCCGCCGCGCCAGGCGCCGTTGGTGCGCTCCACGTCGAAGCGGCCCTGGCGGCCCTGGCTGATGGTGGTGAACAGGTCCAGGTGCGGCAGCTGCCGGGCGAGCGCCCGCTCGACGGCCCCTTCGGCGAAGTCCGTCCACCGCACGGGGAAGACGACCGCCTCTATTCGGGCGGGCCCCTCGGCGGTCCGCACCAGGGTGCCGTCCAGGGCGAGCGCGCTCGCGCCCGAGGGGTTGCCGATCCGGACGTCCCTGTCCAGGGTGAACGGATCGAAGCCGGTGACGAGGACACGCTTGACCTGACGGCCCGGGTGGCGGATGTCCTGCTGGCCGCGCGAGGAGGTCTCCAGAGCGGTGTGCAGAGCCTTGCGCCGCTGGTCGTCCAGCGCGAACCGAGGTGTCCACGCCCGTAGTTCACGGCTGAGTGCGAGCCGGGCCCAGTACAGCGGACGGTCGTCGCCACGGCTCAGGTCGCCCGTGGCGGCGCCACGGCCCTGGGCGCGGTCCACGGCGCGCCGCCACAGCGCCGAGCCGTGGCGGTTCACCACCCGCTCCGCCTGCGCGTAGCCGCGGGCGCCCTCCAGGGCGTGGGCGAAGCGCGGAGCGAGGGCGTCGAACCCGCTGCGCCGCAGGATCTCCTGCGGGACGGCCCGGTCCAGGCGCTGCTCCTCGACGGTGGGCGGCGTGGTACTACGGGCGGTATCGGCGGGCGACGCCACGGCAGGCAGGGCGGAGCCCGCCAGGACGAGCAGGAGCGCGACCCCACCCAGACCGAGCCGGGTGATTGCGGGGAACTGGTGCGTCACGTGGGCCCTTTCGACATTCGACAGAACGGTTGGCCGCAGTATCGCGGCACCACCGGAGGCGACGCCATGGGGCATTGCCTCTCCCCACGCATGCACGGACGGTCGGGCTCATGCACGGACGGTCGGGGCCGGTCCGGACGGGGGCTGCCAGCCGAGGACCGTGTCCAGGGCCCTCGACGTGACCGCTGACGGCGTGGCCCGTACGGCGAGGTTCCTGGCGGACACGGCCAGGGGGTGGGAGAGCCGGGCGAGTTCACCGATGCGCCGGGAGCGGCGGCTGATCCGGGTGGTGCGCCGGTGTCTGGCCTCGGTGTAGGCGGCGAGGGCGGCCGGTACGTCGGCGTCATCCGCGAGGAGGTGCGCCACGACGACCGCGTCCTCGATGGCCTGGCAGCCGCCCTGGCCCATGTTGGGCGTCATCGCGTGGGCGGCGTCCCCGAGCAGTGCCACCCGGCCGGAGTGGAATCGGGGCAGGGGCGAGGCCAGTTCGTAGAAATCATGGTGCAGTACGCGGACGGGATCGGGGTTCCGCCGGCCGAGCCGGTCCAGCAGTGCGGGGATCGGGTCGTGCCACGCGCCGAAGCGCCGGATCAGTTCCGCATGGTGGTCGGCCGGCTTCGTACCGGGGCCGGCGGCGGTGGCGTAGACATAGATCCGGCCGTCGACGAGGGGAACGATGCCGAACCGCTCCCCTCGGCCCCAGGTCTCGGCCGCCGACCGGGGTGGCGGGCCGAAGCCGGGCAACACCGCCCGCCATCCGGCTTCACCGGCGTGACGCAGGCCGGGGTGCCGGGGGAAGAGTCGTCCACGGAGCCCGCTGCGCACGCCGTCGGCCGCCACGACGACATCGGCGCGCAGGTCGCCCGCCGACGTCCGCACGACCACCGTGTCCGCCCTGTCCCCCGTGTTCCCCGTGTCGTCCACGCCGGTCACCGCTACGCCGAGGTGTACGACTCCGGGCGGCAGGGCGGCGGCGAGGGCGTCGATCAGGGAGCCGCGGTGCACGGCGCGCGCGGGAGGCCCGTGGCGGGAGGACGTCGCACCGGCGCCGGTTCGGCTCAGCCACGTTCCGTCGGGGGCACGCAGGCCGACCGGACCGAGCAGGGCGTCACCCGCCCACACGTCGGGGCCCAGGCCGATCGAGTCCAGGGCGCGCAGTGCGTTGGGGGCGAGCACGATACCGGCGCCGATCCCGGTGAGGACGGGAGCCCGTTCGCACACGGTCACGCCCCATCCGCGGCGGTTCAGGGCCACCGCCGCCGCGAGACCCCCGATCCCGCCTCCGGCCACGACAGCATGACGAACACCCATACCGGCCACGCCCCTCACTCGCCGACGCCACCTCTACATCTGTAGAGGCCGACGCCCTGCACTCTACACCTGTAGAGTGCAGGGGTGCCCCTCCCCGATCGCCGAGACCTGATCGCCGACGCCGCCCTCAGCACCGTGGCCTCCTCAGGCCTGCGCGGCCTGACCCATCGAGCGGTCGACACCGCCGCGGGGCTGCCCGCCGGCAGCACGTCGTACTACTTCCGCACGCGGAGCGCACTGATCAGCGCCTGCTACCTCCGCCTGGCCGACCTGACGGTCGCCGACGTGGACCGGTGGCAAGCGGAGCACGGGGGCACGGACCCGGACTCCGCCGCGGAGGCGTTGGCCGTACTGCTGCACCACTGGCTGACCGTGGGGCGGGACCGCCAGCTCGCCCGCTTCGAGCTCAGCCTGGAGGCGACCCGCCGTCCGGAGCTCCGCGCCGACCTGGAGACCGCGGGCCTCGCCGCACGCTCCAGGGCCACCACCCTGCTGTCGGCGCTCGGCGCCTCCCGCCCGGCCCAGGCGGCGGACCTGCTCGTCGCCTGGACCGACGGTCTGCTCTACGACCGGCTCGCGGGCGCACCGGCCGCGAGCCGCCCGGCACCCGACGTGACCGAACTGACCCCGGTCGTCCGCCGGATGCTCGCCGCCGCGCTCGCCGCCTGAGCAGTCAGGCGCAGGCCGGACACAGGCCCCGATAGGTGATCTCCACCGACCCGACGGCGAACCCGAACCGCTCCGACTCGGGCAGATCCCCCAGCGCGTTGCCGACCGGGTGGACGTCGCGGATCATTCCGCAGCCGGAGCACATCAGGTGCTGATGAGGGCGGCGCGCGTTCGGGTCGTAGCGCTTGGCCCGCCCCACGGTGGAGACCTCCAGCACCTCGCCGATCGCGACGAGTTCACCCAGCGTGTTGTACACGGTCGCGCGGGAGATCTCGGGCAGTCGCGCGGCGGCCCGCAGATGCACCTCGTCAGCCGTCAGGTGCACATGGTCGCCGTCGAGGACCTCCGCGACGACACGCCGCTGCGAGGTCAAGCGCCAGCCACGGCTCCGCAGCCGCTGAAGGAGGTCGCTCATCCCGTCCCACCTGTTCCGGTCCGCCGGGGCGTGCGGCCCCTGAAGGGATCCGACACGCCGCGCTTTCACCGTTATCGTTTTAGCGCACTTCTTGACTTGGACGAAGTCCATCGTAGGATCGAACCAGGCGACATCCAAGAGACAGGAAGACTCCGGTACGGCAGCAGAGACACGTGACGGGACACCGCCGGTCGAGAGCGCATCGCCGCCCGCCGTCCGAGCACCGTCCTCGTCGCACCGCCCGGGACCGTCCGGCCGGGTGGTCCGTACGACGTTCGGGCCACCCGCGACGACACCCCGGCTACACAGATGCCCCTTCTGCACGGCCCGAATCCTCCTCCCCGTACAGCGCCCCCACGACCCGCCGGGGCCGGAAGGATCACCATGACCGAGAACAACGAGTCGCACGTCTTCGACCCCGTCGTCCCGGATTCGCCTGAGACGGCCATTCCCGAGGTGCCCGAGGCGCAGGCGGGCGGCTGCCCGGTGGCCCACGGCCGCGCGGCGCACCCCACCCAGGGCGGGGGGAACCGCCAGTGGTGGCCGGACCGCCTCAACCTGAAGATCCTCGCCAAGAACCCCGCGGTGGCGAACCCGCTCGGCGAGGACTTCGACTACGCGGCCGCGTTCCAGGCCCTCGACCTGCCCGCGGTGAAACGGGACATCGCCGAGGTGCTCACCACCTCGCAGGACTGGTGGCCGGCCGACTTCGGCAACTACGGGCCGCTGATGATCCGGATGGCCTGGCACAGCGCCGGCACGTACCGCATCAGTGACGGCCGCGGTGGCGCGGGCGCCGGTCAGCAGCGCTTCGCCCCGCTGAACAGCTGGCCGGACAACGGCAACCTGGACAAGGCCCGCCGTCTGCTGTGGCCCGTCAAGAAGAAGTACGGCCAGGCGCTCTCCTGGGCCGACCTGCTGATCCTCACCGGCAACGTCGCCCTGGAGACCATGGGCTTCAAGACCTTCGGCTTCGCCGGCGGCCGCGAGGACGTCTGGGAGTCGGAGGAGGACGTCTACTGGGGCCCGGAGACCACCTGGCTGGACGACGAGCGCTACACGGGCGACCGTGAGCTGGAGAGCCCGCTCGGCGCGGTCCAGATGGGCCTGATCTACGTCAACCCCGAGGGCCCCAACGGCAACCCGGACCCGATCGCGGCCGCCCGCGACATCCGCGAGACCTTCCGCCGGATGGCGATGAACGACGAGGAGACCGTCGCCCTCATCGCCGGTGGCCACACCTTCGGCAAGACGCACGGCGCGGGCCCGGCCGAGAGCGTCGGCGCGGACCCCGAGGGCGCCCCGCTGGAGGAGCAGGGCCTCGGCTGGCGCAGCTCGTACAAGTCGGGCAAGGGCGGCGACGCCATCACCAGCGGTCTGGAGGTGACCTGGACCAGCACGCCGACGCAGTGGGGCAACGAGTTCTTCCACAACCTCTTCGCGTACGAGTACGAGCTGACCGAGTCCCCGGCCGGTGCGAAGCAGTGGATCGCCAAGGACGCGGAGGCGACCATCCCGCATGCGCACGACGCGTCGAAGAAGCAGAAGCCGCAGATGCTCACCACCGACCTGTCGCTGCGCTTCGATCCGGCGTACGAGCAGATCTCGCGCCGCTTCCACGAGAACCCGGAGGAGTTCGCGGACGCCTTCGCCCGCGCCTGGTACAAGCTGACGCACCGCGACATGGGCCCGATCCAGCGCTACCTGGGCCCCGAGGTCCCCTCCGAGGTGCTGCTCTGGCAGGACCCGCTGCCCGCGCGCACCGGTGAGCTGCTGGACGCCGCGGAGATCGCCGCGCTCAAGGAGCAGGTGCTCGCCACGGACCTGACGGTGGCGCAGCTGGTCTCGGCCGCCTGGGCCTCGGCCGCGTCCTTCCGCGGCAGCGACAAGCGCGGCGGCGCCAACGGCGCCCGGGTCCGCCTGGAGCCGCAGCGCGGCTGGGAGGCGAACGACCCGGACGAGCTCGCCCAGGTGCTGCGCGCCCTGGAGGGCATCCAGGAGTCCTTCAACGCCAAGGGCGGCAAGCAGGTCTCGCTGGCCGACCTGATCATCCTCGCGGGCAACGCGGCCGTCGAGCAGGCGGCCAAGGACGCCGGCGTCGAGGTGGAGGTGCCGTTCACCGGCGGCCGGGTCGACGCCACGCAGGACCAGACGGACGTCGAGTCCTTCGCCGCCCTGGAGCCCGCGTACGACGGCTTCCGCAACTACGTCGGCAAGGGCGCCCGCCTGCCCGCCGAGTACCTGCTCCTGGACCGGGCCAACCTGCTGACGCTGAGTGCCCCGGAGACCACCGTCCTGGTCGGCGGTCTGCGCGTGCTGGGCGCCAACAGCGGCGGCTCGAAGCACGGCGTCCTCACCGACCGCCCGGGCACGCTGACCAACGACTTCTTCGTGAACCTGCTGGACCTGGGGCTCACCTGGAAGTCGACGTCGGAGGCGCAGGACGAGTTCGAGGCCCGCGACGCGTCCGGCAAGGTCAAGTGGACCGGCACCCGCGCCGACCTGGTCTTCGGCTCCAACTCCGAGCTCCGCGCCCTCGCCGAGGTCTACGCGAGCGACGACGCCCGGCAGAAGTTCGTGACGGACTTCGTCGCCGCCTGGACCAAGGTCACGAACCTGGACCGCTTCGACCTGGTCTGACCCCTCGGCGGCGTCCACAGGGGCGCCGACGCCTGGGACCGTCCCCGCGCCCGCGGGGACGGTCCCTTTCGCGTTCACGACTCGCGTTCGTCAAGACGCATGGAGCAGACAGCGCACGTCCACGTGACGTGATGACCCGCCCGGCCCCGGACTCACGGGGCGGTCAGGTCGACGGTGAGTACGTCCTCGTCCCTCGTAGGGTGCTCGATCGTGATCGAGCCTGCGGCGCCGACGTACGTCCCGGTGCCTCCGGTGATCGCGAAAACGTGGGACCACGGCCGGGCGTTGACCGGTGGCTCGGTCACCGCGGGAAGCGGCCGCTGGAAGGCGGTGGCAGCCGTGATCACGCCGTCGTCCAGGCTCAGGACCAGAGTCGCGATGACGAACGATCCGTCCAGCCCCACGGCGACCGGCAGGCAGTGCGCGTTCTCGGTGCCCACGCTGCGGCCCTGCTCGTCCGACAGGTCGTACCGGACGAAGTAGGGGACGCCGGCGGTGAGCACATCCGGGATATTCGCCCCCGTGCGCTTGCCCCTCAGGACGACCTGACCAACGGCCTTGCGCACCGCGTGGGCGGCCCCGCCCGCCCCTGCGACCAGCCCGCCGGCGATGGTCGCCGCCGAGGTCAGCTGCAGAATGCTCCTGCGATCCATGTCCGTCATCGCCTGCCTCACGCCCTTGTCCGTCGTGTGCTCGGGCGCGTTCGCGCCCCACACGTAACCGGCCTTCGGAACGGAACGGATCGCCCTCGCATCCACTGTTCGCCGGAATGGAGGAGCGCACGACCGGGAGAGCACCGTGGTTCGGCGGGGGCTCGCACGGTGTCCGGAGCCGCCCGATGCGCGTCGCCCCGTCCCGCTTCCCGCAGTTTGGTACCTTTCACTGGACACGAAAATCGATCGGATGTTCGTTTTCAGGATCTCCGAAGCGTCCGTTGTACGCCGTGGCGAACGCGCAGAAGCTCGGCGGTTCGGTGGCGTTCATCGACGCCGAGCACGCGCTGGACCCCGAGTACGCCAAGAAGCTCGGCGTCGACACCGACAACCTCATCCTGTCCCAGCCGGACAACGGTGAGCAGGCGCTCGAGATCACCGACATCCTGATCCGCTCCGGCGCGATCGACCTGATCGTCATCGACTCCGTCGCGGCCCTGGTGCCCCGCGCCGAGATCGAGGGCCAGATGGGCGACTCCCACATGGGTCTCCAGGCCCGCCTGATGAGCCAGGCCCTCCGCAAGATCACCAGCGCCCTCAGTCAGACGAGAACGACCGCGATCTTCATCAACCAGCTCCGCGAGAAGATCGGCGTGATGTTCGGTTCGCCGGAGACCACGACCGGTGGCCGGGCGCTGAAGTTCTACGCCTCGGTG
>NZ_JOEM01000016.1 GCF_000718135.1 Streptomyces cyaneofuscatus | reverse complement strand
CCGAGATCTACACCTAAGCCTTCGTCGGCAGCGTCAGATGTGTATAAGAGACAGCCTCAAACGCCGGAGGGGCTGAAATGCAGGCGCCCGGAGGGGCTGGGAGGGCGAGCCCTGGAGGGGCGAGGTACTACTTCTCCGTCACTCCCGCCGCGTCGAACGTCGCCACCTCGTGCATCGCCCGTGCCGCGCTCTGCACGATCGGCAGCGCCAGCAGGGCGCCCGTACCCTCGCCCAGGCGGAGGTCGAGGTCGACCAGGGGGCGCAGGCCCAGCTTGTTGAGGGCGGCGACGTGGCCGGGCTCCGCGCTGCGGTGGCCCGCGATGCAGGCGGCCAGGGCCTCGGGGGCGATGGCCCGGGCGACCAGGGCCGCCGCGCCCGCGCTCACGCCGTCCAGGATCACCGGCGTACGCAGGGAGGCTCCGCCGAGGAGGAAGCCCGCCATCGCGGCGTGCTCCAGGCCGCCGACCGCCGCGAGGACGCCGATCGGGTCGGACGCGTCCGGCTGGTGGAGGTCGAGGGCACGCCGTACGACGTCGACCTTGCGGGCGTGCATCTCGTCGTTGATGCCGGTCCCCCGGCCGGTCACCTCGGAGGCGTCGGCCCCCGTGTAGACGCAGATCAGCGCGGCGGACGCCGTCGTGTTGGCGATGCCCATCTCACCGGTGAGCAGCGCCTTGTTGCCCGCCGCCACCAGGTCGCGGGCGGTCTCGATGCCGACCTCTATGGCGGCGAGGACCTCGTCCCGGGTGAGGGCCGGACCCGTGGTGAAGTCCGACGTACCCTTCCGTACCTTGCGGGGCAGGAGGCCGGGAGTGGCCGGCAGATCCGTGGCGACGCCGACGTCGACGACGCAGACCTCCGCGCCGACCTGGGCGGCGAACGCGTTGCAGACCGCTCCCCCGCCGAGGAAGTTCGCCACCATCTGGGCCGTGACCTCCTGGGGCCACGCCGTGACGCCTTGGGCGTGCACCCCGTGGTCACCGGCGAAGATCGCGACGGCCGCGGGCTCCGGGATCGGCGGCGGGCACATCCGGGAGAGGCCGGACAGCTGCGCGGAGATGATTTCCAGCATGCCGAGCGCACCGGCCGGCTTCGTCATCCGCTTCTGCCGCTCCCACGCCTCGCCGAGCGCCTTCGCGTCCAGCGGGCGGATGGCGGAGATGGTCTCCTGGAGCAGGTCGTGCGGCTCCTCGCCGGGCAGCGCGCGCCGCCCGTACGTCTCCTCGTGGACGACCCAGGAGAGCGGACGGCGCTTGGACCAGCCCGCCTGCAGCAGCTCCGGCTCCTCGGGGAACTCGTCGACGTAACCGACGCAGAGGTAGGCCACGACTTCGAGGTGCTCCGGCAGACCGAGCGCGCGGACCATCTCGCGCTCGTCGAAGAAGCTGACCCAGCCGACGCCGAGGCCCTCGGCACGGGCCGCCAGCCACAGGTTCTCCACGGCCAGCGCCGAGGAGTAGGGGGCCATCTGCGGCTGCGTGTGGCGGCCGAGGGTGTGCCGGCCGCCCCGGGTGGGGTCGGCGGTGACGACGATGTTCACCGGGGTGTCGAGGATCGCCTCGATCTTCAGTTCCTTGAACTGCTTCGCCCGGCCCTTGGGCAGCGACTTGGCGTACGCCTCACGCTGGCGCTGGGCCAGTTCGTGCATGGAACGGCGCGTCTCGGCGGACCGGATGACGACGAAGTCCCAGGGCTGCGAGTGGCCGACGCTCGGCGCGGTGTGCGCGGCCTCCAGCACCCGGAGCAGGACCTCGTGCGGGATCGGGTCGCTGCGGAAGCCGTTGCGGATGTCCCGGCGCTCGCGCATGACCCGGAGCACCGCCTCGCGCTCGGCGTCGTCGTAGCCGGGGGCGGGCGGGGTGAAGGCCTCCTGGGGGGCCGCCGCCTCCGCCGTGGGCTGCTCCGCCGGCTGCTCGACCGGCTGCTCCTCCAGCTCCGGGGTCTCGATGACCTCGGGTCCTGTGCCGTCCTCGGGGTCGTCGGTCACGGCTGCGGCCACCGGCTCCGGGGCGGCGGCGACGACGGGCTGTACGGGCTCGGCCTGCGTGGCCGGTTCGGGCTCCGGCTCGGACTGGACCTCGGCAGCCTCCACGGCCTCCTCGACCGGCGGGGCTGGTTCGGCGACCTCGACCGGCTGTACGGGGTCGGCGGCGAGCGCCTGCTCCTGTACGGAAGCCGGGGGCTCGGGGACGGAGGCGTCCACCGGGACGGACTGCGCCGGCGCTTCGGACTCGGCCGGAACATCGGCGGGCGCGGCGGGCACCTCCACCGGCACCCCCACGAGCACCTCCGCCGGCGCGCCCGCGGGCGTCTCCTCAGCTGTCTCTGCGGGCAGCTCCGTCGGGGCCACCGCTTCCGCCGGGGCCTCCGGCTGCTCGGCGACGACCGGCTCCGGGACGACCGTTTCTGCCGGGGCCACCTGCTCCACCGGCTCGGGCTGTACGAGGACCGGCTCGGGGACCTGCGCGGGCTCGGGCTCGACCACAGCCTCGGCCTGGACCGGCTGCTCCACCTGGACCGGAGCCACCACCTCGGGCCGCTCCACCTGCACCGGCTGCCCGGGCTCGGCCGGAACGACCGCCTCCGGCTGAGCCACCTCCACGGGCTCGGCAGGCGCGGCCGCCTCAGCCTCCGCCGGCTGCGGCACGACCTGCTCGGGCGGGGCCACCGCCTCCGGCGCGGCCGGCTGCTCGGGCTCCACCGGTGCCGCCGGTTCCGCGGCCTCGGGCACCGCGACCGGCTCGGCAGGAGCCTCGGCCTCGACGACGGCCTCGACCGCCGCCTCAGCCTCCACCACCGGTGCCGGGTCAGCAGAAACCTCCACCGGCTCCTCGGCCTCCACCGCCGCCGTCACCGGCGCCTCCGGCTCGGGCTGCGGCTGCTGCGGCGGCGGGCCCCACGGGGACGCGCCCTGCGGCGGGATCTCGCCCAGCTGCGGGCCCGGCAGGGCCGAGGCCGGGTCGGCCGGGGCTTCGAAGTATTCGGGGCCGGTCACCGGCGGGCTCGCGTGGCGGGCCGGGGGTGCCGTCCTCACCGCCCCTGCGGGGCCCCGGTCGGCCAGCGAGCGGACCACGCCGCCACCCTGCGTACCGCCGGCGTACGACGGGGCCTCGGCCGATGCCGGGCCCCGGTGCAGGGGGCGGCGGGCCGGGGCGGAGGCAGCCTGCGCGTGCGCGCCGAGCGGCGTCGGGGTCTGCACGGGCGCGGGGGCGGGAGCGGCGGCCGGAGCCGGGATCCGTACGCCGTCGAGGTCGACGGAGCCCGTGTCGCGGCCTCCGGACTCATGGGTGCCGTACGCCTCGGCGGGAAGCGGGGCCTCCTGGCCCTGCGCGGGGACCTGCGGCTGCGTCGCGTACTGCGGCTCCTGGTGCGGGGCCGGGAACTGCTGGGCCGCCTGCTCCGTAGCCGGAGCGGCAGGCGCCGGAGCCACAGAGGCCGGAGCAGGAGAGGCCTGTGCGGCAGGGGCGTGGGCGGCGGGGGCCTGGGCTGCTGACGGCTGGGCAGCGGGGGCCTGAGGGGCCAGGGCCGGGGCGGCCTGAGCCTGCGGGGCCGCCGGGGTCTGGACCGTCTGCGGGTCGCTCCACGCGCCCTGGGAGGTCGGCATCAGCAAGAGGTCGTCGTCCTCGGGTGCGTGCTCGGAGGGGTCGAGGAAGGTGTACGCGTCCGGGGCGGGGATGCCCGGCTGCTCCACCATGCCTGCGTTCTCCGGCAGTCCCTCGCCCGGGATCTGGCCGGTGTCAGTCATGCGTACCCCTCGCCCATCGTCAGTGCTCCTTCGGCCCTTCGCCCGGGACGCCGAGACCACGGCACGCCGGTGCTCGTCATGAAGAACGAGCGGGCTCGCCGCGCGGCACGAGACGCCCGCGGACCTCTTCCTATTCTCGCGGCCGTTCGCCGCCGCGGCAGGAAGTTCCGCCACGGCTCGCTGTGGACTGCGCCACGTCGCGCGTCCCCCGGTTGGTGCCGTACCACAGAGCGGAACAAAACAGTCCACTTTTCCGGACATTGACGAACGAAGCGACGAACGTCCGGGCGCGGTACAACAATCGGCCAGCCTACCTCCCGTACCGGGCGGAAAGGTCAGGGGGCGACGTCCGAACGCCGTGCGGAGAGAAGGAACACGACGGACCGTTCGCGCTCGGTCCACACCTCGGTGTCCAGGTCGACGGACTGGAGCAGCGAGCACGCGACGGAGTAGCCGTTGCCGGTGAGCGCGGCGCCGAGGGCCTCGGCCTCGTCCCGGGTGGAGGCGTGCGTGACGATGCGTTCCGGGCGCCGGTCCACGACGGCCCGGACCACCGGGACGCCGCCGCCCCCGACCCGTACGACGTCGGGTTCGGGCAGCCGTTCCAGGACGTGCGGGGCCCGGGCGCAGACGATCTGGAGGGGGACGCCGAAGGCGCGGGCGGCGGCGTCCGTACGGGAGCAGGCTCCCGGGTCGGCGTCCACCGCCAGGACGGCCGCGCCGAAGCGGGCCGCCTCGACGGCCAGGGCGCCGCTGCCGCAGCCGATGTCCCAGACCAGGTCGCCGGTGCGGGGGCCGAGGATGGCCAGTTGGGCGGCGCGCAGGTTCGGGGACTCCCCCTCGCCGGACTCCTGCATGCGTTCGGCGCCGGCCTCCCGGTAGGCCTCGGCGGGCAGGGCCCAGCCCCGGATGCCCTGGGGGTAGGCGGGCTCCCGGCCGGCGAACCAGGCACCGGTGGCGGTGGTCTCAGGGCCGCCGCCGATGACGATGACGACGTTGGGGTCGCGCCAGGTGTGGTCGGCGGCCTTGTCGGAGGTGAGGACGGTGACGCGTTCGCGGTCGGTGCCGAGCTCCTCGCAGATCACGAAGGTGCGGTGGACGCCTTCGAGGAGGAGGGCGAGTTCGGCGGGGCCCGCGCCCGGTGAGGTGAGGACGGCGACCTTGTGGTGGGCCCGGCAGACGTTGACGGCGCGGCGCAGGGTGCGGGGGTGGGCGACGACGACCTGGGCGTCGTCCCAGGGCATCCCGGCCCGGGCGAAGGCGGTGGCCACGGCCGAGACGGCGGGGACGACCTCGACTTCGAGCCCGTGCTCGGGGGCGCGCAGGCTGCGGACGACGCCGAAGAAGCCGGGGTCGCCGTCGGCGAGGACGACGGCGCTGCCGCGGTGGCCGGCGATGCGGCGGGCGGCCAGGTCGACGCTGCCGAGGCGGATGCGCTCGGCACTCTTGGGCACCTCGGGCAGGGCGAGGTGGTGGGCGGCGCCCGCGACGAGCGTGGCGGCCGAGAGCGCGGCCGTGGCCGCTCCGGGCAGTGGCGAGCCGTCCCAGCCGATCACCGTGACCCGGTCGGCCATCGTCGTCTGTCTCCTGGGGGTGTCGGAGGGGGCGGGGCTGCCCGGCGGTGGCGGGCAGGGGTGAGAGTACCTGGTCGGGATCAGGGGCCGGCCGGGGGCCTGGGCCAGGCAGCGCCCGGCCCGTGCGGGGTCACTTCCAGTCGTTGTACGTGCCGTAGCCGCCGGCGTCGGCCAGCTGCTCGGCGACGCCTTCGAGGTCCTCGGGGAGGAGGCCCCAGACGATCAGGTCGGTACGGATGTCGGTCCAGCCGCCGTCGGTGCCGTTCTCGGTCCGGGTCCGGGCGATCCGGGCGTTGCGCAGGACGCCCTCGCTGATGCAGCCGAGCTTCTGCGCGACCTGCTGGGAGGCGGTGTTGTCGGCGGGGGTGCGCAGCTCGATGCGTTCGAAGCCCTGGTCGCGGAATAGCCATTCGGCGACCGCCAGCACGGATTCGGTGGCGTACCCCTCGCCGCGCGCCCAGGGGGCGGTGATGTAGCGGACCTCGGTGGCCAGGGTGCGCCAGTCGGTGTTGAGGAGCTGGACGCTGCCGACGAGCCGCTGGGTGAGGAACTCGGTGACGGCGAGGGCGATGCCGCGGCCCGAGGTGCGTTCCCCGGGGGCGATTCTGCGGACCCAGCGTTCGGCGTCGACCTGGGCGTACGGGTGCGGCCCGTCGGTCCATGCGATGACCGCCTCGTCGTTCATCATCTCGATGTACGCGGGGATGTCCGCCATCTCGAAGGGACGCATCACCAACCTGTCCGTGCTGATGGAGACGGACGGAAAGGTGGTAGTCATGCGCAGCTCCATGCAGAAGACCGGGTAAAAGCGAAGACCGGGTAAAAGCACAGCATGCAGCATCGCATCCGCGGTGCGTATGGGCGGGTCCGCCCGCCGGAGCCCCGCGCCTTCCCGGGGGAAGGGGCGGGGCTCCGGCGGGCAAGTGCCTGATGGAGGTCAGGACTTGGCGGGGGTCAGGACGTGGCCGGGGCGCCGAAGGAGGAGATGATCGAGCCCTGGTAGGTGTCCTCGATGAACTTCTTCACCTCGTCGGAGTTGAGCAGCTTGGCGAGCTTCTCGACCCGCGGGTCCTTCTCGTTGCCCTCCTTGACCGCCAGGAAGTTGGCGTACGGGTTGCCCTCGGCCTTCTCCAGGGCGAGGGAGTCCTTGGCCGGGGAGAGCTTGGCCTCCAGGGCGTAGTTGCCGTTGATGACGGCGGCGTCCACGTCGTTCAGGGCGCGGGGCACGGTGGCGGCCTCCAGCTCCTTGAACTCCAGGCCCTTCTTGTCGGTGATGTCGCTCAGCTTGGCGGAGGTGCCGACGCCGTCCTTGAGCGTGATCAGGCCGTTCTCGGCGAGCAGCTGGAGGGCGCGGCCGCCGTTGGTGGTGTCGTTGGGGACGGCGATGGTCTGGCCGGCCTTGATGTCCTTGAGGTCCTTGATCTTCTTGGAGTAGAGACCGAGGGGCTCCAGGTGCACGTTGACGACCGGGACGATGGTGGTCTTGTTCTTCGCGTTGAAGTCGTCCAGGTACGGCTTGTGCTGGAAGAAGTTGGCGTCGACCTGGCCGTTCTGGGTGGCGGTGTTCGGCAGGACGTAGTCCGTGAACTCCTTGACCTCCAGCTTGAGGCCCTCCTTCTCCGCCAGGTTCTTCTTGACGAAGTTCAGGATGTCGGCGTGCGGCGTCGGGGACGCGGCGACGACCAGGGCCTTGGATGTGTCGGCCTTGGCGCCGCTCTCGCTCTTGGAGGCCGGGTCGGAGTCCGTACCGCAGGCGCTCAGGCCCAGGGCGAGGGCGGCGGCGGACGCGACGGCTGCGGTGATCTTGATGTTCTTGCGCACGAAAAGTGCCTCTTTCTCAGTGGTGATGGTGCGCCCGGACAAGGAGTTCGGGCTTGATGGGGACGGAAAGTTCAGAGGGAGGGCGGCCGACGGCCTAGGCGGTGCGGCCGCGGCGGGCCAGCAGCCGCACGATGATGTCGCCGATCAGCTGGATCACGCTGACGAGCACGATGAGGAGCGCGACGGTGATCAGCATGAACTGGTTGTCGAAGCGCTGGAATCCGTAGGTCACGGCCTTGGAGCCGAGCCCTTCGCCGCCGACCGCACCGGCCATCGCGGAGTAGCCGATGAGCACGATGAGGGTGGTGGTGACACCCGAGACGAGCGAGGGCAGGGCCTGCGGCAGGAGCACCTTGCGGACGATGGTGGGGATGGAGCCGCCCATCGACTGCACCGCCTCGACGAGCCCGTGGTCGACCTCCCGGATCGCCGTCTCGACGAGCCGGGCGAAGAACGGGATGGCGCCGACGGCGAGCGGGACGATCATCGCGGTGGGGCCGATGAAGGTGCCGACGACCCAGGTGGTGAAGGGGATCAGGGCGATCAGCAGGATGATGAACGGCAGCGAGCGGCCGATGTTCACGATCACGCCGGTGACCTTGTTCACCGCGGTGTTCTGGAGCAGACCGCCCTTGTCGGTGAGGACGAGCAGGACGCCGAGCGGCAGTCCGCCGAGGACGGTGACCAGCGCCGACCACAGCACCATGTAGAGGGTGTCGAAGGTGCCCTGGGTCAGCAGGGGCTGCATTTCGGACCAGGTCACTTGACGGCCTCCTTGGTGATCGCGGCGGGCGCCTGCTCGGGGACGGTTGCGGCGGCGCGGGCCCGGGGGCCGTTCTCGTCCTCGACGACCTCGGCCTGGAGGCCCTGTTCGCGCAGGAAGCCGATGGGGACGACGTTCTCCTCGAACCGGCCGGGCAGCTCGATGCGCATCCGGCCGATCTGCTTGCCGCCGACGGTGTCCATCGCGGCGCCGAGGATCGAGATGTCGATGTTGTACGTACGGGAGAGCTGCGAGATCACCGGCTGGGTGGCGGCCTCCCCGTGGAAGGTGACGTCCACGACGGTGCGGTCGGGCCCGGAGGCGGTCCCGCCGACCGGGAACAGCTCGCTCGCCAGCTCGGAGCCGGGGGTGGCGAGCAGTCCGCCGACCGTGCCGGACTCCACGATCCTGCCCCGCTGCATGAGGGCGGCGGAGTCGCAGATCGTCTTGACGACGTCCATCTCGTGGGTGATCAGCAGGATGGTGAGGCCGAGCTGCTGGTTGAGGTCGCGCAGCAGTTGGAGGATGGAGCGGGTGGTCTCGGGGTCGAGGGCGGAGGTCGCCTCGTCCGAGAGCAGCACCTTGGGGTCGCCCGCCAGGGCGCGGGCTATGCCCACGCGCTGCTTCTGGCCGCCGGAGAGCTGCTTGGGGTAGGACTTCCCCTTGTCGGCGAGGCCGACCAGGTCGAGGAGCTCCTTGGCCTTGCGGGTGCGCTCCTGGCCGGAGACTCCGAGGATCTCCAGCGGGAGCTCCACGTTGTCCAGGACGGTGCGCGAGTCCAGCAGGTTGAAGTGCTGGAAGACCATGCCGATCCGGGTGCGGGCCGCGCGCAGCTCCGCGCTCGCCCGGCGGCCGCGCCCGGCGAGGGCGGTGAGGTCCTGGCCGGCCACGGTCACCGTGCCGGAGGTGGGGCGCTCCAGCAGGTTGACGCAGCGGATGAGGGAGGACTTCCCGGCGCCGCTCTGTCCGATGACGCCGTATACCTCGCCCTCGCGGACGTGGAGGTCGACTCCGTCGATCGCGGTGACCTCACGGTCGCGCGACTGGTAGACCTTCGTGAGGCCCGTCGTGGTGATCACAGGGGTTTCCGTCACTGTCGAGTGCGCGGCGCGGGTGTCCGCCGGGCACGGGGCAAACGTCTGAAGAGACTGACTTCGGGCTGGTCGGCCGGTTTACGTCTCAGCACGGCTGTGTACGGCGGTCGGCCGGGGACAGCGCATGCTCGGGCGGCTCGTTCCACGGGGGGCGAACGGCGCAGGCTCGGTCTCGCTTCGGGGCGCGAGACTCAGGCGGGGGCCCTCAGAAGGCGCGCATTCGACACATACAACGAGCACCGGGCGTACTGATCGCCTCGGTCGCAAGGGTGCGGCTGCTCGTCGTGGTCATGCGCCCCAGTAAAACAGACGTACGCCTGGGCACGAACCCGGCTGTCCGCATTCCGGACAGCCGTGGATGGTCGGCGGTGTACTTTCGGGGCGACTCGACGACGTACGGCCGTAAGGCTCTGACCTGTACTTATAGGGGTGAGCGAGGGGGACGTACGGCTCTGGGGGCGGGCGGCCGCGGGGATGGTGCGGGTGGTCGTTGTGGCCAAGGCCACGATCCGCGGCACCGTGGTGCCACCGGGCCGGGGCGGGCGGGGCCGCACGCGGGCGGGCGGTGCGGCCGTAATACCCTCGCTACATGCTTGACGCCCTGACGGTCGCGGTCGCCGTGACCGCGCTCCTCCTCGCCGCCTGGTGTGGACACGCCGCCTACAAGGACCAGCCGACGAAGGACTGGCACTTCATCGGGATGGCCGTCGTGACCGTGCTGGCCTTCGCGCAGCTGGTGGTGGGCATCGTGCAGCTGGCGCGCGGGGAGCGGCCGGAGCAGGGGATGGCGGTGTTCATCGCCTATCTGATCGGCTCGTTCGCGGCCGTGCCGGCGGCCGGGGTGCTGTCGCTGTCCGAGCGGACCCGCTGGGGTTCGGTGACGGTGGCGGCGGGCGCCGTGGTGCTGGCGGTCCTCGAAGTACGGCTCTACGACATCTGGGGTGACTGACGTGAGTGACACCGAACGCCCCGAGGCGGATGCGGTGGCCCGCTCCGAGGCCGACATGGCACCTCGCCCCGAGGCCGACGCGGCGGCGAAGCCGTCCTTCGAGCTGGGCACGGGTCCCGGCCGGGTGCTCGTCTGGTTCTACGGGGTGTTCACGGTCGCGGCGGCCTCGCGTTCCATCGTCGAGGTGGTCCGGGGCTTCGACCGGGCGCCGCTCGCCTACTCGCTCTCGGCCGTCGCCGCCGTCGTCTACGGGTTCATCACGTACTCGCTGGTGCGCGGCGGCGAGAGGGCCCGCCGGGCGGCGCTGGTGTGCTGCGCCGCCGAGCTGCTGGGCGTCCTCGCCGTCGGCGCCTGGACGCTGGCCGAACCGTCCGCCTTCCCGGATTCCACCGTCTGGTCGGACTTCGGGATGGGGTACCTGTTCATCCCGGTGATCCTGCCGGTCACCGGGATGATCTGGCTGCGGCGCGCCAAGAGGGCCTGACGCCCGGCCGGTCGCCGGCCGGGCAGGGATCAGGCGCTGGCCACGAACTCCTGGGCCGCCGCTTCCTTCTCCAGCAGGATGAGCCGGACGCCGTCCGTGCCCGTGGCGTTGCCGACCTGGGCGTATCCGGCCCGCCGGTAGAGCCGCAGGTTGCTCTCGCTGCGGTGTCCGGTGTGCAGCCGGAAGCGGGTGGCGGCGCGGTCGGCAGCCAGGGCCGCCTCCGCCGCGTTCAGCAGGCGGGTGCCGAGCCCGTGGCCCTGGAGCCGGGGGTGGACGCAGAGCTTGCCGATCTGGCCCGTACCGTCCGGGTCGGTGAATCCGCGTACCGAACCCACGACTTCGTCGCCGAGGCGCGCCACGAAGACCAGGTCGTCGCCGACTTCGCCGCGTACCGCGTCGAGGGTCTGGACGAGCGGGTCGATCCGGTAGTTGTCGTACAGCTCGGCCTCGCGCTGGAAGCAGAGGTACTGGAGCCGGAAGATCTGCTCCACGTCCTGTGCCGTCGCCGCCGAGATGATCACGCTCATGCCCATGTGTGCACGCCTCCCGCTCACCTGTCGCCCGGTTGCCTACCGCCCTCTTCCCCGCAGTTCAGGGGCGACAACCTCCGCCGCCAGCATTCTGCGCAGACATCCAAGGCAACGGGAACGGATCGGGCCCAAACTCCCCTGTGACATACCCAACTCCCCTGCGATTTCGCGGTAGGTCGGGTCGGTGGGCGCCAGCATCGCGTCCAGCAGCCGGGAGCAGCGTCCGGGCAGCCGGGCCATCGCGGCGCGGAGCGCCCGGCGTTCGGCGGCTCCGAGCGCGGCCCGTTCCGGGGAGCCGGCGGCCGGGGCGGCGGGTTCCGTTCCGGCGTACGGGCGTTCCCGCCGGACCGCGCGGCGCCCCTTGCGGGCCTCCGCGCGGACGGTGTCGCGCACCCAGCGGGCCGGGTCGCGGGGCGGCACGGCCGCGGCGGGGCGCTCCAGCAGCCGCAGCCATACGGTCTGTTCGAGGTCGGCGGGGTCGAGGCCGGCGGCGGGTGCCTCGGCTCTCGCCTCCGCCCGCACCAGGGGCTGTAAGGCGCGGACGACGTGGGCGGTGGCGGCGGTCCGGTCGGGTTCATGATCGAGAAGCGTCATGCCCCGGCGGACGTGGTGGTGGCCCGGCCGGTTGCCCCGGGCGCACGGCACCACCCGACCGGGGCAGGTACGGGCGCGGTGCTGACGTGCGTACGGGCCCGGTCGGCGGCCGGGCCCCTACGAGGTGGCGCTCAGCGCCCGTCGAAGTCCGCCGCCGCGAGCAGCGCGGTGTCCGGGTGGTCGGAGAAGAGGCCGTCGATGCCGGTGGCGAAGTACGCGGCGGCGGCGCCGAAGACGTCCCCGTAGCCGTTGGGGTCGGTGCCGCGCCGGAAGTCGGCGGGCAGGAAGCTGTTCTCGTTGCGCAGCGTGTACGGGTGCAGGAGCAGGCCGCGCGCGTGCGCGTCCTTCACCAGCGTGGTCGGCGTGGTGAGCCGGCCCGCGGCGTCCTTGGGGATGACCAGGTCGAGCGTGGGGCCGATGCCCTGGGCGTAGGAGGCGATCCACTTCAGCCCGGCGGGGGTCACGAGGTCGGCCACCGTGCGCGGGTCACCCGACTCGACGAAGTCCCAGGGGCGGGTCGTCGGGCCGGAGAGCAGCACGATCCGCGGGGTGTCCACCAGCCGGGCGAGGCGCTGGACGGAGCTCGGCTCGAAGGACTGGAGGATGAGCGGGGCGTTCCTGCGGTCCCGGCCGTAGCGGCGCAGCAGCCGGGCGAGCGGCTCCTCCAGGCCGAGGCCCAGGTTCCGGAAGTACGTGGGGTGCTTGGTCTCCACGTACAGCCAGACGGGCTTTTTGCGCTTGCGGCCCTCCTGGTCGGCCCAGCGCAGGACCTCCTCGAAGGTGGGGATGGTCCAGCGGCCGTCGTAGAGGGTGTTGTCGGGGCGGTTGCCGGGGATGCGCTCCGTGGCCCGCAGGGTCTTGAGCTCGGCGAGGGTGAAGTCCTCGGTGAACCAGCCGGTGTAGCTGACGCCGTCGATCTTCTTGGTGGCCTTGCGGCCGGCGAACTCGGGGTGGTCGGCGACGTCCGTGGTGGCGGTGATGTCGTTCTCGTGCCGGCAGACGAGGTGGCCGTCCTTGGTGGGCACGAGGTCCTGCTCCACGATGTGCGCGCCCAGGTCGAGTGCCAGCTGGTAGGAGCCGAGGGTGTGCTCGGGGCGGTAGCCGCTGGCCCCGCGGTGGCCGATCACGGTCGGCACGGGCAGGTCCCGCAACGAGCCGTGGCCGCCCCCGTGGCCGCCGCGTCCCCGCTCGGCGGCCTGCGCCTGTGCTGTACCGGCGAGGCCCAGGGCCGCGGTGGAGAGGACCGCGGCGCCCAGAAGGGCCCGCCGTCCGGGGGTGCCGGACACACGCTCCGTCATGAATGCTCCTCGCTCGGTACTGTCCTGACATCTGTCGGGCGGGGCCCGATCGTAGGCAGCCGGGCGGGTCCGTGGGGCGGATCAGGGGCGAACACGGCGGAAACACACGTCAACATCGCGTATCCACTCCGTGAACCCGATGTGCGATCAGTGCATACCCGCGAGTATCGTCCTCACCTGCACAGTCCAACACTTCGCACCACCGGACACCACCGCGCAACACCCCCCGCACCACCTCACTCGCCCCGGCCGGCCCGGCCACGACACCGGAGGAACCGTTGTCCCGTCAAACGGTCATCAAGGCAGTGCTCGGACCGATTCTGCGCCTGATGTTCCGCCCACAGGTGGAGGGCGCGGAGAACATCCCGGGGACCGGGCCGGTGATCCTCGCGGGCAACCACCTCACCTTCATCGACTCGATGATCATGCCGATCTGCTGCGACCGGCCGGTGTTCTACATCGGCAAGGACGAGTACGTGACCGGCAAGGGTCTCAAGGGCCGCCTGATGGCCTGGTTCTTCACCGGCTGCGGCATGATCCCGGTGGACCGGGACGGCGGCCGGGGCGGGGTCGCGGCGCTGATGACCGGGCGCCGGGTGCTGGAGGAGGGCCAGGCCTTCGCGATCTACCCGGAGGGCACCCGCTCCCCCGACGGCCGGCTCTACCGGGGCCGTACGGGGATCGCGCGGCTGACGCTGATGACGGGCGCCCCGGTGGTCCCGTTCGCCATGATCGGCACCGACAAGCTCCAGCCGGGCGGCGCCGGGCTGCCCCGGCCGGGCAAGGTCACGGTGCGCTTCGGCGAGCCGATGGAGTTCTCCCGGTACGAGGGCATGGACCGCGACCGCTATGTGCTGCGGGCGGTGACGGACTCGGTGATGTCCGAGGTGATGCGGCTCTCCGGCCAGGAGTACGTGGACATGTACGCGACGAAGGCCAAGGCGGCCTGATTCCGTAGAGCCTGGTACGTGGAAGGGCCCGCACCCCGTGAGACCGGGGTGCGGGCCCTTCCACGTGACGGCGTACTACGGGTGCTCGATGCCGTCCTCCAGCTTCTGGCCCCGCAGCAGGAACCAGGCGGCGACGGCTGCCGCGAGGAGCACCGCCGACCCGACGCCGGCGGCGGACCGCATCCCGTCGACGAACGCCTCCTGGGCCGCCGAGACCAGCGGTCCCGCCTGGCCGGCGGGCAGGGCGGTCGCCGCTTCGACGGCCCCGCCGAGCGACTCGTGGGCCGCCGACTCGACATCGGCGGGGATGCCCGCCGGGGTCGGGAAGCCCCGGTAGACGCCGGTGACGATGGAGCCGAGCAGGGCGATGCCGAGGGCGGCGCCGAGCTCGTACGCCGTCTCCGAGACGGCCGACGCCGAACCGGCCTGCTCCTGCGGAACGCTGGAGAGGATGACGTCGGCGGTGACGGTGAAGGAGAACCCGGCGCCGACGCCGACGACCAGCAGCATGGAGCCGAGCAGCGGGTAGCCGGTGTGCTGGTCGAGGAGGGTCACCGTGCCCAGCGCGAGGCCGACCGCGCCGAGTCCGCCCGCCACGACCGAGCGCACCGAGAACCGGCGGGCGGCGAATCCGGCCAGCAGACCGGCGGTCACCGCGCCGATGGCGGCGGGCAGTTCGGCGAGGCCCGCCTCCAGCGGCCCCCGGCCCTGGACCAGTTGCAGGAACTGGGAGAGGAAGAAGACCAGGCCCGACAGGCCGAGGATGGTCAGCAGGTCGGCGAGGACGGCGCCGGAGAAGCCCCGGTGGTGGAAGAGCCGCATGTCCAGCAGGGGTGCGGGCAGGTGGAGCTGCCTGCGGACGAACCAGGTGAGCGCACCGGCGCCGAGCACGGCCGCCACGCCGGGCCCCCAGCCCAGCCCGTGCGAGGCCGTCTCCTTGATGGCGTACACGATGCCGATCATGCCGACCAGGGAGAGCCCGACGCTGGGCATGTCCCACGGGCCGGGGGCCGGGTTCTTGGACTCCGGGATCAGCTTGATGCCGACGACCACGAGCACGGCCATCACGGGCAGGTTGATCAGGAAGACCGAACCCCACCAGAAGTGTTCGAGCAGGAACCCGCCGACGACCGGCCCGACCGCCGCACCCGCCGACGCCATGGCGCCCCAGATCCCGATGGCGAGGCTGCGCTCGCGCGGGTCGTGGAAGAGGTTGCGGATCAGGGCGAGGGTGGACGGCATCAGGGTGGCGCCCGCGACACCGAGCAGCGCCCGGGCCACGATCATCATCTCGGGCGTCGTCGCGTACGCGTTGAGCACGGAGACCCCGCCGAACGCCACGGCGCCGATCAGCAGCAGCTTCTTGCGGCCGATGCGGTCGCCGAGGGAGCCCATCGAGACGAGGAGACCGGCGATGACGAAGGAGTAGACGTCACCGATCCAGAGGAGCTGGTTGCCGGTGGGGGCGAGGTCCTCGCTGAGGAACGGGGTGGCGAGGCCGAGGACGGTCGCGTCGACGGCCACCAGCAGCACGGCGAGGACGAGCACGGCGAGCGCGATCCACCGCCCGGGGCGGCGCACGTCGTCCGTGGTCTTCGGGTGTTGGTCGATGCTGGTCACTGCTCCACGCTCCGGCGGGCTCCGCCGAGCAGCAGCTCGACGATCATGTACTGGAAGTCCTGTGTGGCGACCCGTCCCACCTGGACGGCCCAGGCCCCGGTGCCGATGAGCCCGTAGAGGGCCTCGGTCAGCCAGGCGGGGGTGAGGTCGATACGGAATTCGCCGCGTTCCTGGCCGCGGCGGAAGAAGGCGGAGACCCGGGCGTCGGCCCGGTTCCAGCCCTCGTGGACCTGATCGCCCTCGAAGAGCTGGTTCTCCGTGACGAGGAACGAGAGCAGGCCGGCGCTGGGCTCGACGGCCGCGATGAGGCGGCGCAGCCCCTCCTCGGCGGTGCCTTCGTCGAGCCGGGCGGCGTCCAGGGCCGCCTCGAACGCCTGGATACCGAGATCCTCCAGCGCCTTCACCAGCGCGTCGCGTCCGGCGAAGTGGCGGTGGAGGGTGGCGCGGCCGATCCCGGCTGCTTTGGCGACCTCGTCCATGGTGGCGGTCGATTTGTGGATCAGCAGGGCGGCGGCGCTGCGCAGCACCTGCTCACGGTCGAGAGTCATGAGACGAGCTTAAGCCATATGAGACATGATTGTCTCATCAGGGAGGTGCGGCGATCCAAGGGCGTGTACGCGGTGTGCAGGAGGTTCGCCGCGAGGAGCCTGGCGTCCGTGCAGCGCCGGGGGGGGCTGGCAGAAGCGGCGGGATCGGCAGGAGGTGAACCCACTCCTTGCCACTCTCAACGTATAGCGCATGGGGGGGCTTGCCGCAAGGCCCCCCATATGCCGCAGAATCGACGGCCTGACTTCAGGCCCCACGAACATTCCACGACTGAACGGACGCCGTGAACCCCCTCCCCACCAGCGCTTTCCACCTCCCCGACCACCTCTCTCCCAAGGCCGACCCGGCGTTGATCGCCGACGACGAGCGGCATTTCGCGTCCATCGCCCGGACCCTCGACGCGTCGATCGCCGAGCTGACCGGCCGCCTCGACGCCGAGCGAAGGGCGCCCGGCGGCACGGGACGGCAGGCGATGGACCGGGACGCCGAGATCCACCGGCTCACCGCCCGTCTGCGTACCCTGCGCCGCTTCGGGCTCGACCTGTGCCTCGGGCGCATGGTCGCCGAGGACGGCTCCGCACCCGTGTACGTCGGCCGGCTCGGCCTCACCGACAGCGAGGGCCGCCGGCTGCTGGTCGACTGGCGCTCCCCCGCCGCCGAGCCGTTCTTCGGCGCCACCCACGCCACCCCGATGGGGCTGGCGAGCCGCCGCCGCTACCGCTGGACCGGCGGGTCGATCAGCGACTACTGGGACGAGGTGTTCGCCCCGGACGCCTTCGCCGGGCATGCCGCGCTCGACGACCAGTCCGCGTTCATCGCGAGCCTGGGCTCCAACCGGTCGGAGCGGATGCGGGACGTGCTGGGCACCATCCAGGCCGACCAGGACGCCATCATCCGGGCGAGCTCCCGGGGCGCGCTCGTGGTGGACGGCGGGCCGGGCACGGGGAAGACGGTCGTCGCCCTGCACCGCTCGGCGTACCTCCTGTACGCGGACCCGCGCCTCGCCCAGCGGAGGGGCGGTGTCCTGTTCGTGGGCCCCTCCCGGCCCTACCTCGGGTACGTCGCCGATGTGCTGCCGAGCCTCGGCGAGGAGGGCGTCAGGACCTGCACCCTGCGGGACCTGGTGGAGGAAGGAGCGACGGCCGGACCCGAGGCCGACCCGGAGGTGGCCCGGCTGAAGGCGTCGGCGGAGCTGGTGCGGGCGGTGGAGGCGGCCGTCCGGTTCTACGAGGAGCCGCCCACGGAATCCCTGACGGTCACAACCCCCTGGGCCGACCTCCGGCTCACCGCCTCCGACTGGGCCGTGGCCTTCGAGGCCGCCGGGCCCGGCGCCGTACACAACGAGGCACGCGACCAGGTCCGGGAGGAGCTGCTCACGCTCCTGCTGGAGAAGTACGACGGTGAGGAGGTCGCACCGGAGCTGGTCCGCAAGGCGCTGGGCCAGGACCGGGAGCTGGCCGCCGCCTTCGACCGGGCGTGGCCCCTACTGGATCCGGCCGAGCTCGTCGGGGACCTGTGGTCGGTCCCCGCGTACCTGCGCATGGCCGCCCCCTGGCTGACCCGGGACGAGGTGCGGCTGTTGCAGCGCGCGAACCCGCGGGCCTGGACGGTCTCCGATCTGCCGCTCCTGGACGCGGCGCGGCAGCGGGTCGGTGACCCGGAGGCGTGGCGGCGCAGGCGTCGGCAGGAGGCGGCCGTGGCCGCCGAACGCGCGGGCATGGCCCAGGTGATCGACGCACTGCTCGCGGACGAGACCCTGATCGACGCCGATGCCGACAGCGAGGGCGCGCTGGTGATGCTGCGCGGCCAGGACATGAAGGACACCCTGGTCGACCCGGCCGCCTTCACCGCCAGCGAACCGGACCGGCTGGCGGGCCCGTTCGCGCACATCGTGGTCGACGAGGCGCAGGAGCTCACCGACGCCGAGTGGCAGATGCTGCTGGTGCGGTGCCCGTCCCGGAGCTTCACTGTCGTCGGGGACCGTGCCCAGGCCCGGCACGGGTTCACCGAACCGTGGCGGGAGCGGCTGGAGCGGGTCGGGCTCGACCGGGTGACGCTGGCCTCCCTGACCGTCAACTACCGGACGCCGGAGGAGGTCATGGCGGAGGCCGAGCCGGTGATCCGGGCCGTGCTGCCGGACGCCAACGTGCCGACCTCGATCCGTTCCGGCGGGCGCCCTGTCCGTCACGGATCGGCCGCGGAACGGGATGCGGTCCTGGAGGCGTGGCTCGACGCGCATACGGACGGGATCGCGTGTGTCATCGGCGATCCGACGTTCCGGGCGACGCCCCGCGTGCGGTCGCTGACGCCGGAGCTGTCGAAGGGCCTCGAATTCGACCTGGTGGTGCTCGTCGGCCCGGAGGCGTTCGGGGAGGGCGTCGAGGGGGCGGTCGACCGGTATGTGGCGATGACCCGGGCGACCCAGGAGCTCGTCGTCCTGACCGGCTGACGAGCTCCTAGGCCCGGCCGGATCAGTGCCAGGGAAGGGCAGCGCGGTGGCGCCAGTAGGACTCCGGCTCCTCCACCAGGGCCTCCAGCCGGTCCCGCTGCTCCTCGTCCAGGTCGACGACGGGTGCGTGCAGGTTCCCGGCGAGCTGGGTGACGGTGGCGGCGCCGGAGAGGACGACCCCGGCCCAGGGCTGGTGCAGGACGAGCGCCAGGGCCACCGCGTCGCCGCCCACCCCCGCGTCGGCGGCGATCTCGCGGAACACGGCGGGTGCCTCGTCCCCGGCCAGCCGCCCGTTGGCCATGCCCTCCTTGACGATCACGGTCAGCCCGGCCTCGTGGGCCTCGGCGAGAGCAGGGGCGGCCGAGGTCTCCAGGGCGTTGTAGGTGGCCTGGACCGTACGGAAGAGGGGGTTGCCGTCGACGGTGAGCGCGAGCGCGGCCCGGATGGCGTCGGCCTGGTCGGGGCCGCTGGTGGAGAAGCCGACGGCGACCCCGTCGGCGGCGAGGGCGGCCAGGCGCTCGTGGAGTTCCTTGTCGGCGAGGGCCGGGCTGTCGGGGGTGAGCGAGTGGATCTGGTAGAGGTCGAGCCGGTCGCCGAGGAGTTCGCGGGTCTCGGCGCGCTGGCGCTCGAAGGTGGCGAGGCTGTGGTCCTTGACCTCGTGGGCCTCGGCCTCGGTGCTCCAGTCGGCGGTGTAGGTGTACCCCCACTTGGAGCCGACGACGAGGTCGGTGAAGGAGGGCCGGGCGTCCAGCCACTCCCCCAGGAACTCCTCGGCCCGGCCGTAGGAGCGGGCCGCGTCGACGTACCGGACGCCCTGCGCGTACGCCGCGTCCAGCAGCTCGTGCGTGCGGGCGCGCAGATCCTCCACGTCCCGGCCGTCGGGGAAGTCCTGGTCCCGGTGGAGGTTGATGTATCCGGGCCTGCCGACGGCCGCGAGACCCAGTCCGATGTGGGCGGTCGGGGTCGTCGCGGTGGCCAGGGCGGTGAAGGGCATCGCGGGCTCCTCGGGGTCGGTTGCGGATACTCCTACCCCGGTCAACGTAGCCCGCTCCACCTTTCGTACACCTGCGACGACACCGTACGTACCGCTGCTCGGCTCTCCTGCCGGCTACCGGCGGGCGGTCGCCCAGGCGTTCTGCGCCTCCAGGTCCTTCTTCACCTCGGCGAGCTGTACGGCGACGGCGGAGGGGGCCGTTCCGCCCCGGCCGTTGCGGGAGGCGAGGGCTCCGCGCACGTTGAGGACCGTGCGGACCTCCGGGGTGAGGTGCTCGGAGATCGTGGCGAACTGCTCGTCGGTGAGCTCGTCGAGCTCGATGCCGTGCTGCTCGCACTCCTTGACGCAGGCGCCCGCGACCTCGTGCGCGACCCGGAACGGCACGCCCTGCCGCACCAGCCACTCCGCGATGTCGGTGGCGAGCGAGAAGCCGGCCGGGGCCAGCTCCTCCATGCGCTCCCGGTTGACGGTGAGGGTGGCCATCATGCCGGTGAAGGCGGGGAGCAGGACTTCGAGCTGGTCGCAGGAGTCGAAGACGGGCTCTTTGTCCTCCTGGAGGTCGCGGTTGTACGCGAGCGGGAGGGCCTTCAGCGTGGCGAGGAGGCCGGTCAGGTTGCCGATGAGGCGGCCGGACTTGCCCCGGGCCAGCTCCGCGATGTCCGGGTTCTTCTTCTGCGGCATGATCGAGGAGCCGGTGGAGAAGGCGTCGTGGAGGGTGACGAAGGAGAACTCCTTCGTGTTCCAGATGATGACCTCCTCGGCGATCCGGGAGAGGTTCACGCCGATCATCGCGGTGATGAAGGCGAACTCGGCGACGAAGTCCCGCGAGGCGGTGCCGTCGATGGAGTTGGCGACCGAGCCGTGCTCGAAGCCGAGGTCGGCGGCGACCGCCTCCGGGTCGAGCCCGAGCGAGGATCCGGCGAGCGCGCCGGAGCCGTAAGGGGAGACGGCCGTGCGCTCGTCCCACTGGCGCAGCCGCTCGGCGTCCCGGGAGAGCGACTGGACGTGGGCGAGCACATGGTGGGCGAAGAGCACCGGCTGGGCGTGCTGGAGGTGGGTGCGGCCGGGCATCGCCACGTCCGGGTGGGCCTCGGCGAGGCCGACCAGCGCGCCCTGGAGGTCGGCGATGAGGCCGCCGATGATCCGGGCGTGGTCGCGCAGGTACATCCGGAAGAGGGTGGCGATCTGGTCGTTCCGCGACCGGCCGGCCCGCAGCTTGCCGCCGAGGTCGGGGCCGAGCCGCTCAAGCAGTCCGCGCTCCAGGGCGGTGTGGACGTCCTCGTCGGCGATGGTCCCGGTGAACGAGCCGTCCGCGACGTCGGCTTCGAGCTGGTCGAGGCCTTCCTGCATCCGGGTCAGCTCGTCCTCGGTGAGCAGGCCCGCCTTGTTGAGGACGCGGGCGTGGGCGCGGGAGCCGGCGATGTCGTACGGCGCGAGCCGCCAGTCGAAGTGGACGGAGGCCGACAGCTTGGCCAGCGCTTCGGCCGGTCCGTCGGCGAAACGCGCGCCCCAGAGCCGGACGTCACCGTTGTTGCTGCTCACTGCGTGCTCCTCAAAAAAGCAAAGGCAAAGGCCAAGGCGTCGGCCCGGGTGCGGATGTGCGGCCGCCTCCCTGCCGCGTGCGGACGGGGAGGCGGCTGTACAACGAGAGGGGTCAGGCGAGGTCGCGCTTGGCCGCGATCTTGGACGAGAGACCGAAGAGCTCGATGAAGCCCTGCGCCTTGGACTGGTCGAAGGTGTCGCCCGAGTCGTAGGTGGCGAGGTTGAAGTCGTACAGCGACTCGTCGGACTTCCGGCCGGTGACGACGGCGCGGCCCGCGTGCAGGGTCATCCGGATGTCGCCGGTGACGTGCTGGTTGGCCTCGTTGATGAAGCCGTCCAGGGCCCGCTTCAGCGGGGAGAACCACAGGCCGTCGTAGACCATCTCGCCCCAGCGCTGCTCGACCTGCCGCTTGTAGCGGGCCAGCTCGCGCTCGACGGTGACGTTCTCCAGCTCCTGGTGGGCGGTGATCAGCGCGATCGCGCCGGGCGCCTCGTACACCTCACGGGACTTGATGCCCACGAGCCGGTCCTCGACCATGTCGATCCGGCCGATGCCCTGGGCGCCGGCCCGCTCGTTGAGCTGCTGGATCGCCTGGAGGACGGTGACGGGACGGCCGTCGATGGCTACGGGCACGCCCTCCTTGAAGGAGATGACGACCTCGTCGGCCTCGCGCGGGGTGGCGGGGTTGGAGGTGTACTCGTAGATGTCCTCGATCGGCGCGTTCCAGATGTCCTCCAGGAAGCCCGTCTCGACGGCCCGTCCGAAGACGTTCTGGTCGATGGAGTACGGGGACTTCTTGGTGGTCGCGATCGGGAGGTTCTTCTCCTCGCAGAAGGCGATCGCCTTGTCCCGGGTCATCGCGTAGTCGCGGACCGGGGCGATGCACTTCAGGTCCGGGCCGAGCGCGGAGATGCCGGCCTCGAAGCGGACCTGGTCGTTGCCCTTGCCGGTGCAGCCGTGGGCGACGATCCCGGCGTTGTGCTTCTTGGCGGCGGCGACGAGGTGCTTGACGATCGTCGGCCGGGAGAGGGCCGAGACCAGCGGATAGCGGTCCATGTAGAGGGCGTTGGCCTTGATCGCCGGGAGGCAGTACTCCTCGGCGAACTCGTCCTTGGCGTCCGCGACCTCGGCTTCGACGGCACCGCAGGCGAGCGCGCGCTTGCGGATGACGTCCAGGTCCTCGCCGCCCTGGCCGACGTCCACGGCAACGGCGATGACCTCGGCGCCCGTCTCCTCGGCGATCCAGCCGATGGCGACGGAGGTGTCCAGGCCGCCCGAGTAGGCGAGTACGACGCGCTCGGTCACGGGTTTCTCCTTACGGTGCAATCACTGATGGGTATAACTATGCGGTACTCCGTATGCTTTGTCAAAAGACCAGGTCAGAGCGGGCAGGGATGGCTTACCCGGCGGAAAACGCCGTCGCTGTCCGACCGGAAGACCTCTAGCATCGGCACCTGATCACGGGGAGGGGGACGCGGTGGACGGGTGCGGCGGGTACGACGGGGAGACCCTGAGGGCTGTGGTGCGGGTGTGCGAGGGCACCTCGCCGGCCGAGGTGCTGGCCGGCGCGCCGGCCCGGGCGTGGGTGGACTTCGACGCCGGCGTACGGGCCCTCGACGACCGCCCGTGGCTGCTGCCCCGCGCACCCGAGGAGCCGGTACGACCGGCCCGGACGCTGCTTGACCGGCTGCGCGGAACGGCCCCTTCCCGCACGGCTCACCGGCCCCCGCCTCCGCCGCCCGCCATCGCCCTGTGCCACGCGGACGGCCGGGTCCGGGAAGCGGCGCTGGAGGAGGCCCGCACCGCACCGGAGTTGCGCCCGCTGCTGGTGGTGCGGTGCTCCGACTGGGCGGACCCGGTGCGTGAGCGATCACGGGTGCTGCTGGCCGAGCTGCCCGGGAGCGCCCTGCTCCCCCTCGCCGAGCTGATCCTGCTGCTGTCGCGGCGCACCCGGGGCGGTTTCGCCCGGTCCCTGCTGGAACGCGCGCTGCGGGAGGGGCCGGCGGTGGACGTCGTGGCGCTGATGGCCCACCAGGACCGGGCCACGTACCGGCTGGCGTACCGGATCGCGGTGGAACGCGGGCTGCTGACCCCGGCGGAACTGGCCACCACCGCCGCCACCTGCGGTGACGTCACCCTCCAGGAGCTGTGCGCGGAGGCCGCCGTCGCCGCCCTGACCGCAACGGACGGGGAGGCGGGGCAGGCCGCCGTGCTCGGCCGGCTGCTGACGGCCCGCGCCGCGCGGGTGCGCTCGGCCGGGGTGACCGCGCTGCGCCGGGCCGGTCGCCACGGTGAGGCGGAGCCGTTCCTGGCCGACCGCTCCGCCGTCGTACGGGCCTGCGCCCGCTATGTGCTGCGGCAGGGCGGCATCGACCCGCTGCCCCTCTACCGGGCCCTGTGCGCCGAACCGGCCGCGCACCCCGGGGCCGCCGCCGGGCTCGGTGAGTGCGGGGAGCGGGCGACGGACACCGGAACCCTGTGGGCACTGGTGGAGCACCCGCTGCCCGCCGTGCGCGTGTGTGCGATCACCGGGCTGCGCGCGCTGGAGGCGGTGGTACGGGAGCGGCTGACGTCCTCGCTGGACGACCCGAGCCCGGCCGTGGTGCGAGCGGCGACCCGGGCCCTGCTGCCGGAGGCCGCCGGGATTCCGGAGACCCTGCTGCGCGAGCGGACCGCGCCGGACCGGCCGCGCGCGGTGCGGGTGGCGGCGGAACGGCTGCTGCGGGCGGCGGGGAGGGCGCTCCCGGGGTGACGCCTCCCGCGGGGTGGGCCGCTGGGCCGTACGGAGCAGGTCCGGTGGGCGGCCGGGTGCGGTCGCCGTACGGTCCGGAGCATGCGCCGACGATCTCTCCCGACCTTCGCCGTCCTCCTCACCCTGGCCCTGGGCTCGCTGGGAGCCGCTCCCGCCGACAGCCCGCCTCCGCTCCCGTACCGGCTGGCGGACACCGGCGGCGGCTCCCAGCTCATCACCGCCGAGGCCCCGGACACCGCCTCCACGACCGGCACGGTGACCTGGTGGGAGCGGCGCGGGGGCAGGTGGGTGGCGGCGGGGTCGGCGCCCGCGCGGTTCGGGGCGAACGGGCTGGCCGACGGCGCGACCCGCGAGCAGGGCACCAGCACCACCCCCACCGGCCTGTACGACCTGCCGTACGCCTTCGGCATCCAGGAGGCCCCGGCAGGGACGAGGTACGCCTACCGCAAGGTGAACGAGGACTCCTGGTGGTGCCAGGACAACGCCTCGGCGTCGTACAACCGCTGGGTGGAACCGCGCCCCGCCGACTGCCGGGCGGACGAGGCCGAGCACCTGGTCTCGTACGGGACGCAGTACGCCCACGCGCTGGTGATCGGCTTCAACTACGAGCGTCCCGTACGCAACCGGGGCGCCGGGATCTTCCTGCATGTCAACGGCCGCGGGGCGACGGCGGGTTGTGTGTCCGTACCCGCCGATGCCATGGCGGAGATCCTGGCCTGGGCGGACCCGGAGCGGCGGCCGCACATCGCGGTCGGGACCACCTCGGGCCCGACCGCGATCACGCGGCTCTGAACGGAACGGCTCAGCGGTCGTTCTGAGCGAGCCTCAGCAGGTGGTCGGCGAGCGCCTGGCCGCCGGCCGGGTCGCGGCTGATGAGCATCAGCGTGTCGTCCCCGGCGATGGTGCCGAGGATGTCGTGCAGTTCGGCCTGGTCGATGGCCGAGGCGAGGAACTGGGCGGCGCCCGGCGGCGTACGGAGCACCACCAGGTTGGCCGATGCCTCCGCCGAGATGAGCAGTTCGGCCGAGAGCCTGCGCATCCGCTCCTCCTTGGCCGAGCCGCCCAGCGGCGCCTGCGGGGTGCGGAATCCGCCCTCGCTCGGCACCGCGTAGATCAGCTCGCCGCCGGTGTTGCGGATCTTGACCGCGCCCAGCTCGTCGAGGTCGCGGGAGAGCGTCGCCTGGGTGACGCTCAGCCCGTCGTCGGCGAGGAGCTTGGCCAGCTGGCTCTGCGAGCGGACCGGCTGCCGGTTCAGGATGTCCACGATCCGGCGGTGGCGGGCGGTGCGGGTCTGCGGCACGGACGGCCCGCCGTGCTCGGTTTCCTGCGCCTCGGTCATCGTCGTCGCCTCATTCTCCGGAGGGTCATGCTCCGGATCGTCCGTCCCCGTGTGCCGCGTCGAGAGCGCTCGGCAGGATCTCCAGGAACGCGTCCACCTCCGCGTCACCGATGATCAGCGGCGGCATGAGCCGTACGACATCGGGGGCGGGCGCGTTCACCAGGAGGCCGGCTCCCTGGGCCGCCTGCTGCACCTGCGGTGCGAGGGGTCCGGTGAGCACGATACCCAGCAGCAGGCCACTGCCGCGGACATGGGAGACCAGCGGGTGTCCCAGCGCCTCCACGCCGTCGCGGATCTTCTCGCCGAGCCGCTTGACCTCGTCGAGGGCGCCGTCGGCCGCGAGGGTGTCCAGGACGGCGAGTCCGGCGGCGCAGGCGATCGGGTTGCCGCCGAACGTGGTGCCGTGGTGTCCGGGCTTCAGCAGGTCGGCCGCCGGGCCGAAGGCGACGGTCGCGCCGATCGGGAGGCCGCCGCCGAGGCCCTTGGCGAGCGTGACGAGGTCAGGCTCCACGCCTTGGTGGGCCTGGTGCTCGAACCACTGGCCGCAGCGGCCGATCCCGGTCTGCACCTCGTCGAGGACGAGCAGCGTGCCGGTGGCGCGGGTGATCTCCCGCGCCGCCTCCAGATAGCCCTTGGGCGGGACGACGACGCCGTTCTCGCCCTGGATCGGCTCGATGACGACCAGGGCGGTGTCGGTGGTGACGGCTGCGCGCAGGGCGTCCACGTCTCCGTACGGCACATGCGTGACGTCACCGGGGAGCGGGACGAACGGCTCCTGCTTGCCGGGCTGGCCGGTCAGCGCGAGCGCGCCCATGGTCCGGCCGTGGAAGCCGCCGTCGGTGGCGACCATGTGGCCGCGCCCGGTGAGCCGGCCGATCTTGAAGGCAGCCTCGTTGGCCTCGGCGCCGGAGTTGGCGAAGAAGACCCGGCCCGGGCGGCCGAAGAGCTGGAGCAGCCGCTCGGCGAGGGCGACCGGCGGCTCCGCGATGAACAGGTTCGATACGTGGCCGAGGGAGGCGACCTGGGTGGAGACGGCCTCGACGACGGCCGGGTGGGCGTGGCCGAGGGCGTTGACCGCGATGCCGCCGACGAAGTCGAGGTAGCGGGTGCCGTCCTCGCCCCAGACGTACGCGCCTTCGCCGCGGACGAGCGGCAGGCGGGGCGTGCCGTAGTTGTCCATCAGCGCGCCCTGCCACCGCGAGGTGAGTCCCGAAGCCTCGGTGCCGGTCATGATTCCCCCTGCTGCTGGTCTCCGTGGGCTGCGTGTACGTCGATGGGGGCGTCCGGCACGACCATCGTGCCGATGCCCTCGTCGGTGAAGATCTCCAGCAGGATCGAGTGCTGGACCCGCCCGTCGATGACCCGGGCGGTCTCGACGCCGTTGCGTACGGCGTGCAGACAGCCCTGCATCTTGGGGACCATGCCGCTGGACAGCTCGGGCAGCAGCTTCTCCAGCTGACTGGCGGTCAGCCGGCTGATGACGTCGTCGCTGTTGGGCCAGTCCTCGTAGAGCCCTTCGACATCGGTGAGGACCATCAGCGTCTCGGCGTTCAGGGCGGCGGCGAGCGCGGCGGCCGCGGTGTCGGCGTTGACGTTGTAGACGTGGTGGTCGTCGGCGGAGCGGGCGATGGAGGAGACGACCGGGATGCGGCCGTCGTCCAGGAGCGCCTGGATGGCCCCGGTGTCGATGGCGGTGATCTCGCCGACCCGGCCGATGTCGACGGACTCGCCGTCGATGGTGGGCCGGTGCTGGGTGGCGGTGATGGTGTGGGCGTCCTCGCCGGTCATGCCGACGGCGAGGGGGCCGTGCTGGTTGAGGAGGCCGACCAGTTCGCGCTGGACCTGTCCGGCGAGCACCATCCGTACGACGTCCATCGCTTCGGGGGTGGTGACCCGCAGCCCGGCCTTGAACTCGCTGACCAGGCCCTGCTTGTCGAGCTGGGCGCTGATCTGCGGGCCGCCGCCGTGCACGACGACGGGCTTGAGACCGGCGTGCCGCAGGAAGACGACGTCCTGGGCGAAGGCGGCCTTCAGCTCCTCGTCGATCATGGCGTTGCCGCCGAACTTGATGACGACGGTCTTGCCGTTGTGCCGGGTCAGCCAGGGCAGCGCCTCGATGAGGATCTGCGCCTTCGGGAGTGCGGTGTGCTTCCGCGCGGCGCTCATGAGCTGTACGCGCTGTTCTCGTGGACGTAGTCCGCGGTGAGGTCGTTGGCCCAGATGACGGCGGACTCGGTGCCCGCGGCGAGGTCGGCGGTGATCTTGACCTCCCGGTAGCGCATGTCGACCAGGTCGCGGTCCTCGCCGACGCCGCCGTATCTGCAGACCCAGACGTCGTTGATGGCGACGTTGAGCTGGTCCGGCTCGAAGGCGGCCTTCGTCGTGCCGATGGCGGAGAGGACACGGCCCCAGTTGGGGTCCTCGCCGTGGATGGCGCACTTGAGGAGGTTGTTACGGGCGATGGACCGGCCGACCTCGACGGCGTCGTCCTCGGTGGCCGCGTTGATCACCTCGATCCGGATGTCCTTGGAGGCGCCCTCGGCGTCCCCGATGAGCTGCCGGGCGAGGTCGTCGCAGACGGCCCGTACGGCCTCGGCGAACGCGCCCTGCTCCGGGGTGATGCCGCTGGCGCCGGAGGCGAGCAGCAGCACGGTGTCGTTGGTGGACATGCAGCCGTCGGAGTCGACCCGGTCGAAGGTGGTCCGGGTGGCGTCGCGGAGGGCGGCGTCCATCTCCGGGGCGGGCACATCGGCGTCGGTGGTGAGGACGACGAGCATGGTGGCGAGGCCGGGGGCGAGCATGCCCGCGCCCTTGGCCATGCCGCCGACGGTCCAGCCCTCGCCGCCCGCGACGGCCGTCTTGTGCACGGTGTCGGTGGTCTTGATGGCGATGGCGGCCTTCTCACCGCCGTGCTCGCTGAGGGCGGCGGCGGCCTGCTCGATGCCGGGGAGCAGCTTGTCCATGGGGAGCAGGATGCCGATGAGCCCGGTGGAGGCGACGGCTACTTCTCCCGCACTGTGCCCCTCCAGCACCTCGGCGACCTTCTCGGCGGTGGCGTGGGTGTCCTGGAACCCCTGGGGGCCCGTACAGGCGTTGGCGCCACCGGAGTTGAGGACGACGGCGGTGACCGCGCCGCCCTTGAGGACCTGCTCGGACCAGAGGACCGGGGCGGCCTTGACGCGGTTGGAGGTGAAGACGCCCGCGGCGGCGCGACGGGGCCCGTGGTTGACCACGAGGGCCAGGTCCGGGTTACCGCTCTCCTTGATTCCGGCGGCGATGCCCGCCGCCGAGAATCCCTGTGCTGCCGTGACGCTCACGGTGCAACTCCGATCGTCGTGAGACCTGTGTCCTCGGGAAGCCCGAGGGCGATGTTCATGCTCTGGAGGGCGCCGCCCGCGGTGCCCTTGGCGAGATTGTCGATGGCGCAGATGACCACGATCCGTCCGGCGGCGGGGTCGTGGGCGACCTGGACCTGTACGGCGTTGGAGCCGTACACCGCGGCGGTGGCGGGCCACTGTCCCTCGGGCAGGAGGTCCACGAACGGCTCGTCCGCGAACGCCTTCTCGTACACCGCGCGCAGGGACTCCCCGCTCACCCCCGGCTTGGCCTTCGCGCTGCACGTGGCGAGGATGCCGCGCGGCATGGGCGCGAGGGTGGGTGTGAAGGAGACGGTGACCGGCTGCCCGGCGGCGGCGCTGAGGTTCTGGATCATCTCGGGGGTGTGGCGGTGCCCGCCGCCGACGCCGTACGGGGTCATGTTGCCCATCACCTCGGAGCCGAGCAGATGCGGCTTGACCGCCTTGCCCGCACCCGACGTGCCCGACGCGGCGACGATGACGGCCTCCGGCTCGGCGATACCGGCCTCGTACGCCGGGAAGAGCGCGAGGGACACGGCGGTCGGGTAGCACCCCGGCACGGCGATCCGCTTCGACCCGGCGAGCGCGGCCCGCCCGCCCGGCAGCTCGGGCAGCCCGTAGGGCCAGGTCCCGGCGTGCGGGGACCCGTAGAACGTCTCCCAGTCCCCCGCGTCCTTCAGCCGGAAGTCGGCCCCCATGTCGACGACGAGGACCTCGTCCCCGAGCTGCTCGGCGACGGCGGCGGACTGCCCGTGCGGCAGCGCCAGGAAGACGACGTCGTGCCCGGCGAGGACCTCGGCGGTGGTGGGCTCCAGGACCCGGCCGGCCAGGGGCCGCAGGTGCGGCTGGAGCGAGCCGAGCGTCTGCCCGGCGTTGGAGTGTCCGGTGAGGGCACCGATCTCGACGCCGGGGTGCGCCAGCAGGAGTCGGAGCAGCTCACCGCCGGCGTATCCGCTCGCCCCTGCCACCGCTGCGCGTACCACCATCGGAACCCTCCTCGTCGATGGCATGACTATACGCAGGGCCGCACTTTTATGCAATCAGGGCCTCTTTCGGCACCACTCGCGCTCTGCGGCCGAGGATTCTGGCTGGCGGGCCCAGGTCCGCCGCAGTCACGGTGTGTGATCAATGGTGGCGACCACGTGGCCGGCGAGGTCTTCGAGGGCCTTGCTGAGCCCCGTCGGCTCTGGGGAGTGGCGCCACTGCCGCTGATCTCACCCGAGCGGGACCCCCGGCGAAGAGCCGTGGAGGGTCCGGCTCGTAGAGCGTCCGGGCGCGCACGGTGAGGTGCCGCCCCTTCTCACCAGGGCTGCGGTGCTGCCTCCGGACCGCACACTGAAGGGTTCCCGCAGACACGGACGGATCGGAGACCCGGGTATCCCGCCGGTCACAACCCGGCCATTCGGCTGCGTGCTGGTGACCGGCCACCGATGGCCGGTTGCTTGACCTGTCTGACCTGCACCTTGAGCGCCTAGCTTCCAGCTGTCCGGCCCGCAGCACACACCGCTGCGGGCCCATGTAGCGGCACAGCCGAAGCTCAAGGAGCGACGATGAGAACAATCAGAAGAAGAACCGCGAGACTTCTCCTCGCGCCCGCTGTTGCTCTGGGGCTGTTCGCGCCGGTCCTCGCCGCTGCCCCGGCCGCCGCAGCACCGTCCGTCGCCGCAGCACCGTCCGCCGCGGCGGCGACGGACGAGGCGTACACCTTCACCAACCCCCATGGCACCCTCAACTCCACTGGAAACAACGACGGCAATCAGATCTCTGTCACCCCCGACGGGATGAACTACAAGCAGTGGCGGCTCATAAAGCTCAGCGCTCCCGGCCAGTTCAACATCGCCAGCACGTCCTCCGGGAAGTGCATCTACGCGACCCAGCCCGCCACTCAGAGGTCGTGCGGCCAGGACGGTCAGCAGTGGCACTTCCGCCCCGTCGACGGCAAGCCGAACACCTTCGGCATCGTCCGCCGTGCCGAGACGGGCACTGAGTACTGCATGGACAACCGTGGCGGCCTCCACCTGTGGGGCATCCTGGCCCAGCCCAACGTCTGCAACGGCAGCGCGAGCCAGCAGTGGACGCTGCCCGAGTACAAGGCAGCCGAGGCCAGAAGTCTCGCCCTGGAGTACTACAGCGATCTGTGTTCCAAGAAGATCTCCACCTGCTCGTGGAAGCAGAACTCCGAAGGCCAGCCCGAGGTACTGCCCAGGCGTCCCGCTTCTTCGGTCTGGTTCAACGACACCGGTACCACGATGACCCAGATCTTCACCACGATCTATCACTCCGGCTGGGCCCAGTCGTTCTCAGCCGGCCTGTCGACCTCGGTCGGAGTCTCCACCCCTGTTCAGGCCATGATCAGCAACCAGCTGACCGCGACGCAGACGTACACCTCGGAGGAGTCGACGATCAACGGCATCTCCGTGACCGTCCCTCCCAAGAGTTACGCCTGGGTCGACTTCGCCGCCGTCGGCAAGAAGGTCACCGGCACCTGGACGTTCAACACCGACAACCAGCCTTGGAAGACCGACGCGACCGTCACAGTCCCGGTCATCAACTCCACGGCCGGCACCACGATGTACGTCGCCCGTACGAACGTGAACCCTCCTGGCAGTGGCTCCACCAGCGACGACGTCAAGCCCACCGTCATCGCGAAGACCGCGTCCGCCGTCATGGACGTGCCCGCAGGCGGCAAGCTGACCGCCGTACAGGGCGGCGTCAGGGTCAGTGACGCGGACGGTGCGACCATTGCGACGGTCATGCCCGGCGCCGTCACCGACACCAACGGCGTCATTCACAAGGCCGCTCTCACGGTGCAAGGCGCCACCGTCACTCAGACCATCGAAGGCGTATCCGGCGACACCATCACGGGAACCATGTCGCCCCCGACCTTCTCCCTGGGCGACGGCACTCCCGCCGGCCATGCCTCCGCCGAGAAGAGCACCTGGACGATGAGAGCGGTGGCCTTCAGCGCCGCACAGGACAGGGACGCGTACGACAAGTGCATGGCCGCGAAGATCGGCACCAGCATCGTCAGCGGAGGCATCTCAGGCCTCCTCGGCGGTCCCCCCGGGGTCGCTGTAGGGATGATGACCGGCGCCTTCAGCGGCATCGTCATAGGAACGGTGACCTGCCCGAAGAAGTAGCCGGCCTCGCCGAACAGAGGACCGTGTCCCCCCGCCGTCCAGCCGGCGGGGGGACACGGTCCTCTCGCGCTGGGAGGGTCGTCAGGACGGGCTCCCCATGGTCCTGCACGTGCCCCTATGCTCAGGCGGCAGGCTCCTATGGCGGAAGCGTGCAGTCTGTACCACACGGGGGGCGTAGTGGACGTGCCGATGCTGATCCTGCTGGGTGCGGCGGGAGGTGCGCTGCGCGGGCTCCTCGACGCCTACAACCGGTTTCTGGACTGGCAGTCGGACCGCCGCGCCTATCGGCAGTTACCTCCCGGGCAGGAGAACGTACCGGCCAGGTTCCAGGACTATTTCGACCCCGTCGCCGACCCCGTCGCAGCCGTCGTGCACAGTGCGATGGGGGCCGGGGCCGCAGTGCTCTTCGGTACCACGGGACAGGTCAGCGGTGCGTACGCGGCCATCGTGGTCGGCATCTCGGCCCCGGTGATCCTTACTCAGCTCGGCCGTGTCCAGTCGATCAGCGATGGGGTCAACGGCGCACCGCAGGCAGGGGCGGTCGCCGAAGAACACGCCGCCCAAGCTTCTCCTGGAGCCGTGCCGCCCGCCCAGCAGCCGGCACCGGCCGGCTCCGGGTCCCCGCTCTCCGACGCGCAGCCGTCCACGGCCGGACCGGCGCAGCCGTCATCGGCGGTGCGCGCTGCCTCCGCAGGGGCCGACGAACGCCGCCGACAGAGCCTTCCCCTTCCGAACGTCACCGGGCCGGACTTCGCCACCGGCCCCACCGGCCCCCAGCCGGGCACCGGACCCCACGCCCCGCAGCCGAACGGCCGGCCGGTGGACCCCACCGACGGACCAGGCGGTGCACTCGATGATCGCGCAGCACTGCGTCATCCGCTCGGACCGGCCATCGGCGAGGAAGGGACCACACGATGATGCGGCCCTCCGCGAGCCGACGTATCACTGCGGCAATCCTGGGCGCCAACCGTCCGGGCAACCGGCCGTCCGCTGTCGCGCGCCAGCGCCGGCTTCCCCTCGGGCGCCGTCTGCTGACGTCGGTCCTGGGCATCCAGGCAGGCCCGCCCATGTCGTCGGCATCCCCGCGCAACGCCCCGGAGGGGACGGCGATTGCGCCGCAAACCGGTGGCACAAGCCGCTCCGATCCCCCGCCGGACACGCCGAGCCCGCCACCACCGGCCCAGCACCGGATGGGGCCCTCCCGGTACGAAGGCGGCGGCGTTCGGCCCCGTACGCCGAGTGAGGACCGCGAGGAATACGGCTCGCGCAGCACCGGGTCGGTTGCGCCGCATCTGCTGAACGAGGACCGCCAAGAGTACGAGCGGACTCTCGGTGACGCGCTGCGTCACGCTCAGGAACGTCCGGATCTGGCCGGAATCGGCGATCGCCTCACCTCGGAACAGCTTCGCATCATGGCGCTCAACACCACCGCACTCATCACGGCGGCTGCGGCAACCGAGTACGAGCATTACGTCAAGATCCGCCAGGAACTGCGCCGGCCGACGCCGTCCTCCCGGTCGTCATCAGCATCCGCACCCGGCTCCGCTGATCCAGGTGCGCGTACGGGTGTGACGGGGCTCGCCGCCGCACGCCGAAGGGACTACGCGGCCAGCGGCGCGGGCCCCGTCGCCCTTGTCGCGGTGCTCACTCCCGTGCTTGCCGGCGGGGCCGCGGTGCTCTCCTTTCTCGTGGGATTCATTCTGAAGATGCTCGCTCCCGAGTCGGCCTTCGCCCGGACCCTCTTCACCACCGGATGGTTCTTCGGCGCAGTCGCGGCAGCCGCGATACTGGTCGCCGTCTTCGGTCTGCTCATGACGGCGCTGCGCAGCGGCTCGGTTTCCCTCTCCACCCTCTCCCCCGAGGAGACCGAGGACGCGCTGCCGGAGGAAGTGGCGCGTGCCCGGGAGGCCTGGCGCCATGCGTTGCTCGAGCGGGGCATCCTGCCGTTCCTGCGGGACGCGCTCTCCGACCCCACCGCCGGCCCCGCGTCGCGTACACAGCGCCCCGCGGCCATCCCGGAGACCGGCTACGGCAGACCGCCGTTCACGAGCCCGGACTTCACGAGCCCGGACTTCACGGGCCCGGACTACACCAGCCCGGACTTCGCGGGCCCCATCGAAAGCACTCCTTCCACAGGTCCCGACCCGTCCGACTGACTCCCCCGCCCTTGAGCTCCGAGATGTACGGAACTCACCACCACTGGTCTTCGTTTCACGACCAGACCAGTCGCCCTTCGGCGACCTCGCAGACCGGATGGTCTCCCTCGGCGATCTTCGTCAGCGTCTCCGCCACCGAGTCGAAGTAGTGGGCCAGTACCCATCCGCTTCCCGGCGGCCGCGAGCACCTGTTCCGTGGCGGGGCCCGGCAGATCCGCGTGATCGGCGGAAGCGTGCTGCCGCAGGAGACAGCACCCCACCCCGCGTACCCTTTTCCCTGTGCCCGCCCCGTCCCCGCATCGCGTCGCCGTCCTCGTGCTGGAGGGGGCGAAGCCGCTCGACGTCGGTATCCCCGCGCAGGTGTTCACGACCCGCGCGAGCATGCCGTACGAGGTGAGGGTGTGCGGCGCCGAATCCGGTCTCGTGACCGGCGGTGACGGCCTGTCGTACTCCGTGGCGCACGGTCTGCGCACCCTTGAGTGGGCCGACATCGTCTTCGTCCCCGGCTATCGGTTTCCGGACCGTGAGGACCCGCCGCAGGCCGTCGTCGACGCGCTGATCGGGGCTCATGACCGGGGGGCGCGGCTCGCCGCCATCTCCACGGGCGCTTTCGCGCTCGCCGCCACGGGGCTGCTCGACGACAAGCGGGCCACGACGCACTGGCACTACACGCGGGCCCTCGCGGCGAGGCATCCGCTCGTCCGGGTCGACGAGAACGTCCTGTTCGTCGACGAGGGCAGCGTGCTCACCTCTGCCGGCGCCGCCTCCGGCATCGATCTGTGCCTGCACATCCTGCGCGGCGACCTCGGGGTGGCCGCGTCCAACCACGCGGCCCGGCGGCTGGTCGCGGCCCCATACCGGAGCGGCGGTCAGGCGCAGTACGTGCCGCGCAGCGTGCCCGAGCCGCTCGGTGAGCGGTTCGCCGCCACCCGGGAGTGGGTGCTGCACCGGCTCGGCGAGCCCCTCACCCTCGACACCCTCGCGCGGCAGGCGGGGGTGTCGCCGCGCACGTTCTCCCGGCGCTTCGTCGAGGAGACCGGCTACACACCGATGCAGTGGGTGATGCGCGCCCGCATCGACGTGGCGCGCGAACTGCTGGAGCGTTCGGAGCGGAGCGTCGAGCAGATCGCCGCCGACATCGGGCTCGGCACCGGCGCCAATCTGCGGCTGCACTTCCAGCGCATCCTCGGCACCACACCGAGCGAGTACCGGCGTACGTTCACGCGCGGCGCGTAGTACGCCCGGCGCCGCATGGCACGCCCGGCACGGCGTGGCTCGCCCCGGCACCCGCTTGGCGCGATCCTTTTGAACCGTGGCGATCCCGCCACTGTCAGCTGCGTAGGCCGCGAGCGAGCCTGGTGGGGAACGGAAGGGACACCATTCATGACTCGCATCGCCATCAACGGATTCGGCCGCATCGGACGCAATGTGCTGCGCGCACTGCTGGAGCGCGACAGCGCCGTCGAGGTCGTCGCCGTGAACGACCTGACGGAGCCCGCCGCTCTCGCCCGGCTGCTCGCCTACGACAGCACGGCTGGCCGGCTCGGGCGCCCGGTGACCGTCGACGGGGACACCCTCGTCGTCGACGGCCGCCGCATCACCGTGCTCGCCGAGCGCGAACCGGCGCGACTGCCGTGGGCAAAGCTCGGCGTCGACATCGTGCTGGAGGCGACCGGCCGCTTCACCTCGGCCGAGGCCGCCCGCGCCCACCTCGACGCGGGCGCGAAGAAGGTACTCGTCAGCGCGCCGGCGGACGGCGCCGACGTCACGCTCGCGTACGGCGTCAACACCGACGCCTACGACCCGGCGGCGCACACGATCGTCTCGAACGCCTCCTGCACGACCAACGCGCTCGCGCCGCTGGCGAAGGTGCTCGACGACCTCGCCGGTATCGAGCACGGGTTCATGACGACGGTGCACGCCTACACGCAGGAGCAGAACCTCCAGGACGGCCCGCACCGCGACGCGCGCCGCGCCCGCGCCGCCGCGGTCAACATCGTGCCGACCACGACCGGCGCCGCCAAGGCGATCGGCCTCGTGCTGCCGAACCTCGACGGCAAGCTGTCCGGCGACTCGATCCGCGTACCGGTTCCGGTCGGCTCGATCGTCGAACTCAACACGACCGTCGCCCGCGACGTGACGCGCGAGGACGTGCTGGCGGCCTACCGGGCCGCCGCACAAGGCCCGCTCGCCGGCGTACTCGAGTACTCGGACGACGCACTCGTGTCGTCCGACATCACGGGCAACCCCGCCTCGGCGATCTTCGACTCAGCGCTCACCCGCGTCGACGGCCGCCACGTCAAGGTGGTCGCCTGGTACGACAACGAGTGGGGCTTCTCGAACCGCGTGATCGACACGCTCGAGCTCCTCGCCGCCGGCTGACCGCACCCCGGGGCGGGCGTGCCGCCCCGGGGCTCGTCGCACGGTCCAGGCCCCGGACGCCTTCTCGCCCTGCCCGGGCGAGAGGGCGTTAGCGTGAGCCCATGATCGTATGGCTCAACGGCACCCACGGCGCGGGCAAGACGACGACCAGTGTGCTTGTGCAGCAACTTCTTCCGGATTCGCGGGTGTTCGACGCCGAGAAAGTCGGCGAGACGCTCATGGACATCACGCCGGTCCTCTCCCGGACGGACAACTTCCAGCACTGGCCGCCGTGGCGGTCGCTCGTGGTCGAGACCGCCCGCCAGGTACTCGACTACACCGGCGGCACCCTGGTGATGCCCATGACCGTCCTGGTCGAGCCGTACTGGCGCGAGATCAGCAGCAGCCTCGCCCGACACGCCATTCCCCTACGGCACTTCGTGCTCCACGCCGACCAGGAGACCCTCCGCGGGCGCATCGAGGGGGACACGGACATGGGCCCCTCCGCCTTCCGCCTCCGGTACCTGGAGCCCTACGCCGAGGCGGCCCGCACCTGGCTGCACAGCGAGGCCGAGGTCGTCGACACCACGCACCTGACGCCCACGGAGGCGGCCGAGCAGATCGCGGGAGCCGTCAGGAGCTGAGGTCGGTGTGGATCGGCCCCGCGCAGGTCACGTCAGGTCAGGGTCAGGGCAGGTCGTAGCGTACGAGGGCTCTGTCGACCGGTTCGCCGATACGCCGGGCGTACGCCATCCGCTCGCGACGAAAAGCACGGCAGGGTCCGCTCCCCTGAACTGCGGACCCGCCGTGCTCCTCACCCCTGGGCTAAGCTGTTCACCCGAGAATCAGCGGGCTTTGGCGAACCGCTTGAACGCCGCCTGGGTGCCCGGTCCGGCGACGCCGTCGATCGCGCCGGTGTAGCCGTAGTGCGCCTTCAGCCAGCGCTGGAGGGCCTTGACCGTGTTGGGTCCGACGACTCCGTCGATGGCGTCGTTGTAGTTGGCGGCCGACCTCAGGAAGCGCTGGAACGCCTTCCAGCTGTTGGTGCCGAGCTGGCCGTCGATGGCGCCCGTGTAGTTCCAGGAGCGTGCCAGCCAGCGCTGGACCTCCTTCGCCTGTGCGTTGCTCAGGCCGAGGTTGACGACCGCGAGCGGCGCGACCTGCTGGGCGCTGACCGTCGGGGCCTGCTGGGCCGGCGTCGCCGCGAAGCTGGTGCCCGCCGCCGTCATCGTTCCGGCCGCGATACCCACGGCGGTGGCGACACTCACGAACGTCCTCGTCATGGCTCGCATGTACGTTGCCTCCCCTGTTCGGAGCCGACCGCACCGGCCGGCTGACGACAACCCTGCGGGACGGGGGGCGAGGGCCACCACCGCTGCCGGGGAAGTGACGCAACCCCGGGAATTCGCACCCTCTGACCTGCTGGGGCGCCGTCCGCGGGATCTGTCCGACGGGACGTCGGGATGCGGGGGACGCGGGGGCGCTGGGGAGGGCTGAGGGGGGGGTGGGAGGAGCGGTCCTACGAGCGGTCGTACGAGGGTGAGCGCCCGGTTCTAGCGGCCGCGCGGCTTTCCGCGCTTGCCCGTGGGCTTGCCGCCCTTGGGGGTTCCCGCGCGGCGGCCCGTGGCCGCCTGCTTGCGCGCGGAGCCGGTCGCCGTGCCCGCCCGCTTGGCCTTCGCCTTGGGTTTCTCCTTCGCCGACGGCTGCGGTGGGGTGGCCGCGCGGCCCCGGGTGCTGTTGACCGTGCGTCCCCGGACGATGCCGATGAACTCCTCCACCAGGTCGGGGGTGGGCTCCTCCTGCGGCCACGACAGGGCCACGCGGGACTCGGGGGCTTCCAGGACCGGCCGGTAGGTGAGGTCCTTGCGGTGGTGCAGGCGGGCCAGGGACTGCGGGACGAGGAGCACGCCCACGCCCGCCGCCACCAGCTCGATCGCGTCCGCCGTGGTGGCCGGGCGCTCGATCGCGGGGCGGCCCGGGAGGGTCTCCCAGTCCAGGACGTCGTCGAGCGGGTGCAGGACGATCTCGTCCGCCAGATCGGGGAGCGTGATCTCCTCCGCGGCTGTGGCGGTGTGGTCCTTGGGGATCACCACGACCGTCGTCTCCGTGTACAGCGGGATCGCGCTGAGGACGTCCCGGTCGACCGGGAGCCGTACGAGTCCGGCCTCCGCGCCGCCGTCCGCCAGCAGCCGGCCCGCGTCGGCCGGAGGGACCTGGATCAGCTCCAGCGGGGTGCCGGGCAGTCGCTCGTGCCAGACCCTCACCCACTTGGTCGGCGTCACGCCGGGGACGTACGCGAGCCTGAAGGATGAGGGGATGTCCGAGCCTGTCACGGGTTCAGGCTACCGGTCCGTGGTCGGAGCTATGTCCTGTGGTCGATACCCTGGACCCATGACGTCGCACAAGACCGCCCAGACCATGAAGCCCGCCACCGCGGCGAAGAAGCTGGGTGTGTACCTCCAGGCCACCCCCGCCGAGTTCCAGGAGGGTGCCGTCTCGCGCACCGAGCTCAACGCCCTCCAGACCGACCCGCCCGCGTGGCTGGTCGAGCTGCGCCGCACCGGACCGCACCCCCGCCCGGTGGTCGCGGCGAAGCTCGGCATCTCCATCGCGGGGCTCGCCCGCGGCGGGATCACCGACGCCCTCACCACCGAGCAGGTCGACGCCCTCAAGGACGAGATGCCCGAGTGGCTCCAGAAGGAGCGGGCCACCCAGGCCGAGGTCCGCAAGGAGGCCGCCCGCATCAAGGAGCGCAACGCGGAGCGCGCCGCCCGGTCGAACTGACCGCGGCCCACGGAAGAGACCGGGAAGCCCGGCCGACGCAGTGCGTCGGCCGGGCTTCCTGTATGCCTGGAGCATGCCGGGCCCGAAGGCCCCGTTCCGGTCAGAGAACGCCGGACTCGGCGATGGTGACCTTGGCGCGGGTGCGGCCGCTGGAGGAGCCGAGCGCCTCGATCTTGCGGACCAGGGCCATGCCGTCCTCGTCGGCGACCTCGCCGAAGACCACGTGCTTGCCGTCCAGCCACGGGGTGAGCACCGTCGTGATGAAGAACTGCGAGCCGTTGGTGTTCGCGCCGGCGTTGGCCATGGAGAGCAGACCCACACGGTCGTGCTTGAGCTTGAAGTTCTCGTCGGCGAACTTCTCGCCGTAGATGCTCTTGCCGCCGGTGCCGTCGCCGCGGGTGAAGTCCCCGCCCTGGAGCATGAAGTCGGTGATGACGCGGTGGAAGGACGAGCCGGCGTAGCCGAAGCCCTTCTCGCCGGTGGCGAGCGCGCGGAAGTTCTCCGCCGTCTTGGGGACGACGTCGTCGAACAGGTTGAACGTGATCCGCCCTGCGGGCGCGTCGTCGATGGTGATGTCGAAGTAGACCTTGGTTGTCATGGTGACATCCTCACATTCCTGGCAACCGCAGGCGAAACCCGGGTTGGGTCGGCGGTGTGGAACGTCGCGTTCCGATCATGCCCGAACGTCGTCGCCGAGGGCCGCGTAGACCGCGTCGACCAGCGCCGTCTTACGGGGATCGTCGGCCACGCCGGAGCCCATCCGGTTCATGACGTACCCGAGGGCGATTCCCGCGTCCGGGTCGGCCAGACCGCAGGAACCGCCCGCGCCGTCGTGGCCCATCGCCCGCGGGTCGGGGCCGTAGGAGCGGTTGCGGCCGCTCAGCCAGAGGCCGAGGGCGATCTCCGTCTCATGGGCGAAGGCGTCGCCGAGGACCAGGTCGCGGCAGGCGCCCTGGCTCTCGCGGACCCGTTCGGCGGCCTGCTCGGAGAGGATCCGGTGGCCGTCGAGGCTGCCGCGTCCGGCGAGGATCCCGTAGAGCGCGGCGATGGCGCGGGCGGTGCCGTGGCCGTTGGCGGCGGGGATCTCGGCGGCGCGCCACCCGGGTGTGTTGGCGGCGGCCCGTCCGGTGGGCGGGTTGAGCAGGGAGGCGACGGCCACCGGCGTCATCCGGGCCAGCAGGGCGGCCTGGGCGTCGCGGTCGGCGCGTTCCTGGACGAGTTCGGCGAGCCGGTGGGTCTCCTTCTCGGGGAGGCCGAAGGTGAAGTCGATGCCCAGCGGTCCGGTGATCTCCTGCCGCAGGAAGTCCCCGGGCAGCATCCCGCCGACCCGGCGGACCACCTCGCCGACGAGGAATCCGTACGAGATCGCGTGGTAGCCGGACCGGGTCCCGGGCTCCCACATAGGTGCGGTGGCGGCGAGCCGGGCGCAGGTCAGCTCCCAGTCGTACAGCTCGTCCAGGGTGTGCGGTGTGCCGACTCCGGCGACCCCGGAGCGGTGCGAGAGGAGGTGGCGTACGAGGACGGACCCCTTGCCGTTCGCCGCGAACTCCGGCCAGTACGCGGCGACGGGGGCGTCCAGGTCGAGCAGCCCCCGGTCGGCCAGGATGTGGGCGCAGAGCGCGGTGGGACCCTTGCCCGTGGACCAGACGTTGACGACGGTGTCCCGCACCCAGGGGCGGGTGCGGGCCTCGTCCGCCCAGCCGCCCCAGAGGTCCACCACGGGGACGCCGTCGGCGAGGACGGTGACCGCCGCGCCCAGTTCGCCGCGGGCGGTGAAGTTCTCCTCGAAGGCGTCCCGGACGCCGGCGAAGCGGTCGTCGCAGTGGCCGTGGATCTGCGGCACCTTGGCTCCTTCGGTACGAGGCGGGACCGATGCCCCTGCAACGTACCGACTGGTCGGACCGGTGGGAAGGGAGCGGGCCCGCCGGAGCCGGGCGTCAGCGGATGCCGGACTCCAGGCTCAGGCTCCAGCGGCCGGGCGAGCCCGCGAGCGTGATCGTGGAGAGCGGGCGGACGTCCACGTTCCAGTACGCCGTCGGCGGCACGTTCAGCGCGTAGACCAGGGCCGCGCGGATCACGGCGGGTTCGGCGACCGCGACGATGAACCCGTCGCAGGCCGGGCGGGTGTCCAGCCAGCCCCCGATCCGCCCGATGAAGGCGAGGAGGGACTCGCCACCGTGCGGGGAGCCGCCCGGGTCGGCGAGCCAGGCGGCGACGGCGGCCGGTTCGCGGGCGGCGACCTCGGCCAGAGTCATCCCGCGCCAGCGGCCCATGTCGCAGTCGCGCAGGGCGGGCTGGGCCATCGGCGCGTAGCCGAGCGCGTCGCCGGTGGCACGGCTGCGCGGGGTGGGCGAGCAGTAACGCAGTTCGGCCGCCCCGAGCGGGACCAGGGTGTGGGCGACGAGCTGCACCTCGTGCCACCCGGCCTGGTCGAGCGGCCGGTCGTCGTCGAAGCGTTCGGCCAGGCGGGGCGACGTGCGCGCCGCCGCGACCAGGGTGACCCGATGCGTCATGGCGGGATGCGTCATGGCCGGATCGTGGTGCCGAACGCCTGTCCGGTCAAGAGGGCCCCGGCCTCACCCCGGTCAGGTGCCGGACGGCACCGGGGCCCGGAGCCCGTCGTACGCCGTCCGGAGCCGGCGCACGCCCTCCGCGATCTCGGCCGCTCCGGAGACCGCGGCGAAGCTCAGCCGTACGTGTCCCGCCGGGGGTTCGGCGCAGAAGTACGGACTCCCCGGGGCGATGGCGACCGAGGCGCGCAAGGCGGCGGAGGCGACGGCCGCCTCGTCGGGGCCCGTTCCCGCGCCGGTCGCCGGGATCCGCGCCCAGAGGCTGCCGCCGCCCGCCGGCACGTGGGGCAGGGCGAACTCCGGCAGCTCGGAGCGGAGGGCGGCGGCCATCACCGTACGGCGGCTCCCCAGCTCCGCCGCCACCGCGGCCAGGTGGCGGCCCCACGAGGGGGAGCCGACGAGTTCGAGCGCGGCCTCCTGGAGCGGCCTCGGTACGAAGAAGCTGTCGACGACCTGGATGGCGCGGAGGCGTTCGAGGACCGGGCCCCGGGCGGCCAGCGCGCCGACCCGGAGGCTGGGTGAGGTGACCTTGGTGAGCGAGCAGACGTGGACGACCACACCGTCGGGGTCGTCGGCGGCCAGCGGTGCCGGGAGCGGTCCGGCGTCCTCGTGGACGAGCCGGCGGGCGAAGTCGTCCTCGATGACGAACGCCCCGGCCGCTCGGGCGATCGCCAGGACCTCGGGCCGGCGGGCGGGGGCAAGGGTGGCTCCGGTGGGGTTCTGGAAGAGAGGCTGGGTGACGAGGACCCGGGCCCCGGTGGCGCGAAACGCGTCGGCGAGCAGCTCGGGCCGGACCCCGTCCGCGTCCATCGGGACGGGGACCGGGCGCAGCCCCGTGGCGCGGGCGACCGCGAGCATGCCGGGGTAGGTGGGCGACTCCACCAGGACCGGGGCGCCGGGCGGGGCGAGGGCGCGCAGGGCGGTGGCCAGGGCGCTCTGGCCGCCCGCGGTGATCAGGACGTCGGCGCCGGAGAGCGCCGGGCCGATCTCGCGGGCGAACCAGGACCGCAGTTCGGGCAGCCCGTCCGTGGGCGGGCGGCCCCAGGCACCCGGGCGCCGGCCGGCCCGGGCGAGGGCGGCGGCCAGGGCCCGCTCCGGCTGGAGGGAGGCGTGGAGGTAGCCGCCGTTGAACTCGATGGTGCCGGGCGGTGGCGCGGCGAGGGTGGCCAGGACCCCGGAGGCGTCGACCGTACGGGGCACGACCTCGGGTCCGCCGTCGCCGCTCAGCGACACCTCCTGCCAGGACGTGTCACCGGGGGCGGGCACCTCGGCGCGCGGCTCGGCCCGGAAGGCGCCGGAGCCGGGGCGGGTGGTGACGAGCCCTTCGGCGGCGAGCTGGGCGATGGCGCGGGAGACGGTGACCGGGCTGACCCGGAAGCGTTCGACGAGCGCGCGGCTGGACGGCAGCTTCCCACCGGGTGAGTAGCGGTTGAGCTCGGCCCGCAGGGAAGTGACCAGTTCGGCGACGCTGCTACGCTCTTGCATGAGAGCACAGGATAGCGCTACCGGTTCCAGAACGATAGCGGTCGATGCCGGTACGGAGACCTCCCCGACGCCCGCCCCGGGCGCGGCCCCGCACACCGCCGAGGCCCCCGCCCCGGACGCGCCGGAGCACACCGCCAAGGCCCCCGCCCGCCGTGGCACGCTCCTCGCCGCGCTCGGCGTCGTGGCGTTCTCGCTCACCTTCCCCTCCACCGCCTGGGGGCTGGAGAGCTTCGGCCCCTGGTCCCTCGTCGCCCTGCGCTCCACGCTCGCCGCCCTGATCGCGGGCGGCTTCCTGCTGGCGGTCCGGGCACCGGTGCCCGCGCGCCGCCACTGGGGCGGGCTCGCGGTGGTGGCGGGCGGTGTGGTGATCGGGTTTCCGCTGCTGACGACCCTCGCCCTCCAGACCTCCACCACCTCGCACGCGGCCGTGGTCGTGGGGCTGCTGCCGCTGACGACGGCGGTGCTGGGGTCACTCCGTACCGGCGAACGCCCTTCCCGTACGTTCTGGGTCGCGGCCCTCGCCGGGGCGGCCGTCGTCATCGGCTTCACCGTGCAGCAGAGCGGCGGCGCCCTCACCTCGGGCGACCTGTACCTCTTCGGCGCGCTGCTGGTGTGCGCGGCCGGGTACACCGAGGGCGGCCGGCTGGCCCGGGTGATGCCGGGGTGGCAGGTGATCGGCTGGGCGCTGATCCTGTGCCTGCCGCTCGCGGTGGCGGGCAGCGCGGTGGCCCTGCCGCTGGAGCCGGTCCACCTCACCGCGCACGGCGTCCTCGGCCTGGTCTGGGTGGCCGCCGGATCGACGTTCTTCGGGCTGTACGTCTGGTACAAGGGCATGGCCGAGATCGGTGTCCCCCGGGCCAGTCAACTCCAGCTCGCGCAGCCGCTGCTGACGCTGGCGTGGTCGTTCCTGCTGCTCGGCGAAGAGGTGTCGGCGGCGGCTCCCCTCGCGGCGGTGGCGGTGCTGGTCTGCATCGCCGCCACCCAGCGGACGGGCCGCCGGGGCCGGTCGGCACCGCGTTCAGCAGGGGAAACCGGGCCCGTACGGTCATAGACTTGGCCGTACGGACAGGCGGACCGTCACCGTGAGGAGGTCACTCCCGATGGAGGCACACGCGGGCGACCGGCTGCTGATGCACGGCAGGACCGTGGGACAGCACGACCGGGTCGCAGAGATCATCGAAGTGCTCGGGGACGGGGGCGCCCCTCCGTACCGGCTCCGCTTCCCCGACGGCCACGAACACCTGATGTCCCCCGGCCCCGACAGCGTCGTCCAGCACATCGAGGCGCCGCAGGGCCGGCAGCCGCAGTAGGACGGCGGCCTGAGGAGGAGGGCCGGGGCCGGGGTCCGAGCGGCCCCGGCCCCTCATCTCCCCGGGTCAGCGCGGTGCGCGCACCCGGTCCTGGTAGTGGTCGGCGACCACCCGGGCCATCGCGCCGATGCGGTCCGCCGCCACATGCTTGGCGGAGAAGAAGATGTGCCCGCCCACCTCGTCGTGGTCCCGGGCGAGGGTGAGGTGTCGGGAGAGCTCCGCCGGATCCTGCCAGGGTGCGGGCTGGGCCGGGTCACCCGCCTTGTAGAGCGCCTCCCCCACGTACAGGCCCACGCCCGTGCCCCGCACGGTGGCGGCCCACCAGGCGAGGACCTTGGCGTAGTCGGCGGTGGACAGCCCGATATGCCAGTAGATCTGCGGAGCGATGTAATCGATCCAGCCCTCCTTGACCCACTTCCGGGTGTCGGCGTGCAGGTCGTCGTACGTCTCCACGCCCGCCCGGGTGTCGGAGCCCAGCGGGTCGGTGGCCTTGTTCCGCCAGACGGCGAACGGGCTGATGCCGAACCGGACGCCCTGCCGGGTCTCCCGGATCCGCACACCCATCTCGCGCACCAGCCGGTCCACGTTGTCGCGGCGCCAGGCGGCCCGGTCCGGGAAGCCGCCCCCGTACCGCTTGTACGCGGCGTCGTCCTTGAACGCCTCCCCCGCCACCGGATACGGGTAGAAGTAGTCGTCCCAGTGCACCGCGTCGATCTCGTAGCGGCGCACGGCGTCCAGCATCGCGTCCTGGACGAAGCGGCGGACCTCCGGCAGCCCCGGGTTGTAGTAGAGCTTCCCGCCGTACGGCAGGACCCAGTCGGGGTTGCGCCGCGCCGGGTGGGAGGCGGCGAGGCGGGCGGGGTCCGTGTGGTTCGCGACCCGGTACGGGTTGAACCAGGCGTGCAGCTCCAGGCCCCGGTCGTGCGCCTCCCGGACCGCGGTGGCGAGCGGGTCCCACCCCGGGTCCTGGCCCTGGACGCCGGTGAGGCAGTCGGCCCACGGTTCGTACGGGGAGGGCCACAGGGCGTCCGCGGTGGGACGGACCTGGAGCACCACCGCATTGAGCCGCAGCCGGACCGCCCGGTCCAGGTGGGCGATGAGCTCGGCCTCCTGCGCGGCCGCCGTCAGGCCCTTCTTGGAAGGCCAGTCCAGGTTGGCGACCGTGGCGATCCACACGCCGCGCAGCTCACCCCGCGCGAAGCGGTCCTCGCCGCCACCTCCTCCCCGTACCGCCCGGGCCGTCCGCGCGGCCACCGCGTCACCGCCCGTCGTCATCGCCGCCACCAGTCCGGCCGCACCCGCCACGAGCGATCTCCGGGTCATTCCTGTACGTCGCATGCGCCACACTCGTCCCTTCACGTCGACCACCACCCCGCTCGCTCCACGTAACAGGATGATGCCCGTCCGTAGCCGGATGACCCGCAGGTCACGGGGGTGGGCTCTCGGAGTAACGTCGTGGGGTCGAAGCGGGCACCGGAATCACACGGGACCCTGCACTGCGGAGAACATCGAAAGGCACGAGGTGACGGACTCTATGGCCGACATTGCACGCGTCGGGGTGGTCGGCTGTGGCCAGATGGGCGCAGGTATCGCGGAGGTGTGCGCGCGCAGCGGCCTCGAGGTGAAGGTCGCCGAGACCACCGGCGAGGCGCTGGAGATCGGCCGCACCCGGCTGCACAACTCCCTCTCGAAGGCCGCCGAACGCGGCAAGATCACCGCGGAGGAGCGGGACGAGACCCTGGGCCGCCTCAGCTTCACCACCGACCTCGGGGAGTTCGCCGACCGCGACCTCGTCATCGAGGCCGTCGTGGAGAACGAGCAGGTCAAGACGGAGATCTTCCAGGTCCTGGACCAGGTCGTGACCCGGCAGGACGCGATCCTGGCCTCCAACACCTCCTCCATCCCGCTGGTGAAGCTGGCCGTCGCGACCTCGCGCCCGGACCGGGTCATCGGCATCCACTTCTTCAACCCGGCCCCCGTCCAGAAGCTGGTCGAGCTGATCCCGGCGCTGACCACGTCGGACGAGACGATCGCGCGCGCCGAGGCCGTCGTGCAGGACGTGCTGGGCAAGCACCCGATCCGCGCCCAGGACCGGTCCGGCTTCGTCGTCAACGCGCTGCTGATCCCGTACCTGCTCTCCGCGATCCGGATGTTCGAATCGGGCATCGCGAGCCGCGAGGACATCGACAACGGCATGGAGATGGGCTGCGCCCACCCGATGGGCCCGCTGAAGCTCGCGGACCTGATCGGCCTGGACACCGTCGCCTCGGTCGCCGACTCGATGTACGCCGAGTACAAGGAGCCGCTGTACGCCGCTCCCCCGCTGCTCCAGCGCATGGTCGACGCGGGCCGCCTCGGCCGCAAGACCGGGTCGGGTTTCTACCCGTACGCCTGACCGTCCTGCCGACGGGCCCCGGCACTGACGCCGCCGGGGCCGTTCGGAGCGCTTTCGCCGCGCCGGAAGTCCCGCGCGTCCCCGCCCGCCGCTCAGCGGCCCACGACCACCAGTCCGGCCCAGAACGCCGGGTCCGCCGGGTCGTGGCCCGAGGCCGTGAGGGCGTTCAGCAGTTCGACCGCGAGCCGCCGTACGTCGGCCGGCATCGACGCGGGCGTCTCCCGGACCGGGCCGGCCATCCAGAGCTGCGCCTGGCGCAGCGCGTCCGCCGGTGCGTGGCCCGTACGGAGCCCGTGGTGGAACAGGAGGTCGACGAGGGCCGTCGCGTGCAGCCTCACCAGCCACAACGAGCCCAGCACGGACGACGCTCCCCCGGCCAGGAACGCCGCCGCCATGGTGAACGACTCGTCCTGGTGGCGGCGCGGCAGGCCGTTCATGCACGAGGCCAGGGAGACACACAGCCCGGGCCCGTCCGGCGGCACGGGGAACCGCTGCGCCGCCACGGTCTGCACGGACAGACGGTCGATGTCCCCGGTCTGCGTCCCGTCCGGGCCGGGGACCGCGCCGAAGGCGAGGTGCGAGCGCCAGCTGTCCGACGGATCGGGCAGCAGGTGCGCCGAGATGTCCACGATGCCGTGCGAGAGAGAGGCCCGCCGGATCTCGTCGAGGACCTCCGCGGGCCGCGTCGTACCGTCCGGGCCGCGGTCCGGACGGCCGGACGGGCGGCCTGCCTCCGGCGCGAGCAGGCGCGGCCTCGGGTACACCCGGTGCAGCGCCCTGCTCGACGAAATCCGGGCCTGCGCCCCCGTCAGCCCCAGGACCAGCAGGGCGCCGTCCCCGGGGGCTGTCCCGGGCCTCGTCACCGTCCCGTCCGGCCGGTGCCCAGCCTGACTCCGCCGGCGTGCGGAGTCCCGCCAGCCGCGCCACTCCCCGGCCAGATCGGCGCGGCCGAGCCGGGACAGGGTGCTCAGCACGTCGACGGTGGCCATCTCCGTGCGCAGGGCGAGCGCCCGACCGCGCTCCAGCGTCCCGACGGCCTCGCCCAGGGCCCCGTCCTCGACGCACCAGCCGGCGACCTCCCGGGAGAGCGGCCCGGCCCGTTCCGCCGCCAGCACCGCGAGGGCGGCGAGCGCCAGCGGCTCACCGCCGGCGGCGTCGCAGATCACGGCGGCGGGGCCGGACGTCCGGCAGCCGGACGCGGGCGGCCGCCAGGGGCGCAGGAGCAGCACGGCCACGGCGGTGAACGCGTAGGCGCCCCCGCTGATCAGCACCGTCCAGCGCTTCGCCGGCCCTGACGCCAGGGCCGTGATGATCCCCACGGCCGTCCTCCTGGTGCCTGCCCCGCCCCGGCCCCGTCAGCGCCGGCTCAGCCCTGCGTGCCCCGCAGCCGGTAGACCAGGTCCGCCCCGCACGCGCACAGGAGCTCGCCGTCATGGGGGAAGTCCATGCTGCCCGGCTTGTCGGTGGTGCAGGGCGCGGCGCCCCCGGGCCGCGGGAACACCGCCGGCTGAAGGGCGAGCCGCCCGCCGCCTGCGGCAGCGGCACGAGGGCCGGCCGGGCGTTCGCCGCAGCGACGTCCAGCGGCTCGTCGCCGCCGAACCAGTCCTCGGTGTCCTCGTCGTGGCTGCGGTGCCCCATCCGACCCCCCGGGCTCGCGGCCGTACGGCGTTCGGCCACGCACTGTAGCCCGGTGGCCCGACCACCGTCCATGAAACGGCCCATTCCCGTGACGGCTCGACAAGAGATCCAGGCTGATATCGGAAACGCCGCGCACTCGCCATCATGCGGCTCTAGCATCACCGCATGGGGACACTCTGCATACTTTCGCGCTGTACGGAAACGGCTTCATCGAAGATCATTTTCGGCATCATTCCCGGCGCTGCACGATGACAGTTCCGGCACCGGACTCAGCTGCGGAATGGTTGCTCGGGCTGGCGTTCGGACCGCCCTCCCTTGTTGTCTCCACCTTCGTCCTGGTGAATGCCCTGTGGGCGTGGTGGAGCCTCGGGAGAAGCGCAGTGGTTACGGCCACGACCGTATTCAACCGCTCACAGGACCGGCCAGGCAGGAAAACGCTCAAAGCAGGGGCGACCTGGCGGATCGCCGTGGCCTGGACCATATTCTACGCCGCGGCTTCTTTCGTGACGCAGATCTGGGCAGGATCTCAGTTTTCTCCCGGCCAGGGAGGCGGACTCAAAGAGTTGCTGCGGTGGTCCGGGATTTTTGGCGCGCTCACCGTGGCAGGCTGCTTCTACGTGACCCCGTCACAGGGCCCTCGGCATGGAGATCAGCAGTGGGCGCCCTACCTCGGAATGGTGGGCGGCTATGCGTTCGGCCTCATCTGGGCTGTCATCGCGTTCACGCAGCGCGGGCCGGAACCAGGAGATTGGTGGGTCTGCCCCGCGATGAGCTGCGTCGGCGCGCTCGGGTCCGCACTGCGCATGAGGATCCGAGCCCGCGCGTCACGATGATTCCCTTCCTACGCGTACTCCGCGCTGAAGCTCGGCTTTCCGTTCCACTTGCTCAGGGATACGACGATCACCAGACGCCGCCCGGCAGAAACGTCGAATTCCTCCGCACCGGCTTTACTGCCGGCCTGCTCCAGTCCGCATGCAACGCGGTGGATCCCAGGAGTAACGCTATGCGTGAGACTTCCTCCCGAACCGAGGGTCCCCACCTGCTGCGAGTCGATCCAGACCGACATGGGCACCAGAGAACCGGTCACGCGGGAAACCCTGACAATTTCCAACTGCGTCACACCCCCCGGCGACTCGATTCCGCAGTTGGGGCACATCGGCGCAGCATCCGAAACACTATGGCCGCATTCGCGACACCCCACCATTGCCATAGCTGATCCCCCTCGAAGAATAGGCCCCGTCGGCCTCGATCCTTACATGGTGCCATAGGGGGACGTGACTGCACCCGGTTATCTCCAAGGAAATGCATTTCACCCAGTGGTACGCCGAGTACGACGAGCCGGCACCGGATTATCCGGGGCCGGCTCCTCATACGTGCGAGGCGTGCGAGGCACGGGAGACACGAGAGGCGTGCGAGACGCGTGGGGCCGAGCAGCCTCAGCCCAGCCGCACGTGGTGCAGCATCAGCAGCGCCGCCGCCATGTTCGCCGCGGGCACCTCGCCCCGGGCGATCATGTCCGGGATGAGCTTCAGCGGTATCCACTCACGGCGTGAGGACTCGAAGGCGTCCTGCGGCGGGCCCGTGTACTGCCCCTCTTCTGCCCAGTAGAGGTGGTGGCGGGCGTCGGTGAGGCCGTTGGCAGGCTCCACGGTGAGCAGGGGGCGCAGGGGACCGGGGCGCCAGCCGGTCTCCTCCTCCATCTCGCGGGCCGCCGCCGCCGCGATGTCCTCGCCGTCCTCGACGACCCCGGCGGCCAGCTCCCACCCCCAGCTGTCGGTGATGAACCGGTGGCGCCAGAGCAGCAGCACCTCGTCCGACGCGTTGACGACGGTGGCCGCGGCGACGGGCCGCAGCCGGATCACGTAATGGTCGAGGTGGCTGCCGTCGGGCAGCTCCACATCCGCCAGGTTCACCCGGAACCATCGGTTCTGATACACATTCTGTTCGCTTACGTTCGTCCACTGCACGGTTCTGCCGCCTTTCGACATGTTGGGGGCAACATGCCAGCAGGGCCGGCCGCCAAGCGGAACGAACGGCGGGTGCGCGGCGGGAGCTCACAGGGGCACGCGGAGCGCCCCGTCGATCAGACCGGCCGTCTGTACGGCGTCGGCGCAGCCGCTCTCCGCCAGCTCACGCCGCACCTGGCGCAGCCGGTCGCGCAGCCGCTGGGACTCCATCCCCCGGGCCCGCTCGGCCATTTCGGCGGCGGTCCCGGCCGCCCGGTCCGGCTCGCCCTGGAGCAGTTCGATATGGCTGAGCATCGCTAGGCGGTGCACGCGCCCCCGGTCGTGCGCCGGGGCGCGCACGGCGGAGGTCGCGTGCTCCCGTGCTGCCGGCAGATCCCCCAGGCTGAGCAGCGCCTCCGCCACCTGGACGTCGACCAGGCCCGGCTGGACGTACCCGGTCTCGTCCGGCTCCCGCCCGGTGTGGATCCGGCCCGCCTGCGCCTCGGCCCGCCGGATGCAGGCGCGGGCGCTCGCCGCGTCGCCGAGCTGGGCGTACGCCTTGGCCTGCATGGCGTGCAGATCGGCGGCGAGCGCCGGAGTGATGTGGTCACCGGCGGCCCGCAGCGCGGCCTCGGCGAAGGCGATGGAGCGGCGGTGGTCGCCGAGGAAGAGGGACTGGGTGACCAGCAGGGCGATCACATAGCCGCCCAGGGCCCGGTCCCCGCTGGACTTGGCGAGCCGGAGCGCCTGGTGGAAGTAGCGCTGGGCGAGACCGTGGGCGTCGGAGTCGTACGCGCAGACGCCGGCCATCGCCACCAGGGCCGCCGTCGCCCGGTGCAGGCGGCGGCCGAGTTCGTCGCTGTGGCCGCCGCGCAGCAGGGGCGCGGCCTCGGCGTTGAGGAAGCGGACGATCCGGGGTCTGGTCGCGATGCCGCCCGCCTTGCGGTACATCTGCTCGTAGTGGTCGCGCGCGGACCGGAGCGTCTCTATGTCGGCCGCGCTGACCCGGCCGGGGCCCGGGCGGGAGACGTCGGTGTCCTCCGGCGGGTTCTCCCACTCCCAGACCGGCATCACCGCCGTGGTCCCGGTGACGGCGGGGACGGTGGCCAGGTGGGGGCGCTGCTGTTCGTCCGAGCGCCAGAGCGCGGTGGCCCGCTCGACGAAGCCGGAGAGGGAGGCGCTGTGGGGTGCCGTATCGGTGCCGTAGCCGCCGGGGACACCCATGCCGATGTCGTCCAGCACGACCGGGCGTCCCAGCCGGCCGCCCAGCACCTCGCAGATCAGGTCCGGCACCTGGCCGCGTGGGCGCTGGCCCTTCAGCCAGCGGGAGACCGCGGTGTGTTCGTACCGCAGGGTCAGGCCGCGGGCCCGGCCCGCCCGGTTGACGTGACCGGCGAGCCCCGCCCGGGACATCCCGGCCTCGTCGATCAGGGATTCGAGCAGGACATTCGGCTCCATCGTCCCCCCAGATGCGTGTCGCAATGAGCCTAGTCCAGCACGTTTCACACGGGGTGTGAACGGAATGCCCGAACCGTCGGGCCGTGCACTCTGCCGCGCCGGGGCGGGGCTCGGTTGAATGAGCTCCTCGCAAGAGGCGGCCGGGTCGTCGGCTCCCCCTCGTAACGGTTGACGACCCGCACCCGCGTCCGTCCGCACCGCCGGCCTGCCCGACACTCCGTGGCAGTGCGGACGGGCGCCGGATCGCACGACCCACTGCCCAACGACGAAGGAGGGTGGCTGCGGGTCGGGGCACGGAACCGCGCTTCCTCCCGGTTCCGCGTCCGGTCCGCGTGCGGTCCCTCAGCCGCCCGGCGGGACAAGGAGAAGGGGCGTATCCGGTGGCCGGATACGCCCCTTCTCAACGCGCCACGGGACTACGCTCCGCGCAGCACCGCGCCCGTGCGCTCGGCGGCCAGGGCCACCGCGCTGTCGCGGGCGGCCGAGGCCTCGTCCACGGTCAGCGTGCGGTCGGGGGCGCGGAAGCGCAGCGCGTAGGCCAGGGACTTGTTGCCCTCGCCGATCTGCTCGCCGGTGAAGACGTCGAACAGCCGCAGCGATTCGAGGAGTTCACCCGCGCCCTCGCGCAGCGCCCGCTCCACGTCGGCGGCCGGGACGTCCCCGGCGACGACGAGCGCGACGTCCTGGGTCGCCACCGGGAAGGTGGAGATCCGGGGCGCCTGGAGCGCTCCGTCGACGGCCTGTTCCAGGACGTCCAGCTCGACCTCGGCGGCGCAGGTCCGCTCGGGCAGGTGGAGCGCCTTGATGACGCGCGGGTGGAGCTCGCCCGCGTGTCCGAAGAGGGTCTCCTCGCCGTTCACCGTGACGTACAGCGCGGCGCAGCGGCCCGGGTGCCACGGGGCGTGCTGGTCGGCGCGGACGGTGACCTCCACGCCGGCCTCGGCCGCGATGGAGCGGGCGGCCTCCACCGCGTCCGCCCAGGTCGCCGGGGTGCCCTTGCCCCACCAGCCGGCCTGCTCGCGGGCGCCCGCGAGGACGACGGCGGCGCGGCGCGGCTGACGCGGAAGGGCCGCGTCGAGTCCGGCGATCTCCTCGTCGGTGGGACGGCGGTCGACCGGAAGGCGGACGGCGGGGGTCTCCTCGCCGGTCGGCCGGAAGACCAGGCCCGTCTCGAAGAGCGCCAGATCGTGGCTGCCCCGGCCGTCGTTGCGCCGCAGTGCGCCGAGGAGCCCCGGCAGCAGCGTGGTGCGCAGCGCCGGTTCCTCGTCGGAGATCGGGTTGACGAGCTTGACCGTACGGCGGCGGTCGTCGTCCGCCTCCAGGCCGAGCTGGTCCAGGACCGCGTCGCCGATGAACGGGTAGCTCAGCGCCTCGACGTACCCGGCTCCGGCCAGCGCCCGGCCGATGCGGCGGTGCAGCCGCTGGCGGTCGGTGAGGCCTCGGCCGGAGGGGGGCGTCGGCAGGGTGGAGGGCAGGTTCTCGTAGCCCTCCAGGCGGATGACCTCTTCGGCCAGGTCGTTCGGCTCGTTGAGGTCGGGCCGCCAGGACGGGACGGTGACGATCAGCTCGTCCTGCCCGTAGACGTCGCAGCCGACCTCCTGGAGGCGGCGGACGACGGTCTCGCGCCCGTACTCCACACCGGCCACCTTGTCCGGGTGGTTCGCCGGCATGGCGATGGTGCGGGGCGCGTGAGGCGCGGTGATCTCAGTGACCCCGGCCTCGGCGGTGCCGCCCGCGAGGAGGACCAGCAGGTCCACCGTGCGCTGCGCCGCCGCTGCGGCCGCCTGCGGGTCGACGCCGCGCTCGAAGCGCTTGGACGCCTCGGAGGACAGCTTGTGGCGGCGCGCGGTGCGGGCGATCGAGATCGCGTCGAAGTGCGCGGCCTCGACGACGACCTCGGTGGTGAGCGCGTGCTCGCCGTCCGCGTCGGCGATCTCGGTGTTGGCGCCGCCCATGACGCCCGCGAGGCCGATCGGCCCGCGGTTGTCGGTGATGACCAGGTCCTCGGCGTCCAGCACGCGGACGGTGCCGTCCAGCGTGGTGAGCTTCTCGCCCTGGGTGGCGCGGCGCACGCCGATCGGGCCGTCGACCCGGTTGCGGTCGTAGGCGTGCAGCGGCTGGCCGAGCTCCAGCATCACGTAGTTGGTGATGTCGACGGCCAGCGAGATCGGCCGCATCCCGGCCTTCTGGAGGCGGCGCTGCATCCAGATCGGGGAGCGGGCCTCGGGCTGGAGACCGGTCACGGTGCGCGCGGTGAAGCGGTCGCAGCCGATCGGGTCGCTGATCTGGACCGGGTAGCCGTACGCGTTGGGCGCGGGCACGTCCAGGAGCGCCGGGTCGCGCAGCGGCAGCCCGTACGCGGTGGCGGTCTCGCGGGCGACACCGCGCATCGACAGGCAGTAGCCCCGGTCGGGGGTGACGGCGATGTCGAGGACCTCGTCGACGAGCTGGAGCAGCTCGATCGCGTCGGTGCCGACCTCGTGCTCGGGCGGCAGGACGATGATGCCGTGCGTGCCGTCGTCGCCCATGCCGAGCTCGTCGGTGGAGCAGATCATGCCGTGAGAGGTCTTGCCGTACGTCTTGCGGGCGGCGATCGCGAAGTCGCCGGGCAGGACCGCGCCCGGGAGGACCACGACGACCTTGTCGCCGACCGAGAAGTTACGGGCGCCGCAGACGATCTCCTGCGGTTCGCCGGTGCCGTTGGCGGAGCCGACGTCGACCGTGCAGAAGCGGATGGGCTTCTTGAACCCCTCCAGCTCCTCGATGGTCAGGACCTTGCCGACGACCAGGGGGCCCTTGAGGCCCGCGCCGATCTGCTCGACGGTCTCGACCTCCAGGCCGACGGAGACGAGCTTGGCCTGTACGTCACGGCCGGTCTCCGTCGCCGGCAGGTCGACGTACTCCCGCAGCCAGGAAAGCGGGACGCGCATCAGATCTCCATCCCGAACGGCCGGGTGAACCGGACGTCACCCTCGACCATGTCTCGCATGTCTTCGACGTTGTGGCGGAACATCAGCATCCGTTCGATGCCGAACCCGAAGGCGAATCCGCTGTACTTCTGGGGGTCGACACCGCAGGCAGTCAGCACCTTGGGGTTGACCATGCCGCAGCCGCCGAGCTCGATCCAGCCCTCGCTGCCGCAGGTGCGGCAGGGGCGGTCCGGGTTGCCGACGGACTCGCCGCGGCAGACGTAGCAGACCATGTCCATCTCGGCGGACGGCTCGGTGAACGGGAAGAAGTTCGGCCGCAGCCGGGTCTTCATGTCCGGTCCGAAGAGCGCCTGGACCATGTGGTCGAGGGTGCCCTTGAGGTCGGCCATGGTGAGGCCCTCGTCGACGGCGAGCAGCTCGATCTGGTGGAAGACCGGGGTGTGCGTGGCGTCCAGCTCGTCGGTGCGGTAGACCCGGCCGGGGCAGACCACGTAGACGGGCGGCTTGCGCTCCAGGAGCGAGCGGGCCTGGACCGGGGAGGTGTGCGTACGCAACACGACGCCGGACTCGTCGCCCTCGGTCGCCTTCCCGTCGGGCGTGGTGCCCTGGACGAAGAAGGTGTCCTGCATCTGGCGGGCCGGGTGGTCGGGCACGAAGTTCAGGGCGTCGAAGTTGAACCACTCCGCCTCGACCTCGGGGCCCTCGGCGATCTCGTAGCCCATGGCCACGAAGACGTCCGCGACGCGCTCCATGATGGTCGTCAGGGGGTGGCGGGCGCCGGCCGGGACGCGGTCGTAGGGCAGCGTGACGTCCACGGCCTCCTCTACGAGCACCCGGGCGTCGCGCTCGGCCTCCAGCTCACTCTGGCGGGCGGCCAGGGCCTTGGAGACGGCGCCGCGGGCCTGGCCCACGCGCTTGCCCGCCTCGGCCTTGGCCTGCGGGGGCAGGGCGCCGATCTCGCGGTTGGCGAGCGACAGGGGCGAGGTACCTCCGGTGTGCGCGGTCTTCGCCTGGGCGAGCGCGTCGAGGTCGCCGGCGGCGGCGAAGGCGGCGAACGCCTCGTCCCGCATGCGCTCGATCTCTTCCGGTTTCAGTGCCTCGACCTCGACTGGGTCGTACGACTTGTTCGGTGCCGACATCTCTTCCCGTGCTTCCGATTGGCTGGTGGCGCGACCCGGCTCGACGACCGCAGGACGCAAAGGTGCCAAAGGTCGAGTCTAAAGGCCGCAGGACGGTCGGGGCGCCCGTGGGCCGCTCACGCCAGGTAGGCGGGCATGCTCACGGGCAGAATAAATCGGAACTCGGCCCCGCCGCCGGGGCCCCGGCCGACGGTGATGGTCCCGCCGTGCGCCTCGACGATGCCCTTGACGATGTAGAGGCCCAGGCCGGTGCCGCCGCGCTTGCTCCCCCGCCAGAAGCGGGTGAAGACACGGCCCATCGACTCCTCGGGGATGCCGGGGCCCTCGTCGCTCACGGTGACCGCCGTTCCCATCTCGTCGCAGGCACCCGGCGCGGGTGCGGGGGCGATCTCCATGGTGACGGTTCCCTCGCCGTGACGCACCGCGTTTTCCAGGAGGTTCCCGAGGATCTGGTCGATCTTGTCGGGGTCGGCCCACAGGGCGGGCAGCGGGCCCCGGGCGTGGACCCGGAAGCGCTCGGGGGCCTGGCCGCCCGCGATGAGGGCCTGGATGTGGCGGGCGACGGCGGCGGAGATGTCGACCGGCTGGCGGCGCAGCTCCAGGCGGCCGGAGTCGATCCGGGAGATGTCGAGCAGCTCGGCGATGAGCCGGGTGACCCGGCCCGCGTCGGCGTCGACGGTCTCCAGCATCAGCCGCTTCTGGTCGTCGGTGAACCGTTCCCATTTGGCGAGCAGGGTGGCGGTGAACCCTTTGACCGAGGTCAGCGGGGAGCGCAGCTCGTGCGCGACGGTGGCGATCAGCTCGGCGTGGCTGCGTTCGGTACGCCGGCGGGCCTCGGTGCCGCGCAACGAGACGACGACCCGGCGCACCGGGCCGAGCGGGTGCTCGCGTACGTAACGGGCGGAGACCAGCACCTCGCGCCCGCCGGGCAGCAGCAGGTTGCGCTCGGGCTGGCCGTTACGGGTGGCGAGGCCGCCGTACGGGTCGGTCAGCGCCCACCAGCGTTTGCCCTTGAGGTCCTCCAGCGGGAGGGCCGCCTCCAGGGGGCGGCCGATCGCCTCTGCGCGGGGGGTGGCGGTGATGCGGGCGGCGGCGGCGTTGAAGCAGACGACGCGGCCGTCGGCGTCGGCGACGACGAGCCCGTCGGGCAGGTCGTCGGGGTCGAGGCCGGCGGGGAGGGCGTCCAGGTGTCCGACGCCGGTGCCGTCCGCGCTTCCGGCAGCGGTGTGCGCCGGTCGCGGCGAGCTCATGCCGACAGCCATTTTCCCCTATCCCCACCTCTCGAACCGGTGCAGTGGGCCCCCGAGTTCGTCACCCTACTAGCCGTCGGCGAACCCGCGACACCCTGTGGGGGCGCGCGGTGGGAGTGCGCCGGTGGGCGGAAAAGCGGAATGGCCGGGACCGTTCGGTGACGGGCCGTCGGAAGACGTGGAGTTACGCCTCGGGGGCGCGGCGCGGCCGCTGGGCGCGGGCGGAGGCGTAGAGGCAGACGGCGGCGGCGGTGGCGAGGTTGAGGCTCTCCGCCTTGCCGTGGATGGGGACGCGGACGACGGCGTCGGCGAGCGCCCGGGTCTCCTCAGGCAGCCCCCAGGCCTCGTTACCGAAGACCCAGGCGGTGGGCCCGCCCATGGTGCCCGCGTCCAGCTCGTCATCCAGGTCGTCGTCCCCGGCGCCGTCGGCGGCGAGGATGCGCACCCCGGCGTCCCGGAGCCCCTGCACGGCCTGCTCGACGGGGACGCCCACGGCGACGGGCAGGTGGAAGAGCGAACCGACCGACGCCCGTACGGACTTGGGGTTGTACAGGTCCACGGAGGCGTCGGTGAGCACCACCGCGTCGGCGCCCGCGGCGTCCGCGCAGCGCAGTACCGTACCGGCGTTCCCGGGGTCGCGGACGTTGGCCAGAACCGCCACCAGGGTGGGCTTCGCGTCGAGGATCTCCTGGAACGGGGAATCCAGGAAGCGGCAGACGCCGATCAGACCTTGCGGGGTGACGGTCTGCGAGACGTCGGCGAGGACGTCGTCGCCGGCCAGGTGGACCCGGGCCCCCGCCGCGTGGGCGGCGTCGACGATGTCGGCGTACCGGTCGGCGGCCTCGGGGGTGGCGAACAGCTCGATGAGCGTCGGCTCGCCGTCCCCGCCCCGGTGGGCGGCGGCCTCGCGCACGGCCTGGGGTCCCTCGGCGATGAACCTGCGCTCCTTGCCGCGGAAGTTGCGGCGGGCCAGCCGGCGGGCGGCGGCGACGCGCGGGGAGCGCGGGGAGATCAGTTCGGGGGTGCCCATGGTCGGCGGCGAGCCTCTCTGCGTACGGGATGGGGATGGGGGTCAACGCACCGGACCCGCAGACGGCGTGCGCCTGCGGGTCCGGTTCACGTACCTGGAAGGTGGCGCCTGGATCAGGCGGCCTTCGGGGCGTTGACGTCGCTCGGGAGGGCCTTCTGAGCGACCTCGACGAGAGCGGCGAACGCGTTGGCGTCGTTGACCGCGAGCTCGGCCAGGATCTTGCGGTCCACCTCGATGTTGGCGGCCTTCAGACCCTGGATGAGGCGGTTGTACGTCATGCCGTTCTGGCGGGCAGCGGCGTTGATGCGCTGGATCCACAGCTGACGGAAGTCGCCCTTGCGCTTCTTGCGGTCGTTGTAGTTGTAGACCAGGGAGTGGGTGACCTGCTCCTTGGCCTTGCGGTACAGGCGCGAGCGCTGCCCGCGGTAGCCCTTGGCCGCCTCGAGGATTGCCCGGCGCTTCTTGTGGGCGTTGACTGCCCGCTTGACGCGTGCCACTAGTTAACTCCTTGTAGCGGGGCCGTGGGTGTCTTCACACGGCCCGGAAACGAATTGGTCCCGGTGTGATCGAGGTCGTGCCCCCGGAGAAGGTCCGGGGGCCGGACCTCACTTGCCGAGAAGCTTCTTGATCTTCTTGGCGTCGGCCGGAGCCACGACGACCGTGCCGGTCAGCGAGCGGGTCTTCTTGGACGACTTGTGCTCGAGAAGGTGGCGCTTGCCGGCCCTCTCACGGAGCACCTTGCCGGAGCCGGTGATCTTGAAGCGCTTGCTGGCACCGCTGTGCGTCTTGTTCTTCGGCATCGCGCCGTTCTCTCCTCGTCAGTGGCGCCCCTCACGGTGCCGGGCACCGGACTGCAGGGGCGTCAGATCTCTATGGGATTCCGGGGGGACCCGGGGGCGCCTGGATGGCAGCCCCCGAAGGTCACGCCTCGGAAGGTGTCTCGGCCGGAGCCTCGGCCGCTTCGGCCGGAGCCTCAGCGGTGTCGCCCTCGGGCGCGGCGTCGGTCGTGCCCTGACGCTCCGCCTTGCGGGCGGCCTGGGCCTCACGGGCCTCGGCCATGGCTTCGGTCTTCTTCTTGTGCGGGCCCAGAACCATGATCATGTTCCGGCCGTCCTGCTTCGGGTTGGACTCGATGAAGCCCAGGTCCTCCACGTCCGAAGCGAGACGCTGGAGCAGTCGGAAGCCCAGCTCCGGGCGGGACTGCTCACGACCACGGAACATGATCGTGATCTTGACCTTGTCGCCCTGCTTGAGGAACCGGACGACGTGACCCTTCTTGGTGTCATAGTCGTGCGGGTCGATCTTCGGCCGGAGCTTCATCTCCTTGATGACCGTGTGCGCCTGGTTCTTGCGCGCCTCACGGGCCTTCATGGCCGACTCGTACTTGAACTTCCCGTAGTCCATGAGCTTGCACACGGGCGGACGGGCTGTCGCCGCCACCTCGACCAGGTCGAGGTCATACTCCTGTGCGAGCTCCAGGGCCTTGGCAAGCGGAACAATCCCGACCTGCTCGCCGCTGGGACCGACAAGTCGGACCTCGGGAACGCGAATCCGGTCGTTGATGCGGGGCTCGGCGCTGATGGATCCTCCTCGGTAGCACCACGCGACCGCCTGGCGGACAGCCGCGTTACGTGTGTGTCTCAAGACCAACCGAGCCGGAACCGCAAAAATGCCCCGGACGGGACACAGGCGGGGCTCCATAACTACCGGAGCACCGCCGCGGTCAACCGCGGGGCGCATCGAGCGGCTCCATCGTCCGTACGGAACGATGGGGACCGCCTGACCGGTGACCCGCCGTCCGTGAGGACGGTCAGGTGGGAGATCGGAGCCTCCACTTGTGGGCCGAGCACATAGGTGTCCGGCCGGTCGTTACACAAGGTTAGCAGCCCGGTCGCGGGGGCGCTAATCCTGCGTCCGCGGGGCTCCCGCGCGAAGGACGGCAGCCGCCGGGCCTTATCGTGTGGGCATGAGCGACGCGACCCCCACCAGCAGTGAGAACCCCGGCTTCGACGCCATGGCCCGCGACATCGCGGAGGTCCCGGCCGTCGAGGTCATCGTGACGGTCGCCGTCAACCTGATGAGCGCGGCGGCGGTGAAGCTCGGCCTCACCGAGGAGGGCGAGGACCACAAGGACCTCGACGAGGCCCGCAAGCTGGTCCACGCGCTGGCCGGACTGCTGGACGCCTCCACCACGGAGATCAGCACCTTCCACGCCTCCCCGCTGCGCGACGGCCTGAAGTCGCTCCAGCTCGCCTTCCGCGAGGCCTCGCTGGTGCCGGACGAGCCCGGCAAGGGCCCCGGCGAGAAGTACACGGGCCCGGTCTACGGCTAGACACCCTTTTCGTACGTACGTGAGCCCGCCTCCCCCTCGTCGGGGCGGCGGGCTCTCGCGTGTCCGGGCTCAGCGGCTGAAGAGGGGCTCCCCCGGTGCGGCGGCTCCGGCCGGCAGCAGCGCCAGGTCCAGCCCGCCGACCAAGCGGGCCCTCAGCGCCTCGCTGCCGGAGAGCGCCTCGGCCACCCGGCGGACCGCCTCGGCGGGGACCGCGTCCGGGGCGAGGACCAGGGCGAGGGTGCCGTCCGCCCGGCCCGGGCCGAGGTGGGCGCGGAGCACGGCAGGTTCGGCGGCGACCACCTCCCGTACGGCGTCGATCACCGCCGGGTCCTGGAGCGGGTCGGTGCTGGTGCGGTTCTCCGCCAGGGCCAGGAGCGCCTGGCCGCTGAGCTCGAAGGCGACGGGCCCGGCGAGGTCCAGCACCACGGTGTCGGCCTTCTCGTGCGCGGCGGCCTGGAGGGCCTGGTGCAGCGGTACGGCGACGGGGCGGGCCTCGGGGTCCCAGCGGGCCAGCGAGTCGGTCGAGGTGAAGGCGGGCAGCGCACGCCGGTCGCCCGCCGTGAGGGTGGGGACAGCCATGTCGCTGGTCTTCTCGCGCCGCAGCCCGTTCTCGTCCTCCTCGACCTCGCCGAGGACGGCCACGACGGGGACGAGGAGCCGGGCGTCCCGGAGGGCCGCGAGGACCGGGCCGACGGCGGTCCGGTCCCGCGACCAGGCGTCGAGTGCGCCGGTCAGGGCGGGGGAGGCCGAGCCGTCGTCGTCGGAGAAACCGGAGTCCGGGATGTTCTTGAGCGCCACGGGTCGAGAGTAGTGCCTGGCGGCGTGGCCGCTGAGCCTGGGGTTCAGCGGTGGCCGGGGGCGTTCCGGCCGCGCCACAGGACGACGGCCGCTGCCAGCAGGGCCGCGCCCAGACCGCCCGCGAGCGGGGCCGCCCAGTTGACCGGGTCGTCGGCGGCGGGCGGCGGGGTCGGGCCGGGGCCGAAGAACTTCCTGCGGTGACCCGCCGTGGCGGTCTGGGCGCTCAGCTCCCCGGGGCGCAGCCGGGAGCCCGCCTCGATGGCCTCCGCCGGATCGACGATGCCGTAGCCGCGGGCATCGTCGCGGCCCTCGACGGGGGCGTCGCGGGCGGTGTCGGCGAGGAGCTTCTTGATCTGGGCGGGGTCGAGGCCGGGGTGGGCCGCGCGGACCAGGGCGACGGCCCCGGAGACGAACGCGGCGGCCGCCGACGTACCCCACTCGATGTAGTAGTGGCCGTCCGGGTTGGCGACGACGATGTCCACGCCCGGCGCGCTGACGGTGGCGTACCAGCGGCGGGTGGAGAAGGAGGCGTGGGTGCCGTACTCGTCGACGGCGGCGACCGCGATCACGCCGGGGTAGGCGGCCGGGTAGGAGATCCGGTCACCCTTCTCGCCGCCGTTGCCCGCCGAGGCGACCACGGAGATGCCCTTGGACAGGGCGTACTGGATGGCGGAGTCCTCGCCCGGGTCCGGGTGGGCGGACTCGCTGTCGTCGCCCAGGGAGAGGTTGATGACGTCGGCGCCGTTGTCGGCGGCCCAGCGGATGCCCTGGGCCAGCGCGGTGCCACGGGTCTTGCGGGCCTTGGCGCGGGCCGGGTCCTTGGACTCCAGGATCACCCGCACGGGCAGGATCCTGACCTCGGGCGCGATGCCGAGGACGCCGTCGGCGCGGCCGGGGCCGTTGCCGCGTCCGGCGATGATCCCGGCCATCGCGGTGCCGTGGAGGGCCCAGGAGGGGTCGCCCTTGCCGGCGCCGAAGCCGACGAGGTCCTTGCCGGGGAGCACCTGGCCGACGAGGTCGGGGTGGGTGCCGTCGACCCCGGTGTCCAGGACGGCGACGGTGACGCCCGCGCCCTTGGTCGTCTGCCAGGCGCGGTCGGTGCGCAGGGCCGCCAGGGCCCACTGCTGGTCGCGGATGGCGTCCGCGTGGGCGGGGGATGCGGGGGTGAGCGCGAGGACGGCGGCGGCGCAGACCGCGGCGAGGACGCGGTGGGGTCGTCGTCGGGTCATGCGGGCGGCTCCACGAGATCGGTGACGGTCGTGCGCAGCCCGCGCTCCACCCGGTCCGCGATGCCCTTCGCCTCGTGGCCGAGGCCGGCCTGGGCGATGTCCGTGGTGGCGGGGGTCTCCGTCGCCGCGTCGGCGGGCTGCGGCTCGGCGACCGTACGCGCGTCGGCGAAGCCGGAGACGGCGAAGACGACGACCGGGATCTCGGTGAGCGGCCGGACGGTCCAGCTGGCGCGCTGCCGGTCGCCGAAGCCGGCGGCGACGGTGCCCTCGGGGGCGTACGTACGCGGCATCAGGTCCTTGCGCGCGGCGAGCTTCTGCTCGGTGAACCGGGCGCTCAGGGCCTGCATCCCGGCGGCGTCGGCCTCGGTGACGACCATGCCGACGGTGGTGACGGCGGAGCGGGTCGAGTCGGTGTAGGTGGCCCGCACCATGCGCTCGCAGCCGACGGACCGGAGGGTGGTGCGCAGCAGCGGGTCGAGCCCCTTGGAGCAGCCGCTGTCGGCGGCGACGGCGAGCCGGGTCCAGGTGCGGTTCGTGCCGCCGGGCCCGGCCCCGGTGCCCTTGAGGGTGCGCGGGAAGAGCGTGTCGACGGGGACGCTGTGCCAGACGGTACGGCCGGCGGTGTACGGGGTCCGGGTGGGCTCGGCGGAGGAGTCGCCGGTGAGCCAGGCTCCGGTGGCCGCGCCGCCGATGAGCCCCAGTCCGAGGACCACGCAGGCGGCGGCCAGGGGTGCCCGCCACCGCTGCCGGGGCGGGACAGGGCGGAGCCGGGTGGTGGTCTCGACGGGCGTCTCGGGGTAGCCGTAGCGGGCCGGTACGCGGTACGCGCCCGGGGGCGGCGGGACGGCTCCCGGCGCCGGGGTCAGGTCGACGGCCCCCACGGGCCTGCGCTTGTTGAGGGTGAAGGCGGGGGGCGGCCCGGAGCCGGGGTGCGCGGGGTACGGGGCGGGCGCGGGTGGCGCCGCCGGTGCTGACGGGGCGGTGGGGGCCGCTGTGTTCGGCGGTACGGGGGTGGTGGGGGGTACTTGCGAGGGGCGCGGGGCCGGTGGGGCTTCAGGGCCGCGCGGGGCCTGTGCAGAGGGCGGGACCGCCGGGGCCGGTGGGGTCGTCGGGCGGGGCGGCACGGGAGCGCGCTGCGCTTCGGTACTCATCCGGCCCCCTGGTTCACGTCCCGTACCGACCACGGATCACCGTCACCGCCAGGCGCGTTGGTGCTCGCGTGCCCGTCACTCTACGGGCTGCGGGCGCACGGCGGGGAACGGGACGCCCGGCCTCGGCGGATCTGCCCCGAACGTCCCCTACCCAGGGGTAGCGCTCTCTGGCAAGCTGCGCCCATGACTGCCCGCGCCGCTGACCGGACCCGGTACAACCGGGCCACCGCCCACCTCGACGCCCCGATCGCGATCGTCGATCTGGACGCCTTCGACGACAACGCCGACGATCTGGTGGCCCGGGCGGGCGGGAAGCCGATCCGGGTCGCGAGCAAGTCCGTGCGGTGCCGGGCCCTGCTGGAGCGGGTGCTCGCGCGCCCCGGGTTCGCCGGGATCATGTCGTACACGCTGGCGGAGTCGCTGTGGCTGGCACGGGCCGGGTTCGAGGACATCCTGCTCGCCTATCCGTCGGCCGACCGGAGCGCCTTCGCCGAGCTGGCCGCCGATCCCAAGCTGGCCGCCGCGGTGACGGTGATGGTGGACGACCACTCCCAGCTGGAGCTGATCGACGCCTCCCGGGCCGGCGGGCAGGAGGAGATCCGGGTCTGCCTGGAGCTCGACACCTCGCTGCAACTGCTCGGCGGCCGGATCAGGATCGGCGCGCTCCGCTCCCCGCTGCGCTCCCCCGCCCAACTCGCCGAGCTGGCCCGCTCGGTGGCGCGCAGGCCGGGGTTCCGGCTGGTGGGGCTGATGGCGTACGAGGGTCATGTCGCCGGGGTCGGCGACTCGTTGGCGGGGCGGCCGTTGCGGTCCCGGGCGATCCGGCTGATGCAGGCGACCGCCCGTAAGGAGCTGGCGGCCCGCCGCGCCGAGGTGGTGCGGGCGGTCCGCGCGGTCGCCCCGGAGCTGGAGTTCGTCAACGGCGGTGGCACCGGCAGCGTGCAGCACACGGCGGCCGAGGCCGCGGTGACGGAGATCGCGGCGGGTTCGGGGCTGTACGTGCCCCGCCTCTTCGACAACTACACGTCGTTCACCGCCCGCCCGGCGGCCCTGTTCGCCCAGCCCGTGGTGCGCCGGCCGGGCGTGGGCGTGGTGACGGTCCTCGGCGGCGGCTACCCGGCCTCCGGTGCGGCCGGGGCGGACCGCTCCCCGGTTCCGTACCTCCCGGAAGGGCTGCGCTACGACCCGCAGGAGGGCGCGGGCGAGGTCCAGACGCCGCTGCTGGGCTCCCCCGCCGACGACCTGCTGATCGGCGACAAGGTCTGGTTCCGGCACGCCAAGGCCGGTGAGCTGTGCGAGCGCTTCGACGCGCTCCAGCTGATCGAGGGCGACCGGGTCACGGCGACCGTGCCGACGTACCGGGGCGAGGGGAAGACGTTCCTCTGATACCGGGGCCGAGCGTGCTCAGGGGCCGATCGACGCGCCCACGCCACCGCTCGTCGCGCTGTCCCCGATCGGGCGGACCGACCGCGTGATCGTGTCCATCAGGGAGACCGGCAGCTCCGGCCGGTCCGCGTCGAAGGCGAGCCGGACGATCACCGGGGTCTCACTGCCCACCGTCGACGGGAAGGCCACCGACTGCACCACCCCGCCGGGGCCCTTCGCGGTGACGACCCGCCAGCGCACCAGGTAACCGGTGCGGCCGGCGACCGCGACCGGCTCCGCCTTGAGCACCCGGTGGGACGTGATGCCGCCGTAGGTGCGCCGGCCGAGGACGTCCTCCTCGTAGGCCTTGTCGGCGGCGGTGGTGATGTCGGCCTCCGCGATGGCCTTGGGGTCACTCTGGCCGGCCCGGGCGGTGCGGGTGGAGACGGTGCCCCGGTAGCAGAAGGACGCGGAGGTGCCGGGGCAGTCGTAGGAGACGGCGGTACGGATGGTGGGGGCGTCGTCGGAGGTGTTCTTCACCTTCTCCCAGCCGTCGGGCACCGCCAGCGTGATCCCGTTGAGCTGGTCGACGAGGACGCCGGGGTCGCCGTCCGGGCCGTCCTCCGGGGAAGGCGTCGCGGAGGTTGCGGGTGCGGTGGGGGCCGGGTCGGAGGCGGTCGGGCCCGGTGCCGCTCGCGTACCGCTGTCGTCGGGGCCCAGCAGGACGGCGGCTGTGAGGGCCGCGCCCAGGACCAGCAGGCTCGACAGGGTGATCGCCAGGACGCGGGTACGGCTGCCGCCCCGGGGAGGCGGGGGTGCGGTCGGCGGCCCGAACGCCTGGGGCGCGTACGGCGGGTGCGCCGGCTCCTGCGGTGCGGGGTGCGCGGCGGCGGACGCGCGGGTGTGCGCGGTCCACGCCGTGCCGTCCCACCAGCGTTCGGTGCCGGGGGTCCCCGCGTCCGGGTACCAGCCGGGCGGCGTCGCGAAGCTCATGGGGCCACTTTAGGCGGCCTTCACAGCGTGTTCGAAGCGGTGACGGACCCGGGGTCGTCGGTGGACCGCCCGGTGCGGGAGAGCAGGTCGCGGGCGGGGCCGGTGGGGCGGTGGCCCGTCGGCCAGACGGCCCGCAGCTGGCGGCGCAGCCGTACGCCCGCGACCGGGATCTTGACCAGGCGGCGGGACGACAGCTCCTCGCCGAGGGCCAGTTCGCTCAGGACGCAGGGCCCGGCGCCGCTCTCCGCCGCGCCCTTCACGGCGGTCGTCGAGGAGAGCTCGAGCAGCGGCTGGGCGAGGCCGCCGTGGACGGCGAGGGCCGCGTCGAGGACCTGCCGGGTGCCGGAGCCTCGCTCGCGCAGGATCAGCGGGGTGGCGGCCAGTTCACCGGGGAGCAGCGGGGTGCGGCGGCGGGCCCACGGGTGGCTGGGGGCGACCACGACGACGAGGCGGTCGTGGGCGATGACGGTGCCGTCCAGGCCCTCCGGTATCGACAGGCCCTCCACGAAGCCCAGGTCGGCCTCGCCGGTGACCAGCCGCCGGGCGACGTCCGCCGAGTTGCCGACGAGGAGCGAGACGGCGGTGTCCGGGCGCTCGGCGCGCAGGGCGATCAGCCAGCCCGGCAGCAGGTACTCGGCGATCGTCATGCTGGCCGCGACCCGCAGCCGGGAGTCCCGCCGGTCGCGCAGCGCGTGCGCGCCCGCGTCGAACGCCTCGGCCGCCTCCACCACCCGGCGCGCCCAGTCGGTGACGAGCGCGCCCGCGTCGGTGAGCCGGGAGCCGCGCGGGGAGCGGTCGAGGAGGGCGACGCCGAGCTGCCGTTCCATGGAGCGGATGCGGCTGGAGGCGGCGGGCTGGGTGATGCCGACGTCCTTGGCGGCCCGCCCGAGGCTGCCGTGGCGGGCGACGGCGAGCAGCAGCTCCAGCGCTCCGAGGTCGGGGACCCGGTGGGAGAGCGGGGCGCGGGGGGCGTGGTCGTCGCTGGGCATAAAGCCAGCTTATGACCTCATAGGAACGGGGTCCCTGGTGGGCGGAGCCGGGCGCGCCAAGAATCGTGGCATGGCCATCTTTCCGGAGACCCGGACCGCTGAACCGCTCCTCCCCCGCGACGCGTGGACGGGCCCGCGACCGGTCGCGCGGCGGCTGTCGTCCCTGCGGCACATCGGCCCGAACTGGTACGCGAGCGTCATGGGCACCGCGATCGTCGCGAGCGCCGGGGCGGCGCTGCCGGTGGACGCGCCCGGTCTGCGGGGCGCGTGCACGGTGGTGTGGGCGCTGTCGGCCGTCCTGCTCGCCACCGTCCTCGCCGCCCGGGCCGGGCACTGGCTCCACCACCGCGACCAGGCCCGCGCCCACCTCCTGGACCCGGCTGTCGCCCCCTTCTACGGGTGCCTGGCCATGGCGCTGCTGGCGGTCGGCGGGGCCACGCTGGCGGTGGGCGCGGACGTCATCGGCGTACGGGCCGCGCTCGCCGTGGACGTGGTGCTGTTCGCCGTGGGGACGGCGGTCGGTCTGGTGGCCGCCGTCGTGATCCCGTACCTGATGGTCGTACGCCATCGTCCGGCGCCCGGGACCGCGTCGCCGGTCTGGCTGCTGCCGCTGGTCGCCCCGATGGTCTCGGCCTCGCAGGGCGCGCTGCTGGTGCCCCATGTACCGGCCGGACAGGGGCGGGAGGCGCTGCTGCTGGCCTGTTACGCGATGTTCGGGCTGTCTCTGCTGGCCACGCTGGTGGTGCTGCCGCTCGTGTTCGCCCGGCTCGTCCACCACGGGCCGCTGCCGCTCGCGCTGACCCCGACGCTCTTTCTGGTGCTGGGGCCGCTGGGCCAGTCGACGACCGCCGTCAACCAGCTGGCCGACGCGGCTCCGGGTGCGGTCGCGGGGCCCTATGCCTCGGCGTTCGGGGCGTTCGCTGTGCTCTATGGGGTGCCGGTGATGGGGTTCGCGCTGCTGTGGCTGGCGCTGGCCGGGGCGATGGTCCTCAGGGCGACGCGTGACGGTATGGGGTTCGCGATGACGTGGTGGGCGTTCACGTTCCCTGTAGGGACGTGTGTGACGGGGGCGGCCGGACTGGCCCGGCACACCGGTCTGGACGCGCTGACCTGGCTGGCCGTGGCGCTGTACGTGTTCCTGGTGGCGGCGTGGGTGGTGGCGGGGGCCCGGACCGTGGGCGGGGTGGTCAGCGGAGCGCTGACGGCAGCTCCCGTGCCGCCTGGAGCAGCGACGGCCCGTACCAGGTGAGCAGGCGGCCGTCGACGAGGGCGGCGGGCAGGCCGGGGAAGGCCTCGGGCCCGTCGTCGGCGGTGAAGCGGTAGGGCTCGTCGGGCAGCACGACCAGCTCGGCGCCGGACGCGTTCAGCTCGTCGAGCGGGATGCGCGGGTAGCGGTCGGCGTGGTCCGCGTACACGTTGCGCACCCCGAAGCGGGCCAGCAGGTCACCGGCGAAGGTGTCGCGGCCGAGCACCATCCAGGGGCGGCGCCAGATCGGTACGACGGCGGGGCGCGGGCTCGCGGAGGGGGCGGGGAGCTCCGCCCAGGCCTCCTCGGCCTCGTCGAGCCAGCGGGGGCGGGTCAGGCCGCAGCCGGTGGTGAGGACCCGGTCCAGCTCGGTGAAGGCCTGGTCCAGGGTGCGGATCTCGGTGACGAGGACGTCGAGCCCGGCCTCCCGGAGCGCGGCGAGGTCGGGGGCGCGGTTCTCCTCCTCGTTGGCGATGACCAGGTCCGGTGCGAGGGCCGTGATCGCGGCCACGTCCGGGTTCTTCGTGCCGCCGATCCGGGCGGCGGTGAGGCCTTCGGGGTGCGTGCACCAGTCGGTGACGCCGACGAGCAGCCCGGGGGCGGTGGTGGCGACCGCCTCGGTGAGGGAGGGGACCAGAGAGACGACACGCATCGGCACCACCACTCCCCCGGCCCTCAGCGGCGCGAGTCGTACGTCGCGTCGATGTGCTCCGCCACCGCGACGAGCAGCAGCCGGGTGCCGGGCCGGGTGGCCCGCCAGCGGTGCCGTACGCCGCCGGAGAGGAACAGGGTGTCGCCGCGCTCCAGCCGGTACGCCTGGCCCTCGGCCTCGACCTCGGCGGCGCCCTCGACGACGTACATCAGCTCGTCGTTGCGGTGCTGGAACTCGCGCCCGAGGTCCTGCTCGCCGGTGAACTCCAGGGCGCTGAGCTGGTGGCGCCCGCGCACCACCCGGCGTACGCCGTCGCCCTCCTCACCTCGTACGACATCGACCGCGCGTGCCGAGTCGGCGGCGGCCCGCAGCCGTGAGGTGGTGGTCTCCAGGGCCTCGGCGACCCGGTCGAGGGAGCGGGCGCTGGGGCGGGCGCGCTCGTTCTCGATCTGGCTGAGGAAGGGCACGGAGAGCCCGCTGCGCTCGGCGACCGCGGCCAGCGTGAGGCCCAGGGTGCGGCGCCGACGGCGGACCGCGGCACCCACCCGCGGTGTGTCCTTGTCGTCCATGTCCGGGCTCCCTCCCACCTCAGCCATCCTCCCGGCTGCCAGCACCTTACGCACATGGTTGCGCGAGACGTCCGGTAATCGGCCCCCGGACAGCCGGAAGGGGTGGGCCCCGCCCGACGGCGGCACCCACCCCTCACCTGCGCTTTTTCTCCCCTGGAACCCCTACTGGGGTGCCATGGTGTCCGCGATGCCCGGATTTTCGTCCATCCAGGCCTTCACGGCTTCCTCCTCGTGACCCGCGCCGCGCTTCTGGATCTCGTTCTCCAGGCCGCCGAGCTGCTTCTCGCTCAGCTCGAAGTCCTTGAACCACTTGGTCAGCTGCGGGTACTGCTTCGGGAACTCCTTGGAGGCGATGGTGTGCAGCCGGTCGCCGTCACCGAACGCCTTCTTCGGGTCCTTCAGCTTCGTCATGCCGTACTCGTTGTACGCCCAGTGCGGCGTCCAGAGCAGGACGGCGATGGGCTCCTTCTTGGCGTACGCCCTCTTCAGCTCGGCGAGCATGCCGGGCGTGGAGGAGTCCAGGACCTTGTACTCCTTGTCCAGGCCGTAACTCGGCAGGACGTTCGTCTTGAGGTTCTCCATGGTGGCGGTGCCGGGCTCGATGCCGACGATCCGGCCCTTGAAGTCGGAGCCCTTGCCCTTGAGGTCCTCGATGCTCTTGACGTCCTTGACGTAGTCGGGGACAGCGACCTCGATGGAGGTCGGCCCGTACCAGGAGCCGAGGTTGCTCAGCTTGTCGCCGTACTTGTCCCAGTAATTCTTCTGGGTGTACGGCAGCCAGCCGTCGAACTGCACGTCGATCTGGCCGCGCGACATGGCGGCGTACATCGGACCGACCTCGAACTGCTTGAGGTTGATCTTGTAGCCGCGCTCCTCCAGGACCGCCTTCCACAGGTACGTGGCGGCGATGTCCTCCTCCCAGGGGAACCAGGCCACCTCGACCGGGCGCTTGCGCTCGTCGTCACCGCCGGCCGCCTGGGCGCCCTTCGGGGCGGGCGACCACTTGTCGGCGACGCCCGGGTTGGCCTTCAGCCAGGTGCGGACGGCCTCCTGCTCCTTGCCGGAGCCGCTCTTCTGGATCTCGGCTTCAAGGCTGGTGAGCTGCTCCTCGCTCATCTTGAAGTCCTTGAGCCACTTGGCGACCGTGGGGTTCTCCTCGGTGAAGCCCTTGCGCGCCAGGGTGTGGATGCCGTCGCCCTTGCCCCAGAGACCCTTGGGGTCCTTGAGCTTGGTGAGGTCGAAGTCGTTGTACGCCCAGTGCGGCGACCAGAGCGGAACGACGATCGGTTCCTTCTTGGCGTACGCGCGCTTCAGCTCGGCCAGCATGGACGGCGTGGAGCCGTCGATGAGCTTGTACTCCTTGTCGAGGCCGTAGCCCGGCAGGAGCTTGTCCTTGAGCAGGCCCATCTCACCGGCGCTCGGCTCGATGCCGACGATCCGGCCCTTGAACTCGGAGGCGCGCCCCTTCAAGTCCTCCATGGACTTGACGTCCTTCATGTACGCGGGGACCGCGAGCTCCAGCGAGGTGGGGGCGTACCAGGCGCCCATGTCCTCCAGGCGGTCCTGGTACTTCTTCCAGTAGCTGGCGTGGGTGGTGGGGAGCCAGGAGTCGGTCTGGAAGTCGATCTGGCCGTTGGCCATGCCGGTGTAGAGCGCGCCGGCCTCGTACTGCTTGACGTCGACCTCGTAGCCGCGCTGTTCCAGCATCTCCTTCCAGAGGAAGGTGGAGGCGATGCCCTCGTCCCACGGGATGTAGCCGATGGAGATCTTCTTGCCGTCGCCGACCTTGGCGTCCGCGCCGGAGGCGGTGTTCTTGGCGGAGTCGCCGAAGATGCCCATGCCGCCCGCGACGAGCGCGAGGGCCACGATGCCGGCGACCGCGACGACGGGCTGCGGGCGGTAGGCCCAGATCTTCCAGCCCTCGACGGACGCCTGCGCCTTGGCGGCGGCGCGGCGGCCGAGCGGGGAGACCTCGCGGCCGAGCGCGCCGGTCATCCGGTCCAGGTACATGGCGAGGATGACGATGGAGATGCCCGCCTCGAAGCCGAGGCCGACGTCGATGTTGCCGATGGCGCGGTAGACGGAGCCACCGAGGCCGCCGCCGCCGACCATACCCGCGATGACGACCATGGACAGGCCCAGCATGATGACCTGGTTGATGCCCGCCATGATCGTGGGCAGGGCGAGCGGCAGCTGAATGCGCAGCAGGGTGTTGCGCGAGGTGGTGCCGAAGGCCTCGGCCGCCTCGACGAGTTCGCCGTCGACCTGGCGGATGCCGAGTTCGGTCATCCGGACGCCCGGGGGCAGCGCGAAGATGATGGTGGCGATGATGCCGGGGACCACACCGACGCCGAAGAAGATGACGCCGGGGATCAGGTAGACCATGGCGGGCATGGTCTGCATGAAGTCGAGGACCGGCCGGACCACGGCGCTGACGGTCCTGGACCGGGAGGCCCAGATGCCGAGCGGTACGGCGATGAGCAGCGTGACGAGGGTGGCGACGAGCACCAGGGTGAGGGTGTCCATCGCCTCGGCCCACAGCTCGACGGAGTCGATGAGGGCGAATCCGACGAAGGCCAGCAGAGCGGCCGGCAGACCGCGCAGCCACCAGGCGATGATCGCGACGATGCCCGCGAAGAGGAGCGGGTGGGGAGCGGACAGCACGGCGGCTATGCCGTCGAACATGGAGCCGACGAGAGAGCTGATCGCGTCGAACAGCCAGGCGAGGTGGGTCTGGAGCCAGTCGACGGCGGAGTCGACCCATTCACCGAGAGGGAGCCTAAACACTGGCCACCTTCTTCACGGCATCGTTGTCGGAGGGCGTCTTGTGCGGTGCCCCGGAGTCCTTGGATGTCCCGGAGTCCTTGAGGCCCTCGGTGGGTGTCATCGGGTCGCCGAGCACGGCCAGCAGCCGGGAGCTGGGGACGACGCCGACGAGCTTGCCCTTGTCGTCGGTGACGGCCACCGGGTCCGCGCTCTGCGAGCAGGGGGTGAACAGCTCGATGATCGGCGTGGACTCCGAGACCGTGGCGGGGGCCGCGGCGAGGACGTCCTGCGGGGTGCGCAGCTCCTTGCCGTCGGTCGTGGTGGAGCCCATGACGGTGTGCGGCTCGGCCATGATGGCGCCCGCGGTGAGGACCCGGGAACGGTCGACGTCCTGGGTGAAGGAGGCGACGTAGTCGTTGGCCGGGGTGACGAGGATGTCCTCGGCGGTGCCGAGCTGGACGATCCTGCCGTCGCGCATCACGGCGATCCGGTCGCCCAGGCGCATGGCCTCGTTGAGGTCATGGGTGATGAAGACGATGGTCTTCTTCAGCCGCTTCTGGAGCTCCAGGAGCTGGTCCTGCATGTCGCGCCGGATCAGCGGGTCGAGCGCGCTGAAGGACTCGTCCATGAGGAGCAGGTCGGCGTCGGTGGCCAGCGCGCGGGCGAGGCCGACGCGCTGCTGCATTCCGCCGGAGAGCTCGTCGGGCCAGGAGTTCTCCCAGCCGGCGAGGCCGGTCAGCTCCAGGGCCTCGGTGGCACGCCTGATCCGCTCGGAGCGGGGTACACCCTGGACCTCCAGGCCGTACGCGGCGTTGTCCAGGACGCTGCGGTGGGGGAAGAGCGCGAAGTGCTGGAAGACCATGCTGATCTTCGTGGAGCGTACGTTCCGCAGATCGCGGGGGCTCAGGGCGGTGAGGTCCTGGTCGTCGAAGAGCACGCGTCCGGCGGTGGGTTCGAGCAGCCCGTTGAGCATCCGGAGCAGCGTGGACTTGCCCGAGCCGGACAGGCCCATCACGACGAAGATCTGGCCCGGCTCCACCGTGAAGGAGGCGTCGATCACCGCTGCGGTCGTTCCGTCGGCGCGGAGCTCGTCGCGGTCGGTGCCGCTTTCGAGCTTTCGCACGGCTTGATCGGGTCGTCGGCCGAACACTTTGTACAAGTTCTCGGCTTGCAGCCTGGACACATACACCTCACGGGTTGAACTGAAAAACGGTCTGCCACCCCCGCCGGCAGACCGTGGAGCGGTGCGGGTTCGGTCCGCATGGCACGTGCACCAGTTGAAAATGCGACGTGGTCCGCTCCGGTGCCGCGCCTGCCCGTCCTTACACAGGCCAAACGCAACCGTGATCCAGGTCACTGACCTGGGCGTTTTCCGGTCACCGGGAGCCATCGACGGCGACTGTCAGTGGTGTGGGGCATCATCGGTTCCGTGACGCGACGCCTGATGCTCCTCGACACCGCCTCCCTCTACTTCCGCGCCTATTTCGGCGTCCCCGACTCGGTGCGCGCGCCGGACGGGACCCCGGTCAACGCCGCGCGCGGCCTCCTCGACTTCATCGCCCGCCTGGTGCAGGACCACCGGCCGGACGAGCTGGTCGCCTGCTGGGACAACGACTGGCGTCCGCAGTGGCGGGTGGACCTGATCCCGACGTACAAGGCGCACCGGGTGGCCGTCGAGACGCCCGCGGGGCAGACCGACGAGGAGGAGATCCCCGACACGCTCTCCCCGCAGGTCCCGATCATCGAGGACGTGCTGGCAGCGCTCGGGATCGCCCGCGTCGGCGTCACGCCGTACGAGGCGGACGACGTGATCGGCACGCTCACCGCCCGGGCGACCGGGCCCGTGGACATCGTGACCGGCGACCGCGACCTCTATCAGCTGGTCGACGACGCCCGGCAGGTGCGGGTGCTCTATCCCCTCAAGGGCGTCGGCACGCTCCAGATGACCGACGAGGCGTGGCTCCGCGAGAAGTACGGGGTGGACGGCGCGGGCTATGTGGACCTGGCCCTCCTCCGCGGCGACCCGAGCGACGGGCTCCCGGGCGTGCCCGGCATCGGCGAGAAGACGGCGGCGAAGCTGCTGGACGCGTACGGGGACCTGGCCGGGATCATGGCGGCGGTGGACGACCCCAAGGCGAAGCTCACCCCCTCGCAGCGCAAGCGGCTGGACGAGGCGCGGGACTACGTGGCGGTTGCGCCGAAGGTCGTGCGGGTGGCCCAGGACGTGCCGCTGCCCGATTTCGACCCGGCGCTGCCGCGCGAGCCGCGCGACCCGGCCGCGCTGGAAGCGCTTGCCGAGCAGTGGGGGCTGGGCGGGGCGCTTCAGCGGCTTCTCACCACACTCCAGGCCTGAGGTGTTAACTTAGGCATACCTAAGTCATCGGGGCCGGAGGTGTCCTGCCCCGGGCGCCGATACGTACGCCGCACGCACCCGTCCACCGACGAGCGGGCCCGTACGTCACAACCCAGGGAGTACCTCGTGGCAGAGCGGCCGGCCCGGCAAGGACCCAAGGCCCAGGGGGCGCAGGTCGTGCGCACCGAGCAGATCACCCCGCACATGGTGCGCGTGGTCCTCGGCGGCGAGGGGCTCGCCGACTTCTCCCTGGACGGCTTCACCGACCACTACATCAAACTGTGCTTCGCGCCCGAGGGCGCCGACTACGCGCACCCGTTCGACATCGCCGCCATCCGTGAGAGCCACCCGCGCGAGCTGTGGCCCACGACCCGTACGTACACGATCCGCTCCTGGGACCCGGTGGCCCGGGAGATGGCCGTCGACTTCGTCGTCCACGGCGACGAGGGCCTCGCCGGACCGTGGGCGCAGCGCGCCCAGGTGGGCGAGCAGGTCACCTTCCTCGGCCCCGGCGGCGGTTACGGGCCGCAGGCCTCGGCCGGCTGGCACCTCCTGGCCGGCGACGAGAGCGCCCTCCCGGCGATCGCCGCGTCGCTGGAGCAGATGCCGGCGGGCGCCCTGGTGCACGCGTTCGTCGAGGTGCCGGACGCCTCCGAGGAGCAGAAGATCGTGACGCCCGACGGGGTGGCCGTGACCTGGCTGCACCGCGGCGACCGGCCGGTCGGCGAGCTGCTGACCGCCGCGGTGAAGGAGCTGGACTTCCCCGAGGGCGAGGTCCAGGCGTTCGTGCACGGGGAGGCGGCCTTCGTGAAGGAGATCCGCCGCTACCTGCGCGTGGAGCGGCAGATCCCGCTCGCCCAGCTGTCGATCTCCGGCTACTGGCGCCTGGGCCAGAACGACGACGCCTGGCGCGCGGTCAAGCGCGAGTGGAACGAGCAGGTGGAGCGCGAGCAGGAGGGCCCGGCAGCGGCCGCGTAAAGCCTTCCGAAGCCCCCCGAAGCCTTCCGTCAGGACCGCACCCGACCCCGTCCGCCGTTTCTTTTCCCGGCGGGCGGGGTCGGCGCGTGCCTGCGGGGCCGCCACCGCAGTCGGCAGCGGGGGGCGAGGTCAGGCGCCCGGGGGAGCACCTCCGCCGGCCACCCGTGACTCGTAGCGCTGGACCGACACATCCTCGTGCGCCAGCCTGCGCAGCGCGCCGAACATCGCCTCGCCCAGGACCGTGCCGACGACCACGCTCTCCACCAGCTCCTCACGGGCCACCCGACGCTGTACGTAGTCGAGGTCGGCGCGGGCGACCGACTCGGCCGCGTCCGCGTAGACGTCCATCAGTTCGGCGAATCCGCCGTGCCCGACCCGGCGCAGTGCGGCGATCACCCCGGCCAGCGACTCGGCGGCCGTGGCCCCCTCCTCGATCTGCCAGCCGCGCCGCAGCAGCAGCTCGGCCACCTCCTCCCGGGCCTGCTCCAGCTCCGGCCCGGCCTCGCCCTCACCGAGCGGAGGGACTCCCTCCGACGCCCGGCCGAGCACCTTGATCACCGGCTGCTCAGGGTCGTCCGCCGCCTCCAGGACCTCGCCGATGGCCGCGAGCGAGAGGCCGCCCACCTCCAGCAGGACCCGGATCAGGCGCAGCCGCCGTTCATGTCCGGGGCCGTAGTCCGCCTGGTTGGGGCTCGTCAGCTCCCCCGCCGGCAGGAGTCGTTCCCGTACATAGAACTTGATCGTCGGTACCGGAACCCCGGACCTACGACTCAACTCGCCGATGCGCACCGCGTGTTCGCCTTTCCGCCCTTGCCAGATCAGATCGCCATCATAGATAGTGCCCCTACCGGATAGCGGTAAGCGCCACTATCCATACAGTCGTCTCAGGGGGTCTTCCATGTCGTCGTGGCGTTCCTGGCATCGCCCGTTAGTCGTCTTCTCCGCCGTGATGGCCCTGTGGGCCCTCGTCTCCGCCGTCGGCCTCGCGGTCGACGACCGGGTCCTGGTGGGCGCCCCGATCTGGGCGAAGCCGTTCAAGTTCTTCGTCTCCTTCGCCGCCTACGGCCTGACGCTGGCCTGGATGCTCGCGCAGACGACCTGGGGGCGCCGGACCGGCTGGTGGGCGGGGAACGTGGTCGTCCTCACGAGCCTCGTCGAGATGGTGATCATCACCGGGCAGGTCATCCGGGGGAAGCGCAGCCACTTCAACGCCGAGACCCCGTTCGACGCGAGCCTGTACACGGTGATGGGGCTCACCATCGTCGTCCTGTGGGCGGCCACCCTGGTCATCGCCGTCCTGCTGCTGCGCACCCGGCTCGCCGACCGGGCGACGGCCTGGGCGATCCAGGGCGGTGTGCTGATCGCCCTGGTGGGCGCGGGGCTCGGCTTCCTGATGGCGCAGCCGACCGCGGAGCAGCGGGCCGCCGGGAACCTGGACACCGCCGACGTGATCGGCGCCCACTCCGTCGGCGTGCCGGACGGCGGGCCCGCGATGGCGCTGACCGGCTGGTCCACGACCGGCGGCGACCTGCGGATCCCGCACTTCGTGGGCATGCACGCGCTCCAGCTGATCCCGCTGTTCCTGATCGCCCTGGTGCTGCTCGCGCCCCGGATCGCCCGGCTGGGCGACGCACGGGTGCGGCTGCGGCTCATACGGGTGGCGACCGCCGGATACGCCGGCCTCGTCGCGCTGACCACCTGGCAGGCCCTACGGGGTCAGCCCCTGGTCCACCCGGACGCGCCCACGCTCATGGCCGCCGGCGTGCTCCTGGCGGCGGTGGCCGCCGGGGTGTGGGCGGCGCTGCGCACCGCGCCCGAACCCGAATCCGTACGCACAGAGACCGAACCGGCTTCCGACAGCAAGGAGTTCACGGCATGACCGGCACCCTCTTCGAGATCACGTTCTATCTGGCCGCCCCCTTCTGGCTGCTGATGATCTTCGCTCCCACCTGGTCCCTCACCACCCGGATCGCCTCCTCACCACTCACGGTCCTGCCGCTCCTCGCCGTCTACACCGTCCTGGCCGTTCAGGTCTTCCCGGAGCTCTGGACGGCGGTGAGCAGCCCGGACATCGACACGTTCCGGGAGCTGGCGGCGCTGGCCGAGGGCGCCGGAGCCCTGTGGGCGCAGGTGATCGCCTGGGACCTGCTGGTCGGCCAGTGGATGTTCCTCCAGAGCCGGAAGCTGGGGCTCTCCCCCTGGCTGATGGGTCCGCTGCTCGTGTTCACGATCCTGCTCTCGCCGTTCGGGCTGCTGGTCTTCCTCGCCCTGCGCGCCGTCCGGCAGGGCGCCGTCCGGCGGGGCGCGGACCAGTCGCGGGAGCAAGAGGGCTGAATCGCGCCGCTGCGTCGCCCGGCCGGGCGGGACCGGTTCTGGAAAGATCGCGGGCACTGGACCAATCCGCACGGCCACCGGCTCCGAATCACTCCTGGAACCGATGACGTCCCGGGAGGAAACCCGCGTGAACGAAGCCGTACAGATCAGCGGGGTGCCCACGCCAGGGCCCGACCTCCAGGAGCTCCTGGTGATGGTCGCGCGCGGGGACCAGGAGGCATTCGCCAAGGTGTACGACGCGGTCTCCGGGCCCGTGCTCGGCCTCGTACGCAGTGTCCTGCGCGACCCGGCCCAGTCGGAGGAGGTCGCCCAGGAGGTCCTGGTCGAGGTGTGGCGTACCGCCCCGCGCTTCCAGTCCTCCCGGGGCAGCGCGATGAACTGGGTGCTGACCCTCGCCCACCACCGGGCCGTCGACCGGGTCCGCTCGGCGGAGGCATCGGCAGCGCGGGAGCACAAGGCGGCGCTCCTGGACCGCACACCCGCCTTCGACGAGGTATCCGAACAGGTGGAGACACGGCTGGAGAGAGAGCAGGTCCGCCGCTGTCTGCGGACGCTGTCCGAACTCCAGCGGCAGTCCGTCACCCTGGCCTACTACCGGGGCCTGACCTACCGTGAGGTGGCGGAACTCCTCACCGTGCCGCTGGGCACCATCAAGACACGACTCCGCGACGGCCTCATCCGGCTGCGCGACTGCCTGGGGGTGAGCGCATGACCACGGCCGATCTGCACACGCTGACCGGGGCCTATGCCCTGCATGCGCTGCCGGACGACGAGCGCCGCGAGTTCGAGCGGCATCTGAGCGACTGCGAGGCCTGCACCCAGGAGGTGCGGGAGCTGTCGGCCACGGCCGCCCGGCTCGGTCTCGCCGTGGCCGAGAGCCCGCCGCGCGAGCTGCGCGAGAGGGTCCTGCGGGAGATCACGACCGTACGCCAGGAGGTTCCGTCGCACGGCAGACCAGGACGTACGGGCGGCGGTGCCCGCACCGGCCGCTGGACCACCTACGCACTGGCCGCCTGCATCGCGGCGGCGGCCGCCTTCGGCGGAGTGGCGGTGTGGCAGAACCAGGTGGCGCAGGACGCCCGCCAGGAGGCGAACCAGGCCCAGCGGCAGAACGAGCAGCTGGCCCAGGTGCTCTCCGCGCCGGACGCGAAGACCAGCTCCGGCGAGCTGACCGGCGGCGCTCGCGGCACCGTCGTCGTCTCGCAGCAGGAGAACCGGGCGGTGTTCCTCGCCTCGGGGATGGAGCGGCCACCGAGCGGCAAGGTCTACCAGATCTGGTTCAACGACGAGGGCACGATGCGTTCGGCCGGTCTGATGGATCCCGCGGCGAGCGATGACGCGGTGCTGCTGGACGGGCCCGTGGACCGGGCGACCGGTATGGGCATCACGGTCGAACCGGCGGGCGGATCGGCCGAACCGACATCCGACCCGGTGGCCCTGATGGACTTCCCGACCGCCTGACCGCTCGCTTACCCCCCTCTGCAAGGAGCATGCGTTCCATGAACGTCGCGGTGGTGCTGCTCACCTCCGATCTGCGTCTGCACGACAACCCGGTGCTGCGTTCCGCCCTGCGGGACGCGGACCGGGTCGTCCCGCTCTTCGTCCGGGACGACGGCGTCCACCGGGCCGGGTTCGACGCCCCCAACAAGCTCGCCTTCCTCGCCGACTGCCTGGCGGACCTGGACGCCGGGCTGCGGAAACGGGGCGGCCGCCTCATCGTCCGTACGGGCACGGTGGCCAAGGAGGTCCGCCGGCTGGTCGAGGAGACCGGGGCGGGGGCGGTGCACATGGCCGCCGGGGTGAGCGGGTACGCGGCCCGGCGCGAGGAGCAGTTGCGTACCGCCCTGGCGGACAGCGGCTGTGAGCTGCGCATCCATGACGCGGTGGTCACCGCGCTCGCTCCGGGCCGGGTGGTCCCGGCGGGCAAGGACCACTTCGCGGTGTTCACCCCGTACTTCCGCCGTTGGGAGGCGGCGGGGGTACGGGGCACACTGACCGCACCCCGCACGGTCCGGCTGCCGGACGGCGAGCTCGCCTCCGACCCGCTCCCGGCCCGGGACGACGTCAAGAACGTCTCGCCCGGCCTGGCCGAGGGCGGCGAGCAGGCCGGCCGCAAGCTGGTGACGTCCTGGCTGAAGGACGACATGGGCGACTACGCCGACGGCCACGACGACCTCGCCGGGGACGCCACCTCCCGGCTCTCCCCGCACCTCCACTTCGGTACGGTCTCCGCCGCCGAACTGACCACCCGGGCCCAGGAGAAGGGCGGACCCGGCGGCGACGCCTTCGTCCGGCAGCTGGCCTGGCGCGACTTCCACCACCAGGTCCTCGCGGCCCGCCACGACGCCTCCTGGTCCGACTACCGGCCGCGACAGGACCGCTGGCGCTCCGACGAGGACGAGATCACCGCCTGGAAGACCGGGCACACCGGCTACCCCGTGGTGGACGCGGCGATGCGGCAGCTGGCGCACGAGGGGTGGATGCACAACCGGGGCCGGCTGCTCGCCGCGAGCTTCCTCACCAAGACGCTGTACGTGGACTGGCGCGTCGGCGCCCGGCACTTCCTGGAGCTGCTGGTCGACGGCGACATCGCGAACAACCAGCTCAACTGGCAGTGGGTCGCGGGCACGGGGACGGACACCCGGCCCAACCGGGTGCTCAACCCGGTGACCCAGGCCAAGCGCTACGACCCGCGCGGCGATTACGTACGACGGTGGGTGCCGGAGCTGGCGGAGGTGAAGGGGTCCGCGGTCCACGAGCCGTGGAAGGTGAAGGACACGCTGGACTATCCGGAGCCGGTGGTGGACCTGGGCGAGGCGCGGGCACGGTTCGAGAAGGCGCGCGGGCTGGAGTGAGGGCCTGGACGCGGGAGCGCGTACAGGCCCTCGGTAGAGGTCAGCCGCGCCGCGGCGGCCGGGGGAAGAACCCGCTGGTACGGGCCTGGTACTCGGCGAACCCAGGGCGGTCGGCCATATGGCGCTCCAGCAGGGCCGCCCCGCTCCCCTTGGTCAGCAGGAACGTCATCACCAGCGGGGCCACGACCGTCGCGGCGGCGGCAGCGGGTGCCTGGCAGACGAAGAGGAACAGGCCCCACCAGACGCAGAAGTCACCGAAGTAGTTCGGGTGCCGGGTCCACGACCACAGCCCCCGGTCCATGATCTTCCCCTTGTTGGCGGGGTCGGCCTTGAACCGGGCGAGCTGGTGGTCCCCGATCGCCTCGAAGGCGAGCCCGACCGCCCACAGGACCGCACCCGCCCAGGCCCACCACACCAGAGGCCCGGTCAGATGGTGCGCGGCCTGGACCGGCAGCGAGATCAGCCAGACCAGCGCGCCCTGGAGGAGGTAGACCTTGCGCAGGGCGTAGAGCTGGGGGTTGCCGGGGGCCTTGGCCAGCATCTTCTCGTAGCGCGGGTCCTCCCCGTGGCCGCGCCCGCGCCGCCCGATGTGGACGGCGAGCCGCAGGCCCCAGACCACGGTCAGGACGGTCACCACGAGTCGCCGCGTGGAGTCCCCGTCCCCGGCCGACAGGCCGTACGAGACAAGGGCGACGGCGGCGAAGCCGAGGCCCCAGGCGACGTCCACGATGCGGTGGACGCCCTTCTTGAGGGCGACGGCGAAGGTGGCCAGCATGACGGCGAGGGCGGCGCCGGCCGCGCCCGCTAGCCCGCTCGCGAACGCGGCCCAGTCGAAACCGCTCACCGGCCCGCTCCGTACCAGCCGGCCCGGGTGGGCTCCATCGCGGCCTTGCCCGCCCGGTCGGGCCGTACGCACAGGATCTGGTCGACGCCCATGCGCCGCTCCTCGAACGCGAGCGCGCCGCCGACAAGATAGAGCCGCCAGACGCGCGCGGTCTCCTCCCCCACCAGCGCGACGAACTCCGCCCACCGCTCCTCCAGCGTCCGCCGCCAGGCGTCCACGGTCAGGACGTAGTGCTCGCGCAGCGCTTCCACATCCCGCACCTCGAGCCCGGAGCCCTCCAGCAGACCGACGGTCTCCCCGACCGGCCGCATGTGCATGTCCGGGGCGATGTACGACTCGATGAACGCGCCGCCGCCCGGGGCGTCGGCCCCGCGCGACATCTGCTGGACCAGCACCCGGCCCTGGGGCCGCAGCGAGTCGTGCAGGATGCGGGTGAAGGCGGGGTACTCGGCGTCCCCGACGTGCTCGCCCATCTCGATGGTGGAGACGGCGTCGTACGTGCCCCGGGTCTCCGGCCGCTCCGCGATGTCCCGGTAATCGATGTTGAGGACCTCGACGAGCTCCTCCAGACCGCGTGCCGTCACCTGCTCCCGTACGTACGCGGCCTGTTCGGCGGCGAGCGTGACGGCGGTGACCCGGACACCGTGGTGCTGGGCCGCGTGGAGGGTCAGCGAGCCCCAGCCGCAGCCGATGTCCAGCAGGCGTGCACCGGGCCGCAGTCCGAGCTTGCGGCAGATCAGCTCCAGCTTGTCGCGCTGGGCGTCGGCGGGGCCGTAGCCGGGGGCGTCGCTGGTCCAGTAGCCGCAGGAGTACGCCATGGTCTCGTCGAGGAGCAGCGCGTAGAAGGCGTTGGACAGGTCGTAGTGGTGGCTGATCGCCGCCCGGTCCCGGGCCTTGCTGTGCAGCGCCCCGCGCAGCCCGGCCCGGGCCGCCGGGACCGGCGGGCGGGGTCCTACGGCGCCGAGGCGCAGGGCGGTGCCCGCGGCGCTGAGGCGGTCGGCGAGGGAGGGCGCGGGCGGGGTGAGACCGCGTTCTTCCATCGCGCGGCGCATGGCGCGCAGCCCGTCGCCGAGGTCTTCGTCGAGGTCGATCTCGCCGGTGATGTACGCCTCCGCCAGGCCGAGTTCGCCCGGCTCCCAGAGCAGGCGGCGCAGGGCGCGCCGGGAGCGTACATGGACCGTGGGGGCGTCCTCGGGCCCGGCCTCGCTGCCGTCCCACATCCGGACCCGGACCGGCAGCCCGCCGCCGAGCAGCCGCTCGGCCAGGGGTTCGAGGCGCTGGGCGGCGCCGGTGGGGGTGCGGCGGGCGGAGGTCTTCGCGGGCGGCCTGCTGGCGGTGGTGGTCACGGGGTCTCCTGCTGGTTCGGTTCACGGGTCAGCAGCAGCTGCTGCACATCGAGGTAGCCGGAGCGGAAGCCCGCCTCCGAGTAGGCCAGGTAGAAGGTCCACATACGGCGGAAGACGGCGTCGAAGCCGAGGGCGTCGACCTCGGCGGAGCGCTCGGTGAACCGTTCGCGCCAGAGGCGGAGCGTCTCGGCGTAGTGCGCGCCGTAGCCGATGCGCTGGGCGGTCCGCAGCCGGGTGTGCTCGGTGGTGACCCGTTCGATGGCCTCGGTGGAGGGCAGCAGTCCGCCCGGGAAGATGTACTTGTGGATCCAGGTGTACGTGGAGCGGCTGGCGCGCAGCCGGTCGTCCGGCATGGTGATGGCCTGGAGGGCGATCCGGCCGCCGGGGGCGAGCAGCCGGTCCAGGGTCCGGAAGTAGACGGGCCAGAACTCCTCGCCGACCGCCTCGATCATCTCGACGCTGACGATGGCGTCGTAGTCGCCGGTGACCTGCCGGTAGTCGCAGAGCCGGACCTCGACCCGGTCGGCGAACCCGGCTTCGCGGATGCGCGTACGGGCCAGCTCACGCTGTTCGGCGGAGAGGGTGACGGTGGTGACCCGGGCGCCCCGGGCGGCGGCCCGGATGGCGAGTTCGCCCCAGCCGGTGCCGATCTCCAGGAGCCGGGTCCCCTCGCGGACCCCGGCGGTGTCCAGCAGCCGGTCGATCTTGCGGTGCTGGGCGGCGGGCAGCAGGGCCTGCTCGGCGGGGAAGCCGCGGAAGACGGCGGAGGAGTAGGAGAGCGTTTCGTCCAGGAAGAGGGCGAAGAGGTCGTTGGAGAGGTCGTAGTGGTGGCTGATGTTCTCCCGCGAGCCCTCGGGGGTGTTGAGCTGCGCCTCGGGCTTGCGCAACGCCCACAGGGAGCGCAGCCGTTGCAGCGGGGCGGGGACCAGTTCGGCGGCGTTGTCGGCGAGGACGGTGAGGACGGCGACCATGTCGGGAGCGTCCCACTCACCGGCCATGTAGGACTCGCCGAAGCCGATGAGCCCGCTCGCGCCGATCCGGCCGAAGAAGGCGCCGGGGTCGCGGATGTCCATGAGCGGTCCGCCGAGGCCGATGGCCTCCACGCCGCCGAGCCGGGCGCGCAGGGGGAGCTTCGCGAGCGCGCGGCGGACGATGCGTTCCGCGACGGCGGTCCGGGCGCGCGAGGCGCGGGGCCGGGCCACGACGTCGGGCCAGCGCTCGGGGTCGGTCGCGGGGGGCCGCTGGTCCGCCCGGCCGGCCGGTCCATGGTCGTGGCCCCTCTGCGCGGGGACGGGCGCTGCCGGGTCGGGGGTCCGGTCTGCCGGCAGCTGGTGGGTGGGCGCGGTCACTGCATGCCTTCCTGTGGGCGGTGCTGGGGACGGGGCTGCACGGGGAGGCCGCGCAGGTAGAGCCGGATGCCGTGCAGCCGGATGGCGAGGGAGACGGCGACGGTGGAGAAGGGGTGGCGCAGGGCGAGGCGGACCAGCGCCCGGGGGGTGGCCCGGCGGCGGGTGCCCCGTACGGTCGCGGTGAACGGACGCCCGCCCTCGCGCTCCAGATGGACGCTCAGATCGAGCCGCTCACCCGGTTCGGGCAGCCGCATCCGGTACCCGCCGTCGACGGGGAAGAACGGCGAGACGTAGAACTCCTTGCCGGTCGTGGCCCGGTGCTCGCCGTCCGGGTGCAGCAGATAGCCGTGCCGCTCCCCGTACGTGTTGTGCACCTCGGCCACGACACAGAGCGGGGAGCCGTCGGCGCGGCGGCACCAGTAGACGGTGAGCGGGTTGAAGACATGGCCGAGGACCCGGGCCTGGGTGAGCATGGTGACGGCGCCGTCGGCGAGGTCCACCCCACGGGCTTCCAGGAACCGGCTCAGCCCGGCCCGGATGGTGGGCGCGGTCCCGCCGAAGTGGTCCCGTGCCTCGAACCGGGCCAGCGGCCGCAGGGCGCGCGGCAGCCGGGGCGGGGCGTCCGGGTCGATGAGCCACAGGTAGGTCCGGTGCCGCAGCGCGTACGTGCTTGGCTTGGTCCGTACGTGCGTGATGGTGCACGGATACAAGGCGGCCCCGCTCACCACGTCACCCCCAGGGCGGCGGCGGCCTCGGCCCCGGAGCGGCAGCCGTCCTCGTGGAAGCCCCAGCCGTGGTACGCCCCCGCGAAGGCGGTGACGGCCCCGGAGAGGGCGGGCAGCCGGGCCTGCGCGGACACCGACTCCGGGGTGTAGACGGGGTGTTCGTAGACCATGCGGGCCCGTACGGAATCGGAGTCGACCCGGTCGGAGCCGTTCAGCGTGACGACGAAGGTCTCGGGCGCGTCGAGCCGCTGGAGCCGGTTCATGTCGTAGCTGACGGTGACCCGGTCGGCGTCGGCGGCGCAGGAGGGCATCAGGTAGTTCCAGGAGGCCCTGGCACCCCGGCTGCGGGGCAGCAGCGTGGTGTCGGTGTGCAGGAGCGTCGGGTTCCGGGAGTACGTGAAGGCGCCGAGCGTGTCGCGTTCGGCGTCGGTCGGGTCGGCCAGCAGCCGGAGCGCCTGGTCGGGGTGTGTGGCGATGACGACGGCGTCGTACGGCGTGGTCGTGCCGTCCTCGGTGGTGAGCTCGACGCCGTCCGGGTGGCGGGTGATGGCGCGGACCGGGGTCGCGGTGTGGACGGCGGTGAGCTGCTTGACCACGCGCTCGACGTAGGCGCGCGAGCCGCCGGTGACGGTCCGCCAGACCGGGGAGCCGCCGATGGTGAGCATGCCGTGGTGGGAGAGGAACGCGAAGAGGTAGCGGGCCGGGTAGCGCAGGGCGGTGACCGGGTCGCAGGACCAGACGGCGGAGACCATCGGGGTGAGGAAGTGGGCGTGGAAGTACGGGGAGAAGCGGCCGCGCCGGGCGAACTCCCCCAGCGTCATGTCGGTGGCCGGGCTCTCCGGCAGTTCCAGCAGCGCGCGGGCGGCGCGGTGGAAGCGGGTCACCTCGGCGAGCATCCGCAGATACGGGCCGCGGAGGGCCGAGCGGGGCTGGGCGAAGAGTCCGGCGGGCCCGCGGGCGCCCGCGTACTCCAGGCCGCACCCTTCGCACCGTACGGACATCGACATCTCCGACTCCTGGGTGGCGACGCCCAGTTCGTCGAAGAGCCGCAGCAGGTGGGGGTAGGTCCGCCGGTTGTGCACGATGAAGCCCGAGTCGACGCGGTGCACCCGGCCGTCGGACGCCGCCAGCTCATGCGTGTGGGCGTGGCCGCCGACACGGTCGTCCGCCTCGTACAGCGTGACGTCGTGCGCCTTGTGCAGGACGTGGGCGGCGGTCAGTCCCGCCACTCCGCTCCCCACCACGGCTGTCCGCCGCCGCTCCCCTGCCATCCCGGGCTCCCTCCGGTCCTTCTGCGCTGTTCGGAGCAGTACGGAGACGCTCCTCGCACTCCATTCGTCGCAGGTGGCCGGAAGGATTGGTCGATGATCGGAACTAACTCGATCGAGTGAATGCCCCCGTCGGACCAATCCGCGGGGAGCCCCGCGCCGAATCCCTTACGTGAGAGCAGATCGGAACACTCCGCGGACGGACGGGGCCCTCGGGTCCCGTCCGTCCCGCCCGGCGCGCGCCACGTTCGCCGCGCCCGGCGGCCGGGCCACCGGGCCCCGTGCCCGGTGCGCCGCCCCCTCGCCCTCCGCGCCCCACGTGCACCGGCCGGCGCCGGTCACCGCGGTGGGCGGGGCGGGCCGGCGGACCGTCCCGGTCTGCGGTGCGGTCGGCGGCGGCAGCGCCGCCCGGACGGCCGGGGAGCCGTTCGTGCGGTGCGCCGCCACCGGTCAGGGGCGCCGGGCCGGCCGCAGGAGCGAGGCGGCTCCTGGTCGGACGACCGGCTCCGGCACCGGGTCCGTCTCCCGCGGCTGGGAGACGGACCACGGGACGGACGGCGGAACGCCGGACGCCGCCCCGCACCACCCGCTGCCGCCACCTCTTCCCCTCCGCCACCCCTGAGCACCATTCATCTCATCCCCTCCCCCGCTCAGTACCTTCGATCCAGGAGAAACACCATGAACACCCTCAACTTCCGTCGCACCGCCGTCGCCGTGGCCACCGCCGCCGTCCTGCCGCTGGCCCTGACCGCCTGCTCCTCGGGCGACTCCTCCAAGGACTCGGCGGCGGGCTCGACCCCCAGCGCGGCCGCGTCGACGAGCGCCTCGGCCGACGACTCCATGACCATGGACAAGCCGTTCGGCCCGGGCTGTGCGTCCGTGCCGCAGGACGGCGCGGGCTCGTTCGACGGCATGGCGAAGGACCCGGTCGCGACGGCCGCGTCGAACAACCCGGAGCTGTCGACGCTGGTGACCGCCGTGAAGCAGGCCGGCCTGGTCGACACGCTGAACAGCGCCGAGAACATCACGGTGTTCGCCCCGACCAACGACGCGTTCGCCAAGATCCCGAAGGCCGACCTGGACGCGCTGCTGGCCGACAAGGCCGAGCTCACCAAGGTCCTCACCTACCACGTGGTGGGCGAGAAGCTGACGCCGAAGCAGCTGGAGAAGGGCTCCTTCGACACCCTGGAGAAGAGCAAGCTGACGACGGCCGGCTCGGGCACGGAGTACACCGTGAACGACGCCTCGAAGGTCGTCTGCGGCAACGTCCCGACCGCCAACGCGACGGTGTACATCGTCGACTCGGTCCTGATGCCCCCGAAGTAACCGCAGGGCAGTAGCCGCAGAGGCGTGACAAAGGGCGGTGGGCCGCGGAACATCGCGGCCCACCGCCCTTCGCCGTCCCTGGCGGAACGACTGAACAGCATGTCTCTCAAGGATGCACATAAGGGGCAGATAAGAGCAGAATAGGCATATGGGTGCCTGGCGCACACTCCGCACGGCGTCGGGGCCCGCAGGACCGAAGGAGACGAAATCTCATGAGCAACGTCTCAGACGCCAGGAGTGGCATCAGGGGTGACATGGCGGGCCACCCCGACGCCTCCGAAATGAGCGCACGGTACGACAAGGTGATGGGCGGCCGCGATGTGGCCCTGGTGGACGCGCCGGTGTTCCTCGTCGGCCTCTACTGCGCCGTCTCGCCCTGGGTGCTCCATTTCACGACCAGCCAGCCCGCCCTGGTGACGCACAACCTGGTGATGGGTATCGCGATCGCCGTCCTGGCCCTCGGCTTCACCATGATGCCGGAGCGGATGTACGGCCTGAGCTGGGCGATGTGCGCGATCGGTGCGTGGGTGATCGTGTCGACCTGGGTGGTCGGGAGCAGCCCCGACGCCGGAGTGATCGTCAACAACATCATCGTCGGCGGCTTGACGGTACTGCTGGGCCTGGTCTGCGCCGGAGCGGCGATGAGGAGCCGCACCAAATCCAGCCCTTCCGGCGTTTGAGGAGCGGGGCCCGGGGCGGAGCCCCGGTTTCGGGAAGGGGCGGGTAGGGGAACAGGCCCGCCGCAGGCGCCCACCCCCCACACCGCCCCACCCTCACCCGCGTCAGCCGACAGAGCTGTACGCCACAACCCCCCGCAGCACCGCATCAACCGCCTTCCGCGCATTCCGGGAAACAGAACTCGCCCCCGCACTCCCCTCCCGAGGAGCCGCCGCAGCCACCTGCCCCAGCACGTCGATCACCTGCTTGCACCACCGCACGAAGTCCCCCGCCGGCATCTCCGCCTCGCGCAGCACCTCGTCCAGCGTGCGCCCGGAGGCCCACATGTAGACCGCCCAGGCGAAGCCGAGATCGGGCTCACGCTGCCCGACCCCCTCCGTCTGGTTGATCTTGAAGTCCTCCTCCAGCGCGTCCAGCCGCCCCCAGATCCGCACCATCTCGCCCATGGCGACCTTGGCGGGCCCGGACGGCAGCTTGGGTGCGACCGCGTCATCGGCCTGCCGCGCCTCGAAGACCAACGCTGAGACACACGCGGCCAGTTCAGCTGGGTTGAGCCCTTCCCAGACCCCTTCCCGCAGACACTCACTGGCGAGCAAATCCAGCTCCCCGTAGAGCCGGGCCAGCCGCCGCCCGTTCTCCGTGACCTCGTTGCCGCGGAGATAGTCCAGCTCGGTCAGGAGCGCGACGATCCGGTCGAAGGTCCGGGCGATCGTGTTCGTCCGCCCCTCGATCCGCTGCTCCAGCTGCCGCGTGTCCCGCTGCAGCCGGTGGTAGCGCTCGGCCCACCGCGCGTGGTCCTCCCGCTCGTCGCACCCGTGGCACGGGTGCGCCCGCAGCTCGGTCCGCAGCCGGAGGATCTCACGGTCGTCGGCGGCCGGCGCCCGCCCCTTGCGGTGCCGGTCGGGCACGATGTGCCCGGCCTTGGTCCGCAGCGCGGAGGCCAGATCGCGCCGGGACTGCGGCGAGCGTGCGTTGAAGGACTTCGGCACCCGCATCCGGTCCAGCGCCTCCACCGGCACCGGGAAGTCCATCGAGGCCAGCCGCTTGACCTGCCGCTCGGCGGTCAGCACCAGCGGACGCGGCCCGTCGTGGTGGTCGAACCCGCGGTGCCCGTTGGCCCGCCCGGCGGGCAGCCCCGGATCCAGCACCAGTGCAAGACCCGCGAACTTCCCCGTCGGCACATGAATGACGTCGCCCGGCTTCAGCTTCTCCAGCGAGGAGGCCGCCGCCGCCCGCCGCTGCGCCGCACCCTGCTTGGCTAGCTCCGTCTCCCGGTCCTTGAGGTCGCGGCGCAGCCGCGCGTACTCCTCGAAGTCACCGAGGTGGCAGGTCATGCCCTCCTTGTAGCCCTCCAGGCCCTCCTCGTTGCGCTGCACCTGCCGCGAGATCCCGACCACCGACTTGTCGGCCTGAAACTGGGCGAACGAGGTCTCCAGCAGCTCCCGCGACCGGTGCCGCCCGAACTGCTGCACCAGGTTCACGGCCATGTTGTACGAGGGGCGGAAGCTGGAGCGCAGCGGATACGTACGCGTGCCCGCGAGGCCGGCCAGCGCCGTCGGGTCCATGCCGCGCTGCCACAGGACCACCGCGTGGCCCTCGACGTCGATGCCGCGCCGCCCGGCCCGGCCGGTGAGCTGCGTGTACTCGCCGGGGGTGATGTCGGCGTGCTGCTCACCGTTCCACTTGACGAGCTTCTCCAGCACCACGGAGCGTGCGGGCATGTTGATGCCGAGCGCGAGGGTCTCGGTGGCGAAAACGGCCTTCACCAGTCCCCGTACGAACAGCTCCTCCACGACCTCCTTGAAGGTCGGCAGCATGCCCGCGTGGTGCGCGGCGATGCCCCGCTCCAGCCCTTCGAGCCACTCGTAGTACCCGAGGACGTGCAGGTCCTCGCCGGGGATGGAGGCCGTCCGCTCCTCGACGATCTCGCGCACCAGCCGGCGCTTGTCCTCGTCGTTGAGCCGGAGCCCGGCGTACAGGCACTGCTGGACGGCGGCCTCGCAGCCCGCCCGGCTGAAGATGAACGTGATGGCGGGCAGCAGGCCCTCGTTGTCCAGCCGCTCGATGACCTCGGGCCGGCCGGGCGTCCAGATCCGGCTGCGCTGACGCCGCTCGCGCTCGCGGTCGGCCTCCCGGATCATCTTGCCCCGGCGGCGGTCGCGGGGGTTGTACCCCTGCTGGTTCTCCTGGCGGGCGAGACGGACCAGGTCCGGGTTGACCTCACGGCGTCCGGCGCCGCGGCCCCCGTGGTCGGTGGCCTCCTCGAAGAGGTCGTACATCTTGCGTCCGGCCATGACGTGCTGCCAGAGCGGTACGGGCCGGTGCTCGGAGACGATCACCTCGGTGGAGCCGCGCACGGTGTCCAGCCAGTCGCCGAACTCCTCGGCGTTGGACACGGTCGCCGACAGCGACACCAGAGTCACCGACTCCGGCAGGTGGATGATCACTTCCTCCCACACCGCGCCACGGAAGCGGTCGGAGAGGTAGTGCACCTCGTCCATGACCACATAGCCGAGGCCGGAGAGCGATTGCGAGCCCGCGTACAGCATGTTCCGCAGGACCTCGGTGGTCATCACGACGACCGGCGCCTCGGAGTTGACGCTGTTGTCGCCGGTCAGCAGGCCGACCTTGTCCGCGCCGTACCGCTTGACCAGATCGGCGAACTTCTGGTTGGAGAGCGCCTTGATCGGCGTGGTGTAGAAGCATTTGCGGCCCTGCTCCAGGGCCAGGTGCACGGCGAACTCGCCGACGATCGTCTTGCCCGACCCCGTCGGGGCCGCGACCAGCACCCCCTTGCCCGCCTCAAGGGCCTGGCAGGCCTCGATCTGGAACGGGTCCAGTCCGAACTCGTACATCTCCCGGAAGGGCCCGAGGGCCGTCGCCATCTCGGCCGCACGGGCGCGGGATGCCTGGTATCGCTCAGCTGGTGAGAGGTCCTCTGTCATCTTGCATACGAGCCTACCCGTCACCTCTGACAGTCAGCCCGATCTTTAAATCCCCTTGGCCCTTCACCCCGCCAGCACCTGTACGGCACCCGGTACGCAGGTCGCCGTGAGCGGCAGCGCGCCCAGCGGCTCACCGTCCGCGTACGCCGTGACACCGGCCGCCGCCAGCTCGATCGAGGCCACCCGGTGCACGGTGACGGCGGGGTGGCTCAGATGCGTGCCCTGGTAGACCTTCGGGAACACCTTGAGGAGGGTGGCGCGTGAGCACTCCCCCACCACCGTCACGTCGAAGAGGCCGTCGTCCATCTCGGCCTCGGCGCAGATCCGCATGCCGCCGCCGTACGTCGTCCCGTTGCCCACCGCGATCAGCGTCGCCTCGATCTCGCGCACCTCGCCGCCGTCGAACCGGATGCGGTACGGGATGGGCTTGAAGGCGGCCAGCTCGGCGAGGATCGCGAGGTCGTACTTGAACCGGCCGCCGACGAAGCGCATCCGATTGCCCCGGTCGTTGACCCGGGAGTCGAACCCGGAGGCGAGCACGGTGCCGAACCAGCGCTCCCCGGCCCGCCCGAGGTCGATGTCCCGGTGACCGCCCTCCTTGAGCATCCGCGCGGCCAGCGCCCCGGCGGCGGCCGGGTCACGGATGGGCAGGCCCAGCGACCGGGCGAAGTCGTTGCCGGTGCCGACGGCGACGACACCCAGCGGCGTGCTCGTCCCCGCGACGGCCTGGAGGGCGAGGGACATCAGCCCGTCCCCGCCCACGGCTATCAGTGCCCCGGTCCCCGCCGCGACGGCCTCGCGGGCCCGGCGCAGGGCGTCGTCGGCGTCCTCGCCGAGGACCGTACGGACGGAGAATCCGGCGTCCCGCAACGCGGAAGCGGCCGGCTGCGCGGCGTGCGCGCCCCGGCCGCGTCCCGCGGTGGGATTGACGAAGAGGGTGATCTCGCTGGTCACCAGCCGGACCCTACAAGGTCAGGTGATGTCGTCGTAACCGTTGAGCCGGTGCGAACGGGAGCCGTCCGCCTCGCCGGACGCCTGCTCCGGCAGCGCTCTGCGCGGGGCCGCCACGGGCTCGATCCCGCCGACCGGCTCGGGGGTCAGATCGAGCTCGGATGCCTCGTCGTCGCTGAGCTCGGCGTCGGGGTTGTTGCGGTTGCGCCGCTTGTCGTTCAGCAGGGAGAAGCCGACGGCGATGAAGTAGAGGACCGCGAGCGGGCCGGCCAGCAGGAGCATCGAGATGGGCTCGCCGCCGGGGGTGGCGATGGCCGCGAAGGCGGTGAGGCCGACGATCATCCCGCGCCACCAGCCGAGCATCCGCTTGCCGGTGATGAGACCCGTCATGTTCAGCGCGATGAGCAGCAGGGGCAGCTCGAAGGCGAGTCCGAAGACGATCACCATGCGGACGAGCAGATCCAGATAACTGTCGAGCCCGATCTGGTTCTGCACATCGTCGGGGCTGAACCCGAGCATGATCTCGGCGGTCTGCGGCAGGATCGCGTAGGCGAGGTAGCCACCGGCCAGGAAGAGCGGTGCGCCGACGACGGCGAAGGCGTAGGCGTAGCGCTTCTCGCCCTTGTGCAGGCCCGGGGCGACGAAGGCCCACAGCTGGTACAGCCAGACCGGGGTGGCCAGCAGCACACCGGACATCAGCGCGACCTTGAGCGCGTTGGTGAACGGCCCGATCAGGGTGTCGGTCTTCAGCAGCGCGCAGGACTTGCCGTCGACCGTGGTGACGACGCCGTCCTTGCAGCCGACCGAGTCCTGGATGGGGGCCAGAAGGAACTCGTAGATCTCCTTCTGGTAGAACGCCGCCACGATCATCACGACGACGATCGCCAGCACGGCCTTCAGCAGCCGGTTACGCAGCTCACGCAGGTGATCGAGGAGAGGCATCCGCCCCTCTTCGTCCTTCTCCTGCTTGCGGGCAGACTTGAGCAACCCACTTCCCTCGTCTCGTGCGGCGGCTGTCGGCGAAGCGCGTCAGCGGTCAGGCCTGGGTGGTGGGCTTGGGCTCGTTGACCGGGCGGGAGCTGGTGACGTCACCCGGAGCGGCCTGGATGGTGCGCGCGGTGGTGGACTGCGGAGGAGCCGGGTCCGCGACGGTCTCCGTCGTGGGCGTGGCGGCCGCCGCGTCGTCCTTCTTCATCGCCTTGGCCTCGCTCTTGAGGATGCGGGCCGACTTGCCGAGCGAACGCGCCATGTCGGGAAGCTTCTTGGCACCGAAGAGCAGCAGGATGACGGCGATGATCAGAATGATCTCGAGGGGCTTCAGGTTGCCGATCATGTGCGACTTCCTTCTCACTGAGGCGGCTGGAGGGTGGGCTCGCTACCCGTTCGACCGGGCATACGTCCGATCGTTGCGCTTGGCAGCGATCGTAACCCGCGGGGGTAAACGCGAGGCAATGCCCGTGCGTCCTGCGGCTTGCGGCCCGCACCTCCCTGCCTGGGCCGACCCCTGCAGCGTACCCTTCGGCGCCGTCGGACATCAGGCCGCGGGCCTCCTATCGCAGGCTGTCGCCGGTGGCCGCGAGGCGCGTCGCCGCCCGTTCGAGGTCTTCCGACGCCTGGTTGATCCGCTCGGTGGTGGTGGTGACCTGACGGCCGAGACGCTGCGCCTCGACGAAGACCTTGATGGCCAGTACGCCGAGGACGGCGACCCCCAGGAATCCCAGGGCGATGGCGAGCATGGGCCAGAACATGCGGCGGTGCCTCTTCCTACGGGCGTGGGGGGCTACGGGGTGGCGTGCAGGCGCAGGGTCCGCACGCCGCCGCCGGTGAGCAGTTCGATGATGCGCTCCCCGGCGGGCTTGCGGACCGGAGCGGCGCACTCCGGGCAGGTGAAGGTGTAGAAGGTGGTGCGGCTGGTGGCGCCTATCGCCAGCCGCAGCGCGCCCGCCGCGAGCTCGAAGCGCCCGCGGCAGTCGGGGCAGGCGGCCCGGAACCGTACGGCGGCGGGCACGGGGACCGGGACCGGCCCGGTACGGACGGCGGCCGGCGTGAGGTACGTCGGGTTCATCTGGTCTCCCCTCCGGGCCCGGCTCAGACCGTGTCGTAGGCGGCGAGCGCCTCGCGGGCCGCCGTACGGGCGCTCTCGGCGAGCTCCGGCGGGGAGACGATGCGGCCCTCACCGCCGAGGCGGAGGGCGAGGCGGCGCAGCGAGGCCGGGTCGGGGGTGCGCAGGGTGATCCGGAGTCCGCCGTCGGGGAGCTCCTCGGCGGAGTCGTGCGGGTAGTACTCGGCGACCCAGCGGCCGCCGGTGCCGACCTCGATGACGACCTCGGGGTCCTCGGCGGCCGGCTGGACGAGCCCCTCGGAGAGGTCCCGCAGCTCCAGCTCGGGCGGCGCGGCGGGCGCGTCGAGGAGCCGGATCTCGGCGACCCGGTCCAGGCGGAAGGTCCGGCGGGCCTCGGAGAGCCGGCACCAGCCCTCCATGTAGGTGTGGCCGACGGCGAAGAGCCGGATCGGGTCGACCTCGCGCTCGGTGAGCTCGTCGCGGGCGGGCGAGTAGTAGCGGAGCCAGAGGCGGCGTCGCTCGGAGATGGCCCGGTCGACGTCGGCGAAGACGCCGCCCTCCGCCTCGAAGGTGACCGAGAGCCGGGAGCTGGCCGCGCCGGACTCGCCTGCCGCCGTCTCCAGCTTGGCGGTGGCCCGGAGTAGGGCCTCCCGGTCGCTCTCGCGCAGGCCGGGCAGGGTCGCCACGGCGCGGGCGGCGACGAGGAGGGCGGTCGCCTCGTCGGCGGCGAGCCGGAGCGGCTCGGCGACGTCGTCCGGGTTGTGCCACCAGATCCGGTCGCCGTCGGTGTCGATGTCGAGGAGGTCGCCGCCGCGGAAGCTGGTCCCGCACATGGGCAGCACGTCGAGGTCCGAGATCAGCTCGTCCTCGGTGATCCCGAAGGCCCGGGCCACGTCCTGGACGTGGGCGCCGGGGCGCTCACGGAGGTACGTCACCAGGGAGAGCATCCGGCGGGTCTGGTCGATCGCGTTCGTAGCCATCGCTGGATTCCCCTAGTCCTTGGCCACGGCGCGCAGCCGGTCCACCACATCGGCCCGCAGATCGGCGGGTTCCTCCACGACGACGTCCGGCCCGAACTCGACGAGCCAGGCGTCGAGACCGTGTCCGTACGGGATCTCCAGCTCGTCCCAGCCGTCGCCGCGCTCATGGACGGATATGGCCCGCGAACGCAGCGGGTAGCCGGATCCGGCGCGGAGCCTGATCCGGGCGGTGCGGGTGGCGGTCTCGCCGGCCCAGCTCTCGACGGTCTCGCGGACGGTGACGACGTCGGGCACCTCGGCGGTGAAGGCCCCGTTGCGGGAGCGGACCTTGCCGGTGATGCGGGAGAGCCGGAAGACGCGCTCGGCGCCGCGGCCCCGGTCCCAGCCGGCGAGGTACCAGTGGCCGCGCCAGCACTCCAGGGTCCAGGGTTCGACCTGGCGCTGGACGGGGGCGGCGGAGTTGGCCTTGCGGTAGTCGAAGGTGACCGGGCGGCGGTCGCGGCAGGCGAGCATCAGGGGTTCGAAGGCCGCCTCGTGGACGGGGATGCGGGGTTCGAGGGCGCTGTGCACCTCGTACGCGTCCTCGGCCTCGGGCATGCCGGCGGCGCGCAACTTCTGCAGGGCGCCGCTGGCGGCCCCGGCGAGGCGGGCCTGCTGCCAGACCTTGGCGGCGAGGCCGAGGGCGGCGGCCTCCTCGGCGTCCAGGGTGATGGGAGGCAGCCGGTTGCTGTCGCGGCGGGCCAGGTAGCCGGTGTCGCCGTCGAGGTTCTCGACGGTCTCGATGACGAGGCCGAGCTCACGCAGATCGTCCTTGTCGCGCTCGAACATCCGGTTGAAGGAGTCGTCGGAGCCCGCTTCGAGGTAGGCCTCGATGGAGCCGCGCAGCTCGCGCTTGCTGAGCGGGCGCCGGGTCCCCAGCAGGCACAGCGCGAGGTTCATCAACCGCTCGGCCTTGGCAATCGCCATCGACGCCCTTTCTCTTGTGCTCTACGACCGTCGACCGTACCGCCCCGGGGTGTCGGGACCAAAGCGGGCTCGATGGCCGGACAGCGGTGAGGGCCCCCACCGGTGCGGTGGAGGCCCTCACTCACGCGTGTCCGGAACGGATCAGACCGAGATCAGGTCGCAGACGAAGATCAGCGTCTCGCCCGGGGCGATCGCGCTGCCCGCGCCACGGTCGCCGTACGCGAGGTGCGCGGGGATGGTCAGCTGGCGGCGGCCGCCGACCTTCATGCCCTGCACGCCCTGGTCCCAGCCGGCGATGACCTGGCCGGCACCGAGGTTGAAGGCCAGCGGCGTACCGCGGTTCCAGGAGGCGTCGAACTCCTCGCCGGTGGAGAAGGCCACGCCCACGTAGTGGACCTTGACCTGGTCGCCGGCCTTGGCGACGGGGCCGTCGCCCTCCCAGATGTCCTTGATCTCCAGGTCGGCCGGCGGCTCGCCACCCGGGAAGTCGATCTCGGGCTTCTCGATGCTCACTGAACTGCTCCTCAAAATGATGAACTGGGCAACCGGGACAGTCTTACACCTTGGCGAGGATGTCCACGGCGAAGACCAGCGTGGAGTTCTTCGGGATCGCCTGCTGCTGCTGGTCGCCGAAGGCCTGGTCCGGCGGGATGACGAGGAGGACCCGGCTGCCGACCTTCTTGTCGATCAGACCGGTCTTGAGTCCCTTGAGGGTGACCTGCGAGAGCGGGAAGGTCTGGGTCTTGCCGGTGGAGTAGGTGTTGTCGAACTCCTTGGCGCCCTTCCAGATCATGCCGACGTAGTTCACCACGACGCTGTCGGACTCCTTGACGACCTCGCCGTCGGACTCCAGGACGTAGTTGGAGACCAGCTTCTTCGGCGGGTCACCCTTGGGGATGGTGACGGTCGGGGCCTTGCCGTCGGTCTTCACGCCGACCTTGGGCAGGTCGATGTTGTCCTGGGCGACCTCGGTGCCCTTGGCGGTGGCCGGGATCTGGGTGGCCTTCAGGACGTCGACGACGAACACGAGGGTGGAGTTCGGCTTGATGTCGCCCTGGCCCTGCTCGCCGTAGCCGAGCTCCGGCGGGATGACCAGCTCGACGCGGCTGCCGACCTTCTGGCCGACGAGACCCTTGTCCCAGCCCTGGATGACCATGCCCGCGCCGAGCGTCAGGTCGAAGGGCTGCTTGCGGTCGAAGCTGTTGTCGAACGGCTTGTCGGAGTCCCACGACTGACCGAGGTAGTTGACCTGGATCGCGTCGCCGTTCTTGAGCTTCGCACCGTCGCCCTCGCTGATGACTTCGGTCTTCAGCTCCTTGGGCGGGTCTCCCTCGCCCTTGGAGATGGTGGGCTTCTCGCCGACCTTGGCACCCGCGGTGATCGCGGGCACGCCGTTCTTGGACGAGGCGGAGTCGGAGGCCTTGTCGTCGCTGCCGCAGGCCACTGCCGACAGCAGCAGGAGGGGGGCGACGAGAAGGCCGGCAATTCGGCGCACTGGTTCCTCAGATCTCAGGGGGCACTGTGGTTAGTCCGAACCACTCTAGGCCGTGGAGAAGGCCCCGTACGAGGAACGTACGGGGCCCTGTCACGCCACGGCCTGCCGAGGGGGTGCCCCCGGCGCCGCTCACATGCCCGCGATCAGCTTCTCCACGCGCTCGTCCACGGACCGGAACGGGTCCTTGCAGAGCACCGTGCGCTGCGCCTGGTCGTTGAGCTTGAGGTGGACCCAGTCGACGGTGAAGTCCCGTCGCTGCTCCTGGGCCCGGCGGATGAAGTCGCCGCGCAGCCTCGCCCGGGTGGTCTGCGGGGGCACGGACTTGCCCTCGAAGATCTTCAGGTCGTTGCAGATGCGGGCGGTCTGGCCCTTCCTCTCCAGGAGGTAGAACAGACCGCGGCGACGGTGGATGTCGTGGTAGGCGAGGTCTATCTGGGCGACCCGCGGGTTCGACATGGTCATGTTGTGCTTGGCCCGGTACCGCTCGATGAGCTTGTACTTCATGACCCAGTCGATCTCGGTGTCGATCCGGTCGAGGTCCTCGGCCTCGATGGCGTCGAGCGTGCGGCCCCACAGCTCCAGGACCTGGTCGACGGTGCCGGTGCGGATGCCCCGGCGCTCGACGAAGTCCACGGCCTTCTCGTAGTACTCCCGCTGGACCTCGATGGCCGAGGCCTCGCGGCCGCTGGCCAGGCGCACCTTGCGCCGCCCGGTGAGGTCGTGGCTGACCTCGCGGATGGCCCGGATCGGGTTCTCCAGGGTCAGGTCGCGCATCACGGTGCCCGCCTCGATCATGCGGAGCACCAGGTCGGTGGCGCCGACCTTGAGCAGCATGGTCGTCTCGGACATGTTCGAGTCACCGACGATGACGTGGAGGCGGCGGTACCGCTCCGCGTCGGCGTGGGGTTCGTCACGGGTGTTGATGATCGGCCGGGAGCGGGTGGTCGCGGAGCTGACGCCCTCCCAGATGTGCTCGGCACGCTGGCTGACGCAGTAGACGGCTCCGCGCGGCGTCTGGAGCACCTTGCCCGCGCCGCAGATGAGCTGCCGGGTGACGAGGAAGGGGATGAGGATGTCCGCGAGCCGGGAGAATTCCCCGTGCCGGGCGACGAGGTAGTTCTCGTGGCACCCGTAGGAGTTTCCCGCCGAGTCGGTGTTGTTCTTGAAGAGATAGACGTCGCCCGCGATTCCCTCCTCGTGCAGGCGGCGTTCGGCGTCGACGAGCAGGCCTTCGAGAATGCGCTCGCCCGCCTTGTCGTGCGTGACCAGTTCGGTCACGTTGTCGCATTCGGGGGTTGCATATTCCGGATGCGATCCCACGTCGAGGTAGAGGCGGGCGCCGTTCCGCAGAAAGACATTGCTGCTGCGGCCCCATGACACAACACGGCGGAAGAGGTAGCGCGCCACTTCGTCAGGTGACAGTCGGCGCTGTCCCCTGAACGTGCACGTGACGCCGTACTCGTTCTCCAGCCCGAAAATGCGGCGGTCCATGACTGAACATTACGCCTTACGGCCGGTGCTGAAACCGGGTTCGACAGCACCGTTTCGATCATTTTCCGATCCGGTCACGACGGCGGGGTCGCGTACGGGAGCTGCTGGGGGGCGTGTCGCCGATCAGGGCCGGACAGGCCGCGACGTCTGGTGCGGTGCATCGCAAGGCGCCGGAGCGTCCTCATCGCGGAGCGATTCGGGCGTTTCGGCAACGCCGCGAGGTGCCGTGCCAGGCGCCGCGGTCCCGGCCCTGATCGGCGACACGCCCCCCAGGACCTTCCCCGTGGCCAGCAGGACCACCAGCGCGAGGACTCCGCCGACCCCCGCCACGCCGAAGCTCCAGGCGGTCGAGCCGAGCTCCACGGCCGGTCCCGCGACGGCCGTTCCGGCTGCCGCGCCGACGCCGAAGGTGGTCACGAGCCAGGAGAACGCCTCGGTCACCGTGCCGCGCGGCGCGTGCCGGTCCACCACGATGAACGAGCAGGCGATGGCCGGGGCGAGGAAGACTCCGGCGAGGGCGGCCAGCGCGGTCATGACCGGGACCGAGGGGGTGAGCGTCAACGGCAGGTAGCCCAGGGCCAGGAAGCCGACGATGACGCGCAGCCGCCGCTCGGGCGCACCGGCCCACTGCCGCGCCCCGTAGCCCAGGCCCCCGATCAGGGCGCCGAGGCCGAGCGCGGCCATCAGCCAGCCGTACACCGACTCGCGGCCGTGGTCGTCCGCGTAGGCCACACCGGCCACGGTGATGGAGCCGAGCGCGAGCCCGACGAAGAAGAACGCGCCGAGCAGGGCGAGGAGTCCGGGCGAGCGCAGGGCGCCGAGCCAGTGCGCCTCGCGGGGTGCGGAGCGCCAGGTGCGGGAGGGCTCCGACAGGACGACCGACAGCGCACCCAGGACGCCTATGGCGTTGATGACGAGCAGGGCTGCGGCCGGGGACCAGAGCGAGACCAGGAGCGTCACCAGGAGCGGCCCGACGGTGAACATGATCTCCTGCGCCACGGCGTCCAGGGCGTACGCCCGGTGCACCTGGTCCTGGCGCTTCAGCACGCTGGGCCACAGGGCCCGCAGACCGCCCTCCAGGGGCGGTGTGGCGATTCCGGCGACGACGACGGCCGCGTACGCCAGCGGGAGCGAGCCGAGGCCGGCGACGGCCAGCAGGGCCATGCCGAGCGCGGAGAGCACGGCGGCGGGGAGCTGGACACGCGGCTGCCCGTACAGGTCCACCGCCCGGCCGAGCAGCGGCTGTCCGACGGCGGTGGCGAGGCCGTACGCGGCGGCCAGGGCGCCGGCCAGCGTGTAGCTGCCGCCCTCGGCGCGGGTGAACAGCACGATCGCGATGTGCGCGGTGCCGTTGGGCAGCCGCCCCACCAGCGTGCCCGTCAGCAGCCGGGCGGCATGCCGCGCCCGGAGGATGTCCAGATATCCCGCGGCCATACCCGCCCCTTTCCGCCGGACGACTGCCGCCATCCGAGGTTTTACGTATAACGTCGAGGTTCATACGTACCATGTCCGCAGTCCGCGGGTCCACCTCGCGGCACCACGGAAACCCCGCACGGAGGCCCGAGTGACCGACCCCCACCAGCCCGCCCCGCCCCGGCCCACCAGCCGCGACGTGGCCCGTGCGGCGGGCGTCTCGCAGGCGACGGTCTCGCTGGTGCTGGGCGGGAAGTGGCCGGGCCGGGTGTCCGAGGCCACGGCTCAGCGGGTCCGGGACCACGCGGCGGAGCTGGGCTACCGGCCCAATCTGGCCGCCCGCAATCTGCGCCTCGGCCGCACCAGGACCGCGCTCCTGGTGGTCCCCGCCCTGACCAACGAGTTCTTCGCCCGGGTCTACACCGGGGCCGCCGCCGTCGCCGCCGAGCACGACTTCGGCGTGGTGCTCTACCCCTCCCCGGACGGCACGGGACCGGCCCGGGCCCCGTTCGCCTCCGCCCGCGCCGCCCTGGACGGGGTGATCGCCTCCTCCATGGCCTCCGACGCGCTGAGCGCCCTGCACGGGGCCGACCTGCCCCTGGTGATGCTGGACAGCGACCCGGCCGGCACGGACGCGGCGGCCCACGTGAACCTGGACATCGCCGACGGCATGCGCCAGGTGACGGAGCATCTGCTGGGCCTCGGCCACCGCCGGTTCGTCCATCTGGCGTCCGCCGTGGACACCTGGACGTTCGCGGTCCGGGCACAGTCGGTACGGGAGGCGGCGGGGCGGGTCCCGGACGCCACGGTGCGTACGGTACGGGCGCCCCTCGACGTACGGGCCGGGCGGGAGGCCGCCGAGCAGGCGCTCGCCGTCACCGGGGAGCGGCCCACCGCGATCGTCTGCGACGACGACATCCTGGCGGCCGGGGCCTGCAAGGCGGCCCGTCGGCTCGGGCTGCGCGTCCCGGACGACCTCTCGGTCACCGGCTTCGACGACCTGGCTCTGGCCACCGCCGTGGAACCGGAGCTCACCACCGTACGGCTGCCCGCCGAGCAGGTCGGCGAGCGGGGCATGGAGGCGCTGCTCGCCGTGCTGGAGGGCCGCCCCGCCGAGCCGGGCAGTCTGCCGGTACGACTGGTCGTACGGGGCTCGACGGCCCCGCCGCCCGCCGCCTCCCGGACATGACTGATGCCCCCAGGCCGACCGGGCCTGGGGGCATCGGTGGGGTGCGTTCCGCCTACTCCTCGGTGGAGCCGGACGCGGTGCCGGTGTCCGTACCGGTGCCGGTCCCGGTGTCCGTGGAGTCGGTGGTGTCGGTCTCCTCGGTGTCGGACGGGGCGTCCGTCGGGGTGGCGCTCGCCGCTTCCGCGTCGAGCAGCCGGGTCAGCTGGCGGCCGACGATCCGCTTGAACTTGCGCTGCTGGGGCCGCGTACGGTCCAGCACCGCGACTTCGAGGCGCTCGGCGGGGATCTCCCGCTCCCCGCCGCCCGGCTCCCGGGAGAGCGCCTGGACGGCCAGCTTGAGCGCCTCGGCGAGGGTCATGCCGTCGCGGTGGCGCTGGTCCAGGAAGCTGCTGATCTGCTCGGCGTTGCCGCCGACCGCGACCGAGCCGTGCTCGTCCACGATCGAACCGTCGTGCGGCAGCCGGTAGATCTGGTCGCCCTCGGGGGCGGTGCCGACCTCGGCGACGACCAGCTCCACCTCGTACGGCTTCTCGGCCGCGCTGGAGAAGATGGTGCCGAGCGTCTGGGCGTAGACGTTGGCCAGTCCACGGGCCGTCACGTCGTCGCGGTCGTAGGTGTATCCGCGGAGGTCGGCGTAGCGCACGCCGCCGATGCGGAGGTTCTCGTACTCGTTGTACTTGCCGGCGGCCGCGAAACCGATCCGGTCATAGATCTCGCTGAACTTGTGCAGCGCACGGGACGGGTTCTCGCCGACGAACACAATGCCGTCGGCATACTGCAGCACAACGAGGCTGCGACCACGGGCGATGCCCTTGCGGGCGTATTCCGCCCGGTCGGCCATGGCCTGCTGGGGTGAGACATAGAACGGCGTCGACACCGGCTATCCGTCCCTTTCTGTCAGTGACGAGTGCATCTCGGAGGGCTCGGAGTCCGGATCAGAGCAGCGCGGCGCGCGGGCCGTCGGGCTGCTCCAGGCGGCGTTCCAGGATGGAGCGCGCGATGTCGGCGGACTCCTGGTCGCCCAGCCTCCGGAAGCCTTCGTCGGTGATGACGGTGACGATCGGGTAGATCCGGCGGGCCACGTCCGGGCCTCCGGTCGCCGAGTCGTCGTCCGCGGCGTCGTACAGCGCCTGCACGACCAGGGTGAGGGCCTGCTCCTCCGTCAGGTCCTCGCGGTAGAGCTTCTTCATGGAGCCGCGGGCGAAGATCGACCCGGAGCCGGTGGCGGCGTAGCCGTTCTCCTCGGAGCGGCCGCCGGTGACGTCGTAGGAGAAGATGCGGCCCTTCTCGCGGTCGACGTCGTACCCCGCGAAGAGCGGCACCACGGCGAGGCCCTGCATGGCCATGGCGAGGTTGGAGCGGATCATGGTGGAGAGCCGGTTGGCCTTGCCCTCCAGGGAGAGCTGGGCGCCCTCGACCTTCTCGAAGTGCTCCAGCTCCAGCTGGAACAGCTTGACCATCTCCACGGCCAGTCCGGCGGTGCCGGCGATGCCCACCGCCGAGTACTCGTCGGCCGGGAAGACCTTCTCGATGTCGCGCTGCGCGATCATGTTGCCCATGGTGGCGCGCCGGTCACCGGCCAGGACGACGCCACCGGGGAAGGACGCCGCGACGATGGTCGTCCCGTGCGGTGCCTCGATGGCCCCCTGGAGCGGCGGCAGGCTCCGGTTGCCCGGGAGCATCTCGGGCGACTGGTCGGACAGGAAGTCCATGAACGAGGACGAACCCGGCGTCAGGAAGGCAGCTGGTAGACGCCCGGTGCTACGAGTGTTGGCTTCCACGCGTTTCCCTCCAGGTATGCGATGGCCCTGCGCAAGAGAGTCAGGATCATCCCCCAACTTGCCGATGGCCGAATTGCAGTTGAAGCAACGTACGCCACGGACCCTACCCGCCTCGCGGCGGTGATCCACATGTTCGGCGGAGGGATCTGCGCAGATCCCGCGCTCGCGGACCGGTGGCGCTCCTCCGGTTGGCGAGCGGGGTGACGGCGACCGCCACTGCGGTCGCCGTCACCCCGTCTCCCCCGGTTCGTCACAGTCGCCCGGAACCTACCAGGCGTTCACACTCGTGAACTACTGTCCACCCTTTTGAACGAAGGAGCGTACGAAGTCCTCGGCGTTCTCTTCGAGGACGTCGTCGATCTCGTCCAGGACCGAGTCGACATCGTCGCTCAGCTTCTCCTGGCGCTCCGCGAGGCCCTCGGACGCCTGCGCGTCCTGCGCCTGCTCCTCGGTCTCCTCGGTGGAACGCGTGGCCTTCTGCTGTCCGCCGCCGGTGTCCTTGGTCGCCATGTAGCTCACCCCGCTCGGTTCGAAGCAATCGCAGCTCTTGATCAGACCCTACCCACGAGGTCCGACATTTGGCCCGGTAGTTGTTCAACGTCCGGGCCTCGGGTGATTGATTCCCAGCCCGGACCCCTTTCAGCCGCCCGAGAGCGTGCGGACCAGCTCCTCCGCCGTACGACAGCGGTCGAGGAGGTCCTTGACGTGCTCCTTGGTGCCCCGCAGCGGCTCCAGGGTGGGCACCCGCTGGAGCGAGTCGCGGTCCGGCAGGTCGAAGATGACCGAGTCCCAGGAGGCGGCCGCCACGTCGTCGGCGTACTGCTCCAGACAGCGGCCCCGGAAATAGGCCCGGGTGTCCTCCGGAGGCTTCGTACGGGCCCTGGTGACGTCGTCCTCGTCCAGCAGCCGCTTCATCCGCCCACGGGCCGCCAGCCGGTTGTAGAGCCCCTTGTCGGGCCGTACGTCGGCGTACTGGAGGTCGACCAGGTGCAGCCTGGGGGCGTCCCAGTCCAGCGAGTCGCGGCGGCGGTAGCCCTCCATGAGCTCCCGCTTGGCGATCCAGTCCAGCTCGCCGGCCAGGCTCATCGGGTCGGTCTCCAGCCGGTTGAGCGTGTCCTCCCAGCGGGTCAGGATGTCCTTGGTCTGCTCGTCGGCATCGGCGCCGTACCGCTCGTCCACATATTTGCGGGCCAGCTCGAAGTACTCCATCTGGAGCTGGACAGCGGTGAGTGTCCGGCCGCTGCGGAGCGTGATCAGCTGGCTCAGGTCCGGGTCGTGCGAGACCTGGTGCAGGGTGCGGACGGGCTGGTCGACGGCGAGGTCGACGGTGATGAAGGCGTCCTCGATCATGGACAGCACCAGGGACGTGGTGCCGAGCTTCAGATAGGTCGAGATCTCCGAGAGGTTCGCGTCGCCGATGATCACATGGAGCCGGCGGTACTTCTCCGCGTCGGAGTGGGGCTCGTCCCGGGTGTTGATGATGGGGCGCTTGAGCGTGGTCTCCAGGCCGACCTCGACCTCGAAGTAGTCGGCGCGCTGGCTGATCTGGAAGCCGTGCTCGTGGCCGTCCTGGCCGATGCCGACCCGCCCCGCGCCGGTGACGACCTGGCGGGAGACGAAGAACGGCGTCAGATGGCGCACGATGTCCGAGAACGGGGTCTCCCGCTGCATCAGATAGTTCTCGTGCGTGCCGTAGGAGGCGCCCTTGTTGTCGGTGTTGTTCTTGTAGAGGTGGATCGGCTGGGCACCGGGGATGGCGGCGGCCCGCTCGGCGGCCTCGGCCATGATCCGTTCGCCGGCCTTGTCCCAGAGCACCGCGTCGAGCGGGTTGGTGATCTCCGGCGAGCTGTATTCGGGGTGCGCGTGGTCGACGTAGAGCCGGGCACCGTTGGTGAGGATCACATTGGCCAGGCCGATGTCCTCGTCGGTGAGCTGGCTGGAGTCGGCGGTCTCACGGGCGAGGTCGAAGCCTCGCGCGTCGCGCAGCGGGTTCTCCTCCTCGAAGTCCCAGCGGGCGCGGCGCGCCCGGTGCATCGCCGCCGCGTAGGCGTTGACGATCTGGGACGAGGTGAGCATGGCATTGGCGTTGGGGTGGCCGGGGACGGAGATCCCGTACTCCGTCTCGATGCCCATTACTCGCCGTACGGTCATGCGGCCCTCCTTGCCCGGCGTCGGTCCCGTCCGGGAGCGACGCTCAAGTACCGCTGCTTGTCCGGTGCGTATGCGGTGCCCGTCACCGCACTGCGCGACTCGGCGGTACCGCAGAGCCTAGAGCGCCTCTGCGCCGGTGGGGAGATCAATTACGACATTGTTCCGGTGTGGCCGGAACGGGGGAAAACGACCGGCTGCGGATGCCCCTCCGGGCATCCGCAGCCGGTCGGCGTATTACAGGTACTGGCCGGTATTGGCCACCGTGTCGATGGAGCGCCCGGTGTCCGCGCCCTGCTTTCCGGTGACGAGTGTGCGGATGAAGACGATCCGCTCACCCTTCTTACCGGAAATCCTGGCCCAGTCGTCCGGGTTGGTGGTGTTGGGCAGGTCCTCGTTCTCCTTGAACTCATCCACGCAGGCCTGGAGGAGGTGGGAGACGCGCAGACCCTTCTGCTGGTGTTCGAGGAATGCCTTGATGGCCATTTTCTTTGCCCGGTCGACGATGTTCTGAATCATCGCGCCGGAGTTGAAGTCCTTGAAGTACAGGACTTCCTTGTCGCCGTTGGCGTACGTGACCTCCAGGAAGCGGTTCTCCTCGGATTCCGTGTACATCCGCTCCACGACCGACTGGATCATGGCGTGGGCGGCGGCCTCCCGCGAGCCGGTGTGCTCGGAGAGGTCGTCCGCGTGCAGCGGGAGCGACGGGGTCAGGTACTTAGCGAAGATGTCCTTCGCGGCCTCGGCGTCCGGACGCTCGATCTTGATCTTCACATCGAGTCGGCCGGGTCGCAGGATGGCGGGGTCGATCATGTCCTCGCGGTTGGAGGCGCCGATGACGATGACGTTCTCCAGACCCTCCACCCCGTCGATCTCGGCGAGCAGCTGCGGGACGATGGTGTTCTCCACGTCCGAGCTGACGCCGCTGCCGCGGGTGCGGAAGAGGGATTCCATCTCGTCGAAGAAGACGATGACGGGGGTGCCCTCGCTCGCCTTCTCCCTCGCACGCTGGAAGACCAGGCGGATGTGCCGCTCGGTCTCGCCGACGTACTTGTTGAGCAGCTCGGGGCCCTTGATATTGAGGAAGTAGCTCTTCCCCGCGGGCTGCCCGGTCACCTCGGCGACCTTCTTGGCGAGCGAATTGGCGACGGCCTTGGCGATGAGCGTCTTGCCGCAGCCGGGCGGACCGTAGAGCAGGATGCCCTTCGGCGGTCGCAGCTCGTGTTCCTTGAAGAGGTCGGGGTGGAGGTAGGGCAGCTCGACCGCGTCGCGGATCAGCTCGATCTGGTCGCCCAGGCCGCCGATCTTGTCGTAGTCGATGTCCGGAACCTCTTCGAGGACGAGCTCCTCGACCTCGCTCTTGGGGACCACCTCGTAGACGTAACCGGACCTGGAGTCCAGCAGCAGGGCGTCACCGGAGCGGATGGTGATGTCCAGCAGGGGCTCGGCGAGCCGCACCACCCTCTCCTCGTCGGTGTGCCCGACCACCAGGGCGCGCTCGCCGTCCTCAAGGATCTCCTTGAGGGTGACGATGTCCCCGGCCCGCTCGAACTCCATGGCCTCGACCACGTTGAGCGCTTCGTTGAGCATGACCTCCTGGCCGCGCCGGAGGTCTTCCAGTTCGACGCTGGGGGACACGTTCACCCGGAGCTTGCGGCCCCCGGTGAAGATGTCGCAGGTGCCGTCCTCGTTGGCCTGCAGGAACACTCCGAAGCCGGCCGGCGGCTGTGCGAGCCGGTCGACCTCCTCCTTGAGCGCCACGATCTGGTCACGCGCCTCACGGAGCGTGTTGGCGAGCCGCTCGTTCTGTGCGGACACGCCTGCCAGATTCGTCTGCAACTCGACGATCCGCTCTTCGAGAATCCTCGTATGACGCGGAGAGTCGGCGAGCTTACGTCGCAGGACGGCGATTTCCTGCTCGAGATAGGCAACCTGGCCGGCCGGGTCTTCTGACCCTCGCGCGGGCCGGATGCCGCGGTTGATGTCGTCGTCGTGGGCTGCCACGGTCCTCACCTCCTCCATGGGGAGCTGGACGCTTCCTGACCCTACCTGGGTGGGTGGTGATTGAAACCCCTAGATCACAAAGACTGCGGGGTGTGTCCGATCTTCACCCTTGCGCTCTCCCTCACGTCAAGGGAATACCCACCCTTCGGCATCGGAAAGCCGCCGGTTGTATCGTCGAAGCGTTCAACACCCGTCAGGGCTGGCTCCAATTGGTTCGGATACGCAGGAACGGCAGGACACATGACCGTGCAGCAGGACTCGCCGGGCGACAGTGACACGCAGGACCTGGAGGTCTGGATCGACCAGGACCTCTGTACGGGCGACGGCATCTGCGTGCAGTACGCGCCGGAGGTCTTCGAGCTGGACATCGACGGTCTGGCGTACGTGAAGAGCGGCGACGACGAGCTTCTCCAGGCCCCGGGGGCCACCACACCGGTGCCGCTGCCGCTCCTCCAGGACGTGGTGGATTCGGCCAAGGAGTGCCCCGGGGACTGCATCCACGTACGGCGCGTGAAGGACAACGTCGAGGTGTACGGGCCCGACGCGGCCTGACCCGTACGGGCTGCCGACGCCGCCTGACGCGCACGGCCAGCCACTCAGACGCTGCGCGCGAGGTCTCCCGAGGTGCGGACGAAGGCGTTGCCCTTCCACCGCCAGGAGGCCTGCTCCTCCTGGTCGGGGCAGCAGCGGGGCACCTCCAGCGAGGAGTAGCCGAGCAGGGTCGCCGAGACGCGCCCCTCGCGTACGGCGAAGTCCCCGACGGCCTTCCTGTCGGCGGGGTCCACCAGGGTCGCCACGACCCTCGGTGCGGCCCCGCTCCGCTGTGTCAGGACGTAGATGCCGCTCGGCGGGGTCCCCGAGCCCGCGTCGCAGTGGACCACGGCGACGGTTTCCGGCCGCCCGTCGCCGTCGAGGTCTCCGGGGGCCTGCTTCGCCACGGTGGTCCCGGCCCCGCCGCACTCCAGGGGGAAGTCCACCGTCGCCGGGTCCGGGGCGGCCACGGGCGTGGTGGTCCGCTTCTCCGGGGCCGTGGCGGTGGCGGTGGCCGTACGGGGCTGGAGCAGCCCGGCCAGGGCGACGACGCCGGCCATGGCCGCGGCCGTGGCGAGCCAGTGCACCGGCTTCGTGGCGGTGTGCGCGAGGTCCGGGAGCGCGGAGGTCTGCACGCGGTGTGTCTCCATGTGGTTCCTGGGAGATGTGGTTCCTGGAGCCCGGGGAAAGGGTGGGTCCGCCCCCGAGGGGTGGCCAGCATCGTGCCACACCTCACACGCCGGGGGAACGGCGGGGTGTACGCCGGTTTCACCGCCGGGGCGCGCGCCCGGGGGCAACGCGAAGGCGCCGCCGCGCAGTTCCCCGGTCGGTCGGGGAACTGCGCGGCGGCGCCGGTTCGTTGGGCGGGTCAGCCGCGGTCGGCGGCGGAGCCTCCGCGGCTCTGGCTGCCCGGTCCGTCGTAGTCCTCGCCGTAGGCGCCCTTGGAGGGGCGGCGGCGGCGCAGCGGCGGCTCGACGCCGTCCGCGAGCCGGCGGGCGGTGACCAGGAAGCCGGTGTGGCCGATCATCCGGTGGTCGGGGCGGACGGCCAGGCCCTCGACGTGCCAGTTGCGGATCATCGACTCCCAGGGCTGCGGTTCGGCGAAGCAGCCGATCTCGCGGATGGACTCGACGGTGCGCGAGAGCTGGGTGGTGGTGGCGACGTAGGCGCAGAGGATGCCGCCGGGCACCAGGGCCTTGGAGACGGCCTCCAGGCACTCCCAGGGGGCGAGCATGTCCAGCACGACGCGGTCGACGTCGGTGTCGGAGAGGTTGTCCTGGAGGTCTCCGACGGTCAGCTGCCAGGCGGGGTGCGGCGAGCCGAAGTAGCGCTCGACGTTCTGCTGGGCGATCTCGGCGAAGTCCTCACGGCGCTCGTAGGAGTGCAGCATGCCCTGCTCACCGATGGCGCGCAGCAGGAAGGTGGAGAGCGAGCCGGATCCGACCCCGGCCTCCACGACGCGGGCGCCGGGGAAGATGTCCGCGAAGGCCAGGATCTGCCCCGCGTCCTTGGGGTAGACCACGGCGGCGCCGCGGGGCATGGAGAGGACGTAGTCGGGGAGCAGGGGGCGCAGCGCGAGGTAGGCGACGTTCCCCGTGGTGCGGACAACACTGCCCTCGGGAGCACCGATCAGCTCGTCGTGCTGGAAAGAACCCTTGTGGGTGTGGAAGTTCTTTCCGGCTTCGAGCGTGAAGGTGTAGTGGCGTCCCTTGGGGTCGGTGAGCTGGACCTGGTCCCCGACCTTGAAGGGCCCACGTCGGCGGGCGGCACCGGTCGGTTCAGACATGTGACCAGCGTACCGGTGTTTCAGGGGCCCTTTTCCGGGGCCTTCAGGACTCGGGGCGGGCCATGGCCTTGACGAAGGCGCGCTCCACGTCGGCGGTGGAGAGGACTCCGTAGATCTCGCCGGTCTCCTCGATCACCAGGTACTCGGTGGCCGGGGTGGCCTTGAGCCGGTCCAGGAGGGCTTCGCCGGCCAGTTCGGCGGGGACCTTCATGCCGTCGGTGAGGTCCTGGGCGAGGCCGCTGACGGCGACCCAGGGGCGGCGGTGTTCGGGGACGCCGACGATGGCGGCCTCGCGGACGACGCCCTTGGGGTTGCCCTGTCCGTCGACGACGACCAGCGCGCGGGCGCCCGCCTCGTTGGCCCGGCGCAGCGCCTCGGAGAGGGGGGTGGCGGACTCGACGGGGACGGCGCGCCGGGTGAGGGTGCGGGCCCGCAGGTCGGGCAGGTGCTCGCGGAGGCGGGCCATGCGCAGGCTGTTCCCGGCGCCGGTCCAGATGATGCCGGCGAGGATCGCGGCGAGCAGGGCGTCCATGACGGTCTCCACACCGCCGATGTCCTCGTTGGCGCTGCCGAGCGCACCGGTGTGGGTGAGCAGCGGGAGGCCGATGAGGACGGTGACGGCGAGGCCCCGGCCGACCCAGGCGGCGGCGATGGTGCCGCTCATGGGCTTGCCGGTGATCTTCCACACGATGGCGCGGAGCATCCGGCCGCCGTCGAGGGGCAGGCCGGGCAGCAGGTTGAAGGCGGCCACGATGAGGTTGGAGATCATCAGGCCGGCGATCAGGACGCCGGGGACGGTGCCGGGCTCGACGAACCGCATCGCGCCGTAGAAGACACCGCCGAGGACGAGGGAGAGGAGGGGGCCGACGAAGGCGAGGATGAACTCGCGGCCGGGGGTCTCGGTCTCCTTCTCGATCTCGGAGACGCCGCCGAAGAACTGGAGCTGGATGCGGCGGACGGGGAGCTTGTAGCGCAGGGCGGCGACCGTGTGGGCCAGTTCGTGGACGAGTACGGAGGCGTAGAAGGCGATCGCGAAGAAGAGGGCGACGAGATAGCGGGCGCCGCCGAGTTCGGGCAGCACCCGGTCGAGCTGGCCGCCGAAGACCCAGGTGATCAGTGCGGCGACGACGAACCAGCTGGGCGCCACGTACACGGGCACACCGAAGGGACGGCCCATGAGCAGACCGCCGCCCGGATCAGCGGGCCGTTTCGGCTTGCCGCTGCCGGGGGCGGCGGAGGGGTCCGTTCCCCCTGCGCCGGGCTGCGGCCGCCCGCTGTCGCCGCTCTCGTCCACGGGGTCCCTTCGGTTCGGTACGTGGCCTGCGCCACGATGATGCTGTCTGCGAGGGTCTGCCGTCGATGGTATGCCGCCGACTGTCAGTGGCGGGCCGTAGGGTCTTCAGACATGACCTCCGTGCCCCGGCCGCCGCAGCCGCCCACATCTCTGTCGCCGTCGCGGGCGAGCGATTTCATGCAGTGCCCTCTGCTCTACCGCTTCCGGGTCATCGACAAACTGCCGGAGAAGCCCAGCGAGGCGGCTACCCGGGGCACCCTGGTCCATGCGGTGCTGGAGCGGCTCTTCGACGCCCCGGCGGCGGACCGTACGGCGCCGCGGGCGCGGGCGCTGATTCCCGGCCAGTGGGACCGGCTGCTGGAGGCGAAGCCGGAGCTGGGCGAGCTGTTCGCCGGGGACACCGAGGGCGAGCGGCTGTCGCGCTGGCTGGGCGAGGCGGAGCGGCTGGTGGAGCGGTGGTTCTCGCTGGAGGACCCGACGCGTCTGGAGCCGGCCGAGCGGGAGCTCTTCGTCGAGACGGAGCTGGAGTCGGGGCTGCGGCTGCGCGGGGTGATCGACCGGATCGATGTGGCGCCGACCGGGGATGTGCGGATCGTCGACTACAAGACGGGGAAGGCGCCGAGGCCGGAGTATGCCGAGGGCCCGCTCTTCCAGATGAAGTTCTACGCGCTGGTGATCTGGCGGCTGAAGGGGATCGTGCCGCGCCGGCTCCAGCTGGTCTATCTGGGCAGCGGCGATGTGCTGACGTACGACCCGGTGGTGGCGGACCTGGAGCGGGTGGAGCGCAAGCTGCTCGCGCTGTGGGAGGCGATCGCGCTGGCGACCGAGACCGGTGACTGGCGGCCGCGCCCGACGAAGCTGTGCGGCTGGTGCGATCACCAGGCGGTGTGTCCGGAATTCGGCGGGACTCCCCCGGTCTATCCGCTGTCGGTTCGCCCGGCGGAGTCGGGCGAGGATGACCAGGGCAGAATGGGACCGGTCGGGGCCGAGGCCGGCCGTGCCGTGGCCCTTGAGGGCCCTTAAGGAGTTCCTGTGGCGATCCGCGTCCTTCTGGTCGACGACCAGCCTCTGCTGCGCACCGGTTTCCGGATGATCCTGGAGGCCGAGGGCGATCTGGCGGTGGTCGGTGAGGCCGGTGACGGTCTGCAGGCCATCGACCAGGTGCGGGCGCTCCAGCCCGATGTGGTGCTGATGGACATCCGGATGCCGCGGATGGACGGCGTGGAGGCGACCCGCCAGATCACCGGCCCCGGCAAGGACGGTCCGGCGAAGGTGCTGGTGCTGACCACGTTCGATCTCGACGAGTACGTGGTGGAGGCGCTGCGCGCGGGGGCGAGCGGCTTCCTGCTGAAGGACGCCCCGGCCAATGAGCTGGTCCAGGCGATCCGGGTGGTGGCGGCGGGCGAGGCGATGCTCGCCCCGAGCATCACGCGCCGGCTCCTCGACAAGTACGCGGACCACCTGCCCTCGGGCGAGGACCCGGTCCCGGACGCCCTGCACACGCTGACGGACCGTGAGGTGGAGGTTCTGAAGCTGGTGGCGCGGGGGCTGTCCAACGCGGAGATCGCGGCGGACCTGTTCGTCAGCGAGACGACGGTCAAGACGCATGTGGGCCATGTGCTGACGAAGCTGGGCCTGCGCGACCGGGTGCAGGCCGCGGTGTACGCGTACGAGAGCGGGCTGGTGCGTCCGGGAGCGCAGTAGCAGCCACCGTACGAAAGCCGTCCGGCCCGCACCGATCCTGCTGACAGGGGGTGCGGGCCGGACGGCTTTCGTGGCTCCGAGCGGTGCTCAGGCGTTGGTCTTGTTGAGCTCCCAGAGCTGGAGCTCGGAGGTGGCGCTGACGGACCGCTCGACCCCGGCGACCCCGCTGCGGGAGGCCACGTACTGCTTGCCCTGCCAGATCGGCAGGACGGGCACGTCGGTGGCGACGATGTCCTGGAGCTTCTCGTACGTCGTGGCGGCGGCGCTGCGGTCGGCGGCGCGGCGCGACTTCGGGATGAGGACGTTCTGCGCTTCCTGCGACCGGTAGGGGGAGTTGAGGAAGTTGTTCTTGTCCAGGAACGGGGCGGTGTAGTTGTCCGGGTCCGGGAAGTCGGGGAACCAGCCCATGCCGTAGGCCGCGTAGTCGCCGCGCTTCTGCTCCGGGCGGTACTTCGACCACTCCTTGCCCTGGACGTCGACGTCGAAGAGGCCCGAGCCGTTCAGCTGCGCCTGGAGCGCCTTGAACTCCTTGGCGGTGGCGGAGCCGTAGTGGTCGTTGGTGTAGTGCAGGGTGAACTTGACCGGCGTCTTGACCCCGGCGTTCCTGAGGGTCCGCGCGGCCTTGGCGGCGCTGGGCTCGCCGTACTTGTTGAAGAAGGCGTTGGTGTGGCCGGTGATGCTGGAGGGGATCAGCGAGTAGAGCGGCTCGGCGGTGGTGCCGTACACCTTGCCCGCGATCTCGCCCCGGTCGATGATCTGCGCCATGGCCTGCCGGACGGACTTGTTGACCACGGGGTCCTTGGTGTTGAACCCGAGGTAGCTGATGGCGAGGCCGGGCATCTCGGTGAGCTCGATGCCCTCCTTCGGCTTCACCAGCATGTCGCGGGCCTGCTCGGGCGACATGGCCCGGGTCATCATGTGGATCTTCTTCTCCTCCAGCGCCTTGCCCATGGCGTCGGCGTCGGGGAAGAGGTCCATCTCGACCTTGTCGTTGAGGACCTTCAGCTCGCCCTTGTAGGAGGGGTTCTTGGTGAAGGCGATCCGGGTGACCCGGCCGTCCTCGACCTGCGGCTTCATGGTGTACGGCCCCGAGCCGTCGACCTGGAAGCCGTCGCGCGCCTCCTTCGCCGGGTACTTCCCCTTGGGGACGATGCCGGCGGCGGGGGTGGCGAGCTTGTACGGGAAGGTCGCGTCGGGCGTGTTCAGGTGGAAGATCACCTGGTCGCTGCCCTTGGTCTCGATCGTGTCGATGTTGGCGAGGAGCCCGACCGGTCCGCTGTCGGAGTTGATGTCGATCACCCGCTGGATGGAGAACTTCACATCCTCGGCGGTGACGGGGGTGCCGTCGGCGAACTTGAGGCCCGCGCGCAGGGTGCAGCGGTAGCTCTCGTTCGCGTTGTCCGTGAAGGTGCAGCTCTGCGCGGCCTCGGGCACCGGCTCGCCGCCGCCGGCCGGCACGGTGGTCAGGGTCTGCACGGTCTGCCGCAGGACGTTCCAGACGCCTGCCTCGTACCCGATGGCCGGGTCGAGAGGAGCGGGGTTCTCCTCGGAGGCCACGAGCTGGTCCGTGGTGCCGACGACGATGGCGCCCTCGCCACCGGCGCCGCTGTCCGTGCTGCCGCAGGCGGCGAGCACGGGGGCGAGCAGGCCGACGACGGCCGGCAGCACCAGGGTCTTGCGGTTCATACGGACGTTCTCCCTCATCACGGTGGGTGAGGAATCAAAGTTAGTAGCCGCCGGTGACCGCCCCGACCGCGCTCGGAGCGGGCCGCCCTCCCCCGGCCTCCGGAGGGGGCGATATTTGATCACCATTCCGGACAGATCAACCGATCACGGCAGGCCGGGGAGGGTTTCCAGGTGAGGAAGCTCACCCTTCCCGCCTCTTCACACAGGGGGACTGTGGCTGATTCACGTCCACGGAAAATTTCCGGAACGCACACGGATCCTTCAGCCCGTGGCGGCGACGAGCTTCCGCAGAAAGGCGAGGTCGACCTCTTCGAGGGAGCCGACGACGACCCGGCCGGAGACGGGGGCGATGGGGGCCACGGACGGTACGGCGACCACCCGGCACCCCGCCGCCTCGGCGGCGGCCACCCCGGTCGCGGTGTCCTCGATGACCGCGCAGCGCCACGGGTCGGCGCCGAAGCCCGCGGCGGCGGTGAGGTAGGGCTCGGGGTGCGGCTTGGTGCGGGTGACCTCGTCACCGGCGACCGTGAGCGCGAAGTGGTGGTGGCCCACCGAGTCCAGCACCCGGTCGATGATCCGGCGGTGCGAGGCCGAGACGAGCGCGGTGGGGATCTGTGACGCGGCCAGCTCGGCGAGCAGTCTCCCGGCGCCGGGCATGAGCGGCACGCCGTGCCGGATGCGCTTCTCGAAGCGGTCGTTGAGCAGCACGGTCAGCTCGTCCAGAGCGATGTCGGCGCCGGTGACGTCGATCAGGTAGCCGGCGCTGCGGGTCATCGGCCCGCCGACGACGACGTCCCGCCAGGGCTCCTCCAGACGGTGTCCGAGGTCGGCGAAGACCTCCTTCTCGACGTCCCACCAGAAGCCCTCGGTATCGACCAGGGTTCCGTCCATGTCGAGAAGGACCGCCTGCAGGGCGGCGCCTTCGGCCGTGCGGGTCAGGGACGCGGGGACCGTACTCGTCATCCGGCACACCTTCCGTAAGGGACGAGAAGGCCGGCCGCCATTCCCCAAGGGGAGGGCGACCGGCCTGCACTGGACCGACCAGTGTACGACGTGTCGGGCCGCGGTGCGCGAACGACGCGGAGCCGCGGGGTGAAGGGGCGGCTACCGTGCGTTGAAGTACTTCGCCTCGGGGTGGTGGATGACGAGGGCGTCGGTGGACTGCTCCGGGTGGAGCTGGAACTCCTCGGAGAGCTCCACTCCGATCCGGCCCGGCTGGAGGAGGTCGGCGATCTTCGCGCGGTCCTCCAGGTCGGGGCAGGCCCCGTAACCGAGCGAGAACCGTGCGCCCCGGTACTTCAGCGCGAACATGTCCTCGACGTCGGCGGGGTCCTCCCCGGCGAAGCCCAGCTCGCTGCGGACCCGGGCGTGCCAGTACTCGGCGAGGGCCTCGGCGAGCTGGACGGAGAGGCCGTGCAGCTCCAGGTAGTCGCGGTAGGAGTTGGCGGCGAACAGCTCGGCGGTGGCCTCGCCGATCCGGGAGCCGACGGTGACGACCTGGAGGCCGATGACGTCCGTCTCGCCGGACTCCTCGGGGCGGAAGAAGTCCGCGAGGCAGAGGCGGCGGCCGCGGCGCTGGCGCGGGAAGGTGAAGCGGGTCCGCTCGGAGCCGTCCTCGTGCAGGAGGATCAGGTCCTCGCCCTTGGAGACGCAGGGGAAGTAGCCGTAGACGACGGCGGCTTCCAGGAGGTTGTTGGACTGGAGGTGGTCCAGCCAGCCGCGCAGGTGCGGGCGCCCCTCGGTCTCCACCAGCTCCTCGTACGTCGGTCCGTCACCGGTCCTGGCCTGCTTGAGGCCCCACTGGCCCTTGAACAGGGCGCCCTCGTCGAGCCAGGAGGCGTACTCCTTGAGCGGGATGCCCTTGATGACCCGGGTGCCCCAGAACGGCGGCTCGGGGACGGGGTTGGTGGTGGAGACGTCCGAGCGCACCGAGCCCTCGGGCTCCTCGACCTCCAGCACCGCCGCGACGTCCTTCTTGGGGACCCGGCGCTGCTTGAGCTCGGGCAGGGCCGCGCCCGGCACACCGCGCTTGACGCCGATGAGCGCGTCCATGAGGCGCAGTCCCTCGAAGGCGTCGCGGGCGTAGCGGACCTCGCCCTCGTAGATCTCGTGCAGGTCCTGCTCGACGTAGGCTCTGGTCAGCGCGGCGCCGCCGAGGATGACCGGGAAGTCGGCGGCCATCTTGCGCTGGTTGAGCTCCTGGAGGTTCTCCTTCATGATCACGGTCGACTTCACCAGGAGACCGGACATGCCGATGACGTCGGCGCGGTGTTCCTCGGCGGCTTCGAGGATCGCGGAGACGGGCTGCTTGATGCCGAGGTTGACGACGTTGTAGCCGTTGTTGGAGAGGATGATGTCGACGAGGTTCTTGCCGATGTCGTGGACGTCGCCGCGGACGGTGGCGAGCACGATCGTGCCCTTGCCCTCGTCGTCGGACTTCTCCATGTGCGGCTCCAGATGGGCCACCGCGCTCTTCATGACCTCGGCGGACTGGAGGACGAACGGCAGCTGCATCTGGCCGGAGCCGAACAGCTCGCCGACCACCTTCATGCCTTCAAGCAGCGTGTTGTTGACGATGTCCAGGGCCGGGGTGTCCTGGAGCGCCTCGTCCAGGTCGGCCTCCAGGCCGTTCTTCTCGCCGTCGATGATGCGGCGCTGGAGCCGCTCGTCCAGCGGGAGGGCCATCAGCTCCTCGGCCTTGCCCGCCTTCATCGACTTCATGTTGACGCCCTCGAAGAGCTCCATGAGCTTCTGGAGGGGGTCGTAGCCCTCGGCGCGGCGGTCGTAGATCAGGTCGAGGGCGACCTTGACCTGCTCCTCCTCCAGCCGGGCGATGGGCAGGATCTTCGAGGCGTGCACGATCGCGGAGTCCAGGCCCGCCTTGACGCACTCGTCGAGGAAGACGGAGTTCAGCACGACCCGGGCGGCCGGGTTGAGGCCGAAGGAGATGTTGGAGAGGCCCAGGGTGGTCTGGACGTCCGGGTGGCGCTTCTTCAGCTCGCGGATGGCCCCGATGGTGGCGATGCCGTCGCCGCGGGACTCCTCCTGGCCGGTGCAGATGGTGAAGGTCAGGGTGTCGATGAGGATGTCGGACTCGCGGATGCCCCAGTTGGTGGTGAGGTCCTCGATGAGCCGCTCGGCGATGGCGACCTTGTGCTCGATCGTCCGCGCCTGGCCCTCCTCGTCGATGGTCAGGGCGATCAGGGCGGCGCCGTGTTCGGAGGCCAGGGCGCTGACCTGCGCGAAGCGGGACTCGGGGCCGTCGCCGTCCTCGTAGTTCACCGAGTTCAGCACGGCGCGGCCGCCGAGCTTCTCCAGGCCGGCGCGGAGCACGGGCAGCTCGGTGGAGTCCAGCACGATCGGGAGGGTGGAGGCGGTCGCGAAGCGGCCGGCCAGCTCCGCCATGTCGGCGACGCCGTCACGGCCCACGTAGTCGACGCAGAGGTCGAGCATGTGCGCGCCCTCGCGGATCTGGTCCCGGGCCATCTCCACGCAGTCGTCCCAGCGGGCCTCCAGCATGGCCTCGCGGAACTTCTTGGAGCCGTTGGCGTTGGTGCGCTCCCCGATCGCCAGGTAGGCGGTGTCCTGGCGGAAGGGGATGTGCTGGTAGAGCGAGGCCGCGCCGGGCTCGGGGCGCGGGTCGCGCTCGGGCGGCGTGAGCCCCTGGGCCCGCTCGACGACGGCCTTCATGTGGGCCGGGGTCGTACCGCAGCAGCCGCCGATGAGGGAGAGGCCGTAGTCCCGGACGAACAGCTCCTGGGAGTCGGCGAGCCCGTCGGGGCCGAGCGGGAAGTGCGCGCCGTCCTTGGTGAGGACGGGCAGGCCGGCGTTGGGCATGCACATCAGGGGCGTACGGGAGTGGCGGGCGAGGTAGCGCAGGTGCTCGCTCATCTCGTCCGGGCCGGTGGAGCAGTTCAGACCGATGAGGTCGATGCCCAGCGGCTCCAGGGCGGTCAGGGCGGCGCCGATCTCGGAGCCGAGCAGCATGACGCCGGTCGTCTCGAAGGCGAGGGAGCAGATCAGCGGCACGTCGATGCCGAGGGCGTCCATGGCCCGGCGGGCGCCGATGATGCTGGACTTGGTCTGCAGCAGGTCCTGGGTGGTCTCGACGATCAGGGCGTCGGAGCCGCCCGCGAGGAGGCCCTCGGCGTTCTTCTGGTAGCCGTCGCGCAGGACGTCGTACGTGATGTGGCCGAGCGAGGGCAGCTTGGTGCCGGGGCCGATCGAGCCGAGGACCCAGCGCTGACGGCCGTCCTTCGCGCCGAACTCGTCGGCGACCTCGCGGGCGATGCGGGCGCCGGACTCGGAGAGCTCGAAGATCCGGTCGGCGATCTCGTACTCGTTGGCGGCGGAGTGGTTCGCGCCGAACGTGTTGGTCTCCACGCAGTCGACGCCGACCGCGAAGTACTCCTCGTGGACGGTGCGCACGATGTCGGGGCGGGTGATGTTGAGGATCTCGTTGCAGCCTTCGAGGTTCTCGAAGTCCTCAAGGGTCGGGTCCTGCGCCTGGAGCATGGTGCCCATCGCACCGTCGGCCACCACCACCCGGGTGGCGAGCGCCTCGCGCAGGGCTGCTGCGCGGGTCCGGCTGTCGGGGGCGGGTGTAGGCAACGAGGCCATGGATGATCTCCCAGGGATGCGACGGCTGTCGGCTTTGCGTCCTTCTTGGGGAAGGCGCACCCCGTCAGCGTAGCCGGACACCTCGACGCGTGGTCGGTCCGTCCATGAGACGGACTGCATGCTGTGCGGGTGCGGGCGCGGCGGACCGTCAGGAGGAGACTTTCCCCCGGAGTCCGGCGCAGGTCGGCATCGACCGATAGTGTTCAGCATTGTCGAACCGAGGTGGAGGAGTACGGCGCGATGGCCAAGAACATCCAGTCGCTGGAGCGGGCGGCCGCGATGCTGCGTCTGCTGGCGGGCGGCGAGCGGCGGCTCGGGCTGTCCGACATCGCCTCCTCCCTGGGGCTGGCCAAGGGCACCGCCCACGGAATCCTCCGCACCCTCCAGCTGGAGGGGTTCGTCGAGCAGGACGCCACCTCGGGGCGCTACCAGCTCGGCGCCGAGCTGCTGCGCCTCGGCAACAGCTATCTCGACGTCCACGAGCTGCGGGCCCGCGCCCTGGTCTGGACGGACGACCTGGCCCGCTCCAGCGGCGAGAGCGTCCACCTCGGCGTCCTCCACCAGCACGGCGTCCTCATCGTCCACCACGTCTTCCGGCCCGACGACAGCCGCCAGGTGCTGGAGGTCGGGGCGATGCAGCCGCTGCACTCCACGGCGCTCGGCAAGGTGCTGTCCGCCTACGACCCGGTGGCGCACAGCGAGGTCATGGAGGCGGAGCGCCGCTCCTTCACCGGGCGCACGGTGACGGCCGCCGACGAGTTCGAGGCGATGCTGGACCTGATCCGCGCCCAGGGCTGGGCCGCCGACGCCGAGGAGACCTGGGAAGGGGTGGCCGCCGTGTCCGCCCCGATCCACGACCGGCGCAGGATGCCGGTGGGCGCGGTGGCGGTGACGGGCGCGGTGGAGCGGGTGGCGCCGGGCGGCGTGCTGCGGCCCGAGCTGATCGCGGCCGTACGGGACTGTGCGCGGGCGGTCTCCCGGGACCTGGGCGCCGGGCGCTTCTGAGGACCGGGCGCCCCTGAGGGCCGGGCGCCCCTGATTGGCGGGCTGCCGCACCCGTAACGCATGCGCGGACGCGCCCGGGTGCGCCCGCGCGCGTCCGGGCGCATCGTGGGGTAACGATCGCGTCGCGCACCGGATCCTCGGCCACAGAACCCTTGACGCTTCCTTCACTCGGGGGAAACACTGCCGTTCAACGGTCGGCATTGTCGAACGCCTAACGGCAATACGCGTTAGGGTGTGACAGTGCCAAGGGCCGGTCAAGCCCTTACAGGTGGGCTGCCCACACTTCGTGGATACCCACCTGGGGCGCGGACCACCGGAGGGACCCGGTGTTCCGCTCTCCCCTGGACGAAGGACAAAGGAGTCGCGGGTGTCCAGCTCCGACATTTTCATCGGCGAGACCATCGGTACCGCCGTACTCATCCTGCTCGGCGGCGGTGTCTGTGCCGCCGTCACGCTGAAGCGCTCGAAGGCCCAGAACGCGGGCTGGCTGGCCATCACCTTCGGGTGGGGTTTCGCCGTGCTGACCGGCGCCTACCTGGCCGGCGGTGTCTCGGGCGCCCACCTCAACCCCGCGGTCACCCTCGGCCTCGCCATTCAGGGCGGTACCGCGTGGGGCGACGTGCCCCTCTACCTCGGCTCGCAGCTGCTCGGCGCGATGATCGGCGCCGTACTGGTCTACGCGGTGTACTACGGGCAGTTCCACGCCCACCTCACCGACCCGGAGATCATCAGGGCGCAGCCCTCCGACGAGGCGATGGTCGACCAGACCTCCGCCCCCAAGGCCGGACCGGTGCTCGGGATCTTCTCCACCGGCCCCGAGATCCGCAACAGCGTGCAGAACGTCGTCACCGAGGTCATCGCCACCGTCGTGCTGGTCCTGGCGATCCTGACCCAGGGCCTCAACGACGAGGGCAACGGCCTCGGCACACTCGGCGCCCTGGTCACGGCCCTGGTCGTGGTCGGTATCGGCCTCTCGCTCGGCGGCCCCACGGGGTACGCCATCAACCCGGTCCGTGACCTCGGACCGCGCATCGTGCACGCGGTGCTGCCGCTGCCGAACAAGGGTGGTTCCGACTGGGGCTACGCGTGGGTACCCATCGTGGGTCCGCTCATCGGCGGCGCACTCGCCGGTGGGCTCTACAACCTGGCCTTCGCCTAGCCCACTCGGGTATCAGCGCCGTAACCCCCTTTTCCCTTCACAGACCTCCGGGAGCACACCGTGACCGACGCACACACCACCGGCACCCACGGCACCGGCCCGTTCATCGCGGCCATCGACCAGGGCACCACCTCAAGCCGCTGCATCGTCTTCGACAAGGACGGCCGGATCGTCTCGGTCGACCAGAAGGAGCACGAGCAGATCTTCCCGAAGCCGGGCTGGGTCGAGCACGACGCGACCGAGATCTGGGAGAACGTGCAGGAGGTCGTCGCCGGGGCCATCGTCAAGGCCGGCATCACCTCCGCCGACGTCAAGGCGATCGGCATCACCAACCAGCGCGAGACCACGCTCCTGTGGGACAAGAACACCGGTGAGCCGGTGCACAACGCGCTGGTCTGGCAGGACACCCGTACCGACGCGCTCTGCAAGGAGCTCGGCCGCAACGTGGGCCAGGACCGGTTCCGCCGCGAGACCGGGCTGCCGCTCGCCTCGTACTTCGCCGGGCCCAAGGTCCGCTGGCTGCTCGACAACGTCGAGGGGCTGCGCGAGCGCGCCGAGGCCGGCGACATCCTCTTCGGCACCATGGACTCCTGGGTCATCTGGAACCTGACCGGCGGCACCGACGGCGGCGTCCACGTCACCGACGTCACCAACGCCTCGCGCACCCTCCTGATGAACCTGCACAAGATGGAGTGGGACGACAAGATCCTCTCCTCCATCGGCATCCCGGCCGCGGTCCTCCCCGAGATCCGCTCCTCCGCCGAGGTGTACGGCCACGCCAAGGGCGGCATCCTCGACGGCGTGCCCGTCGCCTCCGCGCTCGGTGACCAGCAGGCGGCCCTGTTCGGCCAGACCTGTTTCGCCGAGGGCGAGGCCAAGTCCACGTACGGCACCGGCACCTTCATGCTGATGAACACCGGCTCCACCCCGGTGAACTCGTACAACGGGCTGCTCACCACCGTCGGCTACCAGATCGGCGACAAGCCCCCGGTGTACGCCCTGGAGGGCTCCATCGCGGTCACCGGTTCGCTGGTGCAGTGGATGCGCGACCAGATGGGCCTGATCAAGTCGGCCGCCGAGATCGAGACGCTCGCCTCCTCGGTCGAGGACAACGGCGGCGCCTATTTCGTGCCCGCATTCTCCGGCCTGTTCGCCCCCTACTGGCGTCCCGACGCCCGGGGCGTGATCACCGGTCTCACCCGTTACGTCACCAAGGCGCACATCGCCCGTGCCGTCCTGGAGGCCACCGCCTGGCAGACCCGCGAGATCAGCGACGCCATGACGAAGGACTCCGGCGTCGAGCTGACCGCGCTCAAGGTCGACGGCGGCATGACGTCCAACAACCTGCTGATGCAGACGCTCGCCGACTTCCTGGACGCACCCGTGGTGCGCCCCATGGTCGCCGAGACCACCTGCCTCGGCGCCGCCTACGCCGCCGGCCTGGCCGTCGGCTTCTGGCCGGACACCGACGCGCTGCGCGCCAACTGGCGCCGGGCCGCCGAGTGGACCCCCCGCATGGACGCGGACACCCGTGCCCGCGAGTACAAGAGCTGGCTCAAGGCCGTCGAACGGACCATGGGCTGGGTCGAGGACGAAGAAAGCTGACGAGGAGCATTCAAAATGACCACCCTGCAGAGCGTTCCCGCCCTCGGAACGCACCCGGCCTCCGGCTCCCTGCCGAGCCGCGCCGAAACCCGGGAGCAGCTGTCCCGGGCGACGTACGACCTCCTGGTCATCGGCGGTGGCATCCTGGGCATCTCCACCGCCTGGCATGCCGCGCAGTCCGGGCTGCGGGTGGCTCTGGTGGACGCCGGTGACTTCGCCGGCGCCACCTCCTCCGCCTCCTCCAAGCTGCTCCACGGCGGTCTGCGCTACCTCCAGACCGGCGCGGTCAAGCTGGTCGCGGAGAACCACTTCGAGCGCCGCGCGGTCTCCCGCGAGGTGGCCCCGCACCTGGCCAACCCGCTCACCTTCTACCTGCCCGTCTACAAGGGCGGCCCGCACGGCGCGGCGAAGCTCGGCGCGGGCGTCTTCGCCTACTCCGCGCTCTCCGCGTTCGGCGACGGCGTCGGCCACGTCATCTCCCCGGCCAAGGCCCAGCGCGACGTCCCCGAGCTGCGCACCGACAACCTGAAGGCCGTCGCGGTCTACGGCGACGACCAGATGAACGACGCCCGCATGGCGCTGATGACGGTCCGCGCGGCCGTCGACGCGGGCGCCGTCGTCCTCAACCACGCGGCCGTCACGGGCCTGCGCTTCACCCGGGGCCGCGTCACCGGCGCCGAGCTGAAGGACAGCGTGGACGGTACCGAGTTCGGCGTCACCGCCCGCCTCGTGCTGAACGCGACCGGCCCCTGGGTCGACCACCTGCGGAAGATGGAGGACCCGAACGCGGCCCCTTCCATCCGCCTCTCCAAGGGCGCCCACCTGGTCCTCAAGCGGACCCGCCCGTGGCGGGCGGCGCTGGCCACGCCGATCGACAAGTACCGCATCACGTTCGCCCTGCCGTGGGAGGACATGCTCCTGCTCGGCACGACGGACGAGGAGTACGAGGGCGACCCGGCGGACGTCTCGGTGACCGAGGCCGACACCGCGCAGATCCTCGACGAGGCGGCGTTCTCGATCAAGGACCAGCAGCTCTCGCGCGACCTGATCACGTACTCCTTCGCCGGTCTTCGGGTGCTGCCCGGCGGTCCGGGTGACACCTCCAAGGCCAAGCGCGAGACGGTCGTCACGGAGGGCCGCGGCGGGATGCTGTCGGTCGCGGGCGGCAAGTGGACGACGTTCCGCCACATCGGCCGCACCGTGATGAACAAGCTGGCCGCCCTGCCCGGGCACCCGCTGGCCGAGGACATGGAGCCGATGAACCGGCTGCCGAAGAAGCTGCCGCTGCCCGGGATCGCCAACCCGAACGCGGTGGCCCACCGGCTGCTCATCGACGGCGGTACCCCCGGCCCGCGCATGGCGCCGGACACCGCCCGGCACCTGGCCACGCACTACGGCTCGCTCGCCTTCGACATCGCGCGACTGGCCAACGAGAGCCCGGAGCTGGCCGAGCGCGTCCACCCGGACGCCCCGGAGATCTGGGCCCAGGTCGCCTACGCCCGCGACCACGAGTGGGCCGAGACGGCGGACGACGTGCTGCGCCGCCGGACCACGCTGACGATCCGCGGACTGGCGACGGACGACGTCCGCGACGGCGTCGAGAAGCTGCTGGCCGACCGGGACTGATCCATCGAGGGCGGCCTCCCTTTCGGGGAGGCCGCCCTCTCCACGCGCCATACTCCCGCCATACGCGCGCAATGTGCCGCGAGGAGAGTGGAGGTCATGAGATTTTCGGTGCTTTCCCTGATCGGCCATGACCCACACCCGCTCACCGGTGAACTCCCCTCCCCCGCCGACCGGTTCGAGGAAGTGATCGCCACCGCGGCGGTGGCGGAGGAGCTCGGCTTCGACTCCTACTCGGTCGGCGAGCGGCACGCCGGGGCGTTCCTCTCCTCCAGCCCGAGCGTGGTGCTCGGCGCGATCGCGGCCCGTACGAGGACGATCCGGCTGCTCACCGGCGTGACCGTCGTCGCGATCCTGGACCCGGTCCGGGTTGCGGAGGACTTCGCGACGCTCGACCAGATATCCCGGGGCCGCATCGAGTTGGTGGTCGGGAAGGGCGCCGAGGCGGGCCACTTCGACCTCTTCGGGCTCGACGAGGAGCGGCAGTGGGACCTCCAGAAGGAGAAGTACGAGCTGCTGCGGAGGCTCTGGACCGAGGAGGGCGTCGACTGGGAGGGCGAGTTCCGCCCGCCGCTGAAGAACGTGACGACGGTGCCCCGTCCGTACGACGGTCTCCCCCGGATCTGGCACGGCTCGGCGACCAGCCTCAACTCCCCCGAGCTGGCCGCGAAACACGGTGACCCGCTCTTCACCGCCAACGCCATCCAGCCGCGCGAGGCGTACGCCAAGCTCATCGCGCACTACCGGGAGCGGTTCGAGGCGTACGGGCACGATCCGGCGGACGCACGGGTGGCGGCGGGCTCCGGCGGGCTGCTCATCGCGGACAGCTCGCAGGCGGCCGTCGAGCAGTACAAGGAGCTGTACGAGGCGCGGGTGCGGCAGACCTTCAAGCCGCACCTGGCGGGCAAGGCCGGCTACAACACGCCGTTCCGGACCATCGAGGACGCGGTCGCGGGCGGCCCCCAACTCATCGGCTCCCCCCAGCAGATCATCGACAAGATCCTCGGCTGGCACACGGTCTACCGCCACGACCTCCAGTCGATCACGGTGGACGGCTTCGGGCTGAGCCGGCCGGAGCAACTGGAGACGCTCCAGCGGTTCGCGGAGGAGATCGCCCCGGTGGTGCGGCGGGAGGCACCTTCGACGCTCTGGCAGTAAGGGCGGGAGCGGGCTGATGCACTGTTCGGCCCGCTGATCCACTCCTGATGGCAAGGTTCACCCGGCCGTGCAAACGGGCTGCGGTCCAAGGGTCCTGAAGCCGTAAGGTTGCTCCGTACGTATGGAGACTTCGGAAGGAGGCCCGGGTGATCGAGCTCGAGTCGGTGCCCGAGCTGATCGACCCGGTCATGGTGGCCGCGTTCGAAGGCTGGAACGACGCCGGTGACGCCGCCTCCACAGCGGTGAGCCACCTGGACCGGGAGTGGAAGGGCGAGGTGTTCGCGGCGCTGGACGCCGAGGATTACTACGACTTCCAGGTCAACCGGCCCACGGTGTGGCTGGAGAACGGGGTACGGAAGGTCACCTGGCCGACGACCCGTCTCTCGGTGGTGCGCGTCGGCGGGGAGAAGCCGCGGGACCTCGTCCTGGTGCGCGGGATCGAACCGTCGATGCGCTGGCGCTCGTTCTGCAACGAGATCCTCGGCTTCGCCCATGAGCTGGGTGTCGAAATGGTCGTCATCCTCGGCGCGTTGCTCGGTGACACCCCGCACACCCGGCCGGTGCCGGTGAGCGGGGTCACCTCCGACGCGGACCTGGCGCGGACCATGGACCTGGAGGAGACCCGGTACGAGGGTCCGACGGGCATCGTCGGCATCCTCCAGGAGGCGTGCACCCATGCCGGGGTGCCGGCGGTGAGCCTGTGGGCGGCGGTGCCGCACTACGTGTCGCAGCCGCCCAACCCGAAGGCGACGCTGGCCCTGCTGAACCGGCTGGAGGACCTGATCGGGCTGCGCATCCCGCTGGGTGAGCTGCCCGAGGACGCGCGGGCCTGGCAGGTCGGGGTGGACCAGCTGGCGGCGGAGGACAGCGAGGTCGCGGAGTACGTCCAGACGCTGGAGGAGGCGCGGGACACCGCGGAGCTGCCCGAGGCGTCCGGCGAGGCCATCGCCCGGGAGTTCGAGCGGTATCTGCGGCGCCGGGACGGCGGGCCCGGGCCGGGTCCGGGCGGCCATGCGACGGAGAGCGGGGACTCGGCGTACCTGCGGGACCCCTCCAGCGGCCGCACCCGGCCGCCGAAGCCGCCGCGCCCTGAGGCGGGGCCGGGCCAGCCGGGTCAGCCGGGCCAGCCGGGCCAGCCGGGCCAGCCGGGCCAGGGGAAGAAACCCGACGACAAGGGCGACCAGGGCGACCAGGGATCTGACGAGGCGTCCGGGGAGAGTCCCGGCGAGGAGTGACCACGCGACCGGCCCCGGACTTCTCCGTGAAGTCCGGGGCCGGTCGCGTGGTGCGGTCCGCCGCTCGTCTAGAGCGCGACGCCGAGCAGCGCGTCGACGGTACGGGAGACGAGGCCGGGTGCCCCCTCGTCCGTACCGCCCTCCGCGCTCTGGAGCTCGGCCCAGCGGTCCACGGCGGCCAGCGCCGCGGGGGTGTCCAGGTCGTCGGAGAGGGCCTCGCGGACCTCCTCGACCAGTGCGTCGGCCGACCGCCCGTCGGGGCGGGAGACCGCGGCGCGCCAGCGGGCGAGGCGCTCGACGGCGTCGGCGAGGACCTGGTCGGTCCACTCCCAGTCGGCGCGGTAGTGGTGGGAGAGCAGGGCGAGCCTGAGCGCCGCCGGGTCCACGCCCTCGCGGCGCAGGGTGGAGACGAAGACGAGGTTGCCCTTGGACTTGGACATCTTCTCGCCGTCGAGACCGACCATGCCGGCGTGGACGTACGCCTTGGCGAACGGGTGCTCGCCGGTCAGCGCCTGGGCGTGCGATGCGCCCATCTCGTGGTGCGGGAAGACGAGGTCGGAGCCGCCGCCCTGGACGTCGAAGCCCATGCCGAGGTGGTCCAGCGCGATGGCCACACACTCGATGTGCCAGCCCGGGCGGCCTTCGCCCAGGGAGGCCCCGTCCCAGCTCGGCTCGCCCGGGCGGGCGGCCGTCCAGAGCATCGGGTCCAGCGGGTTCTTCTTGCCGGGGCGCTCGGGGTCGCCGCCGCGCTCGGCGGAGAGCAGGCGCATCGCCGCCGCGTCGAGCCCGGAGACCTCGCCGAAGTGCGGGTCGGCGTCGACGGAGAAGTAGACGTCGCCTTCGAGGTCGTAGGCGGCTCCCGCCTCCCGCAGCCGCTCCACGAGCGGCACGATGCCCGGTATGGCCTCGACCGCTCCGATGTAGTGCTGCGGGGGCAGCATCCGCAGGGCGGTCATGTCCTCGCGGAAGAGTGCCGTCTCGCGCTCCGCGAGCTCGGTCCAGTCCTGACCGTCGCGTGCGGCCCGCTCCAGGAGCGGATCGTCCACGTCGGTCACGTTCTGGACGTAGTGAACCTGCCGCTTGGTGTCGAGCCACACGCGCTGAACGAGGTCGAACGCGTTGTAGGTCGCCGCATGACCCATGTGGGTCGCGTCGTACGGCGTGATGCCGCAGACGTAGATGCGGGCGACGGGACCGGGGTCAAGGGTGATCCGTCCGCCGGTCGCGGTGTCGTGGATCCGAAGGTCGCGGCCCTTGCCAGGCAGGGCGGGGACCTCAGAAGCGGGCCAGGCATGCATGTCATGAGCGTAACCGGACGATGCTTCCGGATACGAACCGGATCCGGATTCCTGTCCGAAGAGGCACTCTTGCGGTAAACCTTCGAAAGGCTGTACGGCCAGGGTGTTCGCCGAGGCCTGCCGGGGTCGGCTACACCGGCGGCCACGGGATCGGCGGCCACTGCCCGCTCGGCTTCGGGTGCACCCCGCTGCCGAGCAGCGCCGCCACCCGCTCCCTGAGGGCCTCCACCTCGGCCGCCGTGATGAGTTGCGCCATCCGGGTGGCCAGGGGCTCCCCCGCCGCCAGCTCTCCGGCGAGCACGCCGAGCACCCGCAGCGCCTCCTCGGTGAGCGGCTCGCCGGCCCAGCCCCACAGGAGGGTGCGCAGCTTGTCGTCCGCGTTGAAGGTGACCCCGTGGTCGATGCCGTACAGGAGCCCGCCGGGGGCCGGCAGCAGATGGCCGCCCTTACGGTCACCGTTGTTGATCACCGCGTCCAGCACCGCGAGCCGCCGCAGCCGGGGGTCGTCCGCGTGCACCAGCAGCGCGGTCCTCCCGCCCCCCACGTCGGCGAGGCCCACCGCCTTCCAGCCCTCGCCCGGCTCGTCCTCCTCGACGAGGGCCAGCAACTCAGGCGGGTCCTCCTCGGGCGCGTCGATCCAGAGCTGGCACATGCCCTGCCCGTACGGCCCGTCCCGCAGCACGGTGGGCGGCACGAGGTCCCACCCGGTCGCCCGGGAGATCTCGTACGCGGCCACCTCCCGCTGGGCGAGCGTCCCGTCGGGGAAGTCCCACAGCGGCTGCTCGCCCGCGACCGGCTTCCAGGCGCAGGTGCGCTCCTCGCCCTCGTACGCGACGGTGCAGTGCAGCACCGCGTTGGACGCCCCGCCGACCTGCCCGAGCACGGTGAGCGTGCCCTCGGTGAGCAGGGTGAGCAGCTCGGTGTCCGTCAGGCTCCGCGACGGTATCCGTTCTGGCGCGGGCATACGTGTCCTTCCGGATCGAGCGGCAGGCTGCACAGCGGGCACGGCGGGCGGCCGGCGTTGACGACGTCCAGGGCGCGCTTGGCGAACGCGCGGGCCTGGGCGCCGCTGAGCCGGACGCGGAGCATCGGCGGGCCGTTCTCCTCGTCCTGGAGGAGCTTCTCCTCGGCCTCCGCGAGGTCGTCCTCGGAGTCCGCGTCGAGCTCGACGAGGGCCTGCGCCTCGACGATCATGCGCTGTTCGTCGCCGTCCCAGGCCAGGGCCATGGTGCCGACCCGGAACTCCTCCTCGACGGGGACGTCGAGGGGGGCGGTGTCGGTGACGTCGGTGGGAGCCACGGCGGGCACCGGCGAGTTGCCCCCGGTACGCCGGACCACCTCGTCGAGCAGTTCGTCGATCCGCTCGGCCAGGGCGGCCACCTGGGTCTTCTCCAGGGCGACGCTGGTGACCCGGCCCTTGGAGGAGGCCTGCAGGAAAAACGTACGGCGGCCAGGCAACCCGACCGTACCGGCCACGAATCGGTCCGGTGGGTCGTAGAGGAACACCTGACGGGACACGTCCTGTCTCCCTTGAGAATCGATGGGGTGGATAGCGGCGCTACGGCGCGTCCACCCTACTGCCCGCAGAGATCACGGCGCGCCCCCGCCGCCCCCGACCGCCGCGTCCGACGTGGCGTCACCCGCGCCGGACGGCACGGCGTCCGCCCCGACGGGCTGTTCGCGCGGTGCCAGCGGGGTGAGGTCGCCGGTGTCGCCGACCCGCAGGAGGAAGGGACGCAGCCGCGTGTAGCGGATCGCGGTGACCGAGCAGGGGTCCACGTGGATGCGCTGGAAGAGGTCCAGGTGCATGCCCAGGGCGTCGGCGACGAGGGACTTGATGATGTCGCCGTGCGAGCACATGACATACGTGGCGTCCTCGCCGTGCTCCGCCTCGATCCGGTCGTTCCAGTCGCGTACGGCGTCGACGGCGCGGGCCTGCATGGCGCGCATCGACTCGCCGCCGGGGAAGGCCGCGGCGGAGGGGTGCTGCTGGACGACGGACATCAGCGGTTCGTCGGAGAGTTCGGCGAGCTTGCGGCCCGACCAGTCGCCGTAGTCGCACTCGCTGATGCGCTCCTCGGTGTGCACGGGCAGCCCGGGCCGGGCGTCGACGAGCGGCTGGAGCGTCTGGCGGCAGCGCTCCAGGGGGCTGGTGACGGCGGCGGCGAGGGCGAGCGCGGACAGCCGGGCGGGCAGGGCGGCGGCCTGTTCGGTGCCGCGCTCGTCGAGGAGGACCCCGGGGGTGCGGCCCGCGAGCACTCCGGCGGTGTTGGCGGTGGAGCGTCCGTGGCGTACGAGGATCAGCGTGGGCATACCCGTCAGCCTAGATGTCTCGCGGTCGCGGGTGCGAGGACGGCCGTCGCGGGGAAGGAGGGGGCGGTGAGCTGACCCCGCCCACCTTGTACGTTGTGGTCCTTAACCTCCCGAGGATGCCGAAATGATCGTGGACTGTGCCATCTACCAGGACGGCCGCCGGACCGATGGGCCCGCCGACTTCTCCGACGCCCTCGACGAGGCGCGGAAGTCCGGCGACGCCTTCCTCTGGATCGGCCTGCACGAGCCGACCGAGCGGGAGTTCGACCTGGTGCGCCACGAGTTCGGGCTGCACCCGCTCGCGATCGAGGACGCGCTGCGCGCGCACCAGCGGCCCAAGCTGGAGGTGTACGACGACTCCCTGTTCGCGGTGCTGAAGCCGGTCGTCTACGAGTCGAGCAGCGACACGGTGAGCACCGACGAGCTGATGGTCTTCATCGGGGACTCGTTCGTGGTGACGGTCCGGCACGGCGACAGCGCGCCGCTGGCGGATGTGCGCAGCCGGCTGGAGGCGGACCCGCAGATACTGGCGCACGGGCCGACCGCGGTGCTGTACGCGATCAGCGACGCGGTGGTGGACCACTACATCGACGTGGCCGGGGAGCTCCAGGTGGACCTGGAGGAGCTGGAGACCGAGGTCTTCGCCCCGAGCGGCGGCGGCGACTCCTCGAACACGGCCGCGAGCATCTACACGTTCAAGCGGCAGGTGCTGGAGTTCCGCCGGGCCACGGGTCCGCTGACGGCGCCGATGACCCGGCTCGCGGGGGCCGGGGTGCCGTTCGTCCACCAGGAGGCGCAGCCGTTCTTCCGTGATGTCGCCGACCACCTGACGCGGGTGAACGAGCAGGTGGAGGGGTTGGACCGGCTGCTGTCGGACATCCTCTCGGCCCATCTCGCGCAGATGGGGGTGCGGCAGAACGACGACATGCGCAAGATCTCGGCGTGGGCGGCCATGGCCGCCGTCCCGACGATGGTGGCGGGCATCTACGGCATGAACTTCGACCACATGCCGGAGCTGCACTGGGCGTGGACGTACCCGGCCGTGATCCTGTTCATGGCCCTGGCGGTGTTCGGCCTGCACCGCCAGTTCAAGCGCCGCGGGTGGCTGTGAGGGTCACGCACGACTCCTGAGGTCACGCGCGCACGTACAGGCTCACGCGTACTCGGGCTCCGGTACGGCGCGGCCGCCGAGCGCGTCGCGCCGCTCGGGCAGCTCCAGGCTGACCATGCGCCGCCAGCCGATCAGACGCTCGTACGCGTACACGGCGTGGATTCCGGCCGCCAGGGCCAGGGCTTTGGGGCGCGGCCAGCCCAGCAGCCGGCCCATGTGGTCCATCACCGCGAGGCTGACGTCGCGGAAGACGCGGATCTCCGCCAGGGCGCATTCGCGCATGACGCGCTGGATGGTGCGGCCGTGGCCCTCCCGGGCGAGCCGCAGCAGCTCCTCGTGGCAGTAGGCGAGGTGGTTGTCCTCGTCGTCGGAGATCATCCGCACCGCGCGGCCGATGTCGGGGTGGTCGGCGAAGTAGCGCCGCAGCAGCCGCATCTGCTCGGAGGCGCGCTGCTCGGTGATCCGGCTGTGGGCCAGATAGGTGATGATGTCGCGCTCGGTGAGGCGTTCCTCGCCGCGCAGCCGGGAGTGGGCGAGGCCGATGCCCTGCTGCTCCAGGAGCATCGTGTAGTCGGTCTCCGGCGGGACGCCCACCGGCCGCAGCCCGCGCTTCTTCAGCAGGGCTTTGAAGATCCGGCCGTGCTTGTCCTCGTCGGCGCCGTGCCGGACGATCCGGGGCGCCAGGGCGCGGCGGCTCTCGGGGACCAGGGTGGCGATCCGGGCGTTCTCCCAGCCGCCCTGGGACTCCCCGCTGGCGGCGATGGAGCAGAAGAGCCGGTAGGCCTCGTCGTCGTCCAGGATCTCCTGGAAAAGGCTGCGGGCTGAGAGCATGACGGCCACCTCCGTACCGGTCCCCGCGAGGCGGACGCCACGGGGCAGTAGTGCGCAGAGCAGCAGTCAAATGCGCCGGGGAGCAGTCGGCAACCGGAGCAACGGCGGGTGAGCGTACGGGGTCGGACGCGCGGCCCGGCGTAACCCCGGGGCGTACGGCGCGTTGTTCCGGGTGACGGCCGTGGCGGGGAAGACCCCCGAGCCCCCACCACGGCCGTAGTGCTGCCCCCGAAGCCTTGAAGGCGTTGCGCGAGGCTTACGCGAGGCCGGAGCGCTCCAGGGCGTCCGTGCCGGCGCGCAGGGCGGTGAGCCGCTCCTCCAGGGTGAACCCGGCGGGGGCGAGGTTGAGCGTGGTGACCCCGGCCGCCGCGTACGCCTGCATCCGCTCGGCGATGCGCTCGATGGGGCCGAGCAGCGTCGTCTGGTCGATCAGCTGGTGCGGTACGGCGGCGGCGGCCCCGGCCTTGTCCCCGTCCAGGTACTTGTCCTGGATCTCGGCGGCCTCCTTCTCGTACCCCATGCGCTGCGCGAGCTGGTTGTAGAAGTTCTGCTTCCGGCTGCCCATGCCGCCGACGTACAGGGCGGTGTACGGGCGGAACATGTCGGCGAGACCCTTGACGTCGTCGCCGATGGCGAGCGGCAGCGTCGGGGAGACGTCGAAGCCCTCCATGGTCTTCCCGGCCTTCTCGCGGCCCGCGCGCAGATAGGTGAGCGCGGTCTCCTCCAGGTGCTCGGCGGAGGGGAAGATCAGCAGGGCGCCGTCGGCGATCTCGCCGGTCTGCTCCAGGTTCTTCGGGCCGATCGCGGCGATGTAGAGCGGGATGTGCTCGCGCTCCGGGTGGACGGTCAGCTTGATCGGTTTGCCGGGGCCGCCGGGCAGCGGCAGCGTCCAGTGCTGGCCCTCGTAGGAGAGCCGCTCGCGGGTCATCGCCTTGCGGACGATCTCGACGTACTCACGGGTGCGGGCCAGCGGCTTGTCGAACTTGACGCCGTACCAGCCCTCGGAGACCTGCGGGCCCGAGACGCCGAGGCCGAGCCGGAAGCGGCCGCCGGAGAGCGAGTCCAGGGTGGCGGCGGTCATCGCGGTCATGGCGGGCTGGCGGGCCGGGATCTGCATGATCGCCGAGCCGACGTCGATGGATTCGGTCTGGGCCGCGACCCAGGTCAGCACGGTCGGTGCGTCCGAGCCGTAGGCCTCGGCCGCCCAGCAGACGTCGTAGCCGAGGCGGTCGGCCTCCTGGGCGACGGCGAGGTTGTCGCCGTCCATGCCCGCGCCCCAGTAACCGAGATTGATGCCGAGCCGCATAGCCGCTCCCCTTACTGATCAGTAACGTCCCTTCCTGGGGACTCTAGCGCGGGTGGCGGCGATCCGGCAGGCCCGCGCGACCTCCCGTTGTCCACAGGCCTGCACCCCGTGGGGCCATGGCCAGTAATCTCAGCGCCCATGGAGCAGAGGCATCTCGGCCGCACCGGCCTACGCGTGTCCCGGATCGGGCTCGGCACCCTCACCTGGGGCCGGGACACGGACGAGCACGACGCCGCCGACCAGCTGAAGGCCTTCTGGGACGCGGGCGGCACCCTGGTGGACACCGCCGATGTGTACGGGGGCGGGGAGGCGGAATACCTGCTCGGGCGGCTCGTGGGCAGCCTGGTGCCGCGCGAGGATCTGGTCATCGCCACGAAGGCGGGTAACGTCCCCGACCCCTACCGCCGCTTCAACGGCTCGCGCGGGCACCTGCTGGCCGCCCTGGACGCCTCGCTGGAGCGGCTCGGCACGGATTACGTGGACCTGTGGCAGGTCCACGCCTTCGACCCGGCGACCCCGCTGGAGGAGACGCTCCAGGCGGTGGACCTGGCCGTCTCCTCCGGCCGGGTCCGGTACGCGGGCGTGTCGAACTTCTGCGGCTGGCAGCTGGCCAAGGCCGCCACCTGGCAGCTCGCCGCGCCCGGGGTGCGCACCCGGCTGGCCAGTACGCAGATGGAGTACTCGCTGCTCCAGCGGGGCATCGAGCGCGAGGTGCTGCCTGCCGCGCTGGACCTCGGGATCGGGCTACTGCCCTCCTCGCCGCTGGGCCGTGGCGTGCTGACGGGCAAGTACCGGCAGGGCACCCCGTCCGACTCCCGGGGCGCCTCCGAACGGCTCGCCCCCTTCGTCGAGCCGTATCTGGACGACGCGGCGGCCCGGATCACCGACGCGGTGGCGACGGCGGCGGACGGCCTGGCGACGAGCCCGCTCCATGTGGCGCTGGCCTGGGTGCGCGACCGGCCGGGGGTGGCCGCCCCGATCGTCGGTGCGCGCAACGCCGGGCAGCTCGCGGAGGCTTTGTCAGTGGAGGCGCTTAGTCTTCCCTACGAGATCTGCCAGGCGCTCGACGATGTGTCGGCGCCCGTGCACCGCTATCCCGACCAGGACTGGAGCACGCTGTGACTGCGCTTCCCGGGGAGACCCCCGGCACCGTCGGCACGGACACACCGCAGGGCGCCGAGCCCCCGGCGGCCACCGGCGCCGAAGGCCCCGCGCACGCCGAAGCGCCCGACGCTGCCGAGGCGGAGGCTGAAGCTGAGGCGGAGGCTGAGGCCGAGGCTGAGGCTGAGGCTGAGGCTGAAGTGGCCGGCGAGACCGGTGACGCGGCCGGTGACGGGCCTGCGGGTGAAGCGCCCGCGGCCGCCGCGCTCTCCGATGCGCAGGCCGAGCTGGCCGCCCAGCGTGAGCTGCGCGAGAAGATCGCGAAGCGCAAGGCCGAGAAGGAAGGCCCCGTCGCCGCCGGTACGAAGCTGAGCGGCCCCGCCGCCGATCTGCTGGCGGCCGTCCGGGCCGTGGAGAGCGGCGAGAAGGCGGGCACGGAGTTCTTCGACTCCCCCGCCGCCGCGCCCGCGCCCCGTCGCGCCGCCCCGGCACCCGCAGGACAGCCTCCCCGCCCCGCGCCCGCCCCGGCCGCCCCCGTCGACCGGACCGCCTCGCCCGAGGCCGTGGACGCGGTGCGGGCGGTCCTCACCGAGGGCGGGGCCCCCGAGGCCCTGGCCCGCCCCGCCACCGGGACCCTGGGCGAACAGGCCGCCGAGCTGCTGCGCGCCGACCCCTGGCAACTGCTGGCGGTCCCGGGCGTCCGCCCCGAGCAGGCGGACGGCTTCGCCCGGGCCCTGCTGGGCGCCGCGTGCGGCCCGGACGACGGGCGCCGCACGGCGGCCCTGGTCGGCTGGCTGCTGGAGCGCGCCGCCCTCCAGGGCCACACGGCGCTGGACGCCGAGGCGGTCCGGGCGGCGCTCGCCGAACGTGCGGTGGGCGACCCGGAGGAGGCCGTGCGCAACGCCGTGGAGGAGGGTGTCGCCCTGGTCTTCCAGGAGGGCACGGACCCCACGGGGTCGGACGCCGCGTACGAGGAGGACGGCGAGGCCCCGGCGGACGCGGAGACCGGGACCGAGACCCCGGAGCCGGTCCAGGTGCTCCTGGGCCTGGACCGGTACGCGCTGGCGGAGGAGAGCCTCGCCGACGGCCTGGCCCGCCTCATGAACGCCTGCGAGAAGGGCGCCGACTGGGCGGAGGCCGCTGCCGCCGCGCCCTCCCCCTCGGCCGCCGAGCTGATCCGTACGGCGGCCACCGCCGGGCTCGTCGCCCACAGCGGCGGCGAGGCGGCCCGGGCAGAGCCCGCCGCCCTGATCGCGGCGGCGCGGTGCCTGGGGCTGCGGGCCCTGGGCGCCACCCACAGCGCGGACGGCCGCCGCCGGCTGGCCGAAGCGGTCGGCGCCCCGGACGCGGCGGTCACCCTGGCCGGGCTGCTCTCCGGCACCGAGGGCCCCGGCCGCGACGAGGACGGGGCGCTCGCCCTGGACCTGCTCGTGGTTCTGGACGCCCCCCAGCTGGACGTGGAGGGCGCGGCCGTCCTGGTCGAGGCGCTGGCGGACGGCGTCCGGCTGGTGCTGAGCGGTGACCCCGGTGTGCTGGGCTCGGCGGGCGCCGGGCGGGTCTTCGCCGACGTGCTGGCCGCACGCGCGTGCCCGCAGGTCGTCTCCCGTACGCCGGACCCCGGGCCGATCGGCGAGCTGGTCTCCGGCATCGGCATCGGTGAGCTGACCCAGGTCGAGGCCCCCGGCAAGGAGGTCGTGATCGTCCCGGTCCGCGATGCGGGCGAGGCGGTCCACCGCACGGTGCAGCTGGTCGCGGACTCGGTGCCCCGGGCCTTCTCCATCCCCGCGGGCGACACCCAGGTCATCACCGTGGGCCATGGCGGGGCGGCCGGGACCCGGGTGCTCAACGAGGCCCTGAAGCAGCGGCTCAACCCGGGGCCCGGCCGGTTCGGCGGGTTCGACCCGGGCGACCGCGTGATCCATGTCCCCGCACCCGGCCGTGCGGTGCCCGGGGTGGTGCGCTCGGCCGACGCCGAGGGGCTGCACCTGGAGTGCGGCGGCGTCCCCGTCGTCGTACCGCAGGAGCGGGTGGAGTCGGCGGTGCGGCACGGCTGGGCGCTCAGTGCCCACCAGGCGGCCGGGATGCGCTGGCCCGCCGCGGTGGTGGTGCTGCCGGGCGACGCGGCGGCGGGGCTGAGCCGGCCGTGGGTCTACACCGCGTTCAGCCGGGGCGAGCGCCATCTGTCCGTGGTGCACGGGGTGGACCAGGCGCTCCCCCACGCGGTGGCGCAGATCCCGGCCCAGGAGCGGACGACCCGGCTCCGGGCGCTGCTCGAAGCCGTCCCGACGCCTGACGCGGCTTCCTGAGGCACGTACGACAGCGGGCCCCGACGCACTCTCCGCGCCGGGGCCCGCTCTCAGGTCACGCTCGGCCCGCCGCCGGCTCGTCGAGCTCCTCGTCCAGCTCCTCCTCGTCGAAGACGGCGCTGACGTCGAAGCGGCACACCACCAGCTCCGGATCGGCGTCCTCGAACGGAGCGCCGAGCCACTCCCCCGGCTCGGGCAGCGCGTCGGCGGCCGAGACCCAGAGGGTGGAGTCCCCCTCCTCCAGGCCGAACTCCTTGTGCCGGGAGGCGATCTCGTCCGGTTCGTACTCGCCGAAGAGCATGCCGAGCGCGGCGTGGACGCTGGTGCCGACCACCGGGGTCGTGGCGCCGTCGGCGCCGGGTCCCTCGTCGATGTCGGCGAGGCGCTGGGCCTGGGCGAGCAGCCGCTGGGGTTCCGCGACCGCGTAGTCGCGCCGGATCAGCACGCTCAGCGCGCTGGGCTCGGCGGGTCCGGCGTAGGGCGGCAGGGAGTCGTCCGCGCCGGGGATCTCGAAGGGAGTGACCTCGTCGTAGCGGTCGTAGAGGAGCTCGTCGTAGACCTCGGCCGCAGCGGCCAGGGAGTTGAACGCTTCGTAGACGGCGGGATCGTCGTCCCCGGTACGGCGTTCGACCGCGTCGAGGTGACGGTCGATCGCGGCTTTGACCGCCTCGGCGGCGGCACGTACCTCGGCAGCGGTGGGCTGCGCAGCATCAGACATAGTGCAGACGCTATCCGTACCGGGGCTCTGCCCGCACAATAGATGCGATGCCGGAATACGAATTTGTCGACGTGTACGTGCCGCGCGGGGTCTCCCGCAAGGAAGCGGCCCGACTGCTGACCGACCACGCCGAGTACGGACACTGGGAGCTGGACCGCCTGACGCTGCGCCGCGACGGCAGCCGCAGGGTGCGGCTGCGCCGACGGATCATCCGTCAGCTTCGAGCCACCTGGTGACAGGGATACGCGCCACCTGAGAGCACGGAACGGGCCCCGCGGATGCGGGGCCCGTCCGTGTTCGTCCTGCTCTGCTGCCCGGTGTGCGCCCGGATCAGGCGGCGCTGCGGGAGCGGCGGTAGAGCACCGATCCCATCCCGGCCAGCAGCAGTCCGGCGCTCGCCGGGATGAGCATCTCCACGCCCCCCGCGCCGGTCTGCGCGAGCTGCTCCTCCGGCTCGAGCTGGGGCCCGGGGACATTCGGCTCGGGCGGCTGGTTGGCCGGCGGCTCGACCGGCGGGTCCACCGGCGTCTCCGGCGTGACCGGGGGCTTCACCGGCGGCGGCGGGGGCGGCGGCGGCTCGGCGTCGTTGGAGCAGCTGTTGCCGAAGGTCGGGTTCAGCAGCCCGATGACGGAGACGCTGTTGCCGCAGACGTTGACCGGGACGCTGATGGGCGCCTGGATCGCGTTGCCGGAGAGGATGCCGGGCGAGCCCTGCGCGACCCCCTCCGCACCGGCGCCACCGGCCCGGTGGCGGCCCGTGCCGGGCTCGCCGTGCCGGTCGGTCGCGGTGGTGTTCCCCGCCTGCGCGGCGTTTCCGCCCTGCGCCCCGTTGCCGGCCTGGGCGCCTTCGCCGGAGCCGCCGCCGATACGGTTCTGCGGTCCGGAGTCCTGGCGCGACTGCGCCGACCCGTTCTCGCAGTCGTTTCCGAAGGTGGGGTTGATGAGACCGCCGACGGTGACCGAGTTGCCGCAGACGTTGACCGGGATGTCGATCGGGACCGAGACCGAGTTGCCGGACAGCACGCCCGGCGAGCCCGTGGCCGTCGAGGCCGCCCCGGCGTCGGCGTGGGCGTAGCCGCCACTGAGAGCGAGGACCCCGCCCGCCGCCGCCATGGTGATCAGGCCTTTACGAGTGACCTGTCGCATAGGTTCGTTTCCTGCCTTCTGCCTTCCGAAAAACCCCCGGACATGACCGTGCGGGAGCCGAATGCCGAACGGTCCCGGAGTGCATGGCACGCACTCCGGGACCGGCCGGGCTCAAACCCTTACGGGTTGACGACCAGCGTCAGGCGTTGACGCAGGTGTTGCCGAAGGCGGGGTTCAGCAGCCCGATCACGGAGACCGTGTTGCCGCACAGGTTGATCGGCACGTGGACCGGGACCTGGACGACGTTGCCGGAGAGCACGCCGGGGCTGCCGATGGCCGCACCCTGGGCGCCCGCGTCGGCGGAAGCCATGCCCGCACCCGCGAGAACGAGGCCACCGGTGGCAGCCGCAACTGCGACGACCTTCTTGATCATGATTCCTCCTAGTTGGAAAGTGCGGTCCCAGCCGCGGACCGCAAACCTTGTAACGAGGAGGGTGGAGCGGGGCTACGCATGAACGGCGCGTTTCACCCTTTCGGTCACGTACGCACAGGCAGTCGAATTACGCACGCGTCCGGTCGGCGGTTCGTACGGGCCGGTCAGCAGTTGTCGATGAACCGGTCGAGCACCCGCACGCCGAACTGCAGACCGTCCACCGGGACCCGCTCGTCGACGCCGTGGAACATCCCGGCGAAGTCCAGCTCCGGCGGCAGCTTCAGCGGGGCGAAGCCGAAGCCCCGGATGCCGAGGTCGTCGAAGGACTTGGCGTCGGTGCCGGCCGAGAGCATGTACGGCACGGCACGGGCGATCGGGTCCTCGGCGACCAGCGCGGTCTGCATGGCGTCGACCAGAGCGCCGTCGAACGTGGTCTCCAGCGCCTTGTCCGCGTGCACGTCCTCGCGCTTCACGTTGGGGCCCAGGATCCGGTCCAGGTCGGCGAGGAACTCCTCCTCGTACCCCGGCAGGTACCGGCCGTCGACATGGGCGGTGGCCTGGCCCGGGATGACGTTGACCTTGTAGCCGGCGCCGAGCTGGGTGGGGTTGGCGGTGTTCTGGAGGGAGGCCCCGATCAGCTTGGAGATGCCGCCCAGCTTGGCCAGCGTCTCGTCCATGTTCTCCGGGTCCAGCTCGGTGCCCAGCGCGTCGGAGAGCTCGTCCAGGAAGTGCCGCAGCGTCTTGGTGACGCGGACGGGGAACTTGTGCCGCCCCAGCCGCCCGACCGCCTCGGACAGCTCCGTGATGGCGTTGTCCTTGTGGATCATCGACCCGTGCCCGGCGGTGCCGTCCACGGTGAGCTTCATCCAGTGCATGCCCTTCTGGGCCGTCTCCACCAGATAGAGGCGCAGCTTCTCGTTGACGGTGAACGAGAACCCGCCGACCTCGCTGATCGCCTCGTTGACGCCCTCGAAGAGCCCCGGGTGATTGTCGACCAGGTAGCGGGCGCCGTACGTACCGCCCGCCTCCTCGTCCGCGACGAAGGCCAGCACGATGTCGCGCGGGGGCTTGCGGCCGGTGCGCATCCGCTCGCGTACGACCGCGAGGGTCATCGCGTCCATGTCCTTCATGTCGACGGCGCCCCGGCCCCAGACGCAGCCGTCCGCGATCTCGCCGGAGAACGGGTCGTGCGTCCAGTCCGCCGCGTTGGCCGGGACGACGTCGGTGTGCCCGTGGATGAGCAGGGCGGGCCGGGAGGGGTCCTCGCCCTCGATCCGGGCGACGGTGGAGGCACGGCCCTTGTGCGACTCGAAGATCTGCGGCTCCAGACCCACCTCGGCGAGCTTCTCCGCCACGTACTCGGCGGCGAGCCGCTCACCGGGGCCGGAGTGGTCGCCGTAGTTGCTGGTGTCGATCCGGATGAGGTCACGACAGAGGTCCACGACCTCCTTCTCGGCGTTGCCGCCGCCGACGGCCTTGCCCGTGCTGCTCTCGCTCACGCTGCTTCCTTCCGCTGTCGCTGTGGTGCTCCTCCCCATCCTCCCGCGCCCACCGCCCACAACAGACACCTTGTCCGGGTGGCGGAATGGCAGACGCGCTAGCTTGAGGTGCTAGTGCCCTTTATCGGGCGTGGGGGTTCAAGTCCCCCCTCGGACACCAGCAGGAGCCCCACTTCGGTGGGGCTCTTTTGCGTCACCGGGTTCGGCGGGAAAGGGGCGGGGATGAGGGGCCGCAGGAAGGCGTCCGCCGGGCCTCTGCCCCAGCGGGACGGGATCGATGCCGTGCGGGTGCGGCTGCCGGAGGATCCGGAGGGGCGCTGGGGATGCGTCGGGGAGTATCTCGTCGCGCGGTTCGGTGGGGCGATCGGGGCCGGGCGGGTCGCGGCGATGCTCGACGCGGGGCGGTTCGTGGGGGCCGACGGGGGCGCTGTGCGGGGCGGTGATCCGTATGCCGCCGGGCTGTCGCTCTGGTTTCATCGGGACTTCGCGGCCGAAGTGCCGGTGCCCTTTCCCATCGGGATCGTGTACCGGGACGCGCATCTCGTGGTCGCCGACAAACCGCATTTCCTCGCCACCACGCCCCGGGGGCGGCATGTCACCGAGACCGCGGTGGCCCGGCTGCGGCGGGAGCTGGGGGTGCCCGCGCTCCAGCCCGCGCACCGGCTGGACCGGCTGACGGCGGGGCTCGTGCTCTTCGTGGTGCGGCCGGAGGAGCGGGGCGCTTACCAGACGCTGTTCCGGGACCGGCTGGTGAGCAAGGAGTACGAGGCGGTGGCTCCGTACGATCCCGGCGTGGCCCTTCCGCGGATCGTACGCAGTCGGATCGTGAAGGAGCGTGGGGTGCTCGCCGCCCGGGAGGAGCCGGGTGAGGCGAACAGTGAGAGCCGGGTGGAGCTGGTGGAGGCGCGGGGCGGGCTGGGACGGTACCGGCTGGTGCCCGCCACCGGGCGGACGCATCAGCTGCGGGTGCATATGAACGCGCTGGGGGTGCCGATCCTCCACGATCCGCTGTATCCGGTGGTGGAGTTGGAGGCGGAGGGGGCGGTGGAGGACTTCTCCCGGCCCTTGCAGCTGCTGGCGCGGCGGCTGGAGTTCACCGATCCGGTCAGCGGGGAGCCGCGCCGCTTCGTGAGCGGGCTGCGGCTCTCCGCCTGGCCGGAGGGGTGAGGGCGGCCGTGCTCAGTGGCCGCGCTTGATCCAGTCGTCGAGCTGCGGGGCCTCCGCGCCGATGGTGGTGGGGTCGCCGTGGCCCGTGCGGACCGTGGTGTCGCCGGGGAGGGTGAGCAGGCGGTCCCGGATCGAGTCGATGATCGTGGGGAATGACGAGAAGGAGCGGCCGGTGGCACCGGGGCCGCCCTGGAAGAGCGTGTCGCCGGTGAAGACCGTTCCCAGCTCGGGGGCGTAGAGGCAGACGCAGCCGGGGGCGTGGCCGGGGGTGTGCAGGACCTTGAGGGTGGTGCCGGCGACGGTGAGTTCCTGGCCGTCGGCGAGGGGGCCGTCGGGGGTCCGTTCCGGGTGGGTCTGCAGCCAGAGCGGGAGGTCGTGCGGGTGGAGCAGGATCGGGGCGCCGGTGGCCTCGGCGAGGGCCGGGGCGGCGTCGATGTGGTCGTTGTGGGCGTGGGTGCAGACGATGGCGCGCAGCGTACGGCCGCCGAGTGCGGCCTCGATGGCAGCGGCGTCGTGGGCGGCGTCGATGACGATCGCCTCGGTGTCGTCGCCGACGATCCAGACGTTGTTGTCGACGTCCCATTCGCCGCCGTCGAGGGCGAAGGTGCCGGAGGTGACCAGGTGGTCGATGCGGACGGTCATCAGAAGACCACCACCGAGCGGAGGACGTCACCGTCGTGCATCCGGGCGAAGGCCTGCTCGATGTCGCCCAGGCCGATCGTCTCGGTGACGAAGGCGGCGAGGTCCAGGCGGCCCTGCTGGTGGAGGTCGACGAGCATCGGGAAGTCGCGGGAGGGCAGGCAGTCGCCGTACCAGGAGGACTTGAGCGAGCCGCCGCGGCCGAAGACGTCCAGGAGCGGCAGTTCGAGCTTCATGTCCGGGGTGGGGACGCCGACGAGGACGACCGTTCCGGCCAGGTCGCGGGCGTAGAAGGCCTGTTCGTACGTCTCCGGGCGGCCGACGGCCTCGATGACGACGTCGGCGCCGTTGCCGTCGGTGAGGGCTCGGATGGCCTCGACCGGGTCGCTGGAGCGGGAGTTGACGGTGTGGGTGGCGCCCATCTTCTTCGCCGTCTCCAGCTTGCGGTCGTCGATGTCGACCGCGATGATCTTCGCCGCTCCCGCGAGGCGGGCCCCGGCGATGGCCGCGTCGCCGACGCCGCCGCAGCCGATGACGGCGACGGAGTCGCCGCGGCCGACCTGGCCGGTGTTGATGGCGGCGCCGATGCCCGCCATGACACCGCAGCCGAGCAGTCCGGCGACCTCGGGGGCCACTTCGGGGTCGACCTTGGTGCACTGGCCGGAGGCGACCAGGGTCTTCTCGGCGAAGGCGCCGATGCCGAGGGCGGGCGACAGCTCCGTACCGTCCAGCAGGGTCATCTTCTGCTTGGCGTTGTGGGTGTCGAAGCAGTACCAGGGGCGGCCGCGCAGACAGGCGCGACACTGCCCGCACACCGCACGCCAGTTGAGGATGACGAAGTCGCCGGGGGCGACGTCCGTGACGCCCTCGCCGACCGACTCCACGACGCCCGCCGCCTCATGGCCGAGGAGGAAGGGGAACTCGTCGTTGATGCCGCCCTGCTTGTAGTGCAGGTCGGTGTGGCAGACGCCGCACGCCTGGATCTTCACGACGGCCTCTCCGGGGCCGGGGTCGGGGATGACGATCGTCTCGACCCGCACCGGCTCGTTCTTCCCGGGTGCGATGACCGCTTGCACCTGCTGTGGCATAACCCTGTTCTCCCTGCTCCCGCGCTTCGCGAAGATCGATCGCGGACCACCGTACGCCTTGGGAGACCTACTACGGAGCGAGGACGTCCAGTTCGTGCAGGGCGCCCACCGCGATCTCCTTGGTGATGCGCTCGGCCGCTTCCGGGTCGCCCTCGCGGACCGCTTCGGCGAGGCGTACGTGGAGGGTGACGGCGGCCGGGTCGGGGTCCTCGAACATCACCTGGTGGTGGGTGCGGCCCGCCAGGACCTCGGCGACGACATCCCCGAGGCGGGCGAACATCTCGTTGCCGGAGGCGTTGAGGACGATCCGGTGGAAGGCGATGTCGTGTTCGAGGTAGCCCTCCAGCTGCTGGCCGCGCGAGGTGGCGACCATGCCGAGGGCGCGTTCGGTCAGCTCGGCGCACTGCTCGGCGGTGGCGTGGCGGGCGGCGAGGCCGGCCGCGACCGGCTCGATGGCGGAGCGCAGGACCGTGAGGGAGCGCAGCTGGCGCGGGCGGTCGGAGCCGGCCAGACGCCAGCGGATGACCTGGGGGTCGTAGACGTTCCAGGTCTCGGTGGGGCGGACGGTCACCCCGACCCGGCGGCGGGACTCGACCAGGTGCATGGACTCCAGGACCCGGATCACTTCGCGGATCACCGTACGGGAGACGTCGAAGCGCTGGGCCAGCTCGTCGGTGCGTAGGACGCTGCCGGGCGGGCACTGGCCGGAGGAGATCTCCAGACCCAGGGTGTCCAGCACATGTGTATGCAGCCCCTGGCTCTGTGTGGTCATGGGGCAAGCCTACGGGGCGGCCCTCGGGAACAAAAAAGTACGACGTATGTGTCACAGACTCTTGAATAAGTCGTACCTAATAGGTTTCAGTAGCGCGACGGACCGATGTCGAAGAAGACAGCGAGACAGCGAGGCACCCCATGAGCACCCCCCACGTCGTCGTGGTGATGGGCGTAGCAGGAACCGGCAAGACCACGATCGGTCCCCTGCTCGCCGCCGAACTCGGCGTTCCGTACGCCGAGGGCGACGACTTCCACCCCCCGGCGAACATCGAGAAGATGTCGGCCGGCACCCCCCTGGACGACGACGACCGGTGGCCCTGGCTCGATGCCATCGGTGAGTGGGCGCACGGGCGGGCGGGGCTCGGCGGGGTCGTCTCCAGCTCGGCCCTCAAGCGGTCCTACCGGGACCGGCTGCGGGCCGGGGCGCCCGGCGCCCTGTTTCTGCATCTGACCGGCGACCGGGCGCTGATCGAGGAGCGGATGGCGGAGCGCAAGGGCCACTTCATGCCCACCGCGCTGCTCGACTCCCAGTTCGCGACGTTGCAGCCGCTCCAGGCCGATGAGGCCGGGGTGGACGTCGACGTGTCCGGCACCCCCGAGGAAATCACCCAGCGAGCCGTCGCCGCACTGCGCCGGCTCGACACCTAAGGATCATCACCGTGACCAGTCTCAGCGTCGAGATGCTGGCAGCGGACGCCGCCGAACCGATCACTTCGGCAGGCAACGCGCAGTTGGGCATCGCCGTACTGGCGGGCATCGCCGTCATCGTTCTCCTGATCACCAAGCTCAAGATGCACGCGTTCCTGGCGCTGACCATCGGTTCGCTGGCGCTCGGTTCCTTCGCGGGAGCGGCCCCGGCCGACACGATCGCCAGCTTCACCGCGGGCCTCGGCTCCACCGTCGCGAGCGTCGGCGTCCTCATCGCGCTCGGCGCCATCCTGGGCAAGCTGCTCGCCGACTCCGGCGGGGCCGACCAGATCGTCGACACCATCCTGGCGAAGGCGAGCCGGGGGGCCATGCCGTGGGCGATGGTCCTCATCGCCTCGATCATCGGTCTGCCGCTCTTCTTCGAGGTCGGGATCGTGCTGATGATCCCGGTGGTGCTGCTCGTCGCCAAGCGCGGCAACTTCTCCCTGATGCGGATCGGCATCCCGGCGCTGGCCGGACTCTCCGTGATGCACGGGCTCATCCCGCCGCACCCCGGCCCGCTGGTCGCGATCGACGCGCTGGACGCCAACCTCGGTGTGACGCTGGCGCTCGGTGTGCTGGTCGCCATCCCGACCGTGATCATCGCCGGACCGGTCTTCGCCCGTTACGCCGCGCGCTGGGTGGACATCGAGCCGCCGGAGAAGATGATCCCGCAGCGTCCGTCCGAGGAGCTGGACCGCCGTCCCAGCTTCGCCGCCACGCTGGTGACGATCCTGCTGCCGGTCGTGCTGATGCTGCTGAAGGCGCTCGTCGAGATCGTCGTGGACGACCCGGAGAACAGCGTCCAGCGGGTGACGGATGTGGTCGGCTCGCCGCTGATCGCCCTGCTCGCCGCCGTCCTGCTCGGGATGTTCACCCTCGGCCGGGCCGCCGGGTTCACCAAGGGCAAGCTCGCCGGGACGGTGGAGAAGTCGCTCGCCCCGATCGCCGGGATCCTGCTGATCGTCGGCGCCGGCGGTGGCTTCAAGCAGACGCTGATCGACGCCGGGGTCGGCCAGATGATCCTGGACTTCTCCGAGAACTGGTCGATCCCCGCCCTGCTGCTCGGCTGGCTGATCGCCGTCGCGATCCGCCTCGCCACCGGCTCGGCCACGGTCGCCACCATCTCCGCCGCCGGTCTGGTCGCCCCGCTCGCGGCCGACATGTCGACCTCGCACGCGGCCCTGCTGGTCCTCGCGGTCGGCGCCGGTTCGCTCTTCTTCAGCCATGTGAACGACGCCGGGTTCTGGCTGGTGAAGGAGTACTTCGGGATGGATGTCGGCCAGACCGTGAAGACCTGGTCGGTGATGGAGACGATCATCTCGGTGGTCGCGATGGCCTTCATCATGCTGCTGTCGCTGTTGCTGTAGCGGCCCCCCGCGCAGATGGAGAGCGCCCGCCCCGGTTCCGTATCGGGGTGGGCGTTCTCACGTACGTACGAGGTGGTCAGCGGCGGCTGGCCTCGTTCTCGGCCGCCTTCTCCAGCTGGAACGCCTCGTTGCCGAGGCCGATCCGGGCGTGCACCTCGGGCTTGACCTTGCGCAGGACCGCTCCGTAGACGAGCCCGCCGATCAGGGCGAGGACGATCACGCCGGGCAGCAGCCAGTTGAGGGCCGATCCGTCGCCGGAGCCCACGAGGACGTCGAAGTCGCGGACGGTGAAGACGGCGATCGACAGCAGCGCGATCCCGGCGAGGCCGGAGGCGACCAGGCGCGGGGCCTGGGCGCGGCCCGCGCCGCGCTTGACGAAGAAGGCGATGACGGCGAACGAGGCGGCGGCCATCAGCAGGATGACGCCGAGCGCGCCGACGTTGCCCATCCAGGTGAACAGGCGCAGGACGGGGACGGTGGGGTCGCCGATGTGGTTGTCGTCGCTGAAGGCGAAGGCCAGCACGATGACGACGGAGATGACGGACTGGAGCAGCGAGCCGATGCCGGGGGCGCCGCTGGCCCGGTTGGTGCGGCCGAAGCGGGCGGGCAGCAGTCCCTCACGGCCCATGGCGAACGCGTAGCGGGCGACCACGTTGTGGAAGCTGAGGAGCGCCGCGAACATGCCGGTGACGAAGAGGATGTGCAGGACGTCGGTGAAGGTCGAGCCGAGCCGCTCCTCGGTCAGGCCGAACAGCATGCCCGGGCCCTCCTTCAGGGAGGTGTCGGCGATGAAGCCGGGTCCGGCGGCGACCGTCAGGGCCCATGAGCTGATGGCGAGGAACAGCGCCGCGTACCCCACCGCGAGGAACATCACGCGGGAGACCACGATCTGCGGGCGGCTGGTCTCCTCCGCGTAGACCGGGGCCTGTTCGAAGCCGACGAACGCGGCGATGCAGAAACAGAGCGCGGTGGAGAGCCCGGCGCCGGTGAGGGTCTCCGGGTTGAACGCCGCGAACGAGAGCCCCTCGGGGCCCGGCTCGGAGACGGCGGCGATGTCGAAGATCACGACGAGCAGGCACTCGATGACCAGCAGGACACCGAGCACCTTGGCGTTGAGGTCGATCTTCAGCCAGCCGAGGATGCCGACGACGACCACCGAGATCAGTGCGGGGATCCACCACTGCACGTCGATGCCGGCGTACGTGGAGAGGATGACGGAGACCTCGAAGCCGAGGATCCCGTAGATGCCGACCTGCATCGCGCTGTACGCCACCAGCGCCACCAGCGAGGCTCCGGCACCGGCCGTCGGGCCGAGGCCCCGGGCGATGTACGCGTAGAAGGCGCCCGCGTTGTGGACGTGCCGGCTCATCTCCGCGTAGCCGACGCTGAACAGCATCAGGACGGCGCCGAGGATCACGTAGAGGAGTGGCTGGCCGACGATGCCCATCACGCCGAAGACCGTGGGCATCACCCCGGCGACCACCATCAGGGGGGCGCTGGCGGCGAGCACGGAGAGGAGCAGGCCGGGGGTGCCGAGGCGGTTCGCCCGCAGGGCGCGTTCCTCACCCTTGTAGGTGTTGATCCCGCCGGTATCGCCCGTCAGCCTGGTGGTGCCGGTCTGCCGGGTCTTGCCTGGAAATGAACTGCCCGTCGACATGGCGGGGGTGGTCCCTTCTTCGGTCTTCGCTATCTCGGTGTTCCGTCTTCGTTTCTCGGGTGAGGCCCTGGTCAGGGGGTGCCGAGTGCGTGGTCCCGGGCGGCGGTGAACGCGGCGTACGGGTCGCGGCCGGAGTACGACCAGGGGGCGGCCGTGGCGTGCGGGCCGATGCGGTGGAAGAGGGCGGCGGCCTCGGCGGTCCGGCCCTCGCAGACCTTGGCGTGGGCCAGGAAGTTGAGGTCCACGCGGTGGCGGGGGTGGTCCTCGCGCTCCCACTCCAGCCACCAGTCGAAGGCCGCCTTCATCACCTGCCGGGCCCGCCGTCCTGACCAGTGCCCGGACGCCACCGGGTCGTCCGGTTCGCTGCCCGCCGCCACGAGTACGCGGTAGCGCTCGGCGTGGGCGACGACCGGGAGCACGGCGAGCGGCGAGTCGGCCGGGGCCTGTTCGGCGGCCCAGGCGGCGAAGTCGTACACCTCGTGCAGCGGGTCCTGGCCGCTGTCGGGGTGGCTCTCGGCCAGGAGCGCGGTCATCACGTGGTGGGCGTGGTGGTGCTCGGGGTGGCGGGAGCGGACCTCCTCGAAGAGCCTGCCGGTCTCGTCACCGCCGTCGTCGCGGCCCCGGTCCAGGAGGAGCAGGGCCAGCCACGGGGTGGGGTCGTCGGGGGTGATCCGGGCGGCGGCGAGACAGGCCTGCCGGGCGCGGGCGGCGTCGTCGGCCTTGGCCTTGGGGCGCAGGGCCCGTACGACACAGGCGCAGCCGAGGAGGGTGGACGCGTCGGGGCTCTCGGGTTCGGCGAGCAGCCAGTCGCTGGCCCAGTCCACCGCGGAGGGGATCTCGGCGAGGCCCAGGACGCGGTGTCCCCGGCGGTCCCAGTCGTTCCCGGTGGTCACCAGCAGGGCGCGGGCGTCGCCCCAGCGTCCCTGGGTGAACTGGCTGCGGGCGTCGATGAGTTCGTGGTCGTCCAGGGCCGGGTCGAAGGCGTGGTCCGAGCGGCCGCCCCGGCGGCGGGAGCGGCCCAGGGGCGGCGGAGGCGGGGACATGCCGCAGACTTCTTTCGACGCGGTGTGCGAGCAGATGATCGCGCACAGCAAAGCGGTAGGGAATGCTCCGAGTCAAGAGGTGGTCTCTACCAACTGCTCTCCGTTTCCGGATAGTTGGCCGGAAGTCGTCGGGCCGGGAGAGGTGTTTGCCCAGCGTGCGGGTGGGATGGGCGGGTGCGGAGTGACGCCTGACACACTGAGGGTATGGAACCTCGCGAACCTCTCGCCCCCTTCCTCCTCGCCTTTCCCGGCCCGTTGCGCGACCGGCTGGTGGCGGCGGTCCTCTCCGGTGAAAAGGTCTCCACCTCCGGGCTGTTGGCCGAGTACGAGCTGGAGGGCGAGGAGCTTCCACCGGTGGGCGAACGGTCCGCGCTGATCGACTCGGAGGGTCGGGAGGTGGCGGTGCTGGAGATGACCGAGGTACGGGTGCTGCCGCTCGGGGAGGTCGATCTCCAGCATGCGCTGGACGAGGGCGAGGGGTACCGGTCGGTGGCCGAATGGCGTGCGGGGCACGAGGCGTTCTGGCACGGGGAGGAGATGCGGGAGGCGATGGGGGATCCGTCGTTCACGGTGGACGACGGGACGATGATCGTGGCCGAGCGGTTTCGGGTGGTGGAGCGGTTGGACGGGGGCGGGGTCTCCTCTGGGTGAGGGTCCGGGGTGTACGGCGGGCCTTCGGCCGGGTGAGGGTCCGGGGCGCCGCCCCGGGCCCCGCTCCTCAATCGCCGGAGGGGCTTGAATGGTGGCCCCGGTCCGTCATGCGCGGGAGAGCTTGAATGATGGGCTCGCCCCGTCCAGCACCGTAAAAGCTCAGTCAGCCAGTGTCTTTGCCGCCGCCCGACCCGCCGCTCGGCCCGAGAAGATGCAGCCGCCCAGGAACGTGCCCTCCAACGAGCGGTAGCCGTGGACTCCGCCGCCGCCGAAACCCGCCGCCTCGCCCGCCGCGTACAGGCCGGGGAGCGGGGTGCCGTCCGCGGTCAGGACCTGGGAGGAGAGGTCCGTCTCCAGGCCGCCCAGGGACTTACGGGTCAGGATGTTGAGGCGTACGGCGATGAGCGGGCCCGCCGCCGGGTCCAGGATGCGGTGCGGTTTCGCCGTACGGATCAGGCGGTCGCCGAGGTAGGCGCGGGCGCCGTGGATCGCGGTGACCTGGAGGTCCTTGGTGAAGGGGTTGGCGATCTCGCGGTCGCGGGCGGTGATCTCGCGGCGCAGCTCGGCCGCGTCGATCAGGCCGTCGCCGCTGACCGCGTTCATGCCCCGGACCAGGGCGTCGAGGTCCTTCTCCACCACGAAGTCCGCGCCGTGGTCCATGAAGGCCTTCACCGGTGCGGGCACGTCCGCGCGGGCCCGGCCGATCACGTCACGTACCGACTTGCCGGTCAGGTCCGGGTTCTGTTCGGAGCCCGAGAGGGCGAACTCCTTGCCGATGATCCGCTGGTTGAGCACGAACCAGGTGTAGCCGTGGCCGGTGCGCATGATGTGTTCGAGGGTGCCGAGCGTGTCGAAGCCGGGGAAGAGCGGGACCGGCAGCCGCCTGCCCCGGGCGTCCAGCCAGAGGGAGGAGGGGCCGGGCAGGATGCGGATGGCGTGCTTGGACCAGATCGGGTTCCAGTTCTCGATGCCCTCGGTGTAGTGCCACATCCGGTCCCGGTTGATGTGGTGGGCGCCCGCCTCCTCGGCGATGCCCAGCATCAGCCCGTCGACGTGGGCGGGGACGCCGGAGAGCAGTTTCTCGGGCGGGGTGCCGAGGCGCTCGGGCCACTGGGAGCGGACCAGGTCGTGGTTGCCGCCGATGCCTCCGGAGGTGACGATCACCGCCTGGGCCCTGAGCTCGAAGGTGCCGGTGGCCTCGCGGCTGCTGGCGGTGCCTCGCTCGGCCGCGCTCGGCTCCAGGATCTCGCCGGTGACCGTGTCCAGCGCCCCGGCCGTGCGGGCGAGGCCGGTGACGCGGTGGCGGAACCTCAGCTGGACGAGCCCCTTGGCGACGCCCGCGCGCACCCGGCGCTCGAAGGGGGCGACGACGCCGGGGCCGGTGCCCCAGGTGATGTGGAAGCGGGGTACGGAGTTGCCGTGGCCGGTCGCGTCGTAGCCGCCGCGCTCCGCCCAGCCGACGACCGGGAAGATCCGCAGCCCCTGCTGGTGCAGCCAGGAGCGCTTCTCGCCGGCCGCGAAGTCGACGTACGCCTCGGCCCACTTCTTGGGCCAGTGGTCCTCCTTGCGGTCGAACCCGGCGGTGCCGTACCAGTCCTGGAGGGCCAGTTCGCGGCTGTCCTTGACCCGCAGCCGGCGCTGCTCGGGCGAGTCGACGAGGAAGAGGCCGCCGAAGGACCAGTGGGCCTGCCCGCCGATGGACTGCTCGGGCTCCTGGTCGAGGACGATCACGGAACGGCCGGCGTCGACCAGTTCGGCGGTGGCCACGAGTCCGGCGAGCCCTGCCCCGATCACGATCACATCAGCGTCGTACGCCATGGGTTCCATCCTGTTCGGGGAGGCTCAGGGGTGTGAGAAACGTTCAAGTTACCCGTGCGTCAGATCTTGGGTACCGTCCGCTGCCACGTCAACCACCCGGGTGCTGTTGGATGAAACGCATGACGCCTTCTGACGAGATCCTGGACATCGTCGACGAGAGAGACGAGGTCATCGGGCAGGCCCCGCGCGGCGAGGCGACCGCGCGGGGCCTGCGCCACCGCTGTGTCTTCGTCGAGGCGCGCGATGCGCAGGGGCGTCTCTTCGTCCACCGGCGGACGGCGACCAAGCTGCTCTTCCCCTCGCACTACGACATGTTCGTGGGCGGGGTGGTGGGCGCGGGCGAGTCCTACGACGAGGCGGCGCTGCGCGAGGCGGAGGAGGAGCTGGGGGTCTCGGGGCTGCCGATGCCCGAGCCGCTGTTCCGGTTCCTCTACACCGATGAGAAGCACTCTTGGTGGTCCGCCGTCTACCAGGTGCGGTGCGAGCTTCCGGTGGCCCCTCAGGCGGAGGAGGTCGCCTGGCACACCTTCCTGGACGATGCGGAGCTTGAGGAGCGTCTCGGTGAGTGGCCGTGGGTGCCGGACGGGGTGGAGGCGTACCGGCGGCTGCGGGCCTACCGGTCCGCCTGATCCGCGACGCCGGGGCCCACGCCGCGCAGGGCGGTCATCGCGATGACCGCGGTGGTGGCGGCGACCAGGGCACAGACGACGGCGACGGTGTTCAGCCCGCTGGTGTACGCGTCACGGGCGGCGGCCAGAGCCTGGTCGCCCAGCTCCGGGGAGAGCCGTCCGGCCGCGGCCAGGGTGCTCTCCAGGCTGTCCCCGGTGGCCCGGGCCGCTCCCTCGGGCAGCCCCTCGGGCACCTGGACCTGGCTGCGGTAGACGGCACTGCCGATGCTGCCCAGGACGGCGATGCCCAGGGCCACGCCCAGGTCACCGCTGATCGAGGAGAGCGCCGCGGCGGATCCGCCCCTTTCCGGCGGGGCGGAGCTGACCACCAGGTTGGTGCCGAGCGCCCCGGCGGGGCCGCTGCCGAAGAACACGACGACGAAACCGGCCACCAGCAGCGGCAGTCCGCCGACCGGGCCGACAAAGGCGATCAGCACGTAGCCGACGGCGCCGATACCGAGGCCCATGCCGATGACGAGCCCGAGCGGCAGCCGCTTCACCAGGGTCGGGGCGAGTTGCGCGGAGACGATGGAGGCAAGGGCGGAGGGCACCATCCACAGCCCCGCCTCCATCGGGGAGAGGCCCTCGACCATCTGGAAGTAGCCGGTGACGAACAGGTAGAACCCGCCCATGGCGACCATCGACACCAGCAGGACCACCAGCGCGAAGCTGAACGAGGCGCTGCTGAACAGGCGCAGGTCGAGCAGCGGGCTCTCCAGCTTCCGCTGCCGCGAGACGAACAGCGCGCCCACCACGAGACCGGCCAGGATCGCCCCGGCCGCCAGCGGGTCCCAGCCGTACCTGGCCAGCTCCTTGAGTCCGTGGATGACCGGCAGGATCGCGCCGAGCGAAAGGGCCACGCTCAGCAGGTCCACCTTCCCCGCGCCGGCGTCCCGGTATTCGGGCAGCAGGATCGGAGCCAGGACCAGCAGGATCACCATGATCGGCACGCCCAGCAGGAAGACCGAGCCCCACCAGAAGTGCTCCAGGAGCACGCCGCCGACCACGGGGCCCAGCGCGGTGCCCGCCATGAAGCAGCTCGCCCACACCGCGATGGCACGGCCGCGCTCCTGCGGGTCGTGGAACATGTTGCTGATCAGGGCGAGGGTGGACGGCATCAGCGTCGCCGCGGAGATGCCCAGCAGCGCCCGGGCGGCGATCAGCGTCTCGGCGCTCGTGGAGTAGGCGGCGAGCAGGGAGGTGAGACCGACACAGGCGGCACCGATCATCAGGAGCTTGCGGCGGCCCACCCGGTCGCCGAGCGTGCCCATGGTGATCAGGAAGCCGGCGATCATGAAGCCGTAGATGTCCATCATCCACAGCGTCTGGGTCCCGGTGGGCTCGAGGGCCTCGGCGAGGTGCGGCAGGGCCAGGAAGAGGACGCTCTGGTCCAGCGAGATCAGCAGCGTGGGCAGGGCCAGCACGGCCAGCCCGGTCCATTCCCGGGTGCCCGCCTTGGGTGCGGAGGGCGCGGCGGCCTTCGACGACATGCGGTGTTCCTTCCATGGTTGTGCGTGACGTGCGCGTTCGCGTGACGTGCGCGTTCGCGTGACGTACGGGTTCTGCGTGACGTACGGGTTCTGCGTGACGTACGGGTTCTGCGTGACGTACGGGGTCTGCGTGACGTACGGGATCTGCGTGACGTACGGGATCTGTGGGCGGCTCAGCCGGGGTAGGCGCCCTCGGCGCGGGCGTCCCGGAGCAGGCGTCCCCACCAGGTGAGCTGGTCGAGCATCGACGTGGCCGCGTCGAGGGGCCCCTGGGGTCCGACGGGCGGCCCTGGTGGTCGAACTGCTCCCGGCAGTCCCGGCTTCTTCGGCCGCCACTGTGCGCCCGGCCGCTCCCGGTCCGCTCCCGGACTTCTCCCGGGTCCGGTCTCGGCCCGTGGCAGGCCGGGAGGGGCCTGTCGGCCGCCGTCCTCGCCGGGATAGCGTGATCACATGCGTTTCGGGGTGCTCGGTCCTCTGGCGGTGTGGACGGCGGACGGCCGGACGGTCCGCGTGCCCGAGCTGAAGGTCCGCGCGTTGCTGGCCCTCCTCCTGGTCGAGCAGGGGCGGCCGGTCTCGGCCGACCGGCTGATCGACGCGCTGTGGGGCTCCAACCCGCCCGGCAACCCGACGGGGGTGCTCCAGACCAAGGTCTGGCAGCTGCGCCGCGCGCTGGAGGACGCCGAGCCCGGGGGGCGCGAGCTCGTGGTCTCCCTCGCCCCGGGGTATCTCCTGCGCGCGGACGGGGACGCGGTGGATTCCGGCCGGTTCCACCGGCTGGCGGCCGGAGCCCGGGCCGCCGGCGACCCGCGCGAGCGGGCGGCGCTGCTCGCGGACGCCCTGGCCGTGTGGCGCGGGCCGGCGTTCGCCGACTTCGCAGACGAGGAGTTCGCCCACACCGCGCGGGACCGGCTGGACGAGCAGCGGCTGACCGCTCTGGAGGAACAAGCGGAAGTGCGGCTGGAGTTGGGGGAACACGCGCTGGTCGCCGACGAGCTGGGCGACCTGGTCGCCCTGCACCCGCTGCGCGAGCGGCTGCGCGCCGCGCAGGTCCGGGCCCTCTATCTCGCGGGCCGGCAGGCGGCGGCGTTGAGCAGTTACGCGGAGCTGCGCGAGCAGTTGGCGGAGAACCTCGGGGTGGATCCCGGCCCCGGACTGGAGGCGCTGCACCGGTCGATCCTCGGCCAGGACCCCCAACTGACCGCGGCTCCCCCGCCCGCGACCAGCGCCGTGCGTCCGGCGACGAACATCCCAGCCGCCCTCACGGAGCTGGTCGGCCGGTCCGGGGCGATGGATCAGCTCCGCACGCTGCTGGCCGCCAACCGGCTGGTGACGCTCACGGGGGTGGGCGGTGTCGGCAAGACGCGGCTCGCCCTGGCGATGGCCTCCGAGGTCGTCGACCGGTTCCCGGGCGGGGTGCGGCTCGCCGAGTTCGCCGTGCTCGACCCGCCCCGGGTACCGGCGGGGCGGGCGGCGGCGGGAGCCTCGCCCGCCGGGGTGTACGAGGTGGTCGGTGCGGTGCTCGGGGTGCGCGATGACGCCGGGCCGAACCCGGGCGGGGGCGCGCCGCTCTCCGCGGTGGACCGGCTGGCGCACGCGCTGGGCGACGAACCCGCGCTGCTGGTCCTGGACAACTGTGAGCATGTGGTCGAGGACGCCGCCGAGCTGGCCGAGCGGCTGCTCAAGGCCGCACCCCGGCTGAGGATCCTGGCGACCAGCCGGAAGCCGTTGGGGATCACCGGCGAACACCTCCAGGAGGTACCGCCGTTGCGGCACCCCGGCCCTGCGGCCGACCTCGGCCCGGCGGCCGTACGCCGGTTCAGCGCGGTGCGGTTGTTCGAGGCGCGGGCTGCGGCGGCGGCTCCCCGCTTCGTCCTCGACCGGAGCAATGCGGCGGCGGTCGTCTCGATCTGCCGTCGGCTGGACGGTATCCCGCTGGCCCTGGAGATGGCCGCGACCCGGGTCCGGTCCCTGGGGGTGGCCGAGCTGGAGGCCCGTCTGGACGACCGGTTCCCGCTGCTCGCGACGGGCTCGCGGAGCGCTCCGGAACGGCAGCGGACCCTGCGGTCGGTGATCGACTGGAGCTGGGGCCTCCTCGACGAGCAGGAACGCACGGTGCTGCGGCGCCTGGCCGTGCACAGCGACGGAGCCACCCTGGACGCGGCCGAGGTGGTCTGCGGGGCCGGAGGCCCGGACCGCGCTCCGGTGGTCGACCTGCTGGCCCGGCTGGTGGACTGCTCGCTGGTCGTCATGGCCGAGGGGACGGACGGCCCCCGTTACCGGCTGCTCGAATCGGTGGCGGCCTACTGCACCGAACGCCTGCGGGAGAACGGCGAGTCCGACGAGGTGAGGCGGCTGCACCGGGCGTACTACACGGCACTCGCCGAGCGCGCCGATCCGCATCTGCGGGGCCACGGCCAGCGGCAGTGGCTGCGCCGCATGGACGCCGAGACCGCCAATCTGCGGGCGGCGCTCGACAGCGCCGTACAGGACGGGGACGCGGACCGGGCGCTGCGGCTGGTGAACGCGGTGGCCTGGTACTGGCGTCTGCGCGGCCGCAACCAGGAGGCCGAGCGGTCCCTGGCCCTCGCCCTGTCCGCGGCCGACGAGGCCGGACTCCCGGTCCCCGAGGGGGCCGACGCGCGTGCCCTGTCGGTGGCCCGGGCCACCGCCTGGCTGGGGGGCTTCCGGCTGGCGGTCCACGGCAGCACCGATCCCCGGGCGGTGTACGAGGCCGCGCTCCGGCCCTACGCGGCGGTGGACGACCCGGCCGGGCGGGCCAGGTCCCAGTGGTTCCTGGCCTCCCACCTCTACGGCATCGGGGACGTGGCGCCGAGCACGGAGCTGGTCGCCCGCGCCCTGGACGGGTTCCGGTCGCTCGGCGACCGATGGGGCACGGCCGCGGCCCTCGGCAGCCGCACCTACCACGCGAAGCTGCGCGGGGACTTCGGCGCCGTGCGGCGCGACGGCGAGCAGAGCCTCGCCCTGTTCCGGGACCTGGGCGACCAGTGGGGGCAGCTCCAGGCCATGGTTCCGCTCCAGACCCTGGCGGAGGCCGTCGGCGACTACGCGTACGCCGGGCGGCTGTACCGGGACGGGCTGCGCATGGCGGAGGACCTCGGCCTGTGGCGGGACGTCGCCTTCCAGCTCTCGGGGCTCGGGCGGCTCGCGCTGCTGACCGGGGACCTGCCGGGGGCCCGGGAGCTGCACGAGCGGGCGCGGCGGCTCGCGGCCGAGCAGTCGGACACGTTCGGGGAGCAGTACGCCGAGATCGGGCTCGGGCTGGGGGCCCGCAGGGCCGGCGAGCTCGACGCGGCCGAGGCCCACCTGCGCCATGTCCTCGAACTGCACCGGCGGATGGGGTACGAACCGGAGACGCCCCCGCTGATCCTGGCCGAGCTGGGGTTCATCGCCGAACTGCGCGGCGACGCGGGCGAGGCCCTGCGGCTGCAACGGAAGGGGCTGACGGTGGCGCGCGCCACCGGCGACCCGCGGGCAGTCGCGCTGGCCCTGGAAGGGCTGGCCGGAGCGGAGCTGCTGAGGGGCAGGCCCGAGGCGGCGGCCCGGTATCTGGGGGCCGCGGCGGCGGCCAGGGACACCGTCGGTCTACCGCTGCCCGACGGGGAGCGGCACGACATCGACCGCATCGCGGCGCGGGCCGTGGAGGTCCTCGGCCGGGCGACGTACGAGACCCTGTTCGCCGGAGGCGGCGAGCCGGCGGAACAGCTCCTGGGCCAGGGGGAACGGTTCCTGGGCCAGGCGGAACAGTCCATGGGCCAGGTGGAACCGTTCCTGACCTAGGGTTCCCCTGTGAACAAGATCGCGCAGAGCGTACGCCTGTGGTTCGCGCCGCAGCGGATCCGGGACGAGGGGGACACCCCCGACTACCGGTTCTCCCTGGCCAACGAGCGAACGTTCCTCGCCTGGATCCGGACCGCGCTGGCCCTGATCGGCGGGGGCTTCGCCGTGGACCAGTTCCTGCCGGAGCTGGCCTGGGGCGTCCGGGCGGGACTCGCGCTGGGGCTGCTCGCCGCGGGGGTGCTGTGCGCGCTGCGGGCGGTCAACCACTGGGTGCGGTGCGAGCGGGCGATGCGGCGCGGGGAGGACCTGCCGGTCTCGCGGTTCCCGACGCTGCTGGGGATCGTGGTGGCGGTCGTGGCCGTGGCGATGGTGGTGGTGGTCCTCTTCGGCTGGGAGGGCCGGTGACGGCGGCGGTACACGACCGGGACCCCGGGCTCCAGCCCGAGCGGACCCGGCTCGCGTGGCGGCGTACGACGCTGTCCGCCACGGTGGTGGCCCTGCTCGCCGGGCGGCAGGCGCTGCACAGCGGTGTGTCCCCGGCCGCGCTGGTGGCGGTCGCCCTGACGGCGGTGGCCTGGCTGGGGCTCCTGGCAGTGGCCCACCTCAGGGTGCGGCGCATGGGGGTGGCGCGGCCGGAGCCGCTCGCGCCGCGCGGGGCGCTGGCGGCGGCGCTGTGCACGGTGGCGTTCGCGGTGTTCGCGGTGGCCATGCTGTTCTGAGCGCGTCCGGAGATGTCAGCTGTCCCAGTCCACCGTGACCACGATCTTGCCGCGCGTACGTCCCTCCTGGTTGAGGCGGTACGCCTCGGCCGCCTGCTCCAGCGGGAAGACCCGGTCCACATGGACGGTGACGATGCCCCGTTCGGCCAGCTCCGCGAGCTGCGCCAGGTCGGCGGCGTCGGGCCGGACGAAGGCGTAGCGGCCGCCGTAGGAGAAGACCTCGCTGTCGGCGATCGAGGCGAGCCGGCCGCCCTCGGCGAGCGTCTCGGCCGAGACCCGCAGCGCCTCGCCGCCCACCGTGTCGAAGGCCGCGTCGAAACCCTCGGGGACCAGCTCCCGGAGCCGGTCGGCGAGGCCGTCCCCGTACTCCACCGGTTCGGCGCCGAGGCTCCGTACATGGTCGTGGTTGCGGGCGCTCGCGGTGCCGACGACCCGGCAGCCGGTGTGGCGGGCGATCTGGACGGCGAGCGAGCCGACGCCGCCCGCCGCCGCGTGGACGAGGACGGTGTCGCCGTCGCGGATCTTCAGGGTGCGGTGCAGCACCTGGTACGCGGTGAGCCCGGCCAGCGGCAGGCCCGCGGCCTCCTCGAAGCTGAGGCTGAGCGGCTTGCGGGCGAGGGTGCGGACGGGGGCGGCGACGTACTCGGCGAACGTACCGCGGGAGAGGAAGTCCTCGCGGACGTAGCCGATCACCTCGTCCCCGACCCCGAACTCGTCGACGGCGATGCCCGGTTGCACGACCACCCCGGACACGTCCCAGCCGGGGATCACCGGGAAGACGGCGTCGAGGCCGCCCTGGAGGTAGCCCTCGCGGGCCTTCCAGTCGACCGGGTTGACGGCGGCCGCCCGCACCTTCACCAGCACGGAGTCGGGGCCGACCTTGGGGTCGGGCCGCTCGCCGTACTCCAGGACATCGGCCGAGCCGTACGCGCTGTAGCTGATCGCCTTCATTCCTCGACCTTCGGCGCAGGCCGGGGTCGTCGCAACTCAGAGCGCACGGCACCCCCTCACCAGCGCGGGATCACCGGCGCCACCCACTGAGGGTCGCCCCTGCGCATCGCCGCCGCGTCGTCGCGCTCGCGGTGGGTGCCGTCGTCCTCCAGCCAGCGGCGGTGCAGGGCGGCCAGGCGGTCACGGTCCAGCTCGACGCCGAGGCCGGGGGTGTCGGAGACGGTGAGCCGGCCGTCGGTGAAGGTGTGGCGTTCGGTGATGACGTCCTCGGTCTGCCAGGGGTAGTGGCTGTCGCAGGCGTACGCGAGGCCGGGCACGGTGGCGGCCACGTGGGTCATCGCGGCGAGGCTGATGCCGAGGTGGGTGTTGGAGTGCATGGAGAGCCCGACGCCGAACGTACGGCAGAGGGCGGCGAGTTCGCGGGTGCGGTGGAGGCCGCCCCAGTAGTGGTGATCGCCGAGGACGATCTGTACGGCGTCGGTGGCGAAGGCCTCGGGGACCTCGGCGAGGGTGGTGACGCACATGTTGGTGGCGAGCGGGACGTCGGTGGCGGCGGAGACGGCGGCCATGGACTCCGTACCGCTGGTGGGGTCCTCCAGGTATTCCAGGACGCCCGTGAGCTGCTCGGCGACGTACAGCGAGGTGGGGACGGACCAGGCGCCGTTGGGGTCCAGGCGGAGCGGGCGGCCGGGGAAGGCCTCGGCCAGGGCGCGGATCGCGGCGATCTCCTGGTCGGGTGGGAAGACGCCGCCCTTGAGCTTGAAGGAGGCGAAGCCGTACGTGTCGGCGAGGCGGCGGGCCTGGGCGACGATGCCCGCCGGGTCGAGGGCCGCGCCCCAGTCGTCGCGCTCGCCGCCCTGCGGGTGGTGGGCCCAGCGGTAGAAGAGGTACGCGCTGTACTCGACGGCGTCGCGGACCTTTCCGCCGAGCAGGACGTGCACGGGCAGGCCGAGCGCCTTGCCGAGGGCGTCCAGGCAGGCCACCTCGAAGGCGGAGACGACCGAGAGGCGGATCTTCTCCGCGCTCCGGACCCCGCGCAGCCCGCCGGCGTCCACGCGGAGGTCCGCCTCCCGGTCCCCGGCGGGCCGTGAGTCGCCGCACACCTCGTCAGCCAGGGTGAAGAGCCCGTTCAGATCGGTGACCGTGCGGCCGGGGAGCGCCCGGGCCAGCGCGTTCGCGGGGTCCAGGTACGTGCCGTCGCCGTACGTCTCCCCGACGCCGGTCACTCCGCCCCTGGTGACCACTTCCACGATGAGCCGGGGCGTGTACGGCTGGTGGACGCCCTGGGTGTTCAGCAGGGGCGGATCGGCCACGAGGATCGGGGTGAGCCGGACGTCTTCGATCACCAGGTCGGTATGCATCCGTGAAATGTATTCATATATGCGATCCGTTACAGGGGTGGGACGCGGTTCCCGTGGTGGATTGCGGGAGTTCACTGGACGACATACCGACTGGTCGGCATCATGGTCAGCGATCGTTCCCGTCAGCGATCGTTCCGTCGCCCCGGAGGTACGCACCATGAGCTCAGTCCCCCCGCCAGGTCTCGACCCGGAGCTGCTGCGCGGCCATCTCGACCGCGAGCGGCCGGGGCTGGTGAGCGGACCCCTCGAAGCGCGGCTCATCGAGGGCGGCCGCTCGAACCTGACGTACACCGTCACCGACGGGACCGGCCGCTGGGTGGTGCGCAGACCGCCGCTGGGCCATGTGCTGGCCACCGCGCACGACATGAAGCGCGAGCACCGGGTGATCAGCGCCCTGTACCCCACCGCCGTCCCGGTGCCGGAGCCGGTGCTCCTCTGTGAGGACGACTCGGTGCTCGGGGCGCCCTTCTACGTCATGGAGCACGTCGAGGGCACCCCGTACCGCACCGCCGAACAGCTCGCCCCGCTGGGCCCCGAGCGCACCCGGGCCGCCGTCCTCGCCCTCGTCGACACGCTGGTCGACCTGCACGCGGTGGACCCGGAAGCGGTGGGGCTCGGGGACTTCGGGCGGCCGGAGGGGTTCCTGGACCGGCAGTTGCGGCGCTGGGGCAAGCAGCTGGACGCCTCCCGCAACCGCGACCTGGCCGGCATCGACGAGCTGCACGCCTCGCTGGGCCGTGAGCTGCCCGCCTCCCCCGCGCCCACCGTCGTCCACGGCGATTACCGCCTGGACAACGTGCTGCTCGGCCCGGACGACCGCATCAACGCCGTCCTGGACTGGGAGATGTCCACCCTGGGCGATCCGCTGACCGACCTCGGGCTCCTCGTGATGTACAGCTCCGACCTCGATCTGCCGCACTCCCCCGTCTCCACCACCAGCGGCGCCGCCGGGCACCCCTCCCCCGCCGAGCTGATCGAGCGGTACGCCGCCGGGTCGGGCCGGGACACCTCCGCCATCTCCTGGTACACCGCGTTCGCCTGGTTCAAGCTCGCCGTGATCCTGGAGGGCATCCACTACCGCTACACCCTCGGCCAGACCGTCGGCGCGGGCTTCGATCAGATCGGCGATCTGGTCCCGGTCTTCATCGAGCACGGCCTCACCACTCTCCAGGAAGGCTGACCACCCATGGACTTCGCATTCGACGCCCGTACCGAGGAGCTGCGGAGCAGGCTGCTCGCCTTCATGGACGACTACGTCTACCCGGCCGAGCGGACCGACCACGAGCAGCGGGCGCTGCTCGCCTCGCCGTGGGACACCCCGGCCGTGGTCGGTGAGCTGAAGGCGGAGGCGCGGCGGCAGGGGTTGTGGAACCTCTTCCTGCCCGACGCGGAGTACGGGGCCGGGCTGACGAACCTCCAGTACGCGCCGCTCGCGGAGATCACCGGCCGCTCCCCGCACCTCGCGCCGACCGCGCTGAACTGCGCGGCGCCGGACACCGGGAACATGGAGGTGCTCTTCCAGTTCGCCACCGACGAACAGAAGAAGCAGTGGCTGGAGCCGCTGCTGGCCGGGGAGATCCGCTCCGCTTTCGCGATGACGGAGCCGGATGTGGCGTCCTCCGACGCGACGAACATCGAGACCCGGATCGTGCGGGACGGTGACTCGTACGTCATCAACGGCCGCAAGTGGTACATCTCCGGGGCGATGAACCCGGACTGCGCGATCTTCATCGTGATGGGCAAGACCGACCCGGACGGCGATGACCTCCGCCGCCAGCAGTCGATGATCCTGGTGCCGCGCGACACCCCCGGCCTCGAAGTGCGGCGCGCCATGCAGGTGTACGGGTACGAGGACCACTCCCACGGCGGCCACGCCGAGGTGGTCTTCCACGACGTACGGGTGCCCGCGTCGAACCTGATCGGTGAGGAGGGCGGCGGTTTCGCCATCGCGCAGGCGCGGCTGGGACCGGGGCGGATCCACCACTGCATGCGGCTGATCGGGATGGCGGAGCGGGCCATCGAGCTGATGTGCCGCCGGGCGGTGGAACGTACGGCGTTCGGCAAGCCGCTCGCCCAGCAGGGCGTCGTGCAGAACTGGATCGCGGACGCCCGGGTGACGGTGGAGCAGCTGCGGCTGCTGGTGCTGAAGACGGCCTGGCTGATGGACACGGTGGGCAACAAGGGCGCGCACACCGAGATCCAGGCCATCAAGATCGCCACCCCGCGCGCGGTGGTGGACATCCTGGACTCCGCGGTGCAGCTGCACGGGGCGGGCGGGGTGAGCCAGGACTTCCCGCTGGCGGAGCTGTGGGCGTCGGCGCGGACGCTGCGGCTGGCGGACGGGCCGGACGAGGTGCACCAGCGGTCGCTGGCCCGGCGGGAGATCAAGCGCTACCTGTGAAACCGTGTGCGGCCCCCTCCTGGGGAGGGGGCCGCAGCGGGAGTGCCGGGAGGTCAGAAGGTGAGCTTCCAGCTGTCGATGTAACCGGTGTCCTGCCGGGCGATGTCCTGCACCCGGAGCTTCCAGACGCCGTTGGCCGCCTTGGCGGAGGCGTTGACGGTATACGTCGTGATGACGTTGTCCGCCGAATCACCGCTGCTGGAGTTCTTCAGCCGGAAGGCGGCGCCGTCCGGTGCCAGCAGGTCGATGACGAGGTCGCCGCGGTAGGTGTGCTTGATGTCCACGCCCACCTGGAGGGCGGCGGGGGCGTTGCCGGTCCGGCCGGAGACGGTGACCGGGGAGGTCACGGCCGCCCCGGCGTCCGGGATGGCGACGTCGGCGTCGTTGGAGAAGACGGTGCCGGTGGGCGGCTCGCCCGTGGAGCCCGCGGAGAGGGTCCAGATCGCGTGGGCGGCGGCGTCGCTGTTGCGGTCCAGGGCGGTGTCGTTGATGTTCGCCGTGGTGTCGCAGGAGGTGTGGTAGCAGCGGTCGAAGGCCTGGCCCTGCGTTCCGCCCCACTTCTGCACCTGGGCCGCGGTCTTGGTGCGGCTGGCGCCGGTGAAGAGGCCGCCGACGGGGACGCCCGCCGCCTTGAACGGGGCGTGGTCGGAGCGGCCGTCGCCCTCGGTCTCGATCTCGGTGGGCACGCCGAGGCCGGCGAAGTAGTCCTTGAAGGTCTTCTCGATGACCGGGTCGTCGTCGTAGACGAAGTAGCCCGCGTTCGGCGAGCCGATCATGTCGAAGTTGAGGTAGCCGGAGATCTTCGAACGCTCGGCGGCCGGCAGGTTGTTGACGTAGTACTTGGAGCCGATCAGGCCCAGCTCCTCCGCACCCCACCAGGCGAACCGCAGGTGCTTGTCGGGCTGGTAGCCGGCGCGTGAGACGGCGAGGGCGGTCTCCAGGACGGCGGCCGAGCCGGAGGCGTTGTCGTTGATCCCGGCGCCGGAGGAGACGGAGTCCAGGTGGGCTCCGGCGAAGACGACCTTGTTCGGGTCGCCGCCGGGCCAGTCGGCTATCAGGTTGTAGCCGGTGGCGCCGCTGGAGGTGAACTGCTGGATGGACGTGGTGTATCCGGCCGCGTCGAGCTTGGCCTTCACGTAGTCGACGGACGCCTTGTAGCCGGGGCGGCCGTGGGCGCGGTTGCCGCCGTTGTTCGCGGCGATCGTCGAGAACTGGGTGAGGTGGCCCTTGACGTTGGCCAGCGGTATGTCGGGCGCTGCGACGGCGGCGATCGCCGTGGTCGTCGCCGGGGCGGCCTGCGCGGTGGGCGCGGCGGTCCCGAGGAGGGCTGCGAGGGCGACGGCGGCGACGGCTGCCGGGGATCTGCGCAGGGTGAGTCGGTTCGGTCTCATCGATGGGGCTCCGGATTCCGTTCGGGGACTGACGGAACGTGCGGGGGGCACCCGGCCGCGTGGAACGTACGGCCGGGTCCTGGAGCTGGTGGTGCGCACCGCGGGGCCGGTGGCCCGTGCGATGCGTGACCGATGGTCAATGAGGTGACAGTGTTCCGTCAAGAGCGGAAAGCGGACATGTCAGTTCCATTAACGAACACATATCGGCGTTTGGACGTGTTCAACCGGCTCTGATCAGGGCGGAGTCGAACAGGGCGGTGTTACGGGCGCAGGGCCCGCAGCAGCAGATCCGCGAGGTGGCCGGCGACCTGCTCGCGGCTGAGCGGGCCGTCCGGGCGGTACCAGGTGGAGAGGTGGTGGACCGAGCCGAAGTGGTAGTCGACCACCAGGTCGGCGGGGGTGGCGGTGGAGAACACCCCGCTGCGCTGGCCCTCCTCGATCAGCGCCCGGAACCGCTCGTGGTAGCGGCGGCGCTCCACCCGCACCTGCTTGTTCTTCTCCGGGCTCAGGTGGTGCATGGAGCGGAAGAAGATCGCGGCGTCGTCCAGGTTGTCGATGGTCGTGACGACCACGTCGGCGGCCGCGTCACGCAGCCGCTGCTCGACGGGGGCGTCGGCCCCCGCGAAGGCGTCCAGCCGCTCCTGCTGGAGCCGCAGCACCCGGGCGTAGACCTCCTGGAGAAGGTCCTCCTTGGAGCCGAAGTAGTGGTAGAGCGCCCCCTTGGTGACGCCCGCCGCCTCGACGATCTCCTGCACCGAGGTGCGGTCGTACCCGCGCTCGGCGAAGAGCCGGGTGGCGGCGGCCAGCAGCCTCTGAGGGACGGGCGTGCCGTTCTGCTCCGTCGCCTTGGCCATGAGCCGCCACCTGCCTTTCATACCGTGCGTTCGCTGTTTCGACGAGGTTCTAACGGGAGGAACGCAGTTCCCGCCTGAGGATCTTCCCACTCGCCGTCTTCGGCAGCTCGGCCAGGATCTCCACCTCGCGCGGATACTTGTACGCGGCGAGCCTTTCCTTGCAGTACGTCCCCAGCTCGCCCGGTTCGACGGTTGTGCCCGGACGCAGACTGACATAGGCGCGTACGGTCTCCCCCCGGTACGCGTCGGGCACGCCCACGACGGCCGCCTCGCGCACCGCCGGGTGGGTGTACAGGACGTCCTCCACCTCGCGGGGCCAGACCTTGAACCCCGAGGCGTTGATCATGTCCTTCTTGCGGTCGACGACGTAGAGCCAGCCCGCCGCGTCCATGAACCCGATGTCACCGGTGCGCAGCTCGCCGTCCGGGAAGGCGGCCTCGGTGGCCTCGGGGAGGTTCCAGTAGCCGGAGACGACCTGGGGACCGCGCACCGCGATCTCGCCCTGCTCCCCGAAGGGCACCTCCTGCCCGCTCTCGTCGAGGATCCGTACGACGGTGTCGGGGCCGGGCACGCCGACGGAGAGCGTGCCGGAGACCGGGTCCACCGGGGCCTCACGCTCGGGCGGGACCGAGGCGCAGGGGGCGGTGCACTCGGTGAGTCCGTAGCCGTTGCGGATGTACGGGCCGAAGCCGGCGCGGAACTTCTCCACCAGGGCGGGCGGCAGCGGGGCGCCGCCGGAGGAGATCACCTGGAAGGAGGCGAAGTGGTCCGGGGTGACGTCCGGGTGGGCGGCCAGGGCCATGAAGGCGGTGGAGGGGCCGACAGTGTACGCGGGGCGGTGGGCGGCGAAGGCGTCGAGGACGACGCCCGCCTCGAAGCGGTAGGCCAGGACCAGGGTGCCCGCGTTGGCGATACAGGCGGCGAGCTGGCAGACCATGCCGGTGATGTGGAAGAGCGGGGCGAGCGCGAAGTAGGCGGAGCCCTCGGCGACGGGGTGCCCGGTGCGCTGCCGCTCGGCGTTCACCATGATGTTGGCGTGGGAGTTCATGGCGCCCTTGGGGGTGCCGCTGGTCCCGGAGGTGTAGCTGATCAGCGCCACGTCGGCGGCGGTGAGCTCCCGGCCGTCCGGGGGCGTGTGGCCGGCGCGGGCCACGGTGAGCAGGTCGTCGGCGAGGTCGTCGGGGCCGGGGGCGGGGAGCCGCTCGAAGCCGAGGACACGGGGGTCGTCCGCGCTCTGGAGGTCCAGCTCGCAGGCGGTCAGCGCGATGGTGAGGTCCGGGGCGGCCTCGGCGGTCTCCCGCAGATACGCCGCCCAGGCCCGGTCCGAGCAGATCAGCGCGGTGACCCCGGCGTCCTTCAGCACGTGCCCGACCTCGCCGGACTTGTACATCGGATTGAGCGGTACGACGGTGGCTCCGGCCTTCCACGCGCCGAGGAGCGCGAGGACGAAGTGCGGGCTGTTCTGGAGCATGATCGCGACCCGGTCGCCGCGCCGCAGGCCCCGGGCGGCGAGGTGTCCGGCCACCGAGTCGGAGAGCGTGTCGGTCTCTCGGTAGGTCAGGCGCCCGTCGAAGTAGGCGAGGGCGGGGTGGTCCTCGGGGGCCCGGGCGACCGTGTCCCGGAAGGCGTGGAGCACGGTCTCGGCGGGGTGCACTTCGGCGCGCTGAGCGTCGCTGAGGAGGGCGAGCCAGGGCTTGGCGGCGTAGCGGGAGCCGGAGCCGGAGCGTGCGTCGCTCATGCGCCGCTCACCCCCTCCCACTTCTGCTGGAGTCGGTTCATGTTGCCGATCCACCGGTCGGGATCGGCTGCGCGCGCCTGGTAGTAGCCGGCGACCTCCGGGTGCGGCAGGACCAGGAAGCGGTCGGTCGCCATCGCGTCGAACAGCGCGTCGGCGACGGCGGCCGGCTCGATCGCCCCAGGGGCGAGCACCAGCTCGCCGGCCGAACCGGCGGCGGTGAGCATGTCCGTCCGTACGCCCTGCGGGCAGATGGCGTGAACCTTGATGCCGCGGTGGCGGTAGGTGAGCGAGAGCCACTCGGCGAAGGCGACCGCCCCGTGCTTGGTGACGCTGTAGGGGGCCGCGCCGATCATCGTCAGCAGTCCGGCGGCGGAGGCGGTGGTGACGAACCGCCCGCTGCCGCGCTCCAGCCACTGCGGCAGCAGGGCCCTGGCCGCCCGCACGTGGGCCATCACGTTGACGTCCCAGGCGGCGGCCCAGACCTCCTCGTCGGCGAACGCGTCACCGGGCGAGGCGAGTCCGGCGTTGGCGCAGTAGACGTCCACCGTGCCGCCCAGCGCGTCCCGGGCCGCCTCCACGATGCCCGAGGCGTCCCCGGCGACGGCGGTGCCGCCGATCTCCTTCGCGAGCGGCTCGATGCGCGCGAGGTCGAGGTCGTTGACGACGACCCGCGCGCCCTGCTCGGCGAACCTGCGGGCCAGAGCGGCGCCGATGCCGCCTCCGGCTCCCGTGACCACCACGCCGGCGTCCTGCACCGTATCCATCGTCATCCCGCCTCTCGGTCCGTCTGCACCGGCAGACTAACCGGTCGGTATGTGATCGGGGAAGGGTCGGGAAGGGGCCCGGGCCAGGTCGGCGGGGGCGGCGGTCCGGCTGGGGGAATCGGCGCGGCCCGGGTCGTTCCGTGGGGCCCGTACCCGCGCTAGCGTGCGTGGCCATGACAGTCGGCGCGATCATGGAGGTAGCGGAATGAGCCTGTCCCGACGTGGTGTGCTGGCCGCGGGAGGCGCCGTGGGAGCGCTCGCGGCGACGGCGGCCGGCACCGGTGGAGCCGCCGCTGCCGCACGTGGGCCCGGGCGCGGCCGGGTCCGTACCGGCTTCGACCGGCTGGCGGCCGACGGCTACCGGCTGCTGCGGGGCCAGAAGGTCGGCGTCGTCACCAACCCGACCGGCATCACCGCCGACGTACGGCACATCGTCGACGTGATGCACCCGGACGACCGGGTGAACCTGACCGCCGTCTTCGGCCCCGAGCACGGCTTCCGGGGCACCGCGCAGGCGGGCGGCTCGGAGGGGCGGTACGACGACCCGGCGACCGGGCTGCCGGTCTACGACACGTACCTCAAGAGCGGGCAGCCGCTCGCGGACATCTTCACCGCGTCCGGCGTGGACACGGTCGTCTTCGACATCCAGGACGCAGGCGCGCGCTTCTACACGTACATCTGGACGCTGTACGACTGCATGGAGGCGGCCGCGCTCGCGGGCAAGCGGCTGGTGGTGCTGGACCGGCCCAACCCGGTGACCGGGCGGGCGGCGCTGGGGCCGGTGCTGGATCCGGCGTTCGCCACGTTCGTCGGCCGCCGGGAGATCGCCCAGGCGCACGGGATGACGGTGGCGGAGCTGGCGCTCTTCTTCAACGCGGAGTTCCTGCACGCGAACCCGGCGCGGCTGGAGGTGGTGACGATGTCGGGGTGGCGGCGCTCGGACTTCTTCGACGACACCGGGCTGCCGTGGGTGCCGCCGAGCCCGAACATGCCGACGCCGGAGACGGCCCTCGTCTACTCCGGCACCTGTCTCTTCGAGGGCACGAACCTCTCCGAGGGCCGGGGCACCACACGCCCCTTCGAGCTGCTGGGCGCTGAGGGCATCGACCACCGCTGGGCGGCCGCCGTGAACGCGCTGCGGCTGCCGGGGGTTGCCTTCCGGGAGGCGTACTTCGCGCCGACGTTCTCCAAGTTCCAGGGGAAGACGGTGGGCGGGGTGCAGGTGCACGTCCAGGACCGGGAGGTCTTCGACCCGGTCCGGACCGGGATCGCCCTGCTGGTGACCGCGAAGCGGACGTGGAGCGGCTTCGCCTGGCGGCCGGACAACTGGATCGACAAGCTCACCGGGAACACCCGGGTACGCACGATGATCGACGCGGGCGCGGACACGGACGCGGTCGTACAGGCCTGGCAGCGGGACCTGTCGGCGTTCCGGGCGAAGCGGCGGAGGTATCTGCGGTACGGGGGGTAGCGCGGCCGGGGCCGGGGCGATCGCACGAACGCGCCCCGGCCTGCCCCTCTCAGCCCGTGAGGTCCATGTCGCCGAGGTACTCGCCGTCGTCGGTCAGGCCCCGCTTGCGGTAGCCGAGCTTGAGGTAGAACTCCTCCGGGCCGCCCTCACCGGGATGCCAGGTCACGGTCGAGACCGTCCCGCCCCTGCGGCGGATCTCCTCGTTCACCGCGCCCACGGCGAACCGCCCGTACCCCCGGCCCTGCTCACCGGCGGCTATGGCCAGCCGCCAGAGGCCGGAGCGCTTCGGGGCGTCCGGAACACCGGCGTCGTAGTCGAACGTGACGTCGAAGAAGGCCATCACGAAGCCCACGATGCGGTCGCCGTCACGGATCAGCCGGGGCCAGGCGACATCGGGGTGCACATAGGCCTCGGCCAAGGACTGCGCGACCGGCGAGACGAACTTTCGCTGCGCGGGAGCGACTTCCAGCCGACAGGCGTCGAGCACCGTGTCGGCCGTGACCTTTTCCAGGCGGGGGGAGACTGCAGTCATACGGGCACCCAACCGCACCCGCCTGGGCTTCTGCCACCGATTTCCTGGTCAGAGGGTGGGGGCGAACGGTCTCCGGGGGCCGGAGCGCCGACAGGCCCTCGCACGGCCGCACGCCCTCGCACCACCCGTCCGCGCGCCGTTCCGCTTCCGTCCGCCGTCCCCGTCCGACATGGGCAGTCTCAGCCAATGGACGGTTTCCATCTTTCGATGGAGCCGAAACGGGCAGGCGTACGTCCACTCCTTGACGCCGATGGACGAACGACGGAGGTGGCAGACGTGGCCGGTTTCCGGAGTCTAGCGAGACAGGTCCGTGATCCGCTGGGTGATCTGGCACTGCGGCGGTACTCGCTGCGCAAGTGCCTGGAGAGGTTCGCCCCCTACGGTCACCGGGCGACCTGGGACCATCTGTGCGCCCGGCACGGGATCGATCCCGAGGACCGGGCACCCGATCCGGCGCGCCTGCTGGCCGCCCTGGAGGAGCTGGAGGAGGCGCGGGCGATCTGGCTCGCCTACGAGGCGGGGTTCGCCGAGCGGCGGCGGCGCGAGAAGCACGAGGGCCTGCGGCGGCCCGGCGCCTTCGACGACTGGCACCGCCGGACCTGGGGCGGCCACGGGGTGGCGCGCTGCGCGGACCCGGAGGTACACCCGAGCGAGCCGCTCGCCGAGGTGCTGCGCCGGCTGATCGCGGCGCTCGGTTCCGGGCCCGGCTCCACCTGCCCGGTCTGTGCGGACACCGGGATCGAGTGGCGCCAGGAGCGGGAGCGCGGGCACGAGCCGTGGTCGGGTCCGGTGTGCACGGCGTGCGGGATCGCGGTGCCGCAGCCGGTGCTGACGGACCGCACGCTGGCCAGGGCCCGGCTGGTAAGGCACCGAAGGCTCGCCGCGGCGGCAGCGGCGTAGGCCTCCGGGCCCCTGGGACGCGCCCAGGTCCGTTGTCAGTGGCGGATGTCACCATCGGGGACATGATCCAGGTCTGCCTGAACGGCCGGCGTGGTGCGGATGCCTCGGCGGCCGCGCCCCTGTCCCCCGAAGCGCTGGCCCGGTCGGCGGCCGAGGCCGTCGCCGCCGGTGCCACCGACATCCATGTGCATCCGCGGACCCCCTGCGGGCAGGACACGCTCTCGCCCCGGGTGCTGGCCGCGACGCTGACGGCGATACGGGCGGCGGTGCGCGTCCCGGTCGGGGTGACGACGGGCGCCTGGGCCGAGCCGGATCCGCGGCGCCGGGTCGAGCGCGTACGGGAGTGGTCGGTGCTGCCCGACCACGCCTCGGTCAACTGGCACGAGCCGGGCGCCGAGGAGCTGGCCGCCGCACTGCTGGAGCGGGGCGTGGGCGTGGAGGCCGGGCTCTGGTCGGGCACGGAGGGGCACCGCCTCTTCCGGCGGTCCCCCCTGGCGCCCCGGGTCCTGCGGGTGCTGGCCGAGGTCACCGACACCGACCCGGCGACGGCGACCGGCTCGGCCCGGCTGCTCCTCGCCGAGGTGGGCACCGCGCACGGCCGCCCGGTGCTGCTGCACGGGGAGGACGGCGGCGCGTGGCCGGTGGCGGAGCTGGCCTTCAGGCTCGGCCTGGCGACACGGATCGGCGCGGAGGACGTCACGGTGCTGCCGGACGGCCGCCCCGCGCGCTCGAACGCGGAACTGGTCGCCGCGGCGGTGCGGTTACGGCGGACGAGCACGGCCTGATCCAGGCCGAAGGGCTCCGGGTCAGCCGTGCTCCTGCTCCTCCGCCGGGTGCTGCCTGCGCTCGGGCATCAGGCGCGAGCCGGTGATCCGATCGCCGGAGACGTCGTCGGGGTTGGACAGCACACAGGTCTCCAGCGACAGACAGCCACAGCCGATGCAGTCGGTGAGATGGTCGCGCAGCCGGTGCAACTGCGTGATCCGCTCGTCGAGTTCCCGGCGCCAGGCCTCGGAGAGGCGGGCCCAGTCCTCCCGGTTCGGTGTGCGCTCCTCGGGCAGGGCGGCGAGGGCGTCCCGGATCGTGGCCAGCGGGATGCCGACCCGCTGGGCCGCCCGTACGAAAGCGACGCGGCGCAGGGCGTCACGCGAGTAGCGGCGCTGGTTGCCGCTGGTGCGGCGGCTGCTGATCAGGCCCTTGGACTCGTAGAAGTGCAGAGCGGAGACCGCGGCGCCGCTGCGCGCCGAGAGCTGGCCGACCGAGAGTTCGTGGAGTGTCTGTGGGATCTGTGGCACTCCTCAGACCCTACTGCGCCCCCGGCGGACGCCACCCCGGAATCGTTGACAGGAGCCCACCGCGCAAGGATGCTGAGCAAGCGCTTAGACATCGCGCCGGACGGCGCGGCGAGCCGGAAGGCAGGGACCCGGAACATGGCAGAGCCGAAGATCTTCACGTCCGCACAGGAGCTGCGCGACGGAGTGGGCGAGCAGCTCGGGCACAGTGACTGGCTGGAGGTCGACCAGAAGCGGATCGACCTGTTCGCCGACGCGACCGGCGACCACCAGTGGATCCATGTGGATCCGGAGCGTGCGGCGGCCGGGCCGTTCGGCACGACCATCGCGCACGGCTATCTGACGCTCTCGCTGCTGCCCGCGCTGGTGCCGCAGGTGATGCGGGTCGAGGGCATGAAGATGGGCATCAACTACGGGACCAACAAGGTCCGTTTCCCCTCCACCGTCCCGGTCGGCTCACGGCTGCGGGCCACCGCCGTCCTCACGAGCGTCGAGGAGGCCGGGGGCGGTGTGCAGATCACCGCGCTCGTCACGGTCGAGCGCGAGGGCAGCGAGAAGCCCGCGTGCGTGGCCGAATCGGTGTCGCGCTACTACTTCTGACCCGCGCCGCTTCGTCTGACCCGCGCCGTGGAAGGCCCAGGAGGGCTCACACACTCAGTGCCTCCCGGACCGTCCGCTCCGCACCCGTTCCCCCCTCCCCCGACGATGTGACCCGGCCCGCCTCCAGGACGTAGTAGCGCTCGGCCGCCCGCATGGCGAAGCCGACGTGCTGTTCGACGAGGAGGACGCAGAGGCCGCCTCGCGCGGCCAGGGAGAGGACCGTGGTCTCGATCTCGGCGACGACGGAGGGCTGGATGCCCTCGGTCGGTTCGTCGAGGAGAAGGATCCGGGGACGGGTGACGAGGGCGCGGGCGATGGCGAGTTGCTGGCGCTGGCCGCCGGAGAGGAGTCCGGCGCGGCGGTGGGCGAGTTCGCGGAGGACCGGGAAGAGGTCGAGGGCCTCGGCGATGGCGTCGCGGCCGCCGCCGCGCGGGGAACCGTCGGCGACGAGCCGGAGGTTCTCGGCAGTGGTCAGATGGGGGAAGGACTGCTGTCCCTGGGGGACGTACGCCATGCCGCGGGCCACGCGCTGATGGGGCGCCAGGCGGGTGATGTCCTCGCCGTCGAGGAGAACCGTGCCGTGCGATGGCCTGATGAGGCCCATGGCGGTGCGCAGGAGGGTGCTCTTCCCCGCGCCGTTGTGGCCGAGGACGGCGGCGACGCCGTCGTCCGGCACCGCCACGGTCACCTCGTGCAGGACGGTGGTGCGGTCGTAGCCCGCGCGGACGTCGTTGATCTCCAGCACGGCGGTCACACCTCTTCGCGGACGGGGGCGGGGACGGGAACGGGAACGGCTACTGACGGCTCGGGCTCGGAGGCGCGGCCGAGGTAGACCTCCTGGACCTTGGCGTCGGCCTGGACCTGGGCGACCGTCCCCTCGCTGAGGACCTTGCCCGCGTGCAGGACGCTGACGCTGCGGGCGAACGAGCGCATGAACTCCATGTCGTGCTCGATGACGACGACGGTGCGGTCCTCGCTGACCCGCTGGAGCAGCTCGCCCGCGGCCTCGCGTTCGTCGTGGCTCATCCCGGCGACCGGCTCGTCGAGCAGCAGCAGCTTCACGTCCTGGACGAGCAGCATGCCGATCTCCAAACTCTGCTTCTGACCATGGGCCAGCACCCCGGCCGGGCGGTGGCGGAGCGCGGTCAGGCCGGTGATCTCCAGCGCCTTCCCCACTGATTCGGGGACGTTTCTGCGCCGCCGGAGCAGGGTCAGCGCGCTGCGGCCGGCCCCGGCGGCGATGTCGAGGTTCTGCTCGACGGTCAGCTGCTCGAAGACGGTCGCCGTCTGGAACGTGCGGCCGATGCCCCGGCGGGCGATGCGGTGCACGGGCTCGCCGATGATCTCCTCACCGCCGAAGCGGATCGATCCGCTCGCCCGCACCAGGCCGGTGACGGCGTCGACCAGGGTCGTCTTGCCGGCGCCGTTCGGCCCGATCAGGAAACGCAGGTCGCCCGGCCCGATGTCCAGGTCGACGCCGTCGACGGCGGTGACGCCCCCGTCGAACGTCACCCGCAGGTCGCGGACGGTCAGTCCCTCGCCGCTCATGTGGTCACTCCCTTCGTTGCACCGACTCGGTCGGAGGAGGTCCGCCGCCTGCGCAGCACCGTCCTCAGCGAGGCCAGCCCGCCGGGCAGGAAGCCGACCGCGACGACGAACAGCAGCCCTTGGAGGTACGTCCACCCGGCCGGCCACGCGTCCGAGAGCGTGCTCTGCGCCCAGGCCACCGCGATCGCCCCGAGCACCGCGCCCACCAGCGACGCCCGCCCGCCGACCGCCGCGCCGATGACGAAGCCGATGGACGGCACGATCCCGATGAGCGCCGGGGAGATGATCCCCACCGCCGGGACGAACAGCGCACCGGCCAGACCCGCCATGCCGGCCGCGACCACGTACGCCACCAGCTTGACGTTGGCCGGGTTGTACCCGAGGAAGCGCACCCGCTCCTCGGAGTCCCGTACGGCGATGAGGAGTTCGCCGTACCGGCTGACGAACAGCTGCCGAGCGGCGGCCATCAGGAGGAGCAGGGCGACCGCGATGACGACGTAGACCATCCGCTGGTTGATTGGGTCGTTCAGGTCGTAGCCGAAGAAGCCCTGGAAGCCGGTCAGGCCGTTGGTGCCGCCCGTGGTGGCCTGCTGGCCGACCAGCCAGATCGCCAGCGCGGCCGCCAGCGCCTGGCTGAGGATCGCGAAGTACGCGCCCTTCACCCGGCGGCGGAAGACGAGCGCGCCGAGCAGCGCGGCGACGGCCATCGGCAGCACGACCGTCATGGCGAGCGCGAAGGCCGGGTTGGCGAAGGGCTGCCACCACCAGGGCAGCCCGCCCTCGGTCCCGTACAGCAGCATGAAGTCCGGCAGCGTCTCTCCGGTCGCCGCCGCGTCGGCGAGCTTGAGGTGCATCGCCATGGCGTAGCCGCCGAGGCCGAAGAAGACGCCCTGCCCGAGGACCAGCAGCCCGCCCCGGCCCCAGGCGAGGCTCACGCCGACCGCGACGATCCCGTAGCAGAGGTACTTGGCGAGCAGGCCGAGCCGGAAGTCCGACAGGACCAGCGGGGCGACACCCACCAGCAGCACCGCGCCGAGCAGAAAGGCGGCGGGGGTCCGGAAACGGCCCAGGAAACGCCCCAGGAAGGGTGTCTCCGGCGGCCCGGCCGGGGGTTCGGTGGCCGGGGCGGCCGTCGGAGGGGTGCTCGTCGTCGTCATACCAGGCTCCTGGTGCGCACGGTGTACAGGCCCTGCGGCCGCCACTGGAGGAAGGCCACGATCCCCACGAGGACCACCACCTTCGCCACGCTCACGGTCGTGGAGTATTCGAGGACCGACTGGAGCAGGCCGAGGACGAACGCGGTGATGACCGCGCCCCTGAGCCGTCCGATACCGCCGACGACCACGACCAGGAAGGCGTCCACGATGTAGTTGGTCCCCGTCGTCGGACCGATCGGGCCGATCAGGGTCAGCGCGACCCCCGCCATCCCCGCGAGGCCCGAGCCGATGAAGAACGTCGTCCGGTCCACCCGGCCCGTCGCGATGCCGGACACCTCCGCGAGGTCCCGGTTCTGCACCACCGCCCGGATCCGGCGGCCCAGCGGTGTGGTCCGCAGGATCGCCGCCAGGCCGGCCACGCACAGCAGCGCGAACCCGAGGATGAACAGCCTGCTGGTCGCCAGGTTGACCCCCGCGACCGAGACGCTCCCGGTCAGCAGGCCCGGCGCGGTCGTCTGCACGTTCGGCGCACCGAAGATGTCCCGCGCCAACTGCTGGAGCATCAGGGAGACGCCCCAGGTCACCAGCAGGGTGTCCAGCGGACGCGTGTACAGCCGCCGGATCAGCAGCCACTCCAGGAGCGCGCCCATCGACCCGGCGACGAGGAAGGCGACCGGCAGGGCGAGGAGCAGCGAGACACCGGCGTCACCGATCGGCTTCTGGAGCACGTACGTCGTGTAGGCGCCGGCCATGATGAACTCACCGTGCGCCATGTTGATGACGCCCATCTGCCCGAAGGTGAGGGTCAGGCCGAGGGCGATGAGGAGGAGGACGGCGCCGATGCTGACGCCGGTGAAGGACTGGTTGAGGATGACCGTCACAGGTCCGCCGCCCAGTCGTAGCCCTTCAGGTACGGGTCGGGCTTGATGGGCCCGCCCGAGTTCCAGACCTCCTCGATGAGCCCGCTCGCGGTGACCTTGCCGATGCGGGCGGTCTTGTGGACGTGCTGCGTCGCACCGTCGACCGTCACCTTGCCCTCCGGCGCGTCGAACTCGATCCCGTCGGACGCCGCCTTCACCTTCTCGACGTCGAAGGACCCCGCCTTCTCGACCATCGCCTTCCACAGGTGGACGGAGATGTACGCCGCCTCCATCGGGTCGCTGGTCGGCTTGTCCTTGCCGTACGCCGCCTGGTACGCGGCGACGAACTTCTCGTTGGCGGCGCCGGGCGTGGTCTGGTAGTAGTTCCAGGCCGTCAACTGCCCTTCCAGGTACTGCGTTCCGATGCTCTTGACCTCCTCCTCGGCGATGGAGACGGAGAGCACCGGCAGCTTCTTCGCGGTCAGCCCCGCGGACTTGTACTCCTTGAAGAAGGCCACGTTGCTGTCGCCGTTCAGGGTGTTGAAGACCGCGTCGGCCCCGGCGCTCCTGACCTTGTTGACGATGGTCGCGAACTCCGTGGAGCCCAGCGGCGCGTAGTCCTCGCCGAGCACCTCCATGCCGTTCGCCTTCGCGTACGTCTTGATGATCTTGTTGGCGGTGCGCGGGAAGACGTAGTCGCTGCCGACGAGGTAGAGCTTGGTGAGGCCCTGCTTCTTGAGGTAGTCGAGCGCGGGCACGATCTGCTGGTTGGTGGTGGCGCCGGAGTAGAAGATGTACGGGGACTGCTCCAGCCCCTCGTACTGCACGGGGTAGAAGAGCAGCGACTTGTTCCGCTCGAAGACGGGCTTCACCGCCTTGCGGCTGGCCGAGGTCCAGCAGCCGAAGGTCGCGACGACCTTGGAGTCCGTGATGAGCGCCTGCGCCTTCTCGGCGAAGGTCGGCCAGTCGGACGCCCCGTCCTGACTGACCGGCTTGAGCTGCTTGCCGAGGACCCCGCCGGCGGCGTTGATCTCCTTGACCGCGAGCAGCAGCGCGTTGTGGACCGTCACCTCGCTGATCGCCATCGTGCCGGAGAGCGAGTTCAGCAGGCCGACCCTGACGGTGTCGCCCGAGGTGTCGGCCTTCGCACCGGCCGCCTTCGACGTGTCGCTGCCGGTCTTCGCGCCGCAGGCGCTGAGAGCCGCGCCGGCGCCGAGAGCGGAGATGCCGGCCAGAAGACCGCGCCTGGTGATGAGCCCGGACATGGCAATACCTCCTTGCCCCGAAGGGCGGTACGAGCGGATTCCTCCGAGCGAGGGAGCGAGGGAGCGAGCGGAGGAAGGGGAGGGGAAAGGGGAGGGCCCAGCCGTTCCGGGGTGGCCTCCGGGCTGGTCTCTGAAGTGGTCCACAGCCTGCGGCGGAACTGTTTCGGGTGCGTTGCCGCGTAGTTGAAGAACAGTTTCCGGCGGAAGTAATCGTGTTTCGCACTGATGTGAGCCGACGTCAATCGGCCTATGGGGGAACGAATTCGCGATGCGGGTATTCATTACTTCCACCGGAAAGGATCAGAATCGGCATACGGCCTGCCGGGAGCACGGTGATCGGTTGTAGGCTCCGACGCACCCCCGCCACGGGGGCCGTGCCGACGTGAGCTTCGAGGAGTGCGATGGCGAGGCAGCCCCAGGACCTGCTCCACCTGCTGACCCGGGCCGAGCGCCTCGCGGCGCGTCGTATCCAGTCGGTGCTCGACGCGTACGACTGCTCCGTCGACGCGTGGCGGGTCCTCGACCTGCTCTCGGGCGACGAGGGCCGGGGCATGACGGCCCTCGCCGAGGACGCCGCCCTGCCCGCGCCGACCCTCACCAAGCTCATCGACCAACTCGTCGACCAGAACGTGGTGTTCCGCCGCGTCGACCCCGCCGACCGCCGCCGGGTCCTGGTCCAGCTCACCCCCCGGGGACTACGGCGGCGGCGTCAGCTCTCCCGTGCGGTACGGGCGGAGTGGGGACCGACGTCCCCGGGGCTCACGGAGGACGAGGAGAATCAGCTGATGCCGCTGCTCGGGCGGCTGTCGGGCGCGCTGGCCGACGGGGGTGACAAGGAGGGGGCTACGACAACCGCTGCGGGGAGTCCAGTTGGGCGAGCACGGTGAAGTCCAGTCCGTCGGCCTCCGCCAGATAGATGCGCTGGCGCACATGCCGCCCGTCCAGGCCGAGCAGGCCGCGCGGTCCCTCGTACCGGACGTGCTCGGCGGCCGCGCCGATGGCGGAGACGTCCAGGGTGCGGGCCCGCTCGATGAGGGCTGCCAGCAGCAGCACCCCTTCGTAGCAGGACTCGCCGAGGCTGCCGGGGACCGGCGCGTCCGCGCCGAAGCGGGCGGCGTAACGGCCGTGGAAGTCCATGCTGTGCCCGTCTGCGAGCGAGGCGAAGAACCCGGCTGTGCTGTACAGGTCGACGGTCGCCTCGGGGCCGCTGCCCAGGAGCATGCTCTCGTCCATCAACGTGCTCAGCCGCAGACAGCGGGCGTCCAGCCCGGCCGCCGCGAACGCCCGGTTGAACCGCACCGCGTCGCTGCCCACGAGCAGCATCAGCACGGCGTCGGCGTCCGCGCGCTCGATCCGGCGCAGGACGTCGGCGAAGTCGTCCGTCCCCAGCGGCAGATACGCCTCCCCGCACACCCGCCCCCGGGACTCCCGCGCGTAGAGGCGGGCCGCCCGGGCGGTGCGGCGCGGCCAGATGTAGTCGTTCCCGACGACGAACCAGCGGCGCACGTCCCGGATCCGCGCGAGCATCCGCATCGCCGGGAGCAGCTGCCCCGCCGGTGTCTCGCTGGTCATGAAGACGCCCTCGGTCCGCTCACCGCCCTCGTACAGCGCCGTGTAGACGTACGGCACCCGGTGCGCCACCCGTGGTGCCACCGCCTGCCGTACCGAGCTGATGTGCCAGCCGGTGACCCCCTGCACGGCCCCCGCCGTCACCAGCGCCTCGACCTCCGCGGCGACCTTCGACGGCTCCGCCCCGCCGTCCACCTCCAGGAGCCGCAGCTCCCGCCCCAGCACCCCGCCCGCCGCGTTGACCTCCTCCACGGCCAGCCGGGCGCACGCCTCGCACCCCGGTCCGAAGATCCCCGCCGGGCCCTGCATCGGATACACCAGTGCCACGTTCAGCACCGACGCGTCCACGGTGAACCACTCGGGGGGACGGAGGCGCGGCGGCGGGGGCGGTGACATGCGCCCATGATTGCCCCACCGTCCGCCCGGGCCAAGACATGTCTCAGGGCTGAGGCGGGGCTCCGACCATCCGCAGGACGAGGCCGGCGTAGAGCGCGCCGACCTCGTCGGGCGTGCGGCTGCCCTGTGCGTTGAACCAGCGGGCCACGTCGATGCAGAGGGACAGCACGGCGAGGGTGGTGCCGGGGATGTCGGGGACGTCGAACTCGCCCGCCGCCACCCCCTCGCTGATGATCCGGCGCACCACCGCGTCGCTCCTGCGGCGCAGCTCGACGATCTCGGTGCGGTGCTCGGGGCCGAGGGCGTCGAGCTCGTACTGGACGACGCGTGCGGTGGTGTGGCGCTCGGCGTGCCAGCGGACGAAGGACCGTACGGCCCCGGCGAGCCGGTCGGCGGCGGTGCCGTCCCGGTCGGCCTCGGCCTCCAGGACGTACAGCGCCCGGTCGTGGCCGATCTTGCTGATCCGGTGGAGCAGCTCTTCCTTCGTCTTGTAGTGGATGTAGAGCGCGGCCGGGCTCATCCCGGCCCGGCCGGCGATGTCGCGGGTGGTGGTCGCGTGGTACCCGCGCTCGGCGAAGGCGTCGACCGCGGCGACGAGCAGCCGCCTGGCCGCCTCGGGCGTGACCTCGCCCCAGGGAGCGTCGTCGCCGCTCGTCTCCTCCGCCGTACTCATCGTCCAGGGCCCCTCTCCGTCAACAGGACGAACACCATACCCCGAACCTGAGCAAGCGCTTAGGGGCGTCTCAGGGGCGGGTGTGCGGGTTCACGGTCTCGGGAAGGGTCAGAGCTTCTGGAAGGGGTCGTGCTCGGCGAGGATCTTCTCCAGCCGGGCCTGGTCGACCCGGCTGACGATCTGCCCGGCCTCCTGCCGGTCCCGGATCACCTTGGCCAGCGTGAAGCAGGACGTCACGAGGTAGAGCACCCCGATGGCGAGGAAGCCGCGCACCCAGGCGTCGGCGTCGAGGAAGAAGATACCGAGGGCCACCGCGCCCATCGCCACCAGGAAGGAGGCGACGGCCTGGCCGTAGAAGGCGGCGGTGCTCTGCTGCTTGACCGATGTCGTGTCACTCATGGGCTCAGCATCCGCCGACGTGGCGTGCGCCACATCCGTGCCCGTACTCAGCGAGCTACTCAGACACGCGTACGAGCCGGGGCGGCGGCTGACGGCGGTCAGAACGCGGAGACGCCCGTCAGCGCGCGGCCGATGATGAGCTTCTGGATCTGGCTGGTGCCCTCGTAGAGCGTCATCACGCGGGCGTCGCGGAGCAGCTTGCCGACCGGGTACTCGTCGATGTAGCCGTAGCCGCCGAAGACCTGGATGGCGTTGTTGGCGCAGCGGACGGCGGCCTCGGAGGCGTACAGCTTGGCCTGGGAGGCGGCGGTGGCGAACTCCTGGCCCCGGTCGACGAGGTCGGCGACCCGCCAGGTGAGCATCCGGGCCGCCTCGACGTCCACGGAGATGTCGCTGAGCAGCTCCTGGACGAGCTGGTGGCCGGCGATGCCCTTTCCGAACTGCTCGCGCTCACCGGCGTACCGCACGGAGGCGTCCAGGGCGGCCTGGGCGATGCCGACGCAGCCCGCCGCGACGGACATCCTGCCCTTGGCGAGGGCCGACATGGCGACGGTGAAGCCCTTGCCCTCGGGGCCGAGGAGGGTGGCGGCGGGGACCCGGACGTCCTCCAGGACCAGTTCGGCGGTGGCCTGGCCGCGGAGGCCGAGCTTGCCGTGGATGGTGCGACGGGTGAGGCCGGGGGTGTCGGCGGGGACGAGGAAGGCGGAGACACCGCGGTGGCCGGGGGCGTCGTCGGTGCGGGCGAAGAGCAGCACCACGTCGGCCCAGGTGCCGTTGGTGATGAACATCTTGGTGCCGTTGATGACGTAGTCACCGCCGTCGCGCACGGCCCGGGTGGCGAGGTTCCCGGCGTCCGAGCCGGTGCCGGGCTCGGTGAGGCCGAAGCAGCCGATCGCCTCGCCGGAGGTGAGCCGGGGCAGCCACTGCCGCTTCTGCTCCTCGTCGCCCCAGGACGCGATGGTCTTGGCGACCAGGCCGAGCGAGACGGAGACGATCCCGCGCACGGAGGAGTCGCCTCGGCCGAGCTCCTCGGTGACCAGGCAGTACGTGAGGTGGTCGCCGCCGGAGCCGCCGTACTCCTCGGGGACGGTCAGGCCGAGGAAGCCGAGCGCGCCGAGCTTCTTCACGATCGGCCTGTCGACATTCTCGGCCCGGTCCCACGCGACGACGTGTGGCGTGACCTCACGGGCCACGAACTCCTCGGCCAGCCGCCGGACGGCTTCCTGCTCCTGGCTGAGCTCCAGGTTCATCGCGCGCCACCCACCTTCTCGCGCACCGCTTTCTCGTGCGCCGATTAATTAGCACTGCTAGTTTCTGGTTCGCAGCGCCTACTATGAGCCGCATGGCCCGACCGCGCAAGCCCCTCCTCAGCAGAGACCGCATCGTGGAAGCGGCGAGCGCGCTCGTGGACGCCGAAGGGCTCGACGCCGTCTCCACGCGCCGGCTGGCGGCCGTCCTCGGGGTCAGCGGGCCCTCGCTCTACAACCACTTCCGCAACAAGGACGAGATCCTGGACGCGGTCGCCGACGCCGTCTCCGTACAGGTCGATCTGTCGATGTTCGAGGCGTCGGACCCGCGCGACTGGCGAGAGGCCCTGCACGACTGGGCGCTCTCCTACCGGGCCGCCCTGGCCGCGCACCCGCACATCGTGCCGGTCCTCGCCCGGGGGCCGGGGCGCCGGCCGGCGGGGCTGCGGGTCGCGGACGCGGTGTTCGGGGCGATGGTGGGGGCGGGGTGGCCGCCCGCGCAGGCGACCCGGATCGGGGCGCTGATGCGGTACTTCATCACCGGCTCCGCGCTGGGCTCCTTCGCCGGGGGCTTCGTCGACGACGAGAGCGCGTACGACCCGGCCGACTACCCGCACCTGGGCCAGGCGCACCTGCTGGCCGATCACCGGCGGCAGGTGGACGAGGGGGCGTTCGAGACGGGGCTGCGGGCGCTGCTGGACGGGCTGGCGCTCCAGTACGAGGAGTACGCGCGGCCCACGGAAACGGTTCGGCGGGCGCCGAACCGTCCTTGACGCACCCTGGACCCATGGACCGTTCACCGCGCCCCGCCGGTCGCCCGGCGCGGGCCCGCCCCCACGATGACGCCGCGTCGCGCCTCGCCGCGCTGGCCGCCCTGCTCGCGGACGGGACCCGGGCCTCCTTCTGCCTGGCCCTGCTCGACGGGCGGGCCTGGACGGCCGGGGAGCTGGCCCGGTACGCCTCGGTCGCGCCCTCCACCGCCAGCGAGCACCTGGGGCGGCTGGTGGCGGGCGGACTGCTCGCGGAGGAGCGGCAGGGGCGGCACCGGTATGTGCGGCTGGCCGACGAGGGGGTCGCGCGGTTGGTGGAGGAGTTGGCCTCGCACGCCCTGCCCGGCACGCCCGAGCCGCCGCGCACGCTGCGGGCGGCGAGCGTGGCCGGTGCGCTGGCCCGGGGGCGTACCTGCTACGACCATCTCGCCGGGCAGCTCGGCATCCGGATCACGGAGGCGATGACGGTACGGGGGCTGCTGCGGCAGGACACCGGGTTCGCGCTGACGGAGGCGGGGCTCGACTGGTTCGACGCGCTCGGCATCCCGCTGGACCGGGGCGGGCGACGGCCGCTGGCCCGGGGGTGCCTGGACTGGACGGAACGGCGGCCGCATCTGGCCGGGGCGGCGGGGGCGGCGCTGTGTGCGCATGTGCTGGGGGTGGGGTGGTGCGAGAGGTATGGGTCGGGGCGGGCCGTGCGGGTGACTCCGTCGGGGGTGGGGGCGTTGTCGGAGGTGCTGGGGATGGAGGCGGCGGCGCTCCCGGACCACGCCTAACGGTGCCCACTCCAGCCCGTCCGGCGTTTGAGGACGGAACCCTTGCCCGGGATGGGCGGCGCCCGTGCTTTCCGGACACGGAGGGATTACCCGGTGCCACCGCGACGGTTCCGTCCTCAAACGCCGGACGGGCTGAGGGGGCACGGTTGCGTCCTCAAACGCCGGACGGGCTGGGTGGCGGGCTTCCGTCCTCAAACGCCGGACGGGCTGGGTGGGTGCACGGGCACGTTGGAAGGGCGCGGACGGGGTGGAGGGGGCCTCCCGTCGATTGACGGGGACCGACAATTCGGTGGGGGGCGAAGCGTTTCGGGCCTACGGTCGTGGCCATGACGACGCCCCCGGCCGGCCCGGCCACCCCCGCCCCCGCCCGATCCTGGCGCGCCACCGCCGCCGCCTGCACCACCGTGGTCCTGTGGGCCTCCGCCTTCGTCTCCATCCGCAGTGCGGGCGAGGCCTACTCCCCCGGTGCCCTCGCCCTCGGGCGGCTGCTGGCGGGCGTGCTGGTGCTCGGGGCGATCCTCCTCGTACGGAGGGAAGGGCTTCCCGGGCGCGGGGCCTGGCGCGGGATCATCACGTCCGGGGTGCTGTGGTTCGGGCTCTACATGGTGGCGCTCAACTGGGGCGAGCAGGAGGTCGACGCCGGGACGGCCGCGATGCTCGTGAACATCGGGCCGATCCTGATGGCCCTGATGGGCGCCCGGATGCTCGGCGAGGGGCTGCCCCGCCGCCTCCTGCTCGGGATGGGCATCTCGTTCTCCGGCGCCGTCGTCGTCGGCCTCGCGATGTCCGGGCACGGCAGCTCGTCCGTGCTGGGCGTGGCGCTCTGCCTGCTGGCCGCCGTGGTGTACGCGCTGGGCGTGGTGAGCCAGAAGCCGGCGCTCGCGTACGGTTCCTCGCTCCAGATCAACACCTTCGGCTGCCTGATCGGCGCCGTCGCCTGCCTGCCGTTCACCGGGGTGCTGATCTCCGAGGCGGCCGACGCGCCGATGTCCGCCACGCTGAACATGATCTACCTGGGCGTCTTCCCGACCGCGCTGGCCTTCACCACCTGGGGCTACGCGCTGGCCCGGACCACCGCGGGCCGGATGGGCGCCACCACGTACGCGGTCCCGGCGATCGTGGTGCTCATGGCGTGGGTGCTGCTGGACGAGGTGCCGACCCCGCTCGGCGTTCTCGGCGGGCTGCTCTGCCTGGCCGGGGTGGCGGTCTCCCGGAGCCGTCAGCAGACTGGGCCCACACGCGGAAATCAGGCCGGCCCGGTGGAGGGAACCCGTCATGACGCGGAGCACCAAGGCGCACGGCGACCGTAGCGGCGGCAGCGGCCGTAACGGCGACAACGGGGCGAAGAAGAAGAGGACCGCCCGCGAGGAGGCCGCGCGGGCGGCCCGTTACGGCGGGCCCTACCTCGACGGCTTCCACGTGGCCGACAGCGGTGACGACGACCCGGTCCTGGTCGAGCCGGACGGCCACGCCCGGGACGCGTGGCGGGAGGACTACCCGTACACGTACAAGCTCCGGCGCCGCGACTACGAGGAGGCCAAGCGCGCCCTCCAGATCGAGCTGCTGAAGCTCCAGCACTGGGTGAAGGAGCGCGACGAGCGGCTGGTAATCCTCTTCGAGGGGCGGGACGCTGCGGGCAAGGGCGGCACGATCAAGCGGTTCACCGAGCATCTGAATCCGCGCGGTGCCCGCATCGTGGCCCTGGAGAAGCCCACCGAGCGTGAGCGGACGCAGTGGTACTTCCAGCGGTACGTGGCCCATCTGCCGAGCGCCGGGGAGATCGTGCTGTTCGACCGCTCCTGGTACAACCGGGCCGGGGTGGAGCGGGTGATGGGGTTCTGCACGACCCGGGAGTACCTGGAGTTCATGCACCAGGCGCCCGGCTTCGAGCGGATGCTCGCCCGGGACGGCATCCACCTGGTGAAGTTCTGGTTCTCGGTCTCCCGCAACGAGCAGCGCAACCGGTTCATGATCCGGCAGATCGACCCCGTACGGCGCTGGAAGCTGAGCCCCGTCGACCTGGCCTCGCTGGACAAGTGGGACGAGTACACCGAGGCGAAGGAGCTGATGCTCTTCCACACCGACACGGCCGACGCGCCGTGGACGGTGGTGAAGAGCAACGACAAGAAGCGGGCCCGGCTGGAGGCGATGCGGCATGTGCTGGACCGCTTCGACTACCCGGGCAAGGACCCGGAGGTGGTCGGGGTGCCGGACCCGCTGATCGTGGGCCCGGCCTCCCGGCTGTTCGAGGAGGGCGAGATGGACGCCCGGCTGCTGGGGCCGGTCGCCTCGACCTCCCGGACCACGGACTACTAGCGGCGCTCTAGAACACCACCAGCGCCCGGCCGCCCTTGCCCGCGATCATGTTGTCGAAGGCGGCCGGGATGGCGTCCAGGGCGATGCGTTCGGTGACCATCATCGACAGGTCGAAGCGGCCCGCGCGGATGTGGTCGGCCAGGGCGGGCAGATCGCGGGCCGGGTCGCTGTTGCCGTAGACGCAGCCCGTCAGGGAACGGCCCCAGTGGAAGATCTCCAGGGCGTTGAAGGTGACCTCCTGGTCCTTGCCGCCGATCCCGACGACCGTCGTACGGCCGCCGCGCCGGGTGGACTCCCAGGCGGCCCGGATGGTCGCGGGCCGTCCGACGCACTCCACGGCGACGTCCGTGCCCTGGCCGCCGGTGAGCTTGCGGATCTCACGCGGGGTGGTGGCGGAGGCGATGACGTAGTCGGTGGCCCCGGCCTGCCGGGCCAGCTCCTCCTTGGCCGGGGAGACGTCGACCGCGATGATCCGGGAGGCACCCGCGATCCGGGCCGCCTGGAGCACGGCGAGGCCGACGCCGCCGATCCCGAAGACGACCACGCTCTCGCCCTCGCGGACCTTGGCGCTGTGGTGGATCGCCCCGTAGCCGGTGAGGACCGCGCAGCCGAGGAGGGCGGCGTCGGTGAGCGGGATGCCGTCGGGGGCGGGGAGGACGCAGTTCGCGGCGACGACGGTCTCCTCCGCGAAGGCCGCCACGTTGAGGCCGGGGTGGAGGTCGGTGCCGTCGGCCGTACGGGCGTGCAGGTTGGCGGTCCCCTTCAGGGCGTCGGCGCAGAGCCAGACCTCGCCGATCCCGCAGTGGAAGCAAGCACCGCAGGAGGGAGCCCAGTTGAGGACCACGCCGTCACCGGGGGCGACATGGGTGACGCCCTCGCCGACCGCCAGGACCGTACCGGCGCCCTCATGGCCGAGGACGGCGGGCACCGGCACCCGCATGGTGCCGTTGGACAGGGACAGGTCGGAGTGGCAGACCCCCGCCGCGGCGAGCGCGATGCGCACCTGGCCGGGGCCGGGCTCGGGCAGGACGATGTCGGTGATCTCCAGCGGAGCTCCGACGGCGGGCAGTACGGCGGCGCGGACCACGAACAGACTCCTTGCACGGGATTACAGGGGAAGGGTTACGGGGTCAGAACTGGAGCGACTTCGTCTGGAGGTACTCCGCCAGACCGTGCGGACCCAGCTCGCGGCCGACTCCGGACTGCTTGTAACCGCCGAAGGGGGCCAGCGGGTTGAAGCGGCCGCCGTTGATGTCGACCTGTCCGGTGTCCATCCGGCGGGCGAAGGCCACCGCCTCCTCGTCGTCGGCCGCCCACACGGCTCCCGCGAGCCCGTACACGGTGTCGTTGGCGATACGGAGGGCGTCGTCCACGTCCTCGTAGCGGAGGATCGAGACCACCGGGCCGAAGATCTCCTCCTGCGCGATGGTCATGTCCGGGGTGACGTCGGCGAAGACGGTGGGGCTGATGTAGTAGCCGGTCTCCAGGGGTGCGTCGGGGCCGCCCGCGATCAGCCGCGCGCCCTCCTCCATGCCCGTGCGGATGTAACCGCTCACCCGGGCCTGCTGCTTGGCGTTGACGAGCGGGCCGACCCGCTCGCCGGGCGCGTACTTGAGCACGGCCTGCGCCGCGAGCTCCACGGCCTCGTCGTACCGCTCGGAGTCGACCAGCATCCGGGTCCAGGCGCTGCACGTCTGGCCGGAGTTGGTCATGACGTTGGCGATGCCGACGTTGACCGCCTTGGCGAGGTCGGCGCCGGGCAGGATCACGTTGGCGGACTTGCCGCCGAGTTCGAGGGCGACGCGCTTGATCGCGGCTCCGGCGGTGGCGCCGATCTGCTTGCCCACGGCGGTCGATCCGGTGAACGAGACCAGGTCGACGCCTTCGTGCTCGGCGAGCGCCTGGCCGGCGACCGGGCCGAGGCCGGTGACGAGGTTGAAGACCCCGGCGGGCAGCCCGGCGGCCTCGGTGGCCTCGGCGAAGAGCTGGGCGGTGAGCGGGGTGTCCTCGGCCGGCTTGAGGACGACCGTGCAGCCGGCGGCGAGGGCGGGGGCGACCTTGGCGACGATCTGGTGGAGCGGGTAGTTCCAGGGGGTGATCGCGCCGACGACCCCGACCGGCTCCAGCAGGACGGTGGAGTTGCCGATCCGCTCCTCGAAGGCGTAGGAGGCGGCCAGTTCGGCGTACGAGGCGGCGACCATGACCGGAACGGCGGCGTGGACCATCTGCGAGAGCGGCAGCGGCGCGCCCAGCTCGGCGGTGATCGTCTCGGCCAGCTCGTCCTTGCGGGCGGCCAGCGCGTCGCTCAGCGCGGAGAGCCGGGCGGCGCGCTCGGCGGGCGGGGTGGCGGCCCAGCCGGGGAACGCGGCGCGCGCGGCCTTCACCGCGGCGTCGACGTCCTCGGCCGTGCCCGCCGGCACGTGGCCGATGAGCTGCTCGTCGGCCGGGTTCACGACCGCGATCGTGTCCTGGCCGACGGCGGGCCGCCACGCGCCGCCGATGTACATCTGGTCGTGGGCCTTCATGGCTGTTTCCTCCCGGACGGGTTGTGCACGACGCCGACGTCTTGTCGTCTGCCCCGACCGCCCAAACTAGCGCCGTTAGTTTTCCGGCGCCAGGGAGCTCCCGGAGACGCCGGTCACGCCGGGAGGCGTGCGCCGGGGCCGAGGGGAAAGGCTCAGCCGTCCAGCCCGGGCACGTCCTGCGGCAGCGGGCAGATACGGCGGCCGTAGTGGTCGAAGACGTACAGGTGCGCCAGGTCCACCAGCAGCGGCACCTGGCCGCCGGTGCGCAGCCGCATGTCGGGGCCGGTGCGCACCACCAGGTCGCCGGAGATGACGGAGGGCCGGTCCGGGGTGCGGACCGCCGTGGGGTCCGGGGCGGGTTCGTCGAGGGTGACGACCGGGCCGCTGATCCGCGCCCCGGCCCGCCCCTTCAGCCGGTCCAGGACGCCGAGCGCGCCTTGCGTGCTGCCTCCGGTACGGCCCACGGTGGCTCTGCGGCGGCGGGGCATGGCGCGGGGCTGGGCCGATTCGAGGTCCGGGACGACGGCGGGCCGCGAACCGGTGTTGAGGTGCACCAGTGCCTCGTGCCCCTGGTACTCGACGTGCTCCACGATCCCGCTGAGCGCCACCTCACCGGGCCGGGCGTGACTGGGCGGGGCGATGCGGACCGCCTCCGAGCGCAGCCCGACGATGATCCGGCGGCCCTGCTGGATGCGGAGCAACTGGTGGTCGGGGCTGAGGGGTTCGGGCAGGGCGAGCCGCTGGCGGCCGAGATCGATCGACATCCGCCCCTCCAGCGGGGCGTGGACGACGGCCTGGAGGAGGTTGATCCGCGGGGTGCCGATGAACGCGGCCACGAAGACGTTCTCGGGCAGCGCGTAGACCTCCCGGGGCGGGCTGACCTGTTGCAGGACGCCGCCGCGCATCACCGCCACCCGGTCCCCGAGGGACATCGCCTCGGCCTGATCGTGCGTCACATAGACCGTGGTGACGCCCAGTTCTTTCGTCAGCAGGGCGATCTCGGCGCGCAGATGGTTGCGGAGCTTGGCGTCCAGGTTGGAGAGCGGCTCGTCCATCAGGAAGACGGAGGGCCTGCGGGAAATCGCCCTGCCCATCGCCACGCGCTGGCGTTCGCCGCCGGAGAGCTGGGCCGGGTAGCGGTCGAGCACGTGCTCGATGCCGAGCATCCGAGCCGTGGCCTCGATCCGAGCGCTGTTGTCCTCGCGCGGGTACTCCAGCTTCAGCGGGAAGCCGATGTTGGCGCGGTTCGTCATGCTCGGGTACAGCGCGAAGCTCTGGAACACCATCGCCATCCCCCGTTCGCGCGGCGGGATGTGGTTGGCGAACTCGCCGTCGAGCAGCAGCTCACCCTCGCTGATCTCCTCCAGGCCCGCGATCATGCGCAGCACGGTCGACTTGCCGCAGCCGGAGGGGCCGAGCAGGACGACGAACTCGCCGGGTTCGATGGAGAGCGTGAACCGGTCGACGGCCCGCCGGTCCCGGCCGTAGCTCTTGCTGACGTGGTGCAGGGCGATGGCGCGCGTCATGAGGTGTCCCCGGGATCAAGGTGTACGAGATGTACGTCGCGGTGGGGAGCGGCTGTGGAGGGAAGTTAGCCCACCGGGCGGGGTGAGGGAATGACTCGCGCGAAGGTTGGGACGGGTGGGGCGTACGGGGTCGGTGTCTCAGGAACGGCTTCGGTCGGCCAGGGACGCGCCGTCCGCCTGGTCCCGTTCACGTACGGGCGTGGGCTCCGGCGGTACGGAGGAGGCCCGGGTCGCCCGTCCGCCGCGCAGGCCCAGCCCCGCCGCCACCAGCAGCAGCGCCCCCAGCAGGGCGAACGGGGCCGCCGCCCCCGCCGTACCCGCGATCAGGCCCGCGGCGGCGGGGGCGGCGGCCTGGCCCAGCCGGTTGCCGGTGAGGCGCAGGGCCAGGGCCGTGGACCGGGCCTCGGCGGGGGCGGCCTGGACCACCGTGGTCATCGACAGCGGCTGGCCGGCGCCGAGGCAGAACCCGAGGGCGGCCAGCATGACCGCGAGCACCGGGACGGGGACCGGGAGGACCATCCCCGCGCAGAGCAGGCCGGCCAGCAGGCAGCTGGTGGACAGCAGGGCCGTCCGGCCGAGGAGCCGCAGCATCGGGGTCATCACCAGGCGGCAGGCGATGGTGGCGGCGGCCCGCAGGCTGAGCAGCAGCCCGACCGTGGCGGGGGCGATCCCCCGGTGCTCGCCGACCACCGGCAGGTAGGCGGTGAGGATGTCGGTGGAGGACAGGACCGCCATGCTGATGAAGATCCCGGCCGGGACGCCCCGCGCACCGAGGATCCTGGTGACCGGGACCTTGGCCGCGGCCTTGTGCGCACCGGGCCCGGCGCCCGGCGTACGCCGGTGCTCGATGCGCCACAGCGAGGTGAGCGCGACCGCGCAGACCCCCGCCGAGACGAGGAGCGCGAGGGAGCTCGTACGCCCCAGAGCACCGCTCCCACCGGAGATCAGCGCTCCCGCCGCGATCGGGCCGCCCAGCTGGCCGAGCGAGGCGCCGATGGTGAAGTGGCCGAAGTTGCGGTCCTGTTCGGCCGCGGCGGACTGGCGGGCCACGATCGACTGCGCGCCGATCACGAAGCAGAGGTGGCCGAGGCCCATCACCCCGCTCCAGGCGGCCATCGCGGGCAGCGAGGAGACGACGCCGCTGAGCGCGCAGCCGCCGGAGATCAGCACCACGCCGAGCGGCAGCAGGGGCGCGCACCGGCCGTGGTCCGTGCGGCGGCCGAGCGGGACGGCGGCGAACAGCGGCAGCAGCGCGTAGACACCGGCGATGACGCCGACGGCGGTCTCGTCCGCGCCCAGCGCGAGGGCCCGGTAGGAGACGGCGGGCCGCGCCATCGACACCGCCCCCTGCGCGAAGGCGAAGGCGATGACGAGGCGCAGCAGCCAGCCCCTGCCGGGCCCGGCCCCGGGCCCTCGCGCGCGTGACATCAGATCGTGCCGAAGAGGATGCCCGCCCCGAGCACCACCAGCGAGGTGAGCACCGCCCACTTGACGGTGAACCGGGTGTGGTCGCCGAACTCCACCTTCGCCATGCCCACGAGCACGTACACGGCGGGCACCAGCGGCGAGGACATGTGCAGCGCCTGGCCGGCCAGGGAGGCGCGGGCGATCTCCAGCGGGGAGACTCCGTGGGCCGCGCCAGCTTCGGCGAGGACGGGGACGACGCCGAAGTAGAAGCCGTCGTTCGACATGAAGTAGGTGAGCGGCAGGCTGAGCAGCCCGGTGACGATGGCCATGTGCGGGCCCATCGCGTCGGGGACGGCCCCGACCACCCAGTCGGCCATGTTCTCGACCATACCGGTGCCGGTGAGGACGCCGGTGAAGACGGCGGCGGCGAAGACCATGCCGGAGACGTTGAGGACGTTGTCGGCGTGGGCGGCGATCCGGGCCCGCTGGTCCGGCATGTGGGGGAAGTTGACGGTGAGCGCGAGGGCGGCGCCGAGGAGGAAGAGGACCGGGATCGGCATCAGTTCCATGATCATCGCGGTCAGCAGGGCGATGGTCAGACCGGCGTTGAACCAGTAGAGCTTGGGCCGCAGGGTGGAGCGATCGGGGTCGAGGCCCTTGAACTCCTCCTCGTCCTCCTCGTCATCGTCCTCCGTGAGGTCCGCCGAGCCGGTGCCCGAGGCGGCGGAGCCCTTGCGAAGGCGGTCGCCGCCGCTCGCGCCCGTGCCCGCCCCCGCCAGGACGGTCTCCTGCTCCGGCTCCCGTACCAGCGCCTCGTCCAGCGTGAGCATGCCCAGGCGCTTGCGCTCGCGCAGACCCAGCACGTACGAGAGCAGGAAGACGGCGAGCAGTCCGACGGCCAGCGCCGGGATCATGGGGACGAAGATCTCGGAGGCGTCCAGCTTGAGCGCGGTCGCGGCGCGGGCGGTGGGGCCGCCCCAGGGCAGGGTGTTCATGACGCCGTTCGCCGTGGCCGCCACACCGGTCATGACGACGAGGCTCATCTTGAGGCGTTTGTAGAGCGGATACATCGCCGAGACGGTGATCATGAAGGTGGTGGAGCCGTCGCCGTCGAGCGAGACGATCGCGGCCAGCACCGCCGTACCGACGACGATCCGCATCGGGTCCGCCTTGCAGAACCGCAGGATGCCCCGGACGATCGGGTCGAAGAGGCCGACGTCGATCATCACGCCGAAGTAGACGATGGCGAACATCAGCATGGCGGCGGTCGGCGCCAGGTTGCCGACGCCGTCGATGACGTAGTCGCCGAGCTTCGCTCCCTGCCCGACGGCGACACAGAATAGTGCGGGGATCAGTACCAGCGCCGCGATCGGCGACATCTTCTTCGTCATGATCAGGACCAGGAAGGTCGCGATCATGGCGAAGCCGAGGATTGTCAGCATGGGGGATACCTAACGTTCATCCTTGAACTCCCACCGGTCTCGGCGGTCGGTCCGGACGACGTTAGGGGCCCCCTCGAAGAGTTAACAAGACGTTGACGCGTGAGCAATACGAGCAAAACCCCAGGTCAACGCGGTGGTGTTACCGAGAGGGTTACGGGGACGGGGTCACCGTCACCGGAATGGCGTTCAGGACGGCGGTGCCGGAGAGCGGGTCCAAGAGGGTGCCGTCGAGCAGCTGGTTCACGTTGGCCCCGGGGTGGGCGGCGGCGACCGCCATCCGGGTCCCGGGGCGGCTGTGGCCCCAGCCGTGCGGGAGGCTCACCACTCCGCTGCGTACGGTGTCCGTGATCTCGGCGGGGGCCTCGATCCCGCCGCCCGCCGACTCGATCCGTACGGTGGCCCCGTCCACGAGCCCGAGCCGGGCCGCGTCGTCGGGGTGGACCTGGAGGGTGCAGACGTTGGACCCGCCGCTGAGCGAGACGACGTTGTGCATCCAGCTGTTGTTGGAACGCAGATGGCGGCGGCCGACGAGGACGAGCGGGGCGGGGCGGTCGCCCAGCGCCCGGCGCAGGCGGGGCAGGTCGGCGGCGATCGGGGCGGGGAGCAGTTCGATGCGGCCGGAGCGGGTGCGCAGGATCTCCGGGACGCGCGGCTTCAGCGGGCCGAGGTCGATGCCGTGCGGGTGGGCGAGGAGCCGCTCCAGCGTCAGTCCGTACGGGCCGAGCCGCAGCATGAGGTCGAGGCGGCGTTCGGGGCCGCTGCGGCCGGTGAGCTCGTCGGCCAGCTCCTCCGGGGCGCCCGCCTTGGTGATCGCGGTGGCGATGGCCAGGTCGTCAACGGCGGAGGGCGGGGCGCCGTGCATCCCGCTCACCGCGAGGATCAGCCGGGCGTGGATCTCGCTCTCGTCCATCCGCCCGTCCTCCAGGGGGATGGGGGCGCGGGTGTAGCGGACCTGGTTGTGCACGGCGAAGGAGTTGAACGCGAAGTCGAAGTGGGCGCTCTGCGAGGGCGGCGGCGGGGGCAGGACGACGTCCGCGTGGCGGGAGGTCTCGTTGAGGTACGGGTCGACGCTGACCATGAAGTCGAGGTGCCCGGCGAGCGCCGCGTCCAGCCGGTCGCCGTCGGGCGCGGAGAGGACGGGGTTGGCGGCGAGGACGATCAGTGCGCGGATGCGTCCCTCGCCCGGGGTCTCGATCTCCTCGGCCAGGGCGGCGGTGGGGAGTTCGCCCTTGGCCTCGGGGTGGCCGGAGACCCGGGACGTCCACCGGCCCAGCGCGAAGCCCTTGCCGGGCGCGGCTGCGCGCGGTGCGCGGGCCGTCGCGGAGAGCGGGAACAGCGCGCCGCCGGGGCGGTCGAGGTTGCCGGTGAGGACGTTGAGGACGTCCACCAGCCAGCTGGCGAGCGTGCCGTGCTCCACGGTGCAGCTGCCGATCCGCCCGTAGACGGCGGCGGTGGGGGCGGCGGCCAGTTCGCGGGCGAGCGCGGTGATGGTGGCCGCGTCCACATCGCAGGCGGCGGCGACCGCGTCCGGGGTGAAGTCGGCGAGCGCGACGGCGAGTTCGCCCACGCCTTCCAGGTGCTCGGCCAGCGCACCGGGGTCGGTGAGCTTCTCCTCCAGCAGGACGTGGGCCATGGCGGCGAGCAGCAGGGCATCCGCTCCCGGCCGGATCGCCACATGCCGGTCGGCGAGGCGGGCGGTCCGGGTGCGCCGCGGGTCGATGACGGTGAGGGTGCCGCCGCGTCGGCGCAGCGCCCTGAGCCGGCCGGGGAAGTCGGGGGCGGTGCAGAGGCTGCCGTTGGACTCCAGCGGGTTGGCGCCGATCAGGAGGAGGTGGTCGGTGCGGTCGAGGTCCGGTACGGGGATGGCGTTGGCGTCGCCGAAGAGCAGCCCGCTGGAGACGTGTTTGGGCATCTGGTCCAGGGTGCTCGCGGTGAAGACGTTGCGGGTGCGCAGGGCGGCGAGGAGCAGGGGCGGGTAGAGGGAGCCCGCCATGGTGTGGACGTTGGGGTTGCCGAGGACGACGCCGACGGCCTGCGGACCGTGGGCCTCGGCCAGGGCCGGTATGCGGGCGGCGATCCGGTCGAACGCCTCGTCCCAGGACGCCTCCCGCAGCTCCCCGTCCTCCCCGCGCACGAGCGGGACGCGCAGCCGGTCGGGGTCGGCGTCCAGGCCGCCGAAGGACGCCCCCTTGGGGCAGATGAAGCCCCGGCTGAAGATGTCGTCGCGGTCGCCGCGCGCACCGGTGACGGTGGTCCCCTCGATGGTGAGGGTGAGGCCGCAGGTGGCTTCGCAGAGGGGGCAGATACGCGGTGCGGTACGGGATGCGTGGGACATGGGCCCTCCCCGGGGCGACGGCGGTGGCAGCACTCGGACGGCACCGCGAGCATACCGACCGGTAGGCATGCCGGGGAGGGGGTCGACGGCGGGCACGTGACGCCCCCCACCCGATCCCCCGGCGCCCTCAGTCCAGGATCTGCGCGAGGTACGCCCGTACCAGCGTCCGGGTCTCGGCCACGATCGCCGGGTCACCCGACGGGTCCGTCCGGAAGGCGAGCTGGAGCAGCGCGTCCGCCGCCTCGACGCTCACCAGGATGGCCCGCAGCAGCTCCGGGCCGGGGTGGCGGCCGAGGTGCCCGGCGAGGAGGTCGGTGAGCCGGCCCGCGAGGCGGCGGTTGGCGTCGTCCGACGCGTCCTCGGCGGGCGACGGGGGCCCGAAGTCGACCAGGGCGAAGCCGGGCACGGTCCGCTTCATCGCCAGGTACTCGTCCAGCACCGCGTCGATCGCCCCGCGCCAGTCGTCGGCGGGGAGGGAGCCGAGCCGGGCGGTGATGCGCTCGGCGTAGAGGTCCAGATTGCGCAGCGCCAGGGCGTCGACCAGGGCCCGTTTATTGGAGAAGAAGCGGTAGACGGAGCCGATGGGCACCTCGGCGCGCAACGCGACGTCACGGGTGGAGAGCTGCTCGTAACCGGTCTCGTCGAGCAGTCCGGCGCAGGCGTCGAGTATCCGGGCGAGCCGGTCGGCGCTGCGCTGCTGTACGGGGGCGCGGCGGAGGTTCGGGTTCGGGTGGGGCACGGGACCCATGATGCCGTGCACGTCCCGGGTGCCGTCCGCAAGCCCCTCCGAAGCCACCCCACGCCCCTGATCGGCGCCCGGACCCCCCGAATGGCGTGATCCAGACCGTTGACGCGTCCGTCTCCTATTCCTACGGTGTCCCATAGGATTCGTTGTCCGGCGGATCCAAGGGCTTCACGGTCACCGGGAGTGCGGGATGAGCGGCATCGAGCAGGCGAGGAAGCAGGCGAGGAAGACGGCGGAGGGACTGGCGTACTCCTCCGGTTTCGGCAACGAACACAGCTCGGAGGCGGTGCCGGGGGCGCTGCCGCACGGCCGTAACTCCCCCCAGCGCGCCCCCCTCGGCCTCTACGCGGAGCAGCTGAGCGGCTCCGCCTTCACCGAGCCCCGCGCCGACAACCGCCGCTCCTGGCTCTACCGGATCCGCCCCTCCGCCGCGCACCCGGCCTTCACCCGGACCGACAACGGCGATCTGCGCACCGCGCCCTTCACCGAGTCGGTGCCGGACCCGAACCGGCTCCGCTGGAACCCGCTCCCCGCCCCGGCGCCCGGCACGGACTTCGTGAGCGGGCTGTGGACGCTCGGCGGCAACGGTGACGCCGCCCAGCGCACGGGCATGGCGGTGCACCTCTACCACGCCAACTCCTCCATGACCGACCGGGTGTTCAGCGACTCCGACGGTGAACTGCTGATCGTCCCGGAGCACGGCGGGCTGCTGCTCCGCACCGAACTGGGCCTGCTGCGCGCCGAACCGGGCCACGTCGCGCTGATCCCGCGCGGTGTCCGCTTCCGGGTGGAGCTGCTGGAGGAGACCGCACGCGGGTACGTCTGCGAGAACTACGGCCGCCCGTTCGTGCTCCCGGACCTCGGGCCGATCGGCGCCAACGGCCTGGCGCACGCCCGGGACTTCCTGGCCCCCGTCGCCGCGTACGAGGACGACGACCGGCCGGTGGAGGTGGTCAACAAGTTCTGCGGGAACCTCTGGTCGGCGACGTACGACCACTCCCCGCTGGACGTCGTCGCCTGGTACGGCACGCACACCCCGTACGTCTACGACCTGCGCCGGTTCAACGTCATCGGCTCGATCAGCTACGACCACCCCGACCCCTCGATCTTCACGGTGCTGACCTCGCCGTCCGACACCCCCGGCCTGGCCGGTGTCGACTTCGTGGTCTTCGCGCCGCGCTGGCTGGTCGGCGAGGACACCTTCCGGCCGCCGTACTTCCACCGGAACGTGATGAGCGAGTACATGGGGCTGATCGACGGCGCGTACGACGCGAAGGCGGACGGCTTCGTCCCCGGCGGCGGCTCGCTGCACAACATGATGTCGGCGCACGGGCCGGACCGGGAGACCTTCGACCGGGCGAGCGCGGCGGAGCTGAAGCCGCAGAAGATCGACGACGGCCTGGCCTTCATGTTCGAGACCCGCTGGCCGATCATCGCGACCCCGCAGGCGGCTGGGGCCGGCCATCTGCAGCGCGGTTACGACGACGTGTGGCAGGGTCTGAGCCGCAACTTCCGGCCGTAGACGGTCGTAGAGACCGGGCCAGGCGGCCGGAGGGGCCCGGAGGGACGGGACGGGGACGACGACGTGACAGAGAGCCATGAGACGACGACCGGGGCGAGGGCTGCCGAATCGAGGGCGGCCGGAGCGGGGGCGCGCGGAGACGCGACGGCACGGCCCGGGTCCGGCGTGAACCCGGTGGGCCGGGCGCACCCGCCCGCCTTCGCCCCCGACTCACTCGTCCTCAACCGGAAGCTGCCGCTCTGGTACCAGGTCTCCCAGTCCCTGCGGGCCTCCATACTCGGCCGCCCCCAGGACGCCTCCCTCCGGCTGCCCACCGAGGAGCAGCTCGCCGGGCACTACGGGGTCAGCGTGCTCACGATGCGCCAGGCGCTGAAGGAGCTGGAGACGGAGGGGCTGATCAGCCGGCACCGGCGGCGTGGCACGTTCATCGAGCCGCGCGCCCGGCGGGTCTCCCCGGTCCGGCTGCTGGGCTCGGTCGACGCGATCGTCGCCCAGCAGTCCGGGGAGGCGACGACGGTTCTCGGCCACGGGACGGTGCCGGTCCCGGGTGACCTCGCGGAGTTCTTCCCGGACTGCGGCGAGGTCGTCAGCTACCGGCGGCTGCGCCGCGACGGCGAGAGCGACGAGCCGACCAACTGGGCGGAGAACGCGGTACGCCCCGACATCGCCGCCCGGATCGACGTGGCCGACCTCGAACGCTGGCCGATGACCAAGGTGCTGCGCGACGGCGTCGGGGTCAGGATCTCCCGGATCACCGACACGGTGGAGGCCCGGCTCGCCGACCCGGTCACCGCCGAGCTCCTCCAGGTCCCGCTGCTCAGCCCGATCCTGCACTACACGGGCGTGACGTACGACGAAGAGGGCCGCGTCGTGGATGTGGCCCGGATCCGCTACCGGGGCGACCGGTTCTCGTTCTCCGTGACGGTGGAGGCCCACTGACCCGGCCCCACGGGAAGACCGCCCGCCGTTACGATGCGAACGGTCACGGCGGACAGGGGAGGGACGGCTCGGTGGCAGCGCGCAGGACCGCAGCGGCGGCGACGGCGGCCGGATCGGGCGAGGACTCGACGTCCCTGGAGCTGGACGAGCTGATGCCCTGGTCGGTGCGGCCGCTGAGAACCGGACGCTCCTGGGTGAGCGGCCCCGACCCCGCCGCCCTCCGGGCCCGTTGGGAGCGGCTGGCCGCCGCCGAGGGCGCCGAGCAGGAGCGGCTGTTCCGCCCGAGCCGCTCCCGTACGCCGCACACGCCGGTCGCCGCGCTGCCCGGCCGGTCCACGGCCGGTGCCGGTGCCGCCGCCGGCACCGGCCGCTTCGCCCGTGAACCGGGTGCCTGCCCCGACCCCGTACGCATCCTGCACGGCCCGTTCGACGAGCAGTGGCTGCTCCCCGACCACCGGCTGATCGACGCGGCCCGCCCGGAGCTGTGGCGGGTCGGCGACGGGCGGCAGCTCTTCGCGGTCGAGCACGGTTACGTGCCCCAGACCGCCGGGCCCGCCCTGTCGGTGACCCACCTGCTCCCCGACGGGCACTCCCCCGCCGGGCGGCCGGGCCGGATCCGGCCGCTGTACCGGCGGCCCGACGCCACCGATCCCAACCTGGCACCGGGGTTGCTGGACGTGGTGCGTACACGGCTGGGGCCTCAGGAGGCCTGCCCCGAGTCCGTGCTGGCCTGGATCCTGGCCGCCGCCCTGCCCTCCCCGTCCGGCTGCCGGATCCCGCTGCCCGCCGACGCCGAGGTGTGGGCGGCCGGCGTGGAGCTCGGCCGGGAGCTGGTGCGGCTGCAGCTGCGCGGGGCCCGGGGCGGGGAGCGGCCCCGGCTGCCGGGCGGGCGCAGGCCATATGTGCGGGCGGCGCTCCCGGCCCGGCCCACGGGGATCGTGTACGACGCGGAGGCCGAGGCCCTGGTCATCGGCGATGGCCGGATCTCGCCGGTGCCCGCGGGGGCCTGGGAGTTCACGGTGAGCGGTGTACGGGTGCTGGAGCTCTGGTTCGGCCGCCGGGCGGCGGCAGCGGTGGGCGCGGTTCCCGAGGGCGTGGAGGCGGACGGGCTGGAGGTGGTCGGGGCGCGCGGGTGGACCCCGGAGTGGACCTCGGAGCTGCTGGAGCTCATCACCGTACTGGCGCTCCTGGACGGGCTGCGGCCCCGGCAGGAGGCGTTGCGGGCCCGGCTGGAGCGGGCGCCCCTGATCTCCCGGGACGAGCTGCGGGCGGCGGGGGTGCTGCCGGTCCCGGCGTCCCTCCGGCGGCCCGCCTCGGTCCTGGGCCACCAGGAGGAGGGGCCGGAGGGGCAGTTCGCGCTGCTGTAAGCCTTCTGGTGAGGGGGCGGAGGTGGCGAAAGGGCCGGTCGGCAGGGTAAGCACGGCCCATGAGCACTCAGCCCCTCCCCCTCGACGGCATCACCGTGGTGGCCGTCGAACAGGCGGTCGCCGCCCCCTTCGCCACCCGCCAGCTCGCCGACCTCGGCGCCAGGGTCATCAAGGTGGAGCGCCCCGACGGCGGCGACTTCGCGCGCGGTTACGACACGGCGGCCCGCGGTCTCGCCTCGCACTTCGTCTGGTGCAACCGGGGCAAGGAGTCCCTGGCGGTCGATCTGAAGGACCCGCGCGGCCTGGCGGTGGTGCGCGAACTCGTCGCCGGGGCCGATGTGTTCGTACAGAACCTGGCCCAGGGCGCGGCGGCCCGGCTCGGGCTGGACGCCGCCACGCTCTGTGCGGCCCACCCGCGGCTGGTGGCCGTGGACATCTCCGGCTACGGGGAGAGCGGACCGTACGCGCACAAGCGGGCCTACGACATGCTGGTGCAGTGCGAGGCGGGCCTGGTCTCCGTGACCGGAACGGCGGATCAGCCGGTGAAGGCGGGTATTCCGGCGGCGGACATCGCGGCTGCCATGTACGCGTTCTCCGGGGTGCTGGCGGCGCTGCTGCGGCGGGGTACGACCGGGCGGGGCGGGCCGGTGGAGGTCTCCATGCTGGACGCGCTGGCCGAGTGGATGGGGCATCCGCTGCACCAGGGGATGCACGGGGCCCCGCCCCCGCCGCGTACCGGGCTCGCGCACTCGGTGATCGCGCCGTACGACGCCTACGGCACGGCCGACGGTGAGCAGGTGCTGCTCTCCGTGCAGAACGACCGGGAGTGGCGGCGGCTCGCCGAACAGGTTCTCGTACGACCTGAGTTGGCCGAAGATCCGGACTTCGCGACGAACACCGCGCGGACGGCCAACCGGAAGCGGACCGACGAGGTCGTGGGGCGGGCGCTGGCGCGGCTGGCGGGGCAGGAGGCGCTGGACGCGCTGGAGGCGGCGGGGATCGCCTGCGCCCGGCTGAACACGGTGGCCGATGTGGCGGCGCATCCGCAGTTGGCGGCGCGGGACCGGTGGCGGGAAGTGGAGTCACCGGTCGGGCCGTTGCGGGCGCTGCTGCCGCCGATCACGCTGCCGGGCGGCCCGGAACCCCGGATGGGTGCCGTACCGGCGCTGGGTGAGCACACCGATGCGCTGCTGCGAGGCCTGGGGATGACGGACGAGCAGACATCGGCGCTGCGCCGGGACGGAGTGATCGGCTGAGCCACCCCGAGCGGTGGGGTGGACCGAGCGGCAGGGCCGCCCCGGATGTCGGGCCGGCCCGGTGATCGACGTGCGTCGGTCAGTGGCGGCTGCCGAAGAGCGAACGCCGCAGTCGCCGCAGCGGGGCGAAGAGCGACACACGGGCGCTCCTGCTCCGGCGGGTGTGCGCGGCATCACGCGAGGTCAGCTCGCGCATAAGCAGCGTCGCTTCCGCCGACTCGCGCTGCGGGACGACAGGGCCGCCGAGCACCGCGAGATGGCGGTCGAGGCGCGTACTGGTCGCACCGCTTCCGCAGGTGATGGCAGGCACCCGAGGCCTGCTCCGCACCGTTATCTGTTCCATGTCACTCCCCACCCGTACGAGGGCACCCGGTCCGGGCAGGTTAACCCTATCGCCCCACGGTGACACACGGGTATCCCGCCTACGGGACCAGCACACCTATACGGAGGTTGACGACCAGTTACCGAATCCGCCCGATTCCAGGGCGAGTTCGGACAGTTCGGATGGACTGTTCGACGGAGCGGGAGGCCCCGATGGCCGGGGCCTCCCGCTCCGAACGCAGGTTCGTCGCGCAACTCGCCTGTCAGGCAGCCGACTTGAAGACCGGCAGATAGCCGCCCGACTGTCCGGCGGCGGTGGGGTGGTAGGACTCACCGATGTTGAGCCAGTTCACGCTGTGCAACCACGAGTTGCCCGAGCAGATCTCGTGCCCGGTGAAGGTCGTCCTGACGTCACCGAAGGTGAAGCCGTGGTCGGCGGCGCGCTTGGCGGTGGCGGTGTTCAGGTGGTCGGACGCGCCGTTGATGGCGGCGCGCTCCTTCTCGCTGAGGCCGGCCACGCAGTTGCCGCTGAGCTGGTAGAAGCGGGGGTAGCCGAGGACGACGACGCGGGCGGAGGGGGCCTTGGCCTTGATGGCGGAGTACACGGAGTCGAGGCGGCCGGGCAGGGTCGAGTCGACGTAGGAGCGGGCGGTGGCGATGCGGTTGAGGCAGGTGGCCTCGGACTGCAGGACACAGGTCGTCATGACGTCGGCGAAGCCCGCGTCGTTGCCGCCGATGGAGATCGAGACGAGGTCGGTGGAGGCGTTGAGCGGTCCGAGCTGACCGCTCGTGACGTCGTTGGTCCTGGCGCCGGAGCAGGCGGTGAAGGCGAAGCTGGAGGGGGAGTTGGCGTTGGCCCAGAGCCGGGGGAAGGCACGGGTGCTGCGCTTGCAGTCGCCGCTGGAGCTCTCGTAGCTGCCGGCACCGACGCCGGAGGAGTACGAGTCGCCGAGGGCGACGTAGTCGACGGCCTGGGCGGAGGAGTCGGCGTTCGCGATCCCCGCACCGGTGAGGGCGAGGGCGGCACCGAGCAGGAGTGAGGACGAGAACGCCACGAGTCTGGACATTTTCATGGGGGGGACTCCTTGAGCAGGGGTAACTGCGTTACTCCGTAGTAGCAGCGCACCCGGCTCGCTGGAAGTGTTCATGCCAAAAATAAGTGGTGAGTGCTTCCGTCCGCCGCCCGGAGTTCAACGTGCGCGCCTTGACGCGCCGGTGTCGTGGCGTCACCTGCGGCGCGCTTGGGCAGGGGGCGGCGCGTCCGCAGGCAGGCGCGGGCCGGGCCGGACCGGTGAAACCTGGGTGCGTGGGGTGGTCCCGTGCCGGATCATGGGCGCCATGTCTGCCAACCCCGAGTCCGCTCTGCCGATCCGGCTCACCGTCGACGACAGCGACTCCCCCTCCGACGTCGTCGACGCGCTCTTCCTCGGCCGCTTCGCGACGGGCGAGCAGCCGTACTCCCACAGCTCCTCCCTCGACCGGGTCAAGGCCGGCGCGACCCTGCTGCCCCCGCACGCCTCGGTGCTGCGGTCCGCCCGTGACGACGACCGCAGCGCCACGCTGGCCGAGGGCGACGGCTGGACCCTGCTGATCTCGCGGTGGAACCGGGGCGCGGACGTCACGGTCACCGCGACCAGCGCCGAGCTGGCGGAGAAGGTCCTCGGGCAGGCGACCGACGGCGCCCAGGACGAACCGGAGCCGCAGCCCGACAACGTGACCATGGGCTTCTGGTACGTCTCCCCGCGCCGCGGCCCGTACCGCACCACCCGGCGCATCACCGCCGGGAGCTGGGACGAGGTCCGCCCCAACTACACCGCCCCGGTGGCCGATGCGATGGACCGGCTGATGAAGGTCACCCCGGACGACATCGCGGGGCGGCTGCTCCTGCTGCACGGGCCGCCCGGCACCGGCAAGACGTCCGCGCTGCGCACGCTGGCGCGCTCCTGGCGGGACTGGTGCCAGGTCGACTGCGTGCTGGACCCGGAGCGGCTCTTCAACGACGTCGGCTATCTGATGGACATCGCGATCGGCGAGGACGACGGCACGGCGAAGGGCCGGTGGCGGCTGCTGCTCCTGGAGGACTGCGACGAGCTGATCCGGGGCGAGGCCAAGCACACCGCGGGCCAGGCGCTGTCCCGGCTGCTGAACCTGACGGACGGTCTGCTCGGCCAGGGCCGGAACGTGCTGGTGGGCGTCACCACCAACGAGGACCTGGAGCGGCTGCACCCGGCGGTCGTCCGGCCGGGGCGCTGCCTGGCCCGGATCGAGGTGGGCCCGCTGACCCGCAGCGAGTCGGTGGCCTGGCTGGGGACGGAGGAGGGCGTGAGCCGGGAGGGCAGCTCGCTCGCGGAGCTGTACGCGCTGCGCCGGGGGATCGGCCCCGCGTCGGTGCCGAAGCAGGACGCGGGGGCGGACGCGGGGCTGTATCTGTAGGGGGTACGGGATCTGTAGGCCGTACGGGATCTGCAGGCGGTACGGGATCTGCAGGCCGTACGAGGACGGGCGGCGGCCTCAGTCCCCGTACGCCGCCCGCACCGCGTCCTTGGCCAGGGCCAGGGCCTGCTGCCGGGTGAGGCCGAGCCGCTCGGCGGTCTCGGCGTACAGCTGGGCGGCGGTCGCCGCCTTCTGCTCGGCCGCTCCCCCGGCGGCGGCGACGAAGGTCCCGTTGCGCCCCCGGGTCTCGATGACCCCGTCGGCCTCCAGCGCGCGGTAGGCCTTGGCCACGGTGTTGGCGGCGAGGCCCAGCTCCTCGGCGAAGCCGCGTACGGTCGGGAGCCGGTGGCCGACCGGGAGCGCACCGGAACGGGCCCGTTCGGAGAGCTGGGTGCGCAGTTGCTCGTACGGGGCGATGCCGGAGTCCGGGTCCAGAACGATCTTCTCAGCAGCGGGCTTCTCAGTCACCGGCCAATTGTCCCCCACGGGCGCCCCCACGGCGGGAAAAAGGGGAGGCGGTCGCGGCGGGGCCGCGCGTAACCTCCGCCGCATGACTGTGATTGTGCGCGATTTCCGGCCGCCCGACGCGGAGGCGTGGACCCGCGTCCGGCGGACGTCGGTCCCCTACCTGGTGTCCACTCCCGAGCAGGTGACCCACGATCTGGCCCATGCCCATCCGGACCGGCACTACCGGCTGCTGGTGGCCGAGCGGGACGGCGAGATCATCGGTACCGCGCAGGCCGGGATCGCCCACGAGGGAAAGGAGCCGGGTCAGGGCTTCTGCACCCCGCACGTGCTCCCCGGCCACACGGGCCACGGGGCGGGCTCGCTGCTGCTGAGCACGGCGGAGGAGCATCTGGCGCAGGCGGGCGCCACGGTCGTGCACGCCTGGGTGCTGGACAGGCCGGAGAGCCTGGAGTTCGCGCGGGGCCGGGGCTACCGGCCGGGCCGCTCCGCCCACTTCCAGCACCTGGACCTGGCGGGCGGCGCCCTGCCGCCGCTCCAGGAGGTCCCGGCGGGTGCCGAGCTGAGACCGGGGTCCGACTTCGCCGACGATCCCCGGCCGCTGTTCGATGCGGACGCCCAGGTGACACTCGACGAGCCGACCGACATCCCCACCGAGCCGGCCGACTACGAGGACTGGCTGGCGACCGTCTGGCGCCACCCGACGTTCGACGCCGCTCTGACGACGGTGGCCCTGGTGGACGGCCGGGTGGCGGCGTTCAGCGCGGCCGGCACCGACGGGGACCGGACGTACTCCAGCAACATGACCGGCACCCTGCGGGCGTTCCGGGGGCGGGGTCTGGCCAAGCTGGCGAAGAACGACTCACTGCACCGGGCGCGGGCGGCCGGATACACAGACGCCTACACCGCCAACGACACGGGCAACGGCCCGATGCTCGCCATCAACAAGTGGTTCGGCTACACGGTCTGCGCCACGGAGGTCCGCCATGCCCGCACTCTCGGCTGAGCCCCGCGCGCCCCGGTCCAAGGGCGTGGTCGTGGCCCTGACCAAGGCAGGTCGCACCAAGATCAGGTATCCGGCGGAGCTGGTCCGGGACGACGGCACCCGGGTCACCGTCCGGGCGCCGTGGGCCGCGCCCGGGGTGCGGGACTTCGGCTTCGTCCGGTTCGAGCCGGGCGATGTGTTCACCGAGCACTACTGGCGGGACCGGTGGTTCGCGGTGAAGGAGGTCCGCACGGGTGAGGGCGAGCTGAAGGGCTGGTACTGCGACATCACGCGGCCGGCGGTCCTGGCCGACGGGGTGCTGGCGGTCGAGGACCTGGACCTGGACCTCTGGGTGTTGGCGGACGGCTCCTCCGTACTGCGGCTGGACGAGGACGAGTTCGAGGCGAGCGGCCTGGCCGCGCGCGACCCCGAGGCGGCCGGAGCGGCGGCCGCCGCCCTGGACGAGCTGGAGCGGCTGGCCCGGGCGGAGGGCCTGACGGCCCTGCTGGCCTGACCGCCCCCTCACCGCACCGCTGACGGGGCTTCACGCGCGGGGCGCGGGCTTCAGGGACGGACTCGTGCTTCACGCGCGGGGCTCGGACGTCACGACCAGCTCCACCTCGTACCCCGCCTCGTCCTCCAGATAAGCGGCGCGGTGGCCGTCACCCCCGGCGTACGGATGGCGTTCGGGGTGGAGCAGCCGCCAGCCGTACGCGGGTGCCTCGGCCGTCAGGGCGTCCAGCGTGGCCCGGTCCGCGACATGGAACGCCAGGTGGTTGAGGCCGGGGCGGCGGCGGTCGTGGTGGTCGGCGGACAGGTCGGGCGACTGCTCCACGACCACGTAACTCTCCCCGCGCCGCCAGCTGCGGCCGCTTGCCCAGCGCTGATACGGGAGATGGCCCAGCCGTCCCAGCAGCCAGCCCCAGCGGCGCTCCGCGCCCGCGAGGTCGGGCACCCACAGCTCGATGTGGTGCACCCGGCCGGTCCGCTCGGCGGCGGTCGGCAGCGCCACGGCCCGGCGCGGGCCGTCCGGCCGGTGGGCGATCGGGTCGCCGTCCTCGTGCCAGTGGATCATGAAGTGCTCGCCCGCCCGGTAACCGTCCAGGCCCGCACGGCAGTAAGCCACCATGTCGTCCGGCAGGGCGTCCAGCGGGAACCAGTCCAGCTCGGAGCACTTCTCCGGCTCCGCGTTGTGCGGCGGGTGCTCCGCGTCGTACTCCGCGACGAAGAACCAGCCCATCCGCGCCCCGCCGCCGGGCCCCCGGTGCTGCATCACGAGGGCGACCCGCACCTCGTCCGGATCCAGGACGACACCGGTCTCCTCGGCGGCCTCCCGGATCATCGCCTCGCGGACGTCCTCGCCGTCCTCCGCGTGGCCGGAGGGCATGTGCAGCAGCCCGTCCGCGTAACCCGTGTTGGCGCGGCGGGCGAGCAGCACGTCCGGGCCCCGGCGCAGGATCAGGTGGACGTCGACGACCTCGGTGTGCCGGTGGGGCGGCTCGGCGCGGGCGACCAGCGCATACCGCTCGTCGTCGACCTCCTTGCCCCACAGCCGCGGGTCACCGGCCAGGTCCTCGTGGTGGACGCGCTCGGTGTGGGGGGCGAGCAGGGCGGTGACCCGGGCGGCGGAGAGCCCGACACCGCCCCACACCCCTTCGATCAGGACCAGCCGCCCGCCCGGCTTCAGCAGCCCGAACCAGCGGGCCAGGGCGGCCGCCGGATCGGGCAGCAGCCAGACGACGTGCCGGGCCAGGATCACGTCGAACGCCCGCTCCCCGACCGGCGGCAGGGCCGCGTCCCCGACCAGGACCTCGGCGCCGGTCCCGGCGAGCTTGGCGCGGGCCAGCTCGGCCATCCGGGGCGAGCGGTCGACGGCGGTGACCCGGTGGCCCTGGCCTGCGGCGAGCAGGGAGAGGCTCCCCGTACCGCATCCCAGGTCCAGCACGTCACCGCGGCGGGCGGGCAGCCAGCTCTCCAGCCGCCCGGCCCACGCGTCGCGCACCGCCGGGTCGAGAAGCCCGTGGTCGGGCTCCTCGTCGAAGGAGCCGGCCGCCGCGTCCCAGTCGATCGTCGTCATGCGTCGATACTCTCAGCCACCACTGACAGTGCCGGTTCCGTCGCTCTCCTTCCGGCCGCCCCGCCGCCGTACGACGGCCGGCCGGTACACCAGCGGCCAGGCCAGGATCAGCACCACGATCGCGTAGACGGTCACGGAGAACGGGGTGTTGACCAGCCCGGTCACGCCGCCGTCGCTGATCTGGAGCGCGCGCCGCAGCTGCTGTTCGGCGGCCGGGCCGAGGATCACGCCGATGACGGCGGGGAGGACCGGCAGTCCGTAGCGCCGCATCCCGAGCCCGATGAGGCCGATGACCAGGAGGACCACCAGATCCAGGGCCTCCCCGCCGACCGCGTACGCGCCGACGGCGGCGAAGAAGAGGATGCCCGCGTAGAGGTAGGGGCGCGGGATCCGCAGGAGCTTGGCCCAGACGGGGGCGAGCGGCAGGTTGAGGGTGAGCAGCAGCACCATGCCGACGAAGAGCGAGGCGATGAGGCCCCAGACCAGCTCGGGTTCCCGCTCGAACAGCAGGGGCCCGGGCTGGATCCCGTACTGCTGGAAGGCGGCGAGCATCACGGCGGCGACGGCGGTGGTGGGCAGGCCGAGGGTGAGCATCGAGACGAGGGTTCCGGCGGCGGAGGCGGAGGCCGCCGACTCCGGTCCCGCGACGCCTTCGATGGCCCCTTTGCCGAACTGGCCGCGGTGCTTGGAGAGCCGCTTCTCGGTGACGTAACTGAGGAAGGTGGGGATCTCCGCGCCGCCCGCCGGTATCGCCCCGAAGGGGAAGCCGATGAGCGGGCCGCGCAGCCAGGGCTTCCAGGTGCGGCGGAGGTCGTCCCGGCCGAGCCAGGGCCGGCCGACGGGGATGGCCTCGCCGGTCGTGCGCCGCAGGTGGGCGGCGACCCAGAGGGCCTCGCCGATCGCGAAGAGGCCGACCGCGACGATCACCACGTCGACCCCGTCGGCGAGTTGGAGCGAGCCGAAGGTGAGGCGCTGCTGCCCGGTCATCTGGTCGAGGCCGACCAGTCCGATGGTGAGGCCGATGAGCAGGGAGGCCAGTCCCCGGATGCGGGAGGCGCCGAGGACGGAGGTGACGGCGATGAAGGCCAGCACCATGATCGCGAAGTAGTCGGGCGCGCCGATGCCGACGGCGAGGGAGGCGACGGTCGGCGCGAGGACGACCAGCAGGATCGTGCCGATCATGCCGCCCGCGAAGTGGCCGATCGCGGCGGCGGCCAGCGCCTGGGCGCCGCGTCCGGCCTTCGCCATCGGGTTGCCCTCGATCGCGGCGACCACGGCGGCGCTCTCGCCGGGGGTGTTGAGGAGGATCGAGGTGGTGGAGCCGCCGAACATCGCGCCGCAGTAGATCCCGGCGAACATGATGAACGCGCCGGTCGGGTCGAGTCCGTACGTCACCGGGAGCAGCAGCGCCACGGCCATGGCGGGTCCGATGCCGGGCAGCACGCCGATCGCGGTGCCGAGCAGGACGCCGAGGGCGGCCCAGAGCAGGTTGGCCGGGGTGAGCGCCGTACCGAACCCGTCGATGAGGGAGTTGAGGGAGTCCATCGGTCAGATCACTCCCATCAGCGGGCCGCCCGGGAGGGGGACGCCGAGCAGGTTGTCGAAGAGGAAGTAGGTGGCGAGGGAGAGGACGGCGGCGATGAGCGGATCGCGGTCGTGGTGGCGGCTGCCGAGGGCGTAGGCGGAGCCCCAGAAGAGCAGGGCCCCGGCGATGGGGAAGCCGAGCGGGCCGATGAGGACGGCGGCGGCGAGGAAGACACCGCTGAGGAGGAGGACGGTGCGCCAGTCGGCGGGCTCGTCGAGGTCGACGTCCTCGCCGCCTTCGGCTTCGCCGCGCCCGCCGCGCAGGACGTCGACGGCGAGGAGGACGGCGACCAGGAGGAGCGCCGAGCCGACGACGAAGGGGACGGTGCGGGGGCCGATGGGGCCGCGCTGGGCGATGTCGACGCTCATGGTGAGGGCGTCGGTGAGGACGAGGGCGCCGATGGCCAGGAGGAGGGCGCAGACGCCGAGTTCGGAGTGGTCGCGCAGCCAGGAGCGGGTGGTGTCCTGCTTCGGGGCGGGCTCCTGGGTGGGCCCCGTCGGTTCGGCCGGGCCCGTGCGGCCTGTGGGCTCGGCCGGTCCCGTGGGGCCTGTGGGCTCGGCCGGTCCCGTGGGCCCTGTCGGTTCGGTGGTCACAGCCCCAGCTCCTTCAGCACGGTGGCGACGCGCCGGTCCTGTTCGGCGAGGAAGTCCCCGAAGGGCTCCCCGGCGAGGAAGGCGTCGTCCCAGCCGTTCTTCTTCATCGACTCCTTCCACTCCTTCGAGGCGTGCAGTTCGGTGATCAGCCCGGTGAGCTTGGTGCGTTCGGCGTCCGAGAGCCCGGGCGGGGCGACGATGCCGCGCCAGTTGGTGAACTCGGTGTCGAGGCCGGCCTCGCGCAGGGTGGGCGCGTCCATGCCGGGGACCCGCTTCGGGCCGGTGACGGCGAGCAGCCGCAGCTCGCCCGCCTCGATCTGGTCGCGGTACTCGCCGAGGCCGGAGACGCCGAAGCCGACCTTGTTGCCGAGGACGGAGGCGAGCAGCTCGCCGCCGCCGTCGAACGGGACGTAGTTGACCGCCTTCGGGGCGATCCCGGCGGCCTGCGCCATGAGCATGGGGGCGAGGTGGTCGGGCCCGCCGGGCGACGACCCACCACCCACCGGCACGGCGGCCGGGTTCTTCTTCCAGGCGGCGAGAAGCTCACCGATGGTGCGGTACGGGGAGTCCTTGCCGACCACCACGATGTCCGGCTCCTCGGTGAGCCGGGCGATGGGGGTGGTGTCGGCGAGGGTGCTCGGGGACTTGTTGGTGTGGACGGCGCCGACGACGCCGAGGCCCATGGAGAGGGCGAGCTTGCCGTTGCCGTGTTCGCCGACGAGCCGGCTGAGGCCGACCGTGCCGCCGGCTCCGGGGAGGTTGAACACCTCGATGTCGTGGGTGAGTCCGGCGTCCTCGGCGTCCTTGGCCATGGTGCGGGCGGTGATGTCGTAGCCGCCGCCCGGGGTGTTGGGGACCATGAAGCGGAGCCCGGGAATCTGGGTGCCGGTGTCGGAGCCGTCGCCCGTGGCGAGCAGGGGTGGCCCCACCAGCACGAGCAGTGCGGCTCCGAGCAGGGCGAGGGGAGTGCGCAGTCGCACGGGTTCCGCCTTTCGCTGTGAAGTGGCCCACATGTTGCCCGCGCGTTAAGAACCTGTCTCTCTTCCGGAATCAACGGACGTTGTGGTCGTTGCGGTCGCGGCTTAGCGTGTCGGCGTGACAACGGTGCTGGTGGTGGACGACGACTTCATGGTCGCGAAATTGCACAGCCGCTACGTGTCCGCAATGGACGGTTTCACGGTGGCCGGTGTGGCCCACAACGGAGCCGAAGCCCTGCGGGCGGCCGAGCGGCTGCGCCCCGACCTGGTGCTGCTGGACATCTACCTGCCCGATATGGACGGGATCGACGTCCTGCGCGCCCTGCGCACGGCGGAGGAGCAGGACGCCTCACGCCCCAGCACGGACGCCCTGTTCATCACGGCGGCCAGGGACGCGGGGGTGATCCGGTCGGCGCTGCGCGCCGGCGCCCTCCACTACCTGATCAAGCCGTTCAATCGCTCGGCCCTCCAGGAGCAGCTGCGCCATGTGGCCGCGCTCCGCACCCGCCTGGACGAGCTGGGCGAGGCGCGTCAGGAGGACGTGGACCAGATCTTCGGCACCCGCCCGCCGGGCTCCCGCGAACTCCCCAAGGGCCTGGCCGCCCCCACGGCCGACCTGGTGGAACGCACCCTGCGCGCCCGCCCCGAGGGCCTGTCCGCCACGGAGTGCGCGGAGGCGGGCGCCCTGTCCCGGGTGAGCGCACGCCGCTACCTGGAACACTTCGCGGGCACGGGGCGCGCCGAGGTGACGCTGCGCTACGGGGGGACGGGGCGGCCGGAGCGGCGGTATCGGTGGATCGGGTGAGGGCGCGTGGGGTTCCGTCCGGCGACCGGGGCTACGGTGGCGGGTTCGCGTCCGGCGACTGGGGCTAGCGCGCCGGGCGGGCCGCGTCCTCGGGGACGTAACGCAGGTCGGGGTGGGCCGGTTCGAACCGGGGAGTGCCCGGGGGAAGGACCGGGCGCAGGGCCTCGAAGACTCCGCGGAGGACCTCGTCCGTGTACTCGGCGGGCGTCCGGCTAGCCTGGAGCACCACCCCGCCCGCCCGGAGCGGGTGCACCGCGTGGAAGGCTCCGGTGGCGGCCAGGGCGTCGGGCCCGCCGAGCCGCCGGGACAGCTCTTCCGGGCACACGGTGGTCCAGGAGTAGCCGCGCAACAGCATGCGGGCCTCCCGCACCGAATTCCGAACCCGTCGGCCCAGCACCCAGTCCAGGTTGGTCTCCTCCGAGGCCGGGGCATCGGCGCCCAGCCAGGCGAAAGCGGGGTTCACCGTGTCCAGCGCGGCGACGAGGAACTCCACCACGCCGGAACAGAAGGCGGGGTCGTCGAGCCCGCCGCGGTCCGCACCGAACATGAGCTGCGCCTGGGCGTTGGGGCGGCGGACCCTGATGGAGGAGCTGCGCACGTGGACGAGCGGCCTCCCCAGGTACTCGCGCATGAAGAGCAGGTGCGCCGTCTCCGGCTCACGCAGCAGCTCCTCGCGCATGACCTCCCACTCCGCGGCCAGCGGGTGGAACTCCCGGCTCGGGGCCCGCTCGTCCGCCCGGATGCTCGCCGAGAAGAAGGCCGTGCCCTGGCTCTCCTCCTCCAGCCGGCCACGCAGGGGGTGGGCGAGGGCGGCGCCGAACCAGGAGGCGAGGGCGTTTCCCACCCCGCCCCTGGTGTGGACATCGAACGTCGCGATGGCCCGCAGGCTCACGGCGCGCTCCTTTCTCGGCGGTGTTCGGCGATCTCCGGCACCGGCACCTCCGAACAGGAGGAGGGGTGACCCGACGGCGACCACGGCGCGGCCCCACTCCGAGCTCCACCAGGGCTGACCGGGTACGGGCGGGTTCGCCATACCGGTGGCCGAGGGGTGGGTTCGGGCGTCGACGACTGCGTCGGCCGTGAAGCAGAGGAGGCGTCCGGGCTCGGGCCGGGCCCGGGAGAGGCCGGCCGCGGCATACAAAGGGGCCCCACCGACTGGTGGGGCCCCTTTGCCCTGGTGGGCGACTAGATCGCAGCGGTCCTCGCGTACTGCACCAGACCGGCCCACGCGGCGCGCGAGACGGCCAGGGAGGGGCCGACAGGGACCTTGCTGTCACGGACAGGGACGATGCCCGTCTCAGCGGCCACGGAAGGGCACCACTCCACGCAGTTGCCGCCGTCCTGGCTGCTGTAACTGGACCTCACCCAAGAGGGAGTGGCCTTCACGATGCCTCCAACTGACACTTGATCATGCGGGCCGAGCGTTCCCGCGAGAGAGCGGATGCGCTGAGCACATCGTAAGACCTCGCAAGGGCTCGGACCTCGGTCGGTTCATCGATGACGGAACCCGATCGAACGCCCTCCGTGTAGGCAATCATCCCTTCACCAGGCATGGTCAGGATGGAGAGGGACCCGTCCATCAGACTGTGCGTACCTGCATCCAGCGGAAGAACCTGGAGGAGAGACGTCCGCTTCTCCGCAAAGTTCAGGAGAGCCAACAGCTGCTTCCGCATGGTGTCCTCGCTCCCGACTCTCCGCCGAATCACCGACTCGCAAATCACCACCGACAGATCGGGCGGGGAGGCACCAAGCCACAGTTCTTGCCGGTCCATGCGCTGCCGAACCTTGTTCTGAACCTCCGCCTCGCTGGCCCTCGGCAAGCCTTCCCGCAGGAGCGCGTACGCGTACGACGCCGTTTGGAGCAGGCCAGGCACGACGGTGGGGGACCACTCAAGGATGGTCAGGGCTTTGGATTCCAGTGCCAGCCGTCGCCGTGAGTGGGCGGGAAAGCCCTGTGACTCGATCTCTTCGTAGAGTCGGTTGAAGAGGCCATCCGTATCGAACACCTCGTCGAGACGTCGAGGGATGTCAGGCGGAATGTATCCCGCTGAAGCCTCAAGACGGCTGATCGTGCTTCTTGAGGTCCTCACCATCTTCGCCAACTCGGTTTGAGTCAGCCCTCTTTCACCGTGCAGCTCCCGGTGACTTCTCAACTCCGAGGCAAACCTCTTCGCGCGTCAACGTCCTCAGACATTCCCCATCTCCCCTGATCACACCTCTGGGCACGCAAGAGCCCCCTGCGTCTACGCTGCTCAGCAGCTCCGGCATATGCCCCGCTGCTCACCATGCAGGTTGAGCACCTGAGAACTTCACAGCGTAGCCAGACAAGTGCAGGCTGGAGGCAGATCAAGCGGAGATCCCCCACCAGGAGTACTCACATGCCCACCAGCTCCCCGCTGCCCTACGTGCCGCCAGACCTCAATGACCCCACGGAGAAAGACGCATCGGCCACAGCCGTCCGACTTGTCCGAGCACTGCGCGGTTGTGGCGTCTTCCTGGAGCAGGTTGTTCCTGAGTCCGTGAGCGGGCGGCCTGTGGTAGCTGTTCGCGGACGCATGAACGTGAGGACGGCGGAGCGCCTCGCAGCCGGACTGGAGAGCCTCGCGCGTCGGCCGGCGAAGCCGCTCGAAGAACTGCGTCCGGGAGGCACCTTGCCTCTGGAGGTATCTCCCGATCAGGTCAAGGTCGGTGACCACCTTCCTCTCGACGGCGGCTGCTACCGCATCCGCAACATGAGAGGGGCAAGCGGGAGCAGCCGGATTCTGGAGCTGGAGGGCCGACAACTGCCCTGGATCATGACCGGCCCCCGCACCGTCTTCCGGCCGACTGATCAGTTCCAGTTTCCTCTGCCCACATGAAACTCAACCGGGCCATGGGGCCTTGCTGGCTCGGGTGCCGCCGGGAGCGCGTACCCGTCAAGTGGTTCGGCCCTGTCCGTACGAGGGACGGCGACGGCGACATGTTCGCTTGCGACGCCTGCTTGGCCACGGTCGAACGAATGGTCGCCGAGCAACTGGCCCGCCGCGACGCGGACGACTTGCGCTCCCGCTCCACAGCACGCCGGGCATACCTGTAACCAGGCCTGTAAGGCGGCGAAATCGACGAGCAAGATGACTCCGATTTCGTCACCATCAACCGATATCGGGCATCAGTACCACGAGGTTCGTGATGCACCCGGGTAGTCCACGTTCACTATCCACTGGACCAGCGCCCCCATTGGTTTTCGAATGAAGTCGGACTGAGTGGGTGCGAGGAATCGGTACCTCACTCAGACACAAGAATCTCCTCACACAAGTAAACCCCACGACAAAGGGCTGACTATGACAGAGAATTTCCACGAGAACCAGATCAGGGTTTCCCTGAATTTCGGTGACGATGTCGGTCCTGAATATTTCGACGACACGGATCGCGTTGAAGCCGTGTCGGCCGGAGTTCGACTGGTCAACGCCTTGCGAAGGTTCGATGTCGACTTCGACGGCATCGGAGTTTCGCAGGTCTGCCACACCTGCACTGTTGTCGAGGCTCCCTACTTGGTGGCTCTGGGCAACCTGCGGCCGGCGGAGGCTGTCGAAATAGCGAAGAAGATCGACGAGTACGCCGTCGAGTTCCAGCGCATGGACAGGGAGATCAAGTCCCTCTCCCATCCCAAACCCAAGGAAGCGCAGGCGGAAAATCTCGATCCCGCTGACTAGGCCCACCTTCTCCTCTCCCACCTGAAAGGATTTTCGTGCAGCAGAAGTTTCAACCAGTCGGCCCGGAATATTTCGATGACCAGGATCGCGACTATGCGGTGGTAGCTGGCATCGAGCTGGTCAACGCATTGCGGAGGCTGGGGGTTGATCTGGAAGGGATCGTGGTGTCGGCCCCATGTGATCGGTGCTCGTCAGTGGGATACGTTCTCGATCTGGGACCAGTGGAGCCTGCTCAGGCACTGAAGATGGCCGCCACGATCAACAGCTACGCTGAATCCAATCGGCTCCGCGAACCGTCCTCACCCTTGCCTAAAAGGCAGCGTAAGCGAAGGGCAAAGAATCTGAACGCCACCCTGTGAGCACCGCTCCCTGTCGCATGACGCACTCTGCGGCAGGGAGCAGATCATTCCCGGTTGACCGATGTCGATCCACGGATTCCCGGCAACTCCATGGGGTGCCCATCGGCGCGGCAGCGATTCTGCGAGATCTCGGCAAGCAGGCACGCCCATTCGATCAGGACAGTCGTGATCACGCCGGGATTGATCTCGTCAGGCCAGTAGGGCCCAACGCTTACCCTGGCAACTCTCACGGCCGGGCGGGGGAAGCCCAAAGGACGCGTACTGTGCGCCCCTTGCTGTGACGGTGGCGAGCAAGCCGGTCCCCTCCATCTGGGCAAGCACACGATGCACGGTCGTGCGCGATACACCGAAGCGCTCGCAGAGCTTCGCCTCAGACGGCACGTGTCGCCGATCGCCAGCGATTTCTCAGCAATCAGGTCAGCCATCCACTCCGCAAGGGAATGGCGGTCGCCACCTTGGGCGACAGGCCAGCTGATTCCTGGTACAGGCTCCAGGGCGCCCTCGGCTTCGAGCACCTTGAGAACACGGCGGATCGCGCCGCGTGCGACGCCGTGCGAGCGCATGAGCTGAGCCTCGGACGGCAGGGGCCGCTTCATCTCACCCGCCTTGGTCCCCCTTCACAGCGCCTCAGCGATGACCAGATAGGTTTTTCGCGGACTGGCCTCCGACACTTCGGCTCCTCTCAGGTTGCTCCGTCGCTCGCGACCAAGGATCCCATGGCCGCTGGCGGCGCTGTTCGGTCGACGTCAGGCCAGGCTCCGGCTCGAGTATCAGTTCTCTTTTGATCGTCGCTCCTCCTCAGCTGGACCACGCAAGGAATACTCCCCGAGTGGGGCGTTCTTCAGAAGGAGAGAACGCTGCAACAGGTCCTCGAGGCTCTGCTGCAGCCCACCATCACCCTGGAAGACTTCCTCGGAAATCTATGTAGGGAGCCACCGCACACGACCGAGGGCACATTCAGGCGTGGACGACCGTGGACGCTGAACCGCCCTGATGTGAGCTTCGCCCCCCTCGGAGGCCCTGCACCTCAGCGCCCTCTTAGCCCCTCCTTAAAGCGACCATAAGGATGCTCTCCACCCCGTCCCAGCAGGGTTTTTGGTCCTTCCGAGCGGCTAGCTTGCTGATCGCCGGGACGGATCGAAGACCCGGCGCCCCACCGTTGTGCCGCTTTGAAGGAGAACCCTCCATGACCGCTCGTCGCAAGGCCGCCGGGATCGTCGCCCTCGGCTTCGCACCGTTCGCGCTGGCCGGACTCACCGCCACTCCGGCGCTGGCCCACGGTTCGCTCACCGACCCGGTGAGCCGGGTGTCCGCGTGCTTCGCGGAGGGGCCGGAGAGCCCGGTGTCGGCGGCGTGCAAGGCGGCGGTCGCGGCGGGTGGGACGCAGGCGCTGTACGACTGGAACGGGGTCAACATCGCCAACGCGGCCGGTAAGCACCGTGAGTTGATTCCGGACGGCAAGCTGTGCAGCGCGGCCAACGACAAGTTCAAGGGGCTCGACCTGCCGCGCGCCGACTGGCCGGCCTCCCCCGTGAAGGCGGGCAAGCACACCTTCAAGTTCCGGGCCACGGCCCCGCACAAGGGCTCCTTCGAGCTGTACCTCACCAAGCCCGGCTACGACCCGACGAAGCCGCTGGCCTGGTCGGACCTGGAGGCCAAGCCCTTCGCCGAGGCCACCGACCCGGCGCTGGTGGACGGCTCGTACGTCTTCGACGGGACCATTCCGGAGGCGGCGGGGCGGCAGCTGATCTACACGGTGTGGCAGCGCTCCGACTCCCCCGAGGCGTTCTACGCCTGCTCGGACGTGGACTTCGGCGGTGGGTCGGCGGGGACGGGCGGTGCCGGTGGTGGCGGTGACAGTCAGGAGGAGAAGCCTGCTAGTGAGGCGCCCAAGCCTCAGGAGAGTGCGCCTGCTCCCGCCCCCTCCGCTCCCTCCGAGGACGCGATCACCGAAGGCGCCGAGAAGTCCTCCGTGGAGCACAACGGGCACGGTGACGACGACGCGAAGACCGGGGCGAAGGTCAACGCCGCCGCTCCCGCCGCCCCGGCCGCCGAGCCCAAGGCCGATGCCGATGCTGATGCCGGCAATGCGCCGCAGGCCAACGCCGCCGGGCAGGAGGACGTGCTCGCCGAGACCGGCGGGTCGAGCAGCAGCACGTATCTCGCGATGGGCGGGGCCGCCGTACTCGCCGTCGGCGCTGCCGTGCTGTTCTCCTCGCAGCGTCGCCGGGCCACCGCCTCCGGTCGTCACAGCCGCTGACCCACGCGTAGCAGGTCATGAACACGGGCCGAGGTCGCTGTCCGCCCCACCGGACAGCGACCTCGGCCTGTCGTGGTTCGTAGCTCGTGCGTCAGCCGATCACCGAGGAGCAGGTCGTCGGGGTCGCGCGCGCCGGGTCCAGGGCGTTCGCCACCTCGTGGAAGGCGATCCGGTCGATGGTCCCGATCGCCACGTGCTCGGACAGATCCAGCGGGCACAGGTCCTGGAGCAGGACGTTGCGTACGTTCGGTCCGTCCAGGTACTGCGTGCGGTACGGGGTCACCACCTGGTCGTACTTGGTGGCGATGACGGTGTAGCGGACGCCGGGGACGGTGTCGCCGCCCGCGGTGAGCTTGGTGATGAAGGGGGATCCGGCGACCTGGTCGGCGAGTCCGGGGGTCTTGTCGCTGATGAACTTCTCGACGCCGGGGAAGTACGGCAGCAGCTTGGTGAGGCCGAGCAGCGTGGTGCCGTGGTTGTCCGGGGCGAGGCCGATGAGGGCGTTGACCTTGGGGGCGCCGCCCAGGAACTTCAGGTAGTAGTTCGGCATCATGCCGCCCTGGGAGTGGCCGATGATGTCGGCCTTCGGCGCTCCGGTGGAGGCGAGCACCTTGTCGACGAACACGTCGAGCTGTTCGGCGGACTTGTCGATGGGGCCGAGTCCGTGGAAGAACGGCACGCCGGGGAGCTGGCCGTAGTCGAGGGAGAAGACGCAGTAGCCCCGGTTGACCAGGTAAGGGGCGAGGACCAGCCAGTTGTCGACCGAGTTCCCGAAGGTTCCGTGGACCAGGACGACGGGGCGGGGATGGGCGGCGGAGGGCTTGCAGGAGTAGTCGTTCCAGCCACGGGAGGTGGCCGCCGCGGCGGTGGGGGCAGCTGCGGTCGCGGTTGCCGAGGGGGCGACCAGCAGGGTGACGGCCAGGAGGAAGGCGGCGAATACGCTGCGCGTGCGGGGGACGCGCGCAGCACGGAACCAGGGCAGCATCGTGTGGTCTCCTTGCGGCTCAAGGGAGGTGCGATGGCGGTGCGCCCTGTGGCCCGGACCACAAGCTTTATGTGCTCATGCCAAATTACGCATGAGTAAGGTTGGGTGGGAAGTTACGCGTCGGTAAAAAATGGCGCGGACTAACCGTAGATCGGGTAGGGACGTCAACCCCGCCCTTCAGGCCGCGAGTCCCGCCGGCTTCACCGCACCCGGCCCGAACCTCTCCCGCAGCCGGTCCGCCACCTCCTCGATCCGGCGCGACCGCTCGTCCGCCGGGTCGAAGGTGAGCTGGCGGGAGGCCCGGTCGGCGTCGGCCAGCCCCTCCGCGCGCAGCGCGATCCCCCGCACCCGGGCCCGCTGGAGCCCGAAGGACTCGTGGATCCGGTAGGCGAGCGCGGTGAGCGCGGCCGAGTGCGCGGTCGGCTCCCCCAGCGTCCGGCTCCGGGTCAGCGTCGCGTAACCGGTCCGGTCCGCGTACCGCACCGAGACCGCCAGCGACCGGCACACCTGCCCCTCGCCCCGCAGTCGCGCCCCCAGCTCCTCGGTGAGCGAGAGGAGGGCACGGCGGTGCTGCTCGGGGGACAACTCGTCGCGGGGGAAGGAGCGTTCGGCGGCGAGCGAGCGAGCGGCGGCGTTCGGGACGACCCGGGTGCGGTCGATGCCCCGCGCCCGTTCCCACAGCTCACGCCCGGTGCGTACGCCGGTGATGCGCTGGAGCGTGGCCAGGGGCGCGGCGGCGATCCGGCCGACGGAGTCGAGCCCGTAACCGCACAGGGTGCGCGCCGTGGCGGCCCCGACGCCGTCCAGGGCGGCGGCCGGGAGCGGCGCGAGGAACGCCGCCTCCTCGCCCCGGCCCACCACGAAGGTGGTCCCGGGCGCGGCCCGCCGGGCAGCCATCCGGGCCACCATGGGGTTGGCCCCCGCGCCGATCGCGCAGTCCACACCGTGCAGGGCGAGCGCCCGGACCCGGATCACCGAGGCCAGGCCCTGCGCGTCCCGCCCGAAGTAGCGCAGCGCGCCGCCCACATCGGCGAGCGCCCCGTCGGGCGGTGCGGCCTCGACGACCGGGGTGAACGCGCCTAGCAGGGCGAGCAGCCCGGTGTAGCCGGCGCTGTCCGGGGGTCCGCCGGCGGTCCTGCGGAACCGCAGGTACAGGACGCCTGCCGGATCTTCCGCCACCACGCACTCCCTCGGGACTTCTCCCGGATCCTCCGTCATCCCGCGCTCCCCTGCGACTGGTGCCACAACTTCCGTCCCGTGGGCACCCCTTCACCGGACGGCTGAAGGTCGGCCCAGGGATTCATCTCGTAACCGGTCTCCATCCGTATACGACGTCCGGTCCCGGGTTCCGCCTCCTCGCCGTCCTCCTCCGGCGGCTCCTCCGCCAGCCGGGCCGCCACCGCGTCGAGCCCTCCGGTGCGGCGCAGTTCGGCCAGTTCGGCGAGGTTCCAGGCGGCCTCGCCGACCACGCTCAGGCTGCGCGCGCCGCGCCGCTGCACCACCCCGCGCACCAGCAGCAGCCAGGAGTGGAAGACGGTGTGCGCGCAGGCGGCGTGGCTGTCCTCGAAGAACGCCAGGTCGGCCAGGCCGCTGCCGTCGTCCAGGGTGGTGAAGACGACCCGGCGGCCGGAGCGGATCGGCGGCGTCTGGGTGGCCACCTTGGCCCCGGCGACCAGCACGGTCTCGCCGTGCCGGGCCTCGCGCAGCCGCTTGGCGGAGACCACGCCCAGCTCGTCCAGGAAGGCCTGGTGATCCCCCATCAGGTGGCGGGAGACATCCATGCTCAGCACCCCGAGCTCGGCGCTCAGCCGCTCCGCCTCGTTGAGGTCGGGCAGCCCGACGGAGGCCGTGCGGTGCCCGTCGCCCAGCGGGAGCTGGGCTCCCCGGGTGCCGGAGCCGGAGCTCCGGTGGGCGCGGTGGAGTTCGGAGAGGTGCAGCAGCAGATCGCGGCGGTTGGCACCGAAGGCGTCCAACGCGCCTACCTGCGCGAGCCGTTCGGCGACCGGCCGGCCCGGGCGGGCCCGCTGCCAGAAATCCATCAGCGAGGTGTACGGCTGCCCCTCCTCGATCCGGGCGGCCTCGGCCTCGCTGATGCCGTGGACGTCGGAGAGCGCGAGCCGCAGACCCCAGGCTTCCTCCCCACCTCCCTCATCAGACACCAGTTCGATTCGATGGGCGACCGCCGACCGGTTCACATCCAGCGGCAGCACCGGCACCCCGCGCCGCCGGGCGTCCGCGAGCAGGAGCCGCTTCGGGTACATCCCGGGGTCATGGGTGAGCAGACCGGCGTAGAAGGCGGCCGGGTGGTGCGCCTTGAGCCAGGCCGACTGGTACGTCGGTACGGCGAACGCGACGGCGTGCGCCTTGCAGAAGCCGTAGCTGCCGAACGCCTCGATGATCTTCCAGGTACGGGCGATCACCTCGTCGTCGTACCCCCTGGCCGCCGCGCGCCGTGCGAACCAGACCTTGATCCGCCCCTGCGACTCGGGGTGGGAGAGCCCGCGCCGCACCCGGTCCGCCTCGCCCCGGCCGCAGCCGGTCATGATGGCGACGATCTCGATGATCTGCTCGTGGAAGACGACCACGCCGTAGGTGCCGCTCAGCGCTTCCTCCAGGTCACGGTGGGGGTAGCGGACCGGCGCGCGGCCGTGCCGGGCCTCGATGAACGGCCGCACCATGTCGGCGGCGACCGGCCCGGGCCGGAACAGCGAGATGTCGACGACCAGGTCGTGGAAGGTGGCGGGCTGAAGCCTGGCGACCAGGTCGCGCTGGCCGGGCGACTCGATCTGGAAGCAGCCCAGCGTCTCGGAGGTGCGGATCAGCCGGTACGTCTCCGGGTCGCCCGGCGGTACGGCGTCCAGGTCCACCACCGCGCCCGAGGCGCGTTTCACCTCGGCGACGGCGTGCGCCATCGCCGACTGCATCCGTACGCCCAGCACATCGAGTTTGAGCAGCCCGAGGTCCTCCACGTCCTCCTTGTCGAACTGCGTCATCGGGAAGCCCTCGCCGCTGGTGGGCATGGTCGGCGTACGGTGCAGCAGCCCGGCGTCCGAGAGCAGCACCCCGCACGGGTGCATGGCGACCCCGCGCGGCAGCGCGTCCAGCCCCTCCACCAGCTCCCAGAGCCGCCCGTACTTCTCCTGGTTCCGCGCGACCTCCTTCAGCTCGGGCAGCTCCTCCATCGCGGCACGCGCGTCGCGGGCCCGGATGTGCGGGAACGCCTTGGCGAGCCGGTCGATCTCGGCCGGGTCCATGGAGAGGGCGGCGCCGACGTCCCGGATGGCGTGGCGCACCCGGTAGGTCTCGGGCATGGCGACGGTGGCGACGCGTTCGGGACCGAAGCGTTCGATGATCCGGCGGTAGACGTCGAGGCGGCGGGCCGATTCGACGTCGATGTCGATGTCGGGCAGGACGAAGCGGCGCTTGGAGAGGAAGCGCTCCATGAGGAGCCCGTGCTTGACCGGGTCGGCGTGGGCGATACCGAGGAGGTGATTGACCAGGGAGCCCGCACCGGAGCCGCGCGCGGCGACCCGGATGCCCATCTCCCGTACGTCGTGGACGACCTGAGCCACCGTCAGGAAGTACGAGGCGAAGCCGTGGTGGGCGATGATGTCCAGCTCCTCGTGCATCCGGTCCCAGTACGCGCGGTCGCGGTCGTGGCCGCGCAGCACCATCCCGGCGGCGGCCCGGGAGGCCAGCACCCGCTGAGCGGTACGCCGGTCGGCGCCGACCAGGTGGGGCTCGGGGAAGTGGACGCCGCCCATCCCGAGGTCGGCGGCGGGGTCGACCCGGCAGGCGTCGGCGGTGTGCCGGGTCTCCGCCAGCAGCCGTGCCGCGGCACCCTGCCCGAGCCCGGCGGCGGAGGCGATCCGCTCGGCGGCCTCCCTCATCGCACCCTCGCCCTTGAGCCAGCGCTCACCGCTGTCCAGGGGCGAGCGGCGCGGGTCGACGGGGACGAGCCTGCGGGCGGAGTCGAGGACGTCGGCGATGGGACCCTGCCCCGGGTCCGCGTACCGCACGGCGTTGGTCAGCACGGCCCGTACGCCCTGGTCGGCGGCGAAGCCGAGGGTACGGGCGGCCAGCCGCAGCGATCCCGCCCCGGCGCCCGGGCGGCCGTGGTCGACGGCTTCGAGGCGCAGGTCGTCGCCGTACATCTCCCGCCAGGGCGCGAGCAGCGCGGCGGCCCGGTCGGGACGGCCCGCGGCGAGCGCCCGGCCCACCTCGGAGGCGGGCCCGAGCAGCACGGTCAGCCCGTCGGCGGGCAGGGCGGCCCGGCCGACCAGGGCCGGCCCGGTGACGTCCGGCGGCCCGGACCCGTCCAGCGGCCGGAAGCCGGCGCCCCGCGCATGGGCGGCGGTCACGAGCCGGCACAGCTCGGCCCAGCCGCGTGCGCCGTCCCGGGCGAGGAAGGTGACACGGGGTGCGGATTCATCGACAAAGGCACCACCGCGCGCGGGAGTGCGCGGGCGCACAGCAGCCCGCCCCGCCCCCTCCGCGTACGAGGCCACCGCGAGGTCCACCCCGAAGAGCGGCCGGACCTCGACGTCCCCGCCCCGGCAGGCCTTGGCGAACCGGACCGCCCCCGCGAGGGTGTCGCGGTCGGTCAGCGCGAGAGCGCGCATCCCCCGCTCGGCGGCCCGCTCGGCGAGCCGCTCGGGGTGCGAGGCCCCGTACCGCAGGGAGAACCCCGAGACGGTATGGAGATGCGTGAAACCGGACATCCGCACCTCCTGAACCGTTCCGACCGCTCTGTCACTCACCACCCCCTGTTCTCCACCATAGACCAGCTTCGAACATTCGTACGATATCCAGTGTGCACCCGACGGTCGGCGGCGGCTCCCGCACGCGGCCGCATGCCCTTGAGCCATTCGGCCCCGCCCCGCCTGCGCCCCCACCGGCCCGCCCGGACGGTGGGGGCATGACTTTCGTCGACGAGGTGAGGAACGCCGTCACTCCACGGGCCGCCCTGCTCGTCATCGGCGTGCTCGGGTTGCAACTGCTGTTCATCGCGTCCTACGTCGGCGCGCTGCACAAACCGAAGCCGACCGATGTCGCCTTCGGGGTGGTGGCCCCGCAGCAGATGTCCCAGCAGCTCATCACTCAGCTCGACGGCCTGCCCGGCGGACCGCTGGACCCCCGGGCGGTGAGCAGCGAGGCCGAAGCGCGCGAGCAGATCATGAACCGCGACATCGACGGCGCCCTGATCGTCTCGCCCCAGGGCCGCACCGACACCCTGCTGGTCGCCTCCGGCGGCGGGACCGTCCTGTCCAGCGCCCTGGAGCGGATCCTCACCCAGGTCGAGGAGGGCCAGCAGCGGACCGTACGGACCGTGGACGTGGCACCGGCCTCCGCCGACGACTTCGACGGGCTCTCGTCCTTCTACCTGGTGGTCGGCTGGTGCGTCGGCGGCTACCTCTGCGCCTCGATCCTGGCGATCAGCGCCGGCACCAAGCCCGCGAACCGGCAGCGCGCGCTGATCCGGACCGCCGTGATGGCGGTGTACGCGGTCGCGGGCGGCATCGGCGGCGCGGTCATCATCGGCCCGATCCTCGGCGCCCTGCCGGGCAGCGTCTGGGGCCTGGCGGGCCTCGGTGCCCTGGTCGTCTTCTCGGTCGGCATGATCACGCTCGCCCTGGAGGCCCTCACCGGCATCGTCGGCATCGGCCTGGCCGTCCTGATCATCGTCATCGCGGGCAACCCGAGCGCGGGCGGCGCCTTCCCGCTGCCGATGCTCCCGGACTTCTGGCGGGCGATCGGCCCGGCCCTCCCACCGGGCGCGGGCACCTGGGTGGCCCGCTCGATCGCCTACTTCCGCGGCAACGCGGTCACCGGCCCGCTGCTGGTGCTCTCCGCCTGGGCGGTGGCGGGGACGGCGCTGACCTTGTTGTTGTCGATGCGGCGACGGGGCGGGCCGGATGACGGGAGCACGGGGACGGTACCGCCGTCGGCCGGTGGGTCGACGGCTGTCTGAATCCGCTTCACACCCGGCTGCCTCGCACCTGGCCGCTTCACACCGGGCCGCCTCCCAGGGCGGCGGCGACGTCCTGGCCGTCCCAGCTCTGCTGCGGAGTGCGCCACAGGACGTGGACGCCGAAGACATCGTGGACCGTGGCGGGCGCCCACTCCTCCGCCGGAGGGCCGGCCAGGACGAGGCAGAGCCGGTCGGCGCCCACGGCCAGGGCATGGTTGATCTCGCGGAGGCGAGCCGCTCCCGAGCGGAGATCGGCGTACGAGGTGAGGCCCGCGCCGAGCACCTCGTAGAGCAGGTGCTCCTCGTCGGTCACACAGGCGACGTCGACGACCGGATGCTCGGGCTCCGGCTGCCGGTCCGCACGCAGAAGGGCCGCCTTCAGTTCGAAGCGCACCGCCTCGTGGGTCTTGCAGGTGCGGTCCGCTGCGGCCGAAGTCGCAAGGAGCTGAGGAAGACCCGTGCTCGACTCCGTCTTCTCCGGTGCGGCGGGGGCGGCTGTCGTGGTGGTCATGGGTTCAGCTTCCTCGGGCTCGGAGGGCGGGGGCGTTTCGGACGGCTCGGACGGCTCAGGGTTCTCGCGCCGGGAGACGGGGGGCTGGTCATCCGTCACCGGGCCGGTCGCGGCGTGGATACGTGCCTCGATGGTCCGCCGGGCCTTGTCCAGGTCCTCCGCCCAGCCGCTGCGCTCCAGTTCGGCCCGGAACCGGTCCAGGTCCGGCGAGCCGGCAGCCGGAACGCGGTGGGCGGCGAGGTCCCGCAAGGCGTTCAGACGTGATCTGTCCGGGGAGCCGAGGACACGCCAGACGTCCAGCCAGTCGTGCTGGTCCAGGCGCAGGCAGCGGTTGGCCATGCCCTTGAGCTCCGAGAGCCGCGGGCGGAAGTCATCCGGAACGCTCCCGTCGGCCAGTTCCGCGACGATCCCGAGCGCGGCCGCGTAGCGCGGGGCCATGGTGGGCGAGATGGGCCTGCGGCCGCGTTCGTCGACCGTGACGAAGCTGACGCCGGAGAGGTGGCGGAGCACCCAGGCGTCCAGTTCCGCACCGGCGGTGGGCGGGGCGGAGCCGTGGCGTACGGCCATGAGCAGGGGGCGGTCCATGGGGGGCGAGATGGCCTCGACCCGGTAGTTGCCGCCGGTGGTGTGGCCGACCACGCGGACCCGGACGTCCGAACCGATCTCCGGGATGCCGCTCTCCGCCACCGGTACGGGGGCGGTCCCGGAGTCGGTTCCGGTCCCTGAGCCGGATTCGGTCCCGGATTCGGGGACGCGAAGCTGCGGTTCCGCCGGGGCACCGCCTGTGTCCGTCAGGACAGCGGGGAGCGGGGCAGTGTGCAGGACGGTCAGGCTCTGTGTGCTCCTGGTCAGCGCGATGTAGAGCTGGCGCAGCCCGGAAGGCCCCCTGTCGGCGATGGTGGCGGGTTCGACGACGAGAACGTGGTCGTACTCCATTCCCTTGACCTGACGGGCGGCCAGGACCGAGACCGCCTCCCGTTCCTGCTGCGTGATCCCGTCGGCGGCGTCCAGATGCCGGCCGATCTCTTCGAGCCAACCGGAGTCGTCGGGCACGATGACGGCCACGGAACGCAGCGTGCGTCCGTCGTTGCTGCCCACCAGGCGGACGACCTGAGCGACCGTGTCGCCGAGCAGCTTCCACGGCTCGGTGGCAACCGTCCGTACGGCGTCCGCTCCGGCCGCCCGTACCGCCCGCGGGTAGGGAAGAGCGGGGGCGACCGCGCGGGCCAGCGGGGCGACGAACGCCATGATCTCGGCGGGTACGCGGTAACTGGTGGTCAGCTCCTCGACACGCCAGTCACCGTGGTCGGACAGGAGCGTGCCCAGCCGGTCCCAGCCGGGATACGGATACGGGCCGGTGGCCTGGGCGAGATCGCCGAGCACGGTCATCGATCCACCTCTCGCGACCCGGCGGCGCAGGGCACGGGCCTGCATGGGGGTGAGGTCCTGGGCCTCGTCGACGACGATGTGGCCGTAGCGCCGCGGTGGCTCGCCGGTGATGAGGTGGCGGAGTTCCTCCAGACAGACACGGTCGTCCAGGGTCCACGGGTCGTCCTCGGCCCGCTCGGCCCGGGGGCGGTGCAGCGTGGCCTGCTCCTCCGCGTCGAGGAGGCCGTCGGCACAGGTGCGTAACAGCTCGGGCGAGTCGTAGAGGCTGCGCAGGGCCTCCCGGGCTCCCGGTGAGGGCCAGGCACGGTCGATGAGGCGTTCCACCTGACGGTTGCGTTCCAGGCTGCGGCGGATGGTGCCGTCCGCGCCACGGCGCGGGGCAAGAGCGGCAAGTTCCCGCAGGAGCCGGTCGACGAGCAGGCTGCGGAAACGGTCACGGCGCTCGCGGTGGGCGCCCTCACCGCTGCGTGCCTCGTCGAAGAGGGCGTGAACCTCCGTACGCGGAATGCGCAGTGTCGTGCTGCCCGCGGTGACGGTGAAGGCCGGTTCGTCGCCGGCGAAGGAGGGGGCGGTGAGGAGGCTGTCGACGGCCTCCGGACGGCACTCATGCTCGACTCGGCGTTGCAGGACGGCTGCCATGCGCTCGTCGGACTTCACCAGTCGCGCCTGCGGGGCGTCGGCTCCGAGAACCTCGCCGTCCCACAGACGGGAGAGCTGTACGACATTGACGTCACGGGTGCCCAGCGTGGGCAGCACCTGGCCGACGTAGTCGAGGAACCTCTGGTGCGGTCCGATGACGAGGATGTCCTGGGCCGGGAAGTGACGGTTGTTGACGAGCCAGGTCACGCGGTGCAGACCGACTGCGGACTTTCCCGTGCCCGGCCCGCCCTGCACGACGAGGATGTCGGAAGGCGAGCCGGTGACCAGGTCCATCTGGTCGCGGCGGATGGTCTCGACGATGTCCCGCATGCGGCCGCCGCGGGAGCGCTGGAGCTCGCGCAGCAGGAAGTCGTCCGGCTGGAGGGACGGACGACGCCGTCGCCGGGCGAGGTCGGCGGGGGTGCGGGCCGGCGGGCGCCTGTCGGCCGCCGTGGTGTCCGCCCCCTCCACCGCTGCTCCTTCGTCGACGGAGGAGTCCTGCACAGCGGTGTCGTCCCCGGCCTGCCGGGGCGCCGGCACGGCCGGTAGCACGGGAGGTACGGGAGCGGGGACAGGGACGGGGACGGCCGGAGCGATGTCGTCGAAGTAGTCCTCGACGACGCGCTGTACGCAGCGCAATTGCCGCCGCAAGGTGATGTCACCGGGCGTCTGCGGTTGTACGGCGGCCCACTTCGTCGCCATCGGGCTGGTCCACAGCACGACGACGGTGTCCCGGGTCCGGACGTCGGAGACAGCCCGCCGCCCGATGTACCAGGGCCTGGGCTCGCTTCCTGGCTCATCCGGCGCGTCCACACGCGCCGTGACCAGTGATTCGCCGCCGAGCCCGTCGTACGCCGCCGCCTTCTCCTCGGTGTCGAGCCGGTTGGCGATGCCGTCCTTGTTGCTGGCGGCGGCCGTGGCTGCCGCTGTCCCGGTCATTTCGGCGAGCCGCTCGGCGTAGCAGTCGTACGCGCGGTCCACGGCCTTCTGCTCATCGGCGATGACCTGGTCGCGTGTGGTGGTGTTCATCCGCTGTCCCCCTCCCTGGCAGCGGCCGGTGGAACGCCGCTACGGGCCCGAACCCGCATCGCCAACTTAACCATCGGAGAGGGCGTCATGACTGCCAGTCAGGATTCTGCACCGGAGCCGGTACCCATCTGACGTCCACCCCAATTCCTGATGACAGGTCGGCGCAACGACTAGGCATGACAGGTACATGACGACATTCTGGAGCGGCCTCGTTCACCCGACGAGGAGCACGGCCAGGACAGCTCCTTTCCACCCCCACGGAGGTCGCTCATGCGTCGTCGATTCATGGCTCCGCTCGCCGCAGTCGCCCTGTCTCTCCCGCTCGCCCTGATCACCGCCCCTTCCGCCGCGGCCGCCCCCGCCGACAAGCCCCAGGTGCTCAGCTCCTGGACCCAGACGAGCGCCTCCAGCCACAACGCCTGGAACGCGGCCCGCAACAACCAGGGCGCCTGGTCCGCGTACGGCTTCGACTGGTCGACGGACTACTGCAGCAGCTCCCCGGACAACCCCTTCGGCTTCCCCTTCCAGACCGCCTGCGCCCGCCACGACTTCGGCTACCGGAACTACAAGGCCGCCGGTACGTTCTCCGCCAACAAGGCCCGCATCGACTCCGCCTTCTACGAGGACCTCAAGCGCGTGTGCGCCGCCTACTCCGGAGCGAAGCGGACCTCGTGCAACAGCACCGCCTGGACGTATTACCAGGCCGTGAACGTCTTCGGCGTCGCCCCGGCCAAGGCGGACTCCACCGGCCTGGCTGCCTGAGCGCAGGCACGGGAGAGGCCCCCGGCGGACCGGGGGCCTCTCCTTGATGCCGTGATGCGGTGTTACGTCAGCCGATCTCGGCGCCGTAGGCGGCAAGCGCCTCAGGGACCGGCTGGAAGAACGTCGTGCCGCCCGAGGAGCAGTCGCCGCTGCCGCCCGAGGTCAGGCCGAGCGCGGTGTCGCCCGCGAAGAGGGCGCCGCCGCTGTCGCCCGGTTCGGCGCAGACCGTCGTCTGGATGAGGCCGTTGACGATGTCGCCGTTGCCGTAGTTGACCGTGGCGTCCAGCGCGGTGACCTCGCCGTCGTGCACCTGGGTGGTGGAGCCGCTGCGGGTGACCTGCTGGCCGACCGTCGCGTCGCCCGCCTGGGTGATCGCCTGGGTGGAGCCGTTGTAGAGGTTGACCTCGCTCGGGTGCGCGGTGTCCGAGGTGTACTTGACCAGGCCGTAGTCGTTCTCCGGGAAGCTGGAGCCCTCGTTCGCCCCGATCTCCGCGCCGCCCTGGGTGTCCGACCAGCTGGTGACCCCCTCGGTGCAGTGGCCGGCGGTCAGGAAGTACGGCTCGCCGTCCTTGACCACGTTGAAGCCGAGCGAGCAGCGGGAGCCGGAGCCGAAGATCGCGTCGCCGCCCGCGATCAGCGGCTTGAACTCGCCCGCCGCCTTGTTCAGTTCGGCCTTGCCGCCGAGACCCTCGACCACGGCCGAGAGCTTCTTCCAGGCCGTGCCGTCGACCGTGCTGTCGGCGGTGACGAGGACCTTGTTGCTCACCGGGTCGACGGCCCAGGAGGTGCCCGGGATCGTCGCCTTGTCGGTGAGGGTCTGCCGGGCCGACTTCAGCTCGGCGAGGGAGTGCTCCACGACTCTGGCCTTGCCGCCCGCCTGGCGGACCTGCTCGGCGGCGGCCTCGTCGACGACGTTCACGACGAGGGCCTTCGCCTTCGTGTCGTAGTACGAGCCGGCCGCGTCCGCGCCCAGGTCCCGGTCGAGCGTGGTGGCGAGCTTTCCGGCCGCGGCAGCATTGAGCGTCTTGACCGTGAACTGGGGTACTTCGTCACTGGCGTTCGCACTCTGGAACGTGAAACCCGCTACGACCAGGGCGGCCACGGCCGATCCGGCAACCGTCGCGCGCTTCCTGGATATGCGTCGATGCTTCAACTTCGACCTCCTGTGGGGCCGTGCACGGAGCAAGTGGGGTGCTCGTACACGGAGGATGGGGCGCTCACTATTCCGACAGGGCCGGGAGCACACAAGGCCGACTTCCGGACGTGCACACGACACCGACGCTTCACCCGCGCGATGTTCACTTACCGCGGGTCATGCCATGTCGGTTCCGTTTGCGAACACTCGGTGCAACCATCGACCGCCCCTGGGTGAGGACTAGTCCTGTCCGGTTTTCGCCCCCACGAAGGGCTGGCCGGCCGTCGACAAGGAACCGACGGGGAGTGCCGGTTGCCGCCCTGATGGGTCATCATCGAAAGGTCGGCAGACGCCGGGGGGAACCGAGCTGAGGAGGCGCGGGTGCGCAATCGGGTGCGCGCGGCGGACGGGCGGCATCTGATGGTGGAGCGGCTGGGGGACCCCCGGGGCAGACCGGTGTTCCTGCTCCATGGGACGCCGGGCAGCCGGCTCGGGCCCGCTCCTCGCGGCATGGTCCTCTATCAGCGCCGTACGCAACTGATCACCTACGACCGCCCGGGGTACGGCGGCAGCGACCGGCAGGAGGGCCGCCGGGTCAGCGATGTCGTCGAGGACGTCCGGGCGATCGCCGACTCGCTGGGGCTGGAGCGGTTCGCCGTGGTCGGCCGCTCCGGCGGGGCCCCGCACGCGCTGGCCTGCGCGGCGCTGCTGCCCGATCGGGTGACCCGTACCGCCGCCCTGGTGACGCTGGCCCCCTGGGGCGCGGCCGGTCTCGACTGGTTCGACGGGATGGCCGCCTCCAACGTGCTCGCGTACTCCACGGCCGCCGCCGACCCGGACTCTCTCGCGGAGTCCTTCATCGTCCGCTCGGCGCAGATCCGGCAGGACCCGGTCCGGCTCCTGGACGATCTGCGCCGGGAGCTGACCGACTCCGACCGGATGGTGGTCAACGACGCGGGGATCCGGTCCATGCTGCTGCGCAACTACAGCGAGGGGCTGCGCACGTCGGCGTACGGCTGGATCGACGACGCCATCGCGTTCTGCAGCCCGTGGGGGTTCGACCCGGCCCACATCACCGGCCGGGTGCTGCTCTGGCACGGGGTGAAGGACGTGTTCTCGCCGGTGGGCCACTCCCGCTGGCTCGCCGGGCAGATCCCGGGCGCCACCGCCGTACTGGAACCGGCGGCGGCGCACTTCGACGCGCTCGCCGTACTCCCCCGCATCCTCAACTGGCTGCTGGACGAACGGGAGGACCCGGGCGAGCCGCTGCCCGCCACGGCGACGGGGTGACCGGGCAGGCTGCCGAGAGGACCTCCCTCACACCGCCAGCGGTTCCAGTTCGCGCCGGAAGCGCCGCTCGTCCCGGGCGATCTGGGTCAGCGGGTGCTCGTCGCCGAGCTGCCGGGCCAGCTCGCCCAGCAGTTCGGACCGCAGCTGTGCCGCCTCCTCCTCGCGCCCCATCGCGTCCAGCGTGACCGCCATGTTCGAGATCATCGCCAGGGTCTCGGGGTGGTGGGCCCCCAGCGCCGCCGTCAGCTGGGTCGCCAGCCGCTGTTCCGTCTCCAGGACCAGGGGCAGATCGCCGCGGTCCGCCGTGGCGTTGGCCAGGTTCATGACGCAGAAGAGCGTGTTCGGATGTTCCCGGCCGAACCGCTCCCGCATCGAGGCCACCACCAGCGTCAGGATCTTCTCCGACCGCTCCGCCTCCCCGGTCCCCGAGAGGTAGACGCCCAGGTTGTTCTGGGCGGCCAGGGTGTACGGGTGCTTCTCCCCCGGCACCTTCATGTACTGGTCGACCACCTCCTGGGCGGTGTCCCTGGCCCCGACCGCGTCCCCGGCGGCGAACAGGTCGGCCGCCAGGTTGAGGTCGCAGGCCAGCGAGTCGGGGTTGGCGGAGGTGTACTTGGCCCGGTAGCGGGCGCGGGTGGCGACCGTCAGCCGGTGGGCGTCCTCGAACCGGCCGGCCCGCCGCAGCGACACCGCCAGGCTCTTGGCCGCGCTCAGCGTCGTCGGGTAGGTGCGGCCGAGCGTCTCCTTGAAGCTCTCGTAGGTGCGGCTGAGCAGGCCCACGGAGTCCTCGTACCGCCCCACCTCGCGCAGGTCGCGGGCGAGGTTCATCGCGGAGGAGAGGGAGTAGGGGTGCTTCGCGCCGAGCACCTCGGTGCGCCGGTCGTAGACGTCCTGGTCGATCTCGCGGGCCCGGGCGTACTGGCCGATGCTGCGCAGGTTCAGGGCCAGGTTGTTGGCGGCCGCCAGGGTCCTGGGGTGCGAGTCGTGGAAGATCTGGCTGAAGCCGTCGTGGGCCTCGGTGGCCAGCTCGATCGCCCGGCCGTAGTCCCCGAGCAGCCCCAGATCGATCGCCAGGCTGCTGGTGGTCATGTACGTGTGCGGGTGCTCGGGGCCGAGCACCTCCCGCTGGCGGTCCAGGGTGAACTCGTCCAGTTCCTTCGCCTCCACGTAACGCCCGCGCGTGCGCAGGATGTTGGAGAGGTGGAAGCAGAGGTAGAGGTACTGCAGGTCACGCTCGCCCAGCATCTCCAGCCAGGTCTGCCGCAGCTCCTCCCCCAGCGCCCCCGCGGTCCTGACGTCCCCGCGCTTCCAGAGGTAGCGGACCCGGTCGATCAGGAGCCTGCGGGTCTCCGGCTCCTTGCAGTGGCGGGCGTCGGAGGGGCCGAGGTGCGGCCAGATCGTGGCGAAGCGCGGCCAGGTCTCCGGGTTGTCGATCGGCTCGTCGTCGTCGGGCCGGGCGCCGGCCAGGATGCGGTGGACGACGTGCCGGGCCTCGCGCTGCTCCTCCTCGGAGAGCTGCGCCTTGATGACGGCCTGGACGAGGCGGTGCACCTGGATGGAGTTGGAGACCTGGTCGACCTTGGCCAGGGCGAACCGGCCGATCTCCCGGATGACCCGGCCCAGCACCAGCTTCTCCTGGAGCGAGGAGTCGTACGGCTTCAGCGCCTCGATCATCTCCTTGCTGTAGAGCAGGTTCGCGGAGATCGGCTCGGGGGCGAAGAAGGCGCAGAGCTGGAGGAGGCGCACCGCGGCGGGCGAGCGTTCCTTGAGCCGGGCGATGGAGATGTTCCAGGTCGCGGCGACCGGTTCCGGGTAGCCGGCGGGCTGGTTGAGGGAGAGCACCTGGGGCGCCTGGCGGGCGAGCTGTTCGAGGTAGGTGTCGATGGGGGTCGCGGTCTCCGCGATCCAGGCAGCCGCCTGCTCGACGGCGAGCGGCAGGTCGCCCAGGGCGGTGGCCACCTGGTCGGCTTCGTCGTCGGTCAGCCCGGAGGCCCGGCGCTGGAGGTGTTCGATCGACTCCTCCCGCAGGAAGACGTCGACGGGCAGCGCGTCCCCGTGCTGGGACCAGCTCTGGTTGCGGGAGGTCACCAGGATGTGGCCGGAGCCGCCCTGCGGGAAGTAGCGGCGCAGCGCCTCGGGGTCGTCGGCGTTGTCGAAGACCAGCAGCCAGCGGTCCGACGGCACGCCGCGCCGCAGCAGGTCGACGGCTTCCTGGGAGGCGGCCGCCATGTCCTCGCCGCCCTGGGCGCCGAGCCGGACGGCGAGTTCGGCGAGCGCGGCGACCACGTCGTCGCCCTGCTCGGACGATATCCACCAGACCAGGTCGTAGTCGGCCATGAAGCGGTGCACGTACTCCAGGGCGACCTGGGTCTTGCCGACGCCGCCGAGTCCGTACAGGGTCTGGGGCTGCGGCAGGACGACGGCCATGCCGCCGCCGAGCTGGTCGCGCATCCGCTCCAGGACGAGGGAGCGGCCGGTGAATCCCGGGTTGCGGGGCGGTACGTTCCAGATCCTCGGGACGGTGCCGGGGAAGCGCGGTCCGGGCGAGACCCCGTCGGCGGGCTGCACCGGCCGGTCCAGGGCGCGCATCAGGGCGGTGGTGGCGTGCACCTCGTCCAGCCGGAAGAGATCGACCGGGTTCCGGTCGATGTACGGGGCGGACAGCCGTACGTCCCCGACGCGCAGCGGCAGCAGCTGACGCCGGCCGCCGCCCGGGTCCTCGGCGACGGCTCGCTCCCAGAGGTCGACCGCGCGCTGCGACTTGAGGTAGGCGCTGGAGAGCAGCACCACGGTACGGGCGGCGCTCGCGGGGGTGACCGCCGGTTCCGGGGAGACCGGTTCGGCGGAGACGTCGCGCGGGACGACCCGGAACCCGGCCCGGGTGAGGACCGATTCGATCCAGTCGGCCCACATCCGGTTCTCCGCCACATAGCTGAGGAAGAGGTCGGCGGGCAGGGCGGGCCGGCGCCGGGTGAAGGCGTCGCGGATCCGCAGGCGTACCTCTTCGCCGACCGGGGGCATCGAGGTGATCTCGCGGTCGGTGATGACGGCGGCGAGCCGCTCGAAGGCGGAGAGGAGGGAGTTGGTGAGCCCGGCCTCGTCGCCGAAGGTGGCCAGCGTCTCCTCGTACGCGTAGTACGGGCGGTAGGGGATCTCCACCGCGCCCCAGTAGGCGGTGAGTTCGTCGCCGGACAGGTCGCGGGGCAGCCGGTCGAACTTGAGCCGGGCCAGGGCCCGTCCGGCGTCCGCCTTCTCCTTCTCGCCCTCGTCGATGCGCATGGGGACGGGGAAGATGGAGATGGGCCGGCCGGTGTAGCGCTCGGCGATCTGGCGGGCGACGGAGGCCGCGCCGTCGATGGACTGGTCGCTGAGGGTGAAGCAGTCGACGAGGACGTCTGGGAGGTGGACGGTGCAGATGTCGGCGATGTCGCTGAGGCCGGTCCGGCTGTCGATGAGGACGTAGTCGTAGTTGGCCTTCATGTCCTCGCGCAGCGCGTCGAAGAAGTGGCCGCCGCCGAGCCGGTCGTAGAAGTTGTCCCAGTCGAAGGTGGAGACGGTCGCGCTGTACTCGCGGTTCTGCCGTCCGGCGGAGACGAAGTCGAGGGTGCCGCCCTGCGGGAACTCCCAGCCGAGCGCCTCCGGGGTCAGCGATACGGCGTGCGGCTGGATGCGGGCGTAGTCGCGGTGCCAGTCCTCCGCGCGCTGGGCGGGGCTGGTCGCGGCCCAGGCGTACTCGGTGATCAGGTCGATCACGCCGGTGGTGGCGCCGAGGGTGGCGGGGTCGAGGAAGGGGTGGAAGAACCGGTGGAGTCCGGGTGCCTCCAGGTCCCAGTCGACGGCCAGCACCCGCTTGCCGTTGGCGGCGAGGATCCAGGCGGTGTTGGCCAGGGCCATGGTGCGCCCCGTGCCGCCCTTGTAGGAGTAGAAGGTGACGATGCGCCCGTCACGACCGGCACTCATAGGTCCTCCGCTTCCGTCGCAGGGTCGTGCGGGTCGGGTGTGTAGCTGGTGTGGCCCATGGGTCCCGTCAGCCGGGTCCGTTCGCCGTGCCCTCCGCCGGTGACCGGCGGGTAGGCCTTCGCGTGCTTGAGGTACTGCTGGGCGGCGACCTCGACGACCTGGGGCAGGATCTGGCCGAACGCCTCCATCGTGGGCACCCCCCTGGCCGCGGCGCGGCAGAAGGTCCGTCCGTGGCGCATCTTGGCCGGCATGGTCGCTTCGAGCTTCTCGGTCAGTTCGGCCTCCGCCGCCCGGCTCTGGTGGTCCTCGCGGCTCCACGGCACGACCATGGTCACCCAGGGCCGGTCCTCCGCGTCGAAGGCGGCGAGCCTGCGGCGGCGGTCCTCGTCCTGGAGGGCCCAGCGGTCGACGAGGAGGATCTCGGGGGTGGTGGGCGGGGACTTCCCCTCGGGCCGGCCCGACTCCTCGTCGAACGAGGTGATCTGGGCCTGGTAGTTGAGCGAGCGCACCAGCTCCTCGGCGACATAGGCGAGCGGGCGGGCGGCGGCCGGATGGTAGGGGTTCCAGTCCTGCGGGTGGTCGCCGTAGTAGTCGCCGATGCGCCCGTCGGGCAGGTCGTGGCGGGTGGGTGCGGCGATGGTGATCCGCATCGGCCGGGGGGCGCCGACCCCGCTGCTGGGGGAGCCGAAGGCGCTGGGGGCGAGACGGTAGTCGACGGGTCTGCCGGTGTCGATGCGGACGGTGTCGGCGACGCGGACGATGCGCTTGGCCAGTTCGTAGACGGCCCGTTCGTATTCCTGGGCGAAGAGTCTGAGCTTGATGAGGCCGTAGAGCCCGTCGGTGACGTACCGGTCCCCGAAGTCGCGGTGGTTGAACTGTAACCGCTCGGCCGAGCCCGGGAGTTGGCTCGGCGGTACCGGCACCCACAGGGCCGGGACGATCGCCTCGGCGGGCTGGTTGGAGCGGGCCCGGTGGTGGATGGCGCGCTGCTCGAAGGCGTGCCACTCCTTGCCACACATCTCGCTGGCGAAGTAGCGCGGCGAGAACAGCGGGACGAAGACCCGGCAGGTGGCGAGGACTTCGCCGAGCCGTTCCGACCAGCCCTCGCCGGAGCGTATCTCGCGGTCCATGAAGCCGGGGGACGCGCCTGCGGGAAGGTCCGTCATGGCCAGCACATGGCCGCACAGGTCACGGAAAAGGCGTTCGACCCACATATCGGGGTCCGTTCCGCTGCCGTGGCCCGGCGTGTGGGCGTAGCTCAGAAAGAAGTACGGTCGATGGTCCGCCGCTCGCTGCTGCGTCGATGCGTGCACACGACCCCCGTCCTGTGTGAGCACTCGCATCCGAGGAGGAGGAAAGGAAATGCGAGCGAATTCATCATTCCGGAGCGGACTGCACTCCACCCCCCTGCCGTTCGGTCATTGAACGCCATTTTTCAGTCAGGCGTTCCCCTGTTCACCGCATTGCGGCGCGCTCCACATCGGTCTTGCAACCGTTCCTCCCGGATGTCCCGTGTGTACCGTTGATCTCTTTACGCATCACGGCGAGCAATTGCTTTCCGTCGACGGTCGTTTCGGCCGCCTCTTCGATCATGTCGAGCGCTTGCGGGACCCCGGCGAGGAACCGTGGTGCGAAGAGGCCGAGCCCGACCCGTTCGTACGTTTCCGAGAGCAGCCGGGAGAACGGAACGGGCCCCTCCCGCTCCTCCCGCCAGGGCATCCGATGATCCCAGGAACCGTCCGACGCGTACAGGTCCGTGACCTCGGCCAGGGCCCGTAGTTTCGTCCGCCGGAACCCGCGCAGCAGGGCGGTCGCCAGGGTGTGGGCGTCACCCCCGGCCGCGATGCCCAGCGCCCCGTACCCGTGGCGGCCCTCCTGGACCGGCGCGCCCCCGGCGAGCGGGGTGAGCGTGGTGAGGACGGCCGCCGCCTCGGCCGCCTGCTCCGGCACGGTCTCGGCCAGCAGCTCCCAGGCGGCCGCGAGGGAGACGGACCAGGCATCGGCGGCCGACGGGGAGAGCCGCTGGGCTGCGGGCGTGTCGAAGCAGGCGCGGTACGGATCGAGATCGTCCAGTACGGGGGTGGGGACGGGACCGGGGCCGTCGGTCGCCCGTACGGCCCCGGGCCCCCCGGCCGCGAGGCGGCGTACGGGCGACCAGTACGGCCCCTCCCCCTCGCCCCGCGCGATACGCAGCGCGCCCCCTTCGGTGTGAACGGTGAACCCCTCGCCCTCGGCCCGCACCAGAGCCGTGCCCGTCCCCCCCGCCTCGCCGGCCCGGACCTCCCCGAGCGTCGGCAGGAAGAGGCGGCCGTCGCGGTGGACCACCGGGACGGCCAGGCCGAGCCCGGCGTGCACGGCGGCGGCGGCCACCGTGGCGGCGAGCCGCTCCACCGGGGGGCCTTCCACCGGCCGGCCGGCCCGTACCGCCGCCAGGACGTCCACCAGCCAGGTGCGGGTGTAGGGGTGGGCGAGGACCAGGTCGAGGGCCGCCTGCCCGGCCGGGTCGCTCTCGACCTCGGCGGCCAGCGCCCACGCCGTCTCCCAGGCCTCCCCGCCCCTGCCGTCGAGGCCGTCGTGGAGGGCGGCGAGCAGGGTGCGGGTCAGATCCTGCTGGGCGGCGAGCAGCTCGTCGGGATCGCGGACGGCGGGCGACTCGGTGGCGGCGGCAGTCCGGTCCTCGATGCCCCGGATCAGCGCGGCCAGGTCGGCGCAGTAGACGGACGGGTGGTCGAAGCCGCCCGGCGAGCGGTAGCGGTGGGTGTAGAGCCCGCCGCCGCACGAGCGTACGACGGGGCAGCGGCGGCAGGTCTCGCTGACGCCGGCCAGGCCGAGCTGGCGCGCCCGGACCCCGGGGTGCGCCGCGACCTCGTCGAAGCTGTGGGTGAAGACGTCGAACCCGGTGGCCGCGGCGCCTTCGTAGGCGCTCTTGAGGGAGTCCACCTGTTCCAGCTGGCCGTCGGTCTCGACGACGACCAGGTCCGTGGGGGCGAGCCCGAGGGACTCGGTGAGGCTGGGGCCGCCGCTCAGGGTGGAGAGCACCGAGGAGAAGAGGCGGACCGGCACCGGGCGCCCCTGCTCCTGCCAGCGGTCGAAGACGGTGAGGAGCCACTCGGCGTACGCGGTGGGGGATCCGTCCGGGCGCGGCGGCGGCTCGTCCCAGGTGGCGTGCGGGAGGAGGAAGTCGATGAGCGGCGGTTCGAGTCCGGTGAGCGCGTCGAGGACGGCGACCGGGTCGTTGGCGATGTCGATCGTGCACAGGAGGCCGAGATCGAGATGGCGGTAGCGGTCCTGCCGGAGCAGCTCCACGGCCTTGAGGACCAGGGGGTGGCTGCTGCGCCCGTCGGCGTAGCGGCGGTGACGGTCGTTGGCGGCGCGGTCGCCGTCGAGGGAGATGCCCACCTTGACGTCGAACTCGTCGAACAGGTCGAGGTAACGGGGGCTCAGCTGGAGGCCGTTGGTGTGGATACGCAGATCCAGCTCGGCGATGCCCGCGAGGGCCGAGGTGAACTCCTCGCAGACGCGGCGCAGTCGGGCCGGTCCGGCGAGCAAGGGCTCCCCTCCGTGCAGGATCACTGTCACGGAGGGCAGGGCGTGGGTCCTGGCGTGTTCGGCCAGGCGTCGAGCCGTCCGGGAAACAACATGGTCAGAGATCGTCTTCGGCCGGGTTCGCCAGCTCTGATCAGCATGTTCGTAGACATAACAATGGTCGCAGGCCAGATCGCACCTGCTGTGAACCTTCAGAACGATTTCGCGGAATGGGACCGCGGGTCCTGTCATTCCGTCAGTCTAGTCCAGCGTTCCGCACCGAAATGCGACCGTGCGGAGCGCCTCAGAGAGCCGAGTTGAAGGTGGAAATCCGAGAGGGGCGGCCGGCGGCCGTGGGGATCACTCGCGCAAGCTTCCGGGCGGCGGCGCCACCGGAAATGTCGATCTTGGCGAGCGGCACACGGCGCGTCTTCGCATCAGCGAAGAGAGGGGATGATTCGTAGGTCTTCACGGCCGTCCTAGGGGGGCTCGTTCCGGTCAGGGGGACAACACCGGCAGTTGCACCATTGCAGTGCCTGGCGGCACGACTTTACTCTCATGACCTAGGTGTGCAACTCGTGTCGCACCCTCGTAAGCCGAGTGACATACGGGACTGCTCCAAATGGTCCGGAACCTTTCATTCCGACAACGGAGCCCCGACTACATGGGATACGGGAGTGAACATGACGGCGATTCCCGGACCTCTTCAGAGCATGGTCTTCAGGAACGCCGACCTGCCCGCCCTCTTCCACCGTACGGACGCCATCGCGGTGTCCCGCCAGCGTGAGGCCGTGAACACCACCAGGGTCCAGCTGGCGCTGCTCGTGGCGGGCACGGTGCCCGCGGCCCTCCCCTGGCACGCCGAGGACGGTCTCGCCGTCCAACTTCTGTACGGCGCAGCGGTGTTGGCGTACCTGGGTGTCCTGTTCACGACCTACCTCGCCTCGCGCCGCAAAGCGAAGTCGCACTGGCAACTCAACCGCTCGGCGGCGGAGTTCATCAAGTCCCTCTGCTGGCGCTACGCGGTCCACGGCTCGCCTTTCGAGAGCGCGACCCACCACCCCGAGGCGCTCTTCGCCAACCGGCTGGAGGAAGGGCTCCAGGAACTGAGGAAAGTGGGCTGGGCCGATCCGCGTGAGGTGATGACGGACGCCGACGGGGCGGTCATCACGGAATCCATGCGGGAGTTACGGGACAAGGCCTTCACCGTACGCAAGGAGACCTATGTACGGGACCGGCTCATCGAGCAGCGGCGGTGGTACCGCAGACGGCGGCTGGTCTCCCGGCGCGGCGCGCTCGTCTGGTCCGGGGCCATCGTCGCGCTGACCCTGCCGGCGCTGGCGCTGAGCGTGGCGCAGACCTTCGGGGTGGGGCGCTCCCTCGGGCTGACCGGGGTGCTGTCGGCGGCCGCGGCGGCCTGTCTCGCCTGGAACGAGCTGCGCCGCCACCATCCGCTGATCTCCGCGCACTCCCTGGTGGAGGACGACCTGGAGTCGATGCAGGCGGCGATGGAGACCACGCTCACCGAGCGGCAGTGGCCGGTGGCGGTGTTCGAGACCGAGCGGATCGTCTCGCCGGAGCACACGGACTGGCTGGTGCGGCACCGTACGTGACGCGCCGTCAAGCGCGAGTCATCCCCGCTCCACACCGTCCCGCCAGATGACGGTGACCGGGCGGCCGAGCGTACGGGCGTAGTCCACGATGTCGCCGGTGCCGCCGAGGCCCCGGGCCGGTCGGCCGTCCCAGACGGCGAGCAGCAGGTCGCAGTGGTCGGCGATGTAGGCGCCGGCCGCGTAGTACGCCTCGTCGGTGGAGTGCGGGAAGTCCAGCCGGACCTCCTGGGCGGCGCGGGACTTGAGGAGCCGGTAGCGGGCGAGGTCGGCGGTGGACTCGAAGCAGGCCTCGTAGTCGCCGCTGGGGATGACCACCGTCAGCTTGGCGCCGCAGTCGAGGGCGAGGCCGGCGAAGAGCTGGTCCGCGCCGACGGCCAGGCTGGAGAGGGCCTCGGTGGCCCCGTCGAGTCCGCACAGGGCCGCGCGCAGACCGGCCAGGACGTGGGTCCTGGCACCGTCGGGGATGGAGCGGTGACCGGTGATTCCGATGCGATTCACGGAGCTGGGACCCCCTGGTGTCGGCGCTTCGCGTGCGACCGGTCGTCGCGACATCTTCTCAAGAGCCGGGGGGCGCGCGGGAGCCCCCGTCCGGAATTCCGGACGGGGGCTCATATGTACGGACAGCGCCGGGCGTGGCCGGTGCGCGGGCCGGGGAACCCGTGCGCCGGTGGGGATACCCGGTGCGCCCGTCAGTAGACGCTGACGCCGTAGGCGTTCAGGGCCTCGACGACCGGCTGGAAGAAGGTCGTGCCGCCGGAGGAGCAGTTGCCGCTGCCGCCGGAGGTGAGGCCGATCGCCCGCGTGCCGGAGTAGAGCGGGCCGCCGGAGTCGCCGGGCTCGGCGCACACGTTGGTGCGGATCATGCCGTACACGACATCGCCGCCGCCGTAGTTGACGGTGGCGTTGAGGCCGGTGACCGATCCGCTGCGGGTTCCGGTGGTGGAGCCGCGGCGGGTGACGGCCATCCCGACGGTGGCGTTGGCGGCGCTGGTGATGTCCTGGCCGCCGACCGTGCCGTCCTTGGGGATGGTGGTGTTCGTGTAGCGCACGATGCCGTAGTCGTTGTTCGGGAAGCTGGAGCCGGAGGCGTTGCCGAGCACGGTGGTGCGGGCGGAGTTGGCGTACCAGGTGCCCGTGCCGTTGGTGCAGTGGCCGGCGGTCAGGAAGTAATAGGTGGAGCCGCTGCGGACGTTGAAGCCCAGCGAGCAGCGTCCGGTGTTGGAGTAGATCGCGTCGCCGCCGGAGATCAGCTTGTTGAACGTGCCGGGCGTGCGCTCGATCGTGAGGGCGGAGGCGTTGGCGCCCGCGGCCTTCTTGATCTGCGCGATCTCCGCCTGCGTGACCGTGCTGTCCACGGTGACCAGGAGGCGGTTGGTCTTCGGGTCGATGTTCCAGGCGGTCCCCGCGATGTCGGCGCCGAGCACGGCGTCACTCGCGGAGGACAGCTGGGTGGCGCTGAACGTACCGGTGGGTTCGGCACTGGCGGTGGGGACGGTGAACGCCGCGACGGCGGCGAGTCCGGCGAGGACGGCCGTGGTCCGGACGCGTCTCGCCTGGTTGTGGCGGGGGTTGGTGCGCTTGATCCTCACTTCGGGTTCCTCCGAGGGGAATCGGGGGCCCTCCTGTGGGGTGGCGGGCCCGTGAGGCGCAGTCGGGGGCCTGTCCGGATTCCGGAGTTGCCGTGCCCCTGACAATCGCTGACGGGAGTATCGAGGGGTCCGGACAGGCGGCGCAAGCATGCCTTTCGGCCACCCACGCCCCACCCGCACCCCGGCCCCCGGCAGCGCTCGGGCTGCCGGGGGCCGGGGTGTCGTACAGGGATCGCGGCTCAGGCGTCCAGGCGGTTCCGCTCCCCCGCCGGGACCGGCACGGTGAGGGTGTTGCCCGGGGGCGGGAAGGGGCAGATGAAGTGATCGGCGAAGGCGCACGGCGGCAGCAGCGCGCGGTTGAAGTCGACGTTCACCCTGCCGTCGGCGGCGGGCGGACCGGGGCGCAGGAAGCGGAAGCGGTAGCTGCCGTTCCCGCTGGTGGCGTCGGCGAAGACGGCCCAGAGCGAGCCGTCCGGCTCGACGGCGACCTGGAGCGTGTGCTCGTCCCCGGCCACCGTGAAGGCGATCTCCCCGCCGAGCCCGAGACCCCGCTCGACCCCGTCGGCGTTGGGCACCCGTACGGCCCGCTCCTCGGCGTACGGACGGAAGGTCCCCGGCAGCGCCCAGTCCGGGTCGTACGGGGTCGCGTCGATGGTCGAGAAGGCGTGCCGCGAGGGTGCGGCCGGGTCGAAGTCCCGTACGGCCCAGAGCCCTTCGCGGCGGAGCACCACCAGCCGCCGCTCGCCCTGCGCCACCCGGGAGTCGTCGATGGGGCCGCGGTCCGCGGAGAGCCGGACCTCGCCGGTCAGCGGCTTGCCGTCGACAACGATGCCGTCCTCGGCGGTGGCGGTCAGCACCACCTCGTCGCCGTCCTCGCGCCACTGCCCCGGGACGGCCGGAATTCGCCCTTCCGGGTGATCGGAGAGCCAGTGGGTTCCGGTCAGCGAGAGCGGGCCGTAGGGGGCCGCGACCGCGAGGACGCGCTCCTCGTGCCACCGCTGCCAGTCCTGTGCGGCGTCCGGCTCCCCGGCCTGCTGGTCCTGCTGTGCGTCCGTGCTCATGCGATCAACCTTTCCACACCGGCTCCGCCAGGCCGAGGTGCGACCGCAGCGTGGAGCCGGAGTATTCGGAGCGGAATGCTCCGCTCTCCTGGAGGAGCGGGACGACCCGGTCGACGAAGTCGTCCAGACCGCCCGGGGTGAGATGCGGTACGAGGATGAAGCCGTCGGCCGCCCGCTCGTCGACGAACGCGGTCAGCTCCGCCGCGACCGTCTGCGGCGAGCCGATGAACGACTGCCGGGTGGTCGTCTCGATCACCGTCTGCCGCAGGGAAAGCCCCTTGGCCTCGGCGATCGCGCGCCAGCGGGCGACGACGGCGAACGGGTCCCCGTGCAGCACCCTGCCCTTGACGAGGCCGGAGTCGAGGACGGGGTCGATCTCGGGGAGCGGCCCGTCGGGGTCGTACGCGGAGAGGTCGGTGCCCCAGAGCTGCTCGGCGGCGAGGATCGCGTTCTGCGGGGAGACCTGCTGGCGGCGGATCTCGTACGCGCGCTCCTGCGCCTCGGCGTCGTTGTCGCCGACCACCACGGTGACCCCGGGCATGATCTTGAGGTCGTCGGGCTGCCTCCCGTACGCGGCGAGCCGGGCCTTGACGTCGGCGTAGAAGTCGCGGCCCGCCTCCAGGGTGCCGTGCCGGGTGAAGATGATGTCGGCGGCGGAGGCGGCGAACTCCCGGCCCTCGCCGGAGTCCCCGGCCTGGATCACCACCGGGTGGCCCTGCGGGGAGCGCGGCACGGTGAACTCGCCGGAGATGGTGAACTGCTTCCCCTCGTGCGCGAAGGGCCGTGACTCGCCGCCCGGGGTCCAGGAGTCCCACAGCTCGCGGGCGGTGGCGACGAACTCGGCGGCCCGGGTGTAGCGGTCGGCCCGGTCCAGATAGCCGCCCCGGCGGAAGTTCTCCCCGGTGAAGGCGTCGGAGGAGGTCACCACGTTCCAGGCGGCGCGTCCCGCGCTGAGGTGGTCGAGGGTGGCGAGGCGGCGGGCCAGTTCGTAGGGCTCGTTGAAGGTGGCGTTGACGGTGGCGGCGAAGCCGAGCCGTTCGGTGACGGCGGCCAGCGCGTTGAGCACGGTCAGCGACTCGGGGCGGCCGACGACGTCGAGGTCGTGGATGCGGCCGTTGTGCTCGCGCAGCCGCAGCCCCTCGGCGAGGAAGAAGAAGTCGAACTTGCCGCGCTCCGCCGTCCTGGCCAGATGGACGAAGGACGAGAAGTCGATCTGGCTGCGGGAGCGGGGGTCGGCCCACACGGTGGTGGCGTTGACGCCCGGGAAGTGCGCGGCCAGATGCATGGTGCGGGGCACGGTCAGGCCTCCTTCGACGCGGTTTCGGCGCGCGCGTAGCGGCTGGCGGGGCGGGCGAGCCCCAGGTGCTCGCGCAGGGTTCCGCCGGGATGGAAGGTGCGGAAGAGGCTGCGGTGCTGGAGGAGGGCCACGGTGCCGTTGACGATCCTTTCGAGGTCGCGCTCGGGGGTGATGGGCGTGAGGTGGAAGCCGTCGGCCGCGCCCGACCGGTGCCACTGGGCGATGAGGTCGGCGAGGTCGACCGGGCCGCCCCGGAAGTAGGTTCCGCGCCCGGCGAGTTGGGGTCCGCTCTCCAGTCCGGGTTCGGGAGCGCTCTCGGCGTCCCCGAGGTCGACGGTGAGCGCGACCAGGACCCGCAGCGCGTCGGGGTCCCGCCCGTGGGCCGAGGCCCTGGCGCGCAGTTCGTCCCGGAGCGCGGCCGCCTGCTCGGGGCTGGTGGCGCGGATGTGGATGACGTCCGCGTGCCGGGCGGCGGCCTCCTTGGACGGGGCGCCGACGGCGTCGATGACGGTGACGGGCCTGCCCTGGGGCGGGCGCGGCACGATGGCGGGGCCCTTCACGGTGAAGGTGGAGCCCTCGAAGTCGACGTAGTGCAGCTTGTCCCGGTCGATGAAGCGTCCGGTCGCGGTGTCCCGGATCTCCGCGTCGTCCTCCCAGCTGTCCCAGAGCCGCGCGGAGACGTCGGCGACCTCTCCGGCCTCCTGCCACAGGGCGGCGGGCGGGGCGGCGGGGCGTCTGCCGAAGAGCCGGGCCTCCGCCTCGGTGGTGGAGACGTCGGCGTGCCAGCCGGCCCGGCCGTTGCTGACCCAGTCCAGGGAGGCGACCGCCGAGGAGACGTGGAAGGGCTCGGTGTGGGTGGTGGTGACGGTCGGGACGAGCCCGATGCGGTCGGTGGCGGGCGCGACGCGGGCGAGGACCGCGAGCGCGTCGAGCCCGGGGCGGGCGAAGGAGTCGCCGAGGGTGACGTAGTCGAGTGCGCCGCCTTCGGCGAGCTTGGCGAGGCGGAGGTAGTGGCCGGCGTCGTAGTGCGGCGGGCCGCCGATCTCGGCGGCCAGGTGGAGGGGGGTACGGGCGGACATTGCGGGACCTCTCGGGTCGACGGTCGGGCGGGGGCCTCGCCCAGGGCCTGGCGTCGCGCCGCAGGCGGCAGTTCGACGACAGGCCCAGGGGTGTCCGGCGGTCGGGGCCGGACACCCTGGTGGTCATCGGCTGGGCGAGGCCCCTGGAGGGTTGCCCCGGATCAGCTCGTGGACTTGGGCAGGCCGGGCGGGTTGATCTCGGACTTCTCCACGGCCTCGCCGGTCAGCCCCCAGCGCTCCAGGACCTTGCCGTACGAGCCGTCCTCGATGATGTGGTCGATGGCGGCGGCGTAGGCCTTGACCAGGCCGCTGTCCTTCTTGGTGGTCGCGGCGATCTTGCCCTGGAGGCCGCCGCCGGCCCCGGAGATCTGCCCGACGATCTCGCTCTGGCCGGCGGACTCGACGTGGTACGCGGCGGACGGGCTCGGGCCGAGGTGGAGGTCGATACGGCCCGACTGGAGGGCCAGGTAGTAGTCGTTCTCCTTCTGGAAGTACTTGATGTCGACGGGCTTGCGGCCGGCCTTGACGTTCTCCTCGCTCCACTCGACGAGGATCTTCTCCTGGTTGGTGCCGGAGGAGACCGAGATCGTCTTGCCCGCGACGTCCTCGGGGCCGTTCACCTTCCAGCCGGAGCCCTTCTTCGCCTCGAAGGCGATGTTGTCGAGCCGGTAGGTGGCGAAGTCGTACTTCTCCTTGCGTTCCTCGGTCACGGTGACGTTGGAGAGGACCGCGTCGAACTTGGAGCTGTCCAGGCCGACGAAGAGGTTCTCCCAGGAGACCTGTCCGAAGTCCGGCTTGAGGCCGAGGGTGTCGACGAGGAGGGTGGCGATGTCGATCTCGGAGCCGATCCGGGTCTTGTCGTCGGTGGCGAAGAAGCCCAGCGGCGGCACGGCGTCGGCGCTGGCCCCGATCCTCAGGGTGCCGCGCTTGCGGATGTCCTCGGGTACGAGGGCGGCGATGGCGTCGACCTTCTTGCCTCTGAGCCGGTCCTGGTCGGGACTGATGTTGATCCCGGTGTCCTTCTTGCCCTTGGGCGCCGCCACGTCGGTGGAGGCGTCGGGGTTGCCGCAGGCGGTGAGCAGTCCGGTGGCGGTGAGCGTGGCGATGGTGAGGGTGATGCTGCGGCGGACGGACACGTACGTACTCCTTGCGAATGATGCGGATGAAAGGGACATGAAGGCGGTTCTACGAGCCTCGGAGCGGTTCAGAGAACCTTGGACAGGAACGCTCGGGTGCGCTCCTGGGTCGGGTGGTCCAGCACGTCGGCGGGCCGGCCCTGCTCGACGATCCGGCCGTCGTCCATGAAGACGACGGTGTCGGCGACCTCACGGGCGAAGCCGATCTCATGGGTGACGACGATCATCGTGGTGCCGCCGTGCGCCAGGTCCTTGATGACGTCGAGGACCTCGCCGACGAGCTCCGGGTCGAGGGCGGACGTCGGCTCGTCGAAGAGGAGCAGCTTGGGCTCCAGCGCCAGGGCGCGGGCGATGGCGACGCGCTGCTGCTGGCCGCCGGAGAGCTGGGCGGGGTAGGAGGAGGCCTTGTCGGCGAGACCGACCCGGGCGAGCAGCTTCTCCGCCGACTCGACGGCCTCCTTGCGGGGGCGGCGCAGCGCGGAGACGGGCGCCTCGATGATGTTCTCCAGCACGGTCAGGTGCGGGAAGAGGTTGAAGTTCTGGAAGACGAAGCCGATCTTGGTGCGCTGGCGCAGCACCTCGCGCTCGCGGAGTTCGTAGAGCTTGTTGCCGTCCCTGCGGTAGCCGACGAGGGTGCCGTCCACGCTGATCCAGCCCTGGTCGACCTTCTCCAGGTGGTTGATGGTGCGCAGCAGGGTGGACTTGCCGGAGCCGGAGGGGCCGAGGATGACGGTGACCTCGCCGGGCCGTACCGACAGGTCGACGCCGCGCAGCACCTCCAGGGAGCCGAAGTTCTTGTGCACGGAGCGGATCTCGACCATGGCTTCGACGGTTGCGCTCATCGCACGGCCCCCTTTGCGTAGTGACGTTCGACGTAGTACTGGATGATCGAGAGGGCGGTGGTCAGGATGATGTACCAGGCGGTGGCGACCATCAGCAGGGGGACGACCCGGCCGCTGCGGCCGTAGACGACCTGGACCTGGTAGAAGAGTTCGCCGATCGCCATGACGGAGACGATCGAGGTGCCCTTGAACAGCGAGATGATCTCGTTGGCCGCGTTGGGCAGGATCGAGCGCATCGCCTGCGGCAGCACGATCCGGCGCAGCTGCCGGAGCTTGGGTATGCCGAGGGCGGACGCCGCCTCCAACTGGCCGCTGCCGACGGCGAGTACGCCACCGCGCACGATCTCCGCCGCGTACGCCGCCTGGTGCAGCGCGAGGCCGAGGACGGCCGCGCTCACCGCGCCGACCAGGTTCATCGTGTCGAAGGTGAAGAAGCCCGGCCCGAACGGGATGCCGAACTGCAACTCCTTGTACAGATAAGCCAGGTTGAACCAGAACAGCAGCTGCACGATGAGCGGGATCGAGCGGAACGCCCAGATGTATCCGTACGCCACCGTCCGCAGGAACGGGCTGGCCGACAGCCTCATGAACGCCAGCACGATACCGAGCGCGAAGCCGAGGACCGTGCCGTAGACGGTCAGCTGGAGGGTGAGCCAGACGGCCTTGAGGATGACCGGCGCGGAGAAGAACTGCGCGAAGACGTCCCACTCCCAACCGGGGTTGGTGACAAGGCCGTTGATGAACTGGGCGACCAGGACCGCGGTCACGGCGATGGCGACCCAGCGCCAGGGGTGGCGGGCCGGGACGACGGTCAGCTCTCCGTAGTCGGTACCGGGGTCGGCGGCCTTTCCGACGGCCTTCTCGGCGGGCGGGCCGTCGGTGGTTCCGGCGGCTGGATCGATGGGTGGATCGCTGGTCAGCGACATGGCGGGATCCTTGGGAGCGGTGGCGGTGGCGGTAGGGGAACGAGCGCGGGTGGGGGTCTCAGGAGGCGATCCGGCCGCTACAGGAGAGGTCGCGCAGGAAGGTGAGCGCGGCGCGGGCGGCCGCGTCGTTCTGCCGGAAGGCGGGTCCGCCCGTACGGGGGCGGGTGAAGGCGCCGCTGTTGCGTGCCGTGGTGAACGGACCGAGCGCGAAGCGGCGCGGGTGCGGGCGCCCCTCGCGGTCCACGATGCGGCTGTCGCCCGGGTCCACGGAGAGCAGGCCCGTGTCGGTGACGGCAGCCCCGCCCTCGTACAGGGTGCGCAGCAGCGGGCTGGCGGTGTGCCGGAGCGAGGGGTCCGGGAGGCGGGCCTCCACCAGGGCGCGGGCCTCGATGTGCTCGCCGGGCACGGTGGCGGCGCTCGCCCGGAAGACGCCGCGCTCCTCGTCGGCCTCGACGGTGACGGAGCCGCCGAGGAAGCGGACGACGCCGGCCCGGGAGAGGGCGAGGAGCTGTTCCAGGCGGGGGCCCGGCGGTCCGGAGGCGAGGTAGCTGAAGAAGCCGTGCCACCAGTTGCCGATGTCGCCGAGCCGGATGAGCTGCGCGTAGGCGGAGAGCAGCCCGAGGAAGACGGCGAGATCCGTGCTGTGGTCCGGGTCGTGACGGCGGGTCAGGTCAGCGGTGATGTAGTCGCGCAGCCCTTCCTGGAGCGCCTCGCCGCTCTCGTACGTCACCCCGTCCAGCGGCCGGTCGAGCGCGTCCAGGTCCAGCCGGTCGGCGGGGTCGGGTACGGCACCGGCGACGAGGTCGGCCAGCTCGGGGCTGCCGGGGTCGGCGGCGGCGTACTTCGCGTCGAAGACCTCGGGGTCCAGGGTGGTGCGCCCGGGGTGGGCGGTGAACAGCCGGTGGTAGTGGGCGTGGCCGAGCTCCTTGGCGACCAGTGGCCACACATCGCGCCGGAAGTCGAGCGGCCCGGGCCGGCTCAGCAGCTCATCCGCCCATGCCGGGGTCAAGTAGCGCGGCAGCGGCGGGCGTTCGCCGGTCCAGGTGTAGCCGATCTTCGAGTGGTACGGGACCCCGCGCCGCGATCCCACGTACAGCACGGGCTCGCGCCCCGACGGCACGTAGACCCCGTTCTCGTGACGTCCGCCGCGCCCCTCGGTGAGCAGGACCATCAGGTCGATGAAGGCGAGGCCGAAGCCGCGGACGATGACCGGTTCGCCGGCGGGCAGTGCGGTGAGGTCGGTGTCGGCGGTGAAGTCGGGCGGCAGGTGGATCAGCCCGTGCCGTGCCGCGAAGTCGCTCAACTCGGCCTGCTCCGGCTCCTGTTCGGCGTCCAGGTGGCCGACGGTCAGGACGACGAGGTCGGCGAGGAGCGGCTCGGTGCGGTCCTTCAGCCTCACGCGCTGGCGGGAGCCGCGCGGGCCGGTGACGGAGAGAGCGGTGGTGCGGTGCTCGTGCACGGTGATCGAGGGTGGCAGAGCCGCCAGGGCGCGCTCGTAGGTCCAGCGCAGATAGGCGCTCTGGAGCCGCCGGCTGGGGAAGTCCTGGCCGGTGAGGCCGCGTATCTCCGCGAGAACGGCGGGCTCGGCGTCGGGGGTGACGCGTCCGGCGCGGACGTCCTCGGCCCAGGCGTGCAGGGCGGGCCCCGCGACGACCGGTCCGGCCAGCTCCACCGTCTCGTCGGTGAACATGGTGACGTCCTCGGCCATGGAGTTCATCCAGAGCAGCGGCGACTGGTCCGGCCGCCAGATCCGTCCGCCGCCGGCCGGGTAGGGGTCGACGAGGTGGATGTCCAGGGGCAGATCCCCGTACAGCTCAAGGGCGTTGGCGGCGATGCGCTCGATGACGCCGGTGCCGCGCGGGCCGCCGCCGATCACCACCAGGGTGGGTGCGGTGCTCATCGGGCACCCGCCGTACCGCGGGCGTAGTAGCGCTCCACATAGCGCTGGCCGATGCTCAGCAGCGAGGTGACGAGCGCGTACCAGATGGTGGCGACGAGGAGCAGCGGGATGACCTGGTAGGTGCGGTGGTAGACGAGCTGGACGGAGTAGAGCAGGTCCTGCACGGCGATGATGCTGACGATCGAGGTGCCCTTGAGGGTGCCGATCAGCATGTTCCCGGCCGGCGGGACGATGGAGCGCATCGCCTGCGGCAGCACGATCCGCCGGAAGCGCCGCCAGGGGCCGAGCCCCAGGGACTGGGCGGCCTCGATCTGGCCGCGTTCGACGGAGAGGATGCCGCCGCGGACGACCTCGGCGGCGTACGCGGCCTCGTGCAGGGTCAGCCCGATGACGGCGATGGTGACCGGGCCCATGAGGGTGACGGTGTTGACGCCGAGGATCTGCGGGTAGAGGGCGCCGATGTTGAACCAGAACAGCAGCTGGACCAGGATCGGGGTGGACCGGAAGAGCCAGACGTACCCCCAACTCACCGCCTGGAGCACGGGGTTGCCGGAGAGCCTCAGGACGGCGAGGAGCGCCCCGAGCGCGAAGCCGAGCACCATGACGACCGCGGTGAGCCACAGGGTGAGCCAGAGCCCGCGCAGGACGGAGACGGTGGCGAAGTAGGAGACGACGACGTCCCACTCGAAGGCCTCGTTGCGGATGACCGAGTTCAGCGCCAGTGCGAGGAGGACGAGTACGGCAACAGCCGCTGTCCAGCGGCCCGTTCGGCGTACGGGGACGATGCGGGGGACCGTACTGTCGCCGTCGTTCTTGACGGGGGGCGCGGAGGACGAGGGAGGCAGCAGATCGGTCTGCGGGGGCATGCGAGGGCTCCGTGGATGCTGAGATCGAACACGGGGCGTACCTTCACACCGGAAAACCACACGGAACGGGCCCCTCAGCGCCGGTCCGCCTCCGAGATAAGCGGTGAACACGGCGCGTTGTCAAGCCTGTCCACGATCTGAGCGGCTTGTCTCATCTCGGTTGACGCGCACCCGGATGCCTGTTCCACTGGCCCCATGTATTCGCAGCAGTGGCTGGTCACCCGCTCCCACATCGACTTCGGTCGCGTGTGGTCCTCTTCCTGTTGAGCTGACCGCCTGCTGTCCGGATTTCCCCTGCTCACGCCTGCTCTGAGGGCGTTCGAGCAGCATTCCCCGCGTGACTTCACCTCCACCACACCGCGTCACCCTCCCCTCGCTCCGCCGCACGTCCTCGCGCCCAGGCACCACTGAACCGCGCTCACGCACCGCTGAACCTGTCGCCGCCGCTCCGCGCCCTTCCGGGCCCGGGGCCGGTCGGCATACCTTGACGAACCCGGAGAAAACAGAGCCATGCCCAGATCGCGTCACAGCGCCCTCTTCGCCTTGATCACCGTCGCCGCCCTGGCCCTCACCGGCTGCGCGGACCCGGCGGAGCCCGGGGCAGGCACCGCCAAGAACGGGGTCAAGAAGGGGGACACGCCGACCACGGACGTGGTGTCCTCGGTGAAGAAGGCCGACGCCGTGGCGGAGCTGCTGCCCGAGGACGTCCGGAAGGCCGACACCCTGCGGATCGCGGCCGCCACCGGCTCCCCGCCCGGGGCGTTCTACGAGGAGGACGGCACCACGCTGTCGGGTGCGGACATCGACTTCGCGGACGCGGTGGCCAAGGTGCTGGGCGTGAAGCTGAAGCGCGAGGTGGCGTCCTTCGAGGCGATCCTGCCGGCGCTCGGCAGCGGGAAGTACGACCTGGGCACGGGGAACTTCGGCGTCACCGACGTACGGCGCAAGACGATCGACTTCGTGACGTACATCAACGACGGCCAGGGCTTCGCCGTCCGCGAGGACAGCCCGCTGAAGGAGATCACCGACCTCACCGACCTGTGCGGCCTGAACGTGTCGACCGGCGCGGGCACCACCTTCGAGGTCGCGCTCCAGGAGAACCTGCCCCGGTGCGCGGAGAAGGGCAAGAAGCCCTACGAGGTGAAGACCTACGCCGACCCGGCGGCGGTCTGGCTCTCCCTCAAGCAGAAGCGCACGGACGTGAACATGTCCACCATCAACGGGCTGCGGTACGCCGTGACCCAGCAGGAGGGACTGCGCTTCCTCAACGAGTACAAGCGGCTCGACGTCGGCTTCGCCTTCAAGAAGGGCAGCCCGCTGACGCCGGCCTTCCAGGCCGCGGTCAACGAGCTCAAGAAGGACGGGACCTACGACCGGATCCTGGAGAAGTGGGGCACCACCGAGTCCGCGATCGAGAAGTCGCAGATCTCGCCGCCGGAGCTGAAGGGCCCCGAGCCGAAGTAGCCCGGGGCCGGTGATTCCTGCGGGCCAGGACCGGTCGTCCTAGCAGTCGCACCCGCAGGAATCGCCGCAGCAGCAGCACCCCTCGCCGCACTGGCCGCAGCAGTCGCACGCCTCGCAGCAGTCGCCGCAGCTCTGGCACGGCGCCTCCCGCCGCTCCCCGCTCCAGGGGTCCTCGTAGCTCCCGCAGCACAGCTGGCAGGTGCAGGCGAGCCCGGCCCAGACCAGGCACCCGGCGATCAGCCCGCGCCGGTCGCGCGGCGGCCGGGGCGGAGGCGGGGCGGCGGGACCGCCGGGGGTGGGACCGTACGGATTGCCGGGGGTGGGACCGTAGGGGCTGCCGGGGGTCGGACCGTACGGGTTGCCGGGGGGCGGCCCGAAGGAACCCTCCGGCACCTCCAGCCCCTGGTGCGAGCAGGACGACGTGCCGAACGCCCGGTCGACCGAGCGCCGCAGCTCGTGGGCGAGCAGGACGTGGACGAGCTGGCCGTCGGTGAACTCCACCTCCCGCAGCGCGAGCCGTACGCCGTGCAGCGCGTCGTCGCAGAGCCGGCGCGCCTCGGTCAGCGAGGTGCCGGTCACCGTGAGCGGGTTCCAGGCACCCGACGCGGCGTCAGCTTCCCGGTCCTCCACGGCGTCCAGCAGATGCGCGAGCCGCCCGAAGAGCCGTCCGGCCTCCGCGAGCGGGGCGGCGTTCTGCGGCTTCCCGGCGAGGACCGCGGTGTGCGTGAAAGCGGCCGCGGTGGCCGTCTCGGTGGGTTCGGTGACCGTCAGCAGCGGGGTACCGGGCCCGGCGAGGGTCTCGATGCCGGTCTGCCGGTCGACCGCGTCCACCAGGAGGGCGGTGTCGAAGCCGAGCGCCGCCCCCGTACGGGCTCCGGCCCGGTCCCAGCCCGCCGCCACCCGCCGCGCGGCCGCCGCGACCGGCCGGCGGGCCAACAGCCCGTCCCGGTCGGCGACGTGGTCGCGCACCTTGGCGGAGGCGAGGACGAGCGAGACGGCGGCGGCGAGCCGGGCCCCCTCCCCCATCGCGACCGGGGCCGTCCGCATGGCGCGCAGCGGGCACGGCCCGGCGGTGCGCCGCCCGGCGGGCATGGCGCCGGTCTGAGCCTCCGTCAGGACCGAGACGATCAGACCGTCATAGTTCGTGACGATCCGGGCAAATTGCCCGTGATCCGCCCTCAGGGCCAGGCAGAGACCGCAGAGATGGGCCATCCACTCGGTCCGCAGACCTTCGGAGAGCCGGTGCGTACAGGGCCTCACGATTCCGAACATGCCGATCCCCCGCGAGCCGTTCCAGCCGGTGCGCGCCACTCGCACACCTGAGCGCCGTGCATCGTATCGAGTGATCCGTTCACCCGTACGTCCCCCATGTCACCCGTACGGACCGGCGCATCATATTTTCCCATCGGGGCAGGCCTTACGCAGGCGGAACCTTGACGAACCGCCACATGTTCTGCACCAGTACCGTCACGAATCACCTGTGCGGCGACTATCCACTTGGCGCGGTATCCGCATCATGGACGACCATAGGGATACGAAAGAGATGCGGAACACCAAGGAACCGCGGTTGAGAGGAGGCGTCCATGGGATCGGTGCGCAAGGCGAGTGCGTGGCTGGGGCTCGTAGAGGACAACGACGAGCGGTACTACGACGACGAGTACGCCGAGGGTACGGAGACGGGCACGGGCAACCAGGCCTGGGTCACCGACCCGCGGGTGCAGGTGGCCGCCGAGGCGGCGCAGGAGCAGGACCGCCGGATCGCCACGGTGACCCCGGACAGCTTCCGGGACGCACGGGCCATCGGTGAGCTGTTCCGGGACGGTGTCCCGGTGATCGTCAACCTCACGGCCATGGACCCCGCCGACGCCAAGCGTGTGGTGGACTTCGCCGCCGGGCTGATCTTCGGTCTGCGCGGTTCGATCGACCGGGTGGCCACCCGGGTCTTCCTGCTCTCCCCGGCCGACACCCAGGTGGTCGCCGGGGAAGCCGCCGGCCGCAAGGCCGACGGCTTCTTCAACCAGAGCTGAGCAGGGCGCTCGCCGGAAAGTTCCGGTCAGCGCCTCCGGTCGGCACGCCCCTCGGGGCGGGTCGTGTTCACCGGAAGGCGTCGAGACCGGTGAGCGCCTTGCCCAGTACCAGCTGGTGCATCTCCACGGTGCCCTCGTATGTGAGCACCGACTCCAGGTTGGTCGCGTGCCGCATCACCGGGTACTCCAGCGAGATCCCGTTGGCACCGAGGATCGTGCGCGAGGTACGGCAGATCTCGATGGCCTCCCGCACGTTGTTGAGCTTGCCGAAGCTGACCTGCTCGGGGCGGAGGCGCCCCGCGTCCATGCGGCGGCCCAGATGGTGGGCGAGCAGGATGCCCTTGTGCAGTTCCACGGCCATGTCCGCAAGCTTGGCCTGGGTGAGCTGGAAGCCGCCGATCGGCCGGCCGAACTGTTCCCGGGTCCTCGCGTAGTCGAGGGCCGACTCGAAGCTGGCCCGCGCCGCGCCCATGGCGCCCCAGACGATCCCGTACCGGGCGTGGCTCAGACAGCTGAGCGGGCCGCGCAGCCCCTTCGCGTCCGGAAGCACCGCGTCGGCCGGAAGCCGGACGCCGTCCATGACCAGCTCGCTGGTGACCGAGGCGCGCAGCGACCACTTGTGGTGGATCTCCGGCGCCGAGAAGCCGGGGGTGTCGGTCGGTACGACGAAGCCGCGGATGCCACGGCCCTCGTCGCCCTCGTCGGTCTGCGCCCAGACGATCGCCACGCCCGCGACCGATCCGTTGGTGATCCACATCTTGCGCCCGGTGAGCACCCAGTCCTCGCCGTCGCGCTTGGCGTACGTCCGCATCCCGGCCGGGTCGGAGCCGTGGTCGGGCTCGGTCAGCCCGAAGCAGCCGATGATCTCGCCGGCCGCCATGCCGGGGAGCCACCGCTGCTTCTGCTCCTCGGAGCCGAAGCGGTGGATCGCGTACATGGCGAGCGACCCCTGTACGGAGACGAGCGAGCGGATCCCGGAGTCGGCGGCCTCCAGCTCCAGGCAGGCCAGCCCGTACTGGACGGCGCTCGCCCCGGCGCAGCCGTAGCCGTCCAGCGACATGCCGAGCGCGCCGAGCGCACCGAGCTCCCGGGCCAGCTCCCGGATGCCGGGCAGCTCCCCCTTCTCGTACCACTCGGCGATGTGCGGCAGGACCCGGTCGGCGGCCCAGGTGCGGACGGTGTCGCGGATGGCCAGGTCGTCGGGGCCGAACAGATCGTCGATGCCGAGGGGGTCGGTGGGCTCGAACGGCGGGAGCTTCGACGGCTTCGCGGAATCGGTGCTGGACATGAGGGTGCCTCCGGCGGCTCGCACGGTGTCCGGAGGGGCGGGGTCGGCCGCGGCCCTCCGAAAACTAGCAGTGGTAGTCGAAACGTCGTGGAGACGTTACGGCTCAGCGTGCCGCTCGTCCAGAGCCGGTCGCCTCGGCCGGTTCGCGCCGCGCGGGGAGCCTCAGGCGCGGGGCCGAGGGCTCGGGAGCGGGGGCCGGGACGGCGGCGGTCCGGGGCTCGGTGGCGGGGGCCTCGGAGTCCGGGCGGTCGGCGGAGGTCCCGGGCTCGGCGGCCGGGCGCTCGCCCAGGAGGCAGACCTCCTTGGGCGGACAGTCCATCGCCCTCGGCAGCCGCAGCGCGGCGAGCGCGCCGAGCAGCAGCAGGCCCGCGCTGACGAAGAGCGTGATGTGCAGCCCGCCGACGAAGGCGTGCCGGGCCGTGGAGCGCAGCAGCTCGCCGGTCGGGCCGCCGAGCTGCGCGGCCACCTGGTAGGCCTCGCCCAGCGAGTGGGAGGCCTCCGCACCCGCGCGGGCGGGCACGCCCTTCTCGCGCAGGGAGGCGAGGCCGGGGGCGTAGGCGGCGTTCATGACGCTGCCGAGGAGGGCGATGCCCAGGCCCGCGCCGAGCTGGTAGGAGGTCTCCCCTATCGCCGCGGCCCCGCCCGCCCGCTCGGCAGGGGCGTCGCTGAGCATCGACTCGTACGCCCCGAAGAGCGTCGACTGGAGGCCGAAGCCGAGGAGGACGAAGCCCACCGTCAGCAGGGCGGGCCGGTCGTGGTGGCCCATCGAGGTGAGCAGCAGCACGGAGGAGGCCGTCAGGACGAAGCCCCAGCCGACCATCCTGCGGGGGCCGACGCGGCGCAGGGTGTACGAGCCGGTGGCGCCCGCGGCCATCGCGGCGAAGGTCAGCGGCAGCAGCCGCAGCCCGGTCTCCAGCGGGCTGAGGCCCAGCACCAGCTGGAGGTACTGGACGGCGATCAGCTGGAGGCCGACCAGCGCCAGCATGGCGAGCACGATGCAGCCGACGGCGGTGGAGAAGGCCGGGCGGGCGAACATGGCGATGTCGATCAGCGGGTACGTACGGCGCTTCTGGCGGCGTACGAAGAGGATCAGGAGCGCCAGGCCGAGGGCCAGCGGGCCCAGCGAGACCGGGTCCAGGAGGTCCGCGCCGCCGCCCAGGCGCTTGACGCCGAGGACGACCCCGAGCACTCCGGCCGCCGCGGTCAGCGCGCCCAGCACGTCCCACGGGCCGTCGTCGGCGCCGCGCGACTCGGGCAGCAGCCAGCGGCCGAGCGGCAGGATGACCGCCATCAGCGGGATGTTGATCAGGAAGACCGAGCCCCACCAGAAGTGCTCGACCAGGAAGCCGCCGACGACCGGTCCGACGGCGGCGCCGACCGCGGCGACCGCGGTCCACACCCCGATGGCCAGCGCCCGCTCCCGCCGGTCGGGAAAGACCTGGCGCAGGATCGACAGGGTCGCCGGCATGATCATCGCGCCGCCGACGCCGAGCAGGGCGCGGGCCGCTATGAGGACGGCGGGGGTGTCGGCGGTCGCGGCGAGCAGGGAGGCGACGCCGAACAGCGCGTAGCCCAGCAGCAGCACCCGTCGTCTGCCGATCCGGTCACCCAGCGTGCCGAAGAGGATGAGCAGCGAGGCGCAGACGAGGGGGTAGGCGTCGACGATCCAGAGGAGTCCGGTGGCGCTCGGGCGCAGGTCCTCGGTGACCGAGGGGACCGCGACATGGAGCACGGTCGCGTCGAGGGCGACCACCAGCAGGCTGAGGCAGAGGACGACGAGGACGACCCAGCGGTTGGCACCGTCGGCGGCTCGGCGCAGCCGGACTCCGGCCGTGGTCGTCCCGGACATCTACGTACCTCCCGATGGGTTCCTCGCGCTCGGTGGACCGGCGGGGTGTGGTCTGTCGTGTCCCCGGGGGCCCGGCATCGACGGGCGAGTGAGCCGTCAGCGTACGCGAGTTCGGCCAGGTCACACGTGGCCCACCTCATACGCCGGTCCGCCACACAGTGTGGCGTACGCCACAGAGGTCCACCCGTCGGCCCTCCGCGCCACCCGCCGCCGGGCTCCTCGGAACGGCGTGCGCCTGCCCCGGACGGCCGGATCAATTCCCGCGGATTCCTGTGTGCGAAATTGCCCGGGAGATCAAACATGCTTCCGAACGGAGCCCCGGGGAAATTGACCGCAAGATCACGGAGATTCTTCTCCGCCGCCGGAAAAAGTAACCGCTCTGAGACGAAGTCCACATCACATCGTCATCACAAAGCGCCCGGATTGGCCTGCACACACACTCACTCGCTGTAACGTCGATTGGGTGCGTACCGACATCTTTGCCCGCCTGGACCGGGAGCCGGAACCGCCGAAGATAGTGGCACCACGGATGAGCCGTCACCGTGCCGCCCTCTTCGGCGGGACGTTGGCGTTCTATCTCGCCATCGTCTTCGCCGTGCTCGTGACGTCCTGGCTGGTGGCCCTGGACTGGAAGGTCATGCTGTTCCGGCCCTACCAGCAGTGGCCCGAACTGCACGCCTTCCTCGACTACTACGTCGTGCTCGGCCAGCGCGGCCCGACGGCGGTGATGGTCGCCTGCTGGCTGGGCTGGCGCTCCTGGCGTCAGCACACGCTGCGGCCGCTGCTGGTCCTCGGCACCTCGCTGCTGCTGCTCAACGTGACGGTGGGCGCGGTCAAGCTGGGCCTGGGGCGGCTCGGCCCGCACTACGCGACGCAGATCGGCTCGGCCGAGATGTTCGCCGGCGGCGATATATTTCCCTCGGGACACACCGCCAACGCCGTCGTGACCTGGGGAATCCTCGCCTATCTGGCCACCACGCCCCGGGCCAGGCGCTATCTGTCGGCGGTCTCCGCCACGGTCTCGCTGGGCGTCGGCCTCACCACCGTCTACATCGGCACGCACTGGCTCAGCGATGTGGTGCTGGGCTGGGCGGCGGGGCTGCTCATCCTGCTGGCGCTGCCCTGGTTCGAGCCGCTGATCGCCCGGGCGGAGAGCTGGATCTTCGACGTGCGCGAGCAGTGGCGCGCGCGGCGCAGGGCGGTCCGCCAGGTGCGGGCCCCCGGGGTCGTCCCGCAGCCGGTGCTGCTCCCCCAGTCGATCGCCGCCGAGGGCGCGGCCCTCGCGGCAGGCACGGGCACTCCCGCCGCGCACCCGCACCTGGCGACCGGGGCCCGGGCGCGGGCCCACCATGCGCCCACCGTCTGCCCGGAGCGGCCGCAGCCGGCCCAGGCGGGCCCGATGACGGGCGGCTAGGGCGCCGCCCTACGCACCTTCTCGGTACGGCGAAGGCCCCGACCATGACGTGGTCGGGGCCTTCGCCGTACCGAGAAGGTGTGGGGGTCAGCCCACCCAGCAGCGGGTCACCGTGGCGTCCTCGACCTGGAAGTTGATCCGTCCGGAACGGAACTCCATCGTCAGGATCGTGCCCGGCGGGACCGCCCGGACGGTGTCCCAGCCGCGGCTTCTCGCCTGCTGTTCGGCGGTGTCGGCACCGAGGCCGACGTACGTCTCAGGGGCGTCGTCCGGCTGTGCGGGAGGGGTCGGTTCAGAGGCCATACCCCTCACCGTAGGCGGCCGCGGACGAGGACGGAAGGCCGGGCCCCGGCATCCCCGTATGCCGTCCTCCGGCATCCCTACGTGCCGTCCTCCGGCATCCCCGCGTGCCGTCACGGTCACGCTTGTGTCACAGAATCCCCACACCCGGATATCCCGGCCTATTCACCCGAACAGCCCGCCCTGAAGCCCGGATACGAAAGGGACGGCGGCCTCGTGCGGCCTTGCGGCGAGGCCCGTGCGCACGCTCCGGAAACATCCTGGGTGACCTGCCGCTTTTACCGTCCGGGGCTCGTCACCCGAATGGCCGGGACACCTGAATTTCATGTTCCCTTATATCCGCCTTACATTTCCTCACGTTTTCTCCCCGGGCCCCGTCTCCGCCGGCGGCGGACGGTATCTCACGATCCGGATGCGTCGAGCGCCCGGTCGAGGCGGTCCCGGGCCCGGGTCATCACCTCGATGAGGCCGGGCGGCTCGACCACCTCGAAGTCGATCCCCATGAGCAGCACATGGATCACCAGGACCTCCAGGTCGGGCGCCCCCGCGGTGAGCCGGCAGGTCCGCTCGTCGACGGGCTCCAGCACCCCGGCGGAGGGCGAGATGCGCTGGGCCGCCTCCGCCACCGGAGCCTTCAGCAGGACCACCGCGCGCGCCGCGTAGGCGGAGACCGAGACGCCCTGGGAGACATAGGCGGCCAGGTCATCGGCGGGCGGTGGCCGGGGGGTGAAACGGGGGCCGTGCGGCGGGGTCGGGGTGATCCGGTCCACCCGGAAGGTCCGCCAGTCCGCCCGGTCCAGGTCCCAGGCGACCAGGTACCAGCGGTGCTCGGTGCAGACGAGCCGGTGCGGCTCCACGGTCCGGCGGGAGTCCGAGCCGCCGTGGGAGCGGTAGGAGAAGCGGAGCCGCTCGCTGTCCCGGCAGGCGGCGGCCAGCTCGGTGAGGAGCGCCGGATCGACGGTGTCGGTCTCCGCCCCGCGCAGCATCGGCACGGTGAAGGCGCCGAGCGCGCTCACCCGGCGCCGCAACCGGTTCGGCAGCACCTGCTCCAGCTTGGCCAGGGCCCGTACGGAGGTCTCGCCGATGCCCTCGATGCCGTGGCCCGCGGCCGTGCGCAGCCCCACGGCGACCGCGACGGCCTCCTCGTCGTCGAGCAGGAGCGGCGGCAGCTCGGCCCCGGCCCCGAGCTGGTAGCCGCCGCCGGTACCGGGGCTGGCGTTCACCGGATAGCCGAGCTCGCGCAGCTTGTCCACGTCCCGGCGCACGGTGCGCGGGGTGACGCCGAGCCGCTCGGCCAGGTCGGCGCCGGACCAGTCCCGGTGGGCCTGGAGCAGCGAGAGCAGGCGCAGCAGTCGTGCCGAGGTCTCCAACATGGGGACGAGTCTGCCAGGACTTGCGGACAGCACCTGTCCGCGAACGGATCAGGCAGCCGGGGGTGTGAGCCGCACGCAGAGGTCGTTCGCCGCGCTGTAGCAGGGTGTGGCGCGGACACCGTCCGCCACCGGGCGGCCCGGGTAGACGAAGGTGTGCTCCCGGGACCAGACGTCGTCGAGGATGCGGGAGATCCTGACCGCCTTGGCACCGGGCGAGGGGATCACCCACAGCCGCCAGAGCCGCTCCTCGGTGACGGGTCCCTCGGCGAGCGGGGCGTAGGGCAGGGTGAAGGCGAAGCCACCCGGCTGCCCGGAGGCGGTGAGCGGCACCCGGTGGACCCGGGCGGGCTCGCCCGGCAGCCGGGCCTCCACCACGGCCCCCTCCCCCACCTCGACCCCGTAGAGCTCGCCCTCGGCGCTCATGCCGGACGGGCCGACGCGGATGGCGCCGGCCTCGGCGTGCGGGGCCCGGACCCAGCAGCGCAGGGCGAGGCGGCCGTCGAGCGTGGGGTAGGGGACCCGGGAGCGGATGGTGGCGGTGCCGGTGTCGGGGGTGCGGTCGACGAGGGCGCGCAGATCCCGCAGCCCCGGGAGGACGGTCAGGGTGTGGTCGGAGCCGGGCTCCTCCACGTACGCGTCCCAGCGCCCCTCGGGTACGTCGGCGGAGGGCGGCAGCACCGCCCGCAGCCGCCCGGGGGCGGTACTGGTCAGCGGGAGCCGGACCGTGGTGCCCGCCCCTCCCCGGCGCCGCAGGAGCAGCACGGCCTCGGGGCCGGGGACGGTGGCGGCGGGGGCCAGGTCGAAGGTGAGCGCTCCGGCCGGATCGGCGGCGCAGTCGGCCCGTACGGTGGTGGCGGTGGCGGTCATGCGCTCTTCCCTTTGCGGAGCACGTCGGCGGCCTTGTAGCGGAGCGCGTACGCCCCGTCGAGCACGGTGCCCCGGGTGCGGTGCAGCGCGGTGCGCACAGGGCCGTGGCCCCGGCGCCGGGCGCCCTGGGCGATCAGTTCGGTGTACAGGCGCTCGTGGCGCTCGGCGATCCGCGCCGGGTCGAAGCGCTCCGACGCGGACAGCGCGGCGCGGCCCATCCGGTGGCGCAGGCCGTCGTCCTCGATCAGCTGGAGCAGCGCGGCGGCGATCGCGTCGGTGTCACCCTTCGGCACGAGCCGGCCGTCGGTGCCGTCCTCGATGATCTCGACCGGTCCGTGCGGGCAGTCGGTGGCCACCACCGGCAGTCCGCCGCGCATCGCCTCGACGATGGTCATGCCGAAGGACTCGCGGTCCGAAGTGACGGCGGCGATCGACCCCTTGGGCCACTCCGCCTCCAGGGGGGTGGCGGAGCCCATAAGGAACACGTGGTTGTGCAGGTCCAGTTGGTCGATGAGGGCGCGCAGCGTGGTCTTCTCGTCGCCGGAGGCGTCCGCACCGCCGTAGATCCGCAGCCGCCAGTCCGGGCGGACCGCGGCGACCTGGGCGAAGGCCCGTACCAGCAGGTCGTACCGTTTGACCCGGTGCAGCCGGCCGGCCGCGACGACCCACTTCAGGTCGCCGCCCGCGGGCGGACAGGCGGGCTCGGGAACGGCGTTGGGGATGGCCTCGATCCGTACGCCGGGCAGCTTCATCCGGCTGCGGTAGTCCTCGGCGTCGGCGCGGGTGACGGTGGTGAGGGCGTCGAGCAGCGTGTAGCGGTGGGCGATCTCGCGCCGCAGGCGGTAGCCGTGGTTGTCGAGCGTGAGGTGCTCCTGCCCGACGCGCACCGGGCCCCGGCGGGTCTGCCGGCTGATGTGGACGTTGAGGCCGGGGCGGGTGCCGACGACGACATCGGCTTCGAGCCGCTGGAGATGGGCGGCGATCCGGGCGTCGGTGAGTTTGCTGTACTGCTTGTGCCGGCTGTCGCCGCGCGGGAACACCGTTGCGGGCCGGGCGTGTTCGGCGTCGTCACCGTCGTACGTCGCGCTCTTCTTCCGCGTGTCGACGAGGTGGCGCAGGGTCACACCGTCGGGCGTGCCGAACGCGGGGGCCTCGCGGTGCCGGAAGACGGACACGATCTCGACGTCGTGCTGTTCGGCGAGGGTGCGGGCGAGTGTGAAGGTGGTACGGATCGTCCCCCCGATGCCGTACGCGTTGTGCAGAAGAAATGAAATATGCATGGCGCCGCCGTTTCCCCCTGGTCTGGCCGTCTCTTGCGACTGTACGTCCCGGCGGTTCACCCCGGAATGCGTGCGGAATCCGGCTGGATTCCGCCGGGGAATGCGTCGCGGTGTCCGAATACTCCCGTCGCACCGCCGGAACCGTGGCTGACCAGCAGGTTTACGGAAGCCGTGAATCCGCTTCACCGTCACCGACCGGAATCCCGCGCATACGTCGGGGACGGCCGGTGTACCGTCCGGCCGCCTGCCCGCCACCCGTTCCAGCGACGCTTTCCCTCCGTGCTTGACGTGAGGAAAGGCGGGCGGGTTGCCTGCGTCCGGCGAAAAATTCCGGCGAATATCCCGGCTCCCGGCGCCCCGGCCTCCGGGGCACGGCGGTCGACTCCTCGATGTAGCGATCTGTCGACCTTGCCCTCACTTCCGTCGCCGCCGGTGCGTGACCCCGGCCACGGATCCCGCGTTGTCTCTTCATGAGCCGGGAACCCCTCGGCCCACGCACCGAGTTCGAGGAGCCACCCGTGCCGCGCATGCTCGACGTCAGCCAGGACGTACGCGCCGAGATCGGCGACGACGAAGCCGACCGGCTGCTCGTCGGCGACGACACCCCCGGCAGTTACGACTGCACCTCCTGCCGCACTCCCGGCGACTCCGACCAGGAACGCACCAGCACGGTGCTGTTCATCGGGGACGAGACCGCCGTACTCGCGTTCGCCCACGCGACGTGCATCCCCTCGCAGGTCGTCAAGGTCGCGGAGGACCAGCTCCAGGGCGCGGTGCGCAGCATCACCGGCAGCGAGCAGAAGAACACGGAGGGGCGCATGCCCGAACAGGCTGTCCTCGGCATCACCAGCGGTCTCGTTCTCATCGAGGACGATGTCCGCCCGGCCCTGGTCGTCGAACCGACCGGACCGGTCGCCCGGCCCGGCACCGACGGCAGCGGGGGCGACGAGTTCCTCCAGCTGCTGCTGGAGCAGGGCTTCCACCCGGCCCCCGACCTGACCGCGCTGCCGGCGCCGCTGCCCGGCTGGTCGGTGCTGCTCGCCGTGGGCCAGCTGCACGCCGTGCTGCAGCCGGGCTCCGGCGGCGGCAACCCGGTCGCCTGGTGGCAGGCCCACCAGCCGCTCCAGGTGACCGACGGCTGGCGGGCCGCGGTCAACAAGTCGCAGACGGTCCTCGTCTTCGCCGCACCGGCCGGCACCATCGGCCAGCAGCCGCGCGAGGACCTGCTCCGGGACGCCCTGGAGAAGGCCGCGGTCAACGGGGTCCTGGTCGCCGCGTCCATGCCGCTGGCCGGGACCTGATCATGTCCGCCCCGCTCGGGCACCCCCGCCGAACAGCGATTTCTCCGGCGGGACCGCATCCGACGGGCGATGAGGTCGTTGGCACCTACGTGCACTCATACGACCCCTCCCGCCAGCACCAGAGCCAGATTCCTGCCATGCGTCCCTCGCAGGAGCCATCGGTGGGCACGTCCGCCACCCCGATCTACGACGCGCTGTACTCCGAGTACCGGCGCTCGTTCCGGGCGTTGCCGGGTGACCGGAGCGGTGAGGAGAACCTCCGCTTCCCGGCCTTCGGCGCCGGGATGTTCGCCTCCCGGGCCCCGCTGGGCGGCAGCCACTCCTCCCCGGCCGGTCAGAGCCGCCACACCGGGACCGGCAGCAGCGTCCAGAGCCAGCACACCGGAACCCTCGGCTCCTGGCAGCGGGTCGGCCGGCACGCCGGGCGTCCCCTGCCCGCGGCACTTCCGCCGGGGACCCGGGAGTCCTGAGAGCGGGTACGGGAGAGCCCCGGCACGATCCTTCGTACGGATCGTGCCGGGGCTCTCCCGTAGGCGCTACTTGTTGCGGCCGCGCTTCTCGCGGACCCGGACCGAGATGTGGATCGGGGTGCCCTCGAAGCCGAACTCCTCGCGCAGCCGGCGCTCGACGAAGCGGCGGTAGCCGTGCTCCAGGAAGCCGGAGGCGAACAGCACGAACCGCGGCGGCTTGGTGCCCGCCTGGGTGCCGAACAGGATGCGCGGCTGCTTGCCACCGCGGATCGGGTGCGGGTGGGAGGCGACGATCTCACCGAGGAAGGCGTTCAGCCGGCCGGTGGGGACGCGGGTCTCCCAGCCCTCGATCGCGGTCTCGATCGCCGGGACGAGCTTCTCCATGTGCCGGCCGGTGAGGGCCGAGACGTTGACCCGGGGGGCCCAGGAGATCTGCGCGAGCTCCGTCTCGATCTCGCGTTCCAGGTAGTAGCGGCGCTCCTCGTCGAGGGTGTCCCACTTGTTGAAGGCGACGACGATGGCGCGCCCGGCCTCCACGGCCATGGTGATGATCCGCTGGTCCTGGACGCTGATGGACTCGCTGGAGTCGATCAGGACGACGGCGACCTCGGCCTTCTCCACGGCGGCTGCCGTACGGAGCGAGGCGTAGTAGTCCGCGCCTTCCTGGAGGTGCACGCGGCGGCGGATGCCGGCCGTGTCGATGAACTTCCAGGTGATGCCGCCGAGCTTGATCAGCTCGTCGACCGGGTCGCGGGTGGTGCCGGCCTGTTCGTTGACGACGACCCGGTCCTCGCCCGCGACCTTGTTCAGCAGGGAGGACTTGCCGACGTTCGGACGGCCGATCAGCGCGATGCGGCGGGGGCCGCCCAGCGCGGTGCCGAACTTCTGCTCCGGGGCGTCCGGGAGGGCTTCGAGGACGGCGTCCAGCATGTCGCCGGTGCCGCGGCCGTGCAGCGAGGAGACCGGGTAGGGCTCGCCGAGGCCGAGCGACCACAGGGCGGTGGCGTCGGCCTCGCCGCTCTGGCCGTCGACCTTGTTGGCGCAGAGCACGACGGGCTTGCCGGCCCGGCGCAGCAGCTTGACGACGGCCTCGTCGGTGTCGGTGGCGCCGACGGTCGCGTCGACCACGAAGACGACGGCGTCGGCCGTCTCGATGGCGTACTCCGCCTGGGCGGCGACGGAGGCGTCGAGGCCCAGCACGTCCTGCTCCCAGCCGCCGGTGTCCATGACCTTGAAGCGGCGGCCGGCCCACTCGGCCTCGTAGCTGACGCGGTCGCGGGTGACGCCGGGCTTGTCCTGCACGACGGCCTCACGGCGGCCGATGATCCGGTTCACCAGGGTCGACTTGCCGACATTGGGGCGGCCGACGATGGCGAGCACGGGGAGCGGGCCGTGACCGGCCTCACCAAGGGCGCCCTCGACCTCTTCGGGGTCGAAGCCCTCCTGCGCGGCGAGCTCCATGAACTCCGCGTACTCGGCATCGCCAAGTTCTCCGTGCTCGTGGTCCGAGCCGCCGGAGTGAATCTGGTCGTTCATGAAGTCCGTTCCTCTTTGCATCATCATCGATGGACCGCGATCAGCGCCGTCCACTACTCAAGTCAGGTCAAGTCTGGCCTATCGCCCGGTGAGGCGCTTGGCACTTTCCAGGTGGGCGGTGAGCTTCGCCTGGATCCGCAGGGTCGCCTCGTCCAGCGCCTTGCGCGTACGCCGCCCGTCGCCGGCGCTCGCGTCGAACGCGTCACCGAAGACGACGTCGACCCGGCTGCGCAGCGGGGGCAGCCCCCGTATCAACCGCCCGCGCCGCTCGGTGCTTCCCAGGACGGCGACGGGGACGATGGGCGCCCCGCCCCGTACCGCGAAGTACGCGAGTCCGGCCCGCAGCGAGGCGAAGTCACCTTCGCCCCGGGTGCCCTCCGGGAAGATCCCGAGCGCTCCGCCGTCCGCCAGCACACCCAGCGCGTGGCCGATGGCGGTGCGGTCGACGGTCGTACGGTCCACCTCGATCTGGCCGATCCCGTGCAGGAACGGGTCGAGGGGGCCGACGAACGCCTCCTTCTTGATCAGGAAGTGCACCGGCCGGGGTGCGGTCCCCATCAGCATCGGTCCGTCGATGTTGTGGGAGTGGTTCACCGCGAGTATGACGGGTCCGGCGGCGGGCACGCGCCACGCGCCGAGCACGCGGGGCTTCCACAGCCCGTACATCAGGCCGATGCCGATCCCTCGCCCGACCGCGGCTCCGCGCAGTGTGGGCGCCCCCGTGGCGTCACTCACGCGGCGGTCCGCTTCTCCTCGACGAGGGTGACGACGCACTCGATGACCTGCTGGAGGGTCAGGTCGGTGGTGTCCACCTCGACGGCGTCGTCCGCCTTGGCGAGGGGGGAGGTCTTCCGGCCGGAGTCGGCGGCGTCCCGCAGAATCAGGGCCTCGCGGGTGGCGGCGAGGTCGGAGCCCTTGACCTCACCGCTGCGGCGGGCGGCGCGGGCCTCCGGGGAGGCGGTGAGGAAGATCTTGAGGTCGGCGTCGGGCAGCACGGTGGTGCCGATGTCGCGGCCCTCGACGACGATGCCGCCCACGGCGCCCGCGGCGATGGAGCGCTGGAGCTCGGTGATGATCGTGCGCACCTCGGGGACCGCGCTGACGGCGCTGACCTTGGAGGTGACCTCCTGGGTGCGGATCGGGCCCGAGGCGTCCTCGCCGTCGACGGTGATCGTCGGGCCGGTCGGGTCGGTGCCGGAGATGATCACGGGCTTGGCGGCCGCGGTCGCGATCTCGGCGGGGCTGTTCACGTCGATGCCGTTGGTCAGCATCCACCAGGTGATGGCCCGGTACTGCGCGCCCGTGTCCAGGTAGCTCAGGCCGAGCTTGGCGGCGACGGCCTTGGAGGTGCTCGACTTTCCGGTGCCCGAAGGCCCGTCGATGGCGACGATCACGGCGGAGCTTGCGGTTTCCACGGTGGTGGACACCTTCCTGGTACACGGGGTGGGGACGGACAGGCCTGAGGGCGGCCTTGTACCAGGTTACCGAGTGCCGGGCGCGCCCTTGTACCCCGTACGGGGGAGGCTCCGTCCCCGTACGGGGGTGGCGCCGGGCGCCGCCTCCCCCACCGGCCTCAGTTGCGGACCGACCAGCCGCGCTCGGTCAGGGCCGCCGCGAGCACGGGGGCCGCGCTCGGTACGACCATGAGCTGGACCAGGCCCGCCTGCTGCCCGGTGGCGTGCTCGATGCGGACGTCCTCGATGTTGACCCCGGCCCGGCCCGCGTCGGCGAAGATCGAGGCGAGCTCGCCCGGCTTGTCGCCGATGAGGACGGCCACGGTCTCGTACGCGGCGGGGGCCGCGCCGTGCTTGCCGGGGACCCGGACGCGGCCCGCGTTGCCGCGGCGCAGGACGTCCTCGATGGCGTCGGTGCCCGCACGCCGCTTCTCCTCGTCGGCGGAGTGCAGGCCGCGCAGCGCGGTCACCGTCTCCTCCAGGTCGGCGGCGACCCCGGCCAGCACGTCGGCGACCGGTCCGGGGTTGGCGGAGAGGATCTCCACCCACATCCGGGGGTCCGACGCGGCGATCCGGGTCACGTCGCGGATGCCCTGGCCGCACAGGCGTACGGCGGTCTCGTCGGCCTCCTCAAGGCGCGCGGCGACCATGGAGGAGATCAGCTGCGGGGTGTGGGAGACGAGGGCGACGGCCCGGTCGTGGGCGTCGGCGTCCATGACCACGGGGACGGCCCGGCAGAGTGCGACCAGCTCCAGCGCGAGGTTGAGGACCTCGGTGTCGGTGTCCCGGGTCGGGGTGAGGACCCAGGGGCGCCCCTCGAAGAGGTCGCCGGTGGCGGCGAGCGGCCCCGAGCGCTCCTTGCCCGCCATCGGGTGCGTACCGATGTACGGGGAGAGGTCGAGGCCCATCGCCTCCAGCTCGCGGCGCGGGCCGCCCTTGACGCTGGCGACGTCCAGGTAGCCCCGGGCCACCCCGTCCCGCATGGCCCGGGCCAGGACGGTGGCCGTGTGGGCGGGCGGTACGGCGATGACCGCCAGGTCGACCCGGCCCCCCGGCGGCTCGTCGCTGCCGGCGCCGAGCGCGGCCGCCGTGCGGGCCGACTCGGGGTCGTGGTCGACGAGGTGGACGTGGACGGAGCGGCCGGAGAGCGCGAGGGCGGCGGAGGTGCCGACGAGGCCGGTTCCGATGACGAGGGCGGTTCTCACTGGGCGATGTCCTTGCGCAGGGCGGCGGTGGCGCCGAGGTAGACGTGGCTGATCTCCGCACGCGAGAGATAGGTCTCGACGTGGGCGAGGAGGCGGACGACGCGGGGCATGGCGCCCTCGATGTCCAGCTCCTGGGCGCAGATCAGGGGGACGTCGACGATCCCGAGGCCGCGCGCGGCGGCGGCCGGGAAGTCGCTGTGCAGGTCGGGGGTGGCGGTGAACCAGATGCTGATCAGGTCGTCGGCGACCAGCTCGTTGCGTTCCAGGACGGCCGTGAGCAGCTCACCGACCCGCTCGTCCATGTGCCCGGCCTCGTCCCGCTCCAGCTGGACGGCGCCTCGGACCGCTCGTACCGCCACGTCGTACTCCTTGCTCGTTCACTTCCGCACTGCTCCTGATCACCCTAGAGGGGAGGCGCCGGGCCCGGTCACCGCGCTCTCTGGGTGAGACGGGCGGTGGCGTGGACGGCGAGGAGCATGCGCCAGATCCGGCCGGCGAGGTGTTCCGGCGTCGCGGTGGTGCGCCCGTGCACCCAGTCGGCGAGGACGCCGGTGAAGAGCCCGGCGACGGCGCTCGCGGTGAGGTCGTGTCCGGTCTCCGCCGGGCGGCGGGCGGTCAGCTCGTCGAGGCTGCGCCGCCGCAGCTCCCGGTGAAGCAGCTCGCCGAGGGGCCCGCCGCCGCCCTCGCGGAGCAGGCTGCGGTAGACGGGCGCCCGGGTGTGGACGGACGCGAGGAGAGCGGCGAGCGGGGCCGGGGGCGCGTCGGGGCCGGGCGGTGCGCCGTCCCAGGCGTGCAGGGCGTCGACGGCTTCGGTGACGACCTCGGCGCAGGCGTCCACCGCGAGGGCGTGCAGGTCGTCGTAGTGGAGGTAGAAGGTGGCCCGCCCGACGCCGGCCCCGCGGACCACCTGCGCCACGCTGACCTGTTCGAGTGGCCGGTGCTCGCAGGCGGCGAGCAGGGCGGCGCGGAGCTTGGCCCGGGTGCGTGCGGTACGGGGGTCGGCGCTGCCGTCGGTCACTGCGGGGCTCATCGGCCCAGGATCTCAGCCCGCGAGCAGGACGGCGCCGAGGGCGAGCGCGGACGGCACGGCCTGGACGTACAGGATCTTCCGGCTCACGGTGGCGGCCCCGTAGACCCCGGCGACGATCAGGCAGCTCAGGAAGAAGACCTGCGCCTGGTACGCGACGGGGTCGGCGGCGATGAGTCCCCAGACCAGACCGGCGGCCATGAACCCGTTGTAGAGGCCCTGGTTGGCGGCGAGGGTGGCGCTCTCCCGGGAGAAGGCGGGAGTCGTACCGAAGGCCTTGCGGCCGCGGTCGGTGTCCCAGAGGAACATCTCCAGGACGAGGAAGTAGGCGTGGATCAGCGCGACGAGCGCGACCAGGACCTGAGCGGTGATGTGCATGACGTCGGCCTCCCGGGGGCGATTTCCTGGACGACTGTACAGGAAGTGCCTCGAACCCGCCCGGTTGCTTCACCTGCGCGCTCCCCGGCACCACCATGGCCAGCAGAGATCGCCCCCCACGCCCGACAACTGGAGAGCCCATGCCCATGAACGCGAACGCACGGCGAAGGACGGTCCTGACCGCGGGCGCGGCGGGCGCCGCCGCCCTGGTGACCGGCTGCGGGTCGTCCGCCGACGAGGGCGGCGGAGGGGACGCGAGCGGTACGCCGACGGGTACGGCGTCGGACACCGCGTCGCCCGGGGCCTCCCCCGGCGGCGGTCAGCAGCTCGCCGCGACGGGCGACATCCCGGTCGGCGGCGGCACCATCTTCAAGGAGCAGAAAGTGGTGGTGACGCAGCCGGAGGAGGGTGAGTTCAAGGCCTTCTCCGCCGTCTGCACGCACGCCCAGTGCCTCGTCTCGACGGTCAGCGACGGCACCATCAACTGCCCCTGCCACGGCTCCAAGTTCTCCATCACGGACGCGGCGGTCGAGGCCGGCCCGGCGACCCGCCCGCTGCCGGCCGAGCAGATCACCGTCGAGGGTGGAGCGATCCGGCTGGGCTGAGGGCCGGGGCTTCTCAGTGCGCCGCCGGAATCTCGGGGGCGGGGCGGCCCGCCGCCCCCGTACCCTCGCCGCCATGATCACTCCCACCGACGAGGCTCTCGTACGCGACCACACGGTCTACGCGTGTGTGATGGGTTCCCGCGCGTTCGGTCTGGCGACGGAGGACAGCGATACCGACCGGCGGGGCGTGTTCGTGGCCCCCACCCCGCTGTTCTGGCGCCTCGACAAACCCCCGGCGCACATCGAGGGCCCAGCTCCCGAACAGTTCTCCTGGGAGCTGGAGCGCTTCTGCGAGCTGGCGCTGCGGGCCAACCCGAACGTGCTGGAGTGCCTGCACTCCCCGCTGGTGGAGTACGTGGACGACACCGGCCGCGAACTGCTGGAGCTGCGCGGGGCGTTCCTCTCCCGCCTGGCCCACGCCACGTTCGTCCGCTACGCGCTGGGCCAGCGGAAGAAGCTGGAGGCCGACGTACGGCAGTACGGGGAGCCCCGCTGGAAGCACGCGATGCACCTGCTGCGGCTGCTGGCGAGCGGCCGGGACCTGCTGCGCACGGGCGAGCTGCACATCGACGTCGGCGAAGCGCGCGAGGGGCTGCTGGCGGTGAAGCGGGGCGAGGTGTCCTGGCCGGAGGTGGAGCGCCGGATGAACCGGCTGGCCGAGGAGAACGACGCGGCGGCGGACGCCTCCCCACTGCCGCCCGGACCGGACCGGGCGGCGGTGGAGGACTTCCTGGTACGGGTCCGGCGGACGTCCGCCTAGAGGCCAGGCGTCAGGGCGCGAGCCGCGCCCGTACGACGAGGTCGTGCAGGTCCTCCAGAGCCGTCGCGGCCTCCGGCAGCCGGGAGCGGTCCTGCGCCTCGTCCAGGACGCGGTGCAGCTCCTCGACGTCCCGGGCCACCGCTCCGCCGTCCAGATCCGTCGCCGCCGCGTGCTCGGCCTCCGCCTTCGCCTCGATCAGGCCGGGCAGATACGCGGGGGCGTCGACCTCGCCGAGCAGCGTCGGCAGATGGGCCTGGATGGACCCGCCGCGCATCAGGTGGATGCCGGTGAGCAGGGCGCGGAAGGTGTAGAGCAGCGGTTTCAGCTCACCGGTCTTCGCGTACAGCCTCCACTGGGTGCCGGCGAAGCCCCGGTAGTGGTGGGCGTGGTTGCGGGTCAGTACGCCGGGGACGAGGGCGGACAGTTCGGTGTGGAGGGTGCTCGTGTGCACCACCAGCGGGGAGAGCAGCTGCTCCAGGACGTAGCCGTTCGGCCGGAGCATCAGGCGGACGAACTTCCGCAGGTCGTGGGTGACGAGGTCCATCTCGACCCCGTCCCGCTCCCACATCCGGGTCCGGGTCTCCTCCAGCTGGTGCAGCCCCACCAGGTCCTCGGCGGGCAGGACGTGGACCCCCCGCAGGTCCACGTCCGAGTCCCGGGAGGGGAAGCCGTAGAGGTGGGCGCCGGAGACCGTGGCGAAGACCAGCGGGCCGGGGGCGTGGGCGAGGTCCGGGCGCAGGTCGGCGACCGGCAGGCCGGCCCGCGCCAGGGTGAGGGGTGAGGTGCTCATGGCTCAAGCGTCCCAGAGCGCCGCCAGGGAGAGCAGGTCGCTGCGGTACTCGATGCGTTCCGACCACTCCTGGGGCCAGGCCCCCGCGCCCAGGTGGGCGCCGGCGAAGGCGCCCGCCAGGCAGGCGATCGAGTCGGAGTCGCCCCGGGTGCAGGCGGCCCGGCGCAGGGCGGTGAGCGGGTCCTCGGGGAAGAGCAGGAAGCAGTGCAGGGCCGTGGCGAGGGCCTCCTCGGCGATCCAGCCGTCGCCGGTGCGCTCGCACGGGTCGGTCTCCGGGGACGGGGTGCGCAACGCCTCCTGGAGGGCGGCCAGGGCCACCTGGCACTCGTCCCAGCCGCGGCTGATGAACGCCTCGGGTGAGGTGTCCCCGGCGTAGCGCCACAGGTCGCCGAGCCAACGGGTGTGGTAGCGGCCGGTGTTCTCGTACGCGTAGCTGCGCAGCCGGCCGATCAGGCCGAGCGGTTCGGCGCCCTGGGCGAGCAGGAAGACCGCACGGGCGGTCAGGTCGGAGGCGGCCAGGGCGGTGGGGTGGCCGTGGGTCAGGGCGGCCTGGAGCTGGGCGGCGCCGGCGCGCTGTTCGTCGCTGAGGCCGGGGACGAGGCCGATGGGGGCGACCCGCATGTTGGCGCCGCAGCCCTTGGAGCGGGTCTGGCTCGCCTCCTGCCAGACCGGGCCGGTCTCCAGCAGGCGGCAGGCGGTGAGGCAGGTGTTGCCGGGGGCGCGATTGTTCTCCGGCGAGTGGTACCAGGCGATGAACTCCCTGCGTACCGGGTCCACCATCCGCTCCGGGGTGAGCAGTCCGCTGTCCATGGCGGTGCGGATGCCACGGCCCAGCGCGATCGTCATCTGGGTGTCGTCGGTGACGATCGCGGGGGTCGGCAGGGCCATCTGCTGCCAGGGGCCGAACTTGGCGAGGATGGCGGGGACGTCGTTGAACTCGGTGGGGAAGCCCAGCGCGTCACCGAGCGCGAGCCCGGTCAGCGCGCCGGTGGCCGCCTGCTTGGTGATTCTTCGGGTGGCTGTGGTCATGGCGTTCGTCCTTCCGGGCGCGAGAGGGGTACGTAGGTGGGCTGCGGGCGCAGCAGGGGCGGGTGCAGGGTCGTGGTTCCGCCCGCCCGGTACAGCGCGGCCGGTTTGCCCCGGCCGCCGGTGCGGCGCGGCGGGCCGTCGACCGGCTGGACGAAGCCCGGCACGTTCAGGACCTTGCGCCGGAAGTTGGGGCGGTCCAGCTCGACGCCCCACACCGTCTCGTAGACCTGTTGTAGCTCGCCGAGGGTGAACTCGGCGGGGCAGAACTCCGTTGCCAGGCAGGTGTACTCCAGCTTGGCGCCGATCCGGTCGCGGGCGTCGGCCAGGATCCGGTCGTGGTCGAAGGCGAGCGGGCCGGTGGAGCCCGTCGCCCACCACCGCGCGCTCGCCGCGTCGCCGCCGCCGCGCGGTTCGGGCAGGTCCGGCAGGAGTGCGGCGTACGCGACGGAGACGACCCGCATCCTCGGGTCGCGGTCCGGGTCGGTGTAGGTGCGCAGCTGCTCCAGGTGGAGGGTGCCCACGGCGTCCGGGCCGAGGCCGGTCTCCTCGGCCAGCTCGCGGCGGGCCGCCTCGTCGGCGGACTCGCGGGGCAGGACGAAGCCGCCCGGCAGTGCCCAGCGGCCCTGGAAGGGATCCTGGCCGCGTTCGACCAGCAGCACGTGGAGCGCCTCGTCCCGGACGGTGAAGACCGCGAGGTCGACGGTGACCGCGAACGGCGGGAAGGCGTGCGGGTCGTACCCCTCGGGCACGCCGGTGCTCATCGCTTCTCCGGGAGCGGGGCGGCGAAGTCCCAGCCGGTGGCGAGAAGTTCGTCCACGGCGGCGACGGCCGCGGCGAGGCGGGCCTCGGGCGGGCCGGTGATCTCGATGAACCGGCGTCCGGTGCGCGTGAGTTCGGCGCGGAAGCGGTCGGTCATCCAGGGACGCAGCTCCTCGCCGTCCCGCAGCCCGTCGTCCTCGAAGGCGACGCCCTCGTGGTCGGTGAGCAGCCACAGGTGGTGGGCCGTCCGGTCCGCGATCTCCTCGACGAGCGGGTTGCGGCCGCCGACGTACCGCTCGTGCCAGACGGTGGTGGCGAAGGAGTCCGTGTCGCAGAAGAGGACCGGGGAGCCGGTGCGGGCGGCGGCCTCCTCGCGCTCGTTCTGGGCCTCGGCGATGACGGGGAAGTCGTCGGTGGTGAAGGTGACGTCCTCCCAGGCGGCCTCGGGCCACCGCGCGCGCAGCGCGGCGAGCTTGTGCTCGCTGTACTCGCGCCCGTATTCCGCGACGTACCCCGTCCCCGCCCAGACCCCGCCACGGGCCCGGTAGTGGCCGGTGAGGGCCCGCGCGAGGGTGGTGGTGCCGGTGGACTCGGCGCCGAGAACGACGACCCGGCGGGCGAGGGCGGCCCGGACGGGTCCCCGGAGGAAGTCCCAGCAGCCGACGGGGTCCTTGCGCACGGCGGTGCCGGAGACCGGGAAGAGGGTGCGGTCGGCGTCGACGAGGACGGACGCGGCACCGAAGCGGCGGCCGAGCTCCTCCCCGTACGCCTCCGAGGTGAAGACCGCGTCGACCCGCTCGGGCACGGCGGCGGTGAAGACGGCCATGTGCGCGTCCCAGACCGCCGGGTCGGTCACGTCCATGTGCGTGTCGTCGACCGCGCCGACCACCGTGACGTCCGGGTGGACCTCCCGCATCCAGGCGACCCGGTCGGCGAGCGACACGGACTCCACGGAGGCGGCGCAGACCAGCACGGTCAGCCGCTCGCAGTGGTCCTGGGCAGTGCGGACGAGGTGGTGGTGGCCGGCGTGCGGCGGGTAGAACTTGCCCAGGACCAGGCCGTGTTCGTAAGCCTTCATGCCGTGGCCACCTCCAGCGGACGGGAGTTACGGGCGGTCAGGTCGCGGTGCCAGTTGCGCAGGCCGACGAGGCAGAGGGCGAGGAAGCCGGCGTACAGCAGCGAGGTCAGGTACAGCCCCTTGTGCGCGTACAGCGGGATGTAGACCAGGTCCGCCGCGATCCACAGCCACCAGGACTCCAGCCGCTTCCGGCACTGCCCGTACGTCGCCATCAGGGACAGCGAGGTCGTCGACGCGTCCCAGAACGGGACGGTGGAGTCGGTGGCGCGGGTGAGCAGCAGGGTGAGCCCTGCGGTCCCCACCACCCCCGCCGCGAGCAGCCAGGCCCATTCGGTGCGCGTCGTCCTGCGCACCGGCAGGACCGAGGTCCCTGGTCCACCCCCGTGGGTCCAGGTCCACCAGCCGTACGCGGCGAGGGTGATGAAGACGATCTGGAGGCCGGCGTCGGCGTACAGGCCGGCCTGGGCGAAGAGCAGGATGAAGAAGACGTTGTTGGCGATGCCGATCGGCCAGTTGGCGATGTGCTGGCGGGCCACGAGCCACACGCACAGCGCGCCGCTGCCGAATCCCAGCACCTCGGTCCAGCTGACCGGGGTGTCCAGGACCGTCACCAGGGGCTGTTGCAGGGGTTCGAGTATGTCCGCGAGGCTCACGGGCCCGCCTCCTTTTTTAATAGTCACTCTGACTATAAAGGGTGGACGGGGGCAGCAAAAGGCCCGCGGCCGGTTCTGTTCGAACTTTCCGAACGGATACCTGCCGCGGGCCTTGTGGGAGCGCTGTTAGAGACCGACCTCGCGCATCAGCATGCCGACCTCGGTGTTGGTGAGGCGGCGCAGCCAGCCGGACTTCTGGTCACCCAGCGGGATCGGCCCGAAGGACGTCCGCACCAGGCGCTCGACCGGGAAGCCGGCCTCGGCCAGCATCCGGCGCACGATGTGCTTGCGGCCCTCGTGGAGGGTCACCTCGACCAGGTAGTTCTTGCCGGTGTTCTCGACGACGCGGAAGTGGTCGGCGCGGGCGTAGCCGTCCTCCAGCTGGATGCCGTCCTTGAGCCGCTTGCCGAGGTCGCGCGGCAGGGGGCCCTGGATGGCGGCCAGGTAGGTCTTCTTCACGCCGTACTTCGGGTGCGTGAGGCGGTGGGCCAGCTCACCGTGGTTGGTGAGCATGATGATGCCCTCGGTCTCGGTGTCGAGGCGGCCGACGTGGAACAGCCGCGTCTCGCGGTTGGTCACGTAGTCGCCGAGGCACTGGCGGCCGTCCGGGTCCTCCATCGAGGAGACGACGCCCGCGGGCTTGTTCAGCGCGAAGAACAGGTAGGACTGGGCGGCGACGGTCAGGCCGTCGACCTTGATCTCGTCCTTGTGCACATCGACGCGCTTGCCCTGCTCGACGACGATCTCGCCGTTGACCTCGACGCGGGCCTGCTCGATCAGCTCCTCGCACGCGCGGCGCGAGCCCATGCCGGCCCGGGCGAGGACCTTCTGCAGCCGCTCGCCCTCCTCCTCGGCGCCCGGGTGGGTCTTGGGGAGGTTGATCTCGGGCTTGTTCGCGTACCGGTCGCGGTTGCGCTGCTCGATCTTGGCGTCCAGCTCACGGGGGCGCGAGGGGCTGCCGCCGCGCCGGAAGCCACCGCTGCGGCTGCCGCCCTGTGCGGGCTTCGGGCCGCCCTTGGCGCCGCCGCGGGCCGCCGAGCCGCGGCCCTTGCGGGGGCCGTCCTGCTCGCGGGCCTCGCGGGCGCCGGGGGCGTCGTTGCCGACGTCGTAGCGGCGCTCCTCGGGGCGGGGACGGCGGGGGCGCTGGTCCTGCTCGTCGCGCCCGCCCTGGTAGCCGCCGCGCCCGCCCTGGGGGCGCCCGCCCTGGCCGCCGGAGGGACGACCGCCCTGGCTGCCGCCGCGTCCGCCCTGACCGCCGGAGGGACGACCTCCCTGACCGCCGGAGGGCCGTCCGCCCTGGCCACCCGGACGGCCGCCCGAGGCTCCGGGCCGTCCGCCCTGGCCGCTGCCGCCGCGTCCGCCGCCGCCCTGGCCGCCGGGACGGCCGCCCTGGCCGCCGCCGCTCCGGCCGCTGCCGCCGCTGCCGCTTCCGCTGTTCCTGCCACTGCTTCGCATCAAAATTCCGTCTTGTCGTCTGCGTGAGTATCCGGGGTGTCCGGTGCGTCCGGATCGAACGACGGCACACCCTCTAGCGTCTCAGCCTCGATCGCGTCCGCCTCGGGGAGGAAGGGCGCGAGTTCCGGGAGCTCGTCCAGGCCGCGCAGGCCCATTCGCTCCAGAAAGTAGTTCGTCGTCCTGTACAGGATCGCACCTGTTTCGGGTTCCGCGCCCGCCTCGGCCACCAGGCCCCTCTGGAGGAGGGTCCGCATGACGCCGTCGCAGTTGACTCCGCGCACCGCCGAGACCCGCGACCGGCTCACCGGCTGCCGGTAGGCGACCACCGCCAGGGTCTCCAGCGCGGCCTGGGTCAGCCGGGCGTGCTGGCCGTCCAGGACGAAGCCCTCGACGGCCGCCGCGTACTCGGGGCGGGTGTAGAACCGCCAGCCGCCCGCCACCAGCCGCAGGTCGAAGCCCCGGCGCTGCACGGTGTACTCGTCGGCCAGCTCCCGCAGCGCGTCCGCCACGGCCCTGCGGGGCCGCTGGAGCACCTTGGCCAGCTGGTCGACGGTGGCGGGCTCGTCGACGACCATGAGGACCGCCTCCAGGGCGGGCTTCAGGTCCAGCGAGGCGACGGCGCCCGTGTCGTCCCCCTGGATCGGCTGCTCGCTCATTCCCGTACGTCCTCCTCCTGCTCGGCCGTCCCGTTCATCTCCTGGTCGAACTCGTCCGTCACCACCGGCTCCGTCCCTTCCCCGCCGCACCAGGCCACCAGCAGCTCGCCCAGCGCCTCGTCCTGGTCCAGGGTGACGGCCTTCTCCCGGTACAGCTCCAGCAGGGCCAGGAAGCGGGCGACCACGGTGAGGGTGTCGGGGGCGTCCTCGGTGAGGGTGCGGAAACTCACCGCCGCCCCGGCCTCGCGCAGCCGCTCTACCACGATGCCCGCCTGCTCCCGCACGCTGACCAGCGGGGCGTGGATGTGGTCGACGTACACCTGGGGCTTGGGCTTCGGCTGCATCGCCTTGACCGCCAGCTTGGCGAACCCTTCCGGCCCGATGCTGATGACGACCTCGGGCAGCAGCTCCGCGTGGTGGTCCTCCAGGCCGACCGTACGGGGGTGGCGGCGGGCCTCGGACTCCAGGCGGCCGCTGAAGATGTCCGCGATCTGCTTGTACGCGCGGTACTGGAGCAGCCGCGCGAAGAGCAGGTCCCGCGCCTCCAGGAGCGCCAGGTCCGCCTCGTCCTCCACCTCGGCGGCGGGCAGCAGCCGGGCGGCCTTCAGGTCCAGCAGGGTGGCGGCGACGACGAGGAACTCGGTGGTCTGGTCGAGGTCCCAGTCGGGGCCCATGGCGCGGATGTACGCCATGAACTCGTCGGTGACCTTCGAGAGCGCGACCTCGGTCACGTCGAGCTTGTGCCGGGAGATCAGCTGGAGGAGGAGGTCGAAGGGGCCCTCGAAGTTCACCAGCCGGACGGTGAAGCGCTTGTCGTCGGCGGCTTCCGGCGGCTCGGTGGGCTCAGCCCCGGTCTGTACGGGCTCCGGCGCCGTTTCCGGCACTTCCGGTACGGGAACGGCCTCCGGCTCCCGTACGGGCTCCGCAGGCGCCTCCACGGCCGCCGGAACGGACTCCGCAACCGGCTCCGGAACGGGCGCCGGCTCAGGCGCCACCGCCCCCGGCCCCCGCCCCAGGGCACGGCGGCGCGGGGCGGCGGGGTCGTGGGGCGGGGGCATGGTGGTCCAGAGGTGGGGCGGGGGCGCGGACGGGCCCCGCCGGGCGGCGGGTCCCATCCGGCAGGCTACCGGCGCGGCGCCGGTCAGCGGCCGCGCAGCCGCCGTACGAGGATGCTCGCGTCGCCCCGGGACTCCAGGTCGGCGAGGACCACCGCCACCGCCTCGCGGACGATCCGGCCGCGATCGACGGCGAGGCCGTGTTCGCCGCGCAGGACGAGCCGGGCGTGTTCCAGGTCCATCAGCTCCTCGGCGGAGACGTAGACCGTGATCTTCTCGTCGTGGCGTTCGCGGCCGCTGGGGCGCCGGTTGGCTCCGCGTCCACCGCCGCGCCTGCGCTGCTGCTGGACGGCCGGGGACTGCTCCGCCGGGGCGGAGGCGGCGGCGGTCCGGTCGCCGGACGGCGGGGCCGGGGCAGCGGGCGCCTGGCGGTCACCCTCTGCGCCCCGGCCGCGCGCGTCGCCCGCGTCGTCGGCGGAGGCGTGCTCCTCACCGGCCTCGGAGGACCGGCCCGAGGGGTCGCTCTCCCCGGCCGGTGCGGGCACCCGGGGCTCACCGTTCGCCTTGCGTCGCCGGTCCGCCGGGGAGGAGGACTGGAGGCCCATCCCTCCCCCGGTCGTACGGAACAGTTCGTCGGCCCCCGGCAGACTCACTCGGCGTGACACCGGGCGAGCACCTCCCTGGCGAGCTGGCGATAGGCGGCGGCACCGACCGAGTTGGAGGCGTACGTGGTGATGGGCTCACCGGCGACCGTGGTCTCCGGGAAGCGGACCGTGCGCCCGATGACCGTGTGGTAGACGTGCTCGTCGAAGGCCTCGACGACGCGCGCCAGGACCTCGCGGCTGTGCACCGTACGGGAGTCGTACATGGTGGCGAGGATGCCGTCGAGCTCCAGCTCGGGGTTGAGCCGCTCCTGGACCTTCTCGATGGTCTCGGTGAGCAGCGCCACCCCGCGCAGCGCGAAGAACTCGCACTCCAGCGGCACTATGACCTTGTGAGCGGCCGTCAGGGCGTTCACCGTGAGCAGGCCGAGCGAGGGCTGACAGTCGATCACGATGTAGTCGTAGTCGGCCATCAGCGGCTTCAGGGCGCGCTGGAGCGTGGACTCGCGGGCCACCTCGCTGACGAGCTGCACCTCGGCGGCCGAGAGGTCGATGTTGCTCGGCAGCAGGTCCATGTTGGGGACGGCGGTCTTGAGCAGGACCTCGTCGGCCGCCATGCCCCGCTCCATGAGCAGGTTGTAGACGGTGAGGTCGAGCTCCATCGGGTTGACCCCGAGGCCGACCGAGAGGGCGCCCTGCGGGTCGAAGTCGACGAGCAGGACACGGCGTCCGTACTCGGCGAGCGCGGCACCCAGGTTGATGGTCGACGTGGTCTTGCCGACGCCGCCCTTCTGGTTGCACATCGCGATGATCTTCGCGGGGCCGTGGTCGGTCAGGGGGCCCGGGATCGGGAAGTACGGCAGGGGCCGTCCGGTCGGGCCGATGCGCTCGCGGCGCTGGCGTGCGGCGTCGGGCGCGAGCGTGGCCGCGTACTCCGGATCGGGCTCGTACTCGGCGTCGGGGTCGTAGAAGTGCCCCTCGGGCACCTCGGCGAAGTCGGCGAAGCGGTCGGTGTTCCGGCCACTCTCGTTGCCGGCCGTGGCGTTCACGTGTAGGCCGTCCATCATCTGGGGGGCTGTCGTCATGTGCTGTTGGGTGGTGAAGGTGCGGACAGCGACGGAGCCGACAGCTTCGAGCCCGATCGGGCTCAGACCCCGTGCAGGCATCCCTGGTTGACCACCCCCGGGAGTAATTGTCGACTCATTCACAAGTCGTCTTACCTCCTTGGACGTGACCAGGAAACTTATCGATAGGTCAGCGTGGCACCATGCCGACGATTGGCGACTCTATGGCGTGTCACCGGTCCGCAGCAACACAATCCGCCGGACCCGGCCCGATGTGTCGGCAATCGAACACCTCGCTGTCAAGGGTGCACAGCGACCAAGCCGCACATTTCGCCGCTGCACGAAACGGGTAAAGGGTTACGTTCGAGGCGAGTTGCACAAGGGCCTCACGGGGCCCGATACACCTCCGGCCGGACCTTGCTCGGCAAGGTCCGGCCGGAGGTGCGATGTTGACGGGAGGCGTTGACCCGTCAGCCGAGCAGCGTGCTCAGCTCGACGTGCGGGAGACCGTGCGCCTCGGCCACCTCGCGGTAAACGACCTGGCCCTCATGGGTGTTGAGGCCCTTGGCCAGGGCGGCGTCGCGGCGCAGGGCGTCGGCCCAGCCGCGGTTCGCCAGCTCCACGATGTACGGCAGCGTGGCGTTGGTGAGCGCGTAGGTGGAGGTGTTCGGGACCGCGCCGGGCATGTTGGCGACGCAGTAGAAGACCGAGTCGTGGACCTGGAAGGTCGGCTCGGCGTGGGTGGTCGGGTGCGAGTCCTCGAAGCAGCCGCCCTGGTCGATTGCAATGTCGACAAGTACACTTCCGGGCTTCATCTTGGCGACGAGCTCGTTGGTGACCAGCTTCGGGGCCTTGGCTCCGGGGATCAGCACCGCGCCGATGACGAGGTCGGCCTCGACGACGGCCTTCTCCAGCTCGAAGGCGTTGGAGACGACGGTCTGCACCTTGGTGCCGAAGATCTTGTCGGCCTCGCGCAGCTTGTTGATGTCGCGGTCGAGCAGCGTGACGTGGAAGCCGAGGCCCACGGCGATCTGCGTGGCGTTCCAGCCGGAGACACCGCCGCCGATGACCACGGCACGGCCGGCGTGGGTGCCGGGGACGCCGCCGGGGAGCACGCCGCGGCCGCCGACCGAGCGCATCAGGTGGTACGCGCCGACCTGCGGGGCGAGACGGCCCGCGACCTCGGACATCGGGGCGAGCAACGGGAGCGCGCGGTTGGCGGTCTCGACCGTCTCGTAGGCGATGGCGGTGGTGCCGGAGGCCAGCAGCGCGTCGGTGCACTCGCGGGAGGCGGCGAGGTGCAGGTACGTGAAGAGGGTCTGGTCCTTGCGGAGGCGGTGGTACTCCTCGGCGACCGGCTCCTTGACCTTGAGCAGCAGGTCGGCGGTGGCCCAGACCTCGTCGGCGGTGCCCATGATCTGCGCGCCGGCGGCGACGTACTCCTGGTCCGGGATGGACGAGCCGACGCCGGCGTCCTTCTCGATGACGACCTGGTGGCCGTGGCGGACGAGCTCATGCACTCCGGCGGGGGTGATCGCCACCCGGAACTCGTTGTTCTTGACTTCGCGGGGGATGCCGACCTTCACGTCGATCACGGTCCTTGGCTCGGAGGGTAATCCGGGCACGACAGGACAGACCCGGATATATACAGCTTAAATGGAGACGCCACGAACGAGCGCGGCAGAGCCAGTCTAATGAAGGACTTCACGCTGTCTAGCCTTACAAAGCATTAACTTTCTGTCGAAGCACTGCGGATTTCGTAGGCAGAACCCTCCTCGCCCAGCAATCTGTCGGCGGCGGCCCTGTGCAGCCGGGCCGCCGCCGGGTCGCCGAGCCGGTCCAGGGTGTCGGCCAGCCGGAGCTGGAGCGCCGCCTGAAGCCGCACGTCATCGGCGCGACGGGCCAGCTCGGCCGCCTCCCGGCAGGTGTGCAGCGAGTCGTGCGGCCGCCCCGCGTACTCCTGGACCCGCGCCGCCTCGCTGAGCGCCCGCGCCTGGGCCGCCAGGTCGCCGAGCCTGCGGTGGCCGGCGGCGGCGGCCCGCCAGTTCCGCAGGGCCTCGCCGTACCGCCCGGCGTAGCTGTGGACGGCGCCGAGCCGTCCGTAGAGGCGTGCCTCGTCCGCCCGCTCCCCCTGGGTGAGGCGCTGGGCGAGCGCCCGGCCGTACCAGTCGGAGGCCCGGTGGTAGTCGCCGAGCTCGGCGTACGTACTGCCTACGGATTCCATCGCGCGGCCCGTCGCATACAGGTCGCCGGCGGCCCGTCCGGCGTCCAGCGCGGCCCGGTAGCGGGTCAGGGCGTCCCGGGTGCGGCCGGTGCGGGCGTCCAGGTCGGCGAGGTTCAGCAGGGCCGCCGCCTGTTCGCGGGGCAGGTTCCGGCGTTCGGCCACGTCCAGGACCAGCCCGTGCAGCCCGTACAGCTCGGGGGCGGCGGCCTCGGTGCCCCGGTGCACGGCCAGCGCCCGCACCAGGGCGGCGACGAGGCGGCGGGCCAGGGTGTCGAGCTCGCCGTCGGCCACCGCGAGCCGGGCGGAGGCGAGCAGGGCGGGCTGGCGCAGCAGGAGCCAGACGCCCGCCTCCTCGGCGCTGGGGAAGCGCAGGGAGCGGGGCAGCCCGGCGAGCTTGCGGTGGGCGGTGGTCCTCTCCGGTTCGGTGACCGCGCGGCAGGCCTGGAGCCGGCGCACGGTCCGCTCCAGCATCCGGGCGCGGGCCAGCTGGATCTCGGCCGGGCGGTCCCGGTCTTCCAGGAGGGCCCGCAGCATCGGGGCGAGGCAGCCGGGCACCCCGTACTGCGGGTGGACGGCGCCGTCCGTCCGCAGCAGCCCGAGCTTCACGAAGTCGTCCAGGGTCTTCTCGGCGGCCGAGACCGAGCAGCCGGCCAGCGCGGAGGCCGTGTGGGCGTCGGCGAGTCCGGCGGGGGCGAGGGCGAGGAGGCGCAGTATCCGGGCGGCGGCCTGCGGCAGGGAGTCGTGGACGAGCCGGAAGGCGCGGGCCAGCGGGCGGGCGCCGGTGGGCTGCTGGTCGCCGGTGTCGGGCAGTTCGTGGAGCTGCTTGGTGACGTCGGCGACGGAGGCCATGGGGTGGGCGGCGAGCCAGCCGCCGATCAGGGCGAGCGCGGCGGGCTGCCCCCCGCACTCCTCGGCCAGGCTCTCGGCGGTGCGCGGGTCGACGGTGATGCGGACCTGGCCGATGGCGCGGGCGAGCAGCTGGACGGCGGCGCCCGCCTCCAGGCCGCCGAGGGTGCAGGGCCGGACGTCGGGGATGCCGGTCAGCGGTCCGGTGGCGACGGCGACGACCAGGCAGTCCGGGTTCTCCGGGAGCAGCGGGTCGACCTGCTCGGCGTCGGCCGCGTCGTCGAGGAGCAGGACGAGACGGCGTACGGCGAGGGCCTCGCGGACCATCTCGGAGAGCTCGTCCTGATCCGCGCCGGGCGGGACGGGGAGCCCGAGCAGGTCCAGGATCTCGGCGGCGGTGCGTTCGGTGGGGACCCGCTCGCCGCCGGGTTCGGTGAGGCCGACCCGGAGGACCCCGTCGGGGTAGTCGCCGGAGCCCGTACCGGGAACGGCCCAGGGCAGGGCGCCCGTTCCGGTTCCGGGTCCGGACGCGTCGGCCGGGGCCGTGCCCGTACCGGTGAGGGAGCCCGCGAGTTCGGCGGCCAGCGCGCTGCGGCCGGAGCCGGGGCGGCCCGCGATGAGCAGGACCCTGGCGCGGGGGGTCTTGCGGCCGGCCAGGGTGTCCAGGCCGGCGCGTTCGATGTCCGCCCGCAGGGCCTTCAACTCGCGTTCCCGGCCGAAGAATCGGGGCGGGGCGGCGCCGGACGGCTCCTCGGTCCCCGCAGCCTCCGCCGGGCCGCTGGTGTCCACCGCCTGATCGGTCACGGGCCACGCTCCACTTCGCTGCACGCCGTGCCCGCCGGAACTCCGGTCGGGACCTTTCGAGCGTAGTTCAGCGGTGGTGTGGATCACTGCGGAGCGGGGCGGAGCCCGGGGGAACTTCCCCCGATCGGATCAGCATTTCTTACGATCGTCGCTTCAGGCGATCGCCCGACCGGGGGTGTGGAGAAAGGCGGCGGACGGACCGTCAGGCCTCGAACGGACGGGCCGGCCAGGGCGCCTCGGCGGGCCGCAGCGAGTCGACGCCGTCGCCCGCGAGGACGGCGGTGAGCGCGAGCGCCCCGACGACCAGGCAGTTGTTGTGCAGGTCCCCCGCGAGCACCGAACGCACCAGCTCGGGCAGCGGGATGCGGGCCTGCTCCATGTCGGCCTCCTCCTCGGAGACCGCGAACCGCTCGCCCTCCACATCGGAGAGGCCCCGGGCGAGGAAGATCCGTACGGCCTCGTCGCAACCGCCGGGCGTCGTGTAGACGTCGGTCAGCACCCGCCAGTCCTCGGCCTTGACGTGCGCCTCCTCGTACAGCTCGCGCTGGGCGGCGTGCAGGGGGTTCTCGCCGGGGACGTCCAGCAGTCCGGCGGGGATCTCCCAGAGCCGCTGGCGGACCGGGTGGCGGTACTGGCGTACGACGAGCACCTGGCCGTCCTCGTCGACCGCGAGGATCGCGACGGAGCCGGGGTGCACCTGGTAGTCACGGCCGTGGACGGAGCCGTCGGGCATGACCACCTGGTCGGTGCGGACGCTGGTCTTGTTGCCGGTGAAGGGGGTGACGGTCGCGGTGACCTGCCACTCCTCGGGCGTGTCCTGGATACCCACTGCGTCCTCCCACGTACCACGTACAAAACGAGAAACCGGGGCACGTATCCGGCAAGGATCCGTACCCCGGTCAACCGTAATGCCTCGGGACTACTCGGCCGCGCCGGTCTTGCGCGCGACGGCCGCCTTCACCAGACCGGCGAAGAGCGGGTGCGGGCGGGTCGGGCGGGAGCGCAGCTCGGGGTGGGCCTGGGTGGCGACCAGGTAGGGGTGGACCTCGCGCGGGTACTCGACGTACTCGACGAGCTTGTTGTCCGGGGAGGTGCCGGAGAAGACCAGTCCGGCCTTCTTCTCCAGTTCACCGCGGTAGGCGTTGTTGACCTCGTAGCGGTGGCGGTGGCGCTCCTCGACGTACGGCTCGCCCGCGTACGCCTCGCGCACCAGGGAGCCCTCGGCGAGCTTGGCCGGGTAGAGGCCGAGCCGCATGGTGCCGCCGAGGTCGCCCGCGCCCTCGACGTAGGCGAGCTGCTCCTCCATGGTCGAGATGACCGGGTGGGAGGTGGCGGCGTCGAACTCGGTGGAGTTGGCGTCGGGGATCTCGGCCAGCGAGCGGGCCGCCTCGATCACGATGCACTGGAGGCCGAGGCAGAGGCCCAGCAGCGGGACCTTGTTCTCGCGGGCGTAGCGGATGGCGCCGACCTTGCCGTCGACACCGCGCTCGCCGAAGCCGCCGGGGATGAGGATGCCGTCGACGTCGCCGAGGTGCTCGGCGGCACCGGCGGCGGTGCGGCAGTCGTCGGAGGTGACCCACTTGACCTTGACGCGGGCCTTGTTGGCGAAGCCGCCGGCGCGGATGGCCTCGGTGACCGAGAGGTAGGCGTCGGGCAGGTCGATGTACTTGCCGACCAGGGCGACGGTGACCTCGTGGTCGGGGTTGTGGACGCGGTCCAGGAGGTCGTCCCAGGTGGTCCAGTCGACGTCCCGGAAGGGGAGGTCGAGCTTGCGGACGACATAGGCGTCCAGGCCCTCGGTGTGCAGCACCTTGGGGATGTCGTAGATCGACTTGGCGTCGATCGCGGCGACGACCGCGGCCTCGTCGACGTCGCACATCAGCGAGATCTTGCGCTTGATGGAGGTCGGGACCTCACGGTCGGCGCGGAGCACGATGGCGTCCGGCTGGATACCGATGTTGCGCAGGGCGGCGACCGAGTGCTGGGTCGGCTTGGTCTTCAGCTCGCCGGAAGGGCCGATGTAGGGCAGCAGCGAGATGTGCACGACGAAGACGTTGTCGCGGCCGACCTCGTGGCGGACCTGGCGGACGGTCTCCAGGAAGGGCAGCGACTCGATGTCGCCGACCGTGCCGCCGACCTCGGTGATGACGACGTCGACGTCGTCGGTGGCCATGCGGCGGATGCGGTGCTTGATCTCGTTGGTGATGTGCGGGATGACCTGGACGGTGTCGCCCAGGTACTCGCCGCGCCGCTCCTTGGCGATGACCTGCGAGTACACCTGGCCGGTCGTCACGTTGGCGGAGCCGTCGAGATCCACGTCGAGGAAGCGCTCGTAGTGCCCGATGTCCAGGTCGGTCTCGGCGCCGTCGTTGGTGACGAACACCTCACCGTGCTGGAACGGGTTCATCGTGCCGGGGTCGACGTTGAGGTAGGGGTCGAGCTTCTGCATCGTGACCCGCAGGCCACGCGCCTTGAGCAGGGCACCCAGGCTGGAGGCAGTCAGACCCTTGCCGAGGGAGGAGGCGACACCCCCGGTGACGAAGATGTGCTTGGTCGTCGTGGATGTGGGCTGCATAGCCAAAGGGGGCTCCCGTGGTCGCGGTTGTGAGGTGCGTACCGGCCGCCGATCCGGGGATTCCGGGGTGCCGTCGCTGCGGTTCGGGGGCCTCGTCCGCTGTCGGATACGACCACCGGTCCACGGGCTACCAGGGTAACAGCGACGAGGGGAGGCTGCTTCCGGCCACACCCTGCACAGGGGCGTCACACCATCACCCCAGTCGTTTCACGTCCCACCCGATCAGCTCAGAGATGTTGCGGGGACCGTCGCGCGGATCTTCGTACCGCGTCGTATCCTGCTCGGACACTCGCTGCCGAGACGGCCGGGCGGCGGCACCGTTTGGCCCGCTACCGGTACAGGAACTCGTCGGTTCCTCCAGGGTGAAAGACCCTTTGACCCCACGACCCCCCTAGACCCCAGTAAGCGCCCCGGACGGGGCGACATGGCCGTTCGACTGGAGACGCACGTGGCCGGGCGCATCGAGGATTACGCACTCATCGGAGACATGCAGACCGCTGCCCTGGTCTGCCGGGACGGCACGGCCGACTGGCTGTGCCTGCCCCGCTTCGATTCGCACGCCGTCTTCGCGGGACTGCTGGGCACCGAGGAGCACGGCTTCTGGCGTCTGGGTCCCGCGAGGCCGGAAGGGGCCGAGCCGCTCTCCGCGGACCGGCGCCGCTACCGCGGTGACTCCCTCATCCTGGAATCGGAGTGGGACACACCGCGCGGCACCGTACGGGTGACCGATTTCATGCCCCCGCGTGACGGGGCACCTCAGCTCATCCGGATCGTGGAGGGCGTCAGCGGCCGGGTGCCGATGCGCTCGGAGCTGCGGATGCGGTTCAGCTACGGCCGGGTGACGCCCTGGGTGCACAAGGTGGACGGCCGTACGGTCGCCGTCGCCGGGCCGGACTCCGTCTGGCTGGACACCGAGGCGGACACCTACGGCAAGAACCTGACCACCTACTCCGACTTCACCGTCGGCCCCGGCGACCGGGTGGCCTTCACGATCAGCTGGCAGCCCTCGCACCGGGAGCCGCCCGCACTCCCCGACCCGGAGGGGTCCCTGGAGGCGACCGAGCTGTTCTGGCGCGAATGGGTCGATCAGTGTACGTACCACGGGCCCTATCGGGAGGCGGTCGTCCGCTCCCTGATCACCCTGAAGGCCCTTACGTACGCCCCGACCGGCGGCATCGTCGCGGCCCCGACCACGTCACTCCCCGAGGAGATCGGGGGCGTACGGAACTGGGACTACCGCTACACCTGGCTGCGGGACGCCGCGATCACCCTCTCCTCGCTGCTGCGCACCGGCTACCGCGAAGAGGCCCGCGCCTGGCGTGAGTGGCTGCTGCGGGCGGTGGCGGGCGACCCGGAGAACCTCCAGATCATGTACGGCATCGCCGGCGAGCGCGAGCTCGGCGAGGCGGAGCTGGACTGGCTGCCCGGCTACGAGAACTCCGGCCCGGTCCGCGTCGGCAACGGCGCCGCCAACCAGCTCCAGCTCGACGTGTACGGCGAGGTCACCGAGGCGCTGCACCTGGCGCACATGACGGGGCTGACCCGCAACGACTACGCGATGGGCCTCCAGCTCAAGCTGATCGAGTACCTGGAGAAGCACTGGGAGGAGCCCGACGAGGGCATCTGGGAGGTGCGCGGTCCGCGCCGCCACTTCGTGCACTCCAAGGTGATGGCGTGGGTCGCGGTCGACCGGACGATCAAGCTGGTCGAGTCCGGGGACGTCGAGGGCCCGCTGGAGCGGTGGTACGAGCTCCGCGACGACATCCACCGGGACGTCTGCGAGCGCGGCTACGACAAGGAGCGCAACACCTTCACCCAATCCTACGGGTCGAAGGAGCTGGACGCCTCCCTGCTGCTCATCCCGCAGATGGGCTTCCTGCCGCCGGACGACAAGCGGGTCATCGGCACGATCGAGGCGATCCAGCGGGAGCTGTCCACGGAGGACGGCTTCATCCTGCGCTACCCCACCGAGGGCGACGAGGCGGGCGTCGACGGTCTGGCCGGCGACGAGGGCGCGTTCCTGGCCTGCTCGTTCTGGATGGCCGACGACCTCGCGATGATCGGCCGGGTCGACGAGGCGCGCCAGCTGTTCGAGAAGCTGCTGGCGCTCCGCAACGACCTGGGCCTGCTGGCCGAGGAGTGGGACTCCAACCTCCAGCGGCAGGTGGGGAACTTCCCGCAGGCGTTCAGCCACGTCCCGCTGATCGACACGGCCCTGCGGCTGACGGCGAGCGGGGCGTACGTGGGCTGAGGCCCTGCGGGACAGACTGTTCCCCTCTTTGTGTTCCGCACCGTTCTGTGTTCCGCACCGTCCCGGTCGTCGTCAATGCAGACGACCGGGGCATGGCCACGGCGGTCGGCGGTCGATCAGGCCGCCTCCAGGAACACCTGCTCGCATCGTCCGCCGCCATTGCCGACTTCCGCACGAGGACGACCTCCATGCGTGACCTTCCCGCTGCTGTGAAGCCTCTGCTCGCACGCTTCACGTCCGTGCAGGAGCCCGAGTGCCACTGGTCGCTCTCTGGGCGCACGGATCGCTGGCTCTGGGGGACTACCAGCCAGGGCGCAGTGATCTCGATCTGGTGGCGCTGGTCGGTACGGAGCTCGATGACGCGCAGCAAGCAGAACTGCGCGTTGTGCATGAACGTCTGATCGCCGACGTCCCCCTTGCCCGGAGCCTGCACTGCACCTATGTGCCCCAGGGAGACCGGTCCGATAGGGCACAGAAACACCCGACCTGGGCTCAGGGTGAGTGGTTCGAGCGTCCCGTCACCCCGGTGAGCCGGCGCGAACTGGCCCTGGGGGCAGTCGTCCTCCACGGACCGCCACCGGTCGGCCTGCTGCCCGGGGTGAGCGACCAAGAGCTCGCAGAGTTCATCCGTGCCGAGCTGGCGGACTACTGGCTGCCTGTGACAGGCAACGCCAAAGCCGAACTATGGCTCCAGGACATCTGGGTGGATCTGGGGATGCTGACCTTCGCGAGAGCATCAGTGACCCTGCGCGATGGCCAGTTGATCACCAAAGGAGAAGCTCTCGAGGAGCTGCGCTCCATGGGAGCGCCGACGGCCGTCGTGGATGACATCTGCCGACGCAGATACGGGACGGACCTCCTGAAGAACCCGTCCGCTTCTGACGGCTTTCGGGCCCGACGCGCTGAACAGGCCCGGCAGTTCGTCCGCGCGGGGATCACCACCCTCCTGGCACAACACGGGAATCCGCCACCCGGGCCGGCTCATGCGAGCCGGCTCACTCGAAGGCCGCTGCCGCCTGCTTGAGCGCGGCGGCCACCGCCTCCGGTGAGTCGGGTCCCGGCTCCCCGGGGGTGTAGGTGACCGAACGCAGCGTCCCCTGGTAGCGGAACGAGCGGTGGCGTTCGAACAGGGGCCAGGAGACCGGGGACTTGCGGTCGATGCCGATGCTGATGCCCTGGAACGGGGCCATGCCGATGAGCTGGTGGACGCTGGGGGGTGCTGCCCTCACCTCACCGTCGACGCTGACCGTGAACGACCAGCGCAGGCCCTTCTCCGCCTCAGCAGTGAGAGCGATGACATGTTCGCCCGGGGTGAGCGGGCCCGCGTCGGTCTCGTGCAGGACGCCGTACTCGTTGTACGCGAGGTGCAGCCGCCCGTCCTCGACGTACAGGCTGTAGCCGCCGCCCTGGTCGCCGTGGGAGACGAGCACCCCCTCCCCCGTTTCGTCGATGACGACGGTGATCTCGAAGGAGCGCAGCGAGACCAGCCGGGAGGAGCGGTAGCGCTCCAGCTCGGGGGTGCCGGGCAGCAGGGTCAGGGGGCGGGTCAGGCGTTGTTCGGCGGGGTTGCGGCGAGCGAGGGCGCCGCTGCCGTCGGGGAGCGGGAAGACCCCGTTGCGCCAGGCGGCCGCCTCCCAGGCCTCGGACAACTCCTTGACCAGGTCGGGGCGTTCGGCGGCGAGGTCGTGGATCTCGGTGGGGTCGGTGCGGATGTCGTACAGCGCCCACTCGGAGTCGTCGTAGGGGGTGCCGGGGCGGTGGAGCGTGACCAGCTTGTGGCCACCCCGGTAGTAGCTGCGGTTGCCGGTCATCTCGCAGTACTGCTCGGGGTGGGTGGAGGCGTGGTCGGGGTCGGCGAGTACGGGGGTGAAGCTGATGCCGTCCGGCTCCTGGAGGGTGACCCCGCGCCGCTGGGCCGGGCGTTCCAGGCCGGCCAGCCGGAGCAGGGTGGGGGCGATGTCGGTGACGTACTGGTACTGGGTCCGGACGCCCGGGGTGAGCAGGCCCTCGCGGGCGCCCCGGGGCCAGGACAGGACGAACGGGACACGGACCCCGCCGGCGTAGGTGTGGCCCTTGTACAGCCGGAAGGGGGTGTTGGAGGCCATGCCCCAGCCGCGCGGGTAGTGGACCAGGCTGCGCGGGCCGCCGATGAGGGCGGGGTCGCGGTCGACGTCGGGGGTCCAGTCGCCGGGCAGGGCGGGGTGGTGGACGAAGCGGCTGAAGTAGGAGCGGGTGCCCTCGGCGCCGCCTTCGCCGGTGCCGCCGTTGTCGGAGGTGAAGACGATGATGGTGTTGTCGAGTTCGCCGAGCGCTTCGAGGGTGTCGGTGAGCCGGGCCAGGTTCTGGTCGATGTTGTCGACGAGTGCCGCGTACACCTCCATGTACCGGGCGTAGAGCTTCTGTTGCTCCTGGTCAAGGCTGTCCCAGGCGGGGACGTCGAGCCCGGCCTCGCTGTTGCGGTCGGGGAGTTCGGTGCCGGGCGGGAGGAGTCCGGCGGCGAGCTGGGCGGCGAAGCGGCGCTCGCGCAGGACGTCCCAGCCCTCGTCGTAGTGGCCCTGGTGGCGGGCGATGTCCTCGGCCTTGGCCTGGAGCGGGCCATGAACGGCGTTGTGGGCGAGATAGAGGAAGAACGGCTTGTCGGGGTCGTGGGCGCGGAGCGACTTCACCATGGAGATCGCCTGGTCGGTGATGTCGTCGGTGTAGTAGTAGTCGTCCGCCAACTCGTCGATGTCCAGCGGGCTGTTGTCGCGGACCAGTTGGTGGGGGTGGAAGAGGCTGGTGAGTCCCTCGAGGACGCCGTAGTACTGGTCGAAGCCCTTGTTGAGCGGCCAGTTGTCCCGGTCGTCGGCCGCGTTGGAGGCGGAGTCGCGGACCAGGTGCCACTTGCCGACCGCGTAGGTGGCGTAGCCGGTGTCGTGGAGCAGCTCGGCGAGGGTGGGGATGTCGTCGGCGATCTCCATGCCGTAACCGGGAAAGCCGGGGTCGGAGTTGGCGACCATGGAGTAGCCGACGCGGTGCGGGTTGAGGCCGGTGAGCAGGGCGGCGCGGGCCGGGGAGCAGAGCGGCATCGTGTGGTAGTTGGAGAGCCGGACGCCCTCGTCGGCCAGGGTGTCGAGCGTGGGCGTGGCGATCTCGGAGCCGAACGGGCCGATGTCGCTGTAGCCCATGTCGTCGACGAGGACGACCACGATGTTGGGGGCCTTCTCGCCGGGTGCCGTGCGCGGCGGCCAGGACGGCTCGGAGTCGGCGAAGGTGCGGCCGATGCGGCCGGGGAAGCCGGCGTAGGGGTCGCGGCGGGTGGGGTCGGTGGCGGTAGCGGGGTCGGCGGTCATCGGCTGGGCTCTCCGTCGTGGGTGGTGTGGTGGTCCGGTACATCTGGTACGTCTGGTACGTCTGGTACGTCTGGTACGTCTGGTACGTCTGATACGGGGAAGAGGCGGGCCAGTTCGTCGGCGATCGCGGCGAGTTGGGGCCGGGCGGGGTGGCCGGTGAGGGCGGCGATCTGGAGCAGGGTGGAGCCGCCCCGGACGGTGAGCAGCTCGGTGTCGAGGAGGCCGGGGACGATGCGGCGGACCGTGTCGGCCGCTGCCGGTTCGGCCAGGAGGTCGGCCAGTGGGGTACGGAGGTGGAGCGCGCCCTCGGTGAACTCGTCGGAGCGGGGAGCCGATTGGTGGCCTGCCTCGGCCCGCTCGCGCTGGGCGTCGACCAGCAGGTGGGCCTCGGTGACGTCCTCGGGGGCGTACGGGAGGCCGAGGCGGGCGTACTGATCGGCGGGGGCGTCGTTGGCGCGGAGCCGTACCACCAGCTGCCGGGCCAGGCGCAGTTCGACGGCCGGGTCGCTGATCGGCTTCTCCTGGAGCGGGTCCGTCTCCAGGTCGAAGAGGAGCGTGCCGAAGCGCTGGGGGCCGAGGAGCGGTGAGGGGTGGGCGGGGATACGGAGGGTGGGCACGCCCTTGGTGAAGGGGAACGGGTCGGCCAGGGTCAGCCGGGTCAGCTCCTCGGGGGTGAAGCGGCCCCGGATGCGGGTGGGCATCAGCGTGTGCTCGTACAGCGGCTGGTTGGTGTCGTCGTGGCACGCGCGCATGTAGACGTACCGGCCGTCGGTGATGTTGACGTGGCCGCCGAACATCCCGAACAGGGCCGACTCCCTGGGGTGTTGTGCGTCAGCGGTCTCGCTGAGTGGGCGGCCCTGCATGTCGGGTGGGAGTTCGGCGCCGAAGAAGTCCAGGAGCGTCGGGGCCAGGTCGATGGTCTGGACGAGGGCCGCGTCCCGGGTCCCCGCGCGGTCGGGGCGGCGCGGGTCGTGGACGAAGAGCGGGGTATGGACCAGCTCGTTGTACCAGGGTGTGACGACCTTCGCCCACCACCCCTTCTCCCCCAGCAGATAGCCGTGGTCGGTGCAGACGATCAGCAGCGTGTCGTCCCACAGCCCGTGCTCGTCCATCGCGTCGAGCACCCGGCCCAGCGAGTGGTCGCACATGGAGAGCAGCGCCGCGTACTCGTAACGGGCGTGCTGCTCCTGCTCCTCGGTCTCGGTGACCCGGTTGTAGTCGGGCCAGTCGAAGTGCGGGCCTTCGTAGTCGTGCGGGTAGAGCTCCTTGTAGTGGTCCTGGGTGAAGAAGGGTTCGTGCGGGTCGAACGTCTCGATCTGGACGAACCAGTTGTCCTCTGTGTGGTTCGTCCGCAGGAACTCCAGGCCGGCGTCGAAGGTGAGGGTCTGCGGCTGCTTCGCCTCGGTGTCGAGGTACTGCCGGTTGACCCAGTCCTGGCGCCAGAGGTCGTTGCGGGTGGCACGGGGGCTGTCGGGGATCTCCGGGTCGGCGACCTGCCCCTTCCAGGCGTCGCCCTCCTGCCCCCGGAAGAACTCCCAGGAGTTGTAGCGCCCGTGGTAGGTCGCCCCGCCGTCCTCCCAGTAGTGCTGGTGGTCGCTGACGAGGTGGGTGTAGACGCCGTGCCGCTTCAGGATCTCGGGCATCGAGTCGTCGAACGGCTCCAGCGGCCCCCAGCCCCGGTGCAGGAAGTTGTGGCGCCCGGTGTGGAGTTCGCGACGGGCCGGCATGCAGGGCATGGACCCGGCGTAGCAGGTGTCGTAGGTGACCGTGCGCTCCGCGAGGCGGCGGAAGTTGGGGGCGTGGGTCCAGTCGGCGCCGTACGGGGGCAGCAGGTGCCGGTTGAGGCTGTCGAACATCACCATGACGGCCTTCACGCGGTGGCCCCTTCTTCTCTCGTGTCTTCTGTCGTGCTGTGCGGTGCCAGGTCTCGGGCGCGGCGGAAGCCGCCGTGGCCGGTCGAGGAGTCGGGGGTGTTGTGGGAGCGGGCGGCGACCCGGTAGCGGTTGCAGTACGAGGTGTGGCAGAGGTAGGAGCCGCCCCGGATGACCCGCTCACCGGGCCCGAAGGCGTCGACGCACCACTCCCAGACGTTGCCGGAGGTGTTGTGGAGCCCGTAGCCGTTGGGTTCGTACGCCGTCACGGGCACGGTGCCCGTGCGGCCGCCGGGCCGGTCCGAGCGGTGCGGGAAGCGGCCGAGCCAGGTGTTGCACATCTCCCGGCCGCCGGGGGTGAAGTCGTCGCCCCACGGATAGCGGGCGCCGTCCAGGCCGCCGCGTGCCGCGTACTCCCACTCGGCCTCGGTGGGCAGCCGGGTGCCGGTCCAGTCGCAGTAGGCGAGGGCGTCGTCGTACGAGATGTGGACGACCGGGTGGTCCGCGCGGTCCGCCACGTCGGAGCCCGGCCCTTCCGGCGCGGCCCAGGACGCCCCGGTGACGCCGAGCCACCAGGGGGCGCCGGGCACCCGGCCGAGGACGTGGCGCCCGGCGGCCTCGGGATGGAGGAGGAGGTGAAAGACGTAGCTGCTGCCGTAGCGCTCGGCGTCGGTGCGGTAGCCGGTGGCGTCCGCGAAGGCCGCCCACGCGGCGTTGGTGACGGCGGTGGTGTCGATGGCGAAGGGCGCCACGGTGACCTCACGGGCCGGCCCCTCCCGGTCGGCGAGGTAGCCCTCGCCGAAGGCGTCGCCCATCGTGAAGGTTCCGCCGGGGAGTTCGGCCATCCTGGACGCGTCGACGGTGGTGGTCGCCGGTCGGCGTACGGCCGGCAGCGGCAGGACCGCCGTGGGCGCTCCCGTGCAGGGGCGTCCCGGGGTGCAGCACGCGCTCATGCGAGCACCTCGGTCTTCCGGAGTGCCGGCTTTACGGGTACGGGCTCGGGCGCCGCCGCCAACAGGGCCCGGGTGTACGGGTCCTGGGGGTTCTCGCAGATGTCGTCGGCGCTGCCGCTCTCCACGATCCGGCCCTGGTGCATGACCGCGATGCGGTGGCTGACCTGCCGGACGACCGCGAGGTCATGGGCGATGAAGACCAGGGCCAGGCCCAGGTCGCGCTGGAGGTCGGTGAGGAGGCCGACGATCTGGGCCTGGACGGAGACGTCGAGCGCGGAGACGGGTTCGTCGCAGATCAGGACGGACGGCTCGGGGGCGAGCGCCCGGGCGATGCCGATGCGCTGGCGCTGCCCGCCGGAGAAGGAGCGCGGGTGCCGGTCGGCCACGGCCGGGTCGAGCCCGGCGAGCGTGAGCAGCTCCGCGACCCGGGCATCCCTCTCGTCCCGGTCGCCCAGGCCGAAGGAGATCAGCGGTTCCGCGACGATCTGGCCGACCGTCATCCGGGGGTTGAGCGAGGCGTAGGGGTCCTGGAACACCATCTGGATCTGCCGGCGCACCGCGTGCAGCTCACGGCGTGCGGGCCGGGTGACGTCCTGGCCGCGCAGCCTGACCGTGCCGCCGTCCGAAGGGTGGGCGTGGGCCAGGACCCGGGCCAGGGTGGACTTGCCCGAGCCGGACTCCCCCACGATGCCCAGGGTCTCCCCCTCGGCCAGCGTCAGCGACACCCCGTCGAGCGCGGTGAACCCGCGCCCGCGGACCCCGCGCCGCTTGTACGTCTTGCGCAGGCCGTCCGCCTCCAGGACCACGGCCCCGGTGGCGGGGCGGTCGATCCGGGCGGGCGGGGCGGGCGCGGGAAGGGGTTCGGTGCGCGCGGCGGCGGGCAGGCAGGCGGCCCGTACGCCGTCGGTCAGCTCGACCAGCGGGGGCACCCCCGTACGGCAGCGGTCCTCCACCAGCGTGCAGCGCTCGGCGAAGGCGCAGCCGTCCCCGAGGAGGGTGAGGTCGGGCGGGGAGCCGGGGATGCCGGTGAGGCGGGTGCCGGAGGGGGCGGAGAGGCGGGGGACGGCGGCCAGGAGGCCTGCGGTGTACGGGTGGCGGGGGCGGGTGAGGACCTCGGCGGTGGGGCCGTCCTCGACGACGGTGCCGCCGTACATGACGAGGACGCGTGCGCAGGAGCGGGCGACGACGCCCATGTTGTGGGTGATGAGGACGAGTGCCGTGCCCGTCTCCCGGTTGAGGTCGGCGAGTAGGGTGAGGATCTGTTCCTGGACGGTGGCGTCGAGCGCGGTCGTCGGTTCGTCGGCGAGCAGGATGTCGGGCTCACCGGCCAGCGCCATCGCGATGAGGATGCGCTGGCGCTGGCCGCCGGAGAACTGGTGCGGGTGGTCGTCGATCCGGCGGTGGGGCTCGGGGATGCCGACCCGGTCGAGGAGTTCGACGGCCCGGGTCCGGCGTGCGGCCTTGGCCTGCCGGCGACCGTGCTTCTCCCGGGACCCGTGGGCCCGCAGCACCTCGTCCAGGTGGCGGCCCACGGTCAGCACCGGGTTCAGGGCCGTCATCGGGTCCTGGAAGATCATGCCGATCCGGGCACCGCGCACCGCGCGCAGCTCCTCGGCGCTCGCGGCGGCCAGATCCTGTCCGTCCAGCAGGACCGACCCGGTGGAGAGGCGCCCGGTGCCGGGCAGCATCCGGGTCAGCGCGAGGGCGGTGGTGGACTTGCCGGAGCCGGACTCACCGACGACGGCCAGCGTCTCGCCCCGGCGCAGGGTGAAGGAGACCCCGCGCACGGCGCGCAGGGTGGAGCCGTCGGGGGCGGTGAACTCGACTCCCAGGTCGCGGACTTGGAGTAGGTCCTGGGCGGACGTCGGCTGATGGGTCATCGGCGTACCTCCCGGTTGAGCGCCTCGGCGATGAGCGAGAGCCCGAGGACGAGCGCGGTCACGGTGATCAGCGGCCCGGCCGCGAAGTGCGGGGCCTGGGCGAGGTAGGGCATGGACTGGCTCAGGACCGAGCCGAGCGTGGGCTCGGGCGGCCGGACGCCCACGCCGAGGAAGCTCATCGCGCCCTCGATGAAGACGGCGACGGTCAGCGAGACGGCGACCTGCACGATGAGCGGGTCGGCGGCGTTGGGCAGGATGTGCCGGACCAGGACGCGGGGGCCCGAACTGCCCCCGACCCGGGCGGCGGTGACGTACTCCCGCTCCCGCTGGACGAGGATCCCGCCCCGCAGCAACCGCCCGAACGCCGGGATCTCCGCGAGCGCGATGACCAGGACGACGGGGAGCCGGCCGGGGCCGAGGATCGCGGTCACGGCGAGCGCCAGGATCAGGCCCGGGAAGGCCAGGATGAGGTCGAAGATCCGCTGGACGAGGGTGTCGAGGACCGGGTGCGCGGCCGCCGCCAGGGCGAACAGGCAGCCGAGGACCGCGCCGACGGGCACCGCGATCGCGATGATCCCGAGGTCGGCGCGGATGCCGTAAAGCACCCGGCTGAGCAGGTCCCGGCCGAGGTCGTCGGTGCCGAGCGGGTGCCCGGGGGTGCCGACGCCCGCGAGGCTGAGGCCGCTCTGGTCGGTGGGCCCGTGCCCGGCGAGCAGCGGGGCCAGCAGGCCGGCGAGGACGACCGCGCCGACGAGGACGAGGCCGGTGCGGGCGCGGGCGGTGGAGAGGGCGGCGCGGTAGGGGTGGCGGGAGGTCTTGCGGAGGGTGCCCTTCTGCGGGGCACGTACGGGTTTCCGCAGCGTCGCCGGGGACGCCGGGGCGAGGTCGGGGGTCGAGGTCATGGCGGTCACTCCCACCTGATCCGGGGGTCGAGCCAGGCGTACACGAGGTCGGTGAGCAGCTGGACGACGACGAACACGGCGACCAGGAGAAGCAGCAGGTCCTGGACGACCGGGTAGTCGCGGCGGCTGAGCCCCTGCTCGGCGAGCTGGCCGAGGCCCGGCCAGGCGAAGATCGCCTCGACGAGCACGGCCCCGCCGAGCAGGTGCCCGGTCTGCATCCCGAGCAGCGTGACGACGGGCGGGAGGGCGTTGGGCAGGGCGTGGCGCCACAGCAGCCGGCGCGGGGCGACCCCGGCGGCGGTGGCGGTACGGATGTAGTCCTCGGCCAGCGCGCGTTCGATGCCGTCCTTGAGGTAGCGGCCGAGGACCGCGGCGCTCGGGAGGGCGAGGCAGAGCGCGGGCAGCAGCAGGTACTGCGCGGCCAGGTCGGGGGCGCCGAGGAACGACACCCGTCCGCCCGGCGGCAGGGCGCCGAGCACGACGGCGAACAGCAGCACCAGCAGGACACCGCTGACGAACGGCGGTACGGCGAGGGCGGCGGTCGTCGTCACCCGGATCGCGCTGCGGACCCACCCGCTGCGCGAGGTGGCGCCGAGGATGCCGAAGGCGCCGCCGAGCACGATGACGAACAGCAGGGCCGCCACGGTGAGTTCGGCGGTGGCGCCGAGCCCGTCGGCGATCAGGTCGGAGACCTGGCCGCCGATCGCGTACGAGGGTCCGAGGTCGCCGGTGACCAGGGAGCCGATCCAGTGCGCGTACTGGGTAAGCAACGGCGCGTCCAGGCCGAGCCGTTCGCGGATCGCGGCGACGGTCGCCGCGTCCGCGTCGGGCCCGGCCAGCGAGGACGCCGGATCGCCGGGGACGAGCCGGAGGATGGTGAAGATCAGGAACGAGGCCCCGAGCAGGACGAGGAGGGCGGAGGGCAGCCGCCTCAGCAGGTAGCCGCGCATGTCACACCAGGTAGGCGTCGTCGAGGTTGAGATAGGAGAACTTGTTGAGCGCGACGCCGTGCAGCCGGTCGGCGTTGACCTGGACCTGGCCGCGTACGACGAGGTCGATGATGAACGCCTCGTCGAGCAGGATCCCGGAGATCTTCTCGTGCAGGGCGTTGGCCTCGGCCGCGCTCGTCTCCGGCTTCGTCCACGCCTCCTGGACGACCTTGGTGTAGGTGGCGGAGCGGTACTTGGAGGTGTTCTTCGCCTCGTTGAACGGGTACGCGCTCACCGCGAGGGTGGAGGGCTGGACCTGGGCGAAGCCGTGGCCCATCGACCACAGCGCCGGCATCTCCTGCGAGATCAGCTTCTTCTGCGCGGTGGCACCGTCGGTGGGCTCCAGGGTGGTGGTGACGCCGATCTGCTTGAGGTCGTACTGGATGGACTCGGCGATGGCGGTCTCGCCGGGCAGCCCGATGTGCAGCAGCGGGAAGGAGAGTTTGCTGTGCCCGGCGGACTTCAGCAGCTCGCGCGCCTTGCCGGGGTTGTGGGTGTAATGGGTGCGGTGGGCCTCGCTGAAGGCGGGCGAGGACTTGGGCCACGGAGCGGCGGAGGCGAGACCGTAACCGCCCAGGGTCTGCGCGAGGAGCCGGTCGCGGTCGATGGCCCAGGCGAGGGCCTGGCGGACGGTCCTGTCGTTCAGCGGGGCGATGGTGGTGTTGACGCCCAGGTAGATGGCGCCCGCTCCGGTGTCGTAGTTGGTGATCTTGAGCTTGGGGTCGCTATTGATGACGCCGAGGCTCTTGCCGGGGACGGCGAAGGAGAGCTGGGACTGGCCGGAGCGCAGGGACGAGATCAGCGCGTCGGCCTGGGGTATCACCCGCAGTTCGACCCCGTCGAGGTATGGGCGGTCCGGCAGCCAGTAGCTGTCGTTACGGGTCAGGCTCAGCCCGGAGCCGGGGCTCCACTTCTTCAGCTTGAACGGGCCGGTGCCGATGAGCTTCTTGCCGGTGACGGCGTCCTCGACGGTCTTCTCGTCGGTGATGATCATGAACTCGAAGAGGTCGAAGAGGTTGTTGACCGGATGCGCGAGCTTGAGCACCAGCTCGTGGTCACCGCGCTTCTCGAACCCGTTGACGGCGGCCGCCGTGCTGCGCAACTGGGCGGCGCGCACGGGGTTCTGGAGGTTCTTCACCGCGAAGATCACGTCGTCGGCGGTGAAGGGGCGGCCGTCGTGGAAGGTGACGTCGTCGCGCAGCTTCAGCGTGATGCTGCGCCCGTCCTTCGCGTACGTCCAGGAGGTGGCGAGCTCCGGCTTCGGCGTGAGGGCGTCGTCGTACCGGGTCAGGGTGTTGTAGATCAGCCGCTGCTGGAGGGACTGGCCGCTCTGCGCGAAGAGCAGGGCCGGGACGAAGTCGGAGTTGACGGCGAGGTTGAGGGTACCGCCGCGCCGGGGCTTGCCACCGGTCTCCTCGGGAGCGGACGAGCTCTCGGAGACCGCCGAGCGGCAGCCCGTCAGGCCCAGTCCGAGCAGCAGGGCGCTGCCGCCGCCGGCGAGCAGGGTGGAGCGCCGGGAGAGTCCGGTGGACGGGGACGGGGAGGGGTACAGCTCGGTCATCGAAGCCTGCCTGTGACAGTGAGGGACGGTGGGTGGGGCGAAGCGGATGCGGGTGGCGCCAATTGATTCCGCTGCGGGAGCAATGGAAGGGAGACAGAGGCGCCACCGGAGCGCGAAGCACGGGTGTACGGGCGTGCGGGTGTACGGAGCTGCGGGTGTGCGGACGTACGACGTCAGGTCGTACGGGTCAGAAGCGGCTCGACCGCGAGAGGTGACACGTGAGGCGTGGGATCAGCGCGCCGGGCCGCGTGGAGCGGCGCCGGGCATCGGACCGGGTCCGTGGAACAGCTCCGCGGAACGGGTCCGGGAGCGCGGGAGGGGTCCGGGTCAGCTGTGGACGGCACAGACCGCGCTGGCCTGTCGACAGAGGTCGACGTGCCTGCGGGAGATGAGGCGCATGTCCGGGTTCACGGGAGCAATATGACAGTGGCTTCGCCGGGCGGTCAACCTGGTCTGTCCGGATCTTGGTACGAAATCACCTCCTGCCCCATACGCGCCGCTACCGCTGAGAGGCCGCCAAAGGGCTCCTGAACAGGGGATTCAGCGCGATCGTCCCCCCGGCGACGGGCAGCACGGTCATTCCGGCATGCGGACTGACGATCCGTTCGGGGTCCCCGCAGACATGCGAGAGGTCGACCGCGGCGCCCCTGATCTCCTCCAGGTACTCCGGGTTGAGGAGGCTGGAGTGCTCGGTGACCACGACCAGGTCCGGGTTGAGGACGTCCAGCAGCAAAGCGGTCGCCCGGCCCACCGCGCGGGCCCGCTCGCGCAGCAGCCGGTCCGCCCGCCGGTCCCCGGCCGCCGCCGCGTCCACCAGCAGGAACACATCGGCCTCCGGCACGATCCCGCGCCGCACGGCGGTCCGGGCGACCGCCATGTTCGAGGCCGTCGCCTCCAGGCAGCCGGTCCGCCCGCACGGGCAGGTGACCGTGGAGTCCGGTACGGGCAGGTGGGCCACGTCCCCCGCGCCGGAGCCCGGCCCCTGATGGACCACCCCGGCGATGCCCAGGGCCGCGTCGACCACGTTGCCGATGAAGAGGTGGACCAGGCTGCGGCGGGCGGCGGGCCGGCCGAAGAGGATCTCGGACTGGGCGATGGCGCGGGCGTGGTTGTCGATGCGTACGTCGATCCCGCCGAGGCCCCGGGAGAGTTCGGCGGCGAGCGGCCGCTGGTGCCAGCCGAGGGTGTCGTGCCGCACCGCCGTCCCGAGCGCCGGGTCCACCCACCCGCCGAGTGCGGCGCCGACCCCGAGGAGGCGGTGGTCCCCGGTGGTGTCGGCGAGGAAGGCGCGCAGCCCGGCGACGACTTCACGCGAAAGGTCCTGGGAGGCGATGCCGTCGTGCGGGAAGGTGCGGCGGGCCAGCAGCCGGCCCCGTAGATCCAGCAGGCCGAACGTCGAACCGGGCACCCCGATGTGGACCCCGCCCGCCACCGGCCCGTCGCTCTCCCCGGTGTGCAGGTCGACCGGGATCTGGGGTCTGCCGACGCCACTGCTCTCCACCCGTTCGGGCAGTTCACGGACGAGGCCGAGGCGGACGAGGTCGACGCACTGGCGCGATACGGCGGCGGGGCTGAGGCCGGAGAGCTGGGCGATCGACCTGCGGGCGACGGGCCCGTGGTCGAGCACCGCGCGCAGCACCGTCGCGGCGTTGGCCTCGCGCCGGCCGTCGCCGGTCGCGCGGGGCAGCCGGTCGGCCGTCCGGGCCGAGGGGGCGGTGGTCGTCCGAGGGAGCTGGGGGGCGGCAGTCATGGGGCCTTCCTTCGGTCCTGCGCCACGGGGGGCACGGGGGCACTCGCAACATTACGGCGGCGTGAAATCGCGCCGGGTCCCGCGCCCGGTGGTCTGACGGGGTGGCCGACCTGTCCGGGATCGCCGGGAAAAGCGCTGCTCAGAAGCGGTTTGACGGGGCGTTGCCGGACAGCGGCCGGGCCGTGCGCGAGCGCCGATTCAACCACCGCCGGACGCCTCCCGGTCCACGGGAGGGTGCTTGACGTACGCGGAGGGGCGCTGGAATTCTCCGGTCCATGTTCGCGACGGCCGTTTCCGACGCGCGGCCCGCCCACGCCGGCCGCACCGCAGCAGCGCCCGGGTGTCCCGGCCGCTGTACCGCCGCCTGACCGGCCCTCTCTCCGGCCGCACCGCGCTTCCTCCTCCGCACGGCCCCCGCTTCACCCCTGGTTCTCCAACGGGGGTCCATCGTCGCCCGAATTAATTTCGCTCCAAGATTAATCAATGGATGGTCGTGGCTTCGCAACTCCCTGGCAGCCCCGACCCGTGAAAGCTCCGAAAGGAACCCACCATGTCCTCGGCAACCACCACCTCCGCCCTCATCGTCCAGAAGGTCGGCGGCCGTCTCGGCGCCGTCATCTCCGGCGTCCGCCTCGGCGGGGACCTCTCACCCGAGACCGTCGCCGGGATCCGGGCGGCTCTCCTCGCCAACAAGGTCGTCTTCTTCCGCGGCCAGGACCACCTGGACGAGGAGAGCCACGAGGCGTTCGGCAAACTGCTCGGCACCCCGGTCGCCCACCCCACCGTGCCGTCCGCCGACGGCCGTTACTCCCTCGGTATCGACTCCGACCACGGCGGCCGGGCCAACCAGTGGCACACCGACGTCACCTTCGTCCCCGCCTACCCGGCCTTCTCCATCCTGCGCGCCGTCGTCATCCCGCCGTACGGCGGCAACACCCTGTGGGCCAACACCGCCACCGCGTACGACGGGCTCCCCGAGCCTCTCCGGGTCCTGGCCGACTCGCTGCGCGCGGTGCACTCCAACGACTACGACTACGCGGCGCTGCGCCCGCAGGCCCTCCCCGAGGCGCTGAAGCAGTACAAGGAGGTGTTCACCTCGACGAAGTTCCTCACCGAGCACCCGGTGGTCCGCGTCCACCCCGAGACCGGTGAGCGCACCCTGCTGCTGGGCAACTTCGTGCAGCGCATCGCGGGCCTCACGGGCCGCGACTCCCGTACGCTCCTGGATCTGTTCCAGTCGCACATCGAGCGCCCGGAGAACACCGTGCGCTGGCAGTGGCAGGTGGGCGACGTGGCGATCTGGGACAACCGCGCCACCCAGCACTACGGGGTCGACGACTCCGACGCCCATGAGCGCAAGCTCCGCCGCGTCACCATCGACGGCGACGTGCCGGTGGGCGTCGACGGCCGCTCCTCGACGCTGATCTCCCCCGAGGAGGTGCCGGACCCGTCCTTCGGCATCCCGTCCGGAGCCTCCACGGCCGCCTGACCCCACGGTCTCCACGCCTCCCCTGCCATGCGCACCCCGCCCCCCGGGCGGTAGCGTCCTGAACAGGACGGACGCCCGGGGTACGGGCGGCGGGAACAAAGGGAAAGCGGGCCGGGTACGTGGAGAGCCACAGCGGAATCACCGTGCAGCGGGCACTGGAGCTGCCGGGGCTGCGTGCGGGGCTCCCGGAGGTGGTGGCCGGCGCGGACCGGCTGCACCGCACCGTGCGCTGGGTGCACGCGGGCGAGGTCCCGAACATCGCCTCGCTCCTCAAGGGCGGCGAGCTGCTCCTCACCACCGGCCTGGGCCTCGGCACCCGCCCCGCCGAGCAGCGCGCCTTCGTCCGCCGCCTGGCCGACCGGGGCATCGCCGCCCTGGTGGTGGAGCTCGGCCCGCGCTTCAGCCGGCTGCCCGCCTCCATCGTGGACGCGGCCCGCGCGGCCGGCCTGCCGTTGGTGCAGCTCCACCGCGAGGTCCCGTTCGTCGCGGTGACCGAGGAGGTGCACACCGAGATCGTCAACGGGCACTACACCCTGCTCCAGCAGGCGGAGGAGGTGCACCGGCGCGCCACCCGGGCGCTGCTCGACGGGGGCGGGGTGCCGCAGGTCCTCGGCATCCTCGCCGACTTCACCGCCAACCCGGTCTTCCTGGAGACGCCCGACGGGCAACTCCTGTACGCGGCGTCCACGGGCACGGGCCCGGTGGGCGCGGACCCGCTCCAGGTCTGGGAGGGCATGCGCGGCGACCGGGCGGCCCGGGAGTCGCCGCCGACCGGTGCGCTCCTGGTGGACGTGCCGGGCGGCGGTCCGGACACCGGTGCCGTACGGGCCCGGCTGGTGCTGCTCGCCGTCTCGGGCCCGCTGGCCACCGTGCACCGGATGGCGGCCGAGCGGGCGGCGGGCCTGCTCGCCGTCGTCCTGATGCAGGCCCGGCAGGAGGAGGAGCTGGCGGCCCGGGGCCGCGGCGACTTCCTCACCGATCTCGCGGAGGGCCGGATCACCCCGGAGGACGCCCCGGCCCAGGCCCGGGTGCTCGGCTTCCGGCCCGGGGACACCCCGCTCCTCCCGGTCGTGATGCGGCTGGCGCCCGAGCTGTCCCCGTCGGGCAACTGGGCGCTGCTGGCCCGCGCGGTGCTGGAGGAGCTGGCCTCGGTCGGCGTGCCGGTGCTGCTGGGCGTACGGCCGGTGGAGGGGCGAGTGCCGCTGCTGCTCGGGCTGCGCTCGGAGGGCGAGCGCACGGCGGTCGCGGACCGGGTGGCGGCGGCGCTGCGGGCGGGCGTGGGGCGGGCCGGCCTCGACCGGGCCGGGTCGCAGCCGCCGGTGGTCGTGGTCGGTGTCGCCGGAAGCTGGGCGGCGGCGGGCGCGGGGCTGCGGCACGCCTCGGAGACGGCCACGGCGGCGCAGGGTCTTGACGACCGGCCCTGGTACGACGCCCGGCGGCTCGACATCGACCTGCTGCTGTGGCGGCTGCGGGACCACCCGGACCTGGCGGCATTCGTGAACCGGGCGATCGGCCCGCTGCGCGAGCACGACCGGACCTCGCGCCCGCCGCTGCTGCCGACGCTCCAGGCGTATCTGGCGCACGCGGGCCGCAAGGCGGAGACCGCCCGCGAACTGCACCTCAACCGCCAGACGCTCTACAACCGGCTGGCCAGGATCGGTGAGCTGCTCGGCACGGACCTGGACGACCCGCAGACGGTCCTGGCCCTCAGCCTGGCGCTACGGGCCCGCCGCCACACGAACTAGGTACGCGAAGGCAGCGGTTGCGCCAACTCGTCGTACACGCTGAGCACATGGGCGATGGTGTCGTCCTCGGTGGGCCAGCTCGCCGCCTGCTCCCGCCCGGCCTCGGCCAGCCGCGCGCACCGCTCGGGGTCGCCCAGCAACCGCGCGACCGTACGGGCGAGCGCCTCCGCGTTCCCGAACGGCACCAACTCAGCTGCCTCACCCACCAGTTCGGGCACACCATCGACCTCGGTCGCGACCAGCGGCACCCCCAGCCGCAGCGCCTCCTGCGCCAGCAGGGAGCGGCCCTCCCAGCGGCTCGGCAGCAGGGCCAGGTCGGCGGCGGCGATCAACTCAGCGACATCGTCCCGGCAGCCGATCAGCCGTACGGGCAACTCCTCTTCCCGGATGCGCTGTTGCAGGGCGTCCCGGTCGCGCCCCTCCCCCGCGATGACGAGCAGGGGTACGGGGTCGAGCCCGCGCCAGATACGGGCGGCGTCCAGCAGGGTGGAGAAGCCGTGGTGCGGCACGAGGCTGCCGACGGCCATCAGCAACGGCCGCTCGACCGCCCCCAGTTCGGCCCGCGCCTTGCCGTCGTGCAGGGTGCCGGCCGAGCGCGGTACGGGGGCGGCGGCCGGGGCGAGCCGCGCGTCCCGGGCCCCTCGGACCCGCGCCCGGTCCACCAGGTCGGAGGAGGGGGCGAGGACAACGGCGGCCACCCGTACGGCTCTTCGCTCCAGCAGGTGCAGGATCTGGCGGCGGGCGCCCTCGGCGTACCGGCGGGTGTGCCAGGTCAGCACCAGGGGCACGGTCCGCCCGCTCAGGGCGAAGGCGGTGCGGGAGGCGGCGTGCAGCCCGTGGGCGTGGACCACGTCGGCCCCCGCGCAGGCGGCGCGGAGCGCGGCCACGGCGGCCGGGTCGCTGCGCCGGGGCACCGGCAGGAAGCGGGCCCCGGTCGCCGTGAAGTCGTAGGCGCGGTCCACCGCGGGCGGGGCGCAGACGGTGACCTGCACCCCACGCGCCACCAGCCCCGCGGCGAGCGAACTGACGTGCGCGCTGCTGCCCGCACTGCCGCCGCCCAGGACTTGGACCGTACGCAGCTGTGACACGTTGATTGGCTCCCGGGGTCCCGGAGTCGGCGGTAGGTACAGCGCCAAGGATGCCAGTCCGTACGCGCGTTCCGGGACTGCCGGAACGTTGCTGCCGGGCACGCGGCGACAACCGGCCACGCCGCACCACTCTCACGGGTGAATCAGAGGGCGTGATGTTGCCTTCGCCGGCGTCCCTGCAACCCCCCTTCACCGCCCCGCAGCCCCTTCAACGCCCCGCTCCCCCGCCCCGTCAACGCCCCGCAACCCCCGCCACGCGCCTCAGTACCCCCGAGGCGCGTCGGGCGAGCCCGCTGACCCGCTCGCCGTTCGCCGCGGCCGCAACCAGTCCGACGGCCAGGGCGGCACGCCCCGCGCTCCCCCCGAGACATCCACCGCCCCGGGCCAGGGCGATCCCCAGAGCGGCCCCGAGCCCATGGGCCCCGGTGTCCCCCAGCATGGTGCGCTCCCCCAGGTCGGCGGGGGCGAGCACCGCCGCGGCAGCGGCCCCCGGCATCCCGGCCACCGCCCCCAGCAGCACCACGGAACCCACGGCCACCCCCGGCCCCACATCGACGAGGTTCACCAGATGGGCGGTACCGGCGATGACCGCACCGGTCAGCACCCCGTCCACCGCCCGCTCCTCGATCAGCAGCCCGGCGAGCACCCCCGCCGCCCCGATCCCGAAGAGCTTCACGGCCCCGCTGGTCACCTCGCCCCCGCGCAGGGCCCCGAGATGGGCCCGGAACCCCCGGCGCGGGTCATCGGTCCCCACGAGGTCGTCGTACGCCCCGCAGCCCCCGGCGGCCAGCACGGCGAGTACCCCGGCCGCACGCCCTCGGACCGGCCCCGGGGCGGCAGCGGTCCCGGCGGCCGCACCGAGCACGGCCGCAGGCCCGGCGTACAGGGTGACGGTCCGGCCCGCGTGGTTGGTCCGCAGCCAGACGGGGTCCGTACGACGGCGGCTCAGCACCGCGTACACCCCCGCACCGACGAGACCTGCGACGACGACGGCCCTGCTCACGTTCGTACCCATGGAGGAAGCCTAGATACGCGTACGGGGCCGGACGGAATATCCCCGCCCGGCCCCGCACACCTACCTCGTCACCCGTCCTTGCGCGCCGTCTCCAGCAGCTCCTCGGCATGGGCGCGGGCCGTCTCGGAGTCCTCCTGGCCCGCCAGCATCCGGGAGAGCTCCCGGACCCGGTCCTCGCCCTCCAGGACCGTGACCCCGCTCCGGGTCACCGAGCCGTCCACGGTCTTCTCGACCAGCAGTTGGCGGTCGGCGAAGGCCGCGACCTGCGGCAGGTGCGTCACGACGACGACCTGGGCGGAGCGGGCGAGCTTGGCCAGGCGCCGCCCGACCTCCACCGCCGCCTTGCCGCCGACACCCGCGTCGACCTCGTCGAAGAGATACGTCGGCACCGGGTCGGAGCCCGCGAAGACTACCTCGACCGCGAGCATCACCCGGGACAGCTCACCGCCCGAGGCACCCTTGGCGATCGGCCGGGGCTGGGCCCCGGGGTGCGGGGCGAGCAGCAGTTCCACCTCGTCGGCGCCCGAAGGGCCGTAGACGACACTCCGCCCGCCGATGTCGATGCCGGACGCCTCGTCGGCCGCCTCGGTCTGCCGGATGGCGAAGGAGACCCGGGCGTGCGGCATGGCGAGCGAGGCGAGCTCCTCGGTCACCGCCTCGGCGAACCGGGCGGCGGCCTCCGTACGGGCGTCGGTCAACGCCTGACCGAGCGCCGAGAGTTCGGCGCGCAACGCGTCGCGCTCGGCGGTCAGCTCGCCGATCCGCTCGTCGTCGCCCTCCAGCTCGGTGAGCCGGCCCGCGCCTTCCTGCGCCCAGGCGAGCACGGCAGCGATGTCCTCACCGTACTTGCGGGTCAGGGTGGTGAGCGCGGCCCGCCGCTCCTCCACGGCGGCCAGCCGCAGCGGATCGGCCTCCAGCTGGTCGGCGTACCCGGCGAGCTCGCCGGAGACGTCCGCGATCAGGATGGAGATCTCCCCGATCCGGTCGGCCAGCGCGGCCAGCGCCGGGTCATGGGCCCGGACCGCGTCCAAGGACTGCCCGGCAGCGGCGACCACCGTCGTGGCGTCGACACCCTCGGGGTCCTCCGGATTCCCCGCCAGCGCGGTGTGCGCGAGGGAGGCGGCGGAGGCGAGGGCCTCCGCGTGCCCGAGCCGCTCCGCCTCGGCGGCCAGCTCGGTGTCCTCCCCCGGCAACGGCTCCACGGCGGCGACCTCGTTCAGCCCGAAGCGCAGCAGATCCGCCTCCTGGGCCCGCTCCCGGGCCCGGGTGGTCAGCTCGTCGAGGTCGGTGGCGACAGCGCGCAGCCGGCGGTAGGCCGCCGCGTACTTCGCGTGCGGGACCTCCACGCCGTCCCCGGCGTACCGGTCCAGCGCCTGCCGCTGCCGCGCGGGCTTGAGCAGGCCCTGCTGGTCGGTCTGCCCGTGTACGGCGACCAGCTCGTCCGCGAGTTCGGTGAGGACCCCCACCGGCACGGATCTGCCGCCGAGGTGGGCCCGTGAGCGTCCTTCCGCCGAAACGGTACGGCTGATGAGCAGCGCACCGTCGTCGAGTTCCGCCCCGGCCTCCTCGGCCCGCAGCGCCGCCGCGTCGCCCTCGGACACCGTGATCCTGCCCTCGACGACCGCGGCCTTGGCCCCGACCCGTACGAGGGCGGGGTCCGCGCGCCCGCCGAGCAGCAGCCCGAGGCTCGTGACGACCATGGTCTTGCCCGCGCCGGTCTCACCCGTCACCGCGGTGAAACCGGGTGACAGCTCCACCACCGCGTCGTCGATGACTCCGAGCGACCGTATCCGCATCTCCTCCAACACGGACATGACCTTACGAGGTTCCGAGGCGGACGCGCGACGGCCCCCGCTCCCGGATTCACTCTCCCGAGCGTTCCCGGGCGTTCCCGAGGACCGCGGGGGCCGTCGAAGGCCGCCGTGCCGGTCAGTGCGGCGCGCCCCGCCACCCCGACACAGGCAGCGCGAACTTCGCCACGAGCCGGTCCGTGAACGAGGCCTGGTGCAGCCGCGCCAGCCGTACGGGCACCGCCCCGCGCCGCACCTCGACCCGCGCTCCGGCGGGCAGCTCCACGGTCCGGCGCCCGTCGCACCACAGCACCCCGTGCGGGGTGTGCGGCTGGACCTCGACGGCGAGGACGGAGGTCGGGGAGGTCACCAGGGGCTTGGCGAACAGGGCGTGGGCGCTGATCGGGACCATCAGCAGCGCCTCCACCTCGGGCCAGACGACGGGCCCGCCCGCCGAGAAGGCGTAGGCGGTCGAGCCGGTCGGGGTGGCGCAGACGATCCCGTCGCAGCCGAACCCGGTGACCGGCCGCCCGTCGATCTCCAGGACGACTTCGAGCATCCGCTCGGGCGACACCTTCTGCACGGCCGCCTCGTTGAGCGCCCAGTCGGTGTGGACGATGTCACCGTTGCTGTGCACGAGGACATCGATCGTCATGCGCTCCTCGACCTCGTAGTCACGGGTGACGACCCGCGAGACCACCTTGTCGAGGTCGTCGCGCTCGGCCTCGGCGAGGAAGCCGACACGTCCGAGGTTGACGCCGAGCATCGGCACCCCCGAGGCGCGGGAGAACTCCGCGCCGCGCAGCAGGGTGCCGTCACCGCCGAGGACGATCAGCAGCTCGCAGCCGTCGACGGCGGCGGGCGAGGTGTCGGTGACCGTCTCCACCGCGTCCGGGAGCGGCAGATCGGCCGCCTCGGTCGCCAGGACCCGGACGCCGAGCCCGTTGCGCAGCAGGCCCTGCACGACGAGCTCCGCGCTGCGGATCGCGGCCGGGCGGCCGGTGTGCGCCAGCAGGAAGACTGTCCGTTCCGCGTTCGTCGTCACATTCGTCGTCAACGGGGCCCCTCCGCCACTGCACGGTCGACATCCGCGGGATCCAGCTCAGGTGCGCCGGCCCGCAGCCACAGAAAGTACTCGACGTTCCCCGAGGGGCCGGGCAGCGGACTGGCCGTCACCCCTCGTACGCCGAGCCCGAGCCCCCAGGCCCGGCGCGCCACTTCACGTACCGTCTCGGCGCGCAGCTCCTCGCTCCGCACCACTCCGCCGCTGCCGAGCCGCTCCTTGCCCACCTCGAACTGCGGCTTGACCATGACGACCAGGTCCGCGTCGGACGCGGCGCACCGGGCGAGGGCGGGCAGCACGAGCCCGAGCGGGATGAAGGACAGATCCCCCACCACCAGGTCGACCGCCTCCCCGTCGATGTCCTCCAAGGTCAACTCCCGCACATTGGTACGGTCCTTGACGACGACCCGTTCATCGGACTGGAGCGACCAGGCGAGCTGCCCGTACCCCACGTCGACGGCGACGACCTGCCGGGCCCCGGCCCGCAGCAGCACATCGGTGAACCCGCCGGTCGAGGCGCCGGCGTCCAGCGCCCGCCGCCCTTCCACGGCAAGACCGAGCGGTACGAAGGCGGCGAGGGCCCCGGCCAGCTTGTGGCCGCCGCGCGAGACGTACTCGGGGTCGTCGTCGTCCTTGGTGACGACGATCGCGGCGGCCGTCTCGACCTGGGTGGCGGGTTTGGTCGCGGTGGTCCGGCCGACGGTGACCCGCCCCGCGGCGATCAGCTGGCTCGCGTGCTCGCGCGAGCGGGCGAGCTTGCGGCGTACCAGCTCGGCGTCGAGGCGGCGACGTGCCACTCCTGCCACGTTCGGTTCAGCTCCTGTGGTCGTGCGTGTTGTCGTACGCGGGTGTGGGTCCGGGCCTGGGCGGCCCGGGTGCGGCGGCGGGACGGGCGTCCCCGGCCGGACGGGCGTCCAGCGAGGTCAGGGCATCCTTGAGCCCACGGTGTACATCCTCGTACACCGCGGTGTGCCCGTCCGCCGGGAGGTGGTCCGCGTCGGCCAGCCGCTCCAGCAGGGCGTCGACCTCGGCCCGGCCGGTGGGGGTGCGCTCGACGCCCAGGGGTGCGGGCTCGGCGGGCTCGAAGGAGGGCGCGTCGGCCACGGGCCCCTCCTGGGGCAGGTCCGGCTCCTCGGGCGTGCTCACGTCCTCAGGCGGGCTCACGGGCGGGGTTCCCGCCTCCGGCGTCCAGTCGCTCATGCCGAAACGCTACCGCGACGGGCCGGTGTACCGTCGAGGACGATGGCGACCATGGCGGAGTGCCGCAGCGCACTCGACACACTCTCCGACAACCTCGCGACGGCCGACGGCGACGTGCGCGGCGCCGCCGCGCTCGACCGCTCGCTGAGCTGTCACATCAAGGACCTCGACATCACGTTCACCGGCCGCCTGGCCGACGGCCGGATCCAGGTCCAGGACACGGTCGAGGGCCCGCCCCGCGAGAAGGCCGAGATCCGGCTCGCGATGACGAGTGACGACCTGGTGGCCCTGGTCGACGGCGACCTGAACTTCGCGAAGGCGTGGGCGTCGGGCCGCGTACGGCTGGAGGCGGGCTTCAGGGACCTGCTGAAGCTGAAGTCACTGCTGTAGCACCTCAGGCCCGTCCGGTTCCAGGACGTGCGGCGGCACACTCAAGCCCGTCCGGCGATTGAGGACAAAGCGCCCACCAGGGCGCCACCCGCACCCGCCCACCACCCTCAGGCTGCGACCTTCCGTGCCTTCCGGGCCGCAGGCACGACCAGCGGCGTCCCGGTCTCAGGATCGTCGATCACCTGACACCGCATCCCGAACACCCGCTCCACCAACTCCGCGTCCACCACATCCGAAGGCGCCCCCTCCGCGACGATCTCGCCCTCCCGCATCGCGATGAGGTGCGTGGCGTACCGCGCGGCGTGGTTCAGATCGTGGAGTACGGCGACGAGCGTGCGCCCCTGCGTCTCGTGCAGCTCCGCACACAGGTCGAGGACATCGATCTGGTGCTGGATGTCGAGGTACGTCGTCGGCTCGTCGAGCAGCAGCAGCGGCGTCTGCTGGGCCAGGGCCATGGCGATCCAGACCCGCTGCCGCTGACCGCCGGAGAGCTCGTCGACGTAACGGTCGGCGAGCTCGGCGACCCCGGTCGACTCCATCGACTCCTGGACCACCCGCTCGTCCTCCGGCGACCACTGCCGCAGCAGCCCCTGGTGGGGGTAGCGGCCCCGGGCGACCAGGTCGGCGACGGTGATGCCGTCGGGCGCGATGGAGGACTGCGGCAGCAGCCCCAGCGTGCGGGCGACCTTCTTCGCGGGCAGCTGGTGGATGACCTGCCCGTCCAGCAGCACCTGCCCCCGGCTCGGCTTCAGCATCCGGGCGAGCGAGCGCAACAGGGTCGACTTGCCACAGGCGTTGGGCCCGACGATCACCGTGAAGGAGTTGTCGGGTATCTCGACCGAGAGATCCTCGGCGATGACCCGCTGGTCGTAGCCGAGGGTCACCGATTCTGCGGTGAGGCGCTGCATGGTCGTACTCCCGGAGGCAGGGGGTGTCCGGCGGATCAGGGCCGGAGGGACCACCGACCAACACCAAGTTAGGTTAGCCTATCTTCCTCCTGGCGCCCCTCGCCGCAGACCTCCTTGTGCACCTCCGGGCACACGCCTGAGGGCCCCCCGGTCACAGCCCGAGCGCGGCGACAGCCTTCTCCGTGTCCGGCCCGAACGCCCCGTCCCCGGCGAAGGTCCACGCGGCCCCGCAGAGCGCCCGCAGCCCGTCGAGCGGATCGCCCTCGCCCTCCAGGACCAGGTCCTCCCCCTCACGTACGGCCGCGGTCCACCCGCCGCACCGGAACACGTCGTCCGAACCGCCCTCCACCGTCACCTCGGGCTGCCCGGTGAGCAGCCCCCGCAGATCCCGGTCCACGTACGTCGGCCGGTGCTGCGGCGGTGCGGCGAGCAGCTGGGCCGCGTCCGTCACCCCGGTCAGCACGAGCAGCGAGTCCACGCTCCCGTTGAACGCGCCCTCGATGTCCGTGTCCAGCCGGTCCCCGACGACGAGCGGCCGCTTCGCCCCGGTCCGCAGCACGGTCTCCCGGTGCATCGGCGGCAACGGCTTCCCCGCGACCTGCGGTTCGGCGCCGGTGGCGATCCGTACGACCTCCACGGCGGCACCGTTGCCCGGCGCGATACCCCGGGCGCCCGGGATGGTCAGGTCGGTGTTGGACGCGTACCACGGCAGCCCGCGCGCGACGGCGTAGCTCGCCTCGGCGAACCGCCCCCACGCCAGGTCCGGCCCGCCGTACCCCTGCACCACGGCCACCGGGTCGTCATCCGCCGACTCCACCGGTACCAGACCGCGCTCCCGCAGCGCGACCCGCAGCCCTTCGCCGCCGACGACCAGCACCCGGGACCCGGCGGGCAGCTGGTCGGCCATCAGCCGGGCCACCGCCTGGGCCGAGGTGATCACATCGGCGGCCTCGGCGGGCACGCCCAGCTCCGTCAGGTGCTCCGCCACCGCGTCCGGCGTGCGCAGGGCGTTGTTGGTGACGTACGCGAGGTGCATCCCGCCGTCCCGCGCGGTGGACAGCGACTCCACGGCGTGGACGATCGCCTCGCCCCCCGCGTACACCACCCCGTCCAGGTCGAGGAGAGCCGTGTCGTACGCCGCGCTCAGCGCCGTACTGCTCCCCGCCGGCCGGTACCTGTCGTGCTGCTGGCTCATATGACTCCGCTCCTCATTCATGCCGCTCCCCCGATCATCGCGCATGCCCCGTGCACCCATACGATGCTCAAATGAACACTTCAGGTCCCGACGAGCAGGGGCTGCGGCTGATCCCGTTCCGTGGACTGCGTTACGTCCCCGAGCGGGTCGGCAGCCTGGCCGCGGTGACCTCGCCGCCGTACGACGTGGTCGTCAGGCCGGACGGTCTGCACCACCTGGAATCGGCGGACCCGCACAACATCGTGCGCCTCATCCTCCCCCAGGCGGACACCGCCGAGGACCGGCACCGGCAGGCGGCGAGGACGCTGGAGCGCTGGCTGGCCGAAGGCGTCATCGCCCCGGACCCGGCGCCCACGCTGTACGTCTACGAGCAGCGCAACGACGAGATCCTCCAGCGCGGCCTGATCGGCGCCCTGGCCCTCTCCCCCGCCGCCGACGGGATCGTGCTGCCGCACGAGGACGTCATGGACGACATCGTCGCGGACCGCGCGGAGCTGATGCGCACGATGCAGGCCCACCTGGAACCGCTGCTGCTGACCTACCGCGGCGAGGGCGCCGAGGAGGGCGCCGCGGCGGTCATCGAGCGCACGGCCGAGCGCCCGCCTCTGCTCTCCACCACGACGGAGGACGGGTTCCACCACCGCCTCTGGGCCGTCACCGACCCGGCCGAGCGCATCGCGATCGAGACAGATCTCGCCCGGCACCAGGCGCTGATCGCCGACGGCCACCACCGCTGGGCCACCTACCTCCGGCTCCAGCGGGAACAGACCGCCCCGGGCCCCTGGGACTTCGGCCTCGTCCTCCTCGTCGACACGACCCGCCACCCGCTCCAGGTCCGCGCGATCCACCGCCTGCTGCGCGGCCTGCCGGTGGCCCGGGCCCTCGACGCGCTGACCGGCCTCTTCCGGGTCCGTACGGTGGAGGGCCCGCTCCCCCGCGCGCTCGACGCCCTGGCCGGCGCGGCGGCGGAGGGCAACGCGTTCCTCCTGGCCGGTGACGGCGGCTTCCACCTGGTGGACCGCCCGGACCCGGCCCTGCTGGCCCGTACGATCCGGACGGACCGCCCCGAGGCGTGGCGGACCCTGGACGCGACGGTGCTGCACTCGGCGCTGCTCGACGACGTCTGGCGGATCCCCGACGCCCCCGAGCACATCGGCTACATCCACGACACCGAGGCCGCCGTCGAGCAGGCCGAACGCCTCGGCGCCACGGCGGTGCTCATGCACCCGGTACGCGAAGAGGTCGTCCGGGACCTGGCCAGGCAGGGCGTCACCATGCCCCGTAAGTCGACGTCGTTCGGCCCGAAGCCGGCGACGGGCCTGGTCATGCGGAGCCTGACCATCGACTGAAGGGCGCCGCAGGGCATGAGAAAGGGGCGGGACTCCCTCGGGAGTCCCGCCCCTTTCCTGTGTCAGCGCTCCAACTCCGCTGTCAGCGACTAGGCCTTGTCCGCCCCGTCGCCCCGCTCATCGTCGTCCTCGTCGTCGCCCTCAGGCGAGTCGTCGAGGGAGGAGGAGACGGGTCCGTCGGTCTCGACGGACTCCGCGTCCTCGTCGTCACCCAGGACATCGACGAACGCGACCCCGTCCAGCTCGGCCAGCCGGTCCGACGCGTCGGTCGAGCCGTCCTTGTCGGCCTCCAGGGCCTTGCCGAACCACTCCCGGGCCTCGTCCTCGCGCCCCGCCTCCAGCAGGGCGTCCGCGTAGGCGTAGCGCAGACGCGGCGTCCACGGCTGGATGGAGCTGGAGGCGAGCTCCGGGCTCTGCAGCGTGACGATGGCGGCGTCGATCTGCCCCATGTCCCGACGGGCGCCCGCGGCCACCAGCCGCATCTCGACCTGGCCGGCCTTGTCCAGCTTCTGCACCTCGGGCTCACCGGCCATGGCCATCGCCCGCTCGGGCCGGCCAAGACCGCGCTCGCAGTCCGCCATGACGGGCCACAGGTCCACGGACCCGGTCATCCGCCGGGACGCGCGGAACTCGGCGAGCGCCTCCGCGTACTTCTGCGTCGCGTAGGCCGCGAACCCGGCCGCTTCCCGCACGGCGGCGACGCGCGAGGCCAGCCGCAGGGCGATACGGGAGTACGCGTACGCCTCCTCCGGGTCCTCGTCGATCAGCCGGGCCACCATGACGAGGTTGCGCGCGACGTCCTCGGCAAGGGTCTTCGGCAGGCTCATGAGCTCCTGGCGCACGTCCTTGTCGATCTCGTCGCCGGTGACGTCGTCCGGGATGGGCAGCCGCTTGATCGGCTCACGGTCCCTGTCCCGGTCACGGTCGTCGCGGCCGCCACGGAAGCCACCACGGTCACGGTCGTCACGCTGCCCGCCCCGGTAACCACCACGGTCCCCGCCACGGTCACGGTCACGGTCGTCGCGGCGGAAGCCACCACCACGGCTGTCATCACGGCGGAAGCCGCCACCGCTGGGGCGGTCGTCATCGCGACGGGGCCCACGCGGCCGGTCGTCACGACGCTCGAACCCACCACCGCTCGGACGGCCACCACGGCTGTCGTCACGCTGCTGACCACCGCGGTACCCACCACGGTCATCATCACGACGAGGCCCACGGTCCCGATCGCGGTCCCGGTCGTCACGGCGGAAGCCACCACCGGAACCAGCACCACGGTTGTCATCGCGCCGGAAGCCGCCACCGCTGGGCCGGTCGTCGTCCCGACGGGGCCCACGCGGCCGGTCATCACGCCGCTCGAAGCCGCCACCGCTCGGACGGCCACCACGGTCATCATCACGACGGAACCCACCACGGTCGTCGTCGCGGCGGAATCCACCACCGGAGCCACCGCCACGGTTGTCATCGCGGCGGAACCCACCACCGGAGCCACCGCCACGGTTGTCATCGCGACGGAACCCACCACCGGAGCCACCGCCACGGTTGTCATCGCGACGGAACCCGCCACCGGCGTTGCCGCCGCGGTTGTCGTCACGCCGGAAGCCGCCACCGCTGGGGCGGTCGTCATCGCGACGCGGGCCACGCGGCCGGTCGTCACGCCGCTCGAACCCACCACCAGTGGGCCGGCCGCCACGATCGTCACGGCGGAAGCCACCGCCGGAGCCGCCACCACGGTTGTCATCGCGACGGAAGCCACTCCCGGCCTTGCCGCCACGGTCATCACGGGGGAAGCCGCCGCTGGGGCGGTCGTCGTCCCGACGGGGCCCACGCGGCCGATCGTCACGACGCTCGAAGCCGCCACCGCTGGGACGACCACCACGGTTGTCGTCACGACGGAAACCACCACCGGAACCGCCACCACGGTTGTCGTCACGGCGGAAGCCACCGCCGGAGCCACCGCCACGGTTGTCATCACGACGCGGCCCACGATCCCGGTCGCGGTCGCGGTCGCGGTCATCGCGGCGGAAACCGCCACCGGTGCCGCTACCGGTCGGCCGGCTGTCGTCACGGCGCGGGCCGCGGTCGTTGTCACGGCGAGGCGCTGCGGAACCGGACCGGTCGTCACGACCACCGCGGTAACCGCCCCGGTCACCACCGTCCCGGCGACGCGGCTCGCGCTCCGGACGATCGTCGGGAGAGTTGGTGGACATGGGTGTGACTCCTGTCTTCGGGTACCACAGACATTCTCGCGCAGCCGACCCTCCGACGCGCTTCGACGAAAAACAAAAGGACCCCTGGTCCCAGCGTGAACGCTGGGACCAGGGGTCCTTGAAAGATTGTTCGGCGGCGTCCTACTCTCCCACAGGGTCCCCCCTGCAGTACCATCGGCGCTGAAAGGCTTAGCTTCCGGGTTCGGAATGTAACCGGGCGTTTC
>NZ_JOEM01000015.1 GCF_000718135.1 Streptomyces cyaneofuscatus | reverse complement strand
CCCGCCGAGACCCGCGAGGTGCTCATCGCCTCGCTCGCCATGCTCCGCAACAAGCACGCCGACCTGCCGTCCCGCAAGCACGGCAACCCCCCGCAGTAGTCACTGCCGCAGCGGCGCGATCCGCCGCACGGTCCACGACACCCTGCCGAGAAGACGGAGACACCCCATGAGCCTCACTTCCGCCGAGTCCGTCCTGCGCGTCGAGAAGGGCCACGCGGCCCCCGAGGAGCTGGCGGCCATCACCGCCGTCCTGATGGCCCGCGCCGCCGCCCAGCCGTCCGCCCCCGCCCACCGCGGCCGCGACACGGCCGGCTGGCGCCGCCTGGAGCGCACGCCGGGCTTCCGCGCGCCGCACAGCTGGCAGGGCTGACACCGGCCGCGTACGGCGTCGCGCAGGGCTGACCCCGCGCGCCGCACAGCGTCACGAGAAGGGCCCCGCACTCCATGAGGAGTGCGGGGCCCTTCTCGTACGGCGGGGAAGCAGTCGGCGAGGCGGCGGGTGTCGACGAGGACGACGGCGCCGATGGCGCCGCGGACCAGGTCGTCCCACATGAACCAGAAACGGTCCTGGCCCGGCGTACCGAACAGGTACAGGATCAGGTCCTGGTCCAGGGTGATACGTCCGAAGTCCATGGCCACCGTCGTGGTGGTCTTGTCCCCGGTGTGGGTCAGATCGTCGATGCCCGCGGACGCGGACGTCATCACGGCTTCGGTGCGCAGCGGATTGATCTCCGAAACGGCACCGACAAACGTGGTCTTACCCACGCCGAAGCCCCCTGCCACCACGATCTTCGCCGAGGTAGTGGAGCGGGCCGCTCCGCCGCTAGAGCTTGCGAAGTCCACTGAGCACCCTTTCGAGCAGTGTCACATCTGGCTGGCCGCCGGCGGCCTCGTCGCCGCCGGGCTGATGGATAGCGACGAGTCCGGCCTCGGCCAGGTCGGCGACGAGGATCCGGGCAACGCCGAGGGGGATCGAGAGAAGGGCCGAAACCTCGGCGACCGACTTGATCTCGATGCAGAGCCGGCAGATCCGCTGGTGCTCGGGCAACTGCCCTTGCAGCCGGGACGGATCGGCCGTCGTGCTGACCAGCGCCTCGATGGCGAGCTGGTAACGCGGCCGGGTCCGGCCGCCGGTCATGGCGTACGGACGGACCAGCGGGTTGTGCGCCGCCGGCTTGGCGGGCTCGGGGGCCCGCCGCTGCTGCACCGGCTGGATACGCTGCTGCTGCGGCGCGTCGTACCGCTGCTGGGGCTGCTGCTGCTGCTGCGGCCAAGGCGAACCCGGCTGCTGCTGGGGCCACTCGGACCCCTGCGCACCATGGGCGCCGTGCTGCTGCTGCGGCTGCTGGTATGGCTGATATGCGTTCCCCGGGGCCTGGCCGCCGGATGCTGCGGGGTAGCCGAAACGGTTGTCACCGTGCTCACCCGGAACCCTCTGTTCACCCTCGTAGGGGTGTCCGCCTGTGGGTGCTGCCACGTTTCCTCCTCCGACTGCCGGTCGCCGATCCCAGTGGGGCCGCGCCACCGCACCTTATGGCGCGGTGGCGAGAAACGCACTGTCTGTCTACTAGTTAAGAAGACTTCCCTGAAGTTCGGCGCGGAGATCCGGGGTCAGAACACTGCCCGCGCGGTCGACCAGAAGTGCCATTTCGTACCCGACCAGACCGATGTCGGCGTCCGGGTGGGCGAGAACGGCGAGTGACGAACCGTCCGAGATGGACATGATGAAGAGGAATCCCCGCTCCATCTCCACAACGGTCTGGTTCACCGCCCCGCCCTCGAAGATCCGCGAGGCGCCCGCGGTCAGCGACGTCAGACCGGAGGCGACGGCCGCCAGCTGGTCGGCGCGGTCGCGCGGGAATCCTTCGGACATGGCCAGCAGGAGTCCGTCGGCGGAGACCACCACCGTGTGCGACACCCCGGGGGTGTTGTCCACGAAGTTGGTGATCAACCAGTTGAGATTCTGCGCCGCCTGGCTCATCGGGCTCACACTAACGCTCCTGGTTGTAGGTGGTACTGGTGTCCGACCCCGCGTTGCGTCCCCGCTGGACACCGCGCCGCAGCTTGCTCAACCTGCCGCGGACGTCCTCGGGTGCGCGGGAGACCTGTGGGCCGCCCTGCTGGGTCTGCTCCGCCGTGCCCTCGACCAGGTTGGCCTTGGGTACGCGCCGGGGGAGACCGGAGGGGGTGATTCCGCCCGCCTTCGGCTCACGGAGCTTCTCGGCCCGCTCCCAGCGCTCGTCATTCGTCGAGCGCCAGTCGTCGGTGCCTTCCCCGTCCGTCTGCGGGGCCTGCCGCTCCTGCTGCTGCGGCTGCCGCTGCGGGGCCGGAGCGGGCTGGTCGTTGCCGCGGCCGCTCGGCTGCCAGTGCTGCGCACCGCCGCGGCGAGGCAGACCGGCTTCGGTCAGCTCGTGGCCGACGTTCGGGGTGGACCCCGGACGTTCGAAGCCTACGCGCTCCTGCGACGGTGCGGGAACGCTCGGAACAGATTCCGCCTCAGCCTGCCGAACCGGCTCAAAAGTGTTCTGCGAACCGCTCTGAACAGGCCAGTCGTCCTGGTGGGACTGGTCGGTCGGGGCAGCGTACCGGTCGGCGGCGTACGGGTCCTGCGGGTTCTCCGGAGCGGCATATGCCGCCTCCGCGTAGCCCTGCTGCGGCTGTCCCTGGGATCCGTTCTGCTCCTGCTGCTGCGGGTAGCCGTTCCCGGTGCCGTAGCCCTGCTGCTCGTAGGAGCCGGCGTACGGGTCCTGCTGCGCCTGCTGGGCGGGGTCCTGGGCGTACTGGTCCTGGCCGTAGGGCTCCTGCCCGTAATCCTGCTGACCGTTGTACGCGTCCTGCCCGGCGTACTGGTCCTGCGCGTAGCCCTCCTGGCCGTAGCCCTGCTGCTCCTGGGAGCCGTCCGGGAACGGGGAGCCGGAGCCGGTCTGGGCCTCCAGCGCCGCCCGGCGCTCCTCACGCATCAGCGAACGGTTGACCGGGTCCAGCTGGACCGGGTCCGCCTGGACCTCGTAGCGCGAGTCGTCGAAGCCGAGCTCCGCCGCCGTACGCATCTGGCCGTGCTGCGGGGCCGGCTCGAAGGCGCTCTGCTGCTCGGGGATGATCGAGGAGACGGTGAAGTCGTCCTGTCCGGGCAGGGATTCGCCACCGCCACCGTGGGTGATGGCGTCCGGGAGCATGACCAGCGACGTCGTCCCGGCCTGCTCGCCCGAGGGGCGCAGCTGGACCCGGATGCCGTGCCGGTCGGCGAGCCGGCCGACCACGAACAGGCCCATGCGCTGCGAGACCGCGGCGTCCACCGTCGGCGGGTTGGCCAGCTTGTGGTTGATGTCGGCGAAGTCCTCGGCGGTGAGGCCGATGCCCTTGTCGTGGATCTCGACCATGACGCGGCCGTCGGGCAGCCGGGTCGCGGTGACCCTGACCTTGGTCTGCGGCGAGGAGAACGTGGTGGCGTTCTCCAGCAGCTCGGCCAGCAGGTGCACGAGGTCGGTGACGGCCCGGCCGTGGATCTCGGCCTCCGGGACGCCGGACAGCTCGATGCGCTCGTACGACTCCACCTCGGAGGAGGCGGCCCGCAGGACGTCGACCAGCGGCACCGGCTGGTCCCAGCGGCGGCCGGGCTCCTCGCCGGAGAGGACGAGCAGGTTCTCGCCGTTGCGCCGCATACGGGTGGCCAGGTGGTCCAGCTTGAAGAGGCTCTCCAGCTGGTCCGGGTCCGCCTCGTTGTTCTCCAGGTCGGTGATGAGGGTCAGCTGGCCCTCGATGAGCGACTGGTTGCGGCGCGAGAGGTTGGTGAAGATCGCGTTGACGTTGCCCCGCAGCATGGCCTGCTCGGCGGCGAGCCGGACGGCCTCGCGGTGCACCTGGTCGAAGGCGCGGGCGACCTCGCCGATCTCGTCCTGCGTGGTGATCGGGATGGGCTGCACCCGGGTGTCGACCCGGCCCGGGTCGGTGCGGGAGAGCTGGTCGACGAGGGAGGGCAGCCGCTGCTCGGCGATGGAGAAGGCGGCGGTACGCAGCTGGCGCATCGCGCGGCTCATCTGGCGGGCCATGAGCCCGGCCAGGATGAAGGCCGCCAGGAGCGCGATGACGACGATGAGGCCGTTGACGATCGCGTCGGACTTGGCGTCGGAGGAGATCCTCGCGGCCTCGTCCACCGCCTTGTCGACGAGTTCCTTCTCGACCGTCGCGTATCCCTCGAACTTGGCGGTGGCGGCGGCCATCCAGGTCTCGGGCGTGATGCCCTTCTTCGCCAGCTCCTCGGGTTCCTGGCCCTTGCCGATCTCCTGCACCATGCCGTCGAAGACCGAGCCGTCGATGCTCGGCGGCGCCACGAAGGGCTGACCGGCGGCATCGGCCTGCTCGCGAGCGGCCTTGAGCTGCCTGGCGCCCTCGGCGGCCTTGCCCGCCATGACCTGCTTGAGGCGGTCGACGTCTGCCTGGGTGCCACCGGCGTTGAACTCGGCGAGGGCGATCTGCTCCAGGTAGTTGTACGAGCCGAAGGCCTTGACCTGGTCGTTGTAGACGGCGGGCTTCTTGCTCGGGCGCACCAGCAGGTGCATGCCGATCGAGCGCTGAAGCGATTCTGCAGCCTTGGACAGCTCGATCGCGTAGACGGTACGGCCGTAGCTGGTGACGTTGCCGGTACCGAGGCCCAGCTCGTTGGCGAACTGCATCAGCGAGTGCTGGACCTGGGTGTAGCCCTCTTCGGTCTTCACCGGGTCGAGCGCCTGCGAGTAGGCGGCCTTGCGGAGCTCGGGCAGCTTGGGCTCGTCGACCTTGAAGAGCTTCAGGCGGCGCTCCAGGCCCGGCTTGGCGGGCATGTCCTTCACCGCGGCGTCGAAGGCCGTACGCGCCTCGTCCGTGGTGGCCCGGGACTGCTCGACGACGTCGGCCTCCCGGTCGCCGGAGAGCAGCGGCTGGGCGGTCAGGTCGCGCTCGTTGAGCAGGGCCTGCCCGTACTCCGAGGCCGCGCGGACGACGCGCGCGATCTTCTCGGCGTCCTGGGCCTCGCTCCAGGTGTCGATGGACCCCTTCACCTGGAAGCCGCCCATGATCAGGCCGATGATGACCGGGATCAGGAGGATCGCGTTCAGCCGGGTGGCCACCCGCCAGTTGCGCGGGGAGAACCGGCTGGTGCTGCCACCGGCCGGCTCCGGCTCGGGCGCCTGTGCAGGGGGCGCCGCAGCGTGCGACGGCGGGGTGAAGTTGCCCCGCTCGGGCTGCACCGCGGAGCCCTCGTTGCTTCGCCTCACTCGACCAACAACCTCTCGGCGCCGGCACCTACGTTGTGCCGGATTATTCGTTCAGGGCCGTAACTACTCGGGAGTTCGACGAATTGCAGCACGGGTACGGGCCCCCCTCCAAACACTCGGAATCGATCATTCCGAGTGGTCCACGCCTCAGATAAAACGGGCATAAAGAGCGAGCCCCGTCAAAAGGCGGGGCTCATGTGAGCGCAGTGGCACCACGTGGATGCGTCGGGTGGTGGCGCGAGGCCAATTCTCTGTCGAAATGTTATGAACGCGGGGGCGGATCGTGTCAAACGACACAGGCCGCCCCCGCGTGACTACAACAACTTCCGTATGGCGGGGAAGCAGTCGGCGAGGCGGCGGGTGTCGACGAGGACGACGGCGCCGATGGCGCCGCGGACCAGGTCGTCCCACATGAACCAGAAACGGTCCTGACCGGGCGTACCGAAGAGGTACAGGATCAGGTCCTGGTCGAGCGTGATGCGGCCGAAGTCCATGGCGACGGTGGTCGTCGTCTTGTCCCCGGTGTGGGTCAGGTCGTCGATGCCCGCGGACGCGGACGTCATGACGGCCTCGGTGCGCAGCGGGTTGATCTCCGACACCGCACCGACGAACGTGGTCTTGCCCACGCCGAAACCGCCCGCCACCACGATCTTCGCGGAGGTAGTGGCGCGGGCCGTACCGCCGCTAGAGCTTGCGAAGTCCACTGAGCACCCTTTCGAGCAGTGTCACATCCGGCGCGCCGCCGGCCTCTCCATTGCCCGGCTGGTGGATGGCCACCATGCCGGCTTCCGCCAGGTCCGCCACGAGGATGCGGGCGACGCCGAGCGGCATCGACAGCAGCGCGGAGACCTCGGCCACCGACTTGACCTCGCGGCACAGGTGGCAGATCCGCTGGTGCTCGGGGAGCAGCGTCCCCAGATGCGCCGGGTCCGCGGTGGTGCTGACCAGTGCCTCTATCGCGAGCTGGTAACGCGGCCGGGTCCGGCCACCGGTCATGGCGTAAGGACGAACCAGCGGCTGGTCGCCTCCCTCGTCGTACGACGCGTGGTGCAGTGCGCCGTACGGATCGGGTGAGGCGGGTGGCGGGGTCATGAATCCTCCGGGCGTGACAGCAGGTTCTCGGCTTGCCGTCTGCAAGGGGCCGGTGAGGGGACTAAGGCGGCCTGACGGGTGAGGGTTGTGGGCATTACCTGGGGGGATCGTGTCGTGAATCCGCAGGACGGCCGCCTAATGGAGCAGACTGCCCTGGAGCTCGGCGCGGAGGTCGGGCGTGAGGACGGTGCCCGCACGGTCGACCAGGAGGGCCATCTCGTAACCGACCAGACCGATGTCGGCGTCCGGGTGGGCGAGAACGGCGAGTGAGGACCCGTCGGAGATGGACATGAGGAAGAGGAATCCTCGCTCCATCTCCACAACGGTCTGGCTGACGGCGCCGCCCTCGAAGATCCGCGAGGCGCCTGCGGTCAGCGACGTCAGCCCGGAGGCCACGGCCGCCAGCTGGTCGGCGCGGTCGCGCGGGAAACCTTCGGACATCGCCAGCAGCAGGCCATCCGCGGAGACCACCACCGTGTGGGACACCCCTGGGGTGTTGTCCACGAAGTTGGTGATCAGCCAGTTCAGATTCTGCGCGGCCTGACTCATGGGGCTCAACTAACGCTCCTGCTGGTGAGTGGGGCCGAGATGGATACTGCCGGTCGACGGGCCGTTGTTGGCCTGCCGTCCCTGCTGGATGCCCCGGCGGAGATTGGTCAGACGACCGCGTACGTCATCGGGCGCACGCGAAACCTGAGGTCCGGACTGGTGATTCTGCTGCTGAGCGGTCCCCGGAACCAAATTGGCGCGGGGAACACGGCGGGGCAGCCCGGAAGTGGTGACCCCGCCGGCGGCCGGCTTCTTGACCCGCTCGGCCTGGCGTACGAGTTCGTCGTTGGGCGAGGCGCGCCACGAGCTGGTGACCGGAGCCTCGGCCGCACCACGCTGCGGCATGGGCGGAACGGGTACGCCGGTGGGCTCGGGAGCGGCCGGAGCCTGCGGCTCGGCGCCCTGCTGGCCGCCCTGGCCGGGACCGTGGAACCAGTTGGTCTCCAGGGTGTCGTACAGCGGCGTACGGCCGTCCCCGGGACCGGCCGGCGGCAGGGCCTCCGGCTGCTGGGGGAGCGCCGGGCGGTACGGGGCCTCGCCCGCGGGGGACGCCGACGGACGCGGGGCGCCGAAGCCGTTGCCCTCCGGGCCGCGCTGACGCGGCGCGGGCAGCTGCTGGCCCTGGTTCTGCTGGGGCGGCGCGTTGAAGTCGGGCCGCGCGAACTGCGCGGTGGACGCCGGGTCCTGGGCCTGCTGGCCGTAGGACTGGCCCTGATGCTGGTTCTGCTGGAGCGGCGCGTTGAAGTCCGGCCGGGCGAACTGCGAGGTCGCGCCCGGGTCCTGGTTCAGCGGGGCGTTGAACGCCTGGTCCTGGCCGGGGCCCGCCGGCCGGGCGAACTGCCCGGTCGCGTCGTGCTCCTCGTGGCCGCGCGGGGCGTCGGCGCCCCAGTTGGCGGCCTGGGGGCGCTGCTGCGGGTTGCCACCGGGCAGCTCGGCCCGGGGGCCGCCGGTCGGCGGCAGCTGACGGCCGGGGCCGCCGGGCTGCTGGAAGCCGCCCTGGCCGGGGCCGTTCTGCTCGTGCCGGGCCTGCGCGGGCTGCGGCTGGTTCCGGCCCTGCTGCTGACCGGGCTGGCCCTGCTGCTGGCCCGGACCCTGCTGACCCGGCTGGCCCTGCTGGTTCTGCGGGGCGAAGGCGTTCGAGCGGCCGTTCTGGCCGGGGGAGGCCGGAGCGCCGTGACCGAACAGGTTGGGCTGACCCGGCTCCGTACGGCCGGGAGCATCGCCCTGACCGCGCGCGCCGAGCCGGGCGCCGTTGCCGAAGGCGCCGGAGAGGCCGCCACCGCCCTGGCGCTGCGGCTCCTGGCCCGGGAAGGGCTGGTTCGGGTTGCCGGGGTTCTGCGGGCCGTTGCCCTGAGGGCCGTTCTGCTGGCCCTGCGGGCGGCCACCGGGGGCGTTGTCCCGCGCGGGGAGGGCGGCACGCGGACCGGAGCCCGCACCGACCTGGCCGCGCTGGCCGCCGGGTCCCGAGCCGAGGCTCTTGGCACCCGGTCCGCCGGGTCCGCCGCCGATCCCGGGACGCTGGCCGGCGCCCGCACCGTTGCCGTTGCCGGCGAGCAGGCCGCCGGGGGCGCCGCCGGGCTGCTGGCCCTGGCCCTGCTTGGACGGGGGCTGCTTGCCGCCGTGGGCGACATCGACGGGCAGCATGACCAGCGCGGTCGTGCCGCCGGAGTCGGAGGGGCGCAGCTGGATACGGATGCCGTGACGCAGCGACAGCCGGCCGACCACGAACAGACCCATGCGGCGGGAGACCGAGACGTCCACGGTGGGCGGCTGCGCGAGCCGCTCGTTGATCGCGGCGAGGTCCTCGGGGGAGAGGCCGATACCGGTGTCGTGGATCTCGACGAGCACCCGGCCGTCGGGCAGCGCGTGACCGGTGACCCGGACCTTCGTCTGCGGCGAGGAGAACGACGTGGCGTTCTCCAGCAGCTCGGCGAGGAGGTGCACGAGGTCGTTGACGACGCGGCCGGCGACCTCGGTGGCGGGCACCGCGGAGAGTTCGATGCGCTCGTACTGCTCCACCTCGGAGGCGGCGGCACGGAGCACGTCGACCAGCGGGACGGGGCGGGTCCACCGGCGGCCCGGCTCCTCACCCGCGAGGACGAGGAGGTTCTCACCGTTACGGCGCATACGGGTCGCGAGGTGGTCGAGCTTGAAGAGCGAGGAGAGCTGGTCCGGGTCTGCCTCGCGCGACTCCAGCTCGGAGATGAGCGAGAGCTGGCGCTGGATGAGGCCCTGCGAACGCCGCGAGAGGTTGGTGAACATCGCGTTGACGTTGCCTCGCAGAAGGGCCTGCTCGGCGGCGAGGCGGACGGCCTCGCGGTGCACGTCGTCGAAGGCCGCGGCCACCTGGCCGATCTCGTCCCGGGAGTGCACACCGACCGACTCGACGGAGGTGTCGACGTCCTGCGGGTCGGTCTCGGAGAGCTGCTTGACGAGCTCGGGCAGCCGGTCCTGGGCGACGCGGGTGGCGGTGTCCTGGAGGCGCCGCAGCGAGCGGATCATGGACCGGGCCACCACGAAGGCGCCGACCAGCGAGACACCGAGGACGAGGAGGATGACCGCACCGTTGATGATCGCCTCGCGCTGGGAGGCCTCGCGCAGCTCGCGCGCCTTGGCCTCCATGTCGCTGAGGAGGGTGGTCTCGATCGTCTTCATCGCGTCGATCTTGGTGGACGACTGGTCGTACCAGTCCATGTACGAGCGCACCTTCGCCCCGTCGATCCCGTTCGGGGTGTCGAGGATGTGCTTGGCGTACATGTTCGCCGCGTTGATCTCGGGGTTGTTCCCGTTGTCCAGCGGCGCCATCAGGTCCACCGCGCTCTCGCCGGTCGACCCGTAGATCGACTTGAACGAGCTGATCGCGCGGGTTTCCTTGTCGAGGGCGTTGGAGCCGAACTGCTTGTCGTTCTCGTTGAGGTGCGGTTCCTTGACCGAGCCGCCGGGCAGCGCCGCCGCGATGACCGCGCGCTGGATCGAGGCGTACTCCTTGGCGGAGGAGAACGCCGCCAGCGCACGGGTCCGCTTGATCATGTCCGGGTTGCTGGTCGCCTGGGCCATGTCCTGGGACAGGCTGAGCAGCGAGGTGATCAGCTGGCTGTACTGGTCGATGGTGTTGAGGGACGGCGCGCCGTCCTCGTACGCCGACTTGCGGATCGACCGGATGTCGCCGAGCTGCGAGGCGATCTGGGCGACGCTCGCGTGGATGCTCTCCAGCGCGTCGTCGTTCTCGAAGTCGCCGATCTCGTTGGTCGCGTCCAGGAACGCGTCCTTGGCCCGGTCGGTCTTCTCCCGGGGCTGGGAGACCTTGTAGTCGGTCGCCTTGGAGCCGTTGGAGAGCGGACCGGCGGACTGGTCGCGCTCCACCTGGAGGGCCTGCGCGAGCGAGGTCGCCTGCTTGGTCATCTGGGTCAGCAGCTGCATGTGCTCCAGCTGCTGCATGTCGGTCATGGACTCGTTGATCCTCAGACCGCCCAGGCTGGTCGCTGCGACCACGGGGAGGGCGAGGAGGGAGACCAGTCGCGTACTGATGCGCCAGTTACGGAGCGCTATTCGCGACCCCGTGTCGACCGGGCCGCGGGAAGCGGAGGGCGCGCTCGGCTCGGCTCCGCCGCTCGGCGCGGAGCCCGGGGGCTTGGCACGGTCGCCGTTGTCGCCGGCAGCGGCCGGCCCGGGGTTCTGGGCGTGCTGGGGCGAGGAACCGCGGTCGGTCCCGCCGCGCGGCTCCTGTTCCGCCGGAGCGCTGCCATCCCTCTTGAAACGTCCCTGCACTAGCGTCGCAACCTCTGGACCAGGCGTTCCGTCCGGATAAGGACAGAACGGTGTCGGCGTCGTGGGGCGCTGGACGCGCCCCATGGTGGTCGTTGAGTGACCGGCGTACTTCCCCCTCCCGCCGCCGCTCGGCGCTGCGTTGCGCCCCGGTGCGCCGGTCTGAAACCCGCGGCGGTGCGTGGAATTCCAGCACAGTGCAGGATCTCCAACAAGGGCCATGTACCGGGCTGTGACCTGCGTGACACGTTGTGATGAACGAGTAACAAGCAGTGCAGAGTGTTCGTGGGTAAAACGGACTATCGGGGATGAGTCGCTTAGGGGTGGGGGGTGTCCCAGTCGCGATGATCGGGAGCGGAATGATGGATTCAGGAAGGTATTGTCCGTTTTCGGGACCCCGGCTTCCTGCCCGTAATGGGCCAATTGTCGATTACTTCGTGAGCAAACTCACATGATGATCGTCGCCTCATCGCGGCTCCGGCGGGGAATCGGATGTTTAGCCTGACGCTTTACAGGGATGGCGCATCCGACAAGCAGGCACCGCCGAGGCGGCGCCCCTACCGACAGGGTCCTGACGGCAGATGAAGACGACGACGATCCGCAACATTGCCAACCCCCGGCGCACCACGCTGGCGCACCTCAAGGACGCCGAAGCGCTGCAGACGCCCTTCCTGCCGGAGCACGCCGCCGACCTGCCCACCGTCACGGCCAACCCGCGCCGCACCATCCTCATGGAAGCCCCGGTCGCGGCCGCCCGGTAGCGGCCCCGTAATGGGCGAGGCTGTACCCCCTCACCGCGTTAGCCTGGAGCGTCAGTCTTCAGCCAGCCAGCAAGTGAGGGGCGACAGCATCCCGTGCGCATCGCCAGGTTCTCCATCGACGGCAATGTCGCCTTCGGCGCCGTCGAGGGACAGGGCACCGTGGAATCCGGTGACCTCGTCCTCGACATCATCAAGGGCATCCCGTACGCCGACTTCGAGCTCTCGGGCACCAAGGTCCCGCTGAACAAGGTCCGGCTGCTGCCCCCCGTGCTCCCCAACAAGGTCGTGGCCATCGGCCGCAACTACGCGGAGCACGCCGCCGAACTCGGCCACGAGGTCCCCGACGCGCCCATCACCTTCTTCAAGCCCACCACCTCGGTGATCGGCTCCGGCGACGCGATCGAGTACCCCTCCTTCTCCAACGACCTCCACCACGAGGCCGAGCTGGCCGTGGTCATCGGCCGCATGTGCCGCGAGGTCCCCCGCGAGCGCGTGAAGGACGTCATCCTCGGCTACACCTGCGCCAACGACGTCACCGCCCGCGACGTGCAGGCACGCGAGAAGCAGTGGGCCCGCGCCAAGGGCTTCGACACCTCCTGCCCGCTGGGCCCCTGGGTGGAGACCGACCTCGACCCCCACGACCTCACCATCCAGGCGACGGTCAACGGCGAGCAGCGGCAGCTCGGCCGCACGAGCGACATGGTCCGCTCCATCGAGGACCTGATCGTCCACATCACGGAGGCCATGACCCTCCTCCCGGGCGACGTCATCCTCACGGGCACCCCCGCAGGGGTCGGCCCCCTGCACGTCGGCGACGAGGTCGCCGTCACCATCGAAGGCATCGGCACTCTCACCAACAAGGTGATCAAGCGTGGCTAACGCACCTGTACGCGTCCGTTTCTGTCCCTCCCCGACCGGCAACCCGCACGTGGGCCTGGTCCGCACGGCCCTGTTCAACTGGGCCTTCGCCCGGCACCACCAGGGCACCCTGGTCTTCCGGATCGAGGACACCGACGCCGCGCGCGACTCCGAGGAGTCCTACCAGCAGCTGCTCGACTCGATGCGCTGGCTGGGCCTGGACTGGGACGAGGGCCCGGAGATCGGCGGCCCGCACGCGCCCTACCGCCAGTCGCAGCGGATGGACCTGTACAAGGACGTCGCCGAGAAGCTGCTCGCCGCCGGGTACGCGTACGCCTGCTACTGCACCACCGAGGAGCTGGACACCCGCCGCGACGCCGCCCGCGCCGCAGGCAGGCCCTCCGGCTACGACGGCCACTGCCGCGACCTCACCGCCGAGCAGAAGGCGGCGTACGAGGCCGAGGGCCGCACCTCGATCGTCCGCTTCCGGATGCCCGACGAGGCCATCACCTTCACCGACCTGGTCCGCGGCGACATCACCGTCCAGCCGGAGAACGTCCCGGACTACGGCATCGTCCGCGCCAACGGGGCCCCGCTCTACACGCTGGTCAACCCGGTCGACGACGCGCTGATGGAGATCACCCACGTCCTGCGCGGTGAGGACCTGCTCTCCTCCACCCCGCGCCAGATCGCCCTGTACCGGGCGCTCATCGAGCTGGGCATCGCCAAGGACACCCCCGCCTTCGGCCACCTGCCGTACGTCATGGGCGAGGGCAACAAGAAGCTCTCCAAGCGCGACCCGCAGGCCTCCCTCAACCTCTACCGGGAGCGCGGCTTCCTCCCCGAGGGCCTGCTGAACTACCTCTCCCTGCTCGGCTGGTCGATCGCCGAGGACCGCGACATCTTCTCGGTGGACGAGCTGATCGCCGCGTTCGACATCGAGGACGTCAACGCCAACCCGGCCCGCTTCGACCTCAAGAAGGCCGAGCACATCAACGCCGAGCACATCCGCATGCTGGATGTGAAGGACTTCACCGAGGCGTGCGGCCCCTGGCTGAAGGCCCCGTTCGCGCCCTGGGCCCCGGAGGCCTTCGACGCGGAGAAGTGGACGCGGATCGCCCCGTACGCCCAGACCCGGGTCACCGTGCTCTCCGACATCACCGACAACGTCGACTTCCTCTTCCTCGACGAGCCGGTGGAGGACGAGGCGTCCTGGACCAAGGCGATGAAGGGCGACCCGGCCGCCCTCCTGACCACGGCCCGCGCCAACCTGGAGGCGGCGGACTGGAGTGACCCGGAGTCGCTCAAGAACGCCGTCCTCACCGCCGGCGAGGCGCACGGCCTCAAGCTCGGCAAGGCACAGGCCCCGGTCCGGGTCGCCGTGACCGGCCGCACCATCGGCCTGCCGCTCTTCGAGTCCCTGGAGATCCTGGGCCGCGAGAAGAGCCTGGCCCGCATCGACGCGGCGCTGGCCAAGCTGGCCGCGTAAGCAAGCACGGAACACCCCGAGGAGGGCCGCAGCCGACCGGCTGCGGCCCTCCTCGGCTTTTGCCCGACGCGGGCGCCCGTCGGCGGCTACCGTGGCGTACATGCCGATCCGCGCCGTGCTCTGGGACATCGACGACACGATCTTCGACTACGCGGGCGCCGACCACACCGGCATGCGGCTCCACCTGGAGGGCGTGGGACTGCCCGAGGCGTACGCGTCGGTCGACGAGGCCCTCGACGCCTGGAAGGCGATCACCGTCCGGCACTGGGCCCGTGTCGCCGCCGGCGAGACGGACTTCCTCGGCCAGCGCCGGGACCGGGTGCGGGAGTTCCTCTCGCGGCCGCTCACGGACGCCGAGGCCGACGCGTGGTTCGCCGGGCACCTGTCCCACTACGAGGCGTCCTGGCAGCTCTTCCCGGATGTGCTGCCGGTCCTGGACCGGCTGGTGCCCGACTACCGGCACGCGATCCTCTCCAACTCCAGCACCGAGCACCAGCACCGCAAGCTCACCGCGCTCGGCATCCGGGACCGGTTCGAGGCGATGGTCTGCGCCGTGGAGCTGGGCGTCTCCAAACCGGAGGCCGGAGCCTTCCACGCGGCCTGCGAGGAGCTCGCCCTGGACCCGCACGAGGTGGCGTACGTGGGCGACGAGCCGGACATCGACGCGAGCGGGGCCGTCGCCGCCGGGCTGACCGGCATCTGGCTCGACCGGCGGGGGAGGGGCGGGAGGCCGGATCTCGTGACGATCACCGGGCTGGACCAGCTCCCCGCCCTGCTGTCCGGCCAAACCCGTTTTGGAGCGCCGGACACCTTCGGGTAATGTTCTTTCTGCGCCGCCCGAGCGGGACGGAAGATCCGGCCGGGAAGCGCAGACAGAAGTGAAGCCCCCACCAGGGGTTGCATTTCAGTGGGCTATGGTGTAATTGGCAACACTACGGTTTCTGGTACCGTCATTCTAGGTTCGAGTCCTGGTAGCCCAGCGCAGTACCGAGCAAGACCAGCAGTATCCAGCAGGACAAGCCCCCGTTGTGTAGCGGCCTAGCACGCTGCCCTCTCACGGCAGTAGCGCCGGTTCGAATCCGGTCGGGGGTACAGATCCTTCCCGCGAGAACATCTGGGTCGCACCCACGTTCTTGATGCAGGATCGCTAGGGCCCCCGTTGTGTAGCGGCCTAGCACGCTGCCCTCTCACGGCAGTAGCGCCGGTTCGAATCCGGTCGGGGGTACTTGTCACACCATGGGCTATGGTGTAATTGGCAACACTACGGTTTCTGGTACCGTCATTCTAGGTTCGAGTCCTGGTAGCCCAGCGCAAGTCAGCAGTAACCACGCCCCCGTTGTGTAGCGGCCTAGCACGCTGCCCTCTCACGGCAGTAGCGCCGGTTCGAATCCGGTCGGGGGTACAACAGAGCGGTACGGGAAGGCCTTTCACTTCGGTGGAGGGCCTTTTCGCTTGTCCGGGTCACGGCGCCCCAGGTCAAGTCGCCTACGTCACAACGGTGTTGGCCGGGGCAAAGAAAAGGGCCGCCACGGCGCTGGGGCGGCCTTCCGGAAGAGGGGGAGAGATGTCGTACGGGCGTGGGGTCAGCCCGTGCGGCGCAGGGCCTCGCTCAGCCGCGCTGCCGAGTCGATGACGGCCTGGGCGTGCATCCGGCCCGGGTGGCGGGTGAGGCGCTCGATCGGTCCGGAGACCGAGACGGCGGCGACCACGCGGTTCGAGGGGCCGCGGACCGGGGCCGAGACCGAGGCGACGCCCGGCTCCCGCTCGCCGATCGACTGGGCCCAGCCCCGCCGCCGTACGCCGGAGAGCGCCGTCGCCGTGAACCGGGCGCCCTGGAGGCCGCGGTGCAGGCGCTCCGGCTCCTCCCAGGCCATCAGGATCTGGGCCGATGAGCCGGCCTTCATGGTGAGCGTGGAGCCGACCGGCACCGTGTCCCGGAGTCCGGACAGCCGTTCCGCCGCCGCCACGCAGATGCGCATGTCGCCCTGCCGGCGGTAGAGCTGGGCGCTCTCGCCGGTGATGTCGCGCAGGTGGGTGAGTACCGGTCCGGCCGTGGCCAGCAGACGGTCCTCGCCCGCCGCGGCGGCCAGTTCCGACAGCCGGGGGCCGAGGATGAACCGGCCCTGCATGTCCCTCGCCACCATCCGGTGGTGTTCCAGTGCCACAGCCAGTCGATGGGCCGTGGGCCGTGCGAGCCCGGTCGCCGCGACCAGCCCGGCGAGGGTGGCCGGACCGGACTCCAGGGCGCTCAATACCAGAGCTGCCTTGTCGAGAACGCCGACGCCGCTAGAGTTGTCCATACGACGATACTCCCGTCTCACTCTGTGAAACGCAAGTTCAATTTTCGGCGGAAGTTGCGAACCTGTACGGGCGGCCCCACAACGGCCCGCAGCCACCGCCCCGCAGGGGATCCGGACGGCGGCGCACCGAATCTCTAGTTGGGCCGGCGAAGACGCCGGCCGGAGGGAAAGCGATGGGTAGGACACTCGCGGAAAAGGTCTGGGACGACCATGTCGTCCGGCGCGCGGAGGGCGAGCCCGACCTTCTCTTCATCGATCTGCACCTGCTGCACGAGGTGACCAGCCCGCAGGCCTTCGACGGTCTGCGCCAGGCCGGACGTCCGGTACGGCGCCTCGACCTCACCATCGCCACCGAGGACCACAACACCCCGACCCTCGACATCGACAAGCCGATCGCAGACCCGGTCTCCCGCGCCCAGCTGGAGACCCTGCGCAAGAACTGCGCGGACTTCGGCGTACGGCTGCACCCGCTGGGCGACGTCGAGCAGGGCGTCGTGCACGTGGTCGGCCCGCAGCTGGGCCTGACCCAGCCCGGCACCACCGTGGTCTGCGGCGACTCCCACACCTCCACGCACGGGGCGTTCGGCGCGCTGGCGTTCGGCATCGGCACCAGCCAGGTGGAGCACGTCCTGGCCACCCAGACGCTGCCGCTGGCCCGCCCCAAGACCATGGCCATCACGGTCGACGGCGAACTGCCCGAGGACGTCACCGCCAAGGACCTGATCCTGGCGATCATCACCCGGATCGGCACCGGCGGCGGCCAGGGCTACATCCTCGAATACCGCGGCTCCGCCATCGAGAAGCTCTCGATGGAGGCCCGGATGACCATCTGCAACATGTCGATCGAGGCCGGTGCCCGCGCGGGCATGATCGCCCCGGACGAGACCACCTTCGCCTATCTGGAGGGCCGCGACGCCGCCCCCAAGGGCGCGGAGTGGGACGCGGCCGTCGCGTACTGGAAGACGCTGCGCTCGGACGACGACGCGGTGTTCGACGCCGAGGTCGTCATCGACGCCACCGAGCTGGCCCCGTTCGTCACCTGGGGCACCAACCCCGGCCAGGGCGCGCCGCTCTCCGCGAACGTCCCCGACCCCGCTTCGTACGAGGACGCCTCGGAGCGAAACGCCGCCGAAAAGGCCCTGGAGTACATGGGGTTGACCGCCGGGCAGCCGCTGCGCGACATCAGCGTGGACACCGTCTTCGTAGGTTCGTGCACCAACGGCCGCATCGAGGACCTGCGCAACGCCGCCGCCATCCTGGACGGCCGCAAAGTCGCCGACGGCGTACGGATGCTGGTCGTCCCGGGCTCCGTCCGGGTCGCCCTCCAGGCCGTCTCCGAGGGCCTGGACAAGGTCTTCACCGGGGCCGGCGCCGAATGGCGGCACGCGGGTTGCTCGATGTGCCTCGGTATGAACCCCGACCAGCTGGCCCCCGGCGAGCGCTCCGCCTCCACCTCGAACCGCAACTTCGAGGGCCGGCAGGGCAAGGGCGGCCGCACCCACCTGGTCTCGCCCCAGGTCGCCGCCGCCACCGCCGTGCTGGGCCATCTGGCCTCGCCCGCCGACCTGTCCGACACCCGTACCCCCGCCGGAGTCGCATAGCCATGGAAGCCTTCACCACCCACACCGGCCGGGCCGTCCCGCTGCGCCGCAGCAACGTCGACACCGACCAGATCATCCCCGCCCACTGGCTGAAGAAGGTCACCCGCGACGGGTTCGAGGACGGTCTCTTCGAAGCCTGGCGCAAGGACGCCGACTTCGTCCTCAACCGCCCCGAGCGACAGGGTGCCTCGGTCCTGGTGGCCGGCCCCGACTTCGGTACGGGCTCCTCCCGCGAACACGCGGTCTGGGCCCTGCAGAACTTCGGCTTCAAGACCGTCATCTCCTCCCGCTTCGCCGACATCTTCCGGGGCAACTCGCTGAAGAACGGCCTGCTGACCGTGGTCCTGGAGCAGAAGGTCGTCGACGCCCTCTGGGAGCTGACCGAGGCCGACCCGACCGCCGAGATCACCGTCGACCTGGAGACCCGCCAGGTCCGAGCCGAGGGCATCACCGCCGACTTCGAGCTGGACGAGAACGCCCGCTGGCGACTGCTCAACGGCCTCGACGACATCAGCCTCACCCTTCAGAACGAAGCGGACATCGCGGCTTACGAGGCGGCCAGGCCGTCCCACAAACCGCGTACAATTGACGCCTGAGCAGCGCTTTTCCATGACTGCGCCCCCTGCCTCCGGGCAGGGGGCGCAGTCGCTTGTTGAGCCCCCCTCGGGCGACAACTCGCCCCAGATGGCACAATCGGTGCATGGAACGCGACAGCCAACTCAAGCTCTATGGCCAAGTCGCCGACCGATTGAAGGAAGCGCACGCGAAGGTGCGTGCACTGCAAGTCCCGGAGGGCGTACGGATGGCGCTCTCCCGGAAGCTGCTGGTCGTCACGGCCGCGGCGAAGCACGATCTCCCGGACGCGGCAAGGCGTCTGGACCGGTTGATGAAGGACCTCGATGAGGGCCGATTCCCCGAAGGTGACTGACACGTGGAACTGCGCATCGGTCGACTTCGTTGCGGCACTAGGGTGATTAGCCCGTTTCGTGTTTGATTTGCGGTATATATCTGCCTAACGTGCGAAAAAGCCTGAACACTTTCGTTCCGGCAATGTCTCCGAAGGGGAAGACGTGAACAAGGCGCAGCTCGTAGAAGCGATTGCCGACAAGGTCGGCGGCCGCCAGCAGGCCGCAGACGCGGTCGACGCGGTACTCGACGCCATCGTCCGTGCCGTTGTCGCCGGGGACCGTGTCTCGGTCACCGGCTTCGGCTCGTTCGAGAAGGTCGACCGCCCCGCCCGGTACGCCCGCAACCCGCAGACGGGTGAGCGCGTCCGGGTCAAGAAGACCTCGGTGCCCCGCTTCCGCGCGGGTCAGGGGTTCAAGGACCTGGTGAGCGGCTCCAAGAAGCTCCCCAAGAACGACGTGGCCGTGAAGAAGGCCCCCAAGGGCAGCCTCTCGGGCGGATCTTCCGCCGCCCGTACGACGGTCAAGGCCGCCGCCGCCAAGAAGTCGGCCGCCAAGAAGGCCACGCCCAGGAAGACCACCGCCACGAAGGCCGTGGCACCGGCGAAGAAGACCACCGCCACCGCCAAGAAGGCCACCGCCAAGAAGGCGACCGCCACGGCGAAGAAGGCCACGCCGGCCGCGAAGAAGGCGACCCCGGCGAAGAAGGCCACCGCGACCGCCAAGAAGACCGCGCCCGCCAAGAAGGCCACGGCGAAGAAGGCGCCCGCGAAGAAGACCACGGCGCGCACCACCACGGCCAAGAAGGCCACCGCACGCAAGAAGTGAGACCGGGTAACCGCTCGCTTCGAGGAAACGCGCCGGGCCGGGCTCCCCTCCGGGGGAGCCCGGCCCGCGGGCTGTCCGGGGGCACTTCACCCCCCGTACGGTCTAGAACGTCTGCAGCGTCACCAGCGTGATCCGCAGGGCGGCACCCTCGCCCTCGCCCTCGACCCGCACCCGCTGCCCCGGACGCAGCAGCAGCAGACCGCCCGCGTCGAAGGCCGGGGCGTCGAACTCCACCGGGGTGCCGTCGTCCAGCAGCACGCTGCCGGACCGGGTCTCGGGGTCGTACGTGTACGAGGTCGCCTGCATGGGCGGCAGCCTATCGGTCCGGCGCCGACGCGAGCGCGGCCGTGAGTCGCACCGTGTACGGCCCCGCCCCGAGGGCCAGAGCCACCTCCAGGTCCTCGCCCGTATCCACGTCCCGGCGCACCGAGTCGACCCCGGGCAGCGCTATTTCCACCGCGCCCGAAGCCAGATGCCGGGCGGCGGAGGGGCCACCGAAAACGGGGCGCAATTCCGTACCCCCGGCGCAGGACAGAAATGTCGTTCCGATTCCCGCCGCGTCCCGGAGAAATGCCCGGGGAAAAGCGGAGGCAAAATCGAGCACCCGAGCCAATTCTCCGGCGCGCAGGGCCGGCAGATCCGCGTTGAGAGCGGCCACCGGGACGGCGGGCGCGAGGGCCCGCACCGAGCGCGCCCCGTACGCCAGCGCGGCGTTGAGCCCGGCCGCCGGGACGTCCGGCACGATCCGGGCGCCGAGCGCCGAAAGGGCCGCCCCGGCCGCCGCGTCGTCCGTGACGACCACCACATCCCGCACCCGGGGACAGGAGAGTGCCGCCGCCACCGTGTCCTGGGCGAAGGCCAGGGCCAGGCGCGGCCGGGCGAGCTCGCCCGCGGCCCGCCCCAGGCGGCTCTTGGCCCGCGCGAGCGGCTTCAGCGGAACGACCAGGGACCAGAGCCCCGCCGGATCGGTGTTCGTGGCGATCTCCCCCTCCGTGACCATGAGGACTTATTCTCGCCTGCCGGTACGACAACCCGGAGGTCCGGGCCCGGGGGTGAGGCGTACGGTGTTCTCGACAGAGGAGGGGCCTGGGGCGAGACTTGACCGTCGGTAGCCGGCAACAGGTCGAAAGTTCCGATGAGGTCCTTAGAGGAAGGTGTCCGAGTGTCCCGCCGCAGAATCGGCTTCTGGTACCGCCTGGCGGCGGTTATCGCCAAGCCGCCATTGGTGGTTCTGTTCAAGCGTGACTGGCGGGGGATGGAACACATTCCGGCCGACGGCGGATTCATCACCGCCGTCAATCACAACTCCTATCTGGACCCGCTCTCCTACGGCCACTTCCAGTACAACACCGGACGCGTGCCCCGGCTCCTGGCCAAGGCGGGCCTCTTCCGCACCCCCTTCGTCGGGATGATGCTGCGCGGCACCGGCCAGATCCCCGTCTACCGCGAGACGACCAACGCCCTGGACGCCTTCCGGGCCGCCGTCGACGCCATCGAGCGCGGCGAGTGCGTCGCCTTCTACCCCGAGGGCACCCTCACCCGCGACCCCGACATGTGGCCGATGGCCGGCAAGACCGGCGCCGCCCGGGTCGCCCTGATGACCAAGGCCCCCGTCATCCCGGTCGCCCAGTGGGGCGCCAACCTCGCGATGCCGCCGTACGCCAAGGAGAACAAGCTCCAGCTGTTCCCCCGCAAGACGCTGAAGGTCCAGGCAGGCCCGCCCGTCGACCTCAGCCGCTTCTACGATGTCGAGCCGACGCCCGAGGTGCTGCGCCAGGCGACCGAGGTCATCATGGCCGCGATCACCCGCCAGCTGGAGGACGTCCGCGGGGAGAAGGCCCCCGCCGAGCTCTACGATCACCGCAAAGCCCGCGCTGAACAACGGCGCAGGGCGCAGGGAAAGGGATCCACGTGACGCACCCCGTAAAAGCAGCCGTCTTCGGAACCGGCTCATGGGGTACGGCGTTCGCCGTGATCCTCGCCGACGCGGGCTGCGAGGTCACCCTCTGGGGGCGCCGCGCCGAGGTCGCCGAGACCGTCAACACCACGCACACCAACCCGGACTACCTGCCGGGCATCGAGCTCCCCGCCTCGATCCGCGCCACCACCGACCCCGCCGAGGCGCTGCTCGGAGCCGAGTTCGCCTTCCTCGTCGTGCCCTCCCAGACGCTGCGCGCCAACCTCGCCGACTGGGCCCCGCACCTGGAGCAGGACACCGTCCTGGTCTCCCTGATGAAGGGCGTCGAGCTGGGCACCGCCGAGCTGATGAGCGAGGTCATCGCGGACGTCACCAAGGTGACCGCCGACCGCATCGCCGTCGTCTCCGGACCCAACCTCGCCAAGGAGATCGCCGAGCGCCGCCCCGCCGCCGCCGTCGTCGCCTGCGCCGACGAGTCCGTGGCCCAGCGCCTCCAGGCCGCCTGCCACACCCCGTACTTCCGCCCGTACACCAACACCGATGTCGTCGGCTGCGAGCTCGGCGGCGCCGTGAAGAACGTCATCGGCCTCGCCGTCGGCATCGCGGACGGCATGGGCCTCGGCGACAACACCAAGGGCTCCCTCATCACCCGCGGCCTCGCCGAGACCACCCGGCTGGGCGTGGCCATGGGCGCCGACCCGCTGACGTTCTCCGGACTCGCGGGCCTGGGCGACCTGGTGGCCACCTGCTCCTCGCCGCTCTCGCGCAACCACACCTTCGGCACCAACCTCGGCCGCGGCATGACGCTCCAGGAGACGATCGCCGTCACCAAGCAGACCGCCGAGGGCGTCAAGTCCTGCGAATCGGTCCTCGACCTGGCGCGCCGGCACGGGGTCGACATGCCCATCACGGAGACCGTCGTCTCGATCGTCCACGAGGGCAAGTCGCCGGTCGTCGCCGTCAAGGAGCTGATGTCGCGGAGCGCCAAGGCCGAGCGACGCTGACTCCTCCCTTACCAGCAGGTACGCTCATCGCGATATGAGCAGCGAGAACCTCCCCCAGAGCCCTGAGCGCCCCGAGAGCCCTGAGCAGCAGCGCCGCAAGCCGCGTGTGGCTGTCGTGTTCGGCGGCCGCAGCTCCGAACACGGCATCTCGGTCGTCACGGCCGGCGCCGTCATGAAGGCCATCGACCGGACGAAGTACGACGTCCTGCCGATCGGCATCACGACGGACGGCCGCTGGGCGCTCACCGCGGACGATCCCGAACGCATGGCCATCACCGACCGCAAGGTCCCCGACGTGGACCGGCTCACCGAGTCCACCGAGGGCAGCGTCGTGCTCTCCGTGGACCCGGGCAGCCGCGAGGTCGTCTACACCGAACCCGGCTCGGTGCCCAAGGCGCTCGGCGAGGTCGACGTCGTCTTCCCCGTGCTGCACGGCCCGTACGGGGAGGACGGCACCCTCCAGGGGCTGCTCGAACTCTCCGGGGTGCCCTACGTCGGCGCCGGCGTCCTCGCCTCCGCCGTCGGCCAGGACAAGGAGTACATGAAGCGCGTCTTCATCTCCTTCGGACTCCCGGTCGGACCGTACGAGGTCGTCCGGCCCCGCGAGTGGGACCGCGACCCCTCCGCCGTACGCAAGCGGATCGTGGACTTCGCCGGTGAGCACGGCTGGCCGCTCTTCATCAAGCCCGCCCGCGGCGGCTCCTCGATGGGCATCACCAAGGTCGACGAGCTCTCCGGCCTGGACGCGGCGATCGAGGAGGCCCGGCGCCACGACCCCAAGTTCCTCGTGGAGTCCCTGCTGCGCGGCCGCGAGATCGAGTGCGGCGTGCTGGAGTTCGAGGACGGACCGCGCGCCAGCGTGCCCGCCGAGATCCCCCCGGTCACCGCGCACGAGTTCTACGACTTCGAGGCGAAGTACATCGACTCCGCCGCCGGCCTGGTACCCGCACCGCTCACCGCGGAGGAGACCGCCGAGGTCCAGCGGCTCGCCGTCGCCGCCTTCGACGCCACCTCCTGCGAGGGGCTGGTGCGCGCCGACTTCTTCCTCACCGAGGACGGCACCTTCGTCATCAACGAGATCAACACCCTGCCGGGCTTCACCCCGATCTCCATGTACCCGCGCATGTGGCAGGAGAGCGGCGTGAGCTACCCCGAGCTGGTCGACCGGCTGATCCAGGCCGCGTTGACCCGCTCCACCGGACTGCGCTGAGAGACCCGGAAGGCCGGGACGGCGGTGGCCGTCCCGGCCTTCCGGGCGTGGGGGCAAGCGGTCTTCGTGGACGGGGGAGCGGCCGTAGCGCAGTACGATCGCCCCGTCAGCGCGCGGAGAGCACGGTGCCGGGGCGGAGAAACCGGCCGCGCGTCCCACGCGCGGCACCGGACGGGGGTCAGAGGTGGACGACCGGACAGGTCAGGGTGCGCGTGATGCCGTCCACCTGCTGCACTTTGGCGACCACCATGCGGCCGAGTGCATCGACCGTGTCGGCCTGGGCCCGCACGATCACGTCGTACGGACCGGTGACGTCCTCTGCCTGGATGACTCCCGGAATCTTGGAAATGGTCTCGGCGACGATCGACGCCTTGCCCACCTCGGTCTGGATGAGGATGTACGCCTGTACCACGGAACCTCCAGGGCGGCCACGAGGATCATGTGGGGGAAAGGGACGCCACGTTATCGCGTCGCCGAGGGTGACGGGGAGACCTACGGGCCGTGTGACGTCCACAGCGTGGCGTGCGGAGTGCGGAAGTTGACGTATCCCTTGACGGTGCCGACAGCTCTCCTGACGGTACCGACAGCAGTGACGGCTCGCGACCGGGGGCCCGGACGGGTGTCCGGGGCGATAAATGAGAGGTGAGACTCGGTGAAGGGAACCGTGGGCGAGTTGGGGGAGTTCGGGCTCATCAGAGAGCTCACGTCCCGGCTCACCACCACTCCGGCGGTACGGCTGGGGCCCGGCGACGACGCCGCGGTCGTGGCCGCTCCCGACCGCAGGGTCGTGGCCAGTACGGACATCCTGCTGGAAGGGCGGCACTTCCGCCGCGACTGGTCGACGGCGTACGACGTCGGCCGCAAGGCGGCGGCGCAGAACCTCGCCGACATCGCGGCCATGGGCGCCGTGCCCACCGCACTGCTCCTCGGCCTCGTCGTCCCCGCCGACCTCCCGGTCACCTGGGCCGCCGAGCTGATGGACGGGCTGCGGGACGAGTGCCAGGTGGCGGGGGCGGCCGTCGTCGGCGGCGACGTGGTCGGCGGCGACACCATCACCGTCGCCATCACCGCCCTCGGCGACCTGCGCAACCACGAACCGGTCACCCGCGCCGGCGCACGCCCCGGCGACGTCGTCGCCGTCACCGGCTGGCTCGGCTGGTCCGCCGCCGGGTACGCCGTGCTCTCCCGCGGCTTCCGCTCGCCCCGCGCCTTCGTGGAGGCCCACCGCCGCCCCGAACCGCCGTACCACGCGGGCCCCGCGGCCGCCGGACTCGGCGCCACCGCGATGACCGACGTCAGCGACGGGCTCGTCGCGGACCTCGGGCACATCGCCGAGGCCAGCAAGGTCCGCATCGACCTGCGCTCCGGGCTCATCGACATCCCCTCGCAGATGTCCGACATCGGCCAGGCCGTCGGCGTCGACCCGCTCCAGTGGGTGCTGACCGGGGGAGAGGACCACGCGATCGTGGCGACCTTCCCGCCCGACGTGAAGCTCCCCGCCCGCTGGAAGGTGATCGGCGAGGTCCTCAACCCCTCGGCCCTGCCCCAGGTCACCGTGGACGGGGCGCCCTGGACCAGCAAGGGCGGCTGGGACCACTTCGGCGCGATCGAGGACACCTACTAGAGCGCAGGGCTCACGCGTACTGGAGCGCAGGGCTCACGCGTGAGCCTTTGGCGCGCGCGTGCGCGTACTAGATTGCTGCGCATGCCCATACGTACCGCTGTACCGCCCCGCGTCCTCACCGTCGCCGGATCCGACTCCGGCGGCGGTGCGGGGATCCAGGCCGATCTGAAGACCATGCTCGCCCTCGGTGTGCACGGCATGAGCGTGCTCACCGCCGTCACAGCGCAGAACTCCCTCGGCGTCCAGGGCGCGTGGGAGCTCCCGGTGGACGCCGTACGCGCCCAGTACCGCAGCGTCGTCGACGACATCGGCGTCCAGGCGGTGAAGACCGGGATGCTCGCCTCGGCCGCGCTCGTCGAGACCGTCGCCGAACTCCTCGCCGGGACGGACGCCCCCGTCGTCGTCGACCCGGTCGGAGTCTCCAAGCACGGGGACGCGCTGCTCGCCGCCGAGGCGCTCGATTCCGTACGGACGAAGCTGCTGCCCGTCGCCACGGTGGCCACCCCGAACCTCGACGAAGTGGCGCAGCTCACCGGCGTACAGGTCACCGACGAGGACGGCATGCGGCGGGCCGCCGCGGAGATCCTCGCGTTCGGACCGCGCTGGGCGCTCATCAAGGGCGGCCACCTGCCCGGCGAGGCGGTCGACCTGCTCACCGACGGGAGCGCGGAACACTGGCTGCGCGCCCCCCGTTACGACAACCGGCACACCCACGGCACCGGCTGCACCCTCGCCTCCGCCATCGCCTCCGGGCTCGCGCTCGGCCAGGACGTGCCCACGGCGGTGGAGGGCGCGAAGGCGTACGTCACCGGTGCGATCCGGGCCGGATTCGCACTGGGCGGCGGTATCGGCCCGGTCGACCACGGCTGGCGGACGCGCCAGGCCGGCTGACTACAGCCGTCGGAGCACAGCAAAAAGCCGGTCCACCGAGGTGGACCGGCTTTTTGGGCAACCGGAAGGCTGCGCTACGACGGAGACGTCAGCGCGCGACCTTGCCGGCCTTGATGCACGAGGTGCAGACGTTGAGCCGCTTCGGCGTCCGACCGACCACGGCACGCACGCGCTGGATGTTGGGGTTCCAGCGACGGGACGTACGGCGGTGCGAGTGCGAAATGCTGTTGCCGAAGCTCGGCCCCTTGCCGCAAACGTCGCAGTTGGCAGCCACGGGTCACTCCAAAGACTTCAGATGCACTTACAGTGAATTCCGGCGCGCCGGAATCATTGAATGAAGTGGCGGTACCGGAGGAATGGCCCGACTCTCATCGGGCAACCGAAGCAGCATACAACGCCTGCTCCGGAGATACGAAACTACCACGGGTTGGCCCAATGCCCTCCCGCCCCCTGTCCCTGCCCAGGCCCCGGCAGGCGGGCTAACCTGCGGTGCAGCCCGTTGCCACGGCCGCTTCAAGGAGGACCATCGGTGCCGCAGCTCCCCGACGATCTGGACGCCGTCGCGGTGCGCACCTGGTGCTCACTGGCCCTGGAGGCCCTGGGCCGGGAGCGCGCGGAGATCGACGCGATCAACGTCTATCCCATCGCCGACGGGGACACCGGCACCAACCTCTATCTGACCGTCGAGTCCGCCGCCGCGGCCGTCGAGGCGGTCTTCGCCGCCCATGAGACCGGCACCACCGCACCCGCCACCGCCGATGCCGTACGCGCCATGGCGCACGGCGCCCTGATCGGCGCCCGGGGCAACTCCGGCACGATCCTGGCCCAGCTGCTGCGCGGCATGGCCGGGGTGCTGGCCGACGGCGGTGACGCGGCGCACCTGCGCCTCGCCCTGACCCGGGCCGCCGCCGCCGCCCGGCAGGCCGTCGCCCACCCGGTGGAGGGCACGGTGCTGACCGTCGCCACGGCGGCCGCCGAAGCCGCGCAGGGCGAGGAGCGGGAGGTGCGCGCGGTGGTGAGCGCCGCGTACGAGGGGGCGCGCGCCGCCTTGGCGAAGACCCCGGAGCAGCTCGCCGTGCTCGGCCGGGCCGGTGTCGTGGACGCCGGGGGACGCGGGCTGGTGGCGGTCCTGGGGGCGCTGGTGGAGGCGGTGACCGGGCAGGCTCCGGTACGGGGGCCTCGTACCGGGTCCGGGAAGGCCGCGGCCCCTGTGGACGGCGGATCCGTGGTGGGGCTGCCGGTGGGCGGGGTTCCGGTTCCGGCGGGCGGCGCTCTCGTGGAGGGCCCGCTCGACTGCCCCGAGGAGCTCGACGGCGGGGGGCCCGCCTTCGAGGTGATCTACCTCCTGGAGGCCCGTGACGAGCAGGTGGACCGGCTGCGGACCCGGCTCGACGCGCTCGGCGACTCCCTGGTCGTGGTCGGCGGCGACGGGCTCTGGCACGTCCACGTCCATGTCGACGACGCCGGGGCCGCCGTGGAGGCGGGCGTCGAGGCCGGGCGGCCGTACCGGATCCGGATCACCCACTTCGCCACCGAGAGCGGCCACGACGTCCGCGTCCAGGCCGAACCGGCCCAGCGCGCGGTGGTCGTCGTGGTCCCCGGCGACGGCCTCGCCGGGCTCTGCACCGAGGCCGGCGCCACCACCGTGATCGCCCGCCCCGGCGAACCCCCCGCCAGCGGCGAACTCGTCGACGCCATCCGCCGCGCGCACGCCCGCGAGGTGGTGCTGCTGCCCAACGACGCGGCCCTGCGCCACACCGCGGCCGCCGCCGCCGAGCAGGCCAGGACCGAGGGGGTCAGGGTCGCCCTCGTCCCCACCCGCGCCGCCGTCCAGGGCATCGCCGCCCTCGCCGTGCACGAGCCGGACCGCGGCTTCGACGAGGACGTGGTCGCCATGACGGCCGCCGCCGGCGCCACCCGCTACGCCGAACTGGCCGTCGCCGAGCGCCAGTCGTGGACCATGGCGGGCATCTGCCAGGCCGGTGACATCCTCGGCCTGATCGACGGGGACGTGGCCGTCATCGGCGCCGACGTCCCGGCCACCGCCCGCACCGTGCTGGACCGGATGCTGGCGGCCGGAGGCGAACTGGTCACCCTCGTCCTCGGCGAGGACGTCCCGGACGCGATGGCGGACGCGCTGGAGGAGCACGTACGCGAGGGCTATCTCGCCGTCGACACGGTCGTCTACCGGGGCGGACACCAGCGCGCACCGCTGCTGATCGGTGTCGAGTAAGGAGACCTACCGCCGTGCCCGGCCCAAGGTTGTCAGTGGCGTGGTGTGCAATGGATCGCGTGTCCTCGTTCGATGAACCTCTCAAGAAGCTGCTCGGCGGAGCCACCGCGAAGGTGATGGCCGAACACCTCGACCTGCACACGGTCGGTGATCTGCTGCACCACTACCCGCGGCGGTACGAGGAGCGCGGCAAGCTGACCGCGCTGGCCGACCTCCCGCTGGACGAGCACGTCACGGTCGTCGCGCAGGTCGCCGACGCCCGCATCCTGATGTTCAACAACGGCCGGGGCAAACGGCTTGAGGTCACCCTCACCGACGGCAGCGGTCGCCTCCAGCTGGTCTTCTTCGGCCACGGCGTCCACAAGCCGCACAAGGAGCTGCTCCCGGGCCGCCAGGCGATGTTCGCGGGCAAGGTCTCCGTCTTCAACCGGAAGATGCAGCTCGCCCACCCCACGTACCAACTGCTCGACGCCTCCGACGCCGACGAGGCGACCGAGGCCGTGGACGCCTTCGCAGGACGGCTGCTGCCGATCTACCCCGCCTGCAAGCAACTGGACTCCTGGCGGATCGCCAAGGCCGTCGACGCCGTACTGCCCAGCGCGCAGGACGCGGTGGACCCGCTGCCCGCCTCCCTGCGCGAGGGGCGCGGCTTCACCCCGCTGCCCGAGGCGCTGCTGAAGGTGCACCGGCCGCAGACGAAGGCGGACGTCGAGGACGCGAAAGCCCGGCTCAAGTGGGACGAGGCGTTCGTCCTCCAGGTCGCCCTGGCCCGCCGCCGGTACGCCGACACCCAGCTCCCCGCCGTGGCCCGCCGCCCGGTCGCCGACGGCCTGCTGGACGCCTTCGACGCCAAGCTGCCGTTCACCCTCACCGAGGGCCAGGAGAAGGTCAGCAAGGAGATCTTCGACGACCTGGCCACCGAACACCCCATGCACCGCCTCCTCCAGGGCGAGGTGGGTAGCGGGAAGACGATGGTGGCCCTGCGCGCCATGCTCACCGTCGTCGACGCGGGCGGCCAGGCCGCGATGCTCGCCCCCACCGAGGTCCTCGCCCAGCAGCACCACCGCTCGATCACCGAGATGATGGGCGAGCTGGCCGAGGGCGGCATGCTCGGCGGCTCGGACCGGGGGACCAAGGTCGTCCTGCTCACCGGCTCCATGGGGATGGCGGCCCGTCGGCAGGCCCTGCTCGACCTGGTCACCGGCGAGGCCGGAATCGTCATCGGTACCCACGCCCTCATCGAGGACAAGGTCCAGTTCCACGACCTCGGGCTGGTCGTGGTCGACGAGCAGCACCGCTTCGGCGTCGAACAGCGGGACGCCCTCCGCTCCAAGGGGAAGCAGCCGCCCCACCTCCTCGTCATGACCGCGACCCCCATCCCCCGTACGGTCGCGATGACCGTCTTCGGCGACCTGGAGACCTCCGTCCTGGACCAGCTCCCGGCCGGCCGCTCCCCGATCGCCAGCCATGTCGTCCCCGCCAAGGACAAGCCTCACTTCCTCGCCCGCGCCTGGGAGCGCGTGCGCGAGGAGGTGGAGAACGGCCACCAGGCGTACGTGGTCTGCCCCCGCATCGGCGACGACGCGGAGGAGGCCGATGGGAAGAAGGGGAAGGCCAAGAAGAGGGCTGCCGATGAGGACCCCGAGAAGCGTCCGCCGCTCGCCGTCCTGGAGATCGCCGACGAGCTCCGCAAGGGCGCCCTCGCCGGGCTGACAGTCGAAGTGCTGCACGGCCGCATGCACCCCGACGAGAAGGACGACGTGATGCGCCGGTTCGCCGCCGGGGATGTCGACGTCCTGGTCGCCACCACCGTCATCGAGGTCGGCGTCAACGTTCCCAACGCCACCGCCATGGTGATCATGGACGCCGACCGGTTCGGCGTCTCCCAGCTCCACCAGCTCCGCGGCCGCGTCGGCCGTGGCTCGGCCCCCGGGCTCTGCCTGCTGGTCAGCGAGGCCCACGAGGCGAGCCCCGCCCGCGCCCGCCTCTCCGCCGTCGCCGCCACCCTCGACGGCTTCGAGCTCTCCCGTATCGACCTGGAGCAGCGCCGCGAGGGCGATGTGCTCGGCCAGGCCCAGTCCGGGGTGCGCTCCTCGCTGCGGATGCTCACCGTCATCGACGACGAGGAGGTCATCGCCGCCGCCCGCGAGGAGGCCGTCGCGATCGTCGCCGCCGATCCGGAGCTGGAGCACCTGCCGGAGCTGCGGACGGTGCTGGCGGCCCTGCTCGACAAGGACCGGGAGGAGTACCTCGACAAGGGGTGAGCGCACGGGGCCGCCCTGCCGGTGCGGGCCGCACGCCATATCGTGGACGGACAGCCTGTACCCATCGGCGTACGGGCGGCACGCGCCCACGCGCGAGCCCCTGTGCCCGCCCCCGACCCCCGAGGATCCGACACCCATGACCCGCGTGATCGCCGGATCGGCCGGCGGACGCCGCCTGGCCGTACCGCCCGGCACCGGCACCCGCCCCACCTCCGACCGTGCGCGGGAGGGCCTCTTCTCCACCTGGGAAGCGCTGCTCGGCACTCTCGAAGGCGTCCGCGTCGCCGATCTGTACGCCGGCTCCGGTGCCGTCGGCCTCGAAGCGCTCTCCCGGGGCGCGGTCCACGCCCTGCTCGTCGAGGCGGACCAGAAGGCGGTCCGTACCGTCCGGGACAACGTCCGCACCCTCGGCCTGCCCGGCGCCGAGGTCCGTACCGGCAGGGCCGAGCAGATCGTGACAGGACCGGCGCCCTCGGACCCGTACGACATCGTCTTCCTGGACCCGCCGTACGCCGTCACCGACGACGATCTTCGCGAGATCCTGCTCACACTCCGTGCTCAGGGGTGGCTCACAGCCGATGCGCTCGTCACGGTGGAACGCAGCACCCGGGGCGGAGAATTCGGCTGGCCCGCCGGATTCGAGCCACTGCGGGCCCGTCGCTACGGCGAGGGAACGCTTTGGTACGGTCGCGCCGCCGCTACGTGCGAAGACGCACGATGACCGGACCGGAGAGCGAGGGAATCACAGTGCGCCGCGCCGTCTGTCCGGGGTCTTTCGACCCCATCACCAACGGACATCTCGACATCATCCAACGAGCCTCCAAGCTGTACGACGTGGTGCACGTGGCGGTGATGATCAACCAGTCCAAGAAGGGGCTGTTCACCGTGGACGAGCGGATCGAGCTGATCCGCGAGGTCACCGCCGGCTTCGGCAACGTGGAGGTGGAGTCCTTCCACGGCCTGCTGGTCGACTTCTGCAAGCAGCGGGAGATCCCGGCGATCGTGAAGGGCCTGCGGGCCGTCAGCGACTTCGACTACGAGCTCCAGATGGCCCAGATGAACAACGGCCTCTCCGGCGTCGAGACGCTCTTCGTGCCGACCAATCCGACGTACAGCTTCCTGTCGTCCTCGCTGGTCAAGGAGGTCGCGACCTGGGGTGGCGACGTCTCCCACCTGCTGCCTCCCACGGTCCACGAGGCGCTCACGAAGCGGCTGGGCGAGCGCTGAGCGGCTGACGGTCCGTCACCAGGTGTCGGGCGGCCGCCGACTGGCCTTACAGTCGTCCCGTCCGTCTCCAACAGAGCAGCAGCTTCAACAGAGCAGCAGAGAGTGGCGAGCACACGGTGGACGTGCAGAAGAAGCTCGACGAGATCGTCGAAGCGGTCGGGAACGCCCGCGCCATGCCCATGTCGGCCTCGTGCGTGGTCAACCGCGCCGAGCTGCTCGCCATGCTCGAAGAGGTGCGCGAGGCCCTGCCCGGCTCACTCGCCCACGCCCAGGAGCTGATCGGCGGCCAGGAGCAGTTCGCCGAGCAGGCCCGGCAGGAGGCCGAGCGGATCATCCAGTCCGCGCACGCCCAGCGCTCCTCGCTGATCGCCGAGACCGAGATCGCCCGCCAGTCGCAGAGCGAGGCCGACCGGATCCTCTCCGAGGCCCGCCGCGAGGCCGAGGAGGTCCGGGCCGAGGCCGACGACTACGTCGACAGCAAGCTCGCCAACTTCGAGGTCGTCCTCACCAAGACCATCGGCTCCGTCGACCGCGGCCGCGAGAAGCTGCTCGGCCGCGGCCAGGGCCTGGACGAGCAGGGCTACCAGGACCCCGACTTCGCCGAGGCCCCCGAGCGCAGCGCCGACCCCGAGACGCTGAAGCAGCGGGCCGACGCGTACGTGGACGCCAAGTTCGGCGCCTTCGAGGCGGTCCTCGCCAAGACCCTGGAGGCGGTCGGCCGCGGCCGGCAGAAGCTGCACGGCCGGGTCGCCTCCGACGACCTCGGGGCCCACATGGCCGCCCAGGACGCGGCGGGCGCCCAGGGCCACACCAGCGACGCCGACTACCTGGCCGGCCTCGCCGAGCTGGCCACCCCGGCGCCGCCGCAGGCCGCCCCGCAGCCGCTCTACCAGGAGCAGCAGCCGGAGTACCCGGGCCGGCCGGCGCAGGCCGAGCCGAGCTACGGGCAGACCGAGTACGGACAGGGCGAGTACGCGCAGACGTCGTACGGCTACCAGCAGCAGCCGCAGCAGCCGGGCCAGGACCCGTACGGCTACCAGCAGGTGCCGGACCCGTACGCGGCCTACCAGCAGCCCGCCTACGACCCGAACCAGTACCCGCCCCAGCCGCAGGCCCAGCCGGAGTACGACTGGCAGCAGCAGCCCCAGGTGCCCGCCCAGCAGAACCAGGGCGCGCTGGACGAGACCAGCCTCTTCGACACCAGCATGATCGACCTGGAGCAGCTGCGCCGCTACGAAGAGGGCCGCTGACTGCAAGGGCCGTGGGGGAGGCCCTGGGCCGATTGGGTGCTGAGCGGTCCGTCCAGTATCCTGAATCCTCGGTCGCACATAGGTCCGCGATCTCGGCTGCCCGTTTCGTCTGTGAATCGGGACGATTTGACTCCGGACCGTAGACGGCCTCTCCCCTTGCAGCACCGCACCCCATGATTTCGAAAGCAGGAAACGCCCTGAACGGCCACCTCGACCACCGCAACCCTCTCGTGTTCGATACGCGCGAGCTGGGTCGGCGTCCCGGTGCCCTGAAGCGGCTGACCCGCTCGGTGGACGCACCCGGTTCACCGGTTCTCGGTATCGACGGCGTCATCGGTGTGCCGGAAGGCGCGCCCCTGGAGCTGGACCTCCGACTCGAATCGGTCATGGAAGGGGTGCTCGTCACAGGTACCGCCCGTGCGAGCGCCGAAGGGGAGTGCGTAAGGTGTCTGGAGCCGCTGACCGTCGAGGTCGACGCGGATTTCCAGGAGATGTTCTCGTACCCTGACGCCGATGACCGGGGCCGCAGCAGTGCGGCGGACCCGGCCGACGACGCCGAGGACGACGAGGACAGGTTCTTCCTCGAGGACGGTTTGTTCGACCTCGAGTCAGTGCTGCGTGACGCGGTAGTGCTAGCACTGCCCATGCAGCCGGTGTGCAAGGAGACCTGCGCCGGTCTGTGTTCCGAATGCGGAATCAGGCTGGACGAGAACCCGGGCCACCACCACGACGCCGTCGACATCCGTTGGGCGGCACTGCAAGGACTCGCCGAGACCGTTCAGGACGGCGAGAAGGACAACATGGGCGGCGCCGAACCTGGCGTCGACGAGAAGCAGGAGAAGTAGCCGTGGCTGTTCCGAAGCGGAAGATGTCGCGCAGCAACACGCGCCACCGCCGGTCGCAGTGGAAGGCTGCGGTCCCCACCCTGGTTTCGTGCGAGCGTTGCCAGGAGCCGAAGCTCCAGCACATTGCGTGCCCGAGCTGCGGCACCTACAACAAGCGCCAGGTCCTCGAGGTCTGAGCGGCTGGTGAGAGGCCCGATGTCTGAGTTGTCCAGCGCCAAGAAGCAGGCAGACAACGTCAACACAGCCTCGTCCCACACGCTTCTGGAAGGGCGGCTCGGGTATCACCTCGAGTCCGCCCTTCTGGTGCGTGCGCTGACCCACCGTTCGTACGCATACGAGAACGGCGGTCTGCCCACCAACGAGCGGCTGGAATTCCTCGGGGATTCGGTGCTCGGCCTGGTGGTCACGGACACGCTGTACCGCACCCACCCCGACCTGCCCGAAGGCCAGCTGGCCAAGTTGCGGGCCGCGGTGGTCAACTCGCGTGCGCTTGCGGAAGTGGGCCGCGGCCTCGAACTCGGCTCCTTCATCCGGCTCGGCCGCGGTGAAGAGGGCACGGGTGGCCGGGACAAGGCTTCCATCCTCGCCGACACACTGGAAGCAGTGATCGGCGCGGTCTATCTCGACCAGGGCCTCAGCGCGGCCTCGGAGCTGGTCCACCGGCTCTTCGACCCGCTGATCGACAGGTCCTCGAACCTCGGTGCCGGCCTGGACTGGAAGACCAGCCTCCAGGAGCTCACCGCGAGCGAGAGCCTCGGAGTCCCCGAGTACCTCGTCACGGAGACCGGCCCGGACCACGAGAAGACCTTCACTGCTGCTGCTCGCGTCGGTGGTGTCTCGTACGGCACCGGCACCGGCCGTAGCAAGAAGGAAGCGGAGCAGCAGGCGGCGGAATCCGCCTGGCGCGAGATCAGCGCCGCCGCAGAGGCACGGCAGGCCGCGGAGAAGTCCGCGGCCGACGGAGGGGCCGCCGACACCCCTGCCGACCCGTCGCCGGACACGGACGCCGCTCCGGCCTGAAGCAGAACGTCGAACCCCTCGGTGCCCCGCGCACCGGGGGGTTCGTCCTGTCCCGGGGAGCGGCTTCCGGTAAGAGGCGCCCCCGTACTACCGTCGTCGTGTCTGGAGTGGTCCACCGTGCCCGAGCTGCCCGAGGTCGAAGTCGTACGCCGGGGTCTTGAGCGCTGGGTCAGCGGCCGGACCGTCACCGATGTCGAGGTTCTGCACCCGCGCTCGGTCCGCCGGCACCTCGCAGGCGGCGTGGACTTCGCGGCCCGGCTGCGCGGGGTCCGGTTCGGTACGGCGATGCGGCGCGGCAAGTACCTCTGGGTGCCGATCGACGAGGCCGCCTCCTCGCTGCTGGGCCACCTCGGCATGAGCGGACAGCTGCTGGTGCAGCCCGCGGACGCGCCCGACGAGAAGCACCTGCGGATCCGGCTGCGGTTCGACGACGCGCTCGGCACCGAGCTGCGCTTCGTCGACCAGCGCACCTTCGGCGGGCTCTCGCTCCACGACCTCACCCCCGACGGCCTGCCCGACACCATCGCGCACATCGCCCGGGACCCGCTCGACCCGCTCTTCGACGATGCCGCGTTCCACACGGCCCTGCGCCTGCGCCGTACGACGGTCAAGCGCGCGCTCCTGGACCAGTCGCTGATCAGCGGCGTCGGCAACATCTACGCGGACGAGGCGCTCTGGCGCGCCAAGCTCCACTACGACCGGCCGACCGCGACCCTCACCCGCCCCAAGTCCGCCGAGCTGCTCGGCCACGCCCGGGACGTGATGAACGCGGCCCTCGCCCAGGGCGGCACCAGCTTCGACAGCCTGTACGTCAACGTCAACGGCGAGTCCGGCTACTTCGACCGGTCGCTCGACGCGTACGGCAGGGAGGGCGAGCCGTGCCGCCGCTGCGGGACGCCGATGCGCCGCCGCGCCTGGATGAACCGGTCCAGCTACTTCTGCCCGCGCTGTCAGCGGCCGCCGCGCGCCTCGTCGTAACGCGTCCGGGCGGCGAGTACGTCGTCCATCCGGCCTTCGACGAGATGGATCAGCCCGAGGAGCTTCCCGGCGACCTCACGGCCGAGCGGGGTCAGCTCGTAGTCCACCCGGGGCGGATTGACCGGCTGCGCCTCGCGCAGGACGAGCCCGTCGCGCTCCAGGGCGTGCAGCGTCTGGGAGAGCATCTTCTCGCTGACTCCGTCGACCCGGCGGCGCAGCTCGTTGAACCGGAGGCTCTCCTCGTACAGCGCGCCCAGCGTCAGACTGCCCCAGCGGCCGGTGGCGTGCTCCAGCGTGGAGCGTGAGGGGCACTGCCGGGAGAAGACGTCGAAGGCGAGGTCGTCCGTGTCGCTGGCCATATCAGCAGCTTACGCCCGTACAGCGCTCACCTGGAGGGAGCGCTGTACGGGCGTAAGTGGTGGTCGTGTGTCTGGGCCTACGGGTCAGAAGCCGAAGTTCTGGACCCACCACGGGCCGCCGGAGCCCTCGTGGATGCCGATGCCGATCGTCTTGTAGTCGCAGTTGAGAATGTTCGCGCGGTGGCCGTCGCTGTTCATCCAGCCGTCCATCACGGCCTGGGCGTCGGCCTGGCCGCGGGCGATGTTCTCCGCGGCGAGTCCCTGCACACCGGCCTGGGCGGCCCGGTCCCAGGGGGTGTCGCCGTCCGGGTCGGTGTGGTCGAAGAAGTCGCGGGCCGCCATGTCCTCGCTGAAGTTCTGGGCGAGCGAGGTGAGCGGGGTGCTGGTGGTCAGCGGGGAGCAGCCGACCTTCGCGCGCTCCTGGTTCACCAGGGCCAGTACCTCGGCGCGGGCGGAGGTGTCGGAAGGCGAGGGGGCGGGCTTCTTGCTGGGCGGCGGGGCCACGGTCTTCGTCGGCGGGGCCGGGGCCTTGCTCGCCGGGGCGGTGCTCTTCCTCGGGGCAGTGGTGGGCGCCTTCGACTCCTTGGACGGCGTGGCGGCCGGCTTCTTCGAGGGCGTGGCGGAGGGGGCGGCCGACTTCGACGGGGTCTTCGACGCGCTGCCGGAGGGCGACTTCGAGGGCGTCTTGGCCGGGGTCTTGGACGGCGACTTCGAGGGGGCCTTCGACGGGGCCTCGGGGCGTTCGCTGCCCCGGCTGGCGGGGGAGGAGGACCGGTCGGCCGGGGCGCTGGAGCCGCCCTGCTGCGTCAGCAGGTCGGGGGCGCCGCCGGTGCGGACCTGGTCGGCCGCGGTGGAGCCGCCCGAGGTGTAGGTGTCGCCGCCGGGGAGCAGGCCCGAGGCGACGGCGACCGCGCCGACCGCCATCGCGGCCGACGCTCCGAGGAGCCCGGTGCGCACGGGCACCGCGGACTTCTTCTTCCGGCGCGTGCCCCGGTGCCGCGAGGCCGCTCCGGCCGCGGGTTCTTCAGCGGCGGGGCCTGCGGCGGATCGTCGGTGGCGTCCCATGCGCTGTGCCTTCCTGATGCTCCGGACGTCGCAGCGACGTCACCCGATGACCGGTCGACCTATCGGTCGATCTTGGTCCCCGTACTCACCCGAACGAGTGAGGCTATTGCGACGGGACTGTACGCCATGGCTCAAAGGGGCCGCCGTGCTCTTGGAGCAATTGGCCGGTTAGCGTTCGGGCATGAACGAAGAGGCACGGCTGGTCATCTGGGTACGCGGCCGAGTACAGCAAGTAGGCTTCCGCTGGTTCACCAGGGCAAATGCTTTGGAGATCGGCGGACTCGTGGGCTTTGCACTCAATCTCGACGACGGCCGGGTGCAGGTGGTCGCCGAAGGATCACGTGACAATTGCCACCGTCTGCTGGATTGGCTGCGCTCCGACGACACACCCGGGCGCGTGGATGGAGTCACTGAGATCTGGGACACCCCGCGCGGCGGTTACGACGGATTCGCCATCCGCTGATAGGGGCTCGCACAGGCGTCCCCGATCCGCTCGGTGAACGCGCCGGAGCGAACGGTCACGGGCCGGCCCCGTCGGGCCCCACACCCGAAATGACCTGCGAAAGGACCGCGCGGCGACCGATGGTTGCCAGATGCGGGATGTCGTGCAAGGCTGCGGCATTGACGAAGATCTTCACACCCGTCGGGGTCCCGCAGGAGAGTCGCGCCGCATGATCGTCCGGCCGCGCGCCCCCGGGACACCTGGCTCCACGGGGTGTGATCGTGTTGACCGTCAAACTTTTTGGTGAGACGCTGAAAACCCCGCGCACCTTAGCTGTTCGGTAGAGCTGATATGCAGCAGAACCGCAGTGGTGACAGAGCCCTGCCGAGCACCGCGGGTGCGATCCCCTGACGACCCACACCGCATCGGTCGGTCACTCATTGTGGAGGACCATCCATCATGGCAAAGGCGCTTCTCGGTTACGTCGGCGGTTCCGACCCGCGACTCCTCGCCGAGATGCGACGGCTCCAGCAGCGCGTCCAGGACCTGGAATCCGAGCTCAACCGGATCCAGGACGAGAACGACGCGCTCAACGCCGCCGCTCAGCACCAGGAGTCGTTGCTCGACAGCATCGACATCGACGTACCCCAGGGCGAGCCTGCGCTGACCTGACCGGTGGCCCCCTCGGGGCCGGTCGGGCTGAGCAGTCTCATCAGCCTCGGAACATCTCTCCATATCTGATCCGTCCTGCGTCACGGATCGCCGTCCCCGGACGACCGGGTCCCTGACCGACAGGGCCGCCCGTGTCCGGATCACCGGCAACGCATCGCCCGGTTGCCGTGGCGATGCGCCGTGCAGGACCGTACAGATCCCCGCAACACGATCACGCACCAAGATCATGCACAAGGATCAAGGATCTACGCACCAAGATCTACAGGGACGCTCCGGCGTCCCTTTTTTCTTGCCCGAACCCCCCGGCCCCCCGCCGCACCCCTCTCGCTTACCGTCTGATGTGCCCTGCACCTTCATGACCGAAACCGAGAGGGAAAGGTAGAGTCCGGCGGCGTGCACCTCAAGGCCCTGACCCTGCGTGGTTTCAAATCGTTCGCGTCCGCCACCACCCTGCGGTTCGAACCGGGGATCACCTGTGTCGTCGGCCCCAATGGGTCGGGGAAATCCAATGTGGTGGACGCCCTCTCCTGGGTCATGGGAGAACAGGGGGCCAAATCCCTGCGCGGCGGCAAGATGGAAGACGTGATCTTCGCCGGGACGACCGGGCGGCCTCCGCTCGGCCGCGCCGAAGTGTCGCTGACCATCGACAATTCCGATGGTGCATTGCCCATCGAGTACGCCGAAGTGACGATCACTCGGATCATGTTCCGCAATGGCGGCAGCGAATACCAGATCAATGGGGACACCTGCCGGCTGCTGGACATCCAGGAACTCCTCTCCGATTCCGGTATCGGCCGCGAGATGCACGTCATCGTCGGCCAGGGGCAGTTGGACTCCGTCCTGCACGCCGACCCGATGGGCCGCCGGGCCTTCATCGAGGAGGCCGCAGGCGTCCTCAAGCACCGGAAGCGGAAGGAGAAGGCGCTCCGCAAGCTGGACGCGATGGGCGCCAACCTGGCCCGTGTCCAGGACCTCACCGACGAGCTGCGCCGCCAGCTCAAGCCCCTCGGCCGGCAGGCCGCCGTCGCCCGGCGGGCCGCCGTCATCCAGGCCGACCTGCGCGACGCCCGGCTCCGGCTCCTCGCGCACGACCTGGTGACCCTGCGGGACGCCCTGCGCGACGAGATCGCCGACGAGGCCGAGCTGAAGAAGCGGAAGGACGCGGCGGAGGCCGAGCTGAAGGCCGCGCTCGCCCGGGAGGCCGAGCTGGAGGGCGAGGTGCGCCGCCTCGCGCCCCGGCTCCAGCGCGCCCAGCAGACCTGGTACGAGCTGTCGCAGCTGGCCGAGCGGGTCCGCGGCACGGTCTCGCTGGCCGACGCCCGGGTCAGGAGCGCCACCGAGGCCCCCGCCGAGGAGCGCCGGGGCCGCGACCCCGAGGACCTGGAGCGCGAGGCCGCCCGGATCCGTGAGCAGGAGGCGGAGCTGACGGCGGCCCTGGAGGCGGCCGAACACGCGCTGGAGGACACCGTCGCCCATCGCGCCGACCTGGAGCGCGAGCTGGCCGCCGAGGAGCGCCGCCTCAAGGACGCCGCCCGCGCCATCGCCGACCGCCGCGAGGGCCTGGCCCGGCTGAACGGCCAGGTCAACGCGGCCCGCAGCCGGGCCGGTTCGGCGCAGGCCGAGATCGACCGGCTGGCCGCATCGCGCGACGAGGCCCAGGAGCGGGCCGTCACCGCCCAGGAGGAGTACGAGCAGCTCAAGGCCGAGGTCGAGGGCCTGGACGCCGACGACGAGGAGCTGACCGCCCGCCACGAGGAGGCCAAGCAGGCCCTCGCCGTGGCCCAGGCCGCCCACAGCGCCGCCCGCGAGGAGGCGACGGCCGCCGAGCGCAGGCGGGCGGCGGTCGCGGCCCGGCACGAGGCGCTGGCCCTGGGGCTGCGCCGCAAGGACGGTACGGGCGCGCTGCTCGGCGCCCGCGAACGGCTGACGGGCCTGCTCGGCCCCGCCGCCGAACTGCTCACCGTCCGCCCCGGCTACGAGGTCCCGGTCGCCGCCGCCCTCGGCGCCGCGGCGGACGCGGTGGCGGTGAAGGACCCGGCCACGGCCGCCGACGCGATCCGGCTGCTGCGTGAACAGGACGCGGGGCGGGCGGCGATGCTGCTGGGGGAGGGGGAGCCGGCGGAGGGCGCCCGGCCCGGCCACGTACCGGGGCAGCCGGGGGCCGTGGACCCGGAGCCGCCGCACGTACCGGGGCAGGGCGGCGAGCACGTACAGAACGAGCACGTACAGGACGAGGCTCCGGAGGCGTCCTCCGGCCCGCTGCCCGCACAGGGTGGCGCACCCGGCGATACGGGGTCCGCGCCCGGCGGCCCCGATGTCCTCGCGCTGCCCCACGGCCGTACCGAAACCCTCACCACCCCCGCCGTGGCCGACCTCGTCACCGGCCCCGCCGCCCTCATGGCCGCCGTACGCCGCCTCGTACGGGACACCGTCGTCGTCCCCACCCTGGAGGACGCCGAGGCCCTCGTCGCCGCGCACCCCGGGCTGACCGTGGTGACCGGTGAAGGGGACGTGCTCTCCGCCCACTTCGCGCACGGCGGGTCCGCCGGGGCGCCCAGCCTCCTGGAGGTGCAGGCCTCCGTGGACGAGGCCGCCGCCGAGCTGGCCGACCTCGCCGTGCGGTGCGAGGAGCTGGCTCAGGCCCAGCGGCTGGCGGGGGAGCGGCGCACGGAGGGGGCCGCGCTCGTCGAGGAGCTGGGGGAGCGGCGTCGGGCGGCCGAGCGGGAGAAGTCGGGTGTCGCCCAGCAACTCGGCCGGCTCTCCGGGCAGGCCCGGGCCGCGGCGGGCGAGGCCGAGCGGATGACCGCCTCCGCGGCCCGCGCCCAGGAGGCCTTGGAGCGGGCGATGGAGGAGGCGGAGGAGCTGGCGGAGCGGCTGCTGGTGGCCCAGGAGGCGCCGGTGGAGGAGGAGCCCGACACCTCCGTACGGGACCGGCTCGCCGCCGACGGGGCCAACGCCCGCCAGACCGAGATGGAGGCCCGGCTCCAGGCCCGTACCCACGAGGAACGCGTCAAGTCCCTGGCCGGACGCGCCGACGGCCTCGACCGGGCGGCCCGTACCGAACGCGAGGCTCGCGCCCGCGCCGAGCAGCGCCGGGCCCGGCTGCGGCACGAGGCCGCCGTGGCCTCCGCCGTCGCCTCGGGCGCCCGTCAGCTGCTCGCGCACGTCGAGGTGTCCCTCGTACGGGCCGATCAGGAGCGCACGTCGGCCGAGGCCGCCAAGGGCGAGCGGGAGCGCGAGCTGGCCGCCGAGCGGGGCCGGGGCCGCGACCTCAAGGGCGAGCTGGACAAGCTCACCGACTCCGTCCACCGGGGTGAGGTGCTGGGCGCCGAGAAGCGGCTGCGCATCGAGCAGCTGGAGACCAGGGCCCTGGAGGAGCTGGGCGTGGAGCCGGCGGGGCTGGTCTCCGAGTACGGCCCGGACCAGCTGGTGCCGCCTTCGCCGCCCGCCGAGGGCGAGGATCTGCCGGAGGACCCGGAGCATCCGCGTAACCGGCCGAAGCCGTTCGTGAGGTCGGAGCAGGAGAAGCGGCTGCGGTCGGCCGAACGGGCGTACCAGCAACTCGGGAAGGTGAATCCGCTCGCCCTTGAGGAGTTCTCCGCGCTGGAGGAACGGCACCAGTTCCTCTCCGAGCAGCTCGAAGACCTGAAGAAGACCCGGGCCGATCTGCTCCAGGTGATCAAGGAGGTCGACGAGCGGGTCGAGCAGGTGTTCACGGAGGCGTACCGGGACACGGCCCGTCAGTTCGAGGGCGTCTTCGCCCGGCTCTTCCCCGGCGGTGAGGGGCGGCTGATCCTGACCGATCCGGACAACATGCTCACCACCGGAGTGGACGTGGAGGCCCGTCCGCCGGGCAAGAAGGTGAAGCGGCTCTCCCTGCTCTCGGGCGGTGAACGGTCCCTGACGGCCGTGGCGTTGCTGGTCTCCATCTTCAAGGCCCGGCCCAGTCCCTTCTATGTGATGGACGAGGTCGAGGCGGCGCTCGACGACACCAACCTGCAGCGGCTGATCCGGATCATGGAGGAGCTCCAGGAGAGTTCCCAGCTGATCGTCATCACCCACCAGAAGCGGACGATGGAGGTCGCCGACGCGCTGTACGGCGTCTCCATGCAGGGTGACGGTGTGTCGAAGGTGATCAGCCAGCGGCTGCGTTGACCCGATCGGCGGATCCGCCGACTCTTTACCGAAACATCAGAGGTTCGACGCACCTTTCGCGCACGCCTGGGTACATGCGCTGGGACCCGCTGTTTGACTTCGTTTCTTGAACGCATAACCTCTGCAAAGTTGCTTTCACCTTCAAGTGGTGGCGGGCCGGATGTTGTGCCCCACTGGGAAGGCTCACCCCCCACGTCTGACTTGCGGCCAGGCATCAGGAGTTCATGTGACCAGCGCAGCGACCGGACCGGAGTCCGGAGCCCGAGCGGCCCACCCGGACCATCTCGGCCATGTCATCTTCATCACGGCGGCCGCGGCGATGGGCGGCTTCCTCTTCGGCTACGACAGTTCCGTCATCAACGGGGCCGTGGAAGCGATCCGCGACCGGTACGACATCGGCTCCGGGACGCTCGCCCAGGTCATCGCCATCGCGCTGATCGGCTGTGCGATCGGCGCCGCCACCGCCGGCCGGATCGCGGACCGGATCGGCCGCATCCGCTGCATGCAGATCGCCTCGGTGCTCTTCACCGCCAGCGCCATCGGCTCCGCCCTGCCGTTCGCGCTCTGGGACCTGGCGATGTGGCGCATCATCGGCGGCTTCGCCATCGGCATGGCCTCCGTCATCGGCCCGGCCTACATCGCCGAGGTCTCCCCGCCCGCCTACCGCGGCCGGCTCGGTTCCTTCCAGCAGGCCGCGATCGTCATCGGCATCGCCGTCTCCCAGCTGGTCAACTACGCCGTCCTGCAGATCGCCGACGGCGACCAGCGCGGCAAGATCCTGGGCCTGGAGGCCTGGCAGTGGATGCTCGGTGTGATGGTCGTCCCGGCCATCCTCTACGGGCTCCTCTCCTTCGCCATCCCCGAGTCGCCGCGCTTCCTCATCTCGGTCGGCAAGAAGGCCGAAGCCCGCAAGATCCTCGAAGAGGTCGAGGGCAACAAGATCGATCTCGACGCCCGCGTGGCCGAGATCGAGACCGCCATGCACCGTGAGCACAAGTCCTCCTTCAAGGACCTGCTCGGCAACCGGTTCTTCTTCCTGCCCATCGTCTGGGTCGGTATCGGCCTGTCGATGTTCCAGCAGCTCGTCGGCATCAACGTGGCGTTCTACTACTCGGCGACGCTGTGGCAGTCCGTCGGCATCGACCCGACCGACTCGTTCTTCTATTCGTTCACCACGTCGATCATCAACATCATCGGCACGGTGATCGCGATGGTGCTGGTGGACCGGGTGGGCCGCAGGCCGCTCGCCCTCGTCGGCTCGGTCGGTATGGCCATCGCGCTCGCCGTCGAGGCGTGGGCCTTCTCCGCCGACCTGATCGACGGCAAGCTGCCCACCACCCAAGGCGTCGTGGCCCTGATCGCCGCCCACACGTTCGTGCTCTTCTTCGCGCTGTCGTGGGGTGTCGTCGTCTGGGTCTTCCTGGGCGAGATGTTCCCGAACCGCCTGCGGGCCGCCGCCCTCGGTGTCGCCGTCTTCGCGCAGTGGATGGCCAACTGGGCGATCACCGCCAGCTTCCCGAGCCTGGCCGACTGGAACCTCTCGGGGACGTACATCATCTACGCCTGCTTCGCCGTGCTCTCGATCCCCTTCGTGCTCAAGTTCGTGAAGGAGACCAAGGGCAAGACGCTGGAGGAGATGGGCTAGCCACCTCCTTTTATGTTCACGGGCTGCCCTGGTTCATGGCCGAGCCGGGGCAGCCGGCGTTTCCAGCGCCTCGCAGAACAGCCGCAGACTCCGCCACCCCTCCTCCACCGGCATTCCGCCGCAGAGCGGATGCAGCACCAGCGAATCCGCGTCCAGCCCGGTCAGCTCCTCCGGCGTGACGATCCGGTACACCCCCTCCTCGCGCAGCTCGGCCACCGTCGTGGCCGCCGACCGCACCGCCGAGCGGATGTCCTTGGACTGCCAGGAGGCGTACGTCCGCGCCTCGTGCAGCAGGTGCTCCCCGTACAGCGCCCACGTCCGCTCCGGGTCCTCGGAGACGTGGAGCAGCGGCGTCCGGGCCGCGGGCATCATGCAGAACCCCTCCGTCCCGTAGGCCTCCCGCTGCTGGTGGTAGTACGCCTCCAGCTCCGGCAGATGCGCGCTCGGGAAGAGCGGCAGCCCCAGCCGGGCCGCCCGCCGCGCCGCCGCCCGTGAGCTGCCGCCGACCAGGAGCAGCGGATGCGGCCGCGTGTACGGGCGCGGGGTGACGCGTACCGTACGGCCCCGGTACGGGAACGGCTCCCCGGTCCACGCCGCCAGCAGCGTCTCCAGCAGCTCGTCCTGGAGCCTGCCGCGCCGCCCCCACTCCACGCCCGCCCGCTCGTACTCCTCGGGCCGGTAGCCGATCCCCGCGACCGTCACCAGCCGCCCCGCGCTCAGCAGGTCCAGCACCGCGATGTCCTCCGCGAGCCGCAGCGGGTCGTGCAGCGGGCCGATGATCGCCGACACCGTCACCGCGATCCGGCGGGTGGCGCCGAAGACCGCGCCGGCGAAGGTGAACGGGGAGGGCAGCCAGGAGTTCGCCACCCCGTGGTGCTCTTCGGTCTGCACCGTGTCGACGCCGTGCTCGTCCGCGTACGCCGCCATCTCCAGGGCGGCGCGGTAGCGGGCCGAGAGAGTTACGGGGGTGGCTTCGGGATCGACGAGATTGAACCGGACCACGGTGAAGGCCATGACGGGTGTCCCTTTCGCCGGACGCGCAGCGCCCGCTTGACGGGCAGGGCGGGGCGCACAGTAGCTGACGAACCGTCGGAAGGGTAGGGATCCGCATCGGGCATTACCCCCAAACGGTGCATACGGGGGCGGTGGCTCACCGGGCGGCGTGCGGGGCCGTGCCCGTGCGGCGGCCGTGGCCGATACTGGACGGGTTATGGAACTCGTCGAAATCGTCATCCTCGCTGTAGTCATCGCCCTGGCCGCCGTCGGCCTGGTCGGCGGGCTCGTGGTCGGCAGCCGCAAGAAGCGGAAGCTGCCGCCCCCGCCCCCGTCCACGCCGACCATCACTCCTCCCGCCGAGCCACAGGTCGGCGAGGAGGCCGAGACGCCGCGCGACGAAGCGCGGCGCACCATCGACGAAGTCGGCCTCCCGGACGCCACCGCGCCCGTCGAGGAGGCCCCGGTCGTCGAGGCTCCGGCGCCGCCCGCGCTGGAGATCCCCGAGCCCACCGAGGGCCGGCTCGTCCGGCTGCGGGCCCGGCTCGCCCGCTCGCAGAACTCGCTCGGCAAGGGGCTGCTCACGCTGCTGTCCCGGGACAACCTGGACGAGGACACCTGGGAGGAGATCGAGGACACCCTCCTCACCGCCGACGTCGGCGTCGCCCCCACCCAGGAACTGGTCGAACGGCTCCGCGAGCGCGTCCGGGTGCTCGGCACCCGCACCCCCGAAGACCTCCGCGCCCTGCTGCGCGAAGAGCTGATCACCCTGCTCGGCCCGGACTTCGACCGCGAGGTCAAGACCGAGGGCGGCGCCGAGACCCCGGGCGTCGTCATGGTCGTCGGCGTCAACGGCACCGGCAAGACCACCACCACCGGCAAGCTGGCCCGGGTCCTCGTCGCCGACGGCCGCAGCGTGGTCCTCGGCGCGGCCGACACCTTCCGCGCCGCCGCCGCCGACCAGCTCCAGACCTGGGGCGAGCGCGTCGGAGCCCGTACGGTCCGTGGACCCGAGGGCGGCGACCCCGCCTCGATCGCGTACGACGCGGTCAAGGAGGGCATCGCCGAGGGGGCCGACGTGGTCCTCATCGACACCGCCGGCCGGCTGCACACCAAGACCGGGCTCATGGACGAGCTGGGCAAGGTCAAGCGGGTCGTGGAGAAGCACGGTCCGCTGGACGAGGTCCTGCTCGTCCTGGACGCCACCACCGGGCAGAACGGCCTCGTCCAGGCCCGGGTCTTCGCCGAGGTCGTGGACATCACCGGCATCGTCCTCACCAAGCTCGACGGCACCGCCAAGGGCGGCATCGTCATCGCGGTCCAGCGCGAGCTGGGCGTACCGGTGAAGCTGATCGGGCTCGGCGAGGGGGCGGACGACCTGGCTCCGTTCGAGCCGGGCGCCTTCGTGGACGCCCTGATCGGCGACTGACGCGCCTCACTCCGTACGGCGGACGGGCGGCAGGCTCCCACGAGGAGCCTGCCGCCCGTCCGCCGTCTCGGTACTCCTGCCTCCTGCTCACGACCGGTGGCAGATGTACGCCAGCGTCCCCAGCAGCAGCCGCGCCTGCGGGGGAGCGGCGGCCGTGTCCAGCACCGGGGGCCGCAGCCAGCGGACCGGGCCGAGGCCGCCGAGGTCGGAGGGCGGGGCGGTGATGTGCGCGCCCGGGCCCAGCGCCCGCAGGTCCAGGTCCGCGTCGTCCCAGCCCATGCGGTAGAGCAGGCCGGGCAGTTCGGCGGCGGCCCCGGGGGCGACGAAGAACTGCGCCCGGCCGGTCGGCGTCACCGCCACCGGGCCCAGCGGCAGCCCCATCCGCTCCAGCCGCACCAGCGCCCGCCGCCCGGCCTGCTCCGCCACGTCCAGGACGTCGAAGGTGCGGCCCACCGGCAGCAGCATCGAGGCGCCCGGGGTCTCGGCCCAGGCGTCCGCCGCGCTGTCCAGGCCGGTGCCCGCCGGGACCTCCCGGGCGAAGCCCAGCGGATGGGCGCCGGGGGCCGGGCAGGCCCGCTGCCCGCACGAGCAGGCGCCGTCGCGGGCGCGGGTGCCTGGCGCCACCGCCCAGCCCCAGAGCCCGGTGTACTCGGCCACCGCGGTGGCCTCGGCGCTGCGGCCTCGCCGCCGTACGCCGGAACGTTTCTCGCGGATGCCGCCGATCGTGAAGCCCATGCCCCCTCCAACGGGTCCGACTCATCGGTGGTTACGACCCGGAGCGCTCGGGTAACCCTCCGTCGCTGCAACTCGATCGAGTGGCGTGCGCCGTGGTGCGCGAGGTGGTGCGGCGCGGTGCGTGCGCCCCCCAGTGCTTCCGTACGCTCGTCATCGATCGTGGTGGCTCAAGTCAAGCGCGCCAGAAGGCAGTCGGGTTCATTCGAAGGGGTGGCGAATGGTGGCGTTTCCGCAATCCCCCTCGCGAGAGGGGTGATCGTAGGATTACCGTCGGTACACGAACCCTGGGAGCATGTGCAGCCACGGGTATGCCTCGGGCAACCCGGTTTCCTGTTCGATGGCGGCCAACTCCCGTACGAACGGCAGCAGGCACGGCATTCTGATAGTGGTTCGCACGATGAAGGATTCAGCGGGGATGACGGGGAGTGGGGGCGTTCCGGTGAGCGGCAGCGGCGCAGGCGATACGGAGGCCGGTAAGCGCCCCAACGCGCAGTTGGGGTCGTGGTTCGTACGCAGTGGCTGGTCCAAGGGCGAGCTGGCGCGCCAGGTGAACCGGCGGGCGCGGCAGATGGGCGCCCACCACATCAGCACCGACACCTCCCGGGTGCGGCGCTGGCTCGACGGCGAGCAGCCGCGCGAGCCGATCCCGCGCATCCTCTCCGAGCTGTTCTCCGAGCGCTTCGGCGCGGTGGTCGCCGTCGAGGAGCTCGGGCTGCGCACCGCGCACCAGTCACCCTCGGTGGCCGGCGTCGACCTGCCCTGGGCGGGCCCGCAGACCGTCGCCCTGCTCAGCGAGTTCTCCCGCAGCGACCTGATGCTCGCCCGGCGGGGCTTCCTCGGCAGCTCGCTCGCGCTGGCCGCCGGGCCCGCCCTGATCGAGCCGATGCAGCGCTGGCTGGTGCCCGTCCCCGCCAGGGGCCCCGGCGAACCGGAGTCGGAGGCCGCCGCCCGCAGGCCTTCCCGGCTCTCCGGACCCGAGCTGGACCTGCTGGAGTCCACCACCGCGATGTTCCGGCAGTGGGACGCGCAGTGCGGCGGCGGGCTGCGCCGCAAGGCCGTCGTCGGGCAACTCCACGAGGTCACCGACCTGTTGCAGGAGCCGCAGCCGGGGGCCACCGCCAAACGCCTCTTCCGCTGCGCCGCCGAACTGGCCGAGCTGGCGGGCTGGATGAGCTACGACGTGGGCCTCCAGCCCACCGCCCAGAAGTACTTCGTGCTCGCCCTGCACGCCGCCAAGGAGGCCGGGGACAAGCCGCTCGGCAGCTATGTGCTCTCCAGCATGAGCCGCCAGATGATCCACCTGGGCCGCCCCGACGACGCTTTGGAGCTCATCCACCTCGCCCAGTACGGCAGCCGCGACTGCGCCACTCCTCGTACGCAGGCCATGCTGTATGCGATGGAGGCCCGCGCGTACGCCAACATGGGCCAGCCCAGCAAGTGCAAGCGCGCGGTCCGGATGGCCGAGGACACCTTCCTCGACGCCGGACTCGACGGCGAGCCCGAGCCCGACTGGATCCGCTTCTTCTCCGAGGCCGAGCTCAACGGGGAGAACGCCCACTCCTACCGTGACCTGGCCTATGTCGCCGGCCGCAGCCCCACCTACGCCTCGCTCGCCGAGCCCGTCATGGAGAAGGCCGTCGAGCTGTTCGGCGAGGACGACGAGCACCAGCGCTCCTACGCGCTCAACCTGATCGGCATGGCCACCGTCCACCTGCTCCAGCGCGAGCCCGAGCAGTCCACCGTGCTCGCCGGACAGGCCCTGAAGATCGCCAAGAAAGTCCGCTCCGAGCGCGTCAACACCCGGCTGCGCAAGACCGTCGACACCGCTGCCAGGGACTTCGGCGATGTCGCCGACGTCGCCCGGCTCACCGACCTGCTCAGCGAACAGCTGCCGGAGTCCGCCGAAGCGGTCTGACCCGGCACCACCGGCCCCGGCCGCGGCACCCCTCCGTACAGCCCGACTCGGCTCCCCCATCGCCTGGTCATCCGGAGAGGAGCCGTGGCCGGTTCGCGTCGTTCCGCCCTCAGGAGTACCCCGGCGGCGTTTCAACCGGACCGTATGCGGCGTGGGCTGCATGGTAGGCAGCGCACCGGACCCGCCACCCGGGATTCATTCCGACGTAACACGCACCACCTCTTCGTCACGCTCGCGAAACATCGTGCGGCATCCCCGGAAACGGCGCTCCGCCAATCTCATGGCGCACAGGCGGTCTCCGGCCATGATCCGCCGGACACCCCCTGACCGGCCCGCACCTTTGCCCAGTGGTCCCGCAGCTTTCCCCCGCACGCCGCGGCCGCTCCGACGACGAGGAGACGCCGATGCCCCCAGGCATCACGACGCTTGCCGCAGACGCCCCTGAGCTGTCTGCCGCCAACACCGGGTTCATGCTCATCTGCTCGGCCCTGGTGATGCTCATGACCCCCGGCCTGGCCTTCTTCTACGGAGGCATGGTCCGCGTCAAGAGCACCCTCAACATGCTGATGATGAGCTTCATCAGCCTCGGGATCGTCACGATCCTGTGGGTGCTCTACGGATTCAGCCTCGCCTTCGGCTCCGACGTCGGCTCGGTCATCGGCTGGAGTTCCGACTACGTCGGCTTCAGCAACATCGGCGTCACCGAACTCTGGGACGGCTACACCATCCCGGTGTACGTCTTCGCCGCCTTCCAGCTGATGTTCGCCATCCTCACCCCGGCCCTGATCAGCGGTGCGCTCGCCGACCGCGTGAAGTTCACCGCGTGGGCGCTGTTCATCGTCCTGTGGGTCACCATCGTCTACTTCCCCGTCGCCCACTGGGTCTGGGGCGCGGGCGGCTGGCTCTTCGAGCTGGGCGTCATCGACTTCGCCGGCGGTACGGCGGTCCACATCAACGCGGGTGCCGCGGCCCTCGGCGTGATCCTCGTCATCGGCAAGCGCATCGGCTTCAAGAAGGACCCGATGCGGCCGCACAGCCTGCCGCTGGTCATGCTCGGCGCGGCCCTCCTGTGGTTCGGCTGGTTCGGCTTCAACGCCGGATCCTGGCTCGGCAACGACGACGGCGTCGGCGCGGTCATGTTCCTCAACACCCAGGTCGCCACCGCCGCCGCCGTCCTCGGCTGGCTCGTCTACGAGAAGCTGCGCCACGGCTCCTTCACCACCCTCGGCGCCGCCTCCGGCGCGGTCTCCGGCCTGGTCGCCATCACCCCCGCGGGTGGTTCCGTCTCCCCGCTCGGCGCCATCGCGGTCGGTGCCATCGCCGGTGTCCTGTGCGCCATGGCCGTCGGCCTGAAGTACAAGTTCGGCTACGACGACTCCCTGGACGTCGTCGGCGTCCACCTCGTCGGCGGCATCATCGGCTCGATCCTGGTCGGCTTCTTCGCCACCGGCGGCGTCCAGTCCGACGCCAAGGGCCTCTTCTACGGCGGCGGTGTCGATCAGCTCGGCAAGCAGGTCGTCGGCGTCGTCGCGGTCCTCGCGTACTCTCTGGTCGTCTCCGGCCTCATCGCCCTGGTGCTCCACAAGACCATCGGGATGCGGGTCTCCGAGGACGACGAGATCTCCGGCATCGACCAGGTCGAGCACGCCGAGACCGCATACGACTTCAGCGGCGCCGGCGGCGGCACGGTCTCCCGCACCACCGCCCCCGCGACGGACCCGACGGCAGCACCGAAGGCAAAGAAGGTGGACGCATGAAGCTCATCACCGCGGTCGTGAAGCCCCACCGGCTGGACGAGATCAAGGAGGCCCTCCAGGCCTTCGGAGTCCAGGGGCTCACCGTCACCGAGGCCAGCGGTTACGGGCGTCAGCGCGGCCACACCGAGGTCTACCGGGGCGCCGAGTACACCGTCGACCTGGTCCCCAAGATCCGCATCGAGGTCCTCGTCGAGGACGAGGACGCCGAACAGCTCATCGAGGTCGTCGTCAAGGCCGCCCGTACCGGCAAGATCGGTGACGGGAAGGTCTGGAGCGTCCCGGTCGACACCGCCGTCCGCGTGCGGACCGGCGAACGCGGCCCGGACGCCCTCTGACGGAGGCTCCCGCCGGGCGCCGGACCTCCCTCCGGCTCCCGGCCCGACGCCCCCGACGGACGGCCCGCACACCGGACGGGCGCCCTTGACCGAGGCCCCACCGAACGGAAGGCACCTGGGTGACGAGCACCGAAGCGATCACCGAAAGCGAAGACTCGGGACCCAGCGGCTACGCGGCGGCCCGGCTGCGCCTCCTCCAGCAGGAGGCGCGGTCCGGGCCGCCGCGCCGTGCGGCCCTCGCCCGCCTCACCGACGACTGGCTCACCGGCCTGTTCACGTCGGCGGCCGAGCACGCCGGGGTCCGCGGCGCCGCCCTCGTCGCCGTCGGCGGCTACGGCCGCGGCGAACTCTCCCCGCGCAGCGACCTCGACCTGCTCCTCCTGCACGACGGCACCGCCGACGCGGCGGCCCTCTCCGCCCTCGCGGACGGCATCTGGTACCCGGTCTGGGACCTGGGCCTGGCCCTCGACCACTCCGTACGCACCCCCGGCGAGGCCCGGAGGACGGCCGGCGAGGACCTCAAGGTCCAGCTCGGCCTGCTGGACGCCCGCCCCGTCGCCGGCGACCTCGGCCTGGTCGCCTCCCTGCGCACCGCGATCCTCGCCGACTGGCGCAACCAGGCGCCCAAACGCCTCCCCGCCCTCCATGAGCTCTGCCAGGAGCGGGCGGAGCGGATGGGCGAGCTCCAGTTCCTCCTCGAACCCGACCTCAAGGAGGCCCGGGGCGGCCTCCGCGACGCCACCGCCCTGCGCGCGGTCGCCGCCTCCTGGGTCGCCGACGCCCCCCGCGAAGGGCTCACCGAGGCCCGCCGCGTCCTCCTGGACGCCCGCGACGCCCTCCACCTCACCACCGGCCGCGCCACCGACCGCCTCGCCCTCCAGGAACAGGACCAGGTCGCCGAAGCGCTCGGCCTCATGGACGCGGACGCGCTGCTGCGCCAGGTGTACGAGGCCGCGCGCACGGTCTCGTACGCCACCGACGTCACCTGGCGCGAGGTCAACCGGGTGCTGCGCGCCCGCTCGGTCCGCCCGAAGCTGCGCGCCATGCTCAGCGGAGGCCTCGGCTCCAAGGCCGTCCCCGAGCGCGCCCCGCTCGCCGACGGCGTGGTGGAGGCCGACGGCGAAGTGGTCCTCGCCCGCGCCGCCCGCCCCGACCGCGACCCCGTCCTCACCCTGCGCGCCGCCGCGGCCGCCGCCGAGGCCGGACTGCCGCTCTCCCGCCACCTCGTACGCCACCTCGCCACCACCGTCCGGCCGCTGCCCGTCCCGTGGCCGCCCGAGGCCCGCGAGGAGCTGGTCACCCTGCTCGGCGCGGGGGAGCCCACCGTCGGCGTCTGGGAGGCGCTCGAAGCGGAAGGGATCATCACCCGGCTGCTGCCCGACTGGGAACGTGTCCACTGCCGACCCCAGCGCAACCCCGTCCACACCTGGACCGTCGACCGGCACCTGGTGGAGACCGCCGTCCGCGCCTCCTCCCTCACCCGCCGCGTCCACCGCCCCGACCTCCTCCTGGTCGCCGCCCTCCTCCACGACATCGGCAAGGGCTGGCCCGGCGACCACTCGGTGGCCGGCGAGGTCATCGCCCGCGACATGGCCACCCGGATCGGCTTCGACAAGCACGACGTGGGTGTCATCGCCACCCTCGTACGCCACCACCTGCTGCTCGTCGACACCGCCACCCGGCGCGACCTGGACGACCCCGCCACCGTGCGGTCGGTCGCCGAAGCCGTCTCCACCGCCTCCACCCTGGAGCTGCTGCACGCCCTCACCGAGGCCGACGCCCTCGCCACCGGGCCCGCCGCCTGGTCCACCTGGCGGGCCTCCCTCGTCACCGACCTGGTCAAGCGCGTCGCCGCCGTCCTCGCGGGGGAGGCCCCCGAGGAGCCGGAGGAGGCCGCGCCCAGCGCCGAGCACGAACGCCTCGCCATCGAGGCCCTGCGCACCGGCGAACCCGCCCTCACCCTGCACACCCAGCCCGAGGAGCCCGCCGGGGAGGGCGAGGTGGAGCCGGTCGGCGTCGAACTGCTCATCGCCCTGCCCGACCGCCCCGGCGTCCTGCCCGCCGCCGCCGGGGTCCTCGCCCTGCACCGCCTCACCGTGCGCGCCGCCGACCTGCGCGCGGTGGAGCTGCCCAACGAGGTGGGCGAGAGCGCGGACCTGCTGCTGCTCAGCTGGCGGGTCGCGGCCGAGTACGGGTCCCTCCCGCAGGCCGCCCGGCTCCGCGCCGACCTCGTACGCGCCCTGGACGGCTCCCTGGACATCCGGGCCCGGCTCGCGGAGCGGGAGGCCGCCTACCCGCGCCGCAGGGGCGTGAAGGCCCCGCCGCCCCGCGTCACCGTGGCGGCGGCCGGCTCCCGCCGGGCCACCGTCATCGAGGTCCGGTCCCAGGACGCCCCCGGGCTGCTGCACCGGATCGGCAACGCCCTGGAGGGATGCGCGGTACGGGTGCGCAGCGCCCATGTCTCCACCCTCGGCGCCAACGCGGTGGACGCCTTCTACGTCACCGGGACCGACGGCGAACCGCTGCCGCAGATCCGGGCCGCCGAGGTCGCCCGGGAGGTCGAGAAGGCCCTCGGCTGACACGTACGACGCTTTTGTACCGCCCTCGCCCGGCACCGGATCCGGGCGAGGGCTTGGTGTTCTCCGGGGGCCGGATACCCTGGAGGGCGATTGACCTGCCCCGCCCCCGACCCTGAGGACCGACGAGCGCCGTGTTCGATACTCTCTCCGACCGCCTTAGCGCGACTTTCAAGAACCTCAGGGGCAAGGGCCGCTTGTCCGAGGCGGACATCGACGCCACGGCACGCGAGATCCGTATCGCCCTGCTGGAAGCCGACGTCGCCCTGCCCGTGGTCCGGGCCTTCATCGCCAACGTGAAGGAGCGGGCGCGCGGCGCCGAGGTCTCCCAGGCGCTGAACCCCGCCCAGCAGGTCGTCAAGATCGTCAACGAGGAGCTCGTCTCCATCCTCGGCGGCGAGACCCGGCGGCTGCGGTTCGCCAAGACCGCCCCCACCGTGATCATGCTCGCCGGTCTCCAGGGTGCCGGTAAGACGACGCTGGCCGGAAAGCTCGGCCTCTGGCTCAAGGGCCAGGGCCACTCCCCGCTGCTCGTCGCCTGCGACCTCCAGCGCCCCAACGCCGTCAACCAGCTGAGCGTCGTCGCCGAGCGCGCCGGCGTCGCCGTCTACGCCCCCGAGCCGGGCAACGGCGTCGGCGACCCGGTCCAGGTCGCCAAGGACTCCATCGAGTTCGCCAAGGCCAAGGTCCACGACATCGTCATCGTCGACACCGCAGGACGCCTCGGTATCGACCAGGAGCTGATGCAGCAGGCCGCGGACATCCGCGACGCCGTCAGCCCCGACGAGATCCTCTTCGTCGTCGACGCGATGATCGGCCAGGACGCGGTCAACACCGCCGAGGCCTTCCGCGACGGCGTCGGCTTCGACGGTGTGGTCCTCTCCAAGCTCGACGGTGACGCCCGCGGTGGCGCCGCCCTGTCGATCGCCCATGTCACGGGCAAGCAGGTCATGTTCGCGTCGAACGGCGAGAAGCTGGAGGACTTCGACGCGTTCCACCCGGACCGGATGGCCTCCCGCATCCTCGACATGGGTGACCTCCTCACCCTGATCGAGCAGGCGGAGAAGACGTTCAGCCAGGAAGAGGCCGCCAAAATGGCCTCGAAGCTCCAGTCGAGCAAGGGTGGGAAGGACTTCACCCTCGACGACTTCCTGGCCCAGATGGAGCAGGTCCGCAAGATGGGCTCCATCTCCAAGCTGCTCGGGATGCTGCCCGGCATGGGGCAGATCAAGGACCAGATCAACAACATCGACGAGCGCGACATCGACCGCACCGCCGCGATCATCAAGTCGATGACGCCCAAGGAGCGCGCCGAGCCGACGATCATCAACGGCTCGCGCCGGGCCCGTATCGCCAAGGGTTCGGGCGTCGAGGTCTCCGCCGTCAAGAGCCTGGTGGAGCGCTTCTTCGAGGCCCGCAAGATGATGTCGAAGATGGCCCAGGGCGGCGGCATGCCCGGGATGCCGGGGATGCCCGGCATGGGCGGCGGCCCCGGCCGTCAGAAGAAGCAGGTCAAGCAGGCCAAGGGCAAGCGCAAGAGCGGCAACCCGATGAAGCGCAAGGCCGAGGAGGCCGCCGCCGCGGAGCGCCGCGAGCAGGCCGCCGCCCAGGGCGGCGCGTTCGGGCTCCCGGCGCAGGAGGACAAGAACTTCGAGCTGCCGGACGAGTTCAAGAAGTTCATGGGCTGACCGGCCCGCCGGACGTATGCGTAAGGGGCGCCCTTGAGAGAGGGCGCCCCTTACGCGCGTTTCGCGGCGGCTTCTTTCAGCTCACGTCGTGCAGACCAGGTAGCGGAAGACGTTCGGCATCCACACCGTGCCGTCCGGCCGCCTGTAGGGATGCAGCGCCTCCGCGACCTCCTTCTCCACCTGGGAGCGGTCGGTGGCCCGTACGGCGGCGTCGAAGAGCCCGGTCGACAGCAGCCCGCGCACAGCGCTGTCCGGGTCCGCGTACCCGAAGGGGCAGGAGACCCGCCCCGAACCGTCCGGCTTCAGCCCCGCCCGCGCGGCCACGTCCTCCAGATCGTCCCGGAGCGTCGGCCGCCACCCGCCGGGACGCGGCGGACGCGCGGACTCCGTCAGCCGGGCCGCGACCCGCAGCACCGGCGCCGTGGCACACCGCTCCGGCGGGCCCCAGCCGGTCAGCACCACGGTCGCGCCCCGGGCCGCCAGCGGCAGCGCCGACTCCAGCGCCGGCACCAGCCCCTCGGAGTCACCGGCCGCACAGCCGATCGGCTCGAACACGGTGATCAGGTCGTACGGTGCCCCGTCCGCGCCGGCGCCCGCCGGGAGCCCGCTCTCGTGCAGCCGGGCCCGGTGCGGGGGCGCGCCCTCCGCGCCCTCCGTGCCCTCGTCGGGCAGCAGCCGCTCACGCGCCAGCGCCAGGCGCTCGCGGTCGGAGTCCACGCCCGTCACCTGCGCCCCCCGGGCCGCTGCGACGAGCATGGCCAGCCCGGAGCCACAGCCGAGCGACAGCATCCGGGTGGCGGGTCCGACTTCGAGCCGGTCGTACACCGCCTCGTAGAGCGGTGCCAGCATGCGTTCCTGGATCTCGGCCCAGTCGCGGGCACGGGTACCGGCGTCCGCCGGCGCGGAGGGATCCGCGTCCCGGAGGTTCCGGACGAGCGTTGGTGTCATGGAAAGCGCCCCAATCCGCCAAGAGGTCGATCTTGCCCGAGTGGACGGCCCCCCGTATGCGTATGTCCGCACCCCCCGTATGCCAGAGAACTGCGCATCCGCCGTTCCGTCCAGGGGTTGTGGGGCACTGTTTACGTGCCCCGGTCGTGCGCCTCTCCGAATCAGTCTTACCCGACACCGGGCACCGGGCACGTCGAGCGGCGCCGCCGGGTACCCTCTCCGGCGGGCCCGTAAGTGGCACCAGGCGCCGGCGCACCGCACATCCCGTGCGCCGGGCGCACCGCACGCTGTGCACCACCTTGGTGCGAGCTGTGCGTCTTCTCCGCAGTTCGGCGCACCCGCCCGCCTCCGGACGCATCCAGGGCACATCACGAGCAACTGACTGGTACGTGCAAATTATTTGGGATGCCCCGGAATAGGAACACCACGGCACTCGGACTCGTTGTCACGACGTGAGCACGACACCACCTGTACTTGCCGCAGAGCTGGCACAGGCGTGGGCCGACATTCAGCGGTACCACCCCGAGCTGCCCGATCTAGCCGCGCCCGAGTCCCTGATCGGAGAGTCCTCGTCCGCCTGTGGCGCCGAGCTCTCCTTCGAGCGACTGCTCCACGAGGCAGTCCACGGCATCGCTGCCGCGAGAGGAGTCCGTGACACTTCCCGCGCCGGCCGCTACCACAACCGACGCTTCCTCGCGATCGCCGAGGAGCTGGGCCTCGACCATGCCGAGGAGCCCCACCCCAGCAGCGGATTCTCGCTGGTCACGCTGAATCCCGAGGCCAAGCGCCGGTACCGCCCGACCACTGAACGGCTGCAGCGCGCCCTCAAGGCGCACACGGTCGCCACCGCCGCCGACACCAAGCGCTCCTTCCGGGGCCCTGCCGCCCGGCACGGCTCCTCCGGAGGCGGTGTCCGGGTCAAGGCCGTCTGCGACTGCGGACGCAACGTCCGCGTCGTCCCCTCGGTCCTGGCCCAGGCCCCGATCGTCTGCGGTGGCTGCGGCAAGCCGTTCCAGATCCCGGAAGCGGCGGTCGCGGTGGGGTGAGGTGAAGTGGTGTGGCACAATGGCTAGCTGTACTCGACAGTCGCACAGGACCCCTCTCTCCTCCGGCTGACGCGTCCATCGGGCACTTACGAGTACCGCAACCCCACGTGGCATCTAGTTGTGCCCAACCACGTCAGAGACCAGGAGACACCACTTCCGTGGCAGTCAAGATCAAGCTGAAGCGTCTGGGCAAGATCCGTTCGCCTCACTACCGCATCGTCGTCGCCGACTCCCGTACCCGCCGTGACGGCCGGGCCATCGAGGAGATCGGCCTGTACCACCCGGTGCAGAACCCCTCGCGCATCGAGGTCAACGCAGAGCGCGCGCAGTACTGGCTGTCCGTCGGCGCCCAGCCGACCGAGCCGGTCCTCGCGATCCTGAAGCTCACCGGTGACTGGCAGGCCCACAAGGGCCTCCCGGCCCCCGCGCCGCTCCTGCAGCCGGAGCCCAAGGCTGACAAGCGCGCCCTGTTCGAGGCGCTGTCCTCGGACGGCGACGAGGCCAAGGGTGAGGCCATCACCCCCAAGGCCAAGAAGGCCGACAAGAAGGCGGACGAGGCGGCTGACGCTGCCGCGTCCACCGAGTCGACCGAGGCCTGAGCATGCTCGAGGAGGCTCTCGAGCACCTCGTGAAGGGCATCGTCGACAACCCCGACGACGTGCAGGTTGCCGAGCGCACCCTGCGCCGCGGGCGCGTGCTGGAGGTCCGGGTCCACCCCGACGACCTCGGCAAGGTGATCGGCCGTAACGGCCGTACCGCCCGCGCTCTGCGGACCGTCGTGGGCGCCATCGGCGGTCGTGGGATCCGTGTCGACCTCGTCGATGTGGACCAGGTCCGCTGACCGCAGTTGAACACCGGCCAGGGCCGGGGAGGGCCTTCGGGCCGTCCCCGGCCTTTGTCGTCGGCCACCCCGGGCGTTCCCGCGACCGGTCGGCCCACGGGTCCCCAGGTCCCCACCCCATCAATCGGAGAACAGCGTGCAGTTGGTAGTTGCGCGGATCGGCCGCGCCCATGGCATCAAGGGCGAGGTCACCGTCGAGGTACGAACGGACGAGCCGGAGCTGCGGCTCGGGCCCGGCGCCGTCCTGGCCACCGACCCGGCGGCCACCGGCCCGCTCACGATCGAGTCGGGACGGGTGCACAGCGGCAGGCTGCTGCTGCGCTTCGAGGGCGTGCGCGACCGCACGGGCGCCGAGGCCCTGCGCAACACCCTGCTGATCGCCGAGGTGGACCCGGAGGAGCTCCCGGAGGACGAGGACGAGTTCTACGACCACCAGCTCATCGACCTGGACGTCGTGCTCGCCGACGGCACGGAGATCGGCCGGATCACCGAGATCTCCCACCTGCCCTCGCAGGACCTCTTCATCGTGGAACGCCCCGACGGCAGCGAGGTGATGATCCCGTTCGTGGAGGAGATCGTCACCGAGATCGACCTGGAGGAGCAGCGCGCGGTCATCACCCCGCCGCCCGGCCTGATCGACGAGAGCGAGGCCGTGGTGGCCTCCTCCCGCGACGAGGAGACCGGTGAGGCGGCCTCCGGGGACGACGCGCAGGCCTCCGGGGATGCGGACGAGGCGCCGAAGGGCGACGCCTGATGCGGCTCGACGTCGTCACGATCTTCCCCGAGTACCTGGACCCGCTGAACGTCTCGCTGGTCGGCAAGGCCCGCGCCCGCGGGGTGCTCGACGTCCACGTCCACGACCTGCGGGAGTGGACGTACGACCGGCACAACACGGTCGACGACACCCCCTACGGTGGCGGCCCCGGCATGGTCATGAAGACCGAGCCCTGGGGCGACGCGCTGGACCAGGCCCTGGCCGACGGGTACGAGTCCGGCGCGCACTCCCCGGTCCTCGTGGTGCCCACACCCAGCGGCCGCCCCTTCACCCAGGAACTGGCCGTGGAGCTCTCCGCCAAGCCCTGGCTGGTCTTCACCCCGGCCCGGTACGAGGGCATCGACCGCCGGGTGATCGACGAGTACGCCACCCGCGTCCCGGTCGTCGAGGTCTCCATCGGCGACTACGTGCTGGCCGGCGGGGAGGCTGCCGTCCTGGTGATCACCGAGGCCGTGGCCCGGCTGCTGCCCGGCGTCCTCGGCAACGCCGAGTCCCACCGCGACGACTCCTTCGCTCCCGGCGCCATGGCGAACCTCCTGGAGGGCCCCGTCTACACCAAGCCGCCCGAGTGGCGCGGCCGGGGGATCCCGGACGTCCTGCTCAGCGGCCACCACGGGAAGATCGCGCGCTGGCGGCGGGACCAGGCGTTCGCCCGGACCGCCCTCAATAGGCCCGATCTGATCGAGCGGTGCGAGGCGAGCGCCTTCGACAAGAAGGACCGCGAGATCCTCTCCATCCTCGGCTTCGCGCCGGAGCCCGGCGGCCGATTTTGGCGCAGGCCCCCGGCCGTGGAAGAATAGGCCGCTGCTGTACGTCCGGTGTGCGCCCCTGCCACAGGGGGAAAGACGCCCGCCCGACGCGATCAGCACTCCTTCACTCCTCTCGACATCCCGTCGATGACCTGTGGCATCGGCGAAGAAAGCAGAACTCATGTCTTCCCTGCTCGATGGCGTCAACGCCGCCACCCTCCGGTCGGACGTCCCGGCGTTCCGCCCCGGTGACACCGTCAACGTCCACGTGCGAGTGATCGAGGGCAACCGCTCCCGTATCCAGCAGTTCAAGGGCATCGTCATCCGCCGTCAGGGCTCGGGCGTCAGCGAGACCTTCACGGTCCGCAAGGTCTCCTTCAGCGTCGGCGTCGAGCGCACCTTCCCCGTGCACAGCCCGATCTTCGAGAAGATCGAGCTCGTCAGCCGCGGTGACGTCCGTCGCGCCAAGCTGTACTTCCTCCGTGAGCTCCGCGGCAAGGCCGCGAAGATCAAGGAGAAGCGCGACAACTGATCTGCCGACGGCGGGTGACCGGCAAGGCACCCTCTGGCGTCCACAGCGCGGCCGGATAGGATTCGGCCGCGATGGACACGCAAGCAGAGCACTCGGAGCGCGATCGCTCCTCGGAACCCCGTGCCGGGTCCGAGGAGGGGTCGCGCTTCTCGCGTGTCCGGGGCGCCGTCGCGGCCGTACGGCCCTGGCGGCGGCGCGTCCTCGTCGCGGGGGTGGCGGGCACGGCCGCGCTGCTGCTGTTCAGCGCCTTCGTGGTCCAGCCCTTCCTGATCCCCAGCGGCTCCATGGAGCCCACCCTCCAGGTCGGGGACCGGGTGCTCGTCAACAAGCTGGCGTACCGGTCCGGCGCCGAGCCCCGGCGCGGGGATGTGGTGGTCTTCGACGGGACGGGCTCCTTCGTACGGGAGGACCTGGACGCGAACCCGCTGGCCGCGCCGGCCCGCTGGGCGGCCTCCTCCCTGGGCCTCGCCGAACCCCCCGACACCGACTTCGTGAAGCGGGTGGTGGGCGTGGGGGGTGACCGGGTCGTCTGCTGCGACGCGCGGGGGAGGCTCCGGGTGAACGGGGCGGTGGTGGACGAGACGTACCTCCACCCCGGGGACACCGCCTCCGAGGCCCCGTTCGACATCGTCGTCCCGCAGGGCACGCTCTGGGTGCTGGGCGACCACCGCAGCCGCTCCAGCGACTCCCGCGACCACCTCGGATCGCCGGGCGGCGGGATGGTCCCCGCCGAGAAGGTGATCGGCCGGGTCGACTGGCTGGGCTGGCCGCCGGCCCGGATCGGCGGCCTGGAGGGGACCGGCGCCTTCGACGGCGTACGGGCACCCGGCAGGGCGCATGGGTAACCGCGGGCGCCCGCGCGGCGCCCCGGCCTCCGACGTCCCGCTGCCGACCGGGAGTCGGCCCACCACGCCCCGCTCGCTGCCGACCCGGGCCGAGCGCCGCAGGCTCGCCAAGAAGGTCCGGCGCAAGCGGCGCAGATCAGCGGTGAAGGAGATACCGGTCCTCATCGTGCTGGCGCTGCTGATCGCGCTCGTCCTGAAGACCTTCCTCGTCCAGGCGTTCGTGATCCCGTCCGGCTCGATGGAGCAGACCATCAAGATCGGCGACCGCGTCCTGGTGGACAAGCTGACCCCGAACTTCGGGTCGAAGCCGCAGCGCGGGGACGTCGTCGTCTTCAGGGACCCCGGCGGCTGGCTCCAGCAGGAGAACGCCGCGGGCAAGGAGGATCCGCCCATCGGCGTCAAGCAGGCCAGCGAGGCGCTGAAGTTCATCGGCCTGCTGCCCTCCGACGACGAGCAGGACCTGATCAAGCGGGTGGTGGCCGTCGGCGGCGACACCGTGAAGTGCTGCGGCACCGACGGCCGCGTCACCGTCAACGGCGTACCGCTGAACGAGCCCTATCTGCACCCGGACGACCGGCCCTCGACCGTGCAGTTCGAGGTAGAGGTTCCGGTGGGCCGCCTCTTCATGATGGGCGACCACCGGTCCAACTCGGCCGACTCCCGTTTCCATCTCGACGAGCCCGACAAGGGCACGGTCTCCGAGGAGGAGGTGGTGGGGCGGGCCGTCGTGATCGCCTGGCCCTTCTCCAACTGGACCACCCTGGAGGAGCGCGAGACCTTCGCCGCGGTGGCGCGGGCGAGCGGCTCGGAGGCGGCCGTTCCGGGGCCGTCGCATAGGGTTGCCACTCCGGATCGGGACGGAATGGTCCGGCTCCCGACCCCTGCGGAACTCCCGCTCGTTATGGGAGTGGTGGGCCTGCACCGGATCGGGCGCGGGCAGTGGCACGTATTGAGGAGTGGATGTGGGGGATTTGGCGGTCGGCGCACGATCCGGACACGACGAACCCGAGGACCGGCCGGGGCGCGACGAGTCTCCCGAGGGCGGGGCGGCGGTGCCGCCGGGCGGTGAGGGTGGTACACCGGGCGACGACGACGGCAGTCCGGGCGGCGGCACGCCTCCCCGGAGGCAGCGCTCCTTCTGGATGGAGCTGCCGCTGCTCATCGGTATCGCCCTGATCCTGGCGTTGTTGATCAAGACCTTCCTGATCCAGGCGTTCTCGATCCCCTCGGACTCGATGCAGAACACCCTGCAGCGGGGCGACCGGGTGCTGGTCGACAAGCTCACCCCCTGGTTCGGCGCCGAGCCGGAGCGCGGCGAGGTCGTGGTCTTCCACGATCCGGGCGGCTGGCTGGAGGATGCCGCGACCCCGGAGCCCAACGTGGCGCAGAAGTTCCTCAGCTTCATCGGTCTGATGCCCTCCGCCGAGGAGAAGGACCTGATCAAGCGGGTCATCGCGATCGGCGGCGACACCGTGGAGTGCAAGGAGAACGGGCCGGTCACGGTCAACGGCAAGGCGCTCGACGAGAAGTCGTTCATCTTCCCGGGGAACACCCCGTGCAACGACAAGCCCTTCGGCCCGATCAAGGTCGAGGAGGGCCGGATCTTCGTCATGGGCGACCACCGGCAGAACTCCCTGGACTCCCGCTACCACCAGGAGCTCCCCGGCCAGGGCACCGTCTCCAACGACGAGGTCGTCGGCCGTGCGATCGTCGTCGCCTGGCCCGTGGGCCGCTGGGCGACCCTGCCCATCCCCAGCACGTTCGACCAGCCCGGGCTGAACGCGGCCGCCGCGCTGGCCCCGGCCGCACTGGGGGTAGCCGGAGCGCTGCCCCTCGTGTTCTGGCGCCGCAGGAGGCTGACCGCCGGGCGTACCGCCGGGTAGGGTGCCGACTCGGATCAGCGATTGTCGATCTCCGATGGGGGAGCGCTGGGATGAGCGGTACGCAACGCAACGATGACGGCCGCGGCCGGACCGGCACCATGGTGTCGGGTCTGGCCGTGGCCGTCGGCTGTGTGCTCTTCCTCGGAGGGTTCCTCTGGGCGGCGGTGGTGTACAAGCCGTACGCCGTCCCCACCGCCTCCATGTCCCCCACGGTCAACGCCGGGGACCGGGTGCTCGCCGAGCGGATAGACGGCGCCGATGTCCGGCGCGGTGACGTGGTGGTCTTCACCGACAGCGTCTGGGGCGCCACCCCGATGGTGAAGCGCGTGGTCGGCATCGGCGGGGACACGGTCGCCTGCTGCGACAAGGAGGGACGGCTCACGGTCGGCGGGACCCCCGTGGAGGAGCCGTACATCAACCGAGGCGCCGCTGCCGCCGGCACACGGGCGCCCGCCTCCCCGCAGAACTTCTCCGCCAAGGTGCCGAAGGGCCAGATCTTCCTCCTCGGTGACGAGCGGGCCACCTCCCTGGACTCCCGGGTCCACCTGGAGGACGCCGGGCAGGGCTCCGTACCCCTGAGCGCCGTCCAGGCCCGGGTCGACGCGGTGGTCTGGCCGATGAACGGCATGATCGGCCGCCCCGACGCGTTCGCCGCCCTGCCCGGCGGGGTCTCCGCCGACGGCCCGCTCCCGCTCCAGGTGGGGGCGGTGCTGGTGGGCGTGGTCCTCATCCTCGGAGGAGCGGCGTACGGACCCGTCGCCGCCCGCTCCGCCCGCCGCCGGGCCGCCCGGTGACCGGGGCCGTACGCAGGGTCGCCCGGGTGGTGCTCCTGGACCCCGACGACCGCATCCTCCTGCTCCACGGCCATGAGCCGGGCGACCCCGGGAACGACTGGTGGTTCACGCCCGGCGGCGGCCTGGAGGGCGACGAGACCCATGAGGAGGCGGCCCGCCGCGAGCTGGCCGAGGAGACCGGGATCACCGAAATCGAGCTGGGCCCGGTGCTCTGGAAGCGGATGTGCTCCTTCCCGTTCGACGGACGGCGCTGGGACCAGGACGAGTGGTACTTCCTCGCCCGTACGGCACAGACCGCCACCGACCCCCAGGGCCTCACCGAGCTCGAATTGCGCAGCGTCTCCGGTCTGAGGTGGTGGACTTCCGCCGAACTTCTCGCGGCGCGTGAGACGGTGTACCCGACCAGACTCGCCGAGCTGCTGCGCACGCTCCTCGACGAGGGTCCCCCGCGTGTGCCGTTGGTCCTCGCCGCCGAAACCGCCTGATCGTCCAGGGGCGCCCGAGGCTGACGCACAATGGGGGGACGCACGGCTGAAGGGGAAACATGCCATGAGCGCCGAGGACCTCGAGAAGTACGAGACCGAGATGGAGCTGAAGCTCTACCGGGAGTACCGCGATGTCGTCGGTCTGTTCAAATATGTGATCGAGACCGAACGGCGCTTCTACCTCACCAACGACTACGAGATGCAGGTGCACTCCGTCCAGGGTGAGGTTTTCTTCGAGGTGTCCATGGCGGACGCCTGGGTCTGGGACATGTACCGGCCCGCGAGGTTCGTCAAGCAGGTCCGCGTGCTGACCTTCAAGGACGTCAATATCGAAGAGCTCAACAAGAGCGATCTGGAACTTCCGGGAGGCTGACCCCGCGCGGTCCGTAGGTCACGGCCGCCGACTCGTGCAAGATCCGCTGGACACGTCCTGGACCCGGTCACCCGTGTGGGTGGCCGGGTTTTCCACATCGGGAAGGTTATCCACCAAGATCCACAACTTCCGTCCGGCCGGGTCAGAGTCGGTGCCGGAGGTGGTGGAGAGATGAACGCACGGGGGGCACTCGGGCGGTACGGCGAGGATCTGGCGGCACGGCTGCTGACCGACGCCGGAATGGCCGTGATCGAGCGCAACTGGCGCTGTCGCGCCGGAGAGGTCGACATCGTCGCCAGGGACGGCGACGCACTGGTCTTCTGCGAGGTGAAGACCCGCAGGCCGAACGGGTTCGAACATCCCATGGCCGCGGTCACCCCGGCCAAGGCGGACCGGCTGCGGCGGCTCGCCGAGATCTGGCTGGAGCGGCACGGCGGGCCACCCGTCGGCGGGGCCCGGATCGACCTGATCGGGGTGATCGTGCCCCGGCGCGGCGCCCCTGTCACCGAGCATGCGCGGGGGGTGTCCTGATGGGGTACGCACGGGCGTGTTCCGTGGCGTTGGTCGGCGTCGAAGGTGTGGTGGTGGAGGTCCAGGCGGACCTGGAGCCCGGGGTGGCGGCGTTCACGCTGGTCGGGCTGCCGGACAAGAGCCTGATCGAGAGCCGGGACCGGGTGCGGGCCGCCGTGGTCAATTCCGGGGCCGAGTGGCCGCAGAAGAAGCTCACGGTGGGCCTCTCCCCGGCCTCGGTCCCGAAGAGCGGATCGGGTTTCGATCTCGCCGTGGCGTGTGCGGTGCTCGGCGCGGCGGAGCGGCTGGACCCCGCCGCCATCGCCGATGTCGTGATGATCGGCGAGCTGGGGCTGGACGGCCGGGTCCGTCCCGTACGGGGGGTGCTGCCGGCCGTCCTCGCGGCGGCCGAGGCCGGGTACCAGCAGGTCGTCGTCCCCGAGCAGACGGCCGGAGAGGCCGCCCTGGTGCCGGGTGTCTCGGTCCTCGGCGTCCGGAGCCTGCGCCAGCTCATCGCGATCCTCTGCGACGAGCCGGTGCCCGACGAGCCCGTCGACGACCGGGGGCGCCCGGACGCGATGCTCGCAGGACTGATGGTCCCGGGCACGGGCCTCGGCGCCGGGCTGGCGTCACCGCAGGGCGAGGGGCACATCCCGGACCTGGCGGACGTGGCGGGACAGCCGCGGCCGCGCAAGGCCCTGGAGGTGGCGGCGGCCGGGGGACACCATCTGCTGTTCTCGGGCCCGCCGGGTGCGGGCAAGACCATGCTGGCCGAGCGGCTCTCGGCGGTCCTGCCGCCGCTGACCCGGCAGGAATCCCTCGAAGTGACGGCGGTCCACTCCGTGGCGGGCATCCTCCCCCCGGGTGAACCGCTCGTCTCCCGGGCGCCGTACTGCGCCCCGCACCACTCGGCGACCATGCAGTCCCTGGTCGGCGGGGGCAACGGGATGCCGAGGCCGGGGGCGGTCTCGCTCGCGCACCGAGGGGTCCTGTTCCTGGACGAGGCCCCGGAGTTCTCGGGCAAGGCGCTGGACGCGCTGCGCCAGCCGCTGGAGTCGGGCCATGTGGTGGTGGCGCGGGCGGCGGGGGTGGTGCGGCTGCCCGCCCGGTTCCTGATGGTGCTGGCCGCCAACCCGTGCCCCTGCGGGCGGCACTCCCTCACCGGCGCGGGCTGCGAGTGCCCGCCCTCGGTGGTCCGCCGCTACCAGGCACGGCTGTCCGGCCCGCTCCTGGACCGGGTGGACCTGAGGGTCGAGGTGGAGCCGGTCGACCGGGCGGATCTGCTGGAGCAGGGCGGCCGGGGCGAGCCGACGGCCGTGGTCGCCGCGCGGGTGCGGGAGGCCAGGGCGCGGGCGGCGGAGCGGCTGGCCGGGACGCCGTGGACGACCAACAGCGAGGTGCCCGGCCATGAGCTGCGGACCCGGCTGCTGGCGGCCCCCGGAGCGCTGGCCGCGGCGGAGCGGGACCTGGAGCGCGGGATCCTCACGGCCCGGGGGCTGGACCGGGTGCTGAGGGTGGCCTGGACGGTGGCCGACCTGAGGGGCGCTCCGCGGCCGGAGGACCGTGACATCGCGGTCGCCCTGGAGCTGCGGACCGGCATCCAGCGCGGGGCGCCGATGGAGATGGGGGCGCTGTGAGGGGGATGGACGCGGAGATGCTGCCGCAAGGGCCGGAGGCCGAGGGGCCGGAGCGGGGGCCGGAGCCTGAGCGGCTGGCGCGGGCCGCGTTGACGCGGGTGCTGGAGCCAGGGGACGAGCGGGCGGGGGCGTGGTTGCGGCAGGCCGGGCCCGTGGAGCTGTTACGGGCGCTCCGCTCCGCCGACGGCTCCGCGGAGAGGCTGCCGGGGATGACCGCCGTACGGCTGGAGGGCTACCGGCTCCGGGCGGCGGTGGCCGAGCCGGCGCGGGACCTGGCGGCGGCGGCCGCCCTGGGCGGCCGCCTTGTCTGCCCAGGGGACCGGGAGTGGCCGAGCCAGCTCGACGACCTGGGGGACGCCCGTCCCGTCGGGCTCTGGGTGCGGGGCCGGCCGGACCTGCGGCTGTGGGCCCTGCGCTCGGTCGCGGTGGTCGGCGCGCGGGCCTGCACGCCGTACGGGGCGCACATGGCGGCGACCCTCGGCGCCGGGCTCGCGGAGCGCGGCTGGGTGGTGGTGTCGGGCGCCGCGTTCGGTGTGGACGGGGCGGCGCACCGGGGCGTCCTGGCCGTGGGCGGCGCGACGGCGGCGGTGCTGGCCTGCGGTGTCGACATCCCCTATCCGCGAGGCCACGCGGAGTTGATCGGCCGGGTGGCCCAACAAGGCTTGGTGATCGCGGAGTTGCCGCCGGGCGCGCATCCCACCCGCAGCAGGTTCGTCCTCCGCAACCGCGTGATCGCCGCCCTGACCAGAGGAACGGTCGTGGTGGAGGCCGAGTACCGCAGCGGCTCCCTCGTCACCGCCCGTCAGGCCCAGCGGCTCGGCCGGTTCGTGATGGGGGTGCCGGGGCCCGCCACCAGCGGACTGTCGGCCGGTGTCCATGAACTGCTCCGCGGTGAAGGCGTGCTGGTCACCGACGCGTCCGAAGTCGCCGAGCTGATCGGGGAGATCGGCGACCTCGCACCGGACCGGCGCGGCCCGGTGCTGCCCCGGGACCGGCTGGACCCGGTGGCGGCGAGGGTCCTCGACGCCCTCCCGTACCACGGCCCGGTCAGCCCCCGTGACCTCGCCCGCGGCGCCGGGACGTCCGCCGACGAAACGCTCGCGCGACTGTACGAACTGCACTCACTGGGGTTCGTCGAACGGGAGGGCGACGGCTGGCGGTTGACGCGTCCGTCACCCTGTGGCGGCGACGCGCGGCGAGGCGGTTCTTGACCTGGAGCATTCGGGTGAAAAGGTAAGCCGATGACCTCGCACGATCGATCGGTGACCTGCCGGAGGCCCTCGCCCACGGCGACGGCCCCGGATCCCGGCAGGTGCGGGCGGCGTGAGGGGCAGAACGCAATCACGCGGCCCGGATCTCCACTCCTGTGCGGACTGCGACACCGCAGTCACGCTACGCTCACAAGGATTCCGCCCCAGACAGAAGTCCCCCAGCACTTCACGGCAGAACGGCTCAAGGCACCACATGCCCCAGCACACCTCCGGGTCTGACCGCGCGGCAGTACCACCGGTTGCGCGTGGCACTGTGCGCCCTCCCGCCCCCTCCTCCCTCGACGAACTGTGGCGCTCGTACAAGACCACCGGCGACGAGCGGCTGCGGGAGCAGCTGATCCTGCACTACTCGCCGCTCGTCAAGTACGTCGCGGGCCGGGTGAGTGTGGGGCTGCCGTCCAACGTGGAGCAGGCGGACTTCGTCTCCTCGGGAGTCTTCGGACTGATCGACGCCATCGAGAAGTTCGACATCGAGCGGGCCATCAAGTTCGAGACGTACGCGATCACCCGGATCCGCGGCGCGATGATCGACGAACTGCGGGCGCTCGACTGGATCCCCCGCTCGGTGCGGCAGAAGGCGCGGAACGTGGAGCGCGCCTACGCCACGCTGGAGGCGCAGTTGCGGCGCACCCCGTCCGAGTCCGAGGTGGCCTCGGAGATGGGCATCGCCTTGGAGGAACTGCACGCGGTTTTCAGCCAGTTGTCCCTGGCCAACGTGGTCGCCCTGGAGGAGCTGCTGCATGTCGGCGGCGAGGGCGGCGACCGGCTGAGCCTGATGGACACCCTGGAGGACACCGCCGCCGACAATCCGGTGGAGGTAGCCGAGGACCGCGAGCTCAGACGGTTGCTCGCACGTGCCATCAACACGCTCCCCGACCGGGAGAAGACGGTGGTGACCCTCTACTACTACGAGGGCCTGACCCTCGCGGAGATCGGCAACGTCCTCGGCGTCACCGAGAGCCGGGTCAGCCAGATCCACACCAAATCCGTGCTCCAGCTCCGGGCCAAACTGGCCGACGCCGGACGCTGAAAGTCCCCTTCCGGCCACCTGGACCGAGGCTGATCCCGTCCCTCCGGCCACCTGGACCGACGCTCTGCCCTTCCCTCCGGCAGCCGCCGCCGTAGAGTGGATACGTGCCCAGGATTCGAGCGGCCTCCGTGGCCGAGCACCGGACCATGCAGCGCGGCGCCCTCCTGGACGCCGCGCGCTCCCTGCTGTCCGAGGGCGGTACGGAGGCGCTGACCTTCCCCGCACTCGCCGAGCGCACGGGCCTCGCCCGGTCCTCCGTGTACGAGTACTTCCGCTCCCGTGCCGCCGTCGTCGAGGAGCTCTGCGCCGTCGACTTCCCCGTCTGGGCGGCCGAGGTCGAGAACGCGATGCAGCGCGCCGAGACCCCCGAGGCGAAGATCGAGGCGTATGTGCGCCGACAGCTCGATCTCGTCGGGGACCGCCGCCACCGGGCGGTCGTCGCGATCTCCGCCAGTGAGCTCGACGCGGGCGCCCGGGAGAAGATCCGGGCGGCGCACGGCGGCCTGATCGCCATGATCGTCGAAGCGCTCGGGGACCTCGGCCACACGCAGCCGAGGCTCGCCGCGATGCTCCTGCAGGGATCGGTGGACGCCGCCGTGCGCCGTATCGAGCTGAGCGTGGCGGAGGAGCCCGGCGTCATCGCGGACACCGCCGTCGCGATGATCCTGCGCGGCGTACGCGGCTGAGCGCGGCGGCCTCCGACGCTCCACCCGGGTCCGCGGCCGCCTCTTCCGGTTCCGGCACCCCGAAGACCGGCAGCAGCCGTGACGGCCCGCGCCGCAGGAGTGCGGGCGGCAGCAGTGTGAGCGGGTCGAGGTAGGCGTCGCCCCGCCGCAGCCCCCAGTGCAGACAGCCCCCGGCGCAGTGGAACGGCCCCGCCTCCAGCACCCCGACCGGCTGCCCGGCGACGACCTCGTCGCCCTTGTCCACCAGCGCCCGCACCGGCTCGTACGTCGTGCGCAGCGGGGGCGCCCCGCTCCCGGCCAGCTCGATGACCAGCACCCCGCGCCCGGCCACCCGCCCCGCGAACGAGACCCGGCCGGTGGCGGCGGCCACCACCGCGTCGCCGGGCCGGGCCGCCAGATCAATGCCTCGGTGGCCGGGCCCGTACGGCGTGGCGGGCGGCTCCCACCCCTGTAAGACCGCAGGCCTGCCCGTCAGCGGCCAGACCGGCCCACCGTCCAGCTCCGCGAACGTCCCGCCGCCCGCACCCGTACCCGCGTCCGCCTCTTCACCTGCGTCCGCGTCCCCGTCCTCGTCCGGCCCGGCCGCCAGCGGGGGCGCCTCCGCACCCGCGTCCGGCTCCGTCGGTGGCGACGCCTCCCCGGTCCGGGCGGCAGGCAGGAGCCGAACACCGGCCGAAGCCACCGGCAGCGCTGCCGTCAGCAGGGCCACGGCCAGCAGGAACATCGGCACGCGGCACCGGCGCGGGCCGGGTGTGCGCAGGGGCGAGAGCAGGAATCGCATGGATCAACGCTCCCCCGGAGGCTCGGATTCCGGGGATCTTGGTCCGCGCCTGTGGACTACTCGCCGGTTGTGGATATCGCCGTCACCCGGCACCCGGCGGGTCCCGTACACTTCTTACGGCGATCCGGGTCACCGGGTCGACTTCGCACGCCCCGCCACCTCCCTCTTCCGAGATGGTGGCCGCGCCCCTCGGTCCCTTGTGGCACGGCGCGTCGGGGCGTCAGGCGCGAACGCAAACCTGCGGTCGCGATAACCGAGCACCTCAAGGAGTACGGCCATGGCCGTCGTCACGATGCGGGAGCTGCTGGAAAGCGGCGTCCACTTCGGTCACCAGACCCGTCGCTGGAACCCGAAGATGAAGCGCTTCATCTTCACCGAGCGCAACGGCATCTACATCATCGACCTGCTCCAGTCGCTGTCGTACATCGACCGCGCCTACGAGTTCGTCAAGGAGACCGTCGCCCACGGCGGCTCCATCATGTTCGTGGGTACGAAGAAGCAGGCCCAGGAGGCCATCGCCGAGCAGGCGACGCGCGTCGGTATGCCGTACGTCAACCAGCGTTGGCTCGGTGGCATGCTCACCAACTTCTCCACCGTCTACAAGCGCCTTCAGCGTCTGAAGGAGCTCGAGCTCATCGACTTCGAGGACGTGGCCGCCTCCGGCCTCACCAAGAAGGAGCTCCTGGTCCTCTCGCGTGAGAAGGCCAAGCTGGAGAAGACCCTCGGTGGTATCCGCGAGATGCAGAAGGTGCCCAGCGCCGTCTGGATCGTCGACACCAAGAAGGAGCACATCGCCGTCGGTGAGGCGCGCAAGCTCCACATCCCGGTCGTCGCGATCCTCGACACCAACTGCGACCCCGACGAGGTCGACTACAAGATCCCGGGCAACGACGACGCGATCCGCTCCGTCACCCTGCTCACCCGCGTGATCGCCGACGCCGTCGCCGAGGGCCTCATCGCCCGCTCCGGTGCCGCCACCGGTGACTCGAAGCCGGGCGAGAAGGCCGCCGGCGAGCCGCTCGCCGAGTGGGAGCGCGACCTGCTCGAGGGCGACAAGAAGGACGAGACCGCGGCTGCCGCCGAGGTCCAGTCCTCCGCCGAGACCGAGAAGGTCGCCGACGCCGAGAAGCCGGCCGAGGCCGTCGCCGAGGCCGAGGCCGCTGCCGAGGCTCCGGCCGCCGACGCGGACGCCGAGCAGGCCTGACACCCGTCACGGCTGCTGACGGCGGGGGCCGGCGCCACAAGCGCGGCCCCCGCCGTTCACCCGTAGATCTTTCAGACTTCGAGAGAGACATAAAGACTCATGGCGAACTACACCGCCGCTGACGTCAAGAAGCTCCGCGAGCTCACCGGCGCCGGCATGATGGACTGCAAGAAGGCGCTCGACGAGGCCGACGGCAGCGTCGACAAGGCCGTCGAGGCGCTCCGTATCAAGGGCCAGAAGGGCGTCGCCAAGCGCGAGGGCCGCTCCGCCGAGAACGGTGCCGTCGTCTCCCTCATCTCCGAGGACAAGACGTCCGGCGTCCTCCTGGAGCTGAAGTGCGAGACGGACTTCGTCGCCAAGGGTGACAAGTTCCAGGCCGTCGCCAACGCGCTGGCCGCGCACGTCGCCGCCACCTCCCCGGCCGACATCGCCGCGCTCCTCGCCTCCGAGATCGAGCCCGGCAAGACCGTCCAGGCGTACGTGGACGAGGCCAACGCCAACCTCGGCGAGAAGATCGTCCTGGACCGCTTCGCGCAGTTCACCGGCGACTTCGTCTCCGTGTACATGCACCGCACCATGCCCGACCTGCCCCCGCAGATCGGTGTCCTGGTCGAGCTGGACAAGGCCGACGCCGACCTGGCCAAGGGCATCGCCCAGCACATCGCCGCCTTCGCCCCGAAGTACCTCTCCCGCGAGGACGTCCCGGCCGAGGTCGTCGAGGCCGAGCGCCGCGTCGCCGAGGAGACCACGCGCGCCGAGGGCAAGCCCGAGGCTGCCCTCCCGAAGATCGTCGAGGGTCGCGTCAACGGCTTCTTCAAGGAGGCCACGCTTCTCGGCCAGCCGTACGCGCTGGACGCCAAGAAGTCCGTCCAGAAGGTCCTGGACGAGGCCGGTGTCACCCTGAAGCGCTTCTCGCGCATCAAGGTCGGCATCTGAGTCCGTCCGGGCGAACAGCGCCGGACCCGATAGGGTCTGGTGCAGTCGACGGCCGCACCCACGCCGGACGACCGCAGATCTGACGAGGAGGCCATTGCCGCTGTAGGGACACCAGACCCACCGGCAATGGCCTTCTTCGTATGTGCACGAGGAGAATTTCCATGGACAAGGGCGCGGACGCCATTCAGGCCGACGACAAGCGTGACGACGACAAGGGTTCCGGGCGCTTCATGCTGAAGCTCTCCGGTGAGGCCTTCGCCGGTGGCGGCGGTCTGGGCGTCGACCCCGACGTCGTGCACACCATCGCCCGCGAGATCGCCGCCGTCGTACGCGACGGCGCCCAGATCGCGGTGGTCATCGGGGGAGGCAACTTCTTCCGCGGTGCCGAGCTCCAGCAGCGCGGCATGGACCGGGCCCGGTCCGACTACATGGGCATGCTCGGCACCGTCATGAACTGCCTGGCGCTCCAGGACTTCCTGGAGAAGGAGGGCATCGACTCGCGCGTCCAGACCGCCATCACCATGGGCCAGGTCGCCGAGCCGTACATCCCCCTCCGTGCCGTTCGGCACCTGGAGAAGGGGCGCGTCGTCATCTTCGGCGCGGGTATGGGCATGCCGTACTTCTCCACCGACACCACCGCCGCCCAGCGCGCCCTGGAGATCGACGCCGAGGCGCTGCTCATGGGGAAGAACGGCGTGGACGGGGTCTACGACTCCGACCCGAAGGCCAACCCCGACGCGGTGAAGTTCGACGCGCTGGAGTACGGCGAGGTGATCACGCGCGACCTGAAGGTCGCCGACGCCACCGCCATCACGCTCTGCCGTGACAACAAGCTTCCGATCCTCGTCTTCGAGCTGACCGTCGAGGGCAATATCGCCCGCGCGGTCAAGGGTGAGAAGATCGGCTCGCTCGTCAGCGATCAGAGCACCCGGGCCTGACGGCCCCCCCAGGATGGACAACGGCCTGCCGGTCGGACACCGTGCAGGTGAGGACGCGACGCAGGACCCGCAGGGCCCGTCGATGACGGGTCCGCTCAAGACACGCAGGAGCACGTGGTGATCGAAGAAATCCTCCTCGAGGCCGAGGAGAAGATGGAGAAGGCCGTTGTCGTCGCGAAAGAGGACTTCGCCGCGATCCGTACCGGCCGTGCGCACCCGGCGATGTTCAACAAGATCGTCGCCGACTACTACGGCGCGCTGACCCCGATCAACCAGCTGGCCTCGTTCTCGGTTCCCGAGCCGCGGATGGCCGTCGTGACGCCGTTCGACAAGACCGCGCTGCGCAACATCGAGCAGGCGATCCGCGACTCCGACCTCGGCGTCAACCCGAGCAACGACGGCAATATCATCCGGGTGACCTTCCCCGAGCTCACCCAGGACCGCCGTAAGGAGTACATCAAGGTCGCCAAGACCAAGGCCGAGGACTCCAAGATCTCGATCCGCTCCATCCGCCGCAAGGCCAAGGAAGCGCTCGACAAGCTCGTCAAGGACAAGGAGTCCGGCGAGGACGAGGTGCGCCGCGCCGAGAAGGAGCTCGACGACACCACCGCGAAGTACGTCGCGCAGGTGGACGAGCTGCTCAAGCACAAGGAAGCCGAGCTGCTCGAAGTCTGATGAACGACTCTTCCTGGGGTGCACCGCAGGGAGCCGGTTACCGGGGCGCCCCCGAGATGGGGGTCGCTCCGGCGGGTCCCGCCTACGATGCGCATGAAGCCCAGCAGACTCGGCCCATGCCCAACGTGCCGGACGATCCCGACGCAGGTAGAGACGCACAGAGCCGCGCCAACCGGGACGGGGACGCCGCGCACGTCGGCGGCCCCCTGTTCCGTGACGAGATGCCGCAGGAGCCCATGTCCACCCCGCTTCCGTCCCCGCCGCAGAAGAAGCGTGCGGGGCGTGATCTGCGCGCCGCCATAGGGGTCGGCGTGGGGCTCGGCGCCGTCATCGTCGCCTCGCTGTTCATCGTGAAGGCCGTCTTCGTCGGCGTGATCGCGCTCGCCGTCGTCGTCGGTCTCTGGGAGCTCACCTCCCGCCTCCAGGAGCAGAAGGGCATCAAGGCGCCGCTGATCCCGCTGGCCGTCGGCGGGGCCGCGATGGTCGTCGCCGGCTACGCACGCGGCGCGGAGGGCGCCTGGGTCGCCATGGCGCTGACCGCCCTGGCGGTGCTGGTCTGGCGGATGACCGAGCCGCCGGACGGCTACCTCAAGGACGTCACGGCCGGCGTCTTCGCCGCGTTCTACGTCCCGTTCCTGGCCACCTTCGTCGCCATGATGCTGACGGCGGACGACGGGCACTGGCGGGTTCTCGTCTTCCTCGTCCTCACGGTCGTCAGCGACACCGGGGCGTACGCGGTCGGCTGGCGCTACGGCACCCACAAGCTCGCCCCGCGCATCAGCCCCGGCAAGACCCGCGAGGGCCTGCTCGGTGCCGTGTCCTTCGCGATGGTCGCCGGCGCGCTGTGCATGGAGTTCCTGATCGACGGCGGCGCCTGGTGGCAGGGTCTGCTGCTCGGTCTCGCGGTCGCCGTCAGCGCCACCCTCGGTGACCTGGGCGAGTCCATGATCAAGCGGGACCTCGGGATCAAGGACATGGGAACCCTGCTCCCCGGCCACGGCGGCATCATGGACCGGCTGGACTCGCTCCTGCCGACCGCGCCGGTGTTCTGGCTGCTGCTGGTGCTGTTCGTCGGCTCCGGCTGAGCGTCCTCATCAGCCCGCGCACCACGTCCCACCTGCACGTTCTACGAGTGAGGGTCCGTCGTCCACAGGGCGGCGGGCCCTCACCCGTCTGTCTGCGACACTGGATGAACCATGCCTAAGCCCGGAGAACTCACTTTCGTCGCGCCCCGCGGAGCCAAGAAGCCGCCGCGGCACCTCGCCGACCTCACGCCCGCCGAGCGCAAGGAAGCGGTCGCCGCGACCGGCGAGAAGCCGTTCCGCGCCCAGCAGCTCTCGCAGCACTACTTCGCGCGGTACGCGCACGACCCGGAGCAGTGGACCAACATCCCCGCCGGGTCCCGGGAGAAGCTCGCCGAGGCGCTGTTCCCCGACCTGATGTCCGTGGTCCGTCACATCAGCTGCGACGACGACACCACCCGTAAGACGCTGTGGAAGCTGCACGACGGGACGCTCGTCGAGTCCGTCCTGATGCGCTACCCCGAGCGCGTCACGATGTGCATCTCCTCCCAGGCCGGCTGCGGGATGAACTGCCCGTTCTGCGCCACCGGGCAGGCCGGGCTCGACCGCAACCTGTCGACCGCCGAGATCGTGCACCAGATCGTCGACGGCATGCGTGCCCTGCGTGACGGGGAGGTGCCCGGCGGTCCGGCCCGGCTCTCCAACATCGTCTTCATGGGCATGGGCGAGCCGCTCGCCAACTACAACCGTGTCGTCGGAGCGATCCGCCGGCTCACCGACCCCGAGCCGGACGGCCTCGGCCTCTCCCAGCGCGGGATCACCGTATCCACGGTCGGGCTCGTCCCGGCGATGCTGCGCTTCTCCGACGAGGGCTTCAAGTGCCGCCTCGCCGTCTCGCTGCACGCCCCGGACGACGAGCTGCGCGACACCCTCGTCCCCGTCAACACCCGGTGGAACGTCCGCGAGGTGCTGGACGCCGCCTGGGAATACGCGGAGAAGTCCGGCCGCCGCATCTCCATCGAGTACGCCCTCATCCGGGACATCAACGACCAGGCCTGGCGCGGCGACCTCCTCGGCCGGCTGCTCAAGGGCAAGCGGGTGCACGTCAACCTGATCCCGCTGAACCCGACGCCCGGCTCGAAGTGGACCGCCTCGCGGCCCGAGGACGAGAAGGCGTTCGTCGAGGCCATCGCGGCCCACGGCGTGCCGGTCACCGTCCGGGACACCCGCGGCCAGGAGATCGACGGGGCCTGCGGGCAGCTGGCGGCCTCCGAGCGCTGAGGCGCCGGTGACCGTGGCCGGCCCGGCCTGAAACCGCCGGTGTAGCCTGGGCGCGAAGTCAACTTCATATTCCGACAGGGGAGCGCCACAGCGCTGAGAGTGCGGCACCAAGGACAGGTTGGCCGCAGACCCTCTGAACCTCGCCCGGGTCATTCCGGGTAGGAAGTTCGGACCTTACTCAAGCTGTTGCGCCCTGCCCGCTTCCGGTACGTCTGTTACGTCTCCGGGGGCGGGCGGGGCCGCGTCTCTTCCTGGTCACCTCCAGGAGGAATCACATGAACACCACCAAGAAGTACGCCTCGACCGCGCTCGCCGCGGCGCTCGGCGTCACCGTCCTCGCGGGCTGCGGCGGCTCCGACGACACCTCGGCCGGATCCGGTGCGTCCAAGGGCAGCGGCTCCAAGACCGTCACCCTGGTCACCCACGACTCCTTCAACGCCTCGGAAGACGTGCTGAAGCAGTTCACCAAGGAGAGCGGCTACACCGTCGAACTCCTCAAGAGCGGCGACGCCGGTGCCGCCCTCAACCAGGAGATCCTGACCAAGGGCTCCCCGCGCGGCGACGTCTTCTTCGGCGTCGACAACACCCTGCTCTCCCGCGCCCTCGACAACGGTCTCTTCACCGCGTACGAGGCCAAGGGCCTGGACCGGGTCGCGAAGGGCACCGAGCAGGACGACGAGCACCGCGTCACGCCCGTCGACACCGGTGACATCTGCGTCAACTACGACGAGAAGTTCTTCGCCGACAAGAAGCTCGCGCCGCCGCAGACCTTCGAGGACCTGCTCAAGCCCGCGTACAAGAACCTCCTCGTCACCGAGAACGCGGCCAACTCCTCGCCCGGCCTCGGCTTCCTTCTCGGCACCATCGCCTCCCAGGGCGAGGACGGCTACCAGGACTACTGGAAGAAGCTCAAGGCCAACGGCGTCAAGGTCGTCGACGGCTGGGAGCAGGCCTACAACGAGGAGTTCTCCGGCTCCGCGGGCGGCAAGAAGGCCAAGGCGGACCGGCCGCTGGTCGTCAGCTACGCCTCCAGCCCGCCCGTCGAGGTCCTCTACGCCGACCCGCAGCCCAAGGAGGCCCCCACCGGCGTCTCCACCGGCACCTGCTTCCGGCAGACCGAGTACGCCGGGCTGCTGAAGGGCGCGAAGAACGAGGCGGGCGGCAAGGCGCTGCTGGACTTCCTGATCAGCAAGTCGTTCCAGGAGGACGTGCCGCTGAACATGTTCGTGAACCCGGTCGTGACGGACGCGAAGCTGCCGGAGATCTTCACCGAGTTCGGTGAGACCGTCGAGAAGCCGGCCACCGTGGCCCCGGAGAAGATCGCCGCCAACCGTGAGCAGTGGGTCCAGGCGTGGCACTCGATCGCCGTGAAGTAGCCGGCTCCGTCGAAGCCGCCGAGCCCGCCGCCGGGCCCCGGTCCGGCGGCGCACGGTCCGGAGGCGGGCGGCGTGGAGCGGCGGTGCGGCTCGGCCTGATGGCCGTGCCGGTCGCGTTCTTCGCCGTCTTCTTCGCCTACCCCGTCTCCGCAATCGTCGGACGCGGGCTGAAGACGGACGGCGTCTGGCAGTTCGGGCGGATCGGCGACGTGCTGTCCCGCCCGGACATCCTCGACGTCCTCTGGTTCACCACCTGGCAGGCCCTCGCCTCCACCGCGCTCACCCTGCTGATCGCCCTGCCCGGCGCGTATGTCTTCGCCCGCTTCGACTTCCCCGGGAAGCAGGTGCTGCGCGCGGTCGTCACCGTGCCGTTCGTGCTGCCCACCGTCGTCGTCGGTACCGCCTTCCTGGCCCTCCTCGGGCGCGGCGGCTTCCTGGACGAGCTGTGGGGCGTACGGCTCGACACCACGGTGTGGGCGATCCTCCTGGCACACGTCTTCTTCAACTACGCGGTGGTCGTCCGGACGGTCGGCGGCCTCTGGTCGCAGCTCGACCCGCGCCAGGAGGAGGCCGCCCGGGTGCTCGGCGCCGGACGGTTCACCGCCTGGCGACGGGTGACGCTGCCCGCGCTCGGCCCGGCGGTGGCCGCAGCGGCGCTGATGGTCTTCCTCTTCACGTTCACCTCGTTCGGTGTCGTGCAGATCCTCGGCGGCCCGTCCTACTCCACCCTGGAGGTGGAGGTCTACCGCCAGACCGCCCAGCTGCTCGACCTGCCGACGGCCGCCGTCCTGACCATGGTCCAGTTCGTGGCGGTCGGCGCGATCCTCGCCCTGCACGCAGTGACCGTACGCCGCCGGGAACGGGCGCTGAAGCTCGTCGACCCCGCACAGACCTCCCGCCGCCCGCACGGCGCCGGGCAGTGGGCGCTGCTCGGCGGGGTGCTGCTCACCGCGCTGCTGCTGATCCTGCTGCCGCTCGGAGTGCTGGTGGAGCGGTCGTTCGACGGACCGGAGGGTTACGGCCTCGGCTACTACGAGGCCCTCCAGTCGGCCGGAGGCAGCGGCTCCACCTTCCTCGTACCGCCGCTGGAGGCGGTCGGCAACTCCCTCCAGTACGCGTTCGTCGCCACCCTCATCGCGCTCGTCGTCGGCGGTCTCGCGGCGGCGGCCCTGACCCGGCGGGCGGGGCGGCTCGTACGCGGCTTCGACGCGCTGCTGATGCTGCCGCTCGGGGTCTCCGCCGTCACCGTCGGCTTCGGCTTCCTCATCACCCTCGACAAGCCGCCGCTCGACCTGCGTACCTCCTGGATCCTGGTCCCGCTCGCCCAGGCGCTGGTGGGCGTCCCCTTCGTCGTACGGACGATGCTCCCCGTACTCCGCGCGGTGGACGACCGGCTGCGCGAGGCGGCCGCCGTGCTGGGTGCCTCCCCGCTGCGGGCCTGGCGCGAGGTCGATCTGCCGCTGGTGCGGCGGGCGGTGCTCGTCGCCGCGGGCTTCGCGTTCGCCGTGTCGCTCGGGGAGTTCGGCGCCACCGTCTTCATCGCCCGGCCCGACAACCCGACCCTGCCGGTCGCGGTCGCCCGGCTGCTGGGCCGGTCCGGGGAGCTCAACTACGGGCAGGCGATGGCCCTCAGCACGATCCTGATGCTCGTGTGCGCGGTGTCGCTGCTGCTCCTCGAACGCATCCGTACCGACCGATCCGGGGAGTTCTGACCACCATGCTGAGCTTGCAGGCAGCCACCGTACGGTTCGGGAAGCGGACGGCCCTCGACGCGGTCGACCTGGAGGTCGCCGACCACAGGATCGTCTGCGTGCTCGGTCCCAGCGGCAGCGGGAAGTCCACCCTGCTCCGGGCCGTCGCCGGGCTCCAGCCCATGGACGGCGGCCGGGTGCTGCTGGCCGGACAGGACCAGAGCGGCGTCCCGGTCCACCGGCGCGGGCTCGGCCTGATGTTCCAGGACCACCAGCTCTTCCCACACCGCGATGTCGGCGCCAACGTCGCCTTCGGGCTGCGGATGCACGGCACCGGGCGGGCGGAGTCCGAGCGCCGGGTCCGTGAACTCCTCGATCTGGTGGGCCTCCCCGGCGCCGAACGCCGCGCGGTCGCCGCCCTCTCCGGCGGGGAGCAGCAGCGCGTCGCCCTGGCCCGCGCCCTCGCCCCGCGCCCCAAGCTCCTGATGCTGGACGAACCCCTCGGCCAGCTCGACCGCAGCCTGCGCGAACGGCTCGTCATCGAACTGCGCACCCTGTTCCAGGAGCTGGGTACGACGGTGCTCGCCGTCACCCACGACCAGGGCGAGGCGTTCGCGCTCGCCGACCGGGTGGTGGTGATGCGGGACGGCCGGATCGCCCAGGAGGGCAGCCCGCTGGACGTGTGGCAGCGCCCCGCCTCCGCGTTCGTCGCCCGTTTCCTAGGCTTCGACAACGTGACCCCGGCGACGGTGACCGGCGAGGCCGCCGCGACCGCCTGGGGCAAGGTGCCGGTGCCGGAGGGCTCCCCCCAGGGCGAGGTCGACCTGCTGGTGCGGCCCGCCGGGGTGCTCATCGGGGCCGAGAAGGACGGGCTGCGCTGCACGGTCGGCGTCCGCACGTTCCGCGGCAACCACGTGACCGTGCGGCTGACCCCCGAGAACGCGCCGGTGCTGGAGGCCGAGTGCGCCCTGCGGGACACCCCGGACGAGGGCGCGGTGGTGGGCGTCCGGTTCGACTCGGCGGAGACGGTGGTGCTGGCGGAGGGCTAGCTCGAGCCTACGGGCAGTCTTCCTCGAACTTCACCGCTGTGAATTCGACCGGCTGCCCGTTCAGAGCGGCCCCGGGGGAGGGCGACTGGGTGCACACCTGCCAGTTGCTCTCCATGAGGACCATCCTGCCCTGCGCCGCGTCGGTGACGGTGACCGACGTGCTGGAGTCGAGTGCCTTACGGGCGACCTTCACCGACTTCCCGACCAGGCTCGGCATCTTCCCGTCCGCCGCTTCAGGGGCCTTGGCGTCGTCGGCCGGGCAGTCCTCCTCCAGCTTCACGGCGCCGAAATCCAGTGTGGTGTCGGTGGGGACGGTCTTGCCGGCCGCCATGTTCTGGGAGCAGACCTTCCAGTTGCGATCGAAGGCCTGTGTGCGGCCTCGCCCGGCACTGTCGTGCGAGGTGAGCGCGTAGAAGCCTTCCTTCTGCGCCGCGTCCTGGGCGGACTGGAGACCCATGCCGACGAAGTTCGGTACCGCCTTCGGCTCGACCGGTTCCTCTTCCGCCTTGGACGGCGTCGTCGCAGGGGTCTCGGTGGCGGGCTGGGTGGCGGCGGGTGCATCCGGCGTCGGTTCTGTGGCGACCGGATTGCAGCCGACGAGGGTCGCTGTGGCGATACATGCGAGCGCGACGCTGAGTGTGCGGGTGTTCAACTCGTCCCCCTGGGATGGTTCGTGCGAGATCGACCGTAGTCAGCCCCACCCGCCCCAGAGAGCCAGATGTTCCGGTGGTGACGGACCTGTGACCAAATGGCGGAGGGAATATGTCCGGCGGCCGGCGATGCGGCGGTGGGGCCGGCCGAGGGTGCGGGCGTGGTAGGCGGCGTCGTCCAGGGCACAGGCCTGGAGTCGGGGATGCGCTACGGGCTCTGGGCGCCCGCCACCACCAGACCCATCTCGTACGCCAGGATCACCGCCTGCGCCCGGTCCCGCAGCCCCATCTTCGCGAAGAGCCGGTTGATGTGGGTCTTCACCGTGTGGTCGGTGATGGTCAGCCGGGCGGCGATGTCCGCGTTGGACAGGCCCTGCGCGATGAGGACGAGCACCTCCGCCTCGCGCGCGGTCAGCCCCTCGACCGAGCGGGCCGGCGGTGCGCTGACCCGCTGCCGGGTGAACTCCGCGATCAGCCGCCCCGTGATCTCGGGCGCCAGCAGTGCGTGCCCGCCGGCCACCACCCTCACCGCGTGCAGCAGTTCGGGGAAGGTCGCGTCCTTGAGCAGGAAGCCGCTGGCCCCCGCCGTCAGGGCTTCGTACACATACTCGTCCAGGCCGAACGTCGTCAGCATCAGCGCCTTCGTCGCCCCGTCCGACGCGGCGACGATCTCGCGGGCGGCGTCGATCCCGCCGAGCTTCGGCATCCGGATGTCCAGCAGGGTTACGTCCGGCCGCAGTTCGGCCGCGACCCGGATCGCCTGCTCGCCGTCCTCCGCCTCGCCGACCACCTCGATGTCCTCCTGGGTGTCCAGCAGCCGGGAGAACGCTGTCCTCACGACCGCCTGGTCGTCGGCGACGATCACGCGGATCACCACGGGAGTTCCGCCTCCACGAGATAGCCGCCGGCCGGGCCTCGGCCGGTGGTGAGCCTGCCGCCCAGCAGAGCGGCCCGTTCGCGCATGCCCACGAGACCGTGACCGGGGCGCCCGGCGGGCTCCGGCGCTGGGGCGGCGGGCGGCCCCGGCCCGTCGTCACCGACCCGGACCCGCAACAGTCCCGGCCGCTGGTCGATCTCGACGACCGCGTGCGCGCCGGGGGCGTGCCGGCGCACATTGGTCAGGGCCTCCTGCACGATCCGGTACGCCGACAGCTCCCAGGACGACGGCACGCCTATCTCCTCACCGGTGACACGGAGTTCGGCTGAGCCGTCCACCGCGCGGTGCTGGTCCAGGAGCTCGCCGAGCGCGGCCAGCGACGGCTGCGGGGCGGTGAGGGCGGGGCCTGCGTCGGTGCCCGTACGCAGTACCCCGAGCAGCCGGCGCAGCTCGGCCATCGATGACCGGGCCGTGCCCGCGATCTCCTGGAAGGCGTCCCGGGCCGGCGGGGAGAGGCCCGGGGTCGTGTACGTGGCGCTCTCGGCCCGCACCGCGATCATCGAGACCGAGTGCGCGATCATGTCGTGCAACTCCCTCGCAATCGCCGCCCGTTCCGCCTGGGCCGCCTGCCGCCGCTCCATCGCCAGCAGCCGGGACTGGGCGGCGGCCCGGGTGCGCCGGGTCTCCTCGCGCGCCCGGACCGCGTCTCCGGCGCTCACCGCACCCATGATCACCACGGTCAGCACCAGCGTCTCCGCGTAGAGCCCGAGGCTGAACCGGTCGGTGCCCTGGAGCACCGGAAGGCCGGGCGAGCCGTCCCGGGCCCAGCGGTCGATGTGCACCAGATTGACCGTCAGCGCGGCGAGTGAACCCGCCGTCACGAGCACCGCCGGATGCTGCACCCGGTGCCGCCCCAGCGTGTAGCAGCCCATCAGCAGACCGGCCACCGTCGCGTACGCCATGTTGCCGTCGGTGGCGAAGCCGAGCAGCGCCGCGCCGACGGTCAGGAGCCCGACAGCGGGGTGGGCGGCCCGCAGGGTCAGCGAGGCCGTGCACACGAGCACGGCGAAGGCCGTGATCGCCGAACCCGGTACGAGGAGCAGCTCCACGGCGGCGAAGAGTGTCAGCGCGCCACCGGTCAGCCCCGCGTACGCGGGCGCCGATGTCCAGCGCCGCAGCCGCTGCCGCGGGGTCCGTTCCGGTGACGGGCGTTCGGCGGCGGTCGCTGCCGCTCCGCTCGCCTCGATGGTGCGTGTCATACGGCGATTCTTCAACGCGGCCCCCGGCGGGCGCATCGGACCACGGGGCCAATTCGCGGGGCCGTGTCATACCGCGGGTTGAGCCGCAGGACCGCACCGTGGTGTGACGACCTGTCAGCGGTCCGTTCCTAGCCTCGGATCCATGGCGACGACTGCTCTTCCCACCCCCCTTGACCAGCAACGAAGGACCCGCTTCGCGCTGCCCGGCGGTCCCGGGTGGTGGACGTTCTGCGCGGCGGCGTCCCTGGCCCTGGCCGTCTTCACCTCGCTCGGCCCGCACCGCGCCTGGGGCGCAGCCGGCGCACTCGGTTACGCGGCTGCCGCCGTCCTCGCCGCACGCGGACGCCCCGCCCGGACCGTGGGCGCAGTCGCCGTCACGGGCGGGGTCGTGCTGCCGCTCGTGGTGCTCCTGGCCGTGGACCGGGCGCAGTTGGAGGTGGAGGTGGTGGCCCGGGCGGCCGCGCTGCTGCTGGCGGACGGCACCCCGTATGCCGCGCACCCCTTGATACCCGAGGACTTCACCCCGTATCTGCCCGGCATGGCGGCCTTCGGGCTCCCGGAAGCGGTGGCCGGTTCCGGGCCGCTCACCGACCCCCGCCTCTGGATGGGCGCGGCCTTCCTCGCCACGTTCGCGTACGCCCTTCCCACGGGGTTCCGGCGCGAGCCGCTGCTGTGGGTCGCCGCGTGCCCGCTGGTCGCCCTGCCGCTCGCGGTCGGCGGGGTGGACCTGCCGGTGGTCGGCCTGATGTGCCTGGGGCTGGCGGAGGCAGGCCGGGGGAGGGGCGGGCGTGCGGGGCTCTGGCTCGGGCTCGCCGCCGCGCTCAAGTGGACGGCATGGGCCGCGCTGCCGGTGGCGCTCGCGCTGCTCGCGGCGGGCTCTGCCGGGTACCGCCGCCGGGCCGGCCTGCGCTGCGCGTTCGTCGCCCTCCTCACCGCCGCCGCACTGGGGCTGCCCGCCGCCTGGCGTGATCCCGGGGCCTTCCACGCCCACGTCATCGCCTTCCCCCTCGGCCTGACCGACGCGGTGTCCTCCGCCGCCAGCCCGCTCCCCGGCCAACTGCTCGCCACCTATGTCCCGGGTGGCCGGACCCTGGCCCTGGGGCTGCTCGGGGCCAGCGCCCTCCTGGCCGCCGTCTCCCTGCTCGTACGCCCTCCGGCCGCGGCCCCGGACGCCGCGCTGCGGCTCGCGGTCGGGCTGCTCCTCGCCATCGCGTTCCTGCCCGCGACCCGGTTCGGGTACCTGGTGCACCCGCTGGTCCTCGCGGCGTGGGCGGCCGTGGTCCGGCAACGCCCCGTCGACGCACCTGTGTTCGTACGCATACAGAAGAAGGCAACGCGATGACCCGCCGCCGCACCCTCGTCGTCACCAACGACTTCCCGCCGCGCCAGGGAGGCATCGAGACCTTCGTCCACGCCATGGCCGGACGCTTTCCCGCCGGTTCCGTCGTCGTGTACACCTCCGCCGAACCGGGGGCGGCCGCCCATGACGCCGCGCTGCCCTACCCGGTGGTCCGTGACCCCGCGCGGATGCTGCTGCCGACCCCGCGGGCCACCGCCCGGGCCGTGGAGCTGGCCCGGCGCCACGGCTGCGACAGCGTGTGGTTCGGGGCCGCCGCGCCGCTCGGGCTGATGGGCGAGAGGCTGCGGCGCGAGGCCGGAATACGGCGGGCCGTCGCCACGACGCACGGGCACGAGGTGTGGTGGGCCCGTACACCGGGGGCCAGGGCGCTGCTCCGGCGGATCGGGGACCGTACCGACGCGGTGACCTACCTCGGCGCCGCCACCCGCGCCCCCATCGCCGCAGCGCTCGGCCCGGCCGCCGCCCGCCGTATGGTGCGGCTCGCGCCGGGGGTGGACCCGGAGGCCTTCCGCGTACGGGCCGGACACCGGGAGATCCGCGAGCGGTACGGGCTGGGCGCGCGGCCGGTGATCCTCTGCGCGGCGCGGCTCGTCCCCCGCAAGGGCCAGGACACCCTGATCCGCGCGCTCCCCGCCGTACGGCGTGCGGTGCCCGGCGTCGTACTCCTGCTGACCGGCGAGGGGCCGTACGCCCGCACCCTGCGCCGGCTCGCCGAGGACACCGGGGTGGCGGACCACGTGGTATTCGCCGGTGGGCAGCCGCACGCCGAGATGCCCGGCCACTACGCCGCCGCCGACGTGTTCGCCATGCCGTGCCGGACCCGCAGGCGGGGCCTGGAGGTGGAGGGGCTCGGGATCGTCTTCCTGGAGGCGGCGGCCGCCGGGCTGCCCGTGCTGGTGGGGGACTCGGGCGGCGCCCCCGACGCTGTACGGGACGGGGAGACGGGTCATGTGGTGGACGGCCGGGACGTGGAGGCCGTCGCGGACCGGCTCGTCGGGCTGCTGCGGGACCGGGAAGCCGCCGCAGCGATGGGGGAGAAGGGGCGGGCCTGGGTCCGCGAGGCGTGGGGGTGGGGCAGTGCGTACGCGACGCTGGAGAGGCTGCTGCGCCCCTGACCGGCGCGACAGGACAGGACGAGGCGGGCCGGGCAAGCTGAAGGCGCACCCCGAAGCACGACCACGAGACGAGGACCCCGACCATGAACGGTGGCACCCGCCAGGGCATCGACCTCACCCGCGTGCTGAACGCCCCGCAGCGGCGGGTCTTCGCGGCCTGGACGTCACCGGAGGACTTCGCCGCCTGGTACGGCGGCGAGGCCGAGGTTCCACTGGACCGGGTGTCGATGGACGTACGGCCGGGCGGGGCATGGAGCCTGGTCATCGTGATGCCGGGCGTCGAGATGCCGTTCCACGGGGTCTACCGCGAGGTGAGCGAGCCCGACGGCCTCGTCCTCACGCTCAAGGACGGCTCAGCGCCGAAGGACACAGAGGGCGAGACCATCACCGTCACCTTCACCGACCTGGGCCACGGAACCACCGAACTGGCCTTCCAGCAGCGCGGCGGCAACCTCACACCGGAGCAGTACGCGGCGGCCGAGGACGGCTGGGAGGCCTTCTTCGACGCGCTGGCCGCCCGCCTCGCCAACCACCCCTGAGCCCCCGCCCGCCTCGCAACCCACCCCTGAGCCCCCCGCCCCTGAGCCCCCCCAAGCGGGGCCTACTTCGCCAGCGGCAGCGCCGCCAGCTCCGCGATCACCCAGGTCAGCGGGGCGAACAGGGCCAGCAGCGCCGCAGCCCGCAGCGCGGTCGCGGCGCGCAGCACGGAAGCGGGGGCGCCCATCCGCAGCAGTGACTCGGCGGTGTGGGCGCGGGCCTGCTTCGCCTCCAGGGCCGAGGTCAGCAGCGTCGCCACCGTGCAGCCGAGGACCACCACCGCACCGAGTGCGGTGAGCGGTCCCCAGGGGCGCTCGTCGCCCCCGTACAGCGCCGACGCGGCGATCACCGCGGCGAACACCGCGCAGACGATCCCGAGCGGGCGGCCGATCCGGCGCGCCTCGTCCATCAGGACACGGCCCGCCAGCAGCCGTGCGGCACCCGGGCGCACCGCCTGGAGCGCCCGCCCGCACAGATACGTCAGACCGGGACCGGCCACGGCCAGGCCTGCCGCCGCCAGCGTCCAGCCGGCCAGCACCGCAACCGGGGTCGACTCGAACCGGCCCGGCAACGGGAACGCGCTCCCGGCCGCGTCCCGGGACGCGTACGCCTCGACCGCCAGCCCCAGGGCCACCAGCGCCACACCCCAGGGGAGGCCGCTCGGCGCCGGGGCGGGCTCCGGCAGTTCCTCGGAGCCGAAGGTGTCCCGCGCCGGGTCGGGCCGCGACCGCAGCGCCACGGCGCTCGCCGTCGCCGACAGCACCGGTACGAGGGAGAGCAGCATCAGCGCCGCCGCCAGCGGCAACGGAGTGCCCGCCCCGAGGAACTCCGCCGCTCCGCCGTCGAACGGCATCCCGGTCAGATCTCCCCGCAGATGCAGGAAGAACAGCAGCGCCACCATCGAGCCGAGCGTGGTGGAGACGGCCGTCGAGACCGCCGCCAGCACCGAGAGTCGCACCGGGCCGAGGCCCACCGAGGAGAGGCCGGGCCGGGGCCGCGTGCTCGGATCCGTACGGGCCACCGCCACGGCGAACATCACGGTGGCGGCGAGCGGGACGAAGCACCACAGCAGCCGCAGCACCGAACCGGCGGACGCGGGATGCGCGGAGGCGTACCCCAGGGAGCACAGGAGGAGGAAGCCGACACCGGCGGAGGCGGCGGCGACGAGCAGCCGCCGGACCAGGACGAGGGGGTGGGTACCGCGGGTCAGACGGAGAGCGAGCACGCCGCGCTGCCCTCCGTATCGGCGGGTACGCCGGGCAGGGCGACGGTGGCGACGCGGCGGCCGTCCAGCAGGGGGACGGTCCGGTCGGCGAGGGCGGCGACCTCGGCGTCATGGGTGGCCAGGACCACCGTGATGCCGTGCGAGCGGGCCGCGGCGGTCAGGGTGCGCAGGAGCTGGGAGCGCTCGGCCCGGTGCAGGGTCGCGGTGGGCTCGTCGGCGAAGAGCACCGTCGGCTGCCCGCACAGGGCCCGGGCGACGGAGACCCGCTGGCGCTCGGCCTGGAGCAGGGCGTGCGGGCGCTTCCTGGCGAGGGCGGCGATGTCCAGGCGCTCCAGCCACTCCGTGGCGGCCTTCTTCGCGGCCCGGTGCGAGGCACCGCGCAGCAGCAGCGGCAGCGCCGCGTTCTCCCAGGTGGTCAGCTCGGGGACGAGCTCCGGATCGGCGCCGATCCAGCCGAACCGTTCCCTCCGCAGCTGCTCGCGCACCCGGGGAGCCATCGTGTGCACGGGGACGCTGTTGAACCAGACCTCGCCCTGCTCGGGCACCAGCCGTCCCGACAGGCAGTGCAGCAGAGTGGTCTTCCCGCTGCCGCGCGGGCCGGTCACGGCCAGGATCTCGGCGTCGCGGACGGAGACGGAGACACCGCCGAGACCGGGCGATCCGTTGTGGGAGTGGTGCAGGGAACGCGCCCAGATCACGTCGTTGTCCGGCGGGGCCACCATGGCGTACACCTCGGTTCGGATGAGTTTTCCCGTTCCCCCGTACGGGGGAACGAGGACGCGGCCGATCGGTCACTGGGCACCGTAGATAGTCGGACCGGTGTGTACGCACAGCACACGGCCCGGACGCTCCCCTTCTCACTCGAAAGGGCGCATCCGGGCCGGGTGGACCGTATGAAATGACCGCTGAATGATGATCATCCAGAGGAGACCGGAGCGGTCAGGTCACGAGGGTCAGAGCTTCGCCCACGCCTCCGTCAGCACGGCCCGCAGGATGCCTTCGATCTCGTCGAACGTCGACTGGTCGGAGATCAGCGGCGGCGCGAGCTGGACGACCGGGTCGCCGCGGTCGTCGGCCCGGCAGTAGAGGCCGTTGTCGTACAGCGCCTTGGAGAGGAAGCCGTAGAGGACGCGCTCGGTCTCCTCGTCGGTGAACGTCTCCTTGGTGGCCTTGTCCTTCACCAGCTCGATGCCGTAGAAGAAGCCGTTGCCGCGGACGTCGCCGACGATCGGCAGGTCGTGCAGCTTCTGCAGCGTGGTGAGGAAGGCGTTCTCGTTGTCCAGGACGTGCTGCGTGAGGTTCTCACGCTCGAAGATGTCCAGGTTGGCGAGGCCGACCGCCGCGGAGACCGGGTGGCCGCCGAAGGTGTAGCCGTGCAGGAAGGTGTTGCCGCCCTGGTAGAACGGCTCGGCGACGCGGTCCGAGACGATGCAGGCACCGATCGGGGAGTAGCCGGAGGTCATGCCCTTCGCGCAGGTGATCATGTCCGGTACGTAGCCGAACTTGTCGCAGGCGAAGATCGTGCCGAGGCGGCCGAAGGCGCAGATGACCTCGTCGGAGACGAGCAGCACGTCGTACTTGTCGCAGATCTCGCGGACCCGCTGGAAGTAGCCGGGCGGCGGCGGGAAACAGCCGCCCGCGTTCTGCACGGGCTCCAGGAAGACGGCCGCGACGGTCTCGGGGCCCTCGAAGAGGATCTCCTGCTCGATCTGGTCGGCGGCCCAGCGGCCGAAGGCCACCGGGTCGTCGCCGAAGAGCGGGGCGCGGTAGATGTTGGTGTTCGGCACCTTGTGCGCGCCGGGGACCAGCGGCTCGAAGGGGGCCTTCAGGGCCGGGAGGCCGGTGATGGACAGGGCGCCCTGCGGGGTGCCGTGGTAGGCGACCGCACGCGAGATGACCTTGTACTTGGTCGGCTGGCCCTTGAGCTTGAAGTACTGCTTGGCCAGCTTCCAGGCGGTCTCGACGGCCTCGCCGCCACCGGTGGTGAAGAAGACCTTGTTGAGGTCGCCCGGGGCGTAGTCGGCGAGACGCTCGGCCAGCTCGACGGCCTTCGGGTGGGCGTAGGACCACACCGGGAAGAAGGCGAGCTCCTGGCCCTGCTTGTACGCCGTCTCGGCGAGCTCGTGACGACCGTGGCCGGCGTTGACCACGAACAGGCCGGAGAGACCGTCCAGGTAGCGCTTGCCCTTGTCGTCGAAGATGTACGTTCCCTCGCCACGCACGATGGTGGGAACAGGCGCGTTCTCGTAGTCCGACATGCGGGTGAAGTGCATCCACAGGTGGTCGTACGCGGTTCGGCTGAGGTCCTTGCTCACGGCTATCGGGTTCCCCACATATAGGTCTGCTTCTTGAGCTTGAGGTAAACAAAGCTCTCGGTGGAGCGCACGCCGGGAAGGGTCCGGATGCGTTTGTTGATCGTCTCCAGCAGGTGGTCGTCGTCCTCGCAGACGATCTCCACCATCAGGTCGAAGGAGCCCGCGGTCATCACCACGTACTCGCACTCGGCCATGGCCGACAGGGCTTCGGCCACCGGGTCGAGGTCGCCCTCGACATTGATGCCGACCATCGCCTGGCGCCGGAATCCCACGGTGAGCGGGTCCGTGACGGCGACGATCTGCATCACGCCCTGGTCGAGCAGCTTCTGAACGCGCTGGCGCACAGCCGCTTCGGAGAGGCCGACGGCCTTGCCGATCGCTGCGTACGGACGCCGCCCGTCCTCCTGGAGCTGCTCGATGATTGCGAGGGAGACGGCATCGACCGCTGGTGACGATCCGTTCCCGGTCCTGGAGTCTGCGCTGCGACTGGCCACACATCCACTCTGCACCGCACTCGTCTGTCTCGCAACCCCAGATCGATGAAATTCGTTGAGTGGGTGTGCAGAACCGACTGAATCCGAAGCTGGGGGTGGTTGCCTATGTCGAAAGCGTCACCGGAACGATTAGGGTGGGTGTCTCACCCATCGGACAGCCGACAGGAGGGGTGGTCATGACCACCGAGGTGCGCCGTCTGCGCAACTACATCAACGGGGAGTTCCGGGACGCCGCGGACGGGCGGACCATCGATGTGGTCAGCCCGGTGACGGAAGAGGTCTACGCGACCTCGCCGCTCTCCGGCCAGGCCGACGTCGATGCCGCCATGGAAGCCGCCGCGGCCGCCTTCCCGGCCTGGCGCGACACGACGCCCGCCGAGCGCCAGAAGGCCCTGCTGAAGATCGCGGACGCCTTCGAGGAGCGCGCGGAGGACCTGATCGCGGCCGAGTCGGAGAACACCGGCAAGCCGATCGGGCTCACCCGCAGCGAAGAGATCCCGCCGATGGTGGACCAGATCCGCTTCTTCGCCGGTGCCGCCCGCCTCCTGGAGGGCCGCTCGGCCGGCGAGTACATGGAGGGCCTGACCTCCATCGTGCGCCGCGAGCCCGTCGGCGTATGCGCGCAGGTCGCGCCGTGGAACTACCCGATGATGATGGCCGTCTGGAAGTTCGCCCCGGCGCTCGCCGCGGGCAACACCGTCGTGATCAAGCCGTCCGACACCACCCCGGCCTCCACCGTGCTGATGGCCGAGATCATGGGCCAGATCCTGCCCAAGGGCGTCTTCAACGTCCTGTGCGGCGACCGGGACACCGGCCGCGCGATGGTCGAGCACCCGACCCCGGCGATGGCCTCCATCACCGGTTCCGTCCGGGCCGGCATCCAGGTCGCCGAGTCCGCCGCCAAGGACGTCAAGCGGGTCCACCTGGAGCTCGGTGGCAAGGCGCCCGTCGTGGTCTTCGAGGACGCCGACATCGCCAAGACCGTCTCCGGCGTCTCGGAGGCGGGCTTCTTCAACGCGGGCCAGGACTGTACGGCCGCGACCCGCGTCCTGGTCCACGAGTCCATTCACGACGAGTTCACCGCCGCGCTCGCCAAGGCCGCCGCCGACACGAAGACCGGGCAGCCGGACGACGAGGACGTGGCGTACGGCCCGCTCAACAACGCCAACCAGCTCAAGCAGGTCAGCGGCTTCATCGAGCGGCTCCCCGCCCACGCCAAGGTCGAGGCGGGCGGCCACCGGGTCGGCGACAAGGGCTACTTCTACGCCCCGACCGTCGTCTCCGGCCTCAAGCAGGACGACGAGATCATCCAGAACGAGGTCTTCGGGCCCGTCATCACGGTCCAGTCGTTCAGCGACGAGAAGCAGGCCGTGGAGTACGCGAACGGCGTCGACTACGCGCTCGCCTCCTCGGTCTGGACGACCAACCACTCCCGCGCCATGCGCATGTCCAAGAACCTCGACTTCGGCTGCGTGTGGATCAACACCCACATCCCGCTCGTCGCCGAGATGCCGCACGGCGGATTCAAGAAGTCCGGCTACGGCAAGGACCTCTCCGCATACGGCTTCGAGGACTACACGCGCATCAAGCACGTCATGACGTCCATCGAGGACTGACCGCCGCGCTGTTGAGGTGTACGGCCCCGGGCTCCGCGCCCGGGGCCGTACGCGTATCTGGACAACGTGTGCGGGGCGGGACCCTCCCGCTGGACGCTTGGTCCATTGTCCGCGCGACCGCCGACGGGCATTCTGCGCGGGTGCGAGCGATCAGGAAGAACCCCATGTCCCGCCGTTCCCTGCTGCGCGCCCTCGGGGCGGGAGCGGCCGGCGCCACCCTGGCCAGCTGCGGGGTGCCCGCGGCCTTCGTCGAGCCGGGGGACCGGGCCGGACACGACAGCTCCGCCACCGACCACACCCTGCACTTCGCCAACTGGCCGCTCTACATCGACACCGACGACGACAACGAGTCGAAGCGGCCCACCCTGGACGCCTTCTCGAAGCGGACCGGGATCTCCGTCACGTACACCGAGGAGATCAACGACAACGACGAGTTCTTCGGGAAGATCAGCCCCGCGCTGATGAACCACCAGCAGACCGGCCGGGACCTGATCGTCATCAGCGACTGGATGGCGGCCCGCTTCGTCCGGCTCGGCTGGGTCCAGGAGATGGACCGGGCCAAGCAGCCCAACGTGGCCAAGTACCTCGATCCGCAGCTGCGTTCGCCCGCCTTCGACGAGGGGCGGCTCCACAGCGTCCCCTGGCAGTCCGGGATCACCGGCATCGCGTACAACCGGAAGCGGCTCGGCCGCGAGATCCGCTCCACCGGTGACCTGTGGGCGGACGACCTGCGCGGCCGGGTCACCTTGCTCTCCGGCCTCGACGAGTCGTTCGCGCTGCTGATGCAGGGCAACGGCGTCGACATCACCCGCTGGACGCCCGACGACTTCCACGAGATCTGCGAGCAGACGGAGCGCAGGGTCCGCTCCAAGCACATCCGCCGCTTCACCGGCAACGACTACATCAAGGACCTCGCCACCGGCGATGTGCTGGCCTGCCAGGCGTACTCCGGCGATGTCATCCAGCTCCAGGCCGACAACCCCGACATCGAGTTCGTCGTCCCCGAGGAGGGCGCCGAGCTGTGGGCCGAGTCGCTGATGATTCCCAACCTCGCCCGCCACAAGCGCAACGCCGAGCGGCTGATCGACCATTACTACGACCCCGAGATCGCCGCCGAACTCGCCACCTGGGTCAACTACGTCTGCCCGGTCCCCGCCGCCCGCGACGTCCTCGCCTCCTCGAAGGACGAGGAGACGGCCGCGCTCGCCGAGGATCCGCTGATCTTCCCCGACGACACGATGCGTCAACGGCTCGCCATCGCCCGCGACATCACCTCCGAGGAGCGGACGGACTTCGCCAAGAAATGGAACTCCATCGTCGGCTTGTGAAGCGCTGACAGGGGTGCCGTAAAGGGGCGGTAAACACGGGCGTACGCTGCGGATATGAGCGAGCGACACGCCCTCACGCGGCGTATACGCAGGTGGCTGGTCTTCTTCATCGTCTGCCTGGTGCTGAGCGGCATCACGGCCTTCCCGCTCGTCACCGAACTCCGCTGGGCCGAGGACCTCCTGGGCGCCTCAGCCTCCCCGGTCCCCGAGCACCTCCCGGGCCTGATGGAGTGGATCACCCGGGTCCGCGAAGGGCTCGACACCATCGAGCGGGACCAGCCCTTCATGCTGTACGGCACCGACTGGCTGGCCTTCGCCCACCTGGTCATCGCCGTCGCCTTCTACGGGCCCTACCGCGACCCGGTCCGCAACATCTGGGTCATCGAGTTCGGCATGATCGCCTGTGCCGGGATCATCCCGCTCGCCCTGATATGCGGCCCGATCCGCGACATCCCGTTCTGGTGGTCCGTGATCGACATGTCCTTCGGGGTCTTCGGTGTCATCCCGCTGCTGATCGTGCGGCGCATGATCAAGCGGCTGGAGGTGCTGGAGCAGGCACCGGCCGCCACGCCCGCTCCGGCAGCCTTCTGAGTCACGGCTTCCGCGCCACCACGCCGAACTGCGCCACCTCCGGCTCCCGTGGGTTCGTACGCCAGCGGGAGCAGGAGACGATCCCCGGCTCCAGCAGGTCCAGCCCGTCCAGGAACGATATGACCTCCTCCCGGCTGCGGGCGGTGATCGGCGGGGTGGCGTTCTCGTTCCAGAAGCGCATCGCCGCCTCGTTGCCCTCGCCGCCCAGCTCCAGCGTCGGGTGGGTCAGCACCAGGTGGCTCCCGGACGGGACGGCCGCCATCAGCGTGCGGACGATGGACCGCGCCTCGTCCGTGTCCAGCACGAAGTTGAGGATGCCGAGCATCATCACCGCCACGGGCCGCCCCAGGTCCAGGGTGGGCTCCGCCGCCTTCAGGATCCGCTCCGGGTGGTGCGCGTCCGCGTCGACGTACTCGGTGGCGCCCTCCAGCGAACCGCTGAGCAGGGCCCGCGCATGCGCCAGCACGATCGGGTCGTTGTCCACGTAGACGACCCGGGCGTGCGGGGCGGTGTGCTGGGCGATCTCGTGGGTGTTGTCGGCCGTCGGCAGACCGGTGCCGATGTCCAGGAACTGGTCGACACCCACGTCCCCGGCCAGATGCCGCACCACCCGGCCGAGGAACGCCCGGTCCGCGCGGGCCACTTCACCGATGCTCGGATACATCCCGGTCACCTGGTCACCCACCGCCCGGTCCACCGGGTAGTGGTCCTTGCCGCCCAGCCAGTAGTTCCAGACCCGGGCGTTGTGCGCGACGTCGGAACGTATCCGCGCGGGGGCTTCGGCCTGCGGTCGGCTCTCACTCACGTCTGCTGCTCCTCGGTACCCGTCCGGCGCTTCACGGCACCGACCATCATGCCGGACCGATCAAGAGCCCCTCGGTGCCGGGGGAGTTGGACCGCAGCTTGTGCAGGGCGTCGATCCGGTTGGTGGTGATCGAGTCGACGCCCCGCTCGATCAGCCGGCGCATCGTGCGCTTGGTGTCGGCCGTCCAGGCGGAGACGAGGAACCCGTCCCGGTGCGCCCGGTCGGCCAGTTCGCGGCTGACGAGCCCGAAGCGGTAGTTCAGCCAGCGCGGCTTCACCGCCTCCAGCAGGACCGGGCGCGGCGGGGCGAGCGTGTTCCAGGTCAGCGCGATCTCCGCCGCCGGGTCCACGGCGCGCACCCGCAGCATCGCGTCCGCGCCCGCGCAGTAGTACGCCCGCTCGCCCGCCCCGCACTCCAGGACCGTACCCACGACCTTCTTCACCGAGGCGTCCGTGGAGCCGGGCAGGTCCACCATCACCCGGTGCCCCTCGGTGGCGTCCAGCGCCTCGCGCAGGGTCGGCACCCCGCCGCCGGTCAGCTCCAGCACCTCCTGGTGGGTGAGCCGGTCGACGCGCCGGTCATGGCCCCACAGCCGCTCCAGCGTCTCGTCGTGGAGCAGGACGGGCACCCCGTCGCGGGTCACGCGTACGTCGATCTCGACCGCGTCCGCCCCCCGGTCGAGGGCGGAGCGGATCGAGGGCAGCGTGTTCTCGCGGGCCCGGTACGGGTCGCCGCGATGCGCGACGGCGGTGAGGCGGGAGGTGGTGTCGGCCATGGGGCCATTGTGACGACCGGGGTCGGCGGACGGGGCGCCGGAGGTGGTTTTCCGCGTACGTGTCCGGGTCAGCGGGACGGTTACGTGTCCGGGTCAGCGGGCGGGGCCCCGGAGCCAGTTCGCCGTGTACGTGTCGATCTCCTCGGCCAGCCGGCGCTTGCCGGCCGGGTCCAGGAACGAGGCCTCCACCGCGTTCTTCGCGAGGCCGGCGATGCCCTGCTCGTCCAGCTTCAACAGCCGGGCGGCGACCGCGTACTCGTTGTTGAGGTCGGTGCCGAACATGGGCGGGTCGTCGCTGTTGACGGTGACCAGGACGCCCGCCTGGACCATCTCCCGGATCGGGTGGAGCTCGATGTCGGTGACCGCGCGGGTGGCGATGTTCGACGTCGGGCAGACCTCCAGGGCGATGCGGTGCTCGGCGAGGTGCTCCAGCAGCTTCGGGTCCTGGACGGAGCTGGTGCCGTGGCCGATGCGCTCGGCGCGCAGGACGGTGAGCGCGTCCCAGATGGTCTGCGGTCCGGTGGTCTCCCCGGCGTGCGGCACCGAGTGGAGGCCCTCGGCGATGGCCCGGTCGAAGTAGGGCTTGAACTGCGGGCGCTCCACCCCGATCTCCGGTCCGCCGAGGCCGAAGGAGACGAGCCCGTCGGGCCGCCGCTCCACCGCGAGCCGGGCCGTCTCCTCGGCGGCCTGGAGCCCGGCCTCACCCGGGATGTCGAAGCACCAGCGCAGGATGACGCCCAGCTCGGCCTCGGCCGACTTGCGGGCGTCCTCGATGGCCTCCATGAAGGCCACCTCCGGGATGCCGCGCCGGGTCGAGCTGAACGGGGTCACGGTCAGCTCCGCGTACCGGATGTTCTGCCGGGCCATGTCCCGCGCCACCTCGAAGGTGAGCAGCCGGACGTCCTCGGGGGTGCGGATCAGGTCCACCACCGAGAGGTAGACCTCGATGAAGTGCGCGAAGTCGGTGAAGGTGAAGTAGTCGGCCAGCGCCTCCGGGTCCGTGGGGACCTTCGAGTCCGGGTGCCGGGCGGCCAGTTCGGCGACGATCCGGGGCGAGGCGGACCCGACATGGTGGACGTGGAGCTCGGCCTTGGGCAGCCCGGCGATGAAGGGGTGCGGATCGGTCATGTGTCTGTCTCCCACAGTTCGGCGTGTACATCGGCGGAGCCCCGGGGGTGGTCCGGCCGGCTGCACCGATCATCGTAGGCGGGGTGAGGCGGCACGGAACCGGGCCGTAGCATGACGGGACCACGATGGGGGAGGCCCATGTCAGACAACACAGAGCAGCCCGGGGGCGGGGCCGCGCCGCGCGATCCGTGGGCACCGCCGGACAGCAGGGTGGAGCTGGGCAAGCAGGACGCGGCACCGCCGCCGCCCGCCGTCCACGACCAGCAGACCGTGACGTCGATGCCGAGTGCGGGCCCGGCCCCGGAATCCACCGGACCGATACCGGCGGGCGGCGGCTTCGGCCCGCCGCCCTCGGCCGTACCGCCGCCGCCGGTCGGCCCCGGCCACCAGCCACCGCCGCCCCCGACCACCGGGCACTACGGTTACCCGGCCCCGCCGGCGCAGCCGTACGGCGGCTACCCGGGCTACGACGCCTACGGCGGCCAGCAGCCCTGGGGGCCGCAGCCCTCGAACGGCCTCGGCACGGCCGCGCTGGTGCTCGGCATCATCTCGGTGGTCGGCTTCTGCATGTACGGGGTGAACATCATCCTCGGCATCCTCGCGCTGATCTTCGGCATCATCGGCCTCGGCCGGGCCAAGCGCGGCGAGGCGACCAACCGGGGCATGGCGATCGCCGGGATCATCACGGGCTCGGTCGGCATCGTGATCGGTTCCGTGCTCCTCGGCTTCATCATCTGGGCCATCGCCAACGGTGACTCCAGCTTCGACGACACCTACGACGACGACCCGTTCGCCACGTCGCTGGTCATCGAGGGCCGGAGCTAGCCCCGGGGACGTACCGCATCCGCCGCCCGGTCCGGCAGGGAACCACTCCCCGCCGGACCGGGCGGCGCTGTCGTACCCGCCGGCTACGAGGCCCGCAGCCGCGCCCGCGCCTCCATCAGCGCGAACCCCAGCAGATTCAGCCCCCGCCACTCCTGCGGCCGCTCCACCCGCTCGTCGTCCGCCGCCAGCCCGATGCCCCAGATCCGGTCCAGCGGGGACGCCTCCACCAGCACCCGGTCACCCGTGCCCAGCAGATAGCCGGCCAGCTCAGGGCTCTGCCCGAACTTGTGCGTGGAGCCCTCCACGACCAGGGCGAACCGCTCCCGTATCCACAGGTCCTCGTCGAAGCCGCGCACCAGCCGCCCCGCCTTCTTCGCCGCCGCCGGGCTGCTCGCCGCAACGGCCGCCCGCTCCGCCTCCGTATCGCCGAAGAGGCGGGCCTTGCCGGCCATCATCCAGTGCTCCGCGCTCGCGTACGTGACCCCGTCCACCGTGAAGGGCGAGGGCCACCACTGGCTCAGGCAGCTCGGCCCCAGCCGGCCGTCCGGGCGCGGGCGGTGGCCCCAGAACGGCAGATACTTCACCCGCTTGCCCCGCGCCACGTCCGCCACAAGCTCATCGATCGGTCCCATGGCATGTGAGTGTGGCATCCGCCACTGACACTCCGTACGGGGATTTCCGCACCGACACGACACATGGTCGACAGATTCCGTCGCGTAACCAAAAGGCAACAACGGAATCACTTGTTGGGCCTGGACCCCTCTGTCAGGATCGGCACTCAATTCACGAAGAGGCTACGCCGACCCCGCTCAGCGGGTACAGCGGCGGAGGAGAGCGTCATGAGCAACGGCTTCCAGGTTCAGGACCGCTTCGCGGAAGGTGCGCAGTACATCGGCGGCAAGCTGCTCACGGGCACGTCCGGCCGCCACCACGACGTGGTGAACCCCGCGACCGGCGAGAGCGTCCTGCGGTACGAGCTGGCGGGCACCGACGACGTGGACGCGGCCGTCGCCGCAGCCAGGGCAGCCTTCCCCGGCTGGTCGGCCGCCACCCCCGGCGAGCGCTCCGAGGCCCTGCACCGGTTCGCCGCCGTCCTCGCCGAGCAGGCCGACGACTTCGCGTACGCCGAGTCCCTCCAGTGCGGCAAGCCCATCAAGCTCTCCACCGAGTTCGACGTGCCCGGCACCGTCGACAACGCCGCCTTCTTCGCGGGCGCCGCCCGCCACCTGGAGGGCAAGGCCGCCGCCGAGTACGACGGCGACCACACCTCGTACGTACGGCGCGAGGCGATCGGTGTCGTCGGCTCCATCGCCCCCTGGAACTATCCGCTCCAGATGGCCGCCTGGAAGGTCCTTCCGGCCGTCGCCGCGGGCAACACCATCGTCCTCAAGCCCGCCGAGCTGACCCCGCTGACCTCGCTGATGTTCGCCCAGGCCGCCACCGAGGCGGGCATCCCCGACGGCGTCATCAACATCGTCACCGGCGCGGGCAAGGAGGCGGGTGAACACCTCGTCGGCCACCCGGACGTCGTGATGACCTCCTTCACCGGCTCCACCGCCGTCGGCAAGCGGGTCGCGGAGATCGCCACCGCCACTGTCAAGCGGCTCCACCTGGAGCTCGGCGGCAAGGCCCCCTTCGTGGTCTTCGACGACGCCGACCTGGAGGCCGCCGTCCAGGGCGCGGTCGCCGGATCGCTCATCAACACCGGCCAGGACTGCACCGCCGCCACCCGCGCCTACGTCCAGCGTCCCCTCTACGACGCCTTCGTCCGCGACGTCGCCGCCCTCATGGAGACCGTCCGCCTCGGCGACCCCTTCGACGCGGCCACCGACCTCGGCCCCCTCATCAGCCACGCCCAGCGCGACCGCGTCGCCGCCTTCGTCGAGCGGGCCCGCGGCTACGCCCAGGTCGTCACCGGCGGCGAGGCCCCCGGCGGAGACCTCGCGGACGGCGCGTACTACCGGCCCACCCTCGTCGCGGGCGCCGCCCAGGACAGCGAGATCGTCCAGTCGGAGATCTTCGGCCCGGTCCTGGTGGTCCTCCCCTTCGACACCGACGACGAGGGCATCGCCCTCGCCAACGACACCCCGTACGGACTGGCCGCCTCCGCCTGGACCCGCGACCTGTACCGCGCGAACCGCGCCACCCGCGAGATCCAGGCGGGCTGTGTGTGGGTGAACGACCACATCCCGATCCTCTCCGAGATGCCGCACGGCGGATACAAGGCCAGCGGCTTCGGCAAGGACATGTCGGCGTACTCCTTCGAGGAGTACACGCAGGTCAAGCACGTCATGTACGACAACACCGCGGTCGCCCGGAAGGACTGGCACCGCACGATCTTCGGGGACCGATAGCAGCAGCCGCGCGACCGGGGCCTGTCCGCGACGACAGGCCCCAGCGGCCTCCCACCCGAAAGGGCAACAGCGTATGGAGAGTTACGAGCCCGAGCGCCTCTCGCCGGTCCAGCTGGCGGCCATGAAGCGTTCCCTGACCAGCGGCAGGGGAGCCCTCACCCGCCGCTCCCTGCTGCGCGCCTCCGGTATGGGCGCCCTCGCACTGGGCGGGATAGCCACCCTCGGCGCCTGCGGCATCCCGCCCGCCGGACGCGCCGAGGGAGCGGCCGCCGCCGACGACCACTCGGCCAAGGAGAAGGAACTCACCTTCTCCAACTGGACCGAGTACATGGACGTCAGCAACGACGAGAAGAGCCGGCCCACCCTGGAGGCGTTCACCAAGCGCACCGGGATCAGGGTCAAGTACACCGAGGACATCAACGACAACGTCGAGTTCTTCGGGAAGATCAAACCGCAGCTCGCCGCCGGCCAGAACACCGGACGCGACCTCATCTGCGTCACCGACTGGCTGGCCGCCCGCATCATCCGGCTCGGCTGGGCGCAGAAGCTCGACCCCTCGAACCTGCCCCACGCCTTCGCCAACGTCTCCGCCCAGTTCCGCACCCCTGACTGGGACCCCGGCCGCGCCTACTCCTACCCCTGGACCGGCATCCCCACGGTCATCGCGTACAACGCGAAGGCGACCGGCGGCCGGAAGGTCGACTCGGTCACCCAGCTCCTCGACGACCCGAAGCTCAAGGGCCGGGTCTCCTTCCTCTCCGAGATGCGCGACACCATCGGCATGACCCTCCTCGACCAGGGCAAGGACCCGGGGAAGTTCACCGACGCCGACTTCGACGGGGCGATCGGCCGGCTCCAGAAGGCCGTCGACAAGAAGCAGATCCGCCGCTTCACCGGCAACGACTACACCGCCGACCTCAGCAAGGGCGACATCGCCGCCTGCGTCGGCTGGGCCGGGGACATCATCCAGCTCCAGGCCGACAACCCGGACATCAAGTTCGCGATCCCGGCCGCCGGTTACATCACCTCCAGCGACAACCTCCTGGTCCCCGCGCAGGCCCGGCACAAGACCAACGCCGAGAAGCTCATCGACTACTACTACGAGCCGCCGGTCGCCGCCCAGCTCGCCGCGTACATCAACTACGTCTGCCCGGTCGACGGCGTACGCGACGAACTCGCCAAGATCGACGAGTCGATGGCCTCCAACACGCTGATCCTCCCCGACCGGGAGATGGCGGCGAAGTCCCGCTCCTTCCGCTCCCTGAGCACGGAGGAAGAGACGGCGTACGAAGAGAAGTTCGCCAAACTCATCGGCGCCTGACCAGGCACCTCACCGGTACGACGCCAGGTCACCCCCTTCCCCGAACTCCCCCGAACACACTGGGACCGCGACCCATGACACAGCAGCAGACCGCGGGCGGCGATGTCCGCCTCGTCGGGATCAGCAAGACCTACGGCTCCTTCACCGCCGTACAGCCGCTCGACCTGACCGTCCCCCAGGGCTCCTTCTTCGCCCTGCTCGGCGCCTCCGGCTGTGGCAAGACCACCACCCTGCGGATGATCGCGGGGCTGGAGGAGGCCACCACCGGCACGGTCTACCTCGGCGGCAAGGACATCACCGACCTGCCCCCGTACAAGCGGCCGGTCAACACCGTCTTCCAGAGCTATGCGCTCTTCCCGCACCTGGACATCACCGAGAACGTCGCCTTCGGGCTGCGCCGGCGCGGCATCAAGTCGGTGAAGAAGCAGGTCGACGACATGCTGGAGCTGGTCCAGCTCGGCGACTTCGCCCGCCGCAAACCGCACCAGCTCTCCGGTGGCCAGCAGCAGCGCGTCGCCGTCGCCCGCGCGCTCATCAACCACCCGCAGGTCCTGCTGCTGGACGAACCGCTCGGCGCCCTCGACCTCAAGCTGCGCCGCCAGATGCAGCTGGAGCTCAAGCGGATCCAGACCGAGGTCGGCATCACCTTCGTTCACGTCACCCACGACCAGGAGGAGGCCATGACCATGGCCGACACCGTCGCGGTGATGAACGGGGGCCGCGTCGAGCAGCTCGGCGCCCCCGCCGACCTCTACGAGAACCCGCGCACCACCTTCGTCGCCAACTTCCTCGGCACCTCCAACCTCATCGCGGGCGAGATCGTGTCGACCGGCGAGGACCTGGTGGTCGCCGCGGGTGGCGGCAAGCTCACGCTGCCCCGCGAGCGATGTTCGGCGCCGACCACCAGCGGCGGCCGGCTCCTCCTCGGCATCCGGCCCGAGAAGATATCCCTGGCCCACGCGGACGACGCCGATGACATCGCCGCAGGCTGCAACCGCGTCACCGGCCGCATCACCGACTCCAGCTTCATCGGCGTCTCCACGCAGTACGTCGTCGAGAGCCCGGCCGGAACGGCCCTCCAGGTGTACGAGCAGAACATCGAGCGCGACTCCCGGCTCACCCCCGGCGCCGAGGTCGTCCTGCACTGGAACCCGGCCCACACCTTCGGCCTCGACGCCGCCCAGGACATCGACGCGGGCGCCACCAGCGTGGAGGACGCGGAGTGAGCCTCACCGAAGCGCCGCCCGCGCCCCCCGCCCAGCCCGAGGAGCCCCGGAAGCTCACGCTCCGCAAGCCCTCCACCCGTAAACGGCTCATCCCGTACTGGCTGCTGCTCCCCGGCATCCTGTGGCTGCTCGTCTTCTTCGCGCTGCCGCTGGTCTACCAGGCCTCCACCTCCGTACAGACCGGCTCCCTGGAGCAGGGCTTCGAGGTCACCTGGCACTTCCAGACGTACGTGGACGCGCTGCGCGACTACTACCCGCAGTTCATCCGGTCCCTGCTGTACGCGGGCACCGCCACGATCCTGTGCCTGCTGCTCGGCTACCCGCTCGCCTACCTCATCGCCTTCAAGGCGGGCCGCTGGCGCAACCTGGTGCTGGTGCTGGTCATCGCCCCGTTCTTCACCAGCTTCCTCATCCGTACGCTGGCCTGGAAGACGATCCTCGCCGACGGCGGCGCGGTCGTGGACGTGCTCAACACCCTGCACGTCCTGGACGTCACCAGCTGGCTCGGCTGGACCGAGTCCAACCGGGTCCTCGCCACCCCGATGGCCGTCGTCTGCGGTCTGACGTACAACTTCCTGCCGTTCATGATCCTGCCGCTCTACACCTCGCTGGAGCGGATCGACGGCCGGCTGCACGAGGCGGCGGGCGACCTCTACGCCACCCCCGCCACCACCTTCCGCAAGGTGACGTTCCCGCTCTCCATGCCCGGCGTCGTCTCCGGCACCCTGCTGACCTTCATCCCGGCCAGCGGCGACTACGTCAACGCCGAGCTGTTGGGCTCCACCGACACCAAGATGGTCGGCAGCGTCATCCAGAGCCAGTTCCTGCGGGTCCTGGACTATCCGACGGCCGCCGCGCTCTCGTTCATCCTCATGGCGATCGTCCTGCTGATGGTCACCTTCTACATCCGCCGCTCCGGGACGGAGGACCTGGTCTGATGCCCGTACTGCGCTGGATACGCCGGAACCTGATCGTCATCGCGGGTCTGCTGACCCTCGCGTACATGATCCTGCCGAACATCGTCGTGATGGTGTTCTCGTTCAACAAGCCCAACGGGCGCTTCAACTACGCGTGGCAGCGGTTCTCGCTGGACGCCTGGAAGGACCCCTGCGGCGTCGCCGACCTCTGCGGATCCCTTTCGCTCTCGCTCCAGATCGCGTTCTGGGCGACGCTCGGGGCCACCGCGCTCGGCACGGCGGTCGCCTTCGCGCTGGTGCGCTACCGCTTCCGGGCGCGCGGCGCGATCAGCTCGCTGATCTTCCTGCCGATGGCGATGCCCGAGGTCGTCATGGCCGCCTCCCTGCTCACGCTCTTCCTGAACATGGGCGCCCAGCTCGGCTTCTGGACCGTGCTGATCGCGCACCTCATGTTCTGCCTCAGCTTCGTGGTGACGGCCGTCAAGGCGCGCGTGATGTCGATGGATCCGAGACTGGAGGAAGCCGCCCGCGACCTTTACGCGGGCCCCGTGCAGACTTTCGTCCGGGTGACCCTTCCCATCGCCGCCCCGGGAATCGCGGCGGGAGCCCTGCTCGCCTTCGCGCTCTCGTTCGACGATTTCATCATCACGAATTTCAACGCGGGCTCCACCGTCACCTTCCCCATGTTCGTCTGGGGATCGGCGCAGCGCGGCACGCCCGTGCAGATCAACGTCATCGGCACCGCCATGTTCATCATTGCGGTAACGATGGTCCTCGTCGGCCAGCTCATCGCGAGCCGGCGGAAGAGCAACGCTCGAAACTGAAAGTCCCGAAGGAGTTGGAAACCATGGCCCCAGCTGCCATGAGTATCGCTGCCCATTCACTCTCCGGCGCCAAGCCGGTCTCCTACTGGCTGGACGACCCGGCCAAACCCGATGCGCTCCCCGCCCTCACCGGCGACGAGCACGCCGACCTTCTGGTCATCGGCGGCGGCTACAGCGGACTGTGGACCGCGCTCATCGCCAAGGAGCGCGACCCCGGCCGGGACGTCGTCCTCATCGAGGGGCACGAGGTGGGCTGGGCCGCCTCGGGCCGCAACGGCGGCTTCTGCGCCGCCTCCCTCACCCACGGCCTGGCCAACGGCGTGGAGCGGTGGCCGGACGAGATCGCGAAGCTGGAGGAGCTGGGGGAGCGGAACCTCGACGCCATCGAGGCCGCCGTCGCCCGCTACGGCATCGACTGCGAGTTCGAGCGGACCGGTGAGATCGACGTCGCCACCGAGCCCCACCAGCTCGAAGAGCTGCGGGAATGGCAGGAGGAGCTGGTGAAGCTCGGCATCACGGGTGTCGACTTCCTGGACCGCGACGCCCTGCGCGCCGAGGTCGACTCGCCCACCTTCCTCGGCGGCCTCTGGGACCGGAACGGCGTCGCGATGCTGCACCCGGCCAAGCTCGCCTGGGGCCTGAAGCGGGCCTGCCTGGAGCTGGGCGTACGGATCTACGAGCACACCCGGGGCCTCGACCTCGTGCGCTCCGGCCCGGGGATGGCGGTGCGTACGCCGTACGGGAGGGTCTTCGCCCGCCGGGTCGCGCTCGGCACCAACATCTTCCCGTCGCTCGTCAAGCGGGTCCGCCCGTACACCGTGCCGGTCTACGACTACGCGCTGATGACCGAGCCGCTCACCCCGCAGCAGCTGGAATCCATCGGCTGGAAGGGGCGCCAGGGACTCGGCGACAGCGCCAACCAGTTCCATTACTTCCGGCTCTCCGCGGACAACCGGATCCTGTGGGGCGGATACGACGCGATCTATCCGTACGGGGGCCGTCTCAGCGCCGATCTGGACCAGCGTCCGGAGACGTTCCTGAAACTCGCGGAGCAGTTCTTCGACTGTTTCCCGCAGCTTTCCGGGCTGAATTTCTCGCATGCCTGGGGCGGCGCGATCGACACCTGTTCCCGCTTCACGGCATTCTTCGGGACGGCCCATCAGGGAAGGGTCGCGTACGCCGCCGGATATACGGGTCTCGGCGTCGGCTCCACGCGTTTCGGGGCCGATGTGATGCTCGATCTGCTCGCCGGCGAGGAGACCGAGCGGACCCGCCTGGAAATGGTCCGCTCGAAGCCGATGCCGTTCCCGCCGGAGCCGTTCGCCTGGGCCGGGATCGAGATCACCAAGCGGTCGCTCGCCCGGGCCGACAGCAACGGCGGGCACCGCAATCTCTGGCTGAAGACCATGGACAAGCTGGGGCTCGGCTTCGACAGCTGACACCCTGTCCAACAGTGTGACTCACGTCACGGCCACTCATGGTCCCAACCCGCGTCATAGTCGGGGCCGAGCGCTCTCTCGCACGTGTACCCACCGGTAGAACCCTGCCGGTGTTCACGTCAACGGGAGGCTGGTCATGACGGGACCGGAAATGAAAGCCGCGATCGAGTGGCTCACATCGGTGGCACCGGACCCCGGCGCCTGCCGGTGGGAATGGGAGCGCAACCCGCAGGGGATCGCTCTTCTTCCCGCCGGCAGGCGCTGGGACGTGCTGATCCTCCCCGGTGAGCTCGGCTATCCGACGCTCGACGTGCTCACCCGCCTCATCGACCGGCCCGGCCCGGTCCTCGCCGACTTCGGCGAGTCGCGCATGGGCTTCTTCGTCCCGCCGGGCACGGCGTCCCGCTGGCTCGGCACCGGCATCCGGGGCGCGGGCCCCGGCACCTGGATCGTCGTTCCCCATCCGGGCCGGGCGGCCGGGGGAGTGCGCTGGCTGATCCCGCCGGACGGTTCGGGGACCCTCACGGACGCGGCGTTGCTGGAGCTGGCGATGCACGAGGCGGCCGGAGCCGCCGCCCAGGACGACCGCGAAGGAGGGTGACCCGCAGCCCGGGGGCCGCGAAGGAGGATGGCCCCCGGTCAGAGGCCATGCAGGGGGTGGCCCCACTGCCAGAGGTCTTGACAACCTCATTGGTCTGGACCATGTTGTGCGCACGCCACACCCAATTCCCCCCTGCACGGAGGCTGTTGTGGAACGCACCGGACCAACCGTCAGATTTTCCGGACTTCTGGCCACCTGTACGGCCGCAGTGCTCGCTGCCGGTGCCCTGGTCGCCACGGCACCGGCGGCGAGCGCGGCGGATGTGGACGTGGCGCGCAACGGCACCTTCGAGGCAGGGCTCGACGGCTGGAGCTGCACCGCCGGCAGCGGCTCGGTCGTCTCCACCCCGGTGCACGGCGGTACGAAGGCGCTGAAGGGGACCCCGGCGGGCAACGACAACGCCAAGTGCTCCCAGGCCGTCACGGTCAAGCCCAACTCCCGCTACACGCTGAGCGCCTGGGTGCAGGGCAGCCCCGTCTACCTCGGCGCCACGGGCACCGGCACCACCGACGTCTCCACCTGGACCCAGTCCACCGGCGCCTGGAAGCAGCTCACCACCAGCTTCACCACCGGCCCCTCCACCACCTCCGTGAGCGTCTACACCCACGGCTGGTACGGCACCCCGGCCCACTACGTCGACGACCTCACCCTCGTCGGCCCCGGCGGCGACCCGGTGGTCGTCCCCGCAGTCCCCGCGGGCCTGCGCACCACCGCGATCACCTCCTCCTCGGTCGCGCTCTCCTGGAACGAAGTCTCCGGCGCCACCGGCTACAACGTCTACCGAGGCGGTACGAAGGTGGCCTCGGCCACCGGCCCCTCCGCCACCGTGACCGGGCTGACCGCCTCCACCGCGTACAGCTTCCAGGTCACCGCCACCAACGCGGCCGGCGAGTCCGCGAAGTCGGCCGCCGTCACCGCGACCACCACGGCGGGCGGCGGCGGTGGCGGCGACACCAAGCTCCCCGCCCGGGCGCTCGTCGGCTACCTCCACTCCAGCTTCGCCAACGGCTCCGGCTACACCCGCATGGCGGACGTGCCCGACTCCTGGGACGTCATCAACCTCGCCTTCGGTGAGCCCACCTCCGTCACCTCCGGCGACATCCGCTTCTCGCTCTGCCCGGTCGCCGAGTGCCCGAACGTCGAGTCCGAGGCGGAGTTCAAGGCCGCCATCAAGGCCAAGCAGGCCGCGGGCAAGAAGGTCCTGATCTCCATCGGCGGCCAGAACGGCCAGGTGCAGCTCGCCTCCACCGCCGCCCGGGACGCCTTCGTCACCTCGGTCTCGAAGATCATCGACACCTACGGCCTGGACGGCCTGGACATCGACTTCGAGGGCCACTCCCTCTCGCTGAACACCGGGGACACCGACTTCCGCGCCCCGACCTCACCGGTCATCGTCAACCTGATCTCCGCGGTGAAGACCCTCAAGGCGAAGTACGGCTCCGGCTTCGTCCTGACGATGGCGCCCGAGACCTTCTTCGTCCAGCTCGGCTACCAGTTCTACGGCTCCGGCCCCTGGGGCGGCCAGGACCCGCGCGCCGGCGCCTACCTGCCGGTCATCCACGCCCTGCGCGACGACCTGACCCTGCTCCACGTCCAGGACTACAACTCGGGCCCGATCATGGGTCTGGACAACCAGTACCACTCGATGGGCGGCGCGGACTTCCACATCGCGATGACCGACATGCTGCTCGCCGGCTTCCCGGTCGCGGGCAACACCAGCCGCGTCTTCCCGGGCCTGCGCCCCGACCAGGTCGCCATCGGCCTCCCGGCCTCCACCCAGGCGGGCAACGGCCACACCTCACCGGCCGAGGTCAACAAGGCGCTCAACTGCCTGATCAAGAAGACCGACTGCGGCTCCTACCAGACCCACGGGACCTGGACCGATCTCCGTGGCCTGATGACCTGGTCGATCAACTGGGACCGGTTCAACAACTGGGAGTTCAGCAGGAACTTCAACTCCTACTTCGGCCGCTGAGGTACCCCTGAGGCAGCCCACCAGACCGATGCCCGTCGCCGGGGTGAAGAGGATCGCGGCGACGGGCATCATCCATGCCGTCCTAAGGTGATCGCGAGGTCCGACCACGCGGAGGGGCACGGCAGCCCGCGGCGTCCGAGAAGGGACAGCGTGTGGCCACCAGTACATCCCTCGCGACGGACGCCCCGGCCGGGGACGCGTTCTACACCCCGCCGATACCGCTCCCCGACGGCGTACCCGGCGACCCGATCCACGCCCGCCCCCTGGACAACCCGGCCGCCGCCGTACCCGGCGGGGAGAACTCGCTGGTCCTGCACCGGTCGGAGGGCGCCGACGGCAGCCCGGTCGCCACCTCCGGCATCATCGCCCTGCCGGACCGCACCGCCCACCCCGTCCCCGCGGGCGGCCACCCGCTGATCAGCTGGGCCCACGGCACGGTGGGCGTGGCCGACCGCTGCGCGCCCTCACGGGACCGGGGCGACACCGGGGCCTCGCCCATGAACGCCTATCCGCTCACGCTCCTGGGCCACTTCCTGGACCAGGGCTGGGCCGTGGCGATGACGGACTACGAGGCGCTCGGCACGGGTACGCCACAGCGGCTGCACCCGTACCTCTGCGGCCGTTCCGAGGCCATGGGCGTACTCGACATCGTGACGGCCGCCCGCAGGCTGTTCCCCGGGGAGATCGGGGAGCGGTTCGCGATCGTGGGGCACTCGCAGGGCGGCCAGGCGGCCCTGTTCGCGGCCCACCACGCCCCCGGGCGGGTCGAAGGGCTGACCGGCGTCGCCGCGATCGCCCCCGCCAACCACCTCCTCGGCCTGGTCCGGGGCGGAGCCACCCTCGACCAGGTGAACTCCGGCTTCGCGTTCACCCCGCTCCTCCTCGCCGGCGCCCTCGGCGGCGACCCCACGATCGACCCGGAACAGGTCCTCTCGCCCCGGGCGTTCCAGGAGCTCTGGCCCCATGTACGGGACCGCTCCCGCGCCGGGCTGAGCCGCCCCGACTCCTGGGGCGGTATCAAGGGCACCGAGCAGTTCCGCCCCGGCTATCCGGCCACGCCCAACCCCGAGCAGCAGAAGTTCGACCGCCAACTGGAGGCGATGAACCCGGACCTCCCCCTCACCGTCCCGGTCCGCATCACCCAGGCCGCCGACGACGAGCGCGTCCGCGCCGACCCCGCACCGCTCCTGGGCACCGACGCACTGGTCGAGGAACTCACCGTGACGAACAGCGAACGCGGGAACATCCACTACCGGCGTTACGAGCCCGGCACCGTCCCCGCCGACGAGCCGCTCGGCATCCACTTCGCGACGATCGGCCACGACACCCCGGAGCTCACCGAGTGGCTCGCGGCTCTCCTGACCGCAGCCGGGCCCCGCGGCTGACCCACCACAGCGGCGCCAGCAGCACCGGCCCCAGGCACCAGCTCGCCAGCACGTCCAGCGGCCAGTGGTAGCCGTGCAGCACCAGACCGACGCCCGTCGCCGCCGTCAGCAGCACAGCGACGGCGGGCGGGACCCACGCCCGCAGCCACGCCGGCCGGGCGACGGTGAGGAGGAGCAGCGCCGAAGCCCCGTACGCCACCGCCGCAGTCGCCGTATGGCCCGACGGGTAGTAGTTGACGGCCTCGGTCAGCGGACCCTGCCGGGCGGTGGCCACCTTCAGCGGGATCACCAGCGCGGGTACGGCCGCCATGGTGAGGGCCGCGTACACCGGCAGCCGCCTGGCCCCGCGCCACAGCGCGTACGCGATCGCGCAGACGAGCACCGGGAGCGCCACCGGCACCCCGCCGAGATCGGAGAAGAGCTGGGTCAGGGCGGAAGGGCCGCGCAGGAAGAGGCTCTCACCGACGCGCTCGTCCAGCCGGAGCAGCGGTCCGTCGGCCGCGACCTGCCAGGTGATCAGCGCGAACAGCGCGAGCAGGATGCCGAGAAAAAGAGAGACGGGGAGAAAGAGAGAGGCCGGCCACCCGGGAACAGGGGGGGTTGTTCCGGGATGGCCGGCGGGATCGGGTCGCCGCGCGCCCCGGGGGGTGTGGGGCGGGCGGCCGTCCGATCGGTGAGGAGTACCGGAGCCAGAGGCTCCGGAGTCGTGCACGAAGGCACGCCCGGGACGGTGCTGGGGAAGCCCCGACCCGGAATCACCCGCGGTTTCCCGTGGGCGATGTGTTTCTCTCATCTGCAGAAACCGTACGGCAGCGAAGGGGCGGCCGACAGCCGCAGCCGCCACCCGCCATCGCCCCCGCACACCTTCTTCACAGGCCCTCACCCGGATGCCGTACGGCGGCGTCGAGGAACCGCCGCCGTACGTTCCCGAGTTCGAAGGATCATCGAAGGATCCTCGACGGGTCAGAGCGTGCCGAATGCCTGCTCGATGACGTCGAGGCCCTCGTTCAGCAGGTCCTCACCGATCACCAGCGGCGGCAGGAAGCGCAGCACGTTGCCGTAGGTGCCGCAGGTCAGGACCATGACGCCCTCGGCGTGGCAGGCCTTGGCGAGCGCGCCGGCCGCCTCCGGGTTCGGGTCCTTCGTGCCGGACTTCACCAGCTCGATGGCGATCATGGCGCCGCGGCCGCGGATGTCGCCGATGATGTCGCCGTTGGGGAGCTTGGCCTGCATCTGCGCGAGGCGGTCCTTCATGACCTCCTCGATCCGCTTGGCCTTCCCGTTGAGGTCCAGCTCGCGCATCGTCTCGATGGCGCCGAGCGCACCCGCGCAGGCGACCGGGTTCCCGCCGTACGTACCGCCCAGACCGCCGGCGTGCGCGGCGTCCATGATCTCGGCGCGGCCGGTCACGGCGGAGAGCGGCAGACCGCCCGCGATGCCCTTGGCGGTGGTGATCAGGTCCGGGACGATGCCCTCGTCCTCGCAGGCGAACCACTGGCCGGTGCGGCAGAAGCCGGACTGGATCTCGTCCGCGACGAAGACGATGCCGTTGTCCTTGGCGAACTGCGCGATCGCCGGGAGGAAGCCCTTGGCCGGCTCGATGAAGCCGCCCTCGCCGAGCACCGGCTCGATGATGATCGCGGCGACGTTCTCCGCACCGATCTGCTTGGCGATCGCGTCGATGGCCTGGGCCGAGGCCTCGGCACCGGCGTTCTCGGCACCGGTCGGCCAGCGGTAGCCGTAGGCGACCGGGACGCGGTAGACCTCGGGCGCGAACGGACCGAAGCCCTGCTTGTACGGCATGTTCTTCGCCGTCATGCCCATGGTGAGGTTGGTCCGGCCGTGGTAGCCGTGGTCGAAGACGACGACGGCGGTGCGCTTGGTGTAGGCGCGGGCGATCTTCACCGCGTTCTCGACGGCCTCGGCGCCCGAGTTGAACAGCGCGGACTTCTTCGCGTGGTCGCCCGGCGTCAGCTCGGCGAGCTGCTCGCAGACCTCGACGTACCCCTCGTACGGCGTGACCATGAAACAGGTGTGGGTGAAGTTCGCGAGCTGCGCGGAGGCGCGGCGTACGACGGCCTCGGCGGAGGCGCCGACCGAGGTCACGGCGATACCGGAGCCGAAGTCGATCAGCCGGTTGCCGTCCACGTCCTCGATGATCCCACCGCCCGCGCGGGCGGTGAAGACCGGCAGGGTGGAGCCCACACCTGCGGCGACGGCGGCGACACGGCGAGCCTGCAGCTCGACCGACTTCGGGCCGGGGATGGCAGTGACGAGGCGGCGCTCCTGCGGGATTGCGGTCATGAGGGGCTCCTGGGGGTGTTTCGGACGCGCTTCTCATCGCAGGCTAGGGGCCGGCGCCCCACCCGGGCATGCTCCGATCGGGAGTGATGGGCGCGTGTCGTTGTCCGTCGCGGACAGAAGGCGGTGTACGTCCCTTCCGACCTGGTGCGATGCGGGCACGGGCCGGTCCGGGGCGGTCACTGTTCGGGCGGGTTGCTGAACTCCCCGTGTGCGCGCACTAGATTGACCGGGGCAGCGGATGGACCCGGCAGTTCAAGGGGGCAGTGGTTCATGGAGGACGAGGGCACGCGCGGCGTACGGGGCACGAGTGCGGACAGGGTGCCCGGCCCGGCCGTGCCACCACCGCCGTCGGGGCCGCCGCGGCAGCCTTGGCCAGGGCAGCCCGCGCCCGGGCGGCCTCCGGCCGGTGAACCGGGGGGCCCGCGCCCTGCGCCGGGGGAGCCGCCCGCGACCCCGGGGGCGCCCTGGGGCGTGCAGCCCTCCGCGTGGACCTCCCCGCCGCCTCCGCCCGGGCCGCCCCCCGCCCGCCCCGCCTCCCCGCCGCCCCCCGTCGAGCAGCCCTCCGCCGGGGCCCCGGCTCTGGACGCCTGGCTCCGTACGCCCCGCCCCCCGCAGGCCCCCGGCGTCTGGCGGTTCGGGTTCACACCGCGTCCGGCCGAGCAGGGTGAGGAGGTCTCCGACCGCTCCCTCCTCGTGGGCGCCGTCATCACCCTCCTCTCCGCCCTCCTCCTCTGGTCGCTCTGGCGCAACGGCTACCTCCCGTACCGCCTCGTCCCCCTCAAGCTCTTCACCCCGGGCGAGTGGTGGAACCCGGGCACCTCCGGCGGCCCCCGCACCATCGAGGGCTCCGACGCCCTCACCGTGTACGAGGCCCTCCTCTTCGGGCTGCTCGCCTACGGCTGCGGCCGGATCGGTAACTTCTCCGAGCTCTTCCGCCGCCATGTCGTGAGCCGCGGGCAGCCCTTCCTCGCCCTCGCGGCGGCCGTCGCGGCGGGGCTCACCCAGCTCCTGGTCTGGAAGGAGACCCTGCCCGTCGTCCGCCCGGTCCTGGTCCTGGTCGCCGCCGTCGCGGGCGGCGAGATCTACCAGAGCCAGACCGTCGTCAACGTCATCTACGCGCTGATCGCCGCCGCCGTCCTGTACCCCTTCGCCCTCCTGGGCCGCTGGCGCGACCTGCTCGCCGCCCGCAAGGGCGCCGTAACCCCGGCCCCGGCCGACACCGCTTCGGCATCCTCCACCGTGACCTCCGCCGACCAGTGGCCCGAGCTGCGCGCGGCCGGCTGGACCGACGCGGCGGACACCCTCACCGCCGAGGTCCGCACCGGCCGGATGAACGACGTGGACGTGGCCCGCCTCCGCCACGCCTGGACCCAGGCCACCCGCAGCCCCGACCGCCTCGCCCCCCTCGCGGAGGCCGTCCTGCGCACCGGGGGAGCGGCCGCCCTGCACCCCTCCGGGGACCGCGACCTGCCCCGCCGCACCGCCCGCCACGACGTGCTCACCGGCCAGGTGCGCATCGGCCGCTGCGCGGACGACCCGCACAACCCCTACGCCCGCCGGTCCACCGGTATCGCCCTGGACCCCACCCTGCTCGGCACCTCGCTGCTGGCCGTCGGCCCGCCCGGCTCCGGGAAGTCCGCCCGGCTGGTGCGCCCCGTGGTGGAGGCCCTCGGGCTGCGCGCCCTGGCCGGCCAGGCGGCCGTCCTCGCCGTCGGCGGCGCGGGCGCGCCCGTCGGCCCGGACGAGGCCTTCGACGTCGTCGTACGCGTCGGCAACCCCGCCTCCGCCCACGACCTCGACCTGTACGGCGGCACCACCGACCCCGACGAGGCCGCCGCCGTCCTGGCGGAGGGGCTCGTCGGCGATGTCGGCAGCCTGGACAGCCGCCGCGCCGCCACCGTCCTCGCCCAACTGCTGGGCCCGTACCGGACGGCCCACGGCCACTTCCCCTCCGTACCGGAACTGCGCGAACTCCTCGACGGGACCCCGGCCGCGCTCACCGCCCTGCGCGCCGCCCTCGAAACCGCCGGACATCAGGCGATGCTCCGCGAGCTGGAGGCCAGGACCCGGCAGGCGGGCGGCCCCGGCGACCCCGCACCGGCCCTCGCGGACCGGGTCGCGCTGCTGGACCGGCCCGCGTTCGCCGGGTTCTTCGCCACCGGCCCGGACGCCCGCCCCTTCGCGCTGCGCTCGCTCGGCCAGTACCCGCTGCGGGTCCGCGTCGACCTGCCGGAACGCGGCCACGCCGAGGCATCCCGCCTCCTCACCCGGCTCCTGCTGGCCCAGTTCACCGCGATCACCGCCGCCCGCACCGACACCACGCTCTTCGTCGGCCTGGTCCTGGACGACGCGACCCACGCGGTGACCGCCGAGACCGTACGCGGCATCCGCCGGCTGCGCTCGGTCAACGCGGGGGCCGTCCTCACCCTCCGTACCGTCGACGACGTGCCCGAAGCCCTGCACACCCCGCTGCTCGGCGCGGTCGGCTGCACGGCCGCCTTCTCCGGCATCACCACGTGGGACGGCAAGCGCTTCGCCGAGGCCTGGGGCAAGGAGTGGGTGGAGACCCGCGAGGTCGCGCAGCACACGGTCTTCGCCGACCAGCCGTTCACCCGCGCCCTGCACGCGCTGCGGAAGCTGGTGACCGGCAAGGCGGTGACCACGGACGCGGTGACCGTACGGCAGGTGGAGCGGGAGCGCTGGTCGGCCTCGGAGCTGGCGTACGCGGTCCCGGCCGGGCACGCGGTGATCCGGCTGACCACGGTGGAGGGTGAGCACGCGCCGCCGCTGCTGGTGGAGCTGGGCGGCTGAGAAAGGGGCCTCCTCGGGCGAGACCGGCGACGGCTGAGAAGCGCCCTTGCGGAACCGGGGGCGACTGAGAGCGGTTACAGGAACTCTGCCACCCTGGCAGAATCGTTGGCAGCCGTTCATACGGGACGGCGTAATCACCCACCACCGATCACCCACCACTGACCACCGATCACCGATCGGGCCGGCGAGACCCCTCGCCGGCCACGCGTCCCCGACACCGAGGGTTCCCGGTCCCATGCCCCCCACGCTCGCCTCGCTCGTCCAGCACTCGGCGCTCAAGCTCACGGTGCGGGCGGGCGCGGACCGGCTCGACACCCCGGTGCGCTGGGCCCACGCCAGCGAGCTCGCCGACCCCGTCCCGTACATGGACGGCGGCGAACTGCTCCTGGTGACCGCCACCAACCTGGACGCCGAGAACGCCGAGTCGATGCGCCGCTACGTACGGAGGCTGGCCGGAGCGGGCGTCGCGGGGGTCGGCTTCGCGGTCGGGGTCAACTACGACGCCATCCCCGCCGCCCTGCTCGACGCCGCCGAGGAAGCGGGCCTGCCCGTCCTCGAAGTGCCCCGCCGCACCCCGTTCCTCGCCATCAGCAAGGCCGTCTCCGCCGCCATCGCCGCCGACCAGTACCGCGCGGTCACCGCCGGCTTCGAGGCCCAGCGCGAGCTGACGAAGGCCGCGCTCGCGGGGGACGGCCCCGCCGACCTCCTCGCCCGCCTCGCCGTCCACGTCGACGGCTGGGCCGCGCTGTACGACACCTCCGGCGCGGTGCTCGCCGCCGCCCCCGACTGGGCCGCGCGCCGGGCCGCCCGCCTCACCCCCGACGTCGAACGCCTCCGGGACAGACCCGCGCCCGCCAGCGTCGTCGTCGGCGACAGCGAGGACCGGGTCGAACTCCAGTCGCTGGGCACCGGCCGCCGGGCGCGCGGTGCGCTGGCCGTCGGTACGGGAGCGGCGCTGGGGACCGCCGAACGGTACGCGGTCCACTCCGCCGTCGCCCTGCTCACCCTCACCACCGCCCGCTCCCGCTCCCTCCAGGGCGCCGAACAGCGCCTGGGCGCCGCCGTCCTGCGGATGCTGCTGGCCGGGCAGCCGGACCACGCCCGGGCGGTCGCCGGAGATCTGTACGGCGGGCTGCTCGACGCCCCCTTCCGGCTGCTGATCGCGGAGGCGGCCGCGCCCGCCGGTTTCGACCTGCTCACGGAGACGATGGAGGCCGCCGCCGCCCGCTCCGGCGAGGCGCTGCTCATGGTCCCCGAAGGCGAGCGCGTCGTCGTCCTGGCGGCCGACGGCGGCACGGCGGTCGCCGCCTGCGCGTCCTACGCGGAGGCCCAGGACGACCGCGCCCCGCGCGAGGGCGGCGCCGAGGACAGCGACGTCGTGGTGGGCCTCTCCGCCCCCTGCGGCCCGATCGCGGTCTCCGCCGCGTACAAGCAGGCCGAACAGGCCCTCTCGGTCGCCCGCCGCCGGGGCAGGGCCCTGGTCGAGCACGAGGAGCTGGCGGCCGGTTCGGTCCTGCCGCTCCTTGCGGACGACGCCGTACGGGCCTTCGCCGACGGCATGCTCCGCGCCCTGTACGAGCACGACGCCAAGGGCCGCGGCGACCTCGTGGCCTCCCTGCGCGCCTGGCTCTCCCGCCACGGCCAGTGGGACGCGGCCGCCGCCGACCTGGGCGTACACCGGCACACCCTGCGCTACCGGATGCGCCGGGTGGAGGAGATCCTGGGCCGCTCGCTGGACGACCCGGACGTCCGGATGGAGCTGTGGCTCGCACTGAAGGCGACGGAGGCGGCGGCACCGGCCGAAAATTGAGAACCCGGATCAGGGCCGGTATTGCAACGTCCGATCCAAAACCCTAGAGTGCTGCCATGGCCCGACCGAGACAGTTCGACGAGGACCGGGCCCTGGACGCCGCGATGCGCACGTTCTGGGAGTGCGGCTACGAGGCCACCTCCACCCAGGACCTCTGCACCGCCACGGGGCTGGGGCGCAGCAGCATCTACAACACCTTCCGGAGCAAGCGCGAGCTGTTCGCGCGCTCACTGGCGCGCTACCTGGACACCATGGCCGAGGCGCAGGACGCCGTCCTGGAGGACACGTCACGCCCGCCCGCCCAGCGGGTCCGCGCCCTGCTCGACAAGATCGTGTCCGACGAGTTCGACCACCGCCCCCACGGCCGCAGCCTGGGCTGTCTGGGCGTCAACTCCACGGTCGAACTCGCGGCCCGCGACCCGGAGGCCGCCCGCCTCCTGGACCGCGACGCCGCCCGGCGGCTGCGTACCCTGTCCGCCGTCATCGCGGCCGGGCAGCGCGACGGCTCCATCGCCTCCACGCGCGGCTCCGACGCCCTCGCCCGGTACGTCAACGCCGTCATCGGCGGGATGCGGATCGCGGCCCAGGGCGGAGCCGACCGGGCAGCCGTCCAGTCCGTCGCCGACACGGCCCTGGACGCCCTGACCAGCTGACCCTCACGTGCCGAACCGAGGCACGGCCCACCCATTCCCAAGTTCTGAACCGATCAATACAAAACCACATCCACAGGGGGAACCGCTCGTGCCTCGTGCTGTCCACGTACTGGCCTTCGGCATCTTCGCCATGGTCACCAGCGAGTTCGTCGTCGCCGGGCTGATGCCGCAGATGGCCGCGGGACTGGGCGTCACCGTCCCGCAGATCGGCTACCTGATCACGGTCTTCGCCCTCTCCATGGCGCTCGGCGGACCGCTGCTCTCGGTCGCCCTGCTGCGGCTCCCGCCCAAGACCGCGCTCATGGTCCTCTTCCCGCTCTTCCTGGCGGGCAACGTGCTGGCCGCCACCGCGTCCGGCTACCCGGCGATGGTGATGGCACGGATCATCACGGGGGTCGTGTCCCAGGCATTCTTCGGCGTAGCGATCTCGCTCGGCTCCCAGCTGACCCGCCCCGAGGTACGCGGCCGGGCCGTGGCGGTCATCCTCAACGGGCTGATGCTCGGCACCCTGCTCGGGCTGCCACTGGCCACCCTGACCGGCGAACGGTACGGCTGGCGCGCCGCGTTCTGGGCCATCTCCGCGCTGACGGCCGCCGCCGCCCTGTGCACGCTGATCGGGGTGGGCCGGACGGGCCGCCCGGAGGGCAGCGGCACCTTCCGCGCCGAAGTGACCGCCTTCCGCGCTCCCCGCCTCTGGCTCACCCTGCTGACCAGCACCATGGTCATCGGCGCGACCTTCTCCGCCTTCAGCTACCTCAACCCGATCCTCACCCAGGTCACCGGCTTCTCCCCGGGCACGGTCCCGCTGCTGCTCCTGGCGTACGGCGCCGCCACGGTGATCGGCAACACCGTCGTCGGCCGGCTGGCGGACCGCCACACCCTCCCCGTCCTCCTCACGGGCCTCTCCCTGAACGCGGTGTTCCTGGCCGGGTTCGCTCTGCTGGCCCGGTTCGACGTCGGGGCGGTGCTCTGCATGCTGGGCATCGGCCTGGTCGGGGTCACCATGAACCCGGCCCTGGTCACCCGGGTGCAGCGCGTCGGCAACGCCCGCCCGCTCGTCAACACCGTGCACAGCTCGTTCATCACCTTCGGCGTGGTCCTGGGCTCAGCGCTGGGCGGCCTGAGCCTGGACCGCTTCGGCCTGCGGGCCCCGCTCTGGCTGGGCGCGGCGCTGGCGGTGGCCGGCCTGCTCACGCTCGTACCGGACCTGCTGCGCCGTACGGGGAGGGGAACGGGCCCTCGTACGACCACGACACCACCGTCCGACGGCCCGGCCACCACCCCCCTGGCCAATTCGGAGCACCGGACAGCCACCCCACTCCACCCCGGCTAAACGCGATCGCACCTTCCCCGCCCTACCGTGGGACCACAGAGGGGGCCCTCGGCTTCCGTCACGCCCACCTCGTCCACGACCTCCGCACGCTCACGACCTCCGAAGGGCCGGAACCTCCATGACTTCGCCCCACGCCTTCTGGGTGGCCGGCCGCCAGGCCACCGGTGCCGACAGCTTCGACGTCACCAACCCGTACGACGGACGCCTCGTCGGCACCGTCAGCGTGCCGACCGACGCCCAGGCCGAGGAGGCCGTCGCCGCCGCCCACGCCGTACGCGACGAGTTCGCCGCGACCCCGGCGCACGTACGGGCCGCGGCCCTCGACCACGTCGTACGGCGGCTGGGGGAGCGCACCGAGGAGATCGCGCAGCTGATCTCGGCGGAGAACGGCAAGCCGATCAAGTGGGCGCGCGGTGAGGTCGGCCGGGCGATCTCGGTGTTCCGGTTCGCGGCAGAGGAGGCCCGCCGCTTCAACGGCGGCGAGGCCCAGCGCCTCGACACCGACCTCGGCGGCACGGGCCGCCTCGGCCTGACCCGCCGCTTCCCGCGCGGGGCGGTCCTCGGCATCGCGCCGTTCAACTTCCCCCTCAACCTGAGCGCCCACAAGGTCGCCCCGGCCATCGCCGTAGGCGCCCCGATCATCCTGAAGCCGGCCCCGGCGACGCCGATCTCCTCGCTCATCCTCGGCGAGCTGCTGGCCGAGACCGACCTCCCGGCCGGCTCCTGGTCCGTCCTGACGGTCCCGAACGACAAGATGCCCGCCCTGGTCCAGGACGAGCGCCTGCCGGTCATCTCCTTCACCGGCTCGGGCCCGGTCGGTTACGCGATCATGGAGTCGGTGCCCCGCAAGCACTGCACCCTGGAGCTCGGCGGCAACGGCGCGGCGGTCGTCCTGTCCGACTACGCCTCCGACGAGGACCTGGACTGGGCGGCCACCCGGATCGCCACGTTCTCCAACTACCAGGGCGGCCAGTCCTGCATCTCGGTGCAGCGCGTCATCGCCGACGCCTCGGTCTACGACCGGCTGGTCCCGAAGATCGTCGCCGCCGTCGAGGCCCTGGTCACCGGCGACCCGGCCGACGCCACCACGGATGTCGGCCCCCTGGTGAGCGAGGACGCGGCGAAGCGCGTCGAGTCCTGGGTCGACGAGGCCGTCCAGGGAGGCGCCGAACTCCTCACCGGCGGCAAGCGCGACGGCGCCACCTACGCCCCGACGGTCCTGGCCGGCCTCCCGGACGACGTGAAGCTCTCCTGCGAGGAGGTCTTCGGCCCGGTCATGTCCCTCCAGAAGGTCGACAGCGAGGCGGAGGCGTTCGCCGCCGTCAACTCCTCCAAGTACGGCCTCCAGGCAGGCGTCTTCACCCACGACCTCCAGACCGCCTTCCGCGCCCACCGCGCCCTGGAGGTCGGCGGCGTGATCATCGGCGACGTCCCCTCGTACCGCGCCGACCAGATGCCGTACGGCGGTGCCAAGCAGTCCGGCGTCGGCCGCGAGGGCGTCCGCTACGCGATGGACGACTACACCTACGAGCGCGTCCTGGTCCTCACGGGCCTGGCCCTGTAGTCCCTCGGACGACCCCACCCGCGCCCCCGCCTGGACAGCGAGCGCGGGCGGGGCACACATAAGGACCGGCGGCAGCCCACTGTGCGGGGGCTGCCGCCTCGGGGTTTCCTCCCCGTGACCTCGATGGAGAAGCGCTCCCGCGTGACGGGGATCGCCGCCAACTCGTCCGGGGGGATACGGCCGAGGGCCCCCGAAGCCGATGAGTGCGCATTCCCATTTTGCGCCCGGCCGGGACCAGCAGCCACCGGGTGGTTACGGGCGGGGCCTCGCCCCGGTCCAGCCGGCTGTGAAGCGCGTCCGAGGCGCCGGCTGACTACCGTCCTGCTGTCCGTCGGCCCCGTCGTTCCGCCCGCGATCTGGCACGCATCTGGCATGGCCACTCCGGCTGGAAGCACGGCATTTGACGATCCTCGAACCTCAGGCTCAGCGTTCAGCTGATCGGTACGCTAGGACGATCTCGGGCGCCCACACCTCCGGCCCTCGTCTGCGGCCGCTCGAAGGGGGAACAGTGATTGGTCACAAGCGCCAAGGTCTGGGACCAGCAGGGCAAGCAGCTCAGGATCTCGGGGCCCAACGGGCAGCTGCCATTGATCTCTCGCCGTTCGTTCCCCACACGGATTCTCGAATAGGTCGCTGCATTCGCACGGTTGAGCAGTAGGCCACCAAGTGGGAAGCGCCACTCCGTGTCACTCCCGTAACAGAGGCATGTGCCTCGCCCGACTCGCCGGCGCCGCCGCTCAGGACCGGGACTTCGGCCCGCCGACGCCGCGCGGGAATCCCTTCGGCTCATCGAGGGCGGGCAGTCCTCCAGCCGTACACGCAAGCAACTCGTGGCCGTCCGTGAACGGCTCGGGCCGCACCGGGCCAGCCCTGCCGTTCGCGACACGTTCGACCTGCTCACCGACCACGTCGCCTAGCCGAGGAGCTTCCCCGCATGCCCGCCCGCACCACACCCGGCCTCACCTTCACCCGGCACGACGGTGACGCAGCGCGCGAGATCGTCGATGAACTCAACGCCGTCTACGCCGAGGTGTACGGCGTCCCGCCCTACGCGGGCGATCCGTTCTTCTCCGTCGAGACCTTCGCCGACCGGCTCACCGCCGCCTTCACCATGCGCGGCTTCGAGGTCGTCACGGCGCGTCTGGACGACGGGGCCCTCGTCGGGTACGTCCAGGGGGTCACGCTCACCCCGGGCCGCGCGTGGTGGGCGTCCATCGCCGATGACCTGCCCGCCGACGCCAAGCAGGCCGCCGAGGCCGGCGACGTCTTCTGGCTGCGGGAACTCATGGTTCTCCCGAAAGCGACCAACCTCGGCATCGGTCGGCGCCTCCACGACGTGATGGTCGACGGGCGCCCGGAGACCTGGACCACCCTGACGTGCATCGTGGCCAACGAGCCCGCGCGCAGCGCCTACCCGCGATGGGGGTACGAGGTGGTCGCTGCCCGGATCAAGCATGCCCCGGAGTCCCCGGTCTACGACCCGATGCTCTTGCGGCCCGGTCGGCCCGGTCGGCCCGGTCGGCCCGGTCGGCCCGGTCGGCTCGGCTGAGGGAAGCCGAGGCCTCCACCCCGTACGCGAGGGCTGGTGCGGGTGCCGAAGTGCGGGTACACGGGTTACATACGGATCAGTAGGCAGCGACTAGCAGTCCGTGTGCCCAGGTGCCTGTCCGTCCTGGTGATGCGCGGCGAGGTGAGGCCCCCATGTCCGCACCACACAACACCCCCCAGGTCCCCAAAGCACCCAAGGTCACCGAGCGTGAGGCTCGCAAGGTCGCCGAGGCCGCCCGGGAGCAGCACTGGCGTAAGCCCAGCTTCGCCAAGGAGCTGTTCCTCGGGCGCTTCCGGCTCGACCTGATCCATCCGCACCCCCTGCCGCCGCCCGACGACATCCGGCGCGGCGAGGAGTTCCTCGGGCGGCTGCGGGCCTTCTGCGAGGCGCACATCGACAGTGCGCGGATCGAGCGCGAGGCGAAGATCCCCGACGAGGTGGTCAACGGGCTCAAGGAGCTCGGCGCCCTGGGCATGAAGATCGAGACCAAGTACGGCGGTCTCGGGCTCACCCAGGTGTACTACAACAAGGCGCTCGCCCTCGTCGGCTCCGCGAGCCCCGCCATCGGTGCGCTGCTCTCCGCGCATCAGTCGATCGGCGTACCGCAGCCGCTGAAGATTTTCGGCACCCAGGAGCAGAAGGACGCCTTCCTGCCCCGGCTCGCCACCACCGACATCTCCGCGTTCCTGCTCACCGAGCCCGACGTCGGCTCCGACCCGGCCCGCCTCGCCACCACCGCCGTGCCCGACGGGAACGACTACCTCCTGGACGGTGTGAAGCTCTGGACGACGAATGGGGTCGTCGCCGATCTGCTCGTCGTCATGGCTCGGGTGCCCGCCTCCGACGGACACCCCGGCGGCATCACCGCCTTCGTCGTCGAGGCCGACGCCCCCGGTGTCACCGTGGAGCACCGCAACGCCTTCATGGGGCTGCGCGGCATCGAGAACGGCGTCACCCGCTTCCACCAGGTCCGGGTGCCTGCCGTGAACCGCATCGGGCCCGAGGGGGCCGGGCTCAAGATCGCCCTGACCACCCTCAACACCGGGCGCCTCTCGCTGCCCGCCATGTGCGTCGGGGCCGGGAAGTGGTGCCTGAAGATCGCCCGCGAGTGGTCCGCCGTACGGGAGCAGTGGGGGCGGCCCGTCGCCAAGCACGAGGCGGTCGGCGCGAAGATCTCCTTCATCGCGGCCACCACTTTCGCCCTGGAGGCGATCGTCGACCTCTCCTCGCAGATGGCCGACGAGGACCGCAACGACATCCGTATCGAGGCCGCCCTCGCCAAGCTGTACGGCTCCGAGATGGGCTGGCTGATCGCCGACGAACTGGTCCAGATCCGCGGCGGGCGCGGCTTCGAGACCGCCGAGTCGCTCGCCGCCCGCGGGGAGCGGGCCGTCCCGGCCGAGCAGATGCTCCGCGACATGCGGATCAACCGGATCTTCGAGGGCTCCACCGAGATCATGCACCTGCTGATCGCCCGTGAGGCCGTCGACGCCCACCTCAAGGTCGCCGGCGACATCATCGATCCGGAGAAGGCACTTGCCGACAAGGCGAAAGCCGGTGCCAACGCCGCCGGGTTCTATGCCCGCTGGCTGCCACAGTTGGTGACCGGGGCGGGGCAACTTCCTCTGACGTACGGTGAGTTCAACCCGGCCGGGCACCGCGACCTCTCCGGGCACCTCCGGTACGTCGAGCGCTCCTCGCGCAAGCTCGCCCGGTCCACCTTCTACGCCATGTCCCGGTGGCAGGGGCGGATGGAGACCAAGCAAGGGTTCCTCGGCCGGATCGTCGACATCGGCGCCGAGCTCTTCGCGATGAGCGCCGCCTGCGTCCGCGCCGAGCATCTGCGGGGCTCCGGGGAGCACGGCCGCGAGGCCTACCAGCTTGCCGACGCCTTCTGCCGGCAGTCCCGGGTCAGGGTGGAGGAGCTGTTCACGCGGCTCTGGTCCAACACCGACGATCTGGACCGGCGCGTGGTGGACGGCGTGCTGTCCGGTACGTACACCTGGCTGGAGGAGGGCGTCATCGACCCCAGCGGCGAAGGCCCCTGGATCGCGGACGCCACCCCTGGACCCTCCGCCGAGGAGAACCGGCACCGGCCGGTCCGCTGAGCCGCCACCCGTAACGCATCAGCTGAGCCGCCGCCCCCGTAGCGCATCAAGGGGGGCGCGCCCGTGCACCCGGCGCGCCCCCTCCGTACCGAAGCCGCCGAATCCCCGCCCCACCGGGACGCGCTGTCCCCGCGCACAGCCGGAGCGGCAACAATGGGGGGTATGAGCGACAGCCCCGCCCCCCTCGCCGATCCGCATCTCCTCTTCGACACCGCGGACGGCCGCCGGGATCTGGTGATCCTCGGCTCCACCGGGTCCATCGGCACCCAGGCCATCGACCTGGTCCTGCGCAACCCCGACCGCTTCCGGGTCACCGCGCTCTCGGCCGCCGGCGGCCGGACCGCCCTCCTCGCCGAGCAGGCCCACCGGCTGCGGGTGAGCACGGTCGCCGTCGCCGACCCGGGCGCGGTCCCCGCCCTGCGCGAGGCGCTGCGTGAGCGGTACGGGGCCGGGGAGCCGCTCCCCGAGATCCTCGCCGGGCCCGACGCGGCGGCCACGCTCGCCGCGAGCGACTGCCACACCGTGCTCAACGGGATCACCGGCTCCATCGGGCTCGCCCCGACGCTGGCCGCGCTGAAGGCGGGCCGTACGCTCGCCCTCGCCAACAAGGAGTCGCTGATCGTCGGCGGCCCGCTGGTGAAGGCGCTCGCCGCCCCCGGCCAGATCATCCCGGTCGACTCCGAGCACGCCGCGCTCTTCCAGGCGCTCGCCGCCGGCACCCGCGCCGATGTCCGCAAGCTCGTCGTCACCGCCTCCGGGGGACCCTTCCGGGGCCGTACACGCGAGGAGCTGGCCGACGTCACCCGCGAGCAGGCCCTGACCCACCCCACCTGGGCGATGGGCCCGGTCATCACGATCAACTCCGCGACGCTCGTCAACAAGGGTCTTGAGGTCATCGAGGCGCACCTCCTCTACGACATCCCCTTCGACCGCATCGAGGTCGTGGTCCACCCGCAGTCCTACGTGCACTCCATGGTCGAGTTCACCGACGGCTCCACGCTCGCCCAGGCCACCCCGCCCGATATGGGCGGACCCATCGCCATCGGCCTCGGCTGGCCCGAGCGGGTCCCGGACGCCGCCCCCGCCTTCGACTGGTCGAAGGCGTCCACGTGGGAGTTCTTCCCGCTGGACACCGAGGCCTTCCCGTCGGTCGGCCTCGCCCGCCATGTCGGTACGCTCGGCTCCACGGCACCCGCCGTCTTCAACGCGGCCAACGAGGAGTGCGTCGACGCCTTCCTCGCCGGACAGCTGCCCTTCAACGGAATCATGGATACGGTCACCGCTGTGGTGTCCGAACACGGCACCCCCGCCCCGGGAACCCCGCTCAGCGTCGCGGACGTCCTCGAAGCGGAAACCTGGGCCCGCGCACGGGCCCGGGAACTCTCGGCGAAAGTGACAGCGGAGGCGCGCGCATGAGTCTGACCTCGATCCTGCTGACGGTCCTGGGGATCGCCGTCTTCGTCGTGGGCCTGCTGTTCTCCATCGCCTGGCACGAGCTGGGCCACCTCTCCACGGCCAAGATGTTCGGCATCCGGGTCCCGCAGTACATGGTCGGATTCGGTCCGACGCTCTGGTCGAAGCAGAAGGGCGACACCGAGTACGGCATCAAGGCCATCCCGGCCGGCGGCTACATCCGCATGATCGGGATGTTCCCGCCCGGCGCCGACGGCCGCCTGGAGGCCCGCTCCACCTCACCGTGGCGCGGCATGATCGAGGACGCCCGCTCCGCCGCGTACGAGGAGCTCGAACCCGGCGACGAGAAGCGGCTCTTCTACACGCGCAGGCCGTGGAAGCGCGTCATCGTGATGTTCGCCGGCCCGTTCATGAACCTCATCCTCGCGGTCGCGATCTTCATGGGCGTCGCGATGACCTTCGGCTTCCAGACGCAGACCACCGAGGTCGCGGGCGTCCAGCAGTGCGTCATCTCGCAGAGCGAGAAGCGCGACACCTGCAAGGGCACCGACCCCGTCTCCCCGGCCAAGGCCGCGGGCCTCCAGGAGGGCGACAAGATCGTCGCCTTCGACGGGCAGAAGGTCGACGACTGGGCGACGCTCTCGGACCGCATCCGCAACACCATCGGTCCCGCCACCATCACCGTCGAGCGTGGCGGCCAGGAGGTCACCCTCAACGCCGTCCTGCGCGAGAACGCCGTCGCGAAGAAGGACGGCAACGGCGAGGTCGTCCCGGATCAGTTCATCAAGGCCGGCTACCTCGGCTTCGCCGCCCAGACCGAGATCGTGCCGCTCTCCTTCGGCGACTCCGTCGTGCGCATGGGCGACATGATCGAGAACGGCGTCGACGCGATCATCGCGCTGCCCTCCAAGATCCCGGCCCTGTGGGACGCCGCCTTCAGCGACGGCGAACGCGCCGACGACTCGCCGGTGGGTGTGGTGGGCGCGGCCCGGATCGGCGGCGAGGTGATGAACCTCGACATCCCGGCCCAGAACCAGGTCGCGATGATGCTGTTCCTGCTGGCGGGGTTCAACCTGTCGCTGTTCCTGTTCAACATGCTGCCGTTGCTCCCACTCGACGGGGGGCACATCGCGGGTGCGCTCTGGGAGTCGCTGCGGCGCAATCTGGCCAAGGTCTTCCGGCGCCCGGACCCGGGCCCGTTCGATGTGGCGAAGCTGATGCCGGTCGCCTACGTGGTCGCCGGACTCTTCATCTGCTTCACGCTGCTGGTCCTGGTGGCCGACATCGTGAATCCGGTCAAGATCAGCTGATGATCCGATAAGGGACCGTCCGGGTGGCTGCCTGAGTAGTCGTCCCTTCCGTCCCAGAGGTGACCGCCCGGCACACGCGTTGTGTCCGGTCGGTCACCATCTGGTTGACTTGTCCATACGGTGCGTGCGTCCCGCCTCCGGTGCCGTAACCTCGAAGCCTGGAGCCCGCCGACATCGGGACCTTGATCCACACCTTGGGGATGCACAGCGCATGACTGCGATTTCTCTCGGAATGCCGGCCGTTCCGACCAAGCTCGCCGACCGACGGGTCAGCCGACAGATCCAGGTCGGCTCGGTCGCGGTCGGCGGCGACGCGCCCGTTTCCGTGCAGTCGATGACGACGACACGTACGTCGGACATCGGTGCCACCCTCCAGCAGATCGCCGAGCTGACGGCCTCCGGCTGCCAGATCGTCCGGGTGGCCTGCCCGACCCAGGACGACGCCGACGCCCTCGCCACGATCGCGCGCAAGTCGCAGATCCCGGTGATCGCCGACATCCACTTCCAGCCGAAGTACGTCTTCGCCGCGATCGACGCGGGCTGCGCGGCGGTCCGCGTGAACCCCGGCAACATCAAGCAGTTCGACGACAAGGTCAAGGAGATCGCGAAGGCGGCCTCCGAGACCCGCACCCCGATCCGGATCGGCGTCAACGCCGGCTCCCTGGACGCGCGGCTCCTGAAGAAGTACGGCAAGGCCACCCCCGAGGCCCTCGTCGAGTCCGCCCTGTGGGAGGCGTCCCTCTTCGAGGAGCACGGCTTCGGCGACATCAAGATCTCCGTCAAGCACAACGACCCGGTCGTCATGGTCAACGCCTACCGACAGCTCGCCGCCCAGAGCGACTACCCGCTCCACCTCGGCGTCACCGAGGCCGGGCCGGCGTTCCAGGGCACGATCAAGTCGGCCGTCGCGTTCGGCGCCCTGCTCTCCGAGGGCATCGGCGACACCATCCGCGTCTCCCTCTCGGCCCCGCCGGCCGAGGAGGTCAAGGTGGGCCTGCAGATCCTTGAGGCGCTCAACCTCAAGCAGCGCCGCCTGGAGATCGTCTCCTGCCCCTCCTGCGGCCGCGCCCAGGTCGACGTCTACAAGCTCGCCGACCAGGTCAGCGCCGGACTGGAGGGCATGGAGGTCCCGCTGCGCGTCGCGGTCATGGGCTGCGTCGTCAACGGCCCCGGCGAGGCCCGCGAGGCCGACCTCGGTGTCGCCTCCGGCAACGGCAAGGGCCAGATCTTCGTCAAGGGCGAGGTCATCAAGACCGTGCCCGAGTCGAAGATCGTCGAGACCCTCATCGAGGAAGCCCTGAAGATCGCCGAGCAGATGGAGAAGGACGGCATCGCCTCCGGCGAGCCCCAGGTCTCCATCGGCGCCTGACCTGCGCCCCTCCGCGCCATCACCGCCCCGCCGGGCCCCGTTCCCGGCGGGGCGGCGGCGTAGCCGTGGCCGGTCCATGGCCGGTCCGGAAGCCCGCTTCCCGGCCCGGGCAGCGTTCTCCAGGCTTGTTGGGTACAGTGCGGAAATCAGCAGACCGCATGGTGAGGCCCCCTCGTGTTGACGCAGACCACCACCCGGGTCCTCGAACCCAGCGACCTCGGCGCAGCGCTCGCCATCCTGGAGAGCGAGCCCGTGGCCAACGCATTCGTCACGTCCCGCGTGCAGGTCGCGGGGCTCGACCCCTGGCGCCTGGGCGGCGAGATGTGGGGCTGGTACGCCGACGGAAGGCTCCGCTCCCTCTGTTACGCCGGGGCCAACCTGGTCCCCATCTGCGCCGGGCCGGAAGCCGTACGCGCCTTCGCCGACCGGGCCCGCCGGGCCGGCCGCCGCTGCTCCTCGATCGTCGGCCCCGCCGAACCCACCGCCCTGCTCTGGCGACTCCTGGAGCCGGGCTGGGGCCCCGCCCGCGAGGTCCGCGCCAACCAGCCCCTCATGGTCACCGAGAGCCCCTCCGCCGATATCGCCCCCGACCCGCTCGTCCGCCGCATCCGCAAGGACGAGACCGACATCCTGATGCCGGCCTGCGTGGCGATGTTCACCGAGGAGGTCGGCATCTCCCCACTCGCCGGGGACGGCGGACTCCTCTACCAGGCCCGGGTCGCCGAACTCATCGGCGCCGGACGCTCCTTCGCCCGGATCGACGACGGCAAGGTCGTCTTCAAGGCGGAGATCGGCGCCGCCACCACCCAGGCCTGCCAGATCCAGGGCGTCTGGGTCGCCCCCGAACACCGCGGCAAGGGCCTCTCCGAGACCGGCATGGCCGCCGTCCTGCGCTACGCCCTGGCCGATGTCGCCCCCATCGTCAGCCTGTACGTGAACGACTACAACGCCCCCGCCCGCAAGGCCTACCGGCGCGTGGGCTTCCGCGAGACGGGCACCTTCATGAGCGTCCTGTTCTGAAACCCCGTACGGAGAGCTTCCTCTACGGAGGTGGCTTCCCGGCCTCCCGCCCGTACCGGCCCGCCCACCCCGGCCAGTAGGGTTCGCGCATGGCACCAGCAGTCACCGGGAACGGCCCCGCGCACCCCGGCATCGAGGTCGGCCCCATCGACCTGGCCACACGCGTCGACGAAGCCCTCCACGTCCAGGCGGCGGCCTTCGGACTCAGCCAGGACGAGATCGACGTACGCCGCCACATCGTCCTGCGCCACCTCGACCACCCCGAGGCCCGCGCGCTCGGCGCCCTCACCCCCGACGGGCGGCTCGTCGGCTTCGTCTACGGGCTGCCCAACGACCGCGCCCACTGGTGGTCCACCGTCGTCGAGCCCTACCTCCGGGCCACCGGCTCCGACGGCTGGCTCGACGACTCCTTCGTCATCACCGAGCTCCACGTCCACCCCGACCACCAGCAGCACGGCATCGGCCGCACCCTGATCACCGGCATCACCGACGCCGTCCCGCACCCCCGCTCGATCCTCTCCGCGATCGACCGGGACAGCCCCGCCCGCGCCCTCTACCGCGCGCTCGGCTACCGCGACCTGGCCCGCCAGGTGGTCTTCCCCAGCGCCCCGCTGCCGTACGCGGTCATGGGTGCGCCTCTTCCGCTCCAGAGGCCCCAGGGCTGAATGGATTTCCGCCTGCCCGCACCCCCCGGCTAACCTCGGGCTCACCACCCTTGCGAGCAGGAGTTCATCATGGCCCAGGTCCAGCGCATGTCCCGATTGATGATCAAGACACTGCGCGACGACCCGGCGGACGCCGAGACGCTCAGCCACAAGCTGCTGGTCCGCGCCGGGTACGTGCGCCGCAACGCGGCCGGCATCTGGTCCTGGCTGCCGCTCGGCAAGAAGGTCCTGGACAACATCTCCAACGTCGTGCGCGAGGAGATGGACGCCATCGGCGCCCAGGAGGTCCTGCTCCCCGCCCTGCTGCCCAAGGAGCCCTACGAGGCGTCCGGCCGCTGGGAGGAGTACGGCGACCTGCTCTTCCGCCTCCAGGACCGCAAGGGCGGCGACTACCTCCTCGGCCCGACCCACGAGGAGATCTTCACCCAGACCGTCAAGGACCAGTGCACGTCCTACAAGGACCTGCCGGTGATGCTCTACCAGATCCAGACGAAGTACCGCGACGAGGCGCGCCCCCGCTCCGGTGTGCTCCGCGGCCGCGAGTTCCAGATGAAGGACTCGTACAGCTTCGACACCACCGACGAGGGCCTCGCGCACTCCTACGCGCTGCACCGGGCCGCGTACATCAAGATCTTCGAGCGCCTCGGCCTCGACCACCGCATCGTCTCCGCCGTCTCCGGCGCGATGGGCGGCTCGGCCTCCGAGGAGTTCCTGGCGCCCGCCGCCGCCGGTGAGGACACCTTCGCGGACTGCCCGAACTGCGACTACGCCGCCAACACCGAGGCCGTGACCTTCGCGCTCGCCCCGGTCGACGGCTCGGCGCACGGCGCGGTCGAGGAGCTGGACACCCCCGACACCCCGACCATCGAGACCCTCGCCGCGCACCTGGGCGTCCCCGCCTCGGCCACCCTGAAGAACCTGCTGGTCAAGGTGGACGGCGAGATCGTCGCCGTCGGCGTCCCCGGTCACCGAGAGGTCGACCTCGGCAAGCTCGGCGAGCACCTGGCGCCCGCCGTCGTCGAGCTGGTCACCGCCGAGGACTTCGTCGGCCGTGACGATCTCGTACGCGGCTACGTCGGCCCCCAGGGCCTGGAGAAGGTCCGCTACCTCGCCGACCCCCGCGTCGCCCCCGGCACCGCCTGGATCACCGGCGCCAACAAGGACGGCAAGCACGCCAAGAACGTCGTCGCGGGCCGTGACTTCGAGGTCGACCAGTACCTCGACGTCGTCGTGGTCGAGGAGGGCGACCCCTGCCCCAAGTGCGGTACCGGCCTCACCCTGGACCGCGCCATCGAGATCGGCCACATCTTCCAGCTCGGCCGCAAGTACGCCGACACCTTCCAGCTCGACGTGCTGGGCCAGCAGGGCAAGCCGGTCCGCGTCACGATGGGCTCGTACGGCATCGGCGTCTCCCGCGCGGTGGCCGCGCTCACCGAGCAGACCGCCGACGACAAGGGCCTGTGCTGGCCCCGCGAGGTCGCCCCGGCCGACGTCCACGTCGTCGCCGCGGGCAAGGCCCTCCAGACGGAGCTGGCCCTCGACGTCTCGGAGAAGCTCAACGCGGCGGGCCTGCGCGTCCTGGTCGACGACCGCCCCGGCGTCTCGCCCGGTGTGAAGTTCACCGACTCCGAGCTGATCGGCGTGCCCAAGATCCTGGTCGCCGGCCGCCGCTCCGCCGACGGCGTCCTGGAGCTCAAGGACCGCCGCACCGGCGAGCGCGAGGAGCTGACGGTCGACGAGGCGATCGCCCGCCTCACGGCCGACCTGGGCTGATCGCGTAGATCGCGTACGTACGAGGAGGGCCCCCGCACACCGTGTGCGGGGGCCCTCCTCGTACGCCGGGTACGGTCTACAGCCAGCCCGCGAACTCCAGGTTGACCTCGCCCATCTGCCGCCGCCCCTCGGCCAGCGCACGGGTCCCCGACTCGACCGCCCGGAACAGCGTCCAGCCGTGCAGCCGCGCCTGGTCCACCTCCAGCGACTCCGCCAGCCTCTTGACCCGCCGCCGCGCCGTCACCGGGCCGCCCGGCGAGGCGATCAGATCCTCCACCCGGTCCCGCACCAGCCGCGCCAGGTCGTAGGCGCGTTCGCCCACCAGCGGCTCCGGACCCACCGTCAGCCAGGGCGCGCGTTCGCCGGAGAGCACCTTGCTCTGCCGGAAGTTGCCGTGCAGGAGGAGGAGTTCGGGGGAGCCCTCGACCAGTTCCGTACGGGCCGCGAGGGCCGCGTCCACCAGCGGGGCCAGCTCCGGGTCGGCCTCGGCCGCCGCCCGCATGCCCTCCGTCTGCCGCCCCGTCCGCTCGGCCACGGTCTCGAAGGGGTGCCCGGCGGGCGGCTCCACCCAGAGCCGCCGGACCGTACCCGCCGCCTCCAGGAACGCCTTGGCCTCCGGCAGCGAACGCAGCGACACCTCATGGTGCAGCCGCTCCAGCAGCAGCGCCCCGGACGCGTCGGTCTCCGGGGCGTCCAGCAGCTTCACCGCGCCCCAGCCGTTCCAGTGCGCCAGCGCCGCCCGCTCGTGCTCCGGTTCGGCGCGCGGCGGGGCGATCTTCAGCGCGGCCGGGGTCCCGTCGGCCTGCCGGACCAGGAGCACCAGGGCGCTGCGCCCGCCGGGGGCGGCCACCCGCTCCACGGTGAGGTCCGGCCCGGCGGCCTCGATCGCCTGTTCGGTGAGCGTGGGGAGGCGGTCCAGCCACTCGGCCGCCGCACCGTCCCCGTACATCTCGCCGAGCGCGCGCACCAGGCGCTGCGGCGGTTCGAAACCCATACGTCCGTTGTTCCCTTTCCGTCCTTCGTCAGGCCGTGCCGTCGGCTCCCGCGGCCTCCACCGGACCCGTCTTCTCGGCCGGACCGGCGCCCGGAGCCCGCTCGGCGAGCCCCGGAAAGGCTACGTTGCCGCCCCGCCAGCGGGCCGCCCGCACGGCCGCCTCCCGCAGTGCGCCCGCCGCGTCGGCGCGCGCGGGCCCTTCGGTGGCCCGTACGAGATCGGAGTACACGCCCGCCACCCGGTCCTCCAGGACGGCGGCGAGGCGCAGTGCCGACGCGGTGTCGGTAACTGCGAAGGGGAGAGCGTACGCGGCGTCGGCGGCGACCGGCGCACCGCCCAGGTCACGCACGGTGCGCATCAGCGCGTCCCGGCGCGCGCGGTGCCCGTCGTACGCCGCGCTCGCCTCGGTGCGCCGCTTCCCGGTGATCCGGCCGCCGAGCACCCCGTACCCGTAGACGGCCGCGTGTTCGGCGGCCAGCGCGGTCTGCGTGGCGGTGAGGGCGGGGGAGGAGGCTTCGTCCTCGGCGGGAAGGGTCATGACGCGGTCTCCTTGGCCAGCTCGGTCAGCAGGTACGCGTGGACCGCAGCGGCCGCGGCCACCGAGGCCAGCAGCCGCGCCAGCTCCGGTTCCGCGGTGAGCAGGGCCTCGGCGTGGTAGTCGGCCCGGCGGCGCTCGGCGGCGGCCAGCTCTTTCACCGCGGCCCGCGCGTCGGCTGACACGGGACCGGGTGCGGGCGGGGCCGCGGCCTTCCGGGCACCCGCCGACAGGGCCTTGGCGTGCTCCCGTACGGCGGTCCGCAGGGGCGCCAGGCCCTCCGCGAGCGCCGGATGGGCCTCGGCGGCCAAGTCGTAGTGGGCGAGCGTCAGGGCGGCGGTGCGCGCCGCCGCCGTCCGCAGGGCCTTCTCCACCCGGACCGCCTCGGCCTCGGTGCGGACGGGCCCGTTCCGGCCCTGGCTCTTGTCGTCGTCCCCGCAGCCGGTCAGCACCGCACCCAGTGCGAGAGCCCCCGTCGCGGTGAGCGCCCCCCTGCGGGTCGTCCCCGTGCGCCGCACGTTTCTCCTTCGGGCCGGGACCGATCCTGACAGGATCTGTCCTGAAGTGATCACCGCAGGCGAGCGTACCCGCGGTGACAAGGCAGGCGGACGGCAACACCCCTGGCGACCGGATACCCTTTGACCTGACACACGACGATCCCCACAACAGCACACGCGGCCGAGGAGTCACCCGGATGAGCACCACCCAGAGCGAGAGGCTGCGCGGGTTGCTGGAACCGCTCGTCAGCGCGCAGCAGCTGGACCTCGAGGAGATCGAGGTGTCCCGGGCCGGCCGACGTGGAGTGCTGCGGGTCATCGTGGACTCCGACGAGGGCGTGGAGCTGGACACCTGCGCGGAGCTGAGCCGCGCGATCTCCGAGAAGCTGGACGAGACCGACGTGATGGGCGAGGGCGAGTACGTCCTCGAAGTCAGCTCCCCGGGGGCCGAGCGTCCGCTCTCCGAGCCCCGCCACTACGTACGCGCCACCGGCCGGCTGGCCCGCTTCCACCTTGCCGCCGACGGCTCCGGTGAGCTGGTCGCCCGCATCCTCGCCGTCGACGAGGACGGGCTGGACCTCGAAGTGCCCGGCGTCAAGGGCCGCAAGCCCACGTCCCGCCGCCTCGCCTTCGACGAGATCGCCAAGGCGCGCGTGGAGATCGAATTCAACCGCAAGGACAAGAAGGAAGAGGAGGCGTAGCCGTGGACATCGATGTGAAGCTTCTGAAGGGCTTGGCGCAGGACAAGGAGATCCCCTTCGACGTGCTCGTCGCGGCGATCGAGTCGGCGCTCCTCATCGCCTACCACCGCACCGACGGCAGCCACCGCCGGGCGCGCGTGAAGCTCGACGAGAACGGCCACGTCACCGTGTGGGCCAAGGAGGACCCGGCCGACCTCGAGGAGGGCCAGGAGCCCAAGGAGTTCGACGACACCCCCTCCGGGTTCGGCCGGATCGCCGCGACCACCGCCAAGCAGGTCATCCTGCAGCGGCTCCGCGACGCCGAGGACGACAAGACCTTCGGGGAGTACGCCGGCCACGAGGGGGATGTCGTCACGGGCCTCGTCCAGCAGGGCAAGGACCCCAAGAACGTCCTGGTCGACATCGGCAAGCTCGAAGCCATCCTTCCGGTGCAGGAGCAGGTCCCGGGCGAGGAGTACACCCACGGCCTGCGCCTGCGTACGTATGTCGTCCGGGTCGCCAAGGGCGTCCGCGGCCCGTCGGTGACGCTCTCGCGCACCCACCCGAACCTGGTGAAGAAGCTCTTCGCGCTGGAGGTCCCCGAGATCGCGGACGGCTCCGTGGTCATCGAGGCCATCGCCCGCGAGGCCGGTCACCGCACCAAGATCGCCGTGCGCTCCACCCGCGCCGGCCTGAACCCCAAGGGCGCCTGCATCGGCCCGATGGGCAGCCGTGTGCGCAATGTCATGGCCGAGCTGCACGGCGAGAAGATCGACATCGTGGACTGGTCGGACGACCCGGCCGAGATGGTCGCCAACGCGCTCTCGCCCGCCCGGGTGAGCAAGGTCGAGGTCGTCGACCTCGGCGCCCGCTCCGCCCGCGTCACCGTGCCGGACTACCAGCTCTCGCTGGCGATCGGCAAGGAGGGCCAGAACGCCCGCCTCGCCGCCCGCCTCACCGGCTGGCGCATCGACATCCGTCCCGACACCGAGACGGACGAGGAGCGCGAGAACGCCGACCGCGAGCGGGCCGAGCGGGCCCGGGAGCGCTCGGAAAGGCGTTGACCCGGAGCCGCTCCAGGGAATAGATCTTGGCCGTACGCCGCTGAGATCACGACAACATCCGTTCGATTTTTGCCCCAAAGGGGTGAGGTCGGTGCGGGGAGGTAGACTTAAACGTGTCTGGCCGGACGCAAGCCCGCGCTTGCCCCGAGCGAACCTGTGTGGGATGCCGGGAGCGAGCGGCCAAGAGCGAGCTGCTGCGCATCGTGGTGGACGAGGGCGCCTGCGCCCCTGATCCACGCGGTACGCTGCCCGGCCGGGGTGCTTATGTGCACCCCACCTCTGTCTGTCTCGACCTGGCGGTTCGCCGCCGGGCGTTCCCCAGGGCCTTCAAGGCCAAGGGGCCGTTCGACACCGCGGCACTCACGCGGTTCGTCGAGCGGGTGACACCGTAAGAAAGAACGTGAACGGCACGGGTCCCCGTGCGGTCAGGTACCTCGCGAGTTGGAAGTAGGTCGAGATTGCGATGAGCACTCGATGAGTACGCGATGAGTACGCCCATGAAGTAGCGACGGTCCGGCGGTAACCCGGACCTAAAAGGAGCGAAGTGGCTAAGGTCCGGGTATACGAACTCGCCAAGGAGTTCGGCGTCGAGAGCAAGGTCGTCATGGCCAAGCTCCAAGAACTCGGTGAATTCGTCCGTTCGGCGTCCTCGACGATCGAGGCGCCGGTTGTACGTAAGTTGACCGACGCACTGCAGGGGCCCGGCGGCAACGCCGGCAAGTCCGCTGCCAAGCCTGGCGCGCCCCGCAAGGCGACGCCCGCGAAGCCCGCAGCGCCCTCCCCGGCCGCTGCGGCACGTCCCGCTGCCCCGAAGCCCGGCGTACCGGCTGCCAAGCCGGCCGCTGCCGAGGCCCCGGAGACCAGCACCCCCGCGGCGCCTTCCGCGCCGTCGGCGGGCCCCCGTCCGGGCCCGAAGCCCGCGCCGAAGGCGGCCCCGGTGACCCCGGTCCCGGCCGCCGAGTTCTCGGCACCGGCTCCGGCCCAGCCGGCCGCCCCCCAGCAGCCCCAGGCCCCGCGTCCCGCGGCCTCCCCGGGACCGCGTCCTGCCGGTGGCCCTGCCCGTCCGGCTCCGGCCGGCGGTCAGCGTGACGGTGGCGCCCGCGACGGTGGCCAGCGTGACGGCGGCCGTGGCGGCGAGCGTGGCGGAGACCGCCCCGCACGTCCCGCCGGCCAGGGCGCACCGCGCCCCGGCGGCGCCCGTCCGGCCGGTCCCCGTCCGGGCAACAACCCCTTCACCTCCGGCGGTTCCACCGGCATGGCGCGCCCCTCGGCGCCCCGTCCCGGCGGTGCCCCGCGCCCCGGTGGCGGCTCGGAGCGCCCCGGCGCCCCGCGTCCCCAGGGCGGCCCCGGCGGCGCCCCGCGCCCCCAGGGCGGTCAGGGTCAGGGCGGTGCCCGTCCCACTCCGGGCGGCATGCCCCGCCCGCAGGCCCCGCGTCCCGGCGGCGGTCCCGCCGGTAACCGGCCGAACCCGGGCATGATGCCGCAGCGTCCCGCTGCCGGCCCGCGTCCCGGTGGCGGCCCCGGCGGTGGCCGTGGTCCCGGTGCCGGTGGCGGTCGCCCCGGTGGCGGCGGTGCCGGTCGTCCCGGTGGCGGCGGCGGCTTCGCCGGTCGTCCCGGCGGTGGCGGTGGCGGCGGCTTCGCAGGCCGTCCGGCCGGTCCCGGTGGTGGCGGCGGCGGTGCCGGTCGTCCCGGTGGTGGCGGCGGCTTCGGCGGCCGTCCCGGCTTCGGCGGTCGTCCGGGTGGTCCCGGTGGCCGTGGCGGCACGCAGGGTGCGTTCGGCCGTCCCGGCGGTCCGGCGCGTCGTGGCCGTAAGTCGAAGCGGCAGAGGCGCCAGGAGTACGAGGCCATGCAGGCCCCGTCCGTCGGCGGCGTCATGCTGCCTCGCGGCAACGGACAGGCTGTCCGGCTGTCGCGCGGTGCCTCGCTCACCGACTTCGCGGAGAAGATCAACGCCAACCCGGCGTCGCTCGTCGCCGTGATGATGAACCTCGGCGAGATGGTCACGGCGACGCAGTCCGTCTCCGACGAGACGCTCCGGCTTCTCGCGGACGAGATGAACTACGTCCTGGAGATCGTCAGCCCCGAGGAGGAGGACCGCGAGCTGCTCGAGTCCTTCGACATCGAGTTCGGCGAGGACGAGGGCGGCGAAGAGGCCCTGGTCTCCCGTCCGCCGGTCGTGACCGTCATGGGTCACGTCGACCACGGTAAGACCCGACTGCTGGACGCGATCCGCAAGACGAACGTCGTCGCGGGCGAGGCCGGCGGCATCACGCAGCACATCGGTGCGTACCAGGTCTCCTCCGAGGTCAACGGTGAGGACCGCAAGATCACCTTCATCGACACCCCGGGTCACGAGGCGTTCACCGCCATGCGTGCACGTGGTGCGAAGTCGACCGACATCGCGATCCTCGTGGTGGCGGCCAACGACGGTGTGATGCCCCAGACGATCGAGGCGCTGAACCACGCCAAGGCGGCCGAGGTGCCGATCGTGGTCGCGGTCAACAAGATCGACGTCGAGGGTGCCGACCCGACCAAGGTGCGCGGTCAGCTCACCGAGTTCGGTCTGGTGGCCGAGGAGTACGGCGGCGACACCATGTTCGTCGACATCTCCGCCAAGCAGGGCCTCAACATCGAGGCGCTCCTGGAGGCCGTCGTCCTCACCGCCGACGCCTCGCTGGACCTGCGGGCCAACCCGGAGCAGGACGCGCAGGGTATTGCGATCGAGTCCCACCTCGACCGCGGCCGTGGTGCCGTCTCGACCGTCCTGGTCCAGCGCGGAACGCTGCGCATCGGTGACACGATGGTCGTGGGCGACGCCTACGGCCGAGTCCGCGCCATGCTCGACGACAACGGTCAGAACGTGCAGGAAGCGGGTCCCTCGACCCCCGTCCTGGTCCTCGGTCTCACCAACGTCCCGGGCGCCGGCGACAACTTCCTGGTCGTCGACGAGGACCGTACGGCCCGTCAGATCGCCGAGAAGCGTGCCGCCCGTGAGCGCAACGCCAACTTCGCCCGCAAGGGTGTCCGGTTCTCCCTGGAGAACCTGGACGAGGCGCTCAAGGCCGGTCTGGTCCAGGAGCTCAACCTCATCATCAAGGGCGACGCGTCCGGTTCGGTGGAGGCTCTCGAGTCCTCGCTGCTCCAGCTCGACGTCGGTGAAGAGGTCGACATCCGGGTCCTGCACCGCGGTGTGGGTGCGGTCACCGAGTCGGACATCAACCTGGCGACGGGTTCCGACGCCATCGTGATCGGCTTCAACGTGCGCGCCGCAGGGCGTGCCGAGCAGATGGCCGAGCGCGAAGGCGTGGACGTCCGGTACTACTCGGTCATCTACCAGGCGATCGAAGAGATCGAAGCGGCCCTCAAGGGCATGCTCAAGCCGGAGTACGAAGAGGTCGAGCTCGGCACGGCGGAGATCCGCGAGATCTTCCGCTCGTCCAAGCTGGGCAACATCGCCGGTGTGCTGGTCCGCTCCGGCGAGGTCAAGCGCAACACCAAGGCGCGCCTGCTGCGCGATGGCAAGGTCATCGCGGAGAACCTCAACATCTCCGGTCTGCGCCGCTTCAAGGACGACGTCACCGAGATCCGCGAAGGCTTCGAGGGCGGTATCAACCTCGGAAACTTCAACGACATCAAGATCGACGACGTCATCGCGACGTACGAGATGCGCGAGAAGCCGCGAGGCTGATCCGCAGAGATCTGACCGGGTTCCGGGGGTTCGCCCCCGGAACCCGGCCACCACGGTCGGGGCCGGTCGACGGGTCGTATTTCCGTCGATCGGCCCCGGCCGTTCCGGTACGGTTCTGATGTTCCCGCCAAGCTCTGGCGGGGCACGAACCCGAACCGGCGGGACATCCGGACACACATGTATGTGGGGACCCTGTCCTTCGATCTGCTCCTCGGCGACGTACGGTCGTTGAAGGAGAAACGCTCCGTCGTCCGTCCGATCGTCGCCGAACTCCAGCGCAAGTACGCGGTGAGTGCGGCGGAGACCGGCGGGCAGGATCTCCACCGCAGGGCCGAGATCGGCCTTGCCGTGGTCTCCGGTGACACCGGACACCTGACGGACGTGCTGGACCGGTGCGAGCGGCTGGTGGCCGCCCGCCCCGAGGTGGAGCTGCTCTCGGTGAGACGGCGGCTGCACAGTGACGAAGACTGACACGCAAGCGAAATCAGAAGGAAGAGTGACGGACCGGTGACCGACAACGCGCGGGCCCGCAAGCTGGCCGATCGCATCCAGGTCGTGGTCGCGGAGACCCTGGACCGGCGAATCAAGGATCCGCGGCTGGGATTCGTGACGATCACGGACGCCCGGGTCACCGGCGACCTGCGGGAGGCCACGGTCTTCTACACGGTCTACGGCGACGACGAGGAGCGCGCGGCCTCCGCCGCGGCGCTGGAGAGCGCCAAGGGCGTCCTCCGCTCCGAGGTCGGCCGGCAGACCGGGGTCCGGTTCACGCCGAGCCTGGCCTTCGTCCCGGACGCCCTCCCGGACAACGCCCGCACCATCGAGGACCTCCTCGACAAGGCGCGCGCCAAGGACGCCGAGGTGCGCGAGGTCTCCACGGGCGCGAAGTACGCCGGCGACGCCGACCCGTACCGCAAGCCCGAGGACGAGGACGACGAGGCGGAGACCCCCGGCTCGACCGACAAGAACGAGGGCCCCGCCTCCGCATGACCGAGCAGACCACCACGCCGGACGGCCTTGTCATCGTCGACAAGCCGTCCGGCTTCACTTCGCACGACGTCGTGGCCAAGATGCGCGGCATCGCCCGCACCCGCCGCGTCGGCCACGCCGGAACCCTCGACCCGATGGCGACCGGAGTCCTCGTGCTCGGCGTCCAGCGGGCCACCAAGCTGCTCGGCCACCTCGCGCTGACCGAGAAGGAGTACCTGGGCACGATCCGGCTCGGCCAGGACACCGTCACGGACGACGCCGAGGGTGAGATCACCTCCTCCACCGACGCGTCCGGCGTGACCCGCGAGTCCATCGACGCCGGAGTGGCGGCCCTGAGCGGCGCGATCATGCAGGTCCCGTCCAAGGTCAGCGCCATCAAGATCGACGGCAAGCGGTCCTACGCGCGGGTGCGCGGCGGCGAGGAGTTCGAGATCCCGGCCCGCCCGGTGACCGTCTCCTCCTTCAACGTCTACGACGTCCGCGAGGCCGTCGCCGAGGACGGCACCCCGGTCATGGACCTGGTCGTCTCCGTCGTCTGCTCCTCGGGGACGTACATCCGCGCGCTGGCCCGGGACCTCGGTGCCGGACTCGGCGTCGGCGGCCATCTGACGGCCCTGCGCCGCACCCGGGTCGGCCCGTACGGACTGGACGCGGCCCGCACCCTGGACCAGCACCAGGAGGAGCTGACGGTGATGCCCGTCGCCGAGGCGGCCGCCTCCGCCTTCTCCCGCTGGGACGTCGACGAGAAGCGCGCCAAGCTGCTCCTCAACGGCGTACGGCTGGACATGCCCGCCTGCCCGCCGGGGCCGGTCGCGGTCTTCGGGCCCGACGGGACGTTCCTCGTGCTCGTCGAGGAGGAGAAGGGCAAGGCCAAGAGCCTCGCCGTCTTCGCCTGAACCGCTCCCGCTCGGTGTGTGGAGCGGGCACCACCCCCCACCCGGTGCCCGCTCCACCTTCCCCACCCCGGGACCATCTCTGCTCCGCCAGGACACGGCTATTCACCCCATCGGACGGGCGCTCGGAGTGAATACCGGGGGCGCGGGGGGCGCGTTCCCCGTCCGTGCGCTCCTGGAGATCACCGGCGGCCTACCGTCGGACCATGGGCAGTGGGGACCGGTCGACGCTGGTGAGAATCTGTGATCAGGCCGGCCGGCCGCGGGGGACGGGCTTCGTCGCGGACGACCGCGGCACGGTCGTCACCGCCCACCAGGCCACCGCCGCCCCCGGCCCGTACCTCCTCCACGGCACCGACGGCCGCACCTGTTCCGTCGGCCCCGACGACATCACCGCGCTGCCCGCCCTCGGCCTCGCCCTCCTGCGTACGGGCGGCTCCGGAACCCTCGGCGTGGAGCCGCTGCCCATCGCCGTACGGGAGCGGATCGAGCCCGGCAGTTACGTCGGGATCGCCGCCCACGGCCGCCGCGAGGCCCGGGTCCTCGGCACGGCCCCCGCCACCTACACCGCACCGGACGGCTGCGGGCACCCCGTCCCGGCCGCCCTGGAGCTGGCCCTCGGCACCGACGGGCGCGACGCCCTGCGCTCCGGCGGGGCGGCCATCGGCGGACCGGTCACCGACCCGGCCACGGGCGCGGTCCTCGGCCTCCTGTGCACCGCCCTCACCACCCCGTACGAGGCCGCGGGGCTCGCCCTCCCCGTCCCGCGCGGCGCCGACCCCGCCCTCGACGCCCTCCTCGCGCGCAACGCCACCGCCGCCCCCGCCTACGGCCCCGACCTCAACCTCGCCGGGGCCCTCCAGCTCACCGCCACCTCCGTCGGCTCGGCGGACGGTCCGAAGGCACGTACCGCACCCGTCGAGCGCGAGGACATCCACGCGGAGTTCGCCGCCTTCGCCACCGGTACCGGCACGGTCCTGGGCCTCGTCGGCGGACCCGGCACCGGCCGCACCACCGAGCTGGCCGCCCTTGCCGCCCGCCGGGCCGACGGCGCGGCGCCCGCCCCCACGCTCTGGCTGCGCGGCGCCGACCTGCTCGCCGACGACACCTCGGTCGCCGAAGCGGCGGACCGTACGCTGACCCGCTCGGCCCGCATCGTCGCCGCCGCCGGGGCCCTCGGCGACATGGCGACGGCCACCGCGGAACGGATCGCCGCGCTCGCCGCCGACGCGGGCCACCCCCTCCTCGTGGTCCTGGACGGCCCCGAGGAGATGCCCCCGCTGCTGGCCCACCGGCTCCCCGAGTGGACGGCGAACACCGCCGGCTGGCTGCGGGAGCACGGCGTCCGGCTCGTCGTCGCCTGCCGCCCCGAGCACTGGGAGACGGCGGGTGCCCTCTATCCGCCCGGAGCCCTGCACCGCCCCCACCGCCCCGCCCGGGCGCTGCCGCCGTCCCTGCGCCTGGCCGACCTCACCCCCGACCAGGCCGACCGGGCCAAGGAGCGCCTCGGTATCCCGCCGCACGCCCTCGCCCCCGGCCACGACCGGCACCCGCTCACCCTGCGGCTGCTCGCCGAGGTCCGCGAGGCCCTGCCGCCCGGCGTCCCGGGCCGCCCCGACACCGAGGACGTCTTCGGCGCCCACCTGGACCTCATGTGCGTGCGCATCGCGGTCCGGATCGCGGCCGCCGCCGGTGAACAGCCCCGGGGCACCGCCGTACGCCGGCTGGCCGCCCGGGTCGCGGGCCAGGTCCACGAGGCGGCCCGGCGCTGTCTGGGCCCGGGGCAGGGGGAGCTGGACCGGGAGGCGTTCGAGGAGGTCTTCCCCTGGCGCACCGGGTGGGCCTCGGCCGTGCTGACGGAGGGGCTCCTCGTGCCCGCCGGGGCCGGCTACCGCTTCGCCCACGAGGAGCTGGGCGACTGGGTGCAGGGCGCCCATCTGGACCTGGACGCGGCGCTGCGCTCGCTGGTGCACCGCTGGCACCGGGGGAGCGGGGCGGTGGTGCGCCTGCCGAGCGCCGGGGTCGAGGGGGAGCCGCGTTCCCTGCCCGTGCCCCGGCACCGGATCGGGCCGGTGATCCAGGCGATGGTGCTCCTCGGCCGCCGCCAGGGCACCGCCGCGCTCGCGCACCGGATGGCCGACCTGATCGAGGCGCTGGACCGGCTGTGGGCGGACGGACACCACGGTGAAGGCCCCCGCGGCGAGGACGCCGCCTGGTGGGCGGCCCACCTCCTCGGCGGCAGCCTGCTCCGGGTGCCCGACGCCCGCCCGTACCTCGGCGTCCTGCGGGTCCTCGCCGGGCGCATCACCCGCCGCGCGGCCGACGCCGCCGGGGGACCGGCGGCACCGGGGGCGTACGGGGAGTTCGGGCCCTGGTTCTGGCGGCGGCTCCGGCTGCCCGAGGAGGACCGGATCGACCTCCTGCGCCGCCTCGTCCCCGCCGACGGTGTGCCCCGCACCGACGGCGACGAGCGGTACCTGGACGCCGTGGCCCGCCGCCTCACGCTCAACGCCCCCGTCGTCCTGCCGCTGCTCTGCCGCTGGTTCACCGACGAACGCCCGCTCCTGATCGGCGGCTCCGACGCGCCGGACGAGGGCCTGCGCCCCACCGTGGCCGCCGCCGCGCAGGCACTGCTCCACGCCCGCCGCGACCTGGCCGTCGACGACCTCACCGACGCCCTGGTCGCCACCCCGCACACCCGGGCCGGAGAGCTGCTCGCCGCCCTCGCCGAGGACGAGCCCACCGCGCTCTGCCGGGCCGTCGAGCGCTGGGCCCGAGACGAGGACCGCCCGGCCCGCCGCTCCGCCGCCGCCAGGTACGCCGGACTCCTCCAGCCCCGGATCACCGCCGAGGGCGACCGGGCCCTGCTCCGCTCGGCCGCCTCGGAGCTGCTCGCCCGCCCCGACGACGCCGGCCTCCACGCCGCCGCCCTCACCCTCCTCGTCCGGGACCCCAAGAGCCGGGGCCGCCACCTCCCGCAGGCGCTCCGCCTCTTCGCCCACGGCGACCCCCGCCTCCCCGTGGAGCTGCTCGCCGAGGTCTTCCCCCTCCACCCCGAGCCGGTGCTCGCCGCCCTCCGCGCCCGCCTGGCCCGCCCCGGCGACGGCGCGGCGGCGGTCCTGCGGGCCCTGGCCGGGCTCGACACGCCCGCGCTCGCGCTGCACGTCGCCGGGCTCGTACGCGAGTACATCGACGCCCACCCCGAGGACGGCACCCACGCCGCCGAGTACGTCGACCTCCGCCTCGAACACGGCCCCGCCGCCCGCGCCCTGCTCCTCCCCCTGGTCACCGGACTCCTCAGGGACCGCCCCGCCCCACCCCCCGTACGCGCCGCACTGGCCCGGGTGCTCGCCGGGGCCGGGTCCACCGCCTCCCGGCCGCTGCGGGCCGAGCTGCTGGAGGTCCTGCTGGAGTTCGAGCAGACCACCGGCCGGGACCCGGACGTCCTGGACGTCCTCCTCCAGGCCGCGGCAGCAGGGGCGCAGGCCCGCCCGGAGATCCGTACGCGCGCCCTCGTCCACCGCACCGGCATGCTCCTCGTCCGCACCCCCGAGGGCGCCGCCCGCTTCGACCGCCGCCTCGTCGAGCTCGCCCGGGACGTGCCCGGATTCGCCGCCCTCGTCATCCGCTGGCTCGCCGACGCCCCGCAGGAGTGGGCGGCCGTGGTGGGCCCCAGCGCCCGGCGCACGGTGGAGGCGTTGGAGACATCACGTCGGGCGATGCCGATGCCGATGCAGGCGGCGGGGCGTGAGCATGGCAGTCTTAGACCTGCGTAATCGGCATACATACACACGTACACAGGTTCGGGCGAGGAGCGGTCACAGTGCAGCGCTGGCGTGGCTTGGAGGACATCCCCCAGGACTGGGGACGCAGCGTCGTCACCATCGGCTCCTACGACGGCGTGCACCGCGGACACCAGCTGATCATCGGCCGGGCCGTCGAGCGCGCCCGTGAGCTGGGCGTTCCGTCCGTCGTCGTCACCTTCGACCCGCACCCCAGCGAGGTCGTCCGCCCCGGCAGCCACCCGCCGCTGCTCGCCCCGCACCACCGCCGCGCCGAACTCATGGCGGAGCTGGGCGTGGACGCGGTGCTGATCCTGCCGTTCACCGCGGAGTTCTCGAAGCTGTCGCCCGCCGACTTCATCGTGAAGGTCCTCGTCGACAAGCTGCACGCCAAGGCCGTCATCGAGGGCCCCAACTTCCGCTTCGGCCACAAGGCCGCCGGGAACGTCGCGCTGCTGACCGAGCTGGGCGCCACCTACGACTACACCGTCGAGGTCATCGACCTGTTCGTGACCGGTGAGGCGGGCGGCGGCCAGCCGTTCTCCTCCACCCTCACCCGCCGGCTGGTCTCCGAGGGCGACGTCGCCGGCGCCGCCGAGATCCTCGGCCGCCCGCACCGCGTCGAGGGCATCGTGGTCCGCGGCGCCCAGCGCGGCCGCGAACTGGGCTTCCCCACGGCCAACGTGGAGACCCTCCCGCACACCGCGATCCCCGCCGACGGCGTCTACGCGGGCTGGCTGGAGGTGGCGGGCGAGTCGATGCCCGCCGCGATCTCCGTCGGCACCAACCCGCAGTTCGACGGCACCGAGCGGACGGTCGAGGCGTACGCGATCGACCGCGTCGGCCTGGACCTGTACGGGCTGCACGTGGCCGTCGACTTCCTCGCGTACGTACGCGGCATGCTGAAGTTCGACACGATCGACGACCTCCTGGTGGCGATGGCCGGCGACGTGAAGCGGTGCAGCGAGCTGATCGCCGCGTACGACCGCTCCCACTGACGTACGTCCTGGCCGTGCGCCCCGCCCGGGGACGGCGGATGCTGACAGGGTGCACGACATCCTGCCCGGCCTCCGGGCCCGCTGCGCCGCCGGTACGCCCCTCGCCCTGGCGACCGTCGTCGCCGTGCACGGCAGCGCGCCCCGCGACCCGGGCGCCGTCATGGTGGTCGACGCGGCGGGCACCGTGCTCGGCAGCGTCTCCGGGGGCTGCGTCGAGGGCGATGTGTACGAGGTCGCCCGTGAGGTGCTCGCCGGGGCGGCGCCACGCGTGGTGTCGTACGGGATCAGCGACGACGAGGCGTTCGGCGTCGGGCTGACGTGCGGCGGCACGATCGAGGTGCTGGTGCGCGCGTATGCGTCGGAGGCCGAGCTGGCCGGTCTCGCGGCGCTGCTGGACCTGATCGCCGCCGACGTGCCGGTCGCGGAGGCCACGGTCCTGTCCGGCGGCGCGGCCGGGACCGGCGCCCGCCTGGTCGTCCGCGCCACCGATGTCTCCGGCACGCTCGGCACGGAGGGGCTGGACGCGGCCGTCACGGACGACGCCCGCGGGCTGCTGGAGCAGGGCCTCACCGGCATCCAGTGGTACGGGGCGCACGGCCAGCGCCGTATGCAGGAGGTGTCCGTCTTCGTCCGTCCGCACGCGCCGCCGCCCCGCATGCTCGTCTTCGGCGCCATCGACCACGCGGCGGCCACCGCCCGCATCGGCTCGTTCCTCGGCTACCGGGTCACCGTCTGCGACGCCCGCCCCGCCTTCGCCACCCGGGAACGCTTCCCGACCGCCGACGAGGTGGTCCGCGCCTGGCCGCACGACTATCTGGAGGCGACCGAGGTCGACGCCCGTACGGTGATCTGCGTCCTCACCCACGACCCGAAGTTCGATGTGCCGCTGCTCGTCGCCGCGTTGCGCACCCCGGCCGCGTACATCGGGGTCATGGGCAGCCGCCGCACCCACCGCGACCGCCTCGCCCGGCTGCGCGAGGCCGGGGTGGACGAGGCGGCACTCGCCCGCCTCGCCTCACCCGTGGGCCTCGACCTCGGAGCCCGTACGCCGGAGGAGACGGCGGTTTCCATCGCGGCCGAGATCATTCAGCACCGCTGGGGCGGCACGGGGCGCCCGCTCGGCGAGCTGACGGGCGCCATCCACCACGGGATCACGCCTTAGCTGTACGGATCACGAGCGCTGTTGGCGCCCGCACACCGCCGCCCAGTGGCACGCCACCTGGGTGTCCGCCCCGCCGTTCAGCACCGGCAGGTCCACCGTGCGGCATGCCTCCGCCACCCCGGCCCGCTCCGCCTCGCCCGAGGCGAGGACCTGGCAGCGGACGTGGAAGCGGCAGCCCGACGGGACCTTCGAGGGGTCCGGGGGCTCGCCGGTCAGGACGACCGGTTCGCCTTCCGCCTCGGGGAGGACGGACAGCAGCGCTTGCGTGTACGGGTGTTGAGGGGCCGTCAGCAGTTGCTCGACCGGGCCCGTCTCGACGATCCGGCCGAGGTACATCACCGCCACCCGGTCCGCGATGTTCCAGGCGAGCCCGAGGTCATGGGTGACGACCAGCGCCGAGAGGCCCAGTTCGTCGCGGAGGCGCAGCAGGAGGGCCAGGATCTCGCCCCGTACCGACGCGTCCAGCGAGGCCACCGGCTCGTCGGCCACGATCAGCTCCGGCTCCAGGACCAGCGCCCCGGCGATCACGACGCGCTGGCGCTGGCCGCCCGACAGCTCGTGCGGGTAGCGGAGGAAGAACCGTTCCGGCGGACGCAGCCCGGCCCGGGACAGGGCTTCCGAGACAGCCGCCCGCTCGTCCCCGGCGTACCCGTGGATGCGCAGGCCCTCGGCCACCGCGTCGTACACCGTGTGCCGCGGGTTGAGCGAGCCGCTGGGGTCCTGGAGCACCAGCTGCACGCGTTTCCGGTACGCCTTGAGCGCCCGGCCCGCGTAGTCCAGCGGCGCACCCGCGAAGGTGACCCGGCCGGCGGTGGGCGGGACCAGGCCGAGCAGCGACCGGGCCAGTGTCGTCTTCCCGCACCCCGACTCCCCGACCAGCGCGACGATCTCGCCGGGCCGGATGTCGAGGTCGACGCCGTCGACGGCGCGGGCGGTGGCGGCCCCGCGCCGGCCGGGGAAGGTGACCTTCAGGGCTTCGGCGCTGAGGAGGGGGAGGCGGGGGGTGGTGGTGGCGAGGGGGGCCGTGCTCATGAGGTGCTCCTCGATCGGTCCGAAGGGGGCGCGTCCACCAGCACGCAGGCCGCCCGCCGTTCGCCCCCGGCCTCCCGCAGCTCCTGGTCCTCCGTGGCGCAGGAGTCCAGCGCCACCGGGCAGCGCGGGTGGAACGTACAGCCGCCCGGGAGCGCCGCCGGGTCCGGCGGGTCGCCCGGCAGGCCGCGTGGGGCGCGCCGGGAGGCGAGGTCCCCGATCTTCGGGAAGGCGGCGGAGAGCGCCCGGCCGTACGGGTGGCGGGCCTCCGCGTACACCTCCCGGGCCGGGCCCTCCTCGACGACCCGGCCCGCGTACATCACCGAGAGCCGGTCGCAGGTGTCCGCCAGCACGGCAAGGTCGTGGCTGATCATGATCAGGCCGACGTCCTGGTCGGCCACCAGTTGCTCGATCAGGCGCAGGATCTGGGCCTGGATCATCACGTCCAGGGCCGTCGTCGGCTCGTCCGCGACGATCAGGCGCGGATCGCAGGCCAGCGCCATCGCGATCATCACGCGCTGCCGCTGACCGCCGGACAGCTCGTGCGGGTACGCCTGGGCCCGGGCGGCGGGCAGCCCCACCTGCTCCAGCAGCTCCCCGGCGCGCTTGCGGGCGGCGGCCGGGGTGGCCTTGCTGTGCAGCAGGATCGGTTCGGCGATCTGGTCCCCGACCCGGTGGACCGCGTTGAGCGAGTGCATAGCGCCCTGGAAAACGATCGACGCACCCGCCCAGCGGACCGCCCGCAGCCGCCCCCACTTCATGGTGAGGATGTCCTCGCCGTCCAGCAGGATCTCCCCGGACAGCCCGGCCGATGCGGGGAGGAGGCGCAGCAGGGCGAGGGCCAGCGTGGACTTGCCGCAGCCGGACTCCCCGGCGATGCCGAGCTTCTGCCCGGCCTCCACCCGCAGATCGACCCCCCGTACGGCGGGGACGGCACCGGCCCCACTGCCGTACGTCACCGTCAGGTTCCGCACCTCCAGGAGCGGTGGGTCACCGACGGGCTTCGAGAGATCGGGCCTGGGGGACGGGTCGGGGTTCGGGTTCGTCGTGGTGGTTGTTGCCGTCAACGGGACACCCCCAGCTTGGGGTTGAGCACGGACTCGATGGCGCGGCCGCAGAGCGTGAAGGCGAGCGCGACGACGGCGATGGCGAGTCCGGGCGGGGCGAGGTACCACCAGTTGCCGGAGCTGACGGCCCCCGCCTCACGGGCGTCCTGGAGCAGCCCGCCCCAGGAGACGATCGTCGGATCGCTGAGCCCGAGGAAGGCGAGGGTCGCTTCGGTGAGGATGGCGGTGGAGATCACCAGCGTGGTCTGGGCGAGCACCAGCGGCATCACATTGGGCAGGACGTGGCGGGACATGATGTGGCCGTGTCCGCCGCCGAGTGCCCGCGAGCGTTCGATGTACGGGCGGGACTCGACCGAGAGCGTCTGCGCCCGGACCAGGCGGGCGGTGGTCGGCCAGGTCGTCACGCCGATCGCCAGGATGGTCGTCCAGATGGACCGGGAGAGGACCGTGGCCAGGGCGATGGCCAGGACGAGGGTCGGCATCACCAGGAACCAGTCGGTGACCCGCATGATGACGGTGGCGTACCAGCCTTTGAAGTGGCCGGCGGTGATCCCGATCAGGGTGCCGATGGCCACGGAGAGGAAGGCGGCCAGCAGGCCGACGGTGAGCGAGACCCGGGTGCCCCAGAGCATCAGGGCGAGCAGGCTGCGCCCGAACTGGTCGGTTCCGAGAGGGAATTCGCCGCTCGGCGCCTCCATCGGGCCGCCGGGGGCATTGGTCACGCTCTGCGAGTCGGCCCCCACCAGCAGGGGCGCGGTCAGCGCGAGGAGGGCGATCACCGCCAGCACGGCGAGGCCGACGAGCCCGGCGCGGTGCGTGCGGTACTGCCGCCAGAAGCGGAGGGCGGCCTGCCGCCGCCGGGCCCGGGCGAGGGCGCGCGGGCTGTCCGTCGGTGGGGACGCGGCTTTGTCGGTCGTGACAGTCATCGGCCCACCCGGGGATCCAGCAGCGGATAGATCACATCGGCGAGCGTGTTCATCAGGATCACCGCGGAGGCGAACACGAAGAACAGCGCCTGCACCAATGGCAGGTCCGGCACGCTCAGCGCCTGGTAGAAGAGGCCGCCGAGCCCTGGCCAGGAGAAGACCGTCTCCACGAGGATCGCACCCGCCACTGTCGTACCGAGGTTCACGAAGAGCAGCGTCACCGTCGGCAGCATCGCGTTCGGCACGGCGTGCTTCCGGCGTACGAGGTCGTCGCGCAGCCCCTTCGCCCTGGCTGTCGTCAGGTAGTCGCTGCCCATCTCGTCCAGCAGTGAGGAGCGCATCACCAGCAGCGTGCGCGCGTACTCCACCGCGACGAGCGTGATGACGGGCAGCACCATGTGGTGGGCGATGTCGAGGACGCGGTCGAAGCCGGTGGTGGAGCCGGACTCCATGCCGCCGGTCGGGAAGAGCCCGGGGATCGGGCCGATGCCGACCGACAGGGTGATGATGAGGAGCAGGCCGAGCCAGAACGAGGGCACCGAGTACAGCGTCAGCGCGAACGCGGTGTTGGTCCGGTCCCCGGCGCTGCCGTTGCGCCAGGCGGAGCGGGCGCCCAGCCAGATGCCGAGCAGCGTGTAGATGACGAACGCCGTGCCGGTGAGCAGCAGGGTGGCGGGCAGCGCCTCGCCGATCTTGTCGATGACGGGCGCCCGGAACTGGTACGACGTACCGAAGTCGCCGGTCAGGGCCTTGCCGCAGTACTGGGTGAACTGCTGCCAGAGCGGCAGGTCGAGTCCGAACTCACGGCGCATCGCCGCGATCTGTTCGGTCGACACCTGGCGGCCCCCGGTCATCTGCTTGACCGGGTCGCCCGGGATCAGCCGGAAGAGGAAGAAGCTGGTGACGAGGACGGCGAAGAGGGAGACGGCCGCCCCGGCCAGCTTGCCCGCCGCATAGCGGAGGTAGGCGGCCGTCGAGCGGGAGCGCGGGGAGCGGGTCGGCGGCCCGGCCGGAGCCGGGCCGCCGGATGCGGTGCTCTCCACGCCCGCCGCGCCTTTGACCAGCGCGGGAGTGGATTCTGAGCTCATGGACTATTCACGGTCTTCCGCGGTGGAGCGGCGACGCATGGCGAACAGCAGTCCGCCACCGGCGAGGACGACGACGGCGATCCCGACCCCGATGAGCACCCCGGTGGAGGACCCACCGGAGTCGGAGGAGGACGACGAGGAGGCCCCTGCGGCAGGGACCGCCGACCACCAGCTCCAGTAACCGTCCTGGCCGTAGATGTTGCCCGCGGCCGCCGGCATGGTGGTGATGGACTCGATGTGGTCGGTGCGGTAGGCCTCGACGGCATTCGGGTACGCCATGACGTTCATGTACCCGGTGTCGTACAGCCGCGACTCCAGTTGCCGCACAAGATCCGCCCGCTTGGCGGGGTCGTACTCCGCCAGTTGCTTCTTGTAGAGCTCGTCGTACTGCTTGTCGCAGATGAAGTTGTCCGTCGCGGCCGACTCCTTCGCCTTGGACGGCAGCGCGGCGCAGGTGTGGATGGAGAGGACGAAGTCGGGGTCCGGGTTGACGGACCAGCCGTCGAAGGCGAGGTCGTACTCACCCGCGTACCAGGGGTCGGAGACGTTGTCGAGGCAGTCGACCTTCAGCCCGATGCCCTGCTCGCCCCACCACTCCTGGAGGTACTTGCCGATCGCCTTGTCGTTCGGGTCGGTGGCGTGGCAGAGGATCCGGAAGTCGAGCGGCCTGCCGTCCTTGCCGACGCGCTTGCCCGCGCTGTTCTTCCTGTACCCGGCCTCGTCCAGCAGGGCGGAGGCCTTCGCCGGGTCGTAGGCGAGCTTCTGGCCGTCCGACGGCTTCCAGAAGTAGTCGGAGAAGCGCGGCGGGATGTACCCCTCGCCCTCGACGGCGTGGCCCTGGAAGACCTTGTCGATGATGGTCTTGCGGTCGACGGCCATGAACAGCGCGTGCCGCACCTTCTGGTCCAGCAGCGCCGGGTGGCCGTCGCCGAACTTCTTCCCGTCCTTGGTACGGGCTCCGGGGTTGACGGCGAGCGCGAAGAAGCGCCGGCCCGGGGCGTCGTTCACCTTGATGTCCGGGGCGTTCTCCAGCGAGGCCGACTGAGCGGGGGTCAGGCTGGGGCTGCCCGCGACGAAGGAGACCTCACCCTTGCGCAGGGCGGCGACGGCCGCGTCCTGGTCCTTGTAGTAGCGGAAGACCAGCTCGTCGAACTTGGGCGAGCCGCGCCAGAAGTCCTTGTTGGCCTTGAGCTTCACGAAGCTGTCGACCTTGTAGTCCGTCAGGATGAACGGGCCGTTCCCCACGACGGGGAAGTCCTTGTCGTTGTTGAACTTGGAGAAGTCCTCGACCTTCTCCCAGACGTGCCGGGGCACGATCGGGACGTCCAGAGCCGCCATCGTGGCCTGCGGTTCCTTGAGCTGGATGACCAGCTTGTCCTTGCCGGTCGCGGTCACCTTCTCGAAGTTGGAGACGAAGCTGCCGTTGGAGGTGGCGGCGCCCTCGTCGGTCATCATCTTGTTGAACGTCCAGGCCGCGTCCTCGGCGGTGGCCTGCTGCCCGTCGGACCACTGCGAGTCCGGCCGGATCGTGTACGTCCACGTCAGCTTGTCCGCCGACGGCTCCCAGGCGGTGGCCAGGCCCGGGATCGCCTTGTTGTCCTTGGCGTCGTAGTTGGTCAGGTAGTCGTACATGAGCCGGTGGATGCTCGTGCTCAGCAGCCGCTGGGCGAGGAACGGGCTCAGCGAGTCGACGCTCTGCGCGACGGCGACCGTGAGCGTCGTCCTCCCGTCGTCGGCGCGGGCCTCGGAGGGCGCGGGCGCGAGCGGGTTTCCCGGGACGACGGCCCCGGCGGTGAGCGCCAGGGCCGTCGCACCCGAGGCGAGCAGGGTACGCAGGCGACTGCCGGGCCGGAGGGTGTGGGGGGAGACTCTTGTGACCATGGACGGGGACCTCGCGTCATCACTCGCTTGAGAGGGAGGGTTGATCTCTGGTTCGCCAGCTGGTGAAGCGAAGGTCTATCAGCGGTCGCGAGGCTGGTCAACGGTCCGTCAAACCGCGTGTGGGCTGGGAAAACAGCGATGAGGGCCCGCACCGCGCGAGCGGTACGAGCCCTCATTGGTCGAGACCTCTAACGCCTTACTGGTGAGGAGCCTGCGGCGGCTGCGGAGGCCTCTGCTGCCACCCGGCCGGATCCACCGGACCCTGCAGATCGGGCTGGCCTGCCGGGTTGTCCTGGCCACCCGGCTGACCGCCCGGCTGTCCCTGCGGAGGTGTGGCGGGGGCCGGTCCACCCGACTGGGCCTGCGCGGGCGGCGCCTGCTGCCACCCGTTCTGCTGTCCGGCCGGGTCCGGCTGCGGGGGGTAGGGCTGCTGCGGGGGCTGGGGAGCGCTCGGCTGATATCCCCCGTACGGCGGCTGGGGCTGCTGCTGTCCGGGGTAGGGCTGCTGATGCGGCATCGGCTGGGCCTGGTGAGCTTGCTGACCGGGGTGACCCTGCTGGCCGTGCTGACCGGGGTGGCCGGGGTGACCCTGCTGCCCGGGGTACGGCTGCTGCGGCGGGTAGGGCCGGCCGGGGGCGGGGTGCTGGGGCGCGTACGGCTGCTGGCCGCCGGGGCCGCCCGGCTGCTGCTGCGGGTAGGGCTGCTGGTGCTGTTGTGGGGCGTGGGGGTGCTGGCCCTGCTGACCTTGCTGGCCGGGGAACGGCTGGCCCTGTGCCGGGTAGCCCTGCTGGCCAGGCATCGGCGGGGCGTACTGCGGGGGCGGGTTCTGGCCGTCCGCCGTCCACAGCCCTTGCTGCTGCTGGGCGCGCGCGAAGTCCTCCGCGACCAGGGCCGAGAGGTTGAAGTACGCCTCACGGGTCTTCGGCCGCATCATGTCCAGGTCGACCTCGGCGCCCGCCGCCAGGTGCTCGTCGAACGGGACGACCACGACACCCCGGCAGCGCGTCTCGAAGTGCTGCACGATGTCGTCGACCTTGATCATCTTGCCGGTCTCGCGGACGCCCGAGATGACGGTGAGCGAACGCTGCACCAGGTCCGCGTACCCGTGGGCCGAGAGCCAGTCCAGCGTGGTGGAGGCGCTGGAGGCGCCGTCGACCGAGGGCGTGGAGATGATGATCAGCTGGTCGGCGAGGTCCAGCACGCCGCGCATGGCGCTGTAGAGGAGGCCGGTGCCCGAGTCGGTGAGGATGATCGGGTACTGCTTGCCGAGTACGTCGATCGCGCGCCGGTAGTCCTCGTCGTTGAACGCCGTGGAGACGGCCGGGTCCACGTCGTTGGCGATGATCTCCAGCCCGGAGGGGGCCTGCGAGGTGAACCGGCGGATGTCCATGTACGAGTTGAGGTACGGGATCGCCTGGACCAGGTCGCGGATCGTGGCCCCGGTCTCGCGCCGCACCCGGCGCCCGAGCGTGCCCGCGTCCGGGTTGGCGTCGATGGCGAGGATCTTGTCCTGCCGCTCGGTGGCCAGGGTCGAGCCCAGCGCGGTGGTCGTGGTGGTCTTGCCGACGCCGCCCTTGAGGCTGATGACGGCGATGCGGTAGCAGGAGAGCACCGGCGTACGGATCAGCTCCAGCTTGCGCAGCCGCTCGGCCTCCTCCTTCTTGCCGCCCAGCTTGAACCGGGAGGCGGCGGAGGGGTTGCGGCTGCTCTTCGCCTTCTGCTTGCCGCGGACGAGCCGGTCGGAGGAGAGCTCGACCGCCGCCGTGTACCCGAGCGGTGCGCCCGGTACGGAACGCTCGCGCTGGTCGTGGGTGACCGGGGTGGGCCAGGCGCCGCCGGCACGGGGGTCGACGGGCTGGTCCGGGCTGCCTTGGTGGCCCGGCTGCTGGCCCTGCTGGTGGCCTTGCTGCTGTCCCGGTTGCTGGGCGTGGGGCGGCCGGGGCTGGCCCGGCTGCTGGTACGGCTGCGGCTGTTGAGGGGTGGCCGGGGTGGCGGGCGCGGGCAGGTTGGGGGTGGCCTGCGCCGGGAAGGGGGCGGGCTGCTGGTGCGGCTGGCCCTGCGGGTGCTGCTGGGGCGCGTCGAGGGCGGCCTGGTGCGGCTGGCCCTGCGGGAAGCCGTAGCCGCCTTGGGCGCCCTGCGGGGGCAACTGCTGGTGCGGCTGTTGCTGCGGGAAGCCGTAGCCGCCCGCGCCCTGGGGGGCCTGGGGCGGCAGCGGCGCGCCCTGGGGGCCCTGACCGTGGAACTGCTGGGGCTGCTGAGGCGCCTGCGGGAAGCCGTAACCGCCGGGGGCCTCCTGGGGCGGCACGGGGGCGGGCCACTGTGCTGCGGGCTGCGGGGCGCTGGGCTGCGGGGCCGCCGGCTGGAAGGCGGGCGGCAGCGGCGGCAGCGCGCCGCTCTCGGCGGGCGCGGACCACGGGACCGGCGCGGCGGAGGCCTGCGGTCCGGGCAGGGCGGCGGGCGGGGCGCCCTGGGAAGGGGCGTCCTGCGGGACGGCGTCGGCCTGGAGGTCTGCCTCGGCGCCGGGGGAGCGGTCACCGTCTGCACCGGCGTCCGCGTCGGCCGGGTCCGCCGCGTCGGCGGAGTCCGCGGGCTTCGGGGCATCCGCGGTGGCCGACGCGTCCGAGTCGCCGTCCGCGCCCGCGTCCGTGTCCGTTTCCGTGCGCGGGTCCGCGTCCGTGCCCGAGCCGTGGCCGGTGGCCGTGGAACCCGTGTCCGTACCGTCGGCGTCCGTGGAGCTCGACTCCGTACGGGAGGAAGCCGAACCCGGCTCCGTACCGGACAGGCCGGAGTCCGTACCCGTACCCGCCCCAGCCGCGGAAGCCGCTACCGCCTCGCGCTCGGCGATCTCGCGCTTCAGGGCGGCCGGGGAGAACCGCATGGTGGCGCCGCTCTCCACATCCCCGCCACCGAACGGCCCCGGGTCACCGGAGGCATCGGCGGAGGCGGCCGGAACGGCCGGCACACCGGGAACGACGGGCCCGACCGGATCGGCGACGGGAGCGGGCGCCTCCGGGGCGGCCGGAACGACGGGAGCATCCGCGTGGGCGGGGGCATCCGCCTGGGCGGGCGGCGCCGGAGGGGCAGGCGCCCAGTTGGGGTCGAACCCGCCCTGGGACGGCTGCTCAGGCACGGACACCGGGGCCCCGTGCGGCGGCGGAGGCGGTGCCAGGTGTGAGCCCGCGCCTCCCGAGGAGTCCCCCGCCGCGTTCTGCGTGTACCAGGCGGGAGGGGTGTAGTCGATGGTGAACTCACCCGTCATCTCGGCGGGATCCGCGTCGGACGACTCGTCGACGGGCGTGTTCCATCCGCCGCGGATCTCGTCCCGATCGCTGTTCACTATGCCTCCTGGTGTGGTCGAGCACCCTTGTGCCGTGGTGGGTGGGGGCGACCGGTCTCATCGGGCCCGGTACGCCCGGCTCTCCCCCTTGCGACGCGCACAACCCGCTCGCAGGTTTCTGCCGCGCCCCACCCACCCTAATCGCCATGGGGCGAACTCCGGCAGGCCGTATCGCACGGCAAAGAGCGCCCTCTGCGTCACCTGCCGCTCACCGGCGAACCGAGTGCGGCAGAAGCGGAAGAGAGAGGCGGTCAATTCAGGACATGCGGCGATATGGCGAAGGGTGGCGGCCAGGCCCGGCCACCACCCTCGTACCGCCTGCGTCGCCTACTTGAGGTCGAACTCACCGTCGCGGGCACCCAGGACGAAGGCCCGCCACTCCGCCTCCGTGTACCGCAGGACGGTGTCCGGGTCCAGGGAGGAGCGCATGGCGACCGCGCCCCCGGGCAGATGCGCGATCTCGACCCGCTCCTCGACGTCCTCGGTGCCGGGCGCGCTCAGCCACTCCACGCCCGAGATGTCGAGAGCGTAGAGCTCGTCCTTTTCCTGCTGGGTGCCCATGCCGGCGTCCCTTCCGATCGAACTGTCGAACTGTGTGTCGTTGCGGGGTCCATGCTCCCCGGTGGGAGGGCCACGTGTGGTGCGAACGGGAGAGGAATCAGTCCATCCGGCGAGCTGTGCCCAGCAGACCGGTCTCCGCGTCCGTCGCACTCGTCATCACCCAGTGGTGGTCGCGGCCCGCCACCCAGAGCGTCACCCCGTCCGCCAGCGTCGGCAGCGCCTCGCTCTCGGCCGGTGCGAGCCCCAGGATCCGGCCGATCTGCTGCGCTTCGTCGGGCGAGACCCGCTGGATGCCCACGAGCGCCGAGGAACGCAGCAACCGGGGTGCCACGGGGCTGAGATAGGGGAGCAGCGTCAGGACGGACTGCCAGGGGGAGGAGATCACCCGGCCGCGCGGCGGTCGCATACCGCAGTCGCGGATGACCACCACGGGGCTGCCGACCGTGGCGCCCGTGGGCGGGACCCGCCCCACGTCGTACAGGGAGACGCACTCAAGACCGGCGCCCGCCGCCTGCGCCAGCGTGGTCCAGGCCTGCACCCGGCCGGTCTCGACCGCCACCCGGGCACCGGTGCCCGCGGCGCGCAGCGCCAGCACCTGCGCCGTCCACAGCCCGCCGATCAGCGTGACGTCGTACGGGACCGGGCGGTGGAACCCGATCAGCTGCGGGCGCCCCTCCGCGTCGTTGCCGATGATCACGCCGTCGTCGCCGACCGGGAGCGACAGGGCGCCGAGGTCGTCGGTGGGCACGGTGTGCCCCGCGTGGCGGGGGCCGAGCAGTCCGCGCCTGGCCCCGGCCCGCTCCGTCACACCACGCGCCACTGCTGCTCCGCCTCTCCGCGATCCGCTTCTCACTGGGCCCCTCCGAGGGGGAGCGTCGCCAGCACACCGGGCAGCTGTTCGCGGTCCAGCCGCGCCAGACCCACCTTCGCGTGCCGGGCGGCCTGCTCCAACGTCCTTCGTACGCCGACGAGTTCGGTGTCCGACCCGCCGGTCACCCGGACATGGCCGCTGACGCTCGTCTCGCCCTGCCGGGCTCCGCGCCGCACCGTCAGGCTGAAGGTCGTGGCGTACGCGGGGACCGACGTCAGCAGCGCGACCAGCTGCGGGAGCGGCGTCGCGCCCCGGCCCAACTCGGGCCAGCGGTCCACGGCGTACGTGGTGTGCCACCGGTCGTCGCACCGCCAGACCCGCGAGGTCTCCATGGTGCGCCGCTGCGGTGCGGCGTCCGGGCGCCCGGCACGCCCCGAGAGCAGGGGGTTGGCGCAGGCGGACGTGGCGACCGCCGAGTTCAGCTCGTCCTGGTCCAGCACCACGGCCCGAAACCCGGCCCCCGTGATCCGGCTCGCCACATGGTCCGCGACCCGCACCAGGCAGCGCTGGGCTCCTTCGAGCCCGCCGCCGCGCGCCTCGATGGCCTCCCGGCACAGCTCCGGGTCCAGCTTCACCGCCACCCAGGTCATCCGCAGGGCGGGCGCTCCCGTCTTGTCCTGGAGCGGCCCGTACGACAGACGGGCGACCGACTGCTGCGGCAGATGCGGGGCGGGAGCGGCCCGTACCTGCTGCACCAACTGCGCGGATTCCAGCACGATGTCGTCGACCCGGAGGGCGTCGCCGAGCAGCGACAGCGGGAGCGAGCGGGCGCCGAACGCGGGCCGCAGCGCCTCACCGCTCGCCTCCACCCGTACCGCCGCGGTCAGGAACGTGCCGTCGCCGAGCATGCCCACCGTGCGGTGGTCCCGGTCGACGTAGATGTGGGGGCCGAAGCCGGGCACGTTCTCCGCGACCGGGGCCAGCATCGGCTCCGCGTCGGCGCCCGGCGCCGCCGCCCGCCGCCGGGCCCTGAGCAGGAGGGCGCCGGCCAGCCAGTCCTGGAGCGCGCGGCCCCGGCGGCGTACCACCGCGAGCAGCACCAGCAGCACGACGAGCACCCCGGCAGGCACCAGCCAGGCACCGCCGAGCGCCGCACCCACCACGGCCACCGCGAGCGCCGCCTCGATGATCACCAGCTGCCGTCGCAGCGGCCGGACCCGGCCGGTCCGCGCGGTGGCGCGCAGGGTGGTGGCCGCGGGGGCGCTCGGCGTGGTGGCGGGGGCTGTGGCGGCCGGCTCGTTGCTGCGTTGCCGACGGGAAGGACCGGAGGCCCGGCGGCCGGACCGCCCGGTACGCTCGCGCGTAGCTGCACCCATTGCCGCGTTGCCCCCTCGTGTCCCGTATTCGCCGTTTTCCGTACGGGTGTTGATCGGTTGGTCACCCTACCTGAGCAGTGGGGGCCGAGCCCCTGGGGGCATAGTAGGGGCCCGGTGCGACACCAGGGGCCGACGGTGTGTGTGGCACCCTGGTCGACCATCGGGGAGAAGGGGCAGCGGAACATGGCATCACGGCGGGATGAGCTCAACGCCTACACCTTTGCGAAGCGGAGGTTGATCGCACAGTTCCTGCAACCCAACCCGACCGGCTCCGAGGAAGGCGCACCGCGCCCCCTGCGCGCGGTCGTCCCCGGGGCGATCATCGGCGTCGTCGTCCTCGCCGTCTTCGGCGCCTGGGGCATGTTCAAGCCGGTGGCCCCCAAGGACTGGGACACCCCCAACGAGAACGTCATCATCGCCAGCAAGTCCACCACCCGTTACGTGGTGTTGACGACCGACGGCAAGAAGCAGCTCCACCCCGTCCTGAACATGTCCTCGGCCAAGCTCCTGCTCGCCCAGGACAAGGGCAAGGTCGTCAACGTCGACGAATCGGTGCTGGACAACGGCACGATCCCGCACGGCGCGACGCTCGGCATCCCGTACGCGCCCGACCGGCTGCCCGACCCCAAGGACGCCGGATTCGCCAAGCGCTGGGCGGTCTGCGAACAGCCCGGAGAGGGCGGCCGGGCCATCCAGAAGGCCGCCTTCGTCTTCGCCGAGCGCGAGGAGGGGAAGACCGAGGGCAAGGCGAAGCTGCGCGGCGGCGAGGTGATGTACGTCGAGGGCCCCGACCGGACCCGCTACCTCGTGGACGCCACGGGCAAGGCGTACCCGGTCCCCGCCGACGAACTGCTGCTGCGCACCCTGGTCGACCCGGGCGCCAAGCCCCAGAGGGTCTCCGCCGCGTGGCTGGCGACGCTGCACCAGGGCGACCGGATCACCTTCCCGGCGCTGGACGGCGTCCCCGGCACCCCCGCGAACGTCCCGGGCACGCTCGACGACGACACGAACAAGGTGGGCATGGTCCTGGCCGCCACCGCCGGAACCAGGACCCAGCAGTACGTCGTCCTCCCCGGCAGGGTCGCCCCGGTCTCGGACTTCATCGCCAAGCTCCTGCTCAGCAGCCGGGACCTGGACAAGCTCGGCCAGGCCGGCCAGGTGAAGCCGGTGGGCGCCTCGGCGTTCTCGCCGGGCCGGGCCTTCGGCGCGGAGCTGGACTGGCCGGTCCACGAGGCGAAGGCCGTCAACTCCCCCGACGTCACGAAGGGAAGCCGGAACACCGTGTGCAACGTCCTGCGCGACGTCGACGCCGACAACGGCGCCACCACCCTCTCCACCTGGGTGGGTACGGGCTTCCCGGCGACGCTCCCCACCGGCTCCTCCAGCGCCTACGTCACCCCTGGATCCGGCGAGTTCTTCCGCCAGTTCCAGGGCTCCCAGACCGATGTCGGCTTCCTCTTCCTGGTCACCGACACCGGACTGCGCTACGCGATGCAGTCCAACAGCGACAGCGGCCAGGACGACTCCGGTATCGGCGCGTCCGGCTCGAAGAAGGAACGGGAGGCGCGCCTGCAGGAGGCCCAGCAGGCGCAGAACCTCCTCGGCTACAAGGACGTCGACCCCACCCCCGTACCGGCGGCCTGGTCCACGTTCCTGCCGACGGGTCCGCGACTGTCGACGGGCGCGGCGAGCCAGCCGCAGGGTTCGTGAGGAGCGCCGGACAGATGAAGCGCCCCACCCCTCTGCCTCGTACGACCAGGCACCTCCTGACGACAGCGGCGGCCACCGGCTTCCTCCTCGTCGCCCTGCCGTCCCCTCAGGCGGCGGCGGACGACACGACCCAGTGCACGTTCGACGGGAAGAAGTACCCGGGCCGCCCCTGGTCGTTGCAGCGCGTCCTCATGGACGAGCTGTGGAAGCAGTCCACCGGGAAGGGGGTACGCGTGGCGGTCATCGACACCGGCGTCGACGTGAAGAACCCCCAGCTGACCCCCGCCGTGGACGTCAAGGCGGGCAAGAACTTCCTGCCGAAGAAGCTCAAGACCGAGGACGGCCGCGAGATCGAACGCGGCAAGGAGAACGGCACCACCGACACGGTGGGTCACGGCACCAAGGTCGCCGGCATCATCGCCGCGCGCGAGGCGAAGGGCACGGGCTTCGCCGGCCTCGCCCCGGACGCGACGATCATCCCGATCCAGCAGAACGACGCCGACGGCAACGGAACGGCGGACTCCCTGGCCCGGGCCATCCGCTACGCCACCGACGACGCGGGTGCCCACATCATCAACATCTCCCAGGACACCGCCGACGCCGTCGCGCCGACACCGCGCCTGAAGCAGGCGGTCGACCACGCCCTGGCCGAGAACGTCGTGGTCATCGCCTCGGCGGGCAACGACGGCATGGACGGCAAGGCGAAGCTGACCTACCCCGCTTCGTACGAGGGCGTCCTCGCCGTCGCCTCCTCGGACCGGAACAACGAACGCGCCTACTTCTCCCAGGGCGGCCCGTTCGTCGGCATCGCCGCCCCCGGCGTGGACATGGTCTCCACCGTCCCCGGCGGCGGCCACTGCGCCGACAACGGCACCAGCTTCTCCGCCCCGTACGTCGCCGGAGTCGCCGCGCTGATCAAGGCGAAGCACCCCCGCTGGACGCCGCGGCAGATCGTGGCCCAGATGCAGCAGACGGCGGAGCGCTCGGTGGCGGGCCACGACCGCCACGTGGGCTGGGGCGTCGTCGACCCGGTACGCGCCCTCACCGAGGACGACAAGCCCATCGAGCGCCCGGTCGCGAGCGAGGGCATGAGCAAAGGCGAAGCACCGACCACGGCCCAGCTCCAGCTGGGCGAAACGGCCGACGAACGCAACGCCCGCCTCGCGACGTACGTCGTCGTGGGCGGCGGCGTCCTGGTGGCCGCGATCGCCGGTGTGGCAGTGGCCGTACGGGACACGAGACGCCGCAAGAGGCGGCTCGCGGGCGGCGCCTGACGGAGGAGCGCCTCGGCCGAGGCATGAGACAAGTCATGTGGCCGCCAACCCAATTGGCCCGGCGCCACGCAGTGACTAGAGTTACCGGATGAGATGGGCTCGGATCGCATCGATGCGATAGCAACGCAGAACGATCCGAGCAAACGGGGATGCACAACGGGGAGGACGGCATGGGGACCGGTCCAGGTGACCTCAGGCGCGGCGTAGGCGCGCTGGAGACATTCAAGAAGCGGGTGGACGCCCTGCTCGCAGACCTGGAGGGCTCGGCCGCAGGCAAGTCGAAGGTGGCGGCCCAGAAGGTGTCGCGCGCCTCCTTGAGCGGCCCGAACGCCCGCTTCGCCGAGGCGGACGGCCTCTACACCCAGTACAACCGCGTTCACGAGTCCCTGATCTCGCTCTCGAAGTCGCTGGGCGACCAGATCGAGTACCTGAGCCTGGGCGTGCACGCGGCGGCGGTCGGCTTCGACAACGTGGACGACGAGACGCGGCGGCGCTTCCACGAGATCCAGACGCGGATGGACCGGGAGCGCGAGGAAGCCGTCAAGCAGAAGCAGCGTAGCGACGACGACCAGTTCGAGTCCGGGTGGGGAGCGAAGTGAGCGACGAGAAGCAGCCGGAACTGACCCCTGCCGAACAGCAGAAGCAGGACGAGGGCCGTGTCAATACCCAGCTGGTCGTCACCGATATGACGGAGCTGGGCCGGGAGGTCCTGAGCATCTTTCCCTTCGGAGGCGGCGGCAGAGCAGGCCGTACCTCGTTCGAGGGACACGACCTCAACGCCATCATCGACCTGGTGGAGAACGCCAACCCGGCCGACCTGGAGAACGCGGGCGAGGCGCTCTGGAAGGCCAGGGACGCGATCCGGAGCGCGGCGAAGGAGCTCGGCGACCACATCGACGGCGTCGACTGGCAGGGCGACTCCGGCGAGGCCTTCCGTAAATGGGGCAAGGGCCTGGTGACCCACGCCACGAAGCTCGGCGACTTCGCCGACGCGGCGGGCACTCAGATCACGGTGGCCGGCACCGGCCTGGCATCGGTCCGCAACTCCATGCCGCCGCGCGACCGCCGGATGATCCAGACGGACGTGGACGACATCCTGTTCCCGGCCCGGACCGAGACGAACCCGCAGTACGCGGCCGCTCTCACGGTGGAGAAGAACCGCCAGGAGGCGATCAACCAGATCAACCGGCTGGCGTCGTACTACGCGGTGTCGGAGGAGGTGCTGGCGGGGCAGGAACCGCCGCGGTTCGATCAGCGGCTTGGTGTCAACGTGCCCAGGCCGAGCGGCAACGGGGAGCAAAATGTGAGCTCGGGATCGTCGGGAGGCACCGACAGCCTGCGCGCAGGGGGAGTGACGCAAGGCGTACCGGAGCGCGCAACAGTAGGCGGGTCGGCTGACGCCAACCAGAGTGAACGTACCTCGGTAGGCGCTCTCGGACCTGCACCTGTGCTGGACAAAAGCACGTCCACGGAGATCAACAGTGTTGCGACTCCGACCGTTCCGAATACGGCCACCGGTACCCCTCTCACACCACCGGCCACGAGCGGCCCAGGCCCGGTCAACACTCCGACGCTGCCCGTGGTGCCGAGTCTCGGGAACCCGGTAACCGTGGGCCCCTCAAGGGCCACAGGACCCGCGGGTGGGCCCCGGTCCATGAGCCAGGCCGGGGGAGGACTGGGTAAGGCATCCCCCAGCGGCGCCGGCGCTACTGGCAGGGGCGGCACCGGCGCGCCTGTCGGCCGTCCGAGTCCGATGGCTAGTGGGCCATCAGCCACGGGGCGTTCCGGCGGGGGTACACAGCTGCCCACGGCCGGTCAGTCCGGCGTGACGGGCGGCCGACCCATCGCCGCCCATGGCGGCACAGCGGCACCGGGTACCTCTCGTGCGGGACAGGGCAACGGCATCGTGGGCGGTACGCCGCAGCGGGCCACCTCTGCGGCGTCCGGGGCCGGCGGGGCTCGTGGAGTGTCGCGAGGAACGGTGATCGGCGGACCCGGCGCAAGTGGCAATGCGCCGCGCTCCGGCCAGCGTGGTGGGCCTGTCTCGGGCGCCAATGGAGTGGTCGGAGCTGCCCGAGGGACGTCGGGCTCCGGCTCTAAGGGCTTCACGGCCGGTGGCGCAGGACTGGTCCGCGGCCCTGCCGGTCGGCGGAAAACTGACCGGAAGGACGAGGAGAACACCGGGTCGACTCGTCCGGACTACCTGACGGAAGACGAAGAAACATGGGTGGCCCGACGGCGCGGAGCCGTGCCGCCGGTGGTCGAGCAGTAGTCCCAGGGAAGGTTCGGAAGTCAGGATGACAGCAGGAATGGGCCGCTCCCAGAAGCGTGTACTCAGCGCGCTGGCTGTGACCGCTTCGTGGAGCGTGGTCCTTGCCGGTGCGGCACAGCCAGCCGCAGCTGCGGACGTGCAACCCAAGCAGTGGTACCTCAGTGCGTTGCAGGCTGAAGAGATGTGGAAGGTGACGACAGGCGAAGGCATCAAAGTCGCCGTCATCGACACAGGCGTTAATGCGTCCACTTCGTCCCTGCAGGGTCAGGTCCTCAAGGGCACTGATGCTACGGCGGCCGAGGGGGACGAGAACGACGATTACAACGGTCATGGCACAACCATGGCTGAACTGATCGCCGGAACGGGGAAGGGTGGCGGGCTAAAGGGCCTTGCCCCGGGCTCCAAGATCATTCCAGTGCGGATCAGTAATGACGATTTCCAGAAGAAGCCCTCCCTGAACGCAACGGAATGGGCGAACGCTATTCGGGCTGCGGCCGACAGCGATGCAAAAATTATCAACATGTCGTTCGGTGGCGAGTTCAGCCTGGATCGCGAGAGGGAAGCCGTAAAGTACGCGGAAAGCAAGGGTAAGCTCTTTTTTGCCAGCGTCGGAAACAATGCGGAGGGGGGTAACGGCGACCTTTATCCGGCCTCGTACCCTCAGGTTGTGGGTGTCGCCTCAGCGGATCAAAAGGGCAAGGTCTCCAAGTTTTCGCAGAACGGCAATTCTGTGGATGTTGCCGCCCCGGGAAGTGATATTCCCCGTTGGTGCGACAATTCCTTCCAAAAGTATTGTGACGGAATTGGAGGGACCAGCTCCGCCACCGCCATCGCCTCTGCCTCCGCCGCCCTGGTCTGGTCCGCCCACCCCGACTGGACCGCCAATCAGGTCCTCAACGTCCTCTTCGACACGGCCGGAAGGGACTGGGAGAAGGGCACTCTCAGCAAGTACCTCGGTCACGGCCTCATCCGCCCCGCGATGAACATCCTCAAGGGCAAGGGCGACCCCGGAGACCCGGACATCAGCCCCCTCACCGCGGAGCGGACGGGCGGCTCCCCGGCCTCCCCCGCGCCCTCCTCCACATCCTCCGCCCCCGCCTCCGAACAGCCCGCCCAGAACGAGAACGCCGACAAGGTCGACGAGACCGTCGCAGCGGGCGACACCGAGGCGGCGGCGGCGTCGGACGGCGGCGTCCCCCTGGGCCTGATCGTCGGCGGCATCGCAGGCGTGGCCGTCCTCGGGGCAGTGGTCTTCGCCGTCGTCCGCAGACGCGGCGCGGCCTGACCGCAGGTTCCTCACATGCACCGGCCGGCGAACCATGCCGGCTCGCACAATCCACCGGAAGGAAGGAAAGGAAAGCCATGTCGGCAGACCAGAAAGTCTCAGCTGCAGCCCTACTCAGGCTCGAGGGTGAGCTCACCGAGAGGTTCGAGTCGGTGAAGGGCCAGCTCAAGCAGCTGAACGCGACGATCGACAGCCTCGAAGGTGCCTGGAAGGGCATCGGCGCCGGAGCGTTCAACCAGAAGCAGGTCCAGATCAACAACAACATGGTCGGCATCGGCAACGAGCTGCTGCGCTTCCAGGAGGCCATCAAGGCCGCCCGTACGATCTCGGGCAACAACGAGGAAGAGATCAAGGCTGCCCTTCAGGGCGTCGACGTCGTCGACGGCTACTCGGGCGACGCCGCGGCCACGGCCCGGACCTCGAACCTGAACAACTTCTGACCCGTATTCCGTAACTCGACTGAAGGAGGACCACATGGCCACCAACGACGGTACGACGGTCGTCACTTATGCCAGCCTCGATCTCGCGGCCGCGTCGATCGATCGCCAGGCCAAGCAGCTCGACCAGGACCTCCGGGCGATCAAGACCATGATCGCCTCGGTCTCGGAGCTGTGGGAGGGCGAAGCCAAGACGGCCTACCGCGACGCGCAGGGCCGCTGGGACACGCAGGCGACGGGCATCAAGGAGAACCTCGCCCAGATCTCCCGCGCCGTGCGCGACGCGGAGACGGCCTACCGCAGCGGCGACAAGCGTGCGGCGGCCAACTTCCACTAGCCGATCCGGCTGGAAGCGGCAGGCTGCACAGCAGCACATCAGGGTGGACACGCGCGGGAGGTGTCCACCCTGATTCTGTGTCACGACGTTCGCCAGGGAGCGGTGAAGCATGGGACGGGACGTGCCCTGCTGTGGGTACGGGCCTTAGAACTCGCCTTTGCGGTGTTCGACCACGTACGTGCAATTCGGAGTCACTCGTCCCAAGCCCCCGCCGAGGGCTTGCTCGTCACTCAGAGAGCGGCTTCTACGCCGATCTGCGGAACGCCACCATCTCCGCGCAGGCGGCTCAAGGGAGGGCAGGCTGCCCGTCGAACGGCAACCACTCCGCGAGGAGTGGCGTGACTTCTGAGTCAGGAGGAAGCGCCCTGAGCAGGGCAGTGCCAGTCAGCCGAGTCGATCGCGTTCTCTTCCGTGTCGCGCAGGTGGAAGCAGTTGCCGTTGACCCACACCGTGACCGATTCGGGCTGATGATCGACCTGGAAGGGTTCGTCCCCACGTAGAGTTCCGGACCAGGGCCCATCCGCTGCAGGCGAGTGGGTGACAATGGCCCAAGTCTGCTCCGGGAGCATCCGGTGCGTCTCCGCCCAGGGCTCCACGGTCAGCTCCAGCGCGACCTCACCACCATTGCTGATCAGCAGCCGTGCTGTTCCGAAACTGCTCATCCCCGGCACCCCTCCTTGCCTCTACGGGCGGTCCCGTACGCGGCTGCAGAGTCTACGAGCCCTGACAACTCGGTCGTCACGCTTGCACGACTCCCTGAAGCCAGCTCGTCCTCCGAGTTGTCAAGCTTCCCTGCCGGGACGAAACGCTCTCTAAGAGGTCGTTTTCATCTTTTCCGTCCGCCTATGAGTAGATTCTCGGAGTGTAGGGCTGCAGGCGGGGTTGCTGATGTGGGCGATGTCTGCGGGCCGGGTGGGGTTGCAGATGGAGCGGAAGGCTACGTGCTCCTGTCTCATCCCAAAATGTCCGGTCTTCGTGGTCGTCTGCTTCTGCCGTCATTGTCCTCCGTCGCGAGCGGGTACTTCTGGTCGTCCGGCAGGGCAGGGTTGAGGTGGTAATCCATGAGCTTGCCCATGTACGCCTTCTGGCCCACTTCCACGGCGCTGTAGCATTCCGGGTTCTGCCCCAGGGACACCAGCAGTCGTGTCACGTCCGTATGTGCCAGGTCGGCAGGCGAGCCTGCGATCGGGAAGAGCTTCGGGATGCTCGTATTCCCGTCGCTGGCATCGGCCGTGGCCCTGTTGATGTCCGGCAGGTACTCGGAGGTGATCTGCCCGATGCTGTCAGACATGTAGCCGTGCTTGGTCAGGCCCTCGGGGTCGTCCGAGATCGAGGCGACGAGAGCCTCCATGAGCTTGGCCTGCTGTGCGTTGTGAGGTGGAGTGTCAACGCTGGGTGCCTCGCCCGCCGGCCTCGTCAGCAGCGGTAGCCTTCAGCTGTTCCCATTCGTCCCAAGCCATCAGTGGGAACCTCCCCCGTCCGTCAGGAAGGTGCGAGGGTCGGAACGACCCCCGCACCCTCGTCGTCCACCACGTGTCCTGGCCCGCTCCCCGGACTACCGCCCCTCGTCCACCAACCCCGTCTGCACCAGCGGGTTCCCCCGCCGCCGGGTGACGAACAGGCCACGCCCCGCGGGCATCGGCCGCGGGCGTACGCCGCCGAGGATGTCGCCCTCCATCGGGTCGCCCGACAGCAGCACGCCCTGCGCGCCCAGCTCCGTCATGCGCTGGAGGAACGAGTCGTACAGGGCCCGGCTCGCGCCCGCCGTGTTGCGGGCGATGATGAAGCGGACGCCCACGTCGCGGGCGAACGGCAGCAGCTCCGTCAGGGACGACAGCGGGTTGCCGCTCGACGTGGCGACCAGGTCGAAGTCGTCGATGATCACGTAGACCGTCGGGCCGCGCCACCAGCTGCGGTCCCGCAGTTCCTGGGCCGTGACGTCGGCCGAAGGCGTGCGCCGCTTCATGAGGTCGTGCAGCGCGACCATGTGGTGGTCCATGTTGTTGGACATGGGGATGTACTCCGCCAGGTGCGACGCAGGGGTCACGTCCAGCAGGGAGCGCCGGTTGTCGATGACGAAGAGCTTGCAGGTGTCGCCGTCGTACCGCTCGGTGAGCTGCTTGATGATCAGCCGCAGCAGGTTGGACTTGCCGGACTCGCTCTCGCCGAAGATGAGGAAGAACGGGTCGTGGTCGAAGTCGACGAAAACCGGCGCGAGGTTGTTCTCGTCGATACCGAAGGCGATACCGCGCTCCGGAGCGGCGTAGCCCGCCGGCAGTTCGCTCGCCGGCAGGGAGCGCGGCAGCAGGCGTACCTGCGGCGCGGGCGGAGCCGTCCAGTGGCGGGCGACCTCCGCGTTCATCGCGGCCGTCGCCTCGGAGAGGTCGCTGTCGGAGTTGATGCCGTCGATCCGCGGCACCGCCGCCATGAAGTGCAGCTTCTCCGGCGTCAGCCCGCGACCCGGCACCCCCGCCGGCACGTTGACCGCGACCTTGCGGTCCAGCTCGGAGTCCATGACGTCGCCGAGCCGCAGCTCCAGACGGTTCATGAGGTGGTCCTTCAGGCTGGCCCGGACCTCCATGGACCGTGACGCGGTGACGATCAGGTGGATGCCGTAACCGAGGCCCCGCGCCGCGATGTCCACGGCGGCGTTCTCCAACGCCTCGTAATCCGAACGGAAGTTGCCCCAGCCATCGATGATCAGGAAGACGTCGCCCCACGGCTGGTCCGTCACCGAGATCTCGCCGCGCGCCCGCATCCGGCGGAAGGTGGCGATGGAGTCGATACCGGCGCTGCGGAAGTACTCCTCGCGCCGCGACAGGATGCCGTACACCTCGGCGACCGTACGGCGCACGCGCTCGGGGTCCAGCCGCGAGGCGACCCCGCCGACATGCGGAAGGCCCGCGATGGACGACATGCTGCCACCGCCGAAGTCGAGCCCGTAGAACTGGACTTCCTGCGGGGTGTGCGTGAGCGCGAAGCCCGCGATGAGCGTACGGAGCAGGGTCGACTTGCCGGACTGCGGGCCACCGGTGATCTGCATGTGGCCCGCAGCCCCGGAGAAGTCCCGGTACAGCGTGTCGCGCCGCTGCTCGAACGGCTTGTCGATCACGCCCAGCGGTACGACGAGACGCCCCGCCCCCTCGAACCCGGGCTGCGTCAGCCCGCGCCCCGGTACGGCCGTCAGCCCCGGCAGGAGCTCGTCCAGCGACGGCGGGTTGTCCAGCGGCGGCAGCCACACCTGGTGGGCGGAGGCACCCCGCCCCTCCAGCCGCCGCACGATCACGTCCAGCACCGTGTCCGCCAGCGCGTCGTCGTCCCCCGCCCGCTGGTCCGGCACCCCGGCCCCGGCCTGCGGGCTCGGCTGCACGTACCGCACCGGCACCGGCGCCGCCGTGAACGGAACCGGCCGGCGGTCCACCGGCAGCGGCCCCCCGGACGCGACCGGCTGACCACCCGCCCGGTACACCCCGGAGACGTACGCGGCCTTGAACCGCACCATCTCCTCCGTACCGAACTTGAGCAGCCCGGAACCCGGCACATTGGGCAGGTGGTACGCGTCGGGCACCCCGATCGCCGCCCGGGACTCCGCCGCCGAGAAGGTCCGCAGACCGATGCGGTACGAGAGGTACGTCTCCAGACCGCGCAGCCGCCCCTCCTCCAGGCGCTGCGACGCCAGCAGCAGGTGCACGCCCAGCGAACGGCCGATGCGCCCGATCTGCACGAACATGTCGATGAAGTCGGGCTTCGCCGTCAGCAACTCGCTGAACTCGTCGATCACCAGGACGAGGGAAGGGATCGGCTGCAGCGGCGCACCCGCCGCGCGCGCCTTCTCGTAGTCGTGGATGTTGGCGTAGTTGCCCGCGTCGCGCAGCATCTCCTGGCGGCGGTTGAGCTCACCGCTGATGGAGTCGCCCATGCGGTCCACCAGCGTCAGGTCGTCCGCCAGGTTGGTGATCACCGCGGCCACGTGCGGCATCTGCGCCATCCCGGCGAAGGTCGCACCGCCCTTGAAGTCCGCGAGGACGAAGTTGAGGGTCTCCGAGGTGTGCGTGACGGCGAGACCGAGCACCAGCGTGCGCAGCAGCTCCGACTTTCCGGAACCCGTCGCCCCGACGCACAGCCCGTGCGGGCCCATCCCCTCCTGCGCCGCCTCCTTGAGGTCCAGCATCACCGGCGCGCCGCCCTCACCGACACCGATCGGTACGCGCAGCCGCTCGGCCTGGGAGCGGGGGCGCCAGGTCCGGCTCACCTCGATGGAGGCCGCGTCGCCCAGGTTCAGCAGATCCGTGAACTCCAGGTTGGCCAGCAGCGGCTCGTCGTCGTCCCCGCCCGTCGCCATGTGCAGAGGGGCCAGCTGACGGGCGAGTGCCTCGGCCGCCTCGTAACTCAGCAGGTCGGGCACCCCCTCGTAGACGAGCCCCTGCCCCGACTCCAGCTGCAACGACTCCGGCTGCACCACGACGGAGAGGCCGCCACGCGCCCCCTGCACCTCGCCCGGCACCACCTCGATGACCGTCACGCCCTGCAAGCCCTCGGCCGAGGCGAGCACCGACATCGGGGGCACCGAATCACCGTCCAGGACGATGACGACGTGCGGCTGCTCCAGGAGCGGCTGGCCGCCGGGCTGGAAGCGGGGGCGGCCGTCGAGCCGGGCCGCGAGCTGCTGCTCCAGCTCCAGCACGCCACCGGTGATCAGACGGCGGCTGCCCGCACCATCGGTCGAGCTCCTGTCCTGTACGTGGGGGAGCCACTTCGCCCACTCCCACTGCGGGGCCGCCTCGGCGCCCGTGGCGATCCCGATCACCAGATCCTCGGGGGAGTGCAGCGAGGCCAGAGCACCGACCATCGCCCGCGCCGAGGAGCGCGCGGACTCCGCGTGGCCACCGATCGTCAGGTGGTAGAACGCCCGCAGCGACACGGCCATCGGCAGGCCCTCCAGCGTGGAGTGCGTCGTCAGGAACTGCTGCATCGCCCCGGCCGTCAGCGGCTCCAGCTCATCCACCGGCGCCGTCTCGGGTGCGATGAGCGGCGTCGCCAGCTCCTGGCTGCCCAGACCGATGCGCACCTGCGCGAAGTCGGCGTCGGCGACCCGCCGCTCCCACACCCGGCTGCCCTCGGCGACGAGCGCCCACAGCTGCTCGGGCGAGGGGTGCAGATAGAACTGTGCGTCACGCTGCTTGCGCGCCGTCTTCACCACCGTGCGCCGCGTCTGCGTCAGGTACTTCAGATAGTCCCGCCGCATGTCCGCGAGCTGGCCCTGGGTGCCCCGGCGGAAACGCACCATCATGGCGATGGCCATGGCCACCGTGGAGGCGATCATGATCACGCCCATGATCCGCATGATCGGTTTGTCCGTCATGAAGAAGAAGACGACCGAGCCACCCATGCCCAGCATCGGCAGGAGCTGCATGAGCATGCCCTCCTGCTGGCCCCGGGGGAGCTCCGGCGGAGGTTGCAACTGCACCTGCTCGACCGGCACTTCGGAGGGCAGGGCCCGCGGTGGGCGCTTGACGACGATCTGGCTCACAGCTCACCAATTCCCTTGCCGGACGGAAGTGTTCCTATCGGCGCCCCCGTGGCGACGGGCTCCATCCGCGGGATGGATCCTACTGGCGGAGCGGGGGCCGCTTGGCGGTAGGGTGTCGCGATGCGTATACGCATCCGCTAACTACCGCAAGAAGACGGTCATTCGGGACGCGGGGCGGGATCCACCGCCCTCAGGGGTGTTTCCGGCAGAAGTTCCAGAACGGCACACAGCGGTTCCGGAACAGCCGTGAACAGCGGCCGCGGTCACTTCGGAGCGCCGCCGCCGAAGTCCAGAACAAACATGCATGGGGGAGCAGCAGGTGACAATGACGGCCCAAGCGGCAGCCACCACGACCGGCCGGCCGAGTCACGGGGTCCCGTCCGGCAACGGCACGGGCTTCTGCCGGGTCACGGTCGTCGCACCCGACAGCCGGGTCGACGTGGCGTTGCCCGAGGACGTGCCCGTCGCGGACCTCTACCCCGAGATCCTCCGGCTCTCCGGACAGAGCCCCGCCCCCGGCGCCCCCGTCGGCTACCACCTCGTACGCCGCGACGGCACCGTCCTGGACAGCGCCCGTACGCTGGCCGGCCACCGCATCCTCGACGGCGAGCTGCTCTCCCTGCGGCCCTTCGCCGAGTCGCTGCCGCCCGCCGTCTTCGACGACGTCTCCGACGCCGTCGCCACCGCCGTGGCCAAGGACCGCACGCTCTGGGGCGACTCCCTCATGCGCGGCGCCGGCCTCTTCGGCGGGTCCGTCCTGCTGACCCTGCTCGCCTTCGTGCTCTGGACCGCCGACCCCAGGCACGACATGCACGGTTTGCCCGGCATCCTGGCCGCGGTCACCGCCGTACTCCTGCTCGCCCTCGCCTGCGTCCGGGCACGCGTCTACGACGACCGGAGCTCGTCCATCGCGCTCGGTACCGGCGCGATGGTGAACGCCGCGGTCGCCGGTTCCGGGCTGCTCTCGCTCAGCACGGGCCAGGGCGTGGGCCGGCTGCAGTTCCTGCTCGCCTGCGCCGCCGTGCTGGTCGTCGCGGTCATCCTCATGATCACCGCACCCGGCGGCGACGGACCGTTCGTCGCGTTCGTCTTCGCGAGCGCCACCGGCCTCGTCGTCACCTTCATCGCGATCACGGCGGAGCTGGCGCCCATCGAGGCCGCCGCCGTCTGCGCCCCCTTCGCCGTCGGCGCCCTGGCCTTCCTGCCCGGCCTCTCCACCCGCTTCGCCCGCCTCCCCATCGGCTTCGAACCGCCCCGCTCCGCCGTCGGCGACTACGGCACCGCCGAGCCGGCGCCCCAGGGCCCCGTCGACGCCGTACGGATCGCCGCCCAGGCGCGCCGCGGCCACGAACTGCTCCTCGGCCTGGTCGGCGGCTGCGCCCTGGTGGCCGTGGCCGCCGCCGCGGTGCTCGGCTTCTCGGACAACGTCTGGGGCCAGCTGCTCGCCCTGGCCACCGGGGTCGCCATGCTGATGCGGGCCCACCTGTTCCGCTACACCGCCCAGGTCGGCTGCACCCTCGCCGCGGGCCTCGGCTCCCTCGTGTTCCTGGGCCTCGGCCTCTCCCTCAACCCGCCGCTCACCCTGGTGCGCGACGCGCTGCGGGGGGACGGCGCGGCCCTGGACATCCGTACGGTGTGGCTCGCCGCCGCCGTCGCGGGCGTCGCGGCCCTGATCACCGCCATCGGCCTGATCGTGCCGCGCAAGGGCGTGACCCCGTTCTGGGGCCGCTTCCTGGAGATCGCCGAGACGGCCGTCCTCCTCACGCTGCTGCCGCTCTGCCTGGCGGTCTTCGACGTCTACCGCTCGATCCGCGCCCTCACCAGCTGACCCCTACCGCTCGATCCGCGCCCTCACCAGCTGACCACCGGACCTCGCGCGGGCACCGTCCGGGGGTGACCCGAATGGCTGGTACTCTGACCAGTGGCCGTTTGTGTACGCCTCTCCGGATCATCCTGGGGACTGCGCTCATCGGACCTTCGCCTCCGAGTCACGGAAGCTCCCCTGAGATCAAGACCAGGGGCACTCGTGGGCGCTTCGAACATCAAGAGGAGTACGCGTGCCGCTCGACGCCGCTACGAAGAAGCAGATCATGTCCGAGTTCGCCCAGAAGGAGGGTGACACCGGATCCCCCGAGGTCCAGGTCGCCATGCTCTCCCGCCGGATCTCGGACCTGACGGAGCACCTCAAGACGCACAAGCACGACCACCACTCCCGTCGTGGTCTGCTGATCCTGGTCGGCCAGCGTCGCCGCCTCCTGCAGTACCTGGCCAAGAAGGACATCCAGCGCTTCCGTGCGCTGGTCGACCGCCTCGGCATCCGCCGCGGTGCGGCCGGCGGCGCCAAGTAAGTACGCCGTGGAGAGGGAGCGGTTCCCGCGTCTGAGGGGACCGCTCCCTTTGCCGTACGTGCGCGACCGGTGTCAAGCTCAGTAACCTGGACACCGGAACACCTGTAACACCGCACCACCGCAGTACGAGTACGAGGGATACGAGGGAGAGGCGCAGCGACGCCGCCGCCGGTCCTCGGTAGTGGCCCCCGGGAACATGCCCGGGAGCTTCGATCGAAGACCGGCCCGCACACACGGTGCGCTTCTCCCGCACCGTCCTCCGCCATACGGGCGGCAGGACGAAAGACGACGAGTATGGAGAAATCACTAGTGGAGAACGAGACCCACTACGCCGAGGCCGTTATCGACAACGGAACCTTCGGCACCCGCACCATCCGCTTCGAGACGGGCCGCCTGGCCAAGCAGGCCGCCGGCTCCGCCGTCGCGTACCTGGACGACGACACCATGGTGCTGTCGGCCACCACCGCTTCCAAGCGGCCCAAGGAGAACCTCGACTTCTTCCCCCTCACGGTGGACGTCGAGGAGCGGCAGTACGCGGCCGGCAAGATCCCCGGCTCCTTCTTCCGCCGTGAGGGCCGGCCCTCCGAGGACGCGATCCTCACCTGCCGCCTGATCGACCGCCCGCTGCGCCCCTCCTTCAAGAAGGGCCTGCGCAACGAGATCCAGATCGTCGAGACGATCATGGCGCTCAACCCCGACCACCTGTACGACGTGGTCGCGATCAACGCCGCCTCCTGCTCCACGATCCTGGCTGGCCTGCCCTTCTCCGGCCCGATCGGCGCCACCCGCGTCGCCCTGATCAAGGGCCAGTGGGTCGCGTTCCCGACGCACACCGAGCTCGAGGACGCCGTCTTCGACATGGTCGTCGCCGGTCGCGTCCTGGAGGACGGCGACGTCGCGATCATGATGGTCGAGGCCGAGGCCACCGAGAAGACCATCCAGCTCGTCAAGGACGGCGCCGAGGCTCCCACCGAGGAGATCGTCGCCGCCGGTCTGGACGCCGCGAAGCCCTTCATCAAGGCGCTCTGCAAGGCCCAGTCCGACCTCGCCTCCAAGGCCGCCAAGCCGGTCGGCGAGTTCCCGGTCTTCCTCGACTACCAGGACGACGTCTTCGAGGCGCTCTCCAAGGCCGTCACCTCCGAGCTGACGCAGGCGCTCACCATCGCCGGCAAGCAGGACCGCGAGGCCGAGCTGGACCGCGTCAAGGAGATCGCCGCCGAGAAGCTGCTCCCGGCCTTCGAGGGCCGCGAGAAGGAGATCTCCGCCGCGTACCGCGCGCTGACCAAGAAGCTGGTCCGCGAGCGCGTCATCAAGGACAAGGTCCGCATCGACGGCCGTGGCGTCACGGACATCCGTACGCTCGCCGCCGAGGTCGAGGCCATCCCGCGCGTGCACGGCTCGGCGCTGTTCGAGCGTGGCGAGACCCAGATCCTGGGCGTCACCACCCTGAACATGCTCCGTATGGAGCAGCAGCTGGACACCCTCTCCCCGGTGACCCGCAAGCGCTACATGCACAACTACAACTTCCCGCCGTACTCCGTCGGCGAGACCGGCCGCGTGGGCTCGCCCAAGCGCCGCGAGATCGGCCACGGAGCGCTCGCCGAGCGCGCCATCGTGCCGGTGCTGCCGTCGCGCGAGGAGTTCCCCTACGCGATCCGCCAGGTCTCCGAGGCGCTGGGCTCCAACGGCTCGACGTCCATGGGCTCGGTCTGCGCCTCCACCATGTCTCTGCTGAACGCCGGTGTGCCCCTCAAGGCCGCCGTCGCCGGTATCGCCATGGGCCTGATCTCGCAGGAGATCGACGGCAAGACCCACTACGTCGCCCTCACCGACATCCTCGGTGCGGAGGACGCCTTCGGCGACATGGACTTCAAGGTCGCCGGTACGAAGCAGTTCGTGACCGCGCTCCAGCTCGACACCAAGCTCGACGGCATCCCCGCCTCGGTCCTGGCCGCCGCGCTGAAGCAGGCCCGTGACGCGCGTCTGCACATCCTGGACGTCATGAACGAGGCCATCGACGTCCCGGACGAGATGTCCCCGAACGCCCCGCGGATCATCACGGTCAAGATCCCCGTGGACAAGATCGGTGAGGTCATCGGCCCCAAGGGCAAGATGATCAACCAGATCCAGGAGGACACCGGCGCCGACATCACGATCGAGGACGACGGCACGATCTACATCGGTGCGCAGCAGGGCTCGCAGGCCGAGGCCGCCCGCGCCACGATCAACGCCATCGCCAACCCGACCATGCCGGAGGTCGGCGAGCGCTACCTGGGTACGGTCGTCAAGACGACCACCTTCGGCGCGTTCGTCTCGCTCATGCCGGGCAAGGACGGCCTGCTGCACATCTCGCAGATCCGCAAGCTCGCCGGTGGCAAGCGCGTGGAGAACGTCGAGGACGTGCTCGGCGTCGGCGCCAAGGTCCAGGTCGAGATCGCCGAGATCGACTCCCGCGGCAAGCTCTCCCTCATCCCCGTCATCGAGGGTGAAGAGGACGAGACGAAGGACGACACCGACAAGTGACGTCCCGTAGTTCCGCGACGACGGCCCGCACCTCCTCGGAGGCGCGGGCCGTCGCCCGTACCCAAACGCTTCTCAAGGGCACAGGCGGCATCGGCACCGTCCGCCGCACCGTCCTCCCCGGCGGTCTGCGGATCGTCACCGAGACCCTGCCCTCCGTCCGGTCCGCCACCTTCGGCATCTGGGCCAACGTCGGTTCACGCGACGAGACGCCCACCCTGAACGGCGCGACCCACTACCTCGAACACCTCCTCTTCAAGGGCACCGCCAAGCGCACCGCCCTCGACATCTCCTCCGCGATCGACGCGGTCGGCGGCGAGATGAACGCCTTCACGGCGAAGGAGTACACCTGCTACTACGCGCGGGTCCTCGACACCGACCTGCCGCTCGCCATCGACGTGGTCTGCGACATGCTGACCGGCTCGCTGATCGCCCCCGAGGACGTCGACGCCGAGCGCGGCGTCATCCTCGAAGAGATCGCGATGACCGAGGACGACCCGGGCGACTGCGTGCACGACCTGTTCGCGCACACCATGCTCGGCGACACCCCCCTCGGCCGCCCGGTCCTCGGCACCGTCGACACGATCAACGCGCTGAACCGGGGCCAGATCGCCCGCTTCTACAAGAAGCACTACGACCCCACGCACCTGGTCGTCGCCGCTGCCGGCAACGTCGACCACGCCACGGTCGTACGCCAGGTCCGCCGCGCCTTCGAGAAGGCCGGGGCCCTCTCCCGTACGGACGCCGTCCCGATGGCGCCCCGGGAGGGCTCCCGCACCCTGCGCACCGCCGGCAAGGTCGAGCTGCTGAACCGCAAGACCGAGCAGGCCCACGTGGTCCTCGGCATGCCCGGACTGGCCCGCACCGACGACCGCCGCTGGGCGCTCGGCGTCCTCAACACCGCCCTCGGCGGCGGAATGAGCTCGCGCCTCTTCCAGGAGGTACGGGAGAAGCGCGGCCTGGCCTACAGCGTGTACTCGTACACCTCGGGCTTCGCCGACTGCGGCCTCTTCGGCGTCTACGCGGGCTGTCGGCCCAGCCAGGTCCACGACGTCCTGAAGATCTGCCGCGACGAGCTGGACCGGGTCGCCACCCACGGCCTGGACGACGACGAGATCACCCGCGCCATCGGCCAGCTCTCCGGCTCCACCGTCCTCGGCCTGGAGGACACCGGCGCGCTGATGAACCGTATCGGCAAGAGCGAGCTGTGCTGGGGCGAGCAGATGTCGGTCGACGACATGCTGGCCCGCATCTCGGAGGTCACCCCCGACGACGTACGGGAGGTGGCGGGCGAGCTCCTCACCCACCGCCCCTCGCTCTCGGTCATCGGCCCGCTCAAGGACAAGCAGGCGGACCGTCTCCACGAAGCGGTCTCCTAATCCCTTAATCCTTAAGGAATACAAGATGAGCAAGCTGCGCGTAGCCGTTCTCGGTGCTCAGGGCCGGATCGGCTCCGAGGCCGTACGAGCGGTCGAGGCCGCCGACGACCTGGAGCTGGTGGCGGCCCTGGGCCGGGGCGACAAGCTGGAGGCCCTCGCCGAGGCGGGCGCCCAGGTCGCCGTCGAGCTGACCACCCCCGCATCGGTGATGGGCAACCTCGACTTCTGCGTCCGGCACGGCATCCACGCCGTCGTCGGCACGACGGGCTGGACCGACGAACGGCTCGCGCAGCTCACCGCCTGGCTGGAGAACTCCCCGGAGACCGGCGTCCTCATCGCCCCGAACTTCTCCATCGGCGCGGTCCTGACCATGAAGTTCGCGGAGCAGGCCGCCCGCTACTTCGAGTCGGTCGAGGTCGTCGAGCTCCACCACCCGAACAAGGTCGACGCGCCTTCCGGCACCGCCACCCGCACGGCCCAGCTCATCGCGGAGGCCCGCGCGAAGGCGGGCAGCGCCCCCCAGCCGGACGCCACCACCACCGCCCTGGACGGCGCGCGCGGCGCGGACGTCGACGGCGTCCCCGTCCACGCGATCCGCCTCCGCGGCCTGCTGGCCCACCAGGAAGTGTTGCTCGGCGGCGAGGGCGAGACCCTCACCATCCGCCACGACTCCCTCCACCACAGCAGCTTCATGCCGGGCATCCTGCTCGGCACCCGCCGCGTGGTGACCACTCCCGGCCTCACGTTCGGCCTGGAACACTTCCTCGACCTGAACTGACTGAGCCCACCATGCGCGCAAAGATCACCTACTTCGTCACCGCCGCCGTCCTGGTCTTCTACTTCGTCCTGGTCGGCGGCCGCGGCCTGATGCTCATCCGCCACGGCACGCTGCTCACGGTCACGTTCGGCGTAGCCGTGCTGATCCTGCCGGTGATCGGCGTCTGGTTCCTCTGGAAGAACACCCAGTTCGCCCGACGCGCCAACGCCCTGGCCGCCGAACTGGACGCGGAGGGCGGCCTCCCGGTCGACGACCTGCTCCGCACCCCGTCCGGCCGCATCGACCGGGACGCCGCCGACGCGGTCTTCACCAAGCGCCGCGAGGAGACGGAGGACGCCCCGGACGACTGGCGCGCCTGGTTCCGGCTGGCGGTGGCCTACCAGGACGCAAGGGACACCCCGAGGGCCCGCAAGGCCATGCAGAGGGCGATCGCCCTGCACCGCTCCAGCCAGCCCGCTCCCTCCAGCCCGTCCGGCGTCTGAGGACACCAAATCAAGCCCGTCCGGCGATTGAGGACATCTTTCCCGCCTGTACGCAGGTGAGCCCGGGACCGACCAACGGCCCCGGGCTCACCTGCGTAAACGGCGGCACGGCTACCCGTGCCGATACTCATCCGCCCAAGCCTCCACCGCATCCGTGGCCCGCTCGAACGCCTCCTCGCGCCCGAGGAAGTCCGCGTTGTGGTCGGAGGCCAGCGGCGGCAGGGTCTCACCGTTCTGCCGGACCACGACCAGCGCCTGGCCCTGCACCGTACGGGGCAGCCCCAGCCACTTGACGGGCTGCTGGACCGTACGGACGGAGGCGGTGGCCCCCCACGGCACCGTGGTGGTCCGGAAGAACCCCACGCGCCGCACACCGTGCCGGCTCACCCACGCACCGACCCGCAGGAGCCGCAGAGCGGCACCGATCAGCGCGCCGGCCAGCAGCAGACAGACCAGGGCCCCGGAAGGCGCTCCGGCGAAAGCGATGATCATCGCCGCGAGCAGAACGAACGAGGCCAGCAGCAGCTGACCGGCCGCCGCCGCGACCCGCCACGGGCCGGGGCGGTAGGGCCGCCGCCAGCTGTCGTGGTCGTCGAACGGCAGCGCAACGTCCTCCGCGCTCGCATCGAATGCGCGGTCGGCCGTCAGAAAGGGCAGGGGCACGACTCATCCTCACTCACAAGCACGCTCGATTGCTGTGCCCGGTGAGGCTACCGAGGCCGCCCCCGAACAGACCACCCCAGGGGGTCCGTACGAGTAAGTCCAGCGGCCCCGGGGCGGGACTCAACGGCCCCGGGGCGGGAGTCAGCGGCCCTGCGACGCCTCGGACTGCTTGCCCTGCGAGGCGGACTGCCCGGAGTCGAGCGCCGGAAGACCCAGCAGCAGCGACCCCACGAGCCCGGCGACCACGGTCAGCCCGACGAGGGAGCGCCCCAGCAGCTCGGGAACGCTGGCACGGGGGGCGGGAGGGGGAGTGACATTACTGCGGAATCGGTCGGCCTCGGCGACGAACGAGAACGGGACGGATTCACGCCGGCGGAACATGAGGAAACTCTCCTTGATCTCAGTGGCGGGTGCTGCTAATGAGTCAGACGTACGAACGGCCGGATCGGTGCCCGAATCGCCGTACTTTTTGGACGGACTCCACGAACGGCTGCCCGACGCCGCCGCGTGCATGCGTCACCCACCCGGCCCGTAAAGTGGTCGCCGCCCGAGCGCCGCCCCTGGAAGGACCCCCGCCGGTGACCGACACCCCCGAACCCGCAAAGCCCCATTTCCGCAGCGATGTCACCGTTGACCTGGTGAAAAGCGCAGCGGGCGACGCGGACGTGCTCTTCGCCGCCCGGGTCTCCACCGCCGGCGAGCAGTCGCTGGAAGAGGTCACCAAGGACCCGGAGCGGTCCAAGGGGCTGATCAACTACCTCATGCGGGACCGGCACGGCAGCCCGTTCGAGCACAACTCGATGACCTTCTTCATCAGCGCCCCGATCTTCGTGTTCCGCGAGTTCATGCGGCACCGTGTGGGCTGGTCGTACAACGAGGAATCGGGCCGCTACAGGGAGCTGGAGCCGGTCTTCTACGTCCCCGGAACCTCCCGCAAGCTCGTCCAGCAGGGCCGCCCCGGCAAGTACGAGTTCGTCGAGGGCACCGAGGAGCAGTACGACCTCACCACCCGTGCGATGGAAGACTCCTACCGGGCCTCCTACGCGGCCTACCAGGAGATGCTCGCGGCCGGCGTGGCCCGCGAGGTGGCCCGCGCGGTCCTCCCGGTCGGCCTCTTCTCGACGATGTACGCCACGTGCAACGCACGCTCCCTGATGCACTTCCTCGGCCTGCGCACCCAGCACGAGCTGGCGAAGGTCCCGTCCTTCCCGCAGCGCGAGATCGAGATGGTCGGCGAGCAGATGGAAGCCCACTGGGCGCAGCTCATGCCGCTCACTCATGCGGCCTTCAACAAAAATGGACGAGTAGCCCCGTAAGCGGTGTCCGTATTGCGGCGTTTCGAGAAGTTCATCTAGGCTGATCAAACGGACCCGGCACTGCTTGAACCCCCGAGCAGGCAGTGCCGGGCTCCTCTTCCCCGTCCCCCCGAGGGGGGACCACGCGCTGAGCAGCGAGTAGCGTGTTACCCATGGCTCCGATCTCCACTCCGCAGACCCCCTTCGGGCGGGTCCTCACCGCTATGGTCACGCCCTTCACGGCGGACGGCGCTCTCGACCTCGACGGCGCCCAGCGGCTCGCCGCCCATCTGGTGGACGCAGGCAACGACGGACTGATCGTCAACGGCACCACCGGTGAGTCCCCGACGACCAGTGACGCGGAGAAGGACCAGCTCGTACGGGCGGTGCTCGAAGCGGTCGGAGACCGGGCGCACGTCGTCGCCGGCATCGGCACCAATGACACCCGCCACAGCGTCGACCTGGCCCGCACCGCCGAGCGCACCGGCGCCCACGGGCTCCTCGCCGTCACGCCGTACTACAACAAGCCGCCGCAGGAAGGCCTCCTGCGTCACTTCACGGCCATCGCCGACTCCACGGGCCTGCCCGTGATGCTGTACGACATCCCCGGCCGCAGCGGGGTCCCGATCGACACCGAGACCCTCGTACGGCTGGCCGACCACCCGCGGATCGTCGCCAACAAGGACGCCAAGGGAGACCTGGGCCGCGCCAGCTGGGCCATCGCCCAGTCCGGCCTCGCCTGGTACTCCGGCGACGACATGCTCAACCTCCCGCTCCTCTCCGTCGGCGCGGTCGGCTTCGTCTCCGTCGTCGGCCACGTGGTCACCCCGGACCTGCGGGCCCTGATCGAGGCGCACCTGGGCGGCGACGTCCAGAAGGCCACCGAGATCCACCAGAAGCTGCTCCCGGTCTTCACCGGCATGTTCCGCACCCAGGGCGTGATCACCACCAAGGCCGCGCTGACGCTCCAGGGCCTCCCGGCCGGACCGCTGCGCCTGCCCCTGGTGGAACTCACCGCCCAGGAGACGGCCCAGCTCAAGATCGACCTGGCCGCCGGCGGGGTACAGCTGTAACCACAGACTTCACAACTGAATGAAGAGAACGAGCGAGGCACCTCGCGAGAGCACGACCCCAAGACAACAGCAAGTGCACGAATGACATGCGCGCCACGTGCCTCAGCGGTACGTGGCGCGTGTGGTTAAGGAGAGTCTTTTGAGCCATCCGCACCCTGAACTCGGCACCCCCCCGAAGCTCCCGAAGGGCGCCCTGCGGGTCACCCCGCTCGGCGGCCTGGGCGAGATCGGCCGCAACATGACGGTCTTCGAGTACGGCGGCCGCCTGCTCATCGTCGACTGCGGCGTCCTCTTCCCCGAGGAGGAACAGCCGGGCATCGACCTGATCCTGCCGGACTTCACCACGATCCGGGACCGCCTGGACGACATCGAGGGCATCGTCCTCACGCACGGCCACGAGGACCACATCGGCGGCGTGCCCTACCTCCTGCGCCTGAAGCCGGACATCCCGCTCATCGGCTCGAAGCTGACCCTCGCGCTCATCGAGGCGAAGCTCCAGGAGCACCGCATCCGCCCGTACACCCTCGAAGTCACCGAGGGCCAGCGCGAGCGCATCGGCGTCTTCGACTGCGAGTTCATCGCGGTCAACCACTCCATCCCGGACGCCCTCGCGGTCGCGATCCGCACCCCCGCGGGCATGGCCGTGGCCACCGGTGACTTCAAGATGGACCAGCTCCCGCTGGACGGCCGGCTCACCGACCTCCACGCGTTCGCGCGTCTGAGCGAGGAGGGCATCGACCTCCTCCTCTCGGACTCCACGAACGCCGAGGTCCCCGGCTTCGTACCGCCCGAGCGGGACATCTCCAACGTCCTGCGCACGGTCTTCGCCAACGCGCAGAAGCGCATCATCGTGGCGAGCTTCGCCAGCCACGTGCACCGCATCCAGCAGATCCTGGACGCGGCCCACGAGTACGGCCGCCGGGTCGCCTTCGTCGGCCGCTCCATGGTCCGCAACATGGGCATCGCCCGTGACCTCGGCTACCTCAAGGTCCCCGCGGGCCTAGTCGTCGACGTCAAGACCCTCGACGACCTCCCGGACGACGAGGTCGTGCTGGTCTGCACGGGCTCCCAGGGCGAGCCGATGGCCGCCCTCTCCCGGATGGCCAACCGCGACCACCAGATCCGGATCGTCCCCGGCGACACGGTGATCCTGGCGTCGTCCCTCATCCCCGGCAATGAGAACGCGGTCTACCGCGTGATCAACGGCCTGACCCGCTGGGGCGCCAACGTCGTCCACAAGGGCAACGCCAAGGTCCACGTCTCGGGCCACGCCTCGGCCGGCGAGCTGCTGTACTTCTACAACATCTGCAAGCCGAAGAACCTGATGCCGGTCCACGGCGAATGGCGCCACCTGCGCGCCAACGCCGAGCTGGGAGCCCTGACGGGCGTGCCCAAGGACCACATCGTCATCGCCGAGGACGGCGTGGTCGTCGACCTGATCGACGGCAAGGCGAAGATCGTCGGCAAGGTCCAGGCCGGTTACGTGTACGTCGACGGCCTCTCGGTCGGCGACGTCACCGAGACCTCCCTCAAGGACCGCCGCATCCTCGGCGACGAGGGCATCATCTCGGTCTTCATCGTGGTCGACAGCTCCTCCGGCAAGATCGTGGGCGGCCCCCACATCCAGGCCCGGGGCTCCGGCATCGACGACAACGCGTTCGTCGGCGTCACCCCGAAGATCCAGGAAGCCCTGGACAAGTCGGCCCAGGACGGCGTCATGGAGCCCCACCAGCTCCAGCAGATGGTCCGCCGCGTCGTCGGCAAGTGGGTCTCCGACACCTACCGCCGGCGCCCGATGATCCTCCCGGTCGTCGTCGAGGTCTGACCCTCCTGACCAGCCCGTACGGGAGCGGGGCCCCTCGATTTGCATCGGGGCGCCCCGCTCCAGTACGTTTACGGCTCCGCCCGACCGGGAAGCACCGCGCGCACTCGTGCGCCGGGGACAACCTGGATGGGGGCGGGAATTCCGACTCAGAATCTCTGATAAAGTCGGATCCGCCGAAAGGCAAGGCCACTCCACAGGCCACCGGAAATCGAATTCGGACCGGAAACGGAACGAAAAAGAGTCTGGTAAAGTTGGAACCGCCGGAAAGGGAAAACGCGAAAGCGAAGAACCTCGA
>NZ_JOEM01000014.1 GCF_000718135.1 Streptomyces cyaneofuscatus | reverse complement strand
GGGCAGGCCTGGGGGGAGGGCGAGGTGGGTGGTGGCGCGGTCGGACTGGGGCGGCTTGGGGCCGGTGTTGAGGAAGCGGGTGGTGCCCCGGTCCTCGCCGATGTCCCCCGTGTTGGCGGAGGTGCTGGTGCCGGGGGTCTCGTCGGTGGTGGCCACGGTGGCCCTCGGGTCGGTCGGGGTCGGCGTGGCCGGTGCGTCCTCCGGCGCTTCGGCCGCCGCGCCCGGCACCGCGTCCGCGGGCACCGCGTCCTCCGGCTCCCCGGCGGGATCGGCGGAACCGGCGGTCCCGGTCGCCTCGGCCTCCTCCGGCGCCTCCAGCGCGCGCACCCGCGCCTCCTGGTCCGCGACCGCCGCCGCGAGCCGCTCGGGGAGCCAGCCGCCCCGGGCCAGGCCCGCCGCACCCTCCAGGGCCAGTTCGGCGGCGACCGTGCCGGCGGTGGGCCGCTCGGCCGGGTCCTTCGCCAGGCAGCCCGCGATCAGCTCGCGCAACTCCTCCGGTACGGCGTCCAGTTCGGGGTCGGCCTCGGCGATCCGGCGGGCGGCCTCCTCGGGCGGGCCCTCCGTGAACGGGGTCGTCCCCGTGGCCGCGTACGCCAGCAGCAGCCCCAGCACGAACAGGTCGGACGGAGCGCCGACCTCCCTGCCCGCCACCTGCTCCGGCGTCAGGTAGCCCAGCCGGACCGAGAGCTGCCCGCCCGGCCTCGCCTCGGCCGCCGCCGCCGCGCCCAGCGGGCCGAACGCGGTGAGCCGGGGCCCGTCCTCGGCCAGCAGCACCGTACCCGGGGCGAGCCCCTGGAGCACCGAGCCGCCCGCGTGGACCCGGGAGAGGATCTCGGCGATGCCCGCGCCCAGTATCCGCAGGGCGCGCTCGGGCAGGGGGCCCGCGATGCCGACCGCCTCGGCCAGCGGCAGGGCGGGTACGTACGCGGTCGCGGTCCAGAGCAGCTCATCCTCGCCGGCCTCCGGGGAACCGGTCTCCAGGGAGCCGGTCTCCAGCGGCGGCGTCACCCAGCCGCCCGCGAGACGTTCGGCGGTGCGGGCCTCGGCCTGGAAGCGGCGCCGGAACGCCGGTACGGCGGCGAGCGCGGGGCGGGCGGCGGTGATCACGGCGAGCTCGCCGGTGCCGGTGTCCCGCGCCACGTACTGCACGGCGCTCGCGGCTTCCTGGAAGCGGGCCAGCACGGTGAAGCGACCGAAACGGCGTGGATCTTCCCTACGCAGCGCCTCCATGGCGCACCCCCCTTGTGACCGTCCTCCGGCGCCCGAGTGACCCGTCCCTCGGCACCTGACCGTCGATCTTAGGGCCTGCGCCTCCGGGAGCGGGCGTTCAGGGCTTGGACCAGGGCCACTTGATGGTGGGGCGCTTGCGGCCGCCGGGGGCGTACTCGTACACCCAGCCGCGCTGGAGGCCGAGCCGCTTGGTGTAGCCGGCCGGGACGCGTTCGTACGCGTACACGGTGGGCGGGGAGCCGTCGGGGGAGGGCACGGGGACCTCGTACCACTTCGGCGGGTGGCCGGTCGGGCCGACCAGGACGGGCAGCACCCGGCCGTCCAGGGGGCCGCCGCGGAAAGGGGTGTTCTCGCTCTTCACCCGGTCAGTCTGCCGCAGTGACCTGCGGCAGCAGGTGTGCCGCCTCGGCGACGACCGGGATGACCAGCTCCGCCAGCCGTCCGGCCGGGCCGTCCGGGGTCTCCAGGGCGAGCAGGTCGCGTACCACCGCCGCGGTCTCCTCGTCGGTGGCGGCCGTCGCGGCGAGCAGCGCGATGAGATGGTCGACCAGCCAGCCGCGCAGCTCGGCCGCCGAAGGCTGCTTGCCCTCGTCCAGCCAGATCAGCGACGCCGCCTCCACGGCCGCGATCCAGCTGCGGACCATCATCCGGAGCCTCGGCCCGGCGCCCCGCCCCCCGGCTCCGCCGATCCGGCCGAGGTGGCTGAGGATCTCCTCGGCCGCCGCCCGCCGGACGCCGTCCACGATCGTCGTCGTACGGGAGGTCTCCACGACGCTGCCGCCGCGCAGCAGGGCGCTGAAGCCGGTGTCGTGCTCGTCGACGAAGCGGAGGTAGCGGTCCAGGACGCGGGCGACCCGCTCGGTCGGCGGGCCCACCGGCGGCTCGGTGAAGCAGAGCTTCAGCTCGTCGGCGGCCGACCCGAGCGCGGCCTCGTACAACTGCTGCCGGCCGCCCGGGAAGTAGCGGTAGACCAGCGGCCGGGAGACCCCGGCCGCCACCGCCACCTCGTCCAGCGAGACCTCGTCGGGGGCCCGGTGGGCGAAGAGGCCGAGCGCCGCGACCAGGAGCTGGGCGCGGCGCTCCTCGACACTGAGCCTGCGGTACGCGCGGGGCGGCGGCGGGGCTGCGGCGGTGGACGTCATGGACCCGAGCCTAAAGCCTCCGGTTCGCACGGCCTCAGGCCAGCAGCCCTGAACTGCGCCACAGCCTGCGGCTGACGCCGTTCAGCAGCCCGATGTCGTCGAAGAAGTCCGTCAGCCGCCGGGACCCGGTCTGCATCACCTCCCTGCGGTGGCCGCTCGCCTTCACCTGGGCGACGGCCTCCCGGCGGTCCAGGCCGACGTTCTCGTACACCTGCGGGTTGACGAAGCAGACGGAGAAGACGCGGGCCGCCTCGCCGCAGCTGACCTTGGTGAGTTCGCGCTCCCAGCGCGGGGCGGTCACCATCTGGCGGCGCAGCTCCTCCCGGGCGTACCGGACGTGCCGCGCCTCCTCGATGACATGGATCCGGGTCACGCCGCGCACCAGGGTCTGCACCCGGTCGTCCGGGAAGGTGAGCCGCTGCATCCAGTCGAGGATCTCCTCGCCGAGCAGGGTCGCGGCGAACGAACCGGGGGTGGTGGAGACGGTCTTCAGGACCCGGGCCAGGTTGTGGTAGACGCGCGGCACCTCGTACGTCGGGGCGCCGCCCCAGTCGATCATGCGGCCGAACATCATCGAGTGCCGGCACTCGTCGGCTATCTCCGTGAGGGCGTAGCGGACGTGGTTGCTGGTCACGGGCTTGTCGTAGACGTGCCGGACCAGCAGTTGCATGAGGATGATCTCGAACCAGATGCCGAGCGAGGCGAGGGCCGCGCCCTCGTGCCGGGAGAGGTCGAGGCGCTGCTCCTCGGACATCCGGTGCCACATCGGGGTGTCGTAGAGCGAGAGCAGCTCCGGCGGCCAGAACCACTTGCCCTCCTCGACGGCCGTGTCCCAGTCGAGTTCGGTGTCCGGGTCGAAGGAGTGCTTGGCCGAGGATTCGAGCAGGCGCGCGGCGATCTGCTCACGGTCGCGGAGCGGGCCGAGGGCGTCACGGAGCACGGTCACATCGCGAGCGGTCGCGGACGTTTCGGTCGGCACGGTCGTCATGGCGGGAGCACCTCACACAGGGGTTGCCGGAAACGGGAGTTACCGGCGGTCACTCCTTATGAGACTGCTCGTCAGCAAGGCCGTCAATCCCTTGCGCACGACTCCGTGCGACTTGTTGACCCGCCGTCTACCAACGTGTGAACCTGCGAGGGGAGGCGATCGGCGTACGCGCCCAACTTCCTCCGCTGTCACGGAACTTGTCAGGAGTTGCCAAGCCGTTCGAGTCAGTCGATTAGCCGAGTCAGTCGAGGCGAAGGAGCCGTCCGTGTCCACTCATGACCTCTACACCACCCCGCCCTCCGAACCGCTCTGGCAGGTCCCCGCCACCGGAGCGGCCCGGTTCAGCTGGGACTACGACGACGGCCGCGAACGCCTCCTCGCCCTCTACCAGAAGGGCAAGGACAAGCAGTGGGACGGCAACAAGCGCATCGACTGGTCGCTGGAGGTCGACCCCACCGACCCGCTCGGCACCCCCGACGAGGCGCTGACGCTGTACGGCACCCCGCACTGGGCGAAGATGACGGAGAAGGACCGGGGCGAGCTGCGCAAGCACTACACCTCCTGGCAGTTCAGCCAGTTCCTCCACGGCGAGCAGGGCGCGATGGTCTGCGCGGCCAGGATCGTGGAGTCCGTCCCCGACCTGGACGCCAAGTTCTACTCCGCCACCCAGACCATGGACGAGGCCCGGCACGCGGAGATCTACGGCCGCTTCCTCCACGAGAAGATCGGCATGCTCTACCCGGTCAACGACAACCTCCAGGGGCTGCTCGGCGACACCCTGCGCGACTCCCGCTGGGACATGCCGTACCTCGGGATGCAGGTCCTCATAGAAGGCCTGGCACTCGCCGCCTTCGGGATGATCCGCGACACCACCACCAAGCCGCTGCCGAAGCAGATCCTCGCGTACGTCATGCAGGACGAGGCCCGGCACGTCGCCTTCGGGCGGATGGCGCTGCGCGACTACTACAAGCAGCTCAGCGACGCCGAACTGCGCGAGCGCGAGGAGTTCGTCATCGAGGGCTGCTACCTGATGCGCGACCGGCTCAGCGGGGTCGAGGTCCTGGAGAACTTCGGCATCGGCAAGCAGGAGGCGAAGGACCTCTCGGAGCACTCCGAGTTCCTCCAGCTCTTCCGCAAGCTGCTGTTCAGCCGGATCGTGCCGTGCGTCAAGGACATCGGCCTGTGGGGCCCCCGGCTCCAGAAGGCGTACGTCGACATGGGCGTCCTCGAACTCGGTGACTCCAACCTGGACCTGCTGATGTCCCAGGACGAGGAGATAGCCGAGGAGCTGGACCGCGAACGCTTCGCCGCCGAGGAGGGGGCCCGGGTGGCGGAGGTCGCGGAGGCGATCGGGGAAGGGCTCGGGGAGGGGAAGGAGGCTGCCTGAGGGCTCTGTCCGCCCAGGCGCTCCGTCAGCCCTGCCGGACCGAGACGGCTTCGTAGACCACGGCCGAACTCGTCGCCGGGCCCCGGCAGGTCAGTTGGCGCTGCGGTGTGCGCCGGGCCCGCACCTCGACGTCGATCGCGATCTCGGCCTCTCCGCCTGCCTCGGCCTCGACCCTGGCCTCTCCGTCGGCGGCGGCCGGGCCCGGCGGGGGGCCCGTGACGCGGATCTGCCAGCCGTCGTCGTCGCGGAACGTCCGGGCGACCGCGTAGTCGTGCCGGCCCGCCGGGCCGAAGCGGTCGAGTACGGCCGCGACGGCGGCCTGCTGCGGCGGGAACAGGTCGGTGTACCCGCGCAGGTGCTCGGCGCGGATACGGCCGGCCAGGTGCTCCTCGACCGCCGTCACGGCCGATCCGGCATCGAGGTTCCCGTAGTAGACGCCGTCGGGCACGACGACGACGTTGGCGGCGAACCGGTCACCGCCCACATGCGTGCACTCCCACACCAGGTCCGGCCGGCGCTCGCTCAGGGCGCGGGCCACGGGCCGCCCGCGCACGGCACAGCAGGCGTCGTGGAGACCGTGGGCGCAGACCAGGACGACGGGCCGGCCGCCGGGCTCCCCGGGCGTGCCCAGGGCATCCACGATCTGTGCCAGGTCCTCGTCACGCCCCCAGGTGCCCCAGTGCTGGCGGTGGGCGCCGGTGGCGTCGTAGCGCAGGACGGCCCAGCGCGGGGGGCCCTGAGGCATGGTGCGGCCGTGGCGCCGCACCAGGAGTACGCGGGCCCGCGCCGCTCGGGCGGCGGCGAACACGAGCGCCTTGGTCTCCGGCTCCAGGTCGAGGCCGTCGAAGCCGTCGGCCGGCCAGCCGCCCCGGTACTCGATCAGCACCCAGGCGGTGCCGTGCGGTGCCGTGCCGACGATCGAGTCGCCGCGCGTCCGGGCGGCGTCCGCGCAGAAGAACCGTCCCGTCGTGGTCACCGCGGTGTGGTCACTCTCCGGTGTGGTCACCGCGGCCCGGTCACTCTCCGGCGGGCACGAGCACGCCCGCGCGCAGCAGCCGTCCGACGAGCGCGACGCCGAGCTCACCGGCGGCGCGGGCCTCGCCGTCGAGCAGCCGGGACACGGACGCCAGGTCGGCCTCGGAGAAGTCCAGCCACCCGACGCGCGTGGTCAGGCGCGAGCCCTCCAGGCGCGCCTCCAGCGCCGCGCGGAGCCGTACGGGCGTGTCCGGACCGAGGCCGTCGACGGTGGCGAGCTGGGCCAGCGGCCCCAGCGGTGCGGGGCGGCCCTGCCCGCGCCGGGCCCGGTGGAAGAGCGGGGCGGAGTCGGCCTCGGCGACGGCGGCGAGGAGCCGCTCGCGGACCATGCCGAGCTCGCCGTCCGGGCCGTCCACCCCCACCGGCAGGGTGCTCCGCATCCGGGGATCGTCGCGCAGTGCGGCGAGGGCCGCCTGCGCGAGCTGCTCGGCCAGCGCGTACCGGGTCCAGGTGTGGATCCCCAGCGTCAGGTGGACGGAGACCCCGCCCTGCGCCTCGGCGGCGTGCAGCCAGCCCCGGGGCAGATAGAGGACGTCGCCGGGCTCCAGCACGGTATCGAGGTGGGCGGCGCCCCGCGCGGCCTCGGCGACGGCGGAGCGGTGGTCGGTCCAGGGCTGGTCGCGCAGCGGATCGGGGTGTACGGGCTCGTGGACGAGCCAGCGCTTCGTTCCCCCGATCTGTACGACGAACACGTCGTGCACGTCGTAATGGGCGTCGAACCCCCGGCTCTGCGGCGGGGTGACATAGGCGTTGGCCTGCACCGGATGCCCCAGCTCCGCGCTCAGCCGGGCACCGAACTCGCCCACCGGCCCCCAGGTGCGCTGGAGCGCCTGGAGCACGAGCGTGGCGCCGTCGGCGAACGCCCGCCACAGCGCCGTGTCGTCGAGCTGGTCGGCGATGGTGGCGCCGGCGCCGGCCGACGAGGTGAACGTCGACTCGGGAAGGGTGGAACCGTCCTTGGCGACGCGGAGGAAGGGCGTACGCAGGCCGCGACGCGAGATCAGCTCATCCACGGCCTCCGCGGAGAACAGGTCGGAGAAGTCGCTCGCGCGGCGGGTGAGCAGCGGCTTCCGGGCCCAGATGTCACGGGCGAACTCTTCCGCGCTCAGCCCGGCCAGACGTGTCTCCAGGACCCCGGCGCCCGGTGCGGCGCCGACGTCCTGGAGCGTGGTTCGGGACGTGCTCAAGAGCGGCTGCCGGACTGGCCCGCTCCGCCGTCCGCTCCGCCGTCCGCACCTCCGTCGGCTCCGCCGTCATGAACGCCCGGGGTGCCGGCCGCGCCGCCGTCGGCCGGACCTTCGGCCCCGCCGTCCGCGCCGCCGTCGGCTCCACCGTCGTGGACGCCCGGGGTGCCGGCCGCGCCGCCGTCCGCCGGTCCTTCGGCCCCGCCGTCAGCGCCACCGTCGGCTCCGCCGTCGTGGACACCGGGGGAGCCGGCCGCGCCGCCGTCCGCGGGGCCCTCCTGCTGGTTCGGGTCCTGCTCGGGGTTGGCCATAATTCCTCCTCTGAGCAAATGACATGAGACCGGGCTCCGTGGGCGAAGCCCGTAATCACCGTATCGCCGCCGGGCGAAAGCAACGATTCGAGCGCGGGGAATGCGTGGGAACGGGGTGAAGGGGCCGGAATTCACCGCCGACCAGCCATCGATCAGCCATCGATCAGCCATTGACCGGGCACTGAACAGCGAAAAGTCCCATGGAAGGCATTCGCCACATGGGCGTCGTCCGGGAAAGGGCCGGTGCGCAGTGTGAGGGATTTCCGGCAGGCTCGCACCTCGTGATCGCCGCGTGGTCTCGGTGCCGCTGAAATCCGCTGCCTGTCGTCGATATTCGATGTACGCCGACGGGCTCCGGCGGCACGATGCCGGTATGACGACCAACCCGTCCTCCGCCCCCGCCACCGCCGCCGGACGCGCGGCCGCCCGCCGCAGCCTCGAAGCGCTCGCGCTCGGCGACGCCTTCGGGGAGCGCTGGTTCCCCCTCTTCCGGGAACGTCAGCAGGCCGCGCACGAGATCCGGGCCCGGCGCACCCCGCAGGAGCCCCTCTGGCACTGGACCGACGACACGGCCCTGGCGCTCGCCCTGCACCGCTCCCTCGACGAGCGCGGCCTCGTCGACCAGGACCACCTGGCCCTCTGCTACGCCCTCGCCTTCGACGCCGATCAGGCCCGCGGCTACGGGCACGGCATGCATCTCCTGCTGCCCCAGCTCCTCGTCGCCCCGGCCGACTGGCGCACCCTGGCCCCCGGGCTCTTCGACGGCGGCAGCCTCGGCAACGGTGCTGCGATGCGGGTCGCCCCGCTCGGTGCCCGCTTCCACGAGGACCTGGACCGGGTCGCGGAGCAGGCCGTCCTCTCCGCCGCCGTCACCCACGCCCACCCGGACGGGATCGCGGGCGCGGTGGCGGTGGCCGTGGCGGCGGCGCTGTCGGCGCGGGGCGAGTTCACCCTGGAGGCCGTCGCGGACCGGACGCCCGAGGGGCCGGTACGGGACGGAGTGCGGCGCGCCGCGGAGACCCCGTTCACCACCGAACCGTGGCGGGCCGCAGACCTCCTCGGCAACGGGCAGCGCATCCGGGCCGACGACACCGTGCCCTTCGCGCTGTGGACCGCGGCCCGCCACCCGGGCGACCTGGAGGCGGCGCTCTGGGCGACGGCCGAGGGGTTCGGGGACGTGGACACCACCTGTGCCATCACCGGCGGGGTGGTCGGGGCGGCGACCGGGACGGCCGGGGCGCCGGAGGAATGGCTGCGCAGGCGCGAGCCGTTGGGGTGAGCCGGGGTGGGAGGGAGCCGTCGGGCATCCCGCCGACGGGGGGAGTTTGTCCCGGCCCGGTACCGATATCCGCCGCGTCGAAATTCCGTTCGCAAACGTGTCGTACCGTGAGCGCATGACCACCCCGCCTCAGCCGCCGCAGGGCCCGTACGGCCCGCCCCCGCACCCGCAGCAGAACCCCTACGGCCCGCCGGCCGCCGCTCCCGGGGTGCCGCAACAGCCGCCCTACGGCTACCCGCAGCAGCCTCCGGCCCCGCCCCAGCAGGGTGGCGGCTGGGGGCAGCCCGGGTGGGGGCAGCAGCAGCCCGGCATACCCGGCGGGGGCGGTCCGGGCGCGGCCGGCTGGCCGCCGCAGGGGCCGGGGGCGCAGCCGCCGCGGAAGAAGCGGACCGGGCTGATCGTCGGCATCGTGGCCGGTGCGGTGGTGCTGGCGGGCGGGATCGCCTTCGGGGTCTCCCAGGTGGTCGGGAGGACCGCCGACGCGGCGTTCCCGGACGCCGAGTACAAGCTCGTCCTGGAACAGAAGCTGCTGGACGGCGAGTTCACCCTGGCCCAGGACCTCTCGTCGACCGAGGGCAAGAAGATCGAGAAGATGTACGACCCCACCGTCCGGGACGCGCGGGCCGTCGTGGGGCAGTACAGCTCGGCCGACGGCGGTGCCCTGGTGATCTCCGGGATGTACGGGCGGTTCACCAGCCCGGACGTGATGACGGGCAAGATGATGGACGGCGGGGCCGCCGGGGACGGCGCGACCGTCGTCGTACCGCCGAAGAAGTTCACCCCCGCCGGATTCGACATCACGATGGAGTGCCAGGTGCTCCAGTCGGTCAAGAGCGGCATCAAGGCCAACATCCCGATGTGCGCCTGGGGCGACGACAACACGGGGGTGTCCGTGGGCATCATCCGTGCCGAGACCGCCCTCAAGGACCCCTCGGCGATCGACCTGGAGGCGGCCGCCGTGGAGACCGCCAAGGTCCGCGAGGAGATCCGCCAGCCGATCGGCTGACCGGCCGGGGTCGGGTCCAAGGCCGGGACCAAGGCCGGGGCCGGGGGGCGGCCCCTACCCCGGCCCCCCCGGCCGGCCCGCCCGCTCGGCTCAGCGCACCCCGGCCGGTGCCGGGAAGCGGGTGCGCAGGGTGAACGCCCGCTCCGTCGGGCCGTGTTCGCGCAGGTGCAGCAGGCGCTCCTCGGCGTCCGCGACCGTCGGGCGTTCCCCCGAGGGCACCCACCACAGGGCGGTCATCGCCTCCCGGACCTGCTCGAACCACTCACGGCGCCGGCGCAGCAGCTCCCGGTGCTGCCCGGCGTACATGAAGGCCGTGAGCGCTTCGGCGTCCCGCCACACCGACATGTTCACGATCAACCAGGCGTCCCCGAAGACCGGGACGTCCGTGGCGTTCCCGGATTCGGAGCGCAGCCGCCACACGAACCCTTCCGCCTGGTCGGCGACCGCGTTCACCGGGTCGAGCCCGTCGACGAAGTCCTTCAACCCCGGTGAATCCAGCGGGAATCTGAGCCGGGCGATGTTCACCTGCGCCAACTCGTGCCGTCCGCCGCCTGTTTCCGTCTCGCCGCCTGTTTCCGTCTCCATGAAGGTCATGGCCGCACGGTAGGCAGGGAGTTCTCCACCGCGCGGGCCATTCCGAGCAGCGAGACGTCCGCCCCGCGCGCCGCGACCAGCTGGAGCCCCACCGGGCAGCCGTCCCCGGTGAATCCGGCGGGCAGGCTGGCCGCCGGGTGCCCGCTCAGGTTGAACGCCCAGGTCAGGGCGGTGGAGTAGAGGGCGCCCGGGCCCTCGTGCCCATGTGGCCGGTTCGGCGTGGCCGGGGTCAGCAGCAGGGGCGCGGCCGCGAAGACGTCGTCCAGCCGCTCGTCGTTGCCCCGCCGGACGGCGACCGCTTCCGGGTCCCCGGGCGACCCGCCCCGCACCGCCTGCCAGGCCCGTACCGGGTCGAGCAGCGCGCAGTCGGCGTCCACCAGGCATACGGTCCCGGCCGCGACCAGCCGGTCCACCGCAGCCCGGACGACGCCCGCCACCTCCGGGTCCACGTCCGCGAACCCCAGGTCCTCGCTGTACACGGCAGGCAGGGGCAGCGAAGGGGTGGCCGGCTCCTCGTACCCGTCCAGCACATGGCGGAGGTAGCGCTCCGCGCCCGCCGCCGACCGGGCCAGCACCCCCGCCGACGCGAGCCCTGACCGGTCGGGGGAGGGGAGCAGCCCGTTCGTCGTCTTCAGCCCGAACGCCCCGCACCAGGCGGCCGGGATGCGCACCGACCCGGCCCCGTCGCTGCCCGTCGCCAGCTCCACCATCCCCGCCGCCACCGCGACCGCCGAGCCCGCCGACGAACCGCCGGGCGTCCGGTCCGCCCGCCACGGGTTGACCGTACGGCCGTGGGCGCCCTGCCCCCAGGTCTGCCAGTAGCTGCCGGGCCCGGGTACGGAGGTCGCGCCGACCGGGACCCCGCCCGCCGCGATCAGCCGGCGGGCGGCGTACGAGCGGATGCCGGAGGGCCCCTTCACGGCGAAGGGCAGCCCGCGCAAGGGGAGTCGGAGTGCTCCGGGCTCACGGGCGAGAGCTTCCTCCGGCCACGCCTCGGTGAACGCGCTGAGCGCCGGGTCCAGCCGCGCGATCCGCTCCAGGGCCCGCGCCACGGCGGACGGTGTCCTCGTCATGGGCCCAGTCTTCCCCTCGTACGACCCCACGCCCTCACTCCTCCAGCGCCGCCTCCATCACCGCCCGGGCGATCGGAGCCGCGCTGCCGCCCCCGCTGATGTCCCCCCGGTCCGCCGCCGCGTCCTCCACCACCACGGCCACCGCGACGGCCGGGCGGCCGGAGTCCGGGGCCTGGGCCCAGGAGATGAACCAGGCGTACGGCAGGCCGGAGTTGTCCACGCCGTGCTGGGCGGTACCGGTCTTGCCGCCGACCGTCACCCCGTCGATCGCCGCGTTCGACCCGGTGCCGTTCTCCACCACGTCGACCATCATCCGCTGGAGCTGCACCGCCGTGGACGGGCTCATCGCCCGGTCGAGGGAGCGCGAGCCCTGCTGCTGCACCGTGTCCCCGTCGGCGGCGGTCACCCGGTCCACCAGATACGGGTACCGCAGGTCACCGCCGTTCGCCACCGCCGCCGCCACCATCGCCATCTGGAGCGGCGTCGCGGTCGTGTTGAACTGCCCGATCGAGGAGAGCGCGAGCTGGTCCTCGCTCATGTCGGTGTCGAAGTTGCTCCGCGCCACCCCGGACGGGATCCGCAGCCCCTTCTCGTTGAAGCCGAAGTGCCCCGCCGTCTCCGCCATCCCCTCCAGCCCGACCTCCACCCCCAGATGGGCCATCACCGTGTTGCAGGAGACCCGGATGGCGTCCGCCAGCGATGCCTTCTCGCAGCCGCGCGCCTCGTCGGGCAGCACCGTCCTCGTGTTCGGCAGGACGTACGGTGACGGGGTGTCCGTGGCCGCGTCCGGGTCCTTCACCACCCGGGCGTCCAGCGCCGCCGCCGCCGTCACGATCTTGAAGGTGGAGCCCGGCGGATAGGTCTGCCGGATCGCCCGGTTGAGCATCGGCAGGCTCTTGGCCGCGTTCAGCCGGGTCCACGCCTCCGTGACCGCCGGACCGGTACCGGAGAGCCGCTCGGGGTCGTACGACGGGGTCGAGACCAGCGCCAGGATCCGGCCCGTCGACGGCTCCAGGGCGGCGACCGCGCCCCGCCGCCCGCTCAGTCCGGCGTACGCGGCGCGCTGCATCGACTCCTTGATGGTCGTGACGACGTTGCCGCCCGGCTGCCGGCCCCGGGTGAACTCGTTCCAGAAGGGCAGAGGGGCCAGGAGCGAGTCCGTACCCGACAGGACGCCGTCCTCGGCGTTCTCCAGGAGTGTGGTGCCGTACGTCTGCGAGGCGTACCCGGTCACCGGCGCGTACAGCGGGCCGTGCAGATAGGTGCGCTCGAAGCTCAGCTGCTCGCCGGTCTCCTTGCTGCCCGTCACGGCCCGGTCGCCGACCAGGATGTTGCCGCGCGGCTGGTCGTAACGGGCGATGGTGGTACGCCGGTTGGCCGGGTTGGCGTCCAGCTCCTCGGCCTCGAAGAGCTGGACGCGGGCCGCGTTGACCAGCAGCGCCACGAGCAGCAGCAGACAGAGGGCGGCGGCCCGCCGGATGTAGCGGATCACCGGTCCTCCTCGGCGGACGGGGCGGCGGACGGGGCGGCGGACGGGTCGATGGACGGGGCGGTGGACGGGGCGGTGGACGGGGCGATGACCCCGGTCTCCACGTGCTCGGGCTCCGGTCTGCGCGCGACGTCGCTGAGCCGGATCAGCAGCGCCACGATGATCCAGTTGGTGACGACGGACGAGCCGCCCTGCGCCAGGAACGGCATCGCCATCCCGGTCAGCGGGATCAGCCCCATCACCCCGCCCGCGATCACGAACACCTGGAGCGCCAGGATCGAGGCGAGACCGATGGCCAGCAGCCGCCCGAACGGGTCGCGGAGTGCCAGCCCGGCCCGGTAGCCGCGCGCCACGAGGAGCGCGTAGAGAAGGAAGACGGCGGTCAGGCCGCTGAGGCCCAGCTCCTCGCCCGCCGTCGCCAGGATGAAGTCGGACTTGGCGGCGAAGCCGATGAGGATGGAGTGGCCCGCGCCGAGCCCGGTCCCGAGCATGCCGCCCGCCGCGAACGCGAACAGCGACTGGGCGAGCTGGCCGGGTCCCCGCCCGGCGTCGATCGAGGCGAACGGGTCCAGCCAGTCCTGCACCCGGCTGTGCACATGCGGCTCGAACGAGCCGACGACGAACGCCCCGATGGCGGCGAGCAGCAGCCCGACCGCGATCCAGCCGGTCCGGCCGGTCGCCACGTACAGCATGATGACGAAGAGTCCGAAGAAGAGCAGTGAGGTGCCGAGGTCCCGCTCCAGCACCAGCACACCGACGCTGAGCAGCCAGATCGCCACGATGGGGCCGAGCACCCGGCCGGTGGGCAGTTGCAGCTTCCAGAACGTGCGGCCGGTGTAGGCGAGCGCGTTGCGGTTGGCGGCGAGATAGGCGGCGAAGAAGACCGCGAGCAGGATCTTGGCGAACTCGCCCGGCTGGAAGGAGAGTCCGCCGATCCTGATCCAGATCTTCGCCCCGTTCACCGCCGGGAAGAAGATCGGCACGATCATCAGGACGAGCGCGGTGGCCACCGAGAGATAGGCGTAGCGCGCGAGCACCCGGTGGTCGCGGAGCAGCACCACGACGGTGGCGAAGAGCGCCACCCCGAGCGTGGACCAGATCAGCTGGGTGGGCGCGGCCTGGTCGCGCGGGGTCTCCAGATCGAGCCGGTAGATCAGCACCAGACCGAGCCCGTTGAGCAGGACGGCGATCGGCAGCAGCAGCGGATCGGCGTACGGGGCCCGGAAGCGGACGGCCATATGGGCCAGCAGGGCCAGCATGCCGAGCCCGGCGCCGTAACCGGCGACATCGGGGGGCACGGCCCCGTCGTGGGCGAGGCCGACGGCCGCGTAACCGTAGACGGAGATGAGGACGGCCCCGATGAGGAGCGAGAGCTCGACCCCACGCCGTCTGCGCAGGCGGAGCTCGGGCGGGGGAGCGTCCGCCGTCGTTGCGGTCATGGTCCGCAACGTAGCAAGAGGCGTGCCGTATTTCCCTTATGTCATAGATGTCATAGCGCGTCCGCCTGGAAGCCGGTGGCTTCCAGGCGGACGGGGTGTGCGGCGTGGCGCGGTCAGCAGAAGCGCGGCGCGGCGCCGATGTTCTCGATGTAGCGGGCCGAACCCCAGGCCCACGTGCCGTCGGTCAGCAGGTACCAGCGGTTGTTGCCGTCGACGTTGTCGCCCGTGGTCTTGCAGAAGATCTTGACGACGGTCCCGTACTTGACCGAGCCCACGACCTTGCTGCTGCGGGTCGGCTTGTCGCGCAGCAGCAGGTACGGCTTGGCGATGACCCGGCCCTTGTAGGTCTTCTTGGGGGCCTGGGGCTTGGCCTGGTTCTGCGTCTGCGCCTCCTTCTGCTGCGCCTCGTACTCGCGCTGGAGGGCCGAGGCGGAGAGCTCGTCGGACGCCGGGGCCGAGGTGTGGGCCTCGCCGCGGTGGTCGACGGGGTGGGGGTCCGCCGCCAGAGCGGGAGCGGCGGCCGTGACCGCCGCGAGGGCGCCGGTGGCGACGCAGAGACCGATCCGGCGGAACCGCGAGGGGCGGGACAGGGGGGACATGCTGCCTCCATGGGAAAGGAAGGGGGACCGTGGGGGGCGCGAGATGATCTCGCCCTCGTCACGCTAAGTTGGCCACGGAGGGTCCGCAACGCGCACTGTGCGTGATGTCAGGCCCAACCGGTGGCCCCCGCGCCCCCGCCGCCCGTGTTCCCGGTGGAATACCCGTCGCCGAGGAGTACGTACTCCGGCAGCGTCAGCCGGGCCAGCGCCCCGCCGTCCGGGGGATTCAGGAACTCCAGCCGCGCCCCGATCACCGCGGCCTGGCCCACCGCGATGGTCAGCCCGAGTCCGTGGCCCTTGCCTGCGCCGTCCGTGCGGAACCGCTGCGGACCGCCCTCCAGGAGGTACGCCGGAAAGCCCGCGCCATGGTCGCGCACGGAGACCACCGCGCCCTCCACGCCCAGCACCACCGGGCCGGCGCCGTGCCGGTGGGCGTTGGCCACCAGATTGCCGAGGACCCGCTCCAGCCGCCGCCGGTCCGTCTCCACCGGCGCCGGATCCACGACCCGTACCTCGGTCTCCGTGCCGGAGGCCCGCACCACCCGTTCCACCAGCGGGGCGAGATCGTGCACGGCCAGGTCGACCTGCTCCGTCCGGGCGTCCAGGCGCGAGATCTCCAGCAGGTCCTCGGTCAGCGACCGCATCGCCCGCACCCGGTCCCGCACCAGCTCCGCCGGACGCCCCGGCGGCAGCAGCTCGGCGGCGGCCGAGAGGCCGGTGAGCGGGGTGCGCAGCTCGTGCGCCACATCGGCGGTGAACCGCTGCTCCGTCTGGAGCTTGCGCTGGAGACTGGAGGCCATGGTGTCCAGGGCGCCCGAGACGATCGCCACCTCGTCCTGGCCGCGCACGGGACGTGCCGTACGGGGGTCGCCGACCCGGGCGTCGAGGTCGCCCGCGCTGATCCGGCGGGCCACCCGGGCCGTCTGGTGCAGCCTGCGGGTCACCCGGCCGACGGCGATGAGGCCGACGACCAGGGTGGCGGCGATGGCCAGCAGCGAGGACCCGATGATCGCCCGGTCCAGGCCCGCGATGGTGCTGGCGCTGTGGCTGTAATCCGTCCAGGTGGCCAGCGCCCGCCCGTCCGCCGGGCCCGCCGCCCACATCGCGGGGCCGCCGCGCCCGTCCGGGTCGCCCGGCCGGTGCGGGCCTTCCGCGACCATGGTGCCGCGCTCGCCGCCCGCGGCCAGGGCGCGCAGCGAGGCGGGCAGGCCCGCCGGGTCGATGCCGGAGCCCCGGGGCAGCGGCTCCCCGGCCTCGTACGCGTCGGTGACGACCTCCAGCCGGTCCAGCGCCTTCTCGCGGGCGTGGGAGACCGTCTGCCGGGTGACGGCGGTGTGTACGAGGACGCCGAGGAGGGCGGCGAGGGTGCAGCACATGACGGTCAGGAAGACCGCGGACTTCCAGGTGAGGGTCGCGGCCCAGGCGGGGAGGCGGAACCGGCGCCGCCTCATCGGCCGTCCGCCGAAGGGCTCTCGCTCGGACGGCCGTCTGTCGCGGAGGCCGAGGGGCTCGGGGTCCGGTCGCGGCCGGTGTCCTTGCGCCGCTCCGGCGCCCGCAGGATCTCGTCCCGGGTGGCCAGCATCGCCTGCTGCCGGTCGTCCCAGGACCAGGCGGTGCGGTACTCGTACCCGGAGATCGCCGAAGGGGCCCGCAGGATCAGGTCCCGGCCCGCCAGTTCCACGCTGATCACGGCGTCCGAGGTGGACATGATCCGGGTCAGCCCGCCCCGGTCAGCTTGGTCGGACCGGTCGCCCCGGTCACCCTCGTCGGCCCGGTAGGCGCGCACGGCTAGCTGGCGGCCGGGCATCCGGATGCCGACCACCAGTTCGTCCCTGCCGTCGCCGGTCAGGTCGAAGTAGTACGGGGCCAGGACCGGGCAGTCGTCCGGTGCCGTCCGGCAGGCGCGGATCTGCCGGACCGTGGCGTCGGGCAGCTCGTCCAGCCCGCTGTCCCGGTCGGTCTTCGCCTTCAGCCCGGCCTGCACCACCGCGACCGGGTCCAGCCGGTGCACATCGCCGCCGGGCACCGTGATCCCGGGGATCCTGGCCGTCTCGCCCTCGCCGTAGTCGTACGGGGCGGCCGAGGCGGGCGGCAGGTCCGGCCACAGGCGGGCCGGCTCCACCGCCGATGGGGCCTCGCCGGCGCTCTCAAGACCGCCGGCCGCACCGCAGCCGGAGACCAGGGCGAGCGCGGCCACGGCGGACGCGACGGCGGGGACGCGGACCGGGCGCACGGCTGGCCCTTCTCCTGGACGACAGGGGGCCTACACCCTAGGACGTGACCGTGCGCAATGCCCACTTCGTACCCTTACGCGGCCTGGTGCCGCCCGGGCGCCTCAACGCTGGTACGGGTTCTGCCCCGGCTGCGTGAAGCCCGGCTGCTGCGGGTGCTGCCCGTGGCCGCCGTCCGGGCCCGCCGCGTGCTGGGCGAGCAGCTGGTCGGCCTGCTCCTTGGATATCTGCTGCTCCCCGCCGCAGAACGTGCACTGCGTCGCGTACTTCGTCGAGAACGGGAAGAGCGGGATGAAGAACAGGGTGAACTTCGTGACCCGCTTGCGCAGGGTGTGCGCCGCCGGATTGCCGCACCAGCCGCAGACCATCGTCAGGATGGCCAGCTGGTACAGATAGCCCTTGGTACCGAAAATGATCATGCCGTGCTGCCTTTCCCCGTCCCCCGGAGTGCCTGTCGGCACAGCGCCAGGAGCTTTTCGTCCTCGTAGGTGTCATGGCTGCCGTACCCGCCGTCCAGCGCGTTATGACGGCGTACGGAGGAGAGCTCGGCGCGCAGCACCTGTGCCGCCGTCGACGCCGGGCCCACCGGACCCATCCGTGCCAGGCATTCTGCCACCCGGACGCGGACGTGGCGGTTCTTCTCCCAGGCGGTGAGGAGCACCTCGGTGCTCTCCTCCGGCCGCCCGGTCACCTCCCAGAGCGCGATCGCCGCGTCCACCCGCAGCCACAGCTCGTCGTGGGCCAGCAGCCCGCGCAGCCGGGGCGCCACCACCGCCGCCTGCGGCCCGAGCGCCCCGAGCGCCGCCGCGGCGGCCCGCCGGTCGTGCACCTGGTCCGACCCGAGCCCCTCGGTCAGCACGGGCAGCACCGCGTCCCGGTCCCCGGCGACCGCCCAGAGCGCCTCGGCGGCCTCCGTGGCCGTCCCGGGCCGGCGGAGCATCGCATGCAGCTCGGGCACCGCCTCCCGGGCCGCGGGCCCGAACGAGCCGAGCGCCCGCAGCGCCGCCGTACGCAGCCACTCGCCCCGGTACTCCGGGGCGCCGCGCAGCACCCGCAGCACCTCCGGCGTCGCCTCGCCCGCCCGCAGCCCGGTCAGCCCGGCCAGCAGCGGGCTCGCCCGGTCGTACGCCCCCTCGTCCAGCGCCACCCCGGCGAGCCTGCGCCGCAGCGCCGCGGCCAGCGGACAGGCGGCCCGCCCGAGGTGGGCGACCGCGAACCCCACGTCGTGCGGCACCTCCGGCAGCTCCAGGGCCGCCGCCAGGGCGGGCACCGCACGGGCGTCGCCGAGCCGGGACAGCGCCTTCACCGTGGAGCCGAGCCCCGGCGGACCGCTGGCCCACTCCTTCACCCAGCCACCGGGGTCGGCCGCCAGCCGGGCCGCCAGCGCGTCGGCGGTCGGCGCGGCCAGCGAGAACAGCTCCTCCAGCACGTGCGAGGCGGCCTCGGCCAGCCGGGGCTCGGGGTCGGCGAGCTGATCGCCGACGAGCGCCACCAGCTCCCCGTACGAGCCGCGCCAGGCCCGTATCAGCCCGCCGCTCATCCGTACGGCGTCGATGCGCTGCCAGCGGTCCGGGCTGCGGAGCTGGTCGACGAGGAGCGCCGTACGGTCGCCGACCCGGTCGTCGAGGCCGACGTGCAGGGTGCGCAGGAGATCGGCGGCCCAGGGGGCGCCGCGTCCGGCGCTGTCCTGGGCGGAGAGCGCACGCAACTGGCCCACCAGGGTGGGGGCCGCGCCCGGCTCGGCCCGGGAGAGGTCCGGACAGCCGACCGGGTCGGTCTCCGGCTCCGGCTCCACCTCGGCGTCGGCCTCCGGCTCGGTGTCCGGGTCCGCGTCCGGTGCGCCGCCCGGGGCCGTACGCAGCTCGCGCAGCAGCGCCGACACGACGGGCACCACATCGTGGGGCAGCGCGTCGGGGCAGCAGCGCGCCAGCTGGGCGAGGGCGGCGAGCCGCAGCCCCGGCGCGCGTTCCCGGTCCACCAGCAGGGTCAGCCACTCGACCACCCGCCCCGCCAGCGGACGGTGGCGCAGGGCGACCCGCCCGGCCGCCTCCACGAGGGCGAGCCGCACCTCCTCGTCGGGCTCCGCCGGCAGCCGCTCCCGCAGCAGATCGAGGACCCGCACGGGGTGCCGGTGCAGGGTGGCGAGCGCCAGCGGGGCGGCCAGCCGCACCCCGGGGTCCTCGTCGGCGATCAGCTCGAAGAAGACCCCCGCCCCCGCGGTGACCGCGGCCGCCGCCATCGCGTAGTTCGCGGCGCCCTCGATCTCGTCCTCGTCGATCTCGTCGTCGTCCTCGTCCAGATCGAAGCCGCCGATGCTGGTGAGCAGCTCGACCACGCTGCCCCGGTCCTGCACGTCCGGGTCCACGGCGAGCTCGAAGAGGAAGGGGATGCACGCGAGGGTGCAGGCGTAGACGTCCCCCTGGTGGTGCACGGCCCCGTACATCCCGTCGAGCGCGCTCTCCCGCTCCGCCGGATCGGCGGAGGCGAGCCCCCTCAGGAGCACCGGCACGTCGTCGGCGGGCCCGTAGGCATGCTCCATCGAAGCCCAGTCGACCTCATCGATCCCCGAGAACACGCCATCCCCTCCCCACGTCACGGCGGCGTCCGGAAGCTCCACCCGTCTCCGGCCACCTGTTCCCCAGGCGCACCCGCTCGCCGGGCACACCCGTTCCCCAAGCCCCTGCGGCGCGTCCCGAAGAAAGCGCCTGCGCAGAGTGTGCACCACGGCTCCGACAATCCACCCGCCACTTGCGGCCTTTCCTCGGGCCGTGACCAGGTCATGACCCCGTCATGACGGGACGGCCGAAAGGGAACCCGGGCATTGGCTGTGAATCCCCGTGACCTGGTCCGTGAACCCCTGTGCCCCGAGCGTGGATCAGGGGGAGCCCGCCGGAAGCGGTCGCGCCCGTTCCGGGTCGAGCAGGGGCCCGAGCAGGTCCCCGTACCGCTCCAGCCGCCCGGCCATGTCCTGAGCCCGGAACACCAGCGCCTCCGGCTTCCGGCACCCCTCGATCTCGTCCCAGGTGACCGGCGCGGAGACGGTGGGCTCGGGCCTGGCCCGCAGGGTGTAGGGGGTTGCGGTGGTCTTCGACGCCGAGTTCTGGCTGAAGTCGACGAAGACCTTCCCGGGCCGCAGAGCGCGCTTCATCCGGTGCAGGGCCAGCCCCGGCAGAGCGCTCTCCGCCTCCACCGCCAGCCGCTTCGCGTACGCGGACACCTCGGCGGACGGGACCGGCTCCAGCGGGACCAGCAGATGCAGCCCCTTGGAGCCGGACGTCTTCCCGTACGCGAACAGCCCGTCGGCGGCGAGCCGCTCCCGCAGCCAGAGGGCCACCGCGCAGCACTCCACGATCGTCGCGGGCGAGCCGGGGTCCAGGTCGAAGACCAACCGGTCGGCGATCTCCGGCTCCTTCGCCCGCCACTGCGGCGTGTGGAACTCCACCACCAGATTGGCCGCCCACATCAGCGCGGGAAGGTCCTGGACCATCACCTGGCGGGCGGCCGGGTCCTCGCTCCGCGGCACGGGGGTGGTGCGCACCCAGTCGGGCGTACCGGGCGGCGGATTCTTGGTGAAGAAGAGCTGCCCCCCGGGCCCGTCGGGATAGCGCAGGAAGGAGACCGGGCGGTCGCGGAGATGGGGCAGGATCACGCCCGCCGCTGTGGCCGCGTAGTAGTGCAGCACCTCGCCCTTGGTGGTCCCGGTGGCCGGATACAGCACCTTGTCGAGGTTGCTGAGCGAGAGGCGCCGCCCCTCCACCTCCGTGATCGGCGTCATACGATAAGAGTCACACGAACCACGTGAATCACACGAGAACCTACTCAACCGTCTTTAACGGCCAAAAGGGGTGAACGGTGAGGTCCATATGGAACGGCGCGATCTCCTTCGGGCTGGTGAGCATCCCGATCAAGCTCGTCAACGCCACCGAGAACCACTCGATCCACTTCCGGCAGATCCACCTCGCCGACGGTGGCCGGATCCGGTACCGCAAGGTCTGTGAGCTGGACGAGGAGGAGGTGTCGGGCGGCGAGATCGGCAAGGCCTACGAGGACGCCGACGGCACGATGATCCCGATCACCGACGAGGATCTCGCCCAGCTCCCGCTGCCCACGGCCAAGACCATCGAGATCGTCGCCTTCGTGCCCGCCGACGAGATCGACCCGCTCCAGATGGACGCGGCGTACTACCTCTCCGCCAACGGGGTCCCGGCCGCCAAGCCGTACACCCTGCTGCGCGAGGCGCTCAAGCGCAGCAACAAGGTCGCCGTCGCGAAGTACGCCCTGCGCGGCCGCGAACGGCTGGGGATGCTGCGGGTCGTCGATGACGTGATCGCGATGCACGGCCTGCTCTGGCCCGACGAGATCCGGGCGCCCGAGGGGGTCGCCCCGGACAGCGACGTCACGGTCCGCGACGCCGAACTCGACCTGGCCGACGCGCTGATGGACACCCTCGGCGAGGTCGACATGGACAGCCTCCACGACGACTACCGGGAGGCGGTGGAGGAGCTCATCGCGGCGAAGGCGTCCGGGGAGGCGGTGCAGCCGTCGGAGTCGGAGGACAGCGGCGGCGGCAAGGTCATCGACCTGATCGCGGCCCTGGAGAGCAGTGTCCGCGCGGCGAAGAAGTCCCGGGGCGAGGGGGAGGGGGAGGCCGAGAGCGAGGAGGACATGGCGGACGTCCACCCCATCAAGAAGAAGGCGACACCTCGGAAGACCGCGCCTCAGAAGTCCTCGCCCAAGTCCACGGGCGGCAAGAAGTCGACGGCCTCCACAGCCAAGAAGACGACGCAGAAGAAGACGACATCCAAGTCGACCTCGTCCGCCTCCTCGTCCAAGGGCACGTCCTCGGCGAACTCGGCGAAGAAGCAGACGTCGTCCGGCTCTCGGAGCACCACGAAGAAGAAGACGGCCGCGCCCCGCAAACGCGCCTCCGCCTGACCCCGCCGCGTACCGGCCCCGCATCGATCCCCGGCCCCGGCTCCCCCCTGTCGTACGGCACCCGTACGCTACGGCGCATGAGCGCAGAGGCCCCCTCGGGACGGGTGATCGACGGCCGCTTCACCCTGGTGGAGCGGCTCGGCAGCGGCGGCATGGGCATGGTGTGGCGGGCCCACGACGAGGCGCTCCACCGTGACGTGGCCCTGAAGGAGGTCCGGCCCCCGGACCCGGCGCTCGCGGAGTACGACCCCGAGGGCGCCCGCACCCTGCGCGCCCGGGTCCTGCGCGAGGCCCGCGCCCTGGCCCGCCTCGACCACCCCAACGTGGTCACCGTCCACCACATCGTCGACCCCGGCGAGGACGGCTACCCCTGGATCGTGATGGAGCTGGTGGCCGGCTCCTCCCTCCACGACCGGCTGGCCGAAGGGCCCATGGACCCCGCCGAGGCCGCCGAACTGGGCCGCGGCATCCTCTCCGCCCTGAACGCCGCCCACGCCTCCGGCATCCAGCACCGCGACGTCAAGCCCGCCAACGTGCTGCTGCGCACCGACGGCCGCCCGGTCCTCACGGACTTCGGTATCGCCGCGATCCGCGAGTCGACGAGCCTCACGATGACGGGCGCCCTGATCGGCTCGCCCGACTACATAGCCCCCGAGCGCATCCGGGGCACCGAGGGCGACCCGTCCTCGGACCTCTGGTCGCTCGGCATGATGCTGTACGTCGCCGTCGAGGGCCACCACCCGCTGCGCAAGGCCACCACGCTCGCCACCCTGGCCGCGGTCCTCGACGAGGAGGTGCCCCCGCCGGTACGGGCCGGTGCGCTCACCCCCGTACTGACGGCGCTGCTGACCCGGGACATCCCGGCCCGCCCGGACGCGGGAACCCTGGACCGGATGCTGGCGGAGGCGGCGCGGCCCCAGCCGGCCCCGGACCCCAGGAGCGCGTACGGATCGCCGCCGTCGGCCACGCAGCCGCCGCAGCCACCGACCGGTTTCGGCCACCCGACGCCCTTCCCCATCCCGGTGGACGCACCGCACCACCCGTACGCGAACAACCCGTACGCCGACCCGTCAACGTCTCGGACACCGCCTCCGACACCGCTTTCGCCTCCGGCCACGCTCCCGACAGTCACCGGTGACGACGAGCGCGGACGCCGCATCCGGCGCCGGGCCTGGACGATCACCACGGCCTCCTCCGTCGTCTCGACGGCGGTGCTGGCGGGCGTGATCCTGTGGATGGTCGACCCGACGCTCTTCGGGGGAGACGCCGACGACAGCGCGAAGGGGAGCGGCAACCGCCCCCACACCACGGCGAGCGCCCCGGCGAACGACCGGAGCGCCGCCCCGCCCACCGCCGCCGGTCAACCGGTCGCGGACGACGACGGGGCCGGGGCGGACGACGACGAACCGGAGGCCCCCGCCGACCTGCTCACCCCGCAAGGGGCGCGGCAGGCCATCGCCGCGCTGAAGCCGCTGATGGGCGGGACGAAGGTCACCGACTTCACCCTCTACGGCGAGCACGCCTCCGCCCAGGCACCGCTGAAGTCCAACTCCCGTCTCTACGACCGGTTCAGCTACCGGGACGGCCAGGCGAAGAACGACGACATGGGCGGCACGCTCATGTCCGGGGACAAGGCGGTCGACCTGAACGCCGTCGACTGGGACGCCCTGCCCGCCCTGCTGCGGACGGCCAGGACCAGCCTCAACATCCCGGAACCGGAGAGCAGTTACGTGATCGTGGACCCGTCGTCGCCCTTCCACGACGACCGCCCGGTGCAGCGCGTGTACGTCTCAGACTCGTACGGCGGCGCCTACCTCACCGCCGAACTGGACGGCCGGGTCATCGAGAAGAACCCGCGCGAGAAGGGCTGAGCGGCGGAGCCGACGCCGGCTTGATGTAGTCGGGCAGCGTGGGCAGGTCGAGCCCGAGCGGGCTGCGCTCGATGACATACGTGCAGCTGGTGTACGTGTACCCGGGCTGGACCTTCGACCCCGCTGCGTAGCTGTCCACCCGGGACGTGGCGCCCGTACCGTGCTTGTAGAGGAAGTGGTAGTCGCCCGCGGGCAGTTGGAGCCGGGCCTTCGGGTAGCTCCGGCCACTGGCCTTGCAGGCGAGGCGTGGGCCGGCCGAGGCGCTGTAGCGCTTGCAGTCGCCGCAGGGCTTCAGCATGACGGTGCCGGTGACCGGCCCGGTGTAGAGGACCTCGACGGCGTTGGGCGCGTCATTGCTGATGACGAGCTCCATCCGGGGTCCGCCGGGCGCCTTCGACGGCGGCAGCCGCCTGCCCGCCGCCGCCCGGTCGTCGGCTATCTCCGCGGCGATGGCGATCTTCCGCGCTTGCGCCGCCCGCCCGTCACCCTTGTAGGAACGCGCGAATTCGGCCAGTGTCGTGCGGGCCTCGCCGAACTTCTTCTCCTTGAACTGGTCCACCCCGCAGGCGTACACCCCGTCCTGGATCCCCTTGCCCGCCTTGGCACCCAGCCCCGGAACGCTCTCGGCAGGCAGGGCGGCGACCGTGGAACTCAGGCCCCGCAACGCCTCGGTGGCCGCACACGGATCGCCGCCCTTGACCTCGGTGACGCGCCCGTCGATCCGCCCGCCGATGGCCGGGGCCACCTGCCGCGCGGACGCGGACTCGGGGAACGTACGCAACAGCTCACCGAACTCCGCCGAACCCCCGGCGGCAGCCCCGCCCAGTCGCGAGACACCGCACCCGTACAGCGACTCCGCGAGCGGCTCGTCGGGCCACCCGGCGAGCTCGCCCAGCAACTCCTTCCCCACCGACCCCGGCAATGTCCGCAGATAGGTCAGCGGCTCGACCGCGTCGCAGTGCTGCTTCCCGGTGTACGGCGAGGAGACGGCGTCGTAGAAGTCCTTCAGCCGGTCCGGCACGAGCTTCGCCGCCCGGGAGCCGGGATGGTCCCGGTCGAGCGCGCGATAGACCCCGAGCGCCCCTTCGTACTCACCCTTCACCGTCCCGAACGGCTGCGTGGCCGCGGCCGCGACTTTCCGGTCCCCGCCCTCCAGCCGGTCGAGCAGCATCTCCTCCCGCGCCTCGTCCCGAGCGGCCCCGTACGCCACGGCCCCACCGACCGGCACGGCCAACAGCACGACCCCCAGCCCGACGGCCACCACAGGCCGCCACGACCCACCGAGCGCCGACCGCACCGCGATCCGCGCCGCGTCGGCGGCGGCGAGGACGAGCAGGAACAGATAGACGACGAGCACCCGCGCGGGCACCCCGTCCGGATCGGCGGGCAGCGCCACGAACAACAGCAGCCCGGTGGCGACCCAGCACCCGACGGCCCGCCCCCACCGCCCCAACAGCGCGTAACCGAGCCCCAGCCCGGTCAGATTGAGCAGCCCGGCCGCCACCGCCCGTAACCCCGCCCCGGGCGGCGGTGGACCGATGGTCGGCGGAGCGGACGGAGGCGGTGGCACGGCTCCGCCGAACCCAGGGCCGTCCGCGCCCTGTCCCACCATCCCGTTCCGGTCAGTTGACTCCATAACGGTCCCCCCACCGCCGAGCCCGACAAGTCGCCGAAAACATGCCCGGGGCCACCTCGGTTCACGCGTGACCGCATCGGCATTTCGCGCGGATTGCCGTATCGGCCAACGGCCTATGTGGCGAAATGCGCCCGGAGTGACAAGTGGTGGCCAAGTGGGTCGCAAGCGATTCACTCGAACGGGGATCCTTGTTCGGTATTTGTACGCCTACCGCCTGTGCCATGATCGCGTTGTCGGATCATCGACGCCCCGAGAGTGGCCAACTAGGCCCAGAATTAAGAAAGTTGTCAGGCACATGTTCTACAAGCTCCTTCAGTGGATGTGGTGAAACCGTCCGGCCCGACGGGCCACGTTGCCGGCGGTTGATCCGCACCACGGCCGAACGGACCGGCACCCGGGCAAGGCTCAGGCGCCGGTCCTTCTCGTTCCCCCCAGCAACAGACGCCGCAGGCTCTCCGCCTCGGCCTCGGAGCCCAGACTCCGGTACACCTCCACCGCCCTCCTGCCGTACTCCCGGGCCGGTTCGTCGCGCCCCAGGCTCCGCGCCGTACGGGCGAGTCCCGCCAGCGCGCGGGCCGCGGCCGGGCGGGAGCCGGTGCGTTCGGCCAGGTCGAGCGCCTGGCCGTAGACCTCGAACGCCACGTCCGGGCGGTCCGCCGACTCGTGGACGTCGGCCACGCCGAGCAGGGCCCGGGTCCGTTCGTAGGCGCTGTCGATGCTCCGCGCGACCTCTTCCGCGAGGGTGAAGTGGAGCAGGGCCTCGCCGCCGTCCCCGTTCTCGGCGTGGGCGGACCCCATGCTGATCAGCGCGTTCGCCTCGCCCAGCGTGTCTCCCCGGCCGCGATGGCTCTCCAGTGCCCGCCGGAAACCGGCCAGTGCCCGGGGGGTGTCGCCCATGGCCTGCGACACCGCACCGAGATTCATGTCCAATATGGCGAGCTCCTGGGCCCCGCTGTGCAGTTGGGCCAGCACCCGCGACCGTTCGAAGTGGTCGTGGGCGTGCTCGATGCGCCCCTGGAGGCGGTGGATCTCGCCGATGTTGTTGAGCGCGCGGATCTGTCCCAGGAGGTCCCCCGTCCCCTCGTGCATCCGGAGCGTGAGGCGCGCCCGGCCGAGCGCCTCGTCGTACCGGCCTTCGTGGTGGAGCGCCGCCCCCTCCACATTGAGGCACTCCGCCTCGCCGTGCAGGTCGCCCCGTTGCCGGTAGAGGTCCAGGGCCCGCGCCGCCATCCGCAGAGACGGGCCGGTGTGGCCGGCGGCCAGGTGGGCGCGGCTCGCCTGCAACGAGGCGTCGGCGCACCCGGCCGGATCGTCGAGGTCCTGGAACAGGGTCAGCGCCTCGCCCGCGCAGCTGAGCGCCTCCCCGTGCCCCGTCTGGGCCAGCACGGCCGCCCCCTCCACCAGTGTCTGTGCCAGCAGCAGCGGGTCGCCCCGCGAGCGCAGCGCCGCCACGGCCGCGCCGTACAGCTCGTTGGTGACGGCCCAACTGCCCCAGATACGGAGGGAAGGGGCGAGTGCGTGCGGGAAGAGCGCCGCATGGCCCAGGTCCTCCGCGGCGGCCGTACGGGCGGCGGCCAGCAGGTTGGTCCGCTCGGCCTCCAGCCAGGCCGCCGCCTCCTGCTCCTCGCCGAACTCGGCTGCGTAAAAGGAGAGTTGTCCGGGCTCCAAGGCTCTGCGGCGCGGATGGGTGAGGCGGTGGGCCCGGTGCGCGGAGGTGAGGTAGTACCCGAGGAGCCTGCCGACGGCCTCGCCGCGAGCGCTCTCCGACTCCTCGGCGGAGCACATGCGCAGCGCGAACGCCCTGGTGAGGTCGTGCAGTTGGTAGCGGCCGAGCACCGGCTCCGCCAGCAGATGGCAGTCCAGCAGCTCCTCGATGCTGCGCCGCACACCTTCCGCGCCCCCGGGCCCGGACCCCGTTCCGGAAAGGGCGGCGGCGGCCGCGGCCGTGACGTCGGGCCCCGGGTGCAGGGCGAGCAGGCGCAGCAGCCGGCGCGTCCCGGGCGCCAGCTCGGCGTAGGAGAACCGGAACGCCGAGACGAACACCTCCTCGTCCAGCTCGTCCAGCGGATCGAGCGACTGCGCCAGCCGCTCCAGGAGGTGGCGCAGGTCCCAGATCTGCCGGTGCCGGAAGCGGCCCGCGAGCAGCGTCGTGGCCAGCGGGTGGCGGCCGCAGGCCTCCACCAGCAGCGTCAGCGCGTCCGGATCGCGGGAGGTGCGGGCGGTGCCCGCGATCCGCGTGAACAGGGCTGCCGCCTCCTGGCCGGGCAGCGCGTCCACCAGCAGGGAGGTGGCCCCGTCCAGCCCGGAGAGCCGGTTGCGGCTCGTCACGAGCGCCAGGCAGCCGGCCGAGCCGGGCAGCAGCGGCCGGACCTGGGCGGCGTCCCGCGCATTGTCGAGCACCACGAGCACCCGGTTGCGCGCGGTCCACTCCCGCCACTCCGCCGCCCGTTCGTCCAGGGTCTCCGGCAGCTCGCCGGGGGCCCCGGCCGCGTGCAGGAGGAAGGCCAGGGCCTCGGCCGGGTCGACGGGCCGCCGTCCGCTGAACCCGTGGAGATCGACGTACAGCTGACCGGCCGGATAGGCGTCGGCCAGCCGGTGCGCGGCATGCACCGCCAGCGCGGTCTTGCCGATGCCGGGCATCCCGTGGAGCACGGCGAGCGGCAGCGCGTACCCGTCGCCGGTGAGCCCGTCGCGCAGCAGCTTCAGCTCCCGCGCCCGGCCGGTGAAGTCCCTGGTGTCGCGGGGGAGGTTGTTGCGGGCCGAGGGGAGGGGCGGGGGCTGTACGGCCGGAGGGGCGGCGGTCGGGACCGCGACGGGCGGTCCGGCGGCGGGTGCCGGGAGAGGCGGCGGTGGCGCGCCACGGGAGGTGACGGCGACGGCGGACGGCCGCGGCTCCGTCAGCGCCCGGTCCTGCTCCAGGATCCTCTGGTGCAGCGCTCGCAGGTCGGCACCCGGGTCCATGCCCAGCTCGCGCAGCCGGGTGTGCGTCCTGCGGTACAGCTCCAGCGCCTCGCTGTGCCGCCCGCTGCGGTGGAGCGCCAGCATCAGGGAGCCGACCACCCCCTCCGCCAGCGGGCTCTCCGCCACCAGCTCGCGCAGCTCACCGATGAGATCGGCATGGCGCCCGAGCTCCAGCTCCAGCCGGATGCGCTCCTCCCGGACATGGCGGTGGTCCTCCACCAGCCGCGCACGCACCGAGGCCGCCCACTCGCTGGAGCTCTCCGTCAGCGGCTCGCCCCGCCACAGGTTCTCGGCGGTCCGCAGCAGCCCGATCGCCCAGTCCGTCCGGCCCTGCTCCGCCGCCTCGGCGGCCTCGGTCCGGAACCGCTGGAAGCGGACCAGGTCCAGATCGTTCTGGTCGCTCATCCGGAGCTGGTACAGCCGGGGCGGCACCCGGTCCAGCCGGACGAGCGGGCCCACGGCGTCGCGCAGATGGCCGCGCAGCCGGGAGAGGTAGGTCTGCAGGGTGTCCGGGGCCGTACGGGGCGGCTCATCGCCCCAGACCCGCTCCATCAACGTGTCCATGGCGACGGGTTCACCGCGCGCGTGTACCAGAACCGCGAGCACGCAGCGCTGTTTCACTGAACCGAGCATGTGCTGCTGGTCCCCGTGCCATAGTTCCAGGGGTCCCAGAGCAAGAAGGTTCATCCCGCCCCCCGATGGGTGCGCCACTTCCTGCCGCCGTCGGCAGCGTCCGCACGTCTGTGCGGAACAGTCCACTGTTCCCTGAGCCACCGGCCCGGACCAGAGCGCACAGGGGGCGTGAGCGGGGCGCACGGCGCAGCGGTTTTCTCCCTACAGCTGGAACGCAGGATTCCTGCAAGCCGTCCGTCCACGTCGGTGGGCAGATGCGTCCCGGGCCGCGATTCGCCACGGCCCCCGCGGGCCTTCCGGTCCGCGGCGACGGAAACGGGGACTGATCAGATGAGCCTGACCATGCCGGACCCGCACCGGCCCCTTGTACCGGTGCGCCTGGACGTCGACCGCTGGGCCACCCGGCGGACCCGCAAGAAGGTACTGGCCGTGGTGCACACCGTCACCGCGGGCCAGCGGCTGCTCGAAGCCGTGCGGCTGCTGGAGGGCGACGCCCGGGTGCAGGTGTTCTTCACCCCGGCACCCGATGTGTTCAGCCACGGGGTCGCGGCCTTCCTGGAGCGGCTGGGCGGTCTCGTCCTGCCCTGGCACCAGGCGGTGCAGATGCCCTTCGACCTGGCGCTCGCGGCGGCCCACGGAGGACTGCAGGAGTTACACGCCCCGGTGATCGTGCTGCCGCACGGCGCCGGGCACAACAAGCTGGTCCCCGCCGGGCAGCGCGGCCGCCGCGTCGCCGGGCGGGCGGTCTACGGACTCAACCGGCAGTGGATCGTCCAGGACGGCCGGGTGGTGCCCGAATCGATCGTGCTCGCCCACCACGAGGAGCTGACCCGCCTGGGCCGCGAATGCCCCGAGGCGCTGCCCGCCGCCGAGGTGGTCGGCGACCCCTGCTTCGACCGGATCACCGCGAGCCTGCCCCAACGGGCTCTCTACCGCGACGCCCTGGGCGTCGGGGCCCGGCAGCAGCTGGTGCTGGGCTGCTCCACCTGGGGACCGGGCTCCCTCCTGGGCCGGCGGTGGGAGCTGCTGGAAAGGCTGGTCGACGAGCTGCCCCGGGAGGACTTCCGGGTCGCGCTCCTGCTCCACCCGCACGTCTGGAACGCCCACGGCGAATGGCAGATCCGCAGCTGGCTCGCCGACCTCGGGCGCTCGGGACTCCTGGTGGTCAGCCAGTACGCCGACTGGGTCGGGGCGCTGGTCGCCGCCGACTACATCGTGGGGGACCACGGATCCGTCTCGCTCTACGGGGCGATGACCGGGGTCCCGGTCCTCATGGGCAACGTCCCGGAGGCCGACCTGGACCCCGGCTCGCCCGCGGCCGAACTGGCCTCCATCGCCCCTCGGCTGCACCCCGACCGCCCTCTGCACCGCCAGCTCGCCCGCGCCGCCACGGCCTACCGCACGGAGCGGTACGAGCAGGTGGCGGCCCGGATCACCTCGGAGCCGGGGAAGTTCGCCACCCGGATGCGCGCGCTGATCTACCGCAAGCTCCGGCTGCGCGCCCCCGCCGTCCGGCCCCGGACGGACCACGCGGCGCTGCCGGTGACGGTACGTCACGACGAACGGGGGCCCGCCCGATGACCACACCGGCCGTACGCCTGACCGAGGCCGTCCCGCAGCGGGGCGTCCGCCGCACCCTGGCCACCCTGCTCCACCCGGACCGCGCGGCGCGGATCACCGACGAGCACCTGCGCGTACGGCTCTCCGCGCCGCATCCGCTGCCGCTGCTGGCGGATGTGCTGGTGGCGGAGTTCCCGCTCGTCGGGCTCCCGCCGCACGAGGACCCCGTCCGGTACGCGGCCGGACTCGCCGACTGCCACCCCGGTGCCCTGGTGGTGGCCGTGTACCGGGGCCCCCGCTGCTGGCTGCGGTTCGGCGGCCGGGCCAGGACGCTGGTCCGTGAGCCGCAGTGGCCGGCACACTCCTGGGCGGTCTGGGCCTCGGTCGCCCACGTCTGGCTGGTGGCCGGCCTGGAGCCGGCCGCCTGGGACCCGGCCGCCGTACGCGTCGTCAGGACCGTACGAGGCTACTCACCGGCATCGCCCTGGGCTTCCCCCGACGGGCTCGGCTCCGGGGCCTCAGTGTCCGGTGGCGTCGGCGGTGCCGGCTCCAGGGCCGCGAGCCGGGCCCGCGCCTCCTCCGCGTCGGCCGACCCCGACCGGCCGACGGAGGAGTACAGGGACAGCGCCTCCCGGTAGAACTGCCGGGCCTGATGGGGCTGCCCGCGTCGCTCGGAGAGCTGCGCCAGGCCTCCGAGGACGCGGGCCGCCTCGAACTCGGCGGCCTGCGCCCGTAACGCCGACAGCGCCGCCGACAGCTCGGCCTCCGCGTGACCGAGCCGGCCGAGCCCCACACAGGCGCGCCCGGTCAGGCCGGCGGCCCGTGCCGCGTTGTACGGGTCGCCGGCCGCCTCCAGGGTGAGGCGGGCGGCTTCGGCGTCGACGACGGCCTCCTCGTACCGCCCCTGGGAGAAGGCGACATCGGCCAGATTGAACCGTGCCAGCGCACCGGCCCGGAGATCGCCGCAGGCGGGCAAGGTGCCGGCCGCGCGGGCGAACAGCTCGGCCGCACGGTCCGGCCGGCCGAGCCGCTGATGGGCCAGCCCCCGGTAGTTCAGCGTCCGGGCATGCCCGAGGGCGTCCCCGCGCTCCAGGAAGGAGGCGGCGGCCCGCTCGAACATCTCCAGCCCCTCCGCAGGGGCGCCGGACGCGAGCTTCCCGAGCGCCCCGGAGGTCAGCATCCGGCAGACGGCCTCCTCGTTCCCCGCCTCCTCGGCGGCCAGCAGCCCCTCCTGGTGCGCCTCGTGCCACTCCCGGTACCGCTTGCGGCGCGGGAACAGGGGCCACAGCGCGTCCGTGAGCTGCCAGGCGAGCTCCGGGGCGCCCACCGGACGGGCGATGCGGACCACCGCCATCAGGTTGGGCAGCTCCCCCTCCAGCCAGTCCAGCGCCGCCTCCGCCCCGCGCTGCCCGAAGTCCTCCTCCACGACACACTCCGGCTCGAACTCCCGCTCCAAGGAGTCCCGTTCGGGCTCGACGATCTCCTCGGCGCGGCGGGCGTTGGCGAGATAGTGGTGGCCGATCCGCAGCAGTGCGGCGGCCCGCTCCTCGCCGCTCTCGTCCTGCGCGGCCCGCGCGGCGGCGTGCAGCCGCACCAGATCGTGGAACCGGTAGCGCTCACCGCCCGAGACCTCGGCGACATCGACGAGCAGATTCGCGTCGTACAGCGCGTCGAGTGCGTCGACTGCCTCCTCGCCCAGGAGCGCCCGCGCCACCGGCCCGCCGAACTCCCGGCCCGGATGGAGCCCCAGCAGCCGGTAGAGCCGGGCGGCGGCGGGCGGCAGCCCTTGGTACGACAGGTCCAGCGCCGCCCGTACGTCATGGTCGCCCTCTATGGCCAGCGCCTCCAGCCGCTCGTGCTCCTCGGACAGGGCCCGCACCATCGCGGTGATCCCCTGCCGGGGGCGGGCCGCCAGCCGCGCCCCCGCGATACGCACCGCGAGCGGCAGCCCCGCGCAGAGCAGCACCAGGGCCCGCGCCTCCTCGGGCTGGGCGGCGACCCGGCCGTCGGCGAGCGTCGAGTCGAGCAACTCCACCGCTGCCTCGGGGGAGAGGGGGTCCAGATGGAGCACATGGCCCCCGTCGAGGCTCAGCCCCGGCATCCGCCGCCGGCTGGTCACCGCCGTCACACACCGCCCGGCCGGCAGCAGGGGCCGCACCTGGGCGGCGGTCGCCGCGTCGTCCAGCAGTACCACCAGCCGCCGTTCGGCCGTCAAGGACCGGTAGAGCGCGACCCGTTCACCCAGCGCCGGGGGCACCTGGCCGGCCGGGACCCCGAGCGCCCGCAGGAACCGCCCCACCACCTCGGCGGGATCGGCGGGACCATCCGGGGCCTGGGCCCCCAGATCGGCGTACAGCTGACCACCGGGAAACTCCGGCCGCAGCGTGTGCAGCCAGGCCAGCGCCACCGCGGTCTTCCCCACCCCGCCGAGCCCGCTCACCGCCGCCAGCGTGGGATGCCCGTCCTCCGTGGCCCGGCACCGGTGCACTTCCAGGGCACGGAGCTCCTCCGTGCGGTCGGTGATCCGAACAGAGGGCGGTAACTGCCAGGGCGGCGGCACCTCCTCCCGCGCCGGGCCTCCCGACACATGAATGCCCCCCTGCACGCTCCCCGCCTGCACCACGAAGCCGTGCACCGTACCGCTCAGGTCGTTGTTGCTGTGCTCGTGCCCCCGCATGCGTCCCCCTCCGGACAGCCGAGTACCAGCTTCTGCAGACATCCTTTCCGTACAGGCGCTCGATCACCCGGGCCTGCGGGGGCCGACTGCGGCCGGTGGCCCGAATTCTGCCTCGGGCTCCTCCTCTCTGGCATATGCCAGAGAGGCGTGCCACTCGTTCGTGTGACGGACGAGGGCCTGTGCCGGCTGTCAGTGCCGCTGGCTAGCCTGTTCGGCGCGACGACGAACAGCGGCGAAGAAGACGTGCTCGGCAGGTTGAGGAATCTGAAGACCCACATCAACGACCGGCGACCGTCACGCCATAAGCCCATCACCCTCCTCTGGGCCATCGGCCTCCTGGCCGCCGAGCAGGAACGCACGGGAGACCACATGGTCGAGTGGCGGACGTTCCGCGAGGAGGTCGGGCCGCTGCTCCGGGACTTCGGGCTCCCGAACTCGCGGGTCACGCCCCGGTACCCCTTCTGGCACCTGCGCAGCAGCGGCCTCTGGTACGTGGAGGGAATCGATACGCATGAGGGCACGCCGACCCCGTCCCAGCTGGCCGCCGCCGGGGCGAGGGCCGGCTTCGGCAAGGACGCGGCGAAGGCCCTCCGCCGCTCGCTGGCACGTGCCGAGGCCATCGGCCTGATCTGTTCCCGGCACCTCCCCGATGTCGATCGGGCGGCCTTGCTGGAGCGCGTCGGTCTCGCGGGATACGCCAGCGCGAGCGGTGAGCTTCCCGACCGCGAAGGGAGCGTGCCCCGCCGCAGGCACACCTCGTTCCGGCCCGACCGGGACGCGCGGCTCGTCCGGCACATAAAGGAGATGTACGACGACGCGTGCCAGGTGTGTGGAGCCCGCGTCGAGACGATGGACAGCCACTACAGCGAGGCGGCTCACATCCGCGGGCTCGGCGGGCCCCACCTCGGCCCCGACCAGCTGTCCAACCTGCTGTGCCTGTGCCCCAACCATCACATCGAGTTCGACAGGTTCGCCATCTACATCGAGGAGGACTGGACGGTGCGGAGGAATTCGACGGGGGTCGTGGAGTACGAGCTCAAGCTCCATGCCGACCACGTCATCGAGCAGGACCACATCCGCTATCACCGGGCGTTGTGCGGCCACCGCTGACGGCTGTGGCCGCCTCCGGATACGCGAAGACCCCGCTGCCGGCGTGAACGCTGGTGGCGGGGTCTTGTCGGCACTTCCTGAGAAGTGCCCCCGGCAGGATTCGAACCTGCGCACCCGGCTCCGGAGGCCGATGCTCTATCCCCTGAGCTACGGGGGCGTATCGCGGTGTTGCTCTGCGACGGGTGAAACACTACCAGCTCCCGAGGGGTCTCCGTGAACAGGTATTCCGTCGCGTCAGACCGTCCCCCGTCCGGGGCGGAAGTGGCCAAACGCCGGACGCGGTCGCCGGGGCCGACCTACTCTCGAAGGGTGTCAGGGGCGTACGGCCGCGTGCTTGTTGTCGACGACAACAAGGTCATCCGGCAGCTGATCAGGGTCAACCTCGAGCTGGAGGGCTTCGAGGTCGTGACCGCGGCCGATGGTGTCGAGTGCCTGGAGCTGGTCCACCGGATCCGCCCCGATGTGATCACCCTCGATGTCGTGATGCCCCGCCTCGGCGGCCTGGAGACGGCGTCCGTGCTGCGCTCGGACCCCCGCACCCGCCATGTGCCCATCGCCGTCATCAGCGCCTGCACGCCCTACGAGGTGGACGCGGGCGTGTCCGCCGGGGTCGACGCGTTCCTGGCGAAGCCGTTCGAGCCGAGCGAGCTCGTGCGGATGGTGCACCGGCTGGCGACGGGGGAGGAGCGGCCGTCGGTCGACGGACGGAGCGGTGCCGGGCGGGCGGGTTCCACCACCGGCTGATCCACGATGGCCTCCACCACCTGACCGCATCGCGAAACCGGGTCGCGGAGTGCCCCTCCTCCTCCCCTACGCTTGTCCCGTGACCCCCGCCGATCTCTCCCGGACCGTGCTGCACGCCGTGCACCGCGCGGTCGCCGAGAATGCGCTGCGCGCACCCGTGCCCGCGCGCGTGCGGGTGGAGAGGACGCGGCCCGGAGGCAGCGGTGACTACGCCTGTGCGGTCGCGCTCCAGCTCGCCGGGGACGCCGGGCTGCCGGCCCTGGAGGTCGCGCGGATCCTGAGCGAGCGGGTCGCCGCCGAGCCCGGGATCGGGCGGGTCGAGATCACCGGGCCCGGGTTTCTGAGCTTCACCCTCGACGCCCCCGGCGACGGCGACCGGGCCGTGCTCGACGCCGTACGGGAGCAGGGGAGCGCGTACGGACACGGGGGCGCGCTCCGGGGCGAGGTCCTCCAGTTCCATCACGCGCGCGAGGTGCGCGCCGCGGTCACCGCCGATGCGGTGCGCCGGCTCGTCGTCTCCCAGGGCGCCCGGGTCCGGGTCAGCTGTGAGGAGGCCGGTGAGGCGGAATGGGGCCTGCTCGGCGTCACCGTCGACGCGTACGGGACGCCGTGCGCCACCCCGTCCGCCCCGTTCACCCCCATACGCCCGGTGCCCGCCGGCGCCACCGCGGGGGAGCTGCTGGAGCGGCTCGGCCCCGACGCCACGCGCTGGGGGCTGCTGCGGCCCGCCTCGCACGACCGCGCCCCGCTCGGCGACGACCTGCTCGTCCAGGGGGAGACCAACCCGCTCTTCCTGGTCCGGTACGCCTACGCCAGGACCCGCGCGCTCACCCGGGGCGCCGCGGCCCTCGGGTTCACGGCAGAGTCCGATGCGGCTCCGGCGCCGTACGAAGGCCCCGCCCGCCCCCTCCTCGATCTCCTCGCCGACCACCCCCGCGTCCTCCTCGCCGCAGCCCGTCACCGCGCGCCCGACCGGGTCGCCCGGCAGCTGGAAGCCGTCGCCCACGCGTTCTTCGACTTCCACGACAGTTGTCCGCCGCTGCCCTCCGGCGACGAGAAACCCTCGGCCGCCCACCGCTCCCGGCTGGCCCTCGCCGAAGCCGCCGGGACGGTGCTGGCAGGCGGCCTGTCCCTGCTCGGTATCAGTGCGCCCGCACACCTCTGACGACTCCGAAGAATCCGAGAGACCTCACCATGAGCCGCTCCGCACACCCCGCCGGTCCCCGTCACGCCGACGTCCTCACCGAGGGGCACTACTCCGCCCCCGCCGCCGACCTCAACGTCCTGGACGAGAAGGTCTGGTCGCGTACCGTCACCCGCGACGCGGACGGCGCCCTCACCGTCGGCGGGATCGGGGTCGCCCGGCTCGCCGAGGAGTTCGGCACCCCCGCCTACTTCCTCGACGAGAGCGACTTCCGCGCCCGCTGCCGGGCCTGGTCCGAGGCCTTCGGGCCGGACGCCGACGTCTTCTACGCCGGGAAGGCCTTCCTCTCCCGCGCCGTCGTGCGCTGGCTCCAAGAGGAGGGGCTGCATCTCGATGTCTGCTCCGGGGGCGAGCTGACCACCGCGCTCGACGCCGGGATGCCCGCCGAGCGCATCGCCTTCCACGGCAACAACAAGACCGTCGCCGAGATCGAGCGGGCCGTCGAGGCCGGTGTCGGGCGGATCGTGCTCGACTCCTTCCAGGAGATCGTCCGCGTCGCCCACATCGCCCGCAGCCACGGCGTCCGCCAGCGCGTCCAGATCCGGGTCACCGTCGGCGTCGAGGCGCACACCCACGAGTTCATCGCCACCGCGCACGAGGACCAGAAGTTCGGCATCGCGCTGGCCGACGGGCAGGCCGCCGAAGCCGTACGCCGGGCGCTCGGGCTCGACAGCCTCGAACTCATCGGCATCCACTCGCACATCGGCTCGCAGATCTTCGACATGGCCGGCTTCGAGGTCTCCGCCCGGCGCGTGGTGCAGCTGCTCGCCGAGGTCCGGGACGAGCACGGCGTCGAGCTGCCCGAGATCGACCTCGGCGGCGGCCTCGGCATCGCGTACACCTCGGACGACGACCCCCGCGAGCCGCACGAGATCGCCAAGGCGCTCAGCGACATCGTCACCCGCGAGTGCGAGTCCGCGGGGCTGCGCACCCCCCGCATCTCCGTCGAGCCGGGGCGCGCCATCGTCGGCCCCACCGCGTTCACGCTGTACGAGGTCGGCACGATCAAGCCCCTCGAAGGGCTGCGGACGTATGTCAGCGTCGACGGCGGAATGTCGGACAATATTCGTACCGCGCTGTACGACGCCGAGTACAGCGTGGCGCTCGTCTCGCGCACCTCGGACGCCGAGCCGATGCTCGTCCGGGTCGTCGGCAAGCACTGCGAGAGCGGGGACATCGTGGTCAAGGACGCGTTCCTCCCCGCCGACCTGGCGCCCGGGGACCTGATCGCCGTCCCCGCCACCGGCGCGTACTGCCGCTCGATGGCGAGCAACTACAACCACGCCCTGCGCCCCCCGGTCGTCGCCGTCCGGGACGGCGAGGCACGCGTCATCGTCCGGCGCGAGACGGAGGAAGATCTCCTGCGTCTCGATGTCGGCTGATGAAATAGTCGTCTCAGGATCCGGACGGGGGTCAGAAACGCCCGTCCGGTGAGTGAGACTGGTCCACACATGAGCATGTATGAGAAACGAGGTCGGATGATGCGTACGCGTCCGCTGAAGGTGGCGCTGCTGGGCTGTGGTGTGGTCGGCTCAGAGGTGGCGCGCATCATGACGACGCACGCCGACGACCTCGCGGCGCGCATCGGCGCACCCGTGGAGCTCGTCGGCGTCGCCGTCCGCCGCCCCTCGAAGGTGCGTGAGGGCATCGACCCCGCACTGATCACCACCGACGCCACCGCGCTCGTGCAGCGCGGCGACATCGACGTCGTGATCGAGGTCATCGGGGGCATCGAGCCGGCCCGTACGCTCATCACCACCGCTTTCGAGAACGGCGCGAGCGTCGTCTCCGCCAACAAGGCACTGCTCGCCGAGGACGGCGCGGCCCTGCACGCCGCCGCCGAGAAGTACGGCCGCGATCTCTATTACGAGGCCGCCGTCGCGGGTGCCATCCCGCTCGTACGGCCGCTGCGCGAGTCGCTCGCCGGCGACAAGGTCAACCGGGTGCTCGGCATCGTCAACGGCACGACCAACTTCATCCTCGACAAGATGGACACCAGCGGCGCCGGCTACTCCGAGGCGCTCGACGAGGCCACCGCCCTCGGGTACGCCGAGGCCGACCCGACCGCCGACGTCGAGGGCTTCGACGCCGCCGCGAAGGCCGCGATCCTCGCCGGCATCGCCTTCCACACCCGGGTGAAGATCGGCGACGTCCACCGCGAGGGCATCACCGAGGTCACCGCCGCCGACATCGCCTCCGCCCGCCGCATGGGCTGCACGGTCAAGCTCCTCGCCATCTGCGAGCGCGCCGCCGACGGGGCCTCCGTCACCGCCCGCGTCCACCCCGCGATGATCCCGCTCAGCCACCCGCTGGCGTCGGTCCGCGAGGCGTACAACGCGGTGTTCGTGGAGGCCGAGGCCGCCGGACAGCTCATGTTCTACGGTCCCGGCGCCGGCGGCTCCCCGACCGCCTCGGCCGTCCTCGGCGACCTCGTCGCGGTCTGCCGCAACAAACTGGGCGAGGCCACCGGACCCGGTGAGTCCGCCTACACGCGCCTGCCGGTCAGCCCCATGGGCGAGGTCGTCACGCGCTACCACATCAGCCTCGACGTGGCCGACAAGCCGGGTGTACTCGCCCAGGTGGCAACGGTCTTCGCCGAGCAGGGCGTATCGATCGACACCGTCCGCCAGCAAGGACGTCCAGACGGAGGCGGCGAGGCATCCCTCGTCGTCGTCACCCACCGCGCGCCCGACGCCGCCCTCTCCGGGACCGTCGAAGCGCTGCGCAAGCTCGACACCGTGCGCGGTGTCGCCAGCATCATGCGTGTTGAAGGGGAGTAAAGGACCCATGACCAGCAAGGGCACCCACCAGTGGCGCGGCATCATCGAGGAGTACCGGGACCGGCTTCCGGTCACGGCCACGACGCCGGTCGTCACGCTTCGTGAGGGCGGTACGCCGCTCGTTCCGGCGCAGGTCCTCTCCGAGCGCACGGGCTGCGAGGTGCACCTCAAGGTCGAGGGCGCCAACCCCACCGGTTCGTTCAAGGACCGCGGCATGACCATGGCCATCACCCGGGCCAAGGAGGAGGGGGCGAAGGCCGTCATCTGCGCCTCCACCGGCAACACCTCGGCCTCCGCCGCCGCGTACGCCGTGCGCGCGGGCATGGTCTGCGCCGTCCTCGTACCGCAGGGCAAGATCGCGCTCGGCAAGATGGGCCAGGCGCTCGTGCACGGCGCCAAGATCCTCCAGGTCGACGGCAACTTCGACGACTGCCTCACCCTGGCCCGCTCGCTCTCGGACAACTACCCGGTGGCGCTGGTCAATTCGGTCAACCCGGTCCGTATCGAGGGCCAGAAGACCGCCGCGTTCGAGATCGTCGACGCGCTCGGCGACGCCCCCGACATCCACGTCCTGCCGGTCGGCAACGCGGGCAACATCACCGCGTACTGGAAGGGGTACACCGAGTACGCCGGTGACGGCGTCTCCACCCACGCCCCGCGCATGTGGGGCTTCCAGGCCTCCGGCTCCGCGCCCATCGTGCGCGGCGAGGTCGTCAAGGACCCGTCCACCATCGCCACCGCGATCCGCATCGGCAACCCGGCCTCCTGGGACTTCGCCCTGGCCGCCCGGGACGAATCGGGCGGTTTCATCGACGAGGTGACGGACCGGCAGATCCTGTCCGCCTACCGGCTGTTGGCCTCCCAGGAGGGCGTCTTCGTGGAGCCCGCGTCGGCCGCGTCCGTCGCCGGTCTGCTCAAGGCCGCCGAGGAGGGCAAGGTCGACCCGGGCCAGCGCATCGTCTGCACGGTCACCGGCAACGGCCTCAAGGACCCCGACTGGGCCGTCGCGGGCGCCCCGCAGCCGGTCACCGTCCCGGTCGACGCGGCCACCGCGGCCCAGAAGCTCGGCCTCGTCTGATCCGTCCGGCGACACGTCCGGTCAACACGAGACAACCCAGCTCAACCGCCCTCTTTTCGGGGCGGAGAGCGCATAGGAGGCGGGCGACACGCATCGTGCGCCTCCTGTGCGCCCTATGTCGCGAGGGAACCTTCCTTCGATAAGCTGTACCCCATCCGCCCGACATCCCCCGGACATCCGCCCGACGGGTCTGCCGCGGTGCGATCGCCGTCGTGACGGCGCCCACGGGCCGGGCCACCGGCCCCATCCCCGCCCCGCAGAACCCCCACGCAGACACCCACCGCACATCCCTACCGCAGGCCCCCGCCGCCGCAGAGCCACCGCACCGCAATCCCCGCCGCCTTACAAGGAGTCATCCAGCCGATGGCCGGTCCCGCGTTCCGAGCCGCCGCCGTCAGGGTGCGCGTCCCCGCCACCAGTGCCAATCTGGGCCCGGGTTTCGACGCCCTCGGCCTCTCGCTGGGGCTGTACGACGACGTCGTCGTCCGGGTCGCCGACTCCGGGCTCCACATCGACATCGCGGGTGAGGGCGGCGAGACGCTGCCCCGCGACGAGAGCCACCTGCTCGTCCGCTCGATGCGCACCGCCTTCGACCTGCTCGGCGGCCAGCCCCGCGGCCTGGAGATCGTCTGCGCCAACCGCATCCCGCACGGCCGCGGCCTCGGCTCCTCCTCCGCCGCGATCTGCGCCGGAATCGTCGCCGCCCGCGCCGTGACGACCGGCGGCGACGCCCGGCTCGACGACGAGGCCCTGCTGGAGCTCGCCACCGAGATCGAGGGCCACCCCGACAACGTCGCGGCCTGTCTGCTCGGCGGGTTCACCCTCGCGTGGATGGACGGCGGAGCGGCCCGGGCGATCCGGATGGACCCTGCGGAGTCCGTCGTTCCGGTGGTCTTCGTGCCCGGCCGGCCCGTGCTCACCGAGACGGCGCGCGGACTGCTCCCGCGCACCGTCCCGCACGTCGACGCCGCCCTCAACGCCGGTCGCGCGGCCCTGCTCGTCGAGGCGCTGACCAGGCGCCCCGAGCTGCTGCTCGCCGCCACCGAGGACCGGATCCACCAGGAGTACCGGGGCCCCGCGATGCCCGAGAGCGTCGAGCTGGTGCACCGCCTGCGCGCCGACGGCGTGCCCGCGGTCATCTCCGGCGCGGGCCCCACGGTGCTCGCGCTGGCGGAGGAGGGATCCGCCGACAAGGTTGCCCGACTGGCGGGTGAGGGGTGGGCCGCGAACCGGCTCGCGCTCGACGCCGCGGGCGCCACCGTGCTGCCGCTGGCCGCGTAACCGCATGTGATTACCGGTGGCCGAGAGGGGGAATGTTTGTTGGAGCCGGTAGTGTTAACCTCAAGTCTGCAACCGACGTCTTTGAGGCGCGTTGCTTCGTGTCCCCCTCCGGGACCGCCATTCTTCCGGGAGCCTCCCCAACTGCCTGAGCAGCCTGCCTGAGCAGTTTCGAGCACGCTCCGGAACCGGCACGACACCCCTCGCTCGTCCAGGAGTGGGCCGAGCAGGGGGATCTCGCGCCGGACCCCGCACGTTCATCTCTCCGCCGTACCCGGCGGACCACCGCCCCGGCAAGGTCCGCGATCCAGCAAGATCAACAGACCAGTCGGACAGCACAACCGGTCGCCGAGCCAGAAGGCCGACGTCCGCTCCAGGGAAGGACCCTTCGTGAGCGACACCACCGATCTGATGGGCGTCACTGCCGACAAGAACGTCGACAGCGCCGCGCCCGCCGAAGGTGCTGCCACTGGCACCACCGCACGGCGCCGCCGCTCCGGCACCGGCCTCGAGGGCATGGTCCTGGCCGAGCTGCAGCAGGTCGCGTCCGGCCTCGGCATCAGGGGTACTGCGCGGATGCGCAAGAGCCAGCTGATCGAGGTCATCAAGGAGGCGCAGGCCAGCGGCGGATCCGCCGCCCCCAAGGCCTCCTCCAAGGCCGCTGAGGCACCCGCCGCCGAGGCGGAGAGCAAGCCCAAGCGGCGTGCCACCTCCAAGGCGCGCACCGGGGACGAGGCCGCCGCCGAGAAGGCGGCCCAGCAGCAGATCGACATCCCCGGCCAGCCGGCCAGCGACGAGCAGCCCACGGGCGAGCGCCGTCGCCGCCGCGCCACCGCGCAGGCGGGCAGCCCCGAGACCAAGACCGAGGCGAAGACCGAGGTCAAGGCGGAGCCCCAGGCCGAGCAGAAGACCGAGGACCGCGGCGAGCCCAAGGGCGACGCCAAGGCCGAGGCCGCCGCCGACACCGCCGAGGGCCGCCGCGGCGACCGCCAGGGCCGTGGTGACCGCGAGCGCGGTGACCGGGGCGAGCGCGGGGAGCGCCGTGAGGGCCGTGAGGGCCGGCGCGACCGCCGGGGCAAGGGCGACGACCAGGGCCAGCAGGGCGGCGGGCAGCGCCCGCAGCGCCAGGGCCAGGGTCAGAGCCAGGGCCAGGGCGGTCAGGGCCAGCAGAACCGTGACAACGGTCCGCAGGACGACTTCGACGACGAGGCGGGCGGCCGCCGCGGCCGTCGTGGCCGCTACCGCGACCGCCGTGGCCGTCGTGGCCGCGACGACTTCGCCAGCGATGTGCAGGTGGCCGACGACGACGTCCTGATCCCCGTCGCGGGCATCCTGGACATCCTCGACAACTACGCGTTCATCCGGACCTCCGGCTACCTGCCGGGCCCGAACGACGTGTACGTCTCGCTCGCCCAGGTCCGCAAGAACGGCCTGCGCAAGGGTGACCACGTCACCGGTGCGGTGCGCCAGCCCAAGGACGGCGAGCGGCGCGAGAAGTTCAACGCGCTGGTCCGCCTCGACTCGGTCAACGGCATGGCCCCCGAGTCCGGCCGGGGCCGCCCCGAGTTCCAGAAGCTCACCCCGCTCTACCCGCAGGACCGGCTCCGTCTGGAGACCGACTCCAACATCCTGACGACGCGGATCATCGACCTGGTGGCCCCGATCGGCAAGGGTCAGCGTGGCCTCATCGTGGCCCCGCCGAAGACCGGTAAGACCATGATCCTGCAGGCCATCGCCAACGCGATCACGGTCAACAGCCCCGAGTGCCACCTGATGGTCGTCCTGGTCGACGAGCGTCCGGAAGAGGTCACCGACATGCAGCGGTCGGTGAAGGGCGAGGTCATCTCCTCGACCTTCGACCGCCCCGCCGAGGACCACACCACCGTCGCCGAGCTGGCCATCGAGCGCGCCAAGCGTCTCGTGGAGCTGGGTCACGACGTGGTCGTCCTGCTCGACTCGATCACCCGTCTGGGCCGCGCGTACAACCTCGCGGCGCCCGCCTCCGGCCGCATCCTCTCCGGTGGTGTCGACTCGACCGCGCTGTACCCGCCGAAGCGCTTCTTCGGTGCCGCGCGCAACATCGAGGACGGCGGCTCGCTGACCATCCTGGCCACCGCGCTCGTCGAGACCGGCTCGCGCATGGACGAGGTGATCTTCGAGGAGTTCAAGGGCACCGGCAACATGGAGCTCAAGCTCGACCGGAAGCTCTCGGACAAGCGCATCTTCCCGGCGGTGGACGTCGACGCGTCCTCCACCCGTAAGGAAGAGATCCTGCTCGGCACCGACGAGCTGGCGGTCGTCTGGAAGCTGCGCCGGGTGCTGCACGCGCTCGACCAGCAGCAGGCGATCGAGCTCCTCCTGGACCGGATGAAGAAGACCCAGTCCAACGCGGAGTTCCTGCTCCAGATCCAGAAGACGACACCGGGCAGCGGAAACGGCAACGACTGACGTATCCACGGCAGTTGACGCCGAGGGCCCCCAGCACCACGGTGCCGGGGGCCCTCGGCGTTCCCGGCCCCCGCCCCGAGACCTTTGCCACACGCCGGCCCGCCGCACGGCACCTCCGCCGATACGTGTCAGGGGCACGAAACCGCAGGTGAAAGCGGAATCGCGGCCCGCCCGCCGACCCGCTCGCACCCGTCGCCGCTCACACGGCACTCACAGGGCCCTGTGCAACCCTTCTTGCTGCTTCGCCGTTTGATCAAGAGATGACAAACCCTCCCGGAACCGTCACGGCCGGGGGCGAGGAGCAGCGGAACGCCGTACGAGGGAGACGCGTGAGCGAGCAGAAGAAGACCCCGGGGCGGATACGCGGCACCGGCGCCCGCCGGAGGAAGCCCACCCGCCGTCAGCGCGCCAAGGCCGTCACGGCCTGGACGGTGGCGGGCGTGGTGGTCGTCGGCGGGGCCGGGCTCGGATACGCGTACGTCACGCTCGACGGCAACCTCTCCAGCATCGACATCGACGCCAAGCTCGGCACCGACCGCCCCGACGACGTGGACGACGGCTCGCAGGACATCCTGGTGCTGGGCTCCGACTCGCGCTCCGGTGACAACGGCAAGTACGGCGCCGACGAGGGCGCGGCCCGCTCCGACACGGCGATGGTCCTGCACGTCGACAAGGGCCACAAGTCGGCGAGCGTCGTCTCGATACCGCGCGACACCCTCATCGAACGCCCCTCCTGCGCGAGTGACACGACGGACGAGACGGTCCCGGCCGAACACCGGGCCATGTTCAACACGGCGTACGAGGTCGGCGGCCCGGCCTGCGCGGTGAAGACCGTCGAATCGATGTCCGGTATCCGCATGGACCACTACGTCGAGGTCGACTTCACCGGCTTCGAGAAGCTCATCGACGAGCTGGGCGGCGTCGAGATCACCACGAAGACCGCCATCAACGACTCCAAGAGCCATCTCGACCTGGAGCCGGGCACCCACACCCTGGACGGGGAGGAGTCCCTCGGCCTCGTCCGTACCCGCAAGAGCGTCGGGGACGGCAGCGACCTCGGCCGTATCCAGCTCCAGCAGGCGTTCATCAAGGCGCTGATGGAGCAGGCGAAGAGCGTCGGCGTCTTCTCCAGCCCGAAGAAGCTGTTCGGCCTCGCGGACGCCGCGACCAAGGCCGTCACCACCGACTCCGGCCTCGGCTCGGTCAAGAAGCTCACCGGGTTCGCGAACGGCCTCAAGGGGCTCGGCGCGGACAACGTGCACATGGTGACCCTGCCGGTGGAGTACGACCCCGCCGACCCGAACCGGGTCCTCCCGCAGGAGAAGGCCGGCAAGCAGGTGTGGGCCGCGCTGAAGCAGGACCGGCCCATCCCCGCCTCCGCCACCGAGAAGTCCGCGGGGGACAAGGGAGACGCCGGACAGGTGGTGCGCTGAGGCGCACCGGGCGGAAGGGGCCCGGGAATACCTGCGGCCCGCCCCCGGTTTTGGGAGATACGGCCGGTCCTGGCAGACTGGTGCGTCGGCCCCGGTTCACGGCCGCGCAATCCGCGCGGACGACCCGGCGCCCTCCCGAAACTAGGAGACACCTTGAAGCGCGACATCCACCCCGAGTACGTCGAGACGCAGGTCAGCTGCACCTGCGGTGCGTCGTTCACCACCCGGAGCACCATCGACAACGGCACCATCCGTGCCGACGTCTGCTCCGAGTGCCACCCGTTCTACACGGGCAAGCAGAAGATCCTCGACACCGGCGGCCGCGTGGCCCGCTTCGAGGCCCGCTTCGGCAAGGCTGCCGGCTCCGCCAGCAAGTAGCGAGCCACTGCGCCGGTTCCTGGCGCCCTCTTCCCGGGGGCGTCGGAACCGGCGTTTTTTCCGGTCAGGTGTCCGGGGGAGCCCCTCCGTCGTCCGGGGGAGCCCTCCGGACACCTCACCGGGCAGTACGCCCTCCAGCAGGCCCGCAGAATTCAGACCAACCAGGAGCCCCCGAATGTTCGAGGCGGTCGAGGAACTGATCGGTGAACACGCCGGTCTTGAGAAGAAGCTCGCCGACCCGTCGGTCCACGCCGACCAGGCCAACGCGCGCAAGCTGAACAAGCGCTACGCGGAGCTGACCCCGATCGTCTCCACGTACCGGGCCTGGAAGCAGACCGGCGAGGACATCGAGACCGCCCGCGAGTACGCCGCGGACGACCCCGACTTCGCTGCCGAGGTCAAGGACCTGGAGAAGGAGCGCGAAGAGCTCACCGAGAAGCTCCGCCTCCTCCTCGTCCCGCGCGACCCCAGCGATGACAAGGATGTCCTCCTGGAGATCAAGGCGGGCGCCGGCGGCGACGAGTCCGCCCTGTTCGCCGGTGACCTGCTGCGCATGTACCTGCGGTACGCCGAGCGCATCGGCTGGAAGACCGAGATCATCGACTCCACCGAGTCCGAGCTCGGCGGCTACAAGGACGTCCAGGTCGCCGTCAAGACCAAGGGCGGCAACGGCGCCACCGAGCCCGGCCAGGGCGTCTGGGCCCGGATGAAGTACGAGGGCGGGGTGCACCGGGTGCAGCGCGTGCCCTCCACCGAGTCCCAGGGCCGTATCCACACCTCCGCCGCGGGCGTGCTCGTCACCCCCGAGGCCGAGGAGGTCGAGGTCGAGATCCACGCCAACGACCTGCGCATCGACGTCTACCGCTCCTCCGGCCCCGGCGGCCAGTCCGTCAACACGACCGACTCCGCCGTCCGCATCACGCACCTGCCGACCGGCGTCGTCGCCTCCTGCCAGAACGAGAAGAGCCAGCTCCAGAACAAGGAGCAGGCCATGCGCATCCTGCGCTCCCGGCTGCTGGCCGCCGCCCAGGAGGCCGCCGAGCAGGAGGCCTCCGACGTGCGCCGCAGCCAGGTCCGTACGGTCGACCGCTCCGAGAAGATCCGCACGTACAACTTCCCGGAAAACCGCATCTCGGACCACCGCGTCGGCTTCAAGGCGTACAACTTGGACCAGGTGCTCGACGGAGAGCTCGACGCCGTCATCCAGGCGTGCGTCGACGCAGACTCCGCCGCCAAGCTCGCCAACGCGTAAGCGCACCGCCCGCCCCGCACACCCGTGAACCGTACGGAGAACCGCGATGAACCTGCTGCTCGCCGAGGTGGCCCAGGCCACCCAGCGGCTGGCCGACGCCGGTGTCCCCTCACCGCGATTCGACGCCGAGGAACTCGCGGCCTTCGTGCACGGCGTGAAGCGGGGCGAGCTGCACCAGGTGCCCGACACCGACTTCGACGCCCGGTACTGGGAGACCATCGCCCGTCGTGAGGCCCGCGAACCGCTCCAGCACATCACCGGCCGCGCCTTCTTCCGCTACCTGGAGCTCCAGGTGGGGCCCGGCGTCTTCGTGCCCCGGCCGGAGACCGAGTCGGTCGTCGGCTGGGCCATAGACGCCGTCCGCGCGATGGACGTCGTGGAGCCCGTCGTCGTCGACCTGTGCACCGGATCGGGCGCCATCGCGCTCGCCATGGCGCAGGAGGTCCCGCGCTCCCGCGTACACGCCGTGGAGCTCTCCGAGGACGCCCTCAGGTGGACCCGGAAGAACGCCGAGGGGTCCAGGGTCACCGTCCACAAGGGAGACGCCCTGAGCGCCCTTCCCGAGCTCGACGGCCAGGTCGACCTGGTGATCTCCAACCCGCCGTACATCCCGCTCACCGAATGGGAGTACGTCGCCCCCGAGGCCCGCGACCACGACCCGGAGATGGCCCTCTTCTCCGGCGAGGACGGCCTCGACACCATCCGCGGCATCGAACGCACCGCCCACCGTCTGCTCCGCCCCGGCGGCCTCGTCGTCATCGAGCACGCCGACACCCAGGGCGGCCAGGTGCCGTGGATCTTCACCGAGGAGCGGGGCTGGGCCGATGCGGCCGACCACCCCGACCTGAACAAGCGGCCCCGGTTCGCCACCGCCCGTAAGGCCATGCCGTGACCGGCCCCCGACGCCACACCCCGTACCCGTACACGCTCGAGGAGGCCGGCTGATGGCACGGCGATACGACTGCAACGACGCCACCGACCGGACCACGGGGCTGCGCGAGGCCGCCTCCGCGATCCGCCGAGGCGAACTGGTCGTGCTGCCCACCGACACCGTGTACGGGATCGGTGCGGACGCCTTCAGCGCCGAGGGCGTCGCCGACCTGCTGGACGCCAAGGGGCGCGGCCGCAACATGCCCACCCCCGTCCTCATCGGCTCCCCGAACACCCTGCACGGCCTGGTCACCGACTTCTCCGAGCAGGCCTGGGAGCTGGTCGACGCCTTCTGGCCCGGCGCCCTCACCCTGGTCGCCAGGCACCAGCCCTCGCTCCAGTGGGACCTCGGCGACACCCGGGGCACCGTCGCCATCCGGATGCCGCTGCACCCCGTCGCCATCGAGCTGCTGACCGAGGTCGGCCCGATGGCCGTCTCCAGCGCCAACCTCACCGGACACCCCTCGCCCGAGGACTGCGACGCCGCCCAGGGCATGCTCGGCGACTCCGTCTCCGTCTACCTCGACGGCGGCCCGACCCCCGGCATCGTGCCGTCCTCCATCGTCGACGTCACCGGCGCAGTCCCGGTCCTCCTGCGGGCCGGTGCGCTCTCCGTCGAGGAGCTGCGCAAGGTGGTCCCCGACCTCGAGGTGGCCAATTGACCGCGCCCGAGGGGCGTGGCATAGCGGGGCGGACCGACACCTTCCGCATCCTCCACGTCAGCACCGGCAACGTCTGCCGCTCACCGATCACCGAGCGGCTGACCCGCCATGCCCTGGTGGGCCGCCTCGGCGACCCGCTCAGCGGCGGCCTGATCGTGGAGAGCGCGGGCACCTGGGGCCATGAGGGTGCCCCCATGGAGGCCAACGCCGAGGTCGTCCTGGCCGACTTCGGCGCGGACGCCACCGGCTTCGTCGGCCGCGAGCTGCTCGACGAGCACGTGATCCGCGCCGACCTCGTCCTCACCGCCACCCGCGACCACCGCGCCCAGGTCATCTCCATGGGCCACTCCGCGGGCCTGCGCACCTTCACGCTCAAGGAGTTCACCCGGCTGGTGCGGGCGATAGACCCCGCCACCCTGCCCGACCCGCTCGACGAGGGCGTCGTCGAGCGCGCCCGCGCCCTGGTCCGCGCCGCCGCCGCCCTGCGCGGCTGGCTGCTGGCCCCGACCGCCGAGGCGGACGAGGTCTACGACCCGTACGGCGCGCCCATTACCTTCTTCCGCTCCATCGGCGACGAGATCAACCAGGCGCTCGACCCGGTGGTCACGGCGCTCACGGGCGTACGCGCGCCGCACTGACGGCCTCGCGCGCGCCGTACGGTGCGCCGATGCCCGTACGCGCTCCGTACCGAGCGCCGGTGCGACCGGTACGCCCGGTGCGCCGACCGGCGTACGGGGCGCCGCGACAGCGGGCACACCGCCCCGCCCCGGCCTACATTGGAGCTGACACCGGCCCCCTCGCCGGCACACCCTCCTCCAGGCCCGGAGCCGTCCCATGCCGGTCACCTCTCCCGCAGCTCCCGCACCCGTCCCCGCAGCCGTGCCGGCCGCGTCCGAGGCCCTGCCCCAGGACTTCGGTGCCCTGCTCCGCCAGGACCCGGAGATCGCCGGGGTCCTGCTCTCCGAGCGGAACCGGCAGGCTTCAACCCTCCAGCTGATCGCCGCCGAGAACTTCACCTCGCCCGCGGTCCTGGCCGCCCTCGGCTCCCCGCTCGCCAACAAGTACGCCGAGGGGTACCCGGGCGCCCGCCACCACGGCGGCTGCGAACACGCGGACGCCGCCGAGCGCATCGCGGTGCGCCGCGCCACCGCCCTCTTCGGCGCCGAACACGCCAACGTCCAGCCGCACTCCGGCTCATCGGCCGTCCTCGCCGCCTACGCCGCACTGCTGCGCCCGGGGGACACTGTGCTCGCGATGGGACTCCCGTACGGGGGACACCTCACCCACGGGGCACCCGGCAACTTCTCCGGCCGCTGGTTCGACTTCGTCGGCTACGGGGTGGACCCGACGACCGGGCTCATCGACTACCCCCGGCTCCGCGCCCTGGCCCGCGCCCGCCGCCCCAAGGCGATCGTCTGCGGCTCGATCTCCTACCCCCGCCACCCTGACTACGAGCTGTTCCGGGAGATCGCCGACGAGGTGGGCGCGTATCTGATCGCCGATGCCGCCCACCCGATGGGGCTGATCGCCGGGGGAGCGGCGCCGAGCCCGGTCCCGTACGCGGACGTGGTCTGCGCCACCACGCACAAGGTGCTGCGTGGACCGCGCGGCGGGATGATCCTGTGCGGCGCGGAGCTGGCCGAGCGGATCGACCGCGCGGTGTTCCCCTTCACCCAGGGCGGCGCGCAGATGCACACGGTGGCGGCGAAGGCGGTCGCGTTCGGGGAGGCGGAGACACCGGCGTACACGCTGTACGCGCACCAGGTGGTCGCGCACGCCCGGGTGCTGGCGGCGGGTCTTGAGGCCGAGGGCTTCGAGGTGACGACGGGCGGCACGGACACCCACATCATCGTGGCGGACCCGGCCCCGCTGGGCGTCGACGGCCGTACCGCCCGCGAGCGGCTGTCGGCGGCCGGCATGGTCCTGGACACCTGTGCGCTGCCGTACGGGGAGGCCCGGGGCATCCGGCTGGGGACGGCCGCCGTCACCACGCAGGGCATGGACGAGGGGGACATGGCGCGGATCGCGGCGCTGTTCGGGGCGGCGGTCCGGGAGCCGGGCGATGTGAGCCCGGTCGCGGCGGAGGTCCGGGAACTGGCCGCGCGCAATCCGCCGTACCCGCAGTAGCTGCGATCCGCCGTACCCGGTGTAGTCGCCCGGACCGTTTCCGGAGTGGGGCTCCGGCGTATCCGGGGCAGACGAACCCTGTGCAACCATCACCCGTACCGTGGAGTCCTTGTTCCTGAGACTAGGGTGTGGGTTTTGGATGGCCGGCGAATTCTGTGGGGCAGCCCGTGCGTGATTACCTGCTGACGCTCTGTGTCACGGCAGCGGTGACCTATCTGCTGACCGGACCGGTGCGTAAGTTCGCCATCGCGGTCGGGGCGATGCCCGCGATCCGTGCGCGCGACGTCCACCGGGAGCCGACACCCCGGCTCGGTGGGATCGCCATGTTCGGTGGACTGTGTGCGGGACTGATCGTCGCCGACCACCTCTTCAACCTGAAGGGTGTCTTCGAACTCTCCAACGAGCCAAGGGCGTTGCTCTCCGGCGCCGCCCTGATCTGGCTGATCGGCGTGCTCGACGACAAGTTCGAGATCGACGCCCTGATCAAGCTCGGCGGCCAGATGATCGCCGCCGCCGTGATGGTCATCCAGGGCCTCACGATCCTGTGGCTGCCGATCCCCGGCATCGGCACGGTCGCCCTCACCCAGTGGCAGGGCACGCTCCTCACGGTGGCGCTGGTCGTCATCACGATCAACGCGGTCAACTTCGTCGACGGCCTGGACGGGCTCGCGGCGGGCATGGTGTGCATCGCCTCGACGGCGTTCTTCCTCTACGCCTACCGCCTCTGGATGGGGTACGGGATCGAGGCGGCGGCCCCCGCGACGCTGTTCGCGGCGATCCTGATGGGCATGTGCATCGGCTTCCTGCCGCACAACATGCATCCGGCGCGGATCTTCATGGGGGACTCGGGCTCGATGCTGATCGGCCTGGTGCTGGCGGCGGGCGCGATCTCGATCACCGGCCAGGTCGACCCGGACAGCATGCAGATCTTCTTCCAGGGCAGCGAGCGCGGGGCCACCCACGCGATGCTCCCGGTCTTCATCCCGCTGGTGCTGCCGCTGACGATCATCGCCATCCCGGCCGCGGACCTGATCCTGGCCATCGTCCGGCGCACCTGGAACGGCCAGTCGCCGTTCGCCGCCGACCGGGGCCACCTGCACCACCGCCTGCTGGAGATCGGCCACTCGCACAGCCGGGCCGTGCTGATCATGTACTTCTGGTCGGCCCTGATCGCCTTCGGCGCCGTCGGCTACTCGGTGCACTCGGCCTCGATGTGGATCGTCTTCGTGATCATTGCGGCGAGCGCGGTGGGCCTGGTCCTCCTGCTGATGCCGCGCTTCACCCCCCGCACCCCGCACTGGGCCAACCGCTTCGTCCCGCCGCGCTACCGCCGCCCCGCCCCGGAGCAGGCTTCCTCCCCCGCGTACGAGGAGAAGCCGGAGCTCGTGACCTCCGGGGCCCAACAGGCCCCGGAAGACGCTCAGATGGGCGAGGAGAGCCCCGAACGGGCTCCTGTGGCGGTCGGGGTGTCCGGCGTCAACGGGGCGACCGCGATCGGCGCCCGTTCGCGTTTCCCTGAGCGCCGCTCGATCGACTCCTCGCGCTGACGATTCGGATCGTCTGAGGATTGGCTGATTTGCGTACCGCAACTCCTCGCACCTCTGTGATCACGTCCTTGATCAGCACGTATGTCGATCTCGTTTGCGCGGGCCTCTTGGTAGAGGCTCGACGCAATTGAGGAATAGGACATTCCTCTGCGCGCGCCTGGAGGATTTCCCGGAATCTTGTTTGCAGCTGTCCGGCCGTGCCAACTAGCGTCCCTTCCTGTCGTGCCCGTGACCAGGGCAGGGCTGTCAATCAGCAAAGCTATTGAGGGGGAAGCAGTGCGTAAATTCATGGGTATAGCCGTATCGGCTGTGATGGTGAGCGGTCTGCTCGGGGCGGGGGTCGCCCAGGCTGCGGAGTCTCCCGCTGCGCAGTCGATCGAGGCCAAGGCGACGAAGAAGTTCACCGTTGCCACCAGTCCGCTGGAGAAGAAGGAATCCCCGGAGAAGTTCAAGAAGGGGAAGAAGACCGGAAAGGTCAAGTACACCATCACCAAGAAGACGTTCAACCACGCGATCGGCGTTCGTCTGATCACGTGCGGCAAGGACTGGAAGTCGCTGACGGGGTGGAAGGACTTCAAGAAGAAGAAAGGGGAGTACTACACCTTCGACAAGTCGGTGAAGAAGGGGACGTGCTTCCGCGTGCAGGCCGGCCGCAGTTGGGCCGGAGGGGCCTCCACGATCGAGGGGAAGGTCAAGTTCTCCTGACCTTCACCCGAGACTGAACGCAACGGGTTGATCGGCGGCTGCTTCGGCAGCCGCCGATCGTCGTGTCCGGCGTCGGCGGTGCTCTGCAGCCGCTCACTCGTCCTGATGGTCTTCGCGCCAGGTTGGAAGTATCCCAATAGCAGACAAGTCGCCCCCTTTCGCGCTCAGGCGCGCGGACTAACTCTCACGTGTGACAGTTGGCACACTTTCCAGGTAAAGACCTCATCAAATAGTTTGTGATACCGTTCACGAGACCCGGTGGCGGAGCCGAAGGATCCTGGTGAGACGGTCCTCGTACCCGTAAAACCGCCTCGCGGACCGGGCCTAAGCTCGTCCATGACGACGCCCCATTCCTCCCTCAGACCAGTGGAGCTGCCGCCATGCAGTCCGACATGCGCGAAGTACTGCGCATCGCCACCCCCACCGCCGCGGTGGGAGCCATCGCCACGCTTGTCGGCGGGCTCGTCGCCGGCGGCAAGGGAGCGATCGGCGCTGTCGTGGGCTGCGTGGTGGTCATTCTCTTCATGGCCCTCGGACAGTTGGCGTTGCAGTGGGTCGCCAAGTCGATGCCGCACCTTTTCCAGGGCATGGGGCTGCTGGTCTACTCGGTCCAACTGGTGCTCCTGCTCGGCCTGATCATGGCTATCAGGAACACCACTCTCTTCGATCTCCAGGTCTTCGCCCTCACGCTGGTCGCCTCGGTGATCACCTGGATCATCACGCAGACCGTGCTGCACGCCAGGAGCAAGACCCTGTACGTCGATCCGGAGGCGGAGAGCCGGAACGCCCCGGGTGGAACCAAGGGGAAGCATGACCAGTAGGGCCGGGATAAAGCCCTGTTCGACATGCTGCTATCGTCCGGTCTCGGTTGCGGTACTGCGGGCGCGGACAACACGGCTGTCGCCTGATTCATCGCGAGGCTTCGGGCCCGGCCGCCGCCTCCTCACCGTAAGAACCAGTCCGGTGCCGACCTGCGGCTGCCAGCCGCTCCGATACAACGAGGTAGCCGTATCCATGCGCCATGCAGAAGGAGCTCCTGGTGACTGCTGACGCCCAGACGCTCGCCTTCGAGGTTGACTGCCACCTGTTCCAGGGCTCGTGCGGATTCCCAGCCCCGAGCGCGTGGTCGTTCATCTTCGACCCGATCTTCAGTATCGGTCCGGTCGACTTCAACAAGCCGATGCTGCTGGCGATCATCGGAACGATCGTCATCGTGAGCCTGTTCTGGGCCGGCTTCTCCAAGCCCAAGGTCGTTCCCGGCAAGCTGCAGTCGATCGCCGAGATCCTCTACGACTTCGTGCACCGAGGCATCGCCAAGGAGATCATCGGCAAGAAGGGCGAGCCCTTTGTCCCGCTGCTGGTGTCGCTCTTCTTCTTCATCTGGGTGATGAACCTGTGGGCGATCATCCCGCTCGCACAGTTCCCGGTGACCTCGCTCATCGCCTACCCGGTCGGACTGGCCCTGCTGGTTTGGGTCGTCTACATGTCCGTGACCTTCCGGAACAACGGCTTCGTCGGCGGTATCCGCAACCTGTGCGTGCCGAGCGGCCTGCCCAAGCCGATCTACGTGATCTTGACGCCGATCGAGTTCGTCTCGAACATCTTCGTGCGCCCCTTCACGCTGGCGGTCCGGCTCTTCGCGAACATGTTCGCGGGTCACATCCTCATTCTGGTCTTCACGATCGCGACCTGGTACATGCTCGGCACCGTGCTCGGCACCGTGTACGCCACCGCGTCGTTCGCCGTCACGCTGGCCCTGACCGTCTTCGAGATGTTCATCCAGGCGCTGCAGGCCTACGTGTTCACCGTGCTGACCGCCACGTACTTGTCCCAGGCGCTCGAAGAAGCGCACTGAGGACACCCGGGCCACCACCCGGACACCCCCTAGACGTCCGGTGGATGCAATCTCCACCGGCCACTCAAGAGAAGGAATCACAGATCCATGTCTGAGACTCTCGCAGCCGTCACGGGCAACATCGGCACCATCGGTTACGGCCTCGCGGCGATCGGCCCCGGCGTCGGCATCGGCATCATCTTCGGTAACGGTGTGCAGGCCATCGCCCGCCAGCCCGAGGCGGCCGGCATCATCCGCCAGAACATGCTGCTCGGCTTCGCGGTCATCGAGGCCCTGGCGCTCATCGGTTTCGTCGCGCCCTTCATCTACCCGAAGTAGTCCAGGCGACCTGACGATACGTTTTCGACGAAAGGTCCACCATGTTGCATCTGGCAGCTGAGGAGCCGCAGTCACCGCTGTTTCCGGTCTGGCCCGAGATCGTTATCGGCCTCATCTGCTTCAGCATTGTCTTCTTCGTCTTCTACAAGAAGCTCCTCCCGGCCATCAACAAGGCCCTGGACGAGCGTCGCGAGGCGATCGAAGGTGGCATCGAGAAGGCTGAAGCGGCTCAGACCGAGGCTCAGAGCGTTCTTGAGCAGTACAAGGCTCAGCTCGCCGAGGCCCGCCACGAGGCCGCTCGTCTGCGCCAGGAGGCGCAGGAGCAGGGTGCCGTCATCATCCAGGAGATGAAGGCGGAAGGTCAGCGGCAGCGCGAAGAGATCATCGCCGCCGGCCACGCCCAGATCGAGGCCGACCGCAAGGCCGCGTCCTCCGCGCTGCGCCAGGACGTGGGCAAGCTCGCCACCGACCTGGCCGGCAAGCTCGTCGGTGAGTCCCTCCAGGACCACGCCCGGCAGAGCGGCACCGTCGACCGTTTCCTCGACGAGCTCGAGGCGAAGGCCGAGGCCGCCCGATGAACGGCGCGAGCCGCGAGGCACTGGCCGCCGCACGTGAGCGGCTCGACGCGCTGACCGACAACACGTCGGTCGACGCGGCGGCCCTCGCCGACGATCTGGCTTCGGTCACCGCGCTGCTCCACCGCGAGGTTTCGCTGCGCCGGGTCCTCACGGACCCGGCCCAGAGCGGCGAGAGCAAGGCCGAGCTGGCCGCGCGCCTGCTCAGCGGTCAGGTCAGCGGCGAAGCCGTCGACCTGGTCTCCGGGCTGGTCCGCTCCCGCTGGTCGCAGTCGCGTGACCTGGTGGACTCGGTCGAGGAGCTGGCGAACACCGCAGACCTCACCGCGGCTCAGCGCGCGGGCGGCCTCGACGACGTCGAGGACGAGCTGTTCCGGTTCGGCCGGATCGTCGGCTCCGACCAGGAGCTGCGTGCCGCGCTCACCAGCCGTACGGCCACCGCCGCCGCCAAGAGCGAGCTGCTCCGCAGCCTGCTCGGCGGAAAGGCACAGCCGGTCACCGAGCGGATCATCGTCCGCCTGGTGACGCAGCCGCGGGGACGTAGCCTGGAGGCAGGGATCGAATCCCTGTCCAAGCTCGCCGCGGAGCGCCGCGACCGCGCGGTCGCCGTCGTCACCTCGGCGGTGCCGCTCAGCGACCGGCAGAAGCAGCGCCTCGGCGCCGCTCTCGCCAAGCTGTACGGCCGCGAGATGCACCTGAACCTGGACGTGGACCCCGCGGTCCTCGGCGGGATCTCGGTGCGCGTCGGTGACGAGATCATCAACGGCACCGTCGCGGAGCGCCTCGAAGAGGCGACCCGTCGCATGGCCGGCTGACACAGCGCAGCAGAGCAAGGCAGCAGAACAAGCAAGACCAGCGGCCCGGTTGGGCCGTGCAGAAATTGCAGAAGATTCCTGGGGGTCGGCCCCCAGACCCCCTTAAGAAACTTCGGGCCCAACAAGGAGAGCAGGGAACCCAGATGGCGGAGCTCACGATCCGGCCGGAGGAGATCCGGGACGCACTGGAGAACTTTGTCCAGTCGTACCAGCCGGACGCGGCCTCGCGCGAGGAGGTCGGTACGGTCAGCGTTGCCGGCGACGGCATCGCGAAGGTGGAGGGCCTGCCCTCCGCCATGGCGAACGAGCTGCTGAAGTTCGAGGACGGAACCCTCGGTCTCGCCCTCAACCTCGAGGAGCGCGAGATCGGTGCGATCGTTCTCGGCGAGTTCAGCGGTATCGAGGAGGGCCAGCCGGTGCAGCGCACCGGTGAGGTGCTCTCCGTCGGCGTCGGCGAGGGCTACCTCGGCCGCGTCGTCGACCCGCTCGGCCAGCCGATCGACGGTCTCGGCGAGATCGCGACCGACGGCCGCCGCGCCCTCGAGCTGCAGGCCCCTGGCGTCATGGTCCGCAAGTCGGTGCACGAGCCGATGCAGACCGGCTACAAGGCCGTCGACGCCATGGTGCCGATCGGCCGCGGCCAGCGTCAGCTGATCATCGGCGACCGTCAGACGGGTAAGACCGCTCTGGCCGTCGACACGATCATCAACCAGCGCGACAACTGGCGCTCCGGCGACGTGAACAAGCAGGTGCGCTGCATCTACGTCGCCATCGGTCAGAAGGGCTCCACCATCGCCTCCGTGCGTGGTGCGCTCGAAGAGGCCGGCGCGCTGGAGTACACGACCATCGTCGCCGCTCCGGCGTCCGACCCGGCCGGCTTCAAGTACCTGGCGCCGTACACCGGTTCGGCCATCGGCCAGCACTGGATGTACCAGGGCAAGCACGTCCTGATCATCTTCGACGACCTCTCGAAGCAGGCCGACGCCTACCGCGCCGTGTCCCTGCTGCTGCGCCGCCCGCCGGGCCGTGAGGCCTACCCGGGTGACGTCTTCTACCTGCACTCGCGTCTGCTGGAGCGCTGCGCCAAGCTCTCCGACGAGATGGGTGCCGGTTCGATGACGGGCCTCCCGATCGTCGAGACCAAGGCGAACGACGTGTCGGCGTTCATCCCGACCAACGTCATCTCCATCACCGACGGCCAGTGCTTCCTGGAGTCCGACCTGTTCAACGCGGGTCAGCGTCCGGCGCTCAACGTCGGTATCTCGGTCTCCCGAGTCGGCGGCTCCGCCCAGCACAAGGCCATGAAGCAGGTCTCCGGCCGGCTCCGCGTGGACCTCGCCCAGTACCGCGAGCTGGAGGCGTTCGCCGCCTTCGGTTCCGACCTGGACGCGGCCTCGAAGGCCTCGCTGGAGCGCGGTAAGCGCATGGTCGAGCTGCTGAAGCAGCCCCAGTACGCCCCGTTCCCGATGGAGGAGCAGGTCGTCTCCGTCTGGGCCGGTACCACGGGCAAGATGGACGACGTCCCGGTCGAGGACATCCGTCGCTTCGAGGCCGAGCTGCTGGAGTACCTGCGCCGCGAGCGCAAGGACCTCCTGACCAGCATCGCCGAGGGCGGCAAGATGTCCGACGACACGCTGCAGTCGATCGCCGACGCGATCGCCGCCTTCAAGCAGCAGTTCGAGACCTCGGACGGCAAGCTCCTGGGCGAGGGCTGATCGATGGGCGCTCAGCTTCGCGTTTACAAGCGCCGCATCCAAGCCGTCACCGCGACCAAGAAGATCACCAAGGCGATGGAGATGATCGCCGCCTCGCGCATCGTCAAGGCGCAGCGCAAGGTGGCGGCGTCGATGCCGTACGCGACCGAGCTCACCCGTGCGGTGACCGCGGTGGCGACCGGCTCCAACGCCAAGCACCCGCTCACCACCGAAGCCGAAGCGCCGACCCGCGCCGCGGTCCTGCTCGTCACGAGCGACCGCGGTCTGGCCGGCGGCTACTCCTCCAACGCCATCAAGGCCGCGGAGCGGCTGCGGGAGCGCCTTGCCGGTGAGGGCAAGGAGGTCGACACGTACATCGTCGGCCGCAAGGGTGTCGCGTACTACGGCTTCCGCGAGCGCAAGGTCGAGGAATTCTGGACGGGCTTCACCGACAACCCGGCGTACTCCGATGCCAAGCGCATCGCCGCCCCGTTGATCGAGGCCATCCAGAAGGAGACGGCCGAGGGCGGCGTCGACGAGCTGCACATCGTCTTCACGGAATTCGTGTCGATGATGACGCAGAACGCGGTCGACGACCGGATGCTGCCGCTTTCGCTCGACGAGGTCGCGGAGGAGAGCACCCGCAAGGGCGAGATCCTTCCGCTGTTCGAGTTCGAGCCGTCGGCCGAGGACGTCCTCGACGCCCTTCTGCCGCGCTACGTCGAGAGCCGTATCTACAACGCACTGCTGCAGGCAGCCGCTTCCGAGCACGCTGCCCGCCGCCGCGCGATGAAGTCGGCCACCGACAACGCCGGGGACCTCATCAAGAGCCTCTCCCGGCTTGCCAACGCGGCCCGCCAGGCCGAAATCACCCAGGAAATCAGCGAGATCGTCGGCGGTGCCAGTGCTCTGGCCGACGCGACCGCGGGGAGTGACAAGTAATGACGACCACTGTTGAGACGGCCGCTGCCACGGGCCGCGTCGCCCGGGTCATCGGCCCGGTCGTCGACGTGGAGTTCCCCGTCGACGCGATGCCGGAGATCTACAACGCCCTTCACGTCGAGGTGGACGACCCGGCCGAGGCCGGCGCCCGCAAGACGCTGACCCTCGAGGTCGCCCAGCACCTGGGTGACGGCGTGGTCCGCGCGATCTCGATGCAGCCCACCGACGGCCTGGTCCGCCAGGCCCCGGTGACCGACACGGGCACGGGCATCACCGTCCCCGTCGGCGACATCACCAAGGGCAAGGTGTTCAACACCCTCGGTCAGATCCTGAACGAGCCGGAGGCCGAGGCGCAGATCACCGAGCGCTGGCCGATCCACCGCAAGGCCCCGGCCTTCGACCAGCTCGAGTCCAAGACCGAGATGTTCGAGACCGGCCTGAAGGTCGTCGACCTGCTGACCCCGTACGTCAAGGGCGGCAAGATCGGTCTGTTCGGTGGTGCGGGCGTCGGCAAGACGGTCCTCATCCAGGAAATGATCATGCGTGTGGCGAAGCTGCACGACGGTGTGTCGGTGTTCGCCGGTGTCGGTGAGCGCACCCGTGAGGGCAACGACCTCATCGACGAGATGACCGAGTCGGGCGTTCTGGAGAAGACCGCGCTCGTCTTCGGCCAGATGGACGAGCCGCCGGGGACGCGTCTGCGCGTGGCCCTGTCCGCCCTGACCATGGCGGAGTACTTCCGCGATGTGCAGAAGCAGGACGTGCTGCTCTTCATCGACAACATCTTCCGCTTCACGCAGGCCGGTTCCGAGGTCTCCACGCTGCTCGGCCGCATGCCGTCCGCGGTGGGTTACCAGCCGACCCTGGCCGACGAGATGGGTGTGCTCCAGGAGCGCATCACCTCGACGCGTGGTCACTCGATCACCTCGATGCAGGCGATCTACGTCCCCGCGGACGACCTGACCGACCCGGCCCCGGCCACCACGTTCGCCCACCTCGACGCGACGACGGTTCTCTCCCGTCCGATCTCCGAGAAGGGCATCTACCCGGCCGTGGACCCGCTGGACTCCACGTCCCGCATCCTGGACCCGCGTTACATCTCCCAGGACCACTACGCCGCGGCCAGCCGCGTCAAGGGGATCCTGCAGAAGTACAAGGACCTCCAGGACATCATCGCGATCCTCGGTATCGACGAGCTGGGCGAGGAGGACAAGCTCGTCGTCCACCGTGCCCGTCGCGTCGAGCGCTTCCTGTCGCAGAACACCCACGCCGCCAAGCAGTTCACCGGCCTGGACGGTTCGGACGTCCCGCTCGACGAGTCGATCGCCGCGTTCAACGCGATCTGCGACGGGCACTACGACCACTTCCCCGAGCAGGCGTTCTTCATGTGCGGTGGCCTGGACGACCTCAAGGCGAAGGCCAAGGAGCTCGGCGTCTCCTGAGCCTCCGGCTCACCGAGGGGGGTGGGGCTGGTCCCGCCCCCCTCACCACGCCCCGTAGAATTGAACCGACACCCGGCCGCGCGGCCGGGTGGTGACCCGAGGAGTCTCCTTGGCTGCTGAGCTGCATGTGGAGCTGGTCGCCGCGGACCGCAGTGTCTGGTCCGGCGAGGCCACCCTGGTCGTCGCGCGTACCACGTCCGGCGACATCGGCATCATGCCCGGTCACCAGCCGCTTCTCGGTGTGCTGGAATCGGGCCCGGTGACGATCCGCACGAGCGAGGGCGGTACCGTCATCGCCGCTGTGCACGGTGGTTTCATCTCGTTCGCGGACAACAAGCTGTCGCTGCTGGCCGAGATCGTCGAGCTGGCGGACGAGATCGATGTCCAGCGCGCCGAGCGCGCGCTGGAGCGCGCGAAGTCGGACGCGGACGCCGCCGCTGAGCGGCGCGCCGAGATCCGTCTGCGCGCGGTGGCGGTGCACTAGCACCCCCACGGAGCGATGTTTTTACTCAGCCGCGGCCCGAGCTGGAGAAATCCAGCCGTGTCGCGGCTGAGGCGATGCAGGTGCAGTTCAGTTCGAATCGGTTCGTTATCCGTTACGCGCTACGCGTTACCCGTTACTCGACGATGCGAGGAGGTCGGTGGAGATGGTCCTCGCGTTGTGGGTGGGCGTGTCCGTCATCGTGCTGGTCCTGGTGGGACTGTTCGTCTTCGGCCTGCGCCGACGACTGATCCAGCGGTCCGGAGGCACCTTCGACTGTTCCCTCCGCTGGGACGTCTCCGAGGAGCCGGACCCCTCCGGCAAAGGCTGGGTCTACGGGGTCGCCCGCTACAGCGGTGACCGCGTCGACTGGTTCCGTGTCTTCTCCTACGCTCCTCGCCCCCGCCGGGGCCTGGAGCGTTCTGCGATCGAGGTGATCGCCCGCCGGCTTCCGGAGGGCGAGGAGGAGCTCGCGCTGCTCTCCGACTCCGTCGTGCTCGGCTGTCTCCACCGGGGGACCCGCCTGGAGCTGGCGATGAGCGAGGACGCCCTGACCGGCTTCCTCGCCTGGCTGGAGGCGGCGCCGCCCGGCCAGCGGGTCAACGTGGCCTAGAGCCACCTGCGTACACAGCGAAAAGCCGGGGAGACGGGGGGCGGACCCGTCTCCCCGGCGCTTTTCGGGGGGTGGCGCTGGTGGTTGTTACGGCGTGAGGGCTACTTGAGGCCGCTGTTGATCGCGCTCACCAGTTCGCCGTTGGTGGTGTCACCGGAGAACTCCCAGAAGAACGCGCCACCCAGGCCCTGGTTCTTCGCCCAGGTCATCTTGGAGCCGATGGTGGCCGGGGTGTCGTAGCTCCACCAGTTGGTGCCGCAGTGGGCGTAGGCCGTACCGGCGATGGTGCCGGTGGCCGGGCAGGTGTTCTTGAGGACCTTGTAGTCCTCGATGCCCGCCTCGTACGTGCCCGGGGCCGCGCCGGTCGCCGTGCCGCCGGGGGCGGACTGGGTGACGCCGGTCCAGCCGCGGCCGTAGAAGCCGATGCCGAGGAGCAGCTTCTTGGCCGGGACGCCCTTGGCCTTCAGCTTGGCGATGGCGTCGGCGGAGGTGAAGCCCTCCTGCGGGATGCCCGTGTACGGGGTCAGCGGCGAGTGCGGGGCCGTCGGGCCCTTGGCCGCCCAGGCGCCGAAGAAGTCGTACGTCATCACGTTGTACCAGTCGAAGGACTGGGCGGCGCCCGCGTAGTCGGCGGCGTCGATCTTGCCGCCGGCCGAGCCGTCCGCGGTGATGGCGGCGGTGACCAGGTTGCCCGCGCCGAACTTCGTCTTCACGGCCGAGGCGAGGTTCTTGAGCGCGGCCGGACCGCTGGTGTCACAGGTCAGACCGCAGGCGTTGGGGTACTCCCAGTCGAGGTCGATGCCGTCGAAGACATCGGCCCAGCGGGGGTCCTCGACCAGGTCGTAGCAGGACTGGGCGAAGGCGGCGGGGTTCTGCGCGGCCTGGGGGAAGCCGCCGGACCAGGTCCAGCCGCCGAACGACCAGAGGATCTTGATGTGCGGGTACTGGGCCTTCAGCTTGCGCAGCTGGTTGAAGTTGCCGCGCAGGGGCTGGTCCCAGGTGTCGGCCTTGCCGTCGACGGACTGGTCGGCGGTGTACGCCTTGTCGTAGTCGGCGTAGGAGTCACCGATGGTGCACTTGCCGTTCTGCACGTTGCCGAAGGCGTAGTTGATGTGCGTGATCTTCGCCGCGGAGCCGGACGTCACCAGGTTCTTGACGTGGTAGTTGCGCCCGTAGACGCCCCAGTTGGTGAAGTAGCCCAGGTTGATCTTGTCGCCGCCGGGCTGCTCGCCGCCGCCACCGCCGGTGGTGCGGACCGAGACGGAGCCGGAGACCGGGCCGAGCTGGTCGATGGTGTCCCGGGCCTGGACGGCGTACGTGTAGTCGGTGCCGGCGGTCAGTCCGGTGTTGGTGTACGTGGTGTCGGTGACCGTGGCGATCTTGGCGCCGTTGCGCAGGACGTCGTAGTTCTTGACGCCCTTGTCGTCGGTGGCCGCGCTCCAGCTCAGCTTCACCGAGGTGTTGGTGACGTCGCTGGTCGTGGGGGTGCCGGGGGCGGAGGGCGGGTTGTCGCCGGGGACGGTGGAGCCGTCGCAGGAGGCGCCGTTGAGCTTACAGCCGCTGGGGGCGCCGGGGCCGGAGCCGTTGAAGCCGAAGCTGACGCTGGCGCCGGGGGCGATGCTGCCGTTCCAGCCCAGGTTCTTGGCGGTCCAGCTGTTGCCCGAGTTGGTGACGGTGGCGTCCCAGGCGGAGTTGACCCGGGTCCCGGCGGGGTAGTCCCACTCGATGGTCCAGGAGGAGAGCGCCGTGGTGCCGGTGTTCTTCACCGTCCACTGGCCCTCGAAGCCGCTGCTCCAGTCGGACTTCTTCGTGTACGTGGCGGTGGCCGACGTGGCCGCCGCGGCCGGAGTCGCGAGACCTACCATCGCGGCGAACGGCACGGCCAGAGCGGTGAGACCGGCGATGACCTTGGACCGGCTGCTGCGCAGCGGGATCCATCTGAACCGGCTACGGCGTGGGGGAGTATCAGTGCTCAACGGTGCTCCTCGGGTGAGGTCCAGCAAACGGGGATGATTCGTGGACTGCAAACCCTGCGCCGCCCTGAGTACGGGTGCTCTCGTACTCACCGCAGTGTGTGATGGGTGACATTAGGAAGGTCTGGACCAATCGTCAAGAGGTCTGGACCAAAGATCGAGGGCCGGAACCGGCCCGGAATCGGACCGGAATCCGGCCCTTCGCGGTCTCGGGCCGCGCCCGGGCCCCCGCCGCCGTCAGATCCCCAACTCCTGTGCCAACACGGCCGCCTGGACCCGGCTGCGCAGCCCCAGCTTGGCCAGCAATCTGCTGACGTGCGTCTTCACCGTCGCCTCCGCCATCGAGAGCCGCAGCGCGATCTCCGCGTTCGGCAGCCCCTCGCCGAGGCACCCCAGCACCTCCCGCTCCCGCCGGGTCAGCGCCTCCAGTACCGCCGGATCGGCCGCACCCGCCGCCCGTACGCTCCGCACCCCCGCGAACTCCGCGATCAGCCGCCGGGTCACGGCCGGGGCGATCAGCCCCTCGCCGCGCGCCACCGTCCGTACCGCCTCCAGCAGATCGCGGGCGTCGGTGTTCTTCAGCAGGAAACCCGAGGCCCCCGCCCGCAGCGCCCCGAAGACGTACTCGTCCAGGTCGAACGTGGTCAGCACCAGGACGTCCGCCAGCTCCTCCGCCACCACCTGCCGGGTCGCCGCCACCCCGTCCAGCCGAGGCATCTGCACATCCATCAGGACGAGATCCGGCCGGAGTTCACGCGCCAGGCGCACCGCCGCCTCGCCGTCCTCCGCCTCCCCGACGACCTCGATGTCCGGCGCGCTGGAGAGGATCAGCACCAGCCCCGCCCGTACGGCTGCCTGGTCCTCGGCCACCAGTACCCGGATCGTCATTCCCGCATCTCCCTTTCCCCAACGGGCAGTTCCGCCCGAACCCGCCACAACTTCCCGTCCACGCAACCCGCTTCGAACGACCCACCCAGCAGCGCCACCCGCTCCCGCATCCCCACCAGACCGGCCCCCGACCCCGGCGCGGTGGGCCCGGGCCGACTGCCGGACACACTGGTCACCTCGACCGCCAGTACGTCGCCGGTGAGGTCGAGCCGCACGGTCACCGGCCCCGGCGCCGCGTGCTTGAGGGCGTTGGTGAGGGACTCCTGCACGATCCGGTACGCGGCCAGCTCGACGGGGGTCGGCAGCGCCGCGGACCCCGCCGCCCGGGTGTCCTCCAGCGCGCAGACCAGCCCGCTCGGGGCGCCGTTGGTGTTCGCCTGCGCGATCAGGGCGTCCAGCGATGCCAGCGTCGGCGCCGCGGCCGGGGCGCTGTCCTCACCGCCCTCGCGCAGCAGCCCGATCAGCCGGCGCATCTCCGCGAGCCCCTCCACGCTGTTCTCCCGGATCACCTTCAGCGCGTTCCGCGAGGTCTCCGGGTCGTCGATGGAGAGGGCCGCCGTGGAGTGGATCGCCACGGCGGAAAGGTGGTTGGCGACCATGTCGTGCAGCTCCCGGGCCATCCGGGCCCGCTCGGCGATCACCGCCTGCACCCGGTCCATCTCGGCCAGCCGCGCGGTCTGCGCGGCGGCCAGCCGGGCGGCCTCGGCGGCGGTGCGGTGGTTGCGGACACTGACCCCGGTGATGGCGGGGATGAACGAGACCAGCCCGATGACGACGCCGATCAGCAGCGCCTCGGGCCTGCGGAACCAGGCCAGGAACCCGATCGTGGACGCGACGGTGATCAGGAGCGTGGCCACCGGGAGACGGCGGGCGGCGGCCGGGGTCCCGTACAGGACGGCCGCGTACATGACGTCCGTGAACATCAGGACGGTGGCCAGACTGCCCCGGGTGAACTGGTCGGCGATCAGCGCGAGCACGGCTACGGTCAGCGCGGTGCGCGGAGCGCTCCGGCGCAGCAGCTCCATCGCGGCCGTCACGGCCAGCGGTACGAGGGTGACCCAGGGCGCGGAGAAGGGACGGCCGCCCTGGGTGTGCAGGCCGAGCAGCCACAGGAGCAGCCCCCCGAGCAGCCCGGAGACGGCGAGGGCCACGTCGTCGCGGTGGGGGCGGATCGAGGTGAACACCCTTCCATCCAACACGCACCACCGTCGCCGGGCCTCCCTTCGCAGACCGAGGCGCGAGTACATCGAAGGATGCAGTCCCGTTTCGTCACCGCCGACGACGTATCCCCGCCCGGCGGACGGGAGGCTGGAGGGGAACGGGAGGAGAGAAGCTGTGATCGCTCTACTGGTGGTGGCCTGCGAGGTCGCCTTCTGGGTGCTGCTGGCCGCCGGGCTCGCGCTGCGGTACGTCGTGAGGAAGCCGAAGCTCGGCGCGGCCGTACTGCTCTGCGAGCCGCTGCTGGAGGTGGTGCTGCTCGTGGTGACGGTGATCGACCTGAGGAACGGCGCCGAGCCCGACTGGAAGCACGGGCTGGCCGCCGTCTACATCGGCTTCACCGTGGGCCTCGGCCATCACACCATCAAGAAGGTGGACGCCTGGGTCGCGCACCGCTGGTTCGGCGGCCCGCCGCCGGTGAAGCCGCCGAAGTACGGCACGGCCCGCGCCGTCCACGAGTGGCGCACCGCCGCCCGCTGGATCCTCGCGGCGGCGGTCGCGCTGGGCCTGCTCCAGGCGGCGGTCTGGTACGTCGGTCCGGACGGCGCCGTCAGCTCGCTCCAGGGCTGGCAACAGAAGATGCTCCTGGTGATCGGCATCAACGTGATCATCGCCGGCGGCTACACGCTCTTCCCGAAGCAGGCCCCCAAGAACACGGACGCGGCGGCGGAACGCGAGCCGGCCGACCGGTTCTAACGCTCACCGCCCGGCACCCACAGCACGTCCCCGACCTCCTTGTTGGCGCTGCGCGCCAGGATGAACAGGAGGTCGGAGAGGCGGTTGAGGTAGGTGGCGGTCAGCGTGTTCATCACGTCGCCGTGCACCTCCAGCGCCGCCCAGGTCGACCGCTCGGCGCGCCGGACCACCGTGCACGCCTGGTGGAGCAGCGCGGCCCCCGGCGTACCCCCCGGAAGGATGAAGCTGCGCAGCTTCTCCAGCTCCTCCAGGAAACGGTCGCAGTCCGCCTCCAGCTTGTCGATGTAGGACTGCTCGACCCGCAGCGGCGGGTACTCCGGGTCCTCGACCACCGGCGTGGACAGGTCGGCACCCACGTCGAAGAGGTCGTTCTGGACCCGTACGAGGACCTTCACCACGTCCTCGGAGAGCTGCCCCAGCGCGACGGCGGTCCCGATCACCGCGTTGGCCTCGTTGGCGTCCGCGTACGCCGCGATCCGCAGATCGGTCTTGGCGGTGCGGCTCATGTCGCCGAGGGCGGTGGTGCCCTGGTCGCCGGTCCGGGTGTAGATGCGCGTCAGATTGACCATGGGCCCAGCGTAGTTACGCTCCGGCCCGCTGGAAGACCCGTGTGCCCACTGTCACGGCCAGCAGGGCGAAGCCCACGGCCACCAGGACCCCGTACAGCATGTGCGCGGTGGCGTACGAGCCCGTGTAGGCGTCCCGTACCGCGTCCACCAGATAGCGGAACGGGGTGAAGTGCGAGACCACGTCCAGCCAGGCGGGGCCCAGGGTGATGGGCAGCATCAGACCGGAGAGCAGCATGGCGGGCATCGTCACCGCGTTGATCACCGGCCCGAACTCCTGCGGGGTGGCGACCCGCATGGCCAGGGCGTACGACAGCGAGGCCAGCGCGAGCGCCAGCACACCCGTGAACGCGAAGCCGATGAGGATGCCGGCCAGCGGTGCGCGCAACCCCATGAGCAGTGCGGCGAGCACCAGCAGGACCGCCTGGAACGTGAAGAGCAGGGCGTCGCGCAGGACGCGCCCCAGCAGCAGGGCGAGGCGGCTGACCGGGGTCACCCGCATGCGCTCCACCACGCCCGTCGACTTCTCGATGATAATCGCGAATCCGGCGAACGAGGCTCCGAACAGGCTGAGTTGGAGGAGCAGCCCGGGCACGAGGACCTGCCAGGAGTCGGCGGACGAGCCGAGCGGGAGGCCCTGGAGCAGCGGGCCGAAGAAGAAGAGGTGGAGGAGCGGCATCAGCAGGCCGAAGAGGACCTGGAAACGGGAGCGCAGGGTCTGCCGGGCGTAGCGCCCGAAGACGATCGCGGTGTCGTGGAAGAGCACGTGAGGGGTCCTATACGGCTACGGGGGCGGCGTCGGCAGGGTTGGCGGGGCGGCCGGTGGCGGCCAGGAACGCGTCCTGGAGGGAAGCGTCGGGGGAGCCGGCGTACCGGGTCCTGAGCTGGGCGGGCGTCCCCTCGGCGACCACCGTGCCGCCGTCGATCAGGATCAGCCGGTCGGCCAGCGCGTCGGCCTCGTCCAGGTAGTGGGTGGTCAGGACGACGGTGGTGCCCGCCCCGTCGCGCAGGCTCCGCACCAGGTCCCACAGGTCGGCGCGGCTGCCGGGGTCCAGGCCCGTGGTGGGCTCGTCCAGGAAGAGGACGGCCGGGCGGTGAGTGAGGCCCATGGCGATGTCGAGTCGCCGCCGCTGGCCCCCGGAGAGGCTCGCCGCCTTCCGGTCCAGCAGGTCTTCGAGCCCCAGCGCGGCGGCCAGCTCCCCGGCGCGGGCGGCCGCCTCCGCCCGGCCCAGCCGGTAGAGCCGGCCCTGGGTGACGAGCTCCTCCCGGACGGTCAGATACGGGTCGGCGCCGCCGGACTGGGCGACGTACCCGCAGACCGCGCGGACGGCCGCGGGGTCGGTGAGCAGATCGTGGCCGGCCACGGTGGCCGTGCCGCCGGTCGGGGCGAGCAGCGTGGTGAGCATCCGCAGGGTGGTGGTCTTGCCCGCGCCGTTGGGGCCGAGGAGGCCGACGATCTCGCCGGGCATGACGGACAGGTCGACGGAGCGGACGGCATGGACCGGCCCCGCCTTGGTCGTGAAGGTCCGGGCGAGGCCGGACGTGCTGATGACAGGCATGGTGACCACAAAAACAGAGCGACTTAAAAATTGCAATGCCTCCAAAATTTCAGCGGCACCACGGCATCCGTACGATGGGCCCATGGCTGAGGGACTGAGGGAGCGGAAGAAGCGCCGGACGAGGCAGCACCTCTCGGACGTGGCCACCGGGCTCTTCATCGAGAGGGGCTTCGACGCGGTCACCATCGCGGAGATCGCCGAAGCCGCCGACGTCTCGGTGAACACGGTCTACAACTACTTCCCGGCCAAGGAAGACCTCTTCCTGGACCGCGGCCAGGGCATCGTCGACCGTCTCTCGCGCTGGGTCAGGGGCCGCGACACGGGGGAGTCCGCCGCGGAGGCCGTCCTGCGCGAACTGCGGATCCAGGTGGAGGGCGTCTCGCCGACGGTCGGCCTCATCGACGGCTACGCGAGCTTCCTGCGGGTCATCGAGGGAGCCGACACGCTCAAGGCCCGGCTCTGGCACATCGGGCAGGAGGCCCAGCTCCACCTGGAGGGCACCCTGCGGGAGGAGACCGCGGCGGGTCCCGGCGACCACGCACCGGTCCTGGTGGCCGGTCAGCTCGCCTGGGTGCACAGCACGCTGATGGCGTACATCGGCGGCGAGATGGTGGCGGGCCGCGCCACGGGCGAGGTCTCGCGCGACGCGCTCGTCCTGATCGACGACATGGAGGACCTCCTCGGCGAGAAGGTCCTCAACTACGCGCGGCGCGCCGCCGGGTGATACCGGGCGGTGTGATGTCCGTCATTCGAGACGTGACGCGCATCTCTTCACGGCCCCAGCGCCCCCGACGGGTACTAATCTCCGCCGGAGAGCAATGTGAACCGCCGTGAACAGATGCCGCAGAGGCGGACAGAGAACAAGGGGTGCGAACGTGGCCAGGAAGCTCGCCGTCATCGGGGCCGGACTCATGGGGTCCGGGATCGCGCAGGTCTCCGCCCAGGCGGGCTGGGACGTCGTGCTGCGTGATGTCACCGACGCGGCGCTGACCCGCGGCCTCGACGGCATCAAGGCCTCGTACGACAAGTTCGTCTCCAAGGGCAAGCTGGAGGCGTCCGACGCCGAGGCCGCCCTCGCCCGCATCACCACGACCACCGACCTCGACGCCGTCGCGGACGTGGACGTCGTCGTGGAGGCCGTCTTCGAGAAGCTGGAGGTCAAGCACGAGATCTTCCGCGCCCTGGACAAGGTCGTCGGCGAGAACACCGTGCTGGCCTCCAACACCTCCGCCATCCCGATCACGAAGATCGCGGCCGTGACGGAGCGTCCGGAGCGCGTCGTCGGCGTGCACTTCTTCTCGCCGGTCCCGATGATGCAGCTCTGCGAACTCGTACGCGGCTACAAGACCAGCGACGAAACCCTCGCCACCGCCCGGGAGTTCGCCGAGTCGGTCGGCAAGACCTGCATCGTCGTCAACCGAGATGTGGCGGGCTTCGTCACCACCCGGCTCATCTCGGCCCTCGTCGTCGAGGCCGCGAAGCTGTACGAGTCGGGCGTCGCCACGGCCGAGGACATCGACACCGCCTGCAAGCTGGGGTTCGGCCACGCCATGGGGCCGCTCGCCACCGCCGACCTGACGGGCGTCGACATCCTGCTCCACGCCACCGGCAACATCTACACCGAGTCGCAGGACGAGAAGTTCGCGGCTCCCGAGCTGATGCGCCGGATGGTCGACGCAGGTGACATCGGGCGCAAGAGCGGGCAGGGCTTCTACACGTACTGACCGCAGCCGCACCCCTGCCCCCTCGGCCTGCCGCCGACGGGGCGGGGAGTGTACCCGGCGGTGTCCGGCCTCCGGCGAACCAACGTCACTCCACCGAGTGAATTCGGTATCGGTTCGCTTACAGACGGCAACTTCCCTGTCGTTGCGGCAGTCAGTTGTGGAAGAGAAGAACAGACAGAGAGCAGACAGACGACCTCGCCACCGAGCGAGCAGGGGAGCGCATATGCATATCAGGGGCGACCACGCCGAGCTGGTCGTCGGGGGCCGCCTCGACGTCCGAAGCGCGGCGGACGCCCGTACGGTCCTGCACTCGGCCGTCGACGACGGAGCCGGCGATCTGGTGCTGGACCTGACCGAGCTGAATTCCTGGGACGCCACCGGACTCGGCGTCATCATGGGCGCCCACCGCAGAGCCGGCCGGGCCGGGCGCCGTCTCGTGCTGCGCGGCGTCCCGCCGCAGATGCAGCGCCTCCTGGTGGCCACCCGGCTGCACCGCATCCTGGCGATCGAGGGCGGGATCGCCGCCGATTCACTGCCGCGCGTCTGAGTACGTACCCGGACCGTCGGGGCAGAAGGCGCGCAATCCTCACCGGAATGTGACGTCCCGGACGGCATGGCACCCCGCCCGTGCGTGGATACTGTGCGAAGGTCTAGGGTTCGGCCGTCTGCCCCATGACACCCACCCGAGGCAGACACCGGACCGGAAGCGACAGCGGGGCGTGCGAGGCCGGAGGGACTGACCGAGCGCGACGCGTCTGGGGGACTTGTTGATGGACCCGACACACCAGGGGCCGGGAAAGTACGGGCGGACCCCCGGCGGCTCCGACGGCCCGGACGACTCCGACCGCTCCGACGGCCGTCGCCGGCCGTCCCGGGAGTCCAACGCCGCCGATTTCGGCCAGCCGACGCCGCAGCAGGTCCGCGTCGTCCAGGTCACGGTCGGGGACCTCCTGCTCACGGTCAACCCCGTCGACGGCAGCGAGGTCGAGGCCTGCCCGCCCGGCTCGGAGCCCGAAGCGCCCGTCCGCCGCACCCCCGCCGAACGCGCCGACCACGAGCGCGCCGGCGCACCGCCCGTCCCGGCGGGCCCGCCCGCCCCGCAGCTCCCCCTGCTGGAACGCCAGGAGGAGCGCGAGAGGCTGGTGAGCCTGCTGGCCCGCGGCCGCAGCGTCCGCCTCACCGGCCAGGCCGGCTCCGGCCGCACCGCGCTCCTCGACGCCGTCGCCGCCGACTGCACGGACCTGGCCCCCGACGGTGTCGTCCGGCTCAGCGGCCACCGGCGCACCGCCGCCGACCTGCTGTACGGCCTCTTCGACGCCATCCACCACGCCCCGCTCCACCGCCCGGGACCCGAGGGACTGCTCGCCCTCGTCCGCTCCATCGGCGCCGTCGTGATCGTCGACGACCTGGAGATCGGCGGGGCCGCCCTCGACGGACTCCTGGAAGCCACCCCCGAGTGCGCCTTCCTCTTCGGCACCACACCCGACCTCGCCCCGCCCGGCGTCGACGCCCACCTGGAGGAGGTCCTCCTCGCCGGCCTCGGCCGCGCCGCCTCGCTGGAGCTGCTGGCCAAGGTCGTCGAGCGCCCCCTCACCGAGGACGAGCGGAACTGGGCGGGCGACCTCTGGTTCGAGTCCGAGGGGCTGCCGCTCCGCTTCGTCCAGGCCGGATCGCTGCTGCGCCAGCGCGACCTGCTCAACACGGACCCCGCGGCCTTCGACGAGTACGACTACTTCGAGCCACGCCCGGACGACGCGCCGCCGGTCCCCGAAGCGCCCACCCCCGAGACCCTGGACGTGCCGCTGCCGAGCCTCGGCGAAGGGGCGGCGCCCGCCGTCCTGCTCGCCTCCCGGCTCAGCGAGGCGGCCCGCGAGACCCTGCGCTTCACCGTCGCGCTCGGCGGCGAGGTGCCCCACCAGGCCCATCTGCCGGCCCTCGTGGGCGACACCCACGCGGACGCCGCCCTCGGCGAACTCGCGGGCTGCGGACTGCTCTCCCCGGCCGGCCCCCGCTACCGGCTCGCCGCCGGTGTCCTCGCCCAGCTGGAGGCCGGCGGGTACGCGGAGGAGGCCGCCGCCCACGCCCGTACGGCCGCCCAGCACTACGCCTGGTGGGTCTCCCACCCCTCGGTCACCCCGCAGCGGGCCGTCGCCGAGGCCGACGCGATCGTCGCCGCGATGGGCCGCCTCGTCCCCGACGCCGAGGCGGGCCAGGCCAGCGCGGCCGTCCTGCTGGCCCGCAGCGCCGCTCCGGCGCTCGCGGCGGGGTTGAGCTGGGGCGCCTGGGAGAAGGCGCTCAGGGCGGGCCAGGAGGCCGCCAGGATCGCCGGTGAGGTCGCCGAAGAGGCGTACTTCCACCACGAGTTGGGCGTCCTCGCGCTCTGCTCCGGCAACCTCGACCGGGCCCGTACGGAGCTGGAGACCTCGATCTCCATGCGCGGCGCGCTCGCCGACAAGTCCGGTGCGGTGGCCGGCCGCCGCGCCCTCGCCCTGGTCGCGGACCGCTCCGGCGGCTTCGCGCCCCCGGTCCGGCCCCGGACGGGCGACGAGGTGCCCGCCGTACGCCACGACCTCCTCGCCGGTACGCCGCCGACCGGCCTCCCGGCCGCGCCGCTCTTCGCCCGGCAGACGGTGGACGAGGACCCGACCGTGGTGGCCCCGTTCCCGGCCGCCGCACCGAAGCCGGGCGGCGGGCGCGCGATCCTGGGCGGCGCCCGGCGCAACCTGGCCGCCGCCGGGGCGGGAGCGCTGCTGATCGCCGTGCTCGGCACCGTCGTCACCCTCGGCCTCACCGCGGGCGACCCCGAGGAGCCGGGCGGCAGCCGTAACGTCACCACCGAGCAGTCGTCCCCCGAGTCCACCCCCGACGACGCGTCCCCCGCCGACGAGCCGGACGACGGCCCCGCGCCCGACGACGGGGCGCCCGGCGAGGAGGTACCCGCCACCCCGGGCACCTCGGGATCCGCCACGCCCAGCACCTCCGGCTCGCCCTCCCCGGCCCCCTCGTCGCCGGACGGCAGCTCACCGGGTACGGGGGAGCCGTCGAGCACGCCGAGCCGCAGCACGTCGGGTGCGCCCACCCCGACCAAGAGCTCCCCTCCCGCGCCCTCGCCGTCCACGAGCACCAGCCCGAGCGTGACGCCCACCGAGTCGGAGCCGGAGCCGACCCCGCCGACCGAGACGCCGACCGAAGAGCCCCCGGCCCCGCCCCCGCCGGACACCTCCTCCTCCGCCAGCGGCCCCGCCGAGTCGGCCACCGCCACCGCCACGGCCACCACCGAAGCCCCGGCCGAGAGCGACGACCCCACCGAGGCGGCGGCCTGACACACGGAAGCCGGGTGCCCCTGTGGGGGACACCCGGCCGTGGACGGTCGGTCAGAACAGGCGCAGCTTGTCGTCCTCGATGCCGCGCATCGCGTCGTAGTCGAGGACCAGGCAGCCGATGCCCCGGTCGGTCGCGAGCACGCGCGCCTGCGGCTTGATCTCCTGGGCCGCGAAGACGCCCCGGACCGGCGCGAGATGCGGGTCGCGGTTGAGCAGCTCCAGATAGCGGGTCAGCTGCTCCACACCGTCGATGTCGCCGCGCCGCTTCAGCTCCACGGCGACCGTCCCGCCGTTCGCGTCGCGGCAGAGGATGTCCACCGGGCCGATGGCGGTGGGGTACTCACGGCGGATCAGGGTGTGGCCCTCGCCGAGGATCTCGATCCGGTCGGCGAGCAGCTCCTGGAGGTGCGCCTCCACGCCGTCCTTGATGAGCCCCGGGTCGACGCCCAGCTCGTACGAGGAGTCGTGGAGGATTTCCTCCATCGTGATGATCAGTTTTTCGCCCGCCTTGTTCACCACGGTCCAGACACCGGCCTCCTCGCCGGTGCCCTCCTTCAGGGTGCACGGCGGGGACATCCAGTTGAGCGGTTTGTACGCCCGGTCGTCGGCGTGGATCGAGACGCTGCCGTCCGCCTTCACCAGGATCAGACGGGGGGCGGAGGGCAGGTGGGCTGTGAGCCGGCCCGCGTAGTCGACGGAGCAACGGGCGATGACGAGACGCATGGTCGGCAACGCTACTCGACGACGGGGGCCCGGCGCGATTTCCCCATCCGTCGACCCCTGTCACTCGCTCCTCACCGCCGGTCGGCCCAGCGGGCTTGCCCCTCTTTGCGCCCCTTCGATCGTGGCCGGTTGTGTTCCCAATCTCCTGGTGCGGCTCCTCCCGCACACTTACCGTGGATGCAGGAGGTCGCCGCCCGTGCACGCTGCGTCGTCGCCCTTCTTCCCTGCCCGTAAGGCCCCGGTCACCGTCCGGGGTCGCGAGAGGAGAACCCATGTCGCTCGACGTCTCACCGGCGCTGTTGGAACAGGCCGAGCGAGGCGAGGTCGACGAAGCCGACTTCGTCGACTGCGTCCGGACCTCCCTGCCTTTCGCGTGGGAGATGATCAGCTCTCTGGTGGCTCAGCTGAAGGTGGACGGCGGCCAGTTCGCCGACAACCAGACGCCGCCGCCGGACGAGCAGGCACGTGGTCAGCTGCTGCGTGCGCTCGCGAGTGATGCGATACGCGGCGCGCTCCAGCGGCACTTCGGAGTGCGTATCGCTTTCCAGAACTGCCACCGCGTCGCGGTGTTCCCGCTGGACGCCTCGGTCGACGACCGGCTGGCCAAGTTCACTTCGGTGAGGGGCCAGTTGCTCAACCAGTCGCCCGAACTACGGGACTGCTGAACGCTTCTGCTGCCGCTTCGGGCCGCGGGAGGTGCAACTGGCTCCGGGGCGGCAGCTCCCGTACCACCGCACCACGCTCCACGTTCCACCGCTTAACGCATCACGCATCACGCTCAACCGCGAGGTCGTCTCCTCCATGCACAGGCGCAGGTCAGGTGAGCAGCGGCAGCACGTCCGCGCCGAGGCGCCGTACGTTCTCCTCGGTCGCCGCGAGGTCGCCCGACCCCTCTACCAGGAGGGCGAAGCGGGTGATGCCGGTCCGCTCGGCCGTGGCCGCGAGCCGGTCGGCGGCCAGCTGGGGCGGGCCCACCGGGTGCAGCCCGCACAGCAGTTCCGTGTACGCGACGGGGTCCCGCATCACGCGGTGCCGGTCGTCGACCGTGACATGGGCGTCCAGCCCCTGGCGCAGCCACCCGGGCATCGTCTTCACCAGCGTCTCCGTGGCGTCCCCGGGCCCGTCCGCGATCTGGGCCACCCCCGCGGACACATGTGCGGCCCCCTCGACCACCTCCGGCGGATGACCGGCCTCCCGGGCCGCCGTACGCCACAGGGCGACCATCTCCGCCTTCTCCTCGTCCCCGCAGTGCATGCCCAGCAGCATCGGCAGTGCCCTGCTCGCCGCCAGCCGCACGGTCTTCGGCGAGGTGCACGCCACGATCACCTCGGGCCCAGGGGCAGAGCCGTCGTCCAGCAAGTCGTCCGCGCGCGGCACCACCGCCACCTCGCGGAAGCCGAACCGCCCCCCGCGCCCGGCGACCCGTGGCTCCCGCAGCCAGTCGAGCAGCAGCTCCAGCGCCTCGGGGAAGCCGTTCTCGTACGCGTCGAGACCGCCGCCGAAGACCTCCAGGTCCACCCACGGCCCGCCCCGGCCCACCCCGAGCGAGAACCGTCCGCCGCTGGTCAGATGCAGCAGCGCGGCCTGCTCGCCGAGGGCGACCGGGTGGTGGTTGGGCAGCACGCTGACGGCGGTGCCCACCCGGATCCGCCGGGTCCGGCCGAGCAGCAGCGCGGCCAGCGTGGTGGCGGACGGGCAGACCCCGTACGGCACGAAGTGGTGCTCGGCGAGCCACACCGAGTCGAGCCCGGACTCCTCCGCAGCCTCGGCGGACCGGACGGCCCGGTGCAGGGCCTCGCCCGGCCCCTGGCCCGGGAACTGAGCTGCCAGAACGAACGTTCCGATGCGCATCGCGTGTTGCCTCCTTGCGGCCGACGCGTGTCTCCCCCACTGGCAACAACGTCTGACACGTGCCAAAGGCACGGTCCGGGGCGAAGTTGTTGCGATTTTCCGCTAACTCACTCCCGTGCCCGATCGCGCCGGATCCCGTACGGGATCGTGCCGTCCGCCCCACCCGGCACCTGCCCCCGGTGCCAGCCTCTAGGCTTGAAGCGAACCGTGCCCGAGCAGCCCCCGTGAGGTGTCCTGTGTCCCCGCGCCGCAACCGCCCCCGTGGCGGCGAGAGTCCCGACGAGCATCCCGGTACGGCGCTGGGGAGGTACGGCGGGGGAGGGGCCACCGAGAGCTGGCAGGGCGAGGAGTGGTCGGTGCGCCCGGTGAGCGGCGCGAGCGCCCAGGGCAAGCGGTACCGCTGCCCCGGCTGCGACCAGGAGATCCCCTCCGGCGTCCCGCACCTCGTCGCCTGGCCCGAGTTCGGCGGCATCGAGGACCGCAGGCACTGGCACAAGGCCTGCTGGAACGCGAAGGACCGCCGCACCACGCGGGTGCAGCGGTCCCGTAACGCGCCGCGCTACTGAGCGCCGTACGTTCTCTCAGACGTCGCGCCGGTGCAGTGCCAGCTCAGACGTCGCGCCGGTCCAGCGCCAGGTAGGCGCCGCCCAGGGCCACGGCCGCGATGCCCAGCATCAGCAGCAGCGGCTCCCAGCCGGACGGGCCGGACTCGGTGACCGTCGAGCCGTAGAGCGCGCCGAGCTGGTTGGGGATCGAGTACTCGAAGAGGAAGCGCTGCAGTCCGCGCAGGCTGTCGGAGAACATGAACAGCGCGAGGACCAGCGGCAGCAGCACCACGGCGATCATGACCGTGATGGCGCCCGCCGAGTGCCGGATGATCGCGCCGACGGCCAGCGACACCAGGCCGAGGGCCGCGATGTAGAGCCCGACCCCGACGGTGGCGCGCAGCCACACCGAGCCGGAGTCGAGACCTGCGCCCAGGATCGCCGTCTGGAACCCCGCGACGACCGTGGCGGTCACCGTGGTGATGACGAAGGCGAGCAGGAAGAAGACGATCGCCTTCGCCGTCAGCACCCGGGCCCGGCTCGGGCAGGCCGTCAGCGTCGTACGGATCATGCCGGTGCTGTACTCGGAGCCGATGGTCAGCACGCCGAGGGTGATCACACAGATCGAGCCCAGCAGCACCCCGAAGAAGCCGAGGGCCACGACCGGCTCGCCGGCCAGGTCGGTGTCGGCGGCGGCGATAAGCAGCGCGGACATCAGCCCGATCGCCACCATCAGCACGATCATCACGCCCAGGGTCCACAGCGTGGAGCGGACGGAGCGGATCTTCGTCCACTCCGAGGCGATCGCGTCGCCGAGGGTGGCGCGGCGGATCGGGATGGGCGACTCGTAGTAACCCAGCAGGCCGTGCGGCGGCTGCGGCTGAGGCTGCTGCTCGTGGGCGCGCGGGGCGGCCGGCGTCGTCATCGGGGGTCCTCGCTGGTCTTCGTCCCGGCCGCGTCGGCGGGGGAGGGTTCGGGGGCGGCCGGGTGCGGTGCGGCCGCGTGGCCGGGGGTGGCGTACGGGTTCTGCCCGGGCGGCGGCGGGGCGTACCAGCTCTGCTGCGGCGCCTCCGCCGGCTGGGGCTGTCCGTGGCCGGGCGCGCCGGGCGCGGCCCCGTAACCGCCCTGAGCGTCCCCGTAGGGCCCGTAGGCCCCGTACGGCGCCTGCGGGGGCTCCAGGAGCCCGGCCTTGGCGTCGTCCGTCGAGCGGTAGTCCACGACGCCCTGCGTCATCCGCATGTACGCCTCCTCCAGCGAGGCCCGGTGCGGCGACAGCTCCCAGAGCCGTACGTCGGCGCCGTGGGCCAGGTCGCTGATCCTCGGCAGCGGGAGGCCGGTGACGCGCAGGGCGCCGTCCGGCTCGGACATCACGCTGCCGCCCGCCTCGATGAGCGAGGACGTCAGCTTCTCCCGCTCCTGGGGGGCGTTCTCGGGGACCCGGACCCGGGCGAAGTCGGCGGAGTTCGCCGAGATGAAGTCGGTGACGCTCATGTCGGAGAGCAGCCGGCCGCGCCCGATCACGATCAGGTGGTCGGCGGTGAGGGCCATCTCGCTCATGAGGTGGGACGAGACGAAGACCGTGCGGCCCTCGGCCGCCAGCGTCTTCATCAGATTGCGGACCCAGTGGATGCCCTCGGGGTCGAGACCGTTGACCGGCTCGTCGAAGAGCAGCACCTGCGGGTCGCCGAGCAGCGCCGCGGCGATCCCGAGGCGCTGCCCCATCCCGAGGGAGAAGCCGCTGGAGCGGCGCTTGGCGACGTCCCTGAGCCCGACGACGCCCAGCACCTCATCCACCCGCCGGGCCGGGATCCCGGCCAGCTGGGCCAGCGACAGCAGGTGGGCGCGGGCGGTCCGTCCGCCGTGCACCGCCTTGGCGTCCAGCAGCGCGCCCACCTGGCGCGGAGCGTTCGGCAGGCTCCGGTACGGGTGCCCGCCGATCGTCACATGGCCCGCCGTCGGCCGGTCCAGGCCGAGGATCATCCGCATGGTCGTGGATTTGCCCGACCCGTTCGGACCGAGGAAGCCGGTGACGGCCCCCGGCCGCACCTGGAAGGAAAGGTCGTCCACGGCCGTCTTCGCGCCGTAGCGCTTGGTCAGGCCGACTGCCTCGATCATTCTCCAGCCCCATCGACTCACTCTGTCGTTCGGGGCTCGGGCCGCATGGCCGCACACCCCCCGTAAGAGTTAGGAGGATAACCAGGCCTTGACGGTTCCGGCCAAGTTCCGCACAGCCCGCGAGCGGGCCGTCACACGGACCGGCGGCGCTCTCCCCGGCCCGCTACGCGTCCCGGTTCTTCAGGACCAGGTAGCCGCCGAGCACCGCCGCCACCACCCAGGCGACCATGATCCCGAGACCGGCCCACGGCCCGTACGGCGACGGGTCGCTGCCCATCGCCTCCGGGACCACCTGCATGATCTTCGACCCGGCCTGGTCGGGGAAGTACCGGGCGACGTCCTTGGCGTACGGCACCGCGATCAGGATCTGCGAGATCAGGAAGAAGAACGGCACCAGGATGCCCAGCGACAGCATGGAGCTGCGCAGCATCGCCGTGACGCCCATGGAGAAGATCGCGATCAGCCCCATGTAGAGACCGGCGCCGACGACCGCGCGGAGCACGTTGTCCGCGCCGAGGTCGGTGCCCCGGTCGCCCAGCAGGGCCTGGCCGAGGAAGAACGAGACGAAGCTCGTCAACAGGCCGACCACGAGGGCCAGCACCCCGGCCACGGTGATCTTGCTGAAGAGGAGCGTCCCGCGCTGCGGCACGGCCGCCAGCGAGGTGCGGATCATGCCGGAGCTGTACTCCGTACCGACCACGAGCACCCCGAACACGACCATGGCGAGCTGGCCCAGGACCGTACCGGAGAAGCTGACCAGCGTCGGGTCGAAGGTGGCCTGCTCGGCCTCGGAGAGGTCGTCGAACGTCGCGTTCAGCAGGGCGCACAGGGCCGCGCTCATGGCGACCGTGACGGCGAACGCGCAGATGAGCGTCCAGGTGGTGGAGGAGACCGTACGGATCTTGGTCCACTCGGAGTTGAGGACCGCGGGTACCGAAGCCATCGTCGTCAGGCCCCCTTGTTCTCGGTGCCGTCGACGGAGCCGGGCGTGGTGGTGCCCGGTGCGGTGGTGCCGGGTGCGGCGGTCCCGCCCGGCTGCTGCCAGCCCTCGCCCCAGCCCGCCCCCACCGTCGGCGGGGGTTCGGCGCCGCCCGGTCCGGAGTGGGCGTGGTACTCCACGGAGCCGGCGGTCATCTGCATGAACGCCTCCTCCAGGGAGGCCCGCTGGGAGCTCAGCTCATGCAGCACGACCTGGTGACGGGCCGCCAGCTCACCGAGCTCCTCGGTGGTGGCGCCGTCGATCTCCAGGGTGCCGCCGTCCGCCTCGACGGCGGTGAAGCCCTCCTGGTGCAGGACGTCCCGCAGCCGCTCCTGCTGCGGCGAGCGCAGCCGTACGTAACTGCGGGAGTTCTCGTGGATGAAGTCCGCCATCGAGGTGTCGGCGAGCAGCCTGCCCTGGCCGATCACGATCAAATGGTCGGCGGTCAGCGCCATTTCGCTCATCAGGTGGGACGAGACGAAGATGGTCCGGCCCTCGGCGGCGAGCGCCTTCATCAGGTTGCGGATCCAGTGGATCCCCTCGGGGTCCAGGCCGTTGACCGGTTCGTCGAACATCAGGATCTCAGGGTCGCCCAGCAGCGCGGAGGCGATGCCGAGGCGCTGGCCCATGCCGAGGGAGAAGCCCTTGGACTTCTTCTTCGCCACCCCGCTCAGACCGACGGTGTCGAGCACCTCGTCGACCCGGCTGCTCGGGATGCGGTTGCTCTGCGCCAGACAGAGCAGGTTGTTGTACGCGCTGCGGCCGCCGTGCATCGACTTGGCGTCGAGCAACGCTCCGATGTACTTCAGCGGTTCCTGCAGCTCGTGGTAGTGCTTGCCGTCGATGCGCACCGTACCGCTGGTCGGGTTGTCCAGATCGAGCATCATGCGCATGGTGGTCGATTTGCCCGCCCCGTTGGGGCCCAGAAAACCGGTCACCATACCCGGCCTGACCTGGCACGTCAGATGGTCGACGGCAACCTTGCTGCCGAATCGTTTGGTCAGTCCCTCGAGCTCGATCATGCGGACACGCTAGAACGGCCGCGCGCCCGGCGCCACCACAAAGGCGGAACCGGGCGCGCGGAAAGGAGCCGCTCCGGGGTCAGCGGGTCTGCTGGGCCGGAACACCGCGCTGGGCGGGCTCGTCGTCCACCGGGGAGCCGGCGGCGGCCACCGCGGCACCGGTCAGCGTCGCCAGCATCTCGCGGACGTTGGTCAGCTGCGCGTTGATCGAGTCGCGGCGGTTGGTGAGCGCCGCCAGCTCGCGCTCGGACTCGCTGCGGATCCGGTCGGCCTTGGCGTTGGCGTCGGCCACGATGTCCTCGGCCTGGCGCTGCGCGGTCTCCACCGTCTGACGGGCCCGGCGCTCGGCGTCCGTGCGGAGCTTCTCGGCCTCCAGGCGGAGCTGCTCGGCGCGGTGCTCGATCTCGGCGAGACGCTTCTCGGCCTTGGCCTGACGGGACGCGAGGTCGCGCTCCGACTGCTCGCGCCGCTTGGCGAGGTTCGTCTCGAAGTCGGCGGCGGCCTGCGCGGCCTTGGCGCGGGTCTCCTCGAAGAGGGCGTCCGCCTCCTCGCGCTTCTGCTGGGCGTCCTTCTGGGCGTCGGAGCGGAGCGTGTTCGCCTCGCCCTGCGCCTTCTCGACGATGCGGACGCCCTCGTCCTCGGCCTTCGACTTGCGCTCGGCCGCGAAGGACTCCGCGTCGTTGCGCACCTGCTGGGCGGCCGACTCGGCCAGCTCGCGGTGCTGCTCGGCGGCGCGGCGGGCCTCCTCACGCAGGTCCTTGGCCTCCTCCTCGGCGAGGCGGAGGATCTTCTCGACACGTGCACCGAGCCCGGCGTACGACGGCTCGGCGTCGTTCACCTGGGCCTGGGCGTTCTGCGTTTCGAGGTGCAGTTCCTCGATGCGCTTTTCCAGAGACGTGATGCGCGCCAGGGCACTGTCACGGTCGGCGACGAGCTTGGTGATGCGGTCGTCCACCTGACCGCGGTCGTAACCACGTCGCACGAGCTCGAAGCCGAAGGGGGAGGAAGGGTCACTCATGGGGTTCCTGTCGAATGAGACCGGTGAGGTGATAAGGGAATCCTAGGGGCCATAGCGGCGTGTCAGCGTGCAGATACTGGTTTGATCTGGAGAATGACACCCCTTTTGAGTGGCTGACCCCCGGAGTGCTTGCCACTCGAAGGTTTGAATGTCCATGACGAAGCACGCGCCCCCGTACGCCTGCCGCCCCGGACATCCTGCTCTGTTCTCCCCCGTACGTCTGCTGCTCCCCCCGTACGGCTTCCGCCATCCCCCGTACGTTCTCCGCCGCGCCGCCCCCCGTACGACCGCTACCTCTCCGAGGACTTGCCCCCCGAGCGCGTGCCCGCCGCCGCGGGAGCCTTGCCGCCTCCCGACGGGCCGGGCACCGGTTTCGCGCCGCCGCCCGGAGTCTCGAAAGACTCCAACGCCTCCAGCACGTCCTGGACACGGGAGATCTCCGTATTGATGTCCTCGCGCCTGCGCACCAGGACATCCAGCTCGCGTTTGCCCTCGGCGACCGTCTTCTCGGCCTCGGCCGCCGCGTCGGCCCGCAGCTTCTCCGCCTCGCGGATCAGCCCGGCCTTCTTGGTCTCGGCCTCCTTCAGCAGCGACTCGGCCCGCTTCACCGCGGCGATCCGGACCTTGCTCGCCTCCGAATTGGCCTCCGCGATCAGCTCCTTGGCCTTCGCCTCGGCCTCGTCGCGCTGCTCGGTCGCCGCCTTCATCAGGTTGTCGACGCGCTCGCCGGCGGTCTTCATCTGCTCGGACGTCTCGCGGCGGGCCCGCTCGTGGAGCTCCTCGATCTCGCTCTCCAGCCGGGCCCGCAACTCCTCGGCCCGCTCCCGGATCTGGGTCGCGTCACGCCGGGCGCCGACCAGCAGCTCGTCGGCGTCCGCACGGGAGCGCTCCACGAGGGTGTTGCCCTCGACCGTCGCCTCCGAGGTGATCCGCTCGGCCTCCTTCCGGGCCGCGCCGACCATCGTGTCGGCCTGCGTCTCGGCCTCGGTGGCCGTACGCAGCGCCTCCTCGCGGGCCTTGTTGATGAGCTGGTCCGCCTGCTCCGCCGCGTCCGCCCGGCGCTTGGCCGCTGCCTCGCGCGCCTCGTCCAGCACCCGGTCCGCCTCCTGCCGGGCCTGCGAGTTCAGCTCCTCCGCCGCCGACTCCGCCTCGCTGCGCAGCCGTTCGGCCTCCTCGCGGGTGCGGGCGGCGTGCTCCTGCGCGGAGCCGAGGTGCTCGGCCGCCTCCGTACGGAGCCGCTCGGCCTCCTCGGTGGCCTCGGCCAGCATCCGGTCGGCCTGCTCGGCTCCGTCCTTGCGGCGCCGGTTGGCCTCCGTCGTGGCCTCGACGACGAGCTGCTCGGACGCCTGGGCGGCCTCGTTGCGGATGCGCTCGCTCTCGGTCGTCGACTCACCGATGAGCCGGTCCGACTGGGCCGCCGCCTCCGAACGGATCCGGTTGGCGTCCTGCCGCGCCTCGGCCCGGGCCTTCGACGCGTCCTGCTCCGCCGAGGCGAGGGCGTTCGACGCCTCCGTACGCACCCGCTGGCTGTACTCCGAGGTGTCCGCGCGCAGCCGCTCGGACTCGGTGATCGCGTCGGAGACCGTCCGCTCGGCCAGCGCCTTGGCCGCCTCGGTCTCGTCGTGGGCCTCCTGCCGGAGCCGGGCCGCCTCCTCGTTCGCCTCCTGGCGCAGGCGTACGGCGTCCTCGACGGCCCGCTCCCGCTCGGCGTGCGCGTCGGCGCGGACCCGGTCCGCCTCCTCCTGCGCCTCGGTACGGGTGCGCTCCGCGACATGCTCCGCCGTCGAGCGCAGCCCGGCGATCTCCTCCTCGGCCTGCTCCTGGAGGCCGGAGACGGAGTCCCGCACCTGCTGGGCGGTCTGCTCGGCCGCCGAGACCAGCTCGGTCGCCCGGGCGTCCGCCTCCTCGACCAGCCGCTGCGCCTCGGCCTGCGCCTCCTCCACCCGCTTACGGGCGGAGGCCAGCAGCTCCTCGCTCTGCTCGCGGGCCCGCTCGCGCTCCTGGCCCGCTTCCGTACGGGCGGCGCCGAGAATTTCCTCGGCCTCCCGGCGGCGGCGCGTGGCCTCCTCCTGGGCGGCCTCCAGCGCCTCGGCCGCCTCGGCCCCGACCCGCTCGGCGGCGGCCGCGGCCTCGGCCCGCACCCGGTCGGCGGTCTCCTGCGCCTCGGTCTTCAGCCGCTCGGCCTCGGCGGCGGCCTCGCTCCGCAGCCGTACGGCGATGTTCTCGCCCTCGGCACGCGACTGCGAGGCGTCCGCCGCGGCCTCGTCACGGAGCCGCTCGGCCTCCGCCTCGGCCTGCTCGGTCAGCGTACGGACGCGCTCGGCGGCCTCGGCGCGCTGCCGCTCGGCCTCCTCGTTCGTCTCGCGGCGGATCCGCTCCGCCTCCGTACGCGCCTCGCCGAGGGCCTCCTCGGCGGCGGCGAGCCGGGTCTCCGCCTCGGTGTGCAGCCGGTTCAGCTCGTCGGCGGCCTCGGCCTGCCGGGCGGCGACCGCGCGCTCGGTCTCCTCGCGCAGCTCGGCGGCGGCCCGCTCGGCCTCGGCTGTGGTGGCCTCCGCCTGCTCCTCGGCCTCGGCCCGCAGCTTGTCGGCCTCGGCGCGGGTGCGCTCCAGCGTCTCCTCGGCCTGCTTGCGCAGGGTGGCCGCGCGCTCGGCGGCCTCGGCGCGGATGCGCTCGCTCTCGCCGTTCGCCTTGGTGCGCAGCTCGTCCGCATCGGAGCGGGCCTCGGTCAGCAGCTCCTCCGCCTTGCGCGCGCCCTCCTCCAGCTGCTGGACCGCCTCACGGCGGGCCTCGCCCCGGATGCGCTCGCCCTCGGCGACCGCCTCGGAGCGCAGCTGCTCGGCCTCGCCGCGCAGCCGGCGGGCCTCCTCCTGGAGCTCGACCGTCTTGGCCCGGTACTCCTTGGTGTCGTCCTTGGCCGCGCCCTTGAGCTCGTCCGCCTGCTCGGCGGCCTCGCCGCGCAGCCGGTCCGCCTCGGCCTCCGCCTCGCGGCGGATCCGCTCGGCTTCCTCGCTCGCGGCCCTCGTCGTCGACCGCGCGTCCTCGGAGGCCTTGGTGAGGACCTCCTCGGCGGAGCGGGCGGCCTTGGCGAGCTGGGCGGCGGCGTCCTCGGCGGCCACCGTACGGGCCTTCTCGGCCGCCTCGGCGACCACGCGCTCGGCCTCGGCGCGGGCGTCGGCGAGGGCTTGCTCGGCCTCCTCCTTGAGCGTCTCGGCGCTCTTGGTGGCCTCGCCGACCAGCCGGGCGATCTCCGACTTGGCGGTACGGGTGCGCTGCTCGTTCTGCGACTCGGAGGCGGCCAGCTTCTTGGCGGCCGCGTCCTTCGCCTCGGCGAGGACCTTCTCGGCCTCGAGACGGGATTCGCGCAGCCGGGTCTCGGCCTCCTGGAGCCGCTGCTCGGCGGCCCGGTTCAGCTCGGCCGTCTGCTGGCGGGCCTGCGAGGTCTCCGCGGTGGTGCTGGAGCGCAGCTGCTCCGCGTGGCTGGTGGCCTCCTGGGCCTGCGCGGAGGCGGCGCCGAGCATGCGCTCGGCGTCCTTGCGGGCGCGCAGCAGGATCGCTTCGGCTTCGGCCCGGGCGCTCTCGGCCTCCGAGCCGACGCGCTGCCGGGTCTCCTCGGCCACCCGGGCGGCCTCGGCCCGGGCGGCGGCGAGCGCCTGCTCGGCCTCGGCGCGGGACTCGTCCAGCAGGCGGCGGGCCTGCGACTCGGTGCGGGCCCGCAGCTGCTCGGCCCAGGCGACGTTCTCGTTGACGTGCGACTCGACGGTCTGCCGGCGCTCGGCCAGCTCCTGGTCGAGCTGCTGCCTGCGCTGGACGGCCTCGTTGTGCAACTCCGCCTGGAGGCGCGCCTGATGCTCGGCGTGCTCCTGGAGTATGCGCTGCGTCTGGGCCCGGGCCTCGCGCAGCTCGCGCTCGGCGTCGCTGCGCAGCTGCTCGGCCTGGATCTGCGCGTTCCGCAGCATCTGCTCGGCCTGGTAGCCCATGTCCGCGCTGTCGTAGGCGGGACGGGTCGCCAGACTGCGCCGCGCCTCGTGCAGCTTGGCGCGCAAGACCTCGACCTGGTAACCGAGGTCCTCGGCGTGCTGGACGGCCTTCTCCCGGTCGGTCCTCAGCCGGTCCATCTCGGCTTCGAACCGCGAGAGATGGTCGTCTTCAGCTCGGTGGCTCTCCTGGCTTTCGTAGCCCCGCACTGCGCGGTCCCATCCTTCCCCGAGCTCTCAACTTCTTCCCCAAGCTCTCAACTTCGTTCGAGCAGGGGATGCCCCATTGAGCAGGGGGAGACCCCAACCCTGGTCGCAACTCCGCACAGGACCGCTCGCCGACGAGCGGTCCCCCGGGGAATGGTGACAGACAAACGACGAGGACGCGGTACGGCCCCGACCCGGCCCCGGCCCGGAACCGCCCACTCTACCGGGCCGGGTATGTGCCGGGTCAGTGCTCCGGGCTGCTCGTGACCAGTTCGGTGAGGACGCCGTGGCAGTCCTTGGGGTGCAGGAACGTGATCCGGGACCCCATCGAACCCGTCCTGGGCTCGTCGTACAGCACGCGGACGCCCTTCTCGCGGATGTCCGCGGCGTCCCCGTCCACATCCGCCGTACCGAAGGCGATGTGGTGGACGCCCTCCCCGTTTTTCGCCAGCCACTTGCCCACGGCCGAGTCCTCCCGGGTCGGCTCAAGGAGCTGGAGGTACGAAGCCCCGCCGTCCGAGGTCTCGTTGATCTTGAGCATGGCCTCCCGGACGCCCTGCTCCTCGTTGATCTCGCTGTGGAACACCTTGAATCCGTACGTGGCACGGTAGAACTCCACCGTCTTGTCCAGGTCGAAACAGGCGATCCCGATGTGGTCGATACGCGTCAGCATGGATTCAGCATGGCTTCGCACCCCCGCTCCCGCCACGGTTACGCAACGTGCGCGCCGTCACACCGGCTGCCGGATGACGGGCGCGGTACCGCTCAGTACATTCAGGTAAACCCTCGTTCACATCCGATCCCAAGGGGCCGAGCCCATGCCAGCAACGACCGGTACCACCACCTCAGTGATCGTCGCGGGCGCCCGGACGCCCATGGGCCGTCTCCTCGGCTCCCTGAAGAGCTTCTCCGCGGCCGACCTCGGCGGCTTCGCGATCAAGGCGGCGCTGGACCGGGCCGGTATCGGCGGCGACCAGGTCCAGTACGTGATCATGGGCCAGGTGCTCCAGGCCGGCGCGGGCCAGATCCCCGCCCGCCAGGCCGCCGTCAAGGCCGGCATCCCGATGAACGTCCCCGCGCTCACCATCAACAAGGTGTGTCTCTCCGGGCTCGACGCCATCGCACTCGCCGACCAGCTCATCCGCGCCGGTGAGTTCGACGTCGTGGTCGCGGGCGGCCAGGAGTCCATGACCAACGCCCCGCACCTGCTCCCCAAGTCCCGCGAGGGCTACAAGTACGGTGCGATCGAGATGCTCGACTCGATGGCCTACGACGGTCTCACCGACGCGTACGAGAACATCCCCATGGGCGAGTCCACCGAGAAGCACAACAGCCGCCTCGGCCTCGACCGCACCGCCCAGGACGAGATCGGCGCCCTCTCCCACCAGCGGGCCGCCGCCGCCCAGAAGAACGGGATCTTCGAGGCCGAGATCACCCCGGTCGAGATCCCGCAGCGCAAGGGCGAGCCCGTCGTCTTCGCGAAGGACGAGGGCATCCGCCCCGAGACGACCGTCGAGTCCCTCGGCAAGCTGCGCCCCGCCTTCGCCAAGGACGGCACGATCACCGCGGGCACCTCCTCGCAGATCTCCGACGGGGCCGCCGCGGTCGTCGTCATGAGCAAGGCGAAGGCCGAGGAGCTGGGCCTGGAGTGGATCGCCGAGATCGGCGCCCACGGAAACGTCGCGGGCCCGGACAACTCCCTCCAGTCGCAGCCCTCGGGCGCCATCCGGCACGCCCTGAAGAAGGACGGCCTGGCCGTCGAGGACCTCGACCTGATCGAGATCAACGAGGCCTTCGCCGCCGTCGCCGTCCAGTCCATGAAGGACCTCGGCGTCACCCCGGACAAGGTCAACGTCAACGGCGGCGCCATCGCGCTCGGCCACCCGATCGGCATGTCCGGCGCCCGGGTCGTGCTGCACCTGGCCCTGGAGCTGAAGCGGCGCGGCGGCGGCACGGGTGCGGCCGCGCTGTGCGGCGGCGGCGGTCAGGGTGACGCGTTGATCATCCGCGTCCCGGGCAAGTAAGTACCCGTACGGGTTCCAGGGCAAGGCGAACGGAGCGGTGAACGTGGACGTGGACGTCCCCACGCTGGTCGAGCAGGCGCGAGCAGGCAGGCCGCGTGCGGTGGCCCGGCTGATCTCGCTGGTGGAGGGGGCGTCCCCGCAGCTCCGGGAGGTGATGGCCGCGCTGGCCCCGCTGGCCGGCCACGCCTACGTCGTCGGGCTGACCGGCTCGCCCGGCGTCGGCAAGTCCACCTCCACCTCGGCCCTGGTCTCCGCCTACCGCCGGGCGGGCAAGCGGGTCGGCGTCCTGGCCGTCGACCCGTCCTCGCCGTTCTCCGGCGGCGCGCTGCTGGGCGACCGGGTCCGGATGTCGGACCACGCCTCCGACCCCGGCGTCTACATCCGCTCCATGGCCACCCGGGGCCACCTGGGCGGCCTCGCCTGGTCGGCCCCGCAGGCGATCCGGGTGCTGGACGCGGCGGGCTGCGACGTGGTCCTCGTCGAGACGGTCGGCGTCGGCCAGTCCGAGGTGGAGATCGCCTCCCAGGCCGACACCTCCGTCGTCCTGCTCGCCCCCGGCATGGGTGACGGCATCCAGGCGGCCAAGGCCGGAATCCTGGAGATCGGTGACGTCTACGTGGTCAACAAGGCCGACCGCGACGGCGCCGACGCCACCGCCCGCGAGCTGAACCACATGCTCGGCCTGGGGGAGTCCCGCGGCCCCGGCGACTGGCGCCCCCCGATCGTGAAGACGGTCGCGGCCCGGGGCGAGGGCATCGACGAGGTCGTGGAGGCCCTGGAGAAGCACCGCGCCTGGATGGAGGAGCACGGCGTCCTGGCCGAGCGCCGCGCGGCCCGCGCGTCCCACGAGGTCGAGACGATCGCGGTCACCGCGCTCCGCGAGAGGATCGCGGACCTGCGCGGCGACCGCCGCCTGCACGCCCTGGCCGAACGCATCGTTGCGGGGGACCTGGACCCGTACGCGGCGGCGGACGAACTGGTGGCGGGGCTGACGGGGAGCTCCTGAGCCTGCGGTGACGCCGAACGGCCCCGTATCGCGGCTGCGATACGGGGCCGTGGTGCTGAGGAGGTTCCGGGCGGCGGGCGGTCAGTCGTCGTCGCCGTCGCGGTCGTCGCGGTCGTCCGCGCTGTCGTCCCGGTCGTCGCCGTCGTCGTCCCGGTCCACCGTGACCTTGCCGGTCTTCGCGTCGACCCGCAGCTCGTGGCTCTTGCCGTCCTTGCCGGCGATGTCGACGTCCCAGCGCAGGACGTTGCCCTTGCTGCCCTTGCCGTCGTCATCGTCATCGTCGTCCAGGCCGATCGACGTGATGCTGCCCGGCGCGGTCTTCAGTGCCGCGTCCGCCGCCTGCTTCAGGGTGACCGTGGACGAGCGGGGCGCGTGGTCGTCGCGGTCGTCGTTGTCGTCGTCGCGGGTCTTCAGGACCTTGCCGTTGTCGGCGTCCACCGTGACGTCGTGCCACTTCTTGTCGGAGCCTCGGACGTCCAGCTCCCACACCGTACGGCCGTCGTGGTCGTCGTCGTCCCGGTCCAGTTCGGCCTGGGTGACCGTGCCCGGCACGCTCTTCAGCGCGGCGGCGACGGCCTGGTCCAGGGAGATCCCGGAGCCCTTCGCGGCGGCCGGAGCGCGGTCGTCCGACCGGTCGTCGGAAGCGTCGTCCGTACGGTCGTCCCGGTCATCGGCGAGGCTCACGGTGCTCGCGCTCCTGGTGGACGTCCGGTCGCGGTCCCCGTCGCTGTCCGCGAAGGCGACGGTGGCGGCGGCCGTGCCGCCGATGAGAACGGCGGCGGTGACGGCTGCGATGGTGACGTTGCGCTTCATGAGGTTCCTCCCCGAGAGCTGCTGTGCTGGTTGACGGGGTCCACACTGCCGACCTGATGCTGAACGCAGCCTGAAGCCACCTGAAGGCGTCTTCAGGTGGAGTTTGCGAGGCTGTGCGCATGCGCCTGTTGATCGTGGAGGACGAGAAGCGTCTCGCGGTGTCCCTCGCCCGGGGACTCACCGCCGAGGGCTTCGCCGTGGATGTCGTGCACGACGGGCTCGAAGGGCTCCACCGGGCGAGCGAGGGCGGCTACGACCTGGTCATCCTCGACATCATGCTGCCCGGCATGAACGGCTACCGGGTCTGCGGTGCCCTGCGCGCCGCCGGGCACGAGGTGCCGATCCTCATGCTGACCGCCAAGGACGGCGAGTACGACGAGGCCGAGGGGCTCGACACCGGCGCCGACGACTACCTGACCAAGCCCTTCAGCTATGTCGTCCTCGTCGCCCGGGTCCGCGCCCTGCTGCGCCGCCGAGGCGCCGGAACCGCCGCCCCCGTGCTGACCGTCGGCACCCTCCGCATCGACACCGCCGCCCGCCGCGTCCACCGGGGCGAGGACGAATACGCCCTCACCGCCAAGGAGTTCGCGGTCCTCGAGCAACTCGCCCTGCGTGCGGGCCAGGTGATCAGCAAGGCGGAGATCCTGGAGCACGTCTGGGACTTCGCCTACGACGGCGACCCGAACATCGTGGAGGTCTACATCTCCACCCTGCGCCGCAAGTTGGGCGCTGCTTCTATTCGTACGGTGCGGGGCGCCGGTTATCGCCTGGAGGCGGGATGAGGTCGGTCCGGGCCAGGGCCGCCATCGGCGCCACCCTGGTCGTCGCCGTCGCCCTGGTCGCCGCCGGGCTCGCCGTGCTCTCCGTCCTGCGGACCAACCTGATCGACCAGGCGGACCTCCAGGCGGAGGTGGCCGCCCGCGAGGTGGCCGGACAGCTGGCCCTGGACACCGCCTACGCCGATCTGGACCTGGACGACGAGGAGGACCACCCGGTCCAGGTGACCGACGAGGAGGGGCGGGTGGTCTTCGTCTCCAAGGGGCTGCGGGCCATCTCCGGGACCGCCTCGACGGGCGTCAGCCCCGTACCCTCCGCCTCGGCCGGAGCCACCCCCTCGCCCGGGGACGACGACGATGACGGCGACGACGATGACGGGGGCGACAGCGCGCGGCCCGCACGCGGCGAGGTCTCCTCCGACGACCCGGACTTCTCCGACGGCACCGCCACCGTGGACGGCAAGCAGGCCGACTACCGGTTCGCCGCCGTCGAGGCCACCACCCCCGCCGGACTCACCCTGACCGTCCACGCGGGCGCCCCGCTCGCCGCCGAGCAGGAGGCCGTGAACACCGTACGCGGGGCCATGCTGACCGGGCTGCCGCTCCTGCTGGCCGTCGTTGCCGGGGTGACCTGGCTGGTGACCCGGCGCGCACTGCGGCCCGTCGAGGGGATCCGCCGCGAGATGGCCGCGATCACCGCCTCCGAGGACCTGGCCCGCCGCGTCCCGGAGCCCGGCTCACGCGACGAGATCGCCGCGCTGGCCCGGACGACCAACGAGACGCTCACCGCCCTGGAGGCGTCCGTGGAGCGGCAGCGGCGGTTCGTCGCGGACGCCTCGCACGAGCTGCGCTCCCCGATCGCCTCGCTCCGTACCCAGCTGGAGGTGGCCGAGGCCCACCCGGAGCTGCTGGACCTCCCGGGCGCGGTCGCCGACACCGTACGCCTCCAGGTGCTGGCGGCGGATCTGCTGCTGCTGGCCCGGCTGGACGCGGGGGAGAAGCCCGGGGCCGCCCGCCTGGAGGTGGGGGCGCTGGTGCGCGAGGAGGTGTCCCAGCGGACCGGGGACAGGATCGCGGTGACGGTGGAGGTGGAGGCGGCCGAGGACGCTTCGTACGAGGTGAACGGGTCACGCGGGCAGTTGGCCCGGGTCGTCGGCAACCTGCTGGACAACGCCCAGCGGCACGCGGAGAGCCTGGTCGCCGTCCGGGTGGCGGCCGACGGGGCCGGGGTGCGCGTGGAGGTCCGCGACGACGGGGCGGGCGTGCCGGAGGACGAGCGGGAGCGGATCTTCGAGCGGTTCGTCCGGCTGGACGACGCCCGCAGCCGCGACGACGGCGGTGCCGGTCTCGGCCTCGCCATCGCCCGGGACGTGGCCACGCGCCACGGCGGAACGCTCACGGTCCACCGGGCCCCGGAGGGCGGCGCCGCGTTCCGCCTCCAGCTGCCGCGCGCGGCGTGAACGCGGCCCGACCGACGCTTCGGGAGCACCGGTCAGGCCGTACGCGTCACGGCTTCCCGCGCCGCCCCCGCAGGTGCTCCGCGATCGGCGTCAGCGCCGCGTGCAGCTGCGCCAGGGCCTCCGGGGAGAGCAGGTCCATGAAGTGGTTGCGCACCGATTCGACGTGGTGCGGGGCGACCTTGCGCATGGTCTCCGCGCCCAGCTCGGTGAGGACCGCGAACAGCCCACGCCGGTCCGACTCGCAGTGCGTACGGCGGACCAGGCCCGCGCTCTCCATCCGGGTGATCTGGTGCGAGAGCCGGCTCTTGGACTGCAGGGTGGCGGCGGCGAGGTCGCTCATCCGCATCCGCTGTTCCTCGGATTCGGAGAGGTTGACCAGGATCTCGTAGTCGTTCATGGTCAGGCCGAACGGCTGGAGGTCCTTCTCCAGCTGGTGCATCAGCAGCCTGCTGACGTCCAGGTGGGTGCGCCAGGCGCACTGCTCCGTGTCGCTCAGCCAGCGGGTGGCCGTCTCGGTCTCCATATATCGATTCTACCTAAGATGTTGAAAGCCGGACGAAATTAAGGTGTGACGGCAGGCACCCCGGAATCGCCGGAGCGACGGCAGGGCTGTTGGCAAGGACCGACGGCTGGGCGCAGACGTTCGACGTCACACTCCGCAGCCTACCGCTCACAAACCGAAGCGACGCTGGAGGTCCCCCAGCTGGCCGGGCATGCGCGGTGCGGATCCGCCACCCGGAACGCCCGGTTCGCCCGGCACCGCACCCGTCGCCTGTTCGGCCATCAAGGCCTCACTGGACTGGAGCAGCACCGTGCCCGCCCCCACGAACTCGAACTGGTGCTCCTCGCCCGATACCCCGCCGATCCCCGTCAATGACCGGATTCCGCCCATCACGCCCGTCATGTACCCGTGGTCGTAGTGGTGGCACGGCGAGGGGCAGTCGGCCCAGCCCACCAGCGCCTGCGGATCGACCCGCAGCGGCGGCTCCATGAAGACCACCGGCCCGTTCGACGCGGCCACGAACTTCCCCGTACCGATCAGCGTCACGAACCCGGGCACGATCGACTGCTTCAGCGCGAGCGACGGGTCGAACGCCAGCAGATTCCCCGACCGGATCGTCAGGTTGCCCTCTTCCAGGTCGAAGGAGTTCACATCGAAGGCCCGGTCGGCCAGCAGCATCTTCCCGCTGCCCTCGGCCACCACCCAGTCACTCGCGTGCAGCGGCGAGTGGAAGCTGGAGCGCACCAGCCGGTCGAACCGGCCGTGCCCGATGCCGTCGAAGTTGATCTGCCCGTAGTAGGCGATCATCTTCCCCTTCTGCAGGAACCACCGGCTCCCCTTGAGCTCCACGCAGAAGGTGTAGGAGTTGACGTTGTCGTCCGACGGCAGCGTCATCGGATCGAAGACCACAGGCGTGCTCACAGCTTCTCCTCGGATGCCTGGACGTACACCGCGCCGTTCCCGCTCAGCTCCAGCTGGAACGCCTCGCCGGAGCCGCGTCCCACCATGTCCCGCCAGCCGACGGCGGTGGAGAGCTTGTTGCGTACGTCCCCGTGGTGGGCGACGTACGCCTGCGGGTCGACGTGGACGTCCCGGCCGGGGGTGATCGGCAGCTCGATCACCCCGCCGTGCGCCATCACCGCGACCGCGCCGTGCCCCTTGAGGGTGGTGGTGAAGAGGCCCTGGCCGGTCACCTGGCCGCGGACCATGCCCATCACCCCGCCCTGCGAGCCCATGAACATCGTGCCCTGCTGGAGGGACCCGTCGAAGGCGAGGAGGCGGTCGGCCTCCACGTACAGGGTGTCGCCGGCCAGGTTGATCACCTGGATGTGGTGGCCGCCGTGGCCGAACATCACCGTGCCCGAGCCCTCGACCGTCATGAGCGGTGTCGCCTCGCCGGCCACCCGGCGGCCGATCATCGAGGCGAAGCCGCCCTGGCCGCCCTGGATGTTCGGGGTGAAGGAGACCTCGCCCCGGTAGGCCAGCATCGCGCCGCGCTGGCTGAACAGCTTCTCGCCCGGGACCACCGTGGCCTCGATCATCTTGGAGTTGATCTCGCGGAACGGCATCAGACATCGCCCCCGACGGTGTTGCGCTCGCTCGGCTGTACGTAGACCAGGCCGTCGCCCTCGAAGCGGATCTGGAACGCCTCGCCCGAGCCCTCGCCCATCAGCGTCCGGAAGTTCACCCCGGACTGGAGGTGCTGCTGGAGGTGGCCCTGGTGGGCGATGTACGCGCCGGGGTCGACCATCAGCGGATACTGCGGGGTCACCCGCAGCACGACCGCCTGCCCGTCCGACATGATCGCCGCCTGGCCGGTGCCCTCCACCGTGGTGGTGAACAGGCCGTTGCCGCTCGCCCCGCCGCGCAGGCCGGTGAACGTCGTCCCCGTGCGCAGGCCGGAGTCGGTGGCCAGCAGATTGCTCGCCTCCACGTACAGCTTGTCGCCGTGCAGGGAGACCAGGCTGATCTCGCTCGCCCGGTCGGCGAAGTAGCAGGTGCCCTGCCCGGACACCTCCATCACCGTCATCTGTTCGCCGGTCAGCCGGCGGGTCACCATCCCGCGGAGGCCCTCACCGCCGCCGGACAGCTTCTTGAAGCTCATCCGGCCGTCGTACGCGACCATCGAGCCGTTCTTCGCCTTGACCACATCGCCCGTCAGATCGACGGCGAGCGTCTTGCTGCCTTGGAGTCGGAACATCGCCACGCGATGAAGGTAGCCGCCCGCCCCGCGCTCCGGCCAGGTCCTACGGAACCGTTACGCCCCTGATGCTCCCCTGATGCGCACCTGGACCGGCCCTGATGATGCGCGCCCTGACCGGCCCTGATATGCGGCGATACGCGCGCCCGCGGACGCGGAGGCCCCCGGCGCCGGGGGCGGGGCCGCGCGATGCCACAATGGGGGCGGCTTGTGCCCGCGTTCACAAGCCCACACGACCCCCTCCCACCGAAGGTGCCCCTGTGGACATCAAGACCGCTTCCGCCCTGCACCGGCTGCGCCTCATCTCACTCCCCGAGGCGCTCTCCTTCCCCGCTCTGCTCATCTTCGGCTCGCTGCTCATGCGGGTCTCGGACATCGACTTCCTCATGCCGCCCCTCGGCATGATCCACGGCGTCCTCTTCACGATCTACGTCGTGTTCCTGCTGGACGTGTGGGTCAAGGCCAAGTGGCCCCTCAAGCGCGTCGCACTGTTCTTCCTCCTCGCCGTCATCCCCTTCGGCGGCCTCTACGGCGACAAGCTCCTGAAGCAGTACGAGGCCGACGGCGTCATCGCCGCCCGCGCCCGCCGCGAGGGCACGGTCAGCGCATGATCGTCGCCTTCTCGGTCTCCCCGCTCGGTGTCGGTGAGGACGTCGGCGAGTACGTCGCCGACGCCGTCCGGGTCGTCCGCGAGTCGGGGCTGCCCAACCGGACCGACGCCATGTTCACCTCGATCGAGGGCGAGTGGGACGAGGTCATGGAGGTCGTCAAGCGTGCCGTGGCCGCCGTCGAAGCCCGCGCCGGACGCGTCTCCCTGGTACTGAAGGCCGACATCCGGCCCGGTGTCACCGACGGCCTGACCTCGAAGGTCGAGACGGTGGAGCGGTATCTCGCCCCCTGACGCCCCGTCGGCCCTCCGCCGCCCCGCGTTCACCCGATAAGCCCCCGGCGCCACACGGCCGGGGGCTTTTCCGGTCCCGGATCAAAAACCCCTCACTCGGACCTGCCAAGTCGACACGCCGTTGCCCGTCCCCTTCTGTGGGGATATCAACCCGTTCGACAGTGGGAGGCACGGTGCGGTCGGAGGGCTACGACTACGACACCTACAGCCGGCTCGCGGGTCCGCTCACCGAGCCGGACCCCGAGGGATACCGAGTCCGGTACCGATCCCTGCTCTCGAGCGAGAAGCACCGAATAAGGGCCGCCCTGCTGATGACGCTGGCCCCGGTGCTCACCGCCACCCTGATGCTCTACCTGGTCTGGCCCTCGCACTGGACCGACCGGGAGAACGGGGAGCGGTGGCTCGTCGTCGCCGACACCGCGATGCTGGTCTCGATCGGCCTGATCGGGCTCTTCATGCTGGTCAACGTGGTCTCCATCGCGCACGCCACGATGGTCGCCCGGGACCCCGTACCCGTGACGCCCGAGCCGGGCACCCGGGTCGCCTTCCTCACCACGTACGTCCCCGGCAAGGAACCGCTCTCCATGGTGCGCGCCACCCTGAAGGGCGCGGTGCGGCTCACGCACCCCGGGCCGCTGGACATCTGGCTCCTCGACGAGGGCGACGACCCGGCCGCCCGGATGCTCTGCGCGGAGCTGGGCGTGCACCACTTCACCCGGCGCGGGGTGCCCGAGTGGAACCGTAAGAAGGGCGCCCACAAGGCGAAGACGAAGCACGGCAACTACAACGCGTGGATCGCCCTGCACGGCGACGCCTACGACTTCTTCGCCTCCGTCGACACCGACCATGTGCCGATGCCCAACTTCCTGGAGCGGATGCTGGGCTACTTCCGGGACCCGGACGTCGCCTTCGTCGTCGGACCGCAGGTCTACGGGAACTACGACTCGGCCGTCACCAAGGCCGCCGAATCGCAGCAGTTCCTCTTCCACGCGCTGATCCAGCGCGCGGGCAACCGCTACGGCGCCCCGATGTTCGTCGGCACCAACAACGTCGTCCGCGTCGCCGCCGTACGGCAGGTCGGCGGCCTCTACGACTCGATCACCGAGGACATGGCGACCGGCTTCGAGATCCACCGCCGCCGCAACCCCCTCACCGGCCGCTTCTGGCGCTCCGTCTACACACCCGACGTGCTGGCCGTCGGCGAGGGGCCCGCCTCCTGGACGGACTTCTTCACCCAGCAGCTGCGCTGGTCGCGGGGGACGTACGAGACGCTGTTCAAGCAGTACGGGAAGGCGCTGTTCCGGGTGCCGCCCGGCCGGCTCCTCAGCTACACGCTGATGCTCGTCTACTACCCGATGACGGCCGTCAACTGGCTGCTCGGCGTGTTCAGCTGTGTCCTCTTCCTCTGGTTCGGGGCGTCCGGCACCCAGGTCGCCGCCTCCATCTGGCTGATGCTCTACAGCGACGCGGCGGCCCTCCAGATCGGGCTGTACCTCTGGAACCGGCGCCACAACGTCTCCCCGCACGAGCCCGAGGGCTCCGGCGGCCTCGCCGGGATGGCCATGTCCGCGCTCTCCGCGCCGATCTACCTCAAGTCGCTCGGCTCGGCGGTGCTGCGCACGGAGGGCCGGTTCGTCGTCACGCCCAAGGGCGGCCAGGTCTCCCCGGACCGGCTGCTCACCTTCCGTATCCATCTCGCCTGGGCCGCTGTCCTGGTCTCCTCGCTCGCCGCCTCCGTCTACCTGGACCACACCCATGTCGCGATGCGGACCTGGGCGACGCTGGGCCTCGCGATAGCCCTGTCCCCGGTCGCGGTCTGGGCCTGGACCCAGTGGCAGGACCGGCGTACGCGGGAACGCACCGCCGTACCCGCCCCCGCGCCCACCCCCGTACAGCCGCTTCCCGCGAAGGCGTTCGTCCCCACGACGACGACCACCAGCGCCCCGGCGACCAGCAGCGCGAGTGCCGGTACCACCGCCACCACCACCGCAGGAGGGAACTGACCCATGGCCTACCGGCCTTCGAAGAAGATGCGGAAGACGCTCCTGGGCGGCGGCGCCGTGGTCGTGCTCGCGGGCCTCAACGCGCCGGCGGCGCTCTCCTTCGCGGAGGACCAGTACCACGCGTACAAGATCGCCCAGCCGAAGTACAAGGCGGAGTACGGCTCCTGGGAGCGGGTCGACATCCCGAAGGAGTACCGCACCAACGCCATCCACGCGGCGCTCCTGCACACCGGGAAGGTGCTGATCGTCGCGGGCTCCGGCAACGACGAGAAGAACTTCGACGCGGGCACCTTCGACACCGTGCTGTGGGACCCGGCCGAGAACGTCTTCCAGAAGATCCCCACCCCCGAGGACTTCTTCTGCGGCGGCCACGCCCAGCTCCCGGACGGGCGGCTGCTGATCGCCGGCGGCACCGCCCGCTACGAGGTGCTGGACGACAAGGTGAAGCGGGCCGGCGGCGGGATGCGGGTCAAGAACGAGAACCCGGACAAGCCGCTGAAGCTGAAGAAGGGCACGGTGTTCCGTTCCCCCTCGGGTGTCGAGTACGTCGCCAAGTTCGACGTCACCGTGCCCAAGGCGAAGCGCGAGTTCGAGGTCACGTACTTCGAGAGCGGCCAGATGAAGCCGTGGAAGACGAAGGTGACGGCGGCCGAGCAGCGGGTCTTCGTGGAGGCGGTGAACGACGGCGTCGAGGCGGTGGCGGCCGAGGCGGCCCAGTACGAGATCGTCGGGCTGAAGGGCAAGGAGGCCGACAACTCCTACGGGCTCGCCGAGAAGATCACCATGGACAAGCAGGACTTCCAGGGGATCAGGGCCGCCTACGAGTTCGACCCGACGGCGGAGAAGTACATCAAGGTCGACCCGATGAAGGAGGCCCGCTGGTACCCGACGCTCGTCGGCCTGGAGGACGGCCGGGTGCTCGCCGTCTCGGGCCTCGACGACGTGGGCGCGATCCTGCCGGGCGACAACGAGATCTACGACCCGAAGACCAAGAAGTGGGCCAAGGGCCCCTTCCACTACTTCCCGACCTACCCGGCGCTCTTCCTGACCAAGGGCGGCAAGCTCTTCTACCCGGGCGCCAACGCCGGTTACGGACCGGCCGACAAGGGCCGCGACCCCGGGATCTGGGACATCAGGAAGAACACCTTCACCAAGGTGCCCGGGCTGACCGACACCGACGAGCTGGAGACGGCGGCCTCACTGCTGCTGCCGCCCGTCCAGGACCAGAAGGTGATGGTGCTCGGCGGCGGCGGGGTCGGCGAGTCCAAGAAGTCCACCGCCCGCACGGCCGTCATCGACCTCAAGCAGGCCAGCCCGGCCTTCAAGCCGGGCCCCGATCTGCCGCAGGGCACGCGCTACCTGAACAGCGTGATCATGCCGGACGACACCGTCTTCACCAGCGGCGGCTCGGAGGACTACCGGGGCCGCGGCAACAGCAACATCCTCAAGGCGCAGTCCTACGACCCGAAGACCAACACCTTCAAGGAGGCGGCCGAGCCGACGGTCGGCCGCAACTACCACTCCGAGGCGCTGCTGCTGCCCGACGGCCGGGTCGCCACCTTCGGCTCCGACTCGCTCTACGGCGACAAGGACAACACCAAGCTCGGCAAGTTCGAGCAGCGCATGGAGGTCTACACCCCGCCCGCCCTGCACCGGGGCAAGGACAAGCGGCCGGTGGTCGGGGACGGCCCCGAGGCGGTCGAACGCGGGAAGACGGTCACGTACAAGAGCGCCGACGCGGACCGGATCGCGACGGCCCGGCTGATGCGGCCGAGCGCGGTCACGCACACCACGGATGTGGAGCAGCGCTCCATCGAACTGGGCCTGAAGAAGGGCAAGGGCGAGGTGAGCGTGAGCGTGCCGGACGACCCCACCCTGGTGCCGCCCGGCTGGTACATGCTCTTCGTCACCGACACCGACGGCGTCCCGTCCGAGGCGAAGTGGGTGAAGGCGGGCTGAACGAGGAGGCATAGCGGGGGGCACCCGCGCGCGTCAGTACGGTCAGGGAGGGGCAGGGTGCCCGCCCGGGAAGCGAAGGTGACCATGGACGCGGCAGGCCAGGAGGGCTTCCGGGAGTTCGTGAGCAACCGTTCGGCGGCCTTGCTGAGGACGGCGGTCCTGCTCAGCGGCGGGGACCGCCACGCGGGTGAGGACCTGTTGCAGAACGCGCTGATCAAGGCGGCGGGGCGATGGGACCGGATCGAGGAACCCGAGGCGTACGTACGTCAGATCCTCTACCGGCAGCAGGTCAGCCGCTGGCGGCTGAAGGGGCGCAGACGGGAACTGACGGTGGCCGCGCCACCCGACAGCGGCAGCGGCGCGGACGGCGCGGGAGCCGCCGAACTGCGTCTGGTGATGCGTGAGGCCCTGTCCCGGCTCACCGCGCGGCAGCGCACGGTCCTGGTGCTGCGCTTCTTCGAGGACCTGCCCGAGGCCGATGTGGCCCGCCTCCTCGGCTGCTCCGTCGGCACCGTGCGGTCCACCACCCACCGTTCGCTGGCCCGGCTCCGCGCCCATGCGCCTGAACTCACCGCCCTCGGCCGGTCCGATGCCGAGGAGCCGCGGCCCCGCGGTTTCGCCGCCGTGGAGGTACGACCGTGAACGTCGAGGAACTCGTCCGTGACTCCCTGCGCGAGCAGGCCGCCGGCATCACGCCCCCGCCCCCCGGACTGGCCGGCCGGATCCTCGCCGAGCGGCGCCGTCGCCGGGCCCGTACGCTGGCCGCCGCCGCGGCCACCACGGCCCTGGTCGTCGCCGCGGCCGTGGGTGTGCCCACGCTGCTCGACGCCGGTGACCGGCACACCGGCCGGGTCGGCGGAGCCCATGTGGTCGGTGGTGAGGTCTCCACCCACGACGTCCTGGCCCATGTCGATCAGTCCCCGCCGCGCGACAAGATCGCCGTCGGCGACCAGGTCCTCGCCGCCTACTCCACGTCCAGGAAGGTGAAGCAGCCGAACCGCGACGAGGTCGTCGAGCGGACCTACTCGGTGCTGAACCAGAAGACCGGCCGCTACGAGGCGGACGAGCGCTGGTCCTTCCTCGCCGTCGCGCCCGGCCTGCGGACCGCCGCCGTCCTGGAACGCGCATTGCCGGCCCCGCGCATCGGGCTCCTGGACCTCCGTACCGGAGAGGTGACCCGCTGGATCCCCCTGTCCCAGGGAGCCGGTGGCCTCTTCTTCTCGCCCGACGGCCGCAAGCTGGTGGCCACCACGTACGACAAGAACCCGGACCGCGCCTACTGGTCCCACAAGGTCCAGGTGAACGACGACTACGAGCCGCAGCGGGTGCCCTGCCGCACCGGGTTCGCCGTCGTCGACGTGGCGACGGGGACCTCGGCCTGGCAGCCGCTGCCCGCGTACGCCGGCGGGGGCGGCGGCTACGGCTCCGGCGAGAACCTGCGGTTCAACGCCGACGGAACCCTGCTGTACGAGCCCATCAACATGGCCCCCGGCGCCATCTACCGGACTTTCGACGGCAAGGCGGTGACCGCACCGGCCCAGGAGGCCCACGTCGCCCTCTGGTCCGCGCCCGCCGGCCTCTCCCCGGACGGCCGGCTCGTCGCCGGCGGCTTCGCGGGCGGGGTGAAGACCACCGCCACCCAGGTGCTCGACCCCCGGACGGGCAAGCGCGTCGCCAAGCTGCGGGGCCAGGAGCTCCTCGCCTGGGTCGACAGCACGCGGCTGATCGCCTGGGACATCGCGCCGGGCGGCGGGGAGTACGAGAACCGGCTGGTGCTGGTCGGTGTCGGCGCCAAGAAGACGGTGTCCTTGAGCGGCGCCCGCACGCCCAAGGACCACTCCGCCGGGCGCTGGGAGCCGATCTTCGCGCGAGGGTGAGAGGTACTCCGTGCGCGAGGGCCTCAGGACTTCGCGCGAGGGCCTCAGGACTTCGCGCGCTCGGCCAGTCCCAGGGCGTACTCCGGCCACCAGGTGCCCGCCTCCGGGCCGCCCCGGCAGGTGCCGTCCGACTCGCCGGGCCGCTTGATCCACAGGTAGGCGTCGAGCCGGTCGTCCCGGGTGTCGGTGGTCGGGGGCGTGCCGAGCGCCCGGCCCGGCGGGTTGCACCAGGCCTCGGCGCGGTCCCCGGTCAGGGGGCCGCCGCCGTTGCGGCTGGTGTCGATCACGTAGTGCGCGCCGCCGCCGACGGCGTCGGAGAGGAGGGCTCCGTACTCCTTCACGCTCGCGTTCGACTGGAAGTTGGAGACGTTCAGCGAGAAGCCGTCGGCCCGGTCGATCCCGGCCTGGCGCAGCGGTTCCGCGATCTTGGACGGTTCCTTGATCCAGTCGGGGTTGCCCGCGTCCAGGTAGACCTTGGTCCGCGGCTTGGCCTTGAGCGTGTCCACGGCCTCGGAGAGCAGCTGGTAGCGCTCGGCGTGGTGCTCGGGCGGGGTGCAGCCGTCCGCGATGTGGGGGAGGGCGTCGGGCTCCAGGATCACGGTGGCCGGGGCGTCGCCGATGGCCTCGGCGAACTCCCCGAGCCAGGACCGGTAGGCGTCCGCGTCCTTGGCCCCGCCCGCGGAGTAGAGCCCGCAGTCACGGTGGGGGATGTTGTACGCGACGAGCAGAATGCTCTTCTTCGTCTCGGCCGCGGCCTTCGCGGCGGCCACGATCTCGGGCCCGGGCGCGTCCCAGGCGGGCCAGAGCGCCACCGGCCGGTCGGCGATCCGCCGCAGCGCCTTCGCGTCGTCCTCCCGGCCCTGCCGGTCCCAGGCGCGCACCTGACGGGCGGCATCGCTGTCCGGGTCCACCCAGTACGGGGACGCCGCGCTCGGCGCGGGCTCGCCGCGTACGGGGTCGGCGTCGGCGGCCGCGGGGCTCGTGCCGCCCGGCGCGGAGCAGCCCGCCGTGAGGGCGGCCGCGAGAGCGGCGGCGGCCAGGGCGGGGGGAACCCCGAAGACACGGCGGTTTCCGGAAACGGTTCTACGGCCGGACATCCAGCCCCCTCGGACGGCGGTGGCTCACGGATACGGGACGGCGTGGTGCCGGACGGCGCAGCGGAAGGCTGAGCTCAGGCAGACGCCAGCAATCGTGACATAACGGTCACCGAGAGTGGTGCCGCGACACCGTCCGTGACCGGGCTCCGCTCAGGTGGACGCGGTCAGCGCGATCCCCAGCGGCGTGTGCTCGTACAGCACCTGGTGTCCGTACCGCCGCGACGTCAGCAGCCCCGCCCCCCGCAGCACCGACAGATGCGCCGATACGGAGGAGGGGGCGAGGCCGAGCCGGTGGGCCAGGGTGCTCGTCCCGGCCGGTTCGTCCAGCGCGCACAGCACGTCCGCCCGGACCCGCCCCAGCAGCCGGGCCAGGGCGTCCGGTGTCCGCTCGCCGGCCGCGCTCCACAGCCCGCCGATCCCGCGCGCCGGGTAGATCAGCCCGGGCTGCCACGGCTCCTGGTGGCCGCCCACCACCTCGGGCCAGACGAAGACGCTCGGCATCAGCACCAGCCCCTGGCCGCCCAGCACTTGCTGGTGGTCGCCCCGGGTCCCCTTCACGGTGAGCGTCGAGCCGTTCCAGCTGAGCTGCGTGCTCACCTCGCCGAGGAGCCCGGCGAGCCCGCTGTCCGCGAGCCGGCGGGAGTGGTGGGCGATGTCCGCCTCCAGGACCGCCCGCAGCCGGGGCCAGTACGGTTCGATCAAGGTCTGCCAGACCCGCGCCAGCAGATCGGCGATCTCGAGCACGGCACGCGCCGGGTCGTCGAGCAGACGCCGGCCGGTCACCGACTCGCGGGCACCGAGCCGCTCCGACAGTGCCAGCTCCATGTCCGCCCACGCCACCTCCGGATCGACCGCCCGGACGCCCGCGATCTCCTCCTCGAAGGTGGCCAGCGGGCCGATCGGGGGCGGGCAGATGAAGTCCGGGTTGTGGCCGCCGTCCGGCATCAGCAGCCACAGCGGCTCCAGATCGAGGGTTGCGGCCGCCTCGCGGATCTGCCGGAGCCAGGGGAGGTGGTAGCCGTGCCGGTAGGGGCGGGCCAGGGTGCGCACGGCCTCCTGGGTCTCGACCAGCGGCGAGAGCGCGAACCGGCAGCGCAGCAGGTCGCTCTCGCCGAAGTGCAGCTGGAACGGCACGCTTTCCCTCCCCGATGATCCCGGCGGCCGGTGAACATTCGGCTCCAGCCGAAACTCTACGGCGAAGGGGCCCACCGGGCCCAGGCTCCTGCCATGTCCCACGGACCTGCCACCGCCCCGCCCGCCGGCTACCGCGCCGTCTTCGCCGTCACCGAGTTCCGGGCCGTCTTCGCCGCCCACCTGCTCTCGCTCCTCGGCGTCGTCGTCAGCGAACTCGCCCTCACCGTCCTCGTGTACGACCTCACCGGCTCCCCGCTGCTCAGCGCCCTGACGTTCGCGCTGGGGCTGCTTCCGTACGTGATCGGCGGGACGCTGTTCGCCGGGGTCGCCGACCGCTACCCGGCCCGCCGCGTCCTGGTCGTCTGCGACCTGGTCTGCGCGGCCTGCGTCGCCGTGATGCTGGTGCCCGCCACCCCGGTCGCCGGACTCCTCGCCCTGCGCTGCCTGGTCGCAGCGGTCGCGCCGGTCTTCACCGGGACCCGGATGGCCGCGCTCACCGACATCCTGGGCGACGGCGACCTCTACGTCCTCGGCCGCTCCCTCCTGCGGATCGTCTCGCAGAGCGCCATGCTCATCGGCTTCGGCGCGGGCGGCGCGCTGCTCACCGTGCTCTCCCCGCGCGGGGCGATCACCGTCACCGTGGTCACCTTCCTCTGCTCGGCGGCGCTCCTCCGCGTCGGCACCCGCGACCGCCCCGCCCGCGCCGGGAGCGGCTCCGCCACCCTGCTGAAGGAGTCGCTCTCCGGGGCCCGGCTGATCCTGGGCGACCGCCGCATCCGGGCGCTGCTGCTCCTGCTCTGGCTGCCCGCGATGTTCGTGGTGGCCCCGGAGGCGCTGGCCGCCCCGTACGTGGCCGAGATCGGCGCCGGTCCGGCCGCGCTCGGACTGCTGTTGTGCGCGATGGCCGTCGGGCATGTGGGGGCCGAGCTCTTCGTGGGGTCCGCGCTCCGGCCCCGTACCCGCTCCCGGATCGTGCTGCCGGTCGCCGCCGTGGGCCTGCTGCCGCTGGTGGTGTACGTGATCCGGCCGGGGCTGCCGCTCGCCCTGGCCGCACTCGCGCTGGCCGGGATGGGGGCGGCGTACGTCATCGGGCTCGACCAGTGGTTCGTGGACGCCGTCCCGCCCGAGCTGCGCGGCCGGGCCATGACGCTGCTCACCGCCGGGCTGATGACGATCCAGGGCGCCGGGATGGCGCTGGCGGGGCTCGCGGCCGAGTTCTTCCCGGTGCACCACGTGGTCGCCGGATCCGGAATCATCGGTACCGTCGTCGCGCTCCTCGTCGTCGCCGAGGTCCGCCGTACGGCCCCCGGACGGATGTCCGATACCGAAAGGCGAGACGGGGCTGACCGGCATATGACCAGTCGGTAAGGTCGGTGCCGTGCCGAAGCCGCTCAGCCTTCCTTTCGATCCCATCGCCCGTGCCGAGGAACTCTGGCATCAGCGCTGGGGGCCCGTGCCCTCCATGGGGGCGATCACCTCGATCATGCGGGCGCAGCAGATCCTGCTCGCGGAGGTGGACGCGGTCGTCAAGCCGTACGGTCTGACCTTTGCACGGTACGAGGCCTTGGTGCTGCTCACCTTCTCCAAGGCGGGCGAGCTGCCGATGTCCAAGATCGGCGAGCGGCTGATGGTGCACCCCACCTCGGTCACCAACACGGTGGACCGGCTGGTGAAGTCCGGCCTGGTCAGCAAGCGCCCCAACCCCAACGACGGGCGCGGAACGCTCGCCTCCATCACCGACAAGGGGCGCGAGGTCGTCGAGTCGGCCACCGAGGACCTGGTCGCCATGGACTTCGGGCTCGGGGTGTACGACGCGGAGGAGTGCGCGGAGATCTTCGCGATGCTCCGGCCGCTGCGGGTGGCGGCGCAGGACTTCGACGAGGGGTGAACACGGCCCGGGGGGTGCGCGAAGATCGCCCCGCCCGTCCCGTTACGCTCGTGTCCATGAAACAGAACGTGCTCACCCGCTACCGGGTGATGGCTTACGTCACCGCCATCTGGCTTCTCGTCTTCACGGTGGCGATCATCGCGAAGTACGCCTTCGACACCGGCGACACCATGGTGATCTCCCAGATCCACGGCGTGCTGTTCATCGTCTACGTCATCTTCGCCTTCGACCTCGGCTCCAAGGCGAAATGGCCGTTCGGCAAGCTCCTGTGGGTGCTGGCGGCCGGCTGCATCCCCTTCGCCTCCTTCTTCGTGGAGCCGAAGGTCAGCCGCGAGGCCCAGGCGCTGGTCACCAAGCCCGCCACGGAGCCCGCCAAAGCCTGACCGGCACGGCACCCCCACCGCCCCGCGCAAAAGCGCCGGGCGGTTTGCCATCGACATTTACTAGGACGTCCTAGTAAATTCGAAGGTATGGACGCTGACGCGATCGAGGAAGGCCGCCTCCGCTGGCAGGCCCGTTACGACAAGGCCCGCAAGCGTGACGCGGACTTCACCACGCTCTCCGGGGACCCGGTGGAGCCGGTCTACGGGCCGCGCCCCGGCGACACGTACGAGGGGTTCGAGCGGATCGGCTGGCCGGGGGAGTACCCCTTCACCCGGGGCCTGCACCCGACCGGCTACCGGGGCCGTACGTGGACCATCCGCCAGTTTGCCGGCTTCGGCAACGCCGAGCAGACCAACGAGCGGTACAAGATGATCCTCGCGGCGGGCGGCGGCGGCCTCAGCGTCGCCTTCGACATGCCGACCCTGATGGGCCGCGACTCCGACGAACCGCGCTCGCTCGGCGAGGTCGGCCACTGCGGGGTCGCCATCGACTCCGCCGCCGACATGGAGATCCTGTTCAAGGACATTCCGCTCGGTGACGTCACGACCTCCATGACGATCAGCGGCCCCGCCGTCCCGGTCTTCTGCATGTACCTGGTCGCCGCCGAGCGCCAGGGCGTCGACCCGGGGGTGCTCAACGGCACGCTCCAGACCGACATCTTCAAGGAGTACATCGCGCAGAAGGAGTGGCTCTTCCAGCCCGAGCCCCACCTGCGCCTCATCGGCGACCTGATGGAGCACTGCGCCTCCTCCATCCCCGCCTACAAGCCGCTCTCCGTCTCCGGCTACCACATCCGCGAGGCCGGGGCGACGGCCGCGCAGGAGCTGGCGTACACCCTCGCGGACGGCTTCGGCTATGTGGAGCTCGGCCTCTCCCGGGGCCTGGACGTCGACACCTTCGCCTCCGGGCTCTCCTTCTTCTTCGACGCCCACCTCGACTTCTTCGAGGAGATCGCCAAGTTCCGCGCCGCCCGCCGCATCTGGGCCCGCTGGATGAAGGAGACGTACGGCGCCAAGACCGACAAGGCGCAGTGGCTCCGCTTCCACACCCAGACCGCCGGGGTCTCCCTCACCGCGCAGCAGCCGTACAACAACGTCGTACGGACGGCCGTCGAAGCCCTGTCCGCCGTGCTCGGCGGCACCAACTCGCTCCACACCAACGCCCTGGACGAGACCCTCGCCCTCCCCTCCGAGCAGGCCGCCGAGATCGCGCTGCGCACCCAGCAGGTGCTGATGGAGGAGACCGGCGTCGCCAATGTGGCCGACCCGCTGGGCGGCTCCTGGTACGTGGAGCAGCTCACCGACCGGATCGAGGCCGAGGCCGAGAAGATCTTCGACCAGATCAGGGAACGCGGCACCCGGGCCCACCCCGACGGGCAGCACCCCATCGGCCCGATGACCTCCGGCATCCTGCGCGGTATCGAGGACGGCTGGTTCACCGGCGAGATCGCCGAGTCCGCCTTCCAGTACCAGCGGGCCCTGGAGAAGGGTGACAAGCGGGTCGTCGGCGTCAACGTCCACCACGGCTCCGTCACCGGCGACCTGGAGATCCTCCGGGTCAGCCACGAGGTGGAGCGCGACCAGGTCAGCCAGCTCACCGCCCGCAAGGCCGCCCGCGACGACGCGAAGGTGAGCGCCGCGCTGGACGCGATGCTCGCCGCCGCCCGCGACGGCTCGAACATGATCGCGCCGATGCTGGACGCGGTACGGGCCGAGGCCACGCTCGGCGAGATCTGCGAGGCGCTGCGCGAGGAGTGGGGCACGTACACGGAGCCGCCGGGCTTCTGATGCTCTCTACGGAGGGAGGGCCCTTGAGATCCCCTTGGCTCCTACGGGCCCTCCCCGCCGAACACCACCGTGAACAGCGCCCCGCCGCCCGGCGCCGCGCTCGCGGTCAGCTCCGCCCCGTGCGCGCGGGCGATCTGCCGGGCCATCGCGAGCCCCAGCCCCGAGCCGGGGAGAGCGCGGGCGGCCTCGGCGCGGTAGAAGCGGTCGAAGACGTACGGGAGATCCTCGGCCGCGATCCCCGGCCCGTGGTCCCGGACCGTCAGCTCAAGGCCGTCCCCGCTTCCGTCCCCGTACGCGGTCAGCGCCACCTCGACCGGCGCGTCCGGCGGGCTGAACTTGGCCGCGTTGTCCAGCAGGTTGGTCAGCAGCCGGGCCAGCCGCGCCGGCACCCCGGGCCGGACCGCCTCCGCCGCACCGGGGCCGACCTCCAGCTCGAAGCGCAGGCGCGGCCAGTGCGTCCGGGCCATGGCCACCGTGTGCTCCGCCAGCTCAGCGATCCGCACCTCCTCCACCAGCGGCAGCGGCTCCTCGTCCCGGGCCAGCTCGATCAGGTCGTTCACCAGCCCGGTCACCTCCCGGATCTGCCGCCCCAGCGCCCCCGAGGCCCGCTCCCGCTGCGCGGGCGTCAGCCGGTCCGCGCGGGCCAGCAGCTCCGCGTTGGTGCGCAGAGCCGTCAGCGGGGTCCGCAGCTCGTGCGAGGCGTCCGCGACCAGCCGGCGCTGGGCGCTCACCGACTGCTCCAGCTCCCCGAGCATCGTGTTGAAGCTGGCCGCGAGCCGGGTCACCTCGTCCTGCCGCCCCGGCGGCCCCGGTGGCAGCTCGATGCGGTGGCGCGGGTCCCGGGTCGCCGCGATCCGCTCGGCGGTCGAGGTCAGCCGGGCCACCGGGGCGAGCCCGGTACGCGAGACGGCGTACCCGAGCAGCCCCGCCAGCAGCACCCCCGCCCCGCCGACCGCCGCCAGCAGCACCGCCGCCTGCCGCACGCCCTTCTCCACCGGGTCCGCGCGCAGCGCCACCTGGAGCGCCCGCCCGTCCCCGAACGGGGTCGTCAGCATCCGCAAGGGCTGCCCGAAGCGCGTGACATTGCTGAAGTACGGGGCCCGCGTCCCCGCCGCCACCTCCCGTACGGGGGCGGAGACGGGCAGCAGATAGGCGGCCTCCGGGTCCGCCGCCGGGTCGGCCGGGACGACCTGGGCGCACGCGGGCGCGGAGAGGAAGCGGCACTCACCGGCGATGATCTGCGGGCCCTCGCCCCGGTTCTCCTGGACCACCCGGGTCGCGGACTGGGTCAGGGACAGGTCCAGCTGGTGCAGCAGCTCGTAGCGGATGACGAAGAACGCCGCCGCGCACACCCCGACGGCCACGAGCGCCACGGCCGCCGAGGCCGCCAGCGCGAGGCGCGTACGGAGGGGGCGCCTCCTTCGCCACCGGGCGCCCAGCCGCCGCACCCCGCTCACGCCACGTCCAGCCGGTAGCCGAGCCCGTGCACGGTGTGGACGAGCCGTGGCTCACCGCCCGCCTCCAGCTTGCGCCGCAGGTAACCCACGTACACCGCGAGCGAGTTGGAGTCCGGCCCGAAGTCCTGTCCCCAGACCCGCTCCAGGATCACCTCGCGCGGGAGCACCTGGCCGGGGTGGCGCAGGAGCAGCTCCAGCAGTGCGGCCTCCGTGCGGCTGAACTCCATGGGCCGCCCCGCCCGCCGCCCGGTCCGCGCCACCGGATCCAGGGTCAGGTCCGCGAAGGCGAGATCCCCGTCCGGGGCGGGCGGCGCGGCCCGCCGGAGCAACGCCCGTACGCGTGCCACCAGTTCGTCCAGCGCGAACGGCTTCACCAGATAGTCGTCGGCCCCCGCCTCAAGACCGTCCACCCGCTCGGCCACCGACGACAGTGCGGTCAGCACCAGCACCGGAGTCCGGTCCTCCACCGCCCGCAGCCTCCGGCAGACCGCCAGCCCGTCGAGCACCGGCATCATCACGTCCAGGACCACCGCGTCCGGCTCCCAGGCGGCCACCGCCGACAGCGCGGCCAGCCCGTCGCCGACGCCCCGGACCTCGTACCCCTCGATCCGCAGCCCGTCCTCGACAGCGGCCCGCACTTCCGGCTCGTCCTCGGCCACCAGAATCCTGTTCATAGTCCGAAGCCTGCCAAACCGGACTCTTAGAACCTTCTTAGGCCGCTTCCCGAGAGTGGCGGCCATGCGCACACCACTCTCCGTCGTGATCGGTGCGGGCGGCACCGGCGGCCACATCTACCCCGGTCTCGCCCTCGCCGAGGCCCTGCGCCGCGCCGACCCGGACGCGGTCATCTCCTTCATCGGCACCGAACGGGGTCTGGAGACGACCCTGATCCCGGCCGCCGGCTACCGGCTGCACACCGTCGACATGATCCCCTTCGACCCCGCGCTCGGCGCGAAGCGTTTCCTCCTCCCGGCCGCGCTGCTGCGCTCCGGCGCCCAGGCCCGTTCGGTCCTGCGCAGGCAGCAGGCGCAGGTCGTCGTCGGCATGGGCGGCTACCCGAGCGCCCCGGCGATCGTCGGCGCGAAGATGGCCGGGCTGCCCAGCGTGATCCACGAGTCCAACGCGGTCCCGGGCCGGGCCAACCAGTTCGCCGCCCGGCTCACCGAACACCTCACCGTCGCCTTCGACGGCAGCCGCGCCCATCTGTCGGGCGGTGAGCGGGCCCTGACCGTCGGCATGCCGATCGCCGCTTCGCTGGCCGCCCTGGACCGGCCCGCGCTGCGCGCGGAGGCCCGGCGCGCGTTCGGGATACCCGAGGGGGCGCGGGTGGTCCTCTTCAACGGCGGGAGCCTCGGCGCGGCTCGGCTGACGGCGGCCGCGGTGGGGCTCGCCGCCCGGTGGCGGGACCGGACCGACGTCCACCTGCTCATCAAGACGGGCCCGGCCGCGCTGGCGGAGACCCGGCGGAAGCTCGTCGACGCGGGCGTGGGAGCCGCCGCGCAGGGGGAGGCCCGTCAGCAGCCGACCGACGCTGCTTCCGGCCCCGTCGCCCAGGCGGTGCCCTACCTCGACCGGATGGACCTCGCCTACGCGGTGGCCGACCTGGTGGTCTGCCGGGCGGGCTCGGCCACGATCGCGGAGCTGGCGACGACCGGGGTGCCCGCCGTCCTCGTCCCGTACCCGCACGCGCCCGGCGACCACCAGACCCACAACGCCCGGGTCCTCTCCGAGGCCGGTGCCGCCCATCTCGTCCCCGACGCCGAGACGACCGCCGACCGGCTGGCCGAACTGATCGACCCGCTGCTCGCGGACCCGGCGCGGCTCGCCGTGATGGGGCGCGCGGCCGACCCGGGAAACCACGCGCGCGCCGCCGACCTGCTGGCGGAGACGGTCATCCGCCTCGCCGGACAACCCACCAATACAAGGGAGTTCACCTCATGAACAGCACCACCGCCGACTGGACCGGCCGGACCGTCCTGGTCACCGGAGCCGAGGGCTTCATCGGCTCCACCCTCGTGGACCTTCTCGTACAACGAGGCGCCCGGGTGAGGGCGTTCGTCCACTACAAGCCGTACGCCGACAAGGGCCACCTCGCCCGCTACCTCCAGGACCCGCACAGCCCGGTCGAGTTCATCGCCGGAGACGTCGGTGACGCGGGCCGCGTGATGGACGCGGTGGCGGGGTGCGACACGGTCTTCCACCTCGCCGCGCTGATCGGCATCCCGTACAGCTACGACGCGCCGGGAGCGTACGTCCGTACGAACGTCGTCGGCACCGAGAACATCGCCGAGGCCTGCCGCCGCCACTCCGTACGCCGTCTCCTGCACACCTCCACCAGCGAGGTGTACGGGTCCGCGCTGACCGCCCCGATCAGCGAGGGCCACCCGCTCCAGCCGCAGTCGCCGTACTCCGCCTCGAAGATCGGCGCGGACATGATGGCGCTGTCGCACTGGCACGCCTTCGAGCTGCCGGTGACGGTGGTGCGGCCCTTCAACACCTACGGGCCCCGCCAGTCCGCCCGTGCCGTCATCCCCACGATCCTGGCCCAACTGCACTCCGGCGCACGGGAGATCCGGCTCGGCTCGCTGACCCCGACCCGCGACTTCACGTACGTCACCGACACCGCCGCCGGGTTCCTGGCGCTGGCCGACTGCGACCGGGCGCTGGGGGAGAGCGTCAACCTCGGTACCGGTCAGGAGATTTCGATCGGGGATCTCGCGAAGGCTCTCATCGCCGCTTCCGGCCGGGACGCCGAGATCGTCGTGGACCCGGCGCGGCTGCGGCCCTCCGGCAGCGAGGTGCACCGGCTGCTTTCGGACAACACCCGGGCCCGTGAGTGGGCAGAATGGGAACCCGAAGTCACCCTGGAGGAGGGGCTGGAGCGCACGTCGGCCTGGGTGGCGGACCACCTCCACCTCTTCGCACCGGGCCGCTACCAGGTCTGACGACCGGCTCACCCGAACCGAAAGAGGGAACCATGGCACCGCGCCAGACCGAGTGGGACTTCGGTCTCAGCCGGCTGACCAAGTTCTTCGCCGGGCCGTGGTCCTACGACCGGACCGTCGACCAGACCATCACGGACGCCGCCCTGGGGCACTTGGGCGAGCCGGCGGGAGAGGCTGCCCGGGCGATCCTGGCCGACGCGGTGCGCCTCGAACAGTCCTCCCTGTCCACCGAGGTCATCGCCACCGTGTGGACGGTCGCCTCGGAGGGCGGGTACAACCTCGCCTACTTCGGCGTCGACGGGCGGGACTGGCTGCGCCACGTCGCGGCCGTCTGCTCCGAACAGGCGCGGCAGGCCGATCCGGCGGGGACGTTGGTAATCGAGGCGGTAGCGGCGTCCGAGGACTCGGTCCGGGCCGTTGTGGCGGCCATCGCGGCGGCGGAGCCCTCCCTGGCGGCGAAGGCTGAGACGTTCTTCGGTCACGAGCCGGGCGAGGTGGTCCGGGCCCTGGAGCTGGTCGCCGCGCAGGTCGATCCCGACCTCGGCTTCCGGCTCCTCCTCCGGGTGTTGGGCGCCTGCCGGGTGCCGATCTCGGATGCCCAGTACGCCCAGTACGAGGCTCTCGGTGAGATGTTCGGCTACGGGCGCTTCCACGTGTCCGATGTGGAGCATCTGACGCGGTGGTGACCGGTGCCGCGCACCGCGTGAGACCGCCGTGAACAGGGGAACGGCGTCCCGGGGGCATCAACTCCCAGGGCGCCGTTCCATCGTTCCCGCCCCCAGCCCTGACAGCAGCAGCAGGGTGAACTGCCGGGCCCAGTCCGTGTCGACGGGCTCGGCGCTCACCAGCATCCGGTGCACCACCGCACCCGCGATCACGTCGAAGATCAGGTCGGCGGTGCGGTCCGCCACCACCGCGTCCGGCTCGACGGGCAGTTCGCCCCGCCGCTGCGCACGCTGCCGGCCTTCCAGCACCAGCCGCTTCTGCCGGTCCACGATCGAGTCCCGGATCCGCACCCGCAGCGAGTCGTCCCGGGTGGACTCGGCCACCACCGCCATCAGCGCCGTCCGGGTCTCCGGCCGCTCCAGCAGGGCGGCGAACTGGAGCACCACCCCCTGCACATCGGCGGCCAGGCTGCCCCGGTCGGGGAGCTCCAGCTCGTCGAAGAGGACGGCGACCGCGTCCACCACCAGCTCGTTCTTCCCCGCCCACCGCCGGTAGAGGGTCGTCTTGGCGACGCCGGCCCGGGCCGCCACATCGCCCATGGTCAGCTTCGACCAGCCGAGGTCGACCAGGGAGGCGCGCGTCGCCTCCAGGATCGCGGCATCGGCGGCGGTGGAGCGAGGGCGCCCTGTTCGGGCGGTCTGGGGGTCGGTGCTGCTCATGATGCGGCGACCATACCGGCCGGTAGGCACGTCCGGTCCGCCCCGGGTTCCGTGAGACAGATCACCGGGAGGGCCTGTTCCGGCGGGCTGATCGGCAGTTACGCTACGGGTCGTAGCGTAAGGAAGGCGGCAGGCCCGCCCCGTACGCCACGGAACGAACGAGCGACAGCCACCAGGGCCTTCACCGAGGCCCAGGCGCCGGGTGGGGACCCGGGGCCGCACGGACACGGCCGGATGGGGATCCGGAAGGTCCACCGGGTCTCATCGGGGCCCGTCTCTGTTCCACCGGGGTCTTTTCGGAGCCCCGCCGGGGTTCTTCAGGGCCCTGGGAACCGTCTTCGTCCGCCCGCCCGGCACACCGGCCGGTGCCGCGGACCGGCCCGGTTCCCGTATCGCTTTCCGGAACGGCGTGCTCAGGGGGGAGGATGTACGTATGCAGCCTAGGAACATGTCCATGAGCGGCGTCGTCGACCTCGCCGCCGTCAAGGCGGCCGGCGAGGCCAAGGCCAAGGCGGAGCAGGCCCGCGCGCAGGCCGCCCGTACAGGGGGCGCCGGCGCCGTGGCGCCCGCCGCCCTGGTGATCGACGTCGATGAAGCAGGCTTCGAGCGCGATGTCCTCCAGCGCTCCGCCGAGGTCCCGGTCGTCATCGACTTCTGGGCCGAGTGGTGCGAGCCGTGCAAGCAGCTGGGCCCCCTGCTGGAGCGCCTGGCCGTCGAGTACAACGGCCGCTTCCTGCTGGCCAAGGTCGATGTCGACGCCAACCAGATGCTGATGCAGCAGTTCGGCATCCAGGGCATCCCGGCGGTCTTCGCCGTCGTCGCCGGGCAGGCCCTCCCGCTCTTCCAGGGCGCGGCCCCCGAAGCCCAGATCCGCGAGACGCTGGACCAGCTGATCCAGGTCGGCGAGGAGCGGTTCGGCCTCACCGGGATCGCCGTCGATCCGAACGCGTCGCCGGACGCCGCCCCGGCCGAGGTGCCGGCCGGTCCGTACGACCACCTGCTGGAGGCCGCCGCCTCCGCCCTCGACGCCAACGACTTCGGCGGCGCCGTACAGGCGTACAAGAACGTGCTCGCCGACGACCCGGCCAACCCGGAGGCCAAGCTCGGCCTGGCCCAGGCGGAGCTGCTGGCCCGCGTCCAGACGATGGACCCGAACGCGGTCCGCAAGGACGCGGCGGACAATCCGGACGACGTGACCTCCCAGCTCGCCGCCGCCGACCTGGATCTGGTCGGCGGCCATGTCGAGGACGCCTTCGGCCGGCTCGTCGAGGCGGTCCGCCGCACCACCGGCGACGACCGGAACACCGCCCGGCTGCGGCTGCTGGAGCTCTTCGAGGTGATCGGCCCGGACGACCCCCGGGTCACCGCCGCGCGTACCTCGCTGGCGCGTGTTCTGTTCTGACCGCGAGCCGGTTGTTCCGATGTGACAAGACGGCCGTGATGCCCCTCGGGTATCGCGGCCGTTTTGCCGTCCGAACGCTAAGAGTCACCGCCGCTTTACCAAAACTTGACAATAAGACGTGCTGTTACTGGCAGTAAGTCGACGGGGTCGCTCTGTCCTGCTTCCATTGAGTTTCCCGCTATTTCGATGTCCCTTTCGTGCCACCCTGTGTGGCCGCATGATGTCGCCCGGTCGCGCCACGGTTATCAGGTCGTTACTGGCAAGTAACGACCCCCCTTGTGCGGCGGCGCCGAATGGACCACGATCGGCCACGCTCGGTCCCATACCTTCGGCCCGGTCTCCAGCCGGTGCCGAGGGGCCTGTTGGGTCCCCACCGAGTGGGCCGGCGGCAGTGGCGCCGGCCGTGGACAGGGGGGTTCCCGCCGACAGACGGGGCCTGTCCGACCGGCTGTACACACCGTGCAGCCAGTGGTTTGTCGCTCGGGGGTGAACGCCGGTGCAGCGGATGCGGTACATGCCTCCGCCTGCGGGCGCTCTCCTTCCCGAGGACGTAGCACTTCTCCCATCCCAGGACGGGTTTCCCACCCGCCCGGAGATGTACGTCCGAGAAGAAGGAGCAAGTTATGAGTTCCCAGGTTCGCGGTGGGACGAGATGGAAGCGTTTCGCTCTGGTCATGGTGCCGAGCGTCGTCGCGACCGCAGCTGTGGGTGTCGGTCTCGCGCAGGGCGCGCTGGCCGCGTCCTTCAGCGTGTCCGGCCAGAGCTTCAAGGTCAGCACCGACGAGTTGGACGGCCGGAACTTCGTCCAGTACGGCAGTGTCGCGGTCGGCAAAGACCTTGAGGGCAAGGACGCCGCGCACGCGGTCGCGGTGTCGGGCTTCAGCAGCGCCAAGATCACCAACATGTGCCAGTCGGTGGTCACGCCGAAGGTGCCCGGCATCGGCAACGTCAGCCTTCAGCTGCGGGCCGGTACGAACCCGGACAAGCCGGTTCTGGCGACCAATCTCTACCTGGACGTCGCACAGCTCGACGCGGACGCCGCCTTCGAGAACATCGACATCGGCGTCGCGACCGGCTCGCTGAAGCAGGAGGGCAAGGAAGGGAGCATTGGCGTCCAGCCCGGCACCCAGGCCAAGTCGGAGGGCTTTGCGCAGCGTGCCGACAGGGCTGTCCTGACGAAGGTGAGGCAGACGGCGTGGGCGACCACGGCCGGAACCTTCAAGCTCAGTGACCTCAAGCTGAGGTTGCACACGGGCGTCAAGGAATGCTTCTAAGCACTCGCCCGGGTGGTCGGAACGTCCCGCGCGGGCCTTCCGGCCGCCCACCCTTTCTCCTCTCACAGCAGTACCGGTTCCAGGGAGCTGTTTTCCATGAGCCCCGAGTCCACAGGGCAGAACGAGCACAACCTCACCGTCTACCGGCGGGGATTCCGTACCTGGCGGGGTAACCGGCCGTTCTGGGCGGGTCTGTTCACCATGCTGGGCGGTGCGCCCATCGCCTACTTCCCGTACGCCGATCTCCACCTCGGCAACATGACGCTGGCTATGTCCACCACCGCCGGCGCCGGATCCCTCATCATCGGGGTCCTGCTGATCACGCTGGGCCTGACGATGTGGTTCCACAGCATCGTCCGGGTCTTCGCCGGGGTCGCGGCCATTCTTCTCGCGCTGATCTCCATACCCGTCGCCAACATCGGCGGCTTCGTCATCGGATTCCTCCTCGCGCTCATCGGCGGAGCCCTGTCCATTTCCTGGGCGCCGGGCGAGCCGGCGGCCGACGGAGCGGACCCGCAGGCCGCCCCGTCGTCGCTGGACAAGCAGCAGCCGGAGAGCGGGTACGCCCCCGAGGGCGCCCTGCACGGCGCCGCCGTTCCGCAGCAGCCGGCGGGCGACCACGACGCGGCCTCCGGCTACGACGGGGGGACACACCGTGCGGGGTGACGAGCAACAGCAGCCGCATGCGTACGCGGACGAGGTTCTCCCGGTACGCAAAGGGCCCCGCCACGCGGCCCCCAAGAAGTCGCTGCTGACGAAGCTGCACATGCCGAGCGGGAAGAAGGCCTTCGCTCTTGCCGCGATGCCGACCGCCGTCTTCGTCGGCATGGGCCTCACGCCCAAGCTCGCCATGGCCGACGGCAACCCCGACATCCCCTTCGCCCCGGGCCCCTGCGTCACCCGGTCCGACGAGCCCGACCCGTCCGCGTCCGAGTCCCCGAAGGCCACCCCGACCCCGTCGGCGACGCCCACGGACGAGCCGGACAAGGGCGAGGAGCCGGGCGTAGGCGACGGCGCGACCCCGAAGCCCACGGAGAGCGCCACGGCCACCGAGGACCCGGCGGCCGGCGAGAAGCCTGACGGGGGGCAGAAGCCCGACACGGCCGACGAGAAGCCTGCCGGGAAGCCCGCCGAGGAGCCGAGCCCCACCCCGACGCCCACCAAGTCGAAGAACCCGCTCGACCCGCTGGGCCTGGGCGACGCCCTCAAGGACCTCTTCGACCCGGACAAGGGCAAGGCCGAGGAGAAGCCCGAGGAGACGGCGAGCCCGTCCCCGAGCCCCACGGCCGACTCCCCGAAGCCGGCCGACAAGCCGAAGGCTCCGGAGAAGGACGAGGCGAAGGACCCGGCGAACGTCCCCGCGAAGGACGCCTCCGACCAGGCGAAGGAAGAAGCCGACGGGACGGCCGATGCGATCCGCGAGGCCGCCGAGAAGGCGGGCAAGGACGTCAAGGAGCTCGACGACGACGTCAAGGGACTCGACCCCAAGAAGGACGAGGACATCCCCGACGGCGCCAAGCCGCGCTTCCCCTGCCCCGAACCCGACCCGGAGGCCCTCGCCGCGGCGTCCCTGGAGCCCGGCATCCCGCTGCTCCCGGCCGAACCGTGGGTCCTGGAGTCCTCGCTGCTCACGCTCAACGGCCTGGACTACAAAGGCATCGTCGAGGTGAAGAGGGCGGACGGCAGCATCAAGAAGGTGCTGAAGTTCACCGCGAGCTCCATCGACATCAAGGACCTGCACCAGCTCACCGTCGGACCGGCGGGCACCACGGGCCACGTGAAGTCGCGTCCGGGCTCCACGTCGACCATCCGCAACGGCACGGTGACGATGTACACGGAGGAGCTGAAGGGCAACCTCTTCGGCCTCATCCCGATCACCTTCAACCCGCAGACTCCGCCGCCCCTGAACGTGCCCTTCGCCTTCTTCACCAAGGTCAAGGTCACGCAGGCCGGCCAGTTCGGCGGCACGCTCAAGGTCCCGGGCCTGCAGAACTACCTGGAGGGCGGCCGCAGCTAGCCGCCGCCACCTGATCCCGTCCGGGAGCCGCACAGAGCCGCGGGCTGTACCCCTCGTGAGGGGTACAGCCCACGGTCATCCGTCGTGGAGAACAGCGGGCCGCGTCACCGGCACCACGGTGAGCAGCTCGTCCAGTCCCTTGAAGTCGTCGGGGGTGGTCGTGAACAGGGGGCTCAGCCGGCGTGCCGGTCGTCCTGCGCCTGCTCGGCGGTGACGTCCTGATCCTCACGGAAGGCATCGAGCGAGATGTCCGGGGACGATCGGGACAACTCCGAGAACTCCGCGCGGGGTACGAAACGTCTCCGTCGCCGCAGGGGGATCAGCTCGCCGATGCGGTGACCGTCGCGTGTCACCGTGAACGCCTGGCCGTTCTGCACGGCGTCCATGATCTCTTTCGATCTGTTGCGGAGATCCCGTTGGGTGATCCCGGGCTGCGCGCTCACGCCGACCACGCTACCCAGGCCGCCCGCAGGGCGCCTCGGCCTGCTCATCCGCTTTGCCCATGCCGCTCCGCAGTCCGGCATCAGGCGCCTCATTCTTTTCTCTCACGCCCCGGCAACCTTTCCGCGAGCGGCGGCAACCAGGGGACACGGGCCAGGCACCGACCTGCCCCGCCGACCCCTGCCGATCCGACCGAGCGAAGGAACCACCCCACGTGAGCACCAGCAGAGGACGACACCGCAGGACCCGTACGCTCTCGGCCGCCGTGGCCGTCGCCGTCGCGGCGGGGGGTGTGGGCGTCTGGGCGGCCACGGCCCCCGATGACGCGAGCGCCGCCGAGGCCGTCGTCGTCTCCACCACGGCCCAGCTGGAGAAGGCGTTCGCCGCCGCGGGCCCCGGCACCACCATCCAGCTGCGCGGCGGTACGTACCACCCCGCCAAGAGCCTCAAGAGCCAGGCGAACGGGACCGCGCAGCGCCGCATCACCGTCACCGCCCACGGGACGGAGAAGGCGGTCGTCGACGGGTCCAAGCTGCCGAAGGGGGAGTGGCTGGTCGCGATAGGCGGCGACCACTGGACCCTGTCGGACCTGACGTTCCGCAACTCCGGCGCCCACGGCGTCGTCGTGACCTCGTCCACCGGCGGGATCTTCCGCAACCTCACCACCCACGGCAACGGCGACTCCGGCTTCACGCTGCGCGGCGAGGGCACGACGGACAACCTGATCGAGAACCTGGACTCGTACGGCAACTACGACGCCCGGAACCACGGCCAGAACGCCGACGGCCTCGCCGTCAAGTTCGGCTCCGGCACCGGAAACAAGGTCGTCGGCGCGCGGCTCTACCACAACGCCGACGACGGCATCGACCTCTGGCAGTGGGCCAGCCCTGTCCGGATCGAGCGCAGTTGGGCGTACGGGAACGGGGTCGACCGCTGGAACGACTCCGCCTTCGAGGGCAACGGCAACGGCTTCAAGCTCGGCGGCGGCGGGGCGAGCGCCGCGCACGTCGTCACCGGCAACGCCGCCTGGGGCAACAGCAAGCACGGCTTCACGGAGAACAGCAACCCCGGCGCCCTGCGGCTGCACCGCAACACCGCCTACGCCAACGGCGCCTCCGGCTACTACTTCGCCTCCTCGCCCGCCCGCCTCTCCCGTAACCTCGCCGTGGACAACGCGACCGGCGCCGCGAAGCTCTCCCGGCGCGTCGTCTCGGCCGCCAACACCTGGGACACCGGGCAGACGCGCCCTGCAGGCCTCCGCACCGATCCCACCACTGCGTACGGGCCCCGCCGGGCCGACGGCTCCCTCCCGGCGACCACCTTCCTGGTCACCGGCACCCCGGACATCGGCGCGGGGATGAAGTAGGCGAAGCAGGCAGCGATCCGCACGTACGAGGGAGGGGTTCGGGGCGTGGCTGACGACGCGTCCGCGGAGTTCCATGACTTCTTCGACCGCCACTACGCCGAACTCGCGCGCCTCGCCCACCTGCTGACGGGCGAGGCGGCCGCAGCCGATGACCTCGCGGCGGACGCGCTGGTGGCGCTCTGGGACCGCTGGGACCGGGTCCGTGCGGCCGAGCACCCCGTCGCGTACGCCCGTGGGGTCGTCGCCAACATGGCCCGCAGCCGGATCCGCGCGGCCGTACGCGAACGCCACCGCGTCGCGCTCTTCTGGTCCCGGCGCGGCGACCCGGCGGAGGGACCGGACGTGGCGGCGGTCCTCGATGTGCGGCAGGCGCTGGGGAAACTGCCCTTCCGGAAGCGGGCGTGCGTCGTGCTGCGGCACGCGTTCGACCTGTCGGAGAGGGACACCGCCCTGGCCCTCGGGATATCCGTCGGCACCGTCAAGAGCCAGACCTCCAAGGGGATGGCCGAGCTCGAACGGCTGCTGGGCGGCCGGACCTCGCTCGAACTCGCGGGAAGGGGAGAACGATGAGCGACCTGCCCGGGGAGCTGCGGGAGGCGGCCCGGTCGCACGAGCCGGACCGGGCCCGGATGCTCGCCCGTATCGAGCGCGCCCGGCCTCGGACCCGGGGCGCCCCCGCCCGCCGGACCCGTTTCGGCTGGCCCAGGATCGCCCTCGCCGGACTCGCCGCGGCCGGGGCGTGTGTGGTCGGCGGCTTCGCCGTGGCCTCGGTGGTCCAGGGGCCCGACGACGTACCGGGTTCGTCCGTCGTACAGGAGGAACGACCTGAGGAGCGGGTCACGCCCGCGCCCCGGGAGACCACGACGAGCCCCGCGCCCACGCCAGGCCGCCGCCTCTCCACCACCGACGGCCCGCTCTGGGCGGACGGCTCCATCGCCCCCGAGGACAACCCGGACTGGGCGCAGAGCGAGGTCACCCTCAAGTCCCAGGAGCCGCTCACCGCGCTCACCGTGGAACTGCTCGTGCCGCAGACCGGCCAGGTCCGCTCCACCGGCACCTGGCAGACCCGGCCGGACGGGGACTTCGACCTCTCCGTACGCGAGCGGGACGGCGTCCTCGTCCACCGCTGGACGCTCAGGGCCGGCCGCACGGTCCCGGCCGGGACACATGTCTTCGCCGGGCAGTACGACCACGCCCCGGGCGGCCGCGACGCCGCGCCGGACACGTACCGGGCCACGGCCAGGACCGCCGACGGGACGACGTACGAGGTCGGCGGCGACTTCGCCCGTACGACCTGAGAGGCACAGCACTGCGAACGCCGAGGGGCGGTGTCCCGGATCGCTCCGGAACACCGCCCCTCGGGATCGGTGCGGCTGCGGGACTAGCCCTGCTCGCCGCCCAGGTGGTGGACCCGGACCATGTTCGTGGTGCCGGGGATGCCGGGGGGCGAACCGGCCGTGATGATCATCGTGTCGCCGTTGTTGTAGCGGTTGAGCTTGAGCAGCTCCGCGTCGACCAGGTCGACCATCGCGTCGGTGTTGTCCGCGTGCGGGACCACGTGCGACTCGACGCCCCAGCTCAGGGCCAGCTGGTTGCGGGTGCCCTCGTCCGTGGTGAAGGCGAGGATCGGCTGGGCCGTGCGGTAGCGGGAGAGGCGGCGGGCGGTGTCGCCGGACTGGGTGAAGGCGACCAGGGCCTTGCCGTCCAGGAAGTCCGCGATCTCGCAGGCCGCGCGGGCCACCGAGCCGCCCTGCGTACGGGGCTTCTTGCCCGGGACCAGCGGCTGGAGGCCCTTGGAGAGCAGCTCCTCCTCGGCGGCGCAGACGATCTTCGACATCGTCTTGACCGTCTCGATCGGGTACGCGCCCACCGACGACTCGGCGGACAGCATGACCGCGTCCGCGCCGTCCAGGATCGCGTTGGCGACGTCGGACGCCTCGGCGCGGGTCGGCCGCGAGTTGGTGATCATCGACTCCATCATCTGGGTCGCCACGATCACCGGCTTGGCGTTGCGGCGGCACAGCTCGATGAGGCGCTTCTGCACCATCGGGACCTTCTCCAGCGGGTACTCGACCGCCAGGTCACCGCGGGCCACCATCACACCGTCGAACGCCATGACGACGCCCTCCATGTGCTCGACCGCCTGCGGCTTCTCCACCTTGGCGATGACGGGGACCCGGCGGCCCTCCTCGTCCATCACCTTGTGGACGTCCTTGACGTCCTCGGCGTCCCGGACGAAGGAGAGGGCGACCAGGTCGCAGCCCATCCGCAGGGCGAAGCGCAGGTCCTCGACGTCCTTCTCGGAGAGCGCGGGGACGTTCACCGCCGCGCCGGGCAGGTTGATGCCCTTGTGGTCGGAGATGACACCGCCCTCGATGACGATGGTCTTGACCCGGGGGCCGACGACCTCGACGACCTTCAGCTCGACGTTGCCGTCGTTGATCAGGATCGGGTCGCCCTTGGTGACGTCGCCGGGCAGACCCTTGTAGGTCGTGCCGCAGATCGACTTGTCGCCGGGGACGTCCTCGGAGGTGATGGTGAACTCGTCCCCGCGGACCAGCTCGACCGGGCCCTCGGCGAACTTCGCCAGCCGGATCTTCGGGCCCTGGAGGTCGGCGAGGACGCCCACCGCGCGGCCGGTCTCGGCGGCCGCCTTGCGGACACGGTCGTACCGGCCCTGGTGTTCCTCGTGGGTGCCGTGACTGAAGTTGAAACGGGCCACGCTCATGCCGGCCTCGATCAGAGCGACGAGCTGCTCATGGGAGTCGACGGCGGGACCGAGGGTGCAGACGATTTTGGAACGGCGCATGAGGCGGATCCTATCGGTTTGTTTCGCTGCGGAATATTCCGTCTGGTGGAAGATACAAAGGGGCGCGGGGGTGCTCAGTTGTCGACTCGGCCCATCTCAGGATTTACGGTCCCTCGACGAGCGCGAACGTCTGGCCGGCGATCTCCAGCTCCTCGTCCGTCGGCACCACGGCGACCGCGACCCGTGCGTACTCCGGAGAGATCAGCCGCGGCTCACCGGACCGTACGGCGTTGAGGCCGGCGTCCACCGCGAGACCGAACTCCTCCAGACCCGCGATGGCAGCCTCCCGCACCGGGGCCGAGTTCTCCCCGACCCCCGCCGTGAACGCCACCGCGTCCACCCGGCCGAGCACCGCCGCGTACGCGCCGATGTACTTCTTCAGCCGGTGGATGTAGATGTCGAAGGCGAGCGCGGCCTGCTCGTCGCCCTCCTCGATCCGGCGGCGGATCTCCCGCATGTCGTTGTCGCCGCAGAGCCCGACCAGCCCGCTCTTCTTGTTGAGCAGGACATCGACCTCGTCCGTCGACATGCCCGCCACCCGCTTCAGGTGGAAGACGACCGCCGGATCGATGTCCCCGGAGCGCGTACCCATCACGAGCCCCTCCAAGGGGGTCAGCCCCATGGACGTCTCCACGCACCGCCCGCCCGCGACCGCCGAGGCCGAGGCCCCGTTGCCCAGGTGCAGCACGATGACGTTGACGTCCTCCGGTGCCTTGCCCAGCAGCTCGGCCGTCTTCCTCGACACATACGCGTGGGACGTGCCGTGGAAGCCGTAGCGGCGGATGCGGTGCGCGTCGGCGGTCTCCACGTCGATCGCGTACCGGGCGGCCGACTCCGGCATCGTCGTGTGGAACGCCGTGTCGAAGACGGCGACCTGCGGCAGGTCCGGGCGCAGCGCCTGCGCCGTACGGATGCCGGTGATGTTGGCCGGGTTGTGCAGCGGGGCGACCGGGACGAGGCGCTCGATCTCCGTGAGCACCTCGTCGGTGATCACGGTCGGCGCGGAGAACTTCAGCCCGCCGTGCACCACCCGGTGCCCGATGGCCGCGAGTTCGGGGGAGTCCAGGCCGAGCCCGTCCGCCGCCAGCTCCTCGGCCGCCGCCTTCAGCGCCGCGTCGTGGTCCGCGATCGGGCCCGTACGCTCCCGGGGCTCGGCGCCGCCGCCGGCCAGCGGGGTGTGCACGAGGCGCGAGGTCTCCTCGCCGATCCGCTCGACCAGGCCGGAGGCGAGCCGCGAGCGGTCGCGCATGTCGAGGAGCTGGTACTTCACCGACGAGGAGCCGGAGTTGAGGACGAGGACGCGATGCGGTTCCACAGGGGCCGTACCTTCGTGCTGGGGGATGGAGGGAGTCGTCATGCGGGGCGCTCCTCGCCCTGCGCCTGGATCGCCGTGATCGCCACCGTGTTGACGATGTCCTGGACCAGCGCGCCCCGGGAGAGGTCGTTGACCGGCTTGCGCAGACCCTGGAGCACCGGGCCGACCGCCACCGCGCCCGCCGAGCGCTGCACGGCCTTGTAGGTGTTGTTGCCCGTGTTCAGGTCCGGGAAGATCAGGACGGTGGCCTGCCCGGCCACCTCCGACTCCGGCAGCTTGGTCGCCGCGACGGACGGCTCGACCGCCGCGTCGTACTGGATCGGCCCCTCCACCCGCAGCTCCGGCCGCTCGGCCCGCACCCGCTCGGTCGCCTCGCGCACCTTGTCGACGTCGGCGCCGGAGCCGGAGGTGCCGGTGGAGTACGAGAGCATCGCGATCCGGGGCTCGACGCCGAAGCGGGCCGCCGTCACCGCCGACTGCACCGCGATGTCCGCGAGCTGCTCGGCGTTCGGGTCCGGGTTGACCGCGCAGTCGCCGTAGACGAGGACCTTGTCGGCCAGGCACATGAAGAAGACCGAGGAGACGATCGAGGCGTCCGGCTTGGTCTTGATGATCTCGAAGGCCGGGCGGATGGTGGCCGCCGTGGAGTGCACCGACCCGGAGACCATTCCGTCGGCCAGCCCCTCCTGCACCATCAGCGTGCCGAAGTAGTTGACGTCCGCCACGACGTCGTACGCCAGCTCCACCGTCACCCCGCGGTGCGCGCGCAGCTGCGCGTACCGCTCGGCGAACGCCTGGCGCAGCTCGGAGGTGTGCGGGTCGACGATCTGGGTCTCGGCGAGGTCGATGCCGAGGTCGGCGGCCTTCTTGCGGATCGTGTCCACATCGCCGAGGAGGGTGAGGTCGCAGACGTCGCGGCGCAGCAGGACATCGGCCGCGCGCAGCACCCGCTCCTCGGTGCCCTCGGGCAGCACCACGCGCTTGCGGTCGGAGCGGGCCTGCTCCAGCAGTTCGTGCTCGAACATCATCGGCGTGACCCGGCCGCTGCGGGCCACCGAGATCCGTTCCAACAGGGCGCCGGTGTCGACATGGCGCTCGAAGAGGCCGAGCGCGGTCTCCGCCTTACGGGGCGTCGCCGCGTTCAACTTCCCTTCGAGGGTGAAGAGTTCGGCCGCCGTGGGGAAGGAGCCGCCGGCCACCGAGACGACCGGGGTCCCCGGTGCGAGCCGGGCGGCCAGGGTGAGTATCTCCTCGCCGGGGCGCTCGTTCAGGGTCAGCAGGATGCCCGCGATGGGCGGGGTGCCGGCGCTGTGCGCGGCCAGCGAGCCCACCACCAGGTCGGACCGGTCCCCGGGCGTCACCACCATGCAGCCGGGCGTCAGCGCGTTCAGCAGGTTGGGCAGCATCGCCCCGCCGAAGACGAAGTCCAGCGCGTCCCGCGCGAGCCCCGCGTCGTCGCCGAGCAGCACCGTGCCGTCCAGGGCGGCGGTGATCTGGGCGACCGTGGGGGCGGAGAGCGCCGGGTCGTCCGGCAGTACGGAGACGGGCACCGGCAGCCGGGCCGCCAGCCGCTCCGCTATCACCGTCCGGTCCTCGGGGGCGACCCGGTTCACCACCATCGCCAGGACGTCGCAGCCGAGCCCGGCGTAGGCGCGGTAGGCGTTACGGGTCTCGGCGCGGACGGACTCCGCGGTCTGCCCCTTGCCGCCGACGACCGCGATCACCGAGGCGCCGAACTCGTTGGCCAGGCGCGCGTTGAGCGCCAGCTCGTCGGGGAGCTGGGTGGCGGCGAAGTCGCTGCCGAGGACGAGGACCACCTCGTACTCCCGGGCCACCTGGTGGAAGCGGTCGACCAGCCGCGAGACCAGCTCGTCGGTCCCCTTCTCCGCCTGCACGGTGGAGGCCTCGTGGTAGTCCAGGCCGTAGACGGAGGCGGGGCTCTGGGAGAGCCGGTAGCGGGCCCGCAGCAGCTCGTAGAGCCGGTCGGGCCCGTCGTGGACGAGAGGGCGGAAGACCCCGACCCGGTCCACCTGACGCGTCAGTAGCTCCATGACTCCCAGCTCGACGACCTGCCGGCCGTCCCCCCGGTCGATCCCGGTCACGTACACGCTGCGCGCCACGCGTGCTCTCCCGTCGTTGTGCGGTGCCGCTCCCCGCGGTCCGTCCAGGACGTGGGGGGTCTCCCCGCGCTGTCCCCGGCGCTCCGAGGGGTGCGGCCATTGGCCTGCATTGCCTCTTGACGATACCTGCGCGGGCCGCTATGCCGCCCGCCGGAGGTTCCGGCCCCCCGACCACCTCCTACCCGCTGCCGGATCGCTGCCCCGGCCCGGCCGAAAGCGCGGGGTCCGTGCCGGGCGTGGGACAATCGACGTGGTTCAGGGCAGGGGGGCCGCCTCGGTCGGCCTCCTGGAACAGCGCGACTAACGAGCAGGAGACACACCTCGATGCGCATCGGCATTCTCACCGCGGGCGGCGACTGCCCCGGCCTGAACGCAGTGATCCGGTCGGTCGTCCACCGGGCCGTCGTGGGCCACGGCGACGAGGTCATCGGCTTCGAGGACGGCTTCAAGGGGCTGCTGGACGGTCACGTCCGCCCCCTCGACCTCAACGCGGTCAGCGGCATCCTCGCCCGCGGCGGGACCATCCTCGGCTCGGCCCGCCTGGAGCGCGACCGGCTCCGCGAGGCCGCCGAGAACTGCGAGGAGCTGGCTCGCCGTTACGGCTTGGACGCGCTCATCCCGATCGGCGGCGAGGGCACGCTGACGGCGGCCCGGATGCTCTCCGACGCGGGCATGCCGGTCGTCGGCGTACCGAAGACCATCGACAACGACATCTCCGCCACCGACCGGACCTTCGGCTTCGACACGGCGGTGGGCGTCGCGACCGAGGCCATAGACCGTCTCAAGACGACCGCCGAGTCCCACCAGCGGGTGATGGTCGTCGAGGTCATGGGCCGCCACGCGGGCTGGATCGCGCTGGAGTCCGGGATGGCCGGCGGCGCCCACGGCATCTGCCTGCCCGAGCGTCCCTTCGAGGTCGACGACCTGGTCAAGATGGTCGAGGAGCGGTTCGCGCGCGGCAAGAAGTTCGCGGTCATCTGCGTCGCCGAGGGCGCGCACCCGGCCGAGGGCTCCATGCCGTACGCCAAGGGCGCCATCGACCAGTTCGGCCACGAGCGCTTCCAGGGCATCGGCAACCGCCTCGCCGTCGAGCTGGAGACCCGGCTCGGCAAGGAGGCCCGGCCGGTCATTCTCGGCCATGTCCAGCGCGGCGGCACGCCCACCGCGTACGACCGGGTCCTCGCCACCCGCTTCGGCTGGCACGCGGTGGAGGCCGTCCACCGCGGCGACTTCGGCCGGATGACCGCCCTGCGCGGCACCGAGATCGCCATGGTCCCGCTCGCGGACGCGGTCACGCAGCTGAAGACGGTCCCGCTGGACCGGATGTACGAGGCGGAGTCGGTGTTCTAGACCTCTGAGGCCTGAGGCGTACGGGTTTCACACCCCGGCGGTCCGACCGCGTACGGGTTTCACACGCCGGCCGTCCGACCGCGCATTGGGGCTCACACCCCCGCCGTCCGCCAGAACTGGTCCACCACCCGGGCCAGGAACGCCCGTCCCGCGTCGCCCGTCGTCGCGGACCGTTCCTGGCCGGTGCTGCTCCAGCTCAGGGTGGAGACCATCAAGGCCTGGTAGTCCGCGTGCAGCTGCTCCAGGACGTCCTGGATCCGCCCCCGGTCCAGGGGGACGATCTTCGCCACCGGCCGGACGTACGCCTGCCAGCGCGTGGTGACCGCACTGGTCAGCAGCTCGGCGAGCTCCTCGTCGCGGCCCGTCGCCGTGAGGAACTGGGCCGGTGACAGACCGAGCGCCCGGCACAGCGCGGCGGACTGCCGCTCGTTGCCCTTCCAGCGCCCCGTCTCCTCCATCCGCAGGTACGAGGCCCCGGTCATCCCTAGCTGCCGCGCCAGGTCGTCCACCGAGAGCTCCCGGCTCATCCGGTGCTCGCGCAGGGTGGCGGCGGCGGCCAGCAGCTCGCCCGGGGCGCACCACAGGACACCGGCCAGGGCGGTCAGTTCACGTTCACCGGGGGTCGCGAGACCGCGTTCCCAGGCGACGACGGTCTCGGCGGGTATCCGGAGTCCGTACTGGGCGGCGAGGCCGTAGGCGACATGTCCGGGAGCCATCCCCAGTGCCTCGCGGAGGCGGCGCGCGGCGGGGGCGTTGAAGGGCGGGGTGGGGTGCACGGCCCCACCGTAGAAGTCCATTTCCGTCCTGGCTACGGTCTGTTCCGCGCAGAACACGCTTCGTAGGAACCTCCTAGCGCGAACCGGGCGGGCGGTACGCAATCATGGGCCCCACCAGCGCTTTCCCTACCGTCGGTACCACCGCCCCGACACCTCGGTGCGCCCTTGCGGCAAGCGCTTGCCGTATGCCCCGGTGGCCGGGGCTCAGCGGCCGCCGGCCAGCCAGCGGTAGTGGAGCTCCGGTCGGCCGACCTGCCCATAATGTGGACGCCGCGCCGCGCTCCCCACGGTCACCAGATGCTCCAGATAGCGGCGTGCGGTGATCCGCGAGATCCCGAGCCGCTCCCCGGCCGCCGCCGCCGTCACCCCCTCCGCCGACTCCCGCAGGACCCGGGTCACCGCCTCCAGGGTCGGCCCGCTGAGCCCCTTCGGCAGCGCGGCCGGCTCGGTGACCCGCAGCGCGCCCAGCGCCCGGTCCACCTCCTCCTGCCCGCTGGCCTCACCCGCCGCGCCCCGGAACTCCGCGTACCGCACCAGCCGGTCCCGCAGCGTGGGGTAGGTGAACGGCTTCAGGACGTACTGGACGACCCCCAGCGACACCCCCTCCCGCACCACCGCGAGGTCCCGCGCCGAGGTCACCGCGATCACGTCCGCCCCGTGCCCGGCGGCCCGCAACGAGCGCAGCAGCCCGAGCCCATGCCCGTCGGGGAGGTACAGGTCCAGCAGGAGCAGATCGACCGGGGTGCGCTCCAGCACCCGTACGGCCTCCGCCCGGGTGTGGGCCACGGCGGCCACGGTGAAGCCGGCGACCCGCTCCACGTACATCTGGTGCGCGTCGGCGGCCACCGGATCGTCCTCCACCACCAGCACCCGGATCACGCGGTCACCTCCGTGGCGGTACGGTCCCCGAGCGGCAGCCGCACCGTGAACCGCGCCCCGCCCTCCGGCGCCCGGTCCAGCTCCACCGACCCGCCGTTGCGGTGGGCCGCCTGCCGCACCAGCGCGAGGCCGAGCCCGCGCCCCGCCCCGTGCGTGGACCAGCCGCGCCGGAACACCTCGTCCGCCTCCTCGGGACCGATGCCCGGCCCGGTGTCCGAGACCCGCAGCAGCAGCTCCCGGTCGTCGGCGAGCGCGGTCACGGTGACCCGGGCCCGCCCGGCGCCCTGCGAAGCCGTACGCTGCGCGGGAACGGCCCCCGCGGAACCGTGGCCGTCCCCCTCCGAGGCCGCGTCCACGGCGTTGTCGATCAGATTGCCGAGGATCGTCACCAGATCCCGCTGGGCCAGGGAGTCAGGCAGCGCCCCGTCGTCGATCAGGCTGTCCTCCGCCAGCTCCAGCTCCACCCCGCGCTCGTTCGCCTGGGCCGCCTTGCCCAGCAGCAGCGCGGCCAGCACCGGCTCCTCGACCGCGCCCACCACCCGGTCGGTCAGCACCTGCGCCAGCTCCAGCTCGGCCGTCGCGAACTCCACCGCCTCCTCCACCCGCCCCAGCTCGATCAGCGACACCACCGTGTGCAGCCGGTTCGCCGCCTCGTGGGCCTGCGAGCGCAGCGCCTGCGTGAAGCCGCGCTCGGAGTCCAGCTCACCGGTGAGCGCCTGCAGCTCGGTGTGGTCCCGCAGGGTCACCACCGTGCCGCGCCGCTCGCCGCCCACCACCGGACGGGTGTTGACGACGACCACCCGGTCCGCCGTCAGATGCAGCTCGTCCACGCGCGCCTCCGAGGCCAGCAGCGCCCCGGTCAGCGGCGCGGGCAGGTGCAGCTCGTCCACGGTCCGCCCCAGCGCCTCCGTCTTCGGGGTGATGCCCAGCAGCTCCCGCCCGGCGTCGTTGATCAGCGCGATCCGCCGCTGCCCGTCCAGCATCAGCAGCCCCTCGCGCACCGCGTGCAATGTGGCCTGGTGGTAGTCGTGCAGCCGGCTCAGCTCGGCCGCGTTCATCCCGTGGGTGTGGCGCCGCAGCCGGGCGTTGATCACGTACGTGCCGATCCCGCCGAGCGCCAGCGCCCCGCCCGCCGCCAGCGCGAGGGCGCCGAGCTGTTCGCGTACCTGCGAGGAGACCCGGTCCACGGTGATGCCCGCACTGACGAGCCCGATGATCCGCTCTCCGTCCCGGACCGGGGTCACCACCCGTATCGAGGGGCCCAGCGTGCCGGTGTACGTCTCGGTGAAGGTCTCTCCGCGCAGCGCCTCCTCGGTGTGGCCGAGGAAGGTCTCGCCGATCAGTGACGCGTCGGGGTGCGTCCACCGCCGCCGCTCCGTGTCCATGATCGTGACGAAGGCGATCTGGGTGTCCCGGCGCACCTGCTCCGCGTACGGCTGGAGTACGGCGGAGGGGTCCGGGGTCCGGATCGCCTCCCGTACGGAGGGGGAATCGGCCACCGCGACGGCCGCCGCCCGCACCTGCCGGGTCGCCGTCTGCTCCGCCTGCGCGGAGCCGGAGACGTACGCGAAGACCGCGCACCCGGCGACCACCGCGGCGATCAGCACGACCTGCATGGCGAAGAGCTGCCCGGCCAGGCTGCGGGGGCGGGTACGGGGGAGGCGCATGCCCCACAGTCTGCCTCGGCCGGAGCGCGCTCTCCCAGTGGCTCGAAAGCGCCCGTGAACGATATGAACGCAAGGGTGACCGGGGTCACAGGGCGGTGGATAGTCACCGGAGCCCCCAGGGACGGGGGACGGAAGCCCCAGGGACGGGGCGCAAGCCGTGACCGAGCCGAGGAGCCCCACGATGGCTGTGGCAGCCAAACAGCGGGACCGTACCCACTACCTGTACATCGCCGTGATCGCCGCCGTGGCGCTCGGCATCCTGGTGGGCTTCGTCGCCCCCGGGGTGGCCGTCGAGCTCAAGCCCATCGGCGCCGGCTTCGTGAACCTGATCAAGATGATGATCTCGCCGATCATCTTCTGCACGATCGTGCTGGGCGTCGGCTCGGTCCGCAAGGCGGCCAAGGTCGGCGCGGTCGGCGGCCTGGCGCTGGGTTACTTCCTGGTCATGTCGACCGTCGCCCTCGCCATCGGGCTGCTGGTCGGCAACTTCCTGGAGCCGGGCTCCACCCTCCACATCACCGAGGCGGCCCGTGCCGCCGGTGAGAAGCAGGCGTCCGGTGCCAGCGAGTCCACCGTGGACTTCCTGCTCGGCATCATCCCGACCACCATCGTCTCCGCCTTCACGGCGGGCGAGGTGCTCCAGACCTTGCTGGTCGCGCTGCTCGCGGGCTTCGCGCTCCAGGCGATGGGCTCGGCGGGCGAGCCGATCATCCGCGGCATCACCCACATCCAGCGGCTCGTCTTCCGCATCCTCGCCATGATCATGTGGGCCGCCCCGGTCGGCGCGTTCGGCGCGATCGCGGCGGTGGTCGGGGAGACCGGCCTCGACGCCCTGAAGTCCCTGGCCATCATCATGATCGGCTTCTACGTCACCTGCGGGCTCTTCGTCTTCGTGGTGCTCGGCGCGATCCTGCGCCTGGTCGCCGGGGTCAACCTGTTCTCCCTGCTGAAGTACCTGGGCCGCGAGTTCCTGCTCATCCTCTCCACCTCCTCCTCCGAGTCCGCCCTGCCGCGGCTCATCGCGAAGATGGAGCACCTGGGTGTCAGCAAGCCGGTCGTCGGCATCACCGTGCCGACCGGCTACTCCTTCAACCTCGACGGCACCGCGATCTACCTCACGATGTCCTCGCTCTTCATCGCCAACGCGATGGGCGACCCGCTGAGCGCGAGCGAGCAGATCTCGCTGCTGATCTTCATGGTCATCGCCTCGAAGGGCGCGGCGGGCGTGACCGGCGCGGGCCTGGCGACCCTGGCAGGCGGCCTCCAGTCGCACCGCCCCGAACTCGTCGACGGCGTCGGCCTGATCGTCGGCATCGACCGCTTCATGAGCGAGGCCCGCGCCCTGACCAACTTCGCGGGCAACGCGGTCGCCACGGTCCTGGTCGGCCACTGGACCAAGGAGATCGACAAGGAGCGCGTCGGCCAGGTCCTCGCCGGACAGTTCCCGTTCGACGAGCGGACCCTGGTCGACGACGACCACGGCACCCCGGCCGACTCCACCGAGGTCCCCGAGCCGCGTGCGAAGGCGGCCGAGCCCGCCAAGGTCTGACCGGCCCTTTCCAGCCACTGCGACACCCCCCACCCAAGGACACCCGTATCCCCCGGTACGGGTGTCCTTGCTGTGCGCTGCGGGTCCGTACAACCATTCGATGCCGGGGCATGTCTTGCGGATGAAAAAACTGCCCAGGGGGCAGTCGACCGTCTTTGACCAAGGATTTCATGGGGATCGCCGCTTCCGGCCGTCGTACGCTGCTGAGCGCCACCGCAGTGTCGGCGACCGCCGCCCTGATCGCGCTGGGGGCCGCACCCGCCCAGGCGGACGCGATCAAGCCCGACCTGGGGGTCCGTGCCCTCGCGCCGGTCACCGGGATCGCCGCGGGCAGCGGCTTCGGGCTGCCGGTGAGCCTGCTCAACAAGGGGACGGAGGAGCTGCCCAAGGTCTGGGTGAGCTACACCTACTCCTCCGGTATCGCTCCCGCCGAGACCTACTCCAACTGCGTGTACTACACCCTCTCCCCGGGCGGCGAGTGGCCGAAGGAGCACCGGGCCGACTGCACCGTCGACCAGCCGTTGAAGCCGGGTGTGCTGTACGGGACCGAGCAGCCCATCGCGCTCACGGCGCGGGCGAACGCGCTGTACGACGAGGTGGGTCTGGGGCTGCTGGCCGAGGAGCCGGTGCCCCACCCCGACATCCACCACGGCGAGCCCGAGCCGGGCACCGGCGGGCCGCTGAAGCTGGTCGAGCGGGGCGAGGCCACCGCAGCCGACCGGGCCGCCCATGCAGAGCCCGGCTCGCGGACGGAGGTCACGGCGGTCAACACCGCCGACTACGCGCTGACCGGAGCGGAGCTCCAGGGGAAAGTGGGCGACAAGGTCACCGCCCTGGTCACCTTCACCAACGAGGGTCCCGCCCGCGTCTACCGGGATCAGGGCACCAGCGCCGCCAACGTCGACGTCCACATCCCGGCCGGCACCACCGTCACCAAGGCCCACGGGTTCTGCCGCCCGGTCATCCAGACGCACTACCGGTGCGGGACCTCGCAGTCGTGGGTCGAGGCGAAGGGCGGGGAGACCTACTCCTTCGTCCTGCGCATCGACAAGGCCGTCGGCCGGACGACAGGCAGGATGTCCTTCGGCGGCGCGGCCCGCCCCTTCGACAAGAACGCGGCCAACGACACCGCCGAGATCGTGGTCGACACCCCCGAACCGCCCACCGACGGCACGGAGTCCACGGGCGGCACCTCCTCCACCGGCGGTTCGGCCGGCCCCACCGGCTCCACCGACGGCGGTACGGGCTCCACGGGCGGCTCCACCTCCGGCTCCTCCGGCTCGGCCTCGTCCGGCTCCACCGGCGGCAGCGACACGGGCACCACCGGCGGCTCCGCCACCTCCGGCAGCGGCTCCACCTCCGGCGGGACCACCCCGCAGACGGGCGGCGGCCTGGCGGCGACCGGCTCGGACTCCACCCTGCCCCTGGCGGGCGCGGCAGGCGCCGCGCTGCTCGCGGGCGGCTCCATCGTCTGGGCCGTACGCCGGCGCTCGGCGGCCCGCGCGAGCTGACGGCCGCGCGGTCCCGGCGGCGGCCTTGCCTTGACGTCGGCGTCAAGGAATACGGTCGGCCCATGCGAATCGGGGAGCTGGCCGAACGGGCCGGGACGACGACGCGGACGCTCCGCTACTACGAGTCGCGCGGGCTGCTGCCCGCGCGGCGCGCGGAGAACGGTTACCGCAGCTACGACGAGGGCGACCTGCGTCTCCTCCAGCAGATCAGGACCCTGCAGGAATTCGGGTTCGACCTGGAGGAGACCCGGCCCTTCGTCGACTGCCTGCGGGCCGGCCACCCGGCCGGGGACTCCTGTCCCGCCTCGCTCGCCGTCTACCGGCGCAAGCTCGACGAGCTGGACGCCCTGATCGGCCAGCTGCGTTCGGTGCGCGCCGAGGTCGGCGTCCAGCTCGCCCGAGCCGAACTGGAGGCGTCCCCCGGCTTGCCCGGCGGCCCGGCGCCCCGTTGCGAACTAGGAGGGCAACCATGATTCGTACCGAAGGCATCGCCGACGTGACCGAGGAGACCTTCGAGCGGGAGGTGCTGGGCTCCGCATTGCCGGTGCTGGTCCAGTTCACCGCCGACTGGTGCGGACCCTGCCGCCAACTCGCCCCGGTGCTCGGGGAGATAGCCCTGCAGGAGGCCGGACGGATCAGGGTCGTCCAGCTCGACGTCGACCGCAACCCCGGCGTCACCGTCCGCTTCGGCGTCATGGCGACACCGACCCTGATGGTCTTCCGCGCGGGCGAACCGGTGACGTCGATGGTCGGCGCCCGGCCGAAGCGCAAGCTGCTCCAAGAGCTGGAGGACGTGCTCGCGGCCGCGTGACCGGACGCACGGAAGGGGCCCGCCCCGGGGCCTGAGCGACCCGGGGCGGGCCCCTTCCGTACAGGTCAGGCCATCACGCCGGCCGGAACCACACCGTCGCCAGCGGCGGCAGCGTCAGCGAGATGCTGGCCGGGCGGCCGTGTGCGGGCACCGCCTCCGCCTTGAGCGGTTCCTCGTTGCGTACGTCGCTGCCGCCGTACCGGTCCGCGTCCGTGTTCAGGACCTCCACCCAGCCCTCGGTCCCGGTCTCCGGCACCCCGAGGCGGTAGTCGTGCCGGACCACCGGGGAGAAGTGCGAGACCGCGAGCAGCGGCGAGCCGTCCGCGTCGTACCGCAGGAACGCGAAGACGTTGTCCTCGGCCGCGCCGCCGTCCACCCAGCTGAACCCCTCCGGCACCGTGTCGCGCTGCCACAGCGCGGGCACCGCCCCGTACACCGCGTTCAGGTCGCCCACCAGGTTCCGCACCCCGCGGTGGTCGCCGGAGGCCTCGTACGTCGGGTCCAGCAGCCACCAGTCCGGGCCGTGGCCCTCCGACCACTCCGCTCCCTGGGCGAACTCCTGGCCCATGAACAGGAGTTGCTTGCCCGGGTGGGCCCACATGAAGCCCAGGTAGGCGCGGTGGTTGGCGCGCTGCTGCCACCAGTCGCCGGGCATCTTCGCCACCAGCGCCTGCTTGCCGTGCACCACCTCGTCGTGCGAGATCGGCAGTACGTAGTTCTCGCTGTACGCGTACACCATCGAGAACGTCATCTCGTTGTGGTGGTACTTACGGTGGATCGGTTCCTTGGACACGTACTGGAGCGAGTCGTGCATCCAGCCCATGTTCCACTTCAGCCCGAAGCCCAGGCCGCCGCTGTCGGTGGGGCGGGTGACGCCGTCCCAGGCGGTGGACTCCTCGGCGATGGTGACGACCCCGGGGTTGCGCCGGTAGACGGTCGCGTTCATCTCCTGGAGGAAGCCGACCGCGTCCCAGTTCTCCCGGCCCCCCTGGTCGTTGGGCGACCACTGGCCGTCCTCACGGGAGTAGTCGAGGTAGAGCATCGAGGCGACGGCGTCGACCCGCAGCCCGTCGATGTGGAACTCCTCGCACCAGTACGTGGCGTTGGCGACCAGGAAGTTGCGGACCTCCGTGCGGCCGTAGTCGAACTCCAGCGTCCCCCAGTCCGGGTGCGCCGCGCGCTGCGGGTCGGCGTGCTCGTACAGCGGCCGCCCGTCGAACTCGGCCAACGCCCAGTCGTCGCGCGGGAAGTGGGCCGGGACCCAGTCCATGATGACGCCGATGCCGGCCCGGTGCAGGGCGTCCACCAGGTACCGGAAGTCGTCCGGGGTGCCCATCCGGGAGGTCGGCGCGTAGAACCCGGTGACCTGGTAGCCCCAGGAACCGCCGAAGGGGTGCTCGGAGACCGGCATCAGCTCGACGTGCGTGAAGCCGAGGTCCTTGACGTAGGAGGGGAGCTGGTCGGCGAGTTGACGGTACGTCAGGCCGGGGCGCCAGGAGGCTAGGTGGACCTCGTAGACGGAGAACGGGGCCTCGTGGACCGGGCGGTCGCCCCGGTGCGCCATCCAGTCCGCGTCCCGCCACTCGTGGTGCGAGGCGGTGACCACCGAGGCGGTCGCGGGCGGGACCTCGGTGCGGCGGGCCATCGGGTCGGCGCGGACCGTGTGCGAACCGTCCGGGCGGCAGATGTCGTACTTGTAGAGCGCGCCCTCGCCGATCCCGGGCAGGAACAGCTCCCACACCCCGGTCGAGCCGAGCGAACGCATCGGCAGGCCCGTGCCGTCCCAGTAGGTGAAGTCGCCGGTCACCCGCACCCCGCGCGCGTTCGGCGCCCACACGGTGAACCGGGTCCCGGCCACCCCCTGGTGGACCATCGGCTCCGAGCCGAGCGCCCGCCACAGCTCCTCGTGGCGGCCCTCCGCGATCAGGTGGAGGTCGAGGTCGCCGAGCGCGGGCCAGAAACGGTACGGGTCGTCCACCTCGATGGTGTTGTCGTCGTACGCGACCCGGAGCCGGTAGGCCGGGACCTCCTTCACCGGCAGCACCCCGGAGAAGAACCCGTCCCCGTCGTCGTGCAGTTCGGCCTGTACGTCATCGGTCAGCACTGTCACCGAGCGGGCGAAGGGGCGCAGCGCGCGCACCAGCACCCCGCCCGGGATCGGACGGGCGCCGAGCACGGAGTGCGGGTCGTGGTGGTCACCGGCCAGCAGCCGGCCACGGTCCGCGAGGTCCAGAGCCGGTGCGGGACGGGCGCTCGCGTCACCGGCCTGCCGGGGGAGCGGCGGGACGGCGTCAGCGCGCTTGGGCCGGGCGCGCTTGGCGGGTGCGGGCGCGGGCTCGGTCGTCGTCGCGGCGGCTTCGACGGCTTCCACCGGGACGGGAGCGGGCACGGTCTCCACGCTCACGGCTTCAGGGGCGGCGGCTTCGGCGGTCTTGCGGGATCCCTTACGGGACGGCTTGCGGGCGGTCACAGGGACTGCCTCCTCGGAGAGGTCGGAGGGCGGAGGGGAGAAGGAGGGGGAAGGGGGAGTGCGGCTCAGGCCGCGGCGGACTGGGCCAGTCGCTGGATGGCGGCCATCGGGACCGGCAGCCAGTCGGGGCGGTGCCGGGCCTCGTACACCACCTCGTAGACCGCCTTGTCGGTCTCGTGGGCGCGCAGCAGCTCTGGTTCCCCGCGCGGATCGGTGCCCGAAGCGAGCGCGTACCCCTCGCAGTAGGCGGCACGGCAGCGGGCCGCCCACTCGGGGTTCCACGGGCGGTGCGAGCGGGCCGCGTAGTCGAAGGAGCGCAGCATGCCCGCCACATCGCGGACCGGGGGTGCCGGACGGCGGCGCTCGCCCAGCGGGCGGGCCGGTTCGCCCTCGAAATCGATCAGCGACCAGAAGCCGTCGGGGGAGCGGAGCGCCTGGCCGAGATGGAGGTCGCCGTGCACCCGCTGCTGCGCCCAGCCGCCGCCCCGGTGCCCGAGCGCCGTGACGGCGTCGAATGCGGTGCGCAGCGCGGGGACGTACGGGACGAGGGCGGGCACCGCCTGGGCGGCGGCCTCCAGACGTTGGGCCATCTGGGCGATCAGCTGCCGGGTCTGCGTGCCGTGCAGTGCCGGGGTGGGCAGCGCCGCGGCGAGCGCGGTGTGCACCTCGGCTGTGGCCCGGCCGAGCGCCCGCGCCTCGGGGACGAAGTCGCGGCCCGCCGTGAGCGCGGTCAGCGCGAGCTGCCAGCCGTCCCGGGCACCGTGCAGGAAGGGCTGGAGCACGCCCAGGGTGAGCGGTTCGGTGCCGGGGGCCTCGAACCAGGCGACCGGCGCCGGGACGCGGTCGCACCCTTCGCGGGCCAGGGCGAGCGGCAGCTCCAGATCCGGGTTGGTGCCCGGGAAGACCCGGCGGAAGATCTTGAGGATGTACGCATCGCCGTAGACCAGCGAGGAGTTGGACTGTTCGGCGTCCAGCACCCGGGGCGCGAGACCGGCCGGGATCGCGGCGGTCCGCTCGAAGCGGAGGGAGCCGAGGGTGCCCGGGCGGCGGAACCGTTCCAGCAGAAGGTCCGCCAGGCGCGGATCGTGCAGCGCGTCGTAGACGGTCCGCCCGGCCAGCGGTCCGCGCTCCACCCGGCCGATCAGGGCCGCGGCGAGCGTGGTCGGCAGCGAACCCCGTACGCCGATCAGGAGCTGGTAGCAGTCGTCGCCCGGGCGGGCCGACGGCGACGGCTGCTGGACCCGGACCAGCAGATGGAGCAGACCGGGGCCCGCGGTGCCGTCCAGCGGCAGCATCTCGGTGGCCGAGACCAGGGCGAACCCGGTGACCGGCCGGCCCTTGCCGGCGAACCACCGCTGCCGGGGCAGCCATTCGTGGAGCAGGGGGGCGAGGGACGGCAGCAGGGCGCCGTCCACCGTACTGCTTGGGGTTGCGCTGTTCCTCGTGCTCTTCGCCAGGGCGACGTGAGTGGATGCAGCCTCCGACATGGCATCGCGTCCTTTCCCCGGGCACACAGGATGCGAAGAGTGTCCCGGATTGCGGCAATGGCTGTCCGGCTGTGCGGGACGTGTCGGGAGAGGAAGGTGCTTACGGACTCGAACGGCCGAACCGTGAAGGCCCGGGCCCTGCGTCCAGAGTGCCCCGTGCGGGACGGCGGAAACCGTCCCGCACGGAGCGCCGCCGGATCAGGCCGGCGGCGCGTCCTTGCGCAGCCGGAACCAGTAGAAGCCGTGTCCGGCCAGTGTCAGCAGGTAGGGCCACTGGCCGATGGCCGGGAAGCGTACCCCGCCGATCAATTCCACCGGATGACGTCCGTTGAACGATCGGAGGTCCAATTCCGTCGGCTGCGCGAACCGCGAGAAGTTGTGCACGCACAGGACGAGGTCGTCCTTGTACTCGCGGGTGAACGCCAGCACCGCCGGGTTGGACGACGGCAGCTCGGTGTACTCGCCGAGCCCGAAGGCCGGGTTCTGCTTGCGGATCTCGATCATCCGCCGGGTCCAGTGCAGCAGCGAGGACGGCGAGGCCATCGACGCTTCCACGTTGGTGACCTGGTAGCCGTAGACCGGGTCCATGATCGTGGGGAGGTAGAGCCGCCCCGGATCGCTGGAGGAGAACCCGGCGTTGCGGTCGGGCGTCCACTGCATCGGGGTGCGCACGGCGTCCCGGTCGCCCAGCCAGATGTTGTCGCCCATCCCGATCTCGTCCCCGTAGTAGAGGATCGGGGAGCCGGGCAGCGACAGCAGCAGGGCGGTGAACAGCTCGATCTGGTTGCGGTCGTTGTCCAGCAGCGGGGCCAGGCGCCGGCGGATGCCGATGTTGGCGCGCATCCGCGGGTCCTTGGCGTACTCCGCGTACATGTAGTCGCGCTCTTCGTCCGTGACCATTTCGAGGGTCAGCTCGTCGTGGTTGCGCAGGAAGATGCCCCACTGGCAGTTCTTGGGGATCTCTGGTGTCTTCGCCAGGATTTCGGAGACCGGGTAGCGGCTCTCGCGGCGCACCGCCATGAAGATGCGCGGCATGACGGGGAAGTGGAACGCCATGTGGCACTCGTCGCCGCCGGCCTCGTAGTCGCCGAAGTAGTCGACGACGTCCTCCGGCCACTGGTTGGCCTCGGCGAGGAGCACGGTGTCCGGGTAGTTGGCGTCGATCTCCTTGCGAACCCGCTTGAGGAAGTGGTGGGTCTCGGGGAGGTTCTCGCAGTTGGTGCCCTCGCGCTGGTAGAGGTAGGGCACCGCGTCGACCCGGAAGCCGTCGATGCCGAGGTCCAGCCAGAACCGCAGGGCCGCGAGGATCTCCTCCTGGACGGCCGGGTTCTCGTAGTTGAGGTCCGGCTGGTGCGAGAAGAAGCGGTGCCAGTAGTACTGCTTGCGCACCGGGTCGAAGGTCCAGTTGGACGTCTCGGTGTCGACGAAGATGATCCGGGCGTCCTGGAACTGCTTGTCGTCGTCCGCCCAGACGTAGTAGTCGCCGTACGGCCCGTCCGGGTCGGTGCGGGACTGCTGGAACCACTCGTGCTGGTCGCTCGTGTGGTTCATGACGAAGTCGATGATGACGCGCATGCCCCGCTGGTGCGAGGCGTCCACGAACTCCACGAAGTCGGCGAGGTCACCGAACTCCGGCAGCACGGCGGTGTAGTCGGAGACGTCGTAACCGCCGTCGCGCAGCGGGGACTTGAAGAACGGCGGCAGCCAGAGGCAGTCGACACCGAGCCACTGGAGGTAGTCCAGTTTGGCGGTGATGCCCTTGAGGTCGCCGATTCCGTCGCCGTTGGAGTCCTGGAAGGACCGGACGAGCACCTCGTAGAAGACGGCGCGCTTGAACCAGTCGGGATCACGGTCCTTGGCGGGTGTGTCCTCGAACGTGTCGTGGACAGGCTCATTGACGATCATGGTGTGGGTGACCCTCCGGTCGGCGGGGACGGTCGCAGGACGGCGATGTGCGCGGGCGTGATGCCCGGCTCTAGGCGCACATAGAAGGCCCTGCCCCAGTGATAGGTGTCGCCGGTGAGCTCGTCGCGCACCGGTACGCGCTCGTGCCCCTGGAGGCCGAGCCGCTCCATGTCCAACGAGACCGTGGCCTCCTGGGTGTGGTGAGGGTCGAGGTTCACGACCACCAGAACGGTGTTCGAACCGGAACGCTTGCTGTAGACGATCAGCGACTCGTTGTCGGCGTGGTGGAAGTGCACCTCGCGCAGCTGCTGGAGCGCGGGGTTACGTCGTCGGATCCGGTTCAGCGAGGTGATCAGGGGCGTCAGCGTGCGGCCCTCGCGCTCCGCCGACTCCCAGTCCCTCGGGCGCAGTTCGTACTTCTCCGAGTGCAGGTACTCCTCGCTCCCCGGCTTGGCCGGGGTGTTCTCGCACAGCTCGAATCCCGCGTAGACGCCCCAGGACGGGGCGAGGGTGGCGGCGAGCACGGCCCGGGCCTCGAAGGCCGGGCGGCCGCCGTGCTGGAGGTAGCCCGGCAGGATGTCCGGGGTGTTCACGAAGAAGTTGGGCCGCATGTACGAGGCGGCGTCCCCCGACAGCTCCGTGACGTACTCCGTCAGCTCCTGCTTGGTGTTCCGCCAGGTGAAGTACGTGTACGACTGCTGGAACCCGACCGCGCCCAGGGTGTGCATCATCGCCGGACGGGTGAACGCCTCCGCCAGGAAGATGACGTCGGGGTCGGTGCCGTTGATCTCGGCGATCACCTTCTCCCAGAACACCACCGGCTTGGTGTGCGGGTTGTCGACGCGGAAGATACGTACGCCGTGGTCCATCCAGAAGCGCAGGATACGTACGGTCTCCGCCACCAGACCGCGCATGTCCTTGTCGAAGGCGATCGGGTAGATGTCCTGGTACTTCTTCGGCGGGTTCTCGGCGTACGCGATCGAGCCGTCGGGCCGGTGGTGGAACCAGTCCGGGTGGTCCTTGACCCACGGGTGGTCCGGGGAGCACTGGAGCGCGAAGTCCAGCGCGATCTCCATCCGGAGGTTGCGGGCCACCTCCACGAAGTGGTCGAAGTCCTCCAGCGTGCCCAGCTCCGGGTGGATGGCGTCGTGCCCGCCGTCCGGCGAACCGATCGCCCACGGCACGCCCGGATCGTGCTCACCGGGCGTCAGCGTGTTGTTCGGGCCCTTGCGGTGGGTCGTACCGATCGGGTGGATCGGGGGCAGGTACACGACATCGAACCCCATGGCGGCGACCGCGGGCAGCCGCTCGGCCGCCGTCCGGAACGTGCCGCTGACCAGCCGGGTCGGCGCGTCCGGCGAGGTGTCGGCCGGGTCCACCGGCACCCGCTTCGCCCCCTCCGAGCGCGGGAACAGCTCGTACCACGAGCCGTACAGTGCCCGCTCGCGCTCGACGCGCACCGCCAGCGGCTTGGACCGGGTGACCAGTTCGCGCAGCGGGTACCGGCCGAGGACGGCCTCGGCGGCCGGGGTCAGGGCGGCGGCCAGCCGGGCGGCGGGGGAGTGGCCGGTGTCGCGCAGCGCGTCCACCGCGGCGAGCACCGCCTCACGTCCGTTCTTCTTCGGTACGCCGGCGGCGGCCCGCTCCAGCAGGGCCGCGCCCTCCGCCAGGACCAGATCGGTGTCGATGCCCGCCGGGATCTTGATCGCCGCGTGGTGGCGCCAGGTGGCGACCGGATCGCTCCACGCCTCCACCGTGTACGTCCAGCGCCCCTCGGCGTCCGGCGTGATCTCGGCGCCCCACCGGTCCGTGCCCGGGGCCAGCTCGCGCATCGGGGTCCACGGTCCCACCCGTCCGCTCGGATCGCGCAGGACGACGTTGGCCGCCACCGCGTCATGGCCTTCGCGGAAGACGGTGGCGGTGACCTGGAAGGTCTCACCGACGACCGCCTTCGCCGGACGTCTGCCGCAGTCGACGAGGGGACGGACGTCCAGGACGGGAATACGACCGATCATGGAATCACCTGGGGGCTGGAGGAGCTCGGCGTGCACGGGCGACGGCGCCGACGCGGAGGACCGACCGCGCGTGCCGCGATGATGGGGATCTGTCCTTTGTAGCTGCTCAGCTGACTGCTGACGGGCTGTGGGCATGGCCGCTCCTGTCCGCATTCACCCGAATGGCACTCGAATGGGTGGGTCGCGGGGGTTTCACGCATGTTTCGGATGCGCTGGGGAGGGTGTGCGGACCGGGTCGTGCTGCGTACAGGGAAGTGCCGGGAAGAGTCCTGGGAGGCACCGGGAAAGCCTTCCCCACGTTCGTTCCCGGGAAATCCGGCGCCGTGTTAACTACTCGGTCGTAACCGCTCGGTCAGGTCCGCTCAGGGTCCGGTGGCGCCCGGCGTGCGCCCCACGGCGTACGGGAGACCGAAGCGCCCTCACAGGTTCCGGATACCCGCTCTGCGGCGCCACACGGCAGCCTTCCCTGTGTCAGGAAGGTCCACAAGGCTGCGTACGGGAACGAAATCGGCCAAACCCGCAGGTGAAGGGTGGGGTGGGAGAGGGCCGGTGGTGTGCGTGGTGCTCCTGTGGGGAGGCGCGGGGCAGCCGGTCCCGGACCTAGGGTCTTTCGTTCGGATCAGGCCGGGCTCGCGGGGGCCGGCACGCACATCTGCGGCGTTGTCGTCAATCACCAACGCTCCGCGTTGCCTCAATCCTCCGCCTTGCAGCTGCACGCACCGGCCCCCGCTCCCTGATCCGCCCTGATCCGAACGAAAGACCCTAGTGAGCCGTCCACGCGCCGTGGTCGCGGGCCACGGACGGCCGCTACCGTCGAGGGTGACGGAAGGGACGCACACCGTGGTGCGTCCGCTCGGATGCGCAAGTCCCCTGTAAAGGTGGAGTACGTGAAGGCCATTCGTCGATTCACCGTGCGTCCTGTCCTCCCCGAACCCCTCCGACCCCTCCACGACCTCGCGCGCAACCTGCGCTGGTCGTGGCACACCGAGACCCGCGAGCTCTTCCGGTCCGCCGACCCCGAGGGGTGGCGGCCCGCGGACGCCGACCCCGTACGGCTGCTCGGCTCCCTGACCGCCGGGCGCCTGGCCGAACTGGGCCGGGACGAGGAGTACCTGGGCCGCCTGGCCGAGGCCTCCGCCGACCTGAAGGAGTATCTGGACGGCCCCCGCTGGTACCAGGAACAGCAGGCCGCGGGCGCCGAACTCCCCTCCGCCGTCGCCTACTTCTCACCCGAGTTCGGCGTCACCGCCGCACTGCCCCAGTACAGCGGCGGCCTCGGCATCCTCGCCGGTGACCACCTCAAGGCCGCCAGCGACCTGGGCGTCCCGCTCATCGGCGTCGGCCTGCTCTACCGGCACGGCTACTTCCGCCAGAGCCTCTCCCGCGAGGGCTGGCAGCAGGAGCACTATCCGGTCCTCGACCCCAACGAGCTCCCGCTCGACCTGGTCCGCGAGGCCGACGGCACTCCCGCCCGGGTGGTGCTCGCCCTGCCCGGCGGGCGCTCGCTGTACGCCTCGATCTGGCTGGCCCGGGTCGGCCGCGTCCCGCTCCTCCTCCTCGACTCCGACGTCGAGGAGAACGCGCCGGGCGAGCGCGACGTCACCGACCGGCTCTACGGCGGCGGCAGCGACCACCGCCTCCTCCAGGAGATGCTCCTCGGCATCGGCGGGGTGCGCGCCGTGCGCACCTGGTGCCGGCTCACCCGGACCCCGGAGCCGGAGGTGTTCCACACCAACGAGGGCCACGCCGGCTTCCTCGGCCTGGAGCGCATCCGGGAACTGGCCGCCGACGGGCTCGGCTTCGACGCGGCCCTCGAAGTGGTCCGGGCCGGGACCGTCTTCACCACCCACACCCCGGTACCCGCCGGGATAGACCGTTTCGACCGGCAGCTGATCGCCCGCCACTTCGGCGACGACGGCGAGCTGAGCGGCGTACCGGTGGAGAAGATCCTCCGCCTCGGCCGGGAGACCTACCCCGGCGGGGAGCCCGAGCTGTTCAACATGGCGGTGATGGGGCTCCGGCTCGCCCAGCGAGCCAACGGGGTCTCCACTCTGCACGGGGCCGTCAGCCGGGAGATGTTCTCCGGGCTCTGGCCGGGCTTCGACCCGGCCGACGTGCCGATCACATCCGTCACCAACGGGGTGCACGCCCCGACCTGGGTCGCCCCCGAGGTCTTCCGGCTCGGTGCCGGACAGGTCGGCACCGGCCGCGCCCACCAGGTGCTGGCGGGCGGACCGGTGGACGGCGAGGCCTCCTCCTCGCCGCAGGCCGGCACCCCGCGCCGCTGGGACGCGGTCGGCGGGATCGGCGACCAGGAGATCTGGGAGCTGCGCCGCGAGCTGCGCGGCCAACTGGTGACCGAGGTCCGCCGCCGCCTCTACGCCTCCTGGCGCAGGCGCGGCGCGGGCACCGCCGAGCTGGGCTGGATCGACGGCGTCCTCGACCCGGACGTCCTCACCATCGGCTTCGCCCGCCGCGTCCCCTCGTACAAGCGGCTGACGCTGATGCTGCGCGACCGCGACCGGCTGCGGGAGCTCCTCCTGCACCCGACGCACCCGATCCAGATCGTCGTCGCCGGCAAGGCCCACCCCGCCGACGACGGCGGAAAGCGGCTGGTCCAGGAGCTGGTGCGGTTCGCGGACGACCCGCGGGTGCGCCACCGCATCGTGTTCCTGCCGGACTACGGCATGGGCATGGCGCAGAAGCTCTACCCGGGCTGCGACGTCTGGCTCAACAACCCGCTGCGCCCGCTGGAGGCGTGCGGCACGAGCGGGATGAAGGCGGCGCTCAACGGCTGCCTCAACCTCTCCGTGCGCGACGGCTGGTGGGACGAGTGGTTCGAGCCGGACTTCGGCTGGGAGATCCCCACCGCCGACGGCTCGGCGGTCGACGACGACCGGCGGGACGAGCTGGAGGCGGGCGCCCTGTACGCCCTGATCGAGGACCGGGTCGCCCCGCGCTTCTACGACCGGGGTGCCACGGGGCTGCCGGACCGGTGGATCGAGATGGTCCGCTCGACCTTGGTCAACCTGGGGCCGAAGGTGCTGGCGGGGCGGATGGTGCGTGAGTACGTGGAGCGGCTCTACGCCCCCGCCGCGCAGTCCCGGCGGGCGCTCGGCCCGGCGGTGGCGCGGGACCTGGCGGAGTGGAAGGCGAAGGTCCGGGCGGCCTGGCCGGAAGTCTCCGTCGACCATGTGGAGTCGGTCACCGGCACGGTGGCGGGCGGCTCGGCGGAGCTGGGGGCGACCCTGTCGCTCCGGGTGCGGATCGCCCTCGGCGGCCTGGCCCCGGACGACGTCGAGGTGCAGGTGGTGGCGGGCCGGGTGGACTCGGCCGACGCCATCGCGGACGCCCAGGTCTTCCCGCTGAAGCCGGCGGGCGGCCATGACCTGGAGGACCGCTGGCTGTACGAGGGCCCGCTCGCCCTGGACCGGACGGGACCGTACGGCTACACCGTGCGCGTCCTGCCCTCCCACGAACTGCTGGCCTCCGGTGCCGAGTTGGGCCTGGTCGCGGTGCCGAACGAGGCGACAGGGGAGGGCGCGGGCGTCCTGATGCGCTGAGCTGTGGCGAAGAGGGGCCCGGTACCGCGATGTGCGGTGCCGGGCCCTTCGGCTGCGGGAGGGGCCCGAGTTCGTGCAGTGAACACAGAGCCTTGACGTGTTCATGGGATGGCTTTACGTTCCTCACACATCACAGGTTCACCATGCGGCCTCATGTTCATGTATGTGAACTCCCTGTCGGGCGGGGCCGTCGGACCATCACCGCTCCGGAAGGCACCCCACATGCGTACCGGCACCATCCCCCGCGTCCTCGGCACCGCCGCCGGACTGGCCGCGCTGCTCACCACCGCCCTCGCCGCCCCCGCCCTGGCGGAGAGAGCCCCGGCCGCCGCACCTGCACCTGCCGCAGCCGCCGCCCCGGCCTCCTTCACCCACCCCGGCGTCCTCGTCAGCCGGCCCCAACTGGACTTCGTCCGGGGCAGGGTGCAGGCGGGCGCCCAGCCCTGGAAGGGTGCGTACGACCAGATGATGGGGAGCAGGTACGCCTCGCTGTCCCGGACCGCCAAGCCCCGCGCGATCGTCGAGTGCGGCTCGTACTCCAACCCCAACAACGGCTGCACCGACGAGCGCGAGGACGCCATCGCCGCGTACACGCTCTCGCTGGCCTGGTACATCACCCAGGACAGCCGGTACGCGCAGAAGGCGATCGAGATCATGGACGCCTGGTCGGCCGTGATCCGGGACCACACCAACAGCAACGCGCCGCTCCAGACCGGCTGGGCCGGCTCCTCCTGGCCGCGGGCCGCCGAGATCATCAAGTACACGTACAGCGGTTGGCCGGGCTCGGGGCGCTTCGGGACCATGCTGCGCAACGTCTACCTGCCGAAGGTCACCAACGGCTCCCACTCCAACGGTAACTGGGAACTGTCGATGACCGAGGCGGCGATCGGGATCTCGGTCTTCCTGGAGGACCGCGCCGCCTACGACAAGGCCGTCTCCAAGTTCCGCGGGCGGGTCCCCGCGTACATCTATGTGACCGCCGACGGCGCGCTGCCCAAGGTCGCACCGGGGAGCGGACTCGACACCCGGGCCAAAATCATCAACTACTGGCAGGGCCAGTCCACCTTCATGGACGGGCTCTCCCAGGAGACCTGCCGCGATCTGACCCACACCGGTTACGGCATCTCGGCCATCGCGCACATCGCGGAGACCAGCCGGATCCAGGGCCAGGACCTCTACCCGGAGGTCGCCGACCGGCTGCGGCACGCGATGGGGCTGCACGCCAAGCATCAGCTCGGGACGCCTGTCCCGTCCTCGCTCTGCGGCGGTTCGCTCAAGGACAGCCTCGGTCCCATCACCGAGGTCGGGTTCAACGCCCTGTCCAACCGGCTCGGTTACGCGATGACCAACACGCGGACGCTGACCGAGCGGCAGCGGCCGGCCGGGTCCAACAACCTGTTCGTGGCCTGGGAGACGCTGACCCACGCCGACAACCCGGCCTGAACTGCGAGGGGTTGAGCACGGCGAATGGCCCGGCAGGGGAGCAGAACCCCTGCCGGGCCGTTCGGTCATGCGGTGGTGCGGTGGTGCGGTGATCCCGTGGGGTCAGAAGGTGAGCTTGACGCTGTTGATGCGGCCGGTGTCCGCCCGCGCGACGTCCTGGACCTTCAGCTTCCAGGCTCCGTTGGCCACCTCGGACGAGGCGTTGACCGTGTAGGTCGCCACCACGTTGTCCGCGGAGTCGCCGGAGGAGGAGTTCTTCAGCCGGTAGGCGGTGCCGTCCGGGGCCACCAGGTCGATCACGAGGTCACCGCGGTAGGTGTGCGTGATGTTCACGTCGACCTTGAGGGTGCTCGGGGCGTTGCCGGTGACACCGGTGACGTTGACCGTGCTGGTGACGGCCGCGCCCGCGTCCGGGATGTTCACGACGGTGTTGTTCTCGAAGACCTTGCCACCCGGGTCGGGGTCGCCGCCGCCGGGACGGGCACCCACGTTGATGCCGGCCCAGGCGTGGGCCACGGCCGCGTACTCGGGGCTGGTGGCGCCGTACAGCTCACTGGCGACCGCGAGCGTGCCGGTGCGGGCAGCGGCGTAGTTGGTCGTCGAGGTGAACTTGGTGGTGAGCGCCTTGAACCAGATCAGCGACGCCTTGTCCCGGCCGATGCCGGTGACCGGCAGTCCGTCGGAGGTCGGGGAGTCGTAGTTGACACCGTTGATCGTCTTGGTGCCGCTGCCCTCGGAGAGCAGGTAGTACCAGTGGTTGGCCGGGCCCGAGGAGTAGTGGACGTCGATGCCGCCGATGCCGGAGTACCAGGCGTCCTTGGAGCTGCCGTCCTTGCTCGGCTTGTCCATGTAGCGCAGCGGGGTGCCGTTGCCACGGATGTCGATCTTCTCGCCGACCAGGTAGTCGCCCTGGTCCTGGGAGTTGTTCGCGTTGAACTCGACGGCGGCCGCGAAGATGTCGGACGTCGCCTCGTTGAGGCCGCCGGACTCACCGCTGTAGACCAGCTTGGCCGTGACCGAGGTCAGGCCGTGGGTCATCTCGTGGGCGGCCACGTCGATGGAGGTCAGCGGCTTGACGTTGCCGTCGCCGTCGCCGTACGTCATGCAGAAGCAGCTGTCCTGCCAGAAGGCGTTGACGTAGTTGTTGCCGTAGTGGACGCGGGAGTACGCGCCGACACCGTCTCCGCGCAGGCCGTTGCGGCCGTGCACGTTCTTGAAGTAGTCCCAGGTGAGCGCGGCGCCGTAGTGGGCGTCGGCGCCTGCCGTCTCGGCGTTCTGGGGGGTGCCGTTGCCCCAGACGTCGGTCGACTTGGAGAACAGCGTGCCGGTGCCGGAGGTGCCCCGGTTGAGGTTGTACGTCTTGTGGTTGCCGCGCGTGGTGTCGGTCAGCGTGTACGAGGGCGCGGTGCCCAGCGTCACCTGGCCGCTGTACTGGGTGTTGCCGGTCCCGTTGTGGACGGCCTGCCACTCGTACAGCTTCTCGCCGGAGGCCGCGTCGGTGATGACGTGGAGCTCGTTGGGGGTGCCGTCGTGCTGGAGTCCGCCGACCACCGTCTCGTAGGCGAGCTGCGGGGAGCCGCTGCCCAGCCAGACGACCTTGCGCGGTGCCTTCTCCGCCTTCGTCGCCTTCGAGCCCTCGGTCTTCGCCGCACCGAGCGCCTGCTTCTCGGCGGCGGCCGGGGCCACGTCGGCGGTGAGACCGACGGCCTTCAGCTGGGCGGTGGTCGCCTTCGACGCCTTGACGACGCTCAGGGTCTTGCCGGCCGTGGTCTCCTGGACCACCAGGTCGCCGCCGAGGACGGGGAGCCCGTCGAGGGTGCGCTCGTAGCGGGTGTGCGTGGTGCCGTCCCGGTCCTGGACGACATCACGGACGACGAGCTTCTCCGTGGCGCCGAGCCCGAGCTCCTTGGCGGTGGCCGCCTTGGTGGCGTCGGCCTCGCTGAGGAGCGCGGCGCGCTGGGCGGGGGAGAGCTTGGCGGGGAGCGAACCCGGGTCGGCCTTCGAGCCGGCGGTGATTCCGCCGGCGGGGGCGGCCGAGGTCGGGGTGGCGGTGGCGGAGCCGGACTGCAGTCCGACGGCGATCATGGCTGCTGCGGCTATCAGAGCGCCGGTCGCGGTGGCGCGACGGCTGGGCGTGGATCTCACGCGGACTCCTTCTGCGAGGGGGGTTACCCGGCGGCGCTGGACGAGCCGTCCGGGACAGTGCAGGCGGTGCGCAGAACGGGGTGAAGAGTGGCAGGAGATCCGTGCGCCTGTCAGGAGCGCGTCAATAAGTTGGCCGGAATTCGTTCGTTGCCAGAAAGGTCATGTTCGTTAAGCGGACGTTTCGCCGATCATTACCGCAATGTTGCCGGGGTGTGTGAAGGCCCGTATTCACAGGGTGCGCACAGGTTCGGTGCGTCGGGGGCACATGCGAGCGGCACGCCCGGAAGCGGTTACAGCCCATCTGGTGAGACGGGGACGGGTTCTGGCCAGATCCCGCCAGCGGAAGGGGGTGGTCCGCGCGTGGTCCTGGCGGCGCGCTCGGGCGGTGATGGCGTGCGCCGGGTCGGCGCGCTCAGGCCGGGGTGGCGTCCGGCGGGTACACCGCGTCCAGGAGACCCCGTACGAACCGGTCCAGGTCGTCCAGCCCTGCCGCCGCCAGCGTGCCCCGGCCGCCTCCCAGCAGGTGCGGGATCGCCGCGTGCAGCGCGAGCGTGACGGTGGCCGCCCGCTGCGGGGTGACGGGCAGTCCGGCGGTCCGCTGGGCCGCCTCGAACCCCGCGAAGTCGCCGCTCGCCATCGGGTCGAGGAGGGCGGAGAGCCAGGGGCGCCGGGCCGCCTCCGCCTGGAGCTCCAGGTAGGCGAGGAGGCGGGGGCGGCCGGGTCCGGCGACGTTCTCCAGGAGGGTGCGGAACAGGGCGGTCAGCCCCTCGCGGTCGGCGGGGCCGGGTCCGGCGGCGAGCTGGGCGGTGAGCGCGAGGTACTGCTCCAGGCAACGCTCGGCCACCGCCCGCAGCACCGCGTCCCGGGTCGGGAAGTAGTTCTTGGTGGTCCCGTCCGGCACCTCGGCCGCCCGGTCCACGGCGCGGTGGGTGAGGCCGCGCCCGCCCTCCTCGGCCAGGACGGCGACGGCCGCGTCGCGCAGCCGGTCGCGCCGGTCGGGATTCACGCGCGCTCCCTCGGTTCCGTACCGCTGTGGTCTTCGTGCTGCTTGCCGATGCTACCCCAGGCGTGGTACCACGGATGTGGTGGTTGTTTCGCACCGGCCGGGCGAGCTTCGGGAGTACGGCATGACGCGGCGTACGGGCACAGGGGTAGGAGCAGGGGTGGGGACCAGGACGGCGACCGTCGTCGGGGCGGGCATCGGGGGCCTCGCCACCGCGATCGGGCTGCGGCGGGCGGGCTGGCGTGTGACCGTGCTGGAGCGCCGCACCGAACTGGAGCGGTACGGCGCCGCGTTCGGCATCCACCCCACCGCGCAGGCGGCCCTCGACCGCCTCGGCGTCCAAGCGGCCCTGCGCGACCACGCGGTCCCCTACCGCGACGCCCGCATCCGCACCCCGGACGGCCGCGTTCTGGCCCGTCTCCCGCTGGAGCGCATCGAGGAGAAGGCGGGCCGTCCCGAACTTCTCATCTCCCGGCCCTACTTGGTCGACGCCCTGCTCGCGGGCCTGGACGCCTTCGGGGACGTACCGGTGAAACTCGGGGAGACCGTCACCGAGGTGAGCGCCCTGGCCGCCGGGTCGGACCTGGTGGTCGGCGCCGACGGCATCCGCAGCGCCGTGCGTACCGCCCGCTTCGGCGACCGCAGCGGCCCGCGCGAGGTCGGCACGGTCGCGTGGATCGGCATCGCCGGTTTCGAGAGCCCGGTCCACGGCGAGACCTGGGGCAGCGGCCGCTTCTTCGGACTGACCCCGGTGGAGCCGGGCCGCACCAACTGGTACGCCACCGTCCCCGAGGTCACCACCGCCGACGAGCTGCGCGCCTCCTTCGCCGGCTGGCACGACCCGATCCCGCGCATCCTGGACGCCACCGACCCGGACACCTGGATCCGGTACGAGATGCGCCACCTCCACCCGGCGCTGCCCTCGTTCGTCTCGGGCGACGCCTCGGTGGGCCACGTCGCGCTGGTCGGCGACGCGGCGCACGCCATGACGCCCAACCTGGGCCAGGGTGCCTGCACCGCGATCCTGGACGCGGACGCCCTGGCCCGGGCGGTCGCCGTGGCGCCCCCGGGCGCCGCCGGGCTCGCCGCCGCCCTGCGCGCCTACGACCGCGAACGCCGCCGCAGCGCCCAGCGGACCGCCTTCGCCTCCCTGACCCTGCACCGCTTCATGAGTACGGAACGGACCCGGCTGCGGAACGGGGCGGTGCGGCTGCTGCCGGGGTGAGCGGGGGAGTGGGTGAAGGGGTGAGTCGGGGGAGGCGAGGGGGCGGAAGTCCCGGAATGTGCACTTCCTGTGTGCTTGCTGTGTGCTGCTTCACACGATTCGATCGTCTGTCGGGTACAACCCCGCACCACCGGCGACAGTCACACCCATTGGCCTCACCCGCGTCTCCCTCCCCATCGAAACCCGGACGGCCCTCCCAGCCTTCGTGCCGTCGCAGCGGCACCCAGACTCTCCAGAGGACCTCATCGCATGAAGATCCGCCGCGCTCTGGCCGTCGCAGCAGCGACCGCCGTACTCGCCCCGGTCACCCTCCTGTCGTCCCCGGCCGCCTTCGCCACCCCGAGCCCCACCCCGGAGGCGACCGAGACCGCCACCGCGCCGGAGGAGCCCGAGACGCCGCCTGCGGACGAGGAGGCCGACACCGTCCCCGCCCCGGACGGGGAGAACCCCGCTGCCGAGGAGGGCGAGGAGAAGACCCCGGCCGAGGAGGAGAAGGAGAAGGAGGAGGAGGAGAAGCCCGCCGGTGAGGAGGAGAAGCCGGCGGAGAAGCCCGAGGACAAGCCCACCTCCCCCTCCGCCACCCCGCCTTCCCCGGCCCCGTCCGTCACCTCGCCCAGTGACATCTGCCAGGACACGGAGGACGAGCGGACCGATGAGAACCTGCGCACCTCGCTCTCCGGTCTTCCCTCCGAGGTCGTCGCGGGCAGCGGGTTCCACGCCTTCAAGCTGAACGTGGAGAACAAGGGCGACAAGGCCTACAAGCGGGTCGACCTCGGTCTCGTCGCCGCCCAGGTCGACGACGACAACTGGCTGCCGAACACCGACCACCTCACGCTCCAGTTCAAGGACCCGGAGACGGGCGCCTGGTCGGACATCTCCCTCGACCAGGACGACGAGGTCATCGGCTACATCGGCTACACCGACATCCGGGCCAAGGAGTCCTTCTCCATCGACCTGCGCCTGAGCGTCGACAAGAAGGCGCCCGAGGGCTACGGCTTCGCCATCATCATCGGCCTCTACGCCGACGAGGAGGGCAACTGCGTCTACCCCGAGGGCGAGCAGTTCTACGAGTTCGACGTCCTGGCCGCAGGCACCGACGCGGGCGAGCCGAACGAGGCCGAGCCCCAGACGGGCGGCAAGAAGCCGGTCCCGGCCAAGCCCGTCGGCAACACCGAGATCAAGCCCGAGGGCACCCTCGCCCAGACCGGGTCCGACTCCAACCTGCCGGTCATCGCGGCCATCGGCGGGGTGGCGATCCTCGCCGGCGCCGGTGTCGTCTTCGCGCTGGGCCGCCGCCGCAAGGGCGACGCGACCGCCTGACGTACGTACGGGAAGTGAACGCGCCCCCTGTCCTCACCCGGGCAGGGGGCGCCCCTGTGCGGTGGTGACCCCGGGGGCACCTGCGTACGCACCCGAAACCTGGCACCATGGAGAACTCATGAGCGGGGGAGGGCGCATGACGTTCGATGTGGCACAACTGGTGGAGCAGGGCTGGCCGTTCGTCGGCGCGGCGGTGGGGGCGTACGGCACGGCTGTGCTGACGCGGACCGCCGACGAGGGGGTGACGGCGACCGTCTCCCTGGGGCAGCGCGTTCTCCAGCGCCTGTGGCGTCGCGAGGAGAGCCGCCCCTACCTCCAGCGGGCCGTGCAGGGTGTCGCCGACGACCCTGAGGACACGGAGGCCCAGGCGGGGCTGCGCGCCGAGATCAGGCGGCTGCTCCGGGAGGACGACGAACTGGCCCGCGACCTCGCGGAGTTGCTGCCGGCTCCGGTGCGTCCGAACGAGTCGTACGTGGCCTCCGGCCAGGGGGCCGTCACGGCGAGGGTGAACCACGGGGTGATCAGCACCGGTGGCGATGTGACCGTCGAGCGGTGAGGCGCTGTGGCATCGGAGGAACGGCCGGAGCAGTTCATCGCCTCCGGCATCGGCTCCACGGCGGTCAAGTACAACTTCGGGCTCATCCAGCACCACACGCACCTGCCCTTTCTGCCCACGGGCGAGGTGGCGGCCCACGACGGACTCATCCGCCTGTCGGAGCCCCGGAACCAGGTGTTCGTCGGACGCGAGCGGGAACTCGCCCGCCTGCGTGACGTGCTGCGGCCCGAGGACGGCCGTACCGCCGTGGTCATCCACGGCATGGGCGGCGTCGGCAAGACCGCTCTCGCGCTGGAGTACGCCTACCGGTACCGCGAGGACCACAACCCGATCCTGCGGCTCCCGGCGGACAGTCCCGTCGGCATGACCGCCGCGCTGGCCGCCTTCGCCGACGACCTCAACCACCTCCTGGAGCCGAGCGGGCTCTCGCCGGACCAGCGGGCCACCTGGGCGAAGAACTGGCTCCAGGGCCATGGCGGCTGGCTGCTCATCCTGGACAACGCCGAGCGGCCGGCGGACGTCGACGCCCTGCTGGGCTCCCTCGTCGGCGGCCGCATCCTGATCACCACCCGGCAGGCCACGGGCTGGCACGCGCGGTGCGGAACACTGGCCCTGGACGAGCTGCCCGAGGACGCGGCCGTGGAGTTCCTGGAGCGCCTGGTGGTGGACGGGGGCGAGTGCGCCCGGTTCCGCGAGCTGGCGGGAGAGCTGGGCTGCCTCCCGCTCGCCCTGGAGCAGGCGGCGGCGTACCTGAACCAGACCAGGACCGACCCGTCCGGCTATCTGGCGCTGCTGCGGGACCCCGCGGCGGAGGCACTCGCCATCGGGCCGCGCCGCGACGAGCACGAGCGGACGGTCGCCCGCGTCTGGCAGCACTCGCTGCGCGCCGCCCAGGACGAGAACCCGTACGCCACCTACGTCCTGCGGGTGCTGTCCTGGTTCGCGCCGGACCAGGTGCCGCGCAGCCTCCTCGGCCGGCTCCGCGAGGACAGGTCGGCGCCTTCCGGGCGAGCGGCGCGGCGGCTGTGGGGCTGGACCCTCCCGTACGCGCGGCGGCGGTGGGCGCAGCGCGCCGGATGGGTGAAGGAACGCGGCCGTACCGCGCACCGGGAGCTGACCGGACCGGAGATCGACCGGGCGCTCGGGGTGCTCCACGCGTACAGCCTCATCAGGCTCGACCGCGAGTCGGTGAAGGTGCACCGCCTGGTCCAGGCTGTCGCCCGCACCCCGGACCCCGCGCATGGGCGGAGCGTGCGGGCTGCCCGGCAGGAGGCCGTGGAGCTGCTGCTGGGAGCGGTTCTGGACATCCCGGACGGCACGGGTGGATGGGCGCGCGAACGGGAGATGGTGCCGCACCTGGAGGCGCTTCTCCGGCTGACCGGCCCGGCGGACGACAGGGTGGACACCGCTGCACTCCTGGTGCGCCTCGCCGACTACAGCAGCCGCTGGTCGCGCCCGCAGGAAGGGGCGCTCGTCCTCGGGTATCTGGGGCGGCTCCCACCCGGCCCGCACGGCCTTGAGCAGCAACTACACCGAGGCCTTGATCTACGCGGGCGAGCTGGAGCGGGCCGTCGACCGCCTGGAGCACGAGGGCCGGCGGCGCGGACCCCGTGGGCGGGGTCTCACCGGTCCCTCCCTCATCCGACTGGCCCGCTGCTACATGGAGTTGGGGCGGCCCGAGCAGGCCGTCCCGCTGCTGAAGAGGGAGCTGGCCGCCGTCATGAGCGGTGGCGGCGATGTCCGCCGGACGGTCGGCGTACGTGGCCGGCTCGCCGCCGCTTACCAGGCGGCGGGGTGGCCGGAGCACGCCGTGGCGATGTTCGAGCGGAACCTCTTCGACGCCGAGGCGGCGCTGGGCGGGCAGGACGCCGACACCTGTGACGCACGGGAGAACCTGGCCGACGCCTACGCGGCTTCGCAGGACCCGCTCCGGGCGGTCGAGTTGTACCGGCAGAGCCTCGCGCGGAGGGAAGCCCTGTTCGGACCTCGGCACCCTTCGGTGTTCGCCTGCCGGACCGGGCTCGCGCTCGCCTATGAGGAGGCCGGAGAGCCGGGCCGGGCCGCCGAGGTGCTGGATCACGGCATCGCCGAGGCCGGGAGCCTCTTCGACGAGACCCTCATCGTTCCCGCGATGCGCAGCCACCGGGCACGCGTCGCGGTGGGGGCCGGGCAGCCGGAGCAGGCCCTCGCCCTCCACGAGGAGAGCCTCGGCGACTGGATCACCGCTCTCGGGGACCGCCACCCGGACGTCCTGCACCTGAAGAAGGCGTTCGTGGTGGCCCTGATGGCGGCGGGGGAGGAGGAGAGGGCGGTCCCCTTCCTGGAGGAAGGCCTGGCGCTGGCGGAGGACGTCTTCGGCGGGAGCCATGCCGAGACCACGGCGTTCAGGCAACTGCTGGGGCGGGCGCTGCTGGCGGCCGGTGACACGCGGCGTGCGGTGCCCCTGCTGGAGCGGGCTCTCCTGGAACTGGAGTCGGCCGCAGGTGTGCGCCCGGCCCCGGTTCTGGTCGCACGCGTCGACCGCGCAAGCGCGTACCGGGAGAGCGGCGACCTGGAACGAGCGGTGTCCCTGCTGGAGGGGACCCTCTACGACGCCGAGGCGCACTGCGGGCGCCGTGACGGTGTCACGGTGGCGGCGCGCACCGCACTGGCCCGTACGTATGCGGCGACGGGGGACACGCGTCGCGCCGTCTCCCTGCTCACGACCGCCGCCGCCGACGCGGAGCGCTTCCTGGGGCCCGGAGAACCGCTCGTACGCCGTATCCCCCGGTACCTCGCGGAGCTGGCGGGGGCCGGACGGCCGGGGGAGGGGTCACAGGCCGGGCCGGCGCCCGCGATACCCGATCAGTACGAGGGCCAGGGCGAGGCCCGCGCCGAGCCAGGCGCTCAGCCCTGACACGGCGGCCCGGTCCCACGGGGCGTCCTGCCCGTACCGGACGGCCGCACCGGTGACGAGGGCGATGACGGCGGCCCCGGCCCCGGCGTACTGGGAGAGCGCCCACGGGTATCCGTACGAGTGGAAGACCCCGTGCGGGGAACCGACGAGCCCGGCATAGGCGATGAGTGCGAGGAGACTGGTGGCGGCGGCGATCAGCAGACCGACGGGCAGGGCCGCCCACCAGGACCAGGGCAGCCGCGCCACGGCCACCGCGCTGACACCCGCGAAGGCCAGGAACATGCCGCACCCCAGGCTCTGCAACGCGCCGTCCTGTTGACGCCGCAGCCCCAGGGCGAGGTGGGCGAACCCGAACCAGAGCGCCAGGGCGAGCGCGGTGAGTCCCGCCGCCGCCGGGAGGCCCACGGAGGTGAGCGCGGTCAGCACGCCCCCGGTGGCGCCCGCGACGGACAGGCAGATCAGTACGGTGGCGAGGGACGGCACCGCCGTATCGACCCCGGCCGGGCCCGGCTCGAACATCCTCGTGGCGACGCCCGCGTCCGGGGAGGAGTGGGAGGAGGGCGGGGTGGACGAGACGCTCGGCACCGGCGGATGAGCGGTCCTCGGCAGGGGCCCGTCCGCGATCTCCCGTAGCCTGCGGGCGACTTCGGCGGCGTCGGCGGGGCGGCGCCCCGGATCCTTCTCCAGGAGTTCCCGCAGGAGGTGGTCGAGCCGTTGCGGGACCATCGGAGCGTGGAGCCAGGACGGATCGGGTTCGCTCGCGCGGAGCAGTTCGAGCACCTCGTCGCGACTTCCTGTGAAAGGCGGACGGCCCGTGACGAGGAAGTACAGGAGACAGCCCAGCGAGTAGAGGTCGGAGTGCGGCCCGACCTCACCGTGCCCGGCCGCCAGCTCGGGTGAGGTGTAGTGCACCGCGCCGCCGGGGACGGGCCGCGCGGCGAGCCGGGCGATGCTCGGCGCCCCCAGGGTGACCGTGCCCTTCTTGAGGAACACGTTGTCGGGACGCAGGTCCGCGTGCACCTGCCCGGCCCGGTGCACCCGCTCCAGCGCCCCGCACAGCTGGACGCCCCACTCCAGCACCGTGGCCAGCTCCGGCGGCTCGTTCCGCGACGACTCCGCCACCGTGTCGTCGAGCAGGGGTGCCAGCACGAGATACCTCGCGGACCTGCCGTCCACGGTGCCCTGCCCGCAGTCATGGACGTCGGTCAGATGCGGCGCCGCCATCCCCAGCGCGCTCCGGGCCGCCTCCGCGAACACCTCCGCCCGGGCCGGGTCGCCGGGCGCCACGGGAGGGCCCACCAGCAGCTTCAACTCCACGGAACGCCTGCGCTGCCGGTCCCACGCCTTCAGATACCCCTCCTCACCGTCGGCCGGTGGCCGCGCGGTCAGCCGGAATCGGTCGTCCAGCAGGTCGGGCATGCGATCGGGCCCCCTCGCCAGGTGCGGTGCGCACCGCTGAACCATCAGTTTCCCGAACGCCCCGCCGACCGGTCCAGCCGATCACTGGCCGACCCTCAGACCAGGCTGTCCTTCCACGTCCGGTGCAGCCCCGCGAACCGCCCCGTGCCGCCGATGAGTTCGGCGGGCGCGCCGTCCTCCACGATGCGGCCGCCCTCCATCACCAGCACCCGGTCCGCGATCTCCACCGTGGACAGGCGGTGGGCGATCACCACCGCCGTGCGGCCGTGCAGCATCGTGTCCATGGCGCGCTGCACCGCCCGCTCGCCGGGGATGTCCAGGGAGCTGGTCGCCTCGTCGAGGATCAGGACCGCCGGGTCCGCCAGCAGGGCGCGGGCGAAGGCGACCAACTGGCGCTGGCCCGCCGAGATCCGGCCGCCCCGCTTGCGTACGTCGGTGTCGTAGCCCTCGGGCAGCGCGGCGATGAAGTCGTGCGCGCCGATCGCCTTCGCCGCCCGCTCGATCTCGTCCGGGGTGGCGTCCGGGCGGCCGATCGCGATGTTCTCCGCGACCGTTCCGGAGAACAGGAACGCCTCCTGGGTCACCATCACCACGCCCTTGCGCAGCTCGGCCGTGGCCAGGTCCCGCAGGTCCACCCCGTCCAGCAGCACGCGGCCGTCGGTCGGGTCGTAGAAGCGGGCCAGCAGCTTGGCCAGGGTCGACTTGCCCGCGCCCGTCGAGCCGACGACCGCCACCGTGGCGCCCGCCGGGATGCGCAGGTCGAACGTGGGCAGCACCTCGCCGCCCGTACGGTAGGCGAACCGCACCCCGTCGAAGACGACCTCCCGGCCCGGGTGGCCGTCGGAGCGGGCCGGCAGCTCCTTCGGGTCCGCCGGCACCGGGACCGTCGGGGTCTGGGCCAGCAGGCCGGCGATCTTCTCCAGCGAGGCCGCTGCCGACTGGTAGGAGTTGAGGAACATCCCCAGCCGGTCGATGGGGTCGTAGAGCCGGCGCAGATACAGCACCGCCGCCGCCAGCACCCCGAGCGCCAGCGTCCCGTCGGCCACCCGGTAGGCGCCCCACAGGACCATCCCGGCGACCGCCGTGTTGGCGACCAGCCGCGAGCCGACCACGTAACGCGCCATCTCCAGCAGCGCGTCACCGTTGCGCCGCTCGTGGACGTGGTTGAGCGAGGCGAACGCGGTGTCGTTGGACCGCTCCCGGCGGAACGCCCGGACCGGCCGGATGCCGTTCATGGTCTCCGCGAACTTCACGATCACCGACGCGATCGCCGTCGACCGCGCCCCGTACACCACGGCCGCCCGCCGCCGGTAGAGCCGTACCAGCAGATACAGCGGTACGAAGGAGAGCACGGCGATCCCTCCTATGCCGAGGTCCAGCCAGAGCAGGACCAGCCCGATCGACACGAAGGAGAGGACGACGGTGATCAGCTCCTGGAGCCCCTCGCTCAGCAGCTCCTGGAGCGATTCGACGTCCGTGGTGGAGCGCGAGATCAGCCGTCCCGAGGTGTAGCGCTCGTGGAAGTCCACGCTCAGCACCTGGGCGTGCCGGAAGATCCGGCCGCGCAGGTCCAGCAGCGCGTCCTGGTTGATGCGGGCCGAGCCCCGGATGAACGCGTACTGGAGCACGCCCGCGCCCACCGAGCAGAGCAGATAGCCCACGGCCACCGCGATCAGCGGCCCGTAGTCGTGGTCCCGGAACGCCGGGACGCCGCTGTCGATCGCGTACGCCACCAGCAGCGGGCCCGCCTGCACCGCCGCCTGCTGGAGGACCAGCAGCAGCGCGGCCACCGCCACCCGGCCGCGCATCGGCCTGAGCAGGGAGAACAGGAGCGATCGGGTCGCGCCGGGCGGTGCGGGCAGGTCGTCCTGGTCGAAGGGGTCGCCGGGGCTGTCCGGGGCGGGTGCGGGTGCCTGTGCCTTCTGTCCGGGCTCCGGTGTGCCGTCGTCACCTGAGGTGGTGCGCGCGGCGTCGTCGGCGGTCGTGGTCATCGGGTGCCCTCCTCGACGGGTACCTGCTGGGCGGCGGCGGGGGTCCCGGTGGTCAGCGGGTCGGGGCCGCCACCAGGCTCCGCCCCCGACATCAGCCACGCGTACTCCGCGTTCGACCGCAGCAGCTCCTGATGCGTGCCCACCGCCGTGATCCGGCCCTCCGACAGCAGCGCCACCCGGTCCGCCAGCATCACGGTCGACGGCCGGTGCGCCACCACCACCGCCGTCGTCTCCTCCAGTACCTGGCGCAACGCCGCCTCCACCAGCGTCTCCGTGTGCACGTCGAGCGCCGAGAGCGGGTCGTCCAGCACCAGGAAGCGCGGCCGGCCCACCACCGCCCGGGCCAGGGCGAGGCGTTGACGCTGGCCGCCGGAGAGGCTCAGGCCCTGCTCGCCGACCTCCGTGTCCAGGCCTTGGGGCAACCGGTCCACGAAGTCGGCCTGGGCCACCGCGAGCGCCCGGCGCACCTGGTCCTCGTCCGCGCCCTCGGCCCCCATCAGCACGTTCTCGCCGACGGTCGCCGAGAACAGCGTCGGCTCCTCGAACGCCACCGACACCAGCTCCCGCAGCCGTGAGCGCTCCATCGTGGCGATGTCCTCGCCGTCCAGCGCGATCCGCCCGCCGGTCACCTCGTGCAGCCGGGGGACCAGCGCGGTGAGCGTCGTCTTGCCGGAGCCCGTACCGCCCACCAGGGCCATCGTCTCGCCGGGCCGCACATGCAGGTCGATCCGGGCGAGGACCGGCGGCGAGCCCGGCTCCGCGTCCGGGTAGCGGAACTCCACGCCCTCGAACACCATCCCGGCGGGAGCCTCGGGCGCCTTTACGTGGGCGCCCGCCGTGTCCTCCTCCTCCGCCGCGTCCATCACCTCGAAGTACCGGTCGGTCGCGGTCGCCGCCTCCTGGCTCATCGCCAGCAGGAACCCGATCGACTCCACCGGCCACCGCAGCGCGAGCGCGGTCGAGAGGAAGGCGACCAGGGTGCCCGCCGACAGCGAGCCGTCCGCCACCTGGACCGTGCCGAGCACCAGCGCCGCCCCGATCGCCAGCTCCGGGATGGTGGTGATGAGCGCCCAGATCCCGGCGAGCAGCCGCGCCTTGCCCAGCTCCGTGGAGCGCAGCCGTTGCGAGAGCGCCTTGAACGCCTTCGCCTGGCTGCGGTGGCGGCCGAAGCCCTTGACGATCCGGATGCCGAGCACGCTCTCCTCGACGACCGTGGTCAGATCGCCGACCTGGTCCTGGGCCTTGCGCGCCACCAGCGAGTACTTCGTCTCGAACACCGAGCACAGGATGATCAGCGGCACCGCGGGCGCCAGCAGCACCAGACCGAGCGACCAGTCCTGGGCGAACAGGATGAGGAAACCGACCAGGATCGTCGCCGCGTTGACGACCAGGAAGGTCAGCGGGAACGCCAGGAACATCCGCAGCAGCATCAGGTCCGTCGTCCCGCGCGACAGTAGTTGGCCCGAGGGCCACCGGTCGTGGAAGGCCACCGGAAGCCGTTGAAGATGGCGGTAGAGGTCGGCCCGCATCGACGCCTCGACCCCGGCCAGCGGACGCGCCACGAGCCACCGCCGGAACCCGAACAGCACGGCCTCCGCGATCCCGAGCAGCAGCAGATACAGCGCGCCCAGCCAGACGCCGCCCGGGTCCCGGTCGGCGACGGGCCCGTCCACCATCCACTTCAGGATCAGCGGGATCACCAGCGACAGACAGGACGCCAGGATCGCCACGAAGGCGGCGGTGAAGAGACGGACCCGTACCGGGCGGACATAGGGCCACAGACGCAGGAGGGAGCGCACGGCGGACCGGTCCGTGTGCTCTGCAGGCTTTTGGGGCATCAGAACCGACTCTACGTTTCACCACTGACATCGGTCCTCCCCATTTCGGCCGGGGCCCGCCTGGTCCCGGGGTCGTAGGCCCGGGTCAACCGATCGGTTGATGGAGCGTCGAGCGTGATGACGGATACCGCCCGCCGCCGCCCGCCGGAACCCTGGGGGCATGGCAATCATCGAAGTCAACGAGGTGCGCAAGACCTACGCGGGCCGCCACGTGGTCGACGGCGTCTCCTTCTCCGTCGAGGAGGGGGAGATCTTCGGCATCCTCGGTCCCAACGGGGCGGGCAAGACCACCACCGTCGAGTGCGTGGAGGGCCTGCGCATCCCGGACGCGGGCACGGTCAAGGTCGCCGGGCTCGACCCCGTCGCCGACCACGACCGGGTGACGCGGCTGCTCGGCGCCCAGCTCCAGGAGAGCGAGCTCCAGGCCAAACTGACCGTACGGGAGGCGCTGGAGCTCTACGCCTCCTTCTACCCGGCCCCCGTCGACTGGCGCCCGCTCGCCGCCCGGCTCGGCCTCGACGAGAAGCTCACCACCCGCTTCGCCAAGCTCTCCGGCGGCCAGAAGCAGCGGCTCTTCATCGCGCTCGCCCTGATCGGCGACCCGAAGGTCGTCGTCCTCGACGAGCTGACCACCGGCCTCGACCCGCGGGCCCGCCGCGACACCTGGAAGCTCATCGAGGAGATCCGCGACGGCGGGGTGACCGTCCTGCTCGTCACCCACTTCATGGAGGAGGCCCAGCGCCTCTGCGACCGGATCGCCGTCATCGACCGGGGCAAGGTCGTCGCCCTGGACACCCCGGCCGGGCTGATCCGGCAGGCCACCGGCTCCACCGTCATCTCCTTCGTGCCGTCCCGGGCGCTCACCGGCCCCGACCTCACCCGGCTCACCGCGCTTCCCGGCGTCGCGTCCGTGACCCCGCCCGACCGCGAGGGGACGCTCACGGTCCACGGCACCGACGAGACGGTCACCCCGTTCGTCGCCCTGCTCGCCGAACTCGGCGTCACCGCCCGGCAGCTGCGCATCACCGAGACCAGCCTCGACGAAGCCTTCCTCGACCTCACCGGACAGGACGCCTGACATGCAGACCGAGACCACCACCGCACCGGCCACCACCCCCGGGCCCGGCGCCGCCCGGCGACGCGGTCCCGCGACCGCCGTCCTGATCGCCGAGACCCGGCTCTTCCTCCGCGAACCGGGCAGCCTGTTCTGGGTCTTCGTCTTCCCCTCCCTCCTCCTGGTGATCCTCGGCTTCGTGCCCGCCTTCAGGGAGACGCAGGACGACCTCGGCGGACGCCGCGTCATCGACCTGTACGTCCCCATCTCGATCCTGCTCGCCATGATCACGGCGGGGATCCAGGCGATGCCGCCGGTCCTCACCGCCTACCGCGAGCGCGGCATCCTGCGCCGGATGTCCACCACCCCGGTGCGGCCCTCCGCCCTGCTCGGCGCCCAGATCCTGCTGCACGGCGCGGCTTGCCTCGGCTCCGCGCTCCTCGTCACCGCCGTCGGCCGGACCGCCTACGGCGTCGCGCTGCCCGGGCAACTCCCCGGCTATCTGCTGGCGCTGCTGCTCGCCGTCGCCGCCGCGCTGAGCCTGGGCGCCATGATCTGTGCTGTGACCCCGACGGCGAAGGCAGCCACGGCGGTCGGCTCGGGCGCCTACCTGGTGATGATGTTCACCGCCGGGGTCTGGCTGCCCGTCCAGGTGATGCCCGACATCCTGCGCCGCATCGTGGAGATCACCCCGTTCGGAGCCGCCTCCCAGGCGTTGGAGCAGGCCGCGTCCGGGAGCTGGCCGGGCTGGATCCACCTCGGGATCGTCGCCCTGTGGACGGCCGGGATGGGCGTCGCCGCGAGCCGTATGTTCCGGTGGCAGTGAGCGGGGGCGTGAGTGTGGGCGGGGGCGTCGGTGTGGGTGTGGGTGTGAGCGGGGCGGAGGCGGCCCTGGTGGGCCCGGTGCGGCCGGGGGAGACTGCCCGTATGACGTCCCCGCCCCGCCGCTTCCCCTCCGTACCGGGACCGGCGGCCCCCGTCACGGCCGAGCAGCGCTGGGAGCAGTTCTACCGGTACGGGCCCTACGCCGTCCTCACCCTCTCCGTCCTGGTCGGCGCCGTCGCCGCCGACCTGATCATGACCCGCACCGAGATGTACGCGGCCGGGGCCCTGGCCGTCGCCGCGTACGGGCTCCAGATCTGGTGGGGCCGGGCCCGCCCGCGTACCGCTCCGGGAGCCCCGGCCGGGGTGGCCTACTACAGCGTGAGGACCCTCCTCGCCTTCGCCCTGTCCTGGCTCAACCCGTTCTTCGCGATCTACGCGGCGCTCAGCTACTTCGACGTCGAACCCCTGCTCCCCAAGCGCTTCGTCCGCGCCGGGCTGCTCACCACCGCCGTCACCCTGGCCGGTTCGCAGAGCGGCGGCCTGCCGCCCGCCTCCCTGATGAACTGGGTCGCCTTCGCCGTCCTGTACGTCGTCAACGCCACCCTCGCCCTCTTCTTCTGGCAGGTCGGCCTGCGGGAGGAGGAGAAGGCCCGGGTCCAGGCCGCGACCATCGCCGAGCTGGAGCGCACCAACCTCCGGCTGGAAGCGGCCATGGCGGAGAACGCGGCCCTGCACGCCCAGCTCCTCGTCCAGGCCCGCGAGGCCGGGGTCGACGACGAGCGGCGCCGGCTCGCCGCCGAGATCCACGACACCCTCGCCCAGGGCCTCACCGGGATCATCGCCCAGCTCCAGGTCGTCACCTCCGTCACGGACCGCGATCCGGAGACCGCCCGCGTCCACCTGGAGCGGGCCGCCGCCCTCGCCCGTCACAGCCTCGGCGAGGCCCGCCGCTCCGTCCACAACCTGGCCCCCGTCGCCCTGGAGCACGACGAACTGACCGGCGCCCTGGAGAAGACGGTCGCCACCTGGGCCGAACAGCACCGCGTACGGGCCGACTTCACCGTCACCGGCACCGCCGAACCCGTCCACGACGAGGTCGCCGCCACCCTCCTGCGCATCGCGGGCGAGGCCCTGGCCAACGCGGGCCGCCACGCCGGGGCCTCCCGGGTCGGCGTCACGCTCTCCTTCATGGACGGTGAACTGGCCCTGGACGTACGGGACGACGGCCGCGGCTTCGACCCGGGCGCCGCCGCACCGGCGAGCCGCACCGGCGGCTTCGGCCTCGGCGGCATGCGGGCCCGCGCGGAACGCATCGCGGGCACGGTGGAGGTGGAGTCGGAACCGGGCGGGGGCACGGCGGTCTCGGCCCGGGTCCCCCTGGTCAGGCACGCGTGACCGGCTGTACGGCGGCTCTGGCCAGGCAGCCGCGACCGGCCGTACGGTGATCCCTGCCATGACCGAGAACCCCGAACGCACCCCCGAACGCACCATCACCGTCGTCCTGGTCGACGACCACCCCGTCGTCCGCGACGGCCTGCGCGGCATGTTCACCGCCGAACCCGGCTTCGACGTCCTCGGCGAGGCGGCCGACGGCGTCGACGCCCTCGCCGTCGTCGAACGCCACGACCCGGACGTGGTCCTGATGGACCTGCGGATGCCCGGCGGCGGGGGAGTGGCCGCCATCGCCGAGCTGACCCGGCGCGGCGCCCGTTCCCAGGTCCTGGTGCTGACGACGTACGACACCGACTCCGACACGCTCCCCGCGATCGAGGCGGGCGCCACCGGCTATCTGCTCAAGGACGCCCCGCGCGAGGAGCTGTTCGCCGCCGTCCGGGCCGCCGCCGACGGCCGCAGCGTCCTGTCGCCCGCCGTCGCCTCCCGGCTGATGACCCGGGTCCGTACCCCCACCGCCCCCGCCGACGCGACCCTCTCGGCCCGCGAGCGCGAGGTGCTGGTGCTGGTGGCGAAGGGCACGACGAACCGGGAGATCGCCGCCGAACTCTTCATCAGCGAGGCGACCGTGAAGACCCACCTCACCCACATCTTCGCCAAGCTCGGCACCAAGGACCGGGCCGCGGCCGTGGCCGTCGGCTACGACCGGGGCATCCTCGGCTGACCCGTACGCGACGGAACGTCGCTTCCCGCTTCGCCTTCCTCGCCCTCCTGCCCTGGTCCGGCCGCGAAGCCCGCGTCCACGAGCGCCAGGTCCGCCTCCGTGGTGGTCCGCCGGCGCTGCTTCGCCAGAGCAAGCCAGGCCAGCGCCGCCAGGACCAGGACGATCCACACCACGGCGGACGCCATACCGGCGGTCTCCGTGGGGCAGGCCCCGCTGGGCAGCGCCCGGCCGCCCCGGTAGTCGGGGGCCGCGCACTGGGCGAACGCCTGCCCGGGCGGTACGAGGAGAAGGACCACGGCGGTGAGCCCGGTGACGAGCCCGGCCCGAGAGATCCGGGTCATGAGGAGACTCCCTGGTCGATGGGCAATGTCGGATTCGGGGAGAGCGGCGGCAGGCCCTTCAACTGCCGCACCTCATCGCTCCGGTGCGGCAGCGGATCGTGCAGGAGCCTCAACTGGGCCTGCTGGAGGCGGATCAGGTGCCGCAGCCCCGCCGTCCCGTCGCGTCTCCAGACCGCGAGCTCCAGCAGCAGCCGGCGCCCCGGTGAGAGCAGCAGGCCGCCCTCGGCCGGTGTCACGGCGCCCGTTCCGCTCGCCGTCTCCACGGGCAGCGCCGCCCGCAGCACCGCCGCCTGATCGCGCAGTCCCCGCCGCAGCAGCAGGAGGCAGAGAACCACGAACGGGCCCGCGGCGATCAGGGTGACCAGCGGCACCCCGACCAGCACCCCCAGCGTCTCGGCGCCGGAGAACAGGTCCCGGCGCCGGCGGTCCAGCAGCGGCATGAGGGTGTCGAACAGCAGGTGCCCGCCGAACGCGGCCAGCAGTCCGCTGAGGCACAGGGACACCCTGCCCCGCCCGGGCCCCGCCCGCAGCGCGGCCCCGAACCCCGCCCCCGCCAGCCCGCTGAAGACGGCGTGCACGGTCAGCAGGCCCACCACCTGGCGGGTCCAGAACTGTGCCGCCGGCTGGCCCGGTTCGATCTCGGCCATGTAGCGCACGGTCTCGGTGAGGTTCAGGCCGATACCCGAGGCCGCTCCCAGCACGAGGCCGGAGACCACCCCGTCCACGTACCGCCGGAAGACCAGCAGGACGAGTGCGACGCCCGCCGCCTTGCCCACCTCCGAGAAGAAGTCGGCGTTCAGGGCGAACAGCGCCAGGAGGGTACGGATCGAACCGCGTGGCCGCTCGAAGTCCAGCAGGTAGCCCCCCGCGTACCAGCCGAACCACATGCTCATCACGATGGCGAACCCGGACCCGACCAGGGCGCCCCACGCGAAGGCCAGCAGCGTCAGACGCGCCGGGAGCCGCAGGTACAGCTGGACCCGGTGCACGGCGAGCAGGGCCACGGCGGAGGTCGCCAGGCACAGCAGCGCGGTGAGCGGAGCCCCCGCGAGCGTGTCGAGCGCCATCACGGCGTACGGCAGCAGCAGCACGGTCAGGATGGCCGCCCGGCAGACCCGTACGACGCGCACGCGGCCGGCACGCGTGGCGCCGTACAGCACCGCCGCGAGCACCAGGGCGACGCCCCAGCCCGAGTACAGCAGCACGCGCGTCAGCCGGAGGGCGGGGGGCTGGGGCAGCAGATAGATCCTCATCCACGGCAGGGGCGACGTGATCTCCGGTGCCGCCCAGTACAGCACCTGTGCCGTCGCGAAGGCCGCGGAGAGGACGAGTGCGATGCCCAGAGCGATGTGCCAGGGGCGCCGGAACGGGTCCGGCGGGCGGGGCGGGGGTGAGGGGACGACGGAGTCGGGCGAGGTCATGGGGTACCTCCCTGCGGGGCGGGCCCGGGGGGTGCGGTGGGGAAGCCGGAGGGGAAGTCTGTGGGGAAGTCGGAGGGCAGCCCCGTCGGGAAATCCGTGGGGAAGTCCGATGGCAAACCGGTCGGGAAGTCCGACGGGAGATCCGAGGGCAGACCGGTCGGGAAGTCCGTCGGGAAGTCCGACGGCAGCTCCGTCGGCCATCCCGAGGGCGGTGGGGCCATGCCCGGGCGGGACGGCATGGTCGGCATCTTCTCCGGCAGCGGGATCGGCGGATCGCTCGTGAATCCCACGAGGGCACCGAGCACGATCGCGGCCGCCCCGAGGCCGCCCACGACCGCCATGAGCCGCCGCGGCGGCTGCCGGTCCGGGCCGGGGCCGTCGGGACCGTCGGGGCTGTCGGGACGCCCGGCCGGATCGGGCGGTTCAGGGCCGAAGAAGCTCATCGGGACCTCCGAGTACGTGACCACAGGGGCGAGCGCGGAGCCGACGCGACAGCGCGGCGGAGAGGACTGGCCCCGGCGCCGTTCAGGCGGCGTCTGCGCCACCACAGCAATCCGGCGACGGGCACCAGGAGCGTGGGCAGGAGACGCAGGGCCAGAGCGGAGTCGGACAGCCCGCCGGCCGGCTCGCCCGGTCCGGCGGCCTGCAGGGGTGTGGGCGCGCCGAGCCACGCAGTCCCGCCCGTCCCGGGCGTGTCCGCCGCGCGCAGCGACCGCTCCACCTGCGCGGCGAACTCCGCCGACGGGGCGTTGCGCATCGGCACCCGGGTGAGGTCCACACCGCCGTACGTGTAGGTGGTGACGTACTCCGCGTTGCCGCGGGTGCTGCGCCGGGTGACCTTGAACTCGCCCTTGGTGTAGGACCGTACGAACGCGTCGAACGTGTCGGTGGGCTTCCACGACGTCTTCGTCCGCCAGGCGTCCGCGTCGCCGCGGTCGATCAGCGAGCCGTAGGTGGTCTCCCTGGTCCGGCTGAGGTTGCGGTACCACTCGGCCGCGACCCGGGCCAGGTAGACGCGGCGCAGGTCGGCGTAGTCGCGGTCGGTGTTGATGGCCTTCTTCAGCTTGGAGAGCACCAGGTCGCGGTAGACCCGTTCGTTGTGCTCCTCGTCGGCCTTGCTCCGGCGCGGGCAGCTCTGGCCTGCCGTCACGCCACGGGACTTGAGGTACTGGGTCTCCATCTTCACGTCCAGCGGCGCGTCCAGGATGTACAGCTTGTCGCCCTGCTGGTGTACGGAGGCGGGTGCGGGGACGATCCAGGTGCGGAACGACAGGCACTGCCCCTGGATGCGGTTCCACAGGTCCTTGCCCGCCCCGGTGTCGGGGTGGATCAGCCTGCCCACGGTCTTCTTCATGAGCAGGTCGGCCTGGAGCAGCACCCGGCCCGCGTCGGTGGTGCCGAGGTCGCGGTCGACGATGCGGTCGGGCTCGTCGGGGTTGAGGTTGACCCAGAAGTCCTGGGGACGCAGCGACAGCCAGACGAAGAAGGCGTCCGAGCTGAGGGTGGCCGCGCTCAGGCCGGTGCTGGTCCGCGCGTCGCCGCGCCACGGGTCGCGGCCCGCCTCGAAGGCGTACTGCAGACCGCTGCCGTCGCCCGGGTCGGCGAGGTAGCGCAGCTCCATGGAGGTGAAGTCGATGCCTCCGGGGTCCATGGCGGAACCCGCGAGCGCCTGGCCGAGCCCCGTCGCCGTGGCGCCGGGCCGTACCCGGTCCTCCTCCTCGGCCTCGCCGCAGGGCGCGGCGGCGCGGAGCGCCATCACGGGCGCCGCCACTCCGGGCAGACCACGGCCCAGGGACCGTACGCGGGAGGAGGAAGGCGGGCACTTGCGCGTGGCGTCGGTGTGGAACATTCCGGCGAGAGCGCTGACGGTCGCTTCCTGCTCGGAGCCGGCCAGTGCCTTGACCTGGTCCAGGGCGTAGTCGAGATGCTGCCTCGTCGTGTTGTTGAGCTGTTCGCGGTCCACCTCCATCCGGTCTATGGCTTGTTGCTTCAGCCTCGCGCGCTGCTCCGGTGTGGCGTCACTCGCGTCGATCTGCGCCAACCGCCGTGCTTTGAGTTCCATCGCCAGCGTGGAGAACCCGTACGGCCAGCCGTATCCCGTCCGCAGGGAGAGGGGGTGCAGCCGGGAACATCCTCGCTCGCACTGCCGGCGCTCCGAGGCGGCGTAGAGACGCGCCGCCTCCGGGATCTTGTGGCGGCCGCGGAGCCGCTTGAGCAGCGCCTCGGAGTGAATGGGCTTCTTCTGCTTGACGCCTGCGTTCTTCTCCCCCGCGAGGACGTTCAGCGCACTCATGGCGATCAACTGGGGGCCGGATTCCTTCCGGATCCGGGCGACCGCCTTCGGGTCGAGGAACGCCGCCACCGAGTCGAGCCGCACCAGGGAGAAGCGCCAGAACTGCCCGCGGAGATGCGGCTCGACGGTGTCGTTCCGCATCTCCTCCCACTTCTCGAAATCCACCAGGGTCGGGTCGATGAACTCCACCGCGCCGTTGCGGTAGCCCGCGAAGGCGTCTTCGGCGGCCGTCTTCTGACCCTTGGCCAGCAGCCCGCGGTAGAGCTCCTGACGCAGGTCGGCCACGGGCAGCAGCAGGGGGTGCAGCAGCGGGTTGTCGACGCCCTTCATCTTGGACAGGTCGAGCCCGTCCGCCGCTCCGGGCGGGCGTACGTCGTTTGCCGGCGGGGTCGGCTTGGGCGTGGGGGCCGCACGGGCGTCGGGGACCGTACCCCCGCCGACGAGGGCCAGGGCGAGCCCCAGTACCGCCAGCAGGTGTCCCGCTCGGGTGAGGCGCGCGTGAACACGTGGTTCAGGCATGGTTCTTCTTCTCCCGGGGTGTCAGCCGGCGGCCGCGAACGCTGCCGTGAGACGCGGGACGTAGTCGGCGAAGGCCGGAGCCCAGCAGCCGTAGTTGTGCCCGCCGTCGCAGGTGGACGAGAGCGAGCTGCCGTCGCCGTAGTTCACCAGGCGGCTGGGGATCTTCAGCTGGTCCAGGCGGGACTTGACGGTGGTGGAGGCCGCCGCGGTGTGGACGTCGATGAGGTCGTTGTCGCCCGTGTAGAGGGTGATGCCGGTACGGGACAGCTTGGCCAGGTTCGACGGCGCGGCCGGGTCGACCGCGTTCCACACCCGGTCCGCCCCGAGGACCGGGTACGGGGAGCCGAAGATCGCGTCGCTGTCCACGTAGGGGCCGTATCCGGTGCACTCGCCGGAGCCGGACGTACTGGAGGAGCTGCTCGCCGCGCACCAGGCGCCCGTGGCGTTGAGCTCGGTGGCCAGGACGGCGGCCCGGACCTGCCACATGCCGAAGTCGATGCCGCCCGAGAGCGCGGCCACGTGGCCGAACAGGTCGGGACGGGCCTGCGCGTAGTGCAGCGCGCCGAAGCCGCCCATGGACGGGCCGACGACGGCCCGGTGGTCCCGGTCGGCGCGGGTGCGGAGGTTGGCGTCGATGAACGGCACGACCTGGGTGAGGTGGAAGGTCTCCCAGTTCGCTGCGCCCTCCGCCGTGTTCTGCATGACCCAGTTCGCGTACCAGCCCTTCAGACCGCCGTCCGGCACCACGGTGATCATCGAATCCGAACGCAGCGCCGGGGCGGCCACGACGTCGTTCACGGTGCCGCCGCCTCCGTGCAGGAAGTACGTGACCGGCCAGCGCCGTTCGGGGTCACTCCCGTACCCGGAGGGCAGCAGGACCCGGATCTTGTGCTTCCCGGACAGCTGGCCGGTGGTGACGGTGAGGGTGAGGTCGGTGGGGCTGTGCACCTCCGTCCCGCCGGGCACCACGGTCAGGCCGTGGCCGTCGGTGAACACCGGGACGGAAGCAGAGACGGCCGTCGAGGAGAGGGTGGCCGGGGCCGTCGCGTGCGCGAGGCCGGCACTCGTCAGGGGAGCGAGCGCGAGGACCGCGCCGATCGCGGTGAGGCGCAGGGACTTCATCGGGAACCTTCGGTCGAGGGTGGTTCGCTAGGCGGTGGCCGCCGGGAACCGGACGGTTCGATGCTGGTGTCCCGTGCGCCGGGCCGACAGGCCAGACGACCGGCCATCGCTGACCGGTCGAACGCGGTGGGGGCGAAGTCCGGGTGCCGTTCGCGGAAGACCCGTCCCAGATGGTGCTGGAGCCGGGCATGACGGAACTGGTACACCGCCCCGGTCTGGCGGAGCACCCCTCGGCGGTAGGCGTCGTCCAGGAAGGCCGCGGGGTCCCAGGGGAGGCGCCCCGCCAACGGCAGCCAGATGCGCGCGAGCACGAGCCACTGGCCCCACGCGGTGAAGGTGAGCACGTACGAGGCCGCGCCGCCGAGTCCGCACGCGGCCCCGAACAGCACGCTGTCCGCCACCTCCCAGTGGAGCGGCCCCATCACCCCGCGGAGCAGCTCGACGATCAGGTATCCGCCGACGGCGATGGTCACGCTCAGGGCCGGTGCCAGGATGAGGAACTGGCGGGCGGCCGTCGCCCGGTTCGCGGCCAGCAGACTGACGGGCGTGGCCGCCGTCATGACGTCCACCGGCGCTTCGAGCAGCCCCATGGCACCGAAGACGAGGCCACCGGCCGAGCCGAAGATGAGCCCGAGGATCGCCATGTTGAGCAGGGTGTCGACGACGACGTCCTGATCGAGCAGCGGTATCCGCTGGACCAGCGCCCGTTCGAGGGTGAGGGCGCACGCGCACCCGATGCCCGCCACCGTGCCGCCGAGCAGACCTTGCACGGAACGCAGGGCCACGGTGCGCAGCGGCCGGTGGACGGGACCACCGTGCGTGAAGCGCAGCGTGAGCCGGACCCGGGTCGGTTCGAAGGCCTCCCCGCCGTACCGGTCGGTGAGCGCGTAGACGGCGCCGAAGGTGAGACCGGCGGCCGGCCCCATCAGGAGCCCTTGCAGCAGCACCGCCCCGAGGGTCAGCGGGTTGAGCAGCACTCCGACGATCCAGACCGCCAGGGTGACGCTCACGGCGGTGGCCAGGGTGAAGGCCCAGGTCCGTGACCAGCGCGACAGCGAACGGCCCAGCCGCCACCACGCCAGGTCCTGCCGCTCGTGGTCGAGGCGGACCAGGTGGTGCGCGAGGTGGCCGAGCCGGCGCTCGGCCTTCGCGGGATCGGCGTACGGGGTCTTCGGCCGCCGTCCCCCGGAGTCCCGCTCCGGGGCGCGGCGCCGGTAGACGGCCGGTACGAACCCCGCCAGCAGGTGTTCCTCCAGGCTCCGGACCGAGGGGAAGCGGACGGGGTCCAGCAGTTCGGCGGGGTCCCGCGACGCGCTCTCGCTGTACAGCGTGCGGGCCAGGACGACCATGAGCGGCGTGGCGAGCACCGCGGCCAGCCGGGTGGGCGCCGGGTCCCCGCTGTCCCTGCTGTCCCCGCTGTCCCCGCTCCCGCGCAGCTCCGCGAGGACGGCGTCCCACATCGACCCCCGCGCGGCCGGTGCCTCGGGCACGTCGTCGGCCCTGCCCATGGCGCGGGCGGTGCGGGGCAGGTAGTCCGCCAGGTCGTCGGGGGTGAGGTCGGTGAGCTCCACCGCCCCGGCCCAGACGAGCGGGGACCGCGCCGCCCGCACCGCTTCGGCGTACTCCTCGCGCCGGCTGGTGAGGACGAGCGGTAAGGAGGACGCGTTGAGCGCGTCCAGGGCTTCGGGCCGCAGTCCTTCGGCGATCTCGTCGAAGCCGTCCAGGACCGGGAGGACCAGGTCGGCGTCGATGAGCGCGGCGGCGAGCGTCGCCCCGCCGGAGGAGCGGCGGGACAGGTGAGGGTGGTCCCGCAGCAGGCGGCCGGTCATCCAGTCCCGCAGCGCGGTCGCCGACGGGTCCCAGGAGCCGACGCTGAAGATCACCGGAACCCGCCCGTACGGGGCCGCCGGATCGAGCAGGTCGAGGGCCAGCCGGATCGTCAGGACCGACTTGCCCGACCCGGCCCTGCCGAGCACCACCAGCCGCCCGGAGGGGATCCTGCGGTAGACGTGGGCCGTGCTCCTCAGGTCCCCGTCGAGGTCCACCCGGCCCAGCTCCTCACCCGGTCCGAGCCGCTGGATGTTCTCCGCCCGGTCCACCAGGGCCGCCGGTGCGGAGGTCCACCGCACGGGCAGCGGAAAGGGGTCGTGGACGCGTCGCTGCTCCTCCTCGCCGCGCCAGCGGCGCCGGACCTCGGTCGCCAGGTCCCGTACGGCGTCGGCGAGCGCCTCGGGGACCGGCGGTGCCCGGTGCCCCGGCTCGCGCCCGGCCGGGGCGGGGCCCGGCGGCGAGGCTCCGGCCGGGGTGGGGCTCTGCGGCGAGGCTCCGGCCGGGGCGGGGCTCTGCGACGAGGCTCCGGCCGGGACGGTCGCTGCCGGGTCGGCGGCTGCGGTGCCGGGCCCCGTGCCTGACCCGGGGTCCGCCGGGCCGCCGGCCAGGGTCGCCGCCAGCAGGAGCCGGTCGCCCTCGCCGAGCTCCAGCGCGTCGGCGAGGCGGTTCAGCGTGTCCGTGCGGTGGCTCATGGACCCGCCGCTCTCCAGCCGGCGAATGGTGCGCTCGCTGACCCCGGACCGGTGCGCCACCTGCTCCTGCGTCAGGTTCGCCCGGTCGCGCAGCCTGCGCAGCAACGTGCCGACATTCTCCGTCATCCGCCCACTCCCCCCGTTCGGCGGCGGAGAGCCTACCGGTGCCCGGTCGGCGCCCCACCGGCCATCGATGGCCGGTGGCCTGACCTGGCCGGTCACCGTCACCGGGACCACCGTGGACGGGAACAGCCCCCGGCCGCCCGGAGAAAGTCAGGGAATCGACGTGACCAACCGCTACTGGTGCGGCGAATGCGACTTCAGGACCCTCTGGCTGGAGAAGACGGAGGGGCAGCGCCAACTGGTCGGCCACTACGCCCGCAAGCACCCGGGTACGCCCCTGGGGGGCCACGTCGAGAACCGGGGGGTGGCGTTCCGTACGAGAGTGGGCTGCCTGCTCCTGGCGGCGGCCGCGGCGGCCGTGGCCGTGTGGCGCCGCTGACCCGAACGGCACCTGCGCGCGCCGACGGGAGCGCCGCCGGTGCCGAGGAGACCGCCGTCGGCGCCGACGGGGGGTTCCTCGGCGCCGGCGGGCCATGGCTGAAATGGCCTGATCCGGCTGGTCGAGCTCCGCCGAATCTCGCGCTACCGGGGCCGGCGACCGGCCGTCGCGCCGCCCCTCAGGCCGTCACCCGCAGCAGCAGCACCGAGCGGGCCGGGACCGTCAGCTCCGTACCGCCTTCGAGGACCGTGCCGTGCGGTTCGGCCTGGTCCTCCCGGGAGGTGTCCAGGACCAGTTCGTACGCCGCCGCCCACGGCGCTCCCGGCAGCTCGAAGGCGACCGGTTCCGCGCCTGCGTGCAGGACGGCGAGGAAGCTGTCGTCGGTGACCGGCTCGCCCCGCGCGTCCCGCCCCGGGATGTCCCGGCCCGAGAGGTAGAGGCCGAGCGTGGCGGCGGGCGCGTACCAGTCGCCCTCCGTCATCTCCCGGCCGTCCCGGGTGAACCACGCCAGGTCCCGCAGCCCGTCCGGCGCCTGGGCCCGGCCGGAGAAGAACGCGCGGCGGCGCAGCACCGGATGGGTCTGGCGCAGCTTCAGCACCCGGGCCGTCAGCTCGGTCAGCTCCTGCCACTCGGGCTGCTCCAGCAGTGACCAGTCCAGCCAGCCGATCTCGTTGTCCTGGCAGTAGGCGTTGTTGTTGCCGCCCTGCGTCCGGCCCATCTCGTCGCCCGCCACCAGCATCGGGACCCCGGTGGAGAGGAGCAGCGTGGTGAGCAGGTTGCGGAGCTGGCGGCGGCGCAGCGCGTTGACCTCCGGGTCGTCGCTCTCGCCCTCGGCCCCGCAGTTCCACGCCCGGTTGTCGCTGGTCCCGTCCCGGTTGCCCTCCCCGTTGGTCTCGTTGTGCTTGTGCTCGTAGGAGACCAGGTCGCGCAGGGTGAACCCGTCGTGCGCCGTGACGAAGTTGACGGAGGCGTACGGGCGGCGGCCGCCCCAGGCGTACAGGTCGCTGGAGCCGGTCAGCCGGTAGCCGAGATCCCGTACGTCGGGGAGCGCGCCGCGCCAGAAGTCCCGTACGGCGTCCCGGTAGTGGTCGTTCCACTCGGTCCAGAGAGGAGGGAAGGCGCCTACCTGGTAGCCGCCGTTGCCCACGTCCCACGGCTCGGCGATCAGCTTGACCCGGCGCAGCACCGGGTCCTGGGCGATGACGGCGAGGAACGGGGAGAGCATGTCGACGTCGTGCATCGAGCGGGCGAGCGCCGCCGCCAGGTCGAAGCGGAAGCCGTCGACGCCCATCTCGGTGACCCAGTAGCGCAGCGAATCGGTGATGAGCCGCAACACCTGGGGCTGGACGACGTGCAGGGTGTTGCCGCAGCCGGTGTAGTCGGCGTAGCGGCGGGGGTCGTTCTGGAGGCGGTAGTAGCCGCGGTTGTCGATGCCGCGCAGGGAGAGCATCGGGCCGAGCTCACCGGCCTCGGCGGTGTGGTTGTAGACGACGTCGAGGATGACCTCGATCCCCGCTCCGTGCAGGGCGTGCACCATCCGCTTGAACTCGCCGACCTGGCCGCCCGCCGAGCCGGAGGCGGAGTAGTCGGCGTGCGGGGCGAAGTAGCCGATGGAGTTGTAGCCCCAGTAGTTGTGCAGCCCGCGCCGCAGCAGATGGTCCTCGTGGGCGAACTGGTGGACCGGCAGCAGCTCGACGGCCGTCACCCCGAGCCGCGTCAGGTGGTCGATCGCGGCCGGGTGCGCGAGCCCGGCGTAGGTGCCGCGCAGCTCGGGCGGGATGTCCGGGTGGAGCTTGGTGAAGCCGCGTACGTGGAGTTCGTAGATGACCGAGTCCGCCCACGGGGTCTTGGGGCGGCGGTCCTCCACCCAGTCGTCGTCATCGTGGACGACCACGCCCTTGGGGACGTGCGGAGCCGAGTCCCGGTCGTCGCGCACGGTGTCGGCGACATGCTGCTGGGGCCAGTCGCGGACGTGCCCGTACACCTCCGGCGGCAGGGTGAAGGTGCCGTCGACCGCACGGGCGTACGGGTCCAGGAGCAGTTTGGCCGCGTTCCAGCGGGCGCCCGTCCACGGGTCCCAGCGGCCGTGCACCCGGTAGCCGTACCGCTGACCGGCCCGGATGCCCGGCACGAAGCCGTGCCAGATCTCGTGGGTCAGCTCGGTCAGCGGGCAGCGGGTCTCGTTGCCGTGCTCGTCGAAGAGGCACAGCTCGACCGCCTCGGCCCCGCCGGCCCAGAGCGCGAAGTTGGTGCCCGCCACCCCGTCCGGACCGACCCGGAAGCGGGCCCCGAGCGGCATGGGCGCCCCGGGCCACACGACGGGCGCGCGGGGCTCGGCGCGCACGGCCTCCGTACCCGTGACCTCCGGGCGGACCGCTTGCGCGGCCGCCACGCGTAGGCCGTTCGGGTCCTCCGTGCGTACGGCGCCGGCGGCCTCCGTACCCGTGACCTCCGTACGTACGGTGACGGGCGCGGCCCGCCCGGATGGCTGACCGGGCTCCACCGCCCTCCCGGCCGGTTCCTGTACTGCCTCCTGCTCGGCTGCGCTCGACACCGTGTCGCCTCCCGCGGCTCATGAGGACGGGCACCGGAAAGGGGGCGCGCGACGTCCCGGCCGCGGCCCTCTCCTGGTAGTCCTTCCCTCTGTTCTGCCCACCGCGGGCCCCGCACTCACGTTTCCCCCGACCGGCCCTGGTCGTTGGGGGAGCGTGAACCATGCAGCGAAGAGCGCACGGGCGGGCTCGGCCGCCGTGCTGACATGCGCAGGACTGCTCACCATGCTGGTCCTGCTGACCGGATGCACCGATACGAGAGAGGCCCTGCTCAACGGCAAACCAGGCTCTCCCAACGATGTGATCAGCATCTTTCCGGAGGACGGGGCGAAGGAGGTCGACGCGGAGACCCCGATCCGGGTCAAGATCCCCGACGGCCGGCTGGAGAGCGTCAAGGTGATGCGGATCGAGGACGCCCAGCAGCAGACGGTGGCCGGGCGCATCGCGAAGAACGGCCTCTCCTGGAACCCGGAGCCCGGCGCGGCCCGGCTCGCCCTGGCCGCGAAGTACAGCGTCGACGCGGTGGCGGTGGACGCGTCAGGACAGCGCTCGGCCCGCCACGCCACGTTCACCACCCTCGTCCCCGAGCACCGCTTCATCGGCTACTTCAAGCCGGAGAACCGGTCCACCGTGGGCACGGGCATGATCGTCTCCTTCTCCTTCAACCGGCCCATCGCCGACCGGGCGGCCGTGCAGAAGGCCATCCGGGTGACCGCGGAACCGGCGGTGGAGGTCGTCGGCCACTGGTTCGGCAAGGACCGCCTCGACTTCCGCCCCCGTACGTACTGGAAGCCGGGCACCGAGGTCACCGTGGACATCGGACTGCGGGACGTGGAGGGCGCGCCGAAGGTCTACGGCAGCCAGGACAAGACGGTCGCCTTCACCGTCGGGCGCTCCCAGGTCTCCCTCGTCGACGCGGAGGCCAAGACCATGGAGGTGCGCCGGGACGGGGAGCTGGTCAGCACGGTCCCGATCACCGCGGGGGCCCCGAAGACGACCACGTACAACGGGAAGATGGTCGTCTCCGAGATGCACGAGGTGACCCGGATGAACGGTGCCACCGTCGGCTTCACGGACAAGAAGGGCAAGGGTGAGTACGACATCAAGGACGTCCCGCACGCCATCCGGCTCACCACCTCCGGCACCTTCCTGCACGGCAACTACTGGGCCGACGAGGAGGTCTTCGGCGAGGAGAACGTCAGCCACGGGTGCATCGGGCTGCGCGACGCGAAGGGCGGCAGCGCCACCACGCCGGGCGGCTGGTTCTTCGACCGGACCCTGATCGGGGACGTGGTGGAGGTCGTCAACTCCAAGGACAGGAAGGTCGCTCCGGACAACGGGCTCAGCGGCTGGAACATGGGCTGGAAGAAGTGGAAGGCGGGCTCCGCCCTGCGCTGACCCCCGGGGTGCGGCGCCCCTGTCCTGCGCTGACCCCGGGTGCGGCGCCCCTGTCCCGGGGGCGCCCCGCACCCCGCCCCACCTGCACGGCTCTCCCCGCCACTTGGGACGGAACGGTGACATTCCGGAGGGGATCCACCCCGCCCACGGTGTGATTATCTTGCGGTGGAGCGCGTATGAGCAGCGCGCGGGGGATGCGGGTCATGGCTTGGAAGCCGGGCCCGGCGAGGGGAGACACCACAGTGAACGTGCAGCCGATATCGGGGGCATCGGCCGGGGCGGGCAGAAAGCGGCGCGGCGGATCGGGGCCCCTGGCCCTGGCCCTGGGCGCCATGCTGTTGCTGGTGACGGCGTGCGGCGGGGACGCGGAAGCGGGAAGCAAGGGCGGCGGCAAGAGCGGCTCGAAGGCGGAGGACACCACGGCCTCGCAGGCGGTGGTGACGATCGCGCCGGAGGACGGCGCGGAGTCGGTGGCGACCAGCGGCGCGCTGAAGATCACCGCCGCGCAGGGCAAATTGACCACGGTCAAGGTCGCCGACCCCAAGGGGAACGCGGTCGCGGGCGAGATCGCGGCCGACGGCGCGAGCTGGGTGCCGGAGCGGCACCTCGCCGCCGCCACCAAGTACGCGGTGCACGCGGTCGCCAAGGACGCCAAGGGCCGTGAGTCGGCGAAGGACACCACCTTCACCACGCTGGTGCCGGAGAACACCTTCATCGGGCACTACACGCCCGAGGACGGCTCCACCGTCGGGGTCGGCATGCCGGTCTCGATCAACTTCACCCGGGGCATCACCGAGTCGGCCGCGGTGGAGAAGGCCATCAAGGTCACCGCCGAGCCGGCCGTCGAGATCGAGGGCCACTGGTTCGGCAACGACCGCCTCGACTTCCGCCCGGAGAAGTACTGGGCGCCGGGCACCAAGGTGACCGTCGAGCTCCACCTGGACGGCGTGGAGGGACGGCCGGGGGTCTACGGCAAGCAGGCGAAGACGGTGACGTTCACCATCGGCCGCAGCCAGGTCTCGACCGTCGACGCGAGCACCAAGCGGATGAAGGTCGTCCGTGACGGCAAGCTGCTCAAGGACATCCCGATCTCCGCGGGCGCCCCGGCGACGACGACGTACAACGGTCAGATGGTCATCAGCGAGAAGCTCAAGGTGACCCGGATGAACGGCGACACCGTCGGCTTCGGCGGCGAGTACGACATCAAGGACGTGCCGCACGCCATGCGGCTCTCCACCTCGGGGACCTTCCTGCACGGCAACTACTGGGGCGCGTCCTCGATCTTCGGCTCCACCAACACCAGCCACGGCTGTGTCGGTCTGCGCGATGTGCGCGGCGGCTACGACAACCAGACCCCGGCGGCCTGGTTCTACAACAGGTCGCTCATCGGTGACGTGGTCATCGTGAAGAACTCCAAGGACAAGCAGATCCAGCCGGACAACGGCCTCAACGGCTGGAACATGGACTGGGAGGAGTGGAAGAAGTAGGACTGCCTCCTGCGACTTCCCGGCTGGACCCCGGCGGGCCCGGTGCTGTGACCCACAGCACCGGGCCCGCTGTCTACCGCCCGCCGCGGGGCACCGTGCCCGGCGCCTCGGCCGTCTCCACCGCGAGCCAGTGATCCGAGAGCTGGTGGTGCTCACCCCCCGCGTAGCCGAGGATGTAGAGGACGTGGCCGGCCCGGTCCGGCAGGACGTCTTCGAGGACGAACGTCCCGTCCTCGGCGACCGGGACCGGCGGCAGGTCGGTGACCTCGGAGCCGTTCAGCCGCTGGGCCGTGATCTTCGGCGCCTCGGTCGGCTCCAGCCCGTCCAGGTCCAGTCGTCCGGTCACCCGGAACGGGCCCCCGGCGACCGCCGGGCCGTGTGCCACGTCCACGATGCGCGACGGGGCCAGGGCCTCCCGGGTCTGAATCGTGTGCAGCCAGAACTTCGTGCCCGCCTCGTCGGAGGTCACGACGAAGAGCTGTTGTCCGTCGCCGGAGAACTCCATGCCCCGCGGGACCACACGGTGGCCGGCGGCCTCGTCCTCGAAGCTGATGCGCAGCGGCTGCCGCTCGACCGACGGGTCGGCGAACGCCAGGGTCAGGTCGGCCGTATCGCCCGATGCCGCGCCGCCCTGGGCGAACCACTTGCCGTCGGGGCTGAAGGCGACGGCCGTGGGTGCCACGCCCTGCGGCAGCGGCGCGTAGGGGTTCTCGCGGAAGTTGGCGTCCTGGCCGCCGAGCAGCACGGTCCCCCGGACTCCGTCGGCGACCGCGAGGACGGAGCCGTCCGCGGAGAAGTCGGCGTCCCGGAAATCCATGCCCGGGCCCGTGCCGTCCTCGCCGAACCGGCGCTCGCCCAGGAACTCCAGCACGTTCCCGTCGGCCCCGTCCGTCACCCGGTAGATCCCCAGGTCGGGGTCGTCGGTGGGGGACCAGCGCTCCGGAGCGGTCACCAGCAGACCTCCGGGTCCTCCCTCCAGATGGACCTCGGTGCCCGTGTACATGACGACCCCGGCCGGGGCGTCCGTGGATGCCGCGGCGACGCTGACACTTCCCTGCGCACCGGAGCAGTCCTCGGGCGACGCGGCCGGCCGGCTGGTGAAGAACAGCCGCCCACCGGTGTGCACCAGCTCCCGTCCACAGCCGTCGGCCGGAGCGGGAACCGGGTCGAGAGGAGACAGGGACCCGTTCTCATGGGCGTAGCTCGCGATGTGGTCCGACTGCCCGGCATAGAGCTTCGAGCCGTCCGGTGCCACCGCGACGCCGGACAGCGGAGCGGCCCCGTCGGCGCTCGCGATGGCGGGGCCCACGCCCCCGTAGAGCAGGCCGACCACCTCACCGCGCCGCGACCCGTCCGGGTAGACCCGGTCACCGGCGATCCATACGCGCCGACTGGCCTCGTCCACCGTCATCTGGGTGAACGAAGCGGCCGACAACTCCATGCCCGGCCCCGACGGCACCACGGCGGCCGCCCCGACCCCTTCGGTCGCCGACGCGGTACCGGTGGCCGCCGTCAGCGCCGACCCGGCCAGCACACCCGTCATCAGCACCGCTGTCAGCCTGCGGCCGCTTCTTCCTGACGTGTTGCTCAACTCTGATCCCACCCCGATGTCGGAGCGCCACCGCGGATCGGCGGCGCTCTTGTGGATACAGAAGCGTCATCGGCCGGCCGGGACAAGCAGTTTGTTGCACGGGGGCCACGGCGTCTCTGCCCGTGCTGTGACCGACGGCACCGGGTCCGTCCGCGTTAGCAGTGGTTAACCTGCCTGCATGACTGTGACTCTCGAAGTACGCGACAACGTCGGAACCATCCGGCTGGACCGGCCGCCGATGAACGCCCTGGACGTGGCGGTCCAGGACCGGCTGCGGGAGCTCGCCGAGGAGGCCACCCGGCGCGAGGACGTGCGCGCGGTGATCCTCTACGGCGGCGAGAAGGTGTTCGCGGCCGGTGCGGACATCAAGGAGATGCAGGCGATGGACCACACGGCGATGGTCGTGCGCTCCAAGGCGCTCCAGGACTCCTTCACCGCCGTCGCCCGGATCCCCAAGCCCGTCGTCGCCGCCGTCACCGGGTACGCGCTCGGCGGCGGCTGCGAACTGGCCCTCTGCGCCGACTTCCGCATCGCCGCGGACAACGCCAAGCTCGGCCAGCCGGAGATCCTGCTCGGGCTGATCCCGGGCGCCGGCGGCACCCAGCGCCTGGCCCGGCTGATCGGCCCGTCCCGCGCCAAGGACCTCATCTTCACCGGCCGTATGGTCAAGGCGGAGGAGGCCCTGACGCTCGGTCTGGTGGACCGGGTGGTGCCCGCCGCCGAGGTCTACGAGCAGGCGCACGCCTGGGCCGCCCAGCTGGCGAAGGGGCCCGCGCTGGCGCTGCGTGCGGCCAAGGAGTCGGTCGACGCGGGTCTTGAGACGGACATCGACACCGGGCTCACCGTCGAGCGGAACTGGTTCGCCGGGCTGTTCGCCACCGAGGACCGCGAGCGCGGGATGCGCAGCTTCGTGGAGGAGGGTCCCGGGAAGGCGAAGTTCCTCTGATTTTCTCCCAGCGCCTTTTCCGGATGCACTCCTGACGCGGGTTCATCCCTCCGAGCGGATTATCCGGGCCTTAAGGCAACCTTAAGGCCCGGTGCCGTATCCCTCGGGACAATCCCGCCCGGGCCGCACATCGCCGCAGCTCAACGAGGCCCCGAAGAGCCTCGTTCTGCCTCCGGCATATGCCAACTGCCCTGTGCGGAATAGGGTGTTCCGGGGGGCGGATTCCCTCGGAACGGCCCCGGAGTGCGAATTCTGCGTCCATGATGGTGGGCATGGCGGGCCTGGAGGGTGTGGATCAGCCGCGACCGCGCAGCAGCGCGACCGCGGCACGCTGGACGTCGGGTATGGATGACGAACAGGCGTTCAAGGCGCTGGAGTTGTTCGGAAATCCGACCGAGGGGGAAGTCCGGCTGCCGTCGCGGCCGGAGTCCGCGGCGACCGCCCGCCGGCTCACCTCCTGTGTGGTACTCCGGCAGTGGGCCCTCTCTCCGCAGACCGCCGAGTACGCGGTACTCCTCGTCTCGGAGCTCGTCGGCAACGCGGTGCGCCACACCGGCGCCCGCGTCTTCGGGTTACGGATGGTGCGCCGCCGGGGCTGGATCCGGATCGAGGTGCGGGATCCCTCGCGCGGACTGCCGTGCCTGATGCCGGTGCGCGAGATGGACATCAGCGGGCGGGGGCTCTTCCTCGTCGACAAGCTCTCCGACCGGTGGGGCGTGGATCTGCTGCCGCGCGGCAAGACCACCTGGTTCGAGATGCGGATCTCCGACCGCTGATCCGGCCCTGATCCGGCCGCTGACCGGACCCGCTGACACGTGCCGGACGCACAGAAGCCCCCGGTCGGCCGTGGTGCGGCGCTGCGGGGGCTTCTGTGGGGGCCGTGAAAGGTGGGGTGTGTTCACGGCCGCTTACGACGACCTCGGCCCGGGTCAATGGGGGTCGTGGCTCCGACTATGGCAGACGGGCGACCTCGGTGCCAAAGATTCATTTAGGGTGATTCTCGGGTTAATCAGTCATTTCTTTGCTGAATCATAGGTGGGATCGGTCACTCGCCTGGCTTTCCGTGCATCCTTATGGCGTGGCATGAATGATTCATAGATCATTCCGACAATCGGTCAATCGGGATGTTTCGCCCGTTCCGCCTCTACTGTGTCCCGGGGAATCCGGAGATCCGGAGATCCGGGGAATCCGGGGACGCTGTGGAACGCGAGGTGGTCGGGGATGGACGGACGCAGGGCGCCGATGCGCCGCCGCGACGCGCTGGGCACCGGCGCCGGGCTCCTCGCGGCGGCTTTCGCGGCGGGCTGCGCGTGGAGCCCCGGGGGTCCGGCGGCCGTGGCCGGCGGGGCGCCCGCGTCCTCACCCCCGTACGCCGCCACCCCCGCGCCCACCGCCGCACGCGCCCCGCGCCGCATTCCCGGCCTGCCCGTCCGCATCACCCACGGCCCCCGCGACCGGCCCCGCGTCGCCCTCACCTTCGAGGGCCGAGGCGACCCCGGCCTCGCCACCGCCGCGCTCGCCCGGATCGAACGGGCCGGCGCCCGGGTCACCGTCCTCGCCGTCGGCAGCTGGCTCGACGCGCACCCCTCCATGGCCCGCCGGATCCTCGACGGCGGCCACGAGATCGGCAACCACACCCAGAACCACCGCGACCTCGCCGCCCTCGACGAGCGCGCGGCGTACGAGGAGATCACCGCCTGCGCCCGGCGGCTGCGCCGGCTCACCGGGTCCATCGGCACCTGGTTCCGCCCCTCGCCCGGCCCCGACGCCACCCCGCTCGTCCAGCACCTCGCCCGGCGGGCCGGCTACCCGCACGTCCTCTCGTACGACGTGGAGTCGCTCGACCACGCCGCGACCGGGGTACCTGCCGTCCTGCGCAAGGTGACGGGCGAGCTCCGGCACGGCTCCGTGGTGGGGCTGAGCCTCGCCCGGCCCGTCACCGTCGCCGCGCTGCCCCTGCTCCTCACCGAGATCGAGCGGCGCGGGCTGCGCGCGGTGACGGCCACGGAGCTGCTGAGCTGACGTCAGGGCCGGTGCACCAGGGGCCGCCGGCTCCCGGCCCCTGCCCCGGCCGCCGCATCCGTCACCCGTACGGCCGGATAATCTGATCCAGACATTCGGCACCACGAAGGGGCGGGAACAGTGGCGGACATCGAGTCGGCGCGGACGGTATTCGAGAAGTTCGACGCGAACGGCGACGGTCTCATCACGGCCAACGAGTACAAGAGCGCGATGGCGCAGCTGGGCGACCCGTTCGTCACCGAGACGGTGGCCCAGGCGATCATCAACGCCCACGACGGCAACGGTGACGGCCTGCTCACCTTCGACGAGTTCTGGGCCGCGCAGAACAAGGCCTGAGCCGCTACGGGACCCCCGGCCGCCTTGGGCCGGCCGGGGGACCTGTGCGGTTTGCCGGGTAGGTGTCCGCCGGAGACGATCGAGCCGTGCTCTTCTCCGGACCTCCGGCCGATCCGACCGCACCGACGCCGCCGACGGGCTCCGGCACGTCGGCATCCGGCTCCGGTACGTCGTCGTCCGGACCTGGTCTGCCGTCGGCCACCGGAGCCGGCCCGCCGTCCACCGGACCTGGTACGACGGCCACCCCTCCCCGTCTGCCGTCAGCCGGTGCACCCGCCGACGCCGCGACCATCGCCCTGGCAGCCGCCGGACTCCTGGCGCTCCTCATAGCCCTGGCCGGCCCCGGGATCGCCGCGCGCGGCACCGGGGAGCTGCGGATACCCGGCGCGGGGCTCACCACCCTCCTCCGTACCGTCCTCTTCTCCGCACTCGCCGTCCACCTCGGTGAGCTCCTCGCCCCGCAGCTCATCCGGCCCGTCCGAAGCCGCCCCCGTACCGCCGTACGGAGCTGGTCCCTGTACGCCGCGCTCGCCGGGGCCGCCGCCGCGGCCGGGCAGATCGTGCAGCTCGCCGCCGTCAGCGGGCTCGGGATCACCGAGACGTACGCGACCCGGGACGGCGGGCTGCTCCTGCTCATCGCCAACGGCCTGGTCCTGGCCGCCCTCTGCGCCGCGAGCAAGCGGCCGGCCCTCGCCCTCGCCCCGCTCGCCGTCGTCATCGGCGCGGAAGCCATCCGCGCCCACCCGGAGGCGTACAGCCCGGAGATCGGCGCCGCGCTCACCGTCGTCCACCTGACCGCCGCGTCCCTGTGGACCGGGGGCCTGCTGTACGTCCTGCGGACCATGTGGCTCTGGCGTGGGTCGCCCGACGCCGCCCGCGCGCTGCTCGGCCGGTACGCGCGCCTGGCGATCTGGCTGTACGTGGCCCTCGCCGCCACCGGCACCGCATCGACGCTGCGCCGGCTGCCGCTGGACACCGTGTTCACCTCCGCCTACGGGCGCACCCTGCTGGTCAAGCTGGCGCTGATGGCGGTGGTCAGCGCGCTGGCGGTGGCGGCCCGGCGGCGGATGCTCCGGGACACCGACCCGGCCGTCGCCCACCGCCTCGCCCGCCGCGAACAGGCCGTGCTGGGCGCGGTCGTGGTCGTCTCGGCGATCCTCACCGTGGTCCCCGACCCGCACGGGATGTCGCTACGACCCTAACCCCGTCCCCAGCTCCGCAACTCGTCGTCGCGCGGGGCCAGGACGAGAGCCGGGGCACCGGGCCCGAAGAACCGCACGGGCCGCGACGCGTCCCAGGACGGCCACCCCGGGTCGCCCGTCGTCGCGAACTCCACCCACGCCCGGTGCATCGCGTCGGCCAGCTCCTGCGGGGCGTCCGGTCCGGTCAGGGCCATCGTGTCGGGGTGGGCGAGCGTGTCGAAGACGAACCCCAGCTCCAGCGCGTGACAGGCACCGAGCCGCTGTACGGGGGAGGGCCAGCCGAACTCGTAGACGTACGTGGACCCCGGGGCACCGGCCCGCGCGTCCGCCAGCCGGTTGAGCGGGACCCGCAGCAGGAGGTCCGTCGCGAGGGCGCCGAGGAGTTCGCCCGGGGTGGCGTCGGGGCGGTTGGACCGGTAGGTGCGGGCGGTCGCGTTCGGGACCTTGAACTTGAGCAGGGCCAGGCGGAGCTTCAGCCGGCTGATGCGTTCGGTCAGGCCGCCGGGGACGAACCAGAGCCGGTACTCCTCGGTGTTCGTCCCCATCAGCAGGTCGATCCCGGCCGCCGCCGGGCCCGTACGCAGCGCCTCGGCCGGGTCCTGGGTCAGCAGCTCGCCGTCCACCACGAGCTGGAAGGAGTTGCGGCCGGTCAGCGGGTTGCCGCCGCTCGTCACCTCGGTCTGCGCGGTCAGCAGCGCCGCCGGGTCCACGGCGGCGAAGGCGGCGGCGGTGGCGGGGACGCCGAGCCGCCGGGCGATCAGCTCGGTCGTCCCGCGCGCGGCGTCCGGGGTGAGGGCGGCGGGCGCCCCGCTCTGGAGGACCGCCCGCCGGAACAGCCCCGCCGCCCGGTCCGTGGCCAGCAGGGCGCCGATGCTCACCGCCCCCGCCGACTCCCCGGCCACCGTCACCCGGTCCGGGTCGCCGCCGAACCCCGCGATGTTCTCCCGCACCCACTCCAGGGCGGCCAGCTGGTCCAGCAGCCCCCGGTTGGCGGGCGCGTCCGGGAAGAGGCCGAAGCCCTCGACGCCCAGGCGGTAGTTGACGGAGACGAGCACCACCCCGTCCCGGGCGAACGCGGACCCGTCGTACACCGGCACCGCCGAGGAACCGTGCAGCAGCGAGCCGCCGTGGATCCAGACGAGTACGGGAAGCCCCTCGGCCCTCTCGCCACCCTCGGCCCCCTCCGTGGACGGCGTCCACACATTGAGGTTGAGCCACTCCTCGCCCTCCACCGCCGGGTCCGGCAGCAGCCGGTCCAGCGGCGGGGCGTAGGGCCGCTTGGGCGCCGTGGGCCCGAACGCGAGGGCGTCGCGCACGCCCTCCCACGGCTCCGGCGGCTCCGGCGCGCGGAACCTCCGCGCGCCCACCGGCGCAGCCGCGTACGGAATGCCGCGGAAGACCGCGACACCCCGCTCCACCGCACCGCGCACCGTGCCCTGCACGGTCCTGGCTCTGGCCTCCACGATGTCGGACATGGTGTGTGCCAACCCCTCTCGCGGTGCGGTGGCTTCAGCGGGTCACTTCAGGTAGACCAGCCCGTCCGTGGTCAGGGCCGGGCGGCCCTTCGTACCGACCACCACGATCTTGACCGTGTGCTGGGCGCTGGTCGACCAGGACTGCGTCCAGATCGCGTCCCGGTACTTGGTGGCGGTCGACTTCAGGTCCACCGTGGCCACCTTCTTGCCGTCGACATAGACGTATGCCTGCCCCGAAGTGGCGGCCCGCGACACCACCCAGGCGGCTGACCGGCCGGTGAACGTCCAGGTCAGGCTCGCGTTCTTGGTGCTGCTGGTCAGAGACCTGCCGCCCAGGTAGCTGGAGGAGGACTTCGCCGTCCACTTCCCGGTCTTCGTGGCGGCGGTCTCCTGGAGGATCACCGGGGTGCCGGAGACCGAGGCGGCGGCCGTGTTGCCCGCGTGGTCGTACGCCGTCATCTTCCAGGCCGTCGCCGCACCGGACTTCGCGGTGTGCGAGGCGCTGCCGGTCGTCGGGCCGTACGTCTTGGCGACGGGCGCGGTGAGCCGGACCTCCTTGAGGGCGGTGGCGTCGGTGGCCTTCCACGTCAGGGTGAGCGGGACGGCGGCCGTGTTCACGGTGCCGGCGCGCAGGGTCAGGGCCGGCTTGGTGGTGAAGACGGGGGCCGTGCGCTCGGCGACGATCGTGGCGGCCGCCGATGTGGTGACCTTGCCCGACTGGTGGGTGGCCCGCACCTGCACGGAGTGCTTGCCGACCGCGAGGGTGGCCGCGACCGAGGTGACGTTGCCCTTGACGGTGGCCACCGGCTTGCCGCCGACGAGCAGTTCGTACTGCTTCACGAGGGCGGCGGGCGTGGCCGCCTTCCAGCCGACGGTGACGGCAGACCTGGTGTAGTACGTGGAGCCGGAGGCGCTGCTGTGCTCTCACGTGTGAATTCCCCGGGGACTGTGGTGGAAGACATGGCATTCCGACCGGTCAGCCGCTGACCGGGGGCACGGCGAAGTGGCCGGCCCGGCCGGTGGGGCGACCCGGGACATGCTTGCGCGGCACAGTCTTCCATGCGATCGCTTCCGACCGGGCCTGTCCCTTCCCGACTGCCGCGATGTGATCCGATCGATCTGATGGACCCGATGGGCCCGATGGATCGGATCGGAAGTGGGGGGTCGGCCCCAGGGGGCTTGGAAGGCTTCCGCCTCCAAGCCCCCTGGCCTCACGCAGGTGTGGCGGGGCGCTCTCAGGCGGCGAAGTAGCGGGACATCGAGTTCCGCGCGTCCAGCTCCACCAGGTCCGGGCGGGTGTAGCGCTCGGCGCGCGCGTGATAGTCGAAGTCGCCTCGTACGAGACTCCGGTAGTCCTGTACGCAGCGTTCGAGTGCGGCCCGGGTCGTGGAACTGATCCCCGCCGCGTCGATTTCCTCGATCAGCTCCTTTTCCGCCCGCACCACCCGCTCGGCAATACGTGCCAGTTGAATTCCGGCCTCGTCGACGGCTTCCTGGAGTGTGGAGCCGCGGTCGCGCTGGATGAGCCGTACCGCATTGTGCTCGTAGCCGAGCGCGGCTTCTTTCTCGAACGAGCAGATGTCGTTGCAGAGCCCCGAATGATCGGTCACCGCGTTCCGCAGGGCGATGTACGCGGGCAGGCTCCGGGCCGAATCCGGCAGATCGATTCCGGCGGTGATCTCATGGAGATCCAGGAACGGCTGCATGGCCACCGAGTCCCGGCGGTGCTTGACGAAGTCCGACCGGCTCGGCACCTGCCCGGCCGCCCGCTCGACCGCCTCGGCGTAGTACGTCCAGAGCCAGGCCGCCGTATCCCGCCGGAACTGCCGGTTCCACTGCGGGGACCGGTCGCGGCAGGTCCGCTCGCGCAGCCCGGCGAGCGCCTGCTCCATCGGCCCGCGCGGCGCGGCCCCGTCGAACACGTCCACCAGCCGGGTGATCGCGGCCTCGCACATCAGGGGGTCACGGCCGGCCGGCCCGTCGTCGAACTCGTCGTCCACCAGGAAGGCCCAGAACAGCCATTGGCAGAAGAGGTCCAGATGGTGCTGCGACGCTTTCGGGAAGATGAGGGAAATCCAGAGTTCCGGCCGGGTACGGATCATCTTCCTGCGGGCCGGAACAGAGAGAATCAGCCCCTCCGCTTCCGCCCATTCCCAGGCGGCCTCCCTGGTTTTCTCCAGACCCGGATTGCACCCAGCGCTGGCGAACGGCATATGAAACGCCGGTAACGTTATCTGGCTCATTGCTGCCCCTCGTCGAATGAGTACGGATGGGCGATGCGCGCCGCGCATTCCCGGTGATCGCGCATGGGCGCGCTCCCGCCGGAGGGCGGCCGCCGGGTGTCCATATGCCCTGGCCAAGGGGAGACCGTACGAGGTGAGCCGGTCATCGCTGTCCTCTCTCCTCCGCCGGGGTGGGGCACCGGAGCTGGGTCGACGAGTCGGCGAGACCGATCGCGTCACCATGCGTGAGGCTTAGTCAACCCCCTGTGGAGGGGTGGAGGGAAGCCATATGTGACCGGAATTGCTTCATCGGTCAGAACTGCTGCGCAGCTATGAGCAGTTGGAGGGCTTCTGAGACTGAAAACAACCGGAGGGGCCCCAGTGCGTCGCACCGGGGCCCACGCCGGTCAGGTGCGCTTGAAGAACTCGACCTCGCCGAGGGCGATCGGACGGCCCTCGGCCCGGCCCGCCGCCTCCAGCAGGACGAGCTGCACGGAGGCGACGTCGCTGATGCCGGTCCGTACCGTCTGCTCGCCGGGTTTGTCGTTGAGCGTGAGCTGCTGCTTGTGGCGCGTGCCGTCCGCCGTCGTGACGATCAGCTCCGCCCGGATCGGCCGCGGCTCCCGGCGGAACTCCTCGGGCTCCTTCGACGCCCCGGTGTGCAGGACGACCCCGACCAGCCGGAACGGCGTGGCGAAGGTGCACGTCAGCGACGAGCCCAGCGACGGTGCGCCCCAGTACTTGTTGGTCAGGCCGTCGGTGGCCGCGCCCGCCGGATGGCCGGGGGCCGCGCCGCTCGCGGTCACCCCGGAGGGGCTGATCTCCGCCGTGCCGCCGAGCTTGTCCCGGACGTCCTCGAAGAGCACGCGGCCGGCCGGCAGGAACAGGAAGCCCGCGAAGAGCAGCCCGACGACCGCCAGCACCAGCAGGATCCGCCGCAGCACCCGGCCCGACCGGACCCGCACTCGGCGGTGGAACGGCCACACCGTGCGCCACCACGGCAGGGGCGCGGACTCCTCCTTGGGGTGGAGCAGGGCCGCGCAGCGCCGGCAGAACCGCCGCCCGGGCCGGTTCGGCGTCCCGCACTTCGGGCACGGCGGCCCGTCCGGCGCCTCGTCCTCCTCCACCGGCCGGACCACGGGCCGCCGCGCCACGGGCTTCGCCGGCCGGACGGCACCGATCGGCGCCTCGGGGGTGGGGGAGGACGCGGGCTGGGCGGGGCGTACGGGAGGCGTCGTGGGGTGCGGGGGGTGTTGGGGGCTGTCTCTTATACACATCTCCGAGCCCACGAGACAGGCAGAAATCTCGTATGCCGTCTTCTGCTT
>NZ_JOEM01000013.1 GCF_000718135.1 Streptomyces cyaneofuscatus | reverse complement strand
TCGAGGTTCTTCGCTTTCGCGTTTTCCCTTTCCGGCGGTTCCAACTTTACCAGACTCTTTTTCGTTCCGTTTCCGGTCCGAATTCGATTTCCGGTGGCCCGTGGAGTGGCCTTGCCTTTCGGCTGATTCGACTTTATCAGAAGCGCGTCGACCGAATGAACGGTCCGTGATTCGAGTAAAGGGAATCGGTGGCTCTGCGGGGTGTTTGCGAACTCACCGCCGCGAGCGAAGTAGACACTATGCGCTTCACTCGAACTTGTCTAGTCCGAGGCAACCGTTTAAATCTACCTCCCCACATCTCCCGTGTCAACGGATTTTGTGGGCGAAGAGGAGACTAGCAGCTCAGCGGGGGCGAACGCACACCGGTGGTCAGGCGGCGGAGGGAAGCTCGGCGCTGCGTTCGACCGCTGTGAGGTCGCCGGTGTCGCCGGCTCGTACCGCGCGGCGGCCCAGGATGTAGACGTACGCGAGAAAGGCCAGTTCAGCGATGATGCCGATGGTGATCCGGGCCCAGGTCGGCAGGCCTGACGGGGTCACGAAGCCTTCGAGCAGGCCGGAGACGAACAGCACCAGGGCCAGGCCGATCGCCATGCCCAGTGCGGCGCGGCCCTGCTGGGCGAGGGCGGTTCGGCGGGAGAGGGGGCCGGGGTCGATCACCGTCCAGCCGAGGCGGAGCCCCGTACCGGCGGCCACGAACACCGCGGTCAGTTCGAGGAGGCCGTGCGGGAGGACCAGGCCGAGGAAGACGTCCAGGCGGCCTGCGGAGGACATCAGGCCGATGCCGACCCCGAGGTTGAGCATGTTGATGAAGAGGATCCAGACCACCGGTAGGCAGAGGAACGCGCCCAGGACCAGGCACATCGCGGCGGCCTGGGCGTTGTTCGTCCATACCTGCGCGGCGAACGAGGCCGCCGGGTGGCTGGAGTAGTAGGTCTCGTACTCCCCGCCGGGGCGGGTCATGGCCCGGAGGTCGTCCGGGGCCGCTATCGCGGCCTGGACCTCGGGGTGCGTGCCGATCCACCAGCCCAGGAGGGCTGCCACCAGCGTGGACAGGACGGCAGTGGGGACCCACCAGTGACGTGAGCGGTAGACCGCCGCCGGGAATCCCGTGGTGAGGAAGCGGGCCGCGTCGCGCCAGGAGGCCTTGCGGGTGCCCGTGACCGTCGCCCTGGCCCGGGCCACGAGCTGGGTGAGGCGGGTGGTGAGCAGCGGGTCGGGGGTGGTCGACCGGATCAGGGAGAGATGGGCGGCCGTGCGCTGGTAGAGGACGACGAGCTCGTCCGCCTCCGCGCCCGTCAGACGGCGCCCTCGGCGCAGGAGGTGGTCGAGGCGGTCCCACTCCGTGCGGTGGGCGGTGACGAAGACGTCGAGGTCCATGGGCGGCTGTTGCTCCAGGCATGGGTGCGTACGGGGGCCGTACTACTGCGGCACGCTGCGGGTCAGCTTGGCAGACTGGGGCCGGCCGGGGCAGCGAAGGTCGGGAAGAGTGGGGGCGCGATGAGCGAGTTGGTGACCGGGGACGCCGTTGTCCTGGAGCTGAGGCCGGCGAGACTGCCGAGCCGGGCGCTGGCCGCGGCGATCGATCTGGCGGTGGTCTTCTGCGTCTTCATGCTGGTCTCGGTCGTGGTGGGGATCGCCTCCGTCACCCTGGACGAAGCCGCTGTCGCGGCCATCGGGGTCGCCTTGTTCCTGCTGGTGCTGATCGGGGGGCCGATCGCGGTGGAGACGCTGAGCCACGGCCGTTCCCTCGGGAAGCTGGCCTGCGGGCTGCGCGTGGTGCGCGACGACGGCGGGCCGATCCGGTTCCGCCACGCGCTCGTGCGGGGGGCGATGGGGGCCGTGGAGATCCTCATGACGTTCGGGGTCGTGGCCTCGATCGCGTCGCTGGTCTCGGCACGCGGGCGCCGGCTCGGTGACGTCTTCGCGGGGACGCTGGTCATCCGGGAACGTGTGACGGCCAAGCGGTCGGTCGCCGTGCCGCCGCCTCCGCCGTGGCTGGTCGGCCGGTTCTCGCAACTGGATCTGTCCGCCGTGCCGGACGAGCTCTGGCTCGCGATACGGCAGTACCTCACGCGGATGCACCAGCTGGATCCCGGCGTCGGCAGGTCGATGGCTGCGCGGTTGGCCGACGAGGTTGTTTCGCGGACGGGGATCGCTCCGCCGCAGGGGATTCCGGCTGCCGCATTCCTGGCCGCGGTGGTTCATGAGCGGCAGGCGCGTGATGCCCGGCGGGTGTTCGCGGGCGGGCGGGGCGCGTCCTCGGCCGCACCGGTGCCTGTGGCTGGGGCGCCGGAGTCTGCGGGCATTGCTGGGGCCGTCGGATTTGCTGCGCCTGGCGGGGCTGTTACGCCTGCTGCGTTTGGCGGCACTGTTGCGCCCGGCGCGTCTGCCGGTGGTGCTGGTTCCGGTGCGAAGGAGCAGAAGGGGACGGGCGGGTCCTCGGCGGGGTTCGCTCCGCCCGGTTAGCCGGCGGGCGGGGAGAGGGGCGGGGACGGAGGTGTCTCCAGGTGCTCCAGCTCGATGCCCGGGGCCGCGAGGACGACGTCCCCAGCCACGTGAACGGTGTGCCGATCACCGGTGTCCAGGGCGCTGACCTGGTATTCGTCCACGATCAGAGGGCCGTTGTCAGTGGCGTGCGCTTCACTGTTCACCAGAGCCCAGGACTGGTCGCCGGTACGCGGCGCGAGGACCGGGTCCGTGAAGGTGACCACGCGGACGCGGGTCTCGGGGGAATCGGGGGTGAGGCGTAGAAATCGGGTCAGGGCGATGAGGAACGCGGGGGAGGTTCCGGAGAAGGCGTGGGCGCGGACGTTGCCTTCGGTGGCGTCGGTGCCGGTCGGGTCGGTACGGACCCAGGTGACGCCTTCCAGGGCGGCTCCCCGTACCTGCCAGCTCGCGGAGTGGAGTTCGAGACGGATCGGTCGGCCCAGTTCGTCCAGGGCCAGGTCGACGGAGCCCAGATGGTCGCCCGAGGGGGACGTGGTCTGGGAGACGTAGCGCCAGCCGGAGGGGCCGGGGGCGCAGTGGAAGTGTTCTTCGCCGAGGGGGGTGTGATCGTGAAGATCGTGGAGCGAATACCTGCCGCGGGGCATGGGGTCCTTCGGGTTCCTCGGGCTGTGCGGGGGCGGTAACCAGGGGCGTTGACGGGACAAGCCCCCGACACGGGGGTGCGGGGGCCTGTCTCGTCAGCTGCCGGTCAGCGGCCGCTGCTGCTGCTTGCTACGTGATGCGTGGTACGCGGTGCGTGGTGCGTGGTGCTGCTGAGGGCCGGTGCCGTGCGGCGGCCGGGACGGGATGGTGCATGCCTCCCTGACCGCCGACGGTGCCGGATCAGTAGCGGTAGTGGTCGGGCTTGTACGGGCCGTCGACCTCGACGCCGATGTACGCCGCCTGCTCGGGGCGGAGCGTCGTCAGCTTGACGCCGAGGGCGTCGAGGTGGAGTCGGGCGACCTTCTCGTCCAGGTGCTTGGGCAGCACGTAGACGTCGGTCGGGTACTCCTCCGGCTTCGTGAAGAGCTCGATCTGCGCCAGGGTCTGGTCGGCGAAGGAGTTCGACATCACGAAGGACGGGTGGCCGGTCGCGTTGCCGAGGTTCAGCAGGCGGCCCTCGGAGAGCACGATGAGGACCTTGCCGTCGGGGAACTTCCAGGTGTGGACCTGGGGCTTGACCTCGTCCTTGACGATCCCCTCGACGGCGGCCAGGCCGGCCATGTCGATCTCGTTGTCGAAGTGGCCGATATTCCCGACGATGGCCTGGTGCTTCATCTTGGCCATGTCCGAGGCCATGATGATGTCCTTGTTGCCCGTCGTGGTGATGAAGATGTCGGCCTGCTCCACCACGTCGTCGAGGGTGGCGACCTGGTAGCCGTCCATCGCCGCCTGCAGCGCGCAGATCGGGTCGATCTCCGTGACGATCACGCGGGCGCCCTGGCCGCGGAGGGACTCCGCGCAGCCCTTGCCCACGTCGCCGTAGCCGAGGACGACGGCGGTCTTGCCGCCGATCAGGACGTCGGTGGCGCGGTTGATGCCGTCGATCAGGGAGTGGCGGCAGCCGTACTTGTTGTCGAACTTCGACTTGGTGACCGCGTCGTTCACATTGATCGCGGGGAACAGGAGGGTGCCGTCGCGGTGCATCTCGTAGAGGCGGTGGACACCGGTGGTGGTCTCCTCCGTCACGCCGCGGATCTCGGACGCCAGCTGGGTCCACTTCTGCGGGGCCTCACCTAGGGTGCGGTTCAGCAGGGTGAGGATGTGGGCATACTCCTCGCTGTCCGCCGTCGACGGGTCCGGGGCCGCGCCGGCCTTCTCGAACTCGACGCCCTTGTGGACGAGGAGGGTGGCGTCGCCACCGTCGTCCAGGATCATGTTCGGGCCGCCGGTGGGGGTGTTCGGCCAGGTCAGCGCCTGCTCCGTGCACCACCAGTACTCCTCCAGCGTCTCGCCCTTCCAGGCGAAGACCGGGACGCCCGCGGGGGCCTCCGGGGTGCCGTTCGGGCCGACGGCGATGGCCGCGGCGGCGTGGTCCTGGGTGGAGAAGATGTTGCAGGAGGCCCAGCGGACGTCGGCGCCGAGGGCGACGAGGGTCTCGATGAGTACGGCGGTCTGCACGGTCATGTGCAGCGAGCCGGTGATCCGGGCGCCGGCCAGCGGCTGGGTGGCGGCGAACTCCTTGCGGATCGACATCAGGCCGGGCATCTCGTGCTCGGCGAGAGTGATCTCCTTGCGGCCGAAGGCGGCGAGAGAAAGGTCGGCGACCTTGAAGTCCTGGCGGTTGGTGACCGTCGTCATAACGGGGCTGCTCCTCGTGATGGGTCGAGGTGGGCTGTCTGGGCTGACTCTGCGGCGACGGACATACGAATGCCCGAGCGCGTTCGCAGTGCAGTCCGTCGGAGGCCCTCTGTCCCTCGCCCGGCTCGCGTCCGCGGACCGGTCGACCGCCATCAGCAGCGACGTCTGTTCCGTATCCGAATCTACACCGAACGGCCCAGTGACCCCCAGCCCGTTCGTGGAGACGGGCGTGTGTGAGGGGTCACCGGGCCGATCGGGGCCGATGTGCGGTGGGTCAGTGGCCGAGATCCTTCGGGCCGCCCGGAGCCGCCGGGTCCTGCGGGGCCGGGGCGCCGGGTGTCTTGCCGGGGTTGGTGCCGGCCGCGGCGGCCTCCGCGTTGAAGATGTCCGGCTCCAGGTAGATGACCCGGGCGATCGGGACGGCCTCGCGGATCCGGTTCTCGGCGGCGTTGATCGCGTTGGCGATCTCGACCGCGGTTTCGTCGTGCTGGACCGCGATCTTGGCGGCGACCAGCAGCTCCTCGGGGCCGAGGTGGAGGGTGCGCATGTGGATGATGCCGGTGACGGTGTCGCCGTCGACCACGGCCGCCTTGATCTTCTCGACCTCTTCGAGGCCGGCGGACTCGCCGAGCAGGAGGGACTTCGTCTCGGCGGCCAGGATGATCGCGATGACGATCAGCAGGATGCCGATGCAGAGGGTGCCGATGCCGTCCCAGACGCCGTTGCCGGTGGCGAGGGCGAGGCCGACGCCTCCGAGGGCGAGGATCAGGCCGACGAGGGCGCCGAGGTCCTCCAGGAGGACGACCGGGAGTTCGGGGGCCTTGGAGCGGCGGACGAACTCGGTCCAGGAACGGTCGCCGCGCGTCTGGTTGGACTCCTTGATCGCCGTACGGAAGGAGAAGATCTCGGCGATGATCGCGAAGATCAGGACCCCGACCGGCCAGTACCAGGCCGTGATCTCGTGCGGGTGCTTGATCTTCTCGTAGCCCTCGTAGACGGCGAACATGCCACCGACCGAGAAGAGGACGATGGAGACGAGGAAGGCGTAGATGTAGCGCTCGCGCCCGTAGCCGAACGGGTGCTGCGGGGTGGCCTCGCGTTTGGCCTTCTTGCCGCCGAGCAGCAGGAGGCCCTGGTTGCCCGAGTCGGCGAGCGAGTGGACGCTCTCCGCGAGCATCGACGAGGACCCACTGAAGAGGAACGCTACGAATTTGGCCACGGCGATCGAGAGGTTGGCGACCAGTGCCGCCACGATCGCCTTGGTTCCGCCGGACGCGCTCATGAGTGCGTGATGTCCCTTCCTCGGTGTACGGCAGGTGGTGCCGCGCTGCGGCGGCACATTGTTGCAGCCGCGGGGAGGGGTGATGAATCAGGCCGCCACCGTGGCACGGAAGAGTGTGCCCGATCCCGTGGCTTCCACCGCTTCTGCGGCCGGTACGTAGACGGACTGCCCGGGGGTCAGGTCAAGTTCGCCGACCCGGACGGTGCCCGCCGTGCAGAGCAGGATCTGGGGGGTGGAGGCGGTCAGTTCGGCGGGCGCGGCCCCGGACGCGAGGGTGTAGCGGGACAGGGCGAACTCGTCGACCGGTGTCTCGTACCGCTCCTCGCCGGAGGGTGACGCCTCGGGGCGCAGTACGCCGGGTTCGGTGGCCTCGAAGCGGACGATGCGCAGGAGTTCGGGGACGTCGATGTGCTTGGGGGTGAGGCCGCAGCGCAGCACGTTGTCCGAGTTGGCCATGATCTCGACGCCGAGGCCGTCGAGATAGGCGTGCGGGACGCCGGCGCCCAGGAACAGGGCCTCGCCGGGCTGGAGTTGGACGTAGTTCAGCAGCATCGCCGCGAGGACGCCGGGGTCGCCGGGGTAGTTGTGGGCGATGCGGGCGTACGGGGCGTGGGCGCCGCCGAGGCGTTCGCAGGCGGCCGCCGCCTCGGCGACGGTGTCGGCCATCTCCGCCGGGTCGGCGCCGAGGATGGCCGTGAGCACCTCGCGGAGGGCGGCCTCCTCGGGGTGGGCGCGCAGGAGGTCCACGTACGGCTTCAGGGAGTCGACGCCGAGGGCCTCCATGGCGTCCGCCGCCTCGGTGGGCCTGCGGAAGCCGCAGAGGCCGTCGAAGGGGGTGAGGGCGCAGATCAGCTCGGGCTTGTGGTTCGCGTCCTTGTACGTGCGGTGGGGGGCGTCGATCGGGATGCCCCGGGCCTCCTCGTCCGCGTAGCCCTTGCGGGCCTGGTCCAGGTCGGGGTGGACCTGGAGGGAGAGGGGGGAGCCGGCCGCGAGCAGCTTGAGGAGGAAGGGGAGGCGGGGGCCGAACCGGGCGACGGTGGCCGCGCCGAGTTCGCCTTCGGGGTCGGCGGCGATGACGTCGGTGAGGGGGCGTTCCGCCGGGGTGGCGGTGGTGTCGGTGGTGCCCTTGGTGTCTGTGGCGCTCTTGGGGCGGGCTATACGGGAGGGGGCTCCTGGGTGGGCGCCCATCCACATCTCGGCCTGCGGTTCGCCGGTGGGGGCGGTGCCGAGCAGGGCGGGGATGGCCGTGGTCGAGCCCCAGGCGTAGGGGCGTACGGTGTTGGACAGCCGGTCCATGGAGTCGTCCTAGGGGTCGTGCGGTGCGCGGTGCGCGGCGGGTGTGGCTTGGGGCGTCGTCGTGCGGGGGTGCGTCGGGCGGGGTGCGCCTTCGTCAGGTGGGGGTTGAGGCCAGCGAGAGGTACACCGCTGCGAAGTCTGTGATCGCGAGCAGTTCGGCCAGGGTCTCCAGTTCGCTGCCCTCGTCCGGTTCCAGTTCGCTGACGGGGGTGTCGTGGCCGAGGGCCAGTTCCCGGGCCGCCGGGTAGGCGCTCAGGCCGCCCGCCGGGCGGTCCCGCAGCAGGACGACCCTGGCTCGGAGGGTCTCCCCCTCGTCCACCCGGTCCCGGAAGAAGTCGTCCGGGTCCGCGCCGGCCGCGAAGTCCCCCGCGAGCAGGGTGCCGTGCGAGGGCAGCGCCTCGGGGAGTTCCGCGGCGAGGGCGGGGCGGCCCGCGAGCTCGGACAGTACGGCGGCGAAGCGGCGGCCGACCGGGCCCGCCGCCTCGCCCTCCGTCCACAGCAGCGGCAGGCTGTCGGCGAGCTCGGCGGCGAGCGTCTTGGCCGGGTTGCTGTACGTGGCGATGGCCGGGCCGCAGCGTTCCGCGGTGCGGTCCAGCCGGTCGGCGACCTTCTGCAGCTCCTCGGCGGGGGCGGTCACCAGGCCCACCCGGTCGAGCAGGGCCAGCAGCGGGGTGAGCAGCGCCCACAGGGTGCCGGGGCCGGCGGCCGAGGTCTCCGCGTCGTACTCGCCGTGCGGGGCGGCCGCCATCGGGACGACCAGACCGTGCACCCCGTCCACCGCGTCGCGCAGCGGGGAGCGGGTGGGGGCGACGGCGACCACGGTGCAGCCGCGGCGGTACGCCTGCTCGGCGAGGAGGACGAGGCCGGGCTCCGAGCCGTCGGCGGTCGCGATGAGGAGGAGGTCCACCGAGCCGGCCCAGCCGGGCAGGGCCCAGCGCAGGGCGCCGGGGGCGGGGGCGACGCCCGTGGGGTGGATCCGGGTCACGGGGGCGGCCGCGCCCGCCAGAGCGCCGATCAGGTCGGCGACGCCGGATGCGGCGGTGCCGGGGCCGGCGACGAGGACGGCGCGGGGGCGGCCCTCGGGGTTCAGGCCGCCGATGCCGGCCTCGGCGGCGTGCCGGGCGGCGGTGCGGACCCGGGCGCCCGCCTCGGCGGCGCCGCGGAGCAGGTCGCGGCGGTCGGCCCTGGCCAGGGCTTCCGGGGCGTCGAGCAAGGACTCGTCGAGCATGGCGGTGGGCCTCCGATCACCGGGTGGGGTGCGGGATGCGGGTGCCGGGGCGGTGGCGGGGTGCCGGGGGTGGGGGCGGGGTCCTGTTCGGGGTGCGCCCCTGGCCGTCCGGGCCGGCGTGCCGCGCGCGGTTCCCGTACGCGCTTCGCTCGCTTGTCAGGCGGGGCGGCGCGCCTCGTCGACGAGCAGGACCGGGATGCCGTCCCGGACCGGGTAGGCCAGGCCGCAGTCGGCGCCGGTGCAGACCAGCTCCGGGCTGTCGTCCGCGGTGCGGTCGTCGAGCGGGGAGTGGCAGGCCGGGCAGGCCAGGATCTCCAGGAGGCCGGCTTCGAGCGGCATGGGGTGGGTCCCTTCGAGCGGTGCGATTTCTGATTCACGTGGATCAGGCGTCGTCAGCCTACCGCTGGGGGGACGGGGGCGCGGTTCGCCGGGGGGTGAGGGACGGGGGATGGGGCGGTGGGCGCCTGCGGCGGGCTGTTCCCCTACCCGCCCCTTCCCGAAACCGGGGCTCCGCCCCGGACCCCCCTTTGTCCTCAAGCGCCGGACGGGCTGGGGTTTCGGGGCTCCGCCCCGGACCCCCGCTCCTCAAACGCCGGAGGGGCTGAAAGGGAACGCCGGAAGGGCCGGAACGCGGGCGCCCGGAGGGGCTGGAGAGGCTGGAGAGGCTGGAGTGGAACGCCGGAGGGGCTGAAGTGCGGGCGCCCGGAGGGGCTGGGGTGGCGGGGGCCTCAGGCGCGGATCAAGGCCAGGACCTCGTCCCGTACCGCCGTCATCGTCCGCTCGTCCCTCGCCTCCACGTTCAGGCGCAGCAGAGGTTCCGTGTTCGAGGCGCGGAGGTTGAACCACCAGTCCGTGGACGTGACCGTCAGGCCGTCCAGGTCGTCGAACGTGATGTCGTCGCGCGTGCTGTAGGCGGACCTGATGGCGGTCAGGCTGGCCGCCTGGTCGGCGACCGTGGAGTTGATCTCGCCGGAGCCGGCGTAGCGGTCGTAGGCGGCGACGAGTTCCGAGAGGGGGCCGTCCTGGCCGCCCAGGGCGGCCAGGACGTGGAGGGCCGCCAGCATGCCCGTGTCGGCGTTCCAGAAGTCGCGGAAGTAGTAGTGCGCCGAGTGTTCGCCGCCGAAGATCGCGCCGTGCTCGGCCATCTCCGTCTTGATGAAGGAGTGGCCGACCCGGGTGCGGACCGGGGTGCCGCCGTTCTCTCGGACCACCTCGGGGACCGACCAGGAGGTGATCAGGTTGTGGATGACCGTGCCCTTGCCGCCGTTGCGGGCCAGTTCGCGGGCGGCGACCAGGGCCGTGATCGCGGAGGGGGAGACTCCGGCGCCCCGCTCGTCGACGACGAAGCAGCGGTCCGCGTCACCGTCGAAGGCGAGGCCGAGGTCGGCGCCCTCGGCGAGGACGCGGGCCTGGAGGTCGACGATGTTCTTCGGGTCGAGGGGGTTGGCCTCGTGGTTGGGGAAGGTGCCGTCGAGCTCGAAGTAGAGGGGGACCAGGTCGAGAGGCAGGCCCTTGAAGACCGTGGGGACCGTGTGGCCTCCCATGCCGTTGCCCGCGTCGACCACGACCTTCAGGGGGCGGATCGCCTTGAGGTCGACCAGGGCCAGGAGGTGGGCCGCGTAGTCGGTGAGGGTGTCGCGTTCCGTGATCGTGCCGGGGGTGGGGGACGCGGGGGGCTGCGGGGCGCCTTCCGACCACTGCTCCACGAGGGTGCGGATCTCCCTCAGGCCCGTGTCCTGGCCCACCGGGGCCGCTCCCGCCCGGCACATCTTGATGCCGTTGTACTGCGCGGGGTTGTGCGAGGCAGTGAACATCGCACCCGGGAGGTCCAGCGCCCCCGACGCGTAGTACAGCTGGTCTGTCGAGCAGAGGCCGATGAGCGTGACGTCCGCGCCCCGGGCCGCCGCGCCCCGGGCGAAAGCGCCGGACAGGGCCGGGGAGGTGGGGCGCATGTCGTGGCCGATCACGATCGCGTCGGCGGCCGTGACCTGGACGAACGCGGCTCCGAACAGCTCGGCCAGCGACTCGTCCCACTGGTCGGGCACCACGCCACGTACGTCGTACGCCTTCACGAGCTGCGACAGATCAGCGACCACGGCCGGTCCTCCTGGTGTTTACGGAGGGTCCAAACTACCCGGCCGGGAGATACCCCAGGAGGCGGCCTCAGGAGTCCGGGGAGCGCAGCACTCTCAGGTGGCCCCGGCGGGCGACTTCCACCGGGTCGGCGGCTCGCGGGCCCCGGCCCACGCCGTCCGGCCCGCGGTCGTGCGGCCGGGCCGCTTCCCGTACCGCGTTGGCCAGGGCTTCGAGGTCGTCACCGCTGGGGTGCGCGGGGGCGGAGCCGTCGGAGAGGCGCACCACCTCCCAGCCGCGTGGCGCGGTCAGCCGCTCACTGTGCTCGGCACAGAGGTCGTAGCAGTGGGGCTCGGCGTAGGTGGCGAGCGGGCCGAGGACCGCAGTCGAGTCGGCATAGACGTACGTCAGTGTCGCGACGGCAGGGCGGCCGCACGCGGTGCGCGAACAGCGACGTACAGGGCTCACGATGTTGGACGGTACCGCACTCTTGAGCGGGCTGCGACGACTCTCCCCCGGCTCACCCCACCGTGTCGCCCTGTGGTCCTCGACACACCCCCGCCTCCCGCGGCCCTCCTGACCTGCGCCGCGGCGGGGGCGTGGTGCGGGACGGGTGGTGCGGAGGGTACGCGCCGGGGCGGATGGCGGCGTTCCGCTCACCGTCGGTGATCGGATCTGGGGCCTGAAAAAGGCTCAACCTTGGCCTGAATGTTCAACTGTGGACAGAAGGCCCACATCGGGGTGGCCGGCCGGGATGTTCCGGCCGGCCGGCGGCCGAGGGGGAACGGTCGGTGGGGCGGCCGGGGAAACGGTCGCGGCTCCGTGTCCTCGGCACGATCGGGCCGTCCTGGGGAGCGTTACGCTGCGTCGGTGATGGACAGCTCCGTACCTTCCCCCCACTCGTTCGAGCCGCGGCCCCGGCGCCGCGACCGTCATGGCCGCGGTATGCGGGGGCCGGTCGCGCCGCCCCAGGTGCCGCTGTCGGCCAGCCGGGGCGAGGTCTTCCGGGATCTGGTCCAGGACTCGGTGGAGCGGCTGGAGCGGCGCTGGCCCCAGCTGGCCGAGGTCGACTTCGTCGTCCTGGATGTGCCCAGCGATCTGGAGGACAGCGTTCCGCTCGGCAGCGCCGTATCGGCGGCCAAGGGACGGCCCGCGCAGATCGTCGTCTACCGGCGGCCCATCGAGATCCGCACCAAGAACCGCGACGAGCGCTCCCTCCTGGTCCACGAGGTCGTCGTCGAGCAGGTCGCCGAGCTGCTGGGGCTGGCCCCGGAGTCGGTCGATCCGCGGTACGGGCAGGACTGAGTCCGTCCCTACCCGCGCCCGCGTCGCGGACCCGTACCCCTCAGTCAGTCGTCCAGGACCGACAGGTCCTGCCGCGCCGACGGGACCACCACCGTGCCGCCGTCGTCCGGCAGCGTCTGCACCGTGAACATCTGGACGCCGTCCTCCGGGAGGACCAGTGCCCGTGACGCGTGGACCGGGCCGCCCGACACCGTCTCGACGGTCAGCGCGTACGTGCCCTTGAATCCGGCCGGGGGCTTCGGGGTGACGGCCATCGTCGTACCGGCCTTGACCGTGTACGTCTCGACGGCCGCTTCGCCGCCGCCGCTCCCCGCCGACGTGGTCACCTTCACCTTGGCGTCCGCGCCCGGTGCGGCGAGGGAGAGCGTGGAGCCCTTGGCCCGGTTGTCGGTGACGCTCGCCCGGGCGCCCACCGGGCGGGTGGCCGGGATGTAGGCGTACTCCTGCTTGGCGCCGGTGCCCCGGACCACCTGGAGGGCGGCGACGATCGGGGTCGCCCGGTTCTTCTCCACGGGGGTGAGGCGCAGGGAGCCCGGTTCGCCGCGGGTGATGTCCTTCAGGTCGACCGTCGCGGTCATCCCGGACTTGATGTGGAGGGTGTCGTTCCCCGCCGGGGCGAACGTCGTGTTCTTCCCCATCAGCTGGACCTTCACATCCGCGTCGCTCTCGCCGGGCGCGAACGCCACCAGCTGTACGGAGGTGGCGTCGGCCGGGATGCCGGGCATCACCAGCGTGCCGGAGGGGTCCGCCGCCGCCGTGAGCCAGTCGGTGCCCGAACCGTCGTCGGCGGTCAGCAGGACCGCTCCGACCCGGCCGGAGCGGGTGGTGACGTGGGCCGTCAGGTCGTTGACGGACTCGTCGGTGAGGGTGGAGAGCAGGAGCGCGACGCTGGAGCGGCCGGGCACGGTGATGCCGTCGCCGACCTCGGAGGTGACCGCGCCCTTGGCGCCGAAGAGCTGGATGTCGGCCACGGCCGCGCCGGCGTCGGGGTTCGTGAGGTGGAGGTAGTCCTGGCGGGAGCGCGCGGTGCTCGCGCCGGGGAACCAGAAGTCGGTGTCCGGGGCGGTGCAGCTGACCCCGAGGACGCCCCGCGCGCCGCCCGCGGTGACCGTGGTGGTCTGCTGGGCGGACCAGCCGGGGGCGAGCGTGCCGGTGGCCGTGCCGACAAGGGCCGGGGCACCGGAACCGTTGGCCTCGGCGAGGACCGGCTTTCCGGGTTCCTTCACGGCGAGGACCGGCTTGTCCGCCTTCGCCCGTGCCTTCTTCGCCGCCTCCTCGGCCTTCTTGACCTTCTTGGGGTCCGTCTCGGCCTCGTCGTCGAGGACCGGCAGGGCCGGCTTCAGCTCCGCGGTGTCGTCCTTCGTGCCGCCTCCGTCACCCTTGCCGGGCGGGGTGAACGAGGTGTAGCTCGTCTCCGCGAGGTCGGAGGTGCTGGGCGCCGGGCAGACCAGGCTGGAGCGTTCGACCGGCAGCGAGGAGGCGGTCGCGATCTCCTCGGCGGCGGGGCCCTCGGACACGTTGAGCGAGGCGAAGCCGGTGATGGCGGCCAGGGCGACGGTGCCCGCGATGAGGGACAGGTGGGTGGACTTCACTCGGACTCGCCTCGCGATGCGTTACGGGTCTGCCAGGGGGCCTGGCCCGGGGTGTCGGGGTTCTCGCCGTTCTCGGCGGGGTGCTGGGCGGCGGGATCGGCGTACGGGGGCTGCTCCCCGGTGTACTGCCCGTACTGGTCGTACTGGTCGTACTGGGCGTACCCGTCGTACTGAGGAGCGCTGCCCTGCTGATCGGAGCTGCCGTACTGGCCGCTGCCGTCGCCCTGGTCACCGCCGTACTGCTGCTGCGGCTGTTGCTGCGGCTGTTGCTGTCCGTACGGGTCCTGGTAGCCGGAGCCGGCGGGGTAGCCGGTGTCCTGCTGTGTGTACGGGTCCTGCTGGTACGCGACGTAGTCGCCCTGCTGGTAGGAGGTGGCGGCCTGCTGGTCGGCGCCCTGGTACTGACCGCCGTCCCACTCCCCGTAACTCTGCTGCGGGAGCACCGCGTAGCCGCTGGTGGTGTCCTGCTGGTCGTAGCCACCGCTCTGCTGGTCGGGGATGTACTCCCCCGCACCGGCTGCCTCTACGGGTGCCGAGGGCGGCGGGGGCGGGATCTCGCCCGTGCCGTCCGCCGGATAGCCGTCCCCGGCGGACTCGGCCGTCCCGGCCGCCTCGGCCGCAGCGGCTTCCGCCTCCGCCGCCGCGCGGAGCCTGCGGGCCCGGCGGCCGTCGCCGTCCGCGTCGGCCGCGGCGACCGCGAGCGCCTCCTCGGGCAGGTCGTCGTCGATCTCCCGGCGGCGGCCCGGCAGGGCCATGACCACCAGGACCACGGCGAGCGCGCCCTGCGCCCAGAGCCAGACGGTGTGCGTGAACGGGGCGTCGTACGTGAGGTCCAGGCGGCCGCCGCCCGCGGGCAGTTCGAAGCCCTGCGCCCAGCCGTCGACGGTCACGCGGGTCAGCGGCTTGCCGTCGACCGTGGCCTGCCAGCCGGGTGCGGCCTCGTCGGCGATCCGCAGGATGCGGCCCTCGTCGCCCGCCGGGATCTCGGAGTGCGCCTCGACGGGCCCGGAGCCGACCGGAAGGCGCTCGCCCTCACCGCCGGCCGGAACCACCATCACCCGGGCAACCTGCCGGTCCACCCGCCACAGGGCGCTGCCGTCGAGCTGGCTGAGGCGGCTGAGGCCGGGGGTCGTGTCGAGGACGCGGCTCATCTGGCGCGGTGCTCCGTCGCGTACGAGGACGTAACGGACGGCGAAGTTGCCGAGCTGGCCGCCCTGGTCGGCGCCGGAGCCCGCGACCAGGTTGGCGACGACCTTGTCGAGGTGGCTGTTGGAGCCCGCCGCCTCGGTCAGCTCGCCGTCGCCGAGGCGGGCGCCGGAACCGCGGACCAGGCTGTACGAGACGGACCCGGGCGAGGTGCCGCCGAGGACCAGGGTGCGCGCCTGGTCCTGGGTCGCGCTCTCCTCGGCCACGAACGCGGGGACCTGGACGGGGTCGCGGCGCTCCAGGGGGCCGTCGGCGCCGCCGATCATCCAGCCGAAGGCGGCGAGCGCCGGGGCGAGCCCGGCGGCCAGGGCGATCAGGGCGGCGACGGGCTGGCGCCAGCCGAAGCTCTGCTCGGCGACCCGGACCCGGGCGCCGTCCGCGCCGACGAGTGCGGCGGCGATCAGGGCGGCGCCGTAGACGAGGGTGGCGGGTCCGGCCCAGGTCGAGCCGTTGGCGAGCGCCGCGAAGAGCAGGCCGGTGAGGGCGGTGGCCCAGGCGGCCCGGACGGCGAACTGCCGCTCGCCGCGCATCAGGGCGGCGAGCGCCGCCAGCACGATGCCGAGCAGCAGGATGCCGCCGGCCGCCTTGGGGCCGCCGGGGCTGATCCCGAGCAGGTCGAGCGCCGAAGCCGTCCCCGTACCGATGTCCAGGCCCGCTTCGCGCAGGAACGCGGACGGGTCGGTGAGGAGCGTGAGCGACCAGGGGGCCAGCGCCAGGATCGGGGTGCCGACGGCGGCGAGGAAGCGGAGCCCGTACGCCGTGATGTCGCGGCGGCGCAGCGCCAGCACACCGAGGCCGAGGACCACGGCGAGCGGCCAGACGATCGGGGTGAAGGCGGTCGTGACCGTGAGGAGCAGGGCGTACGCCCAGGTCGCGCGCCAGCTGCCGCGCGGCGCGTCCGGGTCGGCGCCGTCGCGGAACCCGTGGGCGGCGACGGCCGCGCGGGCGATCAGCGGGAGCAGCACCAGCAGGACGGCGGTGCCGAGCCGGCCGGTGGCGAGGGCGCCGGTCGCGGCGGGCAGGAAGGCGTACGCGACGCTCGCCCAGGCCCGCAGCAGCCGCGAGGGGAGCAGCGGCCGGGAGGCGAAGTACGCGGTGAGCCCGGCCAGCGGGACCGAGCAGACCAGGATCGCGGCGACGGCGAAGCCGGTGGAGCCGAGGAAGAGGGCCGACAGGGCGGCGAGGAGCGCGAGGTAGGGCGGGGCGGTCTCGGTGGAGCCGGTGGAGATCGTGTGCCAGGCGTCCGCGTACCGGCCCCAGAGCTCGCCGGCCTCCGCGGGGGCGGGCAGCAGGGCGCCGCCCGCGAGGGAGCCGCCGGTGAGCAGGTTGCGGCAGGCGATGAGGGAGACCACGAGCAGCAGGGCGAAGAGGACCGGGCCGGGCTTGCGGCCGATTCTCTTGAGCCGGGCGAACTGGTCGACCTCCAGGAAGTCGGCATCGTCGCCGCCGGGGCCGGACTCGACGGCTCCGTGGCGCGAACCGCTCGACTCGGCCTCGCCCTTGTTGCCGAAGTTGCCCGCGACCTGTTCGACGGTGGCGCGGACGGTGGCGCCGGGCGGCGGGAAGAGCGCGCGCAGTTCGGCCGCGTCGACCACGCCCTTTCCGCGGTCGCGGCGGGCGGCGAGGATGCGGCCGGGCCGCAGGAGGGTGCCGAGGAGGCCGGTGACCTCGTCGAGCGCCTGTCCTGGGACCTTGCCGACGAGGTAGGCGAGGGTACGCAGGAGGGTGCCGACGACGAGCCGGAGCAGGACCCAGGGGAGGGCCTTGCCGCGCGCGTTGACGAGCATCGTGTAGGCCGCGCCCGCCTTGTCGACGCGGTGCGGGCCGGCGATCGAGCGGCCGGCGCAGTCGATGGGGCGGCGCTCGCGGGCGGATGCCTCTGCGTGGCGCAGGACGGCGTCCGGGGCGACGAGGACCCGGTGGCCGGCGAGGTGGGCGCGCCAGCACAGGTCGACGTCGTCGCGCATCAGCGGGAGGTTGCGGTCGAAGCCGCCGAGCTCCTCGTAGACGTCGCGGCGGATGAGCATGCCGGCGGAGGAGACGGAGAGGACGGTGCGGACCTGGTCGTGCTGGCCCTGGTCCTGCTCGCGGCGGTCCAGGCCGGTCCAGCGGCGGCCGCTGTTGGCGATGGAGACGCCGACTTCGAGGAGCTGCTTGCGGTCGTACCAGCCGCGCAGCTTGGGCCCGACGATGGTGGCGTGCTTGTCGGTGTCGACGACGCGCAGCATCTCGGCGAGCGCGTCGGGCTCGGGTGCGCAGTCGTCGTGGAGCAGCCAGAGCCACTGGACCGGTTCGCCGTGCGGCAGCTCCGGCAGGTCGTAGTTCTCGTCGACCCAGGCCCGGGTGACCGGGTCCCAGCCGCCGGGGCGCTTGAGGTAGGGCAGGTCGTCGGGGGTCAGCGGCCCGGCGGTGCGGACCGCCTCGTCGACGGCGGTGCCGAAGCTCGTACGGCGGGCGAGGTGCAGGACGCGGTCGCCGCCGAGCGCCTCCGTGACCAGCCGGGCGGAGTCGTCGGCGCTGCCGGTGTCGGCGGCGACGACGTTCTGTACGGGGCGTTCCTGCCCGAGCAGCCCGGCCAGCACGTCGGGCAGCCAGCGGGCGCCGTCGTGGGAGACGAGCACGGCGGTGACGACGTGCCGGGGGAACTCTGGGGCGGCGGCGGCCGCGTTCGGCGCCGCCGAGTGGCTGTGCACGGACATCGAGGTACGGGCCCTCCGGCCGGGTCCGGGGGCGTATCCCCGGGGGCTGCATCGGTGTACACGCGCGCCCCGGCGGGGCGTTGGCGCATCTCGGACGGGGCCCCACACTAACGGTACGGATCCGCGGGGGTGGCCCGGAGCGGGTGCCGGGCAGGTGCGGGCGCGGATGCCGGGGTGGATGCCGGGCAGGTGCCGGGGTGGGTGAACGCGCCTGGTGTGCGAGGGGTGCGGACACGCCGACGGCCCGTCGCCCGCTCCCCGGGGAGGGAGTGGTGGGCGGCGGGCCGTCGGGGCGTGGTCCTTGAGGAGCCCTGCTCGGGAAAGGGCTGCCGGGGCCGGGGCCGGGAGGGGCGCCTGGATCGCTGCCTTCTTGAGGCGCTTGGATCGCTGCCTGCTGAGGCGCCTGGATCGCTGCCTTCTTAAGGCGTCCGGATCGCTGCCTGCTCGGGGCGCTTAGATCGCTGCCTTCTTCAGGCGCCGTCGTTCACGTTCGGAAAGCCCGCCCCAGATGCCGAAGCGTTCGTCGTTGGCCAGCGCGTACTCAAGGCACTCCGACCGCACCTCACAGGCGAGACAGACCTTCTTGGCCTCGCGGGTGGATCCGCCCTTTTCGGGAAAGAAGGACTCGGGATCGGTCTGGGCGCACAGTGCGCGCTCCTGCCAGCCGAGTTCCTCGTCCGCGTCCTCGACCAGCAGTTGCTGGAACAGCTCGGTCATGTGCGCCCCTCGTCTGTCTCTTGCGTCCCGTGATGCGGCCGTTACTGACTGGTCACGGCCGAACGACACGAGTGAAATTACAAGTGTGTATCTCCGAGGCAGTCAAGCGAGGATCTGCTATTGGCCCAGGGATTCACTCTGCGGAACCAAGCGTATGCGGAAAGTGTTCAAATCACCAAAAACCTGACATATGCCACAGGCGTCACTCCATCACGCCTTCCCCCGGTCAAGACGATCAGGGGTGCCCTTACGTTGCGATTCGATCACTGTAGCGATCAAGATCACATTCAGGTCACAGCCCCTCAGCCGCGTTTAGAGGCACGGGTGATGCGCCATGTCTCCGCCCTTGGCGGTGAGCAAACCTTTCTGCTCGCGTGACAACCGGAAGGGGTGAAACATTGCCCCCATATCGGGCAGCGGGTTGACAGAGGGCGATTCAGCCGGTCTCCTTGATCTCATGTCAGCGATCGCAGCGATGCACGTCACCCACGTCCGTGGGTTCCGTAGCGCTGTCCAGGCTCGCTGTTGCTGTTCCAGCTGTCACAGCTGTTGATGCCGTAGTGCTCCAGCTCTGATCCAGCCCTCCCCCGCTTTTCCGGCTTCCCCGTGGCTCTCTTCATCTCCGCGGCCGCCGACGCCCCACGCGACTCCCCGCACGCGCACCCCCCATGCCGAGGAACCACCGCACCCCATGAACAGTGACAGCGACCTTCAGATCGCCGGCGACATCCTCGAGGTCCAGCACCTCCTCCAGCCCGCCCGCGAGCACCCCTCCACCGTCTCCGAGTTCGTCGGCCTCGCCCGCTCCATCGCGGCCGACCGCACGCGCTGGGCCGGACTCGTCCGGTACGACACCACCACGCGCTGGTACCACCGCCTCCAGGCCGGCCCCGGCTACGAGGTGTGGCTGCTCAGCTGGGTGCCCGGACAGGGCAGCGGGCGCCACGACCACGGCCGCTCCGCCGGTGTACTCACGGTCCTCGAAGGCGAGTTGACCGAGCACACCGAGCGTGGCCATCAGGCGCTCGGCGCCGGAGCGCAGCGCGCCTTCGCCCCCGGATACGTCCACGAAGTGGTCAACGACTCGCTCGACCCGGCCGTCAGCCTGCACATCTACTACCCGGGTCTGACCGAGATGCCGATGCACGCCGCGCAATGCGCCCCGACGGCCGTGGATGTCGTACCCGCCTGACAAACTGCTGTGCATGCGCATTGTTGTTCTGGCCGGTGGTATCGGTGGTGCTCGTTTTCTGCGTGGCCTCAAGCAGGCCGCGCCCGACGCGGACATCACGGTCATCGGCAACACGGGTGATGACATCCATCTGTTCGGGCTCAAGGTCTGCCCCGACCTCGACACCGTGATGTACACCCTCGGCGGTGGCATCAACGAGGAGCAGGGCTGGGGCCGGACCGACGAGACCTTCCAGCTCAAGGAGGAGCTCGCGGCGTACGGGGTGGGGCCCGGGTGGTTCGGTCTCGGTGACCGCGACTTCGCGACCCACATCGTCCGTACGCAGATGCTCGGCGCGGGCTATCCGCTCAGCGCGGTCACCGAGGCGCTGTGCGCCCGCTGGCAGCCGGGGGTGCGGCTGCTGCCCATGTCGGACGACCGGGTCGAGACGCACGTCGCCGTCGAGACGGACGGCGAGAGCAAGGCCATCCACTTCCAGGAGTACTGGGTGAAGCTGCGCGCCTCCGTCGAGGCGCAGGCCATCGTGCCGGTCGGGGCGGAGCAGGCGAAGCCGGCGCCGGGGGTGCTGGAGGCGATCGCCGCCGCCGATGTCATCCTCTTCCCGCCGTCGAACCCGGTGGTCTCCATCGGCACCATCCTCGCCGTGCCCGGGATCCGGGAGGCGATCGCCGAGGCCGGGGTGCCGGTCGTCGGCCTCTCCCCCATCGTCGGGGACGCGCCGGTGCGGGGCATGGCGGACAAGGTGCTCGCGGCCGTGGGCGTCGAGTCGACGGCGGCCGCCGTGGCCCAGCACTACGGGTCGGGGCTGCTGGACGGGTGGCTGGTCGACACGGTGGACGCGGGTGCGGTCGGCGAGGTCGAGGCGGCGGGCATCCGGTGCCGGGCGGTGCCGCTGATGATGACGGACGTGGACGCGACGGCGGAGATGGCCCGGCGGGCGCTGGAGCTGGCCGGGGAGGTGGGGGTGTGAGTGTCTCCGCCGATGGTGATGCCGGTGGTCTCGATGGTGCCGGTGGTGCTGGTGGTGCGTCCGCGCCTTCCTTTCGGGTGTGGGCTCTGGGCGGGATTCCCGAGGTGCGTGCCGGCGACGATCTCGCCAAGCTGATCGCCGGGGCGGAGCCGGGGCTCGTCGACGGTGACGTCCTGCTCGTCACCTCGAAGATCGTCTCCAAGGCCGAGGGCCGGATCGTGCAGGCCGTGGACCGTGAGGCCGCCATCGACGCCGAGACCGTACGGGTCGTGGCGCGGCGCGGTGCCCTGCGGATCGTGGAGAACCGGCAGGGGCTGGTGATGGCCGCCGCCGGGGTCGACGCCTCCAACACTCCGGCCGGGACCGTGCTCCTGCTGCCCGAGGATCCCGACGCCTCCGCCCGGGCCATCCGGGACGGGCTGCGGGACACCCTCGGCGTCGAGATCGGCGTCGTCGTCACGGACACCTTCGGGCGGCCCTGGCGGAACGGGCTGACCGATGTCGCGATCGGGGCGGCGGGGGTGCGGGTGCTGGACGATCTGCGCGGCGGGACGGACGCGTACGGCAATCCGCTCAGCGCCACGGTCGTCGCGACGGCGGACGAGCTGGCCGCCGCCGGGGACCTGGTCAAGGGCAAGGCGGCGGGCCTGCCAGTGGCGGTGGTGCGGGGGTTGCCGCACGTGGTCGCGTCGGTGGACCCGGGGGATGACTCCGGTGCGCGTGCCCTGGTGCGGGGTGCGGCCGATGACATGTTCCGGCTGGGCACGTCCGAGGCCGTACGGGAAGCGGTGACCCTGCGGCGTACGGTGCGCGAGTTCAGCGACGAGCCGGTGGATCCGGGGGCCGTGCGGCGGGCGGTGGCGGCGGCGGTGACCGCGCCGGCGCCTCATCACACGACGCCGTGGCGGTTCGTGCTGCTGGAGTCCGCCGAGTCGCGGACGCGGTTGCTCGACGCGATGCGGGACGCCTGGATCGCGGATCTGCGGCGCGACGGCAAGAGCGAGGAGTCGATCGCGAAGCGGGTGCGGCGCGGGGATGTGCTGCGCAACGCGCCGTATCTGGTCGTGCCGTGCCTGGTGATGGACGGCTCCCACACGTACGGGGACGAGCGGCGGGACACGGCGGAGCGCGAGATGTTCGTGGTCGCGGCGGGGGCGGGGGTGCAGAACTTCCTGGTGGCGCTGGCCGGTGAGCGGTTGGGGTCGGCGTGGGTGTCCTCGACGATGTTCTGCCGGTCGGTGGTGCGGGAGGTGCTCGCGCTGCCTTCGTCGTGGGATCCGTTGGGGGCGGTGGCTGTGGGGCATGCGGTGGGGGTGGCTCGGGAGCGGGCTGTCCGGGAGGCGGAGGACTTTCTCACCGTGCGGTGAGGGGTGGTGGGGGCGGTCGTTGCGGGGTGCGGTGGGCCGCTGCGCGGGGCCTCCCCCCTACCCGCCCCTTCCCGAAACCGGGGCTCCGCCCCGGGCCCCCCTTTGTCCTCAAGCGCCGGACGGGCTGGGGTTTCGGGGCTCCGCCCCGGGCCCCGCTCATCAAACGCCGGAGGGGCTGGATCGGGCTTACAGCGCTGCGATGTTCCCCGGTGTCATCCTCGGGCCCCTGCGCTCCGGGATGCGGCCCGACAGCAGGATCAGGCGCGTCGCCCGGTGGCGTTGGCCCTCGTAGGGGCTCAGGAGGGTCAGCATCTCCTCGTCGGTCGCGTGGCGGTTGTCCGCCAGGGCGTGGCCCACGATGCCGGGGAGGTGGTAGTCGCCCACCGTCACCGCGTCCGGGGCGCCGTTGGAGCGCTGGAGGGTTTCGGCGGAGGTCCAGGGGCCGATGCCGGGGATCAGTTCCAGGCGGGCTGTGGCCTCCGCCAATGGCATCGTCGACGCCTCCTCCAGCCTGTGGGCCACCCGTACCGCTCGCATGATCGTGGAGGAGCGCTTGGCGTCGACCCCTGCCTTGTGCCACTCCCAGGACGGGATCATCGCCCATGTGCGTGCGTCCGGCATGACGTGGAGGCCGAGCGTGGCCGTCGGGCCGGGGGCCAGGGTTCCGTAGCGGCGGACCAGGAGGCGCCAGGCGCGGTACGCCTCGTCCGTGGTGACCTTCTGTTCCAGGATCGACGGGATCAGCGACTCCATCACCAGGCCCGTGCGCAGCAGCCGCAGGCCGGGGCGGCGGTGCCGGGTCGCTGCGAGCAGGCGGTGGTGCGGGGTGAAGGCATCCGGGTCGTCCTCGGCGCCCAGGAGCGCGGGGAGGCCGGCGAGCAGCCACTCCGCTCCCGGGCCCCAGGCCTCCGCTCCGATCCGGTCGCCGCGCGCCACCACCCGCAGGGTGCCCGGGCCCTCCGGCGTGCGGGTGGCCCGCCAGAACGTGCCGCCCGCCGCCATCCGGAACGTCGGGTCGGCCGGGCCCCTGCGCAGCGGGCTCAGCACCAGGCGCAGGTCCAGCGGGCCCGGCGGGGTCCATTCCCGGGTCAGGGGCGTGTCGTCGCACCGCCCGGCCGGGGAAGGGCCCGTGCCCGTGGCCCGCGGCGCCGGGGAACGGCCCGCGCCCGTGCCCCGCGTCGCCGCAGAAAGGCCCGTGCCCCGCGCCGTCGGCGCTGCCTGGTGCGGCAGGGGCGGGCGTGCGGTGCGGGGGGCGAATCGTCCTGCCACGGGTGGGGCCTCGGGGGTTTCTGGTGCTGGAAGTGTCCTCTTGAGGGTACGGGGCCCGGCCGCGCGCTACTGGTCCGACGAGAAGCGGATCGCGGCGTCCGGGAGGACCGCCCCGCACCAGATCCGGACCCCGTCGCGCAGTTCGTTGTCCGCGCCCACCCGGGCGCCGTCCCCGATGACCGCGCCGCTCAGCACCGTACGGCTGCCGATCCGCGCGCCCGCCCCGATGAGCGAGTCCGTGACGACCGCGCCCGCCTCGACCACCGCTCCGGCCAGGACCGCCGAGCCGTCGATCCTCGCGCCCGCGCCGATCACCGCGTCGGCGCCGATCACCGTGCCGCCGGTGAGCTTGGCGTCGACGGCCACCGTGGCGCTCTCCAGGACCAGGCGGTCGCCGCAGCGGCCCGGGACGGCCGGGGACGGGGCGCGGCCCAGGACCAGGTCGGCGGAGCCGCGTACGAAGGCCTGCGGGGTGCCCAGGTCCAGCCAGTAGGTGGAGTCGACCATGCCCTGGAGGTGGGCGCCGGAGGCGAGCAGGCCGGGGAAGGTCTCGCGCTCGACGGAGACCGGGCGGCCCTCGGGGATGGTGTCGATGACCGAACGCCGGAAGATGTACGCCCCGGCGTTGATCTGGTCGGTGACGATCTCCTCGGGCGTCTGCGGCTTCTCCAGGAAGGCCGTGACCCGGCCCGTCGCGTCCGTCGGTACGAGTCCGAAGGCGCGCGGGTCCTCCACCCGGGTCAGGTGGAGCGAGACGTCCGCCCCGGAATCGTTGTGGGTGGCGACCAGGGCCCGGATGTCGAGGCCGGTGAGGATGTCGCCGTTGAGGATCAGGACCGGCTCGTCGGGACCGGAGGAGAGCTTGGCCGCGACGTTGCGTATCGCGCCGCCGGTGCCGAGCGGCTCCTGCTCGGTGACGTACTCGATGTGCAGGCCGAGCGAGGAGCCGTCGCCGAAGTACGGCTCGAAGACCTCGGCCAGGTAGGACGTGGCGAGCACGATGTGCTCCACCCCGGCCGCCCTGGCCCGCGCCAGCTGGTGGGTCAGGAAGGGGACCCCCGCCGCCGGGACCATCGGCTTCGGGGTGTGCACCGTGAGCGGGCGCAGCCGGGTGCCTTTGCCCCCGACCAGGAGGATCGCTTCTTTTGCCTCTGTCACAGCACCGTCTCTGCTTCCTGCTGGGGCCTGGCCTGGGTATATGGCTGGCCAGTCTAAGCAGACCGGTCCGACATGAACCGGTCAGCGGCCCTGCAGTTTGGCGGAGCTGGTCCTGGCCTTGCCGAGCTTCTTGTAAAGACGCGCTCCGGGGCATTCGGTTGCGAATCCGTCCCGATGGCCCGAGATGACGTTCATCTTGACCTTCACGCCCGCCTTGTACTTGTTGCTCCCGCCGGAGACGAGGGTGATCTTGCCCTTGGGGTTGCGGCCGAACAGTCCGAGTTTCCATGCCGTGAGCTTGGAGACGGCGGTCACCGCGGCGGCGGGCGGGTTGGTGGAGGCGTAGGAGCCGAGCACCGCGATGCCCATGGTGTTGGTGTTGAAGCCCAGGGTGTGCGCTCCGAGGACCGCCTTCGTGACGCCGCCGGCCCGGCCCTCGTAGATGTTTCCGCACTTGTCGACGGCGAAGTTGTAGCCGAAGTCGCGCCAGCCGCTGCTCTTGACGTGGTAGCGGTAGATGCTGCGCAGCACCGAGGGGGCCTGCTTGCAGGTGTAGTTGTTGCCGGTCGCGCTGTGGTGCACGAAGGCCGCCTTGACCGTCTTCGTGTACGCGAAGTTCTTCTCGCGCAGCTTCTCGTCGGCGCCCCAGCCCTTGCGGGTGACGATGCCCGGCCGCGGACCGATGTACGGCTTCGCGCCCGGTGCCAGCTCCACCGACTCCAGCGTCTCCGCCTGGGTGAGGGCGGGGATGACGGTCGCGCCGAGCTCGGCGAGCTCCGCGTTGACCGCCGAGGCCGCGGCGATCTCTGCCGTCAGGACCTCCGGGAGGGCGGCGGCGGTCGGCGGGGTGTCCGCGAAGCCGGCGGGGACGGCCGCCGCACGGCCGGCGGGGGCGCCTCGGGCGGGCTCCGGCGCGGAGGCCTCACCCGGGTCCTCACCTGGGCCCTCACCTGGGCCTTCGCCGGGGTCGACGAGTTCCAGGCGCATGCCTTCGGGGAGCGGTACTGGGGTGGCCGCGCGGTCCTGGGAGTCCCGGGCTTCCGGACGTACGCGTACCTCCACGCCGTCCGAGTCGCCGACCCAGAGCGGAGCCGTCGCGCCCCGCACCGTACGCCCCTCGCGCTCGGCGCTGCCGAGGTCGGCGGCGTGCTCGGCGTTGTGGGTCTCGACGTCCTGCCAGTCGGACCAGCGTGTGGTGCCGGTGGCCCGGGTACGGACCTGGACCGTGCCGTGCAGTTCGGCCTCGGCGTCGTCCCAGACCACGCCGACCAGGGAGAAGGGCCGGGCGTCGCGCTGGGGCAGGCCTTGGGCCGCCGCCGCTCCCGCGACCCGGTCCGAGGGGGCGTCCAGGGGGGCGAGGGGCAGCGACTGCGTCGAGCCGGCCGGTTCGGCGGACTCAGCCTTACGGGGTTTGCTCTCGGCGGTTTCGGGAGTGTCGGGGGTGTCGGGGGCGAGGGCCTCCCTTGTCGTCGCTTCGGCCTGTGCCGAAGGCGGCCCCGCACCCGGTGACGCCGGGGACGTCGAGGGAGGCAGGGCCGAGGCGGAGTGGGGAGCGGGGGCGGAGGCCGCGGGGGTGGCGAGCGGCAGAGTGAGGGCCGCTGCACAGGTGACGCCGACTGAGGTGACCAGTAGTGCACGCATACACATGATCCTGGCCATAACCAGACAAGTCCGGCTACCCGGGCGGAGAGCCGCATCTGATGACCTGTCTACCGAACCGGTGTACGTGACACCCGTTCAGCCCGCCCCGCACAGCCTCCCCGCGTACTCTTGCGCGGATGAACTCCAGCGACCGTACCGCCGCCGACCTGCTGCGATCCGCCCTCGCCGCGGACCCGGCCCGCCCCCTGGTCACCTTCTACGACGACGCCACCGGAGAACGCGTCGAACTGTCGGTGGCCACCTTCGCCAATTGGGTGGCCAAGACCGCCAACCTGATCCAGAGCGACCTCGCCGCCGAGCCCGGCGACCGGCTCGCCCTGCTCCTCCCCGCACACTGGCAGTCCGCGGTCTGGCTGCTCGCCTGCTCCTCGGCCGGGGTCGTCGCCGATGTCCAGGGCGACCCCGCCGCCGCCGACCTCGTGGTGAGCGGGCCGGACACGCTGGAGCGGGCCCGGGCCTGCCGCGGTGAGCGGGTCGCGCTGGCGCTGCGTCCGCTGGGCGGCCGGTTCCCGCAGCCGCCCGCGGGCTTCGCCGACTACGCGGTGGAGGTGCCGAGCCAGGGCGACCGCTTCGTCCCCTTCGCCCCGGTGGACCCTCAGGCTCCGGCGCTGACCGTGGGCGGGGTCGAGCTGACCGGTGCGCAACTCGTCGCGAAGGCCCGCGAGGACGCCGAGGCCCTCGGGCTCGTACCGGGGTCGCGGCTGCTGACCGGGCACACGTTCGACACCTGGGAGGGGCTGAGCACCGGTCTCTTCGCGCCACTGGCCTCCGGGGGGTCCGTGGTCCTCTGCCGCCACCTCGGGCAGCTCGGCGCGGAAGGGCTGGCGAAGCGGGTCGAGAGCGAGCGGGTCACCAACACGGCGGTATGACAAGCGCCCTGAGGTGCACTCGTCCGGCCCACAGCGGGCCGAGCCCCCGATAACGATCGACGACGGGGGTAGATGATCGGCGGTACAGACCAGTCTCCGGTCAGTACACAACCAAGCGTGAGGTTCAGCCGTCTACTCCTGCGACCGGCGGCCCATCGCGCCGCCGAACGTGAAGGATGGACGCAGACGTGACCGACAGTGCTGGCACGCCGGCCGACCCGGACCTCCCGGCCGGGGACACGCCGCAGGGCAGGTCGCAGGGCAGGTCGCAGGAGGAGCCGGGGGCCACGGACTCGAAAGAAGAGCCCGAGCCCGGGGCCGTACCCGAGAACGACGCGCCTCAGGACTCCGGTGACGAGGGCGAGGCCGGCGCCCGGGAGGACGGCGAGGGCGACGGCGGGGACGGCGACCAGCACGGCAGCGATGGGAAAAGCGCCGCCGGCGCACAGACCTGGGCCGACCATCCCAAGGACGGCAGCGCGTCCCGCCGGAAGCGGCCCTGGCTGCGCTGGGCCGCCCTCGGCGCCTCGTTCCTCGTGATGATCTCCGCGGGGGCCGGCTGGTGGCTGTACAAGAAGCTCGACGGCAACATCACCACCGACACCAGCGCCGCCGCCGAGCTGAAGGTCTACGAGAAGGAGCGGCCCACCCCGGTCGTCATGGATGCCCAGAACATCCTGCTGATCGGGTCGGACAGCAGGTCCGGCGACAACCGTGAGTACGGCCGTGACGACGGCGGCAGCCAGCGCTCCGACACCACGATCCTGCTGCACCTCGCGGCGGACCGGAAGAGCGCGACCGCGGTGTCCCTCCCCCGCGACCTGATGGTGGAGGTCCCCAAGTGCCGCACCGGGGACGACAAGGAGACCCGGGAGCAGTTCACCCAGTTCAACTCGGCGTTCGAGCTCGGCGGGACCGCCTGCACGATCCGTACGGTGGAGCGGCTGACCGGCATCCGGATCGACCACCACATGGTCGTCGACTTCAACGGGTTCAAGGACATGGTCGACGCCGTGGACGGGGTCGAGATCTGCCTCAAGGAGCCGATCGACGACAAGGACGCGCGCCTGGAGCTCCCGGCCGGGCGGCAGACGCTGAACGGGGAGGAGGCGCTCGGCTACGTACGGGCGCGCAAGACCCTCGGCGACGGCAGCGACACCGAACGGATGGAGCGCCAGCAGAGGTTCCTCGGCGCCCTGGTCAACAAGATGCAGAGCAACGGCGTCCTCCTCAACCCGACGCGGCTCTACCCGGTCCTGGACGCGGCGACCAAGTCGCTGACGACCGACCCGGGTCTGGACTCGCTGCGGGACCTGTACGACCTGGTGCGGAGCATGCGCGACGTACCGACCGACCAGGTGCAGTTCCTGACCGTGCCCCGGCAGCCGTACCGCCAGAACGTGAATCGGGACGAACTCGTCGAACCGGACGCGAGCGAACTTTTCAAGCAACTGCGCGAGGACAAGCCCGTGGCGGTGGTTCCGGCGGACGAGCTCAAGGAGAAGGAGGAGGAGAAGGAAAAGGCTCAGGACGAGAAGCCTGACGAGGCCGGTTCCGACTCCGAAAGTCCGACTCCCACACCCACCTATTCGGGTTCGAGCGCTGCGGACGACCTGTGTGAGCAGTAAAGCAATTGCCAAGACATAGAAGACAATCGACGCGCAATGGGAAGAATGCCCGGTTGTAAGGAGCGTGGTGTGGGTCACGCACGTCGCTCCTTTACGAACGGGGCGGATAGTGTGACGCGATCCGGTGCTTCCGGCCATCAGGTCGTGCACTGCCGGAGCGAAGGAACGAGCGCCTTGCCGGGGGAGGGCGCCTCGCGTGGCACCGACGGAGGACTCAGGCAACCGTGGATGCGCAAAGCCGTGGGCGGGCGGACGATATCGACCCCGCAGACCAGTGGGTACTCAACCCGCACACCGGCAATTACGAACTGCGACTGGACCAATCCGCAGGGGAGTCGCCGGTCGCCGCGCGTACCGCCACTGCCGAGGATTCCGGCCTCCGCGGCGACACGCGGACCGGCGCTCCGCGGGACGGCCGTGAGGGTTCAGGCCGGCGGGGGACCACCTCCCCCGAGGTGCCGGGCCAGCGCAGCCGCCGGTCCTCGCAGAGCGGCGGGCGCGGCGCGGAGGCCACGGCCACCGCGGGACGCCGTAAGCGCAAGGCCCCGAAGGCGCGGCGTAAGAAGGCGCTGATGTGGACGGGCGGGGTGACGGCGTTCCTCGTCGCCACCACCGCGGTGGGCGCGTACATCCTGTACGAGAAGCTCAACGGGAACATCGACGCCATCGACATCGGCGACCAGGGCAGCAAGAACGTCATCAGCGACGGCCCGATGAACATCCTGATCATCGGCACCGACAAGCGCACCGGCAAGGGCAACGAGGGGTACGGCGACAAGGGCAGCGCGGGCCACGCCGACACCACCATCCTGTTCCACGTCTCCGAGGACCGGACCAACGCGACGGCGATGAGCATCCCGCGCGACCTGATGACCGAGATCCCCGAGTGCGAGACGAAGGGATCGGACGGCACCTCCACGACCATCCCCGGCACCCCGAACGAGCGCTTCAACACCAGCCTCGGCCAGAGCGGCCGCAATCCCGGCTGCACGATGAAGACGGTCGAGAACATCACCGGCGTGAAGCCCGACCACTTCATGATGGTCGACTTCAACGCGGTCAAGGAGCTGACCACCGCGGTGGGCGGCGTCGAGGTCTGCATGGCCAAGCCGGTCGACGACCCGAAGTCGCATCTGAAGCTGCCGCAGGGCACGTCGGAGGTGCAGGGCGAGATGGCCCTGGCCCTGCTCCGCACCCGGCACAGCTTCGGCAACGAGAGCGACCTCGACCGGATCAAGGTGCAGCAGCAGTTCCTCGCCTCGATGATCCGCGAGATGAAGTCGAGCGACACCCTGACCAACCCGAAGAAGCTGTACACGCTCGCCGACGCGGCCACCAACGCGCTGACGGTCGACACGGCCATCGGCGACGCGAAGAAGCTGATGACGCTGGCCCAGGAGATCGGCAAGGTCGACACGAAGAACATCACCTTCCTGACGATGCCGGTCATCGACAACCCGGCCGAGCCGAAGCCCATCACCGTGGTCGTGGACCCGGTCAAGGGTGAGCAGCTCTTCGCGATGCTGCGCTCCGACACCTCGCTGACCGAGGTGAAACAGAAGCAGAAGGCCGCCAAGGGCAAGCAGGCGGCCCTCCTCAAGGGCCCGAAGGCCGCGCCCGCCGACGTACGGGTGGACGTCCTCAACGGCGGGGAGATCCCCGGCGCCGCGGGCGCGACCGTCACCTGGCTGCAGAACCAGCAGGGCGTGCTGAAGTCCACGAACAAGGCCAACGCCCCCGAGAAGATCAAGAAGACGACACTGGAGTACGCGCCCAACCAGGCCGACCAGGCCCGCGCGCTCGCCGAGATGATGGGCCTGCCCGCATCGGCCATGAAGCCGGGCACCGCCGACGCCGAAGGGCTGGAGGCGATGGTGCTGACGCTGGGGGCGGACTTCAAGGGCGCGGGCATACCCATCACGGGACCGGCGAAGATGCCGGAGGACGTCGAGAAGTCGAGCGCGGACAAGGCGGTCTGCGCCAAGTGACATCACGTCACCGAGTCACCGCGTCATCCGCGGAAATCTGAACAGCATGGGGGGTCCGGTGGGACGGAGCAGTACGCACGGGGAGGGGACACGGTCACGCGTCCGTCACGCGGATCGGCCCGGTGGGGACGAGGGCCTGTACGAGAACGGGGACGGGGACGGCGGGGGCCGTACGCACCGCGAGAGCGGTGACGGCGGGGCGGGCGAACCGGCCGCGAACGCAGCAGGTGACGGGCCGGGCCGTCGGGCCGGTTCGCGGGGCAGGAACAGCCGGGGCCGCAGCGCCCGCAGCAGCAGCCGCCGCGCCCCCAAGAGCGGCAAACGGCGCGCCCTGCGCTGGGTCTCCTCCGCACTCGCCCTGCTGATACTCGGCGCCGGTGGGGCCGGCTATCTCTACTACGAGCACCTCAACGGCAACATCAAGAAAGGGGACCTGACCCTGGGCGACCGGCAGATGGCCGACCACAAGGCCAACGCCGCCGGGCAGACCCCGCTCAACATCCTGCTCATCGGCTCCGACGCCCGGGACTCCGCGGAGAACCAGAAGCTGGGCGGCGCGAAGGAGACCTTCGGCTCCCCTCCGCTCGCCGATGTGCAGATGCTGCTCCACCTCTCCGCGGACCGCTCCAACCTCTCCGTGGTCAGCATGCCGCGCGACACCATGCTGAAGATGCCCAAGTGCACCGCCCCGGACGGCGAGGTCTTCCCGGCCAGCACGGTGGACGTACAGACCAACCAGAGCCTGCGCCGCGGTGGTCCGGGGTGCACGGTGGCCGCCTGGTACGAGCTGACCGGCATCCGGATCGACCACTTCATGATGATCGACTTCGCCGGTGTGGTCTCCATGGCCGACGCGATCGGCGGCGTCCCGGTCTGTGTGGACGCCAACATCCACTCACGCGGCGCCAACGGCCGCGGTGGTTCCGGGCTGAAACTGGAGAAGGGCACCCACTCCGTCCAGGGCGAGCAGGCCCTCCAGTGGCTGCGCACCCGGTACGGCTTCGAGGACGGCAGCGACCTGGCCCGGGCCAAGGCCCAGCACCAGTACATGAACTCGATGGTGCGCCAGCTGCGCAAGGGCACCAAGCTCACCGACCCGGCGAAGCTGATGAACCTGGCCGAGGCCGCGACCACCGCGCTGACGGTCGACAAGGGGCTCGACACGGTCAAGAAGCTCTACGACCTGGCCGAGGAGCTGAAGAAGGTCCCGACCAAGCGCATCACGATGTCGACCATGCCGAACGTGTACGGCACCGGCGTCAACAGGGGCCGCGTGTACCCGAAGGCGGGCGACGCGGAGCAGCTGTTCCGGATGGTCCGCGAGGACATGCCGCTGGACGGCAAGGCGTCCAAGCGGAAGAAGGTGGAGCCGAAGGACCCGTCGGCGCCGGTCGGCGAAATCGCCGTGGCCGTACGGAACGGGACCGCCACCGACGCCCTGGGACCGGTCTCCGGGCGGGCGGGTGACGTGGAGAAGCTGCTCAAGGAGTCGGGCTTCGCGAAGGCCACCGTCGACCCGGACAACGTGGCGGGGTCGACGCGGACCTCGATCCTGTATCCGAGCGCGGATCTGGAGGGCGACGCCCAGGCGGTCGCCAAGGCGCTCGGGGTCCCGGTCTCGCAGGTGAAGCGGTCGACCGACGTCTCGGGGATCTCACTCGCCGTGGGCGCCGACTGGCGCGAGGACGGGGCCTACCCCGTCTCCAAGGGCACGGAGAAGACTCCGGAGTCGGCGGGCGCGCAGAACGGCGAGGAGGAAGGCTGCATGAAGGTCGACCCGAAGTACAGCTGGTGACCTAGCGGACCGTACGTACAGGGCCCCGCCGGTCGGCACCGGTGGGGCCCTTCGCGTACGGAACCGGCCGGATCAGACCGTCTCGCTGCTGCTGCTCGCGCTGCCCGCGAGCGACGGGCGGCGGCTCGCGATGACCCGCTTCGCCAGGGAGCGCGGGCTGGTGAGGAAGCCGAAGCCCCAGCACATGTGCATGGTCGCCAGCGCCACCGGGATCTGCGCACGGGCCTTCAGCGAGAGCCCCTTGCCGGCGGGCAGCGACCCGGCGGTGATCGCGGCCACGTACCCGCCGGGGACGAGGAGCGCCCACGGGGTGACGGCCGCGCCCAGCACCAGGCCCGCCGCGATGGCGACGACGGCGGTCGGCGGGGCGAGGTAGCGCAGGTTGATCGAGCCGGCGTGGTAGCGGGCGACGACGTGGCGCCAGCGGCCGTAGTCCTTGTACTGCTTGGCGAGCGCCTTCACCGAGGGGCGCGGGCGGTACTGGACCTTCAGCTCGGGCGAGAACCAGATCAGCCCGCCGGCCTCGCGGATCCGGAAGTTCAGCTCCCAGTCCTGGGCGCGGATGAACTCCACGTTGTAGCCCTCGGCCCGCTCCAGCGCCTCGCGCCGGAAGACGCCCAGGTACACCGTCTCGGCCGGGCCCGCCTGGCCGCCCGTGTGGAAGGCCGCGTTGCCGACGCCGATCTTCGAGGTCATCGCGGCGGCGACGGCGTCCTCCCAGGCGTTCTCGCCCTCGGCGTGCATGATGCCGCCGACGTTCTGCGCGCCGGTCTCCTCCAGGAGGCGGACGGCGGTCGCGATGTAGTTCGGCGAGAGCATGCCGTGGCCGTCGACGCGGACGACGACGGGGTGGCGGGAGGCCTTGATCGCCGCGTTGAGGGCGGCGGGGGTGCGGCCGGTGGGGTTGGGGACCGTGTGGACCCGGGGGTCCTCGGCGACCAGCTGGGCGGCGATCTCGTCCGTGCGGTCGGTGGAGGGGCCGAGCGCGATCACGACCTCCATCTCACCGGCGTACTCCTGCTCCAGGATGTGCCGGACCGAGTTCCTGAGATGGCGTTCCTCGTTGAGCACCGGCATGATCACGGAGACGGCGGGGTACTGCGCGGCAGACATGTGGTCCTCAGGGGGTCCTCGGGGGCGCCAGGGGTTCCGCGCCCAGGAGGCGGGCACCCCGGGAGGGGGCGTTATTCGGCCGCCACGTTACCGCGAATGGGGGACACCGGTGCGCGCGCCGCCGGGTGGCGGGCCGGGGCGGAGATCGTATGGGCCTACCGTGCGATGGTCCCCTCGCACCACGGAGGTGTCTCCCCGCCGTGACCACCCGGAGGTGTCTCCACCCGTGACCGCCCCCCGCTCCCCGCAGCGCCCGCCCCGCCCCCGCACCACTCCCCCGCGCCGCCGGCCTCCGCAGGGCGGCCGGCCGGTTCGCTCCCGGAAGCAGGACGAGCGGCCGCGCTGGGGCATGCGGGTCGCCACCGGGCTCTCGGTGCTGGTGCTGGGCGCGGGTGGCATCGGTCACGCCGTGGTGAGCGGCCTGGAGGGCGGGATCGGCCGGGTCGACCCGTTCAAGGACATGAAGAACCGCCCCCAGTCCGGGCACGGGACCAATCTGCTGCTCGTGGGCACCGACGGCCGGGACACCATCACCAAGGCGGAGAAGCAGAAGTACAAGCTGGGCGGCGCGCCCTGCCACTGCACCGACACGATCATGCTGGTCCACCTCTCGGCCGACAAGCAGCGGGCGAGCGTCGTGAGCCTCCCCCGGGACAGTTACGCGGAGATCCCGGCCCACACCGACCGCACCACCGGCAAGAAGCACAACAGCCACCCGGTGAAGCTCAACGCCGCCTACGCGGAGGGCGGGCCGACGCTGACCGTGCGGACGGTCGAGCACATGACGGGCGTCAAGGTCGACCACTATCTGGAGGTCGATTTCACCAGCTTCATGAAGACGGTCGACGCGGTGGGCGGGGTGCAGATCTGTACGGCCCGGCCGATGAAGGACTCGTACACCGGACTGGACCTGCCCGCCGGCACCCACAAGCTCGACGGCGGCCGGGCGCTCCAGTACGTACGCTCCCGCCATGTCGACGTGGGTTCCGACCTGGGCCGGATGCAGCGCCAGCAGAAGTTCATGGCGGCGCTGATCAAGGAGGCGACGAGCAACGGGGTGCTGTTGAACCCGGTGCGGTTCCGGCAGGTCTCCGCGTCGGTGCTGGGCTCGGTCCGGGCCGACGAGGGGTTCGGTACGGAGCAGATGCTGGAGCTCGGCAAGGCGATGAAGGACTTCAGCCCGGCGTCGTCGGAGTTCACCTCCGTACCCATCGGGAATCCGAGCTTCCCGGTCAAGGGCATCGGCTCCACGGTCCAGTGGGACGCGGCGAAGTCGAAGAAGCTGTTCCAGGCGCTGCGCGAGGACAAGCCGCTGGCCCCGGCCGAGCCGAAGCCGGCGGCGGCCGCCGCGAAGAAGGACCGGGCGACGTTGGTGGACGTGGCACCGGAGGAGATCCGGGTGCAGGTCTACAACGGCACCCCGAAGGACGGCCTCGGCAAGGACGTGGACGCCGGCCTGCGCGCGACCGGCTTCAACACCACCGACGCCCCGCTCAACGGCACGCTGCGCGACCTGGCGCGGACGCTCGTGACGTACGACCCGCGCTGGGACCGGTCGGCGAAGTCGCTGGCCGCCGCGTTGCCCGGGAGCGAGCTGAAGGCGGTGAAGGGGCAGGGCGCCACGATGGAGGTGACGGCCGGCTCGGACTTCACGAAGGTGCGGCCGGTGCGGGCGGAGAGCAAGCAGACGGGCGAGTTCGCCACGGTGACGGGCGACGAGGTGGTCTGCCCGTAGGACCGCTACGGCGTTACGGGGACCTCAGTCGTCGATGCCGTCGGCCACGCGCTTCTCCCGCAGCTCCTTGATCGCCCGGCGGCGCGCGAGGCGGTGGGTGCGCCGGATCTGCGCCTCCTGGTAGCGCCGCTTGTCGCGCTCGGTCTCGGGGACCACCGGCGGTACGCGGCGCGGCTTGCCGTCCCCGTCGACGGCGGCGAAGACGAGGTAGGCGCTGCCGACCTGCTGGGCGGGGGTGGACTCGTTCCAGCGCTCGGCCATCACGCGGACGCCGACCTCCATGGAGGAGCGGCCGGTCCAGTTCACCTGGGCGCGTACGTGAACGAGGTCACCCACCCTGACCGGCTCCAGGAACACCATCTCGTCCATCGAGGCGGTCACGGCGGGCCCGCCGGAGTGCCGTCCGGCCACGGCGCCCGCCGCGTCGTCGACCAGTTTCATGATCACGCCACCGTGCACCGTACCCAGGAGGTTGGTGTCGCTGCCGGTCATGATGTGGCTGAGGGTGGTGCGGGACGCGGCGGTGGGCTTGCCCGGAATCTCTTCTTCCGAGCGCTCCGAGCGGGTGGCCTGATCTGTCATACAGTCCACCTTATGCGCGGGCCGTCCACCTTGTGCGCGGGCCCGGATCGCGCGGAATGCATCAGCTTCGCAACAGCCCTGGTGCGATTTCCCTTACACCCTGTAATAGCTGTGGGTCGGGACGGCACACTGTTCGGATGAACGATTGGCCCGATCGACGGACCGGCGACCGCAGCGAGCGCTACGGGCGGGGCAGTGCCAGCCCCCAGCCCGAGAGCGCCCGCGCGATGCCCCACATCCAGCGCCGCCCGGCCCCGCCGCAGAGGCCGACGGTGCCCCCGCAGAGCCAGGGGTATGACGACCGCTACCAGGGCGGACAGCCCGGTTACGGCAACAGCCCCGAGCCCGGTTACGACAGCGGCTACAACACCGGCCAGGTCTACGGCGGTGGCGCGGGCGGGGGCGGCGGTCGCGGGGGCGGCCGTGGCGGTGGCGGTGGTGACGCGGGTTACGTCCAGGGGCGCCCGCCGGTCGACTGGCGCCGCCGGATCAAGCTCGGCGCGCTGACCCTGGTCGTCGTGCTCCTCGTGGTCTCCGTCTCGACGTACTTCTGGGCCGACGGCAAGCTGAAGCGCGAGGTCGACCTCGCCAAGGTCATCGAGCGGCCGGAAGCGGGCGACGGGACGAACTACCTGATCGTCGGCTCCGACAGCCGTGAGGGCATGTCGACCGAGGACAAGAAGCGGCTGCGCACCGGTTCCGCCGAGGGCAAGCGCACCGACTCGATGATGATCCTGCACGACGGCTCCAACGGCCCGACGCTGGTCTCCCTGCCGCGCGACTCCCAGGTGGAGATCCCCTCCTTCAAGGGGTCCGAGTCCGGCAAGATGTTCCAGGGCACCGGCCGCCAGGTGAAGCTGAACGCCGCGTACGCCGAGGACGGCCCCGAACTCCTCGTGCGCACGGTCGAGTTCAACACCGGGCTGCGCATCGACCACTACGTCGAGATCGGCTTCGGCGGCTTCGCGCAGATCGTGGACGCGATCGGCGGGGTCGAGATGGACATCCCGAAGGCGTTCAAGGACAAGAAGTCCGGCGCCGACTTCCAGGCCGGGAAGCAGACCCTGAACGGCGAGCAGTCCCTGGCCTTCGTCCGCACCCGGTACGCGTTCGCGGGCAGCGACCTGGACCGTACGAAGAACCAGCAGAAGTTCCTCGCGGCGCTGGCGAGCCAGACGGCGACCCCGTCCACAGTCCTCAACCCGTTCAAGCTGTACCCGACGATGGGCGCGGGCCTGGACACCCTGATCGTGGACAAGGACATGTCGCTCTGGTCGCTGGCCAACATGTTCTTCGCGATGAAGGGCGTCACGGGCGGCGACGGTACGTCGATGAACATGCCGATCTCCGGCAGCGCCAACGGCAACCTGGTCTGGGACAAGGCGAAGGTGAAGCAGCTCGTGCAGCAACTGAAGAACGACGAGAAGGTCACGGTCAAGGGCAACTGACACGACTGGCATGACTGGCACAACTGAGGCCCCCCGCAAGGCTGTTGCGGGGGGCCTCAGTTGTGCGTGGGCGACGCTACGAGCCGTAGGTGATGTTCCCTTCCTCGTCCATGAGGGGATGGATCTGGGAGGGGCCGTAGTCGTCCGTGTCGGACGGGCGCGGCTTCTCCGGCCCGTCGGGTCCGATGCGCATCACGCGCTCCACCCGCACGACCTCGTACCGGCGTCCCCGCACCATGAGTTCGTTGGGCCGCCGACGCGCCATGAACTTCTTCGCGGCCCGGTCGTGGATCGCCTGCTCCTTCTCGTCCACCTTCATCCAGGCGGGCAGCTCCGGCATGTCCGGCATATCCGGGAGCTTCGGAACGGGCCGGGTGAGGTGGTGGACGAGGGCGCGCCGGGCGCCCTGCGGGGTCGCGTACTGCCCGGTCACCATCGACCAGGACAGCTCCTTCCGCTCCACCACCCGGAACGTCGTCGGGAGGAGCACGACGCCCGGGTGGGTGGTCAACGCCCTTTGGGAGTCGGCCCGTACGTCACCGGGGAAGCGGCCGGCGGTGTACGAGAGCTGGAGCAGCCCGGCCCGGTCGATGCCCTCGGCCAGCCCGACGGCGGCCGCGTGGTCGACCACGAACCCCTTGGTGCGGGAGGGGTCGGGCGCGTCCAGGTCCCAGCTGTCCTCGTCGGGGTCGGTGGCCCGGGGCGGCTCAAGCCGCGAGTCACCGATCCGGGCGAACTCGTCCGCCCGCACCACGCGGTAGCGCACCCCGTCCGCCGTCACCTCGTTGACCGGGTCCTTCTCCAGCCGGGCCACGGCCTTCAGCAGCGACCGCCGCACGGTCCGGTCCTCGGTGTGGTCCTTGGCCTTGAACCAGAGGTGCGAGTTCAGCTCGTCCCGGGCCATCTGCGGGAATCCGGTGTCGAGTTCACCCAGCAGCCGCCAGCGCGGCCGCTCCCCACGCCCCTGCGCGGCGAGCCCGAACAACGGCCCCCGGACCACGATGTTCGGGTACTTGCGCACCGAGGCGAACGCGTCCGCCTGGGTGACCTCGAAGACCGGGTCGTCCCGGTGCGTGACGTTGATCGTAAGATGGTCCGGCGACTTCCCCGGGTGATCGTTCATGCACTCAGTGTGCCGAAGGGGGCTGCCGGTGTCAGGGTTTCCGCCACAAAGGGCGTACGGGAGTGAAGTCGACGGAATGAGCGCGCCCGACCACCCGTGGAGGGCGCCCGGCGCGCTCGGAGCGTGCGGTGCGAGCGTGCGTGTGCCTCAGCTGCCGGAGGCGTACCCATCCGCCGCGCCTTGACGGCCGACCTCCCGAAGCCGCCCAAGTACCCGGCGAAGATCGTCAGGCACCGCCTCACCGTGCTCCTGCCCCCGCCGCTCCCCGGCGCCGAGGAGCTGGCCCCGGCCGTCCGTCGCCCGCTCGTGTTCCCCCCCAGAACTGCGACGGCTGCGACCGTGCGTTCCGCTCCAGCGAGCCGGGCCACTGCCGGGGCTGCCGCGACCTGGCGGCCGCAGCCTAGAAGTTGTCGTCGTCGAGGTGTCGGGCCGGGGGTACGCTCGGCCGACCGGGCGCGGGGGCGTTCGAGGCCGACGGGTGGTGATCACACGGAGGCTCGGGGGGAGGAGCGTGGGATCTTGCGCACAGGATCGTCGCGCGTGTCGTCGGTGCGTACGCGGGTGACCGGGATGCTGATGGTGGCGGCCGTGAGCGTCACGCTGATCGCGGGCATCCTGCCGTTGTCACCCCGGGCGGAATCGCGGGGTCTGCGGTTCGCGCTGTTCGGCTGCTCGCTGGTGTGCGTACTGATGTGGATGGCGGTCTCCGTGCGCTCACGGCGCGCGGGCGGGGTCGACCTGGACAAACCCGTAGGGCCGGCGCGACGTCCCTCCCGCAGCCTGCCCCTCCTCCTCGCAGTCCTGCTCCCGATGACGAGCGGTGCGGCGCTGGTCCAGGCGGTCGGCCCGGACGGTGAGCAGGGTCGTTGGGTTTCGGAGGTGTACACGGCCGGAGGGGGCGTCCACGAGGTTCCCATCGAGAGGACGGTGAGCGAGCCACGGCCGACCGGCGTGAACGTGAACGGAGTCGACGAGTACGCGGCTGACGTCGTCGTGACCCTCCGGTTCGACGACAGCTCCCGCCGAACCACCATCCGGGGTGCGAGGACCGTCGGAGTACCGGACGAGGGTGACTCGGTGACCGTCATATACGCCCCCGGCCGTCCCGGGCTCGGCGGGCGGCATCACGACTCAGGCTTCTTCGACAGCGGCGCCGCACTCCTGTGGATCTGGGTGGTGGTCTTCTTCGCGGCTGCGTTCGGCTCCGGGCTCTTCGGTCGCGACGAGGTCCACGCTGCCCGAAGGTTCCGCGGTGACGTCCACGGAGTGGCCGCGCTGGTGCTCTGCCTCGGGGCGCTGCTTCTGCTGCCCGGCGCCTTCTTCCAGACGCCCACCTGGGCGGGCTGGCTCCTGGCTCTCGCGGCTGCCTGCACTCCCTGGCTGGCCCTGGCCTGGGTCGTCAAGCGCGTCTAGGCAGGTGAGGCGGTGGCCCGGCGGGCCGGCGGCTGCCAACGCCCTACGACGCCACCCCGTCGGCCTCTCCGGTCCCGGCGCAGCAGCCCTCGCCCTCCAGGGCGGCGGACTTGCCCATCCGGTCGGCGTCCGCCTTGACCACGTAGACCTCCCACGGCTCCTTGCCGGGGCCGTGGACCCACACCTTGTCCTGGAGCGCGTAGCAGCAGGAGGTGTCGTTCTCCTCGAACGTCGCGAGGCCCGCGTCCTTGAGCCGGGCCGTGGCGGCGGCCACCTCGTCGGTGGAGTCGACCTCGACGCCGAGGTGGTCCAGGCGGGTCTCCTGGCCCGGCTCTCCCTCGACGAGGACGAGCTTGAGCGGCGGGGTGGTGATCGCGAAGTTCGCGTAGCCGGGGCGCCGCTTGGTGGGTTCGACGCCGAACAGCTTGGAGTAGAAGGCGACCGAGGCTTCGAGGTCGGCGACGTTGAGCGCGAGCTGAGCACGGGACATGACGGTCTCCCTGATCGGGCTGCATTGATGCCTGTCGATACAATCTTGCGCGCTGGATCGAAAATCGTCAACATAGAAGCATGTCGAAACAGGAACTGGCAGTGCTCGGCCAGGACGGCGTGGAGGGATGCTGCCCCACCCTGCTGACCGCCCCGCTGGACGAGGGCCAGGCGACCGATCGGGCCAAGGTGTTCAAGGCCCTGGGCGACCCCGTGCGGCTGCGGCTGCTGTCGATGATCGCCTCCCGCGCGGGCGGCGAGATCTGCGTCTGCGACCTCACCCCGGCCTTCGACCTGTCGCAGCCGACCATCTCCCGCCACCTCAAGCTGCTGATGCAGGCCGGTCTGATCGGCTCCGAGCGGCGCGGGACCTGGGTGTACTACCCCGGCTGCTGCCGCAGATGACCGACCGCCTGGCCGCGATCCTCACCCGTCCCGCCGGGCGGCCGGTTCCCGAAGCCGGGACCGGGGCCGCCGGCGCCGCCTCGTGAGTGCCGAAGGCGTCACCGGGGCGGCGCCCGCAGGTCCGGCGGCCGGTCGGCTGTCGTTCCTGGACCGCTTCCTCGCCGTATGGATCCTGATCGCGATGGCCACCGGCCTCGGTCTGGGCCGACTCGTGCCGGGCCTGGGAGGCGCGCTCGCGAAGGTCACCGTCACCGACGTCTCGTTGCCGATCGCGCTCGGCCTGCTCGTGATGATGTACCCGGTGCTGGCGAAGGTCCGCTACGACCGCCTCGACAGCGTCACCCGTGACCGCCGCCTGCTCATCCCGTCCCTGGTCCTGAACTGGATCATCGGCCCGGCCCTGATGTTCGCCCTCGCCTGGGTCTTCCTGCCGGACCTTCCCGAGTACCGCACCGGCCTGATCATCGTCGGCCTCGCCCGCTGCATCGCCATGGTCATCATCTGGAACGACCTCGCGTGCGGCGACCGCGAGGCCGCCACCGTCCTCGTCGCGCTGAACTCCGTGTTCCAGGTGATCGCGTTCGCCGCGCTGGGCTGGTTCTACCTGACCGCGCTGCCCGGCCGGCTCGGCCTCGAACAGACCGCCCTCGATGTGTCGGTGTGGGAGATCGCCCGATCCGTCCTGATCTTCCTCGGCATCCCGCTGCTCGCCGGGTTCCTCACCCGCCGCCTGGGCGAGAGGGCCAAGGGGCGCACCTGGTACGAGACGAAGCTGATCCCGCGCATCGGGCCGTTCGCGCTGTACGGGCTGCTGTTCACCATCGTCGTCCTGTTCGCGCTCCAGGGCGACGCCATCACGGCGAAGCCCCTGGACGTCGTACGGATCGCGCTGCCCCTGCTGGTGTACTTCGCGCTGATGTGGGCCGGGTCCATGGCGGTCGGCCGCGCGGTCGGGCTGGAGTACCCGAAGGCGACGACGCTCGCCTTCACCGCCACGGGCAACAACTTCGAACTCGCCATCGCCGTGGCCATCGCCACCTTCGGCGCCACCTCCGGCCAGGCCCTCGCCGGAGTCGTCGGCCCCCTGATCGAGGTGCCGGTCCTGATCGGCCTGGTCCACGTCGCCCTGGCCGCACGCCGCTTCTTCCCGCAGCCCGCACCGGCGGCCGCACGTGCCGTCGCCCCGGAAGGTTCCGCCCATGTCTGAGTCCAAGCAGCCGTCCGTACTGTTCGTCTGCGTCCACAACGCCGGCCGCTCGCAGATGGCCGCGGCGTTCCTCACCCATCTCTCCGAGGGCCGGGTCGAGGTCCGCTCCGCCGGGTCCGCACCTGCCGACGCCGTGAACCCGGCCGCCGTACAGGCCATGGCGGAGGCGGGCATCGACCTGTCCGCCGAGACGCCGAAGGTGCTGACCGTGGAGGCGGTGCGGGCGTCCGACGTGGTGATCACCATGGGCTGCGGCGACACCTGCCCCGTCCTCCCCGGCAAGAGGTACCTCGACTGGAAGCTCGATGACCCCGCCGGGCAGGGCGTCGAAGCGGTTTGGCCGATCCGGGACGAGATCGAGGGGCGCGTACGCGGCCTGCTCGCCGAACTCGGCATCGAGGCGGCATGACCGGGGCACGGCCGACGGACGTACGCATCACGGCGATGCGGCCCGAACACGCCGAACAGGTTCTGGCGATCTACCGGTTCGGCATCGACGAGGGCAACGCCACCTTCGAGACGACCGCCCCGGACTGGGAGGGGTTCGACGCGGCCAAGCTGCCCGAGCACCGTCTGGTCGCCGTCGACGAGGACCGTGTCCTGGGCTGGGCCGCGGTGGTTCCGGTCTCCGACCGTTGCGCGTACGCCGGAGTCGTCGAACACTCCGTCTACGTCGGCCCCGGAGCCCGCGGCCGAGGGGTAGGGCTCACCCTGCTGACGGCGCTGCTGGCCTCCACCGACGCCGCCGGAATCTGGACGGTGCAATCCGGCATCTTCCCCGAGAACACAGCCAGCCTCGCCCTGCATCGCAAGGCCGGGTTCCGCGTCCTCGGCACCCGCGAGCGCATCGGCCGCCACCACGGCCGGTGGCGCGACGTCACGCTCGTCGAACGCCGCAGCCCGACGATCGACTGGGCCCGGCGCGGTCGCATCCCGACCTCCTTCGGTTCAAGGCCGGCCAACGAACAACAACCACGACCGCTGCGGTACTAGGCCGTTCCCGCCGCCAGCAGCGCGACGTGCGGCAGCACCAACTGGCCGCTGCGCGTACGGAATTCGGCGCTGAGTCCGTCGTACGCACGCCGCGCCTCCGCCATCCTCTCCGGCCCCCGGCTGTTGAGGACCTGGCCGATCGCACCGATTCCCTGCTCGGCCCCGGCCCACCACTCCTCGGCGCCGGTTTCGTGGTCCCAAGCCACCTCGGAGCACTTCGCCTCCAGGAATCCGGCCGCGGCGAGCAGGGCCGCGAGCCCTTCCGGCGTACGAGGGAAGTCGTCGTCCGGGTCGAGTGCGGGGAGCCAGGCGGGGCGAGTGAGGCCGGCGGACTGGGCGGCTCGGCCGATCAAGGTCTGGCCCGGGGCTGCCGGCGCCCGCCAGATGGTGACCGCGACCCGGCCGCCGGGGCGGGTGATCCGGCGGAGTTCGGTCAGGGCGGCGAGCGGCGGCCCACGTGGTTGAGGACGAAGTTGGCCAGTACGGCATCGAAGTGGGTGCTTGTGTAAGGGAGTTCGGGAAGGCGGGCCATTCGCACCTCGACGCCCGGCACCGCCCTGCGGGTTGCCTCCGCCATGCCCGGTTCGGCGTCGGCCGCGTACACGTCCGCTCCCCGCGCGAACGCCGCCACGCTCACCGTTCCGCTGCCGCAGCCCACGTCGAGGACCCGCGCGCCCGGCCCGACCCCGGCGGCGTCGAGGAGGGCTTCGACGGGGTGGGCGCAGAGGCGGGCGTAGGTGCGGGCGTAGACCTCGGCCCGGCCGGACCAGATGCGCCGCTCGGCGTCGTCGAAGGGAGTGGTCACGGCACGATCCCCTTCGGTTCGAGGCTGGCGAAGTCCTCGTGCAGCGCGTCGAGGTGACGGCCCGTCGGCTCTCCCGCCGGGTCCAGCTCCGCCAGGCGCCAGCCCGGCAGCTGGGCCTCGATCTCGGCGGGCAGCGAGCCGTCCGCCGGGTCGGCCAGGGCGTACAGCACCCCGAACGCGGTCTCCCGGGCCACCTCGCGGGCCAGCTCGCCGAGGTCCTCGGGGGTGAGCCCGGCGGCGAGGGCGCGGTCGACGGCCCCGGCGGCCACGCCGTCGCTGCGGTAGGCGGCCACCCACCGGGGCGCCTCCGTACCCCAGGCGTCGACGTCCTGCCACACCGTCCGCAGGAACAGGTAGCGGGCGAGCTGCGGCAGTCCCTCCTCGGCCTCGGATTCCGCCCAGTCCGGCGCGTCGTCGTCCGCTCCCAGGGCGCGGAAGAGGGCGGTGAGCCTGTCGAGTTCGGTCATGAGGTGGGAGGGTACCGGCCGTGGGTCCGGATGGATGGGCCTGGCGGGACCGATGAGTTTCGGCGGGGTACGCGGTCAGAACATCCGTAAGAGTTGGTGCCCACACAGGCCGCCCGCCCGCCGCGAAGTGCCCGCATGTACGAGAAATCCAGGAGCCCCGATGCGCACTCTGATCAGCACCGCCTTCGTCTCCCTCGACGGCGTCATGGAAGCCCCGGGCGGCGAGCCCGGCTACCGGAACTCGGGGTGGACCTTCAAGGACATGGAGTTCCTCCCGGAGGCATACGAGATCAAGGGCCGGGAGCAGGAGGAGGCCGGCGCGCTGATGATGGGCCGGGCCAGCTACGAGGCGTTCAGCCCGGTGTGGCCGGCGATGGACGAGTTCGGCCAGTACAAGGTGATGCCGAAGTACGTCGTCTCCACCACGCTCAAGGAGGACGACCTGGTCTCCGACTGGGGCGACACCACGATCCTGCGGTCGGCCGACGAGGTCGCCGCCCTCAAGGAGACCGAGGGCGGGCCGATCATCATCCACGGCAGCATCGGCCTGAACCACAGCCTGTCGGACGCCGGCCTGATCGACCGCTACCACCTGCTCGTCTTCCCACTCCTGCTCGGCGCGGGAAAGCGCCTGTTCAGCGCGAGCGACAAGGACACCCAGAAGCTGAAGCTGGTCGAGTACGAGGCGTACGCGAACGGCATCCAGAAGAACGTCTTCGATGTCGTGCGCTGACGCGCGGCGCCCCGGCTGCCGCAGAGGGCGGCGCGTCAGCGGCGGCCGGCGCGGGCCGCTTCCAGGGGCGCTTCGACCACCAGGTGGCACACCAGCAGCTTGAGGAAGAAGAGCGGGGCGAACCAGGCGAGCGCGGCCGACACCTCCAGCCAGCCTAGGTTCAGCAGCACGGCCGCCATGTAGCACGCCATCGCCACCGGTCGCGTGAGCGCCACCGGGGCGAACTCGACCAGGACCGCTCCCACCAGCAGCGCGGCCGCGTTGCCCAGGGTCCAGAGCCAGTCCCCGTTCAGTACGACCAGACCGATCGCCGCCAGGTGCAGAGTGTGCACGCCGATGAAGGCCAGCCGGGAGCGCCTGCCCCGGGGGTTCTGCCGGTGGTACCAGCGCTTGGCGGCGTTGGACGCGTTGGTCAGCACCCCGCCGATCAGGTCGAGACCGACGACCGCGACCACGGTCCACTGGAGCGCCGACCAGTCGGGGCGGGAGTCCACCCGCCACAGGAAAGCAGCCAGGACCAGGGCCACGGCGACGCCTCCCCCGGCCTCGACGGCCGACTCCGCCCGCGTCCTGCCCGGCCCCATGAACCGCTCCAGCCGCCCCGTCCAGCCCGGCGCTGAAGGCGGTATCCGCCAGTCGACCTTCAGGTCAGTGCGCATCCCCGGCCCGCCCCTCGTCGCTCCCGCCGTTCCACAGGCCCGCGAGCAGCGCCCCCACCTGGCCGGCGATCTGTGCGGTGTCCTGCCCGTCGCCGGAGCGCAACCGGGCCAGGGTCCAGGTGTCGGCCGCCCGCATCACCGCCGCGGTCGTGGCCACGAGGAGGGACCGGTCGAGGTCGGTGCGGATGAGGCCGAGTGCCTGCCCGTTGTCCACCACGTCCTCGAACCAGCCGAGCCACTGCGCCTCGCCGGTGCGGCCGATCGCGAGATCGGCCAGGGCGAGGTCTTCGGGGTGCTCGTGCAGGTGCGCGAGGAGCGCACGGGATCCACCGTCCAGGCGGGCCCGGAACTCCGAGCAGGATTCCGCGGGCTCCCAGGGACCGAGCGCGGCGAGCAGGTGGTCGCGGACCTCGTCGAGCACCGTGGCGAGAAGGTCGTCCTTCCCGTCGAAGTACTGGTAGGAGGCCGTCTTGGAGACGCCCGCAGACTCGATGATCTTGTTGTACGAGGCGGCGTCGGGACCGTGCCGGGCGAAGTGCCCGCGCGCCACGTCGAGGATGTGCCTCTGCCGGTCGTAGGCCAGGCGGTGAAAGCGGGGAAGCGGCATGAACCAACAGTACACACCAGTGGGGTGTACCACCAGTACACCTAAGCGCCGGTCACCTCATGCGGACCGCCCGCCCGGAACGCGCTGCGGCCCCCGGCGCGGTGCCGGGGGCCGCAGAGACAGCGAAAGCCGTTACGGCAGGTTGCGTGCCATGACGATGCGCTGGACCTGGTTGGTGCCCTCGTAGATCTGGGTGATCTTGGCGTCGCGCATCATGCGCTCGACCGGGTAGTCGCGCGTGTAGCCGTAGCCGCCGAGGAGCTGGACCGCGTCCGTGGTGACCTCCATGGCGACGTCGGAGGCGAAGCACTTCGCCGCCGCGCCGAAGAAGGTCAGGTCGCCGTCGACGCGCTCGGACTTGGCGGCGGCGGAGTAGGTGAGCTGGCGGGCCGCCTCCAGCTTCATCGCCATGTCGGCGAGCATGAACTGGATGCCCTGGAAGTCCGCGATCGGCTTGCCGAACTGCTTGCGCTCCTGGACGTACCCCTTGGCGTAGTCCAGCGCGCCCTGGGCGATACCGAGGGCCTGGGCCGCGATGGTGATGCGGGTGTGGTCCAGGGTCTTCATCGCGGTGGCGAAGCCCGTGCCCTCCTCGCCGATCATGCGGTCGGCGGGGATACGGACGTTGTCGAGGTAGACCTCGCGGGTCGGGGAGCCCTTGATGCCGAGCTTCTTCTCCGGGGCGCCGAAGGAGACACCCTCGTCGGACTTCTCGACGACGAACGCCGAGATGCCCTTGGAGCGCTTGGTGGGGTCGGTGACCGCCATGACCGTGTAGTACTCGGAGACGCCCGCGTTGGTGATCCAGCGCTTCACCCCGTTGAGGACCCAGAAGTCCCCGTCGCGGACGGCCTTGGTCTTCATGCCCGCCGCGTCCGAGCCCGCGTCCGGCTCGGAGAGCGCGTACGAGAACATCGCGTCGCCCTTGGCGAGCGGGCCCAGGTACTTGGCCTTCAGCTCCTCGGAGCCGGAGAGGATCACCGGGAGCGAGCCGAGCTTGTTCACTGCCGGGATCAGGGAGGAGGAGGCGCAGGCGCGGGCCACCTCCTCGATCACGATGACCGTGGCGAGCGCGTCGGCGCCGGCCCCGCCGTACTCCTCCGGGACGTGGACGGCGTGCAGGTCCGAGGCGACCAGGGCGTCCAGCGCCTCCTGCGGGAAGCGGCTCTCCTCGTCGACCGCGGCGGCGAAGGGGGCGATCTTCGTCTCGGCGAGCGCACGGATGGTCTCGCGGAGCATGTCGTGCTCCTCGGCCGGACGGTACAGGTCGAAATCGGTCGAACCCGCCAAGACGCTCACTCCCCAGATGCTAACTACCGTTAAGTAACTCAATTTTAGTGCGGAAGCCCCGGCACGGCATACGTGAGTGCCACGTGAGCTTCGTGACAGGGGTCGGGCAGAACGGGAGGTATGCGGCGGATCGGGTGGGGAAGGGTGGGGTCACCCGTCGCGACTATGCTCGGATCGCACGTCCGTCCGTACCTCCCAGGAGCACCCATGGCCCTCAGGATCACTGTGATCGGCACCGGCTATCTCGGCGCCACCCATGCCGCCGCCATGGCCGAGCTGGGGTTCGAGGTCCTCGGGCTCGACGTCGTACCGGAGAAGATCGAACTGCTCTCCACCGGGCGCGTGCCGATGTACGAGCCGGGGTTGGAGGAGATGCTTCAGCGGCATGTGGCCGGTATCGAAGGGTCGACCGGTCGGCTGCGCTTCACCACCTCCTGGGAGGAGGTCGGGGAGTTCGGCGACGTCCACTTCGTCTGTGTGAACACTCCGCAGAAGCACGGCGAGTACGCCTGTGACATGAGTTATGTGGACAGCGCCTTCGACGCGCTCGCCCCGCACCTCACCCGGCCCGCCCTGGTCGTCGGCAAGTCCACCGTCCCCGTCGGCTCCGCCGCCCGCCTCGCCGCCCGCCTCGTGGAGCTGGCCCCGGCAGGCGACGGCGCCGAGCTGGCCTGGAACCCGGAGTTCCTGCGCGAGGGCTTCGCCGTCAACGACACCCTGCACCCCGACCGGATCGTCGTCGGCGTGGAGAGCGAGCGGGCCGAGAAGCTGCTCCGTGAGGTGTACGCCGGGCCGGTGGCGGAGGGGTCCCCGTTCGTCGTTACGGACTTTCCTACCGCCGAGCTGGTGAAGACCTCCGCCAACTCCTTCCTCGCCACCAAGATCTCCTTCATCAACGCCATGGCCGAGGTCTGCGAGGCCGCCGACGGCGACGTCGTGAAGCTCGCCGAGGCCATCGGGCACGACGAGCGCATCGGGAAGAAGTTCCTGCGGGCCGGGATCGGCTTCGGCGGCGGCTGTCTGCCCAAGGACATCCGGGCCTTCATGGCGCGCGCCGGTGAGCTGGGCGCCGACCAGGCCCTCACCTTCCTCCGCGAGGTCGACTCCATCAACATGCGCCGCCGCGGCCACATGGTCGAGCTGGCCCGGGAGGCCGTGGGCGGCGGTTCGTTCCTCGGTACGCGGGTGGGCGTGCTGGGCGCCGCGTTCAAGCCGGACTCCGACGACGTACGCGACTCCCCCGCGCTCAACGTCGCCGGGCAGATCCACCTCCAGGGCGGCCAGGTGACCGTCTTCGACCCGAAGGGGATGGAGAACGCACGCCGCCTGTTCCCGACGCTCGGTTACGCCGACTCCGCGCTGGAGGCCGTGCGCGGCGCGGACGTGGTGCTGCACCTGACGGAGTGGCGCGAGTTCCGCGAGCTGGACCCGGCGGAGCTGGGCGAGGCGGTGTCCCGGCGGATCATCCTGGACGGGCGGAACGCGCTGGACAGTGCGGTGTGGCGCGAGGCCGGGTGGACGTACCGGGCGATGGGGCGGCCGAAGGCCTGAGCCGGCCGCCTGAACGCCTGAACGCCTGAACGCCTGAATGGCCGCACTCCCGGCGGCGGTACGGGGTAAGCGTCTCCCCGTACCGCAACAGGGCGGTATCCACCGGGAGGTATGCGTCATGCCCATCGCCACACTCGGCGCCGTCGTACTGGACTGCCCCGACCCCCTCGCGCTCGCCCGCTTCTACGCCGCCGTCATCGGCGGCACCATCAAGGACGACGACAGCCGCTGGGTCGACCTCGTGGACGCCCCGGGCACGCCGCTCGCGTTCCAGGCCGCGCCCGGTTTCGTACCGCCGCAGTGGCCCCGGCCCGACAGCTCCATGCAGTTCCACCTGGACCTGACCGTGGAGGATCTGGATGCTGCGGAGCGGGAGGTGCTGGCGCTGGGGGCCCGGCCGCTGGACACGGAGGACCGGAAGAGGTCCTTCCGGGTGTACGCCGATCCGGCCGGGCACCCGTTCTGTCTCTGCGCCTGCTGACGGTCTCCGCGCCTGATAACTCTTTCCGCGCCTGCTGGATCGCGCCTCGGTGGACAGGCTGGAAAGCATGGACGACTCCCCCGGCCTGACCGCCACCCCCCTCACCCCCGCCCTCGTGCGCGGCGCGCTCGACCTGGAGCGCACCGCGCGCGACGGCCTCCTCCCGCACCGGCTGCCCGCCCGCGCCCGGGCGCAGTTCGGGGGTGACGAGCAGGTGGCCCAGGCGGAGGCCCAGCCCTCCGGCGTACGGCTGGTGTTCCGCACCCGGGCCACCGCCGTCGAGCTGGACGTCCTGCGCACGATCGTGGCCTACCGGGGTGTCTCCCCCCGCCCGGACGGCGCCTACGACCTCCACATCGACGGGGAGCCGGCCGGGCGGGCCACGGCGAGCGGGGGTGATGTGCTGATGGTGGATCTGAGCGACGGCTCTCAGGAGACGTTTCCGGGGCAGGTCGGCACCGTCCGGTTCGACGGGCTGCCCGGGCGGGAGAAGACCGTCGAGATCTGGCTGCCGTACACCGAGATCACCGAGCTGATCGCCCTGCGCACCGACGCTCCCGTCGCAACGGTGGAGCCGGGCGGGCGGCGGGTCTGGCTGCACCACGGCAGTTCGATCAGCCAGGGCTCCGCCGCCGACAGCTCCGCCACCGCCTGGCCCGCCCTGGCCGCGGCGGCAGGAGGCGTGGAGCTGGTCAACCTGAGCCTGGGCGGCAGCGCGCTCCTCGATCCGTTCACCGCGCGCGCCCTGCGGGACACCCCGGCCGACCTGATCAGCGTCAAGATCGGCATCAACGTCGTGAACCGCGACCTGATGCGGCTGCGCGCCTTCGGGCCGGCCGTGCACGGGTTCCTCGACACCATCCGCGAGGGGCACCCGACCACGCCCCTGCTGGTCGTCTCGCCCATCCTCTGCCCGGCCCAGGAGACCACCCCCGGACCCGCCGCACCGGACGTCAGCGACGGGCAGGTGGAGTTCGTGGCGTTGGGCGACCCCTCGGAGGCGGCCCTCGGGAAGCTGAACCTGCGCGTCGTACGGGAGGAGCTCGCCCGGATCGTCGAGGAGCGGGCGGGCGGGGATCCGGCGCTGTCCTACCTGGACGGCCTCGCCCTGTACGGCGAGGCCGACTCCGCCGAGCTGCCGCTGCCCGACCGGCTCCACCCGGGCCCCGCCGCCCACCGCCGCATGGGCGAGCGCTTCGCGGCGCTCGCCTTCGGCCCGGGGGGACCGTTCGCCGCCGGCCGCTAGCGGATCCGCCGCCCGTCCAGCTCCGTGATCGTCGCGTGGGACGGGCCGCGCGTGGCCTGCTCGTCGCGGGCCACGGCTTCCGCGTCGCGCAGCACCCGTACGGCGTTCTGCCAGGTCAGCTTGGCGAGCTCGCCCTCGGACCAGTTACGGCGGAGCAGCTCGGCGATCAGGTTCGGGTAGCCGGAGACGTCCTCCAGGCCGTACGGCGTGAACGCCGTGCCGTCGTAGTCGCCGCCGATGCCGATGTGGTCGACGCCCGCGACCTCGCGCATGTGGTCGAGGTGGTCGGCGATGGTCGCCACGGTGGCCTGCGGGCGGGGGTGGGCCGCCTCGAAGTCCTCGTGGATGCGCATCGCCTGCGGGGTGGTGTCCAGGTGGTGCAGGCCGTGTTCGCGCATGTTGCGGTCGGCGGCCTGGGTCCAGGCGACGGCGGCGGGCAGCACGAACTTCGGGACGAAGGTCGCCATCGCGATCCCGCCGTTGGCCGGGAGCGCCGCCAGCACGTCGTCCGGGATGTTGCGCGGGTGGTCGCAGACGGCCCGGGCCGAGGAGTGCGAGAAGATCACCGGCGCGGTGCTGGTGGCGATCGCGTCACGCATGACGCCGTCCGCCACGTGGCTGAGGTCGACCAGCATGCCGATGCGGTTCATCTCGCGCACGACCTCGTGGCCGAAGGCGGAGAGGCCGCCGAGGCGCCGCAGGTCGGTGGCGCTGTCGGCCCAGTCGATGTTGTCGTTGTGGGTGAGCGTCAGGTAGCGGACGCCCAGCTCGTACAGGGCGCGCAGGGTGCCCAGCGAGTTGTTGATGGAGTGGCCGCCCTCGGCGCCCATCAGGGAGGCGATACGGCCCTCGGCGCGGGCCTTCTCCAGGTCGTCGGCGGTGAGCGCGCGCCGCAGGTGGGTCGGGTAGCGGGCGATCAGCTCGGCGACGATGTCGATCTGCTCCAGCGTGGCGCTGACCGCCGCGTCGCCGGTCAGGTCGGTGCGCACGTACACGGACCAGAACTGGCCGCCGACCCCGCCGGCCCGCAGCCGGGCCAGGTCGGTGTGGAGCAGGCCGCGCTGGTCGGCGGCGATGTCCCGGGCGTCCAGGTCGTAGCCGACCTGCTCGCGCAGGGCCCAGGGGAGGTCGTTGTGGCCGTCGACGACCGGGTGGGCGGCGAGGAGCTCGTGGGCGCGGGCGAGATGGTCCATGAAAGCCGCCCCTACTTTCCGAAGCCGAAGGAGTCCGAGCCCTGGACCTTGGAGCGCAGGCGCTTGCCCTTCTCGGTGGCCTGGGCGTTCAGCTCGGACAGGAACTCCTGCATCCGCTCCTGGAGCGCGGGATCGCTCGCGGCGAGGATCCGGGCGGCCAGCAGGCCGGCGTTGCGCGCGCCGCCGACCGAGACGGTGGCGACGGGGACGCCCGCGGGCATCTGGACGATGGAGAGCAGGCTGTCCATGCCGTCCAGGTACTTCAGCGGCACCGGAACGCCGATGACCGGCAGCGGGGTGACCGAGGCCAGCATGCCGGGGAGGTGGGCCGCCCCGCCCGCGCCCGCGATGATCGCCTTCAGGCCACGACCCGCCGCGTCCTCGCCGTACGCGATCATCTCGCGCGGCATGCGGTGGGCGGAGACGACGTCGACCTCGTACGGGATCTCGAACTCGTCGAGCGCCTTGGCCGCCGCCTCCATGACGGGCCAGTCGGAGTCCGAGCCCATGACGATGCCGATCACGGGTGCGGCCGATGCGGAGGGGGTAGTCATTCGGTGATCGTTCCTCGCAGGTAGTCGGCCGCGTGCCGGGCGCGCTCCCGCACGTCCGCCAGGTCGTCGCCGTAGGTGTTGACGTGGCCGACCTTGCGTCCGGGCTTCACGTCCTTGCCGTACATGTGGATCTTGAGCTGCGGATCGCGGGCCATGCAGTGCAGGTACGCCTGGTACATGTCCGGGTAGTCGCCGCCCAGGACGTTGCACATGACCGTCCAGGGGGCGCGCGGGCGCGGGTCGCCGAGGGGGAGGTCGAGGACCGCCCGCACGTGGTTGGCGAACTGGGAGGTGATCGCGCCGTCCTGCGTCCAGTGGCCCGAGTTGTGCGGGCGCATCGCCAGCTCGTTGACCAGGATGCGTCCGTCACGCGTCTCGAACAGCTCCACGGCCAGGTGGCCGACGACACCGAGCTCGGCGGCGATGCGGAGCGCGAGCTGCTGGGCCTCGCCGGCCAGCTGCTCGGACAGGTCGGGGGCGGGGGCGATCACCGTGTCGCAGACACCGTCGACCTGGATGGACTCCACGACCGGGTAGGCGACGGCCTGGCCGTGCGGCGAGCGGACGATGTTGGCCGCCAGCTCCCGTACGAAGTCGACCTTCTCCTCCGCGAGGACCGGGACCCCGGCGCGGAACGGATCGGCCGCGTCCGCCTCGGAGCGGACCACCCACACGCCCTTGCCGTCGTACCCGCCGCGCACGGTCTTGAGGATGACGGGGAAGCCCCCGACCTCCCCGGCGAACGCGGCGGCGTCGGCCGGGTCACTCACGATGCGGTTACGGGGGCAGGGCGCGCCGATCTCCGCGAGCTTGGCGCGCATCACCCCCTTGTCCTGCGCGTGCACCAGGGCATCGGGGCCGGGGCGGACGGGGATGCCGTCCGCCTCCAGGGCCCGCAGGTGCTCGGTGGGCACGTGCTCGTGGTCGAAGGTGATCACGTCGCAGCCCTGCGCGAAGGCGCGCAGCGTGTCCAGGTCGCGATAGTCGCCGATGACGACCTCGCTGACCACCTGGGCCGCCGAGTCCTGGGGCGTGTCACTGAGGAGCTTGAATTTCAGGCCGAGGGGGATACCCGCCTCGTGGGTCATACGGGCGAGCTGACCGCCGCCGACCATGCCGACTACCGGGAACGTCACGCCCCCAGGGTATCGGGCGCGCCGGGGCGCCCGGGACGCCGTCCGGGTGCCGTCACCGGCGGGCGCGTGACCATCACCGGGGCGTCACACCGGAGGGCTGGTTAGCATGGCGGAGTTGACGGAACCGTCGACGCCCCCGAACGGACGGACTGAGCGATCACCATGAGCGAACGGGGCGCACTGCGGACCCGGCTTGATCTGCTGGCCCGGGAGGTCGCCAAGTTCGGCGTGGTCGGCGCGATGGGCCTGCTGGTCAACATGGGGGCCTTCAACCTGATCCGGCACACCACGGAGCTCCCCGTGGTCCGGGCAAGCCTCTTGGCGACGTTCGTCGCGGTCCTCTTCAACTACGTGGGCTACCGCTACTGGACCTACCGGGACCGTGACAAGACCGGCCGGACCCGTGAGCTGACCCTGTTCCTGTTGTTCAGCGCGGTGGGCGCGGTGATCGAGACCGGGGTGCTGTACCTGGCGACGTACGGCTTCGACTGGAACACCCCGGTCCAGAGCAACGTCTTCAAGATCGTCGGCATCGGGATCGCGACCCTCTTCCGCTTCTGGTCCTACCGGACCTGGGTCTTCAAGACCCTCCCCGACAAGGCCCTCCCCGCCGAGGAGGCCGCACGCCCTGCGGAGCGGTTTCTGGAGCAGCGGCGGTCGACGGAGACCGTAGAGCCCGATCCCGTACGGAACTGATCCCTCCGGCTCCTGACGTGCTCAGCGCACCGGGCGTTCCGGGTCCTTGCGGTCCAGCGGGATGCGGCTGAGGAAGAGCGCGAAGACCGCCGGGTGCTGCTGGAGCAGTTCGAGGCGGCCGCCGTCCGCCTCCGCGAGGTCCCGGGCGACGGCCAGGCCGATGCCGGTGGAGTTGCGGCCGCTGATCGTCCGCTCGAAGATCCGCGCGCCCAGCTCGGCCGGGACGCCGGGGCCCTCGTCGGTGACCTCGATGACGACCTGGTTGCCGGTGACGCGGGTGCGCAGGGCGACCGTGCCGCCGCCGTGCATCAGGGAGTTCTCGATCAGCGCGGCCAGCACCTGGGCGACCGCGCCCGGGGTGCCGACCGCCCGCAGACCGTGCTTGCCCGAGCAGACCAGCGCGCGGCCCGTGGAGCGGTAGGCGGGGCGCCACTCCTCGATCTGCTGCTTGATGACCTCGTCCAGGTCGAAGACGACGGCGGAGCCGGTCCGCGGGTCCCGGGAGTTGGTCAGCAGCCGCTCCACGACGTCGGTGAGGCGCTCGACCTGGGTCAGGGCGATGTTCGCCTCCTCCTTCACCGTCTCCGGGTCGTCGGTCACCGAGATCTCCTCGATCCGCATGGAGAGCGCGGTGAGCGGCGTACGCAACTGGTGCGAGGCGTCGGCGGCGAGGCGGCGTTCGGCGGTCAGCATCCGGGCGATCCGCTCGGCGGAGGCGTCCAGGACGTCGGCGACCCGGTCCAGCTCGGGCACCCCGTACCGCTTGTGGCGCGGGCGGGGGTCGCCGGAGCCGAGGCGTTCGGCGGTCTCGGCGAGGTCGGTGAGCGGGGAGGCGAGCCGGTTGGCCTGGCGTACGGCGAGGAGCACGGCCGAGATGATCGCGAGCAGCGCCACCGCGCCGATGATCAGGAGCGTGCGCCCGACCTCGCGGGTGACGGACGAGCGGGACTCCTCGACGGTGACCTTCTCGCCCTGCTCACCGGTCTCGGTGGCGCGCAGGACGCTGCCGGTGGGGCGCTCCCCGACGGGGATGGGAGCCCGGCCCGGGATCTCGATCAGCGCGAACCGGCTGGGGTCGATCTGCTCGGACAGCACCCCGGAGTTGATCACCTCGTCACCCAGCAGCCGGCTGTCGACCACGCTGATCAGCCGCAGCGCCTCGGATTCGACGCTCTCCTGGGCGCTGGCGCTGATGGTGCGCGTCTCCACGATGACGAGGGAGACGCCGAAGACGGCGATGACCACGAGCACCACGGCGAGCGTGGAGTTGATCAGCCGGCGGCGCATCGTCGTCCTGCGTCATCGAGGTGCATGGGTGCGTCGTCGAGGTACATGGCTGTTTCGTACGTCAGCTCTTCTCGAACCGGAAGCCGACGCCCCGGACCGTGGCGATGTAGCGGGGATTGGCCGCGTCGTCGCCGAGCTTCTTGCGGAGCCAGGAGATGTGCATGTCGAGCGTCTTGGTGGAGGACCACCAGGTGGTGTCCCAGACCTCGCGCATGAGCTGGTCACGGGTGACGACCCGGCCGGCGTCCCGGACCAGGACCCGGAGCAGGTCGAACTCCTTGGCGGTGAGCTGGAGTTCCTCCTCGCCCATCCAGGCCCGGTGCGACTCGACGTCGATCCGGACGCCGTGGGTGGAGGGCTGCACGACGGGCTCGGAGGCGCCGCGGCGGAGCAGGGCGCGGACCCGGGCGAGGAGCTCGGCGAGGCGGAAGGGCTTGGTGACGTAGTCGTCGGCGCCGGCGTCCAGGCCGACCACCGTGTCGACCTCGTCGGCGCGGGCCGTCAGCACCAGGATCGGCACGGTGTGGCCGTCGGCGCGGAGGCGGCGGGCGACTTCGAGGCCGTCCATCCCGGGCAGCCCCAGATCGAGCACCACGAGGTCGATGCCGCCCTGGAGTCCGGCGTCGAGCGCCGTCGGGCCGTCCTGGCGGACTTCGACCTCGTAACCCTCCCGACGCAGTGCGCGGGCCAGTGGCTCCGAGATGGATGCGTCGTCCTCGGCGAGCAGTACACGGGTCATGGACTGATGGTAGTCCGGGTGGGACCTCCGGAGTGAGGCCCGCGACGCCGCCTGCGGGTCAGCGTCGAAATCCAGACATGGACCTTTGAATATGGGAGCCTGGTTCCACTATTACCTGTGATCCATGTCTCAAGTCCTTCCATATGCCGCCGTGTCGTGTCGTATGGTGTCCCGACGCCTGTTGCACTGATGAAGGACCTTTGGGCCGCCATGAGCGCCAAGGGTCTCTTCTGTGTGTCGGGTCGGTTCGCGCCGGCCCGACTTGAGTGAATGACCTGTGAGCCGGGCCCGGAGCGTGTGAACGCGATCCGGGTGTGGATCCCGACGCGGTACTTCCCCCGCCCCGCCGCCGAACGCTCCGACCGGAGCCCGGCCCCGGGGCGAGTCCCCCTCAGGCGTGGGGATGGGGTGCGGCCGCGCCGGTGCCGGCTACCCCCCACCGGGCGCGCACCGCTCACGAGGCGAGCGCGTCCCGACCAGCAAGGATCGACCATGGCGTCCAGCCTGACGAAGGACTCGCCGAATTCCGGCGAGAAGACCTTCTTCGGCCACCCCCGCGGTATGGCCACCCTCTTCATGACGGAGATGTGGGAACGCTTCTCCTGGTACGGGATGCGGGCCATCCTCACCCTGTACCTCGTGGCCGCCGTACTCGACGGCCCCCTGGAGGGCAAGGAGGCGCTGGCCGCCTCCATCTACGGTGTGTACAACGCTGTCGTCTACATGGCCGCGATGCCCGGCGGCTGGGTCGCCGACCGCCTCTGGGGCGCCCGCAAGGCCGTTCTGGTCGGCGGCATCGTCATCGCGCTCGGCCACTTCACCCTCGCGCTCCCGAGCGACATCGCGTTCTTCTTCGGTCTCGCGCTGATCGCGGTCGGTACGGGTCTGCTGAAGCCGAACATCTCGGCGATGGTGGGCGAGCTCTACGAGGGCCAGGCCAGCGCCCGCCGCGACGCCGGTTTCACCCTCTTCTACATGGCGATCAACATCGGTGGCCTCGCGGCGCCGCTGATCGTCGGCTACCTCGGTGAGCACGTCAACTGGCACCTCGGCTTCGGTGTCGCCGGTGTCGGCATGAGCCTCGCGGTCGTCCAGTACGTCCTCGGCGCCAAGCACCTCGGTGACATCGGCAAGCTGCCCGCGAAGCCGGCTTCGCCGGAGGAGCGGCGGCAGGTCCTGCGCAAGGTGGGCCTCTGGTCCGGCCTCGCGGTCGCCGCGCTGCTCATCGACCTCGCGCTGGGTACGTACAACATCGAGCACATCGTCAACGTCCTGGCGGTACTGGGCGTCGTCGTGCCGATCATCTACTTCATCACGATCTTCCGCGACCCGGCGCTGACCGCCGAGGACCGGCCGAAGATCAAGGCGTACGTGTGGTTCTTCATCACGGCCGTCCTCTTCTGGATGATCTACGACCAGTCCGGCTCGCTGCTGACGATCTTCGCCGACAACAAGACGGACCGCTTCGTCGGCGGCTGGGAGTTCCCGGCCTCCTGGCTCCAGTCGGTCAACCCCGCGATGGTCATCATCCTGGCCCCGATCTTCGCCGCGCTCTGGGTCAAGCTGGCCAAGCGCAACCGTGAGCCCAGCACCCCGATGAAGTTCGCCCTGGCGATGCTCCTCATCGGTGGCTCCTTCGGCATCATGGGCCTGGCGGGCGCCGCCGCGGCCAACAGCGAGACCGGCAAGGTCACCGTCTTCTGGCTGCTCGCCGTCTACCTTGCGCAGACCATGGGTGAGATGTGCCTCTCGCCGGTCGGCCTGTCGCTGTCCACGAAGCTGGCTCCGAAGATGTTCGTGGGCCAGATCATGGGTCTGTGGTTCCTGGCCACGTCGACGGGCAACGCCCTGAACGGCTGGACCACGAAGCTCAACGCGCCGCTGGGCGACGCCGCGTACTACACGCTCCAGGCCGTCGTGGCGGTCGCCGCGGGCCTCGCGTTCATGGTGGCGGGGCGGAAGATCCGCGCGCTCATGGGCGGCGTCAAGTAGGTCAAGCAGGTCAAGCAGCGGGACGGCTGCCGGTCGGCACGTACCGAGTACGAGGAACGGGTCCGCACGAGAAGTTCGTGCGGACCCGTTCCGTATGCCACCGTGCGGCCGAGGGATTCCGTATGCCACCGTGCGGCCGACGGTTTCCGTATGCCACCGTGCGGCCGGCAGTCAGCCGGCCGCCGCTACTTGGCCTTGGTCTCGACCTTGACGCTCCGCAGGAAGCTGCCGAAGCCGCACTTCACCGAGGACTTCTCCGCGGGCTTCTTCCACTTGCCGAACACCGTCCACGTGACGGGGTGCTCGGCACCGCGGCCGCGTACGACGTCGCAGAGGAGCACGGCACGGTGCTGCTTGACGGTCTTCCCCTTGGCGGACTTCTTGCACGAAGAAGTCGACACCGGACGCCCCAGCGAGAGGCTGGGTGTGGCCTTGCAGGTGTACTTCGCCCCGGCCGCCTGAGCCGGGGCCGCGGTGGCCAGCGTCAATCCGGACGCCATCAGAAGGCCCGCGAGCACACCCGTCGCAGCCTTCTTCCCCCAGGTCACCTTCATGTTGTTCCTTTTCCACGTGTGCGGCACCAGACAGGTGGTCAAGCCTGCCGAAGGGCGCCGCGCTCGGATGGTTGCCTTCGCTCCTGCGAAGAACCGCCCAAGGAACCTATCCTTGCCGATCTTGCTCAGGCAAGGCGGGGCAGGCGATTTGAGCAAGCCCAGAGCATGCCGGGGCGTCGCCGGAAGATCATGTCTCTTCCGGCGACGCCCGGCTCCCGGTCGCGGCTCAGCGGGGGGAGCGCAGCCGCCGCCACGGGGTGAACGTGAACACCGCTCCGCCCAGCAGGATCGCCGTACCCGCGACCAGGCCGAGCGCGCGCAGGGCGCCGTCGCCCCCGGCGCCGGTGGCCGCCAGGCCGCCGCCCGAGTCCGTACCGCCGCCGGACGCGGTCGTGGTGCCGCCGCTGGAGCCCGTGGAACCCGTCCCTCCGGACGCGCCGCCCGGCTGGGCGGAGGTGTCCAGCTCCAGGGAGACCGTCACATCGGCGGGCGGGGTGCAGGTCGTCGTCGTACCGGCGGCCATCACCGTCAGGACGCCCGGGCTGAGCGTGGACTTGCCGCTCGCGCCGGGCTTGTACGTGCCGGTGAGGTCCGGGATCTCGATCGGGGCGCCGGTCTTGATGACCTCCTTGTTCAGCGGCCCCTCGACCGTGACCGTGCCCTGGTCGGCCCCGCCGAGCTTGACCTCCATGGACGGCTTGACCTGGTCCGCCGGAATGTCGATGGGGCTGTCCATCACGGACTTGCTGAACTTCACGGTGAGGTCGTAGGCACCGCCGTTCTTCTTGGCGCTGATCCGGACCGGGGAGGTGGCGTTCTTGTCGCCGATGGGGGTCTTGCAGGCGTAGGCGACGGAGACCTCCTTGCCGGGGAAGTCGGTCTCGCCTCCGCTGCCGCCGGTGCTGCCGCCGGAGTCGGTGCCTCCGGTAGTCGTGCCTCCGGTGGTCGCGCCGCCGTCGGTGGTGCCGCCGGAGTCGGTGCCTCCGGTGGTCGTGGTGCCCCCGGTGGTCGTGCCCCCCGTCGTCGTACCGCCGGAGTCCGTACCTCCGGATGTGGTGCCGCCCGTGCTGGAGCCCCCCTCCGTCACCTTGATCGTGGCGCCCGGCTGAACCGTCTCCTTGGGCGCGCACTTGGTGTCCGTGGAGATCGGCTTCGAGACGTTGATCGTGTACGCGCCCGGGGTGAGCGTGATCTCCCCGGCCTTCTCCAGCTTCAGCTTGGCCTTCATGTCGGGCAGCAGCATGGGGCTGTTCTTGGGGATGGGCGGGTTCTGCCGGGGGCCCTCCAGCTTCAGCTCGCCGCTCGCCGCACCGCCCAGCGTGATGGTGCCGGTCGGCTTCACCGTGTCCTTGCCCAGGTCCAGCACGTCCGGGTTCCTGGACGCGGCGTCGACCGTCTTCCAGACGACCTCGATCTCGTCGCCGACCTTCGCCTCGGCCGGGGCGGTCAGCAGCACCTTCGTGGTGCCCTGGACCGGCGGCAGTCCCGAGATCGGCGGCGGAACGCACTCCGTCGCGTAACTGACCTCGGCGGCCTGGGCCGGGCTCGCGGCCAGCACGATGCCCGCGCCGCCGAGCATCAGCGCGATCCCGGCCGCGCTCATCCTCCGTTGCGTGTCCACGCTTGTCCCTTCGTCGTGGGTGGGGGTCGGTTCTCCGGCGGTGCGGAACGCCGGATGTCGGGCGGTGCGGAGTCCTGGGTGAACCACGGCAGCGCGGCCGGGGCGGGGGGAGCCTGGGCGGCGGGCGTACGCGTGCGGTGCGCGTGGCGGGCCACCAGGCCGGCGGGGCGGGGGCGGACCTTGTCCACGACGGCCATGCCGATACGGAAGACGGCGGCCGGGACGACCAGGCAGAGCAGCACCCAGAAGAGCGTGACGCCCCACGGGCGGCTCACCCCCCACGGCTGTTCGGCCAGCACCTTCGTCCCGTACCGCAGGGAGACCTGGTAGTCGCCGTGCGCACCGGCGGAGAGTTCGACCGGCAGTTTGATCCGCGCCTTGGAGCCGGGCGCGACCGTGCCGCGCCACTGGCGTTCCTCCCACTGCGGGGCGTAGACGCCGTGCGCCGTGCCGATCTCGAAGACCGGGTCCTCCACGGGCGCGGACCCCAGATTGCCGACGGTGAAGACCAACTGCCGGGCGGGCGGGGCGCCGAACCAGGTGAGCAGCGAACTCTCGCCCTCCAGCCGGGTGGTGGCCAGCACCGCGAGCCTTCCCTCGTCGGCCGGGGGCGGCAGCGGGGCCGTGGGGTGGCCCGCCACCGTGAACACCGCGTCGACCAGGGCCTGTTCGCCGGTCACCGTGGCGACGTGCACCACGCAGGGGCAGGGCTCGGGCGGCTCGGCCACCGGCAGCTTCTTGCTGAAGGCGCCCTTCTTGTCGGTGGTGACGGCCCGGCCGTCGGCGTTGGCGCAGGAGTTGGTGCCGCCGATCACGCCCCGCTCCGGGGTGGACCGGCCGCAGATCAGGAGCATCAGCAACGCCTCGGAGCGCCAGCCGCCGCCCTTGACGGTGATCTCACCGCCCTTGCCCGCCTCCTTCTTGGAGAGGGTGACGGAGGGGGCGTCGCCATCGGCAGCCTGTGCGGTCGGAGCTACGAGCGCCAGGAGAACGGACAGAAGCAGCACGAGAGTTGTCGTTGTACGGCTTCCACTGCCCGGGTATTGCCTCACGATTCCGCTCCCGCCTTCGCCAGGGGCCGTGCTTCTTCGGCCGGTTGCAGCTCGTCGTCCGCCTCGGCTTCTCGCGCCCCCCTGCGAGGGCGGCGCCGGTACACGCCCGTGCCGAGCACCGCCAGTACGCCGAGCAGCAGGAGCCCGCCTCCGACGGCCGGACCCACCGGGACGTACGCCGCCGAGGCCGTCGCCTCGTCCCGCGCCCCGCCCTCCGCGGCGACCCGCAGACGTACGGTGACGGAGTCCAACGCCGGGGCGTCCGGCCAGGGTTCGGTGCACTCCACCCGGCGGCCGGGGGCCAGCTCCACGTCCAGCGGCCGGGCCGGGCGGTCCAGCAGCGTGCCGAACACCCCGTCCGCGCGCACGGCCAGCCGCGGCCGCAGGGGTGTGTTGCCCCGGTTGACCAGGGCGTACCGGATGGTCCGGCCCGACACCTCGACGTCCTCCACGGTGAGCGCCGCCAGGGTGGGGCCGCCGACCCGCACCCGTACCGGTACGCGCCTCTCCTCGCCCCCGTCCGCCGACGCCACGATCTCCCCCGCGAGGTCGCCCGGCGTCGCGTTGCCCGGCAGGGCCAGCGCGAAGGGCACGTCGGCGCGGGTCCGGGCCGGCACGGTGACCGTGTCCGCCGCGAACCGGAGCCACGGCCCGGCCCGGCCGTCGCCCCGCAGCCGTACGGTCAGCGGGGCGCGGGCCGGGTTGGTCACCGAGAGCCGGTCCTGGAGCACCGTCTCGGGGGCGCCCTCCAGGTAGACGTACGGCCGGGCGTCCCGGCCGCCACTCCCGGCCCCCGCGGGCCGGGCCGTCCAGCCCGCACCTTCGCGGGCCGCCGCCGGAGGGGCGACGAGCAGCACCAGAACCAGGGCGAGGAGCAGGCGTACGTACCAGGTCGACGGCAGACGTTCGTACGGGGTCGAGCGCGGCATGGGCGGTTTCCTCACGCTGACGGTCGAGGCGTTCAGCCCGTGGGGCGCTGCCCTCGCCGGGTCAGCCAGAGCACTCCGGCCGCCCCGGTCAGCAGCACGGTCCCGCCGAGGGTGCCGAGCGCGGCCGCCGAGTCGAGCGGGCCGGTCTTCGGCAGTTCGCCGCCGCCGGAGCCACTGCCTCCGGTGCCGGTCGAGCCGCCTCCCGTCGAACCGCCCGTGGAGCCCCCCGTCGAGCCATCGGCACCTGCGACATCGAGTTCCAGCGAAGGCCCGGGACTGTTCTTCGGCGTACAGGTCGTGGTCGTACCGAGCGCCTTGATGGTGAGCACCCCGGCGGTGAAAGTGACCTTGCCGCTCTTCTTCGGGGTGTACGTCCCCGACAAGTCACTGATCTTGATAGGGGTGTTGGCCGGAATCGCCTCGGCGTTCGCCGGTCCCGAGACCTGGACCTTCCCCGTCTCCGCACCGCCCACCTCGATCACGGCGCTCGGGTTCATCGCTCCCTTGCCCAGTTCGACCGGGCTGGAGGAGACGCCCTTCTGGAAGGACATGGTGAGCTTGTAGCCGCTGCCGCTCTTGACGCTCTTGATGTCTATGGGCGAGACGGCCCCCTTGGGCCCGATGGGCGTCTCACACTGGTAGTTGACGTCCACGACCTCGGCGCGGGCGGCGGGCGCGGCCATCAGGACCACCGAGCCCGCCATCGCGACCGTGAGCGCCGCCGTCAGCGCGAGAGCTGTCCGCTTCTGGTTCGACACCTCGTGTTCCCCTCATGCCGGACGTCGCCGCGCGCCACGATCCGTACGGGCGCAGGTTACTGACGACACATCAGATTGGGCGCTCAAGGTACGCCCGGGGCCTGATGGAGGGAAGACAAAGAGCGCGCCGGATCGGCGCGCTCTTCGGTGTGCGGGATGACTGCGGGCTACGCGGGGGCGGCGAGCTCCGCCCAAACGGTCTTGCCCGGCGCCTCCGGCGTACGCTGCACGCCCCAGTCCAGGCAGAGGCGCTGCACGATGAACATGCCGTGTCCGCCGGGGCGGCCGGCGCGGTGCGGCGTACGGGGGGCGGGCTGGCCGGCTCCCCGGTCGACGACCTCGACGCGCAGCGCCTTGGACGTACGGCCGATCCGGAGCTCTTCGGGGCCCTCGGCGTGCAGGCAGGCGTTGGTCACGAGCTCGGAGACGACCAGCAGGACGTCCTCGGCCGCGGCCCGGCGGTCCGCACTGGACGCCGGGAGCCACCCCCAGTCGTGCAGGGCCTGCCGGGCGAAATCACGGGCCATCGGAACGATGCCGCTGGCCTGCCCGAGCGAGAGCGTGCGCCACTGCCGCTCGGCCGGAACGGGCGAGGCTACGCCCGCTCCTTCCGGCTCGCGGCCGAGGTCGCCCGGCGGATGCTGCCGGGTGGTGCTCATCAGCGCTTCACCTCACCGATTCGCCATGTCGCCATGTCGCGATTGAACAGAAATGATCAGTTACCGAGTCTGCCGGATCTTTGCGGGATGCCGACGGGGGTCTCCTGCCCGGCCGCACCCTTACGACACCCACTTCGGGCTGCCGATCGCGTAGCACGGCCGCCATCAGGGACGACGCGCGAGCGCACCGTACCGGATCTAGGTCCGGAGAGCGTCTTCGAGGGTGGCGTGGACGGTGAAGACCGCCTCGGCGCCGGTGATCTCGAAGACTCTCGCCACGACCGGTTGCATTCCGGCCAGATGAACCCCTCCTCCGACCGCCTCCGCCTTGAGGCGGGCACCGAGCAGCACGTTCAGCCCGGTGGAGTCGCAGAAGTCGAGGCGTGAGCAGTCGACCACCAGGCGTGAGCGCCCTTGCTCGACCGCGCTCTCCAGGGGCTCCCGCAGCAGATCGGCGGTGTGGTGATCGAGCTCACCCACCGGAGTCACGACCTCGCTGTGTCCCTCGGTCCGGGCCTCGACCTGAAGCCGACCCCGGTTCGCACTGCCGACCGTCCCGCGGTCCATGCCCATGTACCTCTTCGCCGTCCGTCACTGTGCGCGTCACTGCTGGTGCGGCTGAATGCAGAGCTGCCGCCGACGTGCCTAAAACAGTACGCGTTTCGCACGCCACGCGGTAGTCGGAGACCTCAACAAACCGGACATATACGGCTAATTGGAGGTTGTAACTGCTGGCGGGAACCGGGTAAGGGTAGAGGGACACCTGAAACACGACCGGCTTTGGAGGCGCCGCTTCACCGCAGGAACACGTATGGGCATCGGCAGCCATATGCCGAGAACGATGGAGGAGAACCATGTCACCCCGGCTCGACGAAGCGCGTACCCCCCACGCGTCGTCGGCATGTCCTCAGGGACCGACCAATTCCGACTCCCCCGCCGCGACCGCCGTTCCCGGCCCGCGCACCAGCACCACCAGCACCACCCCTGACTCTTCCGGCGAGGGGCTCGAGGTCTTCACGGGGCTCGAAGGACTTCCCGAGATCCCGCCCTACGCCGAAGTAGGGGCTCTGGACGCCAGAGCCCTGTCGAAGACGCTCTTCGAGCGCCTCGAATCCCTCGAAGAGGGCACGCACGAGTACGCGTACGTCCGCAACACCCTCGTCGAGCTCAACCTCGCGCTCGTCAAGTTCGCCGCCTCCCGGTTCCGCTCGCGCAGTGAGCCGATGGAGGACATCGTCCAGGTCGGCACCATCGGCCTGATCAAGGCGATCGACCGGTTCGAGCTGAGCCGCGGTGTCGAGTTCCCGACGTTCGCGATGCCGACCATCGTCGGCGAGATCAAGCGGTTCTTCCGCGACACCAGCTGGTCCGTGCGCGTCCCGCGCCGGCTCCAGGAGCTCCGGCTCGACCTGGCCAAGGCGGGGGACGAGCTCTCCCAGCAGCTGGACCGCGCGCCCACCGTGGCGGAGCTGTCCGAGCGCCTCGGCATCACGCCGGACGAGGTCGTCGAGGGCATGTCCGCGAGCAACGCGTACACCGCGAGCTCGCTGGACGCCAAGCCTGAGGAGGACGACAGCGAGGGCGCCCTCGCGGACCGCCTCGGCTACGAGGACCACGGGCTCGAAGGCATCGAGTACGTGGAGTCCCTGAAGCCGCTGATCGCCACGCTGCCCTCGCGGGACCGGATGATCCTCTCGCTCCGCTTCGTCAGCAACATGACGCAGTCGGAGATCGGGGAGGAACTGGGCATCTCGCAGATGCACGTGTCCCGGCTGCTCTCCCGCACGCTGGTCAAGCTCCGCAAGGGGCTGACCCTGGAGGAATAGCCGCCCGCCCGGGTGCTCGCTCGCGAGCGAGCGCGCGGAAGGACCCGCTCCCGTACGTATCCACGTATGCGGGGCGGGTCCTTCTGCGTGTCTGCACGCCCCTCGGGGCCGGGTCCCGGACCGGCTACTCACCTCGTTGAGTACGTGCCCTCACGCGCCGGGCCTCCCGGCCTCCTAGCGTTCGGTCATGACCTCGTTCCGCCCTGTCTCTCCTCCCCGTAGGTCGCGCGCCGCCCGTACCGCCATCGGCATCGCCGTGCTGCTCGGCATCGCGGCCCTCGCCTGGCTGTGGAACGGGCCCCCGTACCCGGCCGCCGATCCGGACCGGGTCGCCGTCCGGCTGAAAGCCGAGGCCGGGCAGGCGTACGACGAGGCCGCGCTGCCCGGCCGGCCGGAGGTGGGGCCCGCCCAGGTCGAGACGCGCGCCTGTTACTACCGGGGGCTGCGCGGCCTGGCCCACATCGACGAGAGCCGGCTGGACGTCAGGCGCTTCGGCCTGGACTGGCGGGCGACGGGCGTTCCCGAGGACGCGGCCCGCAGGGGTCAGGAACGCACGCGCGCCCGGCTGGAACGTGAGGGGTGGACCGTCGTCGGCACCGGTGACGACGAACGCGGATTCCGTTTCCGGCGGCCGACCGGCGAAGGCGACGACGAGGACATCGTGGACGTGCGCTGGTACCACGAGACGGGGACGTACTCGGTCAGCGTCTACGCCGACTGCGGCAAGCTTCCCGACGGCTTCGACGAACACGACTGGCCGGAGGGCGAGTGGGACCCCTGGGCTCCTTCTACTCCACCCGCTCCCCGCCCCGCCACACCGCGCTGACCAGCGGGACGCCCGGGCGGTAGGCGAGGTGGACGTGGCTCGGGGCGTCCAGGAGGACCAGGTCGGCGCGGGCGCCCGGGGTGATCCGGCCGATGTCCGTACGGCGCAGGGCCGCGGCGCCGCCGGCGGTGGCGGACCAGAGGGCCTCGTCGGGGGTCATCCCCATGTCGCGTACGGCCAGGGCGATGCAGAACGGCATGGACGAGGTGAACGACGAGCCGGGGTTGCAGTCCGTGGAGAGCGCGACGGTGGCCCCGGCGTCCAGCAGGCGGCGGGCGTCGGGCCAGGTGGCGCGGGTGGAGAACTCGGCGCCGGGGAGCAGCGTGGCCACCGTGCCGCCCTGGCCGAGTGCGTCCACGTCCGCGTCGGTGAGGTGGGTGCAGTGGTCGGCGGACGCGGCGTCGAGTTCCACGGCGAGCTGGACGCCGGGGCCGTACGTCAGCTGGTTGGCGTGGATACGGGGGACGAGCCCCTTGGCACGGCCCGCCGTGAGGATGGCGCGGGCCTGGTCGCCGTCGAAGGCGCCGCGCTCGCAGAAGACGTCGATCCAGCGGGCGTGCGGGGCGCAGGCGTCCAGCATGGGGCCGGTGACCAGGTCGACGTAGCCGGCCGGGTCGTCGGCGTAGTCGGGGGAGACGACATGGGCGCCGAGGTAGGTGACCTCGTCGGTGTGACGGGAGGCGATGCGCAGGGCGCGGGCCTCGTCCTCGACGGTGAGGCCGTAGCCGGACTTGGTCTCCAGGGTGGTGGTGCCCTGGCGCAGGGCCTCGGCGAGGTAACGGGCGACGTTGTCGGAGAGCTGCTCGTCGGAGGCCTGGCGGGTGGCGGCGACCGTGGTGCGGATGCCGCCGGCGGTATAGGGCTGCCCGGACATCCGGGCGTTGAACTCCTGGGTGCGGTCGCCCGCGAAGACCAGGTGCGAGTGGGAGTCGACGAAGCCGGGGATCATGGCCCGGCCCGCCGCGTCGAGGACGTTGTCAGTGGCGGGTGCTTTGCTTGATTCACCGGTCCAGACGATGCGGTCGCCCTCGATGACGACGGCCGCGTCCTGGATCAGGCCCAGGGGGGTCCCGTTGCCGAGGGAGGGGTCATTGGTGACCAGGCTGGCGATGTGGGTGACGGCGGTGGTCGTCATCTGGAGAGTGTTCTCCTTGCGTTCCGGGGGGGTCCGGGTCCGCTGTTGGGGCCGGGGTCGGTGGAGCGGGGCGGCCGACGGTCAGTGGTGCAGCGCTGCCACGGCCGCCGCGAGTGCTCCGGGCACGTCCTCGATCAGCGCGTGGCGGCCGTCGCGGACGATGTGACGCCCTGCCACGACCGTGTGCCGCACATCAGCGGCGGAGGCGGCGAATACGGCGGTCTCCGCTGCCAGTCGGGGCACCGGTCCCGCTGTTCTGACGGAGTCCAGGGCGATCGTCGTCAGGTCGGCGGGGGCGCCCGGTTCGAGGACGCCCGCGTCGGGGCGGCCGAGTGCGGCGTGCCCGTCGGCGGAGGCGGCCCGCAGCAGGGCGGCGGCCGTCCAGTGGCCCCGGATGTGGGTGCGCAGCCGCTCGTTGAGCTCCATCGCCCGCGCCTCTTCGAAGAGGTCGACGACGGCGTGGCTGTCGCTGCCCAGCGAGAGCGGCGAGCCCGCCTTCTGGAGGGCCACGGCGGGGCCGATGCCGTCGGCGAGGTCGCGCTCGGTGGTGGGGCACATGCAGGTGCCGGTGGTGGAGGAGCCGAGCAGCGCGATGTCCTCCTCCGTCAGATGCGTGTTGTGGATGCCGGTGGTGCGCGGGCCGAGGACCCCGTGGTCGGCCAGGAGCCGGGTGGGGGTGCGGCCGTGGGCGGCCAGGCAGGCGTCGTTCTCCGCCGTCTGCTCGGAGAGGTGGACATGGAGGGGGGCGTTCCGCTCCTCGGCCCACTGCGCGACGGTGGCCAGCTGGCCGGCCGGGACCGCGCGGACGGAGTGGATGGCCGCCCCGATCAGGGTGTGGTCGTCGCCCTTGAGGAGGGAGGCGCGTTCGGCCCAGGCGTCGGCGGTGGTGTCGGAGAAGCGCAGCTGATGCCGGTTGGGCTTCTCGCCGAAGCCGGCGGCGAGGTAGGCGGTGTCCAGCAGGGTGATCCTGATGCCCGCCTCGGCCGCCGCCGCGATCAGCGCCTCGCCCATGGCGTTGGGGTTGGCGTAGGGCGTGCCGCCGGGCGCGTGGTGCAGATAGTGGAACTCGCCGACGGAGGTGATGCCGGCCAGCGCCATCTCCGCGTACGTGGCGCGGGCCAGGTCGAAGTAGGTGTCCGGGGTGAGCCGGGAGGCCACCTGGTACATCAGCTCGCGCCAGGTCCAGAAGGTGCCGGAGCCCACCTGGACCGTGGCGCGCAGGGCCCGGTGGAAGGCGTGGGAGTGGGCGTTGGCGAGGCCGGGAAGGGTCAGGCCGCGCAGCACGGTGGCGCCGGGCGGGGGCGTCTGGACGCCGGTCCTGACCCCGGCGATGCGGCCGTCGGCGACCTCCACGGTGACGTCGGGCTCCACATGGGTCCCGAGCCAGGCGTGGTCCATCCAGTACGTGGCGGTGACGGGCCCGCCGGCCGTCCGTGTCGTCAGGGCGGTCCGGTTCGTCACAGCAGTCTGTGGCGTCACCGCGGTCCCTGCCGTCTCCGCACCTCGATTCGTCAGCTGCACGCGAGACCTTCCAGTACGTCGGCGAGTGCCCGCACCCCGGCCGTGCAGTCGTCCTCGGCGGCGTGTTCGGCCGGAGAGTGCGAGATGCCGGTGGGATTCCGTACGAAGAGCATGGCGGTGGGCACCGAAGCGGACAAAATACCCGCATCGTGGCCCGCGCCGGTACCGAGGACGGGGACCGGGCGCCCCGTGTCGCCGGTCCCCTCCAGGATCCTGGCGAGCTCGTCACGCAGGGCGTGCTCGAACTCGACGACGGGCGTGAAGGACTCCCGTACGACGTCGAGGTCGATCCCGGCCCGCTCGGCGTACTCCCGGGCGGCGCGCTCGATTCCGGTGACGACGGCGTCCAGGGTGGCCTGGTCGGCGGCGCGGGAGTCGAGCCAGCCACGGACGAGGGAGGGGATGGCGTTGACGCCGTTGGGCTCGACCGCGATCTTGCCGAAGGTGGCGAGGGCGCCGGTGAGTTCGGCCTCGCGGCGGGCGGCGAGCACGGTCTCGGCGTACGTGAGCATCGGGTCGCGGCGGTCGGCCAGACGGGTGGTGCCCGCGTGGTTGGCCTCGCCCCGGAAGTCGAACCGCCAGCGGCCGTGCGGCCAGATGGCGGAGGCGATGCCGACGGGGTCGCCCGTCAGGTCGAGGGCGCGGCCCTGCTCGACGTGGAGTTCGACGAACGCGCCGATCCGGGCGAGCCGTTCGGGGTCGGGGCCGATGGCCTCGGGGTCGTATCCGGCGCTCGCCATGGCGGCGGGCAGGGCGATCCCGTCCGCGTCCCGGAGGCGGTGGGCGTCGGCCACGGTGAGCTGCCCGGCGGCGAGCCGGGACCCGACGCAGGCGAGGCCGAAGCGGGCGCCCTCCTCGTCACCGAAGTTGGTGATGGCGAGGGGGCGGGTGAACGCCGCGCCCCGGGAGCGGAGTTCGTCGAGCGCGGCGAAGGAGGAGACCACACCCAGCGGCCCGTCGAAGGCGCCGCCGTCCGGTACGGAGTCCAGGTGCGAGCCGGTGACGACGGCGTCACCGGCCAGGGGGTCGCCGAGCCAGGCCCACTGGTTGCCGTTGCGATCGACCTCGTAGGTGAGGCCGCGCGCCTCGGCCTGCGTACGGAACCAGGCCCGGCAGTCGAGGTCCGCCGCCGACCAGGCGTAACGCCGGTAGCCGCCGCTGTCGGGGTGGCGGCCGACGGGGGCCAGCTCGCGCCACATGGAGAGGAAGGAGTCACCCGTACGCCACTGCTGGATGCCGGAGGAGGTGTCGGATGCGCCCGTGGGCATCAGTTGCCCTCCGCCATCGGGACGCGTACGCCCTTGTCCTCGGCGACGGACTCCGCGATGTCATAGCCCGCGTCGACGTGGCGGATGACGCCCATGCCGGGGTCGTTCGTCAGGACGCGGCGGATCTTCTCGCCCGCGAGCTTCGTGCCGTCGGCGACGGTGACCTGGCCCGCGTGGATGGAGCGGCCCATGCCGACACCGCCGCCGTGGTGGAGGGAGACCCAGGAGGCACCGGAGGCGACGTTGACCATGGCGTTGAGGAGCGGCCAGTCGGCGATGGCGTCGGAGCCGTCGAGCATGGCCTCGGTCTCGCGGTACGGGGAGGCGACCGAGCCGCAGTCGAGGTGGTCGCGGCCGATGGCCAGCGGGGCGGCCAGTTCGCCGCTCGCGACCATGTCGTTGAAGCGCTCACCTGCCTTGTCGCGCTCGCCGTAGCCGAGCCAGCAGATGCGGGCGGGCAGGCCCTGGAAGTGGACGCGCTCGCCGGCCATCTTGATCCAGCGGTGCAGCGACTCGTTCTCCGGGAAGAGCTCCAGCATCGCCCGGTCGGTCTTGTGGATGTCGGAGGCCTCGCCGGACAGGGCGGCCCAGCGGAAGGGGCCCTTGCCCTCGCAGAAGAGGGGCCGGATGTAGGCGGGGACGAAGCCGGGGAAGTCGAAGGCGCGGTCGTACCCGGCGAGCCGGGCCTCGCCGCGGATGGAGTTGCCGTAGTCGAAGACCTCGGCCCCGGCGTCCATGAAGCCGACCATGGCCTCGACGTGGCGGGCCATCGACTCCCGGGCGCGCTGGGTGAAGTCGGCGGGCTTCTCGGCGGCGAGGGTCGCCATGCCGTCGAAGTCGACGCCGATCGGGAGGTAGGCCAGCGGGTCGTGGGCGCTGGTCTGGTCGGTGACGATGTCGATGGGCGCGCCCTCGGCGAGCATCCGGGGCAGCAGCTCCGCCGCGTTGCCGAGGAGGCCGATGGAGAGAGGCTTCCGCTGGTCGCGGGCTTCGACGGCGAGCTGGAGGGCGTGCTCCAGGTTGTCCGCCTTGACGTCCAGGTAGCGGTGCTCGATGCGGCGCTCGATGGCGCGCGGGTCGACGTCGATACAGATGGCGACGCCGTCGTTCATGGTGACGGCGAGCGGCTGGGCGCCGCCCATGCCGCCGAGCCCGGCCGTCAGCGTGATCGTCCCGGCCAGGGTTCCGCCGAACTTCTTCGCGGCGACGGCGGCGAAGGTCTCGTAGGTGCCCTGGAGGATGCCCTGGGTGCCGATGTAGATCCAGGACCCGGCGGTCATCTGGCCGTACATGGTGAGGCCGAGCGCCTCCAGGCGGCGGAACTCCTCCCAGTTGGCCCAGTCGCCGACCAGGTTGGAGTTGGCGATCAGGACGCGCGGCGCCCACTCGTGGGTCTGCATGACACCGACCGGCCGCCCCGACTGGACGAGCATCGTCTCGTCCTGCTTGAGCGTCTGCAGGGTGCGGACCATCGCGTCGAACGAGCGCCAGTCGCGGGCCGCCTTGCCCGTGCCGCCGTAGACGACGAGCTTGTCGGGGTGCTCGGCGACCTCGGGGTCCAGGTTGTTCTGGAGCATGCGCAGGGCGGCTTCCTGCTGCCATCCCAGGGTGCTGAGGGCGCTGCCGCGCGGCGCTCGTACGGGGCGGGGTCCTGACATGGCGGTGCCTCCTCGGGACGGTGAACATCTATTCACATCCTGAGGCGCTGAATAGTCGTAGTCAACAGGTGCGGTTCGCGTCGCGTCCGGGAAGAGGTGTTCCATCCCCGACCCGAGGGCACCGGAGGCACCGATGAGCACGCCCGGCACACCAGACATGCCCGGCACACCCGCGCCCGCGGCCCCCGAGGCGTCGCCGCCGCTCAAGCGCGCGCTCGGCCCCAAGCTGCTGATCCTCTTCGTCATCGGGGACATCCTCGGCACCGGTATCTACGCCACCACCGGCGACGTGGCGGGCAAGGTGGGCGGGGCGCTCTGGCTGCCGTTCGCGATCGGGTTCGTCGTGGCCCTGCTGACGGCGGCCTCGTACGTGGAGCTCGTCGGCAAGTACCCGAAGGCGGCCGGGGCCGCGCTCTACACCCAGAAGGCGTTCAGGATCCCCTTCCTGACCTTCATCGTCGCCTTCATGGTCATGTGCTCCGGGCTCTCCTCGGCGAGCGCGGCGGCCCGGGCGTTCAGCGGCGACTACCTGGGGGAATTCACCGACGCCGTACCGCCGACCCTCATCGCGATCCTCTTCATCCTCGCGCTGGCCGCGATCAACCTGCGCGGGGTCTCCGAGTCGGTGAAGGCGAACGTCGTGCTGACCCTGGTGGAGGTCAGCGGGCTCGCGGTGATCCTGGCGATCGGCGCGTACGCGGTGTTCAGCGGCGACGGCGAGCCCTCCCGGCTGACCCAGATCGAGGCCGGCGGAACCGGATACGCCCTGATCACCGGGGTGCTCGGCGCCACCGCGCTCGGCTTCTTCGCCTTCGTGGGCTTCGAGGACTCGGTGAACATGGCCGAGGAGACCAAGGACCCCGCGCGCAACTTCCCGCGCGCCATCTTCATCGGCGTGGCCGTGACCGGCACGATCTACATCCTGGTCGCGCTGGTCTCCTCGCTCCTGGTCGACTCCCGCACCCTGTCCGACTCCAGCGGCCCGCTGCTGGAAGTGGTGAAGGCGGGCGGCGTCGATTTTCCGCCGAAACTCTTCGCGCTGATCGCCCTCTTCGCGGTCACCAACTCGGCGCTGATCAACCTCATGATGGCCTCGCGGCTCTGCTACGGCATGGCCAACGAACGCATCCTCCCGCCCACGATGGGCAAGGTCCTGGCGGGCCGGCGCACCCCCTGGGTCGGCATCGTCTTCGTCTCCCTCCTGGCGATCGGCCTGGTCTCCACCGGCGAGATCGAGGGGCTCGGCGACACCACCTCGTTCCTGCTGCTCTGCGTCTTCGGCGTGGTCAACATCGCCGTACTGGTCCTGCGCAAGGACCGCGTGGACCACCGCCACTTCCGTACGCCGACCGCCCTGCCGGTGCTCGGCGCGATCACCTCGCTGGTCCTGGCGAGCCCGCTCGCCGACCGGGGCGCCGACGTCTACGTACGGGCCGGGATCCTGCTGCTGATCGGGATCGGGCTGTGGGCGGTGAACAGGGCGGTGATGGCGGCCCGCGAGAAGTCCGACCGAGCGGCGGCCTGACGGAACGTCACCCCAGTTCCCGGCCACCACATTTCAGCCGCTCCTTTACACCCTGGGGCGCATGTACCAAAGGAAAATGCCAGAACCTCCACCTGCCGTGAGTACGTTGCGTAGCCTCAGGGTCACAGCCGTACGCCGCGTCGGGAGGGGAATCCGCGTGCCCGGAATCGACGAGTGCCTGCTCGAAGTCATGAGGCTGCCCGGCGCCCGGGGCGCCTCGGTGGTCGACTGGACGAGCGGCCTCGCGCTCGGCACCATCGGCGAGTCCCCCAACGGCGACCACGAGGCGACGGCGGCCGAGACGGCGGAGGTCGCCCGGATGACCGCCGAACAGCCCGCCTTCGCCCACCTGACCGCAGGGGGCGGAGGCGAACGCTCCGGGGAAGCGCCGAGCACCTCTGTCGAGGACGTCATCGTCACCACACAAGACGGTTACCACATGCTCCGCTTCGTCGAGACGGCTTTCGACAGCAGCGTCTTCCTCCACCTCTGGCTGAGCCGCTCCGAGGGCAACCTCGCGATGGCCCGGTTACGGCTGGGCGAGCTGGCCGAGCGGCTGGTGCTGGCATGAGCGCGATAGCCGCCGATCCCGGCGCCCCGGAGACGGACCGGCTCCCGGTCCTCTCCCCGATGCTCCAGCGACTCGCCGCCGAACGGGCCACCGGCGCCCTGATGCGCGACCGCGGCACGCTCTACCTCGCCGACGGCCAGGTGGTGCACGCCGAGAGCCCCGCCACCCCCGGCATCGACGTCCTCCTCACCACCGGCGGCACGCTGCGGCACGAGGGCTGGTGGGACGCGGTGGCGCAGGCCGGGGCCGGACAGCGGGTCGGCCGCTATCTCGTGGACAGCGGCCATGTGCCGGGCGGCGCACTGGAGTTGTGCCACCTGGGCGCGTTGTACGACGCCGCGTTCTTCGCCCTCGCCCCGACCGGGACGCCCGCCCGCTTCCGTTACGGGGTGTCCCACTGGATCGGCCCGGTGCGGCCGGTCCCGGTGGCCGCCGTCCAGCGCGAGACCCTGCGCAGACGGGAGCTGCTGGACCGGATCTGGCCCGACGCCGCCTGCGACAGCGCCCCGATCGTCCGGGCGGCGGCACACCCGGGCGACAGCCCCGTACCCGCCCGCCAGCGCGCCGTCCTGGAGCTGGCCGACGGTGTGCGTACGGCGTCGGACATCGCCCTGGCACTGGGCCGTTCGGCGTTCCACATCCTGGTCGACCTGCGGCGGCTCGCCGCGGCAGGCCTGGTGGAGGCGGTCCGCGCGCAGCCCCTGCCCGCCACCGCCTCGGCACACGGCCGGATCACGCTCCCCGAGGTGACGGCCGACCCCGATATCGCCCTGCTGCGCCGGCTCCGAGACGCATTGGAGGCCCTGTGATACGCGCGCTCAGACAGCGTGCCGGGAGGAGACAGCTGATGGTTCCCGAGGCCGAGACGCGCGGTGTCCTCGACGAGCTCCAGCGGTTACGGGCCAGGGTCCCCCTCCTCGCCGGGGCGCTGGCCGCCTCCACCGACGGACTGGTCCTGGCCCACGACACCCCGGGCATCGAGGCCGAGGGCGTCGCCGCCCTCACCGCCGCCGCGCTCGGCGTCTCGATCCGGATGACGGAGGCCACCGGCCGCGGCGGTTTCCGGGAGCTCCTGGTCCGCGGCGAGAGCGGCTACATCGCCACCTACGCCGCCGGCTCCTCCGCCGTCCTGACCCTGTTGGCCGAGGACCGCATCAACGTCGGCCGGCTCCATCTGGAGGGCCGCCGGGCAGGCGCCCGGATCGGCGAACTCGTCGACACCGCCCTGGAACGCGCCGAGCGCACGCCCCCCATGCCGCGCACCGCACCGTCGCGCGGCGCCCCCAACCGCACGCTCCCGCAGCGCCCCACGTAGCCACCCCTCCCTCCCCCCACACGCACCACGACCCACACACCACACCCATGCCACTCACGCGAAAACGCACCCGGTCAGCGCGACCGGCCACGGAAAGGAAACGAGCCTCCATGGCGAACACCGAAGCGTCACTGAAGGAAGCGATGAGCTCGATCGAGGGCACCACGGGTGTCGCCCTCGTCGACTACACGAGCGGAATGGCCCTGGGCACGCTCGGCGGCGGCAAGGACTTCAACCTGGAGGTCGCGGCCGCGGGCAACACCGACGTGATCCGCGCCAAGCTCCGCACCATGGAGCACCTGGGGCTGAAGGAGGAGATCGAGGACATCCTCATCACGCTGGGCACCCAGTACCACCTGATCCGGCTGCTCAAGACCCGGGGCAGCAACGGCCTCTTCCTCTACCTGGTGCTGGACGCGAGCCGCGCGAACCTGGCGATGGCCCGCCACCAGCTGAAGAAGATCGAGGCCGAGCTGGAGGTCTGAGGCCTGAAAGGTCGGACCTGTGTGCGGTGAGGTCCCAGCGCGTAAAGGTCCGACCTCTCGCAGTCTCGGCGTGCAAAGGTCCGACCTCACGTGCGGCGACGCCGCAAAGGTCCGACCTCACCGGCGGCGACGCCGCGCCCCTCCCGGCGCGGCGTCCCCCGCCGCCGGCCCCGTCGTCCGGTGCCCCTGCACCCGCTTGGCGACCGGGCTGCCGCGCCCGGCCCAGTCGGTGCGCACCCAGTACAGGACGTCGTCCCGGCGCTCCCGCTGCCCGATCCGCACCGCCTTGGCCCAGAGACCGGCCCCCGCGCCCGCGAGGACCAGCCCGCCGGCGCCCGGCAGCGCGAACGAGGACGCCACCGCCGCCACGAACGCGCCCAGCAGCCACCACCGGTGCCCGCGCCGCCACACCCGTACGGTCACGGCCCGGTCCTGGAGGAAGTCGCCGCGCCCCGCCCGGGAGGCGCCCCGCGCCAGCTCCGCGTACCGCCCGCCGCGCGCCAGGAGCACGACGGCCGCGGTGACGATGAAGAGCGCCGCCCCCGCCAGCAGCCCGATCCGGCGCCCGGTCAGCCCCGGTACGAACGCTCCCCCGGCGGCGGCCACCAGCCCGGCCCACCACAGCGGGGCGGCTCCGGCCCGTACGATCACGGCCACTCTCGCCAGCGACTGCCCTCCGCGCCCCACGTCCGTACCCCTCTCGCTCGCCCTGTATCCGCCGGTCCCTGCCGGTCGCTCCGGTCGTTCCGGCTGCTCCGGTCGTTCCGGCTGCTCCGGTCGTTCTGCGCGCGGAGATTAGCGGGCGCAGATGAGGGGTGCGTGAGAATCCGCGAGATCGGCGGGCGCGGGCCTTCGCCGAAGGAAGCGGGCGCGGGCCCTCACTCCACGAACAGGCCCCGGGCAGCCGCCCGTACGTCGAACTCCTCCAGCCGCGCCTGGGCGTCGGGCAGTTCGTCGCACATCGCCTCCAGCAGCACCCGCCCCAGCAACATCGGCGCGCAGACGGTGTCGAAGGAGAGCCCGGAGCCGATGGCCGCCGGGAGGAGCAGATCGCTGTGCTTGGCGACCGGCGCGAAGGCGGAGTCCGCGACGGTGACGACGGTGAGCCCTTGCTCCCCGGCGTACGCCAGCGCCTCCACGCACTCCCTGGGGTGGCGCGGCAGCGCGAAGCACATCAGGGCGGTGGCGCCGGCCCGGCGGGCGGAGTCGATCCGGTCCAGGAGCATGGAGCCGCCCTCGTCGAGGACGCGGACGTCGGGATGCACCTTGGCGGCGAAGTAGCCGAACCCGCGCGCCTGCGAGGAGGCCGCGCGCAGCCCCAGCACGGGCAGCGGCCGGGACCCGGCCAGCAGCCGGCCCGCCCGCTCCACGGGTCCGGGGTCGGCGAGGAGGTCCGAGAGGTGCTGGAGGTTCTCGATCTCGGCGCGGACGGCCTGCTGGTACTCGTTGTACGTCTCCCCCGCGTCCTCCTGCGCCGCGTCGGCGGGCGCGACCTCGCGGAGGTGGCGGCGGAGCGCCGGGTAGCCGTCGAAGCCGAGGGCGACGGCGAAGCGGGTGACGGAGGGCTGGCTGACCCCGGCGAGCTCGGCCAGCTCGACGCTGGAGAGGAACGGCGCGTCGGCCGCCCGGCGGACCATGCAGTGCGCGATGCGCCGCTGGGTGGGCGTGAGCCGGTGCCCCTCGAAGAGCCGCTGCAACCGCGCGGCGGGGCTGCTCCCACTCATGCTGTCCCCTTGCTGATCCTCGCCGGATCCCTCGCGCCACGATCGGCGTCGCGCCACGGTCGGCGCCGACAGATCCATTCAGCCAGGAAGGCTCCTGCATGTCCATATGCAGCGGCGGGGAACGGGTGGACGGGCGGCCTCCCGGCCCGTAAATAGGGGGGCTAGCCCCCGTGCCCGGGCCCGCCCGCGCTCGTAACGTAACGGGCATGGAAGCCCGTGACCACGAGATCGAGAAGGAGCTCGCCGCCACCCTCCAGGCGCGCCGCGAGCTGGGTCCGGAGTACGAGTCGGCGCTCATCGACTCGTTCCTGGAGAAGGTCGAGCAGCGCCTCGACACCACCCTGGACCGCCGGGTCCGGCGCCACCTGGCCGAGCAGCAGGTGACGGCCGCCCGGGACCCCCGGTCCATACGGACGCCGTCCGCCGCGGGGGCGCCGTCCGGGTTCGGGGAGGGGTTCGGGTTCGGGGTCGTCTCGCTCGTGCTGGCGGTCCCGCTCTCCGCGATCGGCGTCGTCAACGCGGGCATCGAGGGGCTGGTGGTGGCCTGGATGGGGATCGTCGGGGTGAACGCGGTCCACGCGGCGCGCAGCGGGGGCCTGTTCCGGCGGCGGGAGCGGCGCGCGGCCTCCGCTTCGGCCTCGGAGTGGAACGACTGACCGGGTGACGCCGCCGCACAGGTGACGCGGGTGACGCACGTGACGTGGCCGGGAACGGCCGCGCGGCCGGGCCCTCGGGGGGGGGCCGGCCGCGCGTCCAGGGGATACCCCTGAGGTATGTCGCGGGGGCCGCCGCACCCCCGGTGGCCCGGGGGGCGGGACGACGGCGGTCCCCGCGAAGGACGCGGTCCGGGTCAGGGCCGGATGCCCGCGTCCGGGCGACGGTGGAGGTCCGGGAGCCGCTCCGTAGTCCGGTGTCGCCGTTCTGGGTGCCGGCGGGTTTCCCTGCCGACACCCACCAATGTGCCGGAGCCGTGTTAAGCGGGTGCTGCGCGGACGTGACGCGCTCGTACCGTTTTCGCGAAGCCCCGGCCCCGGGCGGTCCACGGCCGGCGCCGGGCCGTCAGGCCTTCGCGGACCCGGCGTCCTTCGCGAGGAACGCCAGCACGTCCTGCCTGCTCACGACGCCCTTCGGCTTGCCCTCGACGAGCACGATCGCCGCGTCCGCACCATCGGCACCGCTGAGCGCGGCCATCAGGTCCTCGACCGGCTCGCCCGAGCCGACCTGCGGCAGCGGGGCCGACATGTGCTTCTCCAGCGGGTCGCTGAGCGAGGCGCGCTGGGTGAACAGGGCGTCCAGCAGCTGCCGCTCGACGACGGAGCCGATGACCTCGGCGGCCATCACGTCGGGGTGTCCGGCGCCCGGCTTCACGATCGGCATCTGGGAGACGCCGTACTCGCGCAGGACGTCGATCGCCTGGCCGACCGTCTCGTCCGGGTGCATGTGGACGAGGGAGGGCAGCGGGCCCTCCTTGAAGTTGAGCACGGCGCTGACCTGCGGGGAGGAGCTGGTGTCCTCCAGGAAGCCGTAGTCGGCCATCCACTCGTCGTTGAAGATCTTGCTGAGGTAGCCGCGGCCGCTGTCGGGCAGCAGCACCACCACGACGTCGTCCGGGCCGAGCCGCTTGGCGACCTCCAGGGCCCCGACGACCGCCATGCCGCAGGAGCCGCCGACGAGCAGGCCCTCCTCCTTGGCGAGGCGGCGGGTCATCTGGAAGGTGTCCTTGTCGGAGACCGCGACGATCTCGTCGGTGACCTCGGCGTCGTAGGCGGAGGGCCAGAAGTCCTCGCCGACGCCCTCGACCAGGTACGGCCGGCCGGAGCCGCCGGAGTAGACCGAGCCCTCCGGGTCGGTGCCGATGACCTGGACGGCGCCCTTGCTGATCTCCTTGAGGTAGCGCCCGGTGCCGGTGATCGTGCCGCCGGTGCCGACGCCCGCGACGAAGTGGGTGATCTTCCCCTCCGTCTGCTCCCACAGCTCGGGACCGGTGGTCTCGTAGTGCGAGCGCGGGTTGTTCGGGTTGGAGTACTGGTCCGGCTTCCAGGAGCCCGGCGTCTCGGCGACCAGCCGGTCGGAGACGTTGTAGTACGAGTCCGGGTGCTCCGGGTCAACCGCGCTGGGGCAGACGACGACCTCGGCGCCGTACGCGCGCAGCACGTTGATCTTGTCCGTGGACACCTTGTCCGGGCAGACGAAGATGCACTTGTAGCCCTTCTGCTGGGCGACGATCGCGAGGCCGACGCCCGTGTTGCCGCTGGTCGGCTCGATGATCGTGCCGCCGGGCTTGAGCTCGCCGCTCTGCTCGGCCGCCTCGATCATGCGCAGGGCGATGCGGTCCTTCACCGACCCGCCGGGGTTGAAGTACTCGACCTTGGCCAGGACGGTCGCCTGGATACCTGCCGTGACGTTGCGCAGCCTCACCAGCGGGGTGTTGCCGACAAGAGTGATCAGCGAATCGTGGAATTGCACCGTGTACTCCGGGATCTCCGAGATGGTCCGGCCCAGAGTATGCGTACGGGCCGGACGATGCGTACGTACGGGCTCCGTCCCGGGAAGGGAGGCCGGAAAGCGAGGTCGGACACGGAGCGTACGGGCCCGGAGACGCGCGGTGCGATTGGGCGGCGCACTTCACGGGGCAGGTAGGTACATGTAGGGCGGGCGGTACGGCGAGAAGGAGGTGGACCGGACTGTGTCGAGAGCAAGGGTGGCACGGCGGATCGCGGCGGGCGCGGCTTACGGCGGTGGCAGCATCGGACTGATCGGTGCGGCGGCCGTCGGCGTGTTCCTGGCGGAGGTCCAGCTCGCGAAGAGGCAGGTGGGCGGCGGTACGGCGCCGGTTCCGCCGAGTGCGGACGGGCGGTACGGGGTGGCGTTCGCCGGCCCGAACGATCCGTTGCGGCTCGGGATGCTGGGGGATTCGACGGCGGCGGGCCAGGGCGTTCGGCGGGCCGGGCAGACCCCGGGGGCGCTGCTCGCCTCGGGGCTTGCGGCGGTGTCCGAGCGGCCGGTGGACCTGCGGAACGTGGCCCTGCCGGGGGCCCGGTCGGACGATCTGGAGCGGCAGGTCTCGCTGCTGCTCGCGGACCCGGCCCGTACCCCGGACGTCTGCGTGATCATGATCGGGGCGAACGACGTCACCCACCGGATGCCCGCCACCCAGTCGGTGCGCTGTCTGACGACGGCGGTGCGCCGACTGCGGACGGCGGGGGCGGAGGTGGTCGTGGGGACCTGCCCGGACCTGGGCACGATCGAGCCGGTGTACCAGCCGCTGCGGTGGCTGGCCCGGCGGGTGAGCAGGCAGCTGGCGGCGGCGCAGACGATCGGCTCGGTGGAGCAGGGCGGGCGCACGGTGTCGCTGGGCGACCTGCTGGGCCCGGAGTTCGCGGCGAACCCGCGCGAGCTGTTCGGCCCGGACAACTACCACCCCTCCGCCGAGGGGTACGCGACGGCGGCGATGGCGGTGCTGCCGACGCTCTGCGCGGTGCTGGGCCTGTGGCCGGAGTCGGACCGGCTGGACGGTTCGCGCCGCGAGGACATCCTCCCGGTGGCCAAGGCGGCCTCCCAGGCGGCCCGCGAGGCCGGTACGGAGGTCACGGGGGCGCGCGCTCCCTGGGCGCTCCTCAAGCACCGCAGGAGGCGGCGTCTGCCCGCCTCCACGGAGACGGAACCGGCGGCGGCGCCCCATCCGCACCCGGACGCGGCGCACGGGCACACGTAGGGCTCTCCGGACCGGGCACCCGGCAGGCAGCAGAGGGCTGAGCAAGCGCTTAGAAAAGAGTCGCTCATCACACGGCCTGCCGGGTGACCCGGGCCATACGCCCGGGTAGCTTCCAAGGGAGTTCCGCCCGTCCACCCAGCTTTCCAGCCCTCATGGAGCCGCGTGATGCCCGAAGCCGTGATCGTCTCTGCCGCCCGTTCGCCGATCGGCCGCGCCTTCAAGGGGTCCCTCAAGGACCTGCGCGCGGACGACCTGACCGCCACGATCATCCAGACCGCGCTGGCCAAGGTCCCCGAGCTGGACCCGAAGGACATCGACGACCTGATGCTGGGCTGCGGCCTCCCCGGGGGCGAGCAGGGCAACAACCTGGGTCGCATCATCGCCGTACAGATGGGGATGGACCACCTTCCCGGCTGTACGGTCACCCGCTACTGCTCCTCCTCGCTCCAGACCAGCCGGATGGCGCTGCACGCGATCAAGGCGGGCGAGGGCGACGTCTTCATCTCGGCGGGCGTCGAGATGGTGTCCCGCTTCACCAAGGGCAACTCCGACAGCCTCCCGGACACGCACAACCCGCTCTTCGCCGAGGCCGAGGCCCGCACCGCCGCCCGCGCCGAGGAGTCCGGTGCCGACTGGCACGACCCGCGTGAGGACGGCCTCGTCCCGGACGCGTACATCTCGATGGGGCAGACCGCGGAGAACCTGGCCCGGTCCAAGGGCGTCACCCGCCAGGAGATGGACGAGTTCGGCGTACGGTCGCAGAACCTCGCCGAGGAAGCCCTGAAGAACGGCTTCTGGGAGCGGGAGATCACCCCGGTCACCACCCCCGACGGCACGGTCGTCTCCAAGGACGACGGCCCGCGCGCCGGCGTCACGCTGGAGGGCGTGCAGGGCCTCAAGCCGGTCTTCCGCCCCGACGGCCTGGTCACCGCGGGCAACTGCTGCCCGCTCAACGACGGCGCCGCCGCCCTGGTGATCATGTCCGACACCAAGGCGCGCGAGCTGGGCCTGACCCCGCTGGCCCGGATCGTCTCCACCGGCGTCTCCGGCCTCTCCCCCGAGATCATGGGCTACGGCCCCGTCGAGGCGAGCAAGCAGGCGCTGAAGCGGGCGGGCCTGACCATCGGCGACATCGACCTCGCCGAGCTGAACGAGGCGTTCGCCGCCCAGGTCATCCCCTCCTACCGGGACCTCGGCCTGCCGCTGGAGAAGGTCAACGTCAACGGCGGCGCGATCGCGGTCGGCCACCCCTTCGGCATGACGGGCGCCCGCATCACCGGCACGCTGATCAACAGCCTCCAGTTCCACGACAAGCAGTGGGGCCTGGAGACGATGTGCGTGGGCGGCGGCCAGGGCATGGCGATGGTGATCGAGCGCCTGAGCTAGGCCCTACCAGGGCTTTCCTTACGCCCCGCAGGGCTTCCCTCACCATGGGGTGTCCGAATCGCACCGAGCCCCGACCGTGACCGAATCTCCCCCAGGATGTGATCTGCGTCCCGGGGGAGAGTCGTTTTCCCAGGTCACGGCAGATATAGGGATAAACCTAGGACCGAAAGACCTGTCCATTTCGTGACGTAATGCACTGACAGCCGGTACGGGTACAGGCCAAGCTGATGTAGGAAGTCGGGGGTATCGATTGAAACCGGGAGTTGTCAGTGAGCGCCATGTCATTTGCCCTGTTGCTGACCACCGCCGCTGCCACGGCCGTCGGCGCCGCCGCGCTGCATGCCGCTCACGGGCTGCGCAAGCAGGTCGCGGGCCTGCGCACGGAGCTGGCCGAGGGGCGCGCTCCTGGTGCGTCGGTGCCACCGCAGAGCCGTAGTGCCGCCACTCCCCCCGAGGAGATACGCGCGGCCGTCGCCGAGGCGCTGGCCGAGGAGCGCGAGCGTGAGCTGGCCGAGGCGCGTGCCTTCTGGGCCGCCCAGGAGGCCCGTGACGCGGCGGACGCCCCCTCCCTGCTGGGCGGGATGCCGGTGCTCGGTGAGGACGCCCCGTTCTACCTTCCGCGCCAGGCCGACTTCGCGGGTCTGGAGTCGCTGGACCTGGAATCGGCCGAGGCGATGGAGGAGCTGGCGGAGCTGAGCGAGCGGACGCTCGCGGAGCACGAGGCCGGTGAGTTCGCCGGTGAGTTCATGGACCTTCCGGAGATCGCGGACCACCCCGAGGACTCCCCCGAGCTGGCCGCGGCCCGCCGCCGCCACCCCTCGCACCCGGACTTCGTCCCCGTACAGACGCCGGTGGTCACCGACCACGAGCGCACCGTGAGCCGCCTGGAGGAGCTGGCCGACCTGGCCACCGAGCTCACCGATGTGCGGCCGGGACCGCTGGGCACGCTCGATGTGTACGTCTTCGCCGACGGCACCACGCTCTGTATGACCCCCGGCCACCGGGAGACGGCCGAGCGGCTCGCGGACGCGCTGCGGGCAGGCCGGCAGCCGGTGCTGCTGGGCGGCTCGGGCGTCTCCGGCGCCTACGCGCTGACCTTCTCCTGCGGTGAGGACAACGTCTACATCCTGGCGGACCGCGTCATCGCCTCGTTCTGACCCCTGCCGCGCGGGCCTGCCCAGGCGAAAGCCGCTAGGCGAAAGCCCGCGCCGCCGCTTCCTCGACGTATCGCACGGCCTCGTCCAGCTCTCCGGGCGGGGCCGTCACCAGTTCCACGGCCAGATCACGCCCCGCGACGGCGAGTTGGTCGCCCACGGCGAACACCCCGGCGTCCGGCAGCACCCGCGGCTCCGTCCCGGGGCTCTCGAAGCGCTGCGCCCGTACGGCGAGTTCGCGGGCGGCGGCCAGCCCCTCGGCGGCCGCACCGCGCTGGAGGCGGCTCTGCGGGGCCGAACGCAGCCGGTCGGCGAATCGGTCCACGGCCAGGATCAGAGGCGTCGTATCGAGCACGCGCACGACCCTACGCGCCCCTCCCGCACGGCCGCCAACGGCCGGACGCTTAAACGGAAGGGCCCGCAGGCTTCATGCCTGCGGGCCCTTCCGATGGTGCTGGCCGGCTCACCGGCACGTCACCGGTCAGTCGTCACCGCTGAGGATGGCGACCAGGCGCAGCATCTCGATGTAGATCCACACCAGGGTCACGGTGAGGCCGAACGCGGCCAGCCATGCCTCCTCGCGCGGGGCGCCGTACGCGATGCCGTCCTCGACCTGCTTGAAGTTGAGGGCGAGGATGCACGCGCCGATCACGATGGCCACGATGCCGAAGATGATGCCGAGGGCGCCGCTGCGGAAGCCGAGGCCGTCACCGCCGCCGAAGACGGCGAACAGCAGGTTGACCATCATCAGCAGCATGAAGCCGATGGCGGCCGCCATCACGAAGCCGTAGAAACGGCGCGTGACCCGGATCAGACCGGTGCGGTAGGCGATCAGCACACCGGCGAAGACCGCCATCGTGCCGAGCACCGCCTGCATCGCGGCGCCGGGAGCGACGTAGACACTGACGATGTTGCTGACGATGCCGAGGAAGACACCCTCGAACGCCGCGTAGGTAAGGATCAGCGCCGGCGAGGGCCGGCGCTTGAACGAGTTCACCAGCGACAGCACGAAGCCGATGATCGCGGCACCGATGGCGACACCGTAGGCGCTGCCCAGGTTCGCCTGGTCGACCGGCATGACCCACCAGGCGATGGCGGCGGCCACGACGACCAGACCGAGCGTCATCGCCGTACGCGTCACCACGTCGTCGATGGTCATCGCGTCGGTGCGCGCGGGCGCCGGGGCGCCGGGCTGGGTGCCCTGCTGGGCGTAAGGGTTGGTGGCGTACGGGTTTGCGGCGGTGCCCTGCGCGAACGGGTTGGCGCCCGTCGTGGCGGCCCCGGCCTGCGGCGCCGCGTTGAAGCCCGCGTGGCCGTTGTCGCGGCTGAACCCCCGTCGCGAGAAGACCGGGTTGCTGCTCCTCATCTCACTCCTCCATGGCCACACTGCGCGGCCTTGCGACAAGAGTAATGGGTAGGCAAAAGAAGCACCCAGTGCCGGAGGAGGATCTTTGTCACCGTGGCCGGCAGGTGACGGCGCGGCCCGCGCGGGCAGGATCCAGGGATCCGGCCGCACAGGGCTGCCCAGGCACTGCCGAGGGGCTACCCAGGGACTACCGGGGGCTACCCGGGGGCTACGGGGAGGACCGTCCGGGTCACGCTCCGTACTGTGCGTGGTGCCCGGAGCCGGACTCGAACCGGCACGCCCCCGAGGGGCAGCGAGGTTTAAGCTCGCCGTGTCTACGTTCCACCATCCGGGCGTGCCGCGCGGCTCCGCGTTGGCAACTGACCCTATCCGGGGGCGTCCCCCGATCAGCGGAACAGTGGCGCGATGTTGTCCTATTTTATTGAACGCTTGAGGGACCGTCAGCATTTTCGCGCGGCCTCACCACGCGCCCGCACCGGATCCCGGCCGACCGGACCCCCTGCGGGATTGACGGAAAGTCGCCGCACCCGTACGGCCCAATACGCCAGGTGCGCGCCATGCTTCGCCAGGGGGCGCGCCACCCTCGGGATCCGGGGCGTCGGGAGCGGCTCCCGTTCCGGGTGCGGGGGCGCCTGCGCCGCCGGGAAGGGGCCGTCACCCTGCGTCACGAGGCCGCCCCTCGGATGAAGCCTCAGGGTCGGTGTCATACCCGAGGAGGACGGCTCCACCCCTGTGATGCGACTCAAGAGGGCCACGGGAACGGGCATCGGGGGTGACGACTCGGCGCGATCGGGACGTGACGATGGAGTAGTCCCCAAGGCCGCGCCGTCAGCGCGGGCCGCGTCACCCCCGTATGCATCCGCATCACCCGAACCAGGAGCGTCCCTGTGACCACCACTCCCACCGTTCACCGCGCCACCGCGGTAGCTGCCCGCGCCACGGAGCTGTCGAAGGTCTACGGCGAGGGTGAGACGCAGGTCGTCGCCCTGGACCGGGTGACCGTGGACTTCCCGCAGGGCGAGTTCACCGCGATCATGGGCCCCTCGGGCTCCGGCAAGTCGACGCTGATGCACTGCGTGGCCGGTCTCGACAGCTTCAGCAGCGGTTCGGTGCGCATCGGCGACACCGAGCTGTCCACGCTGAAGGACAAGCAGCTCACCCAGTTGCGCCGGGACAAGATCGGCTTCATCTTCCAGGCCTTCAACCTGCTGCCGACGCTCACCGCGCTGGAGAACATCACCCTGCCGATGGACATCGCGGGCCGGAAGCCCGACGCCGCGTGGCTCCAGAAGGTCATCGACATGGTGGGGCTCTCGGACCGGCTCAAGCACCGGCCCACCGAGCTCTCCGGCGGCCAGCAGCAGCGTGTCGCCGTGGCCCGCGCCCTGGCCTCGCAGCCCGACATCATCTTCGGTGACGAGCCGACCGGAAACCTCGACTCCCGCTCCGGCGCCGAGGTCCTGGGCTTCCTGCGCAACTCGGTGCGCGAGCTGGGCCAGACCGTGGTGATGGTGACGCACGACCCGGTGGCCGCCTCCTACGCGGACCGGGTGATCTTCCTCGCGGACGGCGCCGTCGTCGACCAGATGATGCACCCGACCGCCGACGGGGTCCTCGACCGGATGAAGGCGTTCGACGCGAAGGGCCGCACGAGCTGACCCGGGCGGGCCGCCGCACCCCGGCCCCGCCCCCGCGCTCCACGTCCCCCTTCCGGAACCCATCCCAGGACACACAGACATGTTCCGTACCGCCCTGCGCAATGTGCTCGCGCACAAGGCCAGGCTGCTGATGACCGTGCTCGCCGTCATGCTCGGCGTAGCGTTCGTCTCCGGCACCCTCGTCTTCACCGACACCCTCGGCAACGCCTTCCGCAACCAGTCCGCCAAGAGCTACGACGATGTCGCCGTCGCCGTGGAGACCTACGCCGGCGGGCGCGACGAGAAGACCCCCGGCCTCGACGAGGCCACCCTGGAGAAGATCCGCGCGGTGGACGGCGTCGCCGCCGTCACCGGCCGGGTCAACGGCTTCGCCGGGGTCGCCGACCCGGACGGCAAGCTGATCGGCAACGGCTGGTCCAACACCGGCGCCAACTTCGCCCCCGGCAAGGACGGCAAGGACGGCGCGTACGACTTCACCCAGGGCAGCGGCCCCGTGAAGAACGGCCAGATCGCCCTCGACAAGGACACCGCCTCCAAGGGCAAGTACCGCGTCGGTGACCCGGTCCGGGTCGCCACCAACGGCCCGGTGAAGGAGTACACCCTCTCCGGCGTCTTCACCACCGAGGACGGCGCGGTCAATGCGGGCGGCAGCCTGGTGCTCTTCGACACCGCCACCGCCCAGAAGCTCTACCTGAAGCCCGGCGTCTTCCAGAACGCCACCGTTACCGCCGCCGCGGGCGCCTCCGACAAGAAGCTGCTGGACACCATCACGCCGCTGCTGCCGAAGGAAGCCACCGCGCAGACCGGCAAGGCCCTCGCGGACGAGCAGGCCGAGCAGATCGAGTCCGGTCTCAGCAACCTCAACGCCATGCTGCTGGCCTTCGCGGGCATCGCCCTCTTCGTCGGCATCTTCCTCATCGCCAACACCTTCACCATGCTGGTCGCCCAGCGCACCCGTGAGCTGGCCCTGATGCGGGCCATCGGTGCCACGCGCCGCCAGGTCAAGCGCTCGGTGCTGATCGAGGCCGCCGTCGTCGGCGCGCTCGCCTCCGTCATCGGCTTCGCCCTCGGCCTGGGCCTCGCCACCGGTCTGCGCTCCGCGATGGGCCTCCTCGGCGGCAAGATCCCGGCGGGACCGCTGATCGTCTCGCCCACCGCGGTCCTCTCCGCCTTCGCCGTCGGCATCGTGATCACGATCCTGGCCGCCTGGCTGCCCGCCCGCCGGGCCGCGAAGATCGCCCCGGTCGCCGCGATGAGCAGCGTGCACGCCACCGCCTCGGTCAAGTCCCTGGTCGTACGGAACTCGATCGGCGGCTTCATCGCCCTGCTGGGTGCCGTGGGCATCGTGGGCGGCGCGGCGACCGGCGGGACCAACGGCCGGTACCTGGTCGCGGGCGGCGCGTTCCTGGCCCTGATCGGGATCATCATCCTGATCCCGCTGCTCTCCCGCCCGGTCATCGCCCTGGTGCGGCCGGCGATCAGCAAGCTGTTCGGTGTCTCCGGGAAGCTGGCCTCGCAGAACGCGGTCCGCAACCCCCGGCGTACCGGAGCCACCGCCTCCGCCCTGGCGATCGGGCTGACCCTGGTCACCGGCATCTCGGTGCTCGGCGTCACCCTCGGCCAGGCCATCGACAAGATGACCACGGACAACATCAAGGCCGACTACATGGTCTCGATGGCCAGTGGCGACTCCCTCGACAAGTCGGCGCTCACCGCCCTGTCGAAGGCGGACGGCGTCTCCGCGCTCTCCCCGCAGCAGGCCTCGTCCCTCCAGGTGGACGGGGAGTACCACTCCGCCTCCGGCGTCACCCCGGGCGACGTGGAGAAGGTCTTCGCCCTGGACACCGTCTCCGGTTCACTCGCCACGCTGAAGGACGGCCAGGTCGCCGTCGGCTCCAAGACGGCGAAGTCGAACGGCTGGAAGACCGGCGACACCCTTCCCGTGCAGTTCGACGACGAGAAGAAGGGCGAGGTCACGATCGGGGCGCTCTACAAGGAGAACGAGTTCCTCTCGCCCTTCATGATCCCCAAGGAGCTCGCCGACCGGCACAGCGCCTCCTCCCGCCCCGAGATCCGCGAGATCTGGATCAAGACGGACGGCGGCGCGAGCCAGGCCAACGAGCAGTCCATCGTGGACGCGCTCGGCGACAACCCGGCGATGAGCGTCATGGACCGGCAGGACATCCGTGACATGTTCGGCGGCTTCGTGAACACCGCGCTGAACATCATGTACGGGCTGCTCGCCATGGCCCTGCTGATCGCCGTCCTCGGGGTCGTCAACACCCTCGCGATGTCGGTGTTCGAGCGCCAGCAGGAGATCGGCATGCTGCGGGCGATCGGTCTCGACCGGGCCAAGGTCAAGCGCATGATCCGCCTGGAGGCCGTCGTCATCTCGGTCTTCGGCGCGGTGATCGGGGTCGGCCTCGGTGTCTTCCTCGGCTGGGCGATCGGCCGGACCCTGGCCGCCGACATCCCCGGCTACGCCCTGGTCATCCCGTGGGACCGCCTGGCGATCTTCCTGGCCCTGGCCGGCCTGGTGGGCGTCCTCGCCTCGCTGTGGCCCGCCCGCAGCGCCGCGAAGCTCAACATGCTGACGGCGATCAAGACCGAGTAGCCGGAGCTCCCCGGGGACCGGGACGGGACAGGGACGACGAGGGGCCGGTGCACCGCTGGAGAGCGGAGCACCGGCCCCTCGGGCGTGTCCGGAGGTACGCGTACGGGTCAGCCGTCCGCCCTCGCCGCCTCCTCCGTCCAGGCGCGGCTGCGCAGCGGCAGCCGGGAGGAGCCGCCCTCCAGCGGGCGCACCGCGAGAATCTGGTTGACGCCGATCTTGTTGTGCTCGAAGGAGAGCGCGGAGGCGGCCATGTAGAGCCGCCAGACCCTGGCCCGGCCCGGGGAGGTGGCGCGTACCGCCTGCTCCCAGTGGCGCTCCAGGTTGGCCACCCACCGGCGCAGCGTCAGCGCGTAGTGCTCGCGGATCGCCTCCACGTCCCGGGCCTCGAACCCGGCCTCCTCCAGGGTGGCCAGGGTGCGGCCGAGGGGGGCGAGTTCGCCGTCGGGGAAGACGTAGGAGTCGATGAACGCGTCGATGCGGTAGGCGTCCTCGTCCTTCTCGGGGCGGCGGGCGATCTGGTGGTTCAGCAGGCGTCCGCCGGGCTTCAGGAGGGCGTAGAGGTCCTCGGCGTACTCGCGGTAGCGGACCGAGCCGACGTGCTCGGCCATGCCGATCGAGGAGATCGCGTCGTACGGTCCGTCGCGTACGTCCCGGTAGTCCTGGACGCGGATCTCGATCCGGTCGGTCAGCCCCTCCTCGGCGATGCGCTTGCGGGCGTGGGTGGCCTGTTCCTGGGAGAGGGTGATGCCGGTGACCCGCGCCCCGTACTCGCGGGCGGCGTGGATGGCCATGGAGCCCCAGCCGCAGCCGACGTCCAGGAGGCGGTCGCCCTCCTTCAGGGCGAGCTTGCGGCAGACCAGGTCGAGCTTGTCGCGCTGGGCGTCCTCCAGGGTCCCGCCGTCCTGCCAGTAGGCGCAGGAGTAGACCATGGACGGGCCGAGGACCAGGGCGTAGAAGTCGTTGCCCACGTCGTAGTGGTGGCTGATGGCCTCCTTGTCCCGCCGCTTGGTGTGCAGCGGGCCGGTGCGGCGGCGGACCTCCTCGGCGGGCGGGGCGGGCGGCGGCCAGGGGCCGGCCAGCTGGAGGAGGCCGCGGGCGAAGGCGCGTACGGCGGGGTCGCGGACCGGGTGGACGGCGTCCTTGGCGTCGGCGCCCCGGTCCCACAGGAGCCCGGCGATCCGGTCGAGCACCTCGTACAGATCGCCCTCGACATCGATCTCCCCGGCCACCCAGGCGCGGGCCAGGCCCAGTTCGCCGGGCTTCCACAGGAGTCTGCGCAGGGCGCGGCGGTGGCGGATCACGAGGACGGGGGCGCCGGGCGGACCCGATTCGCTGCCGTCCCAGGCCCGGATGCGGACCGGTAGGGGTTCCGAGAGCAGCTCTTCGGCAAGAGCGGTCAGCCGCGATGCGGCGCGTGCCATGGCGCACACCTCCGTGGTGGTGTTCCCGACAAACACAACAAGCCCGATGCGTATGTACGTGCCCATAGTCCCGCCGTGGCAGGGATCGGTGCCACGACGAGGTACGTCTGTGTCAACTCTCCCTCCACGCTCCGTCATCCCGCTACCGGGCAACGAAAGGGCAAAACGCGCGCCCGCCCACGGTGGACACGGCCACGGATACGCCGAAGGGGCCGTCCGCACCACGGATGGCGGACGGCCCCTTCGGGCGTCGTACGGTGCGCTCCCCGCGGAGCGCGTCACCGGGGGGTCAGGAGGCCTTGGCCTTCTCGCCCTCGGACTTGGCGGCGACGGCGGGAGCCGGGGCCGGCTTGGCGGCCTCGTAGAACTCCTCGCGCGGCGTCTCCATGGCGCCGAGCGAGACGACCTCGCGCTTCAGGAAGACCGCGAGGGTCCAGTCGGCGAAGATCCGGATCTTACGGTTCCAGGTCGGCATCGCCATGCCGTGGTAGCCGCGGTGCATGTACCAGGCGAGACGGCCCTTGAGCTTGATCTTCACCTTGCCCATGACGATCATCGCGACGCCCTTGTGCAGGCCGAGACCGGCGACCGCACCCTTGTTGGCGTGGCTGTACTCCTTCTGCGGGAAGCCCCGCATGCCGGAGATCACGTTGTCGCCGAGGACCTTCGCCTGACGCAGCGCGTGCTGGGCGTTGGGCGGGCACCAGGCGTTCGGGTTGCCGGCGCGGCGGCCGACCATGTCCGGCACCTGGGCGTTGTCGCCCGCGGCCCAGATGTAGTCGGTGCCCTGCACCTGGAGCTTCTCGGAGGTGTCCACGTGGCCGCGGGGGCCGAGCGGCAGACCGAAGCGGGCGAGCGCCGGGTTCGGCTTCACACCGGCGGTCCACACGATGGTGCTGGAGTCGACCTCCAGGCCGTTCTTGAGCACCACGTGGCCGTCGACGCAGGAGTCCATCGAGGTGGAGAGGTAGATCTCCACGCCGCGGCTCTCCAGGTGCTCCTTGCCGTAGGCGCCCAGCTTCGGGCCGACCTCGGGAAGGATCTTGTCGGCGGCGTCGACCAGGATGAAGCGCATGTCCTCGCGCTTCACGTTGGTGTAGTACTTCGCCGCGTCGCGGGCCATGTCCTCGACCTCGCCGATGGTCTCCGCGCCGGCGAAGCCGCCGCCCACGAAGACGAACGTGAGCGCCTTGCGGCGGACGTCCTCATCGGTCGTGGAGTCAGCCTTGTCCAGCTGCTCCAGGACGTGGTTGCGCAGGCCGATGGCCTCCTCGATGCCCTTCATGCCGATGCCCTGCTCGGCGAGGCCGGGGATCGGGAAGGTACGGGAGACCGCGCCCATCGCGATGACCAGGTAGTCGAAGGGCAGCTCGTAGGCCTCGCCGACGAGCGGCGCGACCGTGGCGACCTTGCGGTCCTGGTCGATGGTCGTGACACGACCGGTGAGAACCTCAGCCTTGGGCAGCACGCGTCGCAGCGGGACGACGACATGCCGAGGCGAGATGCTGCCTGCGGCAGCTTCGGGGAGGAAGGGCTGGTACGTCATGTACGACCGCGGGTCGACGACCGTGACGGTCGCCTCTCCGTATCGCATCTTCTTCAGAATGCGACGAGCTGCGTACAGGCCTACGTACCCACCGCCTACAACGAGGATCCTGGGACGCTCCGTGGTGCTCATGCCATCGAGTATCCACCTCCCCTCAGGGGGGTGCTCGTGAGCCCCTTCACAAGGATTCACCCACCCTCTGCTACACTTCGCCGCCCACGTGACCCAGGTCATGACCCCGCAGGGGAACCGCAGCACCCCGGGAAACGTTCCTGACCGCCTGTGAGCTGGCCCTTGGCCCTCCAGGAGCACCGCGACGGCACCCCTTTTCACACCTGCGCAACACCCCCGGAACGCGCCTGTACGCCTTCCACGAGGGCCCTCCTGCGGCCCGGGCGGCCCTTGCGGGGACGAACTTCGCCCAAGAGGGCCGAATTCCTTGTGAAGAAGTTCACGAACTTTCTCGCGGCGCCTCTCCGGAAGGGTCCCCCGAGCGGCCCAGCAGGGCCCCGGGGCGGCTCAAAGGTGCAGGTGACGCTGCGGCTGAGCGGGCAGGAGGCGGGGTACGGCGCGGACGTAGAGGACCATGCCGACGACCTCGACGAGGGTCTGCGTGACCACCACGACGGCGGCGATCGCGTACGGGTCGGGGAGGGCCAGCGCGAGGGGAAGGACCACCAGGGAGTTACGCGTCGCCCCGCTGAAGACCACCGCCCGCCCACCGGGCACATCCAGCCGGAAGAGCCGGGCCACGACCTTCCCGGCGACGGCCATCACCACCAGGAACGCCGCGTAGAAGGGGACGACCGCGGCGACGTCGGTGAGGTTCCCGCCCACCTTCGGCACCTGGGAGGCCACGACCACCAGCAGGGTCGCGGCCATCAGCGGGACCATCGTCGTGGTCGCCGCGTCCGACACCTTCCGCCCGCTCTCCCGACGCCCCGCCCAGCCCTGAAGCCCCCAGGCCAGCACGAGCGGGATGACGATCAGGAAGGCGAACGCCTCCAGGAACGGTCCGGCCTCCACGATGTCGGCGAGCCCGGAGCCGAGGAACGCGTACAGGAACACCGGTAGCAGCACCATCTGCGCGACCAGCAGGACCGGGGTCACGGCGAGCAGCCGGCGGGCCGACCCTCCGGCGAGACCGCTGAAGACGATCACGTAGTCGACGCACGGACAGAGCAGCACGAGCAGCGCCCCGAGCCGCACCGCCCGGTCGGCCGGCAGGAACGTGAACAGCGCGGCGACGACGGCCGGCACCACCACGAAGTTCACCATCAGCGCGGCGGAGAGGAACCGCCCGTCGCGCAGCGAGCGCAGCAGCTCGGCCGCCGGGACCTGCAGGAAGGTCACGAACAGGAGCGCGCCCAGGACGGGGTTGATGAGGTGCTCAAGACCCGGCCCGAAGGAAGGCGCCGCGAGACCGAGAAGGGCGCCGAAGGCCATCGCGGCGAGATAGACGGCCACCTGATGGCGTTCCATCAGCTCGACGGCCCCACGCGGCGTGCCGGTGTCGGTCATGTCGTGCGCCCCCAGCGGACTCTTGCGCGGCGCTCCAGGCGATGCCGTCGAGGTTGTCCTGCTCGCCGACGACGACCCCGTACGCGTGTACACGAATACGCGTACACTATTTCCATGGCCGAGAGCACTGTGACTGTACGGGAAGCCCGCGCGCACCTGGCGGACCACATCAACTCCGCCGAGGCGGGCACGCCCACGGTGATCACCCGCAACGGCGAGCCCGTCGCCGCACTGGTGCCCATCGCGGACTTCGACGCGCTGGAGGAAGCGGCGGACGTGCTGCTCGCCCGGGAGGCGGAAGCGGTCCTGGCCGAGGGCGGCCCGACCGTCACGATGGCGGAGCTGCTGGCGGACCTGTTCACCGAGCGCGCTGACGGCGCGGCGTGAAGTACGCGTTCCGGTTCACCGCGGCGGCTCAACGAGAGCTCCGGGCCATCGACCGGCCCGCCGCCATGCGCATCCTCGCCGCGCTGACGGCGCTCGGCGACGACCCGTACCGCGAGGACGCCGACATCAAGAAGCTCACCGGCCCGTCGGGGCTCTACCGGCTCCGGGTGGGCAGCTACCGGGTCGCCTACCAGGTGGAGGACGGCGAGCTGATCATCCTCGTCGTCAAGGTCGGCGACCGGCGGGACGTCTACCGCTCCCTGTGAGTGCGGGGCGGCCCCGCGCCGCCGCCCACAGCTCGATTACGCGGCGCTCCAGGCGATGCCGTCCAGGATGTCGTGCTCGCTGACGACGACCTCGTGCGCGCCCGTCCGCTCCATCACGGCGAGCAGGACGAGGGCGCCCGCCGCGATCACGTCGACCCGGCCCGGGTGCATCACGGGGATCGCGGCGCGCTCCTCGTGGGTGGACTGGAGGAGGTGTTCGGTGATGGCGCGGACCTGGCCGCGGGAGACCCGGGAGTGGTGGATGGCCTCGGAGTCGTACTCCGCCAGCTCCAGTGCGATCCCCGCGATCGTGGTGACCGTGCCCGCCAGGCCGACCAGCGTGGCCGCCTCGGTCAGCGCGACGGTCCCGGCGGCCACGTCCAGGGCGGCGTCGATGTCCGCGCGGATCGCGGCGACCCGCTCGTGGGTGGGCGGGTCCATCACGGTGCCGTCCACGGTCAGGTGACGTTCGGTCATGCGGACGCAGCCGATGTCCACGGAGCGGGCCGCCTCGACCCCGTCCGAGCCGAGCACGAACTCGGTGGAGCCGCCGCCGATGTCGACGACCAGGTACGGCTTCTCCAGGTGGTCGCTGCCGGTCAGCTCCTTGGTGGCGCCGTCGAAGGAGAGCTGCGCCTCCTGGTCGCCGGTGATCACCTCGGGCTCGACACCCAGGATGTCCCGGACGCCGGAGACGAAGTCGGCGCTGTTCTCGGCGTCGCGGGAGGCGGAGGTGGCCACGAAGCGGACGCGTTCGGCACCCAGCTCCTCGATGACCTCGGCGTACTCGCGGCAGGCCGCGAAGGTGCGCTCCAGCGCCTCGGGGGCGAGCCGGCCGGTCCTGTCGACGCCCTGGCCGAGGCGGACGATCGTCATCCGGCGCTCCAGCTGGGTGAAGGAGCCGGTGGCGGGGTCCGCGTCGGCGACGAGGAGCCGGATGGAGTTCGTACCGCAGTCGACGGCGGCGACCCTGGTCATGCGCCCTGCCCTTCGGAGGGGCCGTCGACGGGACGGAAGGCGAAGTGGCCCCCGTCGCCCTCGTCCACCGTCCAGCCGTCCTCGTCCTTCGGCACGCACGGCGTGACGCACGCGCCCTTGGCCCACCACTCCGGCAGCATCGCGATGGCCTCGTCGCCCAGCGGGTTCACCCCGGGCCCGGCGGCCAGCGAGTGGCCGACCAGGACGTGCAGGCACTTCACCCGGTCCGGCATGCCGCCGGCGCTGGGGAAGCCCTCCAGGACCTCGATGGCGTCGCGGCGGGTGATGTAGTCCTCGTGCGCGGCCCGGTAGGCGGCGGCCAGCTCCGGGTCGGTCTCCAGACGGGCCGTCATCTCCTTCATGACCCCGTTCGCCTCCAGCGTGCCGATCGCCGAGGCCGCCCGGGGGCAGGTCAGGTAGTACGTCGTCGGGAACGGCGTGCCGTCCTCCAGACGGGGCTGGGTCTCCACCACGTCCGGGTTGCCGCACGGGCAGCGGTGCGCGATGGCGCGCAGGCCGCGCGGCGGGCGGCCGAGCTGCTGCTCGAACGCGGCGATGTCCGCGTCGGTGGGCTTGGTGGACTCGGTCTGCGGAGGGGGCGTTTCCATGCCTGCCTTGGTTCTGCTCGGAAGCTCGTCGAAAGCTCGTCGGGGGGAAGGGTCGTGGGAGAGGTCGTGGGACAGAGAGAGGCGTCAGTCGCGGTCGGCGCTGTCCACGCCGTCCCAGACGTTCGAGTGCCAGGGGCGGTGGTTCTCGCCGGGTTCTCCGCGGCGGTCCTCCACCGCGTCGGGGTCGGCCACGATGTAGCCGGTCTCGCCGGGGAGGACGTAATGGAGGTGCTGGCGGGCCAGCCGCATGATGTACGCGTCGTCCTGGAGCCGCGCCTTCTCGTCCCGCAGCTCCTCGGTGCGCGCCTTCGCCTCCTGCGAGAGCCGCTCCTGCTCGGCGATCTCGTCGCGCTGGGAGACGTACTGGCGCATCGGGTAGGCGAGCGCGACCACCAGGGAGCAGACCACCAGCGCCAGGAACGCGGCCCGGCCGGTGAGCCGGGAACGGCGGGCCTGGCGGCGGTTCTGGGAGCGGTACACGCGGGCCGCGGTCTGCTCGCCGAGCAGTCGCAGCCTGGTCGCGGTGGAGAACCGGTCGCGGTCCTTCCCGGCCATGTTCTCCCGCCTCCCCATTACGCACGTCCGTCCCCGCACACGGTACGGGACCGGGTGCGGGGACGGGCGGAGGCTACCGTCCCAGGGCCGCGGGTCAGCCCTGGGAAGGGGTCAGCCCTTGAAGCGCGGGAAGGCGGAGCGGCCCGCGTACACCGCGGCGTCGTCGAGGATCTCCTCGATGCGCAGCAGCTGGTTGTACTTGGCGACGCGGTCCGAGCGGGCCGGGGCGCCGGTCTTGATCTGGCCGCAGTTCACGGCGACGGCGAGGTCGGCGATGGTGACGTCCTCGGTCTCGCCGGAGCGGTGCGACATCATGCACTTGAAGCCGTTGCGCTGGGCCAGCTCGACGGCGTCCAGGGTCTCGGTCAGCGAACCGATCTGGTTGACCTTCACGAGCAGGGCGTTGGCGGAGCCCTCCTCGATGCCGCGGGCCAGGCGCTCGGGGTTGGTGACGAAGAGGTCGTCGCCGACGATCTGCACCTTGGAGCCGATGCGGTCGGTGATGACCTTCCAGCCGGCCCAGTCGTCCTCGTACAGCGGGTCCTCGATGGAGACCAGCGGGTACGCGGAGACGAGCTCCTCGTAGTACTCGGTCATCTCGGCGGCCGAGCGGGACTTGCCCTCGAACTCGTAGACGCCGTCCTTGTAGAACTCGGACGCGGCGACGTCGAGCGCGAGTGCGACGTCGCGGCCCGGGACGTAACCGGCCTCCGTGATGGCCTCGACGATGAGGTCCAGGGCGGCGCGGTTGGACTCCAGGTTCGGGGCGAAGCCGCCCTCGTCGCCGAGTCCGGTGGACAGGCCCTTGGTCTTGAGGACCTTCTTCAGCGTGTGGTAGATCTCCGCGCCCCAGCGCAGGGCCTCGGAGAAGGACTCCGCGCCGATCGGGGCGATCATGAACTCCTGGATGTCCACGTTGGAGTCGGCGTGCGAGCCGCCGTTCAGGATGTTCATCATCGGAACGGGCAGCAGGTGCGCGTTCGGGCCGCCGAGGTAGCGGAAGAGCGGCAGGTCGGACGCCTCGGAGGCGGCGTGCGCGACGGCGAGCGAGACACCGAGGATGGCGTTCGCGCCGAGCGAGGCCTTGTTCTCGGTGGCGTCCAGGTCGAACATCGCCTGGTCGATGAGGCGCTGCTCGGTGGCGTCGTACCCGACGAGCTCCGGGCCGATCTGCTCGATGACGGCGAGGACGGCCTTCTCGACGCCCTTGCCCTGGTAGCGGTTGGGGTCACCGTCGCGAAGCTCAACAGCCTCGAACGCACCGGTGGAGGCGCCGGACGGAACGGCAGCACGGCCCGTGCTGCCGTCGTCGAGGCCAACCTCGACCTCGACCGTGGGGTTGCCCCGGGAGTCGAGGATTTCCCTGGCTACGACGACGTCGATGGACGGCACGAGGCATCTCCTTCTGGGATATGACGCTGGTTGTGCAGGGTCACTGTGGCCTTGCGACACGAGCCTAACCGGCCCGGCCGCGTCAGTCGGCCGACCGCCCGTCTCCTGGGACGAAAAAGGACCCAAGGGCCAGCATCACGGGACAAATCTCTAGAAATCTACTGGGCGGTAACAAGCGGCGGGGGTGCGATGCCGACAAGAAGTGAACGGATCGCCCCCATCCCCATCTCTCCATCCCCATCCCCCGTCGGCGTCCTTCCCACGGAAAGACCGGCACCCTTCTCACGGAAAGACCCCGGCCCGGCGCGCACGGGGGGAGTAGCGCGCCGGGCCGGGGAGCCGTGCGAGGGAGGGTGCCGCCGGACCCCCTCCCTCAGGGGAGGAGAGCCGGCTGTTACTTCAGGTGGAGCTGCTGACCCGGGAAGATCAGGTCCGCGTCCTTGACGATGTCGTCGTTGAGCTTGAAGAGCTTGCTCCAGCCGCCCTTGACGCCTTCCTTGTCGGCGATCTTGCTCAGGGTGTCGCCGGTCTTGACCTTGTACTCACCGTCGCCCTTCTGGACCTTCTCACCGGTCGGGGTGGTGACGGTCTTCTTGGAGCTCTCGGCCTTGGGGGCGGCCGGGGCGGTGCGCTGCTCGCTGCGCGTGGTGGGCTGCTCGGCCTTGCGCTCGGGCTGCGCCTGCTCGGGCTTGCTCGCGGACTGGCCGGAGCCGGTGTTCACGCCCGGGTCCACACCGTCGTTGGTGAGGCCGCCGGCACCGGCGCAGGCCCAGGCACCCGGGCCCTGCATGTCGAGGAGCTTCTCGGCGGTGGCGATCTGCTGGTCCTTGGAGGCCAGGTCGGCGCGCGAGGCGTACTGCGTACCGCCGGCGGCGGCCCAGCTCGACTGCGAGAACTGCAGCCCGCCGTAGTAGCCGTTGCCGGTGTTGATGGACCAGTTGCCGCCGGACTCGCACTGGGCGACGGCGTCCCAGGTCTCGACGGAGGCGGCGGAAGCGTTGGTGGCGCCCATCAGCGGGACGGCCACGGCGGCACCGGTGATGCCCGCGAGGGTGGCGAAACGGACGGTCTTCGAGGGGCGGCGGTGCTTGCCCTTGCTGTTCAGCAGCATGGAACGGATCTCCTCACCGACGCCTACGAGGTGAGCTGTCGGGTTCGGGCTGATGAGTTGCCCGGTCGCGCGACCTTGCGCGCGACTTCACCCCAAGCCGTTCCCGTACGTCCCCGACTTCGAAGGGGCTGTACGGACCCGGCGGCCTACCTGGGTCCCCCGCTCCTGCCTACGGCGCTTTACGCGTCTGTTCCCTTCGACCGACGGCAGGATTCGGCGTGACGGTCGACGGGGCCCGCGGTGCGAGCGGTTCCGACCGTAAACACAGGCAACCCCGACATTCAAAGATGGACATACTGGTCCAATCGGCGCTTACTTGCTCACCCTGACGGATCATTTCCGCAGGTCGGAGGGGATCTGCGCCGAGCGGGCGGACGCGACACGCCAGTTGCAGCAAAGAGACCCATGTCTCACTTACGCATAAGTGGACATAGGCCTCTGAACTACCCGCGATTTTGGGGTGTTTTCCCGAATTCGATCAGTTGGCCGCGGGCGTCTCCGCGCCCGTTCCGGCGCCCGCATCGGCGCCGGTCTCGGCACCGTTCTCGGCACCTTCCGCGGCGCTCTGACCCAGCCCCAGATCCAAGCTCTGGCCGGGCAGGATCAGGTCCGGGTCGGAGCCCAGGAGGTCCTTGTTGGCCTCGTACAGGCCCGTCCAGCCCTGGGGGAGTTCCTGGGCGTCCGCGATGGCCCAGAGGTTGTCCCCGGGCTGCACGGTGTAGCCGCCACCGGTGACCGCGCCGCCGTCCCGCGCGTCACCCTCGCCCCGCGAGGCGTGCCGGCCGGACTCGCGGGGGCCGTCCTCCTGACCCACCGCACCGGCCTCCTCGGGGGCCGGTGCGCCGCGGTGCTTGCCGCCGGTGCGGTCGGCGCCCTGCGAGGCGTCGGGCGCGGAGGTGGAGGGCTGCGAGGCGTCAGGAGAGCCGGGGGTGCCGGTCTTTCCGGTGGCGGGGGGCGTGGAAGGCTTCACCGAGGGGTCGAGGGTGTCGGCGCCGCCCTTCTTCTCCTCCTTGCCGGTTCCGTCCGTCTTGTCGGTGGAGTCCGTGGTGCCGGTCTTGCCCGTGGTACCGGTCGAGCCCGTGTTGCCCGAACCTCCCGCTTCACCCTTTTCATCCGCTTCGTCCGCCGGAGCGGTCGTCGGGTCCTGGGTGGGGTCGGTGGAGGGCGCGGTACCGGGGTCGACACCGGGCAGGCTGCCGTCCACCGCGAGGCCGGAGATCACCGCACAGCTCGGCCACGCCTGCGGGCCCTTGTCGTCCAGGACCTTCTCGGCGACGGCGATCTGCTGCGAGCGGCTGGCCAGGTCGGCCCGCTCCGCGAAGGCGTCGCCGCCGTACGCCGACCAGGTCTCCTGCGAGAACTGGAGCCCGCCGTAGTAGCCGTTGCCGAGGTCGGCACTCCACATGCCGCCGCTCTCGCACTCCGCGACCCGGTCCCAGGTGGTGGCGTCGGCTGCGTGTGCGCCCGCCGCGCCGAGGAGCGGAATGGCGATGGCCGATCCGGTCACGCCTGCGGCGACGACGATGGCGGGTGCCTGACGAGGGCGGCGGTGTCTGCCGTTCGCGGAGCCCATGGGATATGCCTTCCGTGCGACTGACAAGCAAGAACTGACAAGACTGACAAGCAAGAACTGAGGAGCAAGAAGCTGTTGAACAAGTGACGCGTGGGCAACCGGTGAACAGCGGCCGACGCGTCGAACCGTGAACCTAGCGGGACTCGAACGCATGTCACAAGTCGATGCAGCGCAGATCACGTGAAAGTCACAGAGGTGACAGCGTGTCACTTTGTTCGAGGCGGCGACCGGGCTCGAACTGCACCGGCAGGGTGCGCAGTCCGCGCATGATGAGCCCGCCGCGCCAGCGCAAATCGCCAGGTTCTGCGGCAAGTCGCAGGTCAGGAAGGCGTCTCAGCAGGGTCGCCACCGCGGCCTGCCCCTCCAGCCGGGCCAGCGGTGCCCCCAGGCAGTAGTGGATTCCGTGACCGTAGCCGAGATGCTGATTGTCACTCCGTGACAGATCGAGCGCGTCCGGATCCGCGAACCGTTCCGGGTCCCGGTCCGCCGCCGCCAGCACCACCAGCACCGGGTCCCCCGCCGCGATCTCCTGGCCGCCGAGCGTCAGCGCCTCGGTGGCGTACCGCCAGGTCGCGAGCTCGACCGGGCCGTCGAACCGGAGCAACTCCTCGATCCCGGTGGCCAGCAGCGCGCTCTCGCCCGCCGCCAGCGACTCTTCGAGCCGGGCGCGCTGTTCGGGGTGGCGGAGGAGTGCGTACGTACCGTTCCCGATCAGGTTCACCGTCGTCTCGAACCCGGCGAAGAGCAGGATGAACGCCATCGCCGCGGCCTCGTTCTCGGTGAGGTGCTCGCCGTGGTCGCTGGCCCGGATCAGCCCGGAGATCAGGTCGTCACCGGGGTTCTCCCTCTTCCGGTGGATGAGTTCGGCGAGATAGCCGCGCATCTTCTTCACCGACCGGGCCACCCCGCCGCGCGGCCCGCCGCCGTGGCGGATCATCATGCCCGCCCAGTCCCGGAAGTCGTCCTGGTCCTCGCGCGGGACGCCGAGCAGATCGCAGATGGCGTAGATGGGGAGCGGGAAGGCGAAGTCGTGGATGAGGTCCGCCTCCCCGTCCTCGATGAAGCGGTCGATGAGCCGGTCCGTCAGCTCCTGCACGCGGGGCGCGAACTCCGCGACCCGGCGCGGGGTGAACGCCTTGGAGACGAGCCGGCGCAGCCGGGTGTGGTCCGGCGGGTCGATGTTGAGCAGATGCGTCATCAGCTCCGCCTTGCGCTCCCCCGGGATGCCCGTCTTCCCCTTGGCCGCCGCGGACCCGGCGTGGTTCGCCGGGTTCTTGGAGAGCCGCGCGTCGGCGAGCGCCTGCTTGGCGTCCCCGTACCGGGTCACGAGCCACGCCTCGACCCCGCTGGGCAGCGCGGTGCGGTGCACGGGGCTGTGCTCGCGGAGCCAGGCGTAGGCGGGGTAGGGGTCGGTGGCGAACTCCCAGGTGAAGAGTTCGGGGGCGGCTGGGGCGTCTTCGCGGGGCGCGGGGGTGTGGTGGGGGCAGGCGGGGGTGTCGGTCACTCCTCGACGGTATCGGGCGGGGTCTTGACGAGCGCCCGCAGCATGTCTGCGGCCCCCTGCGCGCCCTCGTCGCCGGACTCGCCCAGCCGGTCCAGCCAGTAGACCGCTCGATCGGCGAGCAGCAGGGCGAGGTCGGTCCGCGCATCGGCGTCACCGGCCTCCGCCGCGCGCTCCAGATACGTGATGGCGGGGACGACTTGTCCACGGTCGGCCAGTGCCCGCCCCACGATGCCGGCAGCCTCCACGCCGCCCGCGTCGGCGGAGTGCCGGAACCAGTCCTCGGCGTACTGTGCCTGTCCGGTCGCCTCGTACAGGCGGCCGAGCACCAGGCCGACCTCCGGGCGTCCGTCCGCCACACGCTCCAACTCGCTCTGGGCGCAATCCACCACGAGTTCCCGCAGGTCCGGATCGCCCCGGACGGCTTCCAGGGCATGGAGCCAGAGGTTCAGCGGCACGGGCGGAGCGTCCGGACGGGACACCGCGTCGCGGTGCAGGGAGGCGAAGCACCGCCAGCTGTCGGGCTCCGCACCCGGGACCAGCAGCCCGGTGACGCCGTGCCGGACCTTGGACGCCCACGCGAGAGCGTCCTCGAACGACTCCCCGGCCGCCTGCGCGGCCTCCTGCTCGTAGAGCGCGCACAGTTCGCGCAGCAGACTCGACGGGACGGCGGTGTCGTCCGTACCGCACCGAGCCAGGTCCATGGCGACGCGCACCAGCAGATGGCCGTGCGGGTGGGCGTTCGGGCGGCGGGCACGCCACCACTCGTCCCACAGCTCCGGGCCGACGGCGAGGAACGCGGCGGTGTCGGTGCCCCCACTCCAGTAGTAGACGTCGCCCAGCCGCAGGTCCTCGATCGCCTCGCGCAGCCGCCCCTGCTCGTCCTTCGTCCACGCGCGGCTCAGCTCCACCGGGTCGACGCCGACCAGCACCCTGGCGCGGGCCTGTCCACCGAAACGGTGGGCGTCGTACGCCTCGTCGCTCATCGTGGCGATCACCGGGACGCGCAGGCGGACGAGTTCGGCGAGGAGCGCCGGGGTCAGGCCGTGGTCGCCGAGATAGCCCTCCAGCTCGTCCAGCCAGATCACGCACCGGTCCTCGCCCCGGCCGCGCAGCACGGCGGGCAGGCCGCGCAGATCCGTGCCGGCCGCGGGGCCGAGGAAGCGGGTCGTGCCCGGCAGGTTCGTGAGCATCGCCGCCCAGGCGGTCCGGCTCTTCCCGGACAGGGGCTCGCCGGTCACCAGGACCAGCCCACCGGACCTGGCCGCGGTGCGGACCCGCTCCTTCAGCACACCGTCGCCGTCCCGGGCGACGTACGGGGGCAGCGGTGGCTCGTCGCCGATCCTCCGGGTACGCCGCACGCCGGAGGCGATCGGGTCGGCCGCGTCGAGCCGGGGCCAGTCGGCGACCGGGGGCAGGCCGGAGGGCGGCTGCTGCCCGTAGTAGGTGTGCATGCCGCCGTTGAGGGTCCCGGCCTGGACGACCGGCGCGTGAAAGGCGCCCCCCGAGACGGAGTTGCCTACCCCCACCACCGTGCCGTCCGGCGCTTCCCGTTCCCCGGCCACACCCATCCCCCCGCCCCTCGTACGACCTCTCAGGTCACCGTACTAACCCGCCCCGCCCTCCGCCGCAACGATCGCGTCTCTGTACGCCCGGGCCGCAGCGCGCAGGGCGGCTTCCGGGTCGGTGCCGTTCGCCTCGGCGGACACAGCCAGGGCGAGGAGCTCGTAGCCGATGGTGTCGCCCGTCGGGAGGGGGACGTCGAGGCCGGCCGTACGGACGCGGCTGCCGAGCTTGGCCGCGAGGGCCAGGCCCGGTTGGCCGAGAGGGACGCCCTCCGTGACCGAGGTGCGCTGCTTCTCGATCGCCTTCGTGCGGAGCCAGTGCGCGTGGACGTCCTCCGGGGTCTCGGCGGTCTCGTCGCCGAAGACGTGCGGGTGGCGGTGGATCAGCTTCTCGACCAGGCCGCCCGCCACGTCGTCCACGTCGAAGGGCTCCTCGGGGTCTTCCTCCGCGATGCGGGCGTGGAAGACGACCTGGAGGAGTACGTCGCCCAGTTCCTCGCGCAGCTCGGTCCGGTCGCCGTCCTCGATCGCCTCGACCAGTTCGTACGCCTCCTCGATGGCGTACTTCGCGAGGCCCTTGTGCGTACGTTGCGAGGTCCACGGGCACTCGCGGCGGATCCGGTCCATGACCTGGACCAGGTCCAGGAGGCGGGCGCCGGGCAGGTCGTACGAGCCGGGGAGCAGCTCCAGGTCCGGCATGGCCACCCGGCCCGAGCCGCCGAGCCGGGCCAGGCCGTCGGTCAGCCGGCTGTCGCCCTCGCCGCCGACCACGACCACGACCGTGCGGCCGCCCGCGCAGGCGGCGACCAGCTCGTCGGCGGTGGGCGCCGCGTGCTCGACGCGGACGCCCGCCTCGCGGAGGTAGGGCAGTTGCGGGTGGTCCGGGTCGGCGGTGAGGACCTGGTCGGCCGCGTGGAGCGTCTGCCAGGCCGGCCAGGACAGCAGGCCGGGCGCGACCCGGTGGCTGGCGGTGAGGAGGACGATACGGCCGGGGGCGGCGGGGGTGGCGGTGGGTGTGCCGGGGGCTTCAGCGTTCACCCGGCGAACCTACCCGCCGTGTCCCGAGGTCAGGCGCCCGCCCGAGCGACTGCCTCAAGCGACCGGCGCAGGCGACCGGCTCAGGCACCCGCCTCCGGCTCCTGCGGGGCGAACTCGGTGACCTGGGTGATCCACGGCGCCTTGTAGGTGCCGAGCTGCATCTTCTGGTCGTCCCAGGCGCCGAAGCGCGGGTTGACGTCGATCTTCAGCTGCTTCGACGCCTTGGTCAGCGCCTCGCCGACGACCTGCTGGCCGGCGGGGGTGCCGAGGTCCGCGCCGAGCGCCTTGGCCAGCTTCGGGAGCAGCACCTCCTGGCGCATGTCGCCGTCGATCTGGTCCGGGGCGACCCAGCGCTGCTGGAGCATCATCGCCCGCAGCTGCTCCTCGCCGCCGTACTGCGCGCGCCCGGCGGTCCGGGCCTCCTGGATCTCCTTGCGGGTGACGGTGACCCCGGCGTCCTCGGCGGCCTTGTCCAGGATCCGGCCGAAGATCAGCCCGTGCAGCTTGGCGCGGTTGAGCTGGCCCGACTTGTTGACCAGCTGGGCGGCCTCGGGCGAGCTCTCCTGGGCGGCGCGGACGTCGGCCGCCTGGGCCTGGACCGCCGAGACCTCGATCCGCTCGCCGCCCACGACGGCCGCGGCACCGGGGTGGGCCTCGTTGCCGCAGGCGGCCAGGAGTGGGGCCGCCAGCAGGGTTGCGGCGGAGACGGCGAGCGCGGTGCGACGACGGCGGTGCAAAGGAGCCTCCCGTGGAGAGTTTGTGCATCGGTGCACAAGCCTTGCGGTGATCGATGGTAGGCAGTGGATGTGATCGGTGCCACTGATTCGACCAACGATTCGGGAGGAGTTGGGGATGTGGGGCGGCCGTACCCCTGGAATCAGCCGCCCCGGACGTCCTGCTGGTGGCTGAGGCGGCGGCGCAGGTCCACGGGGAGCGGGTGGTGCGGGCCGTACGTGCGCTCCGCGTCGTACAGCAGGGCCTGGAGCTGGGCGCGGCCCGCCGTGTGGTCCCCGACCGCGAGCAGGAGCTGCCCGATGCGGTGCCGGATGTCGAGCGCCCGGCCGGGGTCGGTGGTGACCGGCCCGTAGGCGTTCTCGTAGTACGGGAGGACCGCGCGGTACTCGCCGAGCGCGGCCGTGGCCTCGCCGAGCTGCTCCAGGCACTGGGCGGCGTCGTAACGGAACTGGAGGACCTGGATGTCGGCCGGTCCGGTCTCGGCGGTGCGGTCCTCCGCGAGGCGGCGCAGCTCCGGGAGGGCGCGGCGGAACTGTCCGTCGTCCATCAGCGTCGCCGCGTACTGCTTGCGCAGGATGCGGACGACCGGGGAGCGCTCGCCGTGCTCGGCGGCGGCCGCCGGGAGGATCGCGCCGAGGATGTCCACGGCCTGGGTGATCCGGCCCTCGCCGAGCAGCTTCTTGACCTCGTCCACGGCCTGGGCGACGTCCGGCCGGGCGGGCGGCGGGGTGAAGTTGGTGGGCGCCGTGAGCGGCGGGGGCGGGGAGAGGAGGGAGGCGACGGCGGGCCAGGGGGTGGTGGTTGCCTGGGCCTGCGACGGTACGGAGACGGCTGCGGGTACGGGCGCGGAGGCCGGGGTCGTGGCCCGGTCCGGCCAGGGAGCGTGCGGGCGCAGGAAGGGGCGGGTCGGGTCGAGGGGCGCGGTGGGCGTCCCGTGCTGGGGCAGCAGCGGGGCCAGCTCCTCGTACACCTCCTGCGCGGAGGCGGGCCGGTCCTGCGGGTCCTTGGCGAGCAGCCGCAGCACGAGCGCTTCCAGGGCGGCGGGGACCTCGGGGCGGGCCTGCCGGACCGGGACCGGCGGCTCGTAGAGGTGGCGGTGCAGCACGCCGAGCGCGGTGGACCCGGCGAACGGCACGTCCCCGCTGAGCAGTTCGTGCAGGACGACCCCGAGGGCGTACAGATCGGTGTACGGGCCGACCGCGCCGCCCATCGCCTGCTCGGGGGCCATGTAGGCCGGGGAGCCGATCGGTGAACCGGTGTGGGTGAGGCGGGTGGTGTCCGTGTCGAGGACGGAGGCGACACCCAGGTCGAGCACGGTGACGGTGCCGTCGGGCCGGACCATCACGTTCCGGGGCTTCAGGTCGCGGTGCACGATCGGCACCGCGTGCACCGCGCTCAGGACGGCGCAGAGCTGGGCGGCGACCGCGACCGCCCAGGGCCAGGGGTACGGGGTCCGCTCGGCGAGGTGGTCGGCGAGGTCGGCGCCCTCCACGTGCTGCATGACGAGGTAGAGGTCCTCGCCGTCGCTGCCCGCGTCATGGACGGTGACCAGGCCGGGGTGGTCCACCTGCGCGGTGACCCGGCACTCGCGGACGAACCGGCGGCGCAGCTCGTCGGCGGCGTCGCTGCCGGTGGGCCCGGCGACCCGGTCCGGGCGCAGCAGCTTCACGGCGACGCGGCGGTCCAGGCGCTGGTCGTACGCCGTCCAGACCTGGCCCATGCCGCCCTGGCCGAGGATGGAAGCCAGCTCGTACCGCCCGGCGATGACCCGGTTGCTCACCGGCCTTCGCCCTCCTTGTTCTCCTTGCGGAGGTAGTCGCTGAGCTCGTCCAGCTCGGCCCGGACCTGGTCGAGCCGCTGGGGCGCGGGCCTGGGGGTCGGGGTGTCGACGGCGTACGGGTTCGGGGTGGCGGGCGGCGTCGGGTGCTGGGGCTGGGGACGGGCCTGAGGCTGGGCCTGGGCCTGGACGGGCGGCTGGTTGCGGACCTGGGCGGGCGGGTGCTGATGGGCGGCCGGCCCGTACGGAACGGTGGTGGTCGTGGGGCCGGCCGACGGCTGCTGGGTGTCGTACGGTCCGGGCGCCGCGAAGTGCCGCGTCTCCATGATCAGGTAGTACGTGATGACGCCGACGAGGAGCGCTATGAGCCAGCCGACCCCGACCAGCGCCTGGGTGTCCGTCATCTGGTCCTCCTCGGGCAGGGCCGCGAAGAACGCGAACAGGCCGACGGTGAGGACCAGCGTGACGGCCAGCAGCCACCAGTCACGGGCTTTACGGGTGACGACCGCGAGCCTCAGCATCGCCACCCACCCGAGGAACCCGCAGCTCAGCACGGTCAGCACAACAAAGATCGCGCGCAGCGTGGTGAGCGTCCCCGGGGACGGCCGGGACGTCGGCGGCTGCTGCGGCGGATAGCCGTAGCCGTGCATGTGCTGCTCCTGGGAGGCGTACGTGAGTCGGGCGTGTGAGCTGAGCGTATACACCGGCGCCGACAGACCGTCCCCGGTTGTGCCCAACCGTTGCCCAGTAGGTCACCGGGGCGTGACCGTAGGGCACCGTACGGCCCGTCAGCCTGCCGTGGACCCCGCGGGGCGGCCGGTCGCCGCGCCCACCGTGTCCGCCGTGTCCGCCGTTCCAGCCACGCGGGCCGTTCCGGCCGGTCCAGCCGGTCCAGCCGTGAAGTCCACCTCGGCCGTGCGCAGTACGCGGATGCGGCGGCCGGGGAAGCGCAGGTTCCGGTAGATCTCGTTGTGGTGGGCGATCGACGCCTCCGGAGCGGCGTACGGGCCGGAGTCGGAGTCGGGGCCGGGCCGGAGTGACGTGGTGTGGGCGTCGGCGACGAGCACCACGTCGTAGCGGAGGCTCAGCGCCCGCCGGGCCGTGGACTCCACGCAGATCTCGGTGGCGAACCCGGTGACGACGACCTCGGTGACCCCCATGTCCCGCAGGGTGGCGTCGAGTCCGGTGTCCAGGAAGCTGTCGGGGCTCGACTTGGGGACGACCGGCTCGCCCGGCGCGGGCGCGAGTGCGGGGGCGATGCGCCACCCCTCGGTGCCCGGCTCCAGCTCGTCGTCCTGGTGCTGGACCGTCACCACCGGTACGCCGGCCGCCCGGGCCCGCTCCTGGAGTGCGGCGATCCTCGCGACGGTCCGGGCGCCCTGGTGGGCGATGGCCACCAGGGCGTTCTGCATGTCGATGACGAGGAGAGCGGGGATGTGCGGCACGGGGCACACGCTAACGCCGACCGGGCGGTGGCGCACCGGAGTTGTCCCCCGGAGCGGCCTCCCCCGGACACGCGCTCCTCACACCCGGTGCCGTACCCACACGTTCGGCTCGGTGTAGACCGCGTACCCGTGTGCGGGCGAGCAGTGCACCGGCACCAGGGCGCCCGGCACCTCCACCGGACCCTCCGTGTCGAACGGCAGCCCGGTCCATCCCCGCCACTGCTCCAGCGTCCCGCTCACCGTCATCGACACCGGGGCCACCGAGTCCACGACCCCGCCCGCCCGGACGTGGACCCGCAGCCACGGGTCCTCGGGCAGCCCGTCCTCGGCGCGGGTGAGCCGGGCGTACTCCTCCATCGGCAGCGCGGCCCGCAGGTGCTTGCCGCTCGGCCGCACCGGGGCGACGACCTCGCCGAAGCCGTGGAGCCCCGCGTTCTCCCGCATCGCGGCCAGCATCCGGCCCGAGATCCCCTTGCCCTGGTGGCCGGTGGCCACGGTGATCTCCAGCGCGCCGACGGTGTCGGGGGTCCGCCCGCGCCGCAGGTCCGAGAACGCCCACAGCAGCATCCGGTCCCAGCCGTCGGCGGGGAGCTTGCCGCGCCCGGGGGCGTTCAGCTCGAAGGGGACGCTGTAGGCGCGGGCGACCACGGCGCCGTCCGGGTCGGTGGCGACCAGGACGTACTGCGGGAACTCGACGGCGATCCGGCCGAAGTTGGCCCAGCCGACGATGTCCTCCAGGACGAACTCCGGCCAGTTGTCCGGCATCCGGTCCAGGGCGTCGGTGAGTTCGGGGCGCTCGGCGAGCGTGGTGACGTGCAGTTCCATGCGGCCGACGTTAGGCGGCCCGTACCGTCTGCGAACAGGGGTTTTCTATGCGCCGGGCCTTCGTGGCGGCCGACCCGGCAGCCGCTCCCCGGAAGCCCGCACCGGGGAACCGTGAGGTGTCCATGCCGCGTCCCCACCCGTGACTTCGTACGCATGGCTTCGTACGCCGTGACGTCGTACCCGTGCACCACACCATGAGGAGCAGCACCATGAGCCAGCCAGGCAGCACGCCGTCCCGCCCCCGGAGAGGAGCCGGGTGTCTGCAGAGCCTGTTGGTGCTCGCGGTGATTCTCGGCCTGGGCTACGGCGCGTCCAAGGTCTTCGGTGACAAGGACTCCTCCTCGTCCTCCTCGTCCTCGTCCCCCTCCTCCGCCTCGGACGGCAAGGGCGGTTCGTGGGAGGTCGGCGACTGCGGAGGGCCGGACCCGGAGAACAAGCCGGACGGCTACCGCGCGTTCGACTGCGACGACGCCGGGGCAACCTTCGAGGCGCTGGAGATCAAGAGCGCGAGCATCATGCCCAACGCGATCCAGTGCCCGGCCGGGACGGACCTGATCATCCAGGTCTCCCGGGTCTTCGGCTCCGGCGACGACAAGAAGAGCAGCGGCATCCCCACCAACACCGTCTGCGGCCGGAACCTGACCGGTGACCACCCCGGCGACGCGGGTGCCGGCGGCGGGCAGCTGGTGAAGGGCGACTGCATCACGTCGACCGCCAAGGAGATCGCCTGCGCGTCGGCCGGGTCGGACGCCTTCAAGGTGCTGGCCCTGGTCGAGGACAAGAAGGAGTGCCCGGCGGCGACCACGGAGCCGATGCAGCTGATGATGGCGATGGGCCGGCCGTACAACGTGATCTGCGGCGGCAAGGTCTAGGACGTGTCCGGCGGATCAGGGCCGGATAGGCCGCGGCGTCCGGTGCGGTGCATCGCAAGGCGCTGGAACGTCCTCATCGCGGAGCGATTCGGGCGTTTCGGCAACGCCGCGAGGTGCCGTGCCAGACGTCGCGGACCCGGTCAAGATCCGCCGGACACGCCCTGGGCATCATCCTGCGGGACCACGGACCGTGGTCCCGCAGTACGGCCGGCTCATCCCCCGCACTGGGCGAGCATGGCCTGCTTGTCCGAGGCGGTGACCGGGAGGTCGTACTTCAGCGAGACCTGGGCGAACCGCACCGCGTACGAGCAGCGGACCGGCTTGTACGGCGGCAGCCAGGCGGCCGGTCCGGAGTCGCGCTTGGCGCTGTTGGCCGGGCCGTCGACCGGGAGAAGGTTGAGCGGGTCGTTGGCGATCTGCTGCCGCTTGGTCTCGTTCCAGCGGGCGGCGCCCATCTGCCAGTTGTAGGAGAGCGGCATCACGTGGTCGATCTGCACCTCGGTCGCCCGCTGCTTGCGCCAGTCGATGGACTTGCCGGTGTAGGGGTCCTTGAGCTTCAGCGAGACGACGACGCAGTTGGAGCCGGAGCGGTGCTCTATGTCCTTGCCGTCGCGGGCGAGGAGGTCGTTGCGGGTGTCGCAGCCGTTCCGGGCGAGCGGGATGCCGTCGATCCCGTCCTTCCACGCGGACCCGAACTTGCTCCGCTCGTAGCCGGTCTTGGGGCCGCGCCCCTTGGTGGCGACCTTCTCGATGATCTTGCGGGCGGCGGCCCGGTCGGCGTCGCCGGTGAGGGGGGCCAGGCCCGGCTTCGTACCGTCGGGGTTGTCCAGTGGGCTGACCCCGAACCCCTTGGCGGACTGCGCCCCGCCCCCGTTCGCACCGCCGCTGGCGCTGCCGCTCGTGCTGCCGCCGCTCTCCGCAGCGAGGTCGTCGGGGTCGCAGCCGGCCAGGGCGAGCACGACGAGGGCGCTGAGGGCGGGGAGGGCCGCGGCTCGGTACGTACGGGGAGATATCACGTGAAGCCATCCTGACGGGGAGAAAGCCGAACGCTCAGAATCTTATGGGCGTCTTCCCCGTCAGGGGCGGTTCCATGACTCCGCTTCAGCAGACGGCGCTCCGGCCCGAACGGCACGGCGTCCGAACGGCACGGGATCCGGGCGGCACGGGATCCGGGCGGCACGGCACCTGGGCGGCACGGGGTCTGGGCGGCACGGGGTCTGGGCAGCGCCAGATCTAGAACACGTCGCGCAGGGTGTCCAGGAGGCGGGCGATGTTCGTCTCGTCGCGGCGGTAGTAGGTCCACTTGCCCCGTCGGGTGGCGACCACCAGCCCTGCTTGCCGCAGCATCGCGAGATACTGCGAGGTGGTCGACTGCCCCAGGCCGGCGCGCTGCTGGATGTCGGTCACGCAGACGCCGATCCCGACGTCGTCCGGCTTCTGGCCGGGGAAGCTCATCGGCTCCTTGAGCCAGACAAGCATCTGGCGCCGGGCGGGGTTGGACAGGGCCCGAAACACAGCCAGCAACTCCGCCTCCGAGAACATGCGACGATCGTAACGCACTGACATATTGATAATTCACGATATCTAGATCTAAGGTTGTCGCATGTCGACCTCGATGCGTGTGATGCAACTGGTCCGCTTCGGTGGCGCGGAGGACGCGTTCGCCGCCCGGGAGCTGCCGAGACCCACTCCCGGCCCCGGCCAGGTGCTGGTGCGGGTGCTGGCCACGTCCGTGAACCCTCTCGACCTGCAGACCCGGCGCGGCGACTACCGCGACCAGGTGGCGCTGCCGGCGGTGATCGGCAACGACGTGTCCGGGGTGGTGGTCGGGACCGGCCCCGGGGCGGACGACTTCCGGCCGGGCGACGAGGTCTGGTATCTGGCGCCGGTGCTCGTCGGGCAAGGGACGTACGCCGAGTTCCACGTGGTCGACCAGGCCCTGGTCGCCCGCAAGCCCGCAGGGCTGTCGCACACGGAGGCCGCCGGTCTCGCGCTCGTGGGTGTGACGGCGTGGGAGGCGCTGGTCGAACGAGCGGGGGTGAAGGCCGGGGAACGGGTCCTGGTGCACGGCGGAGCGGGCGGGGTCGGCTCGGCCGCCATCCAGGTCGCCCACGCGCTGGGAGCCGAGGTGGTGACCACCGCGCGGGCGAAGGACCACGAATTCGTCACCGGGCTGGGAGCCGACACCGTGATCGACTTCTCAGCCGGTGACTATGTTCCGCAGGTCCGTGATCTGGGCGGGGTGAACGTCGTGCTGGACACCGTGGGCAGGGACACCTTGACCCGCAGCCCGGAGGTCCTCGTCGACCGAGGCCGCGTGGTGTCCATCGTGGACACCCCCGAACCGCAGAACCTGCTCGCCGCGTGGGGCGTGAACGCGACCTACCACTTCCTCTTCGTCAGCCCCGGCCGGGCGAAGCTCGAAGCCCTCGACCGGCTGGTCGACCAGGGCGGACTCCGGCCGGACATCGGCGCGGTGCTCCCGCTGGGCGACATCGCGGAGGCGCACACGCTGCTGGAGGGCGGTTCCGTCGGCGAGGGCCGCCGACGTCCACGCGGCAAGATCGCCATCGCCGTGCAGCCCGAGCTCGGATGAACCACACGCGCGCCCCCCTCCCCCGCATGGGGGCACACCTTTCCCGCGCACGTCATACCTTGCCGATGCCAAGGGTGTTCTCGCCGGGCAGCAGCCCCGAGCCGATGGTCTCCAGCCACGGCTCCCCCAGCAGCTCCGCGAGCCGCACGCGCCCCTCCTCCCCCAGGGCCCGCCACGGCGCGGCGGCCTCCTCGTCGGTGCGCAGCTCCACCTTCGCGCGCAGCTCGCGCCCGGCCCCCGTGGCCGTACCGTCCGCCGCCAGCAGCCCGCGCTCCTGGAGCCGCCGCCGGGCCGCGCCCCACTCCTCCTCGCCCCACCCACGGCTCGCGAAGACCTCGGGGCGGGCGGCGCCGACCGCCGCGAAGGAGACCAGCGACTCGACCGGGTCGAGGCCGGCCGCTCCGAGCGCGGCGATGTGCCCGTCGCCCCGGTGCTCGCGCAGGACGGTCGCCGCGTGCCAGAGCGTCAGGTGCGGGGCGTCCGGCCAGGGCAGGGCGGAGTTGGCGGGGCCGAGGCCGCCGAGGACACCTGAGGTCACCGCCTCCGCCGCCCGGCGCGCCAGCGCGGCGGCCTCCGCGAACCCGGTGCCCTCCACCCGCCGGTCCCCGAACAGCGCCCGGTAGGCCCGGTCGACCGCCCGGAGACGGGCCGCGAGGACGGCCTCGGGCGGGGCGGTCTCCCAGCTCGCCGGTACGTACCGCGCCACCGTCGCCGGGGCGAAGCTGTGGAATGCCCGAACCACCTCCTCCGCGCCCGCCGCACCGAGCGGGGCCGCGCGCCACGCGAAGTAGCTCGCCCAGCGCTCCTCGGTGTCGTACCCCAGCGCTGCGGCCTCCTCGAAGGCGGCGGGGGCGTAGTACAGGACGGCGTGCAGGGGCTCCAGGAGGTGCCACATCTGCCGCACGCGGGACGCTTCTCCGGTCATGGTCTCCGCCTCAGCTCGAATCTTTCCAGTGACTAGATCGAATCCTCAGCATGCGCACACCACCACAACTTGTCAATGGCTAGATCCTGGCTAGGGTGGCGCCATGAGCAACAGTAGGAGCAGTGGCAGCGAGCACGAGCGCACCTACCACCACGGCGACCTGCGGCGCGCCATCCTCGCCGCCGCCCTGGACGTCATCGCCGCGAACGGTCCGGCCGCCCTGAGCCTGCGTGACCTGGCCCGCCGGGCCGGTGTCTCGCACGCCGCTCCCGCGCACCACTTCAAGGACCGCACGGGCCTGCTGACCGCCGTGGCCGCCGAGGGGTACGCCCTGTTCGCCGACGCCCTGGCCGGGGCGCCGGACCTGCGGGAGCGGGGCGTGGCGTACGTACGGTTCGCGGCGACGCACCCCGCGCACTTCCAGGTGATGTTCCAGCCGGACCTCTACCGCGCCGACGATCCGGAGCTGCTCGCCGCCAAGGCGCGGGCGACCGAGGCGCTGCGCGCGGGCGTGGCGGACCTCCCGCCGGGCGGCCGGGGCGAGGACGACCGCCTCGCGGGGGTGGCCGCCTGGTCCCTGGCGCACGGCTTCGCGACCCTGCTGCTCAGCGGCAACCTGGCGGACGCGACGGAGGGCCGGGAGCCGGAGGCGGTCTTCCGGTCCCTCACGGGCCTGATCTTCACTCCGGAATACCGCCGCGACGGCTGACGGACCCCTCCCCTAGGCTGCCCCTCATGGGCGTTTCCTGAGCGACGAACGAGGTCCCGCACCGGGACCGTGAGCCGCCCGGCATCGGCTGCCGGGCCTCGTTCGTATGCCCACCCACCCACTCGGGAGACCCGGCCATGCCGCACGCACGCCCCGCCCGCACACCCCGCACCGCCTTCCCCTCTCGTACGCCCCTGCCCGCCGAGGCCCTGAACCGCCGCATCGAGCTGCTGCGCTCGACGGCCGAGGCCGACCACCGGATCGAGGGCGTCCTCCTCTACGGCTCCTGGACGCTCGGCGAGGCCGATGCCCACTCGGACCTGGACGCGTGCCTGTACGTACGCGAGGAGGACGCCGACGCCTTCGACGGGCGGGAGTTCGTGGAGCGGCTGGCCCCGCTGAAGCTCGCGTACACGAACATGTACGGCATCCTCGCCGTGGTCTTCGACGACCTGATGCGCGGCGAGTTCCATGTGGAGCCCACCGGCCCCGGCGTCGCCGAGATCGCCACCTGGCGCGGCCAGGTCCACTTCCCCCGCCCCGAAGCCGCCGTCCTCCTCGACCGCTCCGGCCACCTCACCGCCGCCGCCCGCGACCTGGCCACCTTGCGCCCGCCGGATCCCGCCACCACCGCCCAGCAGCTCACCGACGAACTGGCCAACTGGACCCTGATGCTGGCCCACATCCAGGCCCGGGGCGAGACAGCCCGCGCCCACAACCTGCTGCACGCCGTCATCGCCCCGCTCCAACTGAAGCTCTGCCGCCTGCTGCGCGGCTCGACGACCCACTGGCTCACCCCGAGCCGCGCCTTGGAGGCGGACCTGCCGGCCGAGGACGTCGAGCGGTACGCCACGACGACCGGCGCCCTGACCCCTGACGCCCTCCGCACAGCGGCCGCGAACAGCTGGCGGTGGAGCCGCGAGTTGGCGGCCGAGGCGGCGGACCGATGGGACACGCGGCTGCCGCTGGAGCTGCACGAGGAGATCGCGGTGGCCCTGTCCCCGGCGGAGTGACCTCAGCTGTTCTCGGGCGGCTCAGGACGTGAACCAGGAGCTGCCCTGCGCCCAGTGGGCCACCCACCCCGCGAAACCGGGCGTGCCCGGCATCAGGGAGGTGCCCGGCCGGGTGCCGAAGGGTATCGCGCCGTTCTCGTCGATCAGCCAGACGTGACCGCGCTGTGGGCCGGTGGTGATCAAGTGCCAGTACATGCCGCAGCCGTCGGTGCCCAACAGTAGGGAACCGTGGTCGAACACGGAGTCCACCCGGGCCTCGAACTCCTGATCCGGCAACTCCCTCTCTGAGTACTCCCGCTCCGACAACTCCTCCTCGCGCTGCTCCTCCTCCGCCTCCCACAGCCATGCCTCCGTGAGCGGAAAAGGCTCGGCGAGCAGGCGCTCAGGGCGGCCCGAGCCCCAGTCCGAGGGCGTTTCCGCGAGGGGCAGCAGACCGTAGTAGGGCGGTCCCGCGCGCAGTCCGTCACAGATCTCCGCCACGAACGTGCGGTACGGCTCCGGGAGCACGGTGCCGTGCTCCGCCTCGAAGGACCGCACCGCCTCCCAACCGGTCGGCGGCACCGCCTCCGGATGGGACGCGAAGATCTCGCGGAGGGCGGCCGCCTCCGATGGGGCGCAGGTTTCCGTGTTCATGCCGGTCATCATGCAAGATCTGGGAGAACGGCGCGCAGCCCCTCCGACCGAGACGCATCGGGCCCCGCCGGTCAGCCCGGCGGGGCCCGTTCGTTCACGCAGCACTCGGGCCTACGACCCCAGGATCGTCGTCAGGAACTCCCCCGTCCACGACAGCAGTTCGCGGCCCACCACCGGCTTGCCGCCGATCCTGCCCGTCGTCGGGCGCGGGACCAGGATCTGGTGGGCGGCCGGCTTGATGATCGTCTTGGGGTGCAGGCGCTTCAGGCGGAGTTCCTGGGACTCGCGCAGCTCCACCGGGGCGAAGCGGATGTTGGAGCCCTGGAGGACGATCTCGCCGACTCCGCAGGCGCGGGCCAGCATGCGCAGGCCGGCGACCAGGAGGAGGTTCTCGACCGGTTCGGGCAGGGGGCCGTAGCGGTCGGTCAGCTCCTCGCGGACCGCGCGGATGTCGTCCTCCGAGGTGGCCTGGGCGATCGCGCGGTACGCCTGGAGGCGCAGGCGCTCGCCGGGGGCGTAGTCGTGCGGGACGTGCGCGTCGACCGGGAGCTCGATCTTGACCTCCAGCGGGGGCTCCTCCTCCACGGAGCCGTCCATCTGGGCCCGGTAGTCGGCGACCGCCTCGCCGACCATGCGGATGTACAGGTCGAAGCCGACGCCCGCGATGTGGCCGGACTGCTCGCCGCCCAGCAGGTTGCCCGCGCCTCGGATCTCCAGGTCCTTCATCGCCACGTACATGCCCGCGCCCATCTCCGTGTGCTGGGCGATCGTCGCCAGGCGTTCGTGGGCCGTCTCCGTCAGGGGCTTCTCGGGGGGGTACAAGAAGTAGGCGTAGCCTCGGTCTCGGCCTCGGCCCACCCGGCCGCGCAGCTGGTGGAGCTGGGAGAGGCCGAAGTTGTCGCCGCGCTCCACGATGAGGGTGTTGGCGTTGGAGATGTCGATGCCGGATTCCACGATCGTCGTGGAGACCAGGACGTCGAACTTCTTCTCCCAGAAGTCCACCACCACCTGTTCCAGGGCCTGTTCGGACATCTGGCCGTGGGCTGTCGCGATCCGTGCCTCCGGGACGATCTCGCGGAGGCGGGCGGCCGCCCGGTCGATGGACTCGACCCGGTTGTGGATGTAGAAGACCTGGCCCTCGCGCAGGAGTTCACGGCGGATCGCCGCGCCGATCTGCTTCTCCTCGTACGGGCCGACGAAGGTCAGCACCGGGTGGCGCTCCTCCGGCGGGGTGGTGATCGTGGACATCTCGCGGATGCCGGTGACCGCCATTTCGAGCGTACGGGGGATGGGCGTCGCGGACATCGTGAGGACGTCGACGTTGGCGCGGAGCTTCTTCAGCTGCTCCTTGTGCTCGACGCCGAACCGCTGCTCCTCGTCCACGATGACCAGGCCCAGGTCCTTGAACTTCGTGTCGGCGGAGAAGAGGCGGTGGGTGCCGATGACCAGGTCGACCGAGCCGTCCTTCAGGCCCGCGAGGGTTGCCTTGGATTCCGTTTCGGACTGGAAGCGGCTCAGGGCGCGGACGTTGACCGGGAATTGCGCGTACCGCTCGGTGAACGTGCCGTAGTGCTGCTGGACCAGGAGGGTCGTGGGGACCAGCACCGCCACCTGCTTGCCGTCCTGCACCGCCTTGAACGCCGCCCGGACCGCGATCTCCGTCTTGCCGTAGCCGACGTCACCGCAGATCAACCGGTCCATCGGGACCGTCTTCTCCATGTCCTCCTTGACCTCGGCGATCGTGGAGAGCTGGTCGGGCGTCTCCGCGTACGGGAACGCGTCCTCCAGCTCCCGCTGCCACGGGGTGTCGGGGGCGAAGGAGTGGCCGGGGGCCGCCATCCGGGCCGAGTACAGCTTGATCAGGTCGGCGGCGATCTCCTTGACCGCCTTCTTCGCCCGCTGCTTGGTCTTCGTCCAGTCGGCGCCGCCGAGCCGGTGCAGGGTCGGGGCCTCGCCGCCCACGTACTTGGTGACCTGCTCCAGCTGGTCGGTCGGGATGTAGAGCCGGTCGCCGGGCTGGCCGCGCTTGGCGGGGGCGTACTCGACCAGCAGGTATTCGCGGGTCGCGCCCTGGACCGTGCGCTGCACCATCTCCACGTACCGGCCCACACCGTGCTGCTCGTGGACGATGTAGTCGCCCGCCTCCAGCGTCAGCGGGTCGATCGTCTTCCTGCGGCGGGCCGGCATCCGGCCCAGGTCCTTCGTGGCGGTGCGCTGGCCGGTCAGGTCCGTCTCGGTGAGCACCGCCAGCTTCAGCGCCGGGTCCACGAAGCCCTGGTCGATCGCCCCGCAGGAGACGTGGACCACGGAAGGGGCGATCTCGGTGAGGTCCGGGACGAAGCGGGCCGCGATGCCCTCGCCGCCCAGCACCTCGACCGTACGGGTGGCGAGGCCCTGGCCCTCGGTGACGTACACCGTGCGCCAGCCGTCGGCCAGCCACCCCTTCGTGTCGGCGAGCGCCCGGGCGGTGTCGCCCCGGTACGCCTCCGGGGCGTGCATCGACAGCTTGAGCGTGTCCTCGTCGTGGTCGGCGTCGTCGGCGGCGAACGGGGAGGTCGACCACCACATCATCCCCAGCTCACGGGCCCGGTCCCGGACGTCCGCGATGCTCCGCAGCGAGGCGGCGCCCACGTCGATCGGGGCCTCGCCGCCGCCCGCCGTCGCCGCCCACGACGCCTGGAGGAACTCCTGACTCGTCGCGACCAGGTCGGACGCCCGGGTCCGCACCCGCTCCGGGTCGCAGACCAGCGCCATCGACCCCTCGGGCAGGACGTCGAGCAGCAGCTCCATGTCGTCCACCAGGACCGGGGCCAGCGACTCCATGCCCTCGACCGCGATGCCCTCCGCGATCTTGCCGAGCAGCTCGCCCAGCTCCGGGTGCGCCTCGGCGAGGGCCGCCGCCCGCTCCCGTACCTCGTCGGTCAGCAGCAGCTCACGGCAGGGCGGCGCCCACAGGCCGTGCGCGGCGACCTCCAGGGACCGCTGGTCGGCGATCTTGAAGTACCGGATCTCCTCGACGTCGTCGCCCCAGAACTCCACCCGAAGGGGGTGCTCCTCGGTCGGCGGGAAGACGTCCAGGATCCCTCCGCGTACGGCGAACTCGCCCCGCTTCTCCACCAGCTCCACCCGGGCGTACGCGGCGGCCGCCAGCGCGTCCACCACCTCCCCCAGGTCCGCACTCTGCCCGCTGGTGAGCGATACCGGCTCCAGCTCGCCGAGCCCCTTGACCTGCGGTTGCAGCACGGAACGGACCGGCGCGACGACCACCGAGACCGGGCCCGTCTCCGGGTCGTCCGCGCGCGGGTGCGCCAGGCGCCGCAGCACGGCGAGGCGGCGGCCCACGGTGTCCGAGCGCGGCGAGAGGCGCTCGTGCGGCAGGGTCTCCCAGGACGGGAACTCCGCCACCGTGTCCGGCGGCAGCAGCGTCCGCAGCGCGGCGGCCAGGTCCTCGGCCTCCCGGCCCGTCGCGGTGACGGCCAGCACGGTGCGGCCGGTCTGCCGGGCCAGCGCGGCCACGGCGAACGGCCGGGCACCGGGCGGACCCACCAGGTCGACATGCATGCGGTGGCCGTCGGCGGCGGCCTTCACCGCCTCGGCGATCGCCGGGTCCGTCACGACGACATCCAGCAGACCGTGCAAGCTCATAGGGGCATCCGTCCGGGTCATGAGGTGGTGAGGTGTGGCCGGCAGCCGGCAGCCGGCTGCCGCGGCCGGGGGCAACGCGAAGAGCCCGACGCGTGGGACGAGCCGGGGGTTCCAGACTACGACCCACCGGTGACAGTCGCTCCCGCAGCCGGGGTGGAGCCGGTGTACCGGGCGGGCCGCGCGGGGAGGCTCCCCAGGTGCCCGTTCGGTCAACCCCGGCGGGTGCGGGCGGTACCGGTCCGGGGCCGTCCGTCGTACCACCGCCACCGCTCACCGCCGGTCACCCGCCGTTCATCTCCGTACGGCACACAGTTCTGTCCGGGGGCCTCACAGGAGTGACCCCAGCGTCTAGTCTGTGGCCGACCATGGCACGAACGGTTTCCGACGGTTCACCGGCGCAGACACGGTTCCACCAGTTCCACCGGCCGCGGCAGCGGGCGGCGACCGGCTCCGCAGGGCGACCCCCCGCGGTGCACGGACCCAAGCGGACACCAGGTATCGGGTATCGGGGGCGTACGTGGGCGAGAACGAGATGGCGGTTTTCGGGGTCTCCGATGCCGAGGAGGAGATCTACCGCCACTTCCTGCGCAACCCCTCCACCGCCGCCGACGACCTCCACCTCCTGCTCCACACCGAGCCCGGGCAGGCCCGCGCCCGGATCGACCGGCTCCGGGAGCTGGGCCTCCTGCGGGTGGAGGACGACGGCCGCCGGATAGCGCCCGAGGACCCCGAGACCGCCCTCTCCCGCCTGGTCGACCTGCGGCTCCACGCGCTCCACCAGGAGCTGCAGCGCGTCACCCGGTCGCGGCACGTCATTGACGGTCTACGCGCGGAGCAGGGGGCCCGTACGCCGCCTCCGCAGGGCATCGAGCAGCTGGAGGGGCTCACCCAGATCCGCAACCGGATCGACGACCTCGCCTTCTTCGCCCGGGACGAGATCCTCTCCGTGGAGCCCTATACCCGGCTCTCCCCGGAGAACATCGCCCGCTCCAGACCGCTGGACCTGCGCTGCCTCAGACGCGGCGTCCGGATCCGCAACGTCGTCTCCAGCGTCGCCCTCCAGGACCCGCCGACCGCCGCCTATCTGCGCGAGCTGTCCGAGCACGGCGCCTCGATCCGCGTCACGGCGGACACCACCGAACGGCTCCTCGTCTACGACCGCCGCGCCGCCCTCGTCCCGCTGGACCCCCGCGACACCTCCCGGGGCGCGCTGCTCGCCCACCGCAGCGGGCTCGTCTCCAACATCATCGCGCTGTTCGAGAAGATCTGGGACCAGGCCGAGGAGCTGGCCCTCGCGGGCGGTGGGAGCGGCGCGGACCGCGAAGGGCTCTCCGCCATGGAGCGGCGGGTGCTGGTGGCGATGTGCACGGTCGGCAAGGACGAGGCCGGGGCCCGGGAGCTGGGGGTGTCCGTACGGACCTACCGGCGGCACGTCGCCGAGCTGATGCAGACCCTCGGCGCCGCCAGCCGGGCCCAGGCCGCGCTGCTGGCCCGGGAGCGCGGCTGGATCTGACCGCACAGGGGCGCCACCGTGGACCGCACAGGAGCGCCACAGCAGTGGTCAGAACTCCTCCGTCCAGCCCCGCAGCGCCGTGTCCGCCAGGACGCACGAGACCGCCCGCCGCACCGCCGGGGCGTCCGTCGACCCGGCCAGCTCGATCCGCAGCACCACCCGGTCCTGGCCCACCTCCGGGTGGCAGCACCAGTGGCCGGGGAGCAGCCCCAGGAGCCGTACGACGGTGGTCCAGCCGGTCGGGGCGGCCCGGTCCCGGCGTACGAGGACGACGGCGGCGACCCCGGTCCGTCCGGGCGGACCCGGCGTCATGATGCGGCCTCCCCGCCGCCGCCCGGGACGGTCTCCCCGCTCCCGCCCAGCACGTGCCGGGCCGCCGCCGCCAGGGCCGTGATCCCGGTGGGCAGGGCGGTGCGTACGTCGGGGGCGAAGCCGGGGGCGTGGTTCGGGTCCACGGGGGCGCCCCCGGCCCGGGCCGCACGCCACTGGCGCACGCCCGTGGTGCCGAGCAGCCAGTACGCCGTCGGCGCCCCGCCCGCCGCGAAGTGCGGGAAGTCCTCGGTGGCCGTCGCGGGAGCGGCGTCCAGCACCCGGGCCGCGCCGAGGGCCCCCTCATGGGCGCGGCGGACCGCCGCCGTCAGCGCCGGGTCGGGGAGCAGGGCGGGCGAGCGGGCCGTCACCGTGAGCTCCGGCTCGCGCGGGGCGCCCGCCGCGGCGGCCTGGGCCCGTACGACGCGGGTCGCGGCGGCCAGCAGGCGGTCGAACGCTGACTCGGTGAACGCCCTTACGGTGAGGGAGAGTTCGGCGGTGTCCGGGGTGATGTTGCCGCGCTCGCCGGCCCGCACCGAGCCCACGGTGAGCACGGCCTGTTCGGCGGGTGCGGTCGCGTGCGCCGCCACCGACTGGAGACCGAGCACGGTGGCGGCGGCCATCAGGACCGGGTCGACGGTGAGGTGCGGGGTCGCCGCGTGGCCGCCCCGGCCGTGGAGGGTGACGTCGACCGCGATGCTGCCCGCCATCAGGGGCGCCCCGCCCTGCGCGTGGGCCACGGTGCCGGCGGGAAGCGGGGCCGCGTGCTGGGCGAGGACCGCGTCCGGGGTGCCGAACCGCTCGTACAGGCGGCCGTCCTCCAGCATCGGCCGGGCCCCGCTCAGCGTCTCCTCGGCGGGCTGGCCCACCACGAGGAGCGTGCCGCGCCAGCTGTCCCGGTCCGCGGCGAGGAGGGCCACCGCCCCGGTCACCGCCGCGATGTGCAGGTCGTGGCCGCAGGCGTGCATGACCCCGGGGGTGGTGCTCGCGTACGGCAGGCCGGTGGCCTCGGTGACGGGGAGCGCGTCGAGTTCGGTGCGCAGGAGCACGGTGGGGCCGGGGCCGTTGCGCAGGACGCCGACGAGGCCGTGGCCGCCGCCGACCGCGCGGGTGACCGCGAGGCCGTGGTCGGCCAGGCGGGCGGCGAGGAGGTCCGCGGTGCGGTGCTCGTGGCCGGAGAGTTCGGGGTGGGCGTGGAGGTCCAGGTAGAGGGCGAGGGCGGACCTGAGCAGCGGGCGCGGCAGAGGCATGGCCCCTAGGGCCCCCATCGCCTCTTCGCCCGTCCCTTCGCGCCCGTCGCCGTCCGTGACCTTCGCCGTGTTCGCCGTTGTGACCACTTCGCACCTCATCCCATGTCCCCTCTCGACGAGCCTGATCCGTACGGCTGTCAGAGGCCCTGCCGTCCCGCTGTCATCCGGTGCCAGCGAAGTGACAGCGAAAGCGCGGCCGATCTGACAGCGGCCACCCCTCCAATGGGTTCAGGACCGGGGACACCGGGCCGGAACCACCGGCCGTCGGTCCCCACGAGACCAGGGAGAACACCATGGCCCCCAAGACCGAGCTCGCCACCCTCGCCGACGAGATCCTGGAGCTGGAGTCGGAGACCTTCGAGATCTCGGACTACTCCGACGCGGTGGAGGTCGTCCTCGCCGGTTCCACGTCCTCCTCCTCGACCTCCACCTGCTCCAGCACCACCAGCACCACCTCCTGCAGCGCCTGACGCCCGTTCCCAGGCCGCGCTCGTACGCCGGCCCCCTCCGTCGGTCGGAGGGGGCTGACGTGCGTCCGGCGCGGAGCCGGTCACGGGAACGGGTGCGGGACGGCCTTGATCTCCGCCTCCGGCAGGTCGTCCGCCCGCCGCCCGGCCGCCCGCAGCGCGGTCCGCAGCCGGGGCATGTGCAGGGCCCGCTGCCGGGTCCAGCCGAAGTCCAGCGGCAGCAGGCCCGGGACGGTGGTGGAGACGGTGTGCAGGCCCATCCGGTGCTGCTCGGGGGTCGTCTGGTCGACGGCGATGACGTCGTATCCGGCGCCCGTCAACTGGTCGCGCAGGCACCGCAGATCGTCCAGCAGGTCGCCCGTGCGCGGTCGTAGTGGCTGCCAATCGGCGAACACCTCCGCCGGCGGGAGGACGGCCTCCGGCTCCAGGTACTCGGCCGCGTGCCGCACCATCGACGGCAGCCCGTACAGCTGGGCGTGGTCCTTGAGGTGCAGGACCTTGCTGAAGTCCCGCTCCATCGCCTCCAGTTCGGTGCGGCGCTCCGCCACCTGGTAGGGCAGGTGCGGGATGTAGGTGAGGACCTCCGAGAGGGCCGCCTCCACCGTGTCCGCCGGGTCGAAGCCGGCCGCCGCGCTGAAGGAGAGCGTGCCGTGGCCGCCGTCGCGCCGGACCGCGAGGGCGGTGACGACGGGGACGGCCAGATCCATCCGCGTATCGAAGGCGTGGACGTCGTAGCCGTGCAGGGCGGCCCGGTCGAGCATCGAGCGGACGGCGGGGGTGGTCGCGGTGGTGAGGTCGATCGCGGTGAGGCGGGCGCGGCCGTACCAGGCGAGCAGGAACGCGTCCCGCTCGACGAGTTCGAGAAGACCGAAGAGGATCGCCTCCTCCAAACTGCCGCCGGTGGCACAGCCGTTGGAGCACTCGAAGACGAAGTTGTCGGCGTCGACCCCGGCGCTGTAGTGCGCGAGCCGGGCCGGGACGAGGACCGGGCGGTCGTCGCGCAGGGAGTGGCCCCAGACCCAGGGGATCGCGCGGTCCGGGTCGAAGGGGCTGACCAGGGGATCGGAGGCATACGTCTCGGGGGCGTAGAAGCCGCAGTCGGCGGGGTTGAGGGCCTGGCCGGACAGGTTGCGGTAGCTGTCGACGACCGGGGATGTGCCGCGTCGGCGATGGGTGCCCGCGTACCGCTCCAGGCCCTCCAGGTAGGCGAGGGTGCGGCTGGTGGCGTACCGGTTGGCCTGGCCGCTCCAGGTGACGTCGTTGAGACCGGCGTACCCGCGGACGAAGTGGGTCCCGGCCACGGGTGCGGTGGTGGTGGAGGCGGGGTTGATCCAGGTGTCCGAACCGAGCGCCCCGCACACGGGGTTGGCGAGGGCGGCGGTCGGCAGGGGGTAGGAGCCGAGCGTACGGAGGCGGTAGCCGTCGGGGTCCGGTTTGGGGGTCGGGCCCAGCTCCATCCGGGCAGCGTCCGCCGTATCGGGGACCTCGGACACGCAGGCGGGGCAGAGGGGTTCGGGGAGCAGGGGGAAGGTGGCCGTGGCGAGGGTGGCGAGGTCCATGCGGGTCACCTGGGGGAGCGCGCGGTCGGCGGGGGTGGCGTCGGGATGGGCGGGCCCTCCCCGGATGACGGCCTGGTACGTCGCCCAGACCGCGTCCACCGCGTACGGCGTGAGCACCGGCCAGTGCACGGCCCCCCGCGGCTCGTGGCCCAGCTCCAGCGCCTCCCGCTCGGACCGGCTGCGCAGCCGCTGCCACCGCATCGCGAGGCACTGCCCGCAGGCGGCGCCCAAGGGCCCGCCGCCCCAGGGGCCGATCAGGACGGCCCGGGAGGTGAGCTGCACGTTGGCGGCGGGCCGGGTGTCGGCGTACGGGTCCGGGTGCCCGAAGCCGAGGGTGTCGGCGGCCCCGAGCGGGACGACGTACGGGGCGGGGAGGGAGCGGCCGGGGCAGCCGGAATAGCGGGCCGACAGCGCGGCCTGGAGCTGGGCGCGAGCCACGTCGAGGGGGGTCGAAGCCGTGGCCGTCGTCATGTCTTGTCGCTCCAGCGGAAGGTCTTCAGCGCCACCGCGCCGAGGACGAGGGCGAATCCGGCGAGCACCGCGCAGGCGACGCCGATGTCCGTCAGGGTGCCGCCGCCGGTCAGCGCGCCGGACACCCCGTCGTTGAGGTAGCGCAGCGGCAGGACGCGGGAGAGGCTCTGCATCCACTGCGGCATGGCGTCCAGCGGGAAGAACGAGCCGGACAGGAACGCCATGGGAATCATCAGGCAGTTGGCGACGGCGGCGACCGCCTCCGGGGTCTTCGCGTAGCTGCCGACGATGACGCCCAGCGCGAGGAACGCGGTGATCCCGAGCACCAGCACCGGTAGCGCGAGCGGCCAGCGGCCGTCCAGCTGGAGGCCGAAGGAGGGGAGCAGGGCCACGGCGACGAACAGAACCGCCTGTACGGCTCCGATGGCGAGCGCCAGCACATAGCGGGAGGCGAGCACGGCGGAGACGGGCGTGGGCGTCATCCGGATCAGCCGGAGGATGTCGTCGCGCCGCCACTGCATGAGGACGAAGCCGACGCCGAAGACGGCGGCGTTGCCGACGCCCCAGGAAAGGACGCCGGGCGCGATGTAGTTGATGTAGGGCTTGCCGCTCTCCTCGACGGTCTGGCCGTGGAAGATCAGGCCGAAGACGACGAGGAAGATCAGGGGGAAGGCGAAGGTGAAGAAGAGGGTGGTGCGGTCGCGGGTGTAGGCCCGGTATCCGGCCTGGCTCAGCGCGGTGTAGGCGCTCATGGGGGTGTCTCCGTATCGGCGGTTCGGTACGACAGGGCTGGTTCTCGACGGAGTTACGGCTGCGGAGTCCCCGTGCCGGTCAGCGCCAGGTACACGTCCTCCAGGCTCGCCGTCCTGGTCTGTACGCCCTGGAGCCCGGCGATCTCGTCGACGGCCGCGAGCACCTGGCCCGAGGCGAGGGTCTCCAGCACGATCGAGCCGCCCTCCTCGGTGACCCGGTCCACGCCCGGGATGGCGCGGGCCCGGTCGGCCGTGAGGCGGTCGGCCGGGACCAGGAGCCGGGTGGTGGGGCTGGAGGCGGCGATGAGCCGGCCGGGGCTGTCGAGCGCCGCCACCTTGCCGTCCACCATGATGGCGACCCGGTCGCAGAGCGCCTCGGCCTCGTCCAGGTGGTGGGTGGTGTAGACGATGGTGCGGCCGGCGCCCTTGAGGTCGCGGAGCACCTGCCACAGGGAGCGGCGGGCCTGCGGGTCGAGGGCCGCGGTCGGCTCGTCCAGGAAGATCAGCTCGGGGTCGTGGACGAGGGCGGAGGCGATGGCGAGCCGCTGCCGCTGGCCGCCGGAGAGGTCGTCCACCCGGGTGGCGCCCTGCTCGGTGAGGCCGACGGAGGCGAGGGCCCGTTCGGCGGCGGCCGCGTCGCACCGGTAGAGGGCGGCCATGGTGACCAGGTGCTCGCGGGCGGTCAGCCGGACGAAGAACGCGGAGCTCTGCGTCTGCACGCCGAGCCGGGGCAGCAGGGCGGTGTTGCGCGGCCAGGGGCTCTCCCCCAGGACCGTCACCGTCCCGGAGTCGGCGCGCCGCTGCCCCTCCATGATCTCGACGAGCGTGGTCTTGCCCGCCCCGTTGGGCCCGAGCAGCCCGAAGAACTCCCCGCGTCCCACGGTCAGCGAGACCCCGTCGACGGCCCTGGTCGTGCCGTACGTCTTGTGGACGTCGGTCAGGGCGACGGCGGCGGGCTCGGCGGACGTCCCGGGAGGGGGGTCGTGCGGGGTGTGGGGGGCGGTGGACGTCATGGCACTCTCCTTGAGGGGGAACGACGGGGCCGTCAGCGGGATCAGGCCGTCAGCAGATGATGGGCGCCCGCGGCGACCGCCGCGACCAGAGCGGCGAGAACCAGCACCGTCCCCAACACATAGGCGGGGTAGGCGATACGGGCCCGGCGGGGATACGCGGCCGCCTCCGGTGAGCGGCGCAGCACGAGCCGCAGATAGCCGCCGGCGGAGGCGGCGAGACCGGTGGCCCCGGCGAGCTGGCTCGCGACCTTGTACCCGTCGAGCGGCGGCAGCGGTACGAGCATCGCGAACGCCTGCACGCTGCCGAGGAGCAGCAGCGCGGCGAGCGCCTCGTGCGTGGCGTCGTCCAGCGGGGCGAAGAGCCACAGAGCACAGAACGGGAGCAGGAAGAGCAGGTTCATCACCGCGCCCGCGACCGCTGTGGCTATGCGGTGCCAACGGCTGCTGACATAGAGGTAGTTGTCGACCGTGCAGTACATGATGACGACGGGCAGCCGCCACCGCAGCCCGATCTCCGCGACCCGCCCGCCGTAGTGCCGGGCCACCACGCCGTGGGCGAGTTCATGGAGGGCGGTGCTCGTCCAGAGCAGGATCGCCGTGCCGGTCAGCAGGACGGGGTTGGCGAACAAATCGCGTACCGCGATGAGCAGTTCGCCGGACCGGGCGACGACGACCGCCTCCATCGCGACGATCAGCACCAGCAGCGGCACCATCGCCCAGGGTGCGAGCAGGAAGCCGAGGGCCCGGTGGAGGCGGGCGGTGGTGGCGTCCGCGTCGGCCACCAGGGGGAGGGTGCCGCGCAGGAGGGTGCGGGGCTCCGGCGCTACAACAGGGGCTTCCGGCACGGGCGTTCCGGTCAGCAGCCCCTTGGTCCCGAGCATCGTGAGGATCTGCTGCCAGTGCGCGTCCCCCAGCCGCCGCCCGTACTCCCCCGCGTACTCCTCCCCGATCTCCGCGAGGCTCCGCGCGCCGTCCATCCGGGCGATGAGGAAGTGCTCCTTCGCGCCGACCTTGAAGGAGTTGCCGGTGTCGGTGTCCTTGATCAGGTGGACGGTGGCGGGCCCGTCCAGGAGAGGGTCGCTGAGCAGGACCCGGGGTCGCAGGGCGGGCCGGTAGGAGGCGGGCGCCCCGGAAGACGCGCTCATACGGACTCCCCCGCGTGCCCCTCTGCGGACTCCTTGAGGACCCGGCCCAGAACATGGCTGAGATACGCCTCGTCCCGGATGGTGACGTGCAGCCGGTTGTTGGTCATATGCAGGTACGGGGAGAGCAGCAGCGGCAGCGCCACCGCCGGATCGGTGACCTGCTCGTCCCGCTCGCCGTCCCAGGACCGGAAGACCAGGTCCCCGTCGACGGCCAGCCTCCGCGCCCGGTCCCGGAGTTCGGCGCAGTGTTCGGCCCACCCGGCCAGCGACCCGGGGAGCGAACGCGCACTGCCGGGCGGGGCGGTGGCGGCCCGGATGCGGGTGAAGCGGTCCCGCAGGCCGTCCGCCGTACGGGCGTAGTTCCGGTCGTACTCGTCCGTACCGATGAAGCCGGTGCCGGGGAAGGCGCGGTGCCAGAACGCGTAATAGCTGTCCAGGTACTCCGTCAGCTCCGCCCGCTCCGGCAGGAACGTCGACGCCATCACCATCATCAGCTGGGCCGAGGTGCCGAGGAGAACCGTGCGCAGATGGAGGTTCTTGGTGGCGAACGCGTCGATCACCAGGTCACTGGAGTGCCGGAAGTGCCACTCGGCCAGCTCGATCCCGGCCGGGCCGCCGTACTTCCCGAACTCCGGCTCGTACGCCTCCCGGTGGCGGGAGTTGTTGGGGCGCAGGTTCATCCGGCCCTGCTCGTCCATGTAGTGGCCGCGCTCGCTGCCGGGGAACTCGATCTCGAAGAGCGTGTTGTAGAAGTCGTTGAGGAACCCGGAGTCGACCTCGTACAGCGCGGGCCGCTCCGCGAGGAAGGCGTCCACGGCCTGCTCGGTGCGGCGGGCCACCTCGGGTTCGGCGTCGGGTGAGGACGGCTTGAGGCGGAGGCGTACGTGGGGGCCCTCCAGCCAGTAGTTGATGAAGAAGTACCCGGCGAGCAGCCCGTCCGCCTCCAGCTCCGCGACCAGCGGGCGGACGCAGTGGAGGAGGAAGGGGCGGGGGTTGGCGGCGTAGAAGACGTGGGTGGCCTGCCAGGCGCCGGTCATTTCTGCCGTGAGCGGGGTCATGGGGTCCTCCTGCGGACGGGTACGGCCGTCTCCACGGCCAGTTCGGCGACATGGCGGCCGTGGCCGGAGACGGTGTGCAGGGCGTCCTCGTCGGGCAGCGCCTCCCGGAACACCACTCGGGCCTCCGGGGTCTTGATCAGGGCCTCGAAGGCCGACAGGGAGAGCGGGCTGTCGAAGTCGAGGTACTGCGGCTTGGCCCCGGTCGCGCCCCGGGCCCCGGAGTCGGACACGGTCGCGAAGACCCGGTCGGGCAGCCCGTGGTCACGCCGGAACGCGTGCCAGTCCAGGAACCAGCCGTCCTCCGTCCTGTCCGCGCCCGGCCGGTGCAGCGGCAGCGCGGTGGCCGGGGCGCTCCAGCTGCGCCGGCTGAGGACCAGCGAGCCGTGCCGCACCCGGGGCCGCGTGGTGACCCCGTCCGCGTCCGGCGCGCCCTCCGGGACCCCGGCCCACACGTTGAGCGGGGCCATGGAGGTCGGGGAGAGGAGGAGCAGGGTGCGGGGCAGCTCGGGGAGGGCGAGGGGGACGAGGTAGCCGAGGTAGACGGGGATCACCTCGCGGTCCAGGCGGGCCGAGCGCAGGACCAGCCGGTCGGCGTCCGGGTCGTGGACGAGGTGGAGGTCGTCCAGTGAGATCCTGAACTGCGGCTCCAGCGTGCCGCGTTCGCCGGGGCAGACGATCTCGTACGGGGTCAGCCGGCCGTGCAGGTTGAGGTTGCTGGTGACCGGCCCGCCGGTGACCTCGGCCAGCACCGCCCCCTCGGGCACGATCGCCTCGGCGCCCGCGAAGAGCCGCTCGTCGAGCCCGTCGAAGAGCTGGGTGAACCGGCTGAAGGGGAACGAGACCCCGCCGTAGGACCGGTTCAGGACGACGAGCGGGTCGCCGGGGCGGTCGGCGATCTGGAGGTGGTGGCTCATCGGGGCGAAGTCCGGCGCGAGGCAGCGCAGTTCGGCGGCCACCTCGGCCAGGAACGCCTCGTCCACCCGCACCTCGGCCGCCCCGGGCCCCGCCGCCTCCGCCAGCGCGGCCATCCTGGCGGTGAAGGTGCGGCGGGCGGTGTCGAGGGCGCGGAGGCGTTCCAGGCCGAGCCAGTTCACCTCCGGTACGTAGGTGCCGTCCGCGTCGTACGGGGTGCGGGTGGCGGTGAACGTCATGTACTGGTCGAAGAAGTCCTCGTGAAAGTCGTGGACCAGCTTCAGGAGGTCGTCGCACCGGCCCCCGCGCCCGTACCGCGCGAGGAAGAAGCCGGCGAAGGTGATCCGCTGCGGCAGCGTGAGGTCGAAGGCGGGCAGCACGCGCTCGACGGCGGCCAGCGGCCCGGCCGCCAGCTCCCGCCAGGCGTCGGGGTCGAACGCCGTCTCCCCGCCCGCCGCCGCGTCCTCGTACAGCAACGTCTGCGGCACCTTCGCCCGGTCCGCCCCCAGCTCCTCCTCCTGGACCGCCCGCAGCTCCGCCCGCAACGAGCTCAGCAGCTCGCGTCGCTCGTCCGGCGAGGCGTCCGCGAACCGCTCGACGCAGCGGGCGGGTGCGGTCAGCCGGTCCGCGAGCCGGTCGGCCCAGGGGCGCTCCAGACCCCGCAGCGCCCCCTGGAACGCCCGCAGCGGGTCGGTGTCGTGCACCTCGGTCCGCAGGCACGGCACCTGGACCATGCCGACGTCCAGCAGCGCCCCGAGGTACTGCTCGCACTCCTCGCGCGCGGCCCCCTGGTCCCGGGCCAGCCACTCCACGAGGTCCCCGTACCGCAGCCCGCTCCCGCCCCGCTCCTCGAAGAGGGTGAGCAGGCGGTCCAGGGTGCCGCTGCGCCGCAGGAAGAACAGCCGGTCCTTCACCGCGTCGAAGGTGACAGCGGTGTCGTCGTCGCCGGCCGTGACCCACCGCCGCACGTACCGCACCCGGTCGTCGTCGCGGCCCCACCCCGAGGCGGGGGCGACCGGCAGATCGGCGCGCCGGGACGGGTCCGCGATCACGGCGTCGGCGAGGCGGCCCAGCGCGACGACGTTGAGCCGGGCCTGCGCGCGCCACTCCTCGTCCACGCGGAGCCGCAGCCCGTCGGAGCCGGTGAGCGAGCCGAGTGCGACGCCGGTGAAGGTGGAGAACGGGCTCGTCTTGCACGCCGTCCGGTACACGTAACTCATCAGCGACCGCTCGATCTTGCGCTGCTTCTTGTCGGGCCGGGAGCCGGCCTGCGAGGTCTGCCTCCGGTACGCGTCGAGCTGGGCGTCCAGCGCCGGGGAGGCGAGCAGGAGGGCCCGGCGCAGGCGTTCGTGACCGGCGAGTTCGCGCAGGGCCGCGCGGCTGCGGCCGGTCTCGGCGGCGAGCAGTGCCGCCCCCGCCGCGCGCCGCTCGTCCAGCGCGCGGCGGCCGGTCAGCCAGTCGGCGAGGGTGGAGGCGGCGGCCGGGTCCAGTTCCCGTACCCGTGCGAGGGCACGGTCGGCCGTATCCGGCGCGGGCAGACGGCCGTTGAAGATGTCGCGACGCAGCTTCAGCAGGGCCCGACGCAGCGGTTCGTCGTCGCTGCCGCCGATCAGGTCGTGCAGCCGGTCACCGGCCTTCTCCGCGAGCAGCCGCAACTGGGCGTCCCCGTCGAGGACTTCATCCGCCCAGCGGCGGCTCTCGGGGCAGCGCAGCCCTTGCACGCTCTCGACCGGCAGCCCGGCGACCCGGGCCATGAACGCGGGCCGGATCATTGAGTGGTTGGCGTTGTCGCTCATCCTCGGCTCCCCCGCTCAGGCGATCTCGTAGCGGAAGTCGGCCGGTGCGGGCCGTTCGTTGCCGATCATCATGATCAGCAGGGGCGCCTCGCCCGTCCCTTCGAGGCCGAGCTCCTCGATGTAGGAGATGTTGTCGAAGCCGAGGGCCACTCCGCACCCCAGGTCCACGGCGGAGGCGGCGGTGTAGACGGATTGGGCGACGGCCCCGATGGTGGCGTTGACCAGGCGGTATCCCCGGTCGCCGACCGCGTCCAGGACGGCGGTGGTCCGGACGGTCGGGACGAGCACGGCCCCGGCCTGCTCCAGGTTGTAGTTGGCCAGGAAGTAGTTCTTCTGGAGGAACTCCCCCGGCCGGCCCTCCTTCACCCACCGCAGGCTCCGCCGCTCGGGGTCGTACGCGTACGAGCCCGGCGCCAACCCCTCCACATGGCCGACGAACGCGTACAGCTTGGCGAGTCGCACCTCACCGGTGTCCCCGCCGAGCCGCGATCCGGCGACCGCCGCCGACAGGCAGGCCGCCAACTGCGGCCGGGTGACGGGCTGCTGGGCGTCGAAGCGGCCGAAGCTGGAGCGGCGGTCGCGCAGGGCGGTGCGTACGTCGGTCTCCAGCGGCCGGGCCGGGGGCAGCTCGACCTCCGTCGCCGCCGGATCGACGGGATGCGCGGCGGCCGGGGCCAGCGCACCGGGGGCGGGCCGGGCGGTGGCGTCGGCGGAGGTGGCGGCCTGCATGCGGAGCAGGGCGTCGAAGGTGAGGACGGTACGGGAGCGCTCGACGTCCTTGCGGCGGACGGCGGCAGGGGCGGCGGCCGATCCATCTGAACCAGGCGCGTATCCGGCCCACTTGAGCGGGACGACCGCGAAGATCCCCTCCTCCTGCGGGTCGGCCCCCAGCAGGGCCGCGAGCCGCTGCTCGTCGAACCAGAGCGCGGGCTCGACGGCCAGGCCCCGGGCCGCCGCCCACATCCGCCAGGTCTGGAGGCAGGCGCCGAGGTCCATGGAGACGGCGTGGAAGGAGAAGCTGTTGTACTTGAAGGAGTTCTGCCAGAACTTGATGGAGAGCACCAGATACTGGTCGGTCGCCGGGCCCGGCGCGCCCTCCCCGAGCGCGGCGCGCACCTCGCCGGACACATCGCCGGTGAGGAGCCGCTGCATGGCGTGGTGGCGGGTGGAGTAGTAGTGGACGCCCGGCGGTACGGGGCCGCTCGGCCCGGAGACCCAGTGGACGCCGACCGGGTACAGCCCGCCTCCGGAGGCCGAGCCGCGCGACCAGTTGGCCAGCGGGTAGAAGGGCAGAGCGCTCAGGTCGGTGTTGGCCTGGACGCCCAGGCGGCGGCCGGTGAGCCCGTAGGAGTCCCGGAGCATTCCGGAGAGGGTGGGGAGGTCGAACTCGCCTTCCCCCGGGGCCCCTTCGGTGCACAACCCCCGGTCGAGCGTGGCGTCGGCGGGGTAGGGGGCGTCGGGCAGCGGGAAGCTGTCGGCGCCCGGGTAGAACTTGGCCTTGCGGGGGCCGTCCTGCCAGTTCGGTACGTAATCCGCGGGGTCCATCGGGACCCGGCCGCGGTGCATGATCGCGGCGGCGTATTCATGGGCGTATCCCATGGCGAGCTCCTTGGTCACGGCAGAGGAGGGAGCGGAAGGCGAAGGGGGCGCGTTCATGGGAACGGGTGCGGGGCCGGGTTGAGGTCGGCGTCGGTGAGGTCCGCCGTACGCAGCCCCGCTTCGCGCAGCGCGGTGCGCAGCCGGGGCATGCGCAGGGCCCGCTGCCGGCTCCAGCCGAAGTCGATCGGCAGCAGGCCGGGCACGAGGACGCTCACCGTGGTGAGCCCGAGGGCGCGCTGCTCGGGCATGGTCTGGTCGACCACGACCACGTCGAACCCGGCGCCCGTGACGGCGTCCACGCACCGCTGGAGGTCCTCGCGCAGGTCGTCGGAGACGGGGAGGACCGGCCGGGCGCCGGGCCCGTCCCCGTACAACTCCGCGAAAGAGAGCGGTGGTTGCCGTACGGATCCGGGCGCGCCGAGCAGGAAGTCCGCGTGGTCGCCCATCTCCGGGATGCCGTACGCCAGCGGGTGGTCGTGGAGCGCCGCCACCTGGTCGAAGTCGTACGCCATCGCCCGAAGCCGCTCCTCGTCCCGCTCGGTGCGGCCCTGGAGGTTGACGGCGTCGGTGGCGATCTCGCAGAGCGCCCCCGCGAGCGCTGCCTCCGGGTCGAGTCCGGCGCCCGCGCCGAAGCACATCCGGCCCGGGCCGCCGTCGGGGCGGACGGCGACCCCGGTGACGACGGGGATCGGGAAGGAGATCCGGGTGTCGAAGAACCGGGCCTCGTAGCCGTACATCTCCAGCCGGTCCACCATCTGCCGGGTGGCCGGGCGGCGGCTGGTGCGCGGGTCGATCTCGGGCAGGGCGGCCCGCCCGTACCAGGAGAGCAGAAACGCGTCCCGCTCCACCACCTCCATCAGCCCGAAGTAGACGGCCTCCTCCAACGCCCCGCCCGACGCACAGCCGTTGGAGCTCTCCTGCACGAACCGGTTCTCCAGCCCGGGCGCGTGGTAGTACGTGAGCACCTCGGGCACCAGCACGGTCTTCCCGTCCCGCAGCGACCAGCCCCGCACCCACGGGATCTCCCGGTCCGAAGTGAAGGGCAGCACATGGGGGTTGGCGGCGTGGAAGGCGTCGGAGTAGAGCCCGACGACCCGGGGGTCCACCGCTGCCCGGCCCTCCGCCCGCAGCCCGTCCAGGCTGGCATGCACCTGGGCGCGCTTGGCCCGCGACCGCATGCCCGCGTACCGCTCCAGGCCTTCCAGCACCCCGATCCGCACACTCTCGGCGAAGGTGTCGGCGTGGCCGCCCCAGAACGTCTCGCGGAGGTAGGGCCCCGAGCGCATCGAGAAGCAGCCGATGGTGGCGGAGGTGGAGGTGGACGAGACGTCCTGGACGACGGAGGGGCCGAGCGAGCCGCAGACCGGGTTGGCGTACGGCTCGACGGGGAGTTCGTACGAGCCGATGTCCCGGACCCGGAAGCTGCCCGGCCGCAGCTTGGGTGCGGGCTTCAGGGTGAGGGTGGCGGCCGCGTCCGTGTCGGGCTCGGGGGTGGAGCAGACCGGGCACTCGGGGTCCGGGACGAGCGGATAGTGGCGTACGGCCAAGGTCTGGAGGTCGACCAGATGGACGGCGGGGAAGGCGCCCGTCTCCGGTCCGCCGCCGTCCAGCCGGGCGGCGATGAGCCCGGCGAGCGTCTCCGCCGCGAAGGGCGTGACGTACGGGGACGGGCCCGCCGCCCGCGTCCCGTCGCCGAGCTCCAGCGCCTCGCGCAGCGCGACCGAGCGCACGGCCTGCCAGCGGCGCTCCAGGCAGCGGGCGCAGGGCAGTTGCCCGGTGTCGCCGGAGGCCGGGAAGGGGCCGACGACGGCGTGACGGCCGTAGTAGCGGACGGGGACGGCGAGGGCTGAAGGCCTTCCCTCGGCCCTGAACGCGTCGCGTACGCCGAGGGGTTGGACGTCCACGGGTGCGGTGGCGGGCCGCGCCCGGCCGTGCCGGGCCAGTCCTGCCGACAGCAGCTCCGCGAGCAGGTCGGTGGAGTCCGCCAAGACGTCCGTCCGGGTCTCAACGGGCATCGGGGCCGCCCTCGCCGTCCACCGTCAGCAGCACCCGGGCCGTGGCGATGGAGCCCGACGGCAGGTCCGCCGGGGTCGTCCCCACATACAGGGCGTCGCGCCCGGCGGACCGCAGCCGCTCCAGCACCGCGTCGAACGACGTCTCCGGCCCGTCCACCGCCACGGGCTCCCCGCCCACCGCGATCGCCGCCGGGGCCAGGTCCCCCAGCAGCGGGTCACCGAGGTCGACCACCGCGCCCGGGTCCTCGGCGGCGAGCTGGACCTGGCCGAGCAGGTCGCGCAGGGCGGAGGCGGCCGCCGTACGCCGGGAGAGCCCGGCACCGACCGCCCAACGCCCATGCCCGGAAGGCCCGTTCGCCTCATCCGTCGCCCCGTTCGCCCCATGGGTCGGCCCGTTCACCTCGCGGGCCAGGACCACGTAGGCCGAGGTGCGGTCCGCCTCCCCCAGGTCCAGCAGCTCCACCGCGATGTCCAGGTTGGCGGCGGACTTCAGCAGGAACACCAGCTCCGGGTCGCCCCCGGCGCCCGCCTCGGCCGCGACCGGGCTAACCCGGGTCGTGCCCCGCACCGCCCGCACGAGCGCGTCGTGCGCCAGCGCCGAGAGCAGCCCCAGCCCCGCCGCCTCCGCCGCACTGCCGCCCGCCCCGGAACCGGCCCGGCTCGCCAGGTGCGCCCGGTCGCGGTTGTGCGGGCCGAACGGGCGCAGGGCCGCCGCCGGGACGCGTACGGGCTCCTTGGTGATCAGAGAGGCGGCCGTGATCCAGGCGGTGGGCTCGGCACCGGTGCCGCCTCCGGTGGTGAGGGCGGCCGGGTGGAGGGCCCGTACGGTCGGGGAGTCGTCACGCGGGGTGAGCGGCACGACATGCTCCACGTACACCTCCGCCGCCGCGTAGAGCGCCCGCATCCGCGCCCCCGCCAGATGGTGCACGTCGAACGCGGCGATCCGGCGCCGCACCCCGCCCGCGAGCGCCACCTCCACCCGGCTGAGCTTCAGCGGGGTCTGGGTCAGCTCCTCGTCGTCGTACCGGCGGAAGATCCCGGTGTACGGGCGCACCAGCGCCGTACTGACCCGGTTCAACTCCTCGACCAGCCCCTCCGCGTCCCGGGCCGTCTCCACGGTCGGGGTCACGGGCAGCGCGAGGGCGTCCGGCAGCGCGGGGGCGGGCTCGCGCGCGTCCAGGGCGGCGCAGCGGGCGCACCGGGGGTGGGGCTGGACCGGTTCGGCCATCACGTCGAGCGATTCCAGGTCCTGGACGAGGACCTGGCCGTCCGTCTCGGCGGGCAGGGCGCCGGTGGTGAGGCGGAAGATCTCGTAGCCGACGAGGTTGCCGACCATCGCCGCGACCGGGCCGGACAGGGCCTCGCCGGAGGCCGGTACGGCTCCCGCCGCCTCGCTCCACAGCCCCTCGGCGGCCCCGGCGTCTACGTTGCCGCCGAGGCGCAGCAGGGCGCAGGACCAGCAGCCGGTGGAGGCGGCGGTGGAGAGCGGGCCGACGATCAGCCGGCGGCCGAAGAGCCAGGCGGGGATGAGCGTCACGCCTTCGGGGACGTCGGCGGCCAGCAGCCGGTGGGTGCGGGCCCCGGCGCCGGAAGCGGTGACCACGACGACGTCGTACCCGTCCAGGTCCGCCCAGCCCGCGTCCGTACCGGCTCCGACCGTCCCGACCTCGGCCCCGGCCCCGGCGGCCTCGGCGGCGATGTCGTCGTGGGCCGTCGCGGTAGCGGTTGCGGCGTGGGCGGCGGTCGTTCCGATCCGGGCGCAGCCGTTGCGCAGCAGGCTCAGCACGCACCAGCGGGCGGTCTCGTCGTCACCGAGGACGGCGACGCGGGTGGTGCGGTAGCGGGCGAAGCGGGCGGGCGCGTCGTCGGTGTAGTGGTCGACGTAGGCGATCTGGGCGGCGAAGCGCTCGGCGATCTCCGGGCTCAGCCCGTCGTCCCCGGCGGTGTCCGGGTCCGTCGCCGGGATGTCGCGGGCGAAGCCGCGCGCGTACAGCGTCTTGACCAGTTCGGCGGCCATCGCCCGCTGCCCCGGGCCGAATCCGGCGCACAGCTCGTCCAGCCGGTGGTGGCCCGTGAGGTGGGGGACGATGAGGGAGGCGAAGCGGTAGGCGGTGCGGCCGGTGAGGTGGAAGCCGCCGTCGGCGTTGTGGAAGAGCACCCCGCCGGGGGTCTCGGTGAACAGGACGTCCCGGCGGATGCGCGGGCGGGTCCCGGCGAGCGCGTCGAAGGCTCCGGTTCCGTTTCCGGCGGGGGCGGCGGGGGCGGCAGGTGCGGGGGCGGACCCGGTGGGCGCGGCGGCGGGGGCGGGTGCGGGGGCGGCGCTCTCGGCCATGGGGATCACACCTTCTCTGTGCGGCGGTTGCGGATCCGGACGGTTCTTCGGAGGTGGGCGCGGAGCAGGTCGTGGATGCGGTACGGGCCCGGCGGCCCGTCCTCCAGGAGCCCGGCGTCGGCGAGCTGTTCCAGGACGTCTTCGGGCACGTGCGGGTGGTCCTTCCTGCCCTCCGGGCCTTCCGGGCCGTCCGCGACGTCGGCCTCGCCCAGCAGCTCCGGCGGGCCGGCGCCGATACGGAGGAGCGCCTCCGACAGCCGGGGGTCGAGGCGGTCGAGCGCGCGGTCGAAGAGGCCGCTCACCGAGTGGTCCGGGGAGTCGGTCAGGGTGAGCCGGGCCAGCGGGTCGTCGCCCAGCCAGTCGACGGCGTCGCCGAGACGCAGCCCGGGGCGGGTCAGCAGGCGGGCGGTGAGGATGCGCAGGGCGGCCGGGAAGTGGCCGCAGAGCGCGGTGAGTCGCCGGGCCGCGCGGGGTTCGGCCTCCACCCGTTCCGTACCGAGGGCGGCGAGCAGCAGCGCGTACGACTCCGCCTCCGTGAAGGCGGTGAGCCGGTGCACCCAGCCGCCGTGGGTGGCGATGAGGCCGCCGAGCCCCATCCGGCTGGTGACGACGACGGCGAGGTCCGGCGGTGTGAGCAGCGGGCGGACCTGGTCGGCGTCGACCACGTCGTCCAGGACCAGCAGGGCGCGCTCGCCCGCCCGTGCGGGCCCCAGCGCGGCGGCCACCTCGGCGGCGACCTCGTCCGCCGTACGGGGGTGGCCGTCCGCCCGGGTCATCCGGACGAGCAGCCGGCCGGCCGGGAAGCTGTCCCGCACGAGGTGGGCGACGTGCTGGGCGAGGGCGGACTTGCCGATGCCGGGGGCGCCGGAGACCAGGACGGTGAGGGGCCGTTGGCCGTCGGCGCCCGGGGGCGGCGGTGCGGTGAGGCGGGCGGCCATGGCGGCGGCCTCCGCCTCGCGGCCGGTGAAGTGGGGGACGACGGGGACGGGACCGGCTCCGGGGGCGGCGGCCGGGAGGGGGACGGCCGCACCCTGGATGACCCGCGAGGCGGCCCCCGGGACCGGGACCGGGACCGGGCCCGGGGCGGGGGCGGGGGCAGAGGCAGGCGCGGGCGCGGGCGCGGGTTCTACGGCGGCACGCGCTGCTCCGCCGGCCCCCAGATCCTCACCGCGCAGGATGGACAGCTCCAGCTGCCGTAAGGACGGCGAGGGGTCCACGCCCAGCTCGTCCAGCAGGAAGCCCTTGACCCTGCGGTACTCGGCGAGGGCCTGGGACTGGCGCCCGGTGCGGTAGAGGGCCTCGATGAGCTGCTCGTGGAACCGTTCGTGCCCCGGATATACGCGCGTAGCGGTCCACAGGTCGACCAGTGCCTCGCCGCAGCGCCCGAGCCCCAGCAGAAGATCGCAGACCCGCTCGACCGCGCGGAGCCGCTCCTCGGAGAGCCGGGGCACCTCGTCCCGGTGCAGGACGTCGGACCGTACGTTGGCGAGCAGCGAGCCCTGCCAGAGCGAGAGGGCGTCCTTGAGCGTGTAGAGCTCCGCCTCCGGATCACCTGCGAGGGCTGTTGCCCGGCGCACCTGGTCGCGGAAGCCGAGGAGGTCCAGGGTGGGGGGTCCGGCAGTGATCCGGTAGCCGCCGGGGACCGCTTCGATGGCCGTACCGGTGACCCCGTGCTTGGTGAAGAGCCGCCGCAGCCGCAGGACGCAGGTCTGGAGGGCGGCCCTGGCGGTGGCGGGCTGGTCCTCGCCCCACACCGCCCGCTGCAAGTAGTCGGCGGAGACGGTGGAGTTGGCGTGCAGGAGGAGCGCGGCGAGCAGGATGACGGGCTTGGAGGGCTGGAGGACGACGACGTCCGGGCCGTCCGCGAGGGCCAGCGGCCCCAGGAGTTGGAAGCGCATCACGATCGACGCCTCCGGGTCCGAGCCCGGCATGGTCGGCAGGACACCTCCTAGTCCCAGCCGTTGACCAGCTTGCACACCCGGACGGGGCCGGATTCCGGCGGCAGGTGGCCGATGACCCCCGCCAGTTCCGTACAGACCAGCCGGGTGACGTGCTCGGGAACACCGGCCGACTCGGTGTGCGTCGCGGGGGTGGCCGGGGCGGCCGGGGCGGTCCGCTGGGGGGCGTCGGCCGCTGCGGGGCCGGCCAGCAGGGTGACGGCGGCGAGGGCGATACCGGTGGCGAGGGCGGCGGCAGCGGTGCGGGGTGAGCGGCGCGGCTTCGGGTGGGGCGAAGTCCTGTACACGTTGTCCCCTTTCGGCGGTGGGGGTCCATGCCGGGGTGTCCCGGGTCCATGCCGGGGGTGTCCCGGTAGGGACGACGATGCCAGCGCGGAACGGGGACGCAGAGGTGCAGTCGTGTCAGCTTGCTGCACACGGCGGCGGCCGCCCGTGCAACAAGCTGTCAGGGCCCGCCGTGACCGGCGGGCCCTGTCGGGGAAGCGGGTGGGGCAGGGAGCGGAGACGGGTGGGGCAGGGGCGGAGAACGGATTCGGCCCCGGGGCGTTTGGAGGAACGCCCCGGGACCCGCCGGTCATCCTACGGTGAACTCCGGCTGTTGAAGGGCCTGTTGAAGGGCCTGTTGAGGGGCCTGGGCAGAGGGCCGTTCAAGAGCCTGTTCAGCGGTGGCCTCAGCCGTCCGTCGCGATGGCGTTGAGGACGTTCATCCGGCCCGCCCGGAAGGCCGGGACGAGTGCGGCGAACAGTCCGACCAGCGCCGAGCAGGCGAAGACCGTGAGGATCGTCGGCCACGGGATCTCCAGGACCTCCAGGCCCTCCAGCGCCAGCAACTTCTGCGCCGCCGTTCCCCAGCCCATCCCCAGGCCCAGTCCGAGCAGCGCGCCGAAGAGGGCGATGACCACGGATTCCAGGCGGATCATGCGGCGGAGCTGGCGGCGGGAGAGGCCGATGGCCCGCATCAGGCCGATCTCCCGGGTCCGTTCGACCACGGAGAGGGCGAGGGTGTTCACCACACCGAGCACCGCGACGATGATCGCGAGGGCGAGCAGGCCGTAGACGATGTTCAGCAGTTGGCCGATCTGGTTCTTCAGGTCCTCCTTGAAGTCGGCCTGGTTCTGCACCTTGTAGACCGGGTACTCGGCGAGCGCGCTCTTGAGGGCCGCGTACGCCTCCTTCTCCTTGCCCTCCTCGGCCTTGCCGAACATCGCCACGTTCTGCGGCATCCGGTCGGCGGCGACGAAGGAGGTCGCCGTGGTGATGTTGGTGTACATCGCGCCGCGGTCGATGTTGGTGTCGTCGGAGGTGATGGCGGCGACCTTCAGCTTCGCGCTCTCCCCCGTCTTGAGCGCGATGGTGAGGGTGTCGCCGACCTTGACCCCGTGCTTCTCGGCGTAGTCCTCGCCGACCGACATGGCGTTCTTCCCGTACGCCTTCGCCAGGTCGCCGGAGAGGGCGGTGCGGCGGACGTCCTGCTGATAGGTCGGGTCGGTGGCGGTGATGCCCTCGTCGACCGTCTTGCCGTTCGGCGCGGTGATCTTCGCCTTGATGTACGTGTAGTCCGTCAGGTGCTCCAGGCCGGGCACGGCGTGCAGGGCCTCGGCGGCCTGGGGCACGATCGGACGGCCCGCACCGCTGTCCTGGACGATGAAGTCCGCGCCGACCGACTTGTCGAGCTCCTCGGTGGCCGAGGCCACCATGGAGGACCCGACGACGGAGAGGCAGGCGACCAGGGCGAGCCCGATCATCAGGGCCGCGCCGGTCGCTCCCGTACGCCGGGGGTTGCGCAGCGCGTTGCGCTCGGCCAGCCGGCCGACCGGGCCGAAGAGCCGCAGGACGACCACGCTGAGGGCCCGGACGACGACACCGGCCAGCAGCGGGCCGATCACGATGAAGCCGATCAGGGTCAGCAGCACACCGACGGCGAGGAACCCCGAGCCCTCGGTGGCCTTGTCGGCCTGCGTCGTCGCCCAGAGGGCGGCGCCGCCGGCCCCGGTGAGGACCAGGCCGATCCCGGCCCTGACCCAGCCGGACCTGCCGTCGGCGGGGGTCCCGGCGTCGCGGAGGGCGGCCATCGGGGAGACCTTGCCGGCCCGGCGGGCCGGGATGTACGCGGCGAGGACGGTGACGACGACACCGAGCACGAGGCCGATCACGGGGGTCGTCCAGGCGACGGTGAGGTCTCTGGTGGACAGCTCCATGCCCACGGCGCCCATCAGCTTCATCAGCCCGACGGCGAGTCCGATCCCGGCGGCGACACCGAGGACGGAGCCGACGATGCCGAGGAGGACCGCCTCCAGCAGCACCGACCGGTTGACCTGCTTGCGGCTGGAGCCGATGGCCCGCATCAGGCCGATCTCGCGGGTGCGCTGGGCGACCAGCATCGAGAAGGTGTTGACGATGAGGAAGATGCCGACGAGGAAAGCGATCCCGGCGAAGCCGAGCATCGCGTACTTCATGACGTCCAGGAAGGCGCCCATGGAGTCCTTGTTGGCGTCGGCGGCCTCCTGCTGCGTCTGCAGCTTGTACGCGGCGGAGCCGTCGAGGGCGGCGGCCACGTTCTTCTTGAGCTGGGTGTCGCTGACGCCGCTCTCGGCGGTCACGAGGACTTGGGTGAAGACGTCGGGGGCGCCCAGCAGGTGCTTCTGGGCGGTGGCGGTGTCGAGGTAGACGACGGCCGCGCCCGGGTTGGTGACGGTGAAGGACGCGATGCCGCTGATCTTCGCCTTGAGGTCACCGGTGGCGGCTATGGTGCGCAGCTCGTCGCCGATCTTGAGCTTGTGCTTCTTCGCGGTGTCGCCGTCGACCATCACCTCGGTGGGGCCGCGGGGTGCGTGTCCGGAGGTGATCTCCATCGAACGCAGGTCGTTGTCGGTCCAGTTGCTCGCGATGGTGGGGGCGCCGGTCTCGGAGCCCATGTTCTTGTTCTCGCTGTCGACGACGGTGACCGCCATGGAGAAGGCGGCCCCCTCCGCCTTCTTCACGCCCTCGGCCTTCTCGACCTGCTGGACGAGCGAGGCGGGCAGGGAGGCGGGCTTGCCGTTGTCGGGCTGCTCGTCGTTCTCCTCGGCGTCCTTCGGGCTGACCGTGACGTCCGGGGAGGAGACGGCGAAGAGCTTGTCGAAGGTGGTGTTCATCGTGTCGGTGAACACGAGGGTGCCGCAGACGAACGCCACGGAGAGCAGCACCGCCACCGCGGAGAGGGCCATCCGGCCCTTGTGCGCGAAGAAGTTGCGCATCGAGGTCTTCCAGACAGTCATGACGTCCGCCCACGTGCGTCGAAGTGCTTCATGCGGTCGAGGACCTGGTCCGCGGTCGGGTTGTACATCTCGTCGACGATGGAGCCGTCGGCGAGGTAGAGCACCCGGTCCGCGTAGGAGGCGGCGACGGGGTCGTGGGTGACCATGACGATGGTCTGGCCCAGCTCGTCGACCGACTTGCGGAGGAAGGAGAGGACTTCGGCCCCGGCCCGGGAGTCCAGGTTGCCCGTCGGCTCGTCACCGAAGATGATCTCCGGCTGGGCGGCGAGCGCCCGGGCGACCGCGACGCGCTGCTGCTGGCCGCCGGAGAGCTGGGTGGGGCGGTGCTTGAGGCGCTCGGCGAGCCCGACGGTCTCCACGACCTGGCGCAGCCAGGCGGCGTCGGGCTTGCGGCCCGCGATGTCCATCGGCAGCGTGATGTTCTCCAGCGCGTTGAGCGTGGGGAGCAGGTTGAACGCCTGGAAGATGAAGCCGATCCGGTCGCGCCGGAGCTGGGTGAGCTTCTTGTCCTTGAGCTTGGTGATCTCGGTCTCGTCGAGGAAGATCTCTCCGGACGTCACCGTGTCGAGCCCGGCCAGGCAGTGCATCAGCGTCGACTTGCCGGAGCCGGACGGGCCCATGATCGCCGTGAACTGCCCGCGGGCGATGTCCACGTCGACGTGGTCGAGCGCGACGACGCGGGTCTCCCCGCTGCCATAGGCCTTGACGACCTGCCGCGCTCGCGCCGCGACGGCCGTACGCCCTCCAGTGCCCCCGTGCCTGGGAATGGTTACAGCCGTTGTCACGGTATATCTCCTATATCGGTTGGTGACGTGCCGGTCGGTGACGATCCGGTTGTTGGCCGGGTCATGTCGATGGATGACGGGACGTCGCTGCGTACGGTCCAAGTCTGGGTTCAGCAAGCTGTCCGACGCGATGGTGCCCAGCGCAGTCTTGAGGTGGGGTTTTCCCCACCCTCCCCCCTGCTGCCGGCCCCAGGCGCGACGTAAGAACAGGTTAAGGAAACGCCCTCGCTCTCCACGTCCTCCGCCGGGAGGAAGGGGCCCTGGCCACTATGAGGGGGTGCCCCCTAGGGGGAGTCGTCCTCCGGAGGGAGGCGGGGTCAGGGTCGCCCTCGGGGAACCAAGGACCGGAAGCGAGGCGTCCACCGAGGACATGATCACCAGCGGCCCGAAGGGGTGGGGAATGACCGCCACAGCCACCCGCTACCTCCACCTCGTCCGGCACGGCGAGGCGACACCGGACGAAAGCGGACTGACGGAGAACGGCCGCCGCCAGGCCACCCTCCTCGGCCGCCGCCTCCAGGGCATCCCCTTCGCGGCGATCCACCACGGCCCGCTGCCGAGGGCGGAGGAGACCGCGCGCCTGATCGGCGACGAGCTGGACAGCGTACCGCTGCACCGCTCGCCACTCGCCGGCGACTACGTCCCGTACGTACCGCACCGGGACGAACTCCCGCCGGAATCCGCCGACCTCTTCCTCCGCTTCCTCGCGGGAGCCGGGGAGGAGGAGCGGGAGCACGGGCCCGCCCTGGCCCGCCGCGCGCTGGAGCGGTTCACCGGCCCGGTCGACGGCGAGGAGGACCGGCACGAACTGGTCGTCTCCCACAACTTCCTGGTCGCCTGGCTCGTCCGGGACGCCCTGTACGCCCCCGAGTGGCGCTGGCTCGGCCTCAATCACGCCAACGCGGCCCTGACCGTCATCCGTTACCCGCCCGACCGCCCGGCCTCCGTCCTCCTGATCAACGACATGCGCCACCTCCCCGCCGACCTGCGCTGGACCGGCTTCCCGCCCGAGCAGCACCTCTGACCCCATAGCTTCGGCAGGCACGACCCCACCGCTTCGGCGGGCCCGACCCCGCCGCCAGCCTCTTCCGCGCGTACGACCTCGCCCGAACGCCCCCACGCCGCCCCCCGGGATGAGACAGTGCCCCGGGAGATACGTGCATAGGGAAGGAAACCCGGTGGGCGGCACGGAAGCCAAGGACGGTACGGGCGGCACGGACGGTAAGCGCGGTACGCACGGAACGGCCGGGCCGCCTCCCGCCGCCGCCCTCACCACCCCCCGCGGCCGTCGCCCCGTCGTCGCGGCCCTCATGCTCGGCATGGCGCTGGCCGCCATCGACGGCACCATCGTCTCCACCGCCGTACCCCAGATCGTCGGCGACCTCGGCGGTTTCACCGTCTTCTCCTGGCTCTTCTCCGGCTATCTGCTCGCCGTCACCGTCACGCTCCCGGTGTACGGGAAGCTCTCCGACACCTTCGGCCGCAAGCCGGTCCTGATCGCCGGGATCATCCTCTTCCTCGTCGGCTCCCTGCTCTGCGCCGCCGCCTGGAACATGGGCGCACTGATCGCCTTCCGCGTCATCCAAGGCCTCGGCGGCGGCGCCCTCCAGGGCACCGTCCAGACCATCGCCGCCGACCTCTACCCCCTGAAGGAACGTCCGCGCATCCAGGCCAAGTTGTCCACCGTCTGGGCCACTTCGGCGGTCGCCGGACCGGTCGTCGGCGGGCTGCTCGCCGGGTACGCCGACTGGCGGTGGATCTTCCTCATCAACCTGCCGGTCGGCGCGATCGCCCTCTGGCTGGTCGTCCGCCACCTCCATGAGCCCGCACGCCCCCGGCCGAAGACCCGTCCCCGTATCGACTGGGCGGGCGCCCTGGCCGTCTTCGCGACCGGCACCCTGCTGCTCACCGCGCTCGTCCAGGGCGGGGTCGCCTGGCCCTGGCTCTCGGCGCCCTCGCTCGGCCTGTTCGCGGCGAGCGCGGCGCTGGCGGCCCTGACCGTCGTCATCGAACGACGGGCGGCGGAACCGATCATCCCGGGCTGGGTCTGGCGCCGCCGCACCATCGCCTCGGTCAACCTGGCGCTGGGCGCGATGGGGCTGCTGATGGTCGCGCCGACCGTCTTCCTCCCGACGTACGCGCAGTCGGTCCTCGGCCTCGGCCCGATCGCCGCCGGGTTCGTGCTCTCGGTGATGACCCTGAGCTGGCCGGTCTCGGCGGCGCTCTCCGACCGGGTCTACAACCGCATCGGCTTCCGGCTCACCGCGATCATCGGCATGAGCGCCGCCCTGCTGATCCTGCTGGCCTTCCCGCTGCTCCCCTACCCCGGTGAGCCCTGGCAGCCCGCCCTGATCATGCTGCTGCTCGGCGCGGCCCTCGGCCTCTTCCAACTGCCCCTGATCGTGGGCGTGCAGTCGACGGTGGGGTGGGCGGAGCGCGGTACGACGACGGCGTCCGTCCTCTTCTGCCGCCAGGTCGGCCAGAGCATCGGCGCGGCCGTCTTCGGGGCCGTCGCCAACAGCGTGCTGGCCGCCCGCCTCCTCGACGCGCCCGCCCCCGGACTCCCCGACGACCTGGACGCGGTCGCCCGCACGCTGGAGGACCCGGGGGCGCTCTCGGCGGCGGCGACGGACCACCTGCGGCGGGCGGTGGACGCGGCGGTGGACTACGTCTACATCGGCGCGGCCGGAGCCGCCGCGCTGGCCCTGCTCGCCCTCGTCGTCCTCGCGCCACGCCGCTTCCCGGTCATCAGCGAGGCGGTCAGCACCGAGACGGGCAGCACCGAGACGGGCGATTCCCCCGACCCGAGGTAGAAGCCGGCCCGGCGGCGACGCCTCAGACGCGGCGGACCCGCCAGAGCCACGCCGCCGTCGCGGACGCCAGGACGAGCACCGCCAGGTTGGCCGCGAGGGCCGGGCCGCCACCCTCCGGCCCGCCCTCGGACAGGTTCCAGACGGTCATGGCGACACTCGGCAGGCCGAAGGTGAGCAGGAAGCCGATGACCTTCCGGCTTGCGGTCCAGTGCACCGAGGTGCAGAGAAGGACCGCGCCGGTGATGCGCACCAGGCCGCCGACCAGCGGACCGCCGTCGTCGGGGAAGGCGATCCCGAAGAGCTGCGCGAGGGCCAGCATCAGGAGCGGAACCAGGGGGTGCACCTTCCCGCGCCGGACGGGTGCGCCGGATCCGCCCCAGGCCGGGCCCGGGGCGGCGGTGCTCCCCGACTCGGCCAGCGCCGTGGCCGCGATGGTCCGGGGGTCGCCCAGCTCCGCGAGGATCTCGCCGATGACGGCGTCGGGGCGCTCGGCGCGCGTCACCTCGATGTGTTCGGAGAGGTCGGCGAGGAGTTCCTGACGGCGGTCGGCGGGAAGGGCGGAGGCCTCGCGCTCCACGGCGGAGAGATAGTCGCGTACGGGGTCCTGAGAGGTCTTCATGCGAGGTCTCCGGTGGAAGGGTGCGGGGTGGCCAGGAAGGTGTCGACGGCGTCGCGGAAGCCGGGCCAGACACGGGTGAACTCGTCGAGCGCGGCCCGGCCGCTGTCGGTGAGCGCGTAGTAGCGGCGGGGCGGCCCGGAGGCCGACTCCTGCCAGGTGGTGGTGACCAGGTCGTCCCGGCGGAGCCGGGAGAGCAGCGGGTAGACCGTGCCCTGGCTGGTGGCCAGGGCACCGGACTCCTCCAACGCCTGGAGGAGCTCCACGCCGTAGCGGGGGCGGTCGCGCATCAGAGCGAGTACGCAGTACTCCAGGACGCCCTTGCGCAGCTGGGCGGCCGCCCGGGCCTGCTTGGTCGAATCACCTGGTTCCATGCGATGCAAGATACCTGGTCGAACAAGTGGATGAGAAGGGGGCCCTCATTCCGCCGAAGCCTCCTGGGGTCGTACGGAAGCCTCCTGGGGCCGCCCGGCCGCCACCTCCGCCCACACGGTCTTCCCGATCGGGTTCCGGGGCTCCCACCCCCACCGCGCCGCCAGGCACTCCACCAGGAACAGTCCACGCCCCGACTCCCGGTCACCCGGCGGCAGCACCGGCTCCTGCGGCGTCCGGCCGAGCCGGGCGTCCGAGACCTCGATACGGAACCGGCTCGCGGCCCCTTCGTAGTCCACCCGCACCGCGAACTCCCGCCCCGGCAGCGCCCCGTGGCGCACCGCGTTGGCCGCCAGCTCCGCCACCACCAGCGCCACCGTGCACGACACGTCCGTCATCGGCCCGAACCCCCACTGCCCCAACTGCCGCACCACGGCGTGCCGCGCCTCCTGCGCGCCCTGCGGCGTGGAGGGGAACTGCCGGGACAGCGAGCCGTACATGTTGCCGTTCAGCCCGAAGCCGCGCGGGATCGGCGGGTCCTCCTGTCGCCCGTCGGTCTCCGTCGCCGCCGTCGTCCTCTTGCCGCTCATGCCGGTCATCCGCTCGCTCGACGCTCCTCACGTCACCCACACGTGCGGGCTCCGTGACGTTCCGTACTCAAGAGTCGGCCGTCCGCCCTAGCCTCGAAAGGTGACAGCGCCTTACCTCGCAGGCCGTAAGAAACGGAAGTAACGCCGTGGCCAAAGCAATTGACCCGCAGGCCTCCATGGCCGCCCTCTTCGGCACCCGCGTACGCAAGCTCCGCGAGGCGGCCGGACTCACCCAGACCGAAGTGGGTGCCCGCACCCACGTGGTCGGCAGCCGCATCACCCAGATCGAACGCGCGACCGGAGCGAAACCGACGCTGGAGCTGACCCGGTCCCTGGACCGGGAGCTGGTGGCGGACGACTTGTTGATCGACCTGTGGCCGTTCGTACAGCGAGAGGCCTTTCCGGACTGGTCGCAGGCGTTCATCGCCTACTCGGCCCGGGCCAGGGTGATCCGCGAGTACGCCTCGCACGCCGTGCCAGGCCTGCTGCAAACCCCGGAGTACGCGCGGGCGTTGCTGAGCGTCGGCTACTCGCTGCGGGACGCCGAGCATCTGGAGGAACGTGTCACGGCCCGGCTCGACCGCCAGAGGCGGCTCACCGGTCCGGACCGGCCGCACCTGTGGATCATCCTCGACGAGGCCGTGCTCCGCCGGCCGGTCGGTGGAAAGGCGGTGATGCGCGGCCAGTTGGAGAAACTGCTCCGGTTGGCCGAGGAGCCCGACATCACCCTCCAGGTGCTGCCGTTCGACCAAGGCGAGCACGGCTCGCTGGGCGGCTCCCTCACCGTGCTCGTCATGCCGGACGGCTCCGAAGTGGCCTACACCGAGGGCGCGCACAACGGTCAGCTGACCGAGGAACCGGACGAGGTCGAACGGTTCGTTCTGACCTACGATCACCTCAGGGCGATGGCGCTCCCGCCGCTGATGTCGCTCGAACTGATCCGATCCGTGCTGGAGGCCGATTACCGTGGAAGCCGCGTCCCGTCCCGACCTGACCGCCGCCGCCTGGCGCAGCAGCAGCTACAGCAACCAGGAAGGCGGCAACTGCGTGCAGGTGGCGGACGGATTCCCCGGCGTCGTCCCCGTCCGTGACAGCAAGAGGCCGGGCGGCCCCGCACTCATCCTCCCCGCCACCGCCTGGACCGCCTTCATCAGCGGGATCGCCACCCGCTGACCGCCACTCGCCGGGCGCTCGGTCCGGGATGTGTCCGCGGCCGGGCGCTGGCAGGCTGGTGTGCAACGATGCGGCATCGTCTACGGGAGGTGGATCATGGTCGACAGATTTACGGACGGGCTTCTGACGCCCGCCGAGACGTCCTCGTACCTGGAGATCCCGTATTCGACGCTCACGAGCTGGCTGAACGGAAAGGCCGCCGGCGCCCCGCTGATCCACGCCGTCGAACCCACGCGCAAGAGGCAGCCGTCCATCCCCTTCATCGCGGTGGCCGAAGCCCACGTCCTGCGCTCCCTGCGCACCCTGGGCCTGCGGATGAGCGAGATCAGGGAGGCGGCAGCAGCCGTACGGGATGCCTTCGACACTCCGTACGGTCTTGTCTCGAAGCGCATCGCCACGGACGGCGTGGACATCTTCGTCGAGCACGGCCTCGGAGACCTGCGCAGGGCCAGGGACGGCCAGGCCCCGATCCAGGAGGTCGTGGCCCAGTACCTCCGCTATCTGACGTGGGAGGCGGACGACGACTTCCCCTCCAGCCTCCAGCTGAGTCAGTACGGGGAGACCGTGCCCGTCGTGATCGACCCGCGCTTCGGCCGCGGGCTGCCTGTGGTCGCGGCCAATCGTGTCCCGGTCCAGGCCATCACCGATCTGTGGGAAGCCGGCGAGACCGTCGAGGACATCGCGTACGACTTCGATATGACCCCGGAGCAGGTGGGCGCTCTCTGCGAAGCCGTGGTGCAGCTTGCCGCCTGAATTCTTCCTCGACCGCAACCTCGGGCGTCGCCTGGCCGACGGGCTGCGGGAACGCAGCTCCCGAGCATCCGGATGGTCGAACGGCTCCACACCCACCGCACAGCGAACCATCAGGCGATCGCCAAGGGCGGCCCGTCCGCCTACGCCGTGCGGCACGATCGCATCGAACGTACCTGGCCGTGAGCGGGCCCCTCCCTCGCGCGGACCCGGACGGCCCGCGCGGGACCCTCAGTCCTCCCCCGCCCCCGCCGTCACCCGCCCCGTCAGCGCCGCCAGTGAGCTGCGGACGTGCGCCATGTGCGCCTGGACCTCCTCGCGGCCCTCCTCGTGCTCCCGCAGCACGCGCTCGGTCTCGCGGACGATCCGCTCCTCGCGCACCCGGGCCTCCGACAGGATCTCGGCCGCCCGCGCCTCCGCGTCCTCCTGGCCGTGGCGGGCCGCCTCCCGGGTCTCCGCCAGCGCCCGGGACGCCTCCGCGAGCAGCGCCTCCGCCCGGTCGGTCAGCTCCTTGTGGCGCGCCTCCGACTCCGCCTCGGCCGCGGCGATCTCGGCCTCGGCGGCCTGGTGGCGCTCCGCGTGCTCCTGGTCCTGGTGGGACAGCACACTCGCCGTACGGCTCCGGGTCTGCGCCATGGCCTCCTCGGCCGCCCCGCGCACCTCCTCGGCCTCCTTGCGGGCCGCCGCGAGCACGCCCTCGGCCTCCCGGACCGCCTCGGCGACCCGCTCCTCCGCCGCCGCCACGGCAGCGGCCCGCACCGCGTCCGCCGCCTCCCGTGCCGCGTCCGCCAGCGCGCGGCCCTCGGCGTCGGCCGCGTCCGCCAGCTCCTGGCCCGCCGCCTCCGCGTCCGCCCGCAGGGAAGCCGCCTGCTCCTGTGCCAGCGCCAGAATGTGCTGCGCCCGCTCCCCCAGCTCCGCGTAATCCTGCTCGGGCAGCCCCGCCACGGTCTCCGCCAGCCGGGCCGCCTCCGCCCCAAGCTCCTGCGCCAGCCGCTCCAGCCGTACGACCTCGGCGAGCGCCCTCTCCCGCTCGGCGCTCCGCTCCGCCACCGCGCGGTCCACCTGCTCCGGACGGTAACCACGCCCCCGCACGCCGACGACGTCGAACGCGGACACCGGTCCAGCACTCATAGCCTGAAGCCCTTCTACGACATACGGATTACGGACACACGGACACGCAGGCGCACACGGGTCTCCCCGCGATACGTCAAGGATGCGGCAATTGGGGCCGGAAGTCGGAATCGATCAGGCGCTTTCAGGACGTAAAGCGACCGGCGTCACACGCCCGGTACGCCACGAGGCACCCGATCCGTCCCCGGACCGGGTGCCTCGTACAACCTCTGCCGACCTCTATCGGCCAGCGGTACGGATCAGAGCAGACCGTCCCACATCTGCTCCAGCAGCACCGACCACCAGCTCTCCGGCGACGCCAGCGCCGCCGGATCCAGCGCCACCAGCTGTGCCTGGAAATCGACGGTCCACCGGCCCGCCTGCTCCGGGGTCAGCCCGAACCGGAGCCGCCACATCCGGCCCAGCAGCGCCATCGACCGCACGAACTCCGGCAGCCCCGTGTTCACGAACTGCGGCGCCACCGACTGACCGCCCGGACCCGCCTCCACCGGCACGGCCACGATGTTCGCCGTCCCGTACTGGACACAGATCGCGCGCCCGAAGTCCGTACCCATCACCAGGTACGACCCCGCGTCCGGCGCCGCCTGCACCTGCCGCTGCGCCGCGAGCTCGCCCAGCGTCGGCACCACCGGCTGCCCCGGCTGCGCCCAGAAGAACGGCCCGAAATCGGCGGGCAGCCCCGCCCACACCAACGTACGGGCGACGATCTCGGGCACACCCTGACGCGACACCGCACGCTGGTCGAACCGCAGGATCCCCTGCGGACCGAACGCCTGGAGCAGCTCCTCGGCCACCGCCTCCGGCGGCAACGCCGGGGCGGGCGGCATCTGCGGCAGCGGCGCCCGCAGCGGAGCCGGCCGCGCCGGGCCGTCCGCCACCTGGTGCAGCTCGCCCTGGTGGGTGAGGAGGTGCTGCATGCCCTGCTGACGGCTCGCGTGATCGGTGCCGTACGGCGCCACGCTGGTGATCCGCACCTGCGGCCAGGTCTCCCGGATCATCCGGGCGCAGTACCCGCCCGGCAGCTCGCAGGACTCCAGCTCCGTGTGCAGCTCGATCACCTGCTGCGGCGGCACGTTCATCGCCCGCAGCTCGTGCAGCATCTGCCACTCGGGGTGCGGGGTGCCCGGCGCCGAACGCCGGATCAACTGCTGCTCACTGCCGTCCGGCGCCCGGAACCGCAGCACCGCCTGGTAGCCGGGGCCCACGGTCGGCAGACCGGAGGGCTGCTGCGGATAGCCGTACGCCGGGGGCGGCGGCGGGGTGTGCGGACCGGGAGCCGGCGGAGTGTGTACGGGACCGGGGGCACCGCCCTGCGGAACACCGGGCGGAGGTCCGGGAGGGCCGGGCGGGCCCGGGACCGGGATCGGGCCGGAGTTCGCGAACATCGTCTCCGCGTGGTGCACCCCGCCGGGGGGCGGCGTGGAGCCGGGCGGAGGTCCGGGGGGCCCGGGAGGACCGGGCGGGCCGGGGGGCTGCGGGGCGCCGGGGACACCGGGAGGGCCCGGGGGCAGCGGGGCGCCCGGGGCGCCGGGAGGGCCCGGCGGGCGGGGTGCGCCCGGAGCGGCCGGGACGCCCGCGCCGATGCTGCTGCCGTCGGCGAGCATCGTCGCCGCGTGGTGGACCCCGCCGCCCGGAGGGGGCGTGGAGCCCGGCGGCGGACCGGGAGGAGCAGGCGGCTGCGGGGCGCCGGGCGGACCGGGCGGCGGGGTGGCGCCGGGCGGGCCGAGCTGGGAGACGAGCTGCGTCGGGATGTACCCGCCCGCCGGAGCACCGGGCGCACCCGGGCCCGAGGGCGGCGGCGTCGCACCGGGGCGTACGCCGGGGATCCCGGGCGCACCGGGCGGCGGCGGGGTCGTCGGACCCGCGCCACGCGAACCGCGCGGGGGCACCACGGCCTTGCTGGTTGCCGCGTCCGCGATGTCCCCGGCGCCCTGGGAAGGCGGGTCGGCGGGCTTGAGTGCGGGCGCCACCTGCGTACGCGGGAGCTGGCTGCCTCCCGACATCAGCGCGGTCGGTGCCTCCGCCGACACCACCGGCGGCGGGGCCTCCTCGTCGTCCGTCCCCGACAGCGGCGGCGCGAACACGGTCGCGGGCAGCGGAACGGCCCCGTCGTCGGAGTCGGCGGAGTTGGTGTCCGTACCGGCCCACGGGGTCGCGTCGGCGGGCACGCCGTCGTTGGCGGTCGGCTCGTAGGCGCCACCCGCACCGCCCGAGCTGCCACCTGCGGCGGGCCAGGAGGGTGCGGGGGTGGCGTCGGCGGGCTCATCCGCAGGAGCGGGTACGGGCGTTCCGCCGGCCGTCCGGCCCGAGGCGGAAGCGGCGGAAGCGGCGGGAGCGCCGGGAGCGGCGGGAGCAGCCGAAGCCTCCCCGTCCGCAGCCGAAGCCTCCCCGTCCGCCGCAGCCTCCTCCTGCTCCGCCGCCGCCCGGCGCTCCGCCCGGTGGTCCGGGATTCCCAGCTTGTCCGCCGCCTCCTGGAGCCACTCCGGCGGCGTCAGCAGGAACGACGTCTGGTTCAGGTCCACCCGCTGCGGCGGCTCCGGCGCGGCGGCCGGCGCACCCACCGGGGTCCCGTACTCCTCCTCGTACCGCCGGATCACCTCACCCACCGGCAGCCCCGGCCACAACGTCGCCTCACCGCTGTCCCGGGCGATCACCAGCCGCTGACGGCCCCCGTCCGAGACGGGGCCCTCCGCGCGGTCCTCGGCCCACACCACGAAACCCAGCTCGAACTCACGGACCCGGACCTCACGGTGCTGGTACGCGGGCACGTCACCGTTGACCCACTCGTCCGCCCGCTCCTGCGCCTGCGCGAAAGTCACCACCGCGCTCACCCCTCCACCGGGACGGCGCGCGCGAAGCCGCCGTCCACCATCAGGTTCGCCACCGTCTCCAGCTCCGGCGGGTTGCCCGCCAGCCGCTGGAGGAAGGCGTCGAAGTCCGCACCGCAGGGCAGCAACAGCCGCTCCACGCGCTCCTGCACGCTCCAGCCGTCCTGGTCCCGGGCATCGTCGTACGGGCAGAACCACACCGAACCGACGTCCTGCCCGCGCACCTTCACGGCCAGGATCCCGCCCTGGACGAAGGCGACGCCCAGGTAGTCCTTGGTGAAGTGGTCCCGCAGACACTTGTTCACGTACACCAGGTCGTTGACGGCCGCCTCGTCACGCACCGTGAAGAACGGCTGGTCCACCAGCAGCCCCAACTCGGCGTCCAGCGCGGCCCCCACCGGGGCCGAACCGCCCGCCGCTTTGAGGAAGGAACGGTAGGCGCCCGGCAGCCGGTAACCGAGGTCCTCCTCGACGCCCTGGATCTGCTGCTCGCTCACCGCGACCGCGCCCTTGGGCAGCCGGAAATGCGCGGGGCGGGTCTCCTGCAACGGGCGCGTACCGCGCCGGTTCTGGTCCACCTCGGTCGTCGCCAGGCCGCCGTGGTGACGCAGCAGCGCCTTCACCTCGACCGGCACCAGCTCCATCCGCCGGCCGCCCGCCACGTGGTGCCAGGTCCAGCCGTGCGGCGTCGCGACCGCCGGAATCGTGTCCCACAGCTCATGGCCGGAGGCCGCCATCGCCGCGTTCGCCGACACGTAGTCGGTCAGCCGCAGCTCGTCGACACCGAACCCCTGCGGGGGGTCGGCGATCTCGGCGGCGGCCCGCGCGTACGGCGAGAAATCCGGATGGCCGCTGTCGCCCACGCGCACACCCCTGGGGTGGCGGGACGCCCGGACCGGGTCCGGGAAGTGCACGACCTGACCGGCATAGGCCGCGTTCGGTGGCGCGGCTTGCTGCCCGAGCCGACCTGTCGTCATGGCGGTTGCCCCCTGCTGCGTCTGGTGGTTCCGCACAGCCTAAGCGGTGGGGCAACAGGGGGTCCCGCCCCGCCGGTTCCGTCACCCACGGTCACATTCGCGTGACGGTGAGGCGACGGTCCGGCACCTTCCGGCGACACGCGCACACGTTTCCCCCACCCAGCTTCCCCACGACGTTGCACATTTGGCAGGCTGTCCCCGCAACTCGGGGGATTGCAGGGAGGGACGACCGCACCATGCATTCAGTACAAACAGTCACCAATGGCACATCCGGGGATCCGCGACTCAACTGGAGCAGCACCGAGACCAGCCGCACGCCTCACCTGCTCCACCGCCGCGACGGGATCCTCCCGGCCGTGGCCGCCGCGCTGTCCGTACGCGGAGAGACGCTCACCTGCACCGCCGGCAAGGGGGACCAGCCGCCGGCCCTGCACCCGCTCGTCCAGGACTTCCTCGACACCCTCACCAGCGGCCAGCGCGAACGCTTCACCGGCCGCTGCCCCGAAGCCATACTGCTCTCCCGGCAGCTCACCGCCACCGAGAGCGGCCGCTCCAAACGCGCCCAGCGAAAACCCCTGACCAACGGGGAAGCCCGCCGCGCGCTCAAACACTCCCGGCTCACCGCCCGCCGCATCCGCGAGGACGGCGACCCGCTGCACGGCAGCTACGCACCACCGTGCCGATCCTGCTCGGCGCTCCTCTCCCACTTCGGCGTACGCCCCGTCGACCTCACCACCACCGGCGCCGCGACCACCGCCGAGAAGGGCTGACCGCCCACCGATGCACGACCAGCAGCCGCACCCTCCGCACCTTCCGCCTCAGCAGAGGCCGCCGCACAACTCCACCCGCTTCCCCGTCGCCGTCGACGCCGCTCTGCGCGCGGCGGGATGGCAGCCCGGGCGCTGGGACATCCGGCAGGCCGAGGAGTGGGCCGACGCCCTGCGCGCCCACACCTCGCCCGCCGGGCACCGGCACGCGGTCTTCCCGGCGGCGGTGGAGGCCTGGGCGGAGTTCGGGGCCCTGCACATCACCGCGTCCGCACCGGGCCGGCAGATCGCGCCCGCCGCCGTACGCATCGACCCGCTGCACGGGCTGCACCTCGCCCGGACCCTGGGCGACCTGGGCCGCGCCCTGGAGACGGAGGTGGCCCCGCTGGGGGCGGAGGGCGAGGAGCAGGCGGTGCTCGCGATCGACACGGAGGGGCGGGTGTACGGGATCGACCACACCGGCGACTGGTTCCTGGGCCAGGACATCGACGAGGCCCTGGCAACACTGATCACCGGCACGCAACCGGTACGCCTGTCCAGCCCGACGGGGGCCTGAACCACTTTCGGCCCGTGGGGCGACCACCCCAGCCCGTCCGGCGTTTGAGGACGGAACCCTTGCTGGGGAGAGCGGCGCCCTTTGCCTGTCCGGGAAGTGATAGTGCCCGTTCGTCCCGAGCGACGGTTCCGTCCTCAAACGCCGGACGGGCTGGAATGCGGGCCGGAAACGTCCGGCAGCACCACCGACACCCGGAACCCACCCGCGTCCGTAGGACCGGACACGAACACACCCCCCAGCCCCAGCACCCGCTCCCGCATCCCCACCAGCCCGTTCCCCCCGCTCGGCAGCCCCGCATCCGCCACCGCCGCGTCCGAAGGACCGTTCTCCACCTGCATCGCGACCTCGGACCCCCGGTGCGCCAACCGCACCCACGTCTTCGCCCCCGCCGCATGCTTGTGCACGTTCGTCAGCGCCTCCTGCACCACCCGGAACGCCGTCTGCTCGACCTCGGGCGCGTACGGGCGCAGCTCGCCGTCCACCGACAGCTCCACCACCATCCCCGCCTGCCGCGACTGCGCCACCAGCGCCTCCAGCTCGCTCAGCCGGGGCCCGTCCTCCGACGCCGCCGCGGCCGCCGCAGCTGCCTGCCCCACCGCCGCCAGCGGAACCGCACCGCCACCCGCCGCCACCGGCGCGATCAACGCGTCACCGCTCCGCAGCACGCCGAGCATCTCCCGCAACTCCGTCAGCGCCTGCCGCCCCATGTCCCCCACCAGCGCCGCGTTCCGCACCGCCTTCGCCGGGTCCTTCGGGGCGACGGCCTGCAGCGCCGCGGCGTGGACCACCATCAGGCTCACCCGGTGGGCCACCACGTCATGCATCTCCCGCGCGATCCGGGTCCGCTCCTCCGTACGCGCCCACTCGGCCCGCTCCTCCGCCCGGTCCGCCAGCAGCGACAGCTCACGCTCCAGCGAGTCCGCCCGCTCCCGCAGGCTCTCCATCAACCGGCGCCGGGCCCCTATGTACAGGCCGAACAGCACGGCGGGAGCCGTCAGCCCCACCGCCATGAACACCGACACCAGCGGCACATACCAGTCCCCCGGCCCGAAATCGGCCTGCTCGGCGATGCTCTGGCGCAGCCGTACGTAGGTGACGATGAACGTCCCCACCAGCGCCATCCCCGCCAGCACGACGGTGATCCGGCGCGGCACCTCGGACGCCGCCAGCGTGTACAGGCCCACCAAGGCCATCAGGAAGCCCATCTCGGCCGGCGTCATCCCGATCGACACCAGCACCACGACGATCGGCCACCGCCGCCGCACCACCAGCACCGAACCCGCCAGCAGCCCGAACACCACGCCCACCGACACCGGCAGCCCGGTGTTCCCGGCGAACTCCACCCCCTCCAGGCCACACTCCAGCGCCGATACCAGCGCCAGTCCCACGTCCAGGGCGACACTGCGCCGCCGCTCCCACCACCAGTAGCCGCGGGTGGTCGATCCCGCCGCCTCCCGGTCTGCCCCCGTTGCGGTCATGGCATCCAGCCTACGGGCGGTCGCATCCCATTTTCCGGTGACCGGCAACAGCACGTTCCGCGTTCGAACGAGCACGAAACACACGCCGATCGCCTGAAATGGCGAATCGACCGCACTTTCGACCCGGACGTTCGCATTCCGGACGACGATCACCGTATGACGGAAACCACAAGCAAGTACGCCGACTTCGAGGGCTTACGCGCCCAGGCGGTGGCGCTGCGCCGGGAGGGGCTCAGCCGCCGCCAGATCCGCGACCGCCTCCACGTCGACAACAACGACCTCCTCAACCGCCTCCTCCAGGGCGAGCCCGCCCCGGAGTGGACGAAGCGGCCCAACGCCAAGGACGACGCACGGGAGAAGGCCCGCGAGCTGCGCCTCCAGGGCATGACGTACGACCAGATCCAGGTGGAGCTGGGGTGCTCCAAGGGGTCCATCTCGCTCTGGGTACGGGATCTGCCGAAGCCGGAGCGCAGCCGTAGCGCCATCGAGCAGGTGCGCCTCGCGGGACGCATGCGCTGGGACCACGAACTGGCGGTGCGCGACGCCGAGCGGCAGCGGACCAAGGCGGCCGCCCGGGACGAGACCGTCGCGATGTCGGACCAGGAGCTCTTCTACACCGGTGTCGCCCTGTACTGGGCGGAGGGAAGCAAGGACAAGGTCTACGACCGCCGCGAGAACGTCACGTTCATCAACAGCGACCCAGGCGTCATAGCCGTCTATCTGGCGTGGCTGGATCTGCTGGAAGTAGGGCGGAACCGCCTCTCCTACCGGGTGATGATCCACGAAACCGCCGACGTCCCGGCCGCCGAGCGCTACTGGGCCGACCTGGTCGGCATCGACGTGTCCGACCTCCGGAAGACCACCCTCAAGAGGCACAATCCGCAGACGATCCGGAAGAATGTGGGCGAGGCGTACCGGGGGTGCCTGGTGATCCGCGTGGCCAAGGGCGCCACCCTCTATCGCCGCATCGAAGGGTGGTGGTCGGGGATCGCCGAAGGGGCCACCTCCCGGCTCAAGGACGGTGATCGACCCGGTAGGGTTGAGGCGTGATCCGCCGTGGGGTAGCGGCATCCCGCAGGCCTTTGGAGCCTTGAGACGCTGGTTCGAATCCAGCCGGCGGAGCTCACGCATCGGGCCCCGACCACTCCGGTCGGGGCCCGCCCCCATTCCCCGCCGAAACACCCCCGGTATCCTGCGGATGACCACCACCCGAAGCCGAAGGGCACATCCGTGAGCGCAACCAGCCCGGCAGCCGTCGTCGTCCTCGCAGCGGGTGAGGGCACCCGTATGAAGTCGAAGACCCCCAAGGTCCTGCACGAGATCTCCGGGCGCTCGCTCGTCGGACATGTCGTCGCCGCCGCCCGGGAGCTGGACCCCCAGCACCTCGTCGTGGTCGTCGGGCACGCCAGTGAGCAGGTCACCGCGCACCTGAACGCCGGCGACGCCCCCGTGCGCACCGCCTTCCAGGCCGAGCAGAACGGGACCGGGCACGCCGTCCGCATGGGGCTCGAAGAGCTCGGCGGGTCCGTCGACGGGACCGTGATCGTCGTCTGCGGCGACACCCCGCTGCTCTCCGGCGAGACGCTCGGCGCGCTCGCCGCCACCCACGCCGCCGACGCCAACGCGGTCACCGTCCTGACCGCCGAGGTCCCGGACTCCACCGGCTACGGGCGCATCGTGCGCGACCCCGCCACCGGCGCGGTCACCGAGATCGTCGAGCACAAGGACGCCACCGACGAGCAGCGGGCGATCGCGGAGATCAACTCCGGGGTGTTCGCGTTCGACGGGTCGCTCCTGGCCGACGCGCTGGGCAAGGTGCGCACCGACAACAGCCAGGGCGAGGAGTACCTCACCGATGTGCTCTCCATCCTGCGTGAGGCGGGGCACCGGGTCGGGGCGTCCGTGGCGGGCGACCACCGCGAGATCCTCGGCATCAACAACCGGCTCCAGCTCGCCGAGGCGCGCCGGCTGCTGAACGAGCGGCTGCTGGAGCGGGCGATGCTCGCGGGCGTGACGGTGGTGGACCCGGCGTCCACGCTGATCGACGCGACCGTGACGTACGAGCGGGATGCCGTCGTGCATCCGGGGACGCAGCTGCTCGGGACGACGCATCTCGCGGAGGACAGTGAGGTCGGGCCGAACTCGCGGCTCAAGGACACCGTCGTGCACGCCGGGGCCCGCGTCGACAACTCCGTGACCGACTCGGCCGAGATCGGGGCGGGGGCCTCCGTCGGGCCGTACGCGTATCTGCGGCCGGGGACGCGGCTGGGGACGAAGGCCAAGGCCGGTACGTACGTGGAGATGAAGAACGCCACGGTCGGCGAAGGGACCAAGGTTCCGCACCTCAGCTACGTCGGTGACGCGACCATCGGCGACCACACCAACATCGGCGCGGCCAGCGTCTTCGTGAACTACGACGGGGTGGCCAAGCACCACACGACGATCGGCTCCCACTGCCGTACCGGTTCGGACAATATGTTTGTGGCACCGGTCACGGTCGGGGACGGGGTCTACACCGCCGCCGGGTCGGTCATCACGAAGGACGTCCCTTCCGGTTCGCTCGCCGTGGCGCGGGGCCAGCAGCGGAATATCGAGGGTTGGGTGGCCCGGAAGCGTCCGGGCAGCGCCGCCGCTCAGGCTGCTCAGGCGTCGTCGCAGGGAGCCGACGGCGAAAGCTGACCGGAAACAGGTGCGCCGGTGACGGCGTACCGTGATAGATGCTCACCCATTTCGGCTGGCTCGTTGCACATCGGGACCTATGCGTGCAGCGCCAGATACACGTCTGAGGAGACTGTGCTGTGACCGGGATCAAGACGACCGGCGAGAAGAAACTGATGCTCTTCTCCGGCCGCGCCCACCCCGAGCTGGCCGAGGAGGTCGCACATCAACTGGGTGTCGGTCTCGTGCCGACGAAGGCTTTCGATTTCGCCAACGGTGAGATCTATGTGCGCTTCCAGGAGTCGGCACGTGGCGCGGACTGCTTCCTGATCCAGAGCCACACGGCTCCGATCAACAAGTGGATCATGGAGCAGCTGATCATGCTGGACGCGCTGAAGCGCGCGTCGGCCCGTTCCATCACGGTGATCGTGCCGTTCTACGGGTACGCCCGTCAGGACAAGAAGCACCGTGGCCGTGAGCCGATCTCGGCGCGTCTGATCGCGGACCTGATGAAGACCGCGGGTGCGGACCGGATTCTCACCGTCGATCTGCACACGGACCAGATCCAGGGCTTCTTCGACGGCCCGGTGGACCACCTGTTCGCGCTGCCGATCCTGGCGGACTACGTGGGCGCGAAGGTCGACCGTTCCAAGCTGACGATCGTGTCGCCGGACGCGGGCCGCGTGCGGGTCGCCGACCGCTGGTGCGACCGGCTGGACGCGCCGCTGGCGATCGTGCACAAGCGCCGTGACAAGGACGTGCCGAACCAGGTCTCCGTCCACGAGGTCGTCGGTAACGTCGAGGGCCGGGTCTGTGTGCTGGTCGACGACATGATCGACACGGGTGGCACGATCTGCGCCGCCGCGGACGCGCTGTTCGCGCACGGTGCGGAGGACGTCATCGTGACGGCGACGCACGGTGTGCTGTCGGGTCCGGCGGCGGACCGGCTGAAGAACTCGAAGGTGAGCGAGTTCGTGTTCACGGACACGCTGCCGACCCCGGGTGAGCTGGAGCTGGACAAGATCACCGTGCTGTCGATCGCGCCGACGATCGCGCGTGCGGTGCGTGAGGTGTTCGAGGACGGTTCGGTGACGAGCCTCTTCGAGGAGCAGGGCTGACAGCAGGGCTGACCAGCTGAGATCGGTCTCCGCTGATCCACTTTGGGGTACGGCCTCCCCGCCGGGTAGACTCACCGAGTTGCTCGGCGAGGGAGGCCGTACCTGTGTGTACGGACACTCCGTTATCGACGCGCTCTTCGTAGCAGGCCTGTCGTGGGCCGGGTGACCGTTCGAGATCCGTTTCCGACGGTTCCGTCACCTGACGAGGAGTGCAACCATGGCTGAGATCAAGCTCGCCACCGAGGTCCGTACCGAGTTCGGCAAGGGCGCCGCCCGCCGTATCCGTCGTGCCAACCAGGTCCCCGCGGTCGTCTACGGCCACGGCGCCGAGTCGGTCCACATCACGCTGCCGGGCCACGAGCTGCTGCTCGCGCTGCGTACGGCCAACGTGCTGATCGGTCTGGAGATCGACGGCAAGGACGCGCTGGTCATCCCGAAGGCCGTGCAGCGTCACCCTCTCAAGGGCACCATCGAGCACGTCGACCTGCTGACCGTGAAGCGCGGCGAGAAGGTCAACGTCGAGATCGCGGTGCACGCCGAGGGCGACCTGGCGCCGGGCGCCAACCTGCTGGAGTTCGTGCAGAACACGCTGCTCGTCGAGGCCGAGGCCACCCACATCCCCGAGTCCGTGACGGTCTCCGTCGAGGGCCTGGACGCCGGTGACTCGATCGCCGCCAAGGACATCCCGCTGCCGAAGGGCTCCGTGCTCGCCGGTGACGAGGACTCCATCGTGATCCAGGTCGTCGCCGCGCAGGCCGAGGAGCCGTCCGCGGACGAGGCCGCCGCCGAGGCCGAGGGTGCCGAGGCCTGAGCCTCACGCCTCACCGTTCCACCTGCTTGACTGACGGGGTGGTGGTTCCCTTCCGGGGGAGCCGCCGCCCCGTTCGCCTGCCATCACCTGTTCCCGCACGAGGAGACCGAGCGCTGATGTCCGACGCCACCGACCCCTGGCTCATCGTGGGCCTCGGCAACCCCGGCCCCGAGTACGCGGCGAACCGGCACAACGTCGGGTTCATGGTGGCCGATCTGCTGGCGACACGGATCGGCGGGAAGTTCAAGCGGGCGCAGAAGGCGCAGGCGCAGGTGGTGGAGGGGCGGATCGGTCCGCCGGGTCCGGGGAGCCGGCGGGTGGTGCTGGCGAAGCCGATGTCGTACATGAATCTGTCCGGTGGGCCGGTGACGGCGCTGCGGGACTTCTACAAGGTGCCGACGGATCACATCGTGGCGGTCCATGACGAGCTGGACATCGATTACGGGATGCTGCGGCTGAAGCTGGGCGGCGGGGACAACGGGCACAACGGGCTGAAGTCGATGACGAAGTCGATGGGTCCGGATTATCACCGGGTACGGTTCGGGATCGGGCGGCCGCCGGGGCGGATGCAGGTCGCGGATTTCGTGCTGAAGGATTTCGGGTCGGTGGAGCGCAAGGAGCTGGCGTTCCTGGTGGACCGGGCGGCGGACTCGGTGGAGTGTCTGCTGGCGGAGGGGCTGGAGCGGGCGCAGAGCGCGTACAACTCCTGAGCCGCGGCCTTTTCGCTCCTGCCGTGCGCAACTCCTGACATTCCTGTCCCCCTTGGGGTGTTTTTCGGCCACAGGTTGACCGGGGGCTGTGCTCTGGCCAAGGATCTGCCCCCATGAAGCGGAGCTCTTCCCAGCGTGCGGCGCTCGTGGGCCGTCGGACGGCGCTCGTGGGCCGTCGGACCGCGATGGGGCTGGTGGCCCTGGTGCTGCTGGCCGCGGGGGTGTGGTCGTCGTGGGGTACGGCGCACCATGTCGTGCTGGCCCAGGGGCGTGAGCACGGCACGTTGACGGTGACGGAGTGCGGTGAGGAGACCTGCACCGGCCGGTACGAGCCGGACGCGACGTCGGCGGCGCGGGCGCGGGTGACGGTGGAGAGGTCGGTCGCGGCGGGGAAGGGTGACCGTTTTCCGGTGGTGGTGAAGCCCGGTACCGATGTGGTGGTCCGCACGGGGGTGCCGGGCCTTCTGCATGCGTGGATGCCGCTCGGCGGGGCGATGGTGCTGGCCGGGTTCGTGATCGGCGGCGGGCTGCGGATGCCGCGTACGGCGTGGGGGGTCGGAACGGCGGGGGCGGCCCTGCTGGCGGCGACGTTCGTCGCGCTGTAGCAGGGCCGCCCGTTCATGCGTACGTACGGCTCCATGCGTACGTACGGCGTACTCAGCCGGTGTTGCGCAGGCCCGCCGCGACACCGTTGACGGTGAGCAGGAGGGCGCGGGCGAGCAGCGGGTCGGGGGTTTCGCCGCGCTCGGCGGCCTGGCGCTGGCGGGCCAGCAGGGAGACCTGGAGGTAGGAGATCGGGTCCAGGTAGGCGTCACGGATGGCGAAGGTCTGCTGGAGCACCGGGCTGGTGCCGAGGAGTTCGGTGGAGCCGGTGACCTTGAGGACTTCCTTCACGGTGAGCGCGTGCTCGGCCTCGATGGCGTCGAAGACGTGCTTCAGCTCGTCGGGGACGAGCGTGTCGACGTAGTGCCGGGCGATGCGCAGGTCGGTCTTGGCGAGCGTCATCTCCACGTTGGAGAGGAAGTTGCGGAAGAAGTGCCACTGCTCGTGCATCTCGTCGAGGACGGTGTCGAGTCCGGCTTCGCGCAGGGCCTTGAGGCCGGAGCCGACGCCGAACCAGCCGGGGACGATCTGCCGTGACTGGGTCCAGCCGAAGACCCACGGGATGGCGCGGAGGCCGTCGAGGGAGACGCCGGAGCCGGGGCGGCGGGAGGGCCGGGAGCCCAGGTGGAGGTCGGCGAGCTGGTCCACCGGGGTGGAGGCGAGGAAGTAGGCCGGGAGGTCGGGGTCCTCGACGAGCTTGCGGTAGGCGTTGTGGGCGGCGTCGGAGACGGTGTCCATGGCCGCGTCCCAGCGGGCGAGGGCCTCGTCGGACTGGCGGGGGGCGGTGTGCAGGGCGGAGGCCTGGAGGGTGGCCGCGACGGTCAGTTCCAGGTTCTCGCGGGCGAGGGCGGGGATGAGGTACTTGTCGGAGATGACCTCGCCCTGCTCGGTCACCTTGATCTCGCCCTCCAGAGTGCCCCAGGGCTGGGCGAGGATCGCGTCGTGGGAGGGGCCGCCGCCGCGGCCGACGGTGCCGCCGCGGCCGTGGAAGAGGCGCAGGCGTACGCCGTAGCGGTGGGCGACGTCGCGGAGCCGGCGCTGGGCGCGGTGGATCTCCCACTGGCTGGTGGTGATGCCGCCGAACTTGGAGGAGTCGCTGTAGCCGAGCATGACTTCCTGGACGTCGCCGCGGAGCGAGACGAGGCGCCGGTAGGAGGGGTCGGCGAGCATCTCGTCGAGGATGGTGTCGGCGGCCTTGAGCTCGTCGGTGGTCTCCAGGAGCGGGACGATGCCGATCTTGGCCCAGCCGGCGTGGAGGTCGAGGAGTCCGGCCTCGCGGGCGAGGACGGCGGCGGCGAAGACGTCGTCGGCGCCCTGGCACATCGAGATGATGTAGGACTCGATGACTTCGGGGCCGAAGCGCTCGAAGGCTTCCTTGATGGTGTGGAAGACGCCGAGGGTCTTCTCGCCGTCCGCGTCGAGCGGGGCGGGGGTGGGGGCGAGGGGCCGGCGGGAGCGGAGCTCCTTGGCGAGGAGCTTCTGCCGGTATTCGCGGGGCATGTCGGCGTAGCGCCAGGACTCCTCGCCGAGGCGGTCGAAGAGCTGGCCGAGCGCGTGGTGGTGGGCGTCGGCGTGTTCGCGTACGTCCATGGTGGCGAGCTGGAGGCCGAACGCGGCGAGGGTGCGGATGGTGCGGTCCATGCGGCCGTCGGCGAAGAGGCCGCCCTTGTGCTCGCGCAGGGAGGTCTGGATGAGTTCCAGGTCGGCGATGAGCTGGGAGGTGCCGAGGTAGTCGCAGCCGGGGCGGTGGGGGGTGCCCTTGGCGAGGCGCTCGCGGGTGTTGACGAGCTTCTGCCGGATGCAGGTGGCCTTGAGGCGGTAGGGCTCCTCGGCGTTCAGCCGCTTGTAGCGGGGGCTGATGTCGGGGAGGCGTTCCAGGTCGGCCTGGAGGGAGGTGAGGAGCTCGTCGGTGGCTCCGGTGTAGCGGATGGAGTTGGAGAGCAGGCCGCGCAGGTAGTCGATGAGTTCGAGTGCGTCGGTGATGCCGTGCTCGTGCTGGAGGATCAGGACGTCCCAGGTGACGGCGGGCGTCACGTTGGGGTTGCCGTCGCGGTCGCCGCCGATCCAGGTGCCGAAGGTGAGGGGGCGGGTGCCGGCGGGGAGTTCGACGCCGACGCGCTCCAGTTCGGCGGCGAGGTCTTCGAGGACGTCGCCCACCGCGTTGGCGTGCAGCTCGTCGAGGTAGTAGATGGCGTTGCGGGCCTCGTCGGCGGGCTCCGGGCGGACGACACGGAGTTCGTCGGTCTGCCAGATGAGGTCGATGTTCTCGGCGAGCCGGAGGTCGTGGCGGCGGCGGTCGGCCTCGATGACCGGCGTCTCCAGGAGCTCGGCGATGCGGCGGAGCTTGTTGAGGACCGAGCGGCGGGCGGCCTCGGTGGGGTGGGCGGTGAAGACCGGCCGGACGTTCAGGTTCTTGACGGTGGCACGCAGGTGCTCGGGGTCGGCGTCCTTGAGCCGGTCGGCGGTGCGGGCCAGGAGCCCGCCCTCGGCGGCGCGGCGGTCGCGCATCTCGTGGGCGCGGTGGACCTGCTCGGTGACGTTGGCGAGGTGGAAGTAGGTGGAGAAGGCGCGCACGAGCTGTGCGGCGGTCTCCAGGTCGGTGTCGCCGAGGAGCGCGGCCGCCGCTTCGCCGTCGGTGCGGGTCAGGGCGCGTACCCGCTCGACGAGGTCGAGGAGTTCCTGGCCTTCCTGGCGTACGAGGGTCTCGCCGAGGAGGTCACCGAGGCGGCGGATGTCGGCGCGCAGCTCGGGGCTGGCGGCGGGGGTCTGGTCGGCACTGCTCACAGTGTGCGGCTCCTTGCAGTGAATGAGGAGGTGCGTCGCTCCGGCGTCTCCCGGTGGCGGTGCTGCTGGGTGGTGGGAGGGCGCTTGGCGGGGTACGGGGCCCTGCGGCAGGCAGCGGTGCTGTTGCCACGCCCCGACGAGCGGGTGCGGACCGCGCTGTCCGACCCTTCCAGGATAGGTGTCGTCGCCTCCGGCGTGTCCGCAGCCCTGGCGGGGGGCGGGGAACGCCGTCGGCACCGAGTGCCCTACCCCTCGGGCAGCCGGACTACCGCGTACGACGGGCTGGACCGGGTTCTCGTGTTGTGGGCCCCGTCACTGTCATACTTACCAAGCCGTAGGTTACGGAACCGTAGCCACGGCCGTCCGAGCACTGCTTCCTCACCCTCCGGGGGACTCCCCTATGCCGTCCACGCCCGATGTGATCGACGAGCCCGGCCCATCCGCGACCGCCACCACCACCATCTCCGCGCTTCCCCCCGCCACGCTGGGCGGGGACAAGAAGCGGTCGATCGAGCAGTTCGCGCTGCTGGCGTTCATCGTGGTGCCGTTCGTGGCCCTGGTGGCGGCGGTGCCGCTGGCGTGGGGGTGGGGGGTGAGCTGGCTGGACGTCGGGCTGCTGGTGGCGATGTACTTCATCGGCTGCCACGGCATCACGATCGGTTTCCACCGGTACTTCACGCACGGTTCGTTCAAGGCGAAGCGTCCGCTGCGGATCGCGCTGGCCGTGATGGGTTCGCTGGCGGTGGAGGGGCCCCTGGTGCGATGGGTGGCCGATCACCGCAAGCACCACAAGTTCTCGGACGCGGAGGGTGACCCGCATTCGCCGTGGCGGTTCGGGGAGAGCCTGCCGGCCCTGATGAAGGGGCTGTGGTGGGCGCACATCGCGTGGATGTTCGACGAGGAGCAGACCCCGCAGCAGAAGTACGCCCCCGACCTGATCAAGGACCCGGCGATCCGGGCCATCTCGCGCCACTTCCTGACCTTCACGATCGTGTCGCTGGCGATCCCTCCACTGGTGGGCGGCCTGGTGACGATGTCGTGGTGGGGTGCGGCGACGGCGTTCTTCTGGGGTTCGCTGGTACGGGTGGCGCTGCTGCACCATGTGACGTGGTCGATCAACTCGATCTGCCACGCGGTCGGCAAGCGCCCCTTCAAGTCCCGTGACCGTTCGGGGAACGTGTGGTGGCTGGCGGTGCTGTCGTGCGGCGAGTCATGGCACAACCTGCACCACGCGGACCCGACGAGCGCGCGGCACGGGGTGATGCGGGGGCAGATCGACTCCAGCGCCCGGCTGATCCGCTGGTTCGAGCAGCTGGGGTGGGCGTCCGACGTGCGGTGGCCGGACGCGGCCCGTATCGATGCCCGGCGCACGCCCGTACCGGCCGACCCGGCATGATTGACGACGTGGCGACCGACTCCAGCAGCGAGAAGAGCAGACCTTCCCCGTCCCGGCGGGCCCGCCGGGTCCGGATGACCGGCAAGGAGCGCCGCGAGCAGCTGCTGGACATCGGCCGTGCCCTCTTCGCCGACAAGGGGTTCGAGGGCACGTCGGTGGAGGAGATCGCGGCCCGCGCCGGGGTCTCCAAGCCGGTGGTGTACGAGCACTTCGGCGGCAAGGAGGGCCTGTACGCGGTGGTGGTCGACCGCGAGATGCGCCAGCTGCTGGACATGGTGACCGGGGCGCTCACGGCGGGCCATCCGCGGGAGCTGCTGGAGCAGGCGGCGTTCGCGCTGCTGGACTACATCGAGTCGTACACGGACGGTTTCCGGATCCTGGTCCGGGACTCCCCGGTGGCGCAGTCGACGGGTACGTTCGCCTCCCTGATCAGCGATATCGCCACGCAGGTGGAGGACATCCTGGGCCTGGAGTTCAAGGCCCGCGGCTTCGACCCGAAGCTGGCCCCGCTGTACGCGCAGGCGCTGGTGGGGATGGTGGCGCTGACCGGCCAGTGGTGGCTGGACGTCCGCAAGCCGAAGAAGGCTGAGGTCGCGGCGCACCTGGTGAACCTGTGCTGGCACGGGCTGGAGAACCTGGAGGCGAAGCCGCGGCTGATAGGGCACCGGAAGAGCTGATCTTCGAACGTGTTCGCACTTCGTCGCCCGTCGTGAGGACGGCCTCGGTTTTCCCGCCGTAGTGTGGTCGGCAGGGCACAGAATCCCGTCCATGGGAGGAACCATGACCGCCGAGCCGACCACCACGCGCAGCTCCCGCTGGCCGGTGCCCCCGCAGGACGGATACACCGTGGACGATCTGTTCACGCTGCCCGATCTCCCGCCGCACACCGAGCTGATCGACGGGAGCCTGGTTTTCGTGAGTCCGCAGCGCAAGTTCCACAGCACAGCGATTGATCTGCTGGTGGCAGGGCTGCGCAGCACAGCACCGCCGGAGGTGAAGATCCGTCGGGAGATGACCGTGGTGCTGGACCGGCGCAACGGACCGGAGCCCGACGTCTCCGTCATTCGCAGCGAGGCCGACACCCAGGGGATGGAGCAGACGTCGTACGCCGCCGCCGACGTCCTCCTCGCCGTGGAAGTCGTCTCCCCCGACTCCGAGGCGCGCGACCGTGAGACCAAGCCTGGCAAGTACGCCACCGCCGGCATCCCGCACTTCTGGCTGGTGGAGATGACCGGCACCGACCAGCACCCCGTCGTCCGGGTCTACGAGCTGGACCCGGTGACGAAGGCGTACGCGCTGACCGGGATCCATCACGACCGGCTGAAGACGGGTGTGCCGTTCCCCGTGGACATCGACATCTCGGCGGACGCGCTCAAGGAGCTGTAGAGCTGTAGGGCGCCTCAAGCCGCGTCCGGCTCCAGGAACTCCAGCAGCCGCCGCGGCCGCACGAGCGGTCATGGCTTCTCCTTACGGGCTACGGCGAAGATGCGGCGGAACGGGAAGACCGTGCCGTACGGGCCGGGCGGGTACGCCTCGCGCAGCAGGTCGCGGTATGCGGTGAGGAACGCGTCGCGGGCCTCGGGGTCGTCGGCGAGCGCGGTGAGGACGGGGCGCAGGGCGGTGCCCTTGACCCAGTCGAGGACGGCGTCCTCACCCTGGAGGGTCTGGAGGTAGGTGGTCTCCCAGACGTCCGCCGTGCAGCCCAGGTCGCGGAGACGGGTGAGGTAGTCCGCGGGCTCCAGGACCGCGGCCGTGCGGTCGCCGGTGCCGTGGAGGCGGGGGCGCCAGCGGTCGGAGTCGCGGAGCTGGGCCAGGAGGGTGTGGCTGGGGGCGGTGAAGTTGCCGGGGACCTGGAAGGCGAGGGTGCCGCCGGGGGCGAGGGCGTCGAGCCAGCGGGGGAAGCAGGCAGCGTGGCCGGGGATCCACTGGAGCGCGGAGGTGGAGACGATCAGGCCGTACGTCTCGGCGGGCGTCCAGGTGGCGGCGTCGGCCTCGGCGAAGTCGAGGAGGGGCGGGCGGGCGTGGGCGGCGGCCTCGGCGAGCATCTGCGGGGAGGTGTCGTAGCCGGTGATACGGGCCTTGGGCCAGCGGTCGGCGAGGAGGGCGGTGACGTTGCCGGCGCCGCAGCCGAGGTCGGCGATGCGGGGCGCGGGGTGGCCGGGGAGATCGCCGATCCGGGCCAGGAGGTCGTGGAAGGGGCGGGTGCGGTGGTCCGCGTGGCGCAGGTACTGCTGCGGGTCCCAGGTGGGGTCGGGCGAGGGCGGCGTCATGGGTGTCATGGGTGTCATGGGTGTCATGGGGAACAGGATCACGCTCGCAATATCTTGATGTCAAGACACTTGAATTCAAGAGACTTCATGTCGACAGACCCTCTACACTGATCCACATGGAGGACGAGGTCGACCGACTGGTCGCAGCATGGCGCCGAGAGCGCCCCGACCTCGACGTGGAACCACTCGAGGTGCTCAGTCGCGTCTCCCGCCTGGCACGCCACCTCGACCGGGCCCGCCGCATAGCGTTCGCCGAGCACCACCTGGAGCCGTGGGAGTTCGACGTCCTGACCTCGCTGCGCCGCGCGGGACCCCCGTACCAGCTCTCCCCCGGGCAACTGCTGACCCAGACCCTGGTCACCTCGGGCACGATGACCAACCGCATCGACCGGCTCACCAAGAAGAACCTGGTCGAGCGGCTCCCCGACCCCAGCGACCGGCGCGGCGTCCTCGTCCGGCTGACCGCCGAGGGGCGCGACAAGGCCGACCAGTCGCTGGCCGGTCTCCTCGACCAGGAGCGGGCCATCCTCGGCGAGCTCTCCCGCCACCAGCGCGGCGAACTGGCCGGACTGCTACGCCAGTTGACTGCCCCGTTCGACAACATCCCCGGCTAGCCGGACCGTTACGGGCTCCGCCGGGCCGACCCCGGCCCGGCGGGCGAGCGCCACGGCGGCCAGGGTCGAGTGCACCCCGAGCTTGCCCAGCACGTTCTGCATATGCGTACGGACCGTGTGCGGGGAGAGGAACAGCCGCTCCGCGACCGCCTTCCGCCCCAGCCCCGCCACCATGCAGCGCAGCACCTCGCGCTCGCGCGGCGTCAGGGACTCCACCAGCTGCTCGCTCTCGGTGCGGTGCTTGCGGGCCGTGGTCAGCTCCCGCAGGACCCCGGTGAGCAGGGCGGGCGGCAGATGCGTCTCGTCGCGCAGCACCCCCCGGATCACCGTGAGCAGCCGTTGCAGCGAGCAGTCCTTGGCCACCCACCCCGAGGCCCCCGCCTGGAGCGCCCGGGCCGCGCACCGCGGGTCGTCCTTCTCCGCCAGCACCACCGAGCGCACACCGGGCCGGGCCGCGCGGACCTGGGCGACCAGCGAGATGCCGTCGACGGCCCCCGGCTCCTCCGGCCGGGGCACGGGGAGCGCCGGGACACCGCCGACAGCCGGGGAGCCGCCGACAGCAGCGGCGCCCCCGGGCGCCGGACCGCCCAGCTCGGCGTCGACCAGGATCACGTCGTACGGGCGCGCCTCGGCGGCCGCGCGCTCCAGTGCGCGCAGCGCGGCCGGGCCGCTGCCCGCCGCCGCCACGTCCACGTCCGGTTCGGCCGCGAGGGCCGCCGCGAGCGATTCGGCGAAGATGCGGTGGTCGTCGACCACCAGAACCCGGATTCGAGCCACAGAGAGACCCCCATCAGCGGGGGCGGACAGCTGCGGGTACGGCGTCCGGAACATCCGGCGGGCCCGTGGCCTGCCTTCCGGGTGGACCGTGGTGGGCCGACCGCCGTCGTCCGCACCGCGTGCCACCCCGCTCCGGGCGCCGTACCCGACTCTCTCGCCCCCTGATTCGGCACCGGCCCCCACCGGTGCTGGGATCAGCGTACGGGCGGGGGCCGGAGGGGGAAGGCGATTCGCGGAACTGATGAGCCAGGGGGATCCCGTGGTGTTTAGGGTGGGGTTCATGTTCCGTCTTGAGACAGAAGTGGACAAAGAACGTCACCGCCTGCTGAGCAAGCGCCTGCACGAGGACAACGTCGCGGCCTCCGGCGGTCTGCGTGCGCTGCTCTCCACCTCCGCCGAGCACGAAACCCCGCTGGAGGTCTGGGCGTTGGACGAGCACGGCACGCTCGCCGGCGGGCTGACCGGGCGGACCTGGGCGTACTGGCTCCATGTCGACCTGCTCTGGGTGGACGCCCGCCACCGCGGCTCCGGCCTCGGCTCCCAACTCCTCGCCGAGGCCGAGCGGGTGGCCCGCACGGAGCGGGCCTGTACCCGCTCCCGGCTGGAGACCTGGGACTTCCAGGCCCCGGACTTCTACCGGAAGCAGGGGTACGAGGAGATCGGCCGGGTCGAGGACTACCCGCCGGGCGTCACCGAGTTCATCCTCACCAAGCGGCTCTGAACAGGCCGTACGCGTAAGCCGGTTCAGCTCAGACGGCGTGCTCCCGCCGAGGGGATCGCCGCGAAGATGCCCGGCGCCGCGTGCCCCGCCCCGGCGAACGCCTTCGTGACGGCCTCGGCCACCGCGTCGGCCTCCGCCGCCTCCACCAGCACGATCGCCGAGCCGCCGAAGCCGCCGCCGGTCATCCGTGCCCCGAGCGCCCCGGCCTCCCGCGCCGCCGCGACCGCGAGGTCCAACTCGGCGCAGGAGACCCGCAGATCGTCGCGGAGCGAGCGGTGGCCCTCGTCCAGGACCGGGCCCGCCGCCCGCACATCGCCCGCGTCCAGCAGGGCGATGACCTGCTCCACCCGGCGGTTGTCGCCGACGACATGGCGCACGTACCGGATGACGGACTCGTCCGCCCCGGCGTCCGCGAGGGTGGTCAGGGCCGCGTCGAGACCGTCGTACGGGAGGTCGCGCAGGGTGGGTATCCCCAGCAGCCGGGCGCCCTCCTCGCAGCCGGCCCGGCGCTCCGCGTACGCCCCGTCGCCCAGCGCGTGCTTGACCCGGGTGTCGACGACCAGGAGCGTGAGGCCCTGGGCGGCCAGGTCGAAGGGGACCTGGCGCAGGGTGAGGTCGCGGGTGTCCAGGTGCAGGGCGTGGCCCTCGGTGCAGCAGGCCGACGCCATCTGGTCCATGATCCCGCAGGGCACGCCCACGAAGTCGTTCTCGGCGCGGCGCCCGATGACGGCCAGTTCGGGTCCGCTCAGGCCGAGTTGGAACAGGTCGTTGAGCGCGAGCGCGGTGACGGTCTCCAGGGCGGCGGAGGAGGAGAGCCCGGCGCCGGTGGGGACGGTGGAGGTCAGGGCGATGTCGGCGCCGGTGACCGGGTGGCCGGCCTCGCGCAGCGCCCAGACCACGCCCGCCGGGTAGGCCGCCCAGCCGTGGCCGGAGTGCGGGGCCAGCTCCTCGACGCGGAGGGAGACGACCCCGCCGGGCACGTCGGAGGAGTGCAGCCGCAGGACGCCGTCGGTGCGCGGGGAGACGGCGGCGCGGGCGGTGTGCGGGAGGGCGAGCGGCATGACGAAGCCGTCGTTGAAGTCGGTGTACTCGCCGATGAGGTTCACCCGTCCGGGTGCCGCCCATACGCCGTGGGGTTCACCCCCGTACAGCTCGGTGAAGGTGGCGGCGGGGTCGGGCCCGGTCCGCGCGACGGTCTCGGTCATGGGGTGGTGATCTCCTCTCGACGGGCGAACTGCCAGGCGTCGGCGACGATTCCGGCCAGGTCGGCGCGGGAAGGCTGCCAGCCGAGGCGTTCGACGGCGGTGGCGGCGGAGGCGACGAGGACGGCCGGGTCGCCGCCTCGGCGCGGCGCCGGGGTCTCGGGGATGGGGTGGCCGGTGACCTTGCGGACGGTCTCGATGACCTCGCGGACCGAGAAGCCGTTGCCGTTGCCGAGGTTGCAGATGAGGTGCTCGCCGGGGGCGGCCGCGTCCAGGGCGAGGAGGTGGGCCTCGGCGAGGTCGGCGACGTGGATGTAGTCGCGGACGCAGGTGCCGTCGGGGGTGGGGTAGTCGTCGCCGTAGACGGAGATCGACTCGCGCCTGCCCAGGGCCACTTGGAGGACGAGCGGGATGAGGTGGGACTCGGGCGTGTGGCGCTCGCCGCAACTGCCGTACGCCCCGGCCACGTTGAAGTAGCGCAGCGAGACGGCAGCCAGGCCGTGGGCGGTGGCCTCGCCGCTGATCATGTGGTCGACGGCGAGCTTGGAGGCCCCGTACGGGCTGGTGGGGGCGGTGGGGTCGGTCTCGGTGATGGGGCTGGAGACCGGTTCGCCGTAGGTGGCGGCGGTGGACGAGAAGACGAGGGTGCGGACGCCGTGTTCGCGCATCGCTGCGAGGAGGGCGGTCGTGCCGCCGACGTTGTTGACCCAGTACTTCTCCGGGTCCACGACGGACTCGCCGACCTGGGAGTACGCGGCGAAGTGGAGGACCCCGTCGTAGGAGGGGTCGAGGTGTCGGGCGGCGTCCTGGATGCGGCCCTCGATGAACGTGGCGCCGGCCGGGACGCCGGCGCGGAAGCCGGTGGAGAGGTCGTCCAGCACGGTGACCGTGTGCCCGGCCTCCAGCAGATGCTGGGCGACCACACTGCCGACGTATCCGGCCCCACCGGTGACCAGGTACTTCTTCGGCTCGCTCATTCGCTCGCTACCTCTCGCAGTCGCTGGGCCGCGGCTTCCGGCGGCACGTCGTTGATGAACACACTCATGCCGGATTCGGAACCCGCGAGGAACTTCAGCTTGCCGGAGGTACGGCGAATGGTGAAAAGCTCCAGATGCAGGGCGAAGTCCTCCCGTCCGGGAACCCCGAACGGTGCCTGGTGCCAGGCGGAGATATACGGGGTCGGCGGCTCGCCGGGTCCGAAGATCCGGTCGAATCGCCTCAAGAGTTCCAGATAGACCTGTGGGAACTCTGTACGCGCCGCCTCGTCGAGTGCGGGCAGGTCGGGGACGCGGCGGCGGGGGTGCAGGTGGACCTCGTAGGGCCAGTGCGCCGCGTACGGGACGTAGGCGATCCAGTGGTCGGTGGCGAGGACGACCCGGGTGCCGTCCTTCTCCTCGCGGGCGACCACGTCGTCGAAGAGGTTGCCCCCGGTCTCCTCGCGGTGGCGGGCGGCCGAGCGGAGCATCAGCTCGGTGCGGGGGGTGACGAAGGGATAGCCGTAGATCTGGCCGTGCGGGTGGCCGAGGGTGACGCCGATCTCGGCGCCCCGGTTCTCGAAGCAGAAGACCTGGGTGACCTGGTCGAGTGCGGAGAGTGCGGCGGTGCGGTCGGTCCAGGCGGCGAGGACGAGCGCGGCCTGCTCCTCGGTGAGGGAGGCGAAGGACGCGTCGTGGTCGGAGGTGAAGCAGACGACCTCGCAGCGGCCGGAGTCACCGGCGAGGGAGGGAAAGCGGTTCTCGAAGACGGCCACGTCGTAGTGGCTGTCGGGGATCTCGCTGAGGCGGCCCTCCCGGGTGGGGCAGAGCGGGCAGGAGTCGGCCGGCGGGTGGTAGGTGCGGGCCTGGCGGTGCGAGGCGACGGCGACCGCGTCGCCGAGCAGCGGGTCGCGGCGGATCTCCGAGGAGGTCGACACCGCGTCCAGCGGGCGCCGGTCGACGGCGTCGCGGACGGTGCCGCCCGCGGAGTCGTAGTAGATCAGCTCACGGCCGTCGGCCAGGCGCGTAACCGTCTTCTTCACCAGGGTCCTCCACCCGTTCCCCCGACCAACATAAACGCACATAACAAATCACAAGCGAACACCCTCGTCAATGGCGGCCGCCGGTGCGCCCCGCGCACACCCCCCGCACGCCCTCCGGCACCGCTCGCGCAGGCCGCCCGTAACACTGACGCGCGGCATACCCGGACATTCCACCGCACTCGATCACGATCGAACAAAGAAGACCAACGAAACTGTTCATTTAGCGAACACAGAGGCGTAAGTTCCGTCGGGTTCAGTTCGCGCAACGAAGCGGGTACCCCCCATGCAGACACTGGCCGAAGGGCTCCGTCTCCCCACGAACGGGCTCGACTACGCCATCCTGGCGATCTACTTCGTCGTCGTCCTCGGCATCGGCTTCGCGGCCCGTGCGAGTGTGAAGACGAGTCTCGACTTCTTCCTCTCCGGACGGTCCCTGCCCGCCTGGGTGACCGGTCTCGCCTTCGTCGCGGCGAATCTCGGTGCCACCGAGATCCTCGGCATGGCGGCGACCGGCGCGCAGTACGGCGTCGCGGTGGTCCACTGGTACTGGATCGGCGCCATCCCCGCCATGGTCTTCCTCGGCCTGGTGATGATGCCGTTCTACTACCGCTCCAAGGTGCGCTCCGTACCGGAGTTCCTGCTCCAGCGGTTCGACAAGTCCGCGCACCTGCTGAGCTCCATACTCTTCGCCTTCGCGGCGATCCTCATCGCGGGCGTCAACCTCTACGCCCTGTCGATCGTCGTGGAGGCGCTCCTCGGCTGGCCGCAGTGGGTCGCGATCGTCGTCGCGGGCCTGTTCGTGCTGATCTACATCACCATCGGCGGCCTCTCCTCGGCGATCTACAACGAGGTGCTCCAGTTCTTCGTGATCCTCGCCGCGCTGATCCCGATCACCGTGCTCGGTCTCAAGCGGGTCGGCGGCTGGGACGCCATGAGCGAGTCGCTGACCAAGCAGCACGGCGGCGACTTCATGACGGCCTGGGGCGGCACCGGCATCGGTGACGCCAACCCGCTCGGCGCCAACTGGCTGACGATCATCCTCGGCCTCGGCTTCGTGCTCTCCTTCGGCTACTGGACGACGAACTTCGCCGAGGTGCAGCGCGCCCTGTCCGCGAAGAACCTCTCCGCCGCCAAGCGCACCCCGCTGATCGCCGCCTTCCCGAAGATCTTCATCGTCTTCGCGGTGATGATCCCGGGCCTGGTCGCGGCCGTGATCGTGCCCCAGATCGGCACCCCGGACTCGGACCTCACGTACAACGACGCGATCCCGCTGCTGATGCAGGAGCTGCTGCCCAACGGGGTGCTCGGCATCGCGGTGACGGGTCTGCTCGCCGCGTTCATGGCGGGCATGGCGGCCAACGTGTCCTCGTTCAACACGGTGTTCACGACGGACATCTGGCAGCGGTACGTGGTGAAGGGCAAGCCGGACACGTACTACCTGAAGTTCGGCCGTCTGATCACGGCGATCGGGGTGCTGGCCTCGATCGGCACGGCGTTCATCGCGGCGAGCTTCTCGAACATCATGAGCTACCTGCAGACGCTGTTCTCGTTCTTCAACGTGCCGATGTTCGTCGTCTTCATCATCGGAATGTTCTGGAAGCGCGCTTCCATGAAGTCCGGTGTCTGGGGGCTGATCGCGGGTACCGGCGCCGCGATGGTCAACTACTTCTGGATCTACAAGGGCGGGGTCATCGACATCCCGTCCGACCAGGGCGCCAACTTCGTCTCCGCGATCGTCGGGTTCGTCGCCGGGGCCGTCGTCATGGTCGTCGTCACGCTCTTCACAGCGCCGAAGCCCGACGCGGAGCTGGCCGGTCTGGTGTACGGGACCGAGTCCCCGGACCCCGACGAGGCGCTGGAGGAGGCCGACAAGGCCTGGTACCGCAAGCCCGCGCTGCTCGGCTGGGGCGCGATCGTGCTCGCCGCCGCGTGCTACATCCCGTACTCGTTCTGATACTTCCGATCGGAGGAACCCACCATGTCCGACCTGCACAAGGAAGTCTCCGAACTGGAGCGCAAGTCCGCGACCGCCGCCCGTCTCTTCGACATCCGGCGCATCATCGGCGGCCTGTTCGTGGTCTACGGGGTGATCGTCACCATCGCCGGAATCAGCCCGTCCGATGCCGACCTGAAGAAGGCCGAGGGCGTCCACATCAACCTGTGGACCGGCCTCGCGATGCTGGCGCTCGGCCTGTTCTTCCTCATCTGGATGAAGCTCCGCCCGGCGGAGGCGCCGGTCGCTCCGGTCGAGGAGACCGACGCGGGCTGACCCGTCGCCTGCCCTGACGCCCTCGGGGGCCGTACGTCACCCGCGCTGTCCGGGAACGTACGGCCCCTGCCGCGTCCCGCCGTCCGCCACCGCCCGGTCCAGCAGCCCCGTACGGGCCGCGAGGGCGGCCGCCTCCAGCCGGGAGCCGACGCCCAGCTTCATCAGGACCCGCTGGACATGCGTACGGGCGGTGCTCGGGGCGATCCGCATCCCGGCCGCGATCAGCCGGGTGTCCTCGCCCTCGGCGACCCGGACCAGGACCTCCGCCTCGCGCGGGGTCAGCATCTGGAGCAGCCGGCGGCCCTCGTCGTCGGGCTGGACCGCCGGGTTGAGCAGCTCGGCGAAGGCGCCCTGAAGCAGCTGCGGGGCAACAGCGCTCTCCCCCGCCCGCGCCTTCAGCATCGCCCGCTCGACGCCCTCGATGCGCTCGTCGTGCCGGACGTACCCCGCCGCCCCGGCCGCGAAGGCCGCGGCGATCCCGCGCGGGCTCGGCACCGGCCCGAGGACCACCACGGCCACCTGCGGGCGCTCCTGGACGATGCGCGTGATCGGGTCGAAGACCCCCGGCGCGGCGGGCGACGCCGTACCGAAGAGGCAGACCTCCGGGGCCCGGCTGACCACCAGCTCCGCCGACCCGGACGTCGGGGCGGCCGCCGCGAGCACCCGGTGCCCGCGCAGTTTCAGCGCCGAGGCGAGTGCCTCGGCGAGCAGGCGGTGATCATCGACCACCATGAGCCGCACGCTCATCGTTCAAGCTCCAAGTGCCCGTGTATGCCCTGGATACCGGCCCCCCGGGCTCCTGACCCGGCAACGTACACGCTTGTTCGACGGCGTGTGCCCCTTACGGGGGAGAAGCTTCCCGGGGTGCCGGATTCTGCGTCATTGACGGCCACTTGAGGGCGGTACCGGGGTCGGAAAACGATCAGCCCTGCCAGTCGGTGATCGACTGGCAGGGCTGGTCCGTGCGTTGGGCTGGGTTGGGCTGGGTGTCAGTCCGTGCGGAAGGCCACCGCGAGGTAGAGCTTCTCGTCCGCCTGGCTGTCGCGGCGCTCGCTGATCAGCTGCTTGGAGAAGAAGAGGCGGCCCTCGGCGTAGAGGACCTCGGAGCGGTCGGCGGTGAACGCGGTCTCCGCGTCCCGCACCGACTCGTCGCTCGGGTTCTCCATCAGCAGCGTCTGCTTGAAGGTCTCCCCGTCGATGGAGACGACCTGGCCGCCCTTGTCGTACGGAGGCCGCTTGTACGCGATGACGTTGGTGCCGTCCATCCGGAGCGGGGTCAGGCTGTAGCGGTCACCCGCGTCGGCCCGGCCGCCGAGCAGCTTGCCGGTGGTGAGGTCGAAGGCGACGACCTCGTTGGTGTCGCCGTACTCGCTCGTACCGTCGTGGTCCTCGGTCGGCAGGTAGAGCCGGTTGTTGCCGACGACCGCCCCACGGCAGCTCTCGACGTCGGTGGAGCCGCAGCGGGCCGCGTACTTCTCCGCGTCGGCGGAGATCCGCACGATCAGCTTGCCGGTCGCCGCGTCGATCGAGAAGAAGTCGGAGATGGCACTGCCGTCGTTGGCGGTGTCGCCGACGTTGGCCGCGACCACCAGCGGCTTGGTGGAGACGATGGACGCGTAGTCGACGCCGGCGGGCATCTGGTACGAGGAGAGCGGTGCGCCGGTCGCCGGGTTGAGCGCCTGGATCTGGAGCTGCGGGCTGTCGTACGAACCGCACTTGCGCACCACGGCGAGGGCTTCGCCGCCCCCGTACCCCATGTCGTAGCAGCGGTCGGCGCTGACCTTGGGCTTCCAGAGCTCGGCGCCGCTCGTAAGCTTGAAGGCCGCGCCGCCGGAGGTGCCGCCGGCCGCGACGGTGGTCCCGCTGAGCGTGACCTCGTCGAACTGGACCGGCCGGTCGCCGCCGGTGGCGGAGGTGACGGACTTGCTCCACAGGAGCTTGCCGGAAGCCAGGTCGACGGCGCCGACCTGGTTGCAGGCGGGGTACTTCTTCTCCTTGGTCGGCTTGCCCTCCTTGAAGAGGATCGCCGCCTTGAAGTCCTTCGTCATGTGGCGGGAGGCGCCGCAGACCTCGGCGGGGACCGGCAGGGACCAGAGCTTGGTGCCCTTGTCCCGGTCGTACGCGACGACCTCGTTGACGCCGGACTTCACGTACGCCTTGTCGGTGAGCCAGGAGCCCTTGACCGAGGTGACGTCGGCGACCTCCGGCTGCGGGAGCTGGAAGGCGACCTTGGAGCCGGTGTTGGCGGGGGCCTTCTCGCTGCCGCCGGCCAGGCCGCCGTCCTTGCCCTCGCCGCCCTTGCCCTCGCCGCCGCCGGTGGAGCCGGACGTGGACGCCTGGTTGCCCTGGTCGCCGTCGTCCTTGGTGGAGGTGTAGACGACGGCCGCGCCGATGATCAGCACCACGGCGACGGCCGCGGCGACGATGATCTGCATCTGGGTGGAGAACTTCTTGCCACCGCCGGGGCCGCCGGGGCCGCCACCGCCCGGGCCGGGCTGCGGGGCGCCGTACATCGGCTGGGTGGGGTAGCCGTAGCCCTGCTGCGGCATGCCGGGCTGACCGGGCTGGCCCTGGTAGCCGGGCTGGCCCGGGTAGCCCGGCTGACCCGGCTGGCCGGGGGCTCCCTGCGGGTAGCCGGGCTGCTGGGCCTGCGGGTAGCCGTATCCGTTGGGCTGCGGGGCCGGCGGGGTCGGGTAGCCGGGCTGCGGTGCGCCGTAGCCGCCGGCGGGCGGGGTGGGCGGGGCCGCGGGCGGGGGCTGCTTGGCGAAGGGGTCCGCGGGCGGCGGGGTCGGCTCACCGAACCCACCGGGCGGCGGGTCCTGCGGGGCCCCGAATCCGCCGGAGGGCGGGCCTGCCGGGGGTCCTGCCGGGGACTGGTCCGACGGCTGGCCGGACGGCTGGTTCGGCGGCTGGGGCTCGTTGGGTGGCTGCTGCGGCGGCTGGGTCATCGTGTACGTACCTCGGGGGATGTGTGGGGGCGGGGTCGCGTCCGGCCGTCAGGGGCCGGCTGCCTGCGGATGCCGTGGGGAACGGTCACTTGGAGAACACCAGCGCCGTCGCCTGCTCCATCTCGCCGTCGTCGCGGCCGGTGATGCGCTTGGGGAAGAGGAAGGAGCGGCCGTCCCGGTACACGGTGTTCAGGCCCCCGAAGAGGCTGTTCTCGATCCGGTTGGTCCCCTCCGGGTGCTGGAGCAGGACGCTGGTGGAGCCGCCCGCCGGCGGGAGGGTGAGGATGGCGCCGGCCTTGTCGTAGCGGGGTTCCGCGTAGAGCAGCACCTTGCCGCCGTCCATCCCGATCGGGCTCACGGTGCGCCCGGCCGGTGCGGGCGCCGTCCACTTGGGCTTGCCGGTGTTCAGGTCGAAGGCGACGACCTTGTTGGTCCGGTCGGAGCCGGTGGTGTCGGTCTTGGTGGCCATGTAGAAGGTGTTGGCGTCGGCGGCGACCCCGGAACACCCTTCGAGCTGCTGGCCGAAGATGCTGCCGAGCAGGCCGCCGCAGTTGGCGGTGACCAGGTCACCCTTGGCCGGGCTCAGCTGGGAACGGAGCTTGCCGTTGTCGGTGAACGCGGCCACCGACCACTGCTTCTTCTTCCTGTTCTCCAGCGAGACCACGAGCGGGCTCACCGAGTAGGTCTTCTTGATCTCCCAGCCGCGCGGCGGCTGGTAGGTCCACTTGGCCTTGCCGGTGACCGGGTCCAGCTCCTGCAGCTGGTGCTGCGGGTTGTCGACGTCGTCGTTACGGCAGTTGGCGGCGGCGATCAGCTTCGGACCGCCGGCGAAGGCGAAGGTCCGGCAGTTGCTGTCGGGGGTGCCGAACAGCTGCTTGCCGTCGCTGACCCGGTAGGCGCTGGAGTAGCTGGTCCGCCCTGCGGTGACCGTGTTCCCGCTGATCGCGAGGCCGATGTCGGAGATCAGGTCGAAGGCGCCGTTCTTCTTGACCTCGGACTTCCAGCCGGCCTTGCCGGTGTTGAGGTCGATCATCTGCATCACGGAGCACTTGGACCGCTCGGTGGTGCCGTTCTGGATGCCGATGACGAGCTTGCCATCGGGGGAGGTCGTGTTGGGGGCGGCGCAGATGTCGGCGGGGAGCGCGACGGTCCACTTCTTCTTGCCGTCGGCGACCGAGTAGCCGGAGATCCCGCGGTACAGGGCCGTGACCACGGTGTCGCCGACGAACCAGGGGCCGCGGATCTCGTCGCCGTCGCGCGGGAGGTCGACCTCGTTCTTCTGGAGCCAGGCGACCTTGGCCTCGCCCGGCTTGCGCCCGGCGTTGAGGTCGTCGTCCGTCTCCCGGCCGTCGCCGGTGCCGTCGCCCTCGTCGACGGAGGGGGAGGCGGTGGGCTCCTCGGACCCCTTGGCGTCCTCGCTGGGGCCCGCGACGGGCTTCTTGGGGTCGTCGCCGCTGTCGCTCACCACGTACCAGGCGCCCGCGCCGACGAGCAGGACGACGGCGACGGCCGCCGCGGCGAGGATGCCGGTCTTCCCCTTGAAGGGGCCGCCGCTGCCGCCGGATCCGCCGGTTCCGCCCGGGGCGGGGGCGCCGGGGTACTGCTGCTGCGGGTAGCCGTAACCGGGCTGCGCGGGCTGGCCGTAGGGGCCGGGAGCCGGCTGGCCGTAGCCGCCGGGGCCGGGCTGTCCGTAGGGGCCGGGCTGCTGACCGTACGGGCCGGAGGCCTGCTGGCCGTAGGGGCCGGGTGCCTGGCCGGGGGTCTGCTGGCCGTACGGGCCGGGGGCCTGGCTCGGTGCCTGTCCCGGTGCCTGGCCGGGGGCCTGTCCCGGTGCCTGGGGGTAGCCGTAGCCGGGCTGCGGGGCCGGGGGTGTCTGCGGGTAGCCGTACGCCGGGCCGCCCGGGGGCGGCGTCTGCGGCGGTCCTGCCGGGGGCTGGGGCTGACCGGCGGCCGGGACCTGCGGCGGCTGGGCGGGCGGACCCGCCGGAGCCTGCGGCGGCTGCTTGGCCAGGGACGGCTGCGGCTGGTCCTGCGGCTGCGGCGGCTGGTCCTGCGGCGGCTGAGGAGTCCCCTGCGGCGGCTCCTGCGGAGCTCCGAAGCCCCCCTGCGGCGGTTGCTGGCTGGGCGGCTGGCTCATCAGCGCGTCCCCCTTCGTGCGGGCCGGTGCCCGATCCGGTCTCCCCCGCGATTCCGGGAGGGTTCAAATCCCCCCGGAAAGGAGCGAATCGGGCATGGCTTCCGCGGTGTTACGACAGTCGGGCGGGGCTTCTTTGTACCACCCACCCGCTGTCGAACACCGGATCGGTCCGCCCCCTGTTCCCAAGGGAGAACCGCGTTGTGATGCGCCCGTTACGACCGGCGCAAAGTGACGGTCAGTCACCGAGGCGGGCGCCGCTCGAACCGCCCTCCACGACGCCCCGCTCTCAGGCGTCCTCGGCCAGCTCCAGCCAGCGCATCTCCAGCTCGTCGCGCTCGGTGACGAGTTCGCGGAGTTCGGCGTCGAGCCCCGCGACCTTCTCGAAGTCGGTGGCGTTGTCCGCGATCTGCTTGTGCAGCGCGGTCTCCCGGGTCGAGAGCTTGTCGAGCTGCCGCTCGACCTTCTGGAGCTCCTTCTTCGCGGCGCGGGCCTCCTGCGCGGAGACGGCGGGTGCGGCGGCGGGGGCTCCGGACGAACGGGGCGCGGCGGCGGCGGAGGGGGTGGCCTGCTCCTCCATCCGCTGCCTGCGCTCCAGGTACTCGTCGATGCCGCGCGGCAGCATGCGCAGGGCGCGGTCGCCGAGGAGGGCCATGACCTTGTCGGTGGTGCGCTCGATGAAGAACCGGTCGTGGGAGATCACGATCATCGACCCGGGCCAGCCGTCGAGGAGGTCCTCCAGCTGGGTGAGGGTCTCGATGTCGAGGTCGTTGGTGGGCTCGTCGAGGAAGAGGACGTTGGGCTCGTCCATCAGCAGCCGCAGGATCTGGAGCCGGCGGCGCTCACCGCCGGAGAGGTCGCCGACGGGCGTCCACTGCTTCTCCTTGGTGAACCCGAACTGCTCGCAGAGCTGGCCCGCCGTCATCTCGCGGCCCTTGCCGAGGTCGACCCGGTCGCGGACCTGCTGGACGGCCTCCAGGACCCGGAGGTTCGGGTTGAGCTCGGAGACCTCCTGGGAGAGGTAGGCGAGCTTGACGGTCTTGCCGACGACGACCTTCCCGGCGGCGGGCTGCTCGTCGCCCTGCGTACGGGCGGCCTCGGCCAGCGCCCGCAGCAGCGAGGTCTTGCCCGCGCCGTTGACGCCGACCAGGCCGACGCGGTCGCCGGGGCCGAGCTGCCAGGTGAGGTGGGTGAGGAGGGTCTTGGGCCCGGCCTGGACGGTGACGTCCTCCAGGTCGAAGACGGTCTTGCCGAGGCGGGCGTTGGCGAACTTCATCAGCTCGCTGGTGTCACGCGGCGGCGGCACATCGGCGATGAGCTCGTTGGCGGCCTCGATGCGGTAGCGCGGCTTGGAGGTACGGGCGGGGGCGCCGCGGCGCAGCCAGGCCAGCTCCTTGCGCATGAGGTTCTGCCGCTTGGACTCCTCGGTCGCGGCGATCCGCTCACGCTCGGCGCGGGCGAAGACGTAGTCGCTGTAGCCGCCCTCGTACTCGTGGACGGTGCCCCGCTGGACGTCCCACATGCGGGTGCAGACCTGGTCCAGGAACCACCGGTCGTGGGTGACGCAGACGAGCGCCGAGCGCCGGGTCCGCAGGTGTCCGGCGAGCCAGGAGATGCCCTCGACGTCGAGGTGGTTGGTGGGCTCGTCGAGGACGATCAGGTCCTGCTCGTCGATGAGGAGCTTCGCCAGCGCGATACGGCGGCGCTCACCGCCGGAGAGCGGGGCGATCACGGTGTCGAGCCCGTGCTCGAAGCCGGGGAGGGCGAGCCCGCCGAAGAGCCCGGTGAGCACGTCGCGGATCTTGGCGCTGCCCGCCCACTCGTGGTCGGCGAGATCGCCGATGACCTCCTGGCGGATGGTCTTCGCCGGATCCAGGGAGTCGTGCTGGGTGAGGACGCCGAGCCGCAGCCCGCCGTTGTGGGTGACGCGGCCGGTGTCCGCGTCCTCCAGCTTGGCGAGCATCCGGATGAGGGTCGTCTTGCCGTCACCGTTGCGGCCGACGACACCGATCCGGTCGCCCTCGGACACTCCGAGGGATACACCGTCGAGCAGGGCACGGGTGCCGTACACCTTGCTGACCTGCTCGACATTGACCAGATTGACGGCCATTTCACTCCTGCCCAGGGGGTTGATCGACCTTCCCAGGGTACGGCGCGGCGACGGCGGGCCGGTCCTGCGGCCTCGACGGCACCGGCGCTCCGGCGCACCATGCCGAATGATGCCGGTGAACAGACCGGTGAACAGAGAGGTGGCCATGCGCACGATGACCTGCGGGGAATTCCTGGCGGACTGCGCCGGGACGGTGGACGCGGTGGGCAGGGGCGGGGAGGCGGTTGCCGTGACGCGGGAGGGGCACGGGTCCGTGGTGATCCTGCCCATGGCCGAGTACACGTCGTTGAAGGAGACCGTTCACCTTCTCCGCGATTCCGCGAACGCGCGTCGGCTGCTGGCTTCGATCGACCGACTGGAGCAGGGGGCCGGCACCGTACGAGGTGGTGCCGGCCGGCGGGCGGTGAGCAGGTAGGCAGCGGCGAGGCCTACCGCACACCCCGGCCCCGCCCCGCCCGCTCCACCAGCAGCCAGCCGCACAGCGTCATCGCGACGGCGGCCGGGGCGGTGACCGGGATCGCGATCAGCAGGGCCGTGCGGCCCTCCAGCAGGCCGGCGAAGCCGACCATGGAGAGGCCGAGGACGCCGAGCAGGGTGAGCGTCGCGCCAAGGGCGGCGAGGGGGCCATGGCCTTGGACGGCTGCGGCGGGAGCCGGGCGTTCGAAGGTGCGGAAGGCCGCGACGAGTACGGCGGTGAGCGCGGCGGCGACCGCCAGGCGCAGCGGGGTCTGGGCCCACCAGGCGGCGGTGGCGGGTTCGGGGAGCGGGACGTCGAGGGCGAGCATCGCCCCGTACACGCCGAGCATCGCCGTGAGGTGCCAGAGGAACGCGGTCATCGCCACCCCGTTGGCCGCCACCACCGTGCGCCAGGCGCGGGGGCGGGCCAGGAGACGGGCGGCGGGGGCGCGGAGCAGCTCGACCGCGCCGACCAGCCAGAGGCCGTGGCAGAGCAGGGCGAGAGTCGGCGGGGCCATGTTGCTGACCTTCTCGCCGGGCATCCCGACCATGGAGAGCGGGTAGGGACCGGCCGCCACCAGGGCCACGGCGGTGATCAGGCCGCCGCCGGCGAGCAGGGCGGGGCGGCGGAGGGCGGAGAGGCCGGGACCGGCGCCGAGGCGGCCGTCGGCGCGCAGGAAGCCGAGCTGGTGGACCGCGAGCCAGACGAAGGCGAAGTTGAGGAACTCGACGTACGGGACTCCGGCCGCGAACCGCAGGACGTCCACGGCCGCCGCCGCACCCGCGAGCCCGGCGAACGCGCCCCAGCCGTACCGCTCGTGCAGCCTCAGCAGCGGCGGGGTGAACGCCACCATCGCCAGGTAGATCCCGATGAACCAGAGCGGCTGGGTCACCAGCCGCAAGGTGAGACCGGTCAGCCCGTCGCCCCCGCCGAGCAGCTGGATGAGGAGAGCCGCGACGCCCCAGACGAGGACGAAGACCATGGTGGGGCGCAGCAACCGCTGGAGCCGGGCCCGCAGAAAGGCCGCGTAGACGGAGTCCGCGGAACCCTCGGGGCGCTTGCGGAGCAGGGAGCGGTACGAGAGGGCGTGCGCGAATCCGCCGACGAAGAAGAACACCGGCATCACCTGGAGCAGCCAGGTCAGCGGCTGGAGCGCCGGGACGACGGCGAGCAGGTTGCCGACCCCGTCCGGGGTGACGGCCGCCATCAGCCAGTGGCCGAGCACGACCGCGGCGAGCGAGGCGACGCGCAGCAGGTCGACGTAGCGGTCCCGGGTGTCGGGGGTGGCCTCGGCGAGTATGCGAACTGGTGATCCCATGCGCATACGTTCGCGGCGGGCGGGCGTGCGGCGGGAGGGTGCGCGTACTCAATTCGGTGACTGAGTACGCGGGATGACGCCGCCGGTGCGCCCCCGTTGGCCGTCCCGGTACGGGGTAGGAGATAAGGGCAGGGGACGCCGTAAATCGGTCAACGCCGTTGCGTGCGGACGCCTTTCACCGCTTTCCCGGATCGGAGTACCACCATGGTGCCAAATCCTCGCCGCCTCGCCCCGTCGGTCCTCGTCGGCGTGCTCGCCCTGGCCGGATGCTCGGGTGGTGGCACGCAGACCGGCGACGCCACTCCGGCCACCGCACCCGCCACCGTCGCGACAACCACGGCCCCGGCCACAGCTCCGGCCACGACCACGACCACGGCACCGGCCACCGCTTCGACCGCTCCCGCGCCCCCACCCGATGCGGTCATGCCCGCCCTGCACAGCAGGACCTACGAGCAGGCGCGGACGGATTTCAGTCGCCAGGACCTGTCCCCCGCCCGCCTGACGGCCGCCGCCCAGCACAAGGACGTCACCCTCCCCCGGGACCACGACGACTGGTACATCTGCGACAGCAGCCCTCGGCCCGGCGCCCCGCTCCCGGCCACCACCACGGTCACGGTCAGGCTCGCGCAGGACTTCAGCGACTGCACGACGAGCTTCAACGGCTACCTGTACGAGGAGAACGACCCGTCCTCCGCATCCTGAGCGATTTGCCGGTACGGCAAGTTCTCGTGCGGATCGCGGCAGCCGGTGACCACACTGGGCGGACACCCGACAGCGCGCCCTGCCGCGCGCGTCCCGGCCGAAGGAGCCCTCCGTTGACCACCGACGACGCCCGCACCTCCTGGGACGGCATCTACGCCGCCCGGCCCGTGGCCACCGACCCCCGGCCCAACGTCCGGCTCACCGAGACGGTCACCGGCCTGCCGCCCGGCGATGCGCTGGAGCTCGGCTGCGGTGAGGGCGGCGACACGTTGTGGCTCGCGCGCCAGGGGTGGCGGGTCACCGCCGTCGACGTCTCGGCCGTGGCGGTCGAGAGGCTCACCACCCTGGCCCGCTCGCTCGGCCTGGGCGACCGGGTCACCGCCGAGCGGCACGACCTGGGCGCGACCTTCCCGGAGGGCCCGGAGGGCGCCGAGGGCCCCGAGGGCGGGTTCGACCTGGTCACCGCCCACTATCTGCACACCCCGCACGAACTGGACCGCGCGGCCGTCCTGCGCCGGGCCGCCCACGCGCTGCGGCCGGGCGGCCGGCTGCTGGTCGTCGACCACGGCTCGACCGCCCCCTGGTCGTGGAACCAGGACCCCGACGCGTACCACCCGAGCCCGCAGGAGGTCGCCGAAGGCCTCGCGCTCGACCCGGCCACCTGGACGATCGAGCGCGCCGACGCGCCTCGCCGCATCGCGACCGGCCCGGACGGCACCACCGCCGAGGTCACCGACCACGTCCTGGTCATAGTCCGCCGCACCGCCTGACGCCCGCACCCGAACCCGCACCCGCACCCGCAGCGCGAAGGAGGACCCGATGGCCACCCGTGACACCCCGCCGCCCCGGACCGGTACCAGCGAGGCCGAGACCCTGCGCGGGTTCCTCGACTACCTGCGGACCTCGGTCGCCGCGAAGGTCGACGGCGCCCCCGAGCCGGAGGTACGCACAGCCGCCGTGCGCTCGGGGACGAACCTGCTCGGCCTGCTCAACCACCTGACGTACGTCGAGCGCGCGATCTTCCTCGGAGAGCGCGTCGCCGACTGGCAGGCGACGTTCCGGGCCGCGCCGGAGGACAGCGTGGCCGAGGTCGTCGCCCGCTACCGTACGGCGGTCGAGAGCGCGAACGCCGTCCTCGACGGGTGCGCCGACCTGGCGGCACCGGTCCCCCGGCCGCAGCCGGGGAAGCCCGCGCCCAGCGTCCGGTGGGCGCTCGCCCACATGATCGAGGAGACCGGCCGGCATGCCGGTCACGCGGACATCCTGCGTGAACTGATCGACGGTTCGACGGGCCGCTGAGCCGCCCGCCCCCTCAGCGGCTCACGAAGACGCCGTCACCACGTGCGCGCCCCGCGCGGGCGCCGGTGCCACCCGCGCGTTCCGGCAGGTCCCCGACGCCAGCAGCGCGTCGGCCACCTTGCGCGCCGCCGCCTCGTCCGCGACCAGGAACGCCGTCGTCGGCCCGGATCCGGAGACCAGCGCGGCCAGCGCCCCCGCCTCCGTGCCCGCCGCCAGCGTGTCGGCGAGGGAAGGGCGCAGGGAGAGCGCGGCGGGCTGGAGATCGTTGCTCAGGGCGCCCGCGAGTGCGCCGGGGTCGCCGGAGCGCAGGGCGGCCAGCAGCGCGGGCGAGGCGGTCGGCTCGGGGACATCGGCGCCTGCCGTGAGCCGGTCGAACTCCCCGTACACCGCAGGCGTCGACAGCCCCCCGTCCGCCACCGCGAAGACCCAGTGGAAGGCCCCGCCCACCTCGATCGGGGTCAGCTTCTCGCCCCGTCCGGTGCCGAGCGCGGCCCCGCCGACCAGGCTGAACGGCACATCGCTGCCCAGCTCCGCGCAGATGGCCAGCAGCTCGTCACGGCTCGCGCCCGTCCCCCACAGGGCGTCGCACGCGACCAGGGCGGCAGCCCCGTCGGCGCTGCCGCCCGCCATGCCGCCCGCGACCGGGATGTCCTTGGCGATGTGGAGGTGGACGGCGGGTGTGACGCCGTACCGCTCGGCCAGCGCCAGGGCGGCCCGGGCGGCGAGATTCGTCCGGTCCAGAGGCACCTGGGCGGCGTCCGGTCCGGAGCAGGTGATGCGCAGCTCGTCGGCGGGGGTGGCGGTGACCTCGTCGTACAGGCCGACGGCGAGGAAGACGTTGGCCAGGTCGTGGAAGCCGTCGGGGCGGGCGGCGCCCACGGCGAGCTGGACGTTGACCTTGGCGGGGACGCGGACGGTGACGCCCGTACGGACAGCACTCACAGGGACGACACCTCCGGCTTGTTCTCCGCGATCGCCGCGAACTCCTCCACCGTCAGCGCCTCCCCGCGCGCCTGCGGCGAGATCCCGGCGGCGACCAGCGCGGCCTCGGCGGCGGGCGCGGAGCCCGCCCAGCCGGAGAGGGCGGCCCGGAGCGTCTTGCGGCGCTGGGCGAAGGCCGCGTCCACGACGGCGAAGACCTCGGCGCGGGTGGCGGTGGTGGCGATGGGCTCCGTGCGACGGACGAGCGAGACGAGGCCGGAGTCGACGTTCGGGGCGGGCCAGAAGACCGTCCGGCCGATGGACCCGGCGCGCTTGACCTCCGCGTACCAGTTGGCCTTCACCGACGGCACGCCGTAGACCTTGTTGCCGGGGCGGGCAGCCAGCCGGTCGGCGACCTCGGCCTGGACCATGACGAGGGTCCGCTCGATGCTCGGGAAGCGCTCCAGCATGGTGAGCAGGACGGGGACGGCCACGTTGTACGGGAGGTTGGCGACGAGCGCGGTGGGCGCGGGGCCCGGCAGCTCGGTGACCAGCATCGCGTCGGAGTGGACGAGGGCGAACCGGTCGGCGCGCTCCGGCATCCGGGCCTGGACCGTGGCGGGCAGCGCGGCCGCGAGCACGTCGTCGATCTCCACCGCGACCACCCGGTCCGCCGCCTCCAGCAGCGCCAGGGTCAGCGAGCCGAGCCCGGGGCCGACCTCGACGACGGTGTCGTCCGGGCGGACCTCGGCGGTGCGCACGATGCGGCGGACCGTGTTGGCGTCGATGACGAAGTTCTGACCGCGCTGCTTGGTCGGGCGTACGCCCAGCTTCGCTGCCAGGTCGCGGATGTCTGCGGGGCCCAGGAGGGCGTCGGGCTCTGTGCTGCTCACCCGGTAAGCCTACGGCCGCAGTGCGGCCACGGACTCGCCCCCCGCTGTACGTAGAGCTTCTTCGCCCGGTACGTCTGCTCGGCGGCGGGCGCGTCCTGGGGCCGCCCGCTGCCGCCCAGCGACTGCCAGGTCTGGGTGTCGAACTGGTACAGCCCGCCGTACGTCCCGCTCGGGTCGACCGCCCCGGGCCGCCCGCCGGACTCGCAGGCGGCGAGCGCGGACCAGTTGAGCCCGTCCGCGCCGGTGACAGCTGCGGGCCGCTGCCGGGTGCCGGTGCGCACGACGCGGCTGACCGGCCGGTGGACCAGCTCCTCGCCGGTCCTGCGGGGCGTCTGCCGTACGCCGTTGACGGTCCGGACGGCGTACGTGACCCGGCGCACGCCGTTGCGGCCGGCCCGCTCCACCCGCTCGACGCCCCGGAACAGCTCGGGGTCCTCGCTCCGTTCGACGGCGTACGGGACGCTCTCCTCGTGCATCTCGCGGGTGTCGGTGATCCGCAGCACGGAGACCGTCTGGCCGTCGCGCGGGAAGCTCGCGGGGTCCACGGAGGTGGCGTCCAGGCCGTGCAGGGTGATGCCCGCCTGGGCGAGGGCCTCGCCGACGGTGGCGGCGTTGGTGCGCAAGGTGCGTTCCTGGCCGTCGGCCATGAAGGTCACGGTGCGCTCGGTGCGGACGGTGAGGGTGAGGCCGGTGCGGGCGATCCGGGCGGAGGGGGAGGCGGAGAGGTACGCCCCCTCGGCGCGGACCCCGAACTCGCGCAGGGCCCCGGCCACGGTGTCGGCGGTCGTCCAGACCCGGCGGTGGTGGCCGTCGAGGGTGAGGTCGACGGGGCGGCCGTAGCGGACGGTGACCTCGTCGCCGTGGTCCAGTTCGGCGCCGGGGGCCGGGGAGACGCGGTCGTGGGCGCCGACGGTGACGCCCTCGTCCGCCAGGAGCTCGGTGACGTCGTCGGCGAAGGTGTGCAGGGTGCGGGGGGTGCCGTCGACGTCGAGCCGGACCGCCTTGTCGTGGGCGACGAACGCGGTGGTGCCGCCGGCCAGGAAGGCGACGACGAGGGCCTGGGGCACGAGCCGTCTCAGCTTGAGGTTCTCCGGGTCGGCGACGCGGGGGCGGCGGCGCTTGGCGGCCCGCCGGGCATCGGCGCGGGTGAGGCCCTGCCGGGGCGGCGCGGGCGGCGGCGGTGCGGCGAGCGGGATGTCGACAACGGTCGGGGCGTGGGCGGCCGGGCCCGCCGCCCACGCCCGGCCGGCGGCGGGGCCCGGCGTCCACGCTCCGTCGGCCACGGTCAGCTGCTCGTGGAACGCGCCGAGACGCCCGTCCTGCGAAGTGTTCACGCCGTTCACGCCGCTCCCGATGATCCGCCTGCTGCCGCCCCCGTCGTGCGCGGGGACGATAGCGGAGCACCGGTGACTCTCCAAAGCGACACGGCTACGCAGCGTGCCCGCCCCGGCTCATCACCGGCTCATCACCGGCTCATCCCCCGCTCAGAAGTCGAACGCGCGTGCCGTGTTGTCGTAGATCGCGGCGGCCAGCGTGTCCTCGTCCAGCCCCTTCACCGCAGCCATGGCGCGGAGCGTGACCGGGATGAGGTACGGGGCGTTGGGCCGTCCGCGATACGGGGCGGGGGTGAGGAAGGGCGCGTCCGTCTCGACGAGGACCAGCTCGGTGGGGGCGACGGCGAGCGCGTCGCGCAGCGGCTGGGCGTTCTTGAAGGTCATGTTGCCGGCGAAGGACATGAAGTACCCGGCCCGCGCGCAGACCTCGGCCATCTCGGCGTCGCCGGAGTAGCAGTGGAAGACGGTCCGCTCGGGCGCGCCCGCGTCGGCCAGGACCCGCAGGACGTCCGCGTGCGCGTCCCGGTCGTGGATGACCAGGGCCTTGCCGTGCCGCTTGGCGATCTCGATGTGGGCCCGGAACGACTCCTCCTGGGCGGCGATGCCCTCGGGGCCCGTACGGAAGAAGTCCAGGCCCGTCTCGCCGACCCCGCGCACATGGTCGAGGGCGGCCAGCGCGTCGATCTCCGCCAGCGCGTCGTCCAGCGCCGCCTTGCCGCCGGGTTCCCGGGCCCCCTGCCGCGCGGTCCCGTCCGGGTCGCCGTGGACGATGCGCGGGGCCTCGTTCGGGTGCAGGGCGACCGAGGCGTGGACGGCGGGGTGGGCGGCGGCGGTCTCGGCGGCCCAGCGGGAGCCGACCACGTCGCAGCCCACCTGGACCACCGTCGTGACGTTCACCGCGGCGGCCCGGGCGAGGGCCTCCTCGACGGTGGCGTCCTGCATGTCCAGGTGGGTGTGGGAGTCGGCGACCGGGACCCGGAGGGGTTCGGGCAGCGGCGGGGCTTCGGTACGGCTCATGCGGACGACTCTACGAGGGCCCGGTTCACCGGCGTACGAGGACGGGGTCCTCACGCGGGGAGGCGCGACGCCGGTGGGCCGGGCCCGGTCACACCACCCTCGTCACCTGCGGTGGAAGGGGTGGAGCAGGTCCGACAGCCGCCAGTGGCGGTCGGCGGAGCGGGCGGCCGGGACCTTCTCCGGGGCCCGCTTGGCGCTCTTCGGCGTGTGCAGGAACTGCTGCGCACCGGCCACCCGGCCCGCCCGCATGATGCGCACAACGTGCCCGTCGCAGTTGGCGCAGGTGGGCGTGGAGAGCGGGGACGGCACACGCTCACCGTCGGCCTTGTAGACGACGAACTCGTGACCGTGGACGTCCACGTGGTGCTCTATCTCGTAGGACTGCTCCCAGCCGTACCCGCACCGCATGCAGGCGAAGGCGTACGCCTCATGGACGGTGGTCGCTGCGATCTCGCTCATACCCGCTCCTCTTGTCCGCCGGTCAGGCACTCCGGGGAAGGCCGGCCCGCCCGAGGGTTTCGAGCAGGTGGCCCGTTCCTTCCAGTGGACACCCGCGCCGGGGCGGACGCACCAGCTCAGAGCCGTTGTTGATGCGTTCTTGGCCTCCTTTTGCCGCCCTTTGCCGCCGCATGGCCCGCGACAGGCCGGCCCGTGACCGGCGGACGGGACAGCGGGTGAGCGGCGGACCACCGAGCGCCCCCGAACGCGCCCGCCACCCGGGGCGAATGCGCCCGCGCACCACCCCCACCCGACCCCCCACAATTCCCCGAATTCTCAACGCCTAATCACCCATTCGCCGCATGAATTCATCATTCAATTGAATCCCCTATTACCACGGATGTCCGGTCCCGATTTGCGGCGCTCCCATTCCTCCCTTTCACTCGGAACGTACGTCAAGCGTGACTCGGTACGTACACCAACCCGATTTCCCACAGGATGGGGAGCACCCATGTACACCACGGACACCACTGCCACCGACATCGAGCTCGACCTCGACACGGCGCTCAACCCGGGCGAGATCGACGGCGTCTACCGCGACTCCCGCGAGTGCGCCTACCTCGCGCTTCTCGCCGGCGGCGGGGCCCTGCTGCTTTCGCCTCCGACCCCGCGCCCGAAGAAGGGCTGAACGTCGGAACATGGACCAGACACATGCTTCGTCCCCGCTCGCGGGTGCCGTGCATGACCTGGCAACAGAGGTGGTCCTCGCTCTTCGGAGCGGGGACCACCTCGCCACGGTATGCGGCGCGGCAGGAATCGACGAGGAGAACCGGACCGGAATTGCGGCCGCGCGGGTCATCGGTGCCGATCTGCTGCTCCCGAGTGTTCTGTACGGGCGTCATCCGCATCCGGGAGACGTCGCCGTGCTCGACCGGGCGGTACGGGAATTCCCGCCCAAGCCCGACGCTCCGGCCGCCACGGCCTGGAGCCACTGGCACATGATCTCCACGCTCCAGCGCATGGCGCAGCCCCCGGGCACGACAGGCACGACCGGCACGGCTTCCCCCGGAACCTACGAGGAGCCCGACGCCGCCTGGCTGGAGCAGGCGCCCTGGCAGTCCTTCACCCACCAGCTCTCGGTCCTCGCCCCCCTCGCCGTACCGGCCGCGCCCTCGGCCGTGCAGCGGGCCGCGGCGGCCCGGGCGGTCGACCTCGCGCGCGGCTTCGTCCGCGCGGTGCGGCGGCGCGACTGGCTCCAGGCGGCGGGCGCGGGCCGCTGGCTCGCGGCGATCGGCGGCGAACCGGCGACCCTGGGCCTGGAGCGCGGCCTCGACTTCGTCGAGCTGATGGGCGGCCACGACCCGCGCGTCACCCTGCACGTCCGGGCGGCCCGGCTGATGGCCGAGGCGAGGGCGCGATGACGACGACCGCGACGCAAGGGCCCCAGGGGCGCCCGGAGAATCGGGCCCCTCGCCGTGAGGCACACCCCGGCCAGGCCCCCCGGGGCCACGCCTCCCCCGGCGCCGCGCTCGCCGTCCTCCCGCACCTCCTGCGTACCGCCCTCGCCTGGACCGACGCACACCGGGCGGAGTTCGCGCTCCCCGACGACGTCCTGGACCCCCGCACCCAGGTCAACGCCACCCTCAAACCCCTCGGCGAACTGGCCCAGCTCTGCTCCACGGTCCGCGCCGCCACCGCCCCCGGAACCCCGGAACACGAGGTGGCCGGGGACCTCGTCACGTACGCCTGGGAGCAGGTCGGCGCGGGCGACCTGCTCCTGGAACTGCTGCGTACGGAGCCCTTCGCGGCGTACCCGTACGAGATCTACGCCGCCTTCGCCGGGTACGGGCTGCGCCACGAGGGGTTCGAGGCCCTGGCCCGCCCGCTCACCGCGACCCGCGCCTGGGCCCACACCGAGCAGCACGCCAACCGGCAGCTCGGGCTGATCAACTCCGAGCGGCGGGTGGGGGTCCTGACCCACACCGACGCGGGCGCGGTGCTGTCCCGGACCTGGCTGGGCGGGCTCTCGGAGCCGTGGATGTTCGAGGGCCCGTCCGGCTACGCGCTGACCCACACCGTCTTCCACCTCACCGACTGGGGCCGGATGCCCGACCGGGTGCCGGAGAAGACGGACGCGTACCTGCGGACCTGGCTGCCCGCGTGGGCCGACGGCTGTCTGGAGAGCGGCCAGTGGGACCTCACGGGCGAGCTGCTGGCGGTCGGCGCCTCGCTGCCGGGCCCGCCGCCGCTGGAGCTGCTGGACGCGGTGTGGCCGGTGCTGGCGGACGTCCAGCACACGACGGGCTGCGTCCCGGAGACCGGCGTACCGGTGCAGGACACGGCGCCGGATCCGTACCCCTTCATCGACTGCTACCACTCCACCCTCGTCACGGCATTCGCGGCGGCCCTGTCCTTGAGGTCCTTGAGGTCCTTGAGGTCGCTGACGGACGGGGCCGGGTCCAGGTCCGGCCGGGAAAGGCACACCCCATGAGCAGCGGAAACACCGGCATCCAGCAGATCCACGACGTCGGGGCGAAGGCCCTGGGCTGGCTGTACGAGCACCGCGAAGGGTTCCGTCTGGAGGCCGACCCGTCCCCGGAGGCGGGGATGCTGGACCGGTTCAAGCCGCTGGGCGAGCTGGCGCTGATCGGGAAGGTCATCTTCCGCGAGGGGGTGGCGGGCTCGCAGCAGTCCGCGCTCGCGCACAAGCTGCTGGACCACGCCTGGCACGAGCTGCTGGACTCCGGGGCCCGGCTGCTGGAGGGCCAGCGGCGCGAACCGCTCTCGCCGGTACCGCTGGAGGTCTACGTACCGTTCCGGGAGCTGGGCTACCGGCAGCCGGACCTGGAGTCCGCAATCCGCCTCAACCACCGCCTGGCCAGCTGGGCGGCGCTGGAGGTGCTGCCGGTGCGGCGCCTCGGCCTCAGCGCGATCGAGCGGCGGTTCGGGGTGGAGCCGAGCGTTCCGGAGACTGCGGCGCTGGCGCACACCTGGCTGGCGCGACGGCCCGAGCCGTGGACGGTGGAGGGCCACATCGGCTACGACATCACGCACACGGTCTTCCACCTGACGGACTGGGGCGAGAAGCCCGCGGACCTCCCCGTCGACATCGCCGAGTACCTGGAACTCTGGCTTCCGGCCTGGCTGGACGACTGGCTCGACCTGAAGCGGTGGGACCTGCTGGGCGAACTGCTGGTGGTGGACGCGTGCCTGCCCTCCCCCACGCTGGACGCGGCGGCCTGGCAGGGGTTCGCCCAGGCGCAGCAGCCGGACGGGGCGATGCCGGTGGTGGGCGACATGCCGGAGGGCGACGAGGAGTCGGTGTTCGACCTGGTCTACCACCCGACGCTGGTCGCCGCGTTCGCCTCGGCGCTGGCGATGAGCCGGGCGCTGTCGGACCTGAGCGCCCCTGCGACGGCCCCGGCATGACGGAGGTGACGGGCGTGACGGCGGCGGCCCCGGTGACGGCTGTCGGCTCTTCGGCCACCGCCAGATTGCTCGCGGAGTCGGCCGACCGGATCGACGCCCCGGACGTGGTGCTCGCGATGAGCCGGGGCGGGGTCCGTACGGTCCACACGGGCGGCAGCGCGGAAGCCGGCCCGGTCGCCCGGGAGCAGCTCCACTACGAACTGGGCTCGGCCTCCAAGCCGTTCGCGGGGCTGCTGCTGGCCCGGCTGGTGGCGCAGGGGAGGGTGCGGTACGAGGACCGGGCGGCGGACCTGCTGGCCCCGGGCTTCCCGGTGCACCCGGCGGTGCGGCGGATCACGCTGCGCCATCTGCTGACCCACACCTCGGGGCTGCCGGGCCTGCCCGCCGACTTCTACCCGCAGGCGGTGCCGCGGTGGTCGACGGACCCGTACGGGAACTACCCGGCGGACCGGGTGGTCCGGGCCTTCCTCCGCGCCCGCCCGCGCCACCGCCCCGGCACGCGCTGGCACTACTCGAACTTCGCGGTCTCCGTCCTCGGCCACACCTTGGCCGCCGCCACCGGAACCCCGTGGGAGGTGCTGCTGCACCAACAGGTGCTGGCCCCGCTGGGCCTGGAGGCCACGCTGCTGCGCCCTGGCCCGGACTCCACCGACGCGACGGGTCACCGCCGCGACGGAACCCCGCTGCCGGCGCTGGACACGGGGGGCTTCACGGCGGCGGGGGCACTCCGCTCGTCACCGCTGGACCTGCTGACGTTCCTGGAGGCTCATGCGGGGGGCGCTTCGGGCTCCCCGACCGACCCCACCCTGGCCGCCGCGCTCACCGAGGTGACCCGCCCGGTGCTGCGGCGGGGCTGGCGCCACGCGCACACCCACACGCTGACGTGGTTCCAGCACCCGACCCCGTACGGCCCGGTCCTGTTCCATGCCGGAGCGACCCTGGGCCAGCAGGCGTTCCTCGGCTTCCGCCCCGGCACGGGTCTGGCGGTGGTGGCGACGGCGACAAGGCGGGTGCACCGGGCGGACACGTTCGTGGCGACGGCGTACGGACTGCTGACGGAAACGCCGTAAGCACGCTGACGGCCACGGCTACGGCCACGGCCACGGCTACGGCTTGGGCGGAGCCTTCTCCGCGTTCTTGGCGGCCACCACCGCGTCGAACACCTCCCGCTTGGGCACCCCGGCGGCGGCGGCGACAGCGGCGATGGCCTCCTTGCGCCGCTCCCCCGCCTCCTCCCTCACGCGCACGCGCCGGACGAGCTCCTCGGCGTCCAGCCCCTCGTCACCGGAGTCGGTGGCACCTTCCACGACGACGGTGATCTCGCCCCGTACGCCGTCCTCGGCCCACACGGCCAGCTCACCGAGCGGACCGCGCTTGACCTCCTCGTACGTCTTGGTCAGCTCCCGGCACACGGCGGCGCGCCGCTCGGCGCCGAAGACCTCGGTCATGGCGGCGAGGGTGTCGTCGAGCCGGTGGGGGGCCTCGAAGAAGACCATGGTGCGCCGCTCGTCGGCGTTCTCACGGAGCTTGGAGAGCCGCTCCCCGGCCTTGCGCGGGAGGAACCCCTCGAAGCAGAAGCGGTCGACGGGCAGCCCGGAGAGGGCCAGGGCGGTCAGTACGGCGCTCGGCCCCGGCACGGCGGTGACGCGAATGTCCTTCTCCACCGCGGCGGCGACGAGCCGATAGCCCGGGTCGGACACGGACGGCATTCCCGCATCCGTGACGAGCAGCACCCGGGCGCCCCCCACCAAGGCTTCCACGAGCTCCGGCGTACGGGCGGACTCGTTCCCCTCGAAGTAGGAGACGACACGCCCCGAGGTGTGGATGCCGAGCGCCTGGGTGAGCCGGCGCAGCCGCCGGGTGTCCTCGGCGGCGACGACGTCGGCCCGCTCCAGTTCGGCGGCCAGGCGTGGCGGGGCGTCCGCCACGTCACCGATGGGGGTCCCTGCGAGCACGAGCGTTCCAGTCGTTCCAGTCACATCAGCCATCCTCGCAGCACGCGCAGCACCCTTCGCACAGATGCGTTCCCTACGATGGCGCGGTGACCAGTACCGCACCCGAGACCCAGCGGGGCCAAGACGCCGGGGACCCGCTCGGCGAACAGCCGACGTCCTGGCAACGGCGGCTGCGCCGCTTCGGCCATGTCCCGCGCCCGGAGACCTCTCTCCGCGACCGGCTGGACCCGCCCTGGACGCGGCCGGGCCGGCAGGTGTGGTCGGTGCTCGCGATCCCGCCTCACGTGGCGGACCGGCTGGTGCGCTGGTCGGCCTGGGGCGGCCCGCTCCTGGTCACCCTGGTCGCGGGCCTGCTGCGCTTCTGGCGGCTGGACCAGCCGAACGCGGTGATATTCGACGAGACGTATTACGCGAAGGACGCGTGGGCGCTGGTCAACCAGGGGTACGAGGGTTCGTGGCCCAAGGACGTCGACAAGCTGATCCTGAAGGACCCGTCCTCCGTCCCGATCCCGACCGACCCCGGCTATGTGGTGCACCCGCCGGTCGGCAAGTGGATCATCGGGTTCGGTGAGCAGCTGTTCGGCTTCACGCCGTTCGGCTGGCGGTTCATGGTGGCGGTGCTGGGCACGATCTCCGTCCTGCTCCTCTGCCGGATCGGCCGGCGGCTGTTCCGCTCGACGTTCCTGGGCTGCCTGGCGGGGCTGCTGCTCGCGCTGGACGGGCTGCACTTCGTGATGAGCCGGACCGCGCTGCTGGACCTGATCGTGATGTTCTTCGTCCTGGCGGCGTTCGGCTGCCTGGTGGTGGACCGGGACCGCTCCCGCCGCCGACTGGCCGACGCGCTGCCGGTGGACGAGGAGGGGGTGCTGCGCCCGGACGCCCGGATCGCGGAGACGCTGCGGCTGGGCTGGCGGCCGTGGCGGCTGGGCGCGGGCGTGATGCTGGGCCTGGCGTTCGCGACGAAGTGGAACGGCCTGTACGTGCTGGCGGCGTTCGGCCTGATGACGGTGTTGTGGGACGTAGGAGCGCGCCGCACGGCGGGCGCGGCGAGGCCGTACATGGCGGTGCTGCGCCGGGACCTGGTCCCCGCGTTCTTCTCCACGGTCCCGGTGGCGATCGTCACGTACATCGTCTCCTGGACCGGCTGGATCGTCACGGACAAGGGCTACTACCGCAACTGGGCGGCCACGGAAGGCAAGGGCTCGTCCTGGAGCTGGCTCCCGGACTGGCTGCGGAGCCTGTGGCACTACGAGACCCAGGTGTACGACTTCCACGTCGGCCTGACCTCGGGCCACACGTACGAGTCGAACCCCTGGAGCTGGCTGGTCCTGGGCCGCCCCGTCTCCTACTTCTACGAGGAGCAGGCGGGCTGCAAGGAGTCCTCCACGGGCAAGTGCGCCACCGAGGTGCTGGCCATCGGCACCCCGCTGCTCTGGTGGCTGGCGTGCTTCGCCCTCGCGTACGTGGTGTGGCGCTGGCTCTTCCGCCGCGACTGGCGGGCCGGCGCGATCGCCTGCGGCGTGGCGGCAGGCTGGGTGCCCTGGTTCTTCTACCAGGAGCGCACGATCTTCCTCTTCTACGCGGTGGTGTTCGTCCCGTTCCTCTGCCTGGCGGTCACGATGCTCCTGGGCGCGATCGTGGGCCCGGCAGCAGGCACGGGCGCCCGCGCGGACCTGGGCCTCACCTCCAAGGACCCGACAGGCGAACGCCGCCGCACCCTGGGCGCGATCGCGGCGGGCGTGCTGGTGCTCCTGATCATCTGGAACTTCATCTACTTCTGGCCCCTGTACACGGGGACATCGATCCCGGAGGACTTGTGGCGGGACCGGATGTGGCTGGACACGTGGGTGTAGCCGACGACTGCTAGGTCCGCTGGTCCGACTTAGCGGCGTTCAGGCTTCAGCCACCGCCGGTGCTGGGGTGCTTGCGTCGGCGTAGCAGTGCCCTCGCCCAGAGCGTCAGGCCCACCAGAGTCAGGATCGCCGCTCCTCCGATGACCACGGGGATGGCCCCCATGAGAAGGAACGTGACCAACAGCTCTGCCCACGTCGGCTCCTCGACCATCGTCCTGCCGCTTTGCTCCATGGACACCACGACGCGGGCAGGCAACAGCTAGTTCCCGATGCGCGCAGGGAAGTACGGGCGGCGCCGGGGCCTGAGGCCGAGGCTGCTCAATCGCAGCTGAGGCCGTGCAGAGCGGGCCACACGGGGTTGGCGTTGGAGCCATGGATCAGCAAAGTGCCTTCCTTGGGGCCCCACTTCAGCTCGTACGACCCGGCCGCGATGGGGCGGATGCCGTCGTCGGCCGTCCATGAGCCCATCGGCTTCCAGCCCACGCCGCCGGTCCCCACCGCGAACACCTCGCCGCTGCCCGCGAGAACGAACGACGCCTCCCTGACCACGGCTCGGCCGACCACCGCCAGCGCATCGGTCCAGCCGATGGCTCCGGCCAGCACCGCGCAGCCCACGGCCGCCCATCGGTACGTGGAGGGGCGCCCCGCCCGCATGCTCAGGATTCTGTTGCGTCAACAGGTTTCCTGGCTCCCTCTAACAACTCCGACGGTTAGAAGAAGTGCTTGCGTCCACCGACCGCGCGGCCGGTCGCACCCAGGATCCACAGGACCACACCCACGACGATGAGAATACTGCCGATCGTGGTCAGCAGGCCCATGCCAACAAGCAGGCCGATAATAAGCAGAAGAAGTCCAAGGAGGATCATTTTCAGTTCCCATCGTCAAGTCCGGTTTTAGGCGCTTGTGCGCCTAACTTCACAACGGCCTCAGTTCACCCCACCGGTATGTCCCGGCTCCGAATGTCGCCAGGACCTCGTTGCGTTGGTCCTAGTGCCCGGCAATTCCGCGTTCACTCATCACGGCGAAAATTTGTTCCCAGGCCGTCCGCCAGCCCTTGTTGATCAAGCTTCGGACCCCCGCTGACGAGCCAGGAAGACCGCTGCCACGGCCGCCACCGTCAGGAAGAGCAGGGCCGCCCCGCCCGACAGCGCCGCCAGCACCGCTGCCCCGCCGCCCCCGACGTCCTCCTCGCGGGCCGCCACCTGAGGGTCGTCCGCCTGGTACCGGACCGCCAGCGAGGCGCCCACCGACTGCTTGCCGCCGCCGCTGCCCACCGGGAGTTCCGCGATCACCGTCCGGCCGCCGGCCTCGAACTTCACCTGGCAGTGGCCGGCCATGCACGAACCGGCCGTGTGCAGCGTCGCCTGAGCCCGCTCGCCGTCCTGGAGGGAGCGCAGATGCTGGGCCGCCGGGAGCATGACCAGGAGTGACAAAGCGCCCAGCAGCAGGCCGAGCACCAGCGACATCACCAAGGACGCACGCGGTCCCAAGGTGGTCGCGGACGGCTTCCGCCGGTCCGCACCGGGCGCTCCCGCGTTCGTCGTACCGTCCACGCCTCTCGACATCCGCATCCCCCGCCTCGACCTACACCGCGCCCCGCAGATGAGCAGGGTAGGTGACGGGGCCGGCCGCCCTCATGTGCCGATGTCGGCACGCCCGGGACAGCCCCGCTGCCCGCTCCCGGCAACGGAGGGCCTGGTTCCGCAGATACATCCGGACAGCACGTCCAGAGAGCGCTTTCCAGCCAAGCGTTCCGGTCCGATAACAACACCCTCACCCACCGCACCAACCCCTTAGGGTTCCTCACAGTTGCCCCTTGAACGTGTTCAGGGGCACTCCTGGGGAGGGGGACTGCACAGATGCGCAGTGGAGCGAAGGTCGCCGTGGTCGGCGGAGTATTCGTCCTGGCGGCCGGCGGCATCGGCTACGGGGCCTACAGCGTGCTCGGGAGCGACGGGGGCGGGGACGGCGGCAAGGTCGCCTCCCGGAACGCGACGCCCGAGGTGAAGACAGGGCCGCCGAGCCCTGAGGAGATAACGGAGACGTCGAAGAGCTTCTTCGACGCCTGGGCCGCAGGGGACGCCGCGACCGCCGCCCTGCTGACCAACAACGAGGCCGAAGCGGAGCCCGTACTCGCCTCGTACGGCGAGGACGCCCACATCGGCAAGGTGAAGATCACCCCGGGGCCGGCCGTCGGCACGACGGTCCCCTACACCGTCAAGGCCACCGTCTCCTACGGCGGGAAGGCCAAGCCCCTGTCGTACGCCTCCGAGCTCACCGTCGTCCGCGGGCTGGCGGCCGGGAAGGCCCTGGTCGACTGGCAACCCACCGTCGTACATCCGAAGTTGACCGAGGGTGCGACGCTGATGACGGGCGAGTCGTCGACGGCGGCCATCGAAGCCGTCGACCGCAACGGCACCGTGCTCACCAAGGAGAAGTACCCCTCCCTGGGCACGATCCTGGACACTCTGCGCCAGAAGTACGGTGAATCCGCTGGCGGTTCGCCCGGCGTCGAGACCTGGATCGACCCCGCCGAGGACGGGCAGGCCGACATCAACCTGCTGACCCTCGCCAAGGGCAAGCCCGGCAAGGTACGGACGTCGCTCGACGCCGGTGTCCAGGCCGCGGCCGAGCAGGCGGTCAAGCGCTTCGCCGAGTCCTCGGTGGCGGCGGTACAGCCGTCCACAGGCGCGATCCTCGCCATCGCCAACAACCGCAAGGACGGTTACAACGCGGCCATGAGCGGCCAGTTGGCCCCCGGCTCCACGATGAAGATCGTGACAGCGGCGATGATCATCCAGAACGGTCTCGGGAGCATCGACTCCGCGGTGGAGTGCCCGGCCACCGTCCAGTGGGAGGGGGTGACCTTCCACAACCTCAAGGACTTCTCCATCCGCAACGCCACGTTGCGAGAAGCCTTCGCGCAGTCCTGCAACAGCACCTTCATCAAGCCGATCAAACCGCTCGGCGGCCGGGCCGGAACGGCTCTGGGCCAGGAGGCCCGTGACTACTTCGGCCTCGGCCAGGACAACTGGCAGACCGGTGTGCCCTCCTTCGACGGCAGGATCCCGGAGTCCTCGGGGACCGAGACCGCGGCCTCGTACATCGGTCAGGGGAAGGTGCTGATGAGCCCCCTGAACATGGCGTCGGTGACCGCCACGGTGAAGAACGGCGGCTTCAAGCAGCCGTATCTGATCGCCCGCGCGCTGGACAACCGGCCGTTCGCCGGCGCCCGTCCGCTCCCGGCCGGTGTGGCCGAGCAGCTGCGGCAGATGATGCGCTACACCGCGACCAGCCCCACGGGCACCGGCACCAGATCCATGGCGACCGTCGGCGGCGACAAGGGCGCCAAGACCGGTTCGGCGGAGGTCGACGGGCAGACGTCGAACAGCTGGTTCACCGGCTTCAGCAACGACCTGGCCGCAGCGGCGGTCGTCCAGTCCGGCGGCCACGGCGGCGACGCGGCGGGCCCCCTGGTGGCGGAGGTGCTGCGCGCGGGGCGCTGAGGCCCGAACCGACAGCGTACGGGACACCGGGCCCGGCTCACCCGGCCGGCCAGTCACCCCGCCCCGCCACGTCCAGCACCAGGGCGGCGATGTTCCACGCGTCGTCGTCGCCCCGGTGGTGGCGGCCCTCCAGCGGCAGACCCGCCAGCTCCAGGGCCTGGGCCATGCCTGGGCGGCGGCGGAGTCCGTACGCGGTGGTGAAGACGGCCTTCGCGTTGGTGTGGCGCTCCCCGAAGGGGTACTCCGTGCCCGTCCGCCGGCACTGGAGCGTGAACTGCTTGCGGTCGTAGTCGCCCCAACTGGCCCAGGGTAGATGGCCCGTACGGTGTTCGGAGGCCAGAGCCCGGCACGCCTCGGCGAAGGTCAGGCCCCCGTTCACCTCTGCCTGCGTCAGGCCCGTCAGCTCCGCGCAGAAGGGGCTGACCTCCGAGCGCGCGGGGCGGACCAGCAGGCGGTGCTTCGCCACCCGCTCCCCCGCGCGCAGGTCGACGACGGTGAGGCCGATCTCGATGATCTCGTTCACCTGGCCGTGCGGGGGCTCCCCCTCCCAGCACGTCGCTTCGACGTCGACGACGTTCAGCAGCTGCTCGCCCATGCCCATGGGGCGAGGGTAGGAGGACCCTCGCCCCACGTCACCCGGGTATCGGCCCGGGCAGAGCTAGGACGCGAGCCTGATCGAGTTGATCGGGGTCAGGTTCACGTCCCAGAAGGTCCACGTCGGCATCTTCTCGCCGCAGCCGACCCCGTCGTACCCCGTGCACAGCTGCACGGTGGCGCCGTCCGACTGGTTGTTGAACACCCGGTGGGTGCCTGTCTGGTTGTTGAGGTTGTAGACGCCGTACCGGAAGTACGTCGCCTCCGGCCGGTTGCCGTTCCAGGACGCGCCCGGGTAGATGCAGACGTACCCGGAGCGGCATCCCGCGTAGGTGTCCTGGGCGTCCTGGGTGTCGGACGCGCCGGCCTGCGCCCCCGCTCCCGTCGCCAGGACGGCCCCCGCCGTGAGCATGAGCGTCACTGCCGCTCGTACGAAACTGCGCATGTCGTTTCCCTCCCTGCACCGGGCCCCTGGACCCGGCGCTCCCCTGTGGGATGAGTGATTCCGGTCTTGTCCGGGCGGCCGGCCTGCGGCGTTCCCTCCCGCAGGCCGGCCGCCCGGATGGCAGAAGCGTGGCAGGGACCCCGCCGCTCGCGCCGCACCCTTTCACCAGGGTGAAACCGTCGCCGGGCGAGGCACCGGCAGCGGTCGCTCCGAAGAGCCGGCCCCGCTCTCCTCCAGCAACTGCCGCCCGAGCGGCGTCGGGTGGTGGAGCACGCACCGGCCCTCCTTGCGGCAGGCGGCGAGGCCCGCCTCGCGCAGGATCGCCAGTTGCTGGCAGGTGTTGGGGAGCGAGCAGCCCACGGCGAGGGCCAGTTCGGACGTAGTGGCGCATCCGCGGGCGGCCACCTCGTACAGGAGCGCGGCGCGCGTCGGGCCCAGCAGCCGGGCGAGCGAGGCGCCCGAGACTGCGGGCAGCTGGACCGGCTTCGCCACCGGGTAGACCAGCACCGGCAGCAGGTCCCCGTCGAACAGCGTGATCGGCTTGCGCCAGCAGAAGTACGACGGCACCAGGAGCAGGCCGCGCCCGGCCAGGTGGAGGTCCCGGTCAACCGGGTACGTCACCTCCAGTACGGGCGGGCTCCACCGGGCCATCGGCCGGAACGTCTCCAGCAGGGCCCGGGTGCCGCCTGCCGCGAGTTCCCGGGAGCGCCAGGCGACGTCCGAGGCCATCGCCGCGTCGATCCAGGGTCGGTACGGGGCGACGAACTTCGCGTCGTACGCCGTGAGCAGCCCCCCGAGCGCCCGCAGCGCCTCCGCATCACCCCGTGCGAGCCGCTCCGCCGCGAACGGCCGAAGCCGTGCCGCTCGCGCCACCGGCCGAGCCCCCGGCCCCACGAAAGCCCCCGCCCCCGACTCCGCGAGCAGCGTGAACTCCCGCCGCAACCGGCTGCGCGGCGTCGCCAGCACCCGGTCCACGCCCTGCCGCAGGTCGGCGATACCGCCGTCCACCGCAGGGGTCAGGAAGTCGGGGATGTACGGCCCGGACGGCATCAGACTGCGCAGCGCGACCGCCACCGCACGGCCGGCCCCGCTGCCCTCTGCTCGCTCGCCTCCGCCTTCTCGTCCTCCTCCCCCGCCGCCCCCTCGCAGCAGAGGGGCCACCGCCCGCCGCCAGGGCCCGAACGCGAGCCGGCCCTCGTCGGTCTGGAGGCGGCAGACGCTGCACACGATCTCCCAGAGCGGGTCCGAGCTCCGGGCGATGCGGACGTACTCCAGGTCCTGGGCGGTGAAATGGATGCGCAACATGATTTCCCCCTTGTCGCACTTTCCTGTACATATCGCCCTATCACTGTGGCGCGCGGGACCGAACCCGTGATCCGCACCCGCCACATCCGGCCAGGGGCCACCCCCGGATTGGCCGGATGTCCTGGCGTAAGGGCGCGGGGGCGCACGCGAAGGGTCGCGGGACCACCCCCGGGACCCCTCGTGACCACCCCCGGACCACCCCCCGGAACCCCCTCGCATGCACCATGCACGGACCGCTAGCGTGCAGCCATGAGCACTCCCGACACCTCCGACGCCCCCGAGCCGTCTCCCTCCACCGCACCCGTCTCCCTCGCCCACCCCCGGTTCGCCGAGGCGCTGGCCGAGCTGGGCCTCCAGGTCGAGGTGCGCCGCTTCCCCGACGCGACCCGTACGGCGGCCGAGGCCGCGGCGGCGGTCGGCTGCGCGCTGAGCGAGATCGTCAAGTCCCTGGTCTTCACGGCGGACGGCGTCCCAGTGCTGGTCCTCATGGACGGCTCCTCGCGGGTGGACGTGGAACTCGTACGGCGTGAGCTCGGCGCGCAGAAGGTCAAGCGGGCCGACGCGGACCTGGTCCGGCAGACGACCGGGTACGCCATCGGGGGCGTACCGCCCTTCGGCCACTCGACCCGCACCCGCGTCCTGGCCGACCGGCGGCTCCTGGACCACGCCGTGGTCTGGGCGGCGGCGGGCACCCCGCACACGGTCTTCCCGCTCGACCCCAAGACGCTGATCGCCCACGCGGGCGCGACGGTTGCGGATGTGCGCGAGCCCGCCAAGTGACCCCGCTGGTCGCCCTCGCGGTCCTCTTCGCCGCGATAACGCACGCCAGCTGGAACGCCATCGCCCACGCCATCAAGGACCAGCTGATCTCCTTCACGCTGATCTCCGGCGGCGGCCTGCTGATCGGCGCGGCGATGGCCCTCTTCGCCCCGCTCCCGGCGGCGGAGGCGTGGCCGTACCTCCTGGTCTCCGCCGTGCTGCACGTGGCGTACATGATGCTGCTGATGCGGTCGTTCACCCTCGGCGACTTCGGCCAGATGTACCCGATCGCCCGGGGCACGGCCCCGCTCGTGGTGACCGTCCTGGCGGCGGTCTTCGTCGGCGAGCGCCCGGACGCGTGGGCGACGGCGGGTGTCGCGGTGACCTCGGCCGGCCTGGTCGGCCTGGCCCTCTGGGGCATCCGGGGCTCCGGCAAGCGCCCGCACTGGCCCGCGATCGTGGCGGCCCTCGGCACGGGCCTGGCGATCGCCGGGTACACGACGGTCGACGGCGTCGGCGTACGGGCCTCCGGCACACCGCTCGGTTACGTCGCGTGGCTGATGATCCTGGAGGGCCTGGCGATCCCGGCGTACGCGTACTACCGCCGCCGCACCGAACTGACCGCCCAGCTCCGGCCGTTCGCGGTACGGGGCCTGCTCGGCGCGGGCCTCTCGGTCGTCGCGTACGGGCTCGTCCTCTGGGCCCAGACCCGGGCTCCGCTCGCCCCGATCGCGGCGCTGCGGGAGTCCTCGATCATCGTGGGCGCGGCGATTGGCACGCTGTTCTTCAAGGAGCGTTTCGGGGCACCGAGGATCGCGGCGGCGGGGCTGATGGTGGTGGGCATCGGACTGATGCTGCACACGACGAGCTGATGCCCCCGCCCCGCCGGACAGGCCGGGACTGACCGCGACGGTCAGGGCGGACCTGGTGATCCGCCCGTGGACCGTCCTGCTGAGTGAGGGCAGGATCGGACCCTATGGGTAACGAGATGGTGATAGCGCTGATCGGAGCGGGGAGCGCCCTCGCGGGTGCTCTGCTCGGTGGGGCGGCGGCGGTGATGGGGGCGGCCAGGGCGGCTCGGAGCGCCTACTTCGGGCCGCTGGACGTCGCACGCCGCGAGGGCCAGCGCGAGGCATACGTGGCGCTGCTCAAGGCGGCCGACACATATGAGGCAGAGACGGCCACGGCGCTCGGGTACGCGCGCCTCCCGCACTCCGACCGGGATGAGCGTGCCCGGTACCGAAGTGCCATCTCCTCGGCAGCCATGCCGCAGCCGGTGGCGGCCTCTGTCCGGCAGGTCGAACTGGAGGGACCGACCCGCGTCGCCGAGGCCGCCAAGGCTGTTCGGGCAGCTGCTCAGGAACTCGCCGTCACCTTGACCGGCATTGAGGGCGGCTTCGAGAACCCTGACGAAGGCTTGGACCCGGCGATGCCGGATCAAGCCCACGCACAGCACGAGGCCTTGCGGTCTGCGATCAACGCGTTCGCCGACGTCGCGGGCAAGCGCCTCAACACCTGGTAGCCGAAACGGCGCCGGCCCTCGCGAGCCCGCAGACGCGATCGTGCGCGCTATTTCACTTCAGCGCGTACGCCGCAGCCTGTGCGAGGGTGCTCGCCGCGTCGGAACGTTCCGCCTTGGTCGACTTCTTGTCGGCCAGCACCTTGGCGGCGGCGGTGAGTATCTTCTTGCGGGGCCTGCCCGGCGATGCGGTCGGAGACTGGGCCAAGGCGCTGGCTGCGGCCTTCTTCTCGGACTTCGACCGCTTCTTGGACCGTACGACCTTGCCCGCGGCGGACGCCGGCCCGGACTTGGTGCTCTTGGTGTCGGCCGTACCGGCCTTGCCGGGGGTCTGCGACAACGTGCTCGCAGCGGCCGTCCTGCTGCTCTTCGACTTGCCGCCCCGAGCGGCCCGGCCCGCCGCTGAGGCGGCCTTCGGGCCCGTAGTGCCAGATGCCTTCGTCTTCGCCATGGCGCTCTCCCTGCTCGTCCGTCGGTTCTGTCGTCACCCCCGGGTACCCGAACTTCCCCACAAGGAACGGGTGGAAGCGCCGGGCCGGGTGATGCGGGCCCGGGCGGAGACCAGCTCGACGAAGACGAGGGAGTTGGAGTACCGCTTCCTCGATGAGGAGGACGAAGCGGTGGCCTCGTGGCACTTCAAGGAAATGCTCCGCGAAGAGGCCCGCCATCCCGGAGAGCGCCGTCATGTCCCTCTGGAGAGGTCAGTGCGCCGCGGCGTACGAGACGAAACCCGCCCACGCGGCGGGGGCGAGGGCGAGGGAGGGGCCCTGCACGTTCTTCGAGTCGCGGACATGCACAGCGTCGGGGGCCGTCGCGACCTCGACGCAGTCGTTGGGGTTGCTGCTGTCGCTGTAGCTGCTCTTGAACCACCGCAGCTCAGAGGCTTCCCCGACAGAGGGCCTGTAGGTCATGTCTCTCCCAGCACTTGCTCGATGAAGGCCTGGGACTCCTCCGGTGTGAGAGCCCGAGCCTGGGTGATGCCGTACCGCAGTTCAAGAATACGGAGTTGCTTCGGGTGCGAGATGGGCCTGCCCGCGAACTCGTCATCGGCCCGCCCGACAGCCGAGCCGTCAGCGAACTTCAGCACTTGAATCCGTCCGCCTGTTCCTGGGTGGTCCCACCGGGCGGTCGGCATCACCTGGATGTCCACGAAGGGCGACTCGCCCAGGCGAAGCAGGTTTTCGAGCTGTCGCCGCCACACCGCCACGCCGCCGATCGGACGGCGCAACGAGGCCTTTTCCTGGACGAAGCTGAGTTCGGGTGCGGGAGTTCGGCTGAAGATGGATTGCCTGGCCATGCGTCCGGCCAGAGCACGCTCCAGCTCGTCCGGGGACAGGACCGGTCGTCGCGTACCGAGCAGCGCCCTCGCGTACTCCTCGTCTGCAACAGACCGTGCAGATTGTGGCTGCCGTACGCGGCGAGCTCAACGGCCCTGGCCTCCAACCTCGCCAGGTCCCGGATCTTCTTCGGATACCGCACCTCCGCGATGTCCGCCTTCATCGCCGCGAGCTTGCCCTCCGCCCCCAGCACCCCGTCCGCGCCGTCCATGAACTCCGGGCGTGGGATGCGCCGGCCGCCCTCCACCTTGTAGATGAGGTCCTCGCTGTACCCCATCGCCGCCCCGAACTCCGCCGCCCGCATCCCCGCCGCCTCGCGCCACGCCTTGATCTGGCGGCCCACGGCGGCGACCACCACGGCGCCCGGCTCATCGTCCGGGTCGACCTCCCAGCCGGGCTCGTCCACCCCGGCGTCCCCGCGCTCCATACCGTCGCCAACCACGCTCATGCGAGCCCCACTTCCGACGTGCGTGCCGTTCTTCCCTCAACAGCGACCGTTCCCGGCACGTCACTCCAGACAGCCAGGACAACACGGGACAAGCCCCGGACACTCACCGTACGCAAGGGATCCGTCACTGTTCACGGTACGCAGAGGCGGCCACGCTGAGTGACATGAACCAAGAAATCCTCCGCACCCAACACCCCTCCACCGAACAGACGTTCAGCGTCCTGCTCTCCCTCACCCGCCGAGGCGCCCGGCTCGCCCGGCTGCTCACCGTGGCCCATCTCGGCGCCTGGGGGCTTTCGTCGGAGGCGGCCGCACAGATCGTCGGCGAGCTGGCGGCGAACGCCTCGGTCCACGGCCGCGTACAGGGCCGGGACTTCCAACTCAGCCTGGCCGTCAGCGGACAGAGGCTCCGGATCGAGGTCACCGACACCCGGGGCGACAGCGTTCCGCCCGGGCCGGGTGCCGTCAAGGCGCCCGAGGACGACCACGCGGAGAACGGACGCGGGCTCCTCATCGTGGAGGCCCTGGCGGACCCTGGGGCGTCGTCCCTGGGCCCGTACCGCGCAAGACCGTCTGGGCCGAGATCGACCTCGTACGGTGACGATCCCGACCGGGTCGTGCGCGGGCGCGATCCGGATTCCGGCACAAACCGCCCACCGGATCGTGCCCGGCCGCGACGCGGTGGCGAGCGACATCAACTACTTGAAGAACTACAGAAATAACCCCACCCAACCCACCCCGTCCCGCACCTGACGCACCCCGGGGGCGCGTCACCCACACGGGTGAGGTTTGCCAACTGAGCTGGATTTCACACCGGTTGGCAGGCATATGCTCACGCCAGCACCACCTCAGACATACGTCGGCCCCCGGCCGGGACTGCGAATCCCGATCGAGGGCCTGACCACCAAGGAAGAAGCAAGCTTCCCGATGGATACCTCGCAGAATACTGCGCTCGCGCGCGCCCTGACAGAGCTTCCCGGCCCTCTCCCGGCCCGAGGCGTGATCCACATCGCCATCCGGCACACCGACCGCTTCACCGTCGTCGGCAACCACCTCGCCCAGCACGCCGGCCTGAGCACGGTCGCCGTGGGCCTCGCCGTACGCATCCAGTCGCTCCCCCAGGGCACCGAGATCGGCATCAAAGCACTCGCCGCCCGCCTCCCCGAAGGCGAGAAGCTCATCGCCGCCGCCCTCCGCGAACTGGAAGCCCACGGCTACCTCCAACGGGCCCGCACCCGCCTGACCAACGGCCGGATCGTCACCCGCACGGTCTTCTGCAACCAGCCAGCGGCCCTGCTACGACCCCGATTTGCCGCCGCCCGACCGCAGCGGCCTCCCGCCGCACCGCAGACCCCGCCGCCGGCCCAGGATCCCGCACCCGAGCCCCCCGCACCGGAACCGGCCGCACCGCAGGCACCCGCACTCCCCGACGTACAGCAGGAGCAGGCACCGGAAGCGCCCGCCCCGCCGCAGGATCACGCCCCCTTCGTCGCGCTCGTCCCGCCGCCCACCGCACCCAGGCAGCCGTCCCCGCCCCTCCCCCAGCCCCGCGAACTCACCGCCGAACTGGACCGTGCGGCCACCGCGCTCCTCAGCGACCTCCGCCGCCACGCGCCCCAGCTCGTCCTCTCCGAGAACGACATCCGCCAACTCGCCCCCGCCGTAGCCGCCTGGCTGGAACGCGACACCCACCCCGACACCATCCGCCACGCCCTCACCAACGACCTGCCCCAGCCCCTCCGCCACCCCGCCAAACTCCTCAAACACCGCCTCACCGTCCTCCTGCCCCCACCCCTCCCCGGCGCCGACGACCTCGCCGCACCCGCCCGCCCCCGCATCGCCGTAACCCCGTTCCAGACCTGCGACGGCTGCGAACGCGCCTTCCGCGCCCCCACCCCCGGCCACTGCCGCGACTGCCGGAACGCTCACGGGCCCGCTCAGGCCGCCGCCGCCTGAGCGTGACGTCACTCGGCCTTACCGAGCGTGCTGCGGGCCGCGAGGACTACGCTCTCAGCCCATGACCACCACGCGCGGCGAAGACGGGAACAGGGACAAGAGCAAGGGCAGCGGCCGAGGCGACGGGTACGCGATCGACACCGACCCCGGCCGCCTCGACGTCGGCCTCGTGCACCACTGGCTCTCGACGGACGCCTTCTGGGCCCTGGGCCGCAGCCGCGCCACCGTCGAGCGGTCCATAGGCGGGTCGCTCAACTTCGGCGTCTACGGCCCCGACGGGGGCCAGGTCGCCTACGCCCGCGTCGTCACGGACCGGGCGACCTTCGCCTGGCTCTGCGACGTCTACGTGGCGCCCGCGCATCGCGGCCGGGGGCTCGGCGCCCGGCTGGCCACCGCCGTCCGCGACCACCTCGCTCCGTACGAACTCAAGCGGACGATGCTCGCCACGGTCGACGCCCACGAGCTGTACGCGAAGGTCGGGTTCGTCCCCGTGCCCGATCCCGAGCTGCTGATGATCCTGAGCAGCGAGCGGTAGGCGCCGAGCGGGCCGTCAGTGGGTGATGCCGTCGATCAGCTCTCCGCCCACTCCGCCACCACCTCCCCGTCCTCCTCCACCCCCGTCGGGCGGAAGCCGAGCGAGGCGTAGAGGTGGGCGGCGGCCTCGTTGGACGGGGCGTAGGAGAGGCGGACCGCCGTGCAGCCGGGACGGGCCGAAAGCCACGTCGACAGCGTGCGTACGGCGGCTGCGCCGATGCCCCGGGCCTGGTGGGCGGCGTCGATCAGCATGCCGCCCACCCAGTGCGAGCCGTCCTCGTCCCTCCCCCACATGATGTGGCCGGTCACCTCGTCGCCGGCCAGGACCGCCAGGGAGTTCCAGGTGTCCTCGCGGGCCGTCAGGACGAGGTAGCGGGCGGCCAGGGCCGGGACCCAGTCGCGCTGGTCGTCGCGGGGGGCGCAGTCGGCGACCGCCCGCCAGTTGTCCGCGTCCACCTCGTGGAGGGTGACGGGGCGGCCCGCCTTGTCGGTGTGTCCGTACGTGAGGATCATGCGGGGAGGGTAGGGCCGGTGCGCGACGCCGGGCCAGGGGATTTCCGTCCCCCGGCCACGAGGGGTCTACGGCTGCGCCATCGCCTGGCGGAAGCCCGTGTTCACCGCCAGGATCCCGCCGTCCACCCGCAGCGTCGTCCCCGTGATCCACGACGCGTCGGAGGAGGCGAGGAAGGCGACGGCGGACGCGATGTCCTCCGGGGTGCCGACCCGGCCGAGCGGGTAGAGCGCGGCGGCTCGCTCCAGTTCCGCGTCGCGGCCCGACCAGGCCGCCGTGCGGATCGTGCCCGGGGCCACCAGGTTGACCCGTACGCCGCGCGGGCCCGCGTGGCCCGCCAGCGTACGGGTCAGGCTCGCCAGGCCCGCCTTGGCCGCGCTGTACGCGTGGCCGCCGAAGTCCTGCTCGCCGTTGACCGAGCCGATGGTGACGATCGCACCCCGGCCCGAGGCCACCAGGTGCGGCAGCGCGGCGCGGGCGCAGCGGAAGGGGCCGGAGAGGGTGATGTCCAGGTCGCGTTCCCAGATCTCGTCCGACTCGTCCTCGAAGAGCCGCTCGTCCTGGCCTGCCGCGTACGCGTTGTTGACCAGGACGTCCAGGCCGCCGAAGGTCTCGACCGCGTACGCCACCGCCGCCTCCACCGCCGTACGGTCCGCCACGTCGCAGGCCAGGGAGTCGGCCGTGCCGCCCGCCTCGCGTATCGCCGCCGCCGTGTCGGAGGCGCGCCCGGCGTCCAGGTCGGTGACGAGGACCGAGGCGCCTTCCGCCGCCAGGCGGTGGGCCGTTGCCGCGCCGATGCCCTGGCCGGCGGCGGTGATCAGGATGCTGTAGCCGTCGAAACGAGGTGGTGTCATAGCGCCGACCGTACTGCTCTGACCAGCGCCTGGGCACGGGGGTCGGCGGTGACTCCCTTCTGGAGGCCGTTGGTGACGTAACCCAGCGCGATGCCGGATTCGGGGTCGGCGAAACCGAGGGAGCCGCCCCGGCCCGGGTGGCCGAACGAGCCCGGGCCCAGCAGCGGGGCCGCCGGGCCGTGCAGCATGTAGCCCAGGCCGAAGCGGGTGCTGACGACGAGGACCCGGTCCGGGCCCGCCGACTCCTCCGTACGGGCCAGAGTGAGGGTCGCGGGGGCGAAGAGGCGGCGGTGGCCGTCGACCGGGCCGATCATCGCGGCGTAGCAGTGGGCCAGGCCCCGGGCCGTCGCGATGCCGTTGGAGGCGGGGAGTTCCGCCGTACGGTAGGCGTCGTCGTTCTCGTCGGGCAGCGGGTCGATCGCGCCGAAGGCCCGGCGGGTGAGCGAGTCCGGGTCGCGGTAGGCGTCGACCACCGAGCGCTTGGGGCGTACGCGCAGGGCGCCGGAGGCGGTGGTGGTGGCCGGGGGCTCCACCGGGCCGATGCGGCCGATGCGGTGGGCCTCGTCCGCCGGGAGTCCGAACCAGAAGTCGAGGCCGAGCGGGCGCGCGATCTCCTCGGCGATCCAGCGGCCGATGGTGCGGCCGGTGGCGCGGCGGACCAGTTCGCCGATGAGCCAGCTGTACGTCTGGGCGTGGTAGCCGTGGTCCGTGCCCGGCTCCCACTCCGGGCGCTGCGCGGCGACGGCCGCGGGACCGGTGACCCCGTCGGCTGCCTCGGCGGGGGTGAGGGCGCGGTCCAGGGCCGGGACCCCGGCGCGGTGGGCCAGGAGGTCGCGGACCAGGACGCGTTCCTTGCCGTTCGCCTTGAACTCCGGCCAGTACGTGGAGACCGGGGCGTCCAGGTCCACCTGGCCGCGCTGGTGGAGGAGGAGAGGGACGGCGGCGGCGATGCCCTTGCCCGCCGAACGCACGATCTGGACGGTGTCGACGGCCCACGGTTCGGTGCCGTCCACGTCTCTCGTACCGGCCCACAGGTCGACGACCTTGCGGCCGTCCCGGTAGACGGCGACGGCCGCGCCGCGCTCGCCCCGCTGCTCGAAGTTACGGACGAAGGCGTCCCGGACCGGTTCGAACCCGGGGGCCACCGTGCCCCGTACGTCCACGTCCCCGCCTGCCTCTGTCCCCGCCGCCGCGCCCACGCCCTCGCTCATCCCCCCATGGTGCACGGCCGGGTGGGGTGCGCGGTGGGCGGGTCGCGGGTCTTCTCAGGCTGTCACGAGCTGTTTACGGCGACGGAACGGTGAGCAGGTCACGGCGACGGAACCGTCACCGACCTCGGGTCGAAGCCGAACGGCAGCTCCAGCCGGTGCGCCCGCATCAACTCCTCGTCGCAGAGGAGCTCCTGCGTACGTCCGTCGGCCGCGACCACTCCTTCGCTCAGGATCACCGCGCGCGGGCAGAGCTCCAGCGCGTACGGCAGGTCGTGCGTGACCATCAGCACCGTGACGTCCAACGAGCGCAGGATGTCCGCCAGTTCCCGGCGTGAGGCCGGGTCCAGGTTGGACGAGGGCTCGTCCAGGACCAGGATCTCCGGCTCCATCGCGAGGACGGTCGCCACGGCGACGCGGCGGCGCTGGCCGAAGGAGAGGTGGTGCGGCGGGCGGCCCACGTACTCCTCCATCCCCACCTGCTTCAGCGCCCGCAGGACCCGCTCCTCCAGCTCGGGGCCGCGCAGGCCGGATGCGGCCGGGCCGAACGCGACGTCCTCGCGGACCGTGGGCATGAAGAGCTGGTCGTCCGGGTCCTGGAAGACGATGCCGACCCGGCGGCGGATCTCCGCGAGGTTCCGCTTGGCCACCGGGAGCCCGGCGACGTGGACCGAGCCCGAGCCCGCCTCCAGGATGCCGTTGAGGTGCAGGACGAGCGTGGTCTTGCCCGCGCCGTTGGGGCCGAGGACCGCGACACGCTCACCGCGCCCCACGGTGAGGTTCACCCCGAAGAGGGCCTGGTGGCCGTCGGGGTAGGCGTAGGCGAGGCCGCTGACATCGAGCGAGGGGGCGGCGGTCCGGGCATCCTTCGGGGAGAGGGTCACAGGGTCCATCCCAGCAGACAGACCGCGAGCGCGAGTACGGGGAGGGCCGCCGCGTACGCCCACTGGGTCCGGTCCGCCGTCACCTCGTCCATCACCGGCATCGTGCCGGCGTAGCCCCGGCTGACCATGGCGAGGTGGACGCGCTCGCCACGCTCGTACGAGCGGATGAACAGGGCGCCCATCGAGGTCGCCAGGACGCCCCACTGCCGTACGCCGCGCGCCTCGAACCCCCGGGAGCGGCGGGCGATCGACATGCGCCGCATCTCGTCGGTGATGACGTCCCCGTACCGGATCATGAACGACGCGATCTGGACCAGCAGCGGGGGCAGCTTCAGCCGTTGGAGGCCCAGCAGGACGGCCCGCAGCTCGGTGGTGGAGGCCAGGAGCACCGAGGCGGCGACGCCGAGGGTGGCCTTGGCCAGCACGTTCCAGGCGCCCCAGAGGCCGGGGACGCTGACGGAGACGCCGAGGACGGTCGTCTGTTCGCCGGGCACCACGAAGGGCATGAGCAGCGCGAACGCGACGAACGGCACCTCGATGACCAGCCGCTTCAGCAGAAATCCGGCCGGGATGCGGGCCACCGCCGCGACGGCGGCGAGGAGTGCCGCGTACAGGCCGAAGGCCCACATAGCCTCGCGCGGGGTGGAGACGACCACCAGCACGAAGCCGAAGACTGCGGCCAGTTTGCAGTGCGGGGGCAGCCGGTGGACCGGGCTGTGGCCGTGCCGGTAGAGCTTGTGGGCGTGGCCCGCTCCCATGGTCAGACCTCTTCCCTGTCGGACCGCTCGGCGTGGAGGACCATTGCCCGGTCAGACGTTCTCGTGGTCGCGGGAGGTCTTCTCGGCGGACTCCTCCTTGCGCCGGCGCACCACCCAGAAGACGCCCGTGCCCACGACCACCGTGGCGCTGACGCCGATCACCCCGGCGAGGCCGCCGGAGAGCCGGGCGTTGGCGATGTCGCCGACCCCGTAGTCGGCGAGCGGGGAGTCGGCCGCGCCGTGCTCCTCCACCTTCTCGTCGATGCCCTGGTCGGCTGCGACCCGCTCCAGGCCGTCGGGGCTGGCGGAGGCGTAGAAGGAGACGAACCCGGCGAGGAGGAGGGCCGAGACCAGGCCGGTGATCCAGAACCCGCGGGTGGACCGGTGTGCGGCTGCGGGCTCGGGCTCACGGGTGGCGGCCGGGGCGTCGACCAGTTCGCCGTCGACCCGGAGCTTGAGCGGCGCGGCCAGGCCCTGGACGCCGTGGACGAGGTCGGGGCGGACGGCGAGGACGGCGCCGACGGTCAGCGCGGTGATGACCGCCTCACCGATCCCGATCAGGACGTGCACGCCGACCATGGCCGTGAACACCTTGCCGATCGGGATGTCGGTGGTGCCGCCGATCCAGTAGAGCAGCGTGAACGCGGCGGCCGACGCGGGTACGGAGACCAGGGCCGCGACGAACGCCGAGGCGGTCGCGGACCGGCGCGTACGCGGCAGGAGGCCGGTGAGCAGCCGGAACAGGCCGTAGGCGACGACGACGGTGACCACGCCCATGACGGTGATGTTCACGCCGAGCGCGGTGAGGCCGCCGTCCGCGAAGAAGATGCCCTGCATCAGCAGCACCACCGCCAGGCAGAGCACCGCCGTATAGGGCCCGACAAGGATCGCGGCCAGCGCCCCTCCCATCAGGTGGCCGCTGGTACCGGCGGCCACCGGGAAGTTCAGCATCTGTACGGCGAAGATGAACGCGGCCACCAGACCGGCGAGCGGCGCGGTGCGCTCGTCCAGTTCGCGGCGCGCGCCGCGCAGGCTGACGGCGACCGCACCGGCGGCGAACACCCCGGCGGCGACGGAGACAGGTGCATCGATGAATCCATCGGGTACATGCATGGGGAGGCTCCGCTTCCTGCGGTTCCGCACGGTGTCCGCGTCCGCGTGGACGCGGCTCTGCGGGCGGGGTCATGAACCCATCAATAATAGTGCTCTCCTGCGAACCATATGCAAGAGCTGGCGCCCGGCATCTGCGCCGCATCCACCGCCGGTGAGGCCCGATGAGGCCGGGCGAGGCCCTGACCCTCACCTCCTGTCACGGTGAGCGGACGCCCACCGTGCCACTTCCGTGAAATATGGGACATTAGAGGGCAGAACGACACATATAGGAGGAGCCGGCCCATGTCCCCTGTGATCGAAGAACATGCACGCGCCCGGCTCATCACCGATGGCCCTCTGACCCGCCCGGTCCCCGTCGACCTGCGCTACGACGCCACCGAGGACCCGCGCACCGTCCACATCACCCTGCCCGGCGGCACCGACTGGGCGTTCGGCCGCGACCTCCTGGAACGCGGTCTGCGCACCCCGATCGAGCGCGGCGCCGTCCGCGTCTGGCCCTGCGGCCGTACGCAGCTGATCGTGGAGCTGCACTCGACGGACGGGGTCGAGGTGTTCCAGTTCGAGATCAGGACGCTGATCCGCTTCCTCGCCCGCACCCGCGCCCAGGCCCCGGCGACCGCCACGCCGTCGGACGGGACCCCGGAGAAGCGCCCGTCCCGCACCACCCCGGCCGCCACCACTACCCGCCCGGAGCGGGGCGCGCCGGCGACCCGCGGCTGAGTCCGATCCGGCCGCAGGAACAGCGCACACGCAGAAGACCCCCGCGCTCATCGCACGGGGGCCTTCTGTGTGCCCCGGTCCCCCGTCCCCACAGGTAACCGGCGCTTCCGGGGCCGCGCTCCGCTCAGACGCGACCCCGGGGTTCAGGGGGACTCGAACGGCTCCGCGGAGTCCCCGCGTACTGCTGGATCCGTACAGACCCGGGCGAGGCTCAGACGCGTACGAGCTCGCGCTCGCCGCCGTCACCGCCGCCCTCGGCGTCGGCGGGCTCGTCCGTCAGCTGCTTCTGCAGCTTCTCGCCCTCCACGTCCACGTTGGGCAGCGCCCGGTCCAGCCAGCGCGGCAGCCACCACGCCTTCCTGCCCAGCAGGGCCAGGACGGCCGGCACGATCGCCATACGCACCACGAACGCGTCGAACAGGACGGCGATGGCGAGCGAGAAGCCGATCATCTTGATCATCTGCTCGCTGGAGCCGATGAAGCCGGCGAAGACCGCCATCATGATCACGGCCGCTGCCGTGACCACCCGTGCGCCGTGCTTGAAGCCGGTCACGATGGCCTGGCCGGGGCTCTCGCCGTGGACGTACGCCTCGCGCATCCGGGTGACGAGGAAGACCTCGTAGTCCATCGCGAGACCGAAGACCACACCGACCATGAAGATCGGCATCATGCTCATGATCGGACCGGTCTGCTCGACCCCGAAGAGAGAGCCGAGCCAGCCCCACTGGAAGACCGCGACGACCGCGCCGAGAGCCGCGACCACCGAGAGCAGGAAGCCGAGGGCCGCCTTCAGCGGGACGAGGATCGAGCGGAAGACCAGCATCAGCAGCAGGAACGCGAGGCCGACGACGAGCGCCAGGTAGGGCAGCAGCGCGTCGTTCATCTTCTGCGAGAAGTCGATGTTCATCGCGGTGGCGCCGGTGACCAGGACCTCGGCCCCGGTGTCCGCCTTGATGTCCTTGCCCGCGTCACGGATGTCGTGGACGACCTCCTCCGTGGCGTGCGAGGAGGGCCGGTCCTTCGGGATGACCGTGATCATCGCGGTGTCGCCGGCCTTGTTGAACGTGGCCGGGGTGACGGTGACGACACCGAGCCCCTCGATCTCGTCGCGGACCCGCTCGGCCGCGGCCTTCGCGTCGGAGCTGCCCTTGCCGTCCATGACGATCATCAGCGGGCCGTTGAACCCGGGGCCGAAGCCCTCGGAGAGGGTGTCGTACGCCTGGCGCTGCGTGGTCGACTTCGGCTGGGCGCCGTCGTCGGGCAGGCCCATCTCCAGCGAGGCGGCCGGTACGGCGATGACGCCGAGGCCGAGGACGCCGACCAGCAGGACCCAGACCGGCCTGCGCAGCACGAACCGCGCCCAGCGGGTGCCCATGTTCGGCTTGGCCTCGGGACGGCTCTCCGCCTCGGCGGCCTTGCGCGCCTTGCGGCCCATGACCCGCTTGCCCGCGAAGCCCAGCAGGGCGGGGACGAGGGTGAGGGCGATGACCACCGCGATCGCGACCGTACCGGCGGCGGCGAAGCCCATCTTCGTCAGCATCGGGATGTTGACGACGGCGAGGCCGACCAGCGCGATGACCACGGTGAGACCGGCGAAGACGACCGCCGATCCGGCCGTACCGACCGCCCGTCCGGCGGCTTCCTCGCGCTCCCGGCCCTCGGCCAGTTCGGCGCGGTAGCGGGAGACGATGAAGAGGGCGTAGTCGATGCCGACCGCGAGGCCGATCATCATGGCGAGCGTCGAGGTGGTGGAGCCGAGGTCCAGGGCGGTGGCGAGCGCCGTGATCAGCGAGACCCCGATGCCGACGCCGATCAGGGCGGTCAGCAGCGGCAGCCCGGCCGCTATCAGCGAGCCGAAGGTGATGACCAGGACGACGCCGGCGATGGCGACACCGATGATCTCGGCGGCCCCGGTGTGCGGCATGACCTGGAGCGCGTCACCGCCGATCTCCACCTTCATGCCGCTGTTCTGCGCGTCCTTGCCCGCGTCCTTCAGCGAGTCCGTCGTCGTGTCGGTCAGCTCCATGGAGTTGACCTTGTACGCGACCGAGATGTACGCCGTCGAACCGTCCTGGCTCACGGCCTGGGCCTCGAACGGGTCGGCGACCGAGGCGATCTGGTCGGAGCCGGACTGCAGCTCCTTGACGATGCCGGTGATCTCGCTCTTGTTGGCCGAGTCGGTCACCTTCTCGCCCTCGGGCGCCTTGAAGACGACCCGGGCGGTGGCCCCGTCGGCACTGGAGCCGGGGAAGCGCTGTTCCAGCAGGTCGAAGGCGCGCTGCGCCTCCGTACCGGGGATGGAGAAGGAGCTGGAGGTGGCGGTGGACGCGGAGGCCGCACCGAATCCGGCGAGCGCCAGCAGTGCCACCCAGATCAGGGCGACATAGCGGCGGCGGCGGAAGGTGAGCCGTCCGAGCTTGTAGAGGAAAGTGGCCACGGGGGCGTACTCCCGGTCAGGTCGTATGAGTGGATTTGGGCGTGAGGAACCGGCCCGACGACGAGAGCGGCGTGTCAGGGGTCAGGTGAAGCCTCGGGGAGAGGGCCGTGCGGGTGGTGCGACGGGGACGTCAGACTCCGAGGGCGGGGAGAACCACGGAATCCACGTAGTCGATGAGGAACGCCTGGTCGACCGGACGGTCCTCGATCAGCTGCCGGGCGGCCAGCGCGCCGACCAGCATGTGCGGGATGTATTTCAGCGCCGGGTTGTCCTGGCGCAGTTCACCCCTCTCCACCGCCCGTTGCAGCAGCTGGTCGAGGCCGGTCATCTCCGGCTCGATCAGCAGCTCGCGCAGGGCCTGGAGCAGCTCGGGGTACTCATGGACGGCATGGCTCAGACCCCGCATCAGCGCGGCGTCCTTCTCCATCTGGCAGTCGTCGGTCCGGCTCAGCGCGGCGTGGAAGTCACCGCGCAGCGAACCGGTGTCAATGTCCGCGAGGCTCCCCGGCTTGTTGTGCCGCAGCGCCTTCGCGACCAGCTCGGGCTTGGAGCCCCACTGGCGGTAGAGGGTGGCCTTGCTCGACCGGGTGCGGGCGGCGATGGCGTCCATCGTCAGGGCGTCGTAACCGACCTCGCGGAGGAGGTCGAGCACGGACTCGTAGAGTTCGCCCTCACGCTCGGGGGTCAGCCTGGTGCGTGCCATGTGCCGACCTCCTTCGTACGTCAGTCCATCGCTCCGGAGTTTCGCTCAGCGTCGAACGAAACTGTTTCGTACACCTGAACCGTACCCCTCCCGCCCAGCGAAACGAAATCGTTTCGCTTGTGGGCTGCACCACAAGTTGCCCCGGGCCCCTCGCGCGGAAAGCATTGGGGGGTGAGTGACGACGTCGCGTATCTCCGGTTCCCGCACCTCCACCAGGACATGCTCTGCTTCGCCGCCGAGGACGACCTCTGGGTCGCCCCCCTCGCGCCGGCGGGCCACCGGCCGGGACGGGCCTGGCGGGTGACCGTCGACCGGACCCGGGTCAGCCATCCCCGCTTCTCGCCCGACGGCACCTCCATCGCCTACACGACCTGGCGCACGCTCGACCCCGAGATCCACCTCGCCCCGGTCGACGGCGGCCCGGCCCGCCGGCTCACCCACTGGGGCTCGACCGACGCCCGGGTCTGCGGGTGGACGCCCGACCCGGCCGACTCCACCCACATCCTCGCCGTCTCCTCGCACAACCAGCCGTTCTCGTACTTCTCCTGGGCCTACAGCGTCCCCACCGACGGCAGCCCGGGCGGCAGGCTCCCCTGGGGCCCGGTCTCCGACATCGCGGTCGCCGACCTCGACGGCGAGCGCCGCACCCTGCTCCTCACCGGCACGCCCCCGCACGAACCGGCCGCCTGGAAGCGCTACCGGGGCGGGGCCATGGGGCGCCTCTGGCTGCACGGGGAGCGACTGCTGCCGGACATCGACGGCCACCTCGCCTCGCCGATGTTCGTCGGCCGGCGCATCGCGTTCCTCTCCGACCACGAGGGCGTCGGCAACCTCTACTCGTGCGGGACCGACGGCACGGACCTGCGCCGCCACACCGACCACGACGCCTTCTACGCCCGCAACGCCGCGAGCGACGGCCACCGGGTCGTCTACCAGTGCGCCGGTGACCTCTGGCTGGTCGAGGACCTGGAGTCGCCGGACGCCACCCCGCGCAAGCTGGAGGTACGGCTCGGCGGGCCGCGCACCGGCCGGCGCCGCCACCAGGTGCCCGCCGCCAGCAACGTCGACTCGCTCTCGGTCGACGAGACGGGCCGGGCCAGCGCCGTCACCGTGCGCGGCAGCCTCTACTGGCTCACCCACCGCGACGGCCCCGCCCGCACCATCAGCGACACCCCGGGGGTGCGGGTGCGGCTGCCGGAGATGCTGGGCAGCGGGGGCCAGGTCGCGTACGTCACCGACGCGGACGGCGAGGACGCGGTGGAGATCGCCTACCTGCCGCGCGCCAGCGGCGACCGGGCCCCGCGCCGACTGGCCTCGGGGCAGCTGGGCCGGGTGCAGGAGATGATCTCCGACCCGGACGGCGAACGCCTCGCCATCGCCTCGAACGACGGCCGGCTGCTGCTCCTGGACACGGGGGAGCCGGAGGTGGCCGAGGTGGCGGACCGGGGCCCCAGCGGCTCCACCCGCGCCGACCTCTACGCGGCCACGGGCGCGGCCCGCCTGGACAGCGCGGCCCCGGTCGACGAGCACCCCGGCCTCGCCGAGCTGATCCGCTCGGTCAACGGGCCCGTCCGCGACCTGGCCTTCTCCCCCGACGGCGACTGGCTGACGTGGTCGCACCCGGGCATCGGCCGCTCGCTGCGGCAGATCAAGCTGGCCCGGATCTCCGGCCCCGGCGCGCCGGTGATCGTGGACGTCACCAACGGCCGCTTCGAGGACGAGAACCCGGTCTTCACGGAGGACGGCCGCTATCTCGCGTTCCTGTCCTGGCGGGGCTTCGACCCGGTGTACGACGTCCACACCGGCGACCTCTCCTTCCCGCTGGGCTGCCGCCCGTACCTGGTCCCGCTCTCCTCGGCCACCCCGTCCCCCTTCGCGCTCTCCCCGGACGGCCGCCCGGCGGCGGGCGGTCTCGACCCGATAGACGTTCCGGACACCGGAGGTACGGGCGAAGGGTCCACGGTCATGGTCGAGTTCGAGGGCCTGGAGAGCCGGGTGACGCCGTTCCCGGTCTCCGCCTCGAAGTATTCGGCGCTGCACCCGGTGAGCGGCGGCGGTCTGGTCTGGCTGCGCTGGCCGATCTCGGGGGCGCTGGGCGAGACGTTCGCGAACCCGGCCGACATGTCGGGGCGGCCGACGCTGGAGCACTTCAACATCGCGAAGGCGCGGAAGACCGAACTGGTCGACCACCTCGACTGGTTCGCGGTCAGCGGCGACTGCTCGCGCCTGGTCGTGATGGACGACGGCGAGCTGCGCGCCGTACCGGCGACGGAACCGGGCGACAGCGACTCGACGGTCTACCTGGACCTGCGCCGCATTCTGCACGAGGTGGACCCGGGGGCGGAGTGGCGGCAGGCGTACGGGGAGGCGGGCCGGATCATCCGCTCCTACTTCTGGGAGCCGGACATGTGCGGCATCGACTGGGACGGCGTACTGGACCAGTACCGCCCACTGATCGAACGGGTCGCCTCCCCCGACGAGTTCGCGGATCTGCTGCGCGAGGTGCTGGGCGAGCTGGGCACCTCGCACGCGTACGTCTCCCCCGCCCGCCGCAACGAGGGCCCGCCGCACTACCAGCGCGCGATCGGCCTGCTCGGCGCCAACCTGGTCTGCCGGGACGGGGCTTGGGTGGTCCAGCGCATCCTGCCCGGCGACTCATCGGACTCCAAGGCCCGTTCCCCGCTTGCCGGTACGGGCATCCGCGAGGGCGCGGTCCTCACCCACGTGGACGGCCGTCCGGTGGACCCGGTGACGGGCCCGTACCCGCTGCTGACGGCGGCGGGCGGCACGACGGTGGAGCTGACGTTCACCCCGGCGGGCGGGGGCCCCTCGCGCCGGGTGGCGATCCTGCCCCTGGTGGACGAGCGCCCGCTGCGCTACCAGGACTGGGTGGCCAAACGGCGTGAGGTCGTACGGGAGTTGAGCGGCGGCAAGTGCGGCTATCTGCACATCCCGGACCTGGGCGGCTCCGGCTGGGCCCAGTTCAACCGGGACCTGCGCCTGGAGGTCTCCCGCCCCGCGCTGATCGTGGACGTACGGGGCAACGCGGGCGGCCACATCAGCGAGCTGGTGGTGGAGAAGCTCACCCGCAAGATCCTCGGCTGGGACCTGACCCGCAACGCCCAGGCGGTGAGCTACGCCTCCAACGCCCCGCGCGGCCCGGTCGTCGCCCTCGCCGACGAGGCGACCTCCTCCGACGGCGACATGATCACCGCCGCCTTCCGGCTGCTGAAGCTCGGCCCGGTGGTGGGCCAGCGGACCTGGGGCGGGGTGGTCGGCATGACCGGCCGCCACCGGCTCGGCGACGGCACGTCGATCACGGTGCCGATGAACGCGGCCTGGTTCGACGCGTACGGCTGGTCGGTGGAGAACCACGGCGTGGAACCGGACGTGAAGGCGCTGCGCACCCCGCTGGACTGGGCGGAGGGCCGGTACGCGGTCCTCGACGACGCGGTCCGCCTCGCCCTGGACCTCCTGGCCGCCCACCCGGCCTCGACCCCACCCTCGTACGACACGGCCCCGAACCTGCGGAGGCCGCCGCTGCCGCCGAGGAGCGGATGAGACGGGGGGTCGAAATCGAGCCGGAGGTCCGGCAATGGCCGGAGTTACTCCCGGACGCGCACTACGACAGGACCGAGCGCGCCGTTGACATGCTCCTGGCCCAGCCGACGACTCTGGGGGAGCCCTACGCCCGACACCTCGGCGGCAAAGTACGAGAACTGCGTTTCACCATGGACGGCAACGCGGTCCGCATCACGTACTGGCTCGCTCCCGACCGGCGCATCGTCCTGCTGACGGTGTTCCGCAAGACCCGCCAACGCGAGGACAGCGAGCTCGAAAGAGCCCGGCAAGCGCAGCAGGCATGCGAAGCCGACCACGGCCCTGCCGAGCACAGCTACGACCGGAAGAAGGAGGAGAGCCCGTGAATCACTCCGCTTGGAAGACCCGCCGGACCCGGAAGCTCCTGGGCGAGACGGTCGAGGAGTCCGCCGCCTACGTCGAGGCCGGACACTCCTTCGCCCTCGGCCAGGCTGTCCACGACCGCCGCACCGCGCTCGGCCTTTCCCAGGCCGAGCTGGCGCGCCGGGCCGGGATGAGCCAGCCGCAGATCTCCAACATCGAAGGCGGCGACTCCGTCACCACCCTGGCGCTGTTGACGCGTCTCGCCACTGCGCTCGACGCCTCACTGACCATCGACCTGGATGGTGACATGTCGGCTTTCGTCTTCACTCCGCACGAACCCCGCCGTCCGGACGATGCGGGGACGAGGGGACAGTCCTCCGCAGCTTGATCACAGTCCGGGTGGTGGCTCAGCGGGCTCCCGTACGCCGCTCGTAGACCGTGACCCGGCGCCCTCGGGCCTGTTCGTCGGCGACGGGCCTGAAGTGGGTGCGCAGCACGGAGGTCTTCGCCCTCTCCCGTGCGGTGGCGGGCGGGCGTGCCACCCCGGGGGCGTCCGTCACCAGCAGGATGCGTCGCTGGGCCAGCATCACCGCCCGTATCCGGTCCGGCCGCGCCTCCGTGCCCTTCAGGGTGCCGGACTCCTCCGGGCCCCGCGCCAGCGCTATGTCCCGGAGGCCCGCGAAGGCGTCCGGGGAGACCAGCCGGGTGTCCCGCCGTGCCGCCGGGATGAACAGCACCGCGTCGCCGGGCTTCTTCATCCGCCGGATGTCCCCGGCGGCGGCGAGGACATCGTCCACCCGGCTCGCCGGGGACCGTTTGGCGAGCGCCTGGGGCAGCAGGGCCGCCACCGCCACGGCCATCACCACGGGGAGGACCCAGGGCGCGGCCCGCGGGCGGCGACGCGCCACGGCCTCGACCGCCGCACCGATGGCCACGCCGATCAGCAGGGCGAGACCCAGCAGGCTGAAGAGGACGTACCGGTCCAGGAACAGCGGCTGGATCAGGGAGAGTCCGACGAGGCCCAACTGCGGCACCGCCAGCAGCGGCAGCCCGACGGCCGCCGCCGAGAGCCGCCGCGCCCGGGGGCGGTCGAGGAGGGCGCCGACGCATCCGATGACCAGCAGGATCGTGGGGCCGATCAGCATGTGCCAGGTCAACGGCGGTATCCAGGACACCTGCGCGGACTGGCTCCGGCTGAACAGGACCAGCGGCAGTACACAGGTCGTGGCGGCCAGGGCGGCGCCCGTCCAGCGTCTGCCGGTGGCGCGGTCCGCCCGGCTCCAGAGCAGGGTCGCCAGGTGCGCCGGGAGGATCATCAGCGAGAGCCAGTTCAGCAGACCGCCCAGTGCGACCGCGGAGCCGTAGGCCACCCAGTGCACCGCCCTGCCCCGGCCCTCCAGCAGGGTGACCAGGAGCAGGGTGGCGATCCCGGCCCCGGCCGCGACCAAGGCGTACGGCCGCCCCTCCTGGAGGTAGAACTGCACGGCCGGCAGCAGCCCGAGGGCCAGCCCGCCCCCGAGGCCCGCCCACGGACCGGCCAACCGGTGGCCGAGGGCCGCCACACAGGACGCGGCCACCGCCATGGCCACCACCGACGGCAGCCGCAGCACGGCGGTGCCGGGCCCGAACAGGTCGAACAGCCCGTGCATCAGCAGGTAGTAGAGCCCGTGCACCACATCGACGTTGCCGAGCATGTGCACGGTCTCGGCCGTGGAGCGCCGGGCCACCTGCCAGGTCGCGGCCTCGTCCCGCCACACACTGTCCTGCCGCGACAGGCCCCACAAGCCTAAGGCGAAGGTCCAGAGCGCCGGTACCGAGCGGACGAGAAGAGGACTCGGCGACGAAGGACGCACCGTATGAGCTGTGGACACGAAGAAGCGGGCTTTCCGGAGCGGCTGTGGCGCAGGGCAGGGTGACAGAGACCCTCAGGCCCCCGCACCGACCCTGCATCGTACGCACAGCAGTTCCGGAATCGATCGAACAATCGACACCCACCCGGCTCCGGACAGCAAGAAGGAGGCGCATCCGGTCACCCGGATGCGCCTCCTGACGCGACGCGCACGCACGCGCACAGCGCAGCGCGCACGCGTCACACCTCAGCGACCGTCAACGGTCGAAGCGCTCGCGCGCCTGGTCCGTCGCGTCCTGAGCCCGGTCCCGCAGGCCGGTCGACGCGTCGGAGCCGTGCTGCTGCTGGTCACGGTTGCGGTCGCGACCCTTCGAGCCCCGCTCCTGGGCCTCGTCCCTGCCCTGACCGGCCTTCTGCTTGGCCTGGTCGGCGAGGTCCTGCGCCTTGTCCTTGAACTGGTCTGCGATACCCATGCTGTTCACTCCTGTGGGATGCCTGGGGTACGTGGGGAATGGCCCCCAGCGGGGCCGTGCTCAGCGTTACACGCCCCGACATCCCGCGCATTTCGGACCGCTACCGACCGTCACGTAGGGCCCGTAGGCCCACTTACGTACGGTCGGTACGCTCCGCCCGCGCGTCCTGGTCCGCCGCTCCCCCGGCCCCCACCAGCCCCTTGGACACCGTGTGCAGGCGCGGCTCGAAGCGCCGCATCTCGCGCTGTCCGCCGACCGCGATGACGGACGGCAGGTAGCCGCGGACCGACTGCATCCCGCGCAGCCACCACTGCGCGTACACGTGCGGGGAGCGCCGCGCGATCCCGTCCACGATGCGGTCGACGGCCGGGCCGAGCGGGTACGTCCGGTTCATCGGCCACGGCAGCCGCTGGCGCAACTCCCGCATGACGTCGTCCTGGTCGGCGCCGCGCACCATGTCGGTGTCGGTCCAGGAGAGGTAGCCGACGCCGACCTTGACGCCCTTGTAGCCGACCTCCGCGCGCAGGCTGTGCGCGAACGCCTCGACGCCCGACTTGGAGGCGCAGTACGCCGTCATCATCGGCGCCGGGGTGATCGCGGCCAGCGACGCTATCTGGAGGAAGTAGCCGCGGCTCTCCATCAGCACCGGCAGGAACGCCCGCCCGGTGACCGCCCCGCCGATCAGGTTCACCTCGATGACCCGCCGCCAGGCGTCCGGGTCCGAGTCGACGAACGGGCCGCCCGAGGCGACCCCCGCGTTGGCCACGACCACGTCGACCTTGCCGAACCGCTCCTTGACCTCGCGCGCCACCTGGGCCATCGCCGTGTGGTCGGTGACATCGGCGAACCAGTGGTCGCTCTCGCCGTGCAGCCGCTCGGAGACCTTCTTCAGCTCGTCCGGCTCCAGGCCGACGAGCGCCAGCGTCGCCCCGCGCGCCGACAGCTTTCGGGCCAGCAGCTCGCCCACGCCCCGGGCCGCGCCGGTGACGACGACGACCTGGCCCTCCAGACTCCGCCTGCTGCTCATGCGACATCCTCCTTCTCGGACGTGGCGGCCGACGAAGCCGTCCGGTTCGCGACGTACCGGGTGGTCAGTTCCCTGAGCTTCGCCGTGACGGCCTCCGGGGCCTCCACCGGCGTCATGTGCCCCATGCCGGCCAGCTCGGTCAGCCCGAGGCCGACCGGCAGCGCCGCCGCGATGGCCCGCGCGTGGACCGGCGGGGTGAGCCGGTCGTCCGTACCGGCGATGACCGCCGTCGGCACCCGCAGTTCGCGCACGTCCGCCGTCACGTCCAGCTCGGCGAGTACGTGGCCCCATCCCACCCGGGCGCGGCGCGGGCAGGCGTGCACGATCCGGGCGCAGACGTCGACCCTCTCCGGGGCCGAACCGGCGCCCATGGTGGCGTACTTGAGGAGCTTCTTCGAGACCGGGGTGACCGGCCCGAGCGGCGCCTTCGCCCCCAGGACCGCGGCGGTGAGCCGGGTCCGGAACGCGCTCGCCCGCAGCGGGAGCACGAGGGCCTCGGCGGTCAGCCGGCCGCTGCCGGTGGAGCAGAGGAGGACCGCCGCCGCGTGCTCGCGCAGGCCGGGGCGGCGGGCCGCGGCCATCAGCGTCATCCCGCCCATGGAGTGTCCGGCCAGCACCGCCTTCCGCCCGGGGGCGAGGGTGGCGGCGAGCACCGCTTCCAGGTCGTCGGCGAGCGCGTCGACGCTGTAGCCGCCGGGGCCGGGGTCGGGGGTGAGGCCGTGGCCGCGCTGGTCGTAGGCGATGACGCGGTGGTCGGCGGCGAGGTCCCGGATCTGCGCGGCCCAGAAGTGGGTGTTGCAGGTCCAGCCGTGGGCGAGGACCACTGCGGGGGCGTCCTCGGGGCCGTGCAGCTCGACGTGGATGCGGGAGCCGTCGGCGGACCGTACGAAGAGTTCGCGCGCGGGGACGGGCGGGGCGTCGTCGCGGTGCAGGAGCCGGCTCATCGGGCGGCCTCCTCGACGACGTTGCCGCCGCCGGACTCGACGGATTCCGCGGACGCCACCGAGTCCCCGGCGGTCACCGTCTCCCGGTCGGTACGGCCCGGCTGTGCGGGTACGTGGACGCCCCCCGGCTTCGCGGCCGCCCGGATGACGTCGTACTCCGCGAGGTCCACCGACCGCGTCTGCCGCCGGAACTCGCCCGTCGTGCCCGGCCAGACCGTCGTGTTGCGGCCCTCCGCGTCCAGGTACCAGCTGGTGCAGCCGCCGGTGTTCCACACCGTGCGCTTCATCCGCTCCTGGACCTTGTGGTTCCACGCGGTGACGGCGGTGGAGCGGGCGCCGAGCGCCGCGCGGCCGCCGAGCACGTTCAACTGGCGCAGGTAGTCGGCCATGTAGTTCAGCTGGGACTCGATCATCAGGATCATCGAGGAGTTCCCGAGGCCCGTGTTGGGGCCGATGATCGTCATCCAGTTGGGGAACCCGGCGGCGGTCGCGCCGCGCAGCGAGTTCATCCCGTCCTTCCAGGACTCGGCGAGCGTGATGCCCTCCTCGCCGACGACCCGCTCCGCGATCGGCATGTCCGTCACATGGAAGCCGGTGCCGAAGATGATCGCGTCGACCTCGGCCTCGCTGCCGTCGGCGGCGACGACGGTGGAGCCGCGTATCTCGCTGAGCCCGGAGGCCACGACGTCCACATTGGGCTGGGCGAGGGCCGGGTAATAGGTGCTGGAGAGCAGGATCCGCTTGCAGCCGATGCGGTAGTCCGGGGTCAGCTTGGCCCGCAGCGCCGGATCCTTGATGGCCCGCGCCATGTTGGACTTCGCCAGCTTCTCCACCAGGCCCAGCTGGTCGGGGTGCTTGGTGAAGGCGCTGACCTGCAACTCCCGTATGCCCCACAGCAGTCCACGCCGTGCGGTGCCGGTCGCGGGTATCGCCCGGTGCAGTGCGCGCTCGGCCTTGCTGATGGTGCGGTCGACGCGCGGCATCACCCACGGGGGCGTGCGCTGGAAGAGCGTGAGCTTCGCGGTCTTCGGCTGGATCGCCGGCACGATCTGGATGGCGGAGGCGCCGGTGCCGACCATCGCGACCCGCTTGCCCGCCAGGTCGTAGTCGTGGTCCCAGCGCGCGGAGTGGAAGACCTTGCCGGGGAAGGAGTCCAGCCCGGGTATGTCGGGCATCTTGGGGTCGGAGAGCGGCCCGGTGGCGGAGATGACGACATCCGCGCGGAGGGTCGTGCCGTTGGCGGACTCGATCACCCAGTACAGATTCTCCTTGTCCCAGCTCATCAGCTTCACCTCGTGGTTCAGCCGGATGTGCGGGCGGAGGCCGAAGGTGTCGGCGACGCGCTCCAGGTAGGCCCGGATGTGCTCCTGGCCGGAGAAGGTGCGCGGCCAGTCGGGGTTGGGCGCGAAGGAGAACGAGTAGAGGTGGGACGGTACGTCGCAGGCGCAGCCCGGGTAGCTGTTGTCGCGCCAGGTGCCGCCCACCGATCCGGCCCGCTCCAGGACGACGAAATCGGTGATGCCTTCGCGGCGCAGCCGGACGGCGGCCCCGAGGCCCCCGAATCCGGTACCGATCACCGCCACACGTACGTGTTCCTGCTGGGCCATGCTGCCGCCTCCCCGCGGTACGTCACGCGATTACGCCAGCAATCACTGGCATGGTTCGGAGAGTAGAGCAGGCTCGTACCGATGGGTAGGGGTCGGACCGAGGAAAGTTACTGGCGGTACAACATAGGGTGCCCCTGTGGCTGAAGGACGCGAGCACCGCGAATACCGCATGGAGGAGCTGGCCAAGGAGGCCGGCATCACCGTGCGGACCCTGCGCTTCTACCGGGAGCGCGGCCTGATCCCGCCACCCCGCCGTGAGGGCCGGATCGCCTGGTACGACGACCACCACCTGGCCCGCCTGCGGACCATCACGGGCCTGCTGGAGCGCGGCCACACCCTGAACGGCATCGCGGATCTGGCCGCCACCTTCGAGAGCGGGCGCGATGTCGCCGAGGTGCTGGGGCTCGGCGAACCGACCGAGGAGACCCCGGTCCGGCTCACCCCGGAACAGCTCGCCGACTACTTCGAGGGCGAGGTCACCCCGGAGAACCTGGCCACCGCCCTGGACCTGGGCTATCTCGCCACCGACGGCGACGAGATCGTCCACATCAGCCGCCGCCTGCTGGAGGTCTCGGCGGAGCTCGTACGGGAAGGGGTGCCGCTCGCCACGGTGCTCTCCTCGGGCCGCCGCGTCCGTGAGCACGCGGACGCTCTCGCCGAAATCTTCGTACGCGTACTGCATGCCCACGCGGCGGAGACCGAACCGGCCCAACTCCGGCCACTGGCGCGCGCGGTGGTGGACGCGGAGCTGTCGATGGCGCTGGACCGGAGGCTGCGCCGCGAGGACGGCACACAGCCTCCGAAGGCGTAACGGCCCCTGCGCTACCGCTCGTAGACGACCGTCACCGGCGCGTGGTCGCTCCACCGCTCGCCATGCGTGGCGGCCCGCTCCACCCACGCCTTGACCGCCCGCGCGGCGAGCCCCGGCGTGGCGATCTGGTAGTCGATGCGCCAGCCCGCGTCATTGTCGAAGGCGCGCCCCCGGTAGGACCACCAGCTGTACGGCCCCGCCACATCCGGGTGCAGCTGCCGCACCACATCCACGTACGCGGCCTCCGCGAAGACCCGGGTCAGCCAGGCGCGCTCCTCGGGGAGGAAGCCGGAACTCTTCTGGTTGGCCTTCCAGTTCTTCAGGTCGGCCTCCTGGTGGGCGATGTTCCAGTCGCCGCAGACCACGACCTCGCGGCCGTCCGCCGCCGCCCGCGCCTTCAGACCTTGGAGGTAGGGCAGGAAGGCCGCCATGAAGCGCTCCTTCTCCTCCTGCCGCTCCGTGCCGACCTCACCGGAGGGCAGGTACAGGCTCGCGACGGTCACGCCGGGCAGGTCGATCTCGACGTACCGGCCGCTCGCGTCGAACTCCTCCGCCCCGGGCACGTCAAACCCGCCGAAGCCGATCTGGACCCGCTCCGGCGCCTGCCGGGAGTAGAGGGAGACCCCGGCGCGCCCCTTGGCGGCGGCGGGCGCGTGCACGGTGTGCCAGCCCTCGGGGTCACGGACCGCCTCGGCCAGCTGGCCTGGCTCGGCGCGGACCTCCTGGAGGCAGACCACATCGGCGTCGGTGCCCGCCAGCCATTCCACGAAGCCCTTCTTCGCGGCGGCGCGGAGGCCATTAACATTCACAGATGTAACAGTCAGCATCCAGAAACAGTACCTACCCCACCCCCACTCATAGATATACGATAATCAGCATGAACATCCGCCCGTCCCGCTTCGACCACCCCGACGCCGTCAAACTCAACGACCAGGTCCAGCTCGAATACGCCGAGCGCTACGGCGACGAGGGCGATGTCACATACCTCGACCCCGCCATGTTCGTTCCGCCGCACGGTCTGTATCTGCTCGCCTACGACGAGCTGGAGCGCCCGGTGGCGACGGGCGGCTGGCGGACGCAGGACCGTAACGAGGAGGGGTACGGGGACGGCGACGCCGAGATCAAGCGGATGTTCGTGATCCCCGAGGGCCGTGGCCGGGGCCTCGCCCGCCGGATGCTCGCCGCTCTGGAGGAGGACGCCCGGGCCGCGGGCCGGCTCCGGATGGTCCTGGAGACGGGCGACCAGCAGCCGGAGGCGGTCGCGCTGTACACCTCGTGCGGCTACACGGTCTGCGAGCAGAAGTTCGGCCACTACCGGGAGTACGAGAGCAGCATCTGCATGGCCAAGCCGCTGCGACAGCCGTAACCCCTCATTGCGGTGTGGCCAGCACCTGCGTCCAGTAGGGCCCCCGCGGCGAGTCCGCGATGCCCACGCCCACGTGCGTGAAGTTGCAGTTGAGGATGTCGTCGTCGCGGCCGGAGCTGCGGCGCCACTCCTCGACGACCTCGGCCGGGTCGGCGTTCCCCGTGGCGATGGTCTCGCCCACGGCGGTCCACAGGTAGCCCGAGTCGGTCACCCGGTCCCCCATGCCCCGGCCCGTGGAGTCGGTGTGGCCGAAATAGTCGTGCGCCGCCATGTCCGCCGAGTGGCGCTGGGCGACCTCGGTGAGCCGGGGGTCGGTGGTCAGCTGCGGGCAGTCGTTGTGGGCGCGCAGGGTGTTGACCTCGGCGACGAGGCGCGTCTCGGGACGGGGCTGCGCCCGGGGCGCCGGGCGCGGTGACGGCGGCGGGGCCACGGTGGCGGACGGCGAGGCGCTGCGGGCGGACGGGCTCGGCGTGGGCGACGGCGTGGAGGCGGGCGTCGGGGACGCGGACGGGGTGGCCGGCACGGTGACCGCGGGCGGCGCGGGCGCCGGGAGCTGCGTCGTACCCCCCTCGGCGCGGGGCGCCGGCGGGGCGGGCGCCGAGGGCCACAGGAGTACGGCGATCGAGGTCACGGCGGCCGCGGCGGCGGCGAGCCCGGCCGCCTTCCCCGCCGAGAACGCGGCCGGAGCCACGGCCGGGGCGACAGCGGCGGCGGCGTGCTGGCCGCCTTCGTACAACGGCACCACCAGAGCGAGCCCCGACAGCAGCCCCTCCGGCGGTACGAGCCCCGAGCTGGTCGCCGCGCAGGAGGCGCAGCCGCGTATGTGGCGGGCTATGCGCTTGCGCCACAGGGGCGTGGGCACCTCGTCCCAGTCGGCGACCAGGTCGTCCAGGGCGGGGCAGCGGGGTTCGGCGGCGAGGGCCCGGACGACCGCGCGCCCGATGTCGAGCTGGTTCTTGACCCGCTGGACGCGTACGGCGGCGTGCTGGGGCGGGAGGCCGAGGGCGTCCGCCAGCTCGGCCCGGGTGAGCTCCCCCGTCGTCTCCAGCCACCACAGCGAGAGCACATCGCGCTCCGCCTCGTCGAGCCAGCGGGTCGCCTCGGCGGTCTCGCGCCGCTGGCCGGAGAGCTCCAGGCGCAGGATGGTCAGGTCGACGAAGTCGGCGGCCGGGTCGGCCGGCTCGTCGGTCTCCTCCAGCGCGGCGGGGCGGTGGCCGAGGACGGACCAGCGGGTGCGGACCTGGTTCATGGCGATGGCCACCAGCCAGGACCGGAACCGGGTGGGATCGCGCAGCGAGGAGAGGCCGGAGAGCGCGCGGAGCATGGTCTCCTGCACCACGTCGTCCACGTCCGGGTGGCCGTTGAGGGCGCGGCCCACGACGTTGTAGACGAGCGGCAGGTAGAGGGCGGCGAGCCGCTCCCCGGCCGCCTGGTCCCCGTCCCTGGCCGCGACGACCAGTGCGGTGACGTCCACGCCGTTCACGCTGTTCACCACGTGCTCACTTCCTCGGGCCGTGCGGAGGACGCCGGGCAGCGCATCCCCGGAGTGTGGGGCAGGTCACTCCTGGGGGTTTTGTTATCCGGTCCCTTTCCGGTGGTCAACCAGTATGCGGGGACCTTACGGGCGCCCCGCGGCGGGAGTGCCGGGATGGGGGAGGGACATGTCGAGCAGGATGGAAGCCGGCGTCGGTCTGCCGGACGCGGAGGGCGCGCGGAGCGCCTCGGGTGCCACGAACGCGCGTGATCTGCGGAAGGCGCTGAAGGCCGGGGCGGCCGGAACACCGCCTCACGACGAGTCGTCGGCCGCCGAGACCCCTCTCCCGGCCTCCGACGCCTTCCCCGCCGCCCTGAGGGAGGCGCTGGGCCGCCGCGGCCTCTCCCTGGAGCGGGTGAGCGAGCGGCTCAGGGCGCGCGGCATCGGCGTCAGCCAGGCCACGCTGAGCAGTTGGCAGCGCGGCCGCAGCCAGCCGGAGCGGGCCCGGTCGCTGCGGGCCGTGGAGGTGCTGGAGGAGATCCTGGACCTGCCGGGCGGGGCGCTGCGCTCGCTGCTCGGCCCGCGCCGCCCGCGCGGCCGGGTCGCGCCGGCCCGGGGCGAAGGGGCGGCCCTCCAGGTGCTGGGCGAGGACTCGGTGGTGGAGAAGGCGCTCGGCGAGCGGTTCCGCCACTTCAACCAGGAGACCGGCTCGCTGCTGATCCACGACGTGGTGACGCTGGGCGCGAGCGGGACGCTGAGCAACCTCACCACGACCAATGTGCTGCGGGCCAATCGCGCCGGAGCGGACCGCGCGCTGTTCGTGCTGAGCTTCGACGACGAACAGGCCGAGCCGCTCGACATCCGCGTCACCAGCGGCCGGCTCGGCGAGGCGACGTACCTCAAGGGGCTCAAATCCCTGGTGCTGGAAATCCACTTCGGCAGGGAACTCGCCAAACTGGATACGACCGTGGTGAGTTACGCGGTCGATGTGAGCCCGTCCCGGGAACCGGCCACCCACTACGAACGCTGGTCGCGGGCGAATCTGCACGAATATCTTCAGCAGGTCTTCTTCCATCCGGACGCGCTCCCCTCGGGCTGCCGGCGGTACTTCCGGGACCAGGTGGGCTCGCCGCCCCGTGCGCAGCGGCGCATTTCGATGAACGATTCCCACAGCACCCATGTGCTCGCCTCCCGCTGCAAACCCGGAGTGCACGGAGTGGCCTGGGATTTCGACACCGGAGAATAGGCTGAATCGAATCGTGGAAACGGGAGACCGCCCAGGGTCAGTGGACGGTCTCCCGCGTATGAGGCACCTTCACCCGGTCGGGGCTACTTGGTGTTGAGCGTCAGCCCGTAGTACTTCAGGGCGTCGTCGAGCGGCTGGAAGTACGACGAACCGGGCGAGTTCACCTGGCCGTTGCACCGCTGGCTGATCGGCCCGCCGGAGGTCATCCCCTGGGCCTGGTTGCCGGAGACGTAGGCGCCTCCGCTGTCCCCGCCCTGGGTGCAGACGGAGGAGCTGGCGAGACCGGTCACGACGGTGTCGGGCCCGCCGTTCTGGTCGGTGTAGGTGACGCTGACGTTGTACGAGCCGACCTTGCCGCAGGTCCAGCCGGTGGTCTGGCCGGCCTTGCAGAGCGCCGAACCCTGCGGGGCCCGCTGGCTGCCCCGGACGGCGACGGTGCCCGCCTTGCCGTACGTGGTGATGTCCAGGCCGATGGAGTGGCCGGCGTCCACGGTGGCGATGCCCATGTCCACGCTGCGGGTACCGAGCGCGAAGCGGGTGTGGGTGCCCTTGGCGAACCGGGTCCCGTTGTAGGCCAGTGCGGGCAGGTCCTCGATGCAGTGCCCGGCGGTCACGAGCACCTGCTTGCCGTTACGGTCCTTCGCGCCGTACCCGACGGAGCAGAGGTAGCCGTTGAACGTCATGCGGCTGCCCGGCGGCACGACGGCCTGCGTCTCCAGCTTCTCCTGGCCCTGGACGACGCGTACGGCGTCGCCGTTGCTCTTCGCGGCCTTGAGGAAGGTACGGGTCGCGGCGTCGGTCTCTCCGTTGACCTCGACGGTCACGGTGTCGGAGGCGAGGTCGACGGACCACGCCGACACCCCGGCCGGGGCACTCTTGAGGGCCTTGGCGTCGAGCTGCGCCTTTATCCGGTTCAGCTCGCCCTCGCCACGCTCCGGGACCCGTGCTGCGAGTCCCGCCGCCTTGACCTCCTTCGCCGCCTCGGCATCGGCGGCGTTGACGACGAGCGTCCCGTCCTTGGCGAAGAAGGCCCCGAGGGTGGAGACCTTCTCGGCCCGCAACTTCGCGAACCGGCCCTGCTGCTGTGCTTCCCTGTCCAGCCGCTCGACGGCCTCCTGCTCGCTCACGCCCAGGGTGGTGGCGAGAGCCTGGACCATCTCCGGCTGATACTTCAGCGGCGCGGAATCCGCCGCACCGGCGTAAGCCCCTGTGGCGACTCCGGCCGACAGGAGGGCGCCGATGGAGGCCGCCACGATGTATCTGCGCGCGTTCTTCTTCTTTCCGTGCTTCACGCGATTCCTTCCGCTACACGGGCGAAGCGTCCAGACAATGGGGGGGGTGGCCACACCGCGCTTGGGGACGCGCGATGTGTTCCATGGACACTGCCCGGCGGCGATGACATGTTCCTGTCGCCGCGCTTCGAACTCTCGCGTAAACGGAACTGCCGCGACAAGGACCGGAGATGGGGCTCTTATCTACAGAACTGGCCGAGAACTGTAGAGAAACACGGCGGAAACACGGGCAGCCGGGACCGGCGAGCACCCGGGACCGAGTCGCTGCGCCTGCCGCTGAAGGGCTGCCCGGGGCTCTGTCAGTGGTGCGGTGGAGGATCGGGCGTATGACCCACGGTTCCCGGGACGCCTTTCGCTCCCTCGCTCTGCGCCATCTGCCGCCCGACGACGCCGAGAAGTGGCTCGGTCTGCTGCGTCCTGGTGCGCGTCTCGAGGTGGCGACCGGCGCCGACGTCCCGGCGGTCCGGCTCGGCGGCCTGCCCGCTCTGCCGGCCGGCTCTCCGTGGCCGGTGTGGGACGGGCACGGTCCGCTCTCCTTCATCGCCTCGGTCGACTGCGCCCGACTGCCGACGGCCGCGCTGGACATCGGACTGCCCGAGTCCGGAACGCTGCTGTTGAGGCGGCGGAGCGAGAGACGCCTGCGCGACTCAGGCCGTACCCGATGGTGCCACTGACCGCCCGGGTGGAGGCGACGGCAACCGAGCCCTGGCATCCGTCCGTACGAGCCGCCTTCGCCCCTCACGCCCCGCTGGGAAACCGGTACGGCCACCCCGTCTGCTCGCAGGAGTTCCTCGACGCGCTGTGGGAGCTCGACGACGAGACGGGGCACCAGATCGGCGGCCACGTCCACTCCGTACAGGACCCGGTGGAGATCGAGATCGCGGAGGCGGTCCTGGACGGCGAGGTGTCCTGGGAGGGCCCCCGGCTGGCCGAGGAGGCGGGCAACTGGGTGCTGCTGGCCCAGTTCGGCAGCGAGGACGCCGCGGACATGATGTGGGGCGACGCCGGAGTCCTGTACTGGCTGATCCGCCCGGAGGACCTGGCCGAGCGGCGCTTCGAGCGCGCGATGTTCACCTGGCAGTGCTTCTGATCCCCACTTGGGGCGGCCCGTAGGCGCCGAGCCTGCCGGGAAACGCCAAGATCCCGCCCGATCAATGAGATCGGACGGGATCTTGTGAACTCTTCCTGAGCTGACTCAGGAACAGTCGTTGTTGTGGACCTGTGGGGATTTGAACCCCAGACCCCCTCGATGCGAACGAGGTGCGCTACCAGACTGCGCCACAGGCCCTTGCAACGAGTGAAACTCTAGCACCCTCACCGGGGTGCTTGGAAATCCGTTCCTCCGCTGGTCAGCGGCGCCGGGGTTCCGCCGGTCTCACTCGTTGGCCGCGCGCGGCCGGTCCTCGTCGTCGTACTGGTCGAAGAGGGGGGTGCGGCCCCGGTCGCGGGTGCGGCGGGACTGGGTGGTGCGCTGGCGTGGCGCCGGGTCCACCGCGGGGGTGGTCGGGTGCGACGTGCCGGTCTGGCTGGGCTCGGCGGTGCTGGAGCGGGCCGCGCTCCAGGTCTCCGGGTCGCCGACCTCGACGCCGCCGGTGGCGCGGGGGGCGACGGGGGCGGTGACATAGGTGGGGAGCGGTACGGGGACGGGCTCCCAGCTGTCGCCCTGGACCCGGCCGCGTTCGCGCTGCTGGTCCACCCACTCCGCGTGGTCCGTCTGCTCGACGAGGGCGCGACGGCCGGCCTCCTGGGGGGAGACCGTGGGGGTGGGTTCCGGCTCCGGGTGGTGGGCTTCGGAGTCGTCGTCCTGGTCGGCGGAGGCGGAGGCGGCGGGCTGGTGCCTGCGGGGGCGGTTCTCGCGCAGGCGCTGTGCCGCGACCTCGGCCCGGCGGCGGTCCATGGTGAACGCGAACCGGCGCCGCTCCTGGGCGCGCAGATGCACGATGTACGTGCTCAGCAGGACGGCGGGGACGGCCGGCGCCCAGAGGAAGCCGAGTCCGCCGACCGCGGCCACGACCGCGCCGAGGGTGAAGGCCAGGAAGAGCACGACCGTCGTCCGTCTGCGCCGGGCCAGGACCTGGGAGCGCTGGGCACGCCGGGCCCGCTCGGCGTCGGCGGCTCCGGTGCGCGGGCGGCGCTGGGCCGGAGGGCCGGAAGGCGCGGGGCGCTCGCCGGGTCGGCGGTCGTGCGCCTGGCGATCAGGGGGCTGACGGTCGGGGGCCTGGCGGTCCGCCGGCTGACGGTCCGGTGGCTGATGTGCCGGTCGCCTGTCGTGCGCCTGACGGTCGGGGGCCTGGGGGCCCGAGGCGCGCTCGGGAGCGTGCGCCGGGTCGTGCACCCTGGCTTCCGTATGCGCCGGAGGCGCGGCAAAGGCCCGGACGTCGACGGAATCCATACGGTCCGTCTCGGCGTCCGGGTCGACGTCGGGCCCCGCCTCCTCGGCGGTGCGCTCCCGCAGCTCCCTGGCGTACCGGCGCTCCATCGCCGCCCGTCCGGACAGCAGCCGGATGGCGGTGCTGAAGCGTTCCGTCGGACGGGCTTCGTTGAGCTCGTCCTGCCTGCGGAGCCACATCGGCACCAAGTAGGCGGCCCAGGCCCCGACGATGACTGCGTAGATGAGGCCGCTGCTGCTCACGCTCACACCGTAGAGGGGTTTACGCGGAGGCATCCGCCAATTGGCCCGGTGTGTCGCACGATCCGGCTGATATCACGGACTTTTTTTGTGATTGATCGGATCAACAGTCACCGATAGTGCGACCTATTGCTGTCATCCGTCGATCAAATTCGAACACTTATTTTATTTACCGGACTCCCCGGACCACTGGCCGGACTCCCCCGGACCCCGCGGCGTCACCGGCCGCGTACGGCGCCAGCGCCGGAGCATCCCCTCCGGCACCTCCTCCGCCGTGAGCGCGAAGATCAGGTGGTCCCGCCAGGCACCGTCGATGTGCAGATAGCGCGGGCGCACGCCCTCGGAGCGGAACCCGAGCTTCTCCACCACCCGGCGGCTCGGCGCGTTCTCCGGGCGGATGCAGACCTCGATGCGGTGCAGCCCCACCGAGCGGAAGCAGTGGTCGACGGCGAGCGCCACGGCCGTCGGCATCACGCCCCGCCCGGCGACGCCCTGGTCGACCCAGTAGCCGATGTGACCCGAGCACATCGAGCCCCAGGTGATCCCCGCGACGGTGAGCTGGCCGACGAGCCGGCCCTCGTACTCGATGGCGAACGGCAGCATCCGCCCGGCGTGCGCCTCGGCGCGCAGGTGGCGGACCATCTGCCGGTACGTGGGCCGCTGGGCGACCGGGCCGCCGGGCGCGGGCGGCGGGACGGTGGCCTCCCAGGGGCGCAGCCAGTCGCGGTTGCGCCGGTTGACCTCACGCCAGACCCGCTGGTCGCGCATCTTTATCGGGCGCAGGACGATCTCGCCGTCGGTCAGCGTCACCGGCCAGGTCGCGATGTTCAGCTCGGGCTCCCCGGTCGGGGGTGGTCGCCGCCGCGGAGCTGGTCGACGGCGTGCACCAGGAGCCGGGACAGGACCGCGAGACCGTCGCGGACCCCGCCGGTGGAGCCGGGCAGGTTGACGATCAGGGTGCCGGAGGCGACGCCCGCGAGGCCCCGGGAGAGCGCGGCGGTCGGGACCTTGGCGAGCCCCTCGGCCCGGATCGCCTCGGGGATGCCGGGGATCTCGTGGTCCAGGACGCGGCGGGTCGCCTCGGGGGTGGCGTCGGTGGGTGAGATGCCCGTACCGCCGGTGGTGACGATCACGTCGTACCCGGCGGCCACTCCGGCGCGCAGGGCCGCCTCGACCGGGTCACCGTCGGGGACGACCTGCGGTCCGTCGACCGCGAAGCCGAGGGCGGTGAGCCCTTCGGCGATCAGGGGGCCGCCCTTGTCCGCGTACACCCCGGCGGAGGCCCGGTTGGAGGCGGTGACGACGAGAGCGGCGTACGACTGGAGGAGCGCGGCGCCCGAGGGCTCCGGCGCCTGCGCGGGCTGTTCGGGGCCGGGGGCTGCGGTGGGCTCAGGCGGCGTCACGTGTCCGTGGCCGGGGGCTCCGGGCTCGGGCGGCGTCACGCGTCCGGTCCCGCCGGTCCCTCCGGCGCGGTGCGCCGGTAGTCGCCGGACTTGCCGCCCGACTTCGCCTCGACCCGTACGTCGGTGATGACCGCGCTCTTGTCGACGGCCTTGACCATGTCGATCACCGTGAGGGCCGCCACGGACACCGCCGTCAGGGCCTCCATCTCGACGCCCGTGCGGTCGGTCGTCTTCACGGTGGCCGTGATCTCCACCGCGTCGTCGGCCACGCTCAGGTCGACGTTCACCCCGGAGACGGCCAGCGGATGGCAGAGGGGGATGAGGTCGGGGGTGCGCTTGGCCCCCATGATCCCGGCGATCCGCGCGGTGGCGAGGGCGTCGCCCTTGGGGACGCCCTCGCCCCGGAGCAGCTCGATGACGCGCGGCGAGACGAGGACCCGGCCGCTGGCGCGGGCGACGCGCGCCGTGACGTCCTTCTCGGACACGTCGACCATGCGGGCCGCACCCGCCTCGTCGATGTGCGTCAGCCTGTTCTGCGTACTCAACTCACTCCACCCAGCGGTAGGGGCACCGATCGGCCCGGTCCCGGAGGGGGTCCTCCGGAAGGCACGGCGGCAGATACCGTACCGCCACCGGGCGGCGGTCAGCGGAGCAGGATCACGTCCGTCTCCGTGCCGGGCTCGGCGGAGGTGGTGTCCTCGGGCAGCACGATCAGCGCGTCCGCCTGGGCGAGAGCGGCGATCAGATGCGATCCGGAGCCGCCGACGGGGGTGACCGTGCGCGCCTCCTCGTCGTACGTACCGCGCAGGAACTGGCGGCGGCCGGCGGGCGAGGTGAGCGCCTTGTCGACCTTCAGGACGGCCCGGACGGTGGGGCGGTGGAGGTCGTCCGTGCGGCCCATCAGGGCGCGGATGGCGGGGCGGACGAACAGCTCGAAGGAGACGTAGCTGGAGACCGGGTTGCCGGGCAGGGCCAGCAGCGGGGTGTGGTCGGGGCCGATCGAGCCGAAGCCCTGCGGCTTGCCCGGCTGCATGGCGAGCTTGCGGAAGTCGATCCCGCTGCCCGGCTCGTCCTCGTCGCCGACGGAGGAGAGCGCCTCCCTGACCACGTCGTACGCGCCGACGCTGACGCCGCCCGTGGTGACGATGATGTCCGCGCGGATCAGCTGGTCCTCGATCGTGGCGCGCAGGGTCTCGGCATCATCGGTGACCGCGCCGACCCGGTAGGCGATGGCTCCGGCGTCGCGTGCGGCGGCCGTCAGCGCGAAGCTGTTGGAGTCGTAGATCTGGCCGCCCGTCAGCTCCTCGCCCGGCTGGACCAGTTCGCTGCCGGTGGAGAGGACGACGACGCGCGGGCGGGGGCGTACGACGACGGTGGAGCGGCCGATCGCGGCGAGCAGCCCGATCTGCGGCGGGCCGACGATCGACCCGGCGCGCAGGGCCAGATCGCCCGGCTTGACGTCGCTCCCGCGCTCGCGGACATGGGCGCCGGCCTCGACGGACCGGTGGACGCGGACCTCGCCGGTGGCTCCCTCCGGGGCGTCGGAGTGGGCGCGCATGGTGGCGGCCGGGCCCTCGCCCGTACCGCCGTCCGTCCATTCGACCGGGACCACGGCCTCCGCTCCGGCGGGCAGCGGGGCGCCCGTCATGATGCGGGCGGCCTGTCCCGGCCCCACGACCTGGTCGCCGTCGAGCCCGGCGCTGCCCGCGGCGACGTCACCAATGACCGTGAGGACGGCGGGGAACTCCTCGCTGGCCCCCTCGATATCGGCGATCCGCACCGCGTACCCGTCCATGGAGCTGTTGTCGAAGGGCGGCAGGGCCACCTCCACGACGACGTCCTTCACCAGGACGCAGCCCTGGGCGTCGGGCAGCTGCAGTTCGATGGGTTCGAGCGGCCTCACCGTGGCGAGGATGTCGTCCAGGTGCTCGTCCACCGACCAGATCGTGCTGCTCACGGGGTTACATCTCCTCGGTGACGTACTGACGGAGCCAGGTCCGGAAGTCCGGTCCCAGATCTTCACGTTCGCACGCCAGTCTGACAATGGCACGCAGATAGTCGCTCCGGTCACCGGTGTCGTAGCGGCGGCCCTTGAAGACGACGCCGTGCACGGGGCCGCCGATCTTCTCGTCCGCGGCGAGCAGCTGGAGGGCGTCGGTGAGCTGGATCTCGCCGCCGCGGCCCGGCTCGGTGTGCCGCAGTATGTCGAAGATCGCGGGGTCCAGGACGTACCGGCCGATGACGGCGAGATTGCTGGGCGCGTCGGCCGGCTCGGGCTTCTCGATCAGGCCGGTGACCCGGACGACGTCGCTGTCGACGGTGGTGTCCGCGGCCGCGCAGCCGTAGAGGTGGACCTGGGAGGGGTCGACCTCCATCAGCGCGACGACACTGCCGCCCTCGCGCTCCTGGATCTCCACCATGCGGGCCAGCAGGGGGTCGCGCGGGTCGATCAGGTCGTCGCCGAGGAGCACCGCGAAGGGCTGGTCGCCCACGTGCGGGGCGGCGCACAGCACGGCGTGGCCGAGGCCGCGCGGGTCGCCCTGGCGCACGTAGTGCATGGTGGCCAGGTCGCTGGACTCCTGGACCTTGGAGAGGCGTTCGGCGTCTCCCTTACGGGTGAGCGCGGACTCCAGTTCGTAGTTGCGGTCGAAATGGTCCTCCAGAGGACGCTTGTTCCGACCGGTGATCATCAGTACGTCGGAGAGGCCCGCCGCGACGGCTTCTTCGACGACATACTGGATGGCCGGCTTGTCGACGACAGGCAGCATCTCTTTGGGAGTGGCCTTCGTGGCGGGCAGGAAGCGGGTGCCGAGACCTGCTGCCGGGATGACAGCCTTGCTGATCCTGGAAGGCGACGACTGAGTCATGCGCAGAACCTTAACGGGTGCACACACCCGGAAGATGAGCATCCGGTTAACTTTGCCCTTAAATATGCCCATACGAGAACCGTGCGAGTCTCTATTGAACCCCGACAAGTCCGGAAAGCGATCTGTAAAGGTGCCTGCGAAAGCCTCTCTGAGGCGTGAACTCCTCGCCGCACGCGCCCTCCTGACCAAGGAGGACGTCACGGAGGCCGCCGCGGTTCTCGCGGCCGGCGCATCGGCGCTCCCCGAACTGGCTGACGCCCGAACGGTCGCCGCCTATGTCTCCGTGGGGCGCGAACCGGGGACCCGGGCCCTGCTGGACGCACTGCGCGAGCGCGGCGTACGGGTGCTGCTCCCGGTGCTCCTGCCGGACAACGACCTGGACTGGGCCGTGTACCAGGGCGCGGAGCACCTGCTGCCCGCCGGGCGCGGGCTCCTGGAGCCGGACGGGCCCCGGCTCGGCCCCGCCGCCGTCGTTGAGGCGGAGGCGGTCCTGCTGCCCGGGCTGGCCGTGGACGGGGCGGGCATGCGGCTGGGGCGCGGCGGCGGCAGCTACGACCGGGTGCTGGCCCGGCTCTCGGCGGCCGGGGCCGATCCGGCGCTCATCGTGCTCCTGTACGACAACGAGGTGGTCGCGCGGGTCCCTGTGGAACCGCACGACCACCCCGTGGATGCCGTGGTCACCCCGGCCGGAGCGCGGCGCTTCACCGCCTGACGGCCGGTCAAGCGCCAGGGATGCTCTAGGGCTTCAGCGTCAGCGTGTCGACGGTGGACGCGTCGACCGCGTCCGTACCGTAGGACCAGTCGAGCAGTTCACCGTTGGACCACTTGTCGGTCTGGTCGGTGTAGTGCGCGCTGAACGCGTGCCCGGAGGCGCCGGTGAGGTTGATCCAGCGGGACTTGTCCCAGTCCCCCACGTTGACGACCATCCGCATCGACGGCACCCAGATCACCTCGTAGCCGCTCGCCGCGTTCCAGCCGGTGGCGTTGACCGTCGCCTCGCCGCCGCCGAGGTTCCAGGGCCCGCGGTTGAGCGCCCGCTGGAGCAGATCGGGCCCTTCGGTGCCGAGGGTCTGGTTCTTCAGCATCAGCCGGTGCAGCCGGCCCCAGCTCCAGGTGGAGATGTCCTTGCCGAGCTTGGAGGTCAGCTCCCAGCGCGCGTCGTGCATCGCCTGGGCGAAGACGTCGTCCCGGCCCTCCAGCGCGTCCTCGCGGCCCCTGGCGGGCGCCTTCCACCACTCGTTGTCCTGGTCCTCGACGATGTCGCGGACCACCTGGAACCAGCGGTCGCCGCCGTCCGGCTGCGCGGTGTCGCCGTCGCGCTGGCCGCACTCGCGCACCAGCTTCTTCTGCTGGTCGGCCGGGCCGCTGTTCTTGGCCGGCGGCACGTTGATGCAGTCGCCCTTGACCCGCAGCTCCTTGGGGAGCTTGTTGCCGAAGGCGAGCTTGAGGATATTGCGCCAGACGCCGTTGAAGTACGCGGCGGCGGCCGAGTCGGACTCCTGGGTGTAGTCCCAGCCCTCCAGCAGCTTCTGCGCCTCACGCACGCTCGGGTCGGAGATGTTGATCTTCAGCAGCTCGGGCACCAGCAGCGCGGCGATCTCGCTGGTGTTGTCCATCTGCAGCTTCTGCATGTCGTCGGTCGAGACCTTCTCGCCGCCCTTGATCTTGTCGGCGAGGAGGTCGTTGATCCGCTGGCTGCGGGCGCCGTAGCCCCAGTCCTTGGTCAGCAGGTGGGGGTACTTGCTCTCGTCGATCACGGCCTGGTTGGCGGTGACGATGTAGCCGCGCTTCGGGTTGTACTCGTAGGGCAGCTCGTCGAAGGGGATCGGGTCCTTCGCCCAGCCGTACGCCGGGTCCCAGCCGGGGCTGGGCAGCGTGCCGTCGCCCTTGAGGCGGACCGGGATCGTGCCCGGCGCCTGGTAGCCGATGTTGCCCTGGGTGTCGGCGTAGATGAGGTTCTGCGAGGGGACCTCGAAGTTGCGGGCGGCCGCCCGGAAGGTGGTGAAGTCCTTGGCCCGGTTGATCGCGAAGACCGCGTCCATGGACTTGCCCGGCTTCAGGGCGGTCCACCTCAGCGCGACCGCGTACCCGTCGGCACGGTCGGGGGCGGCGTTGGAGACGGGCGCCTTCTGGCCGACCTTGTCCAGTTCCTTGCTGCGGTCGGAGACCAGGGGTCCGTTGTTCGTCTCGCGGACGGTGATCTTCCGGTCCCGGCCGCCGGCGACCTTGATGGTCTCCTCGCGGGTGGTGAACGGCTTCACCGCGTTGTCGTAGAGGTAGCCGTCGCCGGAGACCTTCTCCAGGAAGAGGTCGGTGACGTCGGCGCCGAGGTTGGTGAGGCCCCAGGCGATGTCCTGGTTGTGGCCGATGATCACACCGGGCATGCCGGAGAAGGTGTAGCCCGCGGTGTCGTACTGGCAGGTCTTGGAAAGCTGCCGGCAGTGCAGCCCCATCTGGTACCAGAGGGAGGGCAGCATCGGCGCCAGGTGCGGGTCGTTGGCGAGCAGCGCCTTGCCGGTGGTCGTGTGGGCGCCGCCGACGACCCAGGAGTTCGATCCGATGCCGTTGCCGTTCGGGCCGAGCAGCGCGGGGATCTTGTCCAGGGTGTCGGAGAGCGCGGAGAGCTGGGTGTTCAGGCCCTCGGTGGCGCCCAGCGCGGTCTGCGAGCCGATGTCGCCCGACGGGGCGGCGTCCAGGTCGTACTTCCCGGTGACCGGGGAGATCGCCCCCCGGTCGACGATCGGCTTGTGGGTGCCGTACGGGTAGTCCGGGTACAGGTCCTTGATCTGGCCGCCGTCGAGCCGGCTGGTCAGCAGCGAACGGTCGATCTCGTCCTGCATGTTGCCGCGCAGGTCCCAGGCCATGGCCTTGAGCCAGGCGACCGAGTCGACCGGGGTCCACGCGCCGGGCTTGTAGTCGTTGGTCAGCCCGAGCGCCGCGTACTCGACGGAGATGTCCCGGCCGTCCTTGCCCTTCAGGTAGGCGTTGACACCGTCCGCGTACGACTGGAGGTTCTTCTTGGTGTCCTCGTCCAGGACCTTGTCGTACTCCTCCTGAGCGACCTTCCGCCAGCCGAGCGTGCGCAGGAAGGAGTCGGTCTCGACCTGGCCGGAGCCGAACATCTCGGAGAGCCGGCCCGCCGTCAGATGACGCCGGACGTCCATCTCCCAGAAGCGGTCCTGGGCCTGGACGAAGCCCTGGGCGCGGAAGAGGTCGGCGTCGGAGTCCGCGTAGATCTGCGGGATCCCGTAGGAGTCCCGTTTGACCTCGACGTCACCGGACAGTCCGTCAAGGGTGATCGTTCCGGTGGTCTGGGGGTACGAGGCCCGCACGGTGGAGACGGACCAGTAGGCGCCGAACCCGACACCCGCGACGAGCGCCAGCACCAGGACGAGCAGAAGGAGGCGGACGCGGCGCCCCTTCTTCTTGCCGGGCTTCTTCGCGTCGTCGGAAGGGCCGGAAGAGTCGGTTGTATTGGCGGGCATCGCTGTCCTTCGAGGGGCAGGGTGGTCCTGGGAGTGCAGGAGCAACCATAGGCGCAGCCGGGAAGCCACTCGGACGCGGTATGGGGATGCATCCATTTGCGTGTTCCTCGTACGAACGCGCGAAGCTTCGAAGTGAACGCGGAAGCCGTCAAGAAGACGTTAAAGATTAGGTAAGGTAACGAAGTAACTGGCTGCCGGAGGTCGATCCGGCAGGCGCACGCAGGGAAGGAACGGACCCTGACTGTCCACGCGCTCAACGAACTCCTGCTCGTCTGCTCGCTCGTCCTGCTCGTCGCCGTGGCGGCGGTACGGATCTCCTCGCGCAGCGGGCTCCCCAGCCTGCTCCTGTATCTCGGTATCGGGATCGCCCTGGGGCAGGACGGCATCTTCGACGTCAAGTTCGACAACGCCGAGCTGACCCAGGTGATCGGCTACGCCGCCCTGGTCGTCATCCTGGCCGAGGGCGGACTCGGGGCGAAGTGGAAAGAGGTCCGCCCCGTCCTGCCCGCGGCCGCGGTGGTCTCCACCGTCGGCGTCGGCATCAGCGTGGGCATCACGGCCTCGGCCGCGCACTATCTCGTCGGCCTGGACTGGCGCCAGGCCCTCATCATCGGCGCGGTCGTCTCCTCCACCGATGCCGCGGCCGTCTTCTCCGTGCTGCGCCGCGTGCCGCTGCCGTCCCGGATCACCGGTGTCCTGGAGGCCGAGTCCGGCTTCAACGACGCCCCCGTGGTCATCCTCGTCGTCGCGTTCTCCGCCGTCGGCCCGGTGGAGCACTGGTATCTCCTGATCGGCGAGATCGCCCTGGAGCTGGCCATCGGCGCCGCCATCGGCATCACCGTGGGCTGGCTGGGGGCCCTGGGGCTGCGCCATGTCGCCCTGCCCGCCTCCGGCCTCTACCCGATCGCCGTCATGGCCATCGCCGTGATGGCGTACGCGGCGGGCGCCATGGCCCACGGCAGCGGGTTCCTCGCGGTCTACCTGGCGGCCATGATCCTCGGCAACTCCAAGCTGCCGCACTGGCCCGCCACCCGCGGCTTCGCCGACGGGCTGGGCTGGCTGGCCCAGATCGGCATGTTCGTGCTGCTCGGCCTGCTGGTCACCCCGCACGACCTGGTCGACGACTTCTGGCCAGCCGTCGTGGTGGGTCTGGTGCTGACGATGGTGGCCCGGCCGCTGTCGGTCTTCCTCAGCCTGGCGCCGTTCCGGCTGCCGGCCCGCGAGAAGGTCCTGATGTCGTGGGCCGGGCTGCGCGGGGCCGTGCCCATCATCCTGGCGACCATTCCGATGGTCTCCGGGGTGGAGGGCAGCACCCGGATCTTCAACATCGTCTTCGTCCTCGTCATCGTCTACACGCTGATCCAGGGCCCGACCCTGCCCTGGGTCGCGGCCAAGCTGAAGATCGCCGACGACGATGCCGAGGCCGACGACCTGGGCGTCGAGTCCGCCCCGCTGGAGCGGCTGCGCGGCCACCTGCTGTCGGTCGACATCCCCGAGAAGTCCAAGATGCACGGCGTCGAGGTCGGCGAGCTCCGGCTCCCGGCCGGGGCCGCGGTCACCCTGGTGGTCCGCCAGGAGGAGAGCTTCGTGCCCTCCCCCACCACGGTCCTGCGGCGCGGCGACGAGCTGCTCGTGGTGGCGACCGACCCGGTGCGCGACAAGGCCGAGGCCCGGCTCCGGGCGGTCGGCGAGGGGGGCAAGCTGGCCGGCTGGCTGGGTACGGGCACGGTGTCCGGTACGCCGGGCCGTCCCGCACCTCCCAGGCTCGCGAAGCCCTCGACGGCGGGCGGATCCGCCGTCCGGCAGGCCGTCAAACCGGTCCGGCCCGTCAAGAAGCTCGGACCGGCCGACGACGCCCCCACCACAGGCGGTACGAACGCGCGTCGCTCATAGGACGCGGATCACAGGCTCACCAACAAGTCCTGTGCGCATTCACAGGCGCACAGGGCTTCCTGCCTGTACGATGAAAGGCACACTGATCGACCAACTCTGTCTGATGCAGAGCTGGCGCGACCGTATGGCGGTCGTGGTGCCTCATAGCCCGGCGTTTCTTCGCCGATGGCAGCGAGTCGCCCGGCATCTACCGCAGTTCCGCGCGAAGAGGACAGCTCTCGGCCGCTTCCGTCCGGCCCGCCCCACAAGGGCGCCGGGAAGCACTGCTACCAGGCAGCAGAAAGGCAAGGACCGTGGCAGACACGGTCACCGACCGCCCCGGATACGGGCAGCTGCTCCGCACCCCCGGTGCGTGGACCTTCCTCCTTCCGGGCTTCGCCGCACGGCAGCCCTTCGCGATGCTGACCATCGGCATCGTGCTGCTCGTGCAGCACACCACCGGCTCCTACGGAACCGCGGGCGCCGTCGCGGCCGTCGCGGGCGTCTCGATGGCGCTGGTGGCCCCGCAGGGCGGCAAACTCGCCGACCGGTTCGGCCAGCGGGCCGTCCTGCTGCCCGGCGTCCTGCTGCACACCGTCTCCGTCGGCGCCCTGACCGCGCTGGCGCTCGCGGACGCCCCCCTGTGGGCGCTGTTCGCCGCCGCGGTGCCCACCGGGGCCTCGGTCCCGCAGATCGGCCCGATGGTGCGCGCCCGCTGGGCCGCGATGCTGGGGGCCACCCCGGACCGGCCCGCCTCCCCGCTGATGTCCACCGCCGCCGCCTTCGAGTCGGTGACGGACGAGTTCACCTTCGTCCTCGGACCGGTCATCGCGACCGCGCTGTGCACCGGCGTGCACCCGGCGGCCGGGCTGATCACCGAGGCCGCCCTCACCCTCGTCGGCGGCCTGCTCTTCGCCGCGCAGCGCGCCACCCAGCCCGCTCCCCGCCCCGCCGCCACCGCGGACCGGCCGCACACCTCGGCCCTCTCCGTCCCCGGCGTCCGGGTCCTCGTCGTCGCCTTCCTGGGCATCGGCGCGGTCTTCGGCGGCATGCAGGTCTCGCTGACGGCGTTCTCCCAGGAGATCGGCCACCCCGGCGTCAACGGTCTGCTGTACGGGATCTTCGCGGCGGGCAACATGCTGGCCGGCATCGTCTGCGGCGCCATCGCCTGGAAGAGCAGCCCGCAGCGCCGCCTCGTCGTCGGCTACATGGCCCTGACCCTCATGGCGTCCGGCCTCTGGGCCGTGCACTCCGTCCCGCTGCTGGCCGGGCTCGGCCTGCTGGTCGGCCTCTGCATCGCGCCGGCACTGATCAGCGGCTACACGCTGGTCGAGTCGCTGGTGCCCGCCGGCGCCCGCACCGAGGCCTTCACCTGGCTCACGGGCGCCGTGGCCCTCGGCCAGGCGGCCGCCGTGACCGTGGCGGGGCAGCTCGCCGACGCCCACGGTGCGAGCACCGGGTTCCTGGTCCCGCTGGCCGGTACCGTACTGGCGCTGGCGACCCTGCTGGCCCTGCGCTCACGGCTGGCCCCGAGGTCCGCGGGCCGGACCGTCGCACGTGGGATCGGTCACCGCGAGCCGGTCATGGTGGACTGATCCCGCGGAATACGTCAGTATGGACCGTCGTTAGCACTCATTGAGTGAGAGTGCCAGGAGGAGCAAGTGCCGACCTATCAGTACCAGTGCACCGAGTGCGGCGAGGGCCTCGAGGCGGTGCAGAAGTTCACCGATGATGCCCTGACCGTGTGCCCGAGCTGCGACGGACGCCTGAAGAAGGTGTTCTCTGCGGTCGGCATCGTCTTCAAGGGTTCCGGTTTCTACCGGAACGACAGCCGCGGCTCCTCGTCGAGCAGCACGCCGGCGACGTCGGCCTCGAAGTCGTCCGACTCCGGTTCGTCGTCCTCATCGACGTCGACGGGTTCGGACACGAAGTCGAGCGCTTCGTCGTCGTCCTCGTCCTCCGCTTCCTCCTCGTCGTCGGCTCCCGCGCCGGCCTCGTCGTCGAGCGGTTCGTCGGCCGCCTGAGCCGCCGCACGCCCCACACGCTTCACCGGACCCCGCCGATCCACTCGGCGGGGTCCGTGCGTTTCCCGGGCGCGGCTCCGCACACTCCCCCGGATACGGTGACCGCATGGTGAACGCATATACGGACACGAGCTCCGGCACAGACATCGCGGGTACGGCGCCGGGGGCGGAGATCGGAGTCATCGGCGGCTCGGGCTTCTACTCCTTCCTGGAGGACGTCACCGAGGTCTCCGTGGACACCCCTTACGGGAAGCCCAGCGACTCGGTCTTCCTCGGCGAGATCGGCGGCCGCCGGGTGGCCTTCCTGCCCCGCCACGGCCGCGGCCACCACCTGCCGCCCCACCGCATCAACTACCGGGCCAACCTCTGGGCACTGCGCTCCGTCGGGGTCCGCCAGGTGCTGGGCCCCTGTGCGGTCGGCGGGCTGCGACCGGAGTTCGGCCCGGGCACCCTGCTCGTCCCGGACCAGCTGGTGGACCGCACCAAGGCCCGTGTGCAGACCTATTACGACGGTGAGACCCGGGCCGACGGGACCGTACCCAACGTCGTGCACCTGGGCTTCGCCGACCCGTACTGCCCCGAGGGCCGGAAGGCCGCGCTCACCGCGGCGCGCGGACGCGGCTGGGAGCCGGTGGACGGCGGGACCCTCGTGGTGGTCGAGGGGCCGCGCTTCTCCACCCGCGCGGAATCCCGCTGGCACGCGGCGATGGGCTGGTCGGTGGTCGGGATGACCGGGCATCCGGAAGCGGTGCTCGCCCGCGAACTGGGGCTCTGCTACACGACGATGACCCTGGTGACCGACCTGGACGCGGGCGCCGAGGCGGGTGAGGGCGTCTCCCACGAGGAGGTGCTCCAGGTGTTCGCGGCCAACGTGGACCGGCTGCGGTCGGTGCTGTTCGACGCGGTGGGCGGGCTGCCGGACACGGGCGCCCGCAACTGCACCTGCGCGCACGCGCTGGACGGGATCGACACGGGGGTCGCGCTGCCGTAGGGCGGGTCGCGCTGCCGTAGAGGTGGGTCACGGCGGCCGTAGAGGTGGGTCACGGCGGCCGTAGCGGCAGGTCACGGCGGCCGGGCCACCGGATCGGGTGACGGAGTTGTCCACAATCCCGGGGTTGTCCACAGGCCTCAGCGGGATGCGTGCGGACCGTGGATCGTGAGGGGAGTTCGGCCGGGATCTCCGGCCGAACTCCCCTCGTCCGATTGCAGGTGACGCCATGCCCCCGTCCCCTTTTCACGCCCGGCCCCCGGCTCCGCCGCCCGCCCCCCGCGGGGTGGGGCCGTTCGCACCACTGCGGGTGCGGGGCGGCGGGGCGTACCGGCTGCGGCGGATGCTGCGCAGACAGCGGCGTGCGATCGCCGCGGGGATCGCGCTGGCGGGTGCGGCACTGGCCACGACGGGCCTGGGCGGCGCCGCATCCGGGACCGCCGGGTCCGGCACCGCCGCCTCGGACAGCGCCGCCGTGTCCGGTACGGCCGTGTCCGGTACGGCGACGGGGTCCGGGCGTCCGTCGGCGCGGCTCGTCTCGGCGCCGGTGCGGATCGCGGACGCGGCGACCGTACGGCTGTTGCGCCCGGGTGACCACGTCGATGTGATCGCGGTCGGCGAGGCGGGGGACGATGCCCGTCTGGTGGCCCGCGGGGTGCGGGTGGCACGAGTTCCCGGGCGGGTCGCCGATGACGGCGGCCCCCGGGGCGGCGGTGGCGAGGTGATCGGCACGGGCGCGGCGCCGGAGGGGGCTCTGGTGATGCTGTCCGTGGAGCGGTCCACCGCCACGGTGCTGCTGGGCGCGGGCGCCTCGGGACGGCTGGCGCTGGCGGTGTCCGATGGGAACTGACGCGCCCTCAAGTCACTCGTGGGCATTACCGGATTGGACAGTGTTGCCTTCTCCCGCCTTAGGTGGCGGAGCAGTTTGCTCCCATCACCGCACATGCGAAAGAAGGCTCACCTGTGAGCGAGAAGAAGGTCAGTCTGCTGGAGGGCTTCAAAGCCTTCCTGATGCGCGGCAATGTGATCGACCTTGCGGTGGCCGTCGTCATCGGGGCCGCGTTCACGAACATCGTGAACGCCGTCGTCAAGGGCATCATCAACCCCCTGGTCGGCGCGTTCGGTACGCAGGACCTGGACAACTACAGCTCCTGCCTCCGGGGCCCGTGCACCACGGACCCGGCCACCGGCGAGATGGACGGGATCGAGATCCTGTGGGGCTCGGTGCTCAGCGCCACCCTCAGCTTCCTGATCACCGCAGCGGTCGTGTACTTCCTGATGGTGCTGCCGATGGCCAAGTACCTGGCCCGGCGGGCGGCGATGCAGGCCGCCAAGGAGGGCGTGCAGGAGACGCTGGAGGTGAGCGAGCTGGAGGTGCTCAAGGAGATCCGCGACGCCCTGGTCGCGCAGCGCGGTGGTGGCGCGGCGGGTGCCGGTGGGTTCGGAGCCGATGGGCCGGGCGAGGGCGGGGGGACGCTGCCGGGCCGGGACGGGCAGCGGTAGCCCGCCGATCGGGACCGGCGGTTCAGATGTGGTGGGGCGGCTTCTCGTCGAGGAAGCGCGCGAGGTCGGCGGCGCTTGAGCCGCCGGAGGGCCGCTCGCCCCAGCCCCGGTCCGTGTCGTCCGCGGACTGCTGGTCCAGCGGATCGTCGAAGATCAGAACCGGCTTGGGCTTCGGCTTCGGTTCCTGCGACGGCTGTGCCTGCGGCTGCTGCTGCTTCGCGTCTCGCGGACCGGGGGCGGGGGCGGCACTCATGCCTCCAGGGTACGGCGGCCGGCGGCGGGGTGCGGGCCGCCGCCGGGCCTGTCGGCCGTCAGCGGTCCTTCGGGTCCATCAGCCACAGGCCGAGCACCACGAGGAACGACAGGCAGAGGAAGCCGGCTCCCCACCAGGCCGTGCCGGTGTTGCCCTCCATCCACTCGTCGATCAGCACGGTCAGGCCCCAGAGCTGGCCGATGACCACGGTCATCGCCAGGGCGAGGCGGGCGGTCAGCTTCGCGGAGCGCTCGGGTTCCTGGTCGGTGCCCGCGCCGGGGCCGGGCCCGGTGTGGCGGACGCGCGGGTCTCCGTAGCCGCTGGTGGGGCGGATCTGCGGATACCGCTCGTGGACGGGCCGGTTCAGCGCGGGGTCGGCGCTGCCCGGGTGGTACGTCGGGTAGTGGCTGCCCGGGGGCGGCAGCGGCTGCTCGGGGTGCGGGGCGTCGGTCATGTCCGCCCGCCGGGGGTCTCGGAGGCGGCGGGGCCCGGGGCCCGGGGCGGGGATTCGGCGCCACCGCCGATGTCGGGGCAGCCGATACGGGCGGCGAGGTCGGGGCGCTCGCCGCCGAGCTGGCGGCAGAGGCCCGCCTCGACGCTCTCGCCGGAACGGGTGGTCCCGACGGCCCAGATACTGCCGTCGGTCTCCTCGATGACCACGACCTTCGGCAGTCCGCGTGGCGGCGGCCCGGCGGTCACCTCACCGGAGCGGGCGTCGAAGACGCCCTCGTGGCAGGGGCAGTACAGCTCGCCCTCCCGGCCCCGGTCCTTGCGCCAGAGCACGGCGCAGGCGAGGTGGGTGCAGACGGCGGAGTAGCCGACGAGGGTGCCGTCGTCGAGGCGGACGGCGACGGCCCGGTCCTCCTCGCCCGGGTAGCGGAAGGCGATGGACTCACCGGGCGGGAGCCGCTGGGCGATGCGTTTCGCCTCGGGGGCCTTGCCGTCCTCGTCGTCGCCGTGGCGGTGCAGGATGCCGGCGGCGACGCCGATGCCGCCGACGGCGAGGCCGCCGGAGACGGTGGTGACGATCCGGAGGTAGTCGCGCCGGGTGGTGAGGGAGTCGGCGGCGAACCGGTCCCGGAGCGCCTCGCGCGGGTCCCCTCCGGCCGGGTGGTCGCCACCCTGCTGCTGTTCGGTGACGCTCATCGGCGGACGTCCTTCCCGTTGATCTCGACGACGGGCAGCCCGCCGGGAACCGGCCACTGCACCTTCTCGGCGGGGACGACCATGGCCACGCCGGTACGGACCTCGGTCTCGTCGAAGACGAAGGTGTCGGCGACCTGGACGCCGGGGCGCTCGGCCTGAAGCTCCTCGACAGTCCCGTAGAAGAGCGCCCCGGTCGGGCAGACGGTGGCGCACATGGGGGCGAGGCCGTACGCGGTGCGGTCGTAGCAGAGGTTGCACTTCAGCTGGAGCTTCGCCCCGAGGTCGATCTTCGGGACGCCGAAGGGGCAGGCGTTGACGCAGTTGGCGCAGCCGATGCAGCGGGTGGTGTCGGCCTGCTGCACCACCCCGTCGGCGGTCACCAGGATCGCGTCGGCGGGGCAGACCTCGGCGCAGGGGGCGACCGGGTCCTCGCAGTGCATGCAGACGGTGGGAAGGGAGGCGACGGAGTGGCCCTCGTCGGTGTAGTCGAGATGGATCATCGATTTGCCGCGGTGCGAGTCGCATTCGCGGCAGGCGGAGACACAGGCCTGGCAGCCGATGCAGCGCCCCGGGTCGATGAAGATCGTGCGGCCCATCATGGGGACTCAGCTCCTCTCCGAGGTGCCACGGCCCTGGGGGGACGTGGGAGGCAGCGGGTCGGTACGGGAGACCTGAGTCTCCGGGTAGGCGACATGACCGGGAGCGACCGGGGGTGCGGGGACCTCGTCGATCCGGTCGGCGTGCTCGATGCGGCAGGCGCAGACCTTGTACTCGGGGATCTTGGAGCGCGGGTCGAGGGCGTCGATGGTGAGGGCGTTGGCCGCGGTGGGGACGGGCCAGTGGTAGGGGATGAAGACGGTGTCGGGGCGGATCGCCTCGGTGACCAGGGCGGGGAAGACCTCGCTGCCACGCCGGGTCACGACCCGTACGGGCTCGCCGTTGCGGAAGCCGTGGGAGGGGTGGATCTCGGCCCAGGGGCGCGGGGTCTGTTCGACGAGGGCGCCGAGCCTGCGGGTCTGGTTGCCGGAGAGGAAGTGGGCCACGGTCCGGCCGGTGGTGAGCGACATGGGGTGCTCGTCGTCGTACGGGTCCATCGGCGGGTGCCACTCGACGACCTGGAGGTGGATCCTGCCGTCGGGATGATAGGTCCTCCCGTCCTCGAAGAGGCGCGGGGTCCCGGGGTGGTCGGTGGTGGGGCAGGGCCAGGCGATGCCGCCGGTCTCCTCCAGCCGTTCGTAGGTGATGCCGTAGTAGTCGTTGACGGTGCCGGCGGAGGCGGTGCGCAGTTCCTCGAAGACCGACCGGGAGTCGGGGAAGTCGAACTTGTCCCCGGCGCCGAGGCGGCGGGCGAGTTCGCACATCACCCAGGTGTCGGTGCGGACGCCGGGGGGCGGGTCCTGGGCCTTGTTGTGCTTGACCACGCGAGCCTCGGCGTTGGCCATCACCCCTTCGTCCTCGGCCCAGGTGGTGACGGGGAAGACGACATGCGCGTTGGCGGCGGTCTCGGAGAGGAAGAAGTCGAACTGGGCGTGGAACTCGGTGGCGTCGTACCCCTCCTTGACCACTTGGTAGTTGGGGAGGGAGACGAAGGGGTTGTTGCAGATGCCGATCAGGCCACGGATCTCGCGGCGCTGCATCTGCCAGACCATCTCCATCATGGAGGTCCCGGCGGGCGGGAGTTCGGACTCCTCGATGCCCCAGATCTCGCAGATCTGACGGCGGTGCTCGGGGTTGGTGATGGAGCGGCCGCCCGGGAGGAGGTCGGACTTCTGGCCGTGCTCGCGGCCGCCCTGCCCGTTGCCCTGGCCGGTGAGGGTGCCGTATCCGGCGCCGGGCTTGCCGATGTGGCCGGTGGCGGCGCAGAGGCTGATCACGGAGAGGCAGTTCTCGACGCCCTGCGAGTGGTGTTCGATGCCCCGGGCGTGCCAGGCCATGGCCTTCGGCGCGCGGGCGAAGGTGCGGGCGACCTGGACGATCTGTTCGGCGGGGACACCGCAGATCTTGGCGGCGCGGGACGGCGGGTACTCGGCCGCCTTGGCCTTGACCTCCTCCCAGCCGGTGGCGTGGGCGGCGAGGAAGTTCTCGTCGGTGAGCCCTTCGGCGATGACGACGTTCAGTACGGAGGTGAAGAAGGCCGAGTCGGTGCCGGGCTTGAGGGCGACGTGGATGTCGGCGGTCCGGGCGATGGCGGTCTCGCGCGGGTCGATGACGATGAGGCTCGCCCCGCGGTCCCGGGCTCCCCAGACGTACTGGGTCATCACGGGGAAGCACTCGCCGACGTTGGACCCTGCGATGAGCAGGCAGTCGGTGAGGAGGATGTCGGAGAAGGGGTTGCCGGCCCGGTCGATGCCGAAGGCGAGCTTGTTGGCGCCCGCCGCGCTGACCATGCAGAGGCGGCCGTTGTAGTCGACGTGCCGGGACTTGAGGGCGACCCGGGCGAACTTGCCCACCAGATACGTCTTCTCGGAGAAGAGGCTGGCGCCGCCGAGCAGCCCGAAGGCGTCGTTGCCGTACGTCTGCTGGATGCGCTTGACCTCGGCGACGGTGAAGTCGAGCGCCTCCTCCCAGGAGACCTCCCGGAACTCCTCGTCGCGGGAGCGGCGCATCAGCGGGGCGGTGAGCCGGTCGGGGTGGTTGACCTGCTGGTAGGCGTTGATGCCCTTGGGGCAGAGCCGCATCCGGTTGATGTCGTGGTTGCGGGGTTCGACGCCGAAGACCTTGCCGCCGCGGTCCACGCGCAGATACATCCCGCACTGGACGCCGCAGAAGCAGCAGTGGGTGGGCACGAGCGTCTCGCCGTTCTGGTCGGCGTGCCACTGGTCGGCCGGGATACCGCCCGCGTCGCGGAAGGCGCGGGTGCCGGGCGGGGCGAGGGAGGGGTCGAGCGGGATGAAGGTGCGGCGGTCGGCGGTGGCTCGCGGTTCCGCGGTCACTTGAAGCCCTTCTTCACATGGGAGAGGTAGGCGCTGCCGCGCAGCACCCGCTTGCAGCGCGGGCAGTACTCGGCCCAGGCGTCGAAGTCGAGCCGGAGGTCGCGCATGGTGCCGCGCAGGTTCTCGACGTACGGGCCGGTGTCGATGGGTTCCTCGCAGCGGCGGCAGGCGAAGACCTGGTCGTCCTGGCGGCCGGTGTACTTGAACAGCTGCATGCCGACCGCGGCCGGGCGCTGGACGATGTGGAAGAACTTGCCGAACGGGATGTAGATGAGAGTGAAGACCACCGAGACCATGTGGAGGATCGCCAGGAACTGGTAGCCGCCGCCGTGCAGGAAGATCGAGGAGAAGGTGAGCAGCAGCCCGGTCACGGAGATGACGATCAGCGCGATCAGCGGCACCAGGTCGTAGGCGAAGCGCTGGCCGGTCGAGGCGCCGCGGTCCTTCATCCGGCGCCACAGGAAGTAGGAGGCGCCGGGGATGACGAGGACGGCGGCGATGTCGAGGCCGTGGAACATCAGCCAGCCGAGGACGGAGAGCGAGTCGAAGCCGAGGATCTTGATGCCCCAGATCCGCATCTCGTAGCCGGGTCCTGAGCCGCTGCCGGAGGTGAAGGTGAACCAGCCCCAGGTGAGCGGGAAGGTGATCAGGGCGGCGAGGATGCAGCCCCAGAAGATCAGCTGGTGAGCTGCCCAGCGGGCGTGGGACCGGGCGCCGAGGAACTTCTGGAAGCCGAGGTAGGTGGCGATCATCTTCGGCAGGGCGGTGGGGGCCTGACGGAAGTTCTCGTACGAGAAGAGGCTGCGCCAGCCCTGTCTGAAGAGGCGTCGGGCGCCGGGGGCGGAGAGCCAGACCGTGTAGCGGTAGGCGACACCGAAGGCGAGGAAGACCGTGGCCACGGCGTAGGGAAGGAGCGCCGAGTCGAAGTTGCGCAGCATACGGCTGCCGAGCACGATCGCGAGGATCAGCAGAGCGGAGACCACCACTCCGGCCAGGGTCGCCCGGGCGGTGACGGAGCGGGGGCCGGTGGCGGCGGGGGACGCGTCGGCGGAGTCGCCGTGGGTCGCGCCCCCGGAACCGCCGGGGACCTCGCCCCCGGAACCGGAACCGTCGGCGAGAGCGCCCGCGGGACCACTGGGGGGACGGGGCTCGGCTGCGGCGGGGGCTGCGGGGTCTTCTGGCGGCTCGGTCACTCGGCCACCGTAGGACCGTTTACGGCAATTGGACCCGTTTTGGGAGGTAAGGGGGTGAGCGGGTCGCCCGGACAGGCGCAGGGGACGGGGCTGGCAGTCGCCGGTACGTTCGGAGCGTACGTGGACGAGCCCGCGCCCGGCCGTGGGCGCCGACCCGAGGAGTGCCCGATGACCGCCGAGGACCCGCACCCGCCGCTGCCCGACGCCCCGTCGCCATCGCCGTCGACGGAGGATGGACCGTCACTGGAGGGTGGTCCGTTGCTGGACGCGCTGACCGATGTGGCCGGCGTGCGGGTGGGGCATGCGCAGGTGGGCGGGGCGGGGGCGTTGAGCGGGACGACCGTGGTGCTGGCGCCGGAGGGCGGGGCGGTGGCCGCCGTGGACGTGCGGGGTGGCGGGCCGGGGACCCGGGAGACGGACGCGCTGGACCCGCGCAACCTGGTGCAGCGGGTCGACGCGATCGTCCTCACGGGCGGCAGTGCGTACGGGCTCGACGCCGCGTCCGGGGTGGTGGCCTGGCTGGAGGAGCAGGGCCGGGGCGTCCGGGTCGGCGCGGAGCCCGGCCAGGTGGTGCCGGTCGTTCCGGCGGCGGCCCTCTTCGACCTCGGCCGGGGCGGCGACTGGCGGGCCCGCCCCGACGCGTCGACCGGACGGGCCGCGGTGGAGGCGGCGGCCGCTTCCGAACCGGGGGCTCCGGTCGCCGAGGGGAACGTGGGCGCGGGTACGGGCGCGGTGGCCGGGCAGCTCAAGGGCGGCATCGGCACGGCGAGCGTGCGGCTCGCCTCCGGGGTCACCGTCGCCGCCCTGGTCGCGGTGAACGCGGCGGGTTCGGTGCTCGACCCCCGTACCGGGGTGCTGTTCGGGGAGTACGGGGCCGGGGAGCCGCCCGCGTACCCGGCGCCCGCCACGCATGCGGCGGCGGTACGGCGGCTGGCGCGGGAGCGGGAGGCGGCGGAGGCGGCCGGGGGCGGGGCCCCGCCGTTCAACACCACGATCGCGGTCGTCGCGACGGACGCGGACCTCGTGCGGGCCCAGGCGCAGAAGCTGGCGGGCACCGCACACGACGGCATGGCCCGCGCGGTGCGCCCGGTCCATCTGCTGACCGACGGGGACACGGTGTTCGCGCTGGCCACGGGGCGGGTGCGGGTGGAGTCGGAGAACCCCGTCGCGGTCAACGAGATCCTCGCCGCGGGCGCCGACGTGCTGGCCCGCGCGATCGTGAAGGCCGTGCGCGCGGCCCGGAGCATCCAGGGATCCGGTGGCACGTTCCTCGCCCACGCCGACCTGTACGGGGAGGGGCCGGACGGTCGGCCCGAGGCGTAGACCGCCGGGGGCGCGCGGCACGGGCGAAGGGGCGCGCGGGCGCCCGACTCGCAACCTGGCCAAGGGAGTTCACCCCCAACCGCCCGAAATGCGCCGGGAACAGACGGGGAACTTATCTCAGGCGCCTTACGTTTTTACGAACCCCGGTCACGATGTCAGACCCAGGGACTACGTTAAGCACGCACCAAGTAACACGCGGCGACGGCCTGGAGACAACACCTTGAGCGATCCGTACGAGACAACCGAGCAGCACCTCGACCGACTCCTGCGACGCGCCCTCAACTCTTTCGACCTCCCCGACAGCACGGTCGACCTGCTCGGTTCGGCGCTGGCCCACAGCAGTTCACTGCACTCGTCGCACCACAGCCCCGTCCTGCACCGGGAGACCTACCGCCACACCTACCTCCTCACCGACGGTTCCGACGTGACCCTCTGGGAGCTGGTGCACGGCGGCGGCCGGGACGAGCAGGTCCCCCGCCGCCACGAGCTGTACGCCGACGAGGGCGACGCCCATATCGCCGCGGCCCGGCTCGCCGGGAGCTTCTCGGACACCCCCGCCTTCGGCGACGAGGGCAGCCGGGGGGACCTGGAGATCCTGACGGTCCTGATGTCCGCTCCCCCGGCCCCGGCCCCCCGGACGTACGCGCCCGACAATTCGGCCGACCACGCCCGCCGGGTCCTGCGCCGCGCGGAGAACGGCGACCGCCCGGACGAGGAGAAGGCACGGCTGCTCCGGTCCGCCTTTGCCCACCACATCACCCAGATCTTCGGGCGCCAGTGCCAGGTGGACGGACAGGAGGCCGGGTTCACGCTCTACGAGCACGCCTTCCTGCTGCTGGACGGCAGCGAGACGAGCCTGTGGGAGGTCGAGCACACGGCGACCCCCGACGGCCGCCACATGTGCGAGGTCTACGAGGACGAGCACACCGCCCGGGCGGCGATGGAGAGCCGTACGAGGATCTGCTGAGCCCGGGCGGGGCTCCCGGGCGGAGGCTCGGGCTCAGCATCCCGGGGCCCGGGCTCAGCATCCCGGGCGGCCGGGCCCCGCCGCCCGGGAGCCCCCGGCCGCCGCCCCGCCCGCTCAGCCCTTCAGCGCCGGCTCCTTGGCGAGCGGGCCGTCTCCGGCCGCTTCGCCCTCCACATGCGCCTTCGGCCGGGCCGGCAGCGCGAACATCAGCAGGAAGATCACCACGAGCACTCCGGCCACCCACCACAGCGACTGCTGGAAGGCGTTCACGAAGGCCGGGCCGAGCTCCTGCGGGGCGAGCCGGTCACCGATCGCGCCGAAGAAGACCACGGACACCAGGCCCAGGCCGAGCGCGGTGCCCATCTGCTGGACGGTGTTGATCAGCCCGGACGCCGAGCCCGCGTGCTCCTTGGGGACCTCGGAGAGGATCGCGTCGGTCAGCGGCGCCACGATCAGGCCCATCCCGACGCCCATGACGACCAGCGGAACCGCCATCTGCCAGGAGGTGATGGCGAGGCCGTAGTGCTCGGCCTCCCAGACGTACGTCAGCAGCCCGGCGACCATCAGGAGCGCGCCCGCCTGGAGGACCTTGCGGCCGAAGCGGGGCACCAGCTTCTGTACGGAGATCCCGGCGGCCACCGAGACGGCGACGGAGAACGGGACGCCCGTCGTACCGGCCCGCAGGACGCTCCAGCCCAGGCCCATCTGCATGTACAGGGTCCAGACCAGGAAGAAGATGCCCAGGCCGACGCCGAAGGTGAGCTGCACGGCGATGCCCGCGGCGAAGCTCTTGATCCGGAACAGGGACAGCTCGATCAGCGGTGAGCCGTCGATGATGGCCTTCTGCCGCTGGTGCCGGACGAGGAGCCCGAAGACGAACAGGCTGCCCACCATCGACACGTGGCCCCAGAGCGGCCAGTCCAGCTCGTGCCCCCGGGTGAGCGGGTAGATGAGCATCAGCATGGCGAGGGTGACCAGGCCGACGCCCATCAGGTCCAGCCGCATGGCCCTGGGCGCCTTGGACTCGGTGATGAACTTGGCGCCGAGGATCAGGCCCGCGATGCCGACGGGCAGGTTGATCAGGAAGATCGGCCGCCATCCGAGGCCGAAGAGGTCCCACTCGGTGAGCAGCGCGCCCAGCAGCGGGCCGGAGACCGCGCCGAGGCCGACGATCGCGCCGAAGAGGCCGAAGACCTTGCCGCGTTCGTGCGCCGGGAAGGTGGCGTGCACGATCGAGAGCACCTGGGGCACCATCAGGGCCGCCGTCGCACCCTGGAGGATGCGGGCGGCGACGAGTATGTCGGGGCTGGGGGCGAGGCCGCAGAGGGCCGAGGCCACCGTGAACCCGGCGATGCCGAGGAGGAAGAGCCGCTTGCGCCCGTAGATGTCGCCGAGCCGGCCGCCCGTGATCAGCCCGGCCGCGAACGCGAGCGCGTACCCGGCGGTGATCCACTGGATCGCGGAGACGGAGGCCTCCATGTCCTGCCTGATGCTCGGGATGGCGATGTTGACGATCGTGACGTCGACCAGGTCCATGAAGGCCGCGGTCATCACGATGGCGAGGGCGAACCAGCGGCGCCGGTCGGCAGGGCCGGGCTGGGGCGGAGCGGTGCTCGGTGCGGTGTTCGGTGCCGGGTCCGGCAGCGCTGCGGAAGAAGACATGAGAAGAAGCTAAGCCTTCATTAGGACTGATCATGACCTGATGGGCGCGCATCCTGGATTCCATGACCGACACCCCGGCACGCCTGCTGAAACTGCTGTCGCTCCTCCAGACCCCGCGCGAATGGCCCGGCGGGGAGCTGGCCGAACGACTCGGCGTCAGCCCGCGCACGGTCCGCCGCGACATCGACCGGCTGCGTGAACTGGGCTACCCCGTCGAGGCCTCGCGCGGTTCGCTCGGCGGCTACCGCCTGGTCGCGGGCGCCGCCATGCCGCCCCTGGTGCTGGACGACGAGGAAGCGGTCGCCATCGCGGTGGGGCTGCGGGCCGGCGCCGGGCATGCCATCGAGGGCGTCGACGAGGCCTCCGTACGGGCGCTGGCGAAGCTGGAGCAGGTACTGCCGTCACGGTTGCGGCACCGGGTCTCGGCGCTGCAGAACGCCACGGTGCCGCTGACCCGGGGCGACGGGGCCACCATCGACCCGCAGACCCTGACGACGCTGGCCTCGGCGGCCACCGGGCAGGAGGCGCTGAGGTTCTCGTACCGCAGCGGCGACGGCACGGAGACGAAGCGGCAGGTCGAGCCGTACCGGCTGGTGAGCACGGGGCGGCGGTGGTACCTGGTCGCGTACGACCTGCTGCGGGCGGACTGGCGGACGTTCCGGGTGGACCGGGTCTCCGAGCCGTTCGCCACGGGCGCCCGGTTCACGCCCCGGTCGCTCCCGGTGGAGGGTGGCGGGGGCGCGGAGGGCGGCGAGGCGGAGGATGCGGCGCGCTACTTCGCCCGGTCGATGGCGGGCAGGCAGCCTGAGCTCCGGCTCGATGTGCGGTTCCGGGCGCCGGCGGAGTTCGTGGCGGCCCGGCTGCCTCCGACACTCGGGGTGCCGGAGCCGGAGCCCGGGTCGGGGCCGGACGGGGAGGACGGCTGCCGACTGCGGTCCTCGTCCACGGACTCGTTGGAGTGGGTGGCGCTGCGGCTGGCGCTGGTGGACTGCGAGTTCGCGGTGCAGGGGCCGCCGCAGCTGGTGGCGTACCTGGAGAGCCTGGGCGCCCGGCTGACCCGCGCGGCCTCACCCGCGAACGGACAAGGAAACGGGCCCGGAAACGGATTCGGAGGCGGTCCCGGACACGGGGCCGGACACGGGGCCGGACATGGATGAGCCCCGGCGCCGGGGGGGGTGGGCGCCGGGACTCAGTTCCGGGGACCGGTCGGGAAACCGGTCGGTGACCGGCATGATCCGGTCGGTCAGCCGGTGCGAACCGGCTTGATGGGGAGGTTACGGGTTATTGGCTCACGCCGCAGCGTCAAAGCCCGTGTCGTGAGCCATTCGCTTCAATTCGAGTAGTGCGTGCTTCTCTATCTGGCGGATGCGCTCCCGTGTCAGGCCGTGCTGCTTGCCCACTTCGGTCAGCGTCCGCTCGCGCCCGTCCTCGATGCCGTACCTCATCTTGATGATGGAGGCGGTCCTGTTGTCGAGCTTGCCGATCAGGTCCTCCAGCTCCTCGCTGCGCAGGAGGGTCATCACCGACTGCTCGGGCGAGACGGCGGAGGTGTCCTCCAGCAGGTCGCCGAACTGGGTGTCGCCGTTGTCGTCGACCGACATGTTGAGGCTGACCGGGTCGCGGGCCCAGTCCAGGACGTTGCCCACGCGCTCGGCGTTGGAGTCGAGCTCGGCGGCGATCTCCGCGTGTTCGGGATCGCGCCCGTTCTCCCGGTTGAACTCGCGCTGGACCCGGCGGATCCGGCCGAGCTCCTCCACCAGGTGGACGGGGAGCCGGATCGTGCGGGACTGGTCGGCTATGGACCGGGTGATGGCCTGCCGGATCCACCACGTCGCGTACGTGGAGAACTTGAAGCCCTTCGCGTAGTCGAACTTCTCGACCGCGCGCACCAGGCCCGCGTTGCCCTCCTGGATCAGGTCGAGCAGGGGCAGCCCCGCGCGCGGGTAGCGGCGGGCCACGGCAACGACGAGGCGGAGGTTGGAACGGATGAATATGTCCTTGGCGCGCTCGCCCTCGGCGACCAGCGCCTCCAGCTCTTCACGCGTCGCGCCGCGGGCGTCGCGGGCGTCGCTCTCCACCTCGCCGTCGAGGATCTGCTGGGCGTAGACGCCCGCCTCGATGGACTGGGAGAGGTCGACTTCCTTGGCGGCGTCGAGCAGCGGTGTACGAGCGATCTCGTCCAGGTACATGCCGACCAGGTCGCGATCGGCGACTTCCCCGCCCACGGCGCGAACACTGCTTGCCCGGTCGGTCCCACCGGAGGTGGTGGACGAACGACGGGCGACGGCACGGGTTGCCATGCGTGCTCCCTTGCTGAGTAGGTCGCGACACCTTTTCGGGTGCCCTGCATCCGATGGAAACAACGACTGGAATCCGGACAGAATTCCCATGCCGCCCATTCATTTTCGCGATCATCCAGTACCCTGTCCGGCGCCGACCGGCGGAAACCCGGCGCGGATACCCCCGTAAGCGCAGGTCAGGTACCGAACCGAGGGGTACCGGCGGGCCGTGGCGGGGAACCCGCGACTCCGTTTCGGTGAGGCGGCGCTCACAGGAGGCCACACCCCTGGACCAGGCCGCCCGGACCTCCGTACGCCCCGGACGTTCCCGACCTCGCGTCTACCCCGGAAGACGATCCGTATCGCCTCGGGGTTGCTCGCGATGTCCGCATTGTCGCCACGGAGCGTGGTGCGGAGTGCGGTGCACCGCCCCGGGCCCTAGGTCCGCAGGAGGAGGTCCCGGCCGTGGCCGGCCGGGACCTCAGCCCGATCCGCGGGCCGCCCGCCGCCCCTACCGTGAGGCCCATGACGGACACGCAGCGCAACCCCACGGACACCTCCGGCACCCTCGACGAGGCCCTGGAGCGCATCCACCTCTCGGGGCCGGAGCGCGACGGCTGGCTCAGCAACCACGCGCCGATGGCGATCGAGGCCCTCGTACGGCACGGGCACGCGCGGGTCGCACACCGCTGGCTGGACACCTACCGGCCCAAGCTGGAGGACATGCCCGGGTCCGTCGCGCCGGTGACCGCCCTCAACTGGCAGGAGGCCCTCGGCGACATCAGCCGCGTCGCCGACTGGACGGCGTTCTTCGAGCGGGAGACCGCCGACCGCCCCTGGCGCACCGCCCTCGCCGAGTGGTGGCCCCGACTGCTGCCCGGCATCGCGGCCGGCGCCACGCACGGGGTGATCCGGGTCGGCCACGCCGTACGCACACTGCTGGAGGGCGAGGAGACCGCCCCGCGCGTACGGGAACTGGCCCACGCCCTCGGCTACTGGGCCGCCCGGCACCAGCCGCTGCCCGCCCTGGAGCGCCTCGCCCCGGCCCCCGACGCTGCGGCCGCCCTGGACCGGGTGCCGCTCATCGCCGACCAGGACGGCGGCATCCGGAGCCGGTTCGAGCAGCTCACCGGCTTCCCCGACTGGCCCGGCCGGGCCCCCTCGGGGCCGGAGGCGGCACGCGCCGCGATCGAGGAGCTCGTCCGGGCCGCCACCCACCGTTACGCGACCCATGGCCACGCCGATCCGATCATGCTGGTCCACGCGGCGACCGCGCCCAACGCGGTCCTGCGCACCCTGCCCGCACTCCCCGGCACCCTGTGGACGCCGAGCCTGCACGCGGCCTGGGCGGCGAGCGCCGCGGTGACCTCCGCGTACGGGCCCCGCGAGGCGCAGCCGGTCACGGAACACCTGACGACCGCACAGGCCGCACAGGCCACGCCAACCGCACAGGCCGCACCGGTCGCACAGCACCCGCAGGAGGTGTTCGAGCGGGCCGCGGCGCACGGTGACGACCACACGATCAAATTCGCCGACACGGCACTGGACGTAGGTGACGCTGCCGCCCTCGTCGCCGTCGGCCGCGCGGTCGAGCTGAACACGCCGGCCTGGTGAGACGCACGTGGCCGAGCACCCTCAGCCGAACTGCACCGAGCGCTTGGCCAGCCCCATCCAGAAGCCGTCGATGACGCTCCGCCCCCGGTCCAGCTCCTCCTCGGCGGCGCCCAGCGTCACGAAGAGCGGGGCGAAGTGCTCGGTGCGCGGGTGGGCCAGCTTTCCGGCGGGGGACGTGTGCTCGAAGTCGAGCAGGGCGTCGACGTCCTGGGCCCGCAGCGCGCGGTCGCCCCAGTCGTCGAACTCCGCCGACCAGCCCGGCACCCCGCCGCCCGTGTGCCGCAGGGCGGCCAGGTTGTGCGTGAAGAAGCCGCTGCCGACGATCAGCACGCCCTCGTCACGCAGCGGGGCGAGCTTGCGCCCGATGGCCATCAGCTTCTGCGGGTCGAGCGTCGGCATGGAGATCTGGAGTACGGGGATGTCGGCGTCCGGGAACATCTCCACCAGCGGCACGTAGGCCCCGTGGTCGAGCCCCCGGTCCGGGATGTCCTGGACCGGCGTACCGGCGCCGCGCAGCAGCTTGCGGACGCTGTCGGCGAGCTGCGGGGCCCCGGGGGCGCCGTACCGCACCCGGTAGTAGTGCTCGGGGAACCCCCAGAAGTCGTAGACCAGCGGCACCGGCTCCACCGCACCGAGCGCGAGCGGGGCCTCCTCCCAGTGGGCGGAGACCATCAGGATGGCGCGGGGGCGCGGCAGCGTGGCCGACCAGGCGGCGAGCTGGCCGGGCCAGACCGGGTCGTCGGCGAGCGGTGGGGCGCCGTGCGAGAGGTAGAGGGCGGGCATGCGCTCCGCGGTGACAGTCATGGCACTCCCCATCCACTGGACCTGACATTGCCTTCGGCATCGATCATGGATTCCGGATCCCGGGGGATGGTTCTCCAGGGGCCCTGCGAAATCAGGGCGAAATCAGGGATCCTGCGGAATCCACCCGGCCAGGTTCTTGAACCTTCAAGTTCCTACCTCCAGAGACCTTAGCCCTATCTAGTTAAACTTTCAAGAAAAGGTCGTACAGTGGAGCACATGACCACGGCATCCACGGCATCCACCGGCGCGACACGCTGGCTCACCGACGAGGAGCAGCGGGTCTGGCGCGCCTATCTGCATGCCACCACGCTGCTGGAGGACCACCTCGACCGCCAGTTGCAGCGGGACGCGGGCATGCCCCACATCTATTACGGGCTGCTCGTCCAGCTCTCCCAGGCGCCCCGGCGCCGGATGCGGATGACCGAGCTCGCCAGGAACGTGAAGATCACCCGTTCCCGGCTCTCGCACGCCATCGCCCGGCTGGAGAAGAACGGCTGGGTGCGGCGTGAGGAGTGCCCCTCCGACAAGCGCGGCCAGAACGCGGTGCTCACCGACGACGGCTACGCGATGCTCGGGCGTTCGGCGCCGGGCCATGTCGACGCCGTACGGCAGGCGCTGTTCGACCGGCTCACGCCCGAGCAGGTGCGCAGCCTCGGCGACATCATGCGCGTCCTCGCCTCCGGGCTCGAACCGGAGGGTACGGACGCGGATCTGCCCTGGCTCCGCTGAGCGGCGGAACCAGGGCAGACCGTGAATCAGGGCAGACCGTGAAGCCAGGGCAGGCCTCGTAGGCGACGGCGTCAGTGGGCGACGACCGGGATCCGGAACTCGTCCTCGGCGCCCTCGGCGTTCCCACCGGACGTGCCACCCGTACCGCCGGCCGCTCCCGTTCCCGGGCGGCCGGTGTTGATCAGGACGACCGCGATCGCGGAGGCGAGGACCAGGATGCCGACCGCCCACCAGATCGCGCTGGCGAAGCCGCTGACCATGGCCTGGAGCTCCAGGAGCTTCGGGTCCGTGGCGCGGGCCGCGTTGTCGGCGATGTAGGCGGTGGTGGCACCGGCCGCGATGGTGTTCAGCAGAGCGGTGCCGATCGCGCCGCCGACCTGCTGCGAGGTGTTGACCATCGCGGAGGCGACCCCCGCGTCACGCGGCTCGATGCCGTGCGTGGCCAGGGACATGGCCGGCATGAACGCCGTACCCATACCGAGGCCGAGCAGCAGCATGCCGGGCAGGATGACGGCCGCGTAGCTGGTGTTCAGGTCCAGCTGGGTGAGGAGCAGCATGCCGATCGCGGCGACCAGGAAGCCGGGGCCCATGAGCAGCCGCGGCGGGACCCGGGTCATCAGCCGGGTACCGATCTGGGTGGAGCCGGTGATCATGCCCGCGATCATCGGGAGGAAGGCGAAGCCGGTCCTGACCGGGGAGTACCCCTTCACGATCTGCAGGTAGTAGGTCAGGAAGAGGAACAGCCCGAACATCGCGATGATGGCGAGCCCCAGCGAGAGGTAGACCCCGCCGCGGTTGCGCTCGGTCAGGACGCGCAGCGGCAGCAGCGGCGACTTCACCCGCGACTCGACCACGACGAAGGCCAGCAGCAGTCCGGCGGCCGCGATGAACATGGTGATCGTCAGACCGTCCGACCAGCCGGCCGACTCGGCGCGGGTGAAGCCGTAGACCAGGGCGACCAGGCCGAGCGTGGAGAGCACGACGCCGGGGATGTCCAGCGGCGAACGGTTGCGGGTGCCGGAGGGCTCACGGATGACGAAGTACGCGCCCACGGCGGCGACGACGGCGAACGGGATGTTGACGAAGAACGTCCAGCGCCAGTTCAGGTACTCGGTGAGGAAGCCGCCGAGGATCAGCCCGACCGCGCCACCGCCACCGGCGATGGCCCCGTAGATGCCGAAGGCCTTGGCGCGCTCCTTGGCGTCGGTGAACATCACGGCCAGCAGGGAGAGGGCCGCCGGGGCGAGCAGGGCGCCGAAGACACCTTGCAGGGCCCGGGAGCCGAACATCATCGCCTCGTTCTGGGCGGCTCCGCCGAGCGCGGAGGCCAGCGCGAAGCCGATCAGCCCGACGACGAAGGTGCGCTTGCGCCCCCAGAGGTCGGCGATCCGGCCGCCGAAGAGGAGCAGACCACCGAAGGCGAGCGCGTAGGCCGTGATGACCCACTGCTTGTTGCCCTCGGAGATGCCGAGGTCGGTCTGGGCGGAGGGCAGGGCGATGTTCACGATGGTCGCGTCGAGCACGACCATCAGCTGGGCGAGCGCGATGAAGGCCAGGGCCTTCCAGCGGCTGGGATCGGGAAGCCCGGTGCCGGCGATTCTCGACAGCGGGGTGTCAGCGGTTTTTGCCATGGGAGTAGCCACCTAGGGACATGCGAGGGCGCCGAGGACGTCGCGAGGTCAGTCGCCGGTACGTGCTGGCGTACGCGTGATGGGAGTACGTGAAGGGAGTACGTGATGCGTGAACGTAAAGGGACGTTGACTAAGGGCGTCGACTAAGGACATCGACTAGGACGTTGATTCGAGGCGGGGGCTGCGGCCCGTGCGGGCGTCATCAGTCGCGGCGCCTCAGGTTCTCCAGGGTTGCCGCCGATCCGGGCAGCACGGAACGGGCCGGGGCTTCCAGTCCGTCCAGGAACAGCTGCAGATGGCGGTGGGTGAAGCGGTCGATGTCCAGGCAGGCGATGCCGGGCAGCGGCCGGGTGAGCTGGGAGAGGGCGACGAGTACGTCACCGACGGCGATGTCGGTACGCAGCCGCCCCGCGGACATGGCGCGCGACACGAGCCCCTCGACAGCGGCTTCGAGGCGGTCGCGCTCGGCCAGCAGGTCGGGGTGGTCCCTGTCGAAGACGCCGGAGAGCATCGGGCACAGGGCCCCGATCCGTTCGTCGGCGGCCGCGTGCACGAACCGGCTGAGCGCGGCGAACGGGTCGGCCTCCGCCGCGGTGGCCTCTTCGGCCCTCGCGGTGGTGCGGGAGGTGACCGCGAGCACGACCTCATGGGTCAGCGCCGCGCGGTCGGGGAAGTTCCGGTAGAGCGTGGCGTTCCCGACGCCCGCCCGCCGTGCGACGTCGTCGAGCGGCACGTCCGGCCCGAACTCGACGAACAGCTCACGGGCGGCCGTGACGATCCGCTCACGGTTGCGCAGCGCGTCGGCCCTCGGTCGGGGCGTACGGCGCTGAGCTGCCGGTGCGGTGGTGTCGGCGACGGTCTCCACGGCTGCGGCCCTTCCCGTTCTCTGAGTGGATATCGGCTCTGAGCAGATATCGGACGATGTGCGGCTGGACGGTGTGGGATTGGACGGCGTGTAGCTGAGTGACCCCCACCCGTAACCGGGGATCAGATCCCCGTTTCAGGGGGACACCGATGCAAACGGGGAGACCCTCCCCGGTTATTTCCGCCTCCCCCTGTGACTTGAGTCACACCCGCCGACGGCGAAAACCCTCCGATCGGCGCACCCCAGCGAGCGCCCCCCGACCGCCCGGCACAGGCTGATCGCCAGAGCGCAGTCAGGGTCGGCCGGCTGCCGCGGACCCGAAGGCGCCTCTATGCAGCAGCCCCGCCACCGGATACGCAATCACCGCCGCCCCGCCGCCCTGGCCGGAGCGACCGCCCTGGTCATAGCCGCCATGGCGACGGCGAGCACCACCCTTCCGGGGGCCGGGCGGGCCACGGCGGGCCCGGCGGCCACCGCCGAGGACTCCGCGGTCGCCCCCTGCCGGATCGCCACGACCATGGGCGTCCAGATGTCGCTGGGCATGCCCACCCCGCCCGGCTACGCCCGCTCCACCGGCGAGGTCAGGTCACTCAACCTGATGATCGACTTCCCGGACGCGGAGGGCACGGAACCGGCGGCGGACCGGTTCGCGGAGTTCTTCCCGCAGACCTCCGACTGGTTCACGACCAGCTCCTACGGCCGCCTCGACTACCGCCCCGAGGCCCCCGTCAAGGAGTGGCTGCGGATGCCGATGCCGTTCGCGGAGTACGGGATAGAGCGCGGCTCACCGTTCGAACCGGGCTACCGCCAGCTGGTCGAGGACCTCGTCGCGGCCGCGGACCCGCTGGTGGACTTCTCGGCGTACGACCTGGTCAACGTCCTCGTCACCCCGAACGCGGGCCCCTCCGCCCTCGACACCGTGCTCTCCGTGACCTTCTCCGGCAACGACGACGCCCCGACCGCCGACGGCGTACCGCTCTCCAACACGTCGTTCGTCTACAGCCGCCAGGACGACGGTTCGGGGTCGTACGCACAGACGGGCTACCGCGTCCTGCCGCACGAGAACGGCCATGTCTTCGGCCTGCCCGACCTCTACACGATGGAGGGCGGCGGCTCGGTGGGGCACTGGGACATCATGTCCGAGGACTGGGGCGCCAACAACGACTTCCTGGGCTGGCACAAGTGGAAGCTCGGCTGGCTCGACAACGAGCAGATCAGCTGCGCCTCCCAGCCCGGCGTCAGCGACCACACGCTCGGCCCGCTGGCCACGGCGGGCGGCACCAAACTCGCCTTCGTCCCGCTCAGCGCCCAGTCCGGCTACGCCGTGGAGGTCCGTACGGCGGCGGGCAACGACGAGGCGGTGTGCCGGCCCGGGGTGCTGATCTACAAGGTCAGCTCCGACGTGGACACCGGCCAGGGCCCGGTCTCCGTCGCCGACGCCACCCAGGACAGCGGCGGCTGCACCCGGCGCCCCAACGTGCACGCGGAACTCTCGGACGCGCCGTTCCGCCCCGGCCAGACGTTCACGGACCGCGCCAACGGCGTACGGATATCCGTGCTGGACGAGGACGGCGACGGCAACTACCGGGTCCGGATCACCCGGCCGTGAGCGGCGCGGGACCCTGATCGCGCGCGGGGCTCTCATCGCGGGCGGGGAACCGGTCCCGGAGCTCGTGCTTGAGGACCTTCCCGGTGGCGTTGCGCGGGAGCGGCTCGTCGGTGAGCAGCACCCGGGCCGGCACCTTGAACCGGGCGAGGGACCGGCCGACGTGCTCGCGCAGGGCGTCGGCGGTGACCCCGGCACCCGTACGAGGCAGGACGACGGCGACGACCTCCTCCCCCAGCACCGGGTGCGGGACACCGAGGACGGCGGCGTCGCGCACGTCGGGGTGGTCGTGCAGGGCGCCCTCGACCTCGACGCAGTACACGTTCTCGCCGCCCCGGACGACCATGTCCGTGATCCGGTCGACGACCGCGATGCGCCCCTCACGCGCCACGGCGAGGTCCCCCGTACGGAACCAGCCGTCCCGGAACGCCTCCTCGGTCGCGGCCGGGTCGCGCCAGTAGCCGCGGAACAACGACTGCCCGCGCAGCCACAGCTCCCCCACCTGCCCCTCGGGCAGCTCCTCGCCCGCCGGGCCCGCGATCCGTGTCTCGGTCACGGGGGTCGGGCGGCCGACGGCACCGGGGTGGGCCCGGTACTCGGCGCCGATGTTCGCGAGGACGCCGCCGCTGGTCTCGGTGAGGCCGTAGCCGTTACGGGGCTCGACGCGCTCCCCGTACCGGGCGGTGAGGCGGGCGACCAGGCGGGGCGGGGCCGCGGCGCCTCCGGTGCTGAAGAGGGTGAGGCTCGCCAGTTCGTCCCCCGTACGCTCGGCGGCGTCCAGCAGTCGGAGGGCGGTCGTCGGCACCCCCGCGACGTGCGTGACGCCGTGGGCGCGGATGAGCCGGAGGGCCTCGTCCGCGTCCCACCGGTCCATCAGGACGAGGGTGCCGCCCGCCGCGATCACCCCGTAGAAGCTGGTGAACGCGGCGACGTGGAAGAAGGGGAACGTCATCAGGGAGACCGGCGCGGGCCCCATCCCCGGGACGGCGCCCCTCCCCAGCGCGGAGGCGGCCGCCTGGTAGCGGGGGTTGAGCGCGGCCCCGGCCTGGGCGAGATGGGTGGCCACCGCCCCCTTGGGCCGGCCGGTGGTGCCCGAGGTGTAGAGGATCGTGGCGTCGTCCTCGGGCCGGGGCTCCACGTCGGGGGGAGCGGCCAGGGGGTCGGGCGCGGGAAGGTCCTCGTACCGCTCGACGCGTACGCCGTCCGGCAGCGGCCCTGCGCCGTGCGAGCCCTGGAAGAGCACCACGCGCGCCCCGGTCCGCCGCGCCCACCCCGCGACCCGCTCCAGCCGCTCACCGTCGACGAGCAGCACCCCGGGCTCGCAGTCGTCGAGGGCGTAGGTGAACTCACCCTCGGTCCAACAGGAGTTGAGCGGTACGGCGACGAGCCCGGCCAGCTGGACGGCCCAGAAGGCGATCTGCCACTCAGGCTGATTCCGCATCGCGACCACGGCCCGGTCACCGGGGCGCAGCCCGTACCGCTCGCTCAGCCGGACGGCCAGGGCGGACGCGGCGGCGAAGAACTCCCCGTACGAATAACGGCGTTCACCGGCGATCAGGAACGGCGAGTCACCGTAGGCCCACGCCGTCTCGACGAACTCCCGGAGCGTACGCGGCCCGTCGGCGTACTCCAGCACTCCCCGCTCCCCCCGGACCACGGCGAAGGGGGCACCGGGGCCGGTCAGGAGCGCGTGGATCCGTTCGGCGCGCTCGGAGTCCTGGGGCCCGGTCGGGGGCCGGTCGGTGTGCGGCACGGGCTGCGGCCTTTCTCGCGCTGGCTCGGTAGGGGTGACGTTAACCGGTCACCGGCTGCCACGTTCCGGTGGGCGAGCGCCGCTGGGACTGTGGTGGATCACGTGGCCGTCGAGGTCAGCGGCGGCGAAGACGGGAACGCGGGTGCAACGTGCGGCGGACCGAGGTGAGACCGTCCGGGGCCGGCTCCATCGGAACGGCCGCGAGCGCGGCACCTCGACGCTTCAGCGGCCGGCCGGGGGCTTCGGCCACGGCATCCCTTTGGCGGCCGCGTCCAGGAGATCGCCCAGGCGAAGCCAGGCGGCCGGTCCGGAGTTCGTGGCCGGGCAGCTCGCGAACCGGTCCCACGCGTCCTGGTCGGATCCGAGCGATTCGCGCACCACCGAGACCACCACCGCATGGGCGTTCCGGTACCCACCACCCCGGGCTCGCAGCGCCGACCAGGCGGGCAGGGCACGTACGAGACTCGGGCCGGTGTCCTCCCTGGCCAGGATCAGACGGGTCCAGGACTCGCGCCAGGTCGGCCCGCCGCCCAGATAGCGGCGAAGGGCGACAGTAAGGCGGAGGAGCACCTCATCGGGGGCGCTGTGGCGGCGCAGCACGTCCTCGAAGTCCTCGCCGGACCGGTAGGCGCCCGCCGCGGAGGCGAGGAGGGCTTCTCCACGAGGGAGTCGTTGCCGACGTGCCGATCCAGGTACTCCCCCAGCGTCTCCACCGAGGTACCGGCCAACACACGCACGGTCACCTCGTCCGGCGCGCCGAGCGCGGTGCGGCGGCGGTCCGTGCCGGAGGCCGGTGGCGGGTCCGCGAGGATGCGCTGGACGGTATCGAGGATCTACAGCCCAGGGCAGGCTGCCGAGCAACTGGTCGTGGATGGCCCGTTCGGCATCGGTGCCGTCCGCCCATTCCACGAAGTTCCTGTGCCGGTCGGGGTGCCGTTCGAGTATCTGACGCCACATGGTCTGCCATGCCTCGTGCCCTCTACGGTTCCTGTCCAGCCAGTCGTCGATGTCCTCGCCCTCCGGGTCACCAGGATCGGGAGCCGTCGGAAGCATGTCGCGAGCCGCCTCGAACACGACGTCGTGCAGGGGGCCTTGCCGGAGCATGGTCTGCGCCGGAGCCTCTTCCTCCAGAAGCTGGGGGGACATGGGCGGCGGGGCGCCGAGCGCGCGCACCACTTCGGCAACGGCCGTGGCCAACCGCTCCTCGGCACCCGGACCTCCGAGCCGGGCCAACTGCTGAGGGGTGCACCGCCTCAGGGTCCGGTCACGCAGATCCGGCGTACATGAAGGGTGCCCCAGCGCACGTGCGGCCACGGCCGACCGACGGCCGAAGTGGTGCGCTTCCTCCTCACCTTCCAGATCCGCCGCTACGGCCGCTTCCAGGAGCCACATCGGGGCCTCCTCGGCCAGCGGGCCGGACAGCAGGGCTTCGCTGAGAGCGGAGCGGTCGGTCCGAGACGTGACCGATCGTGCCTGCCGCACGGTCAGCCTCACGGCGGGGTCGTCCGGGCCGCAGCCGGCCATCGCCGTGAGGAGGAATTCGGTCGGCAGCAGGGAATCGGAACGCGAGCCGGTCACGAGAGGACCCCTCCGTCGAGGCTTGATGGTGTGCTTGCGAACACCTTGCTCGCTCACGGGACTGACAGCGGCCTCCGTGCCACCGGAAATACCCAGGTCAGACGGCCTTTCGCACACACCCGGAGGCTGCAGCGCCTATGGGGGCGCCCCCAGCGAGTCCGATCCGCTAGGCTGTCAGCGGTCAGTCGGCCTTCGTAGCTCAGGGGATAGAGCACCGCTCTCCTAAAGCGGGTGTCGCAGGTTCGAATCCTGCCGGGGGCACAGCGCGTTACCGCTCTGACCTGGGAATTCTCCCTCAGGGAGGGGTCCTGTTCGGCCTCGGACTTCTCGTCCGGGGCCGTTTGCGTGAGCGGTGATCGGTGCATGAGCGGTGCATGAGCAGCCCTAGCGACGACGTCTGCGGCGCATGCGGGCGGTTCGCCGGGCAGGGGCAGCGGTCATTCCCGCACACCCGGATCTCGTGGCGCGCTTCCGGGGCGGCCCGCTCCAGGGCCTCTCGCCCTGAGTCGCGGGTGACAGCCCGAGTCGAGCAGCGGGCGGTTGAGGGATTCGTTGGCTCCACCCGACTGCGAAATGCCGGATATGTGACGGTATGGGAGTGTGCAGTGGACTGGTCGGACGAGGATCGGGGGAAAGCGGCTCGGCGGCGGAAAGGTCCGAGGCCTTGGCCTTCAGGGTGTTGTTCCCCCCGAGGCGTCCGAGCTCGAAGAGCGAGATCGGACGCACCCGATGCTGCCCCTGGAGAAGCTCCTGGATGGCGTAGTAGGCGAACTGCGACTTGCCGGTACCCTGCGTCCACCACAGACCCGGCATGCTGATGAGCGAAAACCTCTCGTTGACCGCGGTCCAGGAGTGGGCCTGGAAGGTCACCGGTACCCGTACAGGTGAGGCAGTGGGTGCCCCCCACTCAAGCAGACGTTGTTCGAGATACGCCATGTACCCGTCGAGCAGACGCGGTGTGTGCCGGGGTTCGGGGAACTCGGCTGGAGCGTCGGCATAGGTCATCAGCCGATATTCGCGACGCACCAGCGGGCGGCCCAGCGCACTGCCGAGTCGCGATGCCGGGCGGGGGCCGGCGCGCCGTACCCCTCGATAGGCGGCCTGCCTGCACGCCGAACTGCAGTATCGGCGTGGGCGGCCGGTGGGCTTCTGTGTGAACGGGGGCGCCGTGCAGCCGGTGCGCTCGCACCTGTGGACAGGGACGTCTTTGGCCGCCTCCCACACCACGGAGGAGTGACGGGGGCCGAAACGGCTGTGCAGTTCCTCGTGCAGCTGGCTGCCGTATTCGGAGTCGCGCAGTTTGGCCAGAAGCCGGCCGACGAGTCGCTGCAGGCTGTCGAGGGAAATGCCGAGCTGGGCTGCCATCTGCTCAGGCGGGGCTCCGTGCAGGTAGTCCAGGAGGAGGCGCCGGTGAGGCGGTTCGAGAACCTTGCGCAACGCGCGGCCGAGGATGTCGTCGCCGATGTTCCGGCCAACCCGGTCCAGGTCCGGCCCGTACCCTTTGCGCCTCAACGCTCTGACTCCTCCGCCGTCGGCCGTTCGCTACCGGGCAACGTGTCGAAGCCGGCGGAGCGGCCGGTGTCGCGTCGCACGGTGTCGGCACGCGGCAGCATTCGGCGAGTCCTGAATCGTAGCGAGCTGAACAGGTTGACCAGCGTGTGACCGCTGGCCTCCAACATCTGCGGCAGGTCTTCGGTACGGGCCCGACGCATCGCCTGCCCGGCGATGCGCCCGTGGACCAACAGACCGATCAGGCAAACCACCGTCAAGGCGATCAGCGCAGCCAGCGCGATCAGTACGGCCTCGGTCACCGTGCTCTCGTCTCCTTTCGGGCCCGGACATGACGATGGCCCCCGTCGCGACGTTTCGCGACGGGGGCCATCGGTCAGTGCAGGCAGCAAATTCCCCGCAGGGAGCGGGGCTTGTGCGGCCAGGCACAGGTGTGCCGTGACCACGACCAGAACGTACCCGATTCCTTCGGCCCCTCCTGGTGGATATTTCGACCTGCCCGGGGCGTTTTCGCAGCTCGGACGAGGTGGGCTGAGCGGGCGGCGCGGCTGAGAATTCAAAGAAGTTTCGTAACACGCCCTGGACGCGCGGGCCCGGCAGGCCGGTACCGGCGGCCAGGGGTCCTGCCTGCCTGTATCGCATCGAAGGGGAGCAGGTCCCCTACTTCACGCAGACCTCGTCCTTCCCGGGCAGCCTGCCCGTCTCCAGGTACCGGTTGACCTTGGTGTCCACGCACGCGTTCCCGTACTCCCCGTACAGCGCGTGCCGGTTGGCGCCCTTGAGGGTGAGGAGGCGGGAGCTGGGGAGCTGGTCGTGGAGGGCGACGCTGCCCCGGTAGGTGGTGCGGGGGTCGCCGGTGGCGGCGACGATCAGGGCCGGGGTGTCGTGGCGGATCCCGGTGGGGTTCTCCCTCGGGGTGTTCCAGAACGCGCACGGGCCGATGTTCTCGGTGAGCGGGCCGAACAGGGGGTGGGCGGCGCGGGCGCGCTGGATGTCGCGCCAGTAGAGCTCGGGGTTGCGTGGGGCCGGGACGTCACCGCAGATGATCGCCATCTGGGCGCTGCCGGAAGCCGAGCCCTCGCCGGTCAGCGCGAAGCGGAGTTGCTCCGTGAACTCCGGGGAGAGTGCGGACTGTTGGTTCTTTGTCGCCTTGGACAGTACGGAGACCTGTTCGGCCAGGAACGCCCGCGACGCGTCCGTGTCGTCGGCCACGCCCATGAAGAGGAGCGTCGGTATGTGGGTGTCGTCGACCCGGAAGGTGTCCGGCGCCGTGCCGACCGTCAGGGGGCCGCGCGCCGCCTGCGCCATCACGCGGTCGATGGTGGCCAGCACGGCGGTACGGGTGCGGCCCAGGCCGTACGTCGTGTGGCGGCCGGCCGCCCAGGCGGCCCAGGCGGAGAGTGCCTGCTCGTTCTCCCGTACCGCGTCCTTCAGCAGCCGCGGGCCGTAAGCGTGCGGGTCGATCGCTCCGTCCAGGACCACCCGGTCGTAGCGTCCGGGGAACATCTGCGTGTAGACCGTGCCCAGGTACGTACCGTACGAGTAGCCCAGGTAGGAGATCTTCCGCTCGCCCAGTGCGCCCCGGATCACGTCCATGTCGCGGGCGGTGTTGCGTGTGGTGACGTGCGGGAGGACCGAGGCGTTGGTGGCGCGGCACTTGGCGGCCAGGCTCTTGCTCAGGGCCACATGGCGGTCGAAGCCCGCCCGGCCCGCCCCGGCCGAGAACCAGGGGAAGCTGACGGGCCAGCCGCAGTCCAGCGGGGTGCTGCGGCCGACGAAGCGCGGGTCGAAGCCGACGATGTCGTAGCGGGCGCCGACCTTCTTCATCGCCGTGCGTATGACCGGTGGGGACTCCACCGCCGTGCCGCCGGGGCCGCCGTTGTTGAGGAGGATCGCGCCTATGCGGTGGCGGGTGTCGGTGGCCTTGAGCCGGGACACCGCGACGGTGATCGTGCGGCCCCGGGGGGCCGTGTAGTCCAGCGGGACGGTGACGTCGGCGCACTGCACGCCCGCCGCGTCCAGGTCCCTGCCCGTCGTGTCGTCGGGGGACTCCACACACGTGCCCCAGGACAGGCGTTGGTCGTAGTAACGGTCGAGGCCGCCGTGTGCCTCCGTACCGGCTGTTCTCGTCGCGGGTGTCGCCAGGGCCGGTGTCGCGGTGAGGCCCACGGCGAGTGCGAGGCCTGCGGCTGCGGCGCTGCGGGCCGCCGGGCTGCGGGGGATCCTGATCTTCTCTGTGTATCTCATGCAACAGACGCTAGAAGCGCGGGCGTTCGCACTCACTACGGCTGGCACCCCACTTCGCAGGGGGGCCAGCTCCTCCTCGGCCCACCCCCTGACCGGTCACCCGGCCAGGAGCTCCCCGATCACCCACCACGCGTTCCGCGCCATCACCGGGTTCGACTCCCGGTAGGCCGCGAGCTCCATCACCGCGATGGACAGCGCCCAGCCACGCCCCCGCTCCCAGCTCGCGTCGTCGGCCCCGACCGCCGTACGGAACGCCTCCCTGGCCCCCGCCGGCAGCAGGTACCAGGCGGCGATCAGGTCGACGGCGGGGTCGGCCAGGCCCATGCAGGCGAAGTCGATCACTCCCGTGAGACGGCCGTCCGCGACCAGGACGTTGCCCGGCTGGAGGTCCCCGTGCACCCACACGGGCGCGCCCGTGAAGGCCGGGGCGGTCAGCGCCTTGTCCCAGGCGGCGGTGGCGGCCCCGGCGTCGAGGACGCCGTCAAGCCCCGCGATCACCTTGCGCGTCTTCTCGTCCCGGGACGCCAGGGGTTCGCTCCGGTAGGCCTGCGGGCCGTCCGTGGGGTCGATGCGGCGCAGCGCGAGGACGAACTCCGCCAGGTCCGCGGCGAACAGCTCCGGCGCCCATGTGCCGTCACCGGGCGACGGGTTCGTCCCCTCCAGCCACGTGCACACCGACCAGGCCCAGGGGAAGCCCTCGGCCGGGGCTCCCTGGGCCAGCGGCGCCGGGACCGGTACGGGCAGCTGCGCGGCCAGCCGGGGCAGCCAGAGGTGCTCCGTCGCCACGTCCGCCGCGCTGCTCTCCGTACGCGGCAGCCGTACCACCTTGTCGTCGCCCAGGCGGTGGACCGCGTTCGCCGTGCCGCTCGCGTCGACCGCCTCCACCGGCAGGTCCGCCCAGTGCGGGAACTGGGCGGCGATCAACGTGCGTACGAGGGTCGCGGAGTCGAGAGGCGTCGCGGGGTCGAAAGGCACGGGGGCGAGGGGCGTGGAGCCGAGGGGCATCGGGTGAGTGAACCAGGCGGTTCCGCGGCTGCACAAGGTCATTCCGGTCCTGTGCCCCGTCGGCGGCCCACCACTCCCGGCCTGCGAGAGTGTCGTGCATGAACGCCGACCCGACCGCAGACCCGCCACCCGTACCGGGCCGGGCTCCGGCCACCTCCCCGGTCCGGCACGTCGACGCGGGGCGCTGGCTGGCCCAGTTCTCCGGGCTCGTGCTGGTGGTCTGCCCCCGGTGCGGGGGACGCGCGCAGGTCGTTCCCCGTCCCGGGCTCCCCGAAATCCGTTACTTCAGCGAGCTGTTGTTCCAGCCGCGCCGGCCGGCCTGCGGACGGTGCGGCGCCGTCGCGAAGTGGCAGGCGGGGATGCGGGGGACCGGGCTCGTCGGGGCCAGGCCGGGCGGTACGGAGGATCCGTTCTTCCATCGGCCCCTGTGGTTGCAGACCCGATGCACCGGCCGCGTTCTGTGGGCCTACAACGAGGAGCACGTCGACCACCTGTCGGCCTACATCCGCGCCACGCTGCGCGAACGAGGAGGCAGCGGCTCCACCTTGGCGATGGTCCCCCGGCTGCCCCGGTGGATGAAGGCGTCCCGCAACCGGTCGGAGATCCTGACCGGCCTGGAGAGACTGCGCGGGCTGGCCGGGCGGTCCGAGCCCGCCGACCGCTCCGACGCCGCGCATGAGCGCGGTGACCGTGCGCGGTCCTCCGGGGCGCTGTACTTCCGGGGCGGACCGTACGAGGACGCCCCCTGACCTGCGCCCGGTACGGGCGACCCGCGCCCCTCAGCGGCAGACCACCCGCATCTGCGCCGCCGCGTGATGCGCGCCCACCCGGTCCGACGCGCCCCAGTCCCGGCCCCGGTCGATGAGCAGCACCGCGAAGGCGTCGCCCTTGACCGGGTAGTTGCCCACCTCGACCGCGCTCCCCCGGTGCTGCGTCTGGCGCACCGCGAACCCGGTGTACGCGGAGTGCGCGTCGGCCGGGTCGGAGAGCACCCGGTAGACGGTCGGGTCGCCCGCCACGTCGCGGGCGCGCCCCTCCGGCACGAACACCGTCAGCGTGCAACTGCGGAAGCCCTCGCCCAGGTGCCAGGACCAGGTGGCGGTGGAACCGCGGTCCTCGGTGGGGCTGCCCGACATCGGGACGGCGCTGAACCGGCCGTCGCAGCCGCCGCCGGTGAAGCCGCCCGTGGCGACCGCGTACCAGCCCGCCTCGCCCCGCTCGAAGCGGCCGTACTCCCGGTACTCCCCCGCGGTGCAGCCCGGGCCCGCCCACTGCGTGAAGCGGCGGCCGCCCTCGTCCGGGGAGTCCGTGGAATCCGGGGAGCCCGGAGAGTCCGGGGAGCCAGGAGAGTCCGGATCCTCCGGCGCTTCCGGTGCCTCCGCGGACGGCTCCTCGGGCGCGGGCACGGCGGGGGCGTCCTCCCCCGGGCCGATACGGGTCGGAGCCCCGCCCCCGATCCGGTCCGGCGGGCCCGGCAGGGCGCCCGCCCGGCCCGCCGCGTCCGTACGGCTCGTGCCGCCGCCCACGCTCCCGCCGCCCGACAGGAGCAGCGCGGCCACCGTCGCCAGCCCCCCGGCGGCCACCACGACTCCCGCCGCCAGCAAGGCTTTACGTCGTCGGGGCAGGGTCGAGACGCGGCCCGTCAGGGTCTCCTGTGCGACCCAGGAGCTCTCGCCGGCCGCCATCCGGGAACGGGCCGATCCGCAGCCGGGGCAGACCATCCCCGGCAGCGCGCCGCGTTGACCACCGCAGTGTTGGCACCTCATGACAGGACACCTTGCCAGGGCGGCGGCCCCAGAGGGAGGGCCCATGAACGATGGCCCGTACAGCGATCGGTTTGAAACCGGCTCAGCGGGTCCGTACAGCCGTCATTTCCGCAACGTCCTTGCAGAAGAGCCCGGTTCGGCTCAGCTGAGCTCCTCCGGGCACGGCGTCCCCGGCTGCAACTGGTACGGAGCCGCCAGCCGGTACACCCCCGGCTTCGGCGCGAGCAGCTCGGTCCACTCGTCGCCGTACGGACCCTCGTCCACGATCTTGTTCAGGCAGCCGTGGAGGTTGTCGAAGGTCTTGGGGGCCGTCTCGTCCTCCTGCGTCCGCAGCTTGGACTCCTCGGTCTCCTGCGGCCGCTCCACCGCCTTGCCCTGCTCGTCGACGACCGCGAGCCAGCGCGAGTGCGGGATCCGGATGAGCACCCGGCCCGCCGACTCGACCCGGATCGTCAGCTCGTTCGCCCCCGCCTTCTCCACCGTCGCGGGCGGATCGGCGAGCGGGGTCGGCTCCAGGACCCGGTAGAGCTTCCAGTTCTCGTCGCTCCATATCTCGCGGAGGTAGGACAGCCCCTTCCCCACGAGCTCCGTCTCCCGCTCCGCCCCGCCGTCCGGCCTGCCGGTGGGCAGCACCACGTAGTGGACGGCCCAGCGGTCCAGCCACTGCCGGTAGTTGACCGCGTCCAGGGTGTCGTCGTAGAAGAGCGGGTTGCGCTTCATGTCGGCCTGCCGGTTCCAGCCGCGGGCCAGGTTGTACGTGGCCAGCGCCGAGGCCTCCCGGTGGCTGCTCGCGGGGACCACCTCGACCCGGCCCCTCTCCGCCCCGACCTGCTGGAGCTGGTTGACCAGGGGGGCCAGCGAACGGGCCCAGGAGGCGTCGGGGGTGGTGCGGACGATGTCGTCGACGCCCTTGAAGCCGATCCAGAAGTTGAGCCCGGCGAACGCCAGCACCAGCGCGTACCAGCGGCGGCTGCGCGGCACCGTGTACGGCAGGGCGGCGAGCAGCACGATCCCGGCGAACAGCATCGCCATACGGGTCACGTTCGACCCGATCTGCGAGTCGACGAAGTAGGTGAGCACCGTGCCGAACCCGTAGACGGCGGCGGCCGTGCGGACCGTGGACCAGTCGCGCGGTACGAGGACGAAGACGAGGGCCGCGAAGAGGAACGGCAGCGACACCGTCCCCAGCGACATCGGCTGCGTACCGGAGAACGGGAAGAGGAGGGAGGACAGCGCCACCACGGCGACGGGGGCGAGCCCGATCGCGTACGCGCCGGGGCGCCGCTTGTGGAGGAAGAGCGCGGCCGCGACGACCCCGAGGAAGAGCCCGGCGACCGGGCTGGAGGCGGTCGCGAGACCGGCGAGCGGGGCGGCGACGGCAGCCTTGGCCCACCGCTTGTACCGCCAGCGGTGGGGCCAGCAGAAGACGGCGGCGACGGCACCGACGGCGAACATCATGCCGAGCCCGAACGTCACCCGCCCCGACAGCGCGTTGCACAGGTAGGCGAAGACCCCGGCGAGCGAGCAGGCCAGCGGATTGCGCACGGCCCGGACCCGGACGAGGATCAGCGCGGTCAGCGCCGCCGAGACCGTCCCCACGATCATCATCGTGGAGCGGACGCCGAGCACCGACATCAGATACGGCGAGACCACGCTGTACGAGACGGGGTGCATGCCCCCGTACCAGGCGAGGTTGTACGCGGTGCCCGGGTGCCGGCCCACGAACTCGGCCCAGGCGTCCTGCGCCGCGATGTCGCCGCCGCTGTTGGCGAAGAAGAGGAACCACAGGACGTGGGTGACGGCCGCGGCCGCCGTGGCGATGGTGACGGGGTGGCGCAGCAGCCGCCGGGCCGGGGTGACGGACGGCTCAGGGGCGGCGTCCGGCTCGGGAGCGGAAGGCTCCGGCGTACGGGGTGAGGGCAGCAGGACGCGCGGGGCGGCGCTGTCGCCGTCCGCGATCTTTCCGGTGCTGCTGTCCGCCTCGCGGCCGGGTCTCGGCTCCGCGGTGGTCACTACGGCTCTCCCCGTCCTCCGGCGGCCCCGTACGCCTTTCAGGACGCGTCCCGGCGCCCTTCAGTTGTCCGGGGACGCTAACACGTACCTCCGACACATTCTCCTGACATCGGGGCGGGGTGAGCGACGCCGCTCACCCCGCCCCGTGCCTGCCCCGTACCGCTGTGTGCTCAGCCGATCCTGGTCAGCTTGTCGCCGAATGCGGGCTCGGTGAGGTCGCCCTGGAGCACCACCGGCGCCGTGACCTTTCCGGTGCCCGTGCCCACGGTGACCATGCCGACCTCGCTGCCGGCCTTCGCGGAGTGCGCGATGCCCTTGCCGTTGTCGGTGACCTTCAGCTCGACCTTCAGTCCGGGCCAGCCGACCGCCTTGAGGTTCTTCGTCGCTATGACCGGGGTCTGTGCGCCGAAACCGTTGTCCACATATCCGACCACGTCACCCTTCTTCACGACCGTGGCGGTGGTGGGGGCCTCCTGCGCGTCCTTGATCAGCTTCAGGCTGTTCTGCAGGGACAGCTCCAGGCTGTCGTAGACCCGGCCCGTACCGGCCTGCTGGCCCATGACCGCTCCGTAGATCCAGAGCACCTTGCCGTCGACCACGGTGTTCGCGGACCAGAGCAGGTTGCCGCCCGCCGGGGTGGAGGAACCGGTCTTGATGCCGCTCACACCGGGCTGCAGGAGCAGATTGTTGTTGTTGTAGATCTTGCCGTCTATGCCCTTGATCTCGACCTCGGGCATGTCCACGATCTTCCGGAACACGTCGTTCTTCATGACCGCCTGGGCCAGCTTCAGCTGGTCGTTCGCGGTGGAGACGGTGGTCTTCTCCAGGCCGCTCGGGTCCGTGTACGTCGAGTTGGTCATCCCGAGGTCCTTGGCCGCGTCGTTCATCTTGTCGATGAACTTGTCCTCGCTCCCCGCGTCCCAGCGGGCGAGCAGCCGCGCCGCGTTGTTCCCCGAGGGGATCATCAGCAGTTGGAGCATCTGCCGCTGGGTGAGCTGCTGGCCCTTGGTCAGGGGTGCCGTCGACTCGTCGGGGCGCTTGGACTCGTCCTCCGCCTTCTGGTCGACGGTGATCGTCTCGCCCTCCTCGTCACCCTTGAGGGAGTGCTCCTGGAGGATCACGTAGGCGGTCATGACCTTCGCGACGCTCGCGATGGGCGCCGGCTTCTGCGCCCCTTCGGAGCCGAGCGACCCGACGCCGTCCACCATCACGGCGGACTGCCCCTGGCCCGGCCAGGGCAGCTTCGTCTCGCCGCCCTCGAAGGTGTACGTCGGCTTCGCCGTGAGCTCCAGGACCGGCTCCGGCAGCGGGCGCATCACCTGCACGATCGCAAAGACGATCAGCAGGAGGAGGACCAGCGGGGTCCAGATCTTGACCCGCCGCACCGCCGTACGGACCGGGGTCTCGGCCGGCGGCGGGGTGTTCGTCAGCTCGGCGAGCAGGTCGAGCGGCGGCTTGGGCGGAAGCGGCTGCTGCCGGGTCCGCTCGGCCGCCGCCCATGAGGGGGCGGCCGGGGCGGGGGCGGCGGACGGAGTGGCCGAGGCCGGGGTGGGGGTGGGGCTGGGGGTCGAGGCCGGGGTGGGAGTCGCCGGGCCGGCGTCCGGCTTGCCCGTCGGCGTCTCGGGTTCCGGCGCGCGGGGCGCGGGGGCGGGCCGTACGTCGTCGGAGCGCAGGGGCACGAAGGTGCTCGTGCGCTCGACGGCGCTCTCGGGCTCACGAGCCTTGTCGCCCGCGGCCTTCAGCTCCTCGCGCTCCTGCGGCGAGAGCTTCAGCGCGGTGGTCGGCTGGTCGACCCGCTTGGGGGGTGCGACCGCCTTGAAGACGGCCGTGGGCTGATCGATTCCTCGCAGGTCGGAGCCGGTGGCGGCGTCGGCGTCAGGAGCGGGGCCCTCGCCATCGTCCTCGGACGTGGAGTCGGCCTCGGGCTCGGCGTCGGCGTCGGCGTCGGCGTCGGCGTCGGCGTCGGCGTCGGCGTCGGCGTCGGCGTCGGCGTCGGCCGCAGATTCCGCCTTCTCGGCTTCAGCCGCGGTCGCGGTCCTTGCCTCGGCCTCCGGCTCCTCAGCGGGCTCGGGCTCGGGCTTCTCAGCAGACTTGAGCTCGGTCTCGGCTTCGGCCTCGGGGGCGGAGTCGGAGTCAGCAGCAGGCTCGACGTCGGCATCCGCGACCGGCTCGCCCTTCGCCTCCACCTCGCCCTTCGCGGAGTCCGCGGAGTCGTCCGCCTTGTCGTCCGTCTCGCCCTCGGCCGCCGCATCGACCCACGCGGCCACCGCCGCGCGCAGCCGTACGTCACCGGGCTCCGGCTCACCCACACCGGCGTCGGACGTGTCGTCCGTGTCGCCCTCAGGGGCCTCCGCGGCCGCGTCAGAGTCCTCGGGGGCCTCGGCGCCCTCGGAGGCCTCCTTGGAGTCCCCTGCGGGCTTCTGGGGCGTTACAGCGCCCTCAGGAGCCTTCGCGGGCCTCTCCTCGCCGGAAGCGGGCTCCTCGGGGCCGGAAGCGGACCCCTCCGGCGCGCGCCCGACCTCGTCCTCCGGGAGACGGGGACGGAAAACAGCCGTAGCGGTGTCCGTCGTCACCCCGTCCGTCGTCGCCTCGTCGGCAGCCGCATCCTCAGCCACGTCCGCACCGGGTTCGCGGAACACCGCGAAGCGCGGATCACGTTCCTCCGCAGCCGTCCCCGACGACTTCCGCTGCTCCGTTTTGTCGGGGGACTCGCCCGCCACCGATGCCTCCTCATGCGCCGCGGGGCAATCCCCGCGCTGTCCGAACCATCTACCAGTGTCCTGTGTGAACCCCTGGCCGAGCTGCTAGACGAGAACGACATACCTACCGGTTCCCATACAAAGCAGCCAGGCGCTCTCGACAGATGAATGTGAGAGGGGTCACCCTGTCAGACATCCACGCGGGGAGGCATGGATGGGCAGGAGCCGCAGAACAATCCCGGAGGAGCTTCTGTTGCTCGCTCTGGACCCGACCACGGGTACCACAGCGCAGCCGCAGTCGCTCGACCTCGGCCTGGCCGGGGCACAGCTAGTGGAGCTGGCTCTGGCAGGACGGATAGCCCCTGACGGGGATCGTATCGCCGTGGTGATGCCACGGCCGACAGGAGATCCGACACTGGACTCCGCACTGGAGCTGCTGCGCCGTCGTGGCAGCCCGGTCCGGGCGGTCCACTGGATCGGCGGACCCCGGCTGGGGCTGCGCCAGATCTATCTCGCTCATCTGGAGCGGTGCGGCATGGTTCATGCCGTGGCGGGCCAGATGTGCGGAGTGCTGCCGACGACTCGCTACCAGGCGACGGAGACAGCCATCAGCCGGGACATCAGGGCCCGGCTGGACAGTGCGATCCGCACCGGCGTACCGCCGGACCCGCGGACCGCGGCGCTCGCCGCACTGGCCCACGCGGTCGGACTCGGCAAGCACCTGTACCCCGGGAACGAGGGGCGTTCATCGCGCTCCCGGCTCCGGGACCTGATCAGGCACGACCCCATGGGCGGTCTCGTGGCGCATGCCGTGATGGACGTCCAGAACGGCGTGGCGGTCCAGCCACGCCGTACGCAGCAGGCAGCGGGCGTTCCGTTGCAGCCGCAAGCACAGGCACGCCGGGACAGCATGGCGCACACCGCCGCGAGCTGATCCGGAGCACCTGAGCACCTCAGCAGGACCCGCGCAGAGGACCGCGCGGACAATCGCACACCGCCGTGCCGTCGTCACAGGACCCGGTTCGGGAGCCGCACCACGCACGGGGCAGCCGGTTTCGACCGGCTGCCCCGTGCGCTTGCGCGCCGTAGCACACGCCGTCTCACGCGCCGGTGCGCGCTCCGGTGCGCGGTCGGGGGCCTATACCGCACGCACCTGCGTGTGGCCGTTTCCCAGCGCGGCCGGGGCAAGGGGTGGCAATCTGCTGAGCAGTAGATACGCACAGCTACATAGCCGGAGGTGCACTTTCCGTGCCGTCCAACGTCAATCCCACAGTCAGGCGACGCAGGTTGGGCCAGGAACTGCGCCGCCTGCGCGAACTCAAAGGCATGACGGCCGAGGAGGTGGCGGAGCGCCTGCTGGTCTCGCAGTCGAAGATCAGCCGCCTGGAGAACGGCCGCCGCTCCATCAGCCAGCGCGACGTGCGCGACCTCTGCGGGGTGTACGAGGTCGAGGACGTCCGCATCGTCGACTCGCTCATGCAGATGGCCAAGGACTCGCGCCAGCAGGGCTGGTGGCACGCCTTCGGCGACATCCCGTACAGCGTCTACATCGGTCTGGAGACGGACGCGGAGTCCCTGCGGGTGTACGAGCCCCAGATGGTTCCGGGCCTGCTCCAGACCCGGGCGTACGCCGAGGCGCTGATCAGCGGCGCGCTCCCCGAGGCACCGCCGTCGGACATCGAGAAGCGCGTCAACGTACGGTCCCGGCGCCAGGACCGGGTCAACGCGCCGGAGAACCCGCTGCGGCTGTGGGCCGTGATCGACGAGTCGGCGCTGCGCCGGCGGGTCGGTGACAACCAGGTGATGATCGACCAGTTGGAGCACCTCGTCGAGCAGTCGCACCTGCCGCATGTGACCGTGCAGGTGCTTCCGTTCGACATGGGGGCGCACCCCGGGATCAACGGGCAGTACGCGATCCTGGAGTTCCCGGACGCGGCGGACTCCAGCGTCGTCTACATCGAGGGCGTCACGAGCGATCTCTATCTGGAGAAGGCGAACGACGTGCAGCGCTACAGCGTGATGTACGAACACCTGCGGGCGCAGGCGCTGAACGTGGAGCAGACGCGGGAGTTCATCAGCAAGATCGCCAAGTCCTACACCAGCTGAATCAGGACACTCCTCAGAGCGCCGAGTGAGCGGCGGCGGCACCTTACACCGCCGCCGACTCACGGCGTAAGAGTTCTTGGCTAAATGACACCCGGTCGAGTGAACGGCCATCTCATGGACGGGGCTTGGCGAGTAGCGTCGATCACGCCAACCGGAATCAGGTTGGTGCGACTCACCCAACTCTCTGAACCGGAGTGAACATGGCAATTCTTCAGGGTGCTACGGACATGTGGACGAAGTCGTCGTACTCCGGGGGCAACGGCGCGTGCGTCGAGGTCAAGTCCCCGGTCGCTCTGTCCATCGCCGTGCGTGACTCGAAGGCCCCCGAGGGCCCCTCGCTCACCTTCGTCCCCGGTGCGTGGAACGCGTTCGTGCGCGATGTCGCCACGGGCCCGGCCGGCGCCTGACCGCCGAGCAGGCCGCACCACCTGCACCACCTGCACCACCTGCACACCTGCACACCTTGCATCACCTGATGGAGCCCTCTCGACCGGTTCGCCGTCCTGGCCGAGGGGGCTCGGCACGCGCCCCCGCCCCATGCCCCCACGCCACCCCACCCGACGGCCGTCACCTCAACCGGTCGACGTACCGATCGGTCCCCGGCACGGTCGGGATGAACGGCGCGACCAGCTCGACCCGCCCCAGCCCCGCTTCCGCGACCGCCGCGTCCAGCCCCGTGAAGTGCGCCCCCCAGCAGGTACGCGGGTCCTCCTGGAGGAACCACAGCAGCGTCAGCCGGGTGTCCACCCCCTCGACCTGCTTCACGTAGGTCATCCGGTCACCCGGCAGGGGCGTCGGCCGGAAGACGGTCACCATGGCCGCCGGCGACCCGCTCAGCCGCTTCGGCAGATGCCGCGACCTCAGCCACTCCAGCAACTCGGCCCGCTGCTCGGGGCCTTCCGCGTCCACGACCTGGAGGACGAGTCCCGCGTACGGGTGGTCGAGCGCGTGGAAGTCCCGGGGCCCGGCGGCACCGTCGCGGTAGACCGTGGCCTCGTGGTCCTGGAAGGCCGTGAAGACGTGGGTCCGGTCCTGGTAGACCCGGCCGTCCCGGTTGAGCCGCTTGTTGATGGCGACGGTCCACTTCATGTGCTCGTCGTAGCGGCCCTCGGTCACCCAGTACGTCGACAGATAGCACCCCGTTCCCACCGGCCGGGCGACCGCCGACTCCTCCGGGTAGCGCAACTCCTGGAGGTCCTTGGTCGCCACCCAGCGCCGCCCGGCGAACATCCACGGCATGGCCGTCGCCCCGGCGTAGTAGTGGTCGTCCTCGTACCAGCGGTTGTACGCGTACTCATGGCCCGGATGCGGCTCGACCATCGTGATCAGCGCGTGCCCCGGGCGCACCCCGTACGGCCCCACCGCCGCCAGCCCGGCATAGCCCGCGCCCCGCGTCCCCTCACCCTCGTCCGCCATGTCCCGCACCCCTTCCCCTTCCATCGACCCCCTGCGGGCACCTACTCTGACGCTCCGTCAGAAAAACTTCCAGGGCCGGGAGGCGCCGGGATGCTGCTCACGGGAAAGACCGTCATCGTGTCGGGCGTCGGCGCGGGGCTCGGGCACCGGGTCGCCGAGACCGTCGTACGGGACGGAGGGCGCGCGGTGCTCGGGGCGCGTACGGCGGCGCATCTGGCCAAGGTCGCGGCGGAGATCGACCCGGACGGCCGGCACACCGCCCACCTGCCGACCGACATCACCGACGAGTCACAGTGCGAGGCACTGGCCGCCCTGGCGGTCGAGCGGTTCGGCGGGATCGACGCGGTGGTCCATGTGGCCGCCTGGGACAGCTACTTCGGCGGCCTCCAGGACGCGGACTTCGCCACCTGGCAGTCGGTCCTCGATGTGAACCTGCTCGGTACGCTGCGGATGACCCGGGCCTGCCTGCCCGCCCTCAAGGAGCGCGGCGGCTCGGTGGTGGTGATCGGTACGCAGTCCGCCGTGGCCGCACCCTCCCAGGTGTGGCAGGCGGCGTACGCGGCGTCCAAGGGGGCGCTCACCTCGGCGATGTACTCCCTGGCACGGGAGTTGGGGCCGCACCGGATCCGGGTCAACACCGTGCTGCCGGGGTGGATGTGGGGCCCGCCGGTGCAGGCGTACGTCCAGTTCACCGCGCGCACCGAAGGCGTACCGGAGTCCGAGGTGCTGGCCCGGCTCACCGAGCGGATGGCCCTGCCGGAGCTGGCCACGGACGGGGATGTGGCGGAGGCCGTCGCCTTCCTGGCCTCCGACCGGGCGCGGGCGATCACCGGCCAGTCCCTCCTGGTCAACGCCGGAGAGCTGATGCGCTGAGCGGACGGCAGCGGATCTCAGCCGCGCGGGTAGCGGGCCAGCCACCCCGGGGCGGCGGCGGTCGGGCTGTGCAGGGCCGGGCCCTGGGTCATCTCCATCGCGAAGTCGTCGGCCAGTTCGAGGAGCGTGGGGCGTCCCTCCAGCTCGGCGAGCCAGGCCGGCGGCAGCGCGGTCTCGCCGTGCAGCACACCGAGCAGCGCCCCGCAGACGGACCCCGTGGCGCGGGACGGCCCGCCGTGGTTCACGGCCAGCCGCAGCCCGTGCCGTACGTCCTCACCGACCAGGGCGCAGTACACGGCGACGGCGAGCACCTCCTCGGCGGCGTCGGTCGCGCCCAGCGCCTCGATGAGGGCGGGACCGGGGATGCCCTGCCGTACGGACCCGAGGGCCTGCTGAAGGGCCTCGGTCACCGGCTCATGGCCAGGGCGCTCACCGAGCAGCGCCATCGCATGCTGCACGGAGCCGTCCAGGCTCTCCCCGCGCGCCAGAGCGTGCACGAGTACGGCGAAGGCCCCGGCGGCCAGCTGGGCGGCGGGATGCCCGTGGGTGTGGGCCGCGCACTCGACGGCCAGCTGGAGCACGAGCTGCGGCTCCCACCCCACGAGCAGCCCGAACGGCGCGGACCGGGTCAGCGCGCCCGCGTCCCGGGCGGTGGGGTTCTTGGGCCGCTCCAGCGTCCCCATGACGGTGTCGCCGAAGCCGCCCAGGCACTCCCGGGTGGGCCCGCGGCGGGCGTAGAGCCACTCCTCGGCGGCCAGCCACCCGTTGTCCTTGCGCCGCTCGTCGGGCCCCCAGTCGTGCTGGGTCGCGGCCCAGCGCAGGTGGGCCCGGTGCACATCGGTGGGCGGGTGCCAGGCGCCGGTGTCCCGGCGGACCTGGGCGCGGATCAGCCCGTCCACGGTGAAGAGGGTGAGCTGAGTGAGGGCGGTGACGGCCCCGCGTCTGCCGTGCGCGGGAACGTAGTCGGTGACCCCCTCGGCCCCGTGCGCCTCCCGGATCTCCTCCAGCGTGAGCCCGCTGACCCCGGCCCCGAGCGCGTCCCCGACGGCCCCGCCGAGCAGCGCCCCGCGCACCCGGCTGCGAAAGTCCTGCTGCTCGGCCCGTCCCCAGACCGCCGTGGTCCCTGTGCTCACCCCGCCCCCTCCCCGTCACCACGTCCTCGCCGGCGCGGCCCTCTGCGGGCGACCGCGCAAGCACTGTAATCGAACGGGAACGGGCGGTAGAGGGGGCGACCTGAGTACGTACGGGTATGTCGACGGACGTCCCGCAGGTCGCTTTTGGGCCGCCGAGCCGCCCCCGGCCCCGCCCTCCGGCCGCCCGCACTGTCCCGATACACGCGCAATAGCCCGGCGGTGCGACGGAGACACGGCGTCGATATCCCGCTCCTGGAAGCTCATCGCAGTGCTCGGGAAGCCGGGCTCGACGAGGCGGGGGGAAGCAGCGCGTGAGTACGCAAGGCAGCGGTCCCACGAGCGACGTGGTGGTCCAGAAGTACGGCGGAAGTTCGCTCGCCACCGTGTCCCAGGTACGTCAGGTCGCCGACCGGGTCGGCGCACTCGCACGCTCCGGCCGGCGTGTGGTCGTCGTGGTCTCGGCACAGGGCGACACCACCGACGAACTGATCGGCCGGGCCGGCGCGGTCAATCCGCACCCGGCGGGCCACGAACTCGACCAGTTGCTCGCCACCGGCGAGACCGCCTCCGCGGCGCTGATGGCGATGGCGCTCCAGCACAGCGGCCTGGCCGCGACCGCGCTGTCCGGCTCGCGGAGCGGCATTCTCGCCACCGGGCCGCACGGCGCCGGAGTCATCGTCGCCATCGACACGGAGCAGTTGCGCACCCTCCTGGACGCGGGCCAGGTCGTGGTGATCGCCGGGTTCCAGGGCGTCACCGCCGACGGCGACATCATCACGCTCGGCCGTGGCGGCTCGGACACCACGGCCGTCGCGGTGGCGGCCGAACTCCGTGCCGGCCACTGCGAGATCTACAGCGACGTGCGCGGCGTCTACACCGCCGACCCGCGCGTCGTCCCCGACGCACGGCTCATGCCCGACATCGACATCGACGTGATGACCGAGATGGCCTTCGCCGGAGCGCGGGTCATGCACTCGCGGGCCGTCGAGCTCGCCGCCCTCTACGACGTCGACATTCTCGTGGGCCGCTCCACGGCCACGCGGACCGGCACCCGTATCCATCGACTCCACCGACGAGACGGAAACGACATGCTCGAGGACAGGACCGCGGTGATGGCCGTCGTCCACGACACCGACATCGCCCGCATCACGCTCCGCACCCACGACACACCGGACCCCTCCCCCGCCGTCTTCCGCTTCCTGGCCGAGGAGTCCATCCCGGCCGACATGACCACGGTCGCCTCCGCGCCCGGCGGCGGCTTCTCGCTCGGCCTCACGGTCCACCGTTCGCACGCGGCGGACGTCAGCAGGTCCTTCAGCGACCTCATGGCGCCGCGCCGGCACGGGGTGGAGGTCGAGGACCAGGTCGCCAAGGTCTCGATCGTCGGCCAAGGCCTGCTCAGCCGGCCCGAGTACGCCTCCCGGATGCTGGCCTCGCTCGTCGGCTCCGGCATCAGCGCCCGGTCGCTGTCCGCGTCCCAGCTGCGCGTCTCGGTGACCGTGCCGAGCTCCGACGCGGTCCGCGCGGTCGGCCTGCTGCACAGCGAGTTCGGCCTCGGCGCCGAGGCCGGCGCGATGCCCGCAAGCCTCTCCCCTCGGCCCTGATCCCGGCCCCGACTCCGGCCTCGACCCCGGTCTTGATCCCGGCCCGAGGCCCCGCCCCGCCGACACCAGACAGGAGCACCGATGGCCCCGAACGCCCCCTTCGCCAGGAGTCTGCGACTCCAACGGCTCCACCACCACGACCCCGAGCGGCTGTTCATCGTCCCGCTCGACCACTCGATCACCGACGGCCCGCTGACCCGCGCGCACCACCTGGACACGCTCGTCGGCCAGCTGGCCTCGCACCACGTCGACGGGATCGTGCTGCACAAGGGGTCGCTGCGGCACGTGGACCCTGAGTGGTTCACCCGGACCTCGCTGATCGTGCACCTGAGCGCCAGCACGGTCCACGCCCCCGACCCCAACGCCAAGTACCTGGTGTCGAGCGTCGAGGAGAGCCTGCGGATGGGCGCGGACGCGGTGAGCGTCCACGTCAATCTCGGCTCCGACCAGGAGCGTCACCAGATCGCGGACATGGCGGCGGTCGCGGAGGCCTGCGACCGCTGGAACGTACCGCTGCTGGCGATGATGTACCCGCGCGGCCCCAAGATCGACAATCCGCGCGATCCGGCGCTCGTCGCCCATGCCGTCCAGGTGGCCGTCGACCTCGGCGCCGACCTGGTCAAGACGCTGTACGTCGGATCGGTCGAGGCGATGGCCGAGATCACGGCGTCCTCGCCGGTTCCGGTCGTCGTGGTCGGCGGACCGCGCGACAGCGACGAGGGCCGGATCCTCGCCTATGTCGACGAGGCGCTGCGCGGCGGCGCGGCCGGTGTCGCCATGGGCCGCAACGTCTTCCAGGCCAACGATCCCGGGGCGATGGCGGACAAGCTCTCCGACCTCATCCACAACAGCGGCCACAGCGGCAACAGGTCCGCGTCAACGGCGCGCGCCGGCGCGACGGCCGGCGCCGCCTGATCCGTCCCGCCGAACGATCTCAACTCCCCTGTTCCATCCAGTCAGTCCATCGCTTCTGAGGAGTTCTTCGCATGTCTTCGTCTTCGAAACTGACCTGGCTCGACATCCGTTCCGTCGGTGAGGCCCGTGCCGCCATCGTCCAGGAGGCCCTGCACCACAAGGTCGAGGCCCTGGTCGCCGACGATCCCGCCCACCTCGCGGACCTGCCGCCGACCGTGACCAAGGTCCTGCTGGTGTCCGGCAAGCAGATCCCGGAGGAGTTCGGCGAGGCCACCGTCGTCATCGTCGACCCCGCCAAGCACGGGGTGACCCCGGCCGAACTGGCCATCAAGCACCCGGAGATCGAGTTCGGCCGGTTCGTGGAGATCATCGACGCGCCGACGCTGGAGGACGCCTGCGAGTCCTCGCGTACCGAGAAGTGGTCCGTCCTGCTGTTCCGCGACCCGACCAAGATCCCGCTGGAGATCGTGATCGCCGCCGCCGCGCGCGCCACCGGTTCGATGGTGACCATCGCGCAGGATCTTGAGGAGGCGGAGATCCTCTTCGGCGTGCTGGAGCACGGTTCGGACGGCGTGATGATGGCCCCGCGGACCGTCGGCGACGCCGCCGAGCTCAAGCGGATCGCCCAGGCCGGCATCCCCAACCTCAACCTCACCGAGCTGCGCGTCGTGGAGACCAGTCACATCGGCATGGGTGAGCGGGCCTGCGTGGACACCACCACCCACTTCGGCGAGGACGAGGGCATCCTGGTCGGCTCGCACTCCAAGGGCATGATCCTCTGCGTCAGCGAGACGCACCCGCTGCCGTACATGCCGACCCGGCCGTTCCGCGTCAACGCCGGTGCCATCCACTCGTACACGCTCGGCAAGGACGAGCGCACCAACTACCTCAGCGAGCTGAAGACCGGCAGCAAGCTCACCGCCGTGGACATCAAGGGCAACACGCGGCTGGTGACGGTGGGCCGCGTGAAGATCGAGACGCGTCCGCTGATCTCCATCGACGCCGAGGCCCCGGACGGCCGGCGCGTCAACCTGATCCTCCAGGACGACTGGCACGTCCGGGTCCTCGGCCCCGGTGGCACGGTCCTCAACAGCACCGAGCTGAAGCCGGGCGACACGGTCCTCGGCTACCTGCCCGTCGAGGACCGCCACGTCGGCTACCCGATCAATGAGTTCTGCCTGGAGAAGTAGGCTCCGCCTCCGAGTCGCGGGAGTCCCGCGAGTCCCGCGAGTCCCGCGAACCCCCCTCCTCCTCGGCCCCGGCCGCGCCGCCCAGCTCCTTCTCATCGGCGGCGCGTCCGGGGCCGGTGCGTGTGCGGGCCGCCGCGACGGCCGGCACCAGGACCACGGCCACGGCTCCGAGGACTCCGCCGAGCGCGAAGACCAGGAACCCGCTGCTCTCCAGCCCCCGGCTGACCAGCGCGCCGCCGAGCCACGGGCTGACGACCGCGCCGAGCCGGCCGACGCCGGTGACCCAGCCGATCCCCGCGGCGCGGTCGGCCGCCGGGTAGAAGCGGCCGGCGACCGCGTAGACCATGGTGCTGGCGCTGAACAGCCAGACGCCGGTGAAGGCGACGACCGCGTACGTGAGGCCGAGCGAGGGTCCGGTGGCGAGCAGCGCCAGTCCGGCCGCCGTCAGGAGGAACCAGCAGGTGGCGACGCGGACCGCGCCGAACCGGTCGGCCACACGGCCGGCGACCAGCATGCCGACGATGCCGCCGGCGTTGATGACCATGAGCAGGCTGACCGAGGTGGACAGGCCGTAACCGGCGGAGCGCATCAGCTGCGGCAGCCAGGTGGAGATGCCGTACACGAGCAGCAGCCCGCAGAAGGAGGCGGCCCACAGCAGCAGCGTCGCCAACGCCCGCCCTGGTGCGACGAGTTCGCGTACGGCACGCAGTCGTCCGGCGGCCCCGGCGGCCGGTGCGTCGGCGGCGGTCGGCGCCGGAAGTCCGTACCGTTCGGCGGTCGTCCGCGCCTGCTCGAACCGGCCGCGCGCGTACAGCACGCCCGGCGACTCCGGCATGAAGCGCAGGAGCAGCGGTACGGCGATGAGCGCCGGCAGCACGCCCGCGGCGAACGGCCACCGCCAGCCGTGGTCCGGGGCGAGCACCAGGCCGAGGCCCGTCGCCGCGATGCCGCCGGCGTGGTAGGCGGTCATGAGTGCGCCGGTGGCCAGCGCCATCCGGCGCGGCGGCGCGAACTCCGCCACGACGGTCAGGCAGATCGGCATCAGGCCGCCGAGGCCGAGACCGGCCAGGAAGCGGCCGGCGCCGAACTGGAGCGGATCGCCGGCCAGCGCGCAGACCCCGGATCCGGCGGAGAACAGCAGCACGCACCAGACCAGCACGGTGCGTCTGCCGATCCAGTCGGTGATGTTGCCCGCCGTCAGCGCGCCGATGAGCATGCCGAAGGTGGTCCAGCTGCCGATCCTCCCGGCCGCGGAGGCGTCGAGCCCGAAGGCGGTGTCGTCGAGCATGTACGGCATGACGGCGCCGTAGATCGTGACGTCCAGCCCGTCGAAGAAGACGACGAGCCAGCACAGAGCGAGTACCACGTACACGGTGTCTCTCCTGATTCCAGGGGGGCGGTGGGGTGCGCACAACGCGGCGGCGCCGGACAACGGGGATCCGCTGTCCGGCGCCGCCGCGTCGGTCTACTGGTCGTAGGTGTAGAACTGCGTGTGGTCGAGCAGGTCCGCCGGCGTCTTGGTGTGCCACGGCCCGAGCGGGGTGTTGATGTCGGGAACGTCCTGGGTCGGCACGGTCGGCAGGTAGTGCGGCACGTCCGGGTGGCGTGCCTGCCACAGGGCCCAGCAGCGGTCGATCATGCAGTGGTTGAGGAAGAAGACGGGGTCGTTCGGCGAGCCGATGTACATCATGTGGCCGCCGGTCCACACGTGCGCGGCGCCGTGCAGCTTGCCGAGCCGGGGCTCCCAGGCGAACTTGGTGTAGCCCTCCAGGTGGTTGCGGAAGCTCTCGTACGGGGGTGTGCCGCCGGAGGTGTGGTTCCACGGCGGGCAGTCGTAGACCGTGAGGTCGAGCGTCTGCTCCAACTCCTGCGGCGTCGGCAGGTCGGGGGTGAGCGTGCCGAAGTCCCGTACGAGGTAGTCGCGGTCGTCGTGGGTGTAGTTGCCGTTCAGCGCCGGATCCTCCGGGCCTTCCGGGATGACGCTGATGTTCAGCTTCCAGCCGTTGCGGCGCGCGAACGGTCCGGTCATGACGCGGCGGTCACCGGGCCGGCCGTTGCCGCCCATGAAGTCCTTGGACCACAGCGGCGAGTTCTCGCCGTGGTCGGTGGTCCAGTCCCAGTACGGCAGCGTGACGCGCGGATCGACCTTCTGGAGGGCCTGTTCGAACTTCAGGAGGTACTGCCGGTGCCACGGCAGGAAGCCCGGGTTGACATGGCCGAGGCGCTTGCCGGTCTCCTTGTCGAGGTAGTCGGTGGAGTTGACCTGTATATGGAGCTTGACGAAACGGTCGTAGATGCCGCGTCTCTTGATCTCCAGGACCGCGTTGATGAAGCGCCGCTTCTCCTCGGCCGTCATGTTCAGGTGGTTCTTGCGTACGTGGACCATCGCTGGGATTCCTTCTTCAGAGGTGCCGCCGGGGTGTCAGAGCGGAGTGTCAGAGGTGCGTGACGTGGGTGCCGTGCGTGGAGGGCTGGAGGGCGGCGCCGCGCAGCTCCTCGACGGCGCGGCGGGCGGCGTCCAGCGGGGTGGGGGCCATCTCGTAGTGGCACATGGAGCTGAGGTAGGCGTCGTCGGCGAACTTCATGAGGTGGAGCGGGCGGCCGTCGATGTACACGCCGCCGCCGTCCGCCGCGGTGGCCACGCGTATGGTGCGGCCGAGGTAGCGCTCGGTGTGTTCCTGGCCCGCGGCCTTCGCCGGTGCGGCGGCCTCGGCGGCCTCGGCGGTCGCTCCGGTGTCGTCGCCGCCGCTCAGCAGCGGTACGGCGGCCGCGGCGGCGACGAGCGCCGCTCCGGTGGTAGCCATGACCATTTCTCGCCTGTTCATGGGCATGCGGAATCCCTTTCTCGCGGTCTGGTGTGTCTTGGGTGAACGGGCCGGGCTTCGGGACGTCAGCGCTGGGCCACGAGGCCCTTCGGCTCCAGGAGGAACTGCGTGTAGTTGTCGTCGTGCGGGATACCCGGCGTCGCGGTCCACGGCAGGACCCGGCCGCGCGTCACCTTCCGTACGCTCGGCTCCCGTACCGCGGCCTCCACCAGCTCCTCGCGGTCCGTGAGCAGGTTGAGGACGAGCGAGTCGCGGAGCGGCTCCACGCCGTCGGCCTCCGTCCACGGGGCCACCACGACGAAGGGGAAGGGCAGTTCCGTGCCGACCGCCGGATGGCCGGCGCGGTCGGCGGAGAGCACGACTGGCCGCAGCAGGAACGAGCCGTCGACCAGCTCCACGACGGTCTCGTACTCGCCGGCGCGTGCGCTGTGGTCGGTGAGCGAGGCGCGGAGTGCGGCGACCTGTTCGCGCAGCGCCTCGGCGCGGGCCCGGTTCACCACCAGGAGCGTCGCCGCTCCGTCGGTCGCCGGCAGCGACGGCAGCTTCGCGAGCCGCTCCGCGAGCCGGTCGGCCACCTCCTCGACCGCCCCGGTGGTGAGGACCGCCGAGAGGTTGGTGCACCGGGTGCCGCCGTCGAAGGAGGCGGAGAGCGCCAGGTGCTCGATGACGTCGTCGTCCGCAGCCGTGTCCAGGAGCGCCTTGGTCCGGCCGGGGCCGCGCACGGCCACCGATTCGCGCTGGTGCCAGGTGGAGACGGCGCTCTCGCCGCCGTAGATGATGCCGCGGTCGGCCTCCCGCAGCAGGTACTCGCCGACCTCGCGCGAGCACGGCAGGAACGCGGCCCTGCTCGGCTCCAGGCCCGCCGCCGTCAGCGCGGCCAGCAGCCTGGCCGGGGTGAACGGATCGCGGCTGCCCGGCTTGACGAGCACGCTGTAGCCGTGGAAGAGCGCTTGGGCCCAGGAGATGTTCGGCACCGGGTGGTTGCTCGCCATCACGGCGGCGAAGACCCGGCCGCGCGGCACCCAGCGGGTGTCGAAGCCGTCCCCGAAGCCGGTGGCGGGCAGTTCGGCGGCGGTGGTCGCCGGGAGCGCGCGCAGTTCGGCGGTCAGGTCGGCGACGGCCTGGTCGACAGCGGTGGCGGTGAGGCCGGTGGCGTGGCAGACGCGCCGCGCGTACTCCTGCGGGCTCTCGCCGTCCAGCGTCGCGGTGGCGAAGAGCTCGGCCGCTCCGGTGAACACCTCGAAGGCGGGCGGTCTGCCGTCCGCGTGCGCGCGGATCTCGTTGAGCGCGGCGACCGCCAGGAGCCGTGGCGCGGTTCCGATGTCGGCGAGGTCGCCGCCGAGCACGCTCGGCAGCCGGGAGCGGTCGGAGCTGGCGACGCGGCGACCGCAGACGCTCGGGTCGAGGACGACGGTGGCGGGCGCTGCGGTGCTCATCAGTAGACCCCTTCGATGATGGCCACGTCGTCGAGGGTGCGGTACGTCTGCACATCGGCGAGGCCGTCCACGGTGGACCCGTCCCGCGGCTCGATCCGGATGGCGGTGTCCCGCTCCAGGACGTTCGGCAGGAACATCTCCTCCGAGACCAGGTGGAGCAGGACCCGGCCGCGTTCGCCGTACGCCACCGGCTCACCGGCCTCGTCGACGAGGTGGAGGCGCGTGGTCTCCGGGAACGGCTCGAAGACGCTCGGGTAGGCGTCGCCGGGCCGGGCGGGCCGCTGCGGCGCCACGCCCATCAGGCTGTTGCCGTAGACGCCGACCACGTGCGCCGCCGGGAAGAAGACCTCGTCGAGCTGCTTGAGGCTCTCCCGGCTGATGGAGGTTCCGGCCCAGATGATCGCGCGGACCTTGGTGCGCACCAGCTCGTACAGGCGCGGCCGGGCGCAGATCGCCTCCAGGAGCGGTGGCGTGGTGTTGAGCACCGCGACGTCCTGGCTCTCCAGGACCGTCTCCGCCTGGTCCAGAAGGTGCTGGATGTAGGAGTCGGCCTCCTCGCCCCGGCCGTCCGACAGGAGCTTCTTCACCCAGCGCGGATCGAGGTCGACGGTGTAGAAGATGCCGCCGCCGAGCGCGGCGTAACGACCCGTGTCGAAGCCGATGACGTGCGGGCCGCTCGGTCCCAGGTGCAGCCAATTTCCGTCCGCAGGAACGCCGTTCGCGATGAGGCGTTCCCGCGCCCACTCGGTCACCTGCGACCGGTAGGCGCTGTCCACGATGCGCTTGGGCGAGCCGGTGGTGCCGCCGGAGTCGTAGACGCGGAACGGGCGGTCGGCGAGGCCGCGCGGGATCAGGTCCTGCGCCGGTACGGAGCGGAGTTCGGCGCTGACGTCCGGGAAGCGCGTCAGGTCGGCCAGGCCCTGCACCTCGGCGACCGGATCGAACCCGAGTCCGTCCAGCTTTCCGAGCCAGAACGGCGAGCCGGTCTCGGCACCGAAGTGCCATGCCATCAACTTACTTATGTGACTGTCGAATTCAGGATCAATGATGTGGCTCATGACGGTCTTCCGCTCTCCTGATCACGGGGCAAGGGCGGTACGGGGTCCATCGTGCTGGCGAGGCCTATCGGTGACGTATCACCTGCGTGTCGTGGAACGCGGCCGCCCGCACAGCACCGTCTCGGCGGTGCTGTGCGGGCGGTTGTACGGCGGTTCTGTACGGGCGCGCGGCGGTCGGAGCGGGCTTTGCGGCGCGGGCTTCGCGGCGCGGGCTTCGCGGCGCGGGCTTCGCGGCGCGGGCTTCACGGCGCGGGCTTCACGACGGACGGCGTCTAGGGCGTGCGCCGGGACAGCGTGAAGGCGACCAGGGCCGCGATCAGCGGGAAGAGCGCGACGACGCCGAGCGCCGTGGAGAGCGACATCGACTTCGCCAGCGCCCCTGCGGTGGCGCTGCCGACACCGCCACCCACGAAGAAGGTGAGGTTGAGCAGCCCCATCGCACCGCCGCGCCGGGCCGGTTCGATGTGTCCGGACATCAGGGCGGTGGTGAAGACCTGGGTGACGGAGAAGGCGGAGAAGCCGAGCGAGGCACCGAGGATCAGCAGCACGACGCCGGAGCCGGACAGCGCACCGGCGAGCGCCGCCGCGAAGGCGAGGGAGACCGCGCCGAGCAGCAGGTTGCCACGGTCGCCCGCGGTGAGCCGGCCGGCCAGCCGGGAGAGGACCGCGCCGACGACCGCTCCGGGCAGCAGCCAGACGCCGACGGCGAGGACGCTCCAGCCGTGGTCGCGGACGAGGAGCTGCGGTACGGCGTACATCGCGGCGAACAGACCGCCGTACACGCCGATGCCGATGACGGCGGCCTTCAGGAAGACGCCGTCGGTGACGAGCGCGCGCGGCACGAAGGAGGTCTCGCTGCTGCGCGTACGCCAGATCAGTCCGGCGCCCGACAGGAGCAGCACGACGGCGGTCGCGGTCACCAGCGGGGTGGACAGCGCGAGCGCGGAGGACTGGATCAGCACGAGGAACGACATGGCGGTGAGCGTCAGCAGGGCCGCTCCCGGCAGGTCCATGGACCTGCCGGAGTTTTTCCGCGCCGGTGCTCCGGCCAGGCACAGCGGCACGACGAGCAGGGAGAGCGCCGGCAGGACCAGGGCGATGCGCCAGGTCACCCACTCGGTGAAGACGCCGCCGGCCAGGGTGGCGCTGGCCGAGAAGATCGCCATCGTCGCCCCGAATCCGGCGAAGACCTGCGCCCGCCTCTCCGGCGGTACGGAGGCGGTGAGCGCCATCGCGCAGGCGGCCATGGCGCCGGAACCGGCGGCCTGCACGAAGCGGCCCGCCACCAGGACGCCGAGGTTCGGCGCGACGAGGCAGATCACCGCGCCGACGGCGAGCGCCAGCGAGCCGAGGAGCAGCGCGGCGCGCACGCCCCGGGTGTCGGCGAGGCGGCCGAACAGCGCCGTGCCGACGCCGAGCGCCAGCGCGTGCGCGGTCAGGACCCAGGCCGTGGCGGTGGCCGAGGCGTCGAGGGAGGACGCCACGTCCGGCAGGGCGACCCCGGCGGCGGTGACGCCGAAGACGACCGGGCCGAACAGGGCGCCGTAGCGCAGCCCGTCCGAGCGGGCTCCGGGGGAGGAAGCGGTGCTGACGGCCGCGGTGGACGCGGCCTCGTGCGTGGTCATGATGCACTCCAAATAGTGACGAGAACCTGCCAAGAACGAGCGGCTCGGGATCCGGACGAGCGGCGGCCGGGCGGCGGCGCCTTACGGAAGCGGCGCGATGTTGTGGTTGAGCCGGAAGAGGTTGTCCGGATCGACCTCGGCCTTCACCCGCGCCAGCCGGCTCAAGGTCTCCGGGGCGAAGCACTCCGCCGCCGATCCGGCCGTGTCCGCACCGGCCAGGAAGTTCAGATAGCGGCGGCCCGTGCCCCACTCCTGCATCGCCCCGAGGACCACGTCCGGCGAACCGGGCGCCGAGAGCGTGGAGAGCGTGTACGCGCCTTCGCGGACGCCGACCGCGTTCGGCACCTCGGCGGGCCGGGCGAGCGCGCCGCCGAGCTGGCGCACCTCGACCATCAGGTCACCGCAGGACGAACCGGCCCCGGCCACCCGCAGCAGCGCCTCCATGGCCTGCGAGCCCAACTCCCGCAGCACGATGTTGCGTTCGTGGTACGGGAGCGGGTGCGCCGGGTCCTGGTGGATCTCGCCCACCTCGGTGTACGGCATCTCGGCGACGGAGTCCGCCAGCGGCGTACCGCACTCGCGCAGCGGGCGGACGAGCCGCTCGCCCTCCTCGGCGCGGCCGGTGAAGGAGATCCGTACATGCGCGGCGAACGTTCCGCGCAGGAACTCCGGCACGTCCGGCACGTCCGGCAGCCGCAGCAGCGAGACGGAGGAGGTCATCTCCTCCGGCACGGTCGCGGACCACTGCCGCCAGGTGTGGAGCACCTGCGCCGCCTGCTCGCCCGGGAAGTAGAGGCCGCCGCCGTAGAGCCGGCGCACCGGCATCAGGCCGAACCAGAGACCGGTGACGATGCCGAAGTTGCCCTTGCCGCCGCGCAGCGCCCAGAACAGGTCCGGGTGCCGGTCGCGCGTGACCTGCCGGACGCCGCCGTCGGCGGTGACCAGCTCGATGCAGGTCACATGGTCCGCCGCGAAGCCGTACTGCCGGCCGAGGGGCCCGAGGCCGCCGCCGAGCGTGTAGCCGACGACGCCGACCAGCGGCGACGAGCCGTTGAGCGGGGCGAGGCCGTGCGGCGCCGCCGCGGCGATCACCTGGTGCCACTGCGCTCCGGCCTCGACGTGCGCCGTACGCGTCATCGGGTCGACGGCGACCGCGTTCATCCGGCGCGTGGAGACGAGGACGCCGCCGTCCGCCGGAGCGGCGATGCCGTGGCCGGTCGCCTGAACGGCGATGGGGAGCCCCTGGCGGGCGGCGAAGGAGACCGCGGCGGACACGTCCTCGGCCGACTGCGCCGCGACGATCACATCCGGCCGGTGCTGCCCGATCCGGTTGAAGCCCGGCAGCTCCCTCGCGTACCCCGCGTCCTCCGGGGTGAAGACCTCACCCTTGAGCCGCGCGACGAGCCCGTCCATGGCGCTCTCGGCGATGTCCGCGTGTCCAGGTCGTCCTGCCACGATCACGTCCTTCCTCCCGGGCCACGCGGCGGTCTCACCAGGCGCGGCGGCGATGAGGAGCAGTGTTCTCGTCCGCCAGGCCCTCTCCCATCCCCTGCTTAGGGGGTATGGGGAGGCTCGGCGTACGGGATCGTGGTCGGCGGTCAGCGGTCAGCGGTCAGCGGTCAGCGGTCAGCCGGGACGTACGCTCGCGTCGCGCAGATCCGCGATCTCGCGCTCCAGCAGAGCGATCCGGTCCTGCGGCCCGATCCGGTCCTGCGGCCCGGCGGCCGCCCCGGCCAGGCCGGACCTCGATGTCGCGGCTACGAATGCCGGTGACAGCTCCCCCGCCGAGCGGCCGTCCAGGATCATCCGCTCCATCACGCGCAGCTTCTCGCTCGGCTCCAGCCCCAGCTCACGCGCCAGCCTCCGGCGCGTGTCCCGGTAGACGGACAGCGCCTCCGCCGTCCGGCCCGACCGGTACAGCGCCAGCATCAGCTGGAGGCACAGCGACTCCTGGAAGGGGTTCTCCGTCACATGGCGGGTGAGCTCGCCGAGTACCTGGCGGTGCCGGCCCAGAGCCAGTTCGAGCTCGATGTGGTCCTCGATCGCGGACAGCCGGTCCTCGTTCACCTTCAGGGCCACGGTCTCCAGCAGCTCGCTGTCGAGCCCGGCACCGACCGGCCCCTGCCAGAGCTGGAGGGCCTGCTGGAACAGGACGACCGCGTCCTCCGGCGACGATCGCGCCTCGGCCCGCGCCCGGCTGAGCAGGTCCTCGAAGTGGGACAGATCGAGATGCGCGCGCGGCACACGGATCAGATAGCCGGAAGGGTGCGTCTCTATCTGGGCCGCGACGCCGGCGGCCGAGAGAAGTCTTCGCAGGCCGGACACGCATATCCGTAACTGGCTGCGGACCGTCGCCGGCGGCGCCTCCCGCCAGATCGCCTCGATCAGCCGGCCCACGCCGACCACCCGGTTGGCCTCCAGCAACAGCAAGGTCAGCAGGATTCTCTGCCGATTACCGCCGAGGCGCACGGGCCCGTGCGCGCCCTGGACGACGAGTGGACCGAGAACGGAGAATTGATGGTGCGTAGACATGTGTGAACGCCTTCCTGAAACTCAACCGCAGTGTCCGGGAGATCACCAACTGGGCATGAACTTGAAGCTCCAGCTCTCGCTGAGCTGAAGCCGCTCTCCCACCTCCTGCCCCAGCCGCCCCATGCCTTCCAGCACCCAGGCGTTGTCCAGGCCTCCGGCGTCGAAGGCCCGCAGACCGGACCGGTCGAACAGCTCCACGACGGCCACCTTGGCGCCCTCGTCGTCGGCGGCGACGAACACGTCCACCGGAAGGCCCTCGCTGTACCCGCTGTGCAGCGCGCCGGCGTCGGCGGTGGTCAGAGCCTTGACCCAGCGCACCTGCGGGGCGAGGCAGACGAGCTGGCGGACCGCGCTCGACTCCGGATCGGTCCGCGACGGAACGCTCAGGTCCACCACGGCCTTGCCGGTCAGCAGACCGGCGTGCAGCCGGGTCAGCTCCAGAGCCTGGGGCCACCGGATCGCGAAGATCACGATCTCCGGCCGGAGCGCCGCGGCCAGCGTCGTGGCCACCACCGTGCCGGCCGACTCCGCGGTCGTCGCCTCGGCCGCCGCCACCCGGGCCTGGCCGATGCTCCGGTCCGCCAGCAGGACCGCCGCACCGGCCAGCGCGGCCCGTCTGGCGACCGCGCGCCCCAACATTCCCGCTCCGATAATCCCAATCCGCATGAACAGCACACTTGCGGGATACGGGCGCGGTTCCCATCCCGCAATCAAGGGGGGCGGGGTGCGGCGGAGAAACGGCGTGAAAGGACCGCCTCCCTCAGGTGAGGGGTTGGACGGAACCGTAGGAACTGGCACATTCAAGGGATGACGAGTTCGATGATCTCGCGCATCTCGGTCGGCCGGGCGGAACTGCTCTCCCGGTCCGCGAAGGCCACCGACGCCCTCAGCATGTTCGCCGAGGCCTCGACGCAGCTGCGGCGGCTCATGCCGTACGACGCGGCGGTATGGCGCGTGACCGACCCCGTGACCGGCATGATGACCGCGCCGATCCGTGCGGAGAATCTGGACGAGGGCGGCTGCGCCGTCTACTGGGAATCCGAGCTGTTCACCGAGAACGTCAATCTCTTCCGCGATCTGGCGCAGGCCTCGGTGCCGGTCGCCGGACTCCGCCAGACCACCAACGACCTGCCCGCGCGCAGCACGCTGTACCAGACCTTCATGCGGCCGCGCGGACTCCAGGACGAGCTGCGCGCGGTCCTGCGCGTCGGAGGCCACCCCCAGGGCCACATCAGCCTGTTCCGGGCGGAGGGCCGCCCGGCCTTCGACGACGCCGAGACGCAGCTGATCGCCTCCGTCCTCACCCCGCTCGCCAAGCAGCTGCGCTCGTTCGCCGAGCCGTCGCCTCAACCGCTGCCGGACGCTCCGTACGGCCCCGGGCTCCTCCTGTTCGACGCGAGCGGTGCGCTGATGTCGGTCAACGACGACGCCCTGGCCTACCTCGATACCCTCCCCGAAGGCCCCGCCGTGCCGTCGCCGCAGGGCATCCGCGTACCGGCCTGGGTCCAGGCGACGGCGATGAAGGCGCGCGCCGTCGCGCAGGAGCGGGACCGCGGCCAGGCGCGCGCCCGCGTACGGAACCGTGCGGGCCGCTGGCTGGTCTGCCACGCCTCCTGCCTGCGCGAGGCGAACGGCGGACTCGGCGCGGCGGCGGTGGTGATCGAACCGGCGAAGACCTCCGAGATCGTGCCGCTGATCGTGGACGCGTACGAGCTCACCGACCGCGAGACCGAGGTCACCCAGTACATCGCGCGCGGCCTGCCGACCGGCGAGATCGCCGCACAGCTGCACCTGTCGCCGCACACGGTCCGCGACCACATCAAGGCGGTCTTCGAGAAGGTCGGCGTCTCCAGCCGGGGCGAGCTGGTCGGCAAGCTGTTCACCGAGTACTACGCGCCGCTCGCGGAGAAGAACATGACGCGGGTCCACACCGGCTGACCCATGACGCGGGGCCACACCGGCTGACCCATGCCGCGGGGCCACACCGGCTGACCCATGACGCGGGCCCGCACCGGCCGGCGCACGGCCCGGGTCCGCACCGGCCGGCCGGTCGACCGGCTCACCCGCTGATCCACCGGCCGGCTCACCGACCGGTCCGTCGGCCGGCCGACGGACAACACACCGAAGCAGCGACACCACTCCCCCATTCGCCCCCGGTCGCGCGTGCGGGGCACTCCTGAGAACGGTGCACGCTTTCGGCCTGCTCTTCGGCCGTGACGGCCGGGAATCGGACCAACGCGAATAGGCGAGTAGTCGACCCATCTCCCCGGTTCGACCGCACCGAACAAGCCGTCAGGACAATTCCACGCACCACAACTCGCCGGAATGACCGTAAAAGGCCTCCGCCACTACCGCCCCGACCGACGCCCGCACCCCGGCAAAGCATTTTTCGGCCGAATGCCTTCAACGGCCGTTCAACCAATTCGTCCGAATGTCGGTGAGGTACGAGCAGCGCCGACCGCCCACGCGACGCCCCGCGCGCCCTGCGCCCCGCAAGCCCTGCTCCCCCCTACGCTCCGGTCACCCCAGCCGCTCCCGCTGTGCCCGCGCCCAGCCGTACTCCGGGTCCAGCTCCAGCGCCCGGTCCAGGTCCGCGCGCGCCTCCGCGATCCGCCCCAGGGCCTCCAGCGCCAGCGCCCTGCTGCCGTGGGCCCAGGCGTAGCCGGGGTCCATCGCGATGGCCCGGTCGTAGCAGGCCACGGCCTCCTCGTACCGCCCCGTCGCCCGGTACACCTCGCCCCGCTCCCCCTCCGTCCCCGCGAGCCCGGGGGCAAGCTCCTCGGCCCGGTCCAGATCGGCGAGGGCCCCCACCCGGTCGCCCAGGCCGGTGCGGACCCGGGCCCGCCGGACCAGCGCCCAGGCGTACTCCGGCCACAGCGCGACCGCCCGGTCGAAGTCGTCGAGCGCCTCCTCGTGCCGGCCCAGCCCATGGCGGACCAGGCCCCGGCTGCCCAGCGGCACCGCGTCGGACGGGTCCAGGGCGTGCGCCCGGTCCAGCACGGTCAGGGCCTCCTCCAGGCGGCCCATCCGCCGGTACGTCTCCCCGCGCTCGCGCACCGCCCAGGCCCAGGCGGGCGCGATCTCCTCGGCCCGGTCCAGGTCGGCGAGCGCCTCCTCGTACCGCCCGAGCGACCGCAGGATCACCGCCCGCCCCTGGTGGGCACGTTCGCTGCGCGGGTCCACGGCGATCGCCCGCCCGTGGTCGGACAGGGCGGCCTCCAGCTCCCCGGCCCGGAACCGGTCCCAGGCCCGCACCACGAGCGCGGCCGCCCGGTCCGTATCGGTCAGCTCGGCCCGGGTCAGCAGCAGCCCGAGGGCGGCGGTGGGACGCGGGCCGTGGTCCGTTATGGCGGCGAGCAGGTCCCGGCCCCACTCCCGCAGTACGGCGTTGTCGGTGTCCTCGCCCGCCTCCGCGAGGGTCCGTGCCCAGTAGCGGGCGCGGGACGGCCGCTGGGAGCAGAGCGCGATCCCGGCGCGCAGGGCCTCGGGCAGCGCGGTGCGGGGGCGGGCGCACAGCTGGTGGTAGAGCACTTCCAGGGCCGCCCGGCGCCAGGGCTGCTCGGCCCAGAGCCGTTCCGGGTCGACCCCCTCGGCCGCCGCGTCCCGGCGGGCGGCGAAGGCCTCGGCCAGCCGGTCGTGCGCCGCCTTCCAGCGGCGCGGCGATCCGGTGCGCTGGAGGCGGAGCATCGGGGCCCGGACGACGGCGTGGTAGCGGGAGTGGCCGGAGTGCCGCTCGGCGACGAACGGCAGCTCGTGCAGCCAGTCGTAGAGCCCCGGCACGGCGTACGACCCGCCCTCCGGTGCGCCGACGGCCACGGCCACCAGGTCCTCGTCGAACCGCCGTGGCAGCGCGCAGGCGAGCGCGGCCGCCCGGCGGGCCGGGTCACTCTCGCCGGCCAGGAAGCGCTCGACGGCGGTCGCGTTCGCCTCGCCGGCCGCGCCCGGGTTGGCGGCGAGCGTCGACACCAGGACCGGCAGCCCGCCGGAGAGCCGCAGCACCTCCCGTACCACCGGCTCCTCCACCACCCCGCGCCCGTGGAGGAGTTGACGCGACTCGGCCTCCGTGAACGGCCCCAGCGGTACGTCGGCCACCAGGCGGCCCCGATCGCCCCAGTGCGCGGGATGCAGGCGCCGCTGCCCGGCCAGGGTCAGGACCAGGTTGGCGGGCAGCTCTCCGTACCGGCCGCGCAGCAGCAGGTCCGCCAGCCACCGGTCCAGCAGGGGCGCGGTGCGCTCGTACGTGTCCAGGAACAGCACGACCCACGGCACGGCGTCCGCGACCCGCCCGAGCTCGGCGACGAACACCGGCGTGAGGACCCGTACCGGCTCCGCCAGCAGCCGTGCCTCCTCCTGCTGCCGGGCCCGCCCGCCGAACACCGCCCGCAGCCCGCCGGCGCCCCGCGCCACGACCGCCGGATCGATGCCGCCGGCGAGCGCCCCGACCACCGGGATCGCCCCGGCCGCGATCAGCCCGGCCTGCGCGGCGGCGAGGGCGGCGGGCGAGGGCTCGTCCCCGTCGGCCGCGAGCCGCCCGGCCATGTCGTGGAGAGCACGCCGGTACGTGACCAGCATCCGGTCCAGCGCCCGCAGCGGATGCCCCTGCTCGGCGAACTGCCCGGCCACAGAAGACAGAAGCTCCGGCACGGAGTCGGCCGCTTCATCGACGGACGCGGAGAGCGCCCCGACCTCCCCTGCCACCTGCTGCCATTCGTGCACGAGCGAGGTCTTGCCGACCCCGGCGTTACCCCGCACATGAAAGACGAACCGGTGGCGAGGGTCTTCGGGCGGAACGGCGAAGTTCCGCCGGAACAGATCGAGTTCGCTCTCCCGCCCGACGAACGCGGCGCGCCGCTGCCCTTCGACGATCTGCTGGAGGGAGAGGCGGCGGGGCGGAATCGCGGGCATGGGGGTCAGTCTGTCAGCGGACCTCGGGATCGGGCAGCCGCTCCCCCCGGCTGTGCGCGATGAGCAGCACGTCCCTCAGGGACAGCACGGCCTGCGTCAGCGCGAACCGTAGGGCGACCTCCCCGGCCACCTGGTCCGCCAGCACTTCCTGCGCCCCCTCCAGCACGACGTTGCCGCACTCGATCTGCTCCTCCTCCACCTTGTCGGCGAGGCGGGAGACCCGGCTGTTGGGGTCGCTGGTGCTCAGATAGCAGGGCTTGCCCTCGGGGGACCTCCAGGGGAGGAGGCGGAGCTGCGAGGTCTCGATCATGTCGGCGTCCTTAGCGCGTGGGGGTCGCGTGTCCCTGACGGGTGGCGATTACCGTTCGTGCCCCCATCGTCACGGCCGCCGCCCTACGCTCGACAGAGGCACGCGATTGCCTGTGCACAGGACAACGGCAAGGGGTCGGGGATGACCGAAGTCGCGGAAGTGGAAGTCGAAGCGGAGTCCGGGCGCGCGGCGCTGGGGCGCGCGCTGAAGTTCTTACGGGAGCAGGCGGGGCTGTCGCTCGGCCAGCTCGCGGAGAAGACCCGCTACGACAAGAGCTACTTGTACCGCCTGGAGACAGGCAAACGGCTCTCGAAGCTCGCAGTGATGGAGGACCTGGACCGGTTCTACAAGACGGGCGGGCTGCTCGTCGAGCTGTGGAAGGTGGCGCGGAGGGAGGTCTTCAAGGACAAGTACAAGGAAGCCGCGCGGCTGGAGCTCTCGGCCCGCATCATGCACCTGTTCACGCTCGGCATTCCGGGTCTGCTCCAGACCGAGGAGGTGGCTCGCGCCTTGTTGTCCGGCGACCAGGAAACGGAGAGCGAAGCCGAGTCCGTCGAGGAGCAGGTCATAGCGCGACTGGGCCGTCAGCAGTTGCTCTACCGCAACCCGGCTCCGACCGTCCGGATCATCATCGACGAGTACGGGCTACGGCGTCAGGTGGGCAGCGCGGAAGTTTGGGAGGCCCAGTTGGAGCATCTGATCGAGATCGCAGAGCTGCCGATGGTCACCCTTCAGGTCCTTCCGCTCTCGGCCGGGGCGCATCATCTGATGGACGGCTCCCTCACACTGATGTGGCAGGAGGACGGGAGTGCCGTTGCCTACATGGAAGGCAACCAGTGCTCTGAACTGCTGGAAGATCCGGAAGACGTGACGCGCGCCCGGCTGTCCTACGATCGGGCACGGGATCGGTCGCTGCCCCCGCCCGACTCCATCGCCTTCATCAGGGGCGTCCTGAAGGAGTTCAGAGGATCATGAAGCGCACGCCCGACCTCTCGACAGCCACCTGGCGCAAGTCCAGCTACAGCGACGGGGGCTTGAACAACTGCATCGAGGTGGCGGACGGCTACCCCGGCGTGGTCCCCGTACGCGACAGCAAGGTCCCGACCGGCCCCGCCCTCGTGATCGCCGCGCCCGCCTGGACCGCCTTCATCGACGACGTACGGAAGGGGTAGCACCCGCGACCACCCCCGACCTCTCCACCGCGACCTGGCGCAAGTCCAGCTACAGCGACGGGGGCCCCAACAACTGCATCGAGGTCGCGGACGGCTACCCCGGCCTCGTCCCCGTACGCGACAGCAAGACCCCCACCGGCCCCGCCCTCCTCATCACCGCCCCCGCCTGGGCGGCCTTCGTGGAGTTCGCGGCCGGGGCCTGAACCGGCCGGCGTACGTCCCGAGGGCCCGCGTCCCCGTCCTCACCGGGCGGGGGCGCGGGCCCTCACACGCGCACGGCTGCGCGCAATTCGGGTGGCGGGCGGGCACGAGGCGGTGTGAGAGTGCGGGCATGGGCAACTCCGTGGCGTACCCCGTTCTCCGTACCACCGACGCGGCCGAGGCGTACGCGCAGGCTGTGCGTCTCTGCGGGATGCTGGAGGAGCGCGACGACGAAGTCCTGCTCCATGCCGAGCTGTTCACCGTCGCGGACGTGCGCAGGATGGCCGCCGTGCTGCCGGAGGGGCCGTTCGACTACCTGGAGAGCCGCCACGACCCGGCTACGGGCGACTTCGCGGATTTCGACCTCGACGTGAGCACGGCGGGCGATGCCGCGCTGGAGGCAGAGCTGCCTCTGTCGGTGATGGCTGGAGCGCCGCTCGGGACGGTGGAGGAACGCTTCGTGCGGGCGCTCGGCCGAGGCGTGGCGGGCATCGACTGGGAGGGCCGGTGGCCGGACGAGCCGGAGTTCGACTCGTACGGCATGGCGACGTACGACGGTGTGGGCATCGCGTTCAACGGCGACACGGCCGCGTGGGGGGAACGGGCGGACCACCACACGGTGTTCGTGCACGTGGACAAGTACGGCGACCTCTCCCGCGCCGAACGCCTCGCCGCGTCCATCGGCAGTACGGTGCTGGGAGCGGCGCAGCGCGGCTGGTGAGAAGGCGGCCCCATCACGTCATCCCGCCGGCCCGCTCGCCTCTACTCAACCGCCCCTGAGTACGGACGCTCATGATCACGCGGCGTCCGCTTCCTACCGTGGGCGTCATGGACACGGAAGAAGCGGCCACCGCAGCAGAGACGCCACCCGCCGCCGACGGCTCGCGGTGGTTCCACGGCTGCTGGATCGCGGCGATCGCTCTTCTCGCGCTGTTCGCGCTCGCGGCGCACGCGGTGACGGAGTTCGAGAAGAGCCTCGACGGTGACGGGCAGATGGAGCAGCCCGGCCGGTCGGGCAGCGCGTACCAACCGCTCGGGCCCGGTGCGACGGCCCGGTACGAGGACGGGCTGCGCGTCACCGTCAGCCGCCCCGAGGCCCACGACGACGGCACCTACAGCCTCACCGTGACCTACGAGAACGGCACCGACGAGGACCTGGCCCTCGACGGGGACTCGTACTCCCCACCTCTCGACGTCCGGGCGGGCGAGGCGAGCGACGAGGACCACGCCGGGTACGACGTGGAATGGCTGAACCACGCCCGTTCAACCGCCGCCCTCGCACAGCCCCTCCCCGAGGACGACGAACGCACCGTCCCCCTCCGCCTCAAGCCGTCCCGGAAGGGGATTCCGGTCACGGTGGAGGTCAGCACTCCGACCCCCGGCTCCCGGGACACGGCCCACTTCCAGCTCACCCTGGGCTGACCGCCCGGGCCGGGCCGGTGCGGCGGTCACTCGTCGGGGACGTACCGCAGGACGTCACCCGGCGGGCACTCCGGTACGCGGCAGATCGCCGCGCACGGTGCCGTCCCACCGCCAGTCCACGCGCCGGGGCAGCCCGGCGAGCGGGGCGCGGCCCGTGCACCACAGCAGCGTGCCGGAGGGGCTGTGCCCGGAAGGCGCGTCGGGGAAGAGGCGGGCCAGGACGGCGGCGCAAGTGGTCTCGGGCGGGGCCCACGGGACGCCGAGGGCGCGGGTGATGTCGTAGGTGTGGAGGGCGAGTTCGGTGACCGCCATGGCGGCGAAGCCGGCGGCGTCGGAGGTGCCCCAGGGGTGCCAGGCCCGTACCTCCGGCGGGGTGTCGCGGATGGTGGAGAGAGCGAAGGTGGCGGCGACGCGGAGGCCGTCCAGGCAGTCGGGGATGGCGGCTTGGGGGTCGAGGGAGGCGAAGAGCGTGATGTAGCGGTCGGCGGGGCGGGCGATGAGCAGGCCCGCGTAACCGGTCAGGCCGAGGGCGAGGTGGTCCAGCGTCTGGCGGCAGGTCCAGTCGAGGCCGTGGGCGGGGCGCGACCAGTCCCGCCCGGCCGCCTCCTCCAGGGCGGCCAGGTTGTCCTCGGTGGCGGCGGCGAGCAGGTCCGTCCAGCGCGGAGGCGCGGCTGGAGCGGGTGTTGTCGTGGTGGCCGACGGGGTCATGGTCACGCGCTGCCCGCCCCCTTCTTCAGGACCTCGATGACGCTCGCGTAGCTGTCGGAGCCGTGGCCCAGGTCCCGGGTGCGTTCCATGGTGGCCTTGAGGAGTTCGGGCAGGGCGTTGTCGATGCCCCGGGCCGCCGCGGCGTGCAGGAGGTGGTCGATGGCCGCGATCTGTACGTCGACGGTGGCGTCGTCGCCCGGGTAGCGGCCGGCGTCGACCTGGGCGGCGTAGGTGGTCAGGAAGCCGGTCACGGCGCTCAGCCAGCGGATCGCGACCGGGGTGAAGGCCGTGGCCTCGGTCTTCTCCGCGCCGACCAGGGCGGTGCCGTGCAGCCAGCCGGTCATGGTGGACCACATCAGGCCGAGCAGGGCGGCGTCGTAGAGGGAGGCCAGACCCGGCTCGGCGCCAAGGTGCAGGGGGTCGCCGAGGGCCGTCAGGGTCGGGCGGTGGGTCTCGAAGACGGTCCGCGACCCGCTGTAGAGGAACATCATCTCGGGGCTGCCGACCCCCGGCGGAGTGGTCATGATCGCGCCGTCGAGATAGTCGGCGGAGTGCGCGCGGGCCCACGCCTCGGCCTCCTGGGCCTGTTCCGGTGACCCGGAGGTGAGGTTGACCAGGGTCTTGCCCGCCAGGAAGCCCGCGACGGGGTCGAGGGTGGCGTGCAGGGCGTCGTGGTCCAGGACGCAGACGATGACCAGCGGGCTCGCCGCGACCGCCTCCTCGGGCGTCGCGGCCGGCCGGGCGCCTCGCTCGACCAGCGGCTGCGCCTTCTGCGCGGAACGGTTCCACACGGTGGTCGGGTGCCCCCGCTCCAGCAGGGTGGCGGCCAGCGCCGATCCCATCTGCCCCAGCCCGATGACGGTGACGGCCGAACGCTCGGTACCCATGCCTCAACTCCCGTACGTATGCCCACGCCTGGGCCGGTTGATCACGTACGCACCACGCTCGCAGCCGGGGGCGGACCGGAGAAGTGACAGCGATGACGGCGATCACCAAATTCCTGCCATACGCTGAGGAGCATGAGCGCTGGTTCCGTCGCCGTGGTCGTGACCGAGGAGATGCACGTCCCTTCCTGGGATCTGTACGAACTGAGCATCCCCTGCACGGTGCTCGGGAAGCCGCAGCCCGATCTGGCGGAGCCGTGGTACGACCTGCGGCTCTGCGGCACGGGCGAGCCCGGCCAGGACCCGGGCACTCCCGCGAACGGGACGACCGGCCTGTCCCTGCACACCCGTTACGGACTCACCGACCTCGTCGGCGCCGACACGGTCATCGTGCCCTCGGTGCCCGACGCCTGCGTCGACGAGGGCCGGCCACTGCCGCCGGAACTGATCACCGCTCTGCGCCGCGCCTACGACTCCGGCGCCCGCATGGTCTCCCTGTGCACGGGAGCCTTCGCCCTCGCCGAGGCGGGCATCCTCGACGGCCGCCGGGCCACCGCCCACTGGCTGCACACGTCCCAACTGGCCGCCCGCTACCCGAAGGTGGAGGTCGACGACTCGGTGCTGTACGTGGACGACGGCGACGTCCTCACCAGCGCCGGACTGACCGCCGGACTCGACCTCTGCCTCCACCTCGTACGCCGCGACCTCGGCGCCCACGTGGCCAACCAGCTGGCCCGCCGCATGGTGGTACCGGCCCACCGGCCCGGCGGCCAGGCGCAGTTCATCGACCAGCCCATGCCCGCCACCGACGACCGGGGGCTGGCGCCCGTGCTGGACTGGGCCCGGGAGCGCCTCGACGAGCCGCTGACGGTCGAGGACCTGGCCAGGCAGGCCGCGATGAGCCCGCGCACCCTCTACCGGCGGCTCCAGGCGGCCACCGGGGCGACTCCGCTGCAATGGCTGCTCAACCAGCGGATCCGGCGGGCTCAGAGCCTCCTGGAATCGACGGACCTGCCGGTCTCCAGGATCGGGGAGCTGAGCGGCCTCGGCACCGCGAACAACCTCCGCCACCACTTCCTCAGGCAGGTCGGGGTGTCGCCGAGCGACTACCGGCGGGCCTTCCCCCTGGCGTGAGGGCCTGGGAGCCCCTCAGGCCCAGGGGTCGAAGGGGATGCCGGCGGGCTTGGAGTTGTTGAGGAGGTTCCGGAAGCGGTCGTCCTTGTCGGTGACCTTGATGGTCGCGGACCCGAAGTCGGCGTTCATGAGCTTGTCGCGCAGGGCGGTGCTGGGGAAGCCGTTCCAGTCGACGATCGGGGGGTAGCGCCAGTTCCCGTAGTGGTTCTCGGGCGGCTCGTCGTTGTTGTTGGCGAGGCGGAAGAAGTGGGTGCTCGGGCCGTCCTTGTGGTAGACGGCCTTGGGGTGGGAGCCGTCGAACCGCACCTGGGAGCGGGGGTAGGTCTTGACGGTGCTGTGCTGGGTGGTGGAGACGTAATCCACCTGGTTCGAGGCCTGGTTGACCCAGGAGATGACGTGCTCGAAGTCGTGGCGGTGCCCGCCGAGCCCGCTGCCGTGGACGGCCTGGTCCTTCTCGAAGTAGCTCGCGTAGACGATGCCGCACCACCCGTTGTTGCACTTGGAGCGGGCGTACGTCTGGGAGTTGTCCAGGTCCCACTGGTCCCGGCAGCTCCCGTTGATCGCGCCGGACGTCTTGAGGCCGGGGGCGAGGGTGCCGTCCGGGCCGATGGCGGGGGTGGCGTAGCAGCCGTCGCCGTCGTAGTCGTAGGCGGGCGAGAAGGTCTGCTCGTAGCCCCCGGCGTTCTGGGGAAGGTGCTGCGGCGGATCGGCGTGCGCGGCCGTCGCGGTGCCGAGCACGAGGAGGCCGGCGGCGGCCAGGACGGCGGCGGTGCGGGAGGCGTGGTTGCGCAAGGAAAGAGAGGCGCCCGTGGTCGCGTGCGCCTGGCGGCGGACTTTGCGGGCGAGTACCGGTATCGGCAGGGTTCGCATGATTTTCTGCTCCTGTCTCAACAGCACGTGACGGCAGGGATGACCCCCGCAAGAGTTGCCCGGGTCATGACAGAACGAAACGGAAGGCCGGTTCTGAGATACCCGCCCGACACCCCTTCAGCAAACGATCAAGGAGCAAAGATAACGTGGAGCAAGAGGCAACCTCATGGCGGAAGAAGAATCGGCGTACGGCTTCACGGAGGACCTATGGCGTGGGACGAGTGGGAGCAGGCGAAGACCAGGGCGCAGCAGGACGCGTCCATGCAGCTGAACCAGGTCGCACCCGAACGCGGCGGCGGGAGCGGCGACAACGGGGACCTGATCGTCCACAACGACGTCCTGGGGGCGCTGGGAAACCTGGCGTACGGTCTGCGGCAGCAGTTCTCGACCGCGTCCGACCACGCCCGGCAGAACACCTTCGACGCGTCCATCCAGCTCTTCAACGACGGACTGGACATGGGCTCCGCCCTGACCGAACTGCATGACGCCTGGAACACGAAGTCGGGAACGCTCAAGCAGGCCTGTGCGCACATCTCCAACCACCTCGACTACTCGCGCGCCGAGCACGCGAAGGACGAGGTCAAGATCGTCACGGACATGCGCACCGCCGGCGGTGACGACCTCTCCGTCTCGCGTATCCGGGACTACTACACGTAAGCCAGCACGGCGAACCACGGGGGCGAACGGCATGGTCACCTTCCAAGAGCTCAACGATCTGCGGCTGGGCAAGCTCCAGGCTGCGGTGACGGACTGGCAGGCGATGATCGACAAGTTGGTCAAGGTGGCCGACGGCGGTGGCGGCGCGGTCAGCGCGGCGGACATGGACCGCAAGGCCAAGGCGGCCGACTGGAAGGGGCAGAACGCGACGGTGACCAAGGACTTCGTCACCGTCACGGCGCGGGAGTTCGGCGACGTCGTCACCGTCGCACGGAGTGTGCACACGATCCTGAGCGGCGCGCACAGCAAACTGACCGAGCACAAGAGCGACTTGGCGGACGCGGTGAGCCGGGCCGCCAAGAAGAACATCTACGTGAACGACAAGGGCATGGTGAATGCCGCCGTCCCCTCGCCGCAGGCGGCCGGGAACGCGAAGATCGAGCCGCCGACGCAGGCGGAGATCGACGCGGTGGCCAGGGAGATCAGCACCATCCTGACCGCGGCGGCCGAGACCGACAGCACGGCCGCCACGGCGCTGCGCTTCCACGCCAAGGACAAGCACGGATTCGAGTCGAACGGCTTCAAGAGCTTCGACGCGGCGCAGAAGTCCATCGACGACTCCGACGAGCTCATCGCCCTGGGCAAGCTGGACCCCAGCAAGATCGCCAACGAGCAGCTGGAACGCTTCAACGCCCTGCTGAAGGCCCACCCGAACGACCCCGTCTTTGCCGAACGCGTGGCCCTCGGCCTCGGCCCGGAAGGGACGCTGAAGTTCTTCGCCGGGGCCGTGGACCTGGACAGCTGGGAGAACCGCGACGGCGGGGCCACGGGCACGCGGGAGGACCGCGAGAAGCGCATGGAGCTGCTCGGCACGCTGGAGAAGCAGCTCGGCACCACGCTGGCCACCGCATCGCACTCCAACAGCGAGGGCATGGAGGCGTGGAAGGAGAAGGCCGTCGCCCTCGGCGGCGAGGACGTCGGCAACGGCAAGGGCACCAGCCAGACCCGCGTCTACGGGTTCCAGGCGATGAGCAACCTCATGCGCCACGGCAAGTACGAGGGCGAGTTCCTCAACGACTACGGCAACGCGCTCGTCAAGTTCGAGAAGGAGAACACCGGGGACGTCAAGGACCCGGGTCCCGGCGGCAAGCACCGGGAGGACGTGCTGCCCTGGGACAAGCTCCCGTCGTACGCGAAGATCGACCAGCTCCACTACGGGGAGAACAACGACGCCGGTACGGACCCGATGACCGGGTTCATGAAGGCGCTGGCCCACAACCCCGACGCGGCGACGGACTTCTTCAGCTCGACCGACCCGCAGGACAACGCCCAGCACGTCCTCAAGGACCGCAAGCCCTTCAACGACGTGGTGCCCGACTCCATGGGATACGGGAAGTCCGCGAGCGACTACACGGGCCCGAACGCGAGCTACGAGGCGACCGGTAACGCCCTCGTCGCAGCCGCGACCGGGGTCGACCCGGATGACAGGTCCGCGCGCCCCGTCGAACACACCGGACAGCACCGGCAGGTGCTCGACAGCTCGCTCAAGTACCTCGCGGAGCGGGGCGACGACTTCCCCGCCGCGATGCGGGACGACATGGCGATCGTCCTGACGAACCACGGGGACGTGGTGCACCACTCCGCCAGTGCGCTGGCCGACGACCCCAAGGACGCGAGGCTGCTGGACCGGGACCAGCTGCTGGAGGTCTCGAAGCAGGTCTCCCGCGACCAGAACTCCTACGGCATGTTAACGAGGGTCTGAACCAGGAAATCGTGAGGGACATCCGCGAAAACAACGCGGAGGACCCGAACGAGACCCTGCTGCGCGCGGGCGGCACCGTCGGGTTCCTCGAACAGGCACGGTACCAAGCCCTGGTGACCGACAAGGACGACCCCACGTGGGATGCGAAGTGGATGTACCACGGATTCGGCAGCATCGTGAACTTCGTGCCGGGGGTCGGTGACATCGCGCAGCGTGGCGTCGACGCGGTGACCTACGAGTGGCAGCAGCAGGAACAGAAGCGGATCGACACGATCCAGCAGCAGGAGAACGAAAAGACCTTCGTCGGCAGGGAGCGGCAGCTGCAAGCGCTCGCTGACGCCTGGATCAAGGCCAATCCCGACCACGGCAGTAGCCGGTTCGTCATCACCGGCGAGATCAACGGTGCAGCCTACGATGCGAACAGTCGGGTCAAGGGCCTCAAGGGAGGAGGGTGATGCGAACCACGCGGAAGGACCTCACCATGCCCGCGCGCGGTGCCGCACTGCTCGCGGCGGTCGCGGTCGGGTCGGCAGGGTGCAGCTCCCAGAAGACGTTCGAGGTCTCGGAGCTGTGCGGGAGGAAAGTGGACTCCGCCCTCGTCGCCCCGTTCCTTCCGGAAGGCGAGAAACTGAAGGTCGACGACGGTATCTCCGCTCCGGAGCAACCGCGCTGCCAGGTGTACGTGGACGGCAAGCTCTCCCTCTACGTGCGGGGCAACGTGGAGGAGCCCGACTTCGACCTGCTGAAGGCCACGGAGCGGAGTATGCGGCGGCTGGGCAACCCTGCACCAGCCGACGGCATCGGTGACGGCGCCACCGTCGCGGACCACGGAGCGATGGCCGTGCAGGCGTGCACGTACAAAGGGAAGAAGAGCCAGTACATTCTGGAAATCGACGGGGTGGACAACCCGAAGGACATCGTCGAACGCCGTGAGGCCCTCGTAAAGCTCCTGCGAGCCCACCTGCCCGTCATCATGGCGGCAGAGGGCTGCCACCCGTAGTGGGGGAAGGGGGACGGCCCCGGCCCGCGCCCGCCTTCCCCTCCCACACCCCTCAGCCCGGCACCACCGGCAGCAGCTCCGGTAGGTGGCCGTCCGAGGCCGTGGCCGCTGCGACCCGTTCGGCCGGGACCTCGCCGTACAGCGTCGTGCGGGGGCGGGACGGGCGGCCGGCCAGGTCGGCGATCTCCTGCAAGCCCTGGATGGAGCGGTACGAGCCGTAACTCGACCCCGCCATACGGGAGATGGTCTCCTCCATCAGCGTGCCGCCCAGGTCGTTCGCGCCCGAGCGGAGCATTTCCGCCGCACCCTCCGTGCCGAGCTTCACCCAGCTCGTCTGGATGTTGGTGATGTGGGGGTGCAGGAGGAGCCTCGCCATCGCCGTGACGGCCCGGTTGTCGCGGTCCGTCGGGCCCGGGCGGGCGATGCCGGCCAGGTAGACCGGGGCGTTGGTGTGGATGAAGGGGAGCGTGACGAACTCCGTCAAGCCGCCGGTCTCCTGCTGGAGTTGAGCCAGCGTGCGGAAGTGGCCCAGCCAGTGGCGGGGCTGGTCCACGTGCCCGTACATCATCGTCGAGGACGAGCGCAGGCCCACCTCGTGCGCCGTCCTGATGACCTCCAGCCAGGTGGCCGTGGGCAGCTTGCCCTTGGTGAGGACCCAGCGGACCTCGTCGTCCAGGATCTCCGCCGCCGTACCGGGGATCGAGTCGAGTCCCGCCTCCTTGGCCGCCGTCAGCCAGTCGCGGATCGACATGCCGGTGCGGGTCGCGCCGTTGACGACCTCCATGGGCGAGAACGCGTGGACGTGCATGCCGGGGACGCGCTCCTTCACCGCCCGCGCGATGTCGAAGTACGCCGTGCCCGGCAGGTCCGGGTGGATGCCGCCCTGCATGCAGACCTCGACCGCGCCCACATCCCACGCCTGCGCCGCCCGGTCCGCGACCTGGTCCAGGGAGAGCGTGTACGCGTCGGCGTCCGTGCGGCGCTGGGCGAAGGCGCAGAAGCGGCAGCCGGTGTAGCAGACGTTGGTGAAGTTGATGTTCCGCGTGACGATGTACGTGACCTCGTCACCGACCACGTCCCGGCGCAGCGCATCCGCGATCCGGCACAGCTCGTCCAGCGCCGGGCCGTCCGCGTGGAGCAGGGCGAGGGCCTGGTCGTCGGTGAGCTTCGTCGGGTCGTCGGCGGCCTGGCTGAGTGCCTGCCGTACGTCGGCGTCGATCCGGGACGGGACCATGCCGGGCGCCGCCGCCTCCCGGAGCGCCTCCCAGTCCCCGTACACCTCGTCGAAGTCGTCACGGCGGTCGCCGGTGCGGCCCTCGGTGTCGATCGTGGTGTGCAGGTCGGTGCGGCCGGAGGAGGTGAAGCCCTCGTCCGGCTCCTGCCAGGGCAGACCGACGGGGAGCGCGTCCTCGCGGGCCAGGCCCGTCTCCGGGTCGGCCAGGGCCCGGACGTGCGGGAGGAGGCGGGGGTCGAGCCAGGGCTCCCCGCGCTGAATGAACTCCGGGTAGATGGTGAGGCGTTCGCGGAGAGTGAAGCCCGACTCGGCGGTCTTCGCGGCCAGTTCGTCGATGTGCGGCCAGGGGCGTTCCGGGTTCACATGGTCGGGGGTGAGCGGGGACACCCCGCCCCAGTCGTCGATGCCCGCGCCGATGAGGAGCGCGTACTCGGCGTCCACCAGGTTCGGCGGGGCCTGGATGCGGGCCGAGGGGCCGAGGATGTGCCGGGCCACCGCGATGGCGGCGGCCAGCTCCTCCAGCTCCGCGTCCGGCATCCCGCGCATCGCCGTGTCCGGCTTGGCGCGGAAGTTCTGCACGATGACTTCCTGGATGCCGTGGTAGGCGCGGGCCGTCTTGCGCAGCTCGAAGAGGGAGTCGGCGCGCTCCTCGTACGACTCGCCGATACCGATCAGGATGCCGGTGGTGAAGGGCACGTTGGAGCGGCCCGCGTCCTCCAGGACCCGGAGCCGTACGGCCGGTTCCTTGTCCGGGGAGCCGTGGTGCGGGCCGCCCGGCTCGGACCACAGGCGGGTCGCCGTCGTCTCCAGCATCATCCCCATGGAGGGCGCCACGGGCTTGAGCCGCTGGAGGTCGGTCCAGGTCATCACGCCCGGGTTGAGGTGGGGCAGCAGGCCCGTCTCCTCCAGGACCCGGATCGCCATCGCCCGTACGTACGCGAGGGTGTCGTCGTACCCCTCCGCCTCCAGCCACTCCCGTGCCTCGGGCCAACGGTCCTCGGGGCGGTCGCCGAGGGTGAACAGCGCTTCCTTGCAGCCCATCGCCGCGCCGTCACGGGCGATCTTCAGCACCTCGTCGGGCGAGAGGAACATCCCGTGGCCCGCGCGGCGGAGCTTGCCGGGGACGGTGACGAAGGTGCAGTAGTGGCACTTGTCACGGCAGAGGCGGGTGAGGGGGATGAAGACCTTGCGCGAGTACGTGATTACGCCCGGCCGGCCCGCCGCCGCCAGGCCCGCGTCCCGGACCCGGGCGGCGGACGCCGCGAGGTCCGTCAGATCGTCGCCGCGCGCCTGGAGCAGGACGGCGGCCTCGGTGACGTCGAGGGCGACACCGTCACGGGCGCGTTTGAGCGCGCGCCGCATGGCGTTGGAGGTGGGACGTCCGCTCTGAGGATCAGGATCGGTCATGAACCGAGCATACGAGCGAGGCGCGCGCACGGGACCAGGGCCCGGGGCCTCCGTGCGCGGGCCGCGGGGTACTCCTGGTCACTCGTGCGGGCCGACTCACCGAATGAGAGCCCTGGCACGGCATCCTCACGCCTAGTGTCGGCACGGTGATGGAAACGATCGTCCTCGGCATCGGCGAAACCCTCGTACGCGACGACCGCCACTGGGCCTCCTGGGCCAACTGGCTCGGCGTGCCCGCGCACACGCTCAGCGCGCTGGTGGGCGCGGCCGTCGCCCAGGGGCGTGACGCCACGGACGCGCTGCGGGTGCTGCGGCCGGACATGGACGTCGACGAGGCGTACCTCGCCCGGGCCGCCGCCGGGCGCGGTGAGCACCTCGACGAGTCGGACCTCTACCCGGACGTGCGGCCGGCGCTCGCGGAGCTGCGGGCGGCGGGAGTGCGGGTGGTCGTGGCGGGGAACGGGACGGTGCGGGCCGGGGAGTTGCTGCGGGCGCTGGACCTGCCGGCGGATCTGGTGGTGACCTCGGGCGAGTGGGGCGTACGGAAGCCGGATCCGGCGTTCTTCGCGCGGGTGGTGGAGGTGGCGGAGGCGGAGCCGTCGGCGACGCTGTACGTGGGCGATCACCCGGCGGACGACCTGTTCCCCGCCGCCGCGGCGGGGCTGCGGACGGCGCATCTGCGGCGGGGGGCGTACGGGCACTGGTGGGCGGAGCATCCGGATGTGGTGGGGGCGGCGGACTTCCGGGTCAACGCGTTGACGGAGCTGGTGGGGGTGGGCCTTTCCCCGGCCCGCCCGGCGGTGGGGGGCCACGCAGCCCGTCCGGCGTTTGAGGACGGAAGCGGGGCTGTGGGGGGCGGCCGACCTTCGAGGGTCTCGTACCTCAGGGGCCTCTGAGCGCCGGGCCCACCCCAGCAAGGGTTCCGTCCTCAAACGCCGGACGGGCTGGGGTGGGCGTCAGCGGGCGACCGCCTTGGTCGCCGCGCTCGTCGACGCGCCGCTCGCGTGGCCCGTGCGGTGCGCCGTGACCTTCACCGTGATCTTCTTCCCCCGCTGCGCCGCCTTCAGCGTCAGCTTCGACCCCGTCGCCTTCGCGATCGCCTTGCCGTTCGCGTACCACTGGTAGCTGTACGACGTCGGCTTCAGCGACCACTTGCCCGCACCGGCCGTCAGCTTGGCGCCCACCTTCGCCTTGCCCGAGATCACCGGCTTCGCCGACGCCTTCGGTGCGTCACCCTTCGCGACCTTCACCGCCGCGCTGGTGGCGCTGCCACTGCTGTGGCCGGTCAGCGCCGCCGTGACGGTGACCGTCACCGTCTTGCCGAGCAGCTTCGCCGGGACGGTGTACGTCGCACCCGTCGCGCCCGCGATCGCCGTACCGTTCGCCTTCCACTGGTAGGTGTACGCCGTCGGCTTCGGCGCCCATGTGCCCTTCCCGGCCGTCAGCTTGGCGCCCACCTTCACCTTGCCGGAGATCACCGGCTTCGCCGACGCCTTCGGTGCGTCACCCTTGGCGACCGTGACCGCCGCCGACGTGCTCTGGCCGTCCGGGTGGCCGCTGCGGCGGGCGGTGACGGTGACCGTGATCTTCTTGGCGAGCAGCTTCGCCGGGACGGTGTACGTGGCTCCGGTCGCGCCCGCGATCGCCGTACCGTCCGCCTTCCACTGGTACGCGTACGAGGACGGCGCCGCCGTCCAGGACCCGGTGCCCGCCGTCAGCTTCGCCCCGACCTTCGCCTGGCCGCTGATCACCGGGGGCTTGGTGCTCGTCAACGGGGCGGCGGTGACCGTGAACGGATTCCGCAGGTACTGCACTCCGTTGTGGGTGATGACGCTGAGGGACCAGGTGCCCGTCGGGACGCCGGTCAGGTCGAGGACCGCCGTGAGCGTCCTGCGGTCGGCGGAGACGGCGGTGGTCTTCGCCTCGATCTCCTTGCCGTTGACGTAGAGCTGCACGACGTCCTCCTCGTGCAGCGCCGTGCCCGTCACCGTCACCGTGACCCTGCTGCCGGCCGCGCCCGTCGCCGGGCTCACCGTGCCGATGGTGACCTGCTCGGTGCCGCAGCGGAAGATGGAACAGACGGCCTTGGCCTGGTACGAGGTCTTCGCCGCGGTCTCCGGCAGCGAGAGGACCAGCGTGCTCGGCGTGACCTCCTTCGTGTAGGGCTCGGACACACCGCAGTGGTAGCCGCCGGGGATGTGCAGCGCGCAGCCGTTGCCGAGGCTGGGGTCGTACAACGAGGGCACGGCGGTCTCTTCGGCGCCCGTCGTGTCGCTGATCTCCATCTGGAAGCGGTCACTGTAGGCGGTGGGCAGCACCGCGCAGAACGTGCTGCGCGCCTCGTCGAGGGTGCCGGTGACGGGGCCGTATCCGTAACTCACATTCGGGACCCGTACGCAGCCCTCGGCGGGGCCGGTGGCGGTAGCAATACGTACGGCGTCGAAGCGGTAGTCGGGGGCCGCCTTCAGCCCGGTGCGTACGGTGACCAGGACCTGGTAGCTGGTGGAGCCGGTGACCGCGCACGCCTGGTTCCTGTTGCACAGCGCGGTACCGTCCGCGTCGTAGGCCACGACGTTGGCCGTGCCCAGGGCGTCACGGACATCGAGGTGCACGACGTCCTCGGCGTCGGCCGTGGTCACCCGACGGCAGCGCAGGTCGCCCGGCGCTCCCATCACACCGGCCGAGGAGGCGCCGCCGACCTTCGTCGCCGGATTCGGTGTGCAGCCCTTCGCCGTCGCGGTGACGTCGCGGCGGGTCAGGGTGTACGAGGCGTCGGCGTCGCGGCCGTTGACGAGCACGGTGTGCTCGGCGCCCGGAGCCATGGCGCAGGTCGTCCAGGTGGAGAGCGCGGAGTAGGTCGCGCAGACCTTCTCCCCGTCCTGGTCCAGCACGGTGAAGTCGGCGCCGTACCGCGTCCCGGGCGCCGCCTGGATCTGGATGTTCTCCCTCGCGCTGTGCGCGTCGGCGGGGATGCTGAAGCACTGCGAGAAGACACCGCCGCCCATGGTCACCCGGGCCGATGCGCTCTGCGCGGTGAAGTCACCGGCCGGGAGCACCGGGCAGCCGCTCGCGGCGTCGGTGCGGTGCAGCGCGACGGCGTAGGGACCGGTCGCCGGGTCGGCGCTGTCGGTGGAGGCCTGGAGCCGGAACGGCGCGGTGCCGGTCAGGGCGCAGGTGCCGTCCGACAGGCCGTCGCTGCCGCACACGTAGGCGCCCCGGGCGTCGAACAGCGTCAGGTCGGGGCGCGGCGCGGGCCCGGAGAGCGGTGTCAGCGCGGCCAGCCGGGCTCCGGCGGGGAGCGGCAGCAGGACGCAGTCGATCTCACCGGCCGAAGCGAAGGTGGAGCGGTACAGGCCGAGCTCGGCGCTCTCGCAGCCGGCGGCCGAGGCGCGGTCGAGGATCAGCGTGGCGTCGTGGGTGTGGACGGTGTAGTCACCGGCGGCAGGGAGTTCGCAGCCGTTCCAGGGGGAGCAGACCGTCTTGCCCGCGCGGTCGTAGACCTTGAGCTTCGTACGGGAGGAGTCGACGCCGTACACCTCGTACGGGCCCGCGTGCGGGGCGGTGAAGGTCTTGCAGCCGGACGCCGGAGTCGCCTTGGTGGGCGCGGAGTTGTAGGTGTTGAGGGGGACGTGGGTGCAGCCGACCGGGTCGGAGATCCGGCGGACCTTCAGCGTGTACTCGGCGGGGAAGCCGCCCTCCGCGTTGGTGACCTGGGTCAGGACACGGTAGGGGCCGTTGCCGGGGAGCACACAGCCGTCGTTGTCGTCCTCGCGGCGGCTCGGGCAGATCCGGGCGCCGGTCCCGTCGGTGATCCAGGAGGTGCTCTGGCCGTATCCGGTGGTCGTGACGGTGTTGGTGAGCCGCTCGCCCGGCTTCGCGTCCAGCCGCGCGCACTGCACGGCCGTGGGGGCGGTGGCCCGGGCGACGAAGGGTGCGCTGTTCCCGTCGGTGGGGACCTGTGCCGTGCATCCCTCGTCCGTGGCGAGCGGGGTGAGGGCGAAGGTGACGGTGCTGGGGTCCCAGCTGTTCGTCAGTCGCAGCGTGAACGCGCCGGTGCGCTCCAGGCGGCACCAGCCGGCGCCCCAGTCAGTGTCGTAGCAGTCGACCTGCTCCTCACCGTCGTGGACGGTGATCGTCACCTCGTTCCCTCCGGACTTCACGAGCCGGTGCAGGCCCGGCTTCTCGACCGTGAAGGTGTAGCAGGCCGTGCCCTCGGCGGGGAGGGTGAGCGTGTTCCCCTCCGGGGCGGCCTCGCCGAACGCGGAGAGCGGGAAGGCCGGGCAGTCCTCGGTGGCGGCCGGCGGGGCCGACGGGGCCGGGGGGTTCGCCTGGGCCGTTCCCATGGGGGCCAGGAGGGAGAGCAGGACGGTGAGCGCGAGCAGGAGCGCGGTGTACGCCGCGGATCTCGCGGTCGTACAGAGGTGGCGTGGCATGGGTCCGTTCCCCCCGGAGCGGTGAGTTGTGAGCGCCGCGTGAAGGGGGCGCACGTGATGATCGCACAAGGTGTGGGGCCGGGGGCATGTCAATTCTCGGGCCGACCCACCCAGCCCGTCCGGCGTGCGAGCACGGAAGCGGGCCACCACCCAGCCCGTCCGGCGTTTGAGGACGGACCCGTGTCCGTGGGGGGCCAGGCACCTGCGAGGGTCTCGCGCACGAGGAGCCCGAGAACAGCGCGGGCCCACCCCAGCAAGGGTTCCGTCCTCAAACGCCGGACGGGCTGGGGTGGGCCCGGGTTCGCCCTCAAACGCCGGACGGGCTGAAGGGGTGGGCCCGGTGTGCCGGAAGGGGGGGCGCCCCTACGCCGGGTCCAGGCGGGAGACCGCGCCGCCTATCGCCAGCACGTACAGCTCCCCGTCACCCGCCTCCACGAACGAGATCACCTCGCCGCCCTGGACCCCCAGGTCGCCCTCCTCCGTCACCGCGCCGTCCTCGATGCGCAGCGTGCGGAGCGTGCCGTCGCAGTAGTCGCTGTAGACGTAGCTCCCCGCCAGGCCCTCGATCGCCTCGCCCCGGTAGACGAAGCCGCCCGTCACCGAGCAGCCCAGGCCGCTGCGGTCGTACTCGTGGACCGGGGGCACATGGTTCGCCGGCTCCGTGCCGCCGCGGAACGGGTGGTTGCCCTCCATCGAGGACCAGCCGTAGTTCTCGCCGCCCTTGCTGCTCGCGGGGGCCCAGTCGATCTCCTCCCACTCGCTCTGGCCGACGTCGCCGATGAGCAGGTCGCCCGTGCCCGCGTCGAAGGAGAACCGCCACGGGTTGCGGAGCCCGTACGCCCAGATCTCGTCCTTCGCGCCCTCCTCCGCCACGAACGGGTTGTCGGACGGGATGGCGTACGGCTCCCCGCCGGTCGGGTCGATGCGGAGGATCTTGCCGAGCAGCGTGTCCAGGTTCTGGCCGTTGCCGTGCGGGTCGCCGCCCGAGCCGCCGTCGCCGAACGCGATGTAGAGGTAGCCGTCGGGGCCGAACTTGATGTCGCCGCCGTTGTGGTTCGGGTACGGCTGCTCCTGGGTGAGGACCGTGCGCCGGGTTTCCGGCTGGAGTTCGCCGTCCGCCACCGCGAACTCGTCGATGGTGCTGGTGCCTTCGAGGTCCGTGTACGAGATGTAGAAGTGCGCGAACTCCGGGTCGAACGCCACGCCCAGCAGGCCGCGTTCACCGTCGGTGGTGGTCTCGTCGGAGATGTCGAGGACCGGGTCACCCAGACCGTAGTCGCCCAACACCCGCACCGTTCCGGACCGTTCGGCTATCCAGACCTTGCCGTCCGGTCCGGCCGCGCCGGCCGACGGGCCCTGCGCGCGGGCCACTTCCGTCAGCACCACCTGCGCCGAGGGCTCTTCTGCCGACGCCGTGGTCAGCGTCAGGGGCAGGGTCAGGGTCGCTGCGAGGAAAAGTGCGCCGATGATCGCCGAGCTTCTGGTGCGAACTTTCACCGTGGCCTCCTGGAGGCGGCGAGTGGGGGAGTTCACCCTGGCTGCTCGGGGCAGAGTTCGGTGGGGGTGCCCGCGCCAGCATGCAACCGGGGTGGGGGGCGTGTGCCACTGGCTACGGATGAGAGTACGAGGGCTGGAGGGCATTGGCCTAGGCCAATGCACCGGCCAATTCCGGCGCCCAGCAGGCTACTTGCCCAGCGCCGCCTCCATCACCTTCTTCGCGATCGGGGCACCGAGGCGGCCGCCGGAGATGTCGGAGCGGGAGATGTCCATGTCCGTCGGGTCGATGAAGACGGCGACGGCGACCGACCGGCCGTCGTCCGTCTTGGCGTAGCTGACGAACCAGCCGTACGGGACCTCGTCGCGCACGTTCACCCCGCGCTGGGCGGTGCCCGTCTTGCCGCCGACCGTCACCCCGTCGATCAGGGCGCGCTGCGCGCTGCCCTCCTTCGCGGTGTGCTCCATCATCTCCTGGACCTTCTTCGCCGTCTCGGGCGAGACGGCCTGGCTCATCTCCGCCGGGTTGTTCGTCTCCAGCGTGGACAGGTCCGGGCCCTTCAGCTCCTCCACGATGTACGGCTGCATCAGCTTGCCGTCGTTGGCGAGCGCCGCGGTCACCATCGCCATCTGCATCGGGGTGCTCGTCAGGCTGCCCTGGCCCATGCCGGTGAGGGCCGTGCCGGGCTTGTCGAGCTCGGCCGGGTAGAGGCTCTTCGTGGCGAGCATGTCGCCGAACTCCTCCGCGTACACGTCCTCGTTGAAGCCGAACTTCTCCGCCGTCTCCCGCATCCGGTCCTCGCCCAGCTCGGCCGCCGCGTCGAGGAAGACGTTGTTGCAGGAGTACTGCATGGCAGTCTTCATGGACGCCTTGTTGCAGATGCCGTCCCCCGCCTCGCTGCCGATCTTGTTGCGGGAGAGCGGCAGCGGATACGGCGAGACCGCCTTCGTCGGCGCGTCCACGTCCGAGACGACGCCGTGCTCCAGCGCCGCCGCGGCCGTGAGGATCTTGAAGGTCGAGCCGGGCGGGAACGTCTCGCGCAGCGGGCGGTTGGCCAGCGGCTTGGCCTTGTCGTCGAGGAGCTTCTTGAAGCGGTCGCTCTCCTTGAACGAGATCCCGGCGAAGACCCCGGGGTCGTACGAAGGCGTCGAGACCAGGGCCAGCACCTTGCCGGTGCTCGGCTCCAGGGCGACGACCGCGCCCCGGGCGCCCAGGTCGGTCAGCCCCTTGTAGCCCGCCTTCTGCGCCTTCGGGTCGATCGTGGTGATCACGCTGCCGCCGCGCCTCGGCTGCCCGGTGAGGACGTCCTTGGCGTGCCGGAAGGCGAAGCGGTCGTCCTGGCCGCTGAGGACGCTGTCGTACGTCCGCTCCAGCAGCGAGGTGCCCTGGGCCTGAGAGGCGTACCCGGTGACGGGCGCGTACATCGGGCCCTCCTTCCAGGTGCGCCGGAAGGTGTAGTCCCTGCTCTCGGTCTCCTTCGAGCCGGTGATCGCCTTGCCGCCGACGATGATGTCGCCGCGCGGGGTGGCGAACCGCTCGAACCGGACCCGGTGGTTCTTCTCGTGCTGGGACAGCTCCACGCGGTCGACCTGCTGCAGCCAGTTCGCCCGCAGCAGCAGCCCCAGCATCAGGAGCCCGCAGAAGATGGCTATGTGCCGCAACGGCCTGTTCATTCCACTCCCCACCCAGGCGGGCCCCCCGCCCGCACGCCCGAAAGCACGTACGGGCGGTGCCCACGTTTGCGATCCCCCGAGGGTAAGGATGCCCTGTCGGCGCCCCCGGTTGCACGGGGCGGCCTCATGGACGCCCCGAGAGGCGTCTCAGAGGAACGCCGCGTATCCGTCCAGGACCCGCAGCACCTCCCGCTCACCGGCCGGGGGCAGCTGGAGTACGACCTCCTCGATGCCCAGCTCCGCGTAGTGCGCGAGCTTCCCGGCGTCGGGGAGGACGGCGTACGGCACCACCTGGAGCTCCTTCGGGTCGCGCCCCGCCTCCTCCCAGGCCGCCCGCAGCTTCGGGACCGACTTTGTCAGGCCCCGGCCGCCGATCGGCAGCCAGCCGTCCGCGTGCTCCGCGATCGCCGCGAACAGCTTCGGGCCCGCCCCGCCGCCGATCAGCGTGCGCGGGCCGACGACGGTGCCGCGCGGCGCCTGAGCCGGCTTCGGGAACGCGAAGCTCGCCTGGACCGACCCGAACTCCCCCTCGTACGCCGTCGGTTCGGCCGACCACAGCGCCCGCATCAGCGCCATCCGGTCGCGCGCCAGCTCCCGGCGCGTGGACCACTCGACCCCGTGGTCGGCGGCCTCCTCCACGTTCCAGCCGTAGCCGACGCCGAGCGTGAACCGGCCGCCGGAGAGGTGGTCCAGGGTCGCCACCTGTTTGGCCAGGTCGACCGGGTCGTGCTGGGCGACCAGCGTGATCCCGGTGCCGAGCGTGATCCGTTCGGTGACGGCCGCCGCCTGGCCGAGCGCCACGAAGGGGTCCAGGGTGCGGCCGTACTCACGGGGCAGGTCACCGCCCGCCGGGTACGGGGTGCGGCGGCTCACCGGGATGTGGGTGTGCTCGGGCAGATAGAGCCCGGCGAACCCGCGCTGCTCCAGCTCGCGCGCCAGCCGCACGGGGGTCACCGTCTCGTCGGTGAGGAAGATGGTTGTGGCGATCCGCATCGAACACCTCCGTCGTCTGTACGGGGGGCCAAGGTATGCCGTACGCCCGAGAATTCCGAGACCGTGTCGGCCCTGGCCATAGCCTGAGACCAGGACTGCGGGAGAGGACGTGGGATGGGAATGGGACTGGGGTTCTTCCTGCTGCCCGCAGGCGGGGTGCTGAGCCTGACCGGTGTGTGGCTGGGCAGCGACACGCTGATCGGGCTGAGCTGGATCATGTGGGCGGCCGGCGTCCTGCTGCTGATCGCCCAGCGCTACCGCCGCCCGCCGGACCCCCGGCAGCTGGCCGTCGCCGCTGCCGCCGGGGACGCCCACGCCGTACGGGGGCTGCGCACGCTCGCCCTGGACGCGCGGAGCCAGGGGCGGCCGGACGCCGCCGAGCGGATGCTGCGGCAGGCGGTGAAGGCCGGGGACGTGGAGTCGATGTGGGAGCTGGGCCGGCTGGTCCAGGAGCGCGAGGGTCTCGCGGCGGCGGAGCCGTGGTTCCGGATGGCCGCCGGGCGCGGTCACGTCGTCGCCCGGCGGCTGTTCCGGGCGGGCGGCGAGCTGAACCGGGACGGGACGAGCCCTCTGTAGCCGCGTGTGCGACCACAGAGGGCTCAACCCTGCGGAGGGAGGGACCCTGCGGAGGGAGGGTCAGAACTTGCCGTAGCGGCCCGTCAGGTCCGCCTCCTGGCACAGGACCGAGCCGATCAGGCACGGCAGGCCGACGTACTTGCGGGTGTAGACGTTGGTGACCTTGCCGCCGTTGTAGATGTAGATGTGGTGGTTGGGCATCAGGCGGTGCTTGCCCGAGCGGATGGTCCAGTTGCCGCTCTTGGTCATGTTGATGGTGGCCGCGCCGCTGATGGCCCCCTTGACCCCGCCCAGCCCCTTGCAGAACGGGTTCGCGGCGTGCATGACGAACCGGATGTCCACGGAGTTCTTGCCCGACCCCAGCTTCTTGGCGGTCATGTGCTTGTCCGTGGCCGTCTTCGTGGCGACCTTCTTGCCGGTCGACTTCTTGTAGACGTGGGTGGGCTTGACCGACTTGTTGCCCACCACCTTCTTGTTGCTCCAGGTGACGGTGGCGTGCAGGGCCGCGCGGTACTTGTCCGACTTCCAGTCGAACTTGGAACGGCTGTCACCGCCGTACTGGTAGCCCTTCTTGTAGTCGCAGCCGGCCTTGGGGGCGTCCACCTTCTTGAACGGCAGGAACGCGACCCAGCTCAGCGTGGTGGTCTTGGCGGCGGCCGCCGCCTTGGCCTGCTGGACCGCCTGGCCGCGCAGCCCGGTGAGCGAACCGGAGGCCGGGACGGAGACGTTCATGCCCCAGGTTTTGGCCCCGGCGTGGCCGCCCTCGGGAAGGAGCGGAATGACCTGGTAGTCGTACTGGGCGCCCGGCTTGACGGCGGTGTCCCGGAAGGACTGCGCGCCCGCGCCCGGCCGGGCGATCTCCTTGCCGTCGCGGGTGATGACGTACTGGGCGTTCTCGGCGTAGGCCTTCCAGGACAGCTCCACGAAGCCCTGGCCGGCCGCGGAGGTGATGCCCTCGTCCGCCGACGAGGTGTCGACGACGGCGGTCTCGCCGGAGGCCGCCCGCGCGACGCCGAGGCCCTGCGCGTCGAGCGCCTTGCCCTGGGCGCTGTCCGCGGCGAAGCCGGTGACGTCCTTCAGCCCGCCGTACGACGTGGCGGACAGCTGCGACACGGCGAACGCCGGACCGGTCCGGTCGGAGGAGACCACGGAGGCCGGTCCGGAGGCGGAGCCCGAGGCGAGGGCGGTCGCCTGGAAGCCGCCCGCGACGAGCGCGAGCGGGGTCACGGACAGCGCGGTCACCTTGGCGAAACGCGAGAACTGCATGTATTTCCCTTCATCCCCGTCGACGCCACGGCCGAGGCCATGACATCGGGCGCCCTGATGTCAGGCACCTGTCATTGACCTTAGGAAGGGGGACAGAAGGGTTCAATTGCCTCTTGGGGCATTGCCCTTAAGGGCAATGCCCCAAGAGGCAACGGCTCAGAGGCCGCCGGTGTACGCGAAGAGGAAGAAGAGCGGGAGGAGCACGCCGACGGCACCGGCGGCGACGCCGATGTAGCACTGGGTCCGGTTGACCGGGACCCTGCTCACCAGACCGAGGACGCCGAAGGTGACCGCGAGAGCGCCGGCCAGGAGCGCGAAGACGGCGAGGAAGAAGGAGAGGATCACCGCGACGACGCCCAGGCCGACCGAGACGGGCGCATAGAGGGTGGCAGGGCTGTCGGTGGTTCCGGTGGCCATGGCGCTTCCCTTGTCGTGAGGTGTCTGCGTCGTCCTGTGTACGGGGGCGGGAGGCCTCCCGCCCCTCCCCATCATGGCATTCGCCGACGGCCCGTCCGGAGCGGCCCCTGAGCGCCGTACGGCAGGACCACGGCCCTCAGACCAGGCCCAGCGCCGCCCGGGTCAGGAACGCCAGCCTCGCTGTCTTCTCCGGCTTCTCGATCTCCGGGCCCAGCTCGAAGCCGACCCGGACCATCCGCGCGAGCGCCTTCTCGTTGCGGGCGTCCGGCTCGACGACGACCCGCAGGTGGGCCGGGTCGCTGAAGACGTAGCCGATGAACGCGGTGAGCAGGGCGTCGGTGTACCCCTTCACCGCGCCCTCGCCCTCGGCGGGCGCGATCAGCAGGTGGATGCCGAAGTCCCCGGGCTGGACGTCGTAGCACTCGCCCACCGGGTCGGCGTCCGGCTCGTACGTCTGGAAGAGCGCGGCCGGGACGCCGTCGCGCAGCGCCAGGTAGGCGTGGTGGGTGGGGAGCGAGTCGACGAACTCGTAGATCTCCCGGACCTGTTCGCGGGTGTGGTCGGCCATGCCCCAGAACCGGGCGCGCTCCTCGGTGACCCAGCCGTGCAGCAGCTCGGCGTCGGCCGCCGGGTCGACCGGGACGAGCCGGACGACGCCGAAGCCCTCGACCTTCTGCTCGTGGACGGCGGGGCGCAGGGCCGGGACGGTGGACGCGGCGGCCGCGGTGGGCTCGGGGGTGGTGGTCATGGTGGTGGTGCTCTCCTCGGTGCGGTGCAGCAGGTTCCAGTCCGTGGTGACGGGGGCCAGCCGGCCGCTCGCCCACAGTTCGCTCTGGTCGCGGTGGTGGGCGGAGCCCGGTACGCCGGACGCGCCGAACGGCACCACCCACAGGCTGTCCTCGCGGCGGGCCAGGTCCCAGACGTACCGGGCGGCGGGGCCCCGCGCGAAGAGGTCGGTGATGCCGGGGACGCTGGAGGTGGAGAGCACGCAGTCGTGGTCGCCCGCGAGCCCCGGCCACGCCTCCTCGGGGGTCGCGCCCGGCAGCGCCTGCCACGGGGAGACCCGGTGGACCTGGCCCCAGGGGCTCTCCGCCTGCGTGGCGGCCACCGCTTCGGCCGAGGCGGCGACGATCGCCAGCCGGTCCTCGTACGGGAGGAGTCCGACGGTGAGCAGGGCCTCCAGGGCGTAGCCGATCCGGGGGACGGCGGCGAGCCAGGGGCGGAAGAGCGGGGGGTAGGCGGGCGAGCGCCAGGGGTCGGCGTCGCCCGTGACGGGCCGCAGGGCGGGGTGGGCGGCCAGCCGGTGGACGACGTCGGCGCGCAGCCGGGAGTAGAGGGTGGCGTCGGCGCTGTCCGCGTCCATGTGGCGGTCCCAGAGCAGCAGCCGGTCCCGGAGGCGTTCGGCGTCGGGGCCGAGGTCCGGGGCCCAGGCGAGCAGGGAGAGGAGCTGCCGGGAGGAGGCGAGGCGCGTGTCGGTGTGGACGGCGGCCATGTCGGCGGACGACCAGGGCGGGCCGGTGAGCCCCCGCGCGCCCGCGCCGGGGGGCGTGCCGAGCAGCTCCCGTATGCGGCGGGCCCGGTGCGGGGGCGCGAACTCGATGCCGAGCGGGGCGGCGAGCCCGCGCTCGTTGGCCATCACGGCGGTGCCGGTGACGGGTTCGACCTCGGTACGGGGAGTGGGCTCGGCGCCCTCGCGCCAGGCGTACGCGGGGTCGTGCGCGGGGACGACCCGCAGCCGGTTCGCCTGCGGGCGCACGGGGACGTGTCCGGCGACCCGGTGCAGGGTGGCCCCGGTGGTGTCGGCGGCCAGGACCACGTTGACGGGTTCGACCCAGCCGTCGAGGGCGGTGTCGAGGTCGGCGACCGTACGGGCCCGGAGGAGCGCGGGGAGCACGTCGAAGCCAAGGTCACCCGAGACGCGGGGCGGGTAGCGGAGGCTGATGACGGGCGCGTCGGGGGCCTCACCCCCGGCCACTTCACCGGTCACGTCCCCGATGATCACCGGCCCCCGGCCCGTCTCCACGACCTCGACCGTCTCCGGCTCTCCCCCGGCCACCTCGACGGTCTCCGTGTGGGCGTGGACCGCGTACCAGCCGTCCGGCCCGAGCGCCTCCACGTCGCCGTCCGCCGTGCGGCGCAGCTGCTCGCGGTAGAGGTCCTGGTAGTCGGCCATCGCGTTGGTGATCGCCCAGGCGACGCCGCCCGCGTGTCCGAAGTGGGCGATGCCCGGGACGCCGGGGACGGCGAGGCCCACCACGTCGAACTCGGGGCAGGCGAGCCGGATCTGCTGGTAGACGCCCGGGTCCTCGATGAAGCGGTGCGGGTCGCCCGCGATCACCGGGGCGCCGGTGGTGGTGCGGGCGCCGGTGAGCAGCCAGCCGTTGGAGCCGGAGGTGCCGGGGCCGTCGGTGGCGAAGAGGGTCGCGCGGTCGTCGCCGAGCCTGCGGGCGACCTCTTCACGCCAGAGTTTGGTGGGGAACCCGGCGAAGAGGATGTGCGTGGAGAGCCAGACGCCGAGCGGGGTCCAGGGCTCCCAGCGGCCCGGGGCGAGCCCGGCGGCGGCGAACTCCGGCGCGCGGGCGGCCCCGTCGGCCAGGCCCGCGTTGACCCCGGCGACGTACGCGCTCACCCAGGCGGCGGTCTCGGGCGCGAGCCGGTCGTAGCAGCGGCGGGCGGTGTCGGCGAGCCGGGCCCGCCGGGCGAACCGGTCCCAGTCGACGACCTCCGCACCGAGGTACGCGGCGGTCGTGCCGAGCACCCGGTGGCGCTCGGTCTCCAGCTGCCAGGCGCGGTCCAGGGCGGCGTTGTGGCCCTGGGCGCGGGCGAGCGCGAGCGCGCTGCCGGCCTTCAGATGGGGTATCCCCCAGTCGTCCCGGAAGACTTCGAAGTCGTCCGCCGGCCCGTGGCCCGATCTGCCGTTCGGTCTCTCGCTGTCGACGTCAGCGGTCGTCATCGCTCTGCCTTCCCCTGTTCCCGGTGGTTTTCAGCCACTCCCCGGCCCCCAGAATTTAGGTTAGCCTAACCAAAGTGACCCTTTGGGCAGTGGGCCGGGGCACCAAGGGAGGGTGGGAGACACCGTGGGTCATGGCTGGGAAGGCGTCGTTCTCAAACTGTTCCGGGGACGGGATTTCACGTTCACCGTGACCGGCGCCGAGCAAGTCACCGACCGGTTCCGCCGGGTGCACGTGACCGATGGAGGGCTGCTCGCCGCGACCGGCGGGGCGCACCCGACGATGTGGGTGCGGCTCTGGTTCGAGAAGGACGGCAAACCGCACCAGCGCGCCTACACGCTGGTCGACCCGGACCCCGAGGCCGGCACCTTCAGTCTGGAATTCGCCCTCCATGAGGGCCCCGCCTGCGACTGGGCGAAAGAGACCAAAGCCGGCGACACGATCGACGCGACGCTCCAGGGCACCGGCTTCACGCTGCCCGACCCGGCGCCGAAGCGGCTCTTCGTGATCGGTGACCCGGCCGCGCTCCCGGCGATCAACTCGCTGCTGGACGCGATCCCTCAGACCCCGGCGACGATCTGGTTCGAGTCCTCCGACGAGGACGACCGGAAACTGCCGTTCCGCCTGGACGAGGCCCACCACACCCTGCACCACGTGGAGCGCCGCGAGGGCGGTGCGCACCTGGTCGCCGAGGTGAAGGCGGCCCTGCCGGGGCTGCTGGGGGACGACCACTCGGACGCGTACGTCTGGGTCGCCTGCGACACGTCGACCACCCGGACCCTGTCGGCCTACCTCCGCAAGGAGCTGGGCCTGCCCAAGGACCGGGTGAACGCGCTGGGTTACTGGCGCCCGTAACCCTGAAGAAGCCGGTACCGGAGACCTCAGCCCTCGACCACGAGGGCCGGGGTCTCCTTCGTCAGTACCTGACCCCGGAAGAACGCCGGGCTGCGGCGCTCCATCGCGACCATCAGCACCACGCCGAGGAGCAGCAGCCCCACCCCGATCACGAAGACCGAGCCGACGCCGAGGACCGAGGAGCCGGAGCCGTACGCCGGGTCCCACATGTCGTAGAGGGTCTTGGCGAAGACGGCGGCGAGCAGCAGGCCGCCGACGGCCGGGAAGAGGCCCTTGAAGACCAGGTCCCGTCCGGAGCGGGTGAGTTCGGCGCGGAAGTACCAGACGCAGGCGAAGGCCGTCAGCGCGTAGTAGAAGCAGATCATCAGGCCGAGCGCGTAGATGGTGTCGATCAGGACGTGCTCGCTGATCAGCGTCATCACGGTGTAGAAGACACCGGTCCCGATGCCCGCCGTGACCGTCGCCCGGCCGGGCGTCTTGAAGCGGGGGTGGACCTTGGCGTACGAGGCCGGCATCGCCTCGTACGTCGACATCGCCAGGACCGTACGGGCGACCGGGATGAACGTGGTCTGGAGGCTGGCGGCGGCCGAGGCGAGGACGGCGACGAAGAGCAGGACGCCGAGGCCGGGGCCCATCACCGGTCCGGCGAGGGCGGCGAAGACGTTGTCGGAGGTCTCCGGGTCGGCGAGGCCGAGCCCGGAGGTGCCGGAGCCGACGGCCATCTGGGCGGCGATGCCGGTGGCCAGGTAGGAGCCGACCAGGACGACCATCGCGATGAGCGCGGCGCGGCCGGGGGTCTTCTCGCTGCCGGTGGTCTCCTCGTTGGCGGTCAGACAGGCGTCCCAGCCCCAGAACATGAAGATCGAGAGGGAGAGGCCCGCGGTGAAGGCCGCGAAGGACTGGACGGCGAACGGGTTCATCCACGACCAGGAGAAGTCGAGCGAACCGGCGAAGGCCGCGTCCCCGCTGCCCGCCTTGCTCAGGGCCATCGTCACGAAGAGCGCGAGCACGGCGAGCTGGAGCCCGACCAACGCGTACTGGACGCCCTTGGTGGCCGTCATCCCCCGGTAGCTGATCGCGGTGGCGGCGGCGATGAGGGCGAGGCAGGTGCCGATGTGGACGAGCTTGTTGTCGTCCAGCGCGGCGACCGACGCGCTGTTGGTGACCTCGCCGGCCAGCAGCCAGAAGTACGAGGTGGCGACGCCCGCCAGGTTGGACAGGACGATGATCGTCGCGATGACCAGGCCCCAGCCGCACATCCAGCCGACGCGCGGGCCGAACGCCTTCACCGTCCAGGTGAAGGAGGTGCCGCAGTCCGGCATGACCTTGTTGAGCTCGCGGTAGGCGAAGGCGACGAGCAGCATCGGCAGGAACCCGGCCAGGAAGACGGCGGGCATCTGCACGCCGACCTCACCGGCGGTGGAGCCGAGGGTCGAGGTCAGACAGTAGACGGGGGCGACGGTGGAGACACCGATGACGGCGCTGCCCATCAGCCCGACGGAGTTCCCGCCGAGCCCCTTGCCGCGTACGCCCCCGTCACGGCCGTCGGCCGGGGCGCTTCCCCGTACCGTGTCTCCGGCCTGTGGCCGCGCGTCCAGCTGAGTCATGAGAGGGACGTTATGCGCTGCGATATCCACATCCGGAGGGTGAGACTCCCATGTCTCACCCTTGGTTACACCGGCCGATTCCGGATGAACACTTGATGAATTAAAGGTCACTTGCACGCAGGGCCTTGCAATGCATGTCGCTCGCGTGACGGTGGCCACGTACGGTAATCGCAGCGCTGTCCGTTTTGTCCCGATTCAAAATTTTCCCGCGCCGCCTGGGAACGCGCTCAGCCGGGCCAGACGATCGCCTGCGTCTCGCTGTAGGCGTGCAGCGCGTACGAGCCCACGTCCCGTCCCACGCCGCTCTTCTTGAACCCGCCGAACGGCGCCTCCATGTTCCGCCCGACCGTGTTGACGCCGACCCCGCCCGCCCGCAGCCGCCGGGCGATGCGGAAGGCGCGGGCCACATCGCCCGACCAGACGTAGTCGATGAGGCCGTAGTCGCTGTCGTTGGCGAGCGCGACGCCCTCGTCCTCGTCGTCGAAGGGGACGACCACGACGACCGGCCCGAAGATCTCCTCGCGGACGACCCGCAGACCGGGGGTGCAGTCGGCGAGGAGGGTCGGGGCGACGTAGAAGCCCCGGTCCAGGTGGGCGGGGCGGGCGCCGCCGGTGACGACCCGCGCGCCCTCCTTCCGGCCCAGCTCCACGTACGCCTCGACACGGTCGCGGTGGGCGGCGGAGATGACCGGGCCGACGATGGTGGTCCGGTCGGCGGGGTCGCCGACGGTGAGCGCGTTCGCGTACGCGGCGAGCGCGGCGATCAGCTCGTCGTGCCGGGACCGGTGGACCAGGACGCGGGTCGGAGCCGTACAGATCTGTCCGCTGTAGAAGGAGAAGGTGGTCCCGATCCCGGCGACGGCGGAGCTGAGGTCCGCGTCCTCCAGGACCAGCGCGGCGCCCTTCCCGCCCAGCTCCATCAGCTGCCGCTTCATCCCGCGCCCGCACACCTCCGCGATGCGCTGCCCGACGGCGGTGGAGCCGGTGAAGCTGACCATGTCGACGTCCGGGGAGTCCACGGCGGCCTCACCGGCCTCGGCCCCCGACCCGGTGACGACGTTGACGACCCCTGGCGGAACGCCCGCCTCCGCGAGGGCGGCGGCCATCCGGTAGACGGAGAGCGGGTCCTGCGGGGCGGGCTTCACGAGGACCGTGTTGCCCATCGCGAGGGCGGGCGCGACCTTGCCCGCCGGGTTGGCCCAGGGATTGTTGTACGAGGTGATGCAGGTGACCACCCCGACCGGCTGGCGGACGGCCAGCGCCCCGAAGACCCCGGCCCGCCCCATCGGACCGGCCTCGTTGATCTGCGGCGCGATGGCCTCCTCGACGGGCTCCAGGGCGCCCCGCGCGTACCGCCGGAAGCGGGCGGCACCGACGGCGACCTGCATCCCCCGGGCGGTGGAGGCGGTGGCTCCGCTCTCCCGCCGGGCGAGGTCGGCGTGGGCGCGGAAGTCGCGCTGGATGAGGTCGGCGGCCCGGTCCAGGATGGCGGCGCGTTCTTCGGGCCGGGTGCGCGACCACGGGCCGAAGGCTTCGCGAGCCGCTGCGGCCGCCTCGTACACCTGGGCGCGGCTCGCCTCGGGGGCGAGGCCGACGACCTGCTCCGTGGCCGGGTCGATGACCTCGTAATGTCCGTGATCGGGTTCGACCCACTCCCCACCGACGAAGAGCTTCCCCGGGTCGTCATGGTTCACGCGGTACTCACCGTCCGGGTGTCGCGGCCCGAGCGCAGCACCGTCCCCGGCACCGCCCCCGTCACCTTGTCGTCGCGCAGGGTCTCGACCCCGTTGACGCGTACGGAGACGATCCCGATGGCCTTGGAGTCCAGGCGCGGGCTGTCCCCGGGCAGGTCGTGGACGAGGGTGGCGGGTCCGGCGTCGATCCGCTCGGGGTCGAAGAGGACGAGGTCGGCGTGGAAGCCCTCCTCGATCCGGCCACGTTCGCGCAGCCCGAAGAGGCGGGCGGGGTCGTCGGTGAGCATCTTGACGGCTGCGGTCAGCGGGACGAGCTTGCGCCCGCGCAGACAGTCGCCGAGGAACCGGGTGGTGTACGGGGCACCGCACATCCGGTCCAGGTGCGCGCCCGCGTCGGAGCCGCCGAGCATCACGTCCTCGTGCTCCCAGGTGCGCCGGCGCAAGGCCCAGGAGTCCGGGTCGTTGTCGGTGGGCATCGGCCACAGGACCGTACGCAGGTCGTCGGCGGCGCAGATCTCGACCAGGCAAGTGAAGGGGTCCTGGCCGCGTTCGGCGGCGATGTCGTTGACGACGCGCCCGCTGAGCCCTTCGTTGGCGGCGCTGTACGTGTCCCCGATGACGTACCGGCCGAAGTCGGCGAGGCGGCGGAAGACCCCGGCCTCTTTGCTGTCGGCGCGGCGGAGCATCTCGGCGCGGGTGGCGGGGTCCCGGAGGCGTTCGATGCGCTCGGGGACGGGGAGCGCGAGGATCTCGCCCCAGCCGGGGATGAGGTTGAGGGCGCAGAAGGTGCCGAGCGACATGTTCATCGGGGTGAGGATCGGCATGGTGAGGGCGACGATCCGGCCGCCGGCGCGGCGGGCTCGCTCACTCGGTATCAACTGGCGCGGTACGCGTTCGGGGACGGCGGCGTCGATGGTGAGGACGTTCCAGTTGAGCGGGCGCCCGGCGGCGGCGGTCATGTCGACGAAGAGGTCGATCTCCTCGTCGGAGAACTGGTCCAGGCACCCGGCGACGATCGCTTCGAGCTGGGTGCCCTCGTGCTCGCCGACGGCGCGGGAGAGCGCGAGGAGCTCTTCGGGTCGCGCGTGCCGGGAGGCGACGGGCTCGCCGTCGCCGTCGGCGTGGGTGGAGGACTGGGTGGTGGAGAGCCCCCAGGCCCCGGCGTCCATGGCGTCGTGGAAGAGGGCGAGCATGGCGTCCATCTGGGCCGGGGTGGGCTGCCCGCCCACGGCATCGGCGCCCATGACATGCCGCCGCAGGGCGCAGTGCCCGACCATGAACCCGGCGTTGACGGCGATGCGGCCTTCGAGGGCGTCGAGGTACTCGCGGAAGGTGGACCAGGTCCAGTCGACGCCTTCCTCCAGGGCGGCGAGGGCCATCCCCTCCACCCGGGACATCATCCGGCGGGTGTAGTCGGCGTCCTCGGGCCGGTCGGGGTTCAGGGGCGCGAGGGTGAACCCGCAGTTGCCGCCCGCGACGGTGGTGACGCCGTGGTTCATGGAGGGGGTGGCGTAGGGGTCCCAGAAGAGCTGGGCGTCGTAGTGGGTGTGCGGGTCGACGAAGCCGGGGGCGAGGACGAGGCCGTGGGCGTCCTCACTGGTGACGGCCTCCTCGGTGACGGTGCCCGGCTCGGCGATGACGGCGATGCGGCCGCCGCGGAGGCCGACGTCGGCGGTGTAGGCGGGATCGCCGGTGCCGTCCACGACGGTCGCGCGGCGGATGAGGTGGTCGAGCATGACGGTGTCCCTTCTTCGGTTCGGACGGCCGGGGTACGTACGCCTTGGCCGCGGTACGTACCCCGGCTCACAGGACGACGGTCCGGGAAGACGCCGCCCAGCTCTTGGGCGGGGGTGAGGCCCCCACTTCCAGCCCCGGGCGGCCACTTCCAGCCCCGCCGGCGTTTGAGGCGAGTCTTTTCAGCCCCTCCGGCGATTGAGGAGCGGGGTCCGGGGCAGCGCCCCGAATCAGTTGGCGGCAGCCCGCAACCGCGAGGTCCGATGCACAGGATCCGTATCGATCTTCGGAATCACGTGCTCCCCGATCAGCCGGATCGTCGTCATCGTGTCCTCCGGACTGATCCCGATCGGCAGCCCGAAGCTCAACTGATCCGCCCCCGCCTGATCCCACCGCCGGCACTGCTTCAGCACCTCATCGGGATCCCCGCAGATCATCAGCTCCTCAGCGATGAGCAGCTCCACGATCTCCTCGGTGTACTCCGGCAGCAGCTGCGGCCACTCCGGAATCCCCTCCGGCCGGGGAAACGTGTCGTGGTAGCGGAACAGCAGCGACTGGAGGTAGTTCAGCCCGCCCCCCACCGCGATCCGCACCGCCTCCGCATGCGTCTCGGCACAGATGGCGGTCGACGTCACCATCACGTTGTCGTTGACGAACGCCCCCACCGGCTCCGCGTCCTTGACCGCGTTCTTGTAGGACTCGACGACCCACTCCATGTCGGAGACCTTCTGCACACTGAAGCCCAGCACCCCGAGCCCCATCCTCCCCGCCATGGCGTACGAGGACGGCGACCCGGCGGCGTACCACATGGCCGGGTGCGCACCCCCGTACGGCTTCGGCAGGATCTTGCGCGGCGGGAGCGACCAGTGCTTGCCCTGGAAACCCACGTACTCGTCCTGGAGCCACATCTTGGGGAACTCGGCGATCGTCTCCTCCCACAGCTCCTTCGTGTGGTTCATGTCGGTGATGCCCGGCATGAACCCGAGGATCTCGTGGCTGCCCGCCCCCCGGCCGGTGCCGAACTCGAAGCGCCCCTCGGAGAGATGGTCGAGCATGGCGACCTTCTCCGCGACCTTCACCGGGTGGTTGACGGGCGCGAGCGGGTTGAAGATGCCCGAGCCGAGGTGGATGCGGTCGGTGGCGTGCGCGAGGTAGCCGAGGTACACGTCGTTGGCGGAGAGGTGCGAGTACTCCTCCAGGAAATGGTGCTCGGAGGCCCAGGCGTACTTGAAGCCGGACTTGTCCGCCTGGATGACGTACTCGGTCTCCTCGATCAGTGCCTTGTGCTCTGCCTCGGGGTCCACCTTGGCGCGCGCGGCGGGCACGTACCCCTGAACAAAGAGCCCGAATTCCACGGAGGTTCACCGTCCTCAAGTTTTTCTGACGCACCGTCAGATTGTGATGCGACCGACTGTTCCACCGCCACCGCGACCCGTCAATAGCTGACGAGCCGTCAGGTAGCACGATCAGAACGGACTGACCCCGGCCAGCCACCCCCCGTCGATGACGAACGGCTGCCCGGTGATGTACGAGGAGTCTTCGCCGGTCAGGAAGAGGGCCAGCGCGGCCACCTCCTCGGGCCGTCCGATGCGCCCCATCGGCACGAGCTTGCGGTAGTACGCGTCCAGCGCCGCGTCGGACCTGCTCAGGTCGGCGTCCGGGTCCAGCAGGGCCGGGTTGCTCATGGCCGTGTCGATCGCGCCCGGGCAGATCGCGTTGACCCGCACGCCCTTGCCGGCCAGCTCCATCGCGGCCACCTTGGTCAGCCCGAGGACGGCGTGCTTGGTCGCGGCGTACGCGCCGACCAGCGGCATGCCGGTCAGACCGGTGTACGAGGACGTGTTGACGATCGTCCCGCCGCCCACCGCCTCGATCTCCGGCGCGACGGCCCGGATCCCGAGGAACGCACCCGTCATATTGACCCGCACCACCTGCTCGAACTCGGCCAGCGGGGTGTTGACCAGCTCGTTGAAGCGCAGGATGCCCGCGTTGTTGACGAGCCCGTCGATCTTCCCGAAGGCGTCCCGGGCCACGGCCACCGCCTCGGCCCACCCCTCCTCGCTCCCCACGTCCAGCCGCACGAACCGGGCGGCCTCCTCCCCCAACTCCTTCGCCAGCGCCTCCCCTTGCTCGACCAGCACATCGGCGATGACGACGCGCGCGCCCTCCGCCGCGAAGAGCCGCGCCTGCTGCTCGCCCTGCCCGCGCGCCGCCCCGGTGACGAGGACGACCCGCCCGTCCAGCTTGCCCATGTCCGTCTCCTTCACGTACCGAGGTGGGGGGCCACGTCCGCACCGAACGCCGCCATCTGATCGGTCAGTTCGTCCACGCTCCGGCTCCGGAACCGCACCTGGATCTGGTGCACACCGATCGCCGCGTACTCCCGCAGCGACTCCGCGAGCGCTCCGGGCTTCCCGGCGAGGGTCCGCCGCCCCACGGACCACCCGGGCTCACCCACGTACAGCGGTTCGGTGATCGCACCGATCACGATCGGCTCCCCCACCCCCGCCTCCGCCCGCAGGGCGTGCACCCGGGCGATCTGCGCGGGCAGCCGGTCGCGGGCATCGCCCTGCGGGAGCCAGCCGTCCCCCCGTACGGCCGCCCGGCGCACGGCGGCGGGCGAGGAGCCGCCCACCCAGATCGGTACCTTCTCCCGTGCGGGGCGCGGCAGTTGCCCGAGGCCGCCGAAGGAGTACCGCGCCCCCGCGAACTCCGGGTACTCGTCGGGCCCGAGCGCGGCCCGCAACGCGTCGATCGACTCGTCCAGCACACCCCCGCGCCCGTCGAAGTCCGCCCCGACCGCCTCGAATTCCTCCCGTACGTGCCCGGCGCCGACGCCGAGAATCAGCCGGCCGCCGCTGAGGTGGTCGAGGGTGGCGTACTGCTTGGCGGTGACGAGCGGGTGGCGCAGCCCGACGACGGCGACATGGCTCATCAGGAGCACACGCTCGGTGACCCCGGCGAGGAACGCGAGCGTGGCGACGGGGTCGTACCAGACCGTGCTCATCCCCTCCGCGAGCCGGCGCGGGATGGCGATGTGGTCGCAGCTCGCGATGTAGGCGAAGCCGCCGCGGTCGGCGGCCCGGGCGATGCGGACGAGGTCGGCGGGGGTCGCCGCCGCCTCCCAGGGCTCGGCGTAGATGGCGCTCTGCGACTGGACCGGGAGCTGCATCCCGTACGTCAGCGGCCCGTCGGCTGACGGCAGCGGCGGTAGCGACGGCGGCGGTATCGGCACGGCGGCCTCCTTCCCGTTCGCCCCCGGGACGTTGCCCGCTCCGGGTGACGGCCGCCATCGTCGTACCTGACGGACCATCAGACAAGGGGCGGGGGGAAGGGCATGGGCACCCCTGGCGCACGGACCCACGGCCCCACGGGCCCATGAAGATATGAATGCGGGACTCCGCTTGAATGGACGGAAAATGCGGAAGCACCACCGCCACCGATCGCCTCCCGCCCCCTTTCCATGGCGTTGATCACAGGAAAAGCACAGCCCTGGAGAGCAACTGCCCCTTTTCGCTCTCTCTGTCTGCCGGCGAGAACACCCTTCGGCCCGCAGCAACCGGGAAATTCCCCCCGTACGTTCATAGGTCCGCCCTACCATCACCACAGGCCACCCGCGTGATCGCTTCCGCCGCGACGGCCGCTCCCATTCTGTGTGCCGGACCAAAAAAGGGCTCAAGTGAAGATTCGCCGCATTCTCGCCACGGCTGTCGCCGTCGCCGTGACGACGCCTGCCGTCGCGCTCTCCGTCACCCCCGCGTTCGCCGACACCAAGCCCGACACCAGGCCCGCCGCACAGACGCCGGCCAAGCCGACCGTCAAGGAGCTCGAAAAGGCGCTGGCCGAGGCGGAGAAGGCGTACGACGCGGCTGTCGCGGCCGAGAGGGTCGCGTACGACGCCGTGGAGGCGGCGGTATCCGACACCGCGCCCCTCACCGTGGCGGCCAAGGCCGCCCGGAAGGCCGCGGACGACGCCGCCGCCGCGAAGAACACCGCAGACGAGGCGGTCGCGGAAGCGCAGGCCGCGCTCGACGAGCTTGGCGAGGACGACGACAAGGCCACCGCCGAGAAGACTCTCGCCGACGCCAAGACGGCCGCCGCGACGGCGGCGACGACGGCCACGACCACCGAGGCCGAGGCCAAGGCGGCCCTCAAGCTCGCGACCGACGCGAAGGTCGCCGCGTTCACGGCACTCGCCAAGGCGCAGAACGCCACGAAGGAGGCGCTCGCCGCCGTCACGGCCGCCGAGGCGGCCCTGGAGCGGGCGAAGAAGGAGGAGGAGAACCAGGGCGACGGCGACGGTGACGGTGACGGCGAGGAGGGCGAGTGCATCGACGAGCCCGGCCTGACCACGGTCGTGAAGGGCCTCCCGTCCTCGGTCACCGCCGGCACCTCCACCACCTTCTCGGTCCGGGTGGCCAACGGCACCGGCAAGGACCTGGACAAGGTCCTCACGTACGCGAGCGTCCACGCGACCGACAAGACCGGCGCCAAGGACATCGCCAAGTACCTGAAGCTGACGTGGTCGACCGCCAAGTCCCCGAAGTGGCAGAAGGTCGACGGCGACCTCTACATCGACGCCATCGGTGCACTGAAGGATGGCGCGCAGGCGGACATCAAGCTCCGCCTGACCGTCGACGCCAAGACCCCGGCCGGTCAGGGCCTCACCTTCATCGCGGGTGACTACTTCAACAAGGACGGCTCCTGCGGCCTGACGCAGGACGCCGCCGTCGACGAGTTCGACATCAAGGCCGCGGCCGGCAAGCCCTCCGCCAAGCCGACCCCCAAGCCCAGCACCAGCACCACCGCCCCGGCCGCGGGCAACGGGGTCACCCCGCAGGGCTCGGGTTCGAGCGTCCCGGCGACCACCACCAGCAGCACCCTCGCCGCGACCGGCTCGTCCGACGCCACCACGCAGCTCGCCCTCGCGAGCGGCGCGGCCGTGGCGCTCGGCGCCGGCGCGATATTCCTTGTGCGCCGCCGCAAGACGGGCGCCGACGCCTGAGAAACGTACGGACGTGACACCGAAGGGGCCTCACCGCGCGCTGTGGTGGGGCCCCTTCGGCGTACGTCGTCCGGCCCCTGCCTACGGGCCCGGACGCCCCACGAGCAGGTGCCGGCAGTGGCCCGCCGCCAGGGTTGACGCGACCACAGAGGCTCCCTACCTTGCCCATGCATGTGAACTCCATCCATGCGGATGAAGCATGTCGATGAAGCAGAGACGGCCGGAGCCCCACCGAGGAGATCCCCTGATGCCCGCTCCCCGCACCATCCTGCTGACCGGAGCCGCCGGCGGCGTGGGCACCCTGATGCGGGACCTGCTGCCCGCGTACGGATACGAGCTCCGGCTCCTCGATGCGACTCCCATCGAGGGCGAACCGGACGCGCTCACCGCCGACTTGGCGGATCGTGAGGCACTGCGCGAGGCGGTACGCGGGGTGGACGCGGTGATCCACCTGGCGGGCATCTCCCTGGAATCGACCTTCGACAAGATCCTGCGCGCGAACATCGAGGGCACCTACCACCTCTACGAGGCCGCACGCGAGGAGGGCGTCGCCCGGATCGTGTCCGCATCCTCGAACCACGCGATCGGCTACACCCCGCTCCCGCGCCCCGGCGACCCGCTGATCCCGGTCGACACCCCGCGCCGCCCGGACACCTTCTACGGCCTGTCGAAGTCCTTCGGCGAGGACCTGGCGCAGCTCTACTGGGACAAGCACGGTGTCGAGACCGTCTCGGTACGGATCGGGAGCTGCTTCCCGGAGCCCACCTCCGTACGGATGCTGTCGGTCTGGATGAGCCCGGCCGACGGGGCACGCCTCTTCCACGCGGCCCTGACCGCCGAGGCGGTCGGCCACACGGTGGTCTACGGCTCCTCCGCCAACACCCGCCTGTGGTGGGACCTGACGACGGCACGCGCGCTCGGATACGACCCGCAGGACGACTCGGAGCCGTACGCGGCGAAGCTGGTGGCCGAGCAGGGCGAACTGGACCCGGCGAACCCGGCGCACGCCCGACTCGGCGGCCACTTCGTCACGGCCCCGCCGATCTGGCCGCACTGAGGCGGCGGCACAGAACTCCTCCCTGCGCGGCCCGTTGACACCCCCACGCCCCGACGGGATGCTGCGAGAGCGCTCTTCCATCGATATAAATCCCCACCGGGACGGGCGCACCGGGCAGGGTCACCCACCCCCACAGCCTCCCCGCTCACCCGACCCCGACCCGGGCATCACCCGCCGGAGGCACACCCGGGAGCGAGCCGCCCATGAGACTGTTCCGCCGCTCGTCCGGCCTCGGTGCCCTGGCACTGGCCGGCGCCCTCACCGCAACGCTGTTCCTGTCCTCCCCCGGCACCGCGCAAGGCGCGGGCGCACCGCCGGAGCGCGAGGCGGCAGCGCAAGGCCAGACGAGCCTGCGGGCGGCCGACCCCAGCGTTCTGCGGGTGGGCAGCACGTACGTCGCCGTCCAGTCGACCGGCGGAGGCATCGCCGTACGCCAGGCCTCGTCGACGGACGGCCTCGCCACGGCCCCCGCCCGCCAGGTCTGGTCGGACACCCGTGGCCGGGGCGAGGTCTGGGCGCCGGAGATCGTGATGGACGGCGGCCGGTACTACATCTACTTCACGGCCGGCGTCGGCCCGGCGCATCGCATGTTCGTGATCAGCTCCGCCACCTCCGACAGCGGCTACGGGGCCGAGACACAACTCGCCCTCCCGGACAACAAATGGGCGATCGACGGAACGCTGTTCACCTTCAACGGCCAGCGCTGGTTCATCTGGTCCGGCTGGGCGGGCGACACGAACGTGGAGCAGAACCTCTACATCGCCCGCATGAGCAGCCCGACGCAGCCCACCGGCGCGCGGTACGTCATCTCCCAGCCGCGCGAGAGCTGGGAGCGGGTGGTGGGCAACCCGTTCATCAACGAGAGCCCCGAAGCCATCAAGGACCCGAACGGCCAGCTGCACATCGTGTACTCCGCCAACGGCAGCTGGAGCGAGCAGTACTGCCTGGCGGACCTGCGCCTGCGGGCGGGCGGCGACCCCACGCACGTATGGGACTGGTACAAGTCGAACGGCTGCCTGTTCGGCTCCAACCGGTCGACGATGATGGCAGGTTGGGACCCGACGCTGTACGTGAACGGCCCAGGCCACCACACGTTCGTGCTGCTGCACGGGGACATCAACACGAGCCCGCCGGCGGGCCCGAGGTTCCCGTCGATGTTCCACGCGGTGCCGAAGGGCACCCCGTACACATGGGCGAACCGCCACTGGTACACGGGCACGTTCGCGTGGTGGGGCAACACGACGTACTCACGGGCCAACGTCCCGGGTCCGAACACCGACACGGGGTGGAGCCTGAAGTTCTTCGAGTGAGGCGAGCAGCGCGAGAACTGCCCCGAAGCCGCCTCCCCGTCGCCACATCACCTACCCCTCGACGACGAGCTGCTCCACCCCCGTGTCGGTGAGCGAGTCGAGGGAGTCGAGCTGCTGGGCGGCGCGGCGGAGGTCCTCGTACTCCGAGCGGAGGACGGGGAACCGGGAGAACTTGATCACCATCCCGATGTCGTCCAGGGCCAGATCGGCCTCGTCGTGGTCCACCATTTCCACGACCGACGACAGAGGCCTGACCAGCTCCGGCTGGTCAGCCAGCCGCCGGATCATGCGCAGGGCGACAGAACGGACGATGGCACCTGACGGGTCCATCGGCGGGTTCCCGGGCGGGTTCCTGCGGCACATGAACATGTACGGAGGCTCTTTCTCTGAGGAATGGTCGCCATCAGGGCGTCGGCCACTGCGCCGACCAGCATCACCCAAAGCGCGGACCGAGGGTAGGACGATTCCTGGCACACCGAAGCGTGCCGCAGCCACCCCTTCCCGGAGCCCAGCGGAACCCCCGGTTCCCCGCATGGCCAAAAACCCCCGATCACTGACAGCGGGACATTACGCTGCTGGGCCAGGAGCCGCCGGAACGAGGAAAGCAGCACGATGGACGACGAATCTCTGTCGGACTGGGCGAAGCGCCGCGACGCGAAGATCGGCCGCCTCCGAGCCGTGCCGCTCGTGCCCGGCGAGGGCCCGAGCGCCTCCCACCTCAACCCGGACGCACCCCGCGCCATCCAACGCTGGAACGGCTACACCTGGGAGCCGTACGGGACAGCGGCCAACCTGGCCGAGACCCGACGCCTCCTGCGCCCGCGCGACGAGGAACCGCCGACGGTGACCGCCCCGCGACCTCAGCCCTTGCGGGCGGGGCGCGGGAGGCACCGCAAGCCCCGGCCGGGGGAATGATGCAGGGTGGAGATCAGTCCGCCTCCGGCCCTGGCGGACCGGCCGAGTCGCCATCGGACGGCGCTGGTCGATTCGCGGAGGGAAGCATGAGCCGTACGGTCATCGACCCAGACGACGAAGCGCTGGAGGCCGCTGCGAAGGAGCTCGGCACCACGACGAAACGCGACACGATCAACACCGCGCTGCGCGAGATCGTCGACCGCAATCGACGACTCCGAGCCCTTCACGAGCTGCAAGACCTGGCCCGTGACGGCGCTCTCGACATGGACCTCCTCCTCGACAAGCGAAACTACCGGGGTGGGTCCTCGCGGTTGGCCTGAGGTGGACGGTCCGCCGCCCTGAGGCCGCGACGGCGCCTACCGGCACACCCGCCGGAAAAGCCCCAATCAATTCCGCATGACCTCTAGAGCAAACCGTTCTGCTTAGCCCAGCTTACGAATTGACCGCGAGCGCAAGGATATCGTGCATCCGTATCGATCAATGCGTCGACCAGGGTACCTGCTACGTATTCCGTTGCGTTCCCCTCGCTGACAGCAGTCGCTATGACGCGCAGGGATCCCCAGACGGGAAGGGAGTTTCTGCGGGCGATCCTGCGAGCGTCTCCGTCATCGATCACAGCGATCGCGCCGTTGACCTCGGCCCAGGCAAGGACAGTAGCTTCGCCCTGGTTCGACTTGCTGCCCGAAACCAGATCCATCCACTTCACGAGTGCCGTGAGCTCATTCAGGTGGTCGACATGCACGATCTCCAGCCAATCAGCACTTGCCAGACTCAGCCCGTACGTACCGAGCTCATCCACCACGGTCTGAGTGGTTACGTTCCGCCGACTCACACCTTGCCAGGTCTGGGCAATATCACCGAGAACATCGAGTTTCCCCGCCTTAATTGCGTGAAAGAGAGGAGATGTATCCCAGGCAAGTAAGAGGGCAGGCAGGTTTCCGGCGGTAGAGGCGGTGCTCACGGCAGCGGCTCCTCCAGGGCACGCGTGGGCAGTTCATCCACCGTGAGCGCGCTATAGAGGAGTTCGATGGCCCGAGGAGCTGTGATGGCGCCTGTTTCCCAGGCGCTCAGCACTGCCTTGCGCCACAGTTTACCAGTGGCACCCGGTTCAAGATCAGGGACCGGCTGTTCGCCGAGTACGGCGAGAAAATCTCCGCGCGTGGGCGAGTTCGCCTTCTGCCGCCTGGCTTCACCGCTGTCGATCAGCTCCAGGTTGCGCACGCGATTGACGACTGCGCTCCAGGAAACCCTGTAGCCGGCCGCCATGGCGAGCAGGGCGGGCCTGACTTCCGTGGCCTCTGTAACGTCCCGCCAAACGCTCTCCACGTCCTGGGCGGGAAGCATGAACCACTCGACAAACCGGTCAATCCGTTGTTCACGCTCATCGCGGCCGGCCGCCACACCAGCATCGCTGTGATATTCGTCCTGCAGAAGGTGATGGCCAAGCTCGTGAGCAGCCGTCCACCGCCGCCTTCCGGGCTGTGCTTGTCCACTGATGACAGCTACGCCATAGCCGTCCTGCAGAAGTGAAGCTCCCTCGGCCGACTCGTCCACGACTGTCAGGAAGAGACCCAACTGCTCCACGACGTCCGCCATCGGCCCGAGCGGGCCCGATGGTCTACCCAGGGCGCTACGGGCTGCTACGGCCAGGGCAACCGGGTCGACCTGCCCTTCCGCCCGCTGCACAGAAGGGTCCACCTGCGGAGGGGTGAGAAAACCCTCCGTGATGAGCCAATGAGCATGGCGAGCGTGCTGCTCCAGCCAGGCATCAAGCCGGTAGCTAGCACGAGTTGCCTCGTCCGACACATCCTCCAGTGCGGCTCGGCGGGATACGAGAGGGGCCGGCGGACGAGAGAGGAAGTGCGCCAGAGGGACACCCAGCGCTTGGGCCAGACGAGAAAGTTCAAGAGCGGAGACACGGCGATCCCCGGCCTCGATGCGCACTATGGCCGTGCGATCGAGACCCACCTCGGAGGCCAGGCCGCCCTGGCTCATATCCGCAGCCAGGCGTGCCTCAGCGATCCGCTCGCCCACTTCATCCCAGCCCTGCACTGCTTCCATGTGTGCGATTTTTGCACACACGCGGCGGGGCAGCATCCGCGGAGGGCCGCGCTCTCGGTCAAACGCCTACATCAGGCCAAGGGTGCAGCGGGTGCCGGCCTGCACGGGAAGCGCCATCCACGCGACTGGCGAACACCACCGCGCAGGAATCCAGCCTGTCCGACTGCCTGCGCCCATCCCAACCCTCGCTCGAAAAATCCGATGCCCCCATCGCGCCCGTGAACCTACACTCCGGCCATCATGAAGCGCCGCACTGAGTTCACCGAGCGAGCGGCCCGGCTCCGCGACTATCTCCCGCCCGATGATCGCCGGCCCCTGAAGCGCCTCGTCGATCGGGTCACGGAGGACCCCTACGGTCCTTCCACTCACCTCCCCTTCACGAACGACGAACTCACACGATCCAGCGGAGTGGAAGGAGCCATGGTCAATCTCATCGTGACCACGGGGGAACATACCCTCCGGTCAGGCGAGGATCTCTCCCTGAGCACCGACGAGAGGGCATCCATGAGCGGCAGCTCCCCGACTCATCTCATCTCCCTCGCAGACGACGAGGGAAACAGCGTCACGGTCAGCATTCTGGGGCGCAACGCCACATGGGCTGCCGGTCTCGACGCGGAGATCGTCGTCAGGACGCCCTTTGTGTCCGGTCGCCTCGACCTGCCGCTGTCCGTGAGGGATCTGGACGGCTGGAGCGCCGCCCTGGACCGGCTCGACGCCGGTGAGGACGCGGCCTGGAGGGAGATGAGCCGCGGCCCGTCCCTGTTCATCCAACTCACCGGCGAGCGCGAATGCCCCGAGGTGATCGTGGAGGACGAGGGCTGGTCCATGGTCACCGTGCGGGTCCCGCTGGTACCCCCGGACGACTGGATCGCCGATCACCATCTGCGTCTGCGCCGGGTGATGGACCACTGGGTCCCGATGCTGGCGGGGTAGGGGCAGCAGCCCACGGGCGGTGAGCGCATGACCGGGGGCCATGCGCTCACCGGGACACTCCTTTAGAGCGAGCCGTCCCGTACGGCGGTGACGAAGGCCTGCCACTGGGCAGGGGCGAAGGTGTGCGCGCCGAGGGAACGGTCCTTGCTGTCGCCGATGGCTACGAGGCCGTCCGACGTCTGCTGGGTCTCGACGCAGTTGCCGCCGTTGTCTGCGCTGTAAGAGGACTTTGCCCAGGCACCTTCGGGCAGCCCGTATCGCACCATCTGCTGTCTCCGCCTTACGCTCTCATCGCGAACTCTCGCTGTACTGACGAGACTAGCTGCATGGACTGTCGCGTGGTGAGCGCGGTTGCCCGCAATTCGTCGAAGGCAAGCTGGTAGCGCTTCACCGTGTCATCTTCCTCCAGGTAGAGCGCGCCGTCGAGATAGCCCAGGTTGACGACGTCGAGGTCCATCGGATCCGGGTAGCTGTAGATGTTGAAGGGGCCGTGCGTCCCCGCGTGCCAGCCTTGACCGAACGGCACCACCTGGATGGTGAGCTTCGGCGGGTTGTTGACCTCCAGAATCCGGGCCAGTTGGGCCGCCATGACGGCGGGACCACCGACCTCGCGGCGGAGCACCGCCTCATCGAGAAGGCAGACGTACTGCGGAGGGTTGTCCCGCGTGAAGATCTCCTGCCGGGCCTTGCGTACTTCAATGTACGAGTCGCGCTTTGCCTGGGTCGCGTCCTTCTCCGCGCACCGGATCACCTCCGTGGCGTACTCCACCGTCTGAAGCAAGCCAGGCACGAGCATCGGCTGGAACGCGAGAATCCTCGCGGCATCGGACTCGATGGACAGCCACTCCTGGAAGCCGGCCGTGAGTATGTCGCCGTACTGCGCCCACCAGCCCTTCCTCCGCCCCTCCCGGGCCAGCGTGGTCAGCGCCGTCCTGAGCCGGTCGTCCGACACCCCGTACAGCGCGAGCAGTGCCTCGATCTCCAGCTTGCTGACGCCCTGGCGGCCGTTCTCCTGACGGGAGATCTTGGGCTTGTCGCCGCCGATGCGCTCGGCGGCGTCTTCCATGCTGACTCCGGCCTTCTCACGGAGTCGTTTCAGCTCGGCGCCGAGACGGCGGCGGCGCACCGTTGGGCGCGGATGGCTGGGCATGCGGTCCCTCCCCTGACGTAAGTGGCTCAGTGTTACCCACTCCTCACTGCTTTTAGCAACTCCCGTTATATGCACAAGCGTTCACCCACACAGGCGAATCTACAATTTTGTAGCCGAAGTAGTTGCGATGAGTGCTCCAGGCGGTCCACTCTGTTGCTCACCACTCATGGCATCGCCAGGGTCACCCTGCGTCGCCACGTGGGCCGCATCCCCTTCCCTCACCCCGGAGGAGCCGTGCCCGTCACCGCCGAACCGGACCCGCCCGACTACCGCCAAGACCTGGTCGCCCACCCCGAATCGCTCGCGATCATGCGGCGCATCGTCAGCGCCCACGTCGACCTCTGGGGGTTTCGGGAGCTGGCCGACTCCGTCACGCTCTGCGCCCACGAGCTGCTGGCCAACGTGGACCGGCACACCGGGTCGCCGCACTGCACGATCACCCTGCGCCGCCGGCCCAACGGCGTACGGGTCACCGTCACCGACACCAACACCGAGCCGCTGGAGCCGAGCGACCCCGACTGGGACGCCGAGAGCGGGCGCGGGCTGGCCCTGATCAACGGGGTCGCGGAGCACTTCGGCACCGTCATCCGGCGGGACAGCAAGGACGTGTGGGCCGAGATCCTCACCTCGCGCCCGGTCGCGCTGGCATGAACACCCCGCTCCCCCGGGCCTATTGGTGCCACACCGATGCCGGCGGCACCCCGCCCCACCCGATCCCGACAGACCTCCTCACCACCGCGCCCGGGCCCGCCGTCACCTGGATCCGTGAATCCGTACGGTGGCTGACTCCGCGCCTCGACCGTGACGCCTTTCACCGGGCGTGGGCCTGGCTGGGCGACCACCGGGGCGCGCAGGCGGCCGTGCAGACCCTACGGCGAGGGCAGCCGTACGCGTACGAGCTGATCACCCCCGCAGCCCGCTGGCGCTGGACCGCCTACCCCGTCTCGTACTCCCGCCGCCGCACCACCACTTACCGAACGAGCACCCCGTCAGGAGCCACGCATGACCGCCATGACCGCGACCGCTTCCCCGGCCGGCGCCGCTGCCGAGCTGCGTACCGCCCTCCGCGAGGCCGGGCTGCCCGTGGGAGCCACCGGCACCGACGACTACGTGCAGCTGGGCACCCTCAGGGCGTCCGACGCACGGCAGTTGGCGCGGCTCATCCGTACCGGGACCAAGCGCACCCTCAAGGCCGCACGCGCGCTGCGGGAGATCTGCGAGGCGTACGGGATCGATCTCCCCGAGCTGCGCGTACGACAGGGCCGCATCACGCTCGGGGCATGCCGGGTCGACGACGGCGTACGGCTCGCACGGCTGCTGGGTGCGTCCTCGCCCGGGCCGGAGGTACCCGACGCCGAGGCCGTACGGGACCTGTTGGCGGAGGCCTTCTCCGCCGCCACGGGAGGTGGGACCCTCGATGTTTCCGTACGCGGAGAGGCGCCGGACGTCGTGGAGTTGGGCGCTCTTGACGCTCGGGCGGCTCGGCGGCTGATCGGGGCGCTGCGGTTCTGAGGGCTCGCAGATGCGCCCGAGGAGCCCCGCAGGCCGTGCACGGGAAGGAAGCCGCCGCGGCCCTCCCGTGCACGGGGTCATGGGGGTGGTGGTGCGATCAGCAGTTGGGGATCACCGTGCCGTTGTTGTCGCGGGCCTCGTCGTTGCCCCAGCGGGAGAGGTAGTACGCGGAGACGTAGGCGTTACGGCCGTTCTTGCCCGCGTAGACGCTGTCCAGGTCGGTGCGCAGCCACCAGTGGTTGAACTGGGTCGCCGTACCGACGCGGGCACCCCACACCTTGCAATAGACGTAGTTCGTACCGGCGTTGAGGATGCCCTGCGCGTCGGCCGTGTTGGGGGCCGCGTAGCCGGTGGCGTTGGCGAAGGTGTCGACCCAATACTTGCCGCCTCCACCGCCACCGCAACCGTTGTCGCTGGTCAGGTACTTGGCGTAGTACGAGCCCGGGTAGGGGCTCAGCGGCTGGCCGTTGATGACGATGTTCTGGCCGACTCCGTTGAGGAGCTGCTCGTAGTGGATGTGGGCGCCGGAGCTGTTGCCGGTGGACCCGGTGGTGCCGATCTGCTGGCCCTGGCCGACGCGCGCCCCGCTGGCGACGGAGAAGGCGTTGAGGTGGAAGTAGTAGGTCTGCCAGCCGCCACCGTGGTCGATGGAGATGTAGTTGCCCGCGCCACTGGGCTGGGAGTGGCGGTAGGCCGTGCCGGGGGCGGAGGCGAGGACCGGGGAGCCGGCGGTGGCGCCGCCGTCGGTGCGGACGAAGTCGAGAGCCCGTCTGACCTCGGCGGAGTGGTGGCTGTAGGTCCACTGCTGGCCGCAGGCGTACGGGGCCTTGAAGTTGGGCGCGGCGGCTGCGGGGGACGCGGCGGCGGTGACGGTGAGCAGTCCGCCGAGGAGTGCCAGCAGGGCGAGAAGGCTCGTACGCGTACGAGTACGAGTACGAGTACGGGATGGCATTCGGGGAGAGCGGCGCATGGGCAGGGAATCCTCCGGGTCGACAACCGTGCAGTGGGGTGCGGGGTGTGCGAAGTGCCGTGGAATCTACGCGAGTTGAACGGACACCAGAGTGCCGTAAGTTGCGCCCGGCCGACAGACCGCGCGACCTGGCCGTCTCGCGTCAGAGGGTGGCGAACAGGTCGTCGAGCGGGGCGGGGACCTGGTCGGCGTCGAGTGCTTCGACGAGGACGCGGCCGTAATGAATCTTGCGCCCCTTCTTCGTACCGAGGAACCGCCTCAACTGCTGCTGTGGGGTGCGGCCTTGCTGGGCGGGCTGGCGCAGGAAGATCTGGAGCGCGCGCAGGTCGCCCTCCGTCTGGACGAGCTGCTCCACGCGCGGCACACCGAGGGCGCGGATCAGCTCCTCCTCCAGATCGGCCGCGCAGACGAAGAACTCCTGCTCCGCTCCCGCCCCGGCCCGCTCCCACCCCCGCTCGTAGAAGCCGCGCTCCCGCTCGTCGCAGAGGCCGGTGAGGCGCACACCCAGCCCGGAAGGCCCGAGGAGACCGGCGAAGCGGGCGACGCTCATCGCGCCGCCCATGGGGAGGACGCAGACCCCCTCGGCGGCGAGGTCCCGGTCACGGCTCTCGGCCAGCGCGTTGACGGCGGCGGCGTCGCTCGGGCCTTCGAGGAGGACGGCGGTCCGTACGGGGAGCTGTTCGGCCAGGTCACGGGCGGCCTCGCCGGGCCCACCGGCCGCCCATGCGGTGACCGCCTCGCGGAACGCCTCCATGTCAGCCATGGGGCGAGTCTCGGCCCTTCGCGGCCGGTACGGTAGCGAATTTCCGCCGACACGCTGGGCGGGTGGGCGCAGATGTGGCTGCTACGCCCGGGGCGCGTGCTGGATGGCCTTCACCAGCCCGGCCGCCAGGTGGGCGCGCTCGGCCATGGCGTCGACGACGACGTACTCGTGGTCGGCGTGGGCGCCACCGCCGACCGCCCCCAGACCGTCCAGCGTCGGCACGCCCACGGCGGCGGTGAGGTTGCCGTCGCTGCCGCCACCGACCGCCACGGCTTCGATCCCCGGCATCAACTGCTGTGCCAGCGCGAGGAGTTCAGCAGCCGCCGACTCAGGCATGGGCGGTCGCGCGATGGCCCCTTCGACCGTGATCCGCGCCCCGTCCACATGGGGAGTCAGGGCGGCGAAGGCGGCTTCCACGCGCTCCTTCTCCTCGGCCGACTCGACCCGGACGTCCACGACGACGGTCGCCTCGGCGGGTACGACGTTCTCCAGGGTCCCGGCGGACGCGACGGTCGGGGTGACCGTCGTCCCGAGCTCGGGACGGCTGAGGGCGGCGATGTCCAGCACCTGGTGCGCGGCCTCGATGAGGGCGTTGACCCCGGCTTCCGGCTCCAGCCCGGCGTGCGAGGCCCGGCCCGTGATGGTGACCTGGAACGCGCCGCACCCCTTGCGCGCGTTCTTGAGGGCTCCCCCGTCGGCGGCCCCCTCGAAGACGAGTACGGCACCGCAGGCGCGGGCCCGCTCCTCGATGAACGCCCGGGAGGAGAAGGAGCCGACCTCCTCGTCGGCGGTCACGAGGATCTCCACGCCGGACCGGTCCCGCTCGTCGAGCGTCGCCAGCCCGTGAACGGCCTGCACGAGGCCGCCGAGCATGTCGAAGACACCGGGCCCGGTCGCGCGCCCGTCCGCGACGGCGAACGGCCGACGCGCGAGGGTGCCGAGCGGGAACACCGTGTCGTGGTGGCCGAGGATCAGAACACGGGGCTCACCACCGGCCACCCAGTGGACGTGGGTACCGCCCGCGTTCACGTTGAGCACGGCCTGCCCGCCGAGGCGGTTCTCGATGACGGTGGCGACGGCTTCGGCCGACGCGGCCAGGGCGTCGAGATCGCGGGACGGGGACTCGATCTCGACGAGCGTACGGAGGTCTTCGAGCATCGCGTCGGTGCTGACGCCGAAGGCGGTGGCGGGGGCGTCGTTACGGGCGCTGGCGTTGTCGTGGCTGGTCACGCGGCCAGCGTAGTGGTCATGCGGGCCGGGCAGAGGGCTTGCCGCCCTCCCCTGTCAGCCGCGCCAGAACTGCCAGCGGGCGTGGGGCGGTGCGCAGTTGCCGGCGGCGACGGTTTGCCAGTAGGCGCGTTCGATGGCCTCTTCCTGTTCCGTCGACGACCCTGACTCCGACGTCAGCGACAACACCGAGTAGGAACAGTCCGGCCGGACGGATTGGGCGGCGAACGCGCCGATGGCTCCGGCGACCAGCGCCGTGACGGTGCAGGCGATGAGGAGAAGCCGACGGGTGTCGGCGGGTATCTGGGAGATCACGTCCGGATCATACGGAGCGCGTCGGCGGCTCCGGCGCCGACGGCTGGACCGCCCCCGCCCGAAGCCTCGGACCGGGTGGTGCGGTGCGGGGCGACGGTAGGTTCGCACTCATGACGACCACAGCTCAAGAGTCCTTCCTGCGAGCCTTCCATGCCGAACTCCCCGCTGTGACAGCGGACACCTTCGGTGGCGCCCGGGCGGCGGACGGGCGGTCCAGCTACGAGATGCTGTGCGACCGGGTCGCCGGAAGCGGGCGGGTGCTGGATCTCGGCTGCGGTGACGGCCTGTTGCTGGAGTTGCTGGCCCGGACGGAGGGCCGCCGGCTCGCGGGCGTGGACCTGTCGCCCGAAGCCGTGGCGCTCGCGCGACGCCGACCGGGGCTGGGCGGCGCGACCGTGCTGGAGGGGCGGGCCCAGGACCTTCCCTTCGCCGACGACAGCTTCGATGCCTGCGTGTCCCACATGGCGCTGATGCTGATGGGGGACGTCGAACAGGTCATCGCGGAGATCGCCCGCGTGCTGGCTCCCGGGGCCACGCTGGCCTGCGTGATCGGGGGCGGGGCCGTGGGCGGCGAGGCGTACGAGCTGTTCCTCGGGCTGCTGAGGGCGGCGATCAAGGACGCGCCCGCCGCGCAGCGGGTGCCCGCGCTGGGTGACAGGCGGACACGGAGCCGCGAAGGACTCGACGGCCTCCTCGGACCGGCGGGCTTCACGCCGGTCGACTGGGAGACCGTCGCGATGGACCTGAGCGGCCCACCGGAGCAGGTGTGGGCCGCCCTGTCCGGCGTCTACGACGTGGGCCCGCTCGATCCGGGCGCAGTCGCATCGTTGCGTGAGGAGTTCTTCGGGCGGGTGGAGGGGCTGGCCATGCCACACGGAGTCATTCCTTGTGGCATGAAGCTCCATGTGGCGACCGCCCGTCTGAGGTAAGGGCGACGTCACCCAGCGCGTATGCAGGGAACACACGTCACCGGAAGGCGACAACAAGGCCCCGCGTGCGCGGGGACCACAGTTCGTGACCTGCGGGTTTAGGTGGCCAGAGGCTCGTTTTTACTTACTTCTTGAGAAACGGACACATCTCCCCCGAGGTGTGAGCGGGCTGTGCTCGGTGCTGTGTATGTCGGAAGTAATTCTGCCCTCGCCAACTACAAAGGGACTCCTGATTCTCCGAGTTGGCGCGGGGGGAATCCGCCGCCCGTCGGCCTCAGACGGTTTTGAGGAGGTCTCGGAGGTTGGCCATGCGGGCCTCGATGTCGGCGGCCTCGGTGGGGTCGATGGGGGCTTGGTCGGTGTCGGGTTGGCGGGTGGTGCGGCAGGGG
>NZ_JOEM01000012.1 GCF_000718135.1 Streptomyces cyaneofuscatus | reverse complement strand
GGCGCTTCCCTTCGTGTTTCTTTGTCTTGCTGTCCTGCGTTTCCGACTCTATCAGACTCTTTCGTGTCCGATTCCCGGTCGAAGCGGGCCGTGCAGTTTCGCTTTCGAGGTTCTTCGCTTTCGCGTTTTCCCTTTCCGGCGGTTCCAACTTTACCAGACTCTTTTTCGTCCCGTTTCCGGTCCGAATTCGATTTCCGGTGGCCTGTGGAGTGGCCTTGCCTTTCGGCGTGTCCGCTACGTTAGCCCATTCCCTTGGCAGCTCATAATCGAGCCTGTCGAGCGAATTACGGGCATGCCGAATTCGCACCCGCCAGGGTGAGTCGTAGGTAGTGGTTTGGCCTCTTCGGGCTGCCCGGACCGGTCCGATGGACTGTGCCGACAGCTGTACCCGCGTCAAGTGGCTCGGACTACACTAGGCGTCCGCACCGGGACCGTCAAGTCGCTCATGGCCCCGTCATTTCGCCCGGCGGCGACGGGGAACGTGGGCACGGTACGGGCTCACCGTGGGGTCGCTCTCGATCCAGAAGCGCCAGGGCTGGTGTGCCCCGTCGCCGCCCACTCCGGTGCGGGGGCCGCTGCGTACCTGGTCACGTGGGGGCGGGGTGCCGTGGAGTACGGAGAGCGCGGGGGTGGGGCCGGCGAAGAGGTCGCTGCCGTTCAGCGTCCGGTCGACGTCGAGGGCGGTGGCGAGGCGGGCCGGGCCTTTGGCCAGTTCCTTGTCATTGCGGGCCGAGACCCGTCGTACGCGGGCCAGGCCGGCGCCCACGTCGATCTCGCCGGCCCGGAGCAGGACCCCGCTCGCGTGGCCCTCGGGGCCGCAGACCAGGTTGAGGCAGTGCCACATCCCGTACGTGAAGTAGACGTACGTATGACCGGGTGGGCCGAACATCACGCTGTTGCGGGCCGTGCGGCCCCGGAAGGCGTGCGAGCCGGGGTCGGCCTCGCCGGCGTACGCCTCCACCTCGGTGAGACGTACCTCGATCGTGCCCTCGTCGCTGTGGCGGACGAGGGTGCGGCCCAGGAGATCGGGGGCGACGTCCAGGACGGATCGGTCGAAGAAGTCGCGCGTCAGCGGTGTGCGGTCGGAGCCCTTGGTCATGCCGTCCGAGGGTACTGGGGAGGTGAGCGCGGGAACCGGCTACGGTCATGGCGCGTATCTAGGGGTCAGGACCAAGAAGGAGTGAACATGGGCTTCAAGCGGCTGCTCGCGAGCATGGGTGCCGGTGGTGCCTCGGTGGAGACCGAGCTCACCGAGGTGAACGTCGTCCCCGGTGGGGTCGTGCAGGGTGAGGTGCGGATCCAGGGCGGGTCGGTGGCTCAGCAGATCGAGGGGCTCTCCGTCGGTCTGCAGGCGCGGGTCGAGGTCGAGAGCGGTGACCAGGAGACCAAGCAGAACATCGAGTTCGCCAAGGTGCGGCTCGGCGGCGCCTTCGAGGTGCAGGCGGGGGCGGTGCACGTGGTGCCGTTCGGCCTGGAGATCCCCTGGGAGACGCCGGTCACGATGTTCGCCGGTCAGCACCTGCGCGGCATGGACATCGGGGTGACCACCGAGCTGGAGATCGCCCGGGCGCTGGACTCCGGTGACCTGGACCCGATCAACGTGCACCCGCTGCCGGCGCAGCAGGCCATTCTGGACGCCTTCGGGCAGCTCGGCTTCCGTTTCCGCAGCGCGGACATGGAGCGCGGCCACATCCGCGGGTCGCGTCAGCGGCTCCCGTTCTACCAGGAGATCGAGTTCGTACCGCCGTCGCAGTACCGCGGGCTCCACCAGGTCGAGCTCACGTTCGTCGCGGACGACCGCGAGATGGACGTGATCCTGGAGATGGACAAGAAGCCGGGGCTGTTCAGCGAGGGCAGCGACTCGTACCGCGCGTTCAAGGTCGGTCTCCACGACTTCCAGCAGACCGACTGGGCGGCCTACCTCAACCAGTGGCTCGCTCAGGTCGGCGGACAGCGCAACTGGCTCTAGAGCCCTAAGGTCGGATGGGGTCGGGCGGGGTGGACCCGCCCGGGACCTGTCCGCGGGTGGCCGTGCGCCGCTCGCCGCGGACCAGCACCGATCAGGAGAGGTAACGAGACGTGACCGAGTCGAAGAGGGCCCCGCTGCCGCACGACTTCCATCCGGAGGTGCACGCGTTCACCGTGACGAGCAAGGATCTCGCGCCCGGTGCGGTGCTGGCCGATGCTCAGGTGCTTGCGTCCGGGAACACCTCGCCGCACCTGCGGTGGGAGGGTTTCCCGGCGGAGGCCAAGAGTTTCGCCGTGACGTGCTTCGACCCGGACGCCCCGACGGGGAGCGGGTTCTGGCACTGGGTGGTCTTCGACATCCCGGTCTCCGTGACCGAGCTGCCGGCCGGCGCGGGCAGCGGTGCGTTCGAGGGGCTGCCCGAGGGGGCCGTCCAGGCCCGTAACGACTACGGGTCGAAGGAGTTCGGCGGAGCCGCGCCGCCCGCCGGGGAGAACCACCGCTATGTGTTCACCGTGTACGCGGTGGACACCGAGAAGCTCGGGATCGACAGCGACTCCTCGCCCGCGGTGGTCGGGTTCAACCTCCGGTTCCACACGCTGGGGCGTGCTCAGCTGATCGGTGAGTACGAGGCTCCCGCCGCCGATTAGTTCGCCTGTTGTTTGCCCTGCTCTGGTCTTGGAGAGATCAGAGCAGGGCATTTTTTATTGCGTTGTCCATCGCGGCCTGCCCAGCCAGAGTTGATCCGGGCCTGCCAGGGGGCGGGCGGCACACGGGAGGTGGGCAGGATGCGTGACACGCTGGTTCTCAACGCGAGCTTCGAGCCGCTGTCGACAGTGACGCTCAACCGTGCGGTGGTCCTGATCCTGACGGACAAGGCCGTCGTCGAGCAGTCGCATCCCGAGCTCCGTATGCGTGGTGCCGCCGTGGACATTCCGGCGCCCCGGGTGATCAGGCTCTGCCGGTACGTACGGGTGCCGTTCCGAAGACAGGCCCCGTGGTCCAGAAGGGGTGTGCTCATACGGGACCAGCACCGGTGCGCCTACTGCGGGCGGCGGGCGTCCACCGTCGACCATGTCGTGCCGCGGGCCCAGGGCGGTCAGGACACCTGGCTGAACACGGTGGCGTCCTGTGCGGAGGACAACCACCGCAAGGCGGCGCGGACGCCGGAGCAGGCGGGGATGCCGTTGCTGAAGCAGCCGTTCGTCCCCTCCCCCGCCGAGGCGATGCTGCTGGCGATGGGGGCCGGTGACCGGGCGGAGCTGCCTCAGTGGCTGGAGCGGGGTGCGGCGGCCGCGTAGAGCCATGACGTAAATGACGTACGGCTGACGCTGTATGCGTGGGCCCGTCCCTGTGACGGAGCGGGCCCACGTGTGTCAGCGGAGCAGCAGCTGGACGATGGCCGCGGAGCCGACGACCACGATCAGTGCGCGCAGGAGGGTCGGGCTGAGGCGGCGGCCGACCTTGGCGCCTATCTGGCCGCCGATGGCCGAGCCCACCGCGATCAGGACGACCGCCGTCCAGTCGAAGTCCGCGACGAAGAGGAAGAACAGCGCGGCGATGGTGTTGACCACGGCGGCCAGGACGTTCTTGACGGCGTTGAGGCGCTGGAGGGTGTCGTCGACCAGCATCCCCATCAGGGAGAGATAGATGATCCCCTGGGCGGCCGTGAAGTAGCCCCCGTAGACGCTGGCGAGCGTGAGGCCGGTGAACAGGAGCGGGCCGCCGTCGGGGCGGGCCGGGGTGCCGGTGCGTTCGCGGCGGCGCTGGACGGCTTTGCTGATGCGTGGTTGCAGGATCACCAGGACGAGGGCCAGGGCGACCAGGACCGGGACGATCGTCTCGAACGCCGTGGAGGGGAGCGCGAGGAGGAGCGTGGCGCCGGTGAGGCCGCCGATGGCGGCTCCGACGGAGAGTTTCAGGATGCGGCGGCGCTGGCCGGCCAGCTCCTTGCGGTAGCCGATGGCTCCGCTGATGGAGCCGGGGATCAGGCCGAGTGCGTTGGAGACGGTGGCGGTCACCGGCGGGAGGCCGGTGGCGAGCAGGACGGGGAAGGTGATCAGGGTGCCTGAGCCGACGATCGTGTTGATCGTGCCCGCACCGACTCCCGCCGCGAAGACGGCGAGTATTTCCCAGATGGACAAGGCCATCTCCTTCGATGGTCAGCGATGCCTCCCCGCCATGAAGGTCGAGGGGCCTCACTGATCATGCACGAAGGTGGTGGCGCGTCAGTAGACCGGGGGTTCTTCGCGGCGTTCGACGACGGCGCCACGGGGGTTGACCACGCCGGCACCTCCTCCGTTGCCGCTGTTGCCCTCGTTTCCGCCGTTGCCTCCATTGCCCCCATTGCCGCCGTTGCCGCCGGTGTTGAAGCCGGGGGCGCCGCCGCCGAGGTTGCCGAAGGCTCCGCTGAGGCCCTTGAGGGCGTCGCCGATCTCGCTGGGCACGATCCAGAGCTTGTTGGCGTCGCCCTCGGCGATCTTCGGGAGCATCTGGAGGTACTGGTACGAGAGCAGCTTCTGGTCCGGGTCCCCCGCGTGGATGGCCTCGAAGACCGTGCGGACGGCCTGGGCCTCGCCCTCGGCCCGGAGGGCCGCTGCCTTCGACTCACCCTCGGCGCGCAGGATCGCGGACTGCTTCTCACCTTCGGCGGTGAGGATCTGGGACTGCCGGATGCCTTCGGCGGTGAGGATCGCGGCGCGCTTGTCACGGTCGGCGCGCATCTGCTTCTCCATCGAGTCCTGGATGGAGGTGGGCGGTTCGATGGCCTTGAGCTCGACGCGGTTGACGCGGATGCCCCACTTGCCGGTCGCCTCGTCGAGGACGCCGCGCAGCGCCGCGTTGATCTCCTCGCGGGAGGTGAGGGTGCGCTCCAGGTCCATGCCGCCGATGATGTTGCGGAGGGTGGTGACGGTGAGCTGTTCGATCGCCTGGATGTAGCTGGCGACCTCGTAGGTCGCGGCGCGGGCGTCGGTCACCTGGTAGTAGATGACGGTGTCGATGTTGACGACCAGGTTGTCCTGGGTGATCACCGGCTGCGGCGGGAAGGGCACGACCTGTTCACGGAGGTCGATCCGGTTGCGGATCGAGTCGATGAACGGGACGACGATGTTCAGGCCCGCGTTCAGGGTGCGCGTGTAGCGGCCGAAGCGCTCCACGATGGCGGCGCTGGCCTGCGGGATGACCTGGATCGTCTTGATCAGGGCGATGAAGACGAGCACCACCAGAATGATCAGGACGATGATGATCGGTTGCATCGTGTCTCTCGTGCCCTTCGGTTGCCGGCGGATCTCATGATGATCGACATGATCGACTTCGAGTCTCGCAGAACTGGACCCGCCTCGTGGACGGTTCGCTCACATGACGACGGCCGTCGCTCCGTCGATGTCCACGACATCGACCTGCCGGCCGGGCTCGAAGACCTGGTCCTCGTCGAGCGAGCGCGCCGACCAGACCTCACCGGCGAGCTTGATGCGGCCGCCGCCGTCGGCGCTCACCCGTTCCAGGACGACCGCCTGACGGCCCTTCAGGGCGTCGATACCGCTGGCGTGCCCCGTCTGTCCGGCCCGGTGTCTTGCGGCGATCGGGCGGACGACGACGAGCAGCGCCACCGACACCCCGACGAAGACCAGCACCTGGGCCACGATGCCGCCGCCGAGCGCGGCGACGACCGATGCGGCCAGCGCCCCGACGGCGAACATTCCCAACTCGGGCATCGCGGTCAGGACGAGGGGGATGCCCAGCCCCGCCGCGACGATCAGCCACCACACCCATGCGTCGATGTCCACATGGTCATCGTAGGACTGTCGGTGCGTCACCGACAGGGCGCAGGGGTGGTCAACTGCGCTGATTACCCGGCGGATTGCGCCATACCGGCCGCCCGGGCCGGCTGCGGGCGGGCCTTCGGTCAGGAGAGCGGCAGGCCGTGGGCGGTGTAGCGGTCGCCGGTGTGCTCGACGATCAGCGGCAGGCCGAAGCAGAGCGAGAGGTTACGGGAGCTGAGCTCGGTCTCCATGGGGCCGGCCGCGAGGATCTTGCCCTGGCGGATCATCAGGACGTGGGTGAAGCCGGGCGCGATCTCCTCGACATGGTGGGTGACCATGATCATGGAGGGGGCGTACGGGTCGCGGGCGAGCCGGCCGAGGCGGCGGACCAGGTCCTCGCGGCCGCCGAGGTCGAGTCCGGCGGCGGGCTCGTCGAGGAGCAGCAGCTCGGGGTCGGTCATCATCGCGCGGGCGATCAGCGTGCGCTTGCGCTCTCCTTCGGAGAGCGTGCCGAACTTCCGGTCCAGGTACTCGGTCATGCCGAGGCGGTCCAGGAAGGCGCGGGCGCGCTCCTCGTCGACGGCCTCGTAGTTCTCGTGCCAGGTGGCGGTCATGCCGTAGGCGGCGGTGAGCACGGTCTGCAGCACCGTCTGCTTCTGGGGCAGCTTGTCGGCCATCGCCACGCCCGCCATGCCGATCCGGGGGCGGAGCTCGAAGACGTCGGTGCCGACGCCGCCCAGCTGCTCGCCGAGGATCGTGGCCGTTCCCTTGCTCGGGAAGAGGTAGCTGGACGCGAGGTTGAGGAGCGTCGTCTTGCCGGCGCCGTTGGGGCCCAGGATGACCCAGCGCTCCCCCTCCTTGACCGACCAGGAGACGTCGTCCACCAGAGCGCGTCCGTCGCGGACCACGGATACGTCCACCAGCTCCAGTACATCGCTCATGAGCGCGTTGTCTCCCCATGCAGTCTCGTCGAGATCGTCGCGTGCCTGTGGGCACGGTCCCAGGAGAAAACCTACGCCACCGCGCGAGTGGTCCGGCCGTGAGGTCCGGTCCCGGTCCGTCTCCGGTCCGTCTCCGGTCCGTCTCCGGTTTCGTGTGCGGTCCGTGTGCGGTCCGTCTCCGGTCAGTCCTCGGTTCGTTCCCGGGGTGTTCTCTAGGCTGTCTCCCATGCTTGTGGAACCACGTTCAGGGTTGTTGGCCGCCTGGGGGAACGCGCTGCTGGCGGGACTCGTCTCGCCGGACGACGCGGCTCTCGCGATTGTCGGGGAGGACGCGGTGCACCGCGTCGAGGGGCTGCCGGGTGAGGCGGGGCCGGTCGGGCTCACGCTGGCGCTCGGGCGGCTGCGGGCGCTGGGGGCGACGGGCTTCCGGGTCGCGCTGCCGGTGCCGGGGCATCCGCTGGGTCTGTCCGGTCCGCCCGACTTCAACGCGCGGGCGCTGGAGGCGGAGGAGGCGGTGATCGCGTACGGGGTGCCGTACGGGCTGGTGCCGGAGGTGACCGAGGTAGGGCCGGAGGGGGATCTGCACGTCGAGGTGGTGTGGCGGGTGCTGCCGGTGCGGGAGGCGCCGCCGGCGGACGTGCCGTCGCTGAGCGAGGCGGAGCGGGAGCTTGCGGAGGCGTTGCGGGATGCGACGGCGGCGCTGGCGCGGCTGGATGTGGCCGGTTCGGGTCCGGTGGCGGAGGCGGCGGTGGACGCGTACCGGGCGCGGGCGGAGGGGGGCCGGGGGCGCGATGTGCTGGCGCCGGGGTATCCGCCGCGGGCGGTGCGGGTGCTGGAGCTGGCGCAGCGGGTGGGGCTGCTGGTCTCGGTGGCGTACGGGTCGGGGCACGGGGGTGCGGTGAGCGCGTCGGAGATCGCGGCTCGGGGGGCGGCGTTGCGGCCGGTGGAGCGGGTGGCTCGGCGGGCGTTGGTGGCGGCCTACAACGCGTATGTGGAGGGCGGGGAGGTTCGGCGGTAAGGCCCGCGGGCCTTTGTCCTCAAGCGCCGGACGGGCTGGATTCGCCGGGCGGAGAGCTCGCTCGCCTCGGGAGCCCCGGGGTCAGGGTTCCGTCCTCAAGCGCCGGACGGGCTGAGTGGGGGCGGGCTGGCTGGGATTCGCGGGGCGAGGGGCTCGCTTGCCTCCGGGACCCCGGGGTCAGGGGTCCGTCCTCAAGCGCCGGACGGGCTGAGTGGGTGCGGGCGGGCTGGCTGGGATTTGCGGGGCGAGGGGCTCGCTTGCCTCGGGGACCCCAGGGTCAGGGTTCCGTCCTCAAGCGCCGGACGGGCTGAGTGGGGGCGGGCCGCCCCCGGGGAGGGCGGGGGCGGGCCGGGGGTGTCAGTGGTTCAGGCCGAGGTTGCCGAAGGCCGGGTTGAGCAGGCCGATCACGTTGACCGTGTTGCCGACCACGTTCACCGGGACGTGGACCGGGACCTGGGCCAGGTTGCCGCTGGCGACGCCCGGGGAGCCGACGGCCACGCCGTGGGCGTCGGCTCCGCTGTGGCCGGTCGCGGAGGCCGCGCCGGCGCCGGCGGCGATGAGCCCGCCGGCGATCATGGTGACGGCGGCGGCCTTCTTCAGGTTCTTCACTTCAGGATCCTCCTAGAGAGGCTGCGGCAAGCCGCCGCAGCGTGCCCTGGAGAACGCCGTACGGCCCGGGAGGATGCGCCGTTCGGGTGACATCCACCCGACAGTATGAATCTCAGCCCGCAGCGCCGTTGCGGACCGCCCACAGCGCCGCCTGCGTGCGGTCCGCCAGGTCGAGCTTCATCAGGATGTTCGACACATGGGTCTTGACCGTCTTCTCGGAGAGGACGAGGGCGCGGGCGATCTCCCGGTTCGAGCGGCCGTCGGCGATGAGGCCGAGGACCTCGCGCTCGCGTTCGGTCAGGGTGCTCCCCCGGCCCGTACCGCTGCCGGCGTCGTCCTGGGCGAGGAGCGCCCCGGCGACCTCCGGCTGGAGCAGGACGTGTCCGGCGTGGACCGAGCGGATGGCGCCGGCCAGGGCGTCCGGGTCGACGTCCTTGTAGACGTAGCCGGAGGCTCCGGCGCGCAGGGCGGGGACCACCGTGCGCTGTTCGGTGAAGCTGGTGACGATGAGGATCCTGGCCGGGTTGTCGAGCTGGCGGAGCCTGCGCAGGGCCTCGATGCCGTCGGTGCCGGGCATCTTGATGTCCATGAGGACGACGTCGGGCCGCAGCTCCTCGGTGCGGGCCACGCCCTCCGCGCCGTCGGACGCCTCGCCGACGACCTCTATGTCCTCCTGGATCTCCAGGAAGGTGCGCAGTCCGCGGCGGACCACCTGGTGGTCGTCGACCAGCAGCACCCTGATGATCTTGTCAGCCACCGGGGACCTCCATCTCGATCGTGGCGCCCTTCCCGGGCTCCGAAACAACGGTGAGTCTGCCGCCGACGCTCTTGGCCCGGTGGCGCATGGAGACGAGTCCGAGGTGGCGGCCGGCCCGCCGGACGGCGGTGGGGTCGAAGCCGGTGCCGTCGTCGGTGACGCGGAGGACGGTCGCGGTGGCGCGCCGGGTCAGGGTGACGTCCACGTGCTCCGCGCCGGAGTGGCGCAGGGCGTTGTGCAGGGCCTCCTGCGCGACCCGGAGGAGCGCCTCCTCCTGGGCGGCGGGCAGGGCGCGTACCCCGCTGCTGCCGAAGGTGACCGCGGCCGCGTGGGCCCGGTCCAGGACCTGGATCTGGGTACGGAGGGTGGCGATCAGGCCGTCCTCGTCGAGCGCGGCCGGGCGCAGCTCCACGACGGCCGCCCGCAGCTCGTCGACCGCTTCGGCGGCAAGGACGGCGACCTGCTGGAGCTCCCCCTTGGCCCGGGCCGGGTCGCGGTCCACGAGGGCGGCGGCGGCCTGGGCTGTGAGCCGGAGCGAGAACAGCTTCTGGCTGACCGCGTCGTGCAGCTCGTGGGCGAGGCGGGAGCGCTCCTCGGCGATGGTCAGCTCGCGGCTGCGCTCGTAGAGGCGGGCGTTGGTGAGGGCGATCGCGGCGTGCTGGGCGAGGATCGAGAGCAGCTCCTCGTCCTCGGCGGTGAAGCCGCAGCCGCCGTCGGGCTTGGGGCACATCTTGTTGGCGAGGAAGAGGGCGCCGATGATCTCGTCGCCGTCCGTGATGGGCAGGCCGAGGAAGTCGGACATGTCGGGGTGCGCGTCGGGCCAGCCCTCGAAGCGGGGGTCCTTGCGGACGTCGGCGAGCCGCTCGGGCTTCGCCTGGTGCAGCATCGCGGCGAGGATGCCGTGCTGCCGGGGCAGCGGGCCGATGGCCTTCCACTGCTCGTCGCTCACGCCGTCGACCACGAACTGGGCGAAGCCGCCGTGGTCGTCCGGGACGCCGAGCGCCGCGTACTGGGCGTCGAGCAGTTCGCGGGCGGAGGCGACGATCGTCTTGAGGACGTCTCCTACTTCGAGGTGCCGGCTCATGGCGAGCAGCGCGGCACTCACCGCGGCGAGGGCCGACGGCGGGCGGTGACTCATGGGATCACCGTACCGACGGGGGTACGGCGGCGTATCGGGCCGAGGGCGGCTGCCCGGGGGGCCGTGGACCTAGGCCGGTCGGGGCCCGTACCGGGTCCTTCGGCCTAGGTCCTCCCAGGTCCTAGGCCGAAGTGCCGGGGGCGGGTGCGGCTCGCGGGCGAGGCGCGGGGCGATCAGGGCTTCCTACGTTGGAGTCGCCGGGGTGACCCCCGGTGGACGCCGATGTTCCGCGTCGCCGGGATCGCCCGGTGGACGCCGGTGTGGAGCGAGGAGACGGTCACGATGCCGGTTGCGTTGATCACGGGTGGTTCGAAGGGGCTGGGGCGCGCGCTGGCCGAGGCGCTGGCCCGGCAGGGGTGGGATCTGGTGCTGGACGCGCGGACCTCCGTAGTGCTGGAGGCGACAGCGAAGGAGGTGCGGGAGCGGTACGGGACGCGGGTGGCGGCCGTTCCGGGGGATGTCACGGACGCGGCACACCGGGCGGAGCTGATCGCGGCCGCCGGGGAGCTGGGCGGGCTCGATCTACTGGTGAGCAACGCGAGTGTGCTGGGTGCCGAGCCGCTGGTCCGGCTGGAGGCGCAGCCGCTGGAGGGGTTGCGGCAGGCGCTGGAGACCAATGTGGTGGCCGCGCTCGGCCTCGTACAGGAGGCGTTGCCGCTGCTGCGGGCGTCGGCCGCGGGGGCTGTGGTGGCGGTCAGCTCGGACGCGGCGGCGGAGCCGTACGGGACGTGGGGCGGTTACGGGGCGTCGAAGGCGGCGCTGGACCAGCTGGCGGCGGTGCTGGGGGTGGAGGAGCCGGGGCTGCGGGTGTGGGCCGTCGATCCGGGGGACATGGACACGGATCTGTACGAGGCCGCGGTGCCGGACGACGGCGGGGAGAGGCGCCCCTCGCCCGCGAGCGTGGTGCCCGCGTTCCTGCGGCTGGTACGGGAGCGGCCGGCCAGTGGGCGGTTCGCCGCCCCGGCGCTGCTGGAGGAGCCGGCGGCGGACGGGGGTCTGCGGTGAGTGCGGTGGGGGCGGCGAGGCGGGACGAGGCAGGCGCCCTTTCGGCCGGGGCCGGGGCTTTGCCCCTGGAGGCGTTGCGGGTGCCTGCGGAGCTGTCGGCGCGGGTGCCGGCCGAGCAGCGGGGGGCGGGGCGTGACGACGTACGGCTGCTGGTGACCCGGGGGGCGGCCGTATCGCACCACGCGTTCCGGGAGCTGCCGGGGCAGCTGCGGGCCGGGGACGTGCTGGTGGTGAACACGTCGGCGACCTTGCCGGCCGCGGTGAACGGGCGGGTGGGCGGTGACCGGGTCGTCGTGCACTTCTCGACGCGGGGTGAGGACGGGCGGTGGGCGGTGGAGCTGCGGGCACCCGCCGCCTCGGGGGCCACCGCGCCGTGTCCGGGCGGGCCGGCCGGTGCGGTGGTGCGGCTGCCGGGCGGGCGGGAGCTGGTGCTGGAGGAGCCGCTGGGGCCCGCGGTGGGGGCGCGGCTGTGGTGGGCGCGGGTCCCGGACCGGGTGCCGGAGCTGCTGCGGCGGTACGGGAGGCCGATCCGGTACGCGTACACGGAGCGGGACCAGCCGCTGTCCGCGTACCAGACGGTGTTCGCGGTCCCGGCGCCCGACGGGCGCGGTTCGGCGGAGATGCCGAGCGCGGCCCGGCCCTTCACCACCGCCCTGGTGGCGGAGCTGGTGAGCCGCGGAGTGCAGTTCGCCCCGCTGTCGCTGGATACGGGGGTGGCGTCGGCGGAGACGCACGAGCCGCCGTACCCGGAGCGGTTCGCGGTGCCGTCCACCACGGCGTGGCTGGTGAACGCGGCGCGGGCGGCGGGCGGCCGGGTGGTGGCGGTCGGGACGACGGCGGTACGGGCGCTGGAGTCGGCGGCGGACGCGGAGGGGGTGGTGCGGCCGGCCGCGGGCTGGACGGATCTGGTGGTGACGCCGCGCCGGGGGGTGCGGGCGGTGTACGGGCTGCTGACCGGGCTGCACGAGCCGCAGGCCTCGCACCTGCTGATGCTGGAGGCGGTGGCGGGGCGCGAGGCGCTGCGCCGTGGGTACGAGGCGGCGCTGGAGCGGCGCTACCTCTGGCATGAGTTCGGGGACGTCCACCGCATCCTGCCGGATGAGGAACGTAACCCTCCGGATTGCTTCAGCAACGAATGGTGAGCCTGTTGCGTCGCCGATGTGAGCCCGGGCATAGGGCGTGCGTCACTTACGAACGGCCCTAGTAAGCCTAAAAGGGCGATTTGGGTGGGCATGAGCGGGGGTTATTTCGGACGAACAGGACCCTCTTCCACTACCCGGCTTCGTACGTCACACCTTTGCCACACGATTTTGCTGCCGCTAAGAATTGCTCTCGTCCCCGACGGAGGTGCGCATCGCCGCCTCCGGTCTCGTCCTCCGTGAGGACACCTGAGCAATACGAAGAGGTAGCCCTACATGTCTGCGACTCGCATTCCCAGCCGTGTCCGTCGTCTGAACAAGGTCCAGAAGATCTCCGTGGCCGGTGTGTCGGCCCTGGCCGTCGCCTCCCTGACCTTCTCGCTCGTCCCGTCGAACGCCGAGGCCGAGGTTGCCCCGCAGGCAGCGGGCGCTGCCGCTCCCGTCGCCTTCACCGGCGGCGGCGCGCAGGCCAAGACCGTGCAGGACAGCCTGATCGAGCAGCACTCCACCGCAGAGCAGCTCGTGAAGGCCGCCGACGCCGCCAAGGCGAAGGCAGCCGCCGAGGCCAAGGCGAAGGCAGCGAAGGCCAAGGCCGCGGCGGACGCGAAGGACAAGGCCGAGAAGGCCGCCAAGGCCAAGGCCGACGCGAAGAAGCGCGGCACCGAGGCCGCCAACCGCTCCACCGCGCGCAAGCCCGTCTACGCCAACAACCTGGACGGCTGGATCCGCGAGGCCATGGCGATCATGAAGAAGGAAGGCATTCCCGGTTCCTACAGCGGCATCCACCGCAACATCATCCGGGAGTCCAGCGGCAACCGCTGGGCGATCAACAACTGGGACATCAACGCCCGCAACGGCATCCCCTCCAAGGGCCTGCTCCAGGTGATCCAGCCGACCTTCGACCGGTACCACGTCAAGGGCACCAAGAAGGACCTGTACGACCCGGTCGCCAACATCGTCGCCGCCTGCAACTACGCGGCCGACCGCTACGGCTCCATGGACAACGTCAACAGCGCGTACTGAGCCCGGCCGTACAGCTGAGCTGAGCCGTACACATGCCGGAGGCCGGCACCCCACGGGGTGCCGGCCTCGGCGTCGTTCCGTACGCGGTTCCGTACGCGGGTTCCGTACGTGCCCTACTTGCGCATGACCTCGGGCTCGTGGCGGCGCAGCAGCCGGGCGACGGCGAAGGCGCAGAGCAGGCCGAGCACCAGCAGCACGAAGATGTTGATCCCCCACTGGGTCGCCGTGGCCTCCCAGAGCGGGTCCAGGTCGGTCGGGTTCTTCGGGTCCCACGGCGGCATCAGGTTGGCCAGGTCCAGCGTGGTGCCGGCCGCGGCCACGCCCCAGCGGGACGGCATCAGCCAGGTGAGCTGCTCCAGGCCGGGCGTCCCGTACACCTGGAAGAGGACTCCGGTGAACACCAGCTGGACGATCGCGAACATGACCAGCAGCGGCATGGTCATCTCGGACGTCTTGACCAGGGCGGAGATCATCAGGCCGAACATCATCGAGGTGAACCCGAGGGCCACGATGGAGATGCAGATCTCGACGGCCGGAGGCATGAACAGCCCCTCGGCCGGCAGCTCACGGGCGGCGAAGCAGATACCGCAGAGGATCACGCTCTGGAAAGCGGTGATCACGCCGAGCACGATCACCTTGGACACCAGATAGGCCGAGCGGGAGAGGCCTGTGGCCCGTTCCCGTTCGTAAATGACGCGTTCCTTGATCAGTTCTCGTACGGAGCTGGCCGACCCGGCCAGGCAGATGCCGACCGCGAGGATCAGCAGGATCATTCCGGCCTTGCCGTTGAACTGGGTCGGCGGCGTGGGCGGAGCCAGTCCGAAGTCGGCCGGGATGACCGCGGCCAGCACACCGATCACCGCGGGCAGCGCCACCATCAGGCCGAGGAAGGCCTTGTCGGAGGCGATGACGGAGGTGTATCTGCGCACCAGGGTCCACAGCTGCGTCCCCCAGCTCTGCGGCTTCGGGGGGCGCATCTGCTGGGGCGGCGGCATATGGACGGACTGCGCGGCGACGGCGTCGATGTCGGCGGCGTACATCTGGTAGTGCTGCGAACCGCGCCAGCGGCCCGCCCAGTCGTAGTCGCGGTAGTTCTCGAAGGCCGAGAAGACGTCGGCCCAGGAGCTGTAGCCGAAGAAGTTCAGCGCCTCCTCCGGCGGACCGAAGTACGCGACGGCACCGCCAGGCGCCATCACGAGCAGCTTGTCGCAGATGGCCAGCTCGGCCACGGAGTGCGTGACGACGAGCACGGTACGGCCGTCGTCGGCGAGGCCGCGCAGCAGCTGCATGACGTCGCGGTCCATCCCCGGGTCGAGGCCGGAGGTCGGCTCGTCCAGGAAGATCAGCGACGGCTTGGTCAGCAGCTCCAGGGCGACCGAGACGCGCTTGCGCTGGCCGCCGGAGAGCGAGGTGATCTTCTTGTCCTTGTGGATGTCGAGCTTGAGCTCGGCGAGGACCTCGGTGATCCGGGCCTGGCGCTCGGCCTCGGTGGTGTCCGCGGGGAAGCGGAGCCTGGCCGCGTACTTGAGGGCCTTGGTGACGGTCAGTTCCTTGTGCAGGATGTCGTCCTGCGGGACCAGACCGATGCGCTGGCGCAGCTCGGCGAACTGCTTGTACAGGTTCCGGTTGTCGTAGAGGACGTCGCCCTCGTCGGCGGGCCGGTAGCCGGTGAGCGCCTTGAGCAGGGTGGACTTTCCGGAGCCGGAGGGGCCGATGACCGCGATCAGCGACTTCTCCGGGACGCCGAAGGAGACGTCCTTGAGGATCTGCTTGCCGCCGTCGACCGTCACCGTGAGGTGGCGGGCGGAGAAGGAGACCTGACCGGTGTCGACGAACTCTTCCAGCCGGTCGCCGACCAGGCGGAACGTCGAGTGGCCGACGCCGACGATGTCGTTCGGGCCGATGAGCGCCGAGCCGGACTTCTGGAGCGGCAGACCGTTGACGTACGTGCCGTTGTGCGAGCCGAGGTCGCGGATCTCGAACCGGCCGTCGGGCGTCGCGTGGAACTCGGCGTGGTTACGGGAGACCTGGAGGTCCGAGACGACCAGCTCGTTCTCCAGAGCACGGCCGATGCGCATGACCCGGCCGAGCGCCAGCTGGTGGAACGTGGTCGGGCTGCGGTCGCCGTAGACGTGCGGAGCACCCGCACCGCCGCCGTGGGCCGGTCCGCCGCCATGGGCCGGGGCGGCCGGCTGGGCCGGGCCCTGCTGGTGCGGAACCTGCTGGTACGGGGCCTGCTGCTGGGGCTCCGGTGCCTGCTGCTGCCACGCCTGCTGGGGCGGGGCCTGGTGGTGCCCCTGGTGCACGGGTGCCTGGTGGGGCGGGGCCTGATGCTGGGCGGGTGCCTGCTGGCCGGGCCAGGCGCCGCCCGCCTGCGCGTGCTGCTGGTGCGGCTGCTGGTGTTGCTGGTGCGCGGGGGCCTGGTGGGCTGCGGCGGCCGGCTGGCCGCCGTGGGCACCGGCGCCGGCGGTGAGATTCAGCCGCGGGCCGTCGGTCGCGTTGCCCAGGCGTACGGCGGAGCCGGGCCCGATCTCCGCCCGCTGGATCCGCTGCCCCTGCACATACGTGCCGTTGGTGGAGCCGTGGTCCTCGATGAACCAACTCCCGCCGCCCCAGCTGATCGTGGCGTGCCGCCACGAGACTCTGGCGTCGTCGATCGTCAGGTCCCCTTGCGGGTCACGCCCCAGGGTGTACGGCCTGGACGGGTCGAGCGTCCAGGTGCTGCCATTCAATTCCAGTACGAGTTCCGGCACTCCGCGCCCCACTTGTCGTCCCCCGATTTTCCCCCGTCGCAGGGAGTCTAGGGATGCTGAACATCGTGGGGAACTATTCCAGGAGCAGTCCCTTATCCGAAAGTCGGGCCGGAGAAGACGGGCCCCGAAGCGGAGAAGCGGTGTGATACCGGAACAAAGAGGACAGCGGGCGGAACGCCCCGCGTCCGCCCCGTGTCTGCCTCACGTCTGTCCCGTGTCGACCGTCCGGCACTCGGGACGGGCAGCCGGGCGCGGTCTCGGGACCGATACGGTGGGAACACCATGAGCGCATCTCAGCCACCTCAGCCTCCCTCCTCCCCCGAGCTCCCCGATTCCCCTCGGACCGGCGGCGAGCCCGCCCGGGACAGCGAGGAGTCCCCTCCTCTCGTGGACAACACACCCACACTTCTCGTCAAGATCTTCGGCAAGGACCGCCCCGGCATCACCGCCGGGCTGTTCGACACCCTCGCCGCGTACTCCGTCGACGTGGTGGACATCGAGCAGGTCGTCACCCGGGGCCGCATCGTGCTCTGCGCCCTGGTCACCTCGCCCACCGCGGGCGGCACGACCGAGGGCGACCTGCGGGCGACCGTGCACAGCTGGGCCGAATCCCTGAAGCTGCAGGCCGAGATCATCTCGGGCACGGGTGACAACCGGCCCCGTGGTTACGGCCGTTCCCATGTGACCGTGCTGGGGCACCCGCTCACCGCGGAGTCGACCGCCGCCATAGCGGCCACGATCACCTCGACCGGCGGGAACATCGACCGCATCTTCCGGCTGGCGAAGTACCCGGTCACCGCCGTGGAGTTCGCGGTGTCGGGGACGGAGACCGCGGAGCTGCGGACCGCGCTGGCGACCGAGGCCGCCGAGATCGGCGTGGACGTCGCGGTGGTCTCGGCCGGGCTGAGCCGGCGGGCGCAGCGGCTGGTCGTGATGGACGTGGACTCCACGCTCATCCAGGACGAGGTGATCGAGCTCTTCGCGGCCCACGCGGGCTGCGAGGACAAGGTCGCCGAGGTCACCGAGCAGGCGATGCGCGGTGAGCTGGACTTCGAGCAGTCGCTGCACGCCCGGGTCGCGCTGCTGGCGGGGCTGGACGCCTCGGTGGTGGACAAGGTGCGCGCCGAGGTGCGGCTCACACCGGGGGCCCGGACCCTGATCCGTACGCTGAAGCGCCTCGGGTACCAGGTGGGCGTCGTCTCGGGCGGGTTCACCCAGGTCACGGACGACCTGAAGGAACGGCTCGGCCTCGATTTCGCGTCCGCCAACACCCTGGAGGTGGTGGACGGCAAGTTCACCGGGCGGGTCGTCGGCGATGTGGTGGACCGGGCGGGCAAGGCCCGGCTGCTGCGGAGCTTCGCCGAGCAGGCGGGGGTGCCGCTGGCACAGACGGTGGCCATCGGCGACGGGGCCAACGACCTCGACATGCTGAACACGGCGGGGCTCGGGGTCGCCTTCAACGCCAAGCCCGTGGTCCGCGAGGCGGCGCACACCGCGGTGAACGTGCCGTTCCTGGACACCGTGCTCTATCTGCTCGGCATCACCCGTGAAGAGGTCGAGGCGGCGGACGGCCTGGTCGACTGACAGCTTCGGCGGCGTACGGAGTCGGCCGACGGCTTCCGGCAGCGTACGGAAGAGGGCCCCGGCACGGGATGCGTGCCGGGGCCCTGCGCGTTCACATGTTCAGCCGTACGTCGGCGAAGGCGCCGCTCAGTCGTTGGGCGTCCAGTAATCGGTGAGCCTGCCCGCCCCGTGCTCCACGCTCTTCCAGGAGCCGGGGAACTCCACCACGGCGTAGGACGCCGTCGGGAAGCCGTCCCGGGTCATCCGGGCCAGGGTGTCGCCCTCGGCCGAGCCGGAGAGGGCGTCGGCGGCTCCGTGCATGCCCGGGTTGTGGCCGATGACCAGGAGGTTGCGGACGTCGTCCGGGGTCTCGTTGAAGAGGGCGATCAGTTCGCCGAGGGAGGCCTCGTACAGCCTCTCCTCGTAGACGGTCCGGGGGCGCTGGGCGAATTCGTGCACCGCCAGCTTCCAGGTCTCCCGGGTCCTGACGGCGCTGGAGCACAGGGCCAGATCGAAGTCGATACCGGAGTCGGCGAGCCTGCGGCCGGCCACGGGCGCGTCCTTGCGGCCGCGCTCGGCCAGCGGGCGCTCATGATCCGAGTTCTGCGACCATTCCGCCTTGGCATGCCTGAGAAGGACGATCCTGCGAGGTGTCTCGACGCTCATACACCTCAGCTTCGCATGAAACGCGGCCTCTGGCGCAGGGTGTTGACGGGCTCATCCGGAAGGTTGACACGCCGGTCCGGGACGGTTTCGCCGTAACGCGTGGATCAAGGGGCGAGCAGGTGGAGCGTGCGCTCGATCAACTGTCCGAGTGTGGGGTCGGCGGTGGCCGCCTGGGCCTGCCCCGGGCTCATGATCATGAGCAGCAGAGCGGCGAAGGCGACGGCCGGGAGCGCCACGGCCCACCACGGCAGCCGTATCTCCACCCGGTCGGCGGCGGGCCGGGACGAAGCAGGCCGGCTGGAGGCGGCCGGTACGTGGGACCTGGGGTGCGCAGGGACCGGCATGTCCGCCTCCGTGGGTATTCGGTTCGTTACCGAAGAACCTACGGAACGGACCGGGCCGGTCCCATCCGGTGATCCACCCACTTCACCCTGACCCTGGCCCCCTAGGGGACAGGGGGCCAGCCCCACCATGGGCGGGACGGTCGGCAGTCCACGGGCGGGGCGGCCGGGCGTCAGGGGGAGGCGATCGAGGCGATCACACCGATGACCACCGTGACGAGAAGCATCGCCCCGAAGACGAGGAGGAGCTTCTTCTGACCGTTCTTGGGCTGCGGATCGAGCACTGGCATGGAGCCAGTCTCGCATCTCAGCACTCGTCCTCGATGGTCCGGTCCCGCCCCGCCAGCACCCCGGCCACCATCTGCGGGATCATCAGCCCCGCCATCAGGGCGATCGGCAGCCCCCAGCCGCCGCTGTGCTGATAGAGCACGCCGACGAGCAGCGGGCCCGGGATCGAGAGGAGATAGCCGGTGGACTGGGCGAAGGCCGAGAGCCGGACCACGCCCGCCCCGGTCCGCGACCGCATGCCGATCATGGTGAGGGCGAGCGGGAAGGCGCAGTTGGCCACGCCGAGCAGCACCGCCCAGACCCACGCGCCGGCGGCCGGGGCCAGGTAGAGGCCGCCGTAGCCGATCAGGCCGCACAGGCCGAGGACCACGACGATGGGGCCCTGCTGCTTGAGCCGGCCGGCGACCCGGGGGATGACGAAGGCGAGCGGCACGCCCATCGCCATGGTGACCGCGAGCAGGACCCCCGCCGTACCGGCCGAGACCCCGGCGTCGCGGAAGATCTGCGGCATCCAGCCCATGGTGATGTACGCGGCCGTCGCCTGGAGCCCGAAGAAGCAGGCGAGGCCCCAGGCGGTCCGGCTGCGGGTGATCCGGAGCGCCGGGGCGTCCGCGGGACGGGAGGCCTGACCGGACGCGGACCGGTCCGGCGCGGGCGTTCCGGGCGCCGGGGTCCGGTCCCGTACGAGGACGATCCAGGGCAGCACCGCGAGGGCGGCGAGCACGGCCCAGACGGCCAGCCCGGACTGCCAGCTCCCGCCCATCGCGCTCGTCAGCGGCACGGTGACGGCGGCTGCGAGGGCGGTGCCGAGGGCCAGGGCCATGGAGTAGAGGCCGGTCATGGTGCCGACGCGGTCGGGGAACCAGCGCTTGACGATCACCGGCATCAGGATGTTGCTGACGGCGATGCCCATCAGGGCCAGGGCGCTGGCGGCCAGGAATCCGGCGGTGGAGCCGACGTACGGGCGGATCACCAGGCCGGCCGCGATGGCGGCCATGCCCGCGCAAACGACGGCGCCCGCACCGAAGCGGCGGGCGAGGCGGGGGGCCATGACGCCGAAGACCGCGAAGCAGAGCGGCGGTACGGAGGTGAGCACGCCCGCCACGCTGCCGCTCATGTGCAGCCCGTCGCGGACCTCTTCGAGGAGGGCGCCGAGGCTGGTGATGGCGGGACGGAGGTTGAGGGCGGCCAGGACGAGCCCGACGGCGATCAGGCGCAGCAGCCAGGGGGCGGGGGCCTCGGCGGCCCCGGTGAGCTGCGGGGCCGGGAGGCCGGCGGGGGTGCGCGCGGCGCCGCCGCGGTTCAGGGTCGGGGTCTGGGTCTCGTCGTCCGGCATGAGGCCATCATAGAATCATGGGATGATTGGTTGTCCAATCGCGTGGAACCGACCGGATCCCCCGGATACCTCGGCCCCCCGGGCCTCCCTGAGAGAATCCGGCCCGGACCTGACAGCTCACGAGCAAGGAGCACCATGGCGCTGACGTCTCCACGGCGTTCGGCACTCTCCGACCAGGTGATCGCGGAGTTGCGGAACCAGATCACGTCGGGCGAGTGGCCGGTCGGTTCGCGGATCCCGACCGAGCCGGAGTTGGTCGAGCAGCTCGGCGTGGCCCGTAACACCGTGCGCGAGGCGGTGCGGGCGCTCGCGCACAACGGGCTGCTGGACATCCGGCAGGGCTCGGGCACCTATGTGATCGCCACGAGCGAGCTGGCCGGGGTGATGCACCGCCGCTTCGCCGCCGCCGACCCGCGCCACGTCGCGGAGCTGCGCTCCACGCTGGAGTCGTCGGCCGCGCGGCTCGCCGCCGTACGGCGCACCGAGCGCGATCTGCGACAGCTCGACACCCTGATGGCGCGGCGGGAGGAGGCGTGGGCCTCGGGGGACGCGGAGGCGTTCGTCGCGGCGGACGCGACCCTGCACCTCGCGGTGGTCGCCGCCTCGCACAACGACGTCCTCACCGAGCTCTACGCGGACCTCGGGGATCTGCTGCGCGACTACCTACGGGATGACGTGGGCCCCGAGCTGCGCCCGGAGAACCATATGGATCACGCGCGACTGGTCGAGGCGATCCGGGCCGGGGACGCGGAGACGGCGGCGGCCGAGGCGGCGAGCCACGCGCTGAACTGCCTGGCGGACCGGGTGTGACCCCGGACCCTTTCAGAGCGGCGCCGGACGGTGGCTGACCCAGGCGGTCGCGATCTCCTTCCAGCAGCGGTCCTCCAGCCGCACGGTCCGCCCCGGCGCCACCGCGACCGCCGCGCCGTCCGCGTCGACGTCCCACCAGCGGGCGCACTCGGTGTGGAGCTGGACCAGGTCGGTGGAGGGGTAGGGGTTGTGGCAGTACGCGACGACCCGGGAGCCCTCGATCGCCGTACGGCACTCGGAGCCGGCCGGTTCGGGGGGCGGGGGCTCGGCAGCCGTACCGGTGTCGGCTCCACGGGCGACGTGGACTCCCAGGGGTACGGCGAGTGCGGCGACGGCCGCCGACGCGGCCAGCAGGAGACGGGTGCGGCGACGCGTGGGGCGCACGGCGATCTCCCTCCCGCAGCCTGACAGAAGTCCGGTTCCTCCACATTCTGCGGTGGACCGGCCGACTTTTCGACCGGAGCGGCGGCGGGGAGTCACGGACGGCGACGGCCCCCGGCCGCGTACCGCCTCGAAGAACGACGAGGTGGTACGCGGCCGGGGGCCGTCCCGCAGGGATGGAGGCCGGTCAGGCGCCCATCATGTGCACGCCGCTGTCGACGTGGATGATCTCGCCGGTCGTGCGCGGGAAGAAGTCGGAGAGCAGCGCCACGACGCCGCGGCCGGCCGGCTCGGGGTCGGACATGTCCCAGGCGAGCGGGGCGCGGGTGTTCCAGACGTCGGCCAGCTCCGAGAAGCCCGGGATGGACTTGGCGGCCATGGAGCCGATCGGTCCGGCCGAGATCAGGTTGCAGCGCAGCCCGTCCTTGCCCAGGTCACGGGCGAGGTAGCGGGAGGTGGCCTCCAGCGCGGCCTTGGCCGGGCCCATCCAGTCGTACTGCGGCCAGGCGTACTGGGCGTCGAAGGTGAGGCCGACGATCGAGCCGCCCTCGCTCATCAGCGGCTTGCAGGCCATGGCCAGCGACTTCAGGGAGAACGCCGAGACGTGCATCGCGGTGGCGACGGACTCGAACGGGGTGTTGAGGAAGTTGCCGCCGAGCGCGTCCTGCGGCGCGAAGCCGATGGAGTGGACGACGCCGTCCAGCGAGCCGAGCTCCTCGCGGACCAGGCTCTCCAGCCGGTCCAGGTGCTCCTGGTTGGTCACGTCCAGCTCGATGACCTTGGCGGGCTTCGGCAGCTTCTTGGCGATGCGCTCGGTCAGGGTGGGGCGGGGGAAGGCCGTGAGGATGACCTCGGCACCCTGCTCCTGGGCCACCTTCGCGGTGTGGAACGCGATGGACGACTCCATCAGCACCCCGGTGATGAGGATGCGCTTGCCGTCGAGAATTCCGCTCATGGTGATCAGTGACCCATGCCCAATCCGCCGTCAACGGGGATGACGGCTCCAGTGATGTACGACGCGTCGTCGGAGGCGAGGAAGCGCACCGCGGCGGCGATCTCCTCGGGCCGCGCGTAGCGGCCCAGCGGCACCTGGGACACGATGCCCTTGCGCTGCTCCTCGGTGAGCACCTGGGTCATGTCGGTGTCGACAAAACCGGGGGCGACGACGTTGAACGTGATGTTCCGCGAGCCGAGTTCCCGGGCCAGCGACCGGGCGAACCCGACCAGTCCGGCCTTGGAGGCGGCGTAGTTCGCCTGGCCCGCCGAGCCGAGGAGGCCGACGACGGAGGAGATCAGGACGACGCGGCCCTTCTTGGCGCGCAGCATGCCGCGGTTGGAGCGCTTGACGACCCGGAAGGTGCCGGTGAGGTTGGTGTCGACGACGGAGGTGAAGTCCTCCTCGGACATCCGCATCAGCAACTGGTCCTTGGTGATACCGGCGTTGGCGACCAGCACCTCCACGGGACCGTGCTTCTCCTCGATCTCCTTGTAGGCCTGCTCCACCTGCTCGGCGTCGGTGATGTCGCAGCGGACCGCGAGGACACCGGCCTCGGTGAGTTCCTGGGGAGGCTCGCCGGAGCGGTAGGTGATCGCTACCTGGTCGCCGTTGTCGGCGAAGGCGCGGGCGATGGCGAGGCCGATGCCCCGGTTTCCTCCGGTGACGAGAACCGAGCGGCTCAACGGATCACCCTTTCCTTGGCGGTGTGGTGCGTACCCTCTGGCGGTCGAGTACGTCGAAAACCTATCGGTACCGTGCGCCGATCGAGGAATCGGGCCCTGACAGTGGCTTGTCCGGGGTGCTGTGGGGTTCCTACAGTTCGCACGATTGCGTGCCGGGCACACATGTCCGCGATATCCCCGGCTGTCCCCGCCTTCCGCATGGTTCACTGCCGTCGTGTATCGAGAAGGGAATTCCCTGTGCCCCACGAGGTAGATCAGTCATTCCTGGCCCTGCCGCTGCGCGCGCTGGCCGACGCGGCGCTCGCGCGGGCGCGCGCGCTGGGCGCCACGCACGCCGACTTCCGGCTGGAGCGGGTGCGCAGCGCCTCCTGGCGGCTGCGGGACGCGCGGCCGGCCGGGGCTTCGGACAGTACGGACCTCGGGTACGCGGTGCGGGTGGTGCACGGCGGGGCCTGGGGGTTCGCCTCGGGCGTCGACCTGACGATGGACGCGGCGGCGAAGGTGGCCTCGCAGGCCGTCGCCATGGCCAAGCTGTCCGCCAAGGTGATCGCGGCGGCGGGCTCCGACGAGCGCGTCGAGCTGGCGGACGAGCCGGTGCACGGCGAGCGGACCTGGGTCTCGGCGTACGACGTCGACCCGTTCTCCGTACCGGACGAGGAGAAGGCGGCGCTGCTCGCCGAGTGGAGCGGGCGGCTGCTGGGCGCGGAAGGGGTGGCGCATGTGGACGCGTCCCTGATGACCGTCCATGAGAACAAGTTCTACGCGGACACGGCCGGGACCGTCACCACGCAGCAGCGGGTGCGTATCCAGCCGCAGTTCACGGCCGTGGCGGTGGACTCCACGACCGGTGAGTTCGACTCCATGCGGACCATCGCCCCGCCCGCCGGGCGCGGCTGGGAGTACCTGACCGGCACCGGCTGGGACTGGGACGCCGAGCTGGAGCAGATCCCCGGGCTGCTGGCGGAGAAGATGCGGGCGCCGAGCGTCGAGGCGGGGACGTACGACCTGGTCGTCGACCCGTCGAACCTCTGGCTGACCATCCACGAGTCGATCGGCCACGCCACCGAGCTGGACCGGGCGCTCGGTTACGAGGCGGCGTACGCGGGCACGTCGTTCGCCACCTTCGACCAGCTCGGCAAGCTGACGTACGGCTCCCCCGTCATGAACGTGACCGGTGACCGCACCGCCGAGCACGGCCTGGCGACCATCGGGTACGACGACGAGGGCGTCGAGGCGCAGTCCTGGGACCTGGTCAAGGACGGCACGCTCGTCGGTTACCAGTTGGACCGCCGGATCGCGAAGCTCACGGGTCTGGGCCGGTCCAACGGGTGCGCGTACGCGGACTCGCCGGGCCATGTCCCCGTACAGCGCATGGCGAACGTATCGCTCAAACCGGACCCGGGCGGGCTGTCGACGGAGGACCTGATCGGCGGGGTCGAGCGCGGGATCTACGTGGTCGGTGACCGGTCCTGGTCGATCGACATGCAGCGCTACAACTTCCAGTTCACCGGGCAGCGGTTCTTCCGCATCGAGAACGGCAAGCTCGCCGGGCAGCTGCGCGATGTGGCGTACCAGGCGACGACGACGGACTTCTGGGGCTCGATGGAGAAGGTCGGCGGCCCGCAGACGTATGTGCTCGGCGGCGCGTTCAACTGCGGCAAGGCCCAGCCGGGTCAGGTCGCGGCGGTCTCGCACGGCTGCCCCTCCGCCCTCTTCCGGGGCGTCAACATCCTCAACACGACGCAGGAGGCCGGACGATGAGCGGCGACCACGGAATCGGCTGGGGGTCCGGGGGTCGCCCCCCGGGTAAGCACAGTCTCAACACGACGCAGGAGGCCGGACGATGAGCCGCGTCAGCAAGCCGTACGAGATCGTCGAGCGGGCCCTGGAGCTGTCCACCACGGACGGCCTGGTGGTCATCGCGGACGAGCACTCCTCCGCCAATCTGCGCTGGGCCGGCAACGCGCTCACCACCAACGGGGTGACCCGGGGCCGGACCCTCACCGTCATCGCGACCGTCGACGGGGCGGAGGGCACCGCGTCCGGCGTCGTCTCCCGGTCCGCCGTGACCGCCGACGACCTGGAGCCGCTGGTACGGGCCGCCGAGGCCGCCGCCCGGGGCGCCGGTCCGGCGGAGGACGCGCAGCCGCTCGTCAGCGGGGTGCCCTCCTCCCCCGACTTCACGGACGCGCCCGCCGAGACCGGCTCGGAGGTCTTCGCGGACTTCGCCCCGGCCCTCGGTGACGCCTTCGCCCGGGCCCGCTCCGGCGGCCGCGAGCTGTACGGGTTCGCGAACCACGAGCTGACCTCCACCTACCTCGGTACGTCGACGGGGCTGCGGCTCCGCCACGACCAGCCGACCGGGACACTGGAGCTGAACGCCAAGTCCCCGGACCGGACCCGTTCCGCGTGGGCGGGCCGGTCGACGCGGGACTTCAAGGACGTCGACCCGGCGGCGATGGATGCGGAGCTGGCGCAGCGGCTGCGCTGGGCGGAGCGGCGGATCGACCTGCCTGCCGGGCGGTACGAGACGCTGCTGCCGCCGACCGCCGTCGCGGACCTGCTGATCTACCAGCTCTGGTCGTCCACCGCGCGGGACGCCGTGGAGGGCCGGACGGTCTTCTCCCAGCCGGGCGGCGGAACCCGGCTCGGCGAGACGCTGGCGCCGCTCCCGCTGACCCTGCGCAGCGACCCGCACGCGCCGGGTCTGGAGTCGGCGCCGTTCGTGATCGCCCACTCCTCCGGCGACAGCGCTTCCGTCTTCGACAACGGGCTGCCGCTGGCCCCGACCGACTGGATCCGGGACGGGAAGCTGGAGCGCCTGACGACGACCCGGCACTCGGCGGCCCTCACCGGGCTGCCGGTCGCCCCGGCCATCGACAACCTGGTGCTGGACGGGGGCGGTGAGCGGTCGCTGGAGGAGATGGTGGCCGCGACGACCGGGCGGGCACTGCTGCTGACCTGCCTCTGGTACATCAGGGAGGTGGACCCGGCGACGCTGCTGCTGACCGGGCTGACCCGGGACGGCGTCTATCTGGTGGAGGACGGCCAGGTGGTCGGCGAGGTGAACAACTTCCGGTTCAACGAGTCGCCGGTGGACCTGCTGTCGCGGGCGTCGGAGGCGGGCCGTACGGAGAAGACGCTGCCGCGCGAGTGGGGCGACTGGTTCACCCGGGCCGCGATGCCCGCGCTGCGCATCCCGGACTTCAACATGAGCTCGGTCAGCCAGGGGGTGTGACCCGCCTAGACTGACCCGTACATCCCTACGTAACGCAAGGAGCACCGGAACCGTGACGGACATCGTCGACGAGCTGAAGTGGCGCGGGCTGTTCGCCCAGTCCACTGACGAGGACGCATTGCGCAAGGCTCTCGCGGACGGTCCCGTCACCTTCTATTGCGGCTTCGACCCGACCGCGGCGAGCCTGCACGTGGGGCACCTCGTGCAGGTCCTCACCGTGCGCCGGCTCCAGCAGGCGGGTCACCGCCCGCTCGCCCTGGTCGGCGGGGCCACCGGTCAGATCGGTGACCCGCGCCCGACCGCCGAGCGCACGCTGAACGACCCGGAGACCATCGCGGCCTGGGTGCAGCGGTTGCGGGAGCAGATCGAGCCCTTCCTCACCTTCGAGGGCGCGAACGCGGCGACGATGGTCAACAACCTGGACTGGACCGCGGGGATGTCCGCGATCGAGTTCCTGCGGGACATCGGCAAGCACTTCCGGGTCAACAAGATGCTCACCAAGGACTCGGTCGCCCGCCGGCTGGAGTCGCAGGAGGGCATCAGCTACACGGAGTTCAGCTACCAGCTGCTCCAGGGGATGGACTTCCTGGAGCTGTACCGCCGCTACGGCTGCGTCCTCCAGCAGGGCGGCAGCGACCAGTGGGGCAACCTCACCGCGGGCATCGACCTGATCCACCGGCTGGAGCCGGGTGCCACCGTGCACGCGCTGGCGACGCCGCTGATGGTGAAGGCGGACGGGACCAAGTTCGGCAAGTCCGAGAGCGGTGCCGTCTGGCTGGACCCGGAGATGACGACCCCGTACGCGTTCTACCAGTTCTGGCTGAACGTGGACGACCGGGACATCTCCCGGTACATGCGCATCCTCAGCTTCAAGAGCCGTGCGGAGCTGGAGGAGCTGGAGAAGCTGACCGAGGAGCGGCCGCAGGCGCGTTCCGCGCAGCGGGCGCTGGCCGAGGAGCTGACCACGCTGGTGCACGGCGGTGCGCAGTGCGCGGCGGTCATCGCGGCGTCGAAGGCGCTGTTCGGCCAGGGTGATCTGGCGGAGCTGGACGAGGCGACGCTGAGCGCGGCCCTCTCCGAGGTGCCGCACGCCCGGGTCTCCGAGCTGGCTCCGCTGGTGGACCTCCTGGTGGAGGTCGGTCTCGCACCGAGCAAGTCGGGTGCCCGGCGCACGGTCAAGGAGGGCGGCGCGTACGTGAACAACGTGAAGGTCGCCGACGGTGAGGTCGCGCCGGACGCCGGGGAGCTGCTGCACGGGCGCTGGCTGGTGCTGCGCCGGGGCAAGAAGAACCTGGCGGCGGTGGAGGTCGTCCCCGCCGGTTGATCCTTCCCGCCGGATCGCTGAACAGCGCCGCGGCCGGACACGCTTTTCCTCGCGTGTCCGGCCGCGGCGCTGTGTTGTGCCGTAACGGTGCTGTGCCGTAGCCGTGCCGCCCGGCCCCGGGTCAGGTTCTGCGCTTGTTGCCACGGATGGACTGCCAGGCCATGTCACCGACGGCGACGACCGCCACGGCACCGGCCAGCTGGAGCAGATGGCGGATCCAGTCGATGCCCTTGGTGTCCTCGACGCCGATCCAGCCGGCCACGGCATTACCGAGGATGGAGCCGAGAATACCGAAGATGATCGTCAGCCAAATGGGAATGTCCTGCTTGCCCGGCAGGATCGCCCGTGCGATCACACCGAGCACCAGGCCCACGACGATTGCCCACAACCAGCTCATTTCGCCTCCTCGTGCGGCGCGGAGTGCGCGTCCGCCCAGTCTTGGGCGGCCGTCGGCGGGCCGCACGCCGGGCGGGGCCGTAAGGGTGGGGCGGCCGGCCGGGGACAGCGGTGCGCGCCCCGGTCTTCGGTACGCCGGGTGCTCGGCGTACCGTGGATGCGGCCCGGTCCCGGAGCGTCCGGCACAGAGATCTGGTGGTGGAACACATGCTGCGGAAGAGCGACGAGGTGGAGGTCTTCCGGATCACGGAGGCCCGTCAGGGGCTGGCCGACGATGTGCGGGGCAGGCAGCGGCGCTATGTGATCTCGATGTCCGTGCGGACGGTGTCGGTGGTGCTGGCCGCGGTGCTGTGGAACGTGGAGCGGCATGTCGCGATCGTGGCGCTCGCCCTGGGAGTGCTGCTGCCGTACGTGGCGGTGGTCATCGCCAACGCGGGCCGGGAGAACGCCCCTTCGCTGCCGTCGGCCTATCTCACCGCCCCCGTGCGGCCTGCCCTGGAGGCCGCTCCGGTCGCCGGCCGCGACGGGTCCGCGGGCCCCGACGGGCGGGCCGGGTGGGTGCCCCCGTCACAGGAGCACAACTGAGCCCGGGCGTACCGCGAAGCTCAGGAAAAGCTCAGATCAATCATGACGTTCCGGTGCACCGCACCCCGGTGCCCGTGACATACTTCAGAGGCGCTCCGCATCCCCCGTCGGAGCGATGGACCGACGCCGGGCAGCTCCCCCCGTGGCTGCCCGGCGTCGCCGTTTCTCCGGCCGGGGATGCGTCGTTCGGTGCGCGGAGCGCCTGACTTAGGCTGGGTGCCGTGATCTTCCCCGAGACATCCGCCGAGAGCGCCGCCGGTGCCCCGATCTGTTCCGCCAAGGGCTGCCGGGCCGACGCGGTCTGGGTGCTCGCCTGGAACAACCCCAAGCTGCACACGCCCGAGCGGCGCAAGACCTGGCTGGCCTGTGACGAGCACCGGGAGCACCTGTCGCAGTTCCTGGGCGTACGAGGCTTCCTCAAGGATGTCGTGGCGCTCGCCGACTGGGAGTCCGGCCCCGGAGCGGGCTGAGCGTCAGCCGCCGATCGCCGACATCGGGCGGTCGGGCTGCAGGAAGGACGGGTCGTCCAGTCCGGAGCCGGCCTTCTTGCCCCACATGGCGACCTTCCAGAGCTGGGCGATCTCCGCGTCCGGCGCGTCCGAGCGCAGCGCGGAGCGCAGGTCCGTCTCCTCGCGGGCGAAGAGGCAGGTGCGGATCTGGCCGTCGGCGGTGAGCCGGGTGCGGTCGCAGGCGCGGCAGAAGGGGCGGGTGACCGAGGCGATCACGCCGACGCGGTGCGGGCCGCCGTCGACGGTCCAGCGCTCGGCGGGGGCGGAGCCGCGGGCTTCGTCGTCCTCGGCGGTGAGGGTGAAGCGGGTGCGCAGCGAGGCGAGGATGTCACCGGCGGTGATCATGCCGTCGCGCTTCCAGCCGTGCTGGGCGTCGAGCGGCATCTGCTCGATGAAGCGGAGCTCGTAACCGTTGGCGACGGCCCAGGCCAGCAGCTCGGGGGCCTCGTCGTCGTTGAGTCCCGGCATCAGGACGGAGTTGACCTTCACCGGGGTGAGGCCGGCCTCGCGGGCGGCTTCAAGGCCTTCCAGGACGTCCTTGTGGCGGTCCCGGCGGGTGAGGGTCTTGAAGACGTCGGGGCGCAGGGTGTCCAGGGAGACGTTGACCCGGTCGAGGCCCGCGGCCTTGAGGGCGGCGGCGGTCCGCTTGAGGCCGATGCCGTTGGTCGTGAGCGACATGCGGGGGCGCGGGGTGAGCACGGCGCACTGCTCGACGATGGAGACGAGGCCGGGGCGGAGCAAGGGCTCCCCGCCGGTGAAGCGGACCTCGGTGATGCCGAGGTCGGTGACCGCGATGCGGATCAGGCGCACGATCTCGTCGTCCGAGAGCAGCTCGCTCTTGCCGAGCCACTGCAGGCCCTCTTCCGGCATGCAGTAGGTGCACCGCAGATTGCACTTGTCGGTCAGTGACACGCGCAGGTCGGTGGCGACCCTGTCAAAGGTGTCGATGAGCACGGTGGCTCTCCTCCCCCGGTGGTGTCGGTGCGGTCGGTGTGGTGTCGGTGCGGTCGATCTCTTCCGAGCCTACGTGAGACCGCTGACATCGCAGGGGCCCGTTTGCCACGAGGTGCGGCCGGGCCGCGTCGTAGGACTCTACGACGCGGCCCGGACCAGGGGGTGGCGGATGCACCGAACGGCTCGGTGAATTCCTTCTCTCAGTGCGCTCCGGTGCCGGTGAGGGACTTGACCTCCAGCTCGGCGTACTTGTCGGTGTCGGGCTTCTCCTTGCCGATCACCGAGCCGAGCCAGCCGAGCAGGAAGCCCAGCGGGATCGAGATCAGGCCAGGGTTCTCCAGCGGGAACCAGGCGAAGTCGACGCTCGGGAACATCGAGGTCGGCTTCGAGGAGACGACCGGCGAGAAGAGCACCAGCAGGACGGAGGAGGAGAGCCCGCCGTAGATGGACCAGAGGGCCCCCTGGGTGGTGAAGCGCTTCCAGAAGAGGCTGTAGAGGATCGTCGGCAGGTTGGCGGAGGCGGCGACCGCGAAGGCGAGGGCCACCAGGCCGGCCACGTTGAGGTCGCGGGCGAGCGCGCCGAGTGCGATGGAGACGATGCCGATGGCGACGGTGGCCCAGCGTGCGGCGCGGACCTCCTCCTTCTCGGTGGCCTTCCCCTTGCGGATCACGTTGGCGTAGATGTCGTGCGCGAAGGACGAGGAGGAGGCGAGGGTGAGTCCGGCGACGACGGCGAGGATGGTCGCGAAGGCGACGGCGGAGATCACCGCGAGGAGGATGGCGCCGCCGGTGGATCCGGAGCCGCCGCCGATCTCCAGTGCGGCGAGTGGTGCCGCCGTGTTGCCCGCCTTGTTGGAGGCGATGATGTCGCCGGGCTTGAGGATCGCCGCGGCGCCGAAGCCCAGCACGATCGTCATCAGGTAGAAGGCGCCGATGATGCCGATCGCCCAGTTCACGGACTTACGGGCGGCCTTGGCGGTGGGCACGGTGTAGAAGCGGATCAGGATGTGCGGCAGGCCCGCGGTGCCGAGGACCAGGGCGATGCCGAGGGAGATGAAGTCCAGCTTCGAGACGCCGGTGGCGCCGTACTTCAGGCCGGGCTCCAGGAAGGCCGCTCCCTTGCCGCTGTTGCTGGCGGCGGTGCCGAGCAGGTCGGAGATGTTGAAGTTGAACTTCAGCAGGATCAGGAAGGTGATGAGCAGGGTGCCCGCGATGAGCAGGACGGCCTTGACCATCTGCACCCAGGTGGTGCCCTTCATGCCGCCGATGGTGACGTACAGGATCATGAGGACGCCGACCAGGGCGACGATGACGATCTTCCCGAAGTCGCTGGTGATGCCGAGCAGCAGCGAGACGAGGACGCCGGCACCGGCCATCTGGGCCAGCAGGTAGAAGATCGAGACGACGATCGTGGACGTACCGGCGGCGGTACGGACGGGGCGCTGGCGCATCCGGTAGGCGAGGACGTCGCCCATGGTGTAGCGGCCGGAGTTGCGCAGCGGTTCGGCGACCAGGAGCAGGGCGACGAGCCAGGCGACGAGGAAACCGATGGAGTAGAGGAAGCCGTCGTATCCGAAGAGGGCGATGGCGCCCGCGATGCCCAGGAAGGACGCCGCGGACATGTAGTCGCCGGAGACCGCGAGCCCGTTCTGGAAGCCGGTGAACTGGCGGCCGCCCGCGTAGAAGTCGGAGGCGCTCTTGGTCTGGCGGCCCGCCCACACGGTGATGAAGAGGGTCGCCACGACGAAGGCGGCGAACAGGGTGATGATCAGTGGCCGGTGCTCGCTCGCGCCTTCGGTGGCGGCGAGCTGGACGGCCGGATAGAGGGTGTGGGCGGCGCTCATACGTCGGCCTCCATACGGGACTTGATCGCTTCGGCCTTCGGGTCGAGCTTGCTGGCGGCGTGCCGGGAGTAGAGCACGGCGATGAGGAAGGTGGTGGCGAACTGGGCGAGGCCGAGGACGAGCGCCATGTTGATGTTGCCGACGACCTTGGTGCTCATGAAGCCGCCCGCGTAGTTGCAGAGCAGGACGTAGAGCAGGTACCAGGTCACGAAGGCGATGGTGAGCGGGAAGGCGAAGGAGCGGAACGAGCGGCGCAGGTCGGCGAACTCGGCACTCGCCTGCACCGCGTTGAACGCCTCGGTGGTGGGCTGGGCCGGGCTGGTGTCGGAACGGCCCTCGGGCGGCGGTGCATCGGTAGCCACGGAATCTCCTCGCGACGCGGGTGCGGTGATCTGGGGGACGGTGGGTGTCATAGGGAGGCCTCGATACCGGGGGACGGTGATGTGCCTCCTGGACAACGGCACGGAGGGCGCGACGAAGCGGTTCACCGGATCTTTCGCCTTCTCGGCCTCATCCCGGTGACCGGAAGCCCCTCCGTCCCGGTGGCCTGAAGTCGCCCGTACACATTCGGCCGCACAGGTGCACTCTTCGAACTCACTTGCCCCAAATCGTTGATGTGCCAGGAAGATCGGCGATAGCTTCACTCGTCATGTACGCGACCGAACACGCCAGGTGTCCGGTCGACCGGCACGGATGATGTGGAGAACCCATGGCTCATCTGGCATCGAGACGGACCCGCGCGCTCGCGCTGCCCGTCGGACTCGCGCTCGTCGCCTCGCTCGGCTTCCTGCCGGCGACGTCGGCCACGGCGGCGCCCACCGGCGCACCGGCCACCGCGACCCCGCGGACCGACGGACCGAAGCTGAGTTACGTCGTCAACACCGGCAGCGGCCGCACCGCCGTCCAGCAGGTGAAGAAGGCCATCACGCAGGCCGGCGGCACGGTCGTCATCTCGTACGACCAGATCGGCGTCATCGTCGCCCACTCGCAGAACCCGGCCTTCGGCGAAACGATCCGCCGCGTACGGGGCGTGCAGTCGGCGGGCGCGACCCGGACCAACCCGATCGTGCCCCAGGCCACCAAGGACGTCGGCGCCATAGCGCAGCCGCTGACCGAGGCCCAGGCGGCGGCCGCGGCCGCCCAGGCGACGGCGGAGGAGGACCCGCTGGAGCCGCTGCAGTGGTCGCTGCCCGCGATCAAGGCGGACAAGGCGCACCAGAAGTCGCTCGGCTCGAAGAAGGTGACGGTCGCCGTCATCGACACGGGCGTCGACGACACCCACCCGGACCTGGCGCCCAACTTCGACCGCGCCGCCTCCGTCAACTGCGTCACGGGCGCTCCGGACACCACCGACGGCTCCTGGCGGCCGGCGGCGGGCGAGAGCGACCACGGCACCCATGTGGCGGGCACCATCGCCGCCGCGAAGAACGGATTCGGCGTGACGGGGGTGGCGCCGGGTGTGAAGGTCTCCGGCATCAAGGTCTCCACCCCGGACGGCCTCTTCTACACCGAGGCCGTCGTCTGCGGCTTCCTCTGGGCGGCCGAGCACGGCGTCGACGTCACGAACAACAGCTACTACACCGACCCCTGGCTCTTCGCCTGCAAGAACGACCCGGACCAGGGCGCCCTGGTCGAGTCGCTCACCCGCGCCGCCAAGTACGCCGAGCGCAAGGGCACGGTCAACGTCGCCGCGGCGGGCAACGCCCGCCACGACCTGTCCTCCGACACCATCGAGGACCGGACCAGCCCGAACGACACCGAGCCGGTCACCCGGACGATCGACCCGCGGGTCTGCCCCGACGTCCCGACCATGCTGCCGGGCGTGGTGACGGTCTCGGCGACGGGCGCCAAGGGCCTGAAGTCCTCGTACTCGAACTACGGCAAGGGCGTCATCGACGTCGCCGCCCCCGGCGGTGACTCGACGATCTACCAGACCCCCGAGCCGCCGGCCGTCAACGGGCTGATCCTCTCGACGCTGCCCGGCGGCAGGTTCGGCTACAAGGCCGGCACGTCGATGGCGTCCCCGCACGTCGCGGGCGTCGTGGCCCTGATCAAGTCCCGCCACCCCTACGCCTCACCGGCCGCGGTGAAGGTCCTGCTGGGCCTCCAGGCGGACGCGAAGGCGTGCGGCGAGCCGTACGACTACAACGGTGACGGGGTCATCGACGCGGTCTGCGAGGGCGGCAAGAGCTACAACGGCTTCTACGGAGCCGGAGTGGTCGACGCGCTGGACGCGGTCCGCTGGTAGGCGGATGACGCAACGATGAGCGGGGCCAGGGGGATCTTTCCCCGGGCCCCTGCTCGTACGTCCGTACTCCTGACTCCGTATTCCTACGGAACTCCTACGGGCGGCCGGCCCGCCCCGCCCTGAGCACCCCGAGGGCCAGCAGGAGCTGCGCGGCGATGTAGGTGAGCATCACCCAGAAGTCGGGGGCGGGCAGCCGGGGCCACTCCGCGATGCCGGTGGCGATGAGGGCGTCGGAGAGCAGGAAGAGCGCCCCGCCGGCCGCGGCGTACCGTCCGAGCACACCGGCCCGCCAGGCCATCGCGGTGAGCAGCAGGCTGTAGCCGGCCACCGGAACGCGCAGCTCCGCGGGGAGGTCGGACCAGATCAGGACGAGGAAGACGGTGAGGACGACGGCGTACGCGATCCCCGCGGCCAGGGACGCACGGGTCCGGGCCTGCCCCCGCCCGAACAGCGTCAGATAGCAGACATGGCCGACGGCGAAGGACCCCATCCCGAGGAGGAACGCCAGGTCGTTGTCGGCGAGCAGGAACACGTCCCCGCCCCACCCGAACAGCAGGGCCGCGATGAGCAGCCGGGGCCCGCACCGGACGGCGGCGTACGCGGCGAGCAGCGGCATCAGCAGCGGCTTGGCGACCAGGTGGACGGTGTCGAGCCCGGCGAGGAGCCCCGCGAGGTCGACGACGGCGGCGACCAGGAAGGCCCCGAGGAGCGGCCGCGCGAACCGCCCGGTCCCTGCCGTCCCCGACGGGGCGGGGCGGGACGCGGTGGCGCTCATCGAGTGAGTTCCGGGGCGGCGGCCTGCGCGGGTACGGGGGCGGGCGCGGGTGGATCGACCGGTAGGGCAGCGGGCTTCGGAGCGGGCTGCCAGCCCGGCCCCCGGAAGACCCGCCCGGCGCGCTCGCTCCAGCTCCCGGCGGCCCGGACGTCCCGGGCGATCGCGGCGTACTCATGGGTGGCGACGCGCAACGGGTTGTGGGTGGAGATGTTCTTGGTGAGCCCGTAGACGGGCCGCTCGGTCTCGGCCGCGAAGGACCCGAACATCCGGTCCCAGATGATCAGGATGCCCCCGTAGTTGCGGTCCAGGTAGCTGCCCTGCGAGGCGTGGTGGACGCGGTGGTGGGAGGGCGTGTTGAGGACGTACTCGAAGGGGCGCGGGAGCTTGCCGACGCGCTCGGTGTGGACCCAGAACTGGTAGACGAGGTTGGCCGACTGGCAGAACGCGAGCGCCGCCGGGTGCACACCGCAGGCGATCAGCGGGAGGTAGAAGGGCCAGACGGTGGCGGAGGTCCAGGGCTGGCGGAGCGCGGTGGTGAGGTTGAACTTCCGGCTGGAGTGGTGGACCACGTGGCAGGCCCACAGGATCCGGATGACGTGGTGGCCGCGGTGGGACCAGTAGTAGAAGAAGTCCTGGGCCAGGAGCATCAGCAGGACGGTCCACCACACCACGGGCACCCGCAGCGGCGTCAGCTCGTAGACCCCCATGTAGATGGCGAGGATGGGGATCTTCCACAGCAGGTCGAACCCGAGGCTGCCGAGCCCCATGGTGACGCTGGTGGCGGCGTCCTTGGTGTCGTATCCGGCCGCGTCCTCGTCCGGATGGAAGCGGTAGCTGACCATCTCGATCACGGTGAGCAGCACGAAGGCCGGTATTGACCACAGCACGACATCGGGCAGGTTCGGCTCCATGCGAGCACCGTAGGGCCGCCCGTCGGCGAGGGCTAGATGTTGTTACCCACAAGTATGCGAGATCTGGTGTCAGCAGCCTTTGGCACCTTCTGCCAAGGGACGGCGGGCCGATAAATCCATGGCGCGCCCCAACACACCCCCCTAAGCTCCCTCTTGCGCGGGGGCGGCTCCGTGGTGTGCTTCCTTCTCCACCTCTCCGAATCCCGTAGCGCGCCCACTCTCCGCCCCCGCCCCACACCTCCTCCCTCTCCTCCCCTGGGGCTTGTTTGTCCGTGTCGCCGTCGCTGTCGTCCGTGCTGCTCCGCCGTCTTCGGACGGTGTACGTCGGGGAGGCCGGGCACCGGCCCGGTGATCCGCCGACCACGACCGGGCTGGTGGCCCTGGAGGCCGAGCTCCTGGATCGCGGGTTCGTCCTCACACCGGCTCTGCACGCCGCCCTCGCGTGGCTCGGGCCCGCCGGGCTGGCCGATGCGGGGAAGCAGTTGGTGGGGCACATCGACGCCGAGCTCGGCGCGGACCGTACGCACATGCCGCTCTTCCGCAGCTTCCCGGCCTCCGTGCCGGACGACACGCTCCAGCTGTACGTGGACCGGGTGTTCACCCTGCTGCTCCAGTGGCCGCATCAGCCGTGCGTGCTCTGTTCCACGGTCGGCAGCGTGCACCCGGTCGCCCCCTGCGCCCACCTCGTGTGCCGGGAGTGCTGGGACGGCGCCGACTACTCCGGCTGTCCGATCTGCCACCGCCGCACCGCCGACGACGACCCGTTCCTGAAGCCCGCGCCGCCGCGCCGGCAGGTGGAGACGGCGGCCGGGCCGGTGCAGCCGTTGGTCCTCGGCACCGACGCGGCGGCAGACGCGGTCACGGCGCTGGGGCGGCTGCTCGCGCGGCGCACCCCGTTGCCTCCGCAGGACCGGGACGACGTCGTGGCGCTGCTGGCCCACACCCCGGCGGGGCTCGGCTGGCTGCCCGAGGAGATTCCCGTACGGGAGACGAAGGCGCTGGTCCTGGGCACGCTGCTGCGGGACCGGCGGACCCGGGACGCCGTGCGGGCGGTCCTGCCCGTCCGGCTGACCACCGCCACCGATGTGCTGCGGCTCCTCGCGGTCTGGTCGGGCGGCGGGGCGGACCTGCTGGACACGCCCCGGCACCGGTCCCTGCCGCGCGGGCTGCGGCGCGAACTCCTCGCCGTACTGGACGCGCTGGACCCCTCCTCGCTGGTCGAGGACGTCCTGCGGCGCCCCGAGCGGTGGAAGCGGGCGGCCGAGACGCTGCACCCGAACGAGCAGCACGCCCGCCACCCCCGGGCCGCCCTGGCCTTCGCGGTACTGCGGGCGACGCATGTGTCCACGGTGTCGGAGCCTCTCGCGGCGACCCTGGTGCGTACGGCGGCCGAGAACCCGCTCGCCGTACGGGCGGACGGGGCACTGTTCAAGGCCAACACCTGGACCGGGCGGGTCGAGCAGGCGTTCGCGGCGGGCGAGACCGGCACCGTGATCGCTCTCCTCGCCCAGCGCCCGGGCACCCTGCTGCGCCGGCTCGACCAGGTGCTGCGGATGGAGGGGGACGGGGTGCCTCCGGACGCGTTGCTGCACGTGCTGGAGCACGGGCTCGACGGTGCCGGGCCCGGTCCGCTGCTGGCCGCGCTGGGGCGGCTGAGGATCCGTGACGTTCCCGGCGGGCGGCGGGTCTTCTTCCCCCGGGGCCAGGTGACGCACTCGTACACCCTCGACGACACCCGTCCCCCGCTGCCCGCCCCGACCGTGGAGCGGGTCTGCGCGCTGCTGGAGCGCGAGGTGCTGCGGCGGCTCTCCACCTCCTCCCGCTTCGATCTGGCGGTGCTCGACGAGGGGCTGGCCGCGCTCGCCGTGCCCTCCGCCGAGAGCGCGGCGGCCAAAGCGCTGGTCGCGGTTCCCCGGGGCAGTACGCAGCCGTTGCCCGAGGGCGAGGTGCTGCGGATGTTCCTGCACTGGATGCAGCCGCCCGCCGAGATCGTCGACCTCGACCTGTCGGTGGCCTTCTTCGACGCCGAGTGGACCTACCTCGGGCTCTGCGACTACACGAACCTGGTGTACCGGAACCGGGTGGCCGTGCACTCCGGCGACCTGACCTCCGCGCCCGCACCTAGGGGCGCCAGTGAGTACGCCGACCTGGACCTGGACGGACTCACCCGGGCCGGGGTGCGGTTCGCGATGCCGGTGGTGTTCAGCTACAACAACGTGCCCTTCGAGCTGCTGCCCGACGCCTTCGCCGGGTTCATGGCGCTGCCGTCGGTGGACGGGCGCGTCGCGCACTTCGACCCGCGGACCGTCCGCCAGCGCTACGACCTGATCGGCCACTCCCGGGTCCATGTGCCGATGGTGGCGGACGTGGAGCGGCGCACCTTCCTCTGGACCGATCTGCATCTGCCGCCGTCGGAGGGCCACCACAGCGTGAGCCGGCACATCGACGAGCTGGGCCGGGCGGGCAGGGACCTGTACCAGTACTTCTCGGCGGGGCGTACGACGCTGTGGGACCTGGCGGTGTGGCACGCGGCGGCCCGGACCGACGAGGTGGCGGTCTCCCGCCGGGACGGGCTGATGCGCTACCGGCGCGGGGCCGGGGAGGACACGGCCGCCTTCGCGAGGCGGATACGCACGCTCCGCACCCCGGACACGGAGGAGCCGCACGGTACGGGGCCCGCAGACAGGGTCGCCGCGATGGAGCGGGCGGCGGCCGGGAAGCGAGTGTTCCTCGCGGTGGTGAACGGGGACGCGGCCCCGGAGAAGGTGAGCGGCACGGTCTACCGGCTGCTGCCCGGTCCGGTGGACGGCTGCGGGCTCGACCGGGTGGCCGCGGGCGACCTGGTGGCCGCGCTCGGCTGACCCGAAGGCGGCGCGCGGGGAACGGAGTTGAGGGTTCCGGTGCGGCACTCCGGGCCCTGCCCCGCCCGGCCGAATAGGGGTCTGTCAGTCCCGGCCCGTATTCTCTGTGACCATGCTCGACGACCGCCAGACAGCCGCACCGTGGCCGACCGCCTACCCCCAGGGGTACGCGGTCGTCGACGTGGAGACCACCGGCCTCGCCCGCGACGACCGGATAGTGTCCGCCGCCGTCTACCGGCTCGACGCCCTGGGCAATGTCGAGGACCACTGGTACACGCTGGTGAATCCGGAGCGGGACCCCGGTCCCGTCTGGATCCACGGGCTGACGAGCGACGTGCTGGAAGGCGCGCCGCTCTTCCCCGAGGTCGCCGCCGAGCTGTCGGCTCGGCTCGCGGACCGGGTGCTCGTCGCGCACAACGCGGCGTTCGACTGGTCGATGATCGCGCGGGAGTACGCGCGCGCCTCGGTGGTCGCCCCGGTCGAGCAGCGGCTCTGCACGATCGCGCTCGCCAAGGAGCTGCGGCTGCCGCTGCCCAACCACAAGCTGGCCTCGCTCGCCGCCCACTTCGGCGTCGTACAGCAGCACGCCCACCACGCCCTGGACGACGCCCGGGTGCTGGCCGAGGCGTTCCGGCCGAGTCTGCACGCGGCGGCACGGGGCGGGGTGCGGCTGCCGTTGCTGGAGTGCCGGCCGCTGACCGAGTGGTCGGACTCCCCCGTCGCCCCGCGCGTCGGGTATCAGCCCGCGCGGCAGCCGAACAGCTGGCGGCCCTCGCGGAAGCGGCCGGCCTGCCCGTATCCCAATCCGGGGCGGTACGAGAAGGAGAAGCCGCTCAAGCAGGGGATGCGGGTGGCGTTCTCCGGGGACACCTCGATCGACCGGGAGCTGCTGGAGGACCGGGCGGTGGAGGCAGGGCTGCATGTGGCGACCAGCGTGTCGCGGCTGACCAGTCTGCTGGTGACCAACGACCCGGACGCGGCGACGTCCAAGACGCAGAAGGCGAAGTCGTTCGGCACACCGATCCTGGAGGAGAGCGCCTTCACCCATCTGCTGCGCGATGTGGCGCCCGCCGAAGGCGCTGTGCTGCCGCACCAGGCACCGCCGCCACCGTCGGAGGCCACCCCGTCATCGGAGTGAACCGGGCGCGACTCGCCCGGCGTCCGCTCGCCCGTCGCCGCCCGGCGTCCCACCCTGTGGCGCATGGCACGTTGTGAGGTTTGCGGAAACGACTACGGCATGTCCTTCGAGGTGCACGCGCAGGGTGCGGTGCACGTCTTCGACTGCTTCTCCTGCGCCATCCACCGCATGGCGCCGATCTGCGAGCACTGCCGGGTCCAGGTGATCGGGCAGGGCGTCGAGGTGGAAGGGCACTGGTACTGCGGTGCCCACTGCGCCCGCGCCGAGGGAAAGGTAGGCATCGTGGACAAAGTGTGAGAGAAGATCTCATTGCCGGGCCTCCCCGGCGCCACCCCTGAGTGCCGCACCCCATGACCCCGGTTGTACGGTCATGGGGTGTACCGCTTCCTGTTGACCCGGCAGTGGGTTCTCCTCACCCTCCTCGCTCTTGTCCTGATGCCGACCATGGTCGAGCTGGGTTTCTGGCAGTTCCACCGCCATCAGCACCGGGTCGCGCAGAACGAGCTGATCTCGCGGAACCTGAAGGCCGATCCGCTCCCGGTCACCGATCTCACCTCCCCCGGGCACACCGTCCCGCGCGCCGACTACTGGCGGGCGGTGACCGCGACGGGCACGTTCGACAGCGAGCACGAGGTCGTGGTCCGTCGGCGCACGTCGGAGGACGACAAGATCGGCGTGCATGTGCTGACCCCGCTGGACCTCAGGGACGGGGGCACCGTCCTGGTCAACCGGGGCTGGGTGCCCGCCGCCCCGAACCAGACGTCGTACCCGGACGTGCCGCCCGCTCCCCGCGGCGAAGTGACCGTCACCGGGCGGCTCAAGGCGGACGAGACGACCGGCAGCAGCGGCATCAAGGACCTGGCGGGGCTGCCGGACCGGCAGGTGATGCTGATCAACAGCGAGCAGCAAGCGCATCTGCTCTCCCGCGAGGTCCTCGGCGGGTACATCGAACAGACCGCCCCGCAGACCGCGGGCGGGCTTCCCGAGCAGATCCCCGACCCCGACGACAGCTCGATCGGCGCGCACATGGCGTACGCCGTCCAGTGGTGGCTGTTCGTCGCCGCCGTTCCGGTCGGCTGGATCATCCTCGTACGGCGGGAGAAGCGGGACCGCGAGGAGGCCGCCGCGAAGGGTGAGCCGGCCGGTACCGCCGCCGGGCAGCCGGAGACCGCGAGCGCCTGAGAGCTCCGGCACACCGGTCGGCTGGTTGACGAGGGTCCTGTTCGGGAACACGCCAGAGCGTGACCCCACGCATCGAGGACTACGCCCTGATCGGCGATCTCCAGACCGCCGCGCTCGTCGGCAGGAACGGTTCGATCGACTGGCTCTGCCTGCCCCGCTTCGACTCCGGCGCCTGCTTCGCCGCTCTGCTCGGCACCGAGGAGAACGGCCACTGGCGCATCGCGCCTCAGGGCACGGACCCATCGGACACTTGTACCCGGCGCGGCTATGCGGGTGATTCGCTGGTCCTGGAGACGTACTGGGAGACCCGGACCGGCACGGTCAAGGTCATCGACTTCATGCCGCAGCGCGACAAGTCGCCCGATGTGATGCGGATCGTCGAAGGTGTCAGCGGGACCGTCGACATGAGCTCCGTGCTGCGGCTGCGGTTCGACTTCGGGTCCGTGGTGCCGTGGGTGCGCCGGTCGCACGGCCACCGGGTCGCGGTCGCCGGGCCCGACTCCGTATGGCTGCGCAGCGAGCCGCCGGTCAAGACGTGGGGCCAGCAGTTCTCCACCTGCTCCTCGTTCACCGTCGCCGAGGGCGAGAGCGTGGCGTTCGTCCTCACCTGGCACCCCTCGCACTCGCCACGCCCGAAGCTGATCGACCCGCACAAGGCGCTGAAGCACACGCTGCACGACTGGGCGAAGTGGACCGAGCGGTGTACGTACAAGGGGCCGTACCGCGAGGCCGTGCTGCGTTCGCTGATCGTCCTGAAGGCGCTGACGTACGCCCCGACGGGCGGCATCGTCGCGGCCCCGACCACCTCGTTGCCGGAGGAGATCGGGGGCGTACGGAACTGGGACTACCGCTTCTGCTGGCTGCGGGACGCCACCCTGACCCTCGGCGCGATGGTCTCGGCCGGTTATCTGGAGGAGGCGGCGGCCTGGCGCGACTGGCTGCTGCGGGCCGTGGCCGGGGATCCGGCGGACCTCCAGATCATGTACGGGCTCGCGGGCGAGCGCCGGCTCCCCGAGATGGAGCTGCCCTGGCTCGGCGGGTACGAGAACTCCCGCCCCGTACGTATCGGCAACGCGGCCGTCCGCCAGCGTCAGCTGGATGTGTACGGCGAGGTCATCGACGCGCTCCGGCTCGCCAAGGTCGCCGGTCTGGACGACAAACCGCACGCCTGGAACCTCCAGCTCAGCCTGCTCGGCTTCCTGGAGTCGTCGTGGCGGGAGCCGGACGAGGGGCTGTGGGAGATCCGCGGCGCGCGGCGCCACTTCGTGCACTCCAAGGTGATGGCCTGGGTCGCCGCCGACCGGGCGGTGTGCTCGCTGGAGGAGAACCCCGAGCTGCCCGGGGACGCGGACCGCTGGCGGGCGATGCGGGACGCCGTGCACGCCGAGGTGTGCGAGAAGGGGTACGACCCCGTGCGGAACACCTTCACCCAGTCCTACGGGTCCAAGGAGCTGGACGCGGCGACGCTGCTCATCGTGCGGACCGGGTTCCTGCCGCCCGACGACCCCCGGGTCATCGGCACGGTCGACGCGGTCCGCGACGAGCTGGGCAGCGACGGGCTGGTCCGCCGCTACAGCACCGAGGGGGTCTCCGTCGACGGGCTGCCCGGCGACGAGGGGGCGTTCCTCGCCTGTTCGTTCTGGCTGGTGGACGCCTTGCAGCGGATCGGCAGGCACGACGAGGCGCGGGAGCTGTTCGAGCATCTGCTGGAGCTCCGCAGCGATGTGGGGCTGCTGGCCGAGGAGTACGACGTCGCGGCCGGGCGGCAGCTGGGCAACTTCCCCCAGGCGTTCAGCCATATCGGACTGGTGAACTCCGCTGTCGACCTCGCGGGGGACGACCCGGCAGGATAGGGCCATGGATCTTGGACTGAAGGACCGCGTGTACATCGTCACCGGCGCGACCCGGGGCCTCGGCAACGCCACGGCCCGGGCCCTGGCCGCCGACGGCGCGAAGGTGATCATCACCGGCCGGGACGAGAAGGGCGCCGAGGAGGCCGCCGCCGAGCTGGGGCCGGACGCCGTGGGTCTCGCCGCCGACAACGCCGACCCGAGCGCCGCCCAGCGGCTGGTGGACACGGCCCGGGAGCGGTTCGGGCGGCTCGACGGGGTGCTGATCAGTGTCGGCGGGCCCGCACCCGGCTTCGTCGCCGACAACACCGACGACCAGTGGCAGACGGCGTTCGAGACGGTGTTCCTCGGTGCGGTCCGGCTGGCCAGGACGACCGCCGCCGCGCTGGGCGAGGACGGCGTCATCGGCTTCGTACTGTCCGGGTCGGTGCACGAGCCGATCGGCGGACTGACCATCTCCAACGGGCTGCGCCCCGGCCTCGCCGGTTTCGCCAAGTCGCTCGCCGACGAGCTGGGGCCGCGCGGCATCCGGGTCGTCGGGGTGCTGCCCGCCCGGATCGACACCGACCGGGTCCGCGAGCTGGACGCGCTGTCCGGGGACGCCGAGGCGGCCCGTACGGCCAACGAGGCGCGCATCCCGCTGCGACGCTACGGGACGCCGGAGGAGTTCGGGAAGACCGCGGCCTTCCTGCTCTCCCCCGCCGCCTCGTATCTGACGGGGATCATGGTGCCGGTCGACGGCGGGTCGCGGCGCGGTTTCTGAACCGCTGCCGTCTGTCCCGTACGCCCCAGGGCAGCTCTGAACCCCTGCTCTCTGTCCCGTACGTGCTCTCTGTCCCGTACGCTCACGGGCCGTCAGGACACCCGCTCCGCGCGGTGCTTGACGGCCCGCAGCCGTACCTCGGCCGGGAGCTCGTCCAGGCCCGCCGACTCGCGGGCGTGGGCCAGCGCTCCGTCGGCCACCGCGTTCAGCGCCTGCTCGGGGGCGGCGTGCGGCTCCATCAGCAGCCGGATGCGGGCCTGCGGGGCGGTCCGGCGGCCGGTCAGGGCCGCCTGGGCGCGGGCCACTCCGTCCACCTGGCCCGCCTCGTCGGCGAGCACGCCCTCCAGCGCCTTGCCCCGCACCTGCGCGCCCTCACCGTCGCCGCTGTCGACCAGCACGTCGGAGAGGCGGCCGCGCCGGAGCTGGGCGAGGAGCCACCACAGGGCGAGGACGACCAGGACGGCGAGGACCGCGATCACGGTCGGCCACCACCAGCCCTCGTCGCGCCAGCGGCCCCGGTCGGACGCGCTGAGCAGCACGTCGTTCTTGCCGTCCCAGGGCCACCAGGACGGCAAGGAGGCACCGAGGCCGACGGCGAGCGCCCCGCCGCCGACGACGATCAGGACGAGCCCGGCGAGGGCCAGCAGGACCCGGTTGACGGTGGAGCGCATGCCGCTCATCCCTTCTTCGCCGGCCGGTGCACCTGGACGGAGAGACCGGGCGGCTTCGCCAGGCCCAGTTCCCGGACGGCCGTGGTCAGTACGGAGTTCAGGTCGCCGCGTACGTCGTCGAGTTCCCGGAAGTGCGAGAGGGCGCGCACCTTGGCCTTGCGCCGTCCCATCCGGACCCGGACGGACTGCACCCCGGGCACCCGCACGGCCCGGTCCCGCAGGACGAGTGCGGCGGCGGTCCGGTCGAGTCCGGCGCGTACGCCGGCGCGGTCGCGGCGCATCGGCAGCAGGTCGCGCAGCCCGGGGGTGAGGGCGAGCAGGAGCAGCCAGAGGCCGATCAGTGCGGCGACCCCGGCACCGATGAGCACCGCGACGTCGTCGAGCTGCCGCTCCGCGAGGCCGTCGGCCAGCGAGCGCCGCCACTGCATGGCCGGGTGCCCGGCCCGTACGGCGGCGATGTCGTAGAGCAGCAGCCCGGCCGCGCCCAGGAGCACCAGGGCCAGCAGGGCGGCCGGGATCCGGCGCGCGGACCAGAAGCGGCCGGCCCGGCCGCCGCCCTGCTCCAGGGTGGGGACCCGGTCGTGGTCGGCGGGCGTGCCGGGGCCGGGGGTGTGCGTCCCGCCACCGTCCTGGTCCACCGTGGGCATCCGCCGGGTGGAGCCGGCGGGGTCGCCGTGGTCGCCGGGTTCGGTCATCGGATCCTCCCCTGTGCTCCGCTCGTGGCCGGGTGCAGCCGCTCGACCTGGACGGCCACTTCGGGCACCTCCATGCCCGCCAGCGTCTTGACCCGCTGGGCGACCCTGCTCCGTACGGCACCGCATTGGCGGCCGATGTCGCAGGGGTAGCCGAGCTCCAGGCTGACCCGTACGCGGGCGGCGTCGCCGTGGACGGTGACCGTGGCGCGCGGGGAGGCCCCGTCCGGGGGCGGATCGTCGACGGCTTCCTTCGCCGCCTGAGCGGCGATCTTGGCGACGACCCGGTCGGCGATCCGGGTCTCACCCCGTTCGGCGGCGGCGACCCGCCCGGTCACCGCCGTCACCGTCGCCGGTCGCCGCGCTCGCGACTCCGGAAGAAGTCGCCGGGTTCCAGGTCACCGTCCAGGAATCGGCCGGCGATGAAGCCGACCGCGCCCAGCGCGGCCACCAGTACGAAGGCTCCGAACCCGCCGAAATATCCGGCGAACCCGAGCGCCATGCCGGCCAGAAGACCGGCCACAGCCATGCTCATCGTCTCTCCTCAACTGCCTTGCGGCGCCAACTGTCCTTCGGCGGGGAACCCGGAACCTACTGGACGCGCTGCGACTCGCCGTCGTCCTCGTCGTCGTCCTCGTCGGGCAGCTTGACGTCGCTGACCGCGATGTTGACCTCGACGACTTCGAGGCCGGTCATGCGCTCCACCGCCGCGACGACGTTCTGGCGGACGTCGCGGGCCACGTCGGCGATGGCCACGCCGTAGTCGACGACGATCTCCAGGTCGAGGGCGGCCTGGGACTCGCCGACCTCGGCCTTCACACCGCGGGTGACGGACTTGCCGCCGCCGGGGACCCGGTCGCGGACCGCGCCGAAGGTCCGGGACAGGCCGCTGCCCATGGCGTGGACGCCGACCACATCGCGTGCGGCCATTCCCGCGATCTTCTCGACGACGCCGTCGGCGATGGTGGTGCGGCCGCGGGTGCCGGGATCGCCTCCGCCGCGCTTGCTCAGGGGGGACTTGCCCGAACCGCTGTCGGGACTGTTGCGCTGGGGTGTCTCAGTCATCGCCGCTCTTCCCTTCGGGGCGGGGTGGGGACTTCCTTCGCCCACGTTAAGTGCGCTTGCCCGGTCCCGCGCCGTGGATACGGCAGGCTGGGGCGATGACGACGGAGCGGAGCCCGCAGAGGGCCGACGGATGGACAGCCGCGGTACGGCAACGCCTGGGCCTCGGCAGACTGCTCCCCCTGGGTGGCGCGGTGGACGGCGCCTGGATCGCGGAGACGGCGGCGGCCTCGGTGCTGCGCGGGGCGGCCGTGGAGGGCGCGGTGCTGGGGACGCTGAGGATCGGGCCGGCCCGGGAGGCCACCGGTGTGGATACGGGGGCGGAGACGGGTCGTTCGGCGGGGGCCGGGGGCCCGGCGGGGGCAGGCGTCGTGGCGGAGACGGGCCTCGCCCTGCCTCCGGCGCCGCCGAGCGGTCTGCCGCCCGGGCCGCTGAGGATCGAGGCGGAGTTCCGGGCGGCCGGGGACCGCCCGCTGCCCGACTCGGCGGCCGCCCTGCGCGCGGCGCTCGTCACGGCGGCCGCAGCCCGGCTCGGCCTGGAGATCGCGGAGGTGGATCTGCGGGTGACGGCATTGCTCGACGACGCTGCGCCCGATCAGGTGACGGACCCGGCCGACGCACCCTCCCCGCCGGCCCCGGCCCCGGCCGCGAAGACGGATACGAAGGCGGAGGGGCCTGCGGGAGAGGCGGCTGCGGCGGTCCCCGGTGTCGTCTCGCTGACCCGCGTCCTCGGCGGTGCGGTGCACACCGCCGAGGACCACATCCGGGTCGAGGTGGCGACGGCCGGGGACCACCGGGCCCTCGATGTGGCCCGGTCGGTGCGCACGGCGGTGTCGGCGGCCACGGCGGACCGGCTGCCGGTGTCGGTGCTGGTCACCGACGTGGTCGAGGCATCCGGTGATACCCGTTAGCGCCCGGTGACACCCGCTGGTGTCCGGTGAGACGCGCTAGTCGGTGATGCCCGCGAGGTCGCGCAGCCTGCGGCCCTGGGCGGCCCGCTCGGCGGTGCGCTGCTCCTCGTAGTCACGGGAGAGGGCGCCGGCCAGCAGGGCCTTGGTCTCCACGACGGCGTCGCGGGGGGCGGAGACCAGGGCGGCGGCCAGGTCGCGGGCGGCCGCGTCCAGCTGGTCGGCGGGGACCACGAGGTTGGCGAGGCCGGTGCGCTCGGCCTCCTCGGCGTGGACGAACCGCCCGGTGGCGCAGATCTCGAGCGCGCGGGCGTACCCCACGAGGTTCACCAGGGGGTGGGTGCCCGTGAGGTCGGGGACGAGGCCGAGGCTGGTCTCGCGCATGGCGAACTGCACGTCCTCGGCGACGATCCGCAGATCGCAGGCGAGGGCGAGCTGGAAGCCGGCGCCGATGGCGTGGCCCTGGACCGTCGCGATCGACACGAGGTCGTTGCGGCGCCACCAGGTGAACGCCTCCTGGTACTCGGCGATGGTCGCGTCGAGCTCGGCCTCCGGGCCGCGCGCCATGTCGAGGAAGGACGGCTCGCCGTCGAACCCCTCGGGGGTGAACGCCTGCCGGTCGAGGCCCGCGGAGAAGGACTTGCCCTCGCCGCGGAGCACCACGACGCGGACATCGCCGGGCAGCACCCGTCCGGCCTCGGTCAACGCCCGCCACAGAGCGGGAGACTGGGCGTTGCGCTTGGCCGGGTTGGTGAGCGTCACCGTGGCAACCGCGTCTTCGACGGTGAGCCGTACGCCGTCCTTGTCGAGCACAGGGTCGAGCGAGGTCATGGGGCGCCTCCGGATCGGGTGCAGTCAGCACTCAGAAACTAAGTGACTGAACAGTAACCACCCGGACGACCTCGCGGTCAGCCGGGTGGCCACCCCGAATTCCGATGAGCCCTCACGCCTCCGGGGCACTCAGGCCGAAGCGGCCTTCTTGCCTCGTGTGGCTCCGCCGCGTCCCCGCAGCGTCACTCCGGACTCACTGAGCATCCGGTGGACGAACCCGTAGGAGCGGCCGGTTTCCTCGGCCAGCGCCCTGATGCTCGCACCGGAGTCGTACTTCTTCTTCAGGTCTGCCGCGAGCTTGTCACGCGCGGCGCCGGTCACCCGGCTGCCCTTCTTCAGAGTCTCGGCCACCCGTGCCTCCTCTATGGGAAGTGCGCTCTGGACTCTCATGATCACCCCTCCCGCGCTTCCTGGCCACCCATTCGGCAAGGTCGGTACGACCGGATTCCGGACCGGAGAGCGCCCGGACACGATCGGAATCCCGTATTCCGGCGGGCCACAGGGGCATACGGCCCCTACCGGCGAAAGAACCGGCAGGTCAGAGCCGTACGGGGAGCAAGACCCCGGAAAGGGGCGCGCGGCGGGTGAGCGCCGGGCGCACCACCGGGGTACGAGACGCCCTCACGCAGATGGTGGATCACGCGTAGGCCGAATGATCTATCCGGAGGGGGCCGGGGATCTGTCCGGAGGGGATCAGGCGAGGGCGACCAGGTCCCGGTAGTCGGCACCCCAGAGGTCCTCGACACCGTCCGGGAGCAGGATGATCCGCTCCGGCTGGAGCGCCTCGACGGCGCCCTCGTCGTGGGTGACCAGGACGACGGCGCCCTTGTAGGTGCGCAGCGCGCCGAGGATCTCCTCGCGGCTGGCCGGGTCGAGGTTGTTCGTCGGCTCGTCGAGCAGGAGCACGTTGGCCGAGGAGACGACCAGGGTCGCGAGCGCGAGCCGGGTCTTCTCGCCGCCGGAGAGCACCCCGGCCGGCTTGTCGACGTCGTCGCCGGAGAAGAGGAACGAGCCGAGCGTCTTGCGGACCTGGACGAGGTCGAGGTCGGGCGCGGCGGAGCGCATGTTCTCCAGGACCGTGCGGTCCGGGTCGAGGGTCTCGTGCTCCTGGGCGTAGTAGCCGAGCTTGAGGCCGTGGCCCTCGATGATCTGGCCGGTGTCGGGCTTCTCCGCGCCGCCGAGCAGCCGCAGCAGCGTGGTCTTGCCCGCGCCGTTGAGGCCGAGGATGACGACGCGGGAGCCCTTGTCGATGGCCAGGTCGACGTCGGTGAAGATCTCCAGCGAGCCGTAGGACTTGGAGAGGCCCTCCGCCATCAGCGGGGTCTTGCCGCAGGGCGAGGGGTCGGGGAAGCGCAGCTTGGCGACCTTGTCGGAGACCCGTACGGCCTCCAGGCCCGAGAGCAGGCGGTCGGCGCGCTTGGCCATGTTCTGGGCGGCGACGGTCTTGGTGGCCTTGGCGCGCATCTTGTCGGCCTGCGCGTTGAGCGTCGCGGCCTTCTTCTCGGCGTTCTGGCGCTCGCGCTTGCGGCGCTTCTCGTCGGCCTCGCGCTGCTGCTGGTAGAGCTTCCAGCCCATGTTGTAGATGTCGATCTGCGAGCGGTTGGCGTCGAGGTAGAACACCTTGTTGACCACGGTCTCGACGAGCTCGACGTCGTGGGAGATCACGACGAAGCCGCCGCGGTAGTTCTTCAGGTAGTCGCGCAGCCAGACGATCGAGTCCGCGTCGAGGTGGTTGGTGGGCTCGTCGAGGAGCAGGGTGTCGGCGTCCGAGAAGAGGATCCGGGCCAGCTCGACTCGGCGGCGCTGACCACCGGAGAGCGTGTGCAGGGGCTGTCCGAGCACCCGGTCGGGCAGGCTGAGCGCGGCGGCGATGGTGGCGGCCTCGGCCTCGGCGGCGTACCCGCCCTTGGTGAGGAACTCCGTCTCCAGGCGCTCGTACTTCTTCATCGCCTTCTCACGGGTGGCACCCTTGCCGTTCGCCATCCGCTCCTCGTTCTCGCGCATCTTGCGCAGGATCTCGTCGAGACCCCGGGCGGAGAGGATGCGGTCGCGGGCGAGGATCTCCAGGTCGCCGGTGCGCGGGTCCTGCGGGAGGTAGCCGACCTCGCCGGAGCGGGTGATGGTGCCGCCCGCGGGGGTGCCCTCGCCCGCGAGGCACTTGGTGAGGGTGGTCTTGCCCGCGCCGTTGCGGCCGACCAGGCCGATGCGGTCGCCCTTGGCGATACGGAAGGAGGCGGACTCGATGAGGATGCGGGCGCCGGCGCGCAGCTCGATGCCGGAGGCGGTGATCACGGAAAAACTCCAGGGCAGGATGGACGGCGGAGGGACGAGGGCGGAGGTCTCTCGACGCCGCTAATGCGCAAGGAGAATGGCCATAGGCCCCATTCTACTGGCGGTGTGCAACTGCTTTTCCGCGTGCCCGCCGGGGGTAACCGTCCGATACTCGGCGCAGGGTGCCACCCCGGTCCCCGCCCGAGCCGACGGAGGTGCGCCCGTGCAGTTCGACGACGACGCCGATCTGGACACATCCGAGGTCCAGGACGTGCGGGGCAGCCGGATCCCGGGCGGGCGGGCCACCGTGGGCGGCGGCATCGTGGGGGTGATCGCGCTGATCCTGGGGCTGCTGTTCGGCGTCGGCCCCGATCAGCTCGGCCTCTCGTCCGGCGATACGGAGCCCGGGGCGGCCTCCTCGTCGGCGGCGCAGGTGCAGGAGAGCTGCCTGAAGGGCCAGGACGCCAACAGCCGGGACGACTGCCGGACGGTGGCGGTGGTCAACAGCGTGCAGGACTTCTGGCGTCAGGAGTTCGAGCGGCGGCGCGGTAGTTACGGGGCCGCCCCGACGGTCCTGTTCAGCGAGCGGGTCGGTACCGCCTGCGGGGCGGCGACCTCGGCGGTGGGGCCGTTCTACTGCCCCGGTGACCGGAAGGTCTATCTGGACCTGGGCTTCTTCGACGAGCTGCGGACGAAGTTCGGCTCCAGCGGCGGGCCGTTCGCCCAGGCGTATGTGATCGCGCACGAGTACGGCCACCATGTGCAGAACCAGACGGGCACGCTGAGCCGGTCGCAGGACGGGCGGCAGGGGGCGGACAGCAACGCGGTGAAGGTGGAGCTGCAGGCCGACTGCTACGCCGGGGTCTGGGCGCACCACGCGACGACGACACCGGACGAGTCGACGGGCCGGCCGCTGATCACGGAGCTGACCCGGGCGGACATCCGGGACGGTCTGGACGCGGCGGCGGCGGTCGGCGACGACCGGATCCAGGAGCGGTTCCAGGGCCGGGTGACCCCGGAGTCCTGGACGCACGGCTCGTCCGCGCAGCGCCAGCAGTGGTTCTCCACCGGGTTCCGCAGCGGCGACATGGGGCGGTGCGACACCTTCGCCTGAGCCGTCCCCTGCCTGACCTGCGGGGATCTGCTCCAGGAAGGCATTGTCAGTACCCGGTGGAAGACTGAGACGCAGATCACAGGAGAGGTGAGGGCGATGGCAGGTGTGGCGGAGGGTGTCCCGACGATCTACCCGACGGTCCTCTACGACGACGCGAAGGCCGCGATCAGGACGCTGACGGAGGGCCTCGGCTTCACCGAGGAGGCGGTCTACGAGGGCGAGAACGGCAGCGTGGTGCACGCCGAGCTGTCCTGCGGCAACGGCAGGGTGATGCTCGGCTCCAAGGGCGGGGACGGCGCGTTCGCCCGGGCGATGGCGGGGGCGGGCCCGGCGGGGGTGTACGTGGTGGTGGACGAGGTCGACGAGCACTTCGCGCGGGCCCGGGATTTCGGGGTGGAGATCCTGATGGAGCCGACGGACCAGGACTACGGCTCGCGGGACTACATGGCGCGGGACGCCGAGGGCAACGTCTGGAGCTTCGGGACGTACGCCCCGGGGTCCGCCGGCTAGGGATGCCCGGCGGACCCCGGGCGCGCGGGGCTCAGGCTCCGCCGGTGTGGACCTGGAAGGCGGCCCGGCGGACCGCTTTGGCCAGGGCCGGGTCGGGGTGGGCGGCGGCCAGGGCGACCAGGACCTGGACCGTGCGCGGGTGGCCGACGGCTCTGACCTCGTCGAGGAGCGCCGGGACGGTGCCCTGGACGGCGGAGTCGAGGTGGCGCACCAGCAGGCCGGTCTCGCCGTGGTCGGCGACGGCGGCCGCGGTGTCGACCCAGAGCCAGGTGGCCTCCTCGCGGCTGAGGATCTCCTGCGCGTCGTCCGGGTCGGCCCCTTCGTACTCGGCGAGCCAGAGCAGCGCGTAGGGCCGCAGCGACGGGTGGGTGACCACCGCGCGGACCTCGGGCTCGGCGGGGGCGCCGACGACGCGGAGCGCCTCGAAGGCCAGGCCCCGCAGCAGCGCGTCCTCGCCCCGGGCGACGGCGAGGAGTTCGGCGACGGCGCTGCCGACCGTACGGGCAGCGAGCCAGGCGCGGTATTCGGCGCGGGCCGGTCCGGGGGTGAGCCGGGCGCAGCCGAGCAGCATGTCGGCGGCGGACTGCTCGATGTTCCCGGCCGGGCTCTGGGCGGCGACGCAGATCTGTTCCAGCTTGACCCAGACCGCCCAGTTGCCGAGCGGGGTGAGGGTGGCGTGCCCTTTGCCGAGGGTCAGGGCGCCGACGGCCGCGAGCCCCTCCAGGGCCCAGTCGAGCAGCAGGGCGTCGAGGTCGGCGCCGCGGTCGGGGGCGGGTGCGGGGCGTCCGGTGGTGGCCGGAGCGCTCTCGGCGGCCGAGCGGCCGGCCCCGTACGGCACTTCGCAGCGCTCCTCCTGGAGCTCGGCGATGCGCTGGGCGAGGAGGTCCAGGAGGGCGGGTACGGCGACGGGGCCCGCGGAGAGCTGGAGGAGGGAGAGCACCTGGGGCACGGCCTCGACGGCTTCGGCGACCGCTCCGGCCTCGATGCCCTCGGGGGCGGCGTGGACGAGCGACCAGGCGTCGAAGAGCGCGACCCAGCCGCGCAGGACGGCCGAGTCGTCCCGGTCCCAGGCACGCAGCCGCCAGCCGGGGCGGGCGGTGTCGCCGTGCAGCTCGATCAGGCCGGCCAGCCGGGCCCGGTCCCAGCCCGCACGGACCTGTGCCGGGGAGAGTTCCAGGGCCGTCGCGGCCCGTTCGAGGGCCTGGGTGGCGAGGGGTGCGGCGCTGCCGGGGGCGGGGGCGCCGGCGGCCCAGTGGGCGATGCGTACGGCGTCGGCGAGGACCGCCCTGGCCTGCCGGGCCAGTTCGGTGCGGGGCGGGGTGCCCTCGGGGGGCCGGGGGGCCGGCCGGGTGCGCCGGGTGGACACCGCCCTGCGGGCGGTGGCGAGGGGTCGCGGGCGGACAAGTCGCAGCCTGGAGTCGCGCGGGGTACGGGACGTCACGGGAGCAGTCTTGCCTCTGACGGCCCGAAAGCCCAAACGGAAGGCGTTTCCCCGGTCCCCGCCCGGTTGCCGGGGGTGCGGTGACCAAAGGGACCGATCCCCGCATCACCTCACATCAGGGGCGTGAGGAAGCGCCGGAGCGTCTCTTCGTAGCGGCCGGGATCCGCGTTCCACATCGACGCATGCGGAGCCTGCTGTACGGCGTGGAGGCTGACCAGGTCCGGGCGGCGGGCGGCGAGCGCCCGCGACCGGCCCCAGGGGGCGATCGTGTCGTCCGGGCCGTGCACGATCAGCGTCGGGGCGGGCAGCGCGTCGGCCAGGGAGGCGTCCAGGAGCGGGGCCGAGGTCATCCCGGTCCGGCCCTGGGCGGCGCGGACGGCCAGCGGCAGCAGGGCGGCGGGGACGCCGCGGGCGGCGGCCAGGGCGCGCAGGGTGGTCGGCCAGTCCAGGACCGGGGAGTCCAGGACGAGGCCGCCGACGCGCTCGCGCAGCGGGGAGTTGACGGCGGCGTGCAGGGCCATGGAGGCGCCGGTGGACCAGCCGTACAGGATCACGTTCCGGGCGCCGTAGCGGACGGCGAAGCGCATCGCGGCGTCCAGGTCGCGCCACTCGGAGGCGCCGAGGTGGCCGAGGCCGTCGGCGGGGCGGGGGGCTCCGGCGTCGCCCCGGTAGGCGAGGTCCAGCACGGGGAGCTGCTGGTCGCTCAGGAAGCCCATCAGGTTCATGGGGTGCTCGCGGGTGGTGCCGAGGCCGTGCGCGGTGATGACCCAGGTGTCGCGGTCGCCGGGGACCCACCAGGCGGGCAGTCCGCCGAGCTCGCCGGGGATCTCGACCTCCCGGTACTCCAGGCCGAGGGCGGCGCCGGGGTCCCCCCGGTACACCTCGGGGGTGAGCCGGACCTTGTCGCCCGGCTCCAGGATGCCGTGGGTGACCCGCTCCAGGGTGCGGACGACGGTGTCGGCGGTGGACTCGGCCCCTTCGACGACGGGGCCGACCACGGCGTGGACGCCGGGGCCCTCGATCCCGTACGTACCGGGGCGGAGCGCCGTGAGGGAGCGGGTCAGGGTGACCTGCCGGATCCCCGTGGCGTGCACGGTGAGTCTGCGGTCGGTGGGCAGGGGTCGGCCGGGCGCCGCCTTGAGGGCGGCGCCGCTGGCGTACCGGCCGGCCGCGACCGCTGCCGCACCGGCGCCGAGGATCGTGGTGACGGCCGTTGCCGTCGCAGTTGCCGGGCGCACCGCTTCAGTGTCGTGGGGCGGGCGGCGCGGTGCCAGTGGGCGGGGGCCGTCCGGTGCGGCGAGGGGGGCGCGCCGGGTCAGTCGGGCTGCGGTGCACCGGGTCGGCCGGGCTGCCCGTATCCCTGGAGCGCCTCGGTCACCTCGGCCAGCTGGGCCTCGCTGAGCAGGGACGGGGTGCGGCCCGGCAGCGCGCTCGCGGTGAGCCAGAGGCGGCAGAGCCACTCCAGCTGGGCGGTGCGCTCGTAGGCCTGGTCGAGGGTGGGTCCGTAGGTGACGGTGCCGTGGTTGGCCAGCAGGCAGCCGGTGCGGCCCCGGAGGGCGGTGACCATCGCGTCGGCCAGCTCCGGGGTGCCGTAGCGGGCGTAGGCGGCGGTGCGGACCGGGCCGCCGAGGATGGCGGCCGCGTAGTGGACGAGCGGCACCTCGGTGACGAGGGTGGAGACGGCGGTGGCGTGCACGGCGTGGGTGTGGACCACGGCGGCGGCGTCGGTCTCCGCGTAGACCGCGAGGTGGAGGGGGAGTTCGCTGGTCGGCCTCAGCTCCCCGAGGACCTGACGGCCGTCCAGGTCGACGCCGACGGCGTCCCCGGGTCCGAGCCGGTCGTAGGGCACCCCGCTGGGGGTCACCAGGACCAGGTCCCCGACGCGGGCCGACACATTGCCGGAGGTGCCGACGACCAGGCCGTCGGCAGCGCTCCGGCGGGCGGTCGCGACCACGTCCCGCCAGGTCAGGGCCACTGGTTCCGGCTGCTGCTCGCTCATGGGGCGAGCGTAGGGGCGGCGGCCGGAAACCGGAACGTCATCCCCCACGTGACCGGGATCTCTTCCGGGCCGAATGTGACCGTCAAAAACTTCGCCAACGAGGGGTAAAGGGCAGACCAGCCGGTGCCCCACCGGCCTTCCGCAGCCCCTCGCGCACACAAGCGGAATCACCGCACTCCGATTCGGGTCACCACAGCGCCCCGCCCAGTTCATCTTCCGTTCACCCAGGTTGCCTACGGTCCACGAGCCACTGACGTCGAACGATTGCCTGGGTAAATGGAACACATCACGCTGCTGCTCGCGATTGTGGTCGTGACAGCTCTCGTGTTCGATTTCACGAACGGTTTCCACGACACCGCCAACGCGATGGCTACGACCATCTCGACCGGCGCACTGAAGCCCAAGACAGCGGTGGCCATGTCCGCCGTTCTCAACCTCATCGGCGCGTTCCTGTCAGTGGAGGTCGCCAAGACGATCTCCGGCGGGATCGTCAACGAGAACGGCCTCAGAACAGAGGTCATCTTCGCGGCGCTCGTCGGCGCCATCCTGTGGAATCTGCTGACCTGGCTGGTCGGCCTGCCCTCCAGCTCGTCCCACGCCCTGTTCGGCGGCCTGATCGGCGCCGCGGTGATGTCGGCCGGCTGGTCCTCGATCAACGGCGGCACCGTCGTCACCAAGGTGCTGCTCCCCGCGATCGCCGCCCCGCTGGTCGCCGGTCTCGCCGCGATGCTGGCCACGAAGCTGACGTACCGGATCAACCGGAACGTCACCGACCCGAACCAGCTCAAGTCGACGGCCAAGGGCTACCGGGCCGGACAGATCGCCTCCGCCGGTCTCGTCTCGCTCGCCCACGGCACCAACGACGCCCAGAAGACGATGGGCATCATCACCCTGGCCCTGGTCACCGGCGGCGTCCTCGCCCCCGGCTCCAACCCGCCGATGTGGGTCATCGTCTCCGCCGGTGTCGCCATCGCGCTCGGCACCTACCTCGGTGGCTGGCGCATCATCCGCACCATGGGCAAGGGCCTCACCGACCTCCAGCCGCCGCAGGGCTTCGCCGCCCAGACCAGCGCGGCCACGGTCATCCTGGCCTCCTCGCACCTCGGCTTCTCGCTCTCCACCACCCAGTCCTGCTCGGGTGCCGTGATGGGCGCGGGCCTCGGCCGCAAGGGCGGCGTGGTCCGCTGGTCCACCGCCACCCGGATGTTCATCGCCTGGGGCCTGACGCTCCCGGCCGCGGGCCTGGTCGGCGCGGGTGCCGAGTTCCTCACCAAGCAGGGCCCGTGGGGCATCACCGCCACCGCGATCCTGCTGGTCGGCGGCTCCTTCGCCATCTGGGTGGCCTCGCGCCGGCAGCCGGTGGACCACACCAACGTCAACGACACCGAGGACACGGCGGACGAGCCCCAGGGTGTCGTCACCACCGCCATGGCCGCGGTCGCGGTGCCGCCCATCGGCGGTCCGGCCGCCGACCTCTCGACCACCATCCCGGCCCCGGCATCGGCGCCCGACGACACCACCCGCCCCGCGGCGACGGTGTAAGGACAGATCCGTATGAAAATCGACTGGGCAGCTCTCGCCTCCGTCTTCGGTGTCAGTCTCGTGGTCACCGTCGCGCTGGTCGGCGTCTTCACCCTGGGCATCGTCGCCCTCTCCAAGCTGTCGGCCACGGCCGCCGGCGGCGCCTCCGGCGGTTCGGCCGCACTGGCGCGCACCGGCGCGTACGCCTGCTTCGCGGCGTGCGTGGCGGCGGTCGCGTACGGGATCTATCTGATCGTCGCCTGACGCGCACCGACGCACTCCTTCAGCACTCCTTCGGGCCGGACACACCACCGTGTGTCCGGCCCGATGTGCGTCTGCGCACACTGGAGCTCCGCAGGTCAACAGCAAGTTGACGGCCGTTCTCGCAGCGTGGTGGACTGCCGGAGCCATTTACGGCGACAGAAGAGGAAGCCGGTGCGAATCCGGCGCGGTCCCGCCACTGTCACCGGGGAGCACTCCCCCACACCGGATGTCACGGCCCTCGCACCGCGGGCTGGAAGGCCGGGGGAACTGCGGATCCGGGGAGCCAGGAGACTCTTGTCGCCGGTCACGTCGAACCAGGGCGCGGACCCTGAGTGAGGACATACGCCATGCCCGGCCGCCGTGCGCCGCATCCTGTGCCGCTTCCCGTACCTCTCCGTGCGCCTCTTCCCGTACCTCTTCGTGCCGGAACGCCTCTGCCCGCGGCGGGCTGAACCGTGCGTGCCGATCGTGTCTTCGCGTACGGCGCCGTCGCCGGGCTGATCGCCGACGCGGCTCTCGGCGACCCGCGCCGGGGCCATCCCGTCGCCGGTTTCGGCCGGGCAGCCGCGCGGGTGGAGTCCCTGCTGTGGCGGGACGACCGGGGCCGGGGCGCGCTGCACACCCTGCTGTGCGCCGGAGGCGCCGTGGGGGCCGCCGCGCTGGCCGCCCGTGCCGTACGGGAGCGGCCCGCGCTCGCCGTCGCGCTGACGGCCGCCACCACCTGGTCGGTCGTCGGCGGTACCTCGCTGGGCCGGGAGGCCCGCGCCATCGGGGGCGCGCTGGCCGCCGGTGACCTGGAGGTGGCCCGGGAGCGGCTGCCGCATCTGTGCGGGCGTGATCCGCACTCCCTGGACGGGCCGCAGATCGCCCGTGCCGTGGTGGAGTCGGTCGCGGAGAACACCTCGGACGCCGTCGTGGGCGCGCTCGTGTGGGGCGCGATCGGCGGGGTGCCGGGGCTCGTCGGCTTCCGGGCCGTGAACACGCTGGACGCGATGGTCGGCCACAAGTCGCCCCGCTACCGCCGTTACGGCTGGGCCTCGGCCCGCCTGGACGATGTGGCGGGATGGCCCGGCGCCCGGCTGACGGCCGCGCTGGCCGTGGTGGGCGGCGGGCGGCCCTCGGAGGCCGTACGCGCCTGGAAGGCGGACGCGCGGCGCCACCCGAGCCCGAACGCGGGCCCGGTGGAGGCCGCGTTCGCGGGGGCGCTCGGCGTACGGCTCGGCGGGACGCTGGCGTACGCGGGGCGCGTCGAGCACCGGCCGGTGCTGAACGGGGAGTCGGGCCGGGAGGTCCGGAGCTCCGACATCGAGCGTGCGGTGCGGCTGTCGCGCCGGGTGAGTGCGCTGGCCCTCGGGGTGTGCGTGGTGGGCCGGATGGCTGTGGGCCGCGTGGTCGCGGGACGGTCGTCGACAGGACAGGGGCGGGGTCGGGCATGAGCGGTGGGCTGCTGGTCGCGGGGACCACATCGGACGCGGGCAAGAGCGTCGTCACGGCGGGCATCTGCCGCTGGCTGGTGCGCCGGGGCGTGAAGGTCGCGCCCTTCAAGGCGCAGAACATGTCCCTCAACTCCTTCGTGACGCGTGAGGGCGCGGAGATCGGGCGCGCCCAGGCCATGCAGGCGCAGGCCGCCCGGGTGGAGCCGACGGCGCTGATGAACCCGGTGCTGCTGAAGCCGGGCAGCGACCGGTCCAGCCAGGTCGTGCTGATGGGAAAGCCGGTGGGCGAGATGAGCGCCCGGGGGTACCACGGGGGGCGTCAGGAGGCGCTGCTCGGGACGGTGACGGACTGTCTGGAGCAGCTGCGGTCGACGTACGACGCGGTGATCTGCGAGGGCGCCGGGTCGCCGGCCGAGATCAACCTCCGGCGGACCGACATCGTGAACATGGGGATCGCGCGGGCCGCCCGCTTTCCGGTGCTGGTGGTCGGGGACATCGACCGGGGCGGGGTCTTCGCCTCCTTCTTCGGGACCACGGCGCTGCTGAGCGCGGAGGACCAGTCGCTGGTCGCGGGCTACCTGGTGAACAAGTTCCGGGGTGACGTCTCGCTGCTGGAGCCGGGGCTGGACATGCTGTACGGGCTGACCGGGCGGCGGACGTACGGGGTGCTGCCGTTCGCCCATGGGCTCGGCATCGACGAGGAGGACGGCCTGCGGGTGTCCCTGCGGGGTGCGGTGCGGGAGTCGGTCGTGGCGCCGCCCCATGGCGAGGACGTGTTGCGGGTCGCGGTCTGCGCGGTGCCGTTGATGTCCAACTTCACGGACGTGGACGCGCTGGCCGCCGAGCCGGGCGTCGTCGTGCGGTTCGTGGACCGGCCCGATGAGCTGGCCGACGCGGACCTGGTCGTCGTGCCCGGGACGCGCGGCACGGTGAAGGCGCTGGCCTGGCTGCGGGAGCGGGGGCTCGCGGACGCGCTGGTGCGGCGGGCGGCGGAGGGGCGTCCGGTGCTGGGGATCTGCGGGGGGTTCCAGGTGCTCGGGGAGCGGATCGAGGACGAGGTGGAGTCGCGGGCCGGGGTCGTGGACGGGCTGGGGGTCCTTCCCGTACGGGTGCGCTTCGAGCGGGCCAAGACGCTGGCGCGGCCGGTGGGTTCGGCCCTGGGTGAGCCGGTGGAGGGGTATGAGATCCACCACGGGGTCGCCGATGTGCGGGGCGGGGAGCCGTTCCTGGACGGGTGCCGGGTGGGGGCGGTGTGGGGGACGCACTGGCACGGGTCGCTGGAGAGCGATGGGTTCCGGCGGCGGTTCCTGGAGGAGGTGGCCCGGGCCGCCGGGCGGCGGTTCGTACCTGCGCCGGACACGAGCTTCGGGGTGTTGCGGGAGGAGCAGCTGGATCGGCTGGGGGATCTGGTGGAGGAGCATGCGGATACGGATGCGTTGTGGCGGTTGATCGAGGGGGGCGCGCCTGCGGGGTTGCCCTTTGTACCGCCGGGGGCGCCGCCGTTGGGGGCGGGTGCGGGTGCGGCGGAGAGGCGGGGCGCTGCCCCGGACCACGCTCCTCAATCGCCGGAGGGGCTTGAGTTTGCCGGGTCCGCTGGGTCACTGCCCGCCGGACTTGAGTCTGATGATGTTGACGTCAACGAGGAGGCCTCGTGAGTACGCCGTATCCCTTCACCGCGATCGTCGGGCAGGACGACCTGCGGCTCGGGCTGTTGCTGAACGCGGTCAGTCCGGCCGTCGGTGGTGTGCTCGTGCGGGGCGAGAAGGGGACCGCCAAGTCCACCGCCGTGCGGGCCCTGGCCGCGCTCATGCCCGAGGTCTCCGTCGTACCGGGGTGCCGGTTCTCCTGTGATCCGGCCTCGCCCGATCCGGCGTGTCCTGATGGGCCGCACGCGGAGGCGGCCGGTGTGTCGCGGGCGGCGCGGACCGTGGAGCTGCCCGTCGGGGCGTCCGAGGACCGGCTCGTGGGGGCGCTGGACATCGAGCGGGCGCTCTCGGAGGGCGTGAAGGCGTTCGAGCCGGGGCTGCTGGCCGACGCGCACCGCGGGATCCTGTACGTCGACGAGGTCAACCTCCTCCACGACCACCTGGTGGACCTGCTGCTGGACGCGGCGGCCATGGGTGCCTCGTACGTCGAGCGCGAAGGCGTCTCCGTACGGCATGCGGCGCGGTTCCTGCTGGTCGGGACGATGAACCCGGAAGAGGGCGAGCTGCGGCCGCAGTTGCTGGACCGGTTCGGGCTCACCGTCGAGGTGGCCGCTTCCCGGGACACCGACGAGCGGGTGGAGGTCGTACGCCGCCGGCTCGCGTACGACGACGATCCCGAGGGGTTCGCCGCGCGCTGGGCCGCGGAGGAGACGGCGCTCCGGGAGCGCATCGCCGCCGCGCGTGCCCTGCTGCCGCGTGTCGTGCTCGGTGACGGCGTGCTGCGGCAGATCGCCGCGACCTGCGCCGCGTTCGAGGTCGACGGGATGCGGGCCGACATCGTGATGGCCCGTACCGCGACCGCGCTCGCCGCCTGGGCCGGGCGCGAGGAGGTCACCGCCGACGACGTACGGCAGGCCGCCCTGCTGGCGCTCCCCCATCGGCGTCGCCGGAACCCCTTCGACGCGCCGGGTCTTGACGAGGACAAGCTGGATCAGACCTTGGACGAGGCCGCCGGGGACGAGGGACAGGGCGACGACGGCGATCCCGACCCCGGGCCCGATGGCGGTGGCGACGGTGGTGGGGGCGGTGGCGTGCCGCCGCAGGCCGATGGCGACCGCACCCCGCCGCAGGGCTCGGAGGGCGACGACACGCCGTCCCAGGCCCCCGACTCCGCCCCCGACGCGCCCGGGCGCTCCGCCGGGGCCGAGCAGCAGCCGGTGGCAGCCGCCGAGCCGTTCCGTACGAAGATGCTCAGCGTTCCGGGGCTGGGGGAAGGCGCAGCGGGGCGGCGCTCCCGGGCCCGTACGGCGCACGGTCGGACCACAGGGGCGGTCCGGCCACAGGGCGCTCTCACCAAGCTCCACCTCTCCGCCACCGTGCAGGCCGCCGCCCCCCACCAGCGGGCGCGCGGGCGTTCCGGGCGCGGGCTCGTGGTGCGGCGGGACGATCTGCGGCAGGCGACCCGGGAGGGGCGTGAGGGCAACCTCGTGCTGTTCGTCGTGGACGCCTCCGGGTCGATGGCGGCCCGGCAGCGGATGAGCGCGGTCAAGGGGGCCGTGCTGTCGCTGCTGTTGGACGCCTACCAGCGGCGGGACAAGGTCGGTCTGGTCACCTTCCGGGGCAAGGAGGCGGAGGTGGCGCTGCCGCCGACGTCGTCCGTGGACGCGGCCGCGGCCCGGCTGGAGTCGCTGCCGACCGGGGGCCGCACTCCGCTCGCCGCCGGGCTGCTCAAGGCCCATGACGTGCTGCGGGTGGAGCGGCTGCGCGACCCTTCGCGCCGGCCCCTGCTCGTCGTCGTCACGGACGGCCGGGCGACCGGCGGTCCTGAGCCGGTGGCGCTCGCGGGGCGGGCGGCGCGGCTGCACCAGGCCGAGGGGACGGCATCCGTCGTCGTGGACTGCGAGTCGGGGTACGTACGCCTCGGTCTCGCCGGGGAACTCGCCCGGGAGCTGGGAGGCACCGCCGTCACGCTCGACGAGCTGCGGGCCGACTCGATCGCCGGGCTCGTCAAGGACGTCACCGCAGCCGGGAGGGCCGCTTAATGCCGCAGGGACAGCCGACATCGGTGCCGGACGACGGGCTCACCACCCGTCAGCGGCGCAACCGCCCGCTCCTGTTCGTCCACACGGGCATAGGGAAGGGCAAGTCGACAGCAGCTTTCGGGCTCGCGCTGCGGGCCTGGAACCAGGGGTGGCCGATCGGGGTGTTCCAGTTCGTGAAGTCGGCGAAGTGGAAGGTCGGCGAGGAGAACGCGCTGAAGGTGCTGGGCGCGAGCGGCGAGGGCGGCACCGTCGACTGGCACAAGATGGGCGAGGGCTGGTCCTGGGTCCAGCGCGACGGCCAGCTCGACAACGAGGAGAAGGCCCGCGAGGGGTGGGAGCAGGTCAAGCGCGACCTGGCGGCGGAGACGTACAAGCTGTATGTGCTGGACGAGTTCGCCTACCCGATGCACTGGGGCTGGATCGACACCGACGAGGTCGTCGAGGTCATGCGGAACCGTCCCGGCACCCAGCACGTGGTGATCACCGGCCGCAACGCGCCGGACGCGCTGATCGAGGCCGCCGACCTGGTGACCGACATGTCGAAGGTCAAGCACCCGATGGACGCGGGGCAGAAGGGCCAGAGGGGCATCGAGTGGTGAGTACGCCCCGTCTGGTCATCGCCGCTCCGGCCTCCAACAGCGGCAAGACCACCGTCGCCACCGGCCTGATGGCCGCCTTCGCCGCGCGCGGGCTGGCCGTATCGCCGCACAAGGTGGGCCCGGACTACATCGATCCGGGTTACCACTCGCTGGCGACGGGCCGTCCCGGCCGCAATCTCGACGCGTACATGTGCGGGCCGGAGCTGGTCGCTCCGCTCTTCGCGCACGGGGCGGCGGGGTGCGACCTCGCCGTGGTCGAGGGGGTGATGGGGCTGTACGACGGTGCCTCGGGGCAGGGGGAACTGGCGTCCACCGCGCAGGTGGCGAAGTTGCTCAAGGCTCCCGTGGTCCTGGTCGTGGACGCCTCCTCGCAGTCCCGGTCGGTGGCTGCCCTGGTCCACGGGTTCGCCTCCTGGGACCCCGAGGTGCGGATCGGCGGGGTGATCCTGAACAAGGTGGCCTCCGACCGGCACGAGGCGCTGTTGCGCGATGCGTTGGACGAGTCGGGGCTTCCGGTGCTGGGCGTGCTGCGCCGGGCGCCTCAGGTGGCCACGCCCTCGCGCCACCTGGGGCTGGTGCCGGTGGCCGAGCGGCAGAGCGATGCGGTGGACGCCGTACGCGCCATGGGTGAGCGGGTGCGCGCCGGGTGCGACCTGGACGCGCTGATGGCGCTCGCGCGGACGGCGCCCGCGCTGGCGGACGAGGCGTGGGAGCCGGCGTACGCCCCTGCGGAAGGCCCCAGGCCCGTCGTCGCCGTGGCCGGCGGGGCGGCGTTCACCTTCGCGTACGCGGAACACACCGAACTGCTGACGGCGGCCGGTGCGGAGGTCGTGGTCTTCGATCCGCTGCGGGACGAGAAGCTGCCGGCCGGCACGGCGGGGCTCGTGATCGGCGGGGGGTTCCCGGAGATGTACGCCCCCGAGCTGTCGGCCAACGAGCCGTTGCGCCGGGCGGTGACCGAACTGGCCCTCAGCGGCGCCCCGGTGGCGGCCGAGTGTGCGGGGCTGCTGTATCTGGCGCGGGAGCTGGACGGGAAGCCGATGTGCGGGGTGCTGGACGCCACGGCCCGGATGTCGGAGCGGCTCACGCTCGGGTACCGGCAGGCGGTGGCGGTCTCGGACAGCCCGCTCGCGGCCGCCGGGACCCGGCTGCGCGGCCATGAGTTCCACCGGACGGTGCTGGAGCCGGGGGCGGGGCCGGTTCCCGCGTGGGGCATGCACCAGCCGGAGCGGCGGGTGGAGGGGTACGTCCAGCGGGGCGTGCACGCCAGCTATCTGCACACCCACTGGGCGGCCTCCCCCGAGGTGGCCCGGCGGTTCGTGGAGCACTGCCGGGCGCGGTGAGGCGTACAAGGGCGCGTAAAGGCGCGCGTACGGCTCACTCCGCGATGCCGACCACCAGCCAGATGAAGCCCACGCCCCCGATGGTGCAGAGAAGGGTGGAACGGGCGGGATGGGTGTGGTGTGCCTCGGGAAGAATCTCAGCGGCGGCCAGGTAGAGCAGGGCTCCGCCGAAGAAACCGAGATAGCCGCCGAGCAGTTCCTCCGGAAGGGTGAACAGCAGCGTCGTCGCGGCGCCCACGACCGGTGCCAGGGCGGCCGCGAACAGCATCAGGAGCGCCTTGCGGCGGGCGTTCCCGTAAAGACTGGTGAGGGTGTACGTGTTGAATCCGTCGGCGAAGTCATGACTGATCACCGCCAGCGCGACAGCCACGCCCATGGCTCCGCTGACCTGGAAGGCGGCGCCGAGCGCGATGCCGTCCATCAGGCTGTGGCCGACCATCGCGGCGGCCGCCGTGAGTCCCACCTGCGGCACGCGTTCACCGCTCGCCCCGTGTGCCACCTGGCGTACGGCGAGCAGCCCCTCGACCAGATGGGCCACCAGGAAGCCGCCGACGAAGAGCAGCAGGGCGGCGGGCACCCCGAACACCGGGGTCCCCGCGGCCTCCATCGCCTCCGGCAGGAGGTCCAGGCCGACCACGCCGAGCATCAGTCCGCCCGCGAAGCCGAGCACCAGGTGGCGGCGGTCCGTGACGCGTTGCGCGACCCAGCCGCCGGCCAGAGTCATCAGGAACGCGCCGAGCGCGACGAACACCGCCATGGGGTCTTGCTAGTCGATCGACCCCGCCGACCGCATCTCAGGGTGTCCTTACCTGTGTCCTCACCCGTGCCCTTATCCGTGTCCCTCCCCGTGGCGGCCTGGTCCGCCCGCACGAGGAGCCGTTCGACGAACCGTGCGACGGCCGGATCCGTGACCGTATACGGAACAGCTCCACCCCCCACCGCTTGATGTGAAAGGCAGGCTCCGCCATGACGCCCCCCACACCCGAGCCCGGCGCGCGGAACCTGGTCGTCGGGGTCGGTGCCCGCCGGGGAGCGCCGCTCGGCGAGGTGTACGGCCTGATCGAGGAGACCCTGCACGGGGCGGGGCTGCGGACCACCGATGTGGTGGAGGTGGCGACCGTCGACGCGAAGGCGGACGAGCCGGGGATCGTGGGGGCCGCCGCCCGGCTCGGGGTGCCGGTGCGGACGTATCCGGCGGCGGCGCTGGCGACCGTGCGCGTACCGAACCCGTCGGGTGCGGCGGACGGGGCGGTGGGCACGCCGTCGGTCGCGGAGGCGGCGGCGCTGATCGAGGCGGACGAGCTGGTGGTGGAGAAGTCCGTCGGCAAGGGGCTCGCAACCTGCGCCGTGGCACGCCGGTTTCCGGCCGTCCTCCCGTCATTCCCTGTTTCCGGCGAGAAAACTTCCACCCCACTCGTGACGGAAGGCCCCCGGCCATTCACCATGACAGCCATGAATCCCCCCACGCATCCCCCCACGCGAGACATCGAGAGCGCCGGGCCCGACCTGCGCCACCACGGCGACGCGGAGGTGCGCGGCGAGAATCTGACCGATCTCGCCGTGAACGTCCGTACCCACACACCACCGGAGTGGCTGCGCCAGCGGATAGCCGCGTCGCTGGTCTCGCTGGCCGCCTATCCGGACGGCACCCCGGCCCGGGAGGCGGTCGCCGAGCGGCACGGACTGCCGGTGGAACGCGTGCTGTTGACGGCGGGCGCGGCCGAGGCGTTCGTGCTGATCGCCCGGGCGCTGCCGGCCCGTTACCCGGTGGTCGTGCATCCGCAGTTCACCGAGCCGGAGGCGGCGCTGCGGGCGGCCGGGCACGGGGTGGGGCGGGTGCTGCTGCGGGAGGAGGACGGCTTCCGGCTCGATCCGGCGGCGGTGCCGGAGGAGGCGGACCTGGTGGTGGTCGGCAACCCGACCAACCCGACGTCCGTGCTGCACCCGGCGGCCCTGCTGGAGCGGCTGGCCAGACCCGGGCGGACGCTGGTGGTCGACGAGGCGTTCATGGACGTCGTGCCGGGCGAGCGCGAGGCGTTGTGCGGGCGGACGGACATCCCCGGGCTCGTCGTGCTGCGCAGCCTCACCAAGACCTGGGGGCTGGCCGGGCTGCGGATCGGTTACGTCCTGGCCCACCCGGAGACGATCGCGCTGCTCGCCGAGGCGCAGCCGCTCTGGCCGGTGTCGTCCCCGGCGCTGGCGGCCGCGCAGGCGTGCATGGAGCCGCGGGCGCTGGTGGAGGCCGCCGAGGCGGCGGACCGGATCACCGTGGACCGGGCCCATCTGCTGGCCGGGCTCGCGGAGTTCAGCGAGGTGCGGGCGGTCGAGGAGGCCCGGGGGCCGTTCGTCCTGGTCCGGCTGGAGCGGGCGTCGGAAATCCGGGAGCGGCTGCGGCTGCTGGGCTTCGCGGCCCGGCGCGGCGATACGTTCCCGGGGCTCGGGCCGCAGTGGCTGCGGCTGGCCGTACGCGACCGGGCGACGACCAACCGCTTCCTCCAGGCCTTGGACCAGGCCGTTCAGGCGCTGCCCGCGCGGACGGGGCGCTGAGGGGACCCTCGGGACCGCCCGTGGGGCGGCGGCGTCGCCTCGTACGGACGCCGCCGCCCCACGGTCCCGTGTGCGGGCGCGGATCGGCCCCGGGCGCGGATCAGGCCTGACTGCCGCCGCTGCGCCGGCGCGCGACCACCGTGGCGCCCGCGCCGATCGCCAGGAGGAGGGCCGCACCGCCCGCGATGTACGGGGTGGTGGAGCTGCCGCCGGTCTCGGCGAGGTTGGGCGTGGTGTCGGAGCCGGTCTGCGGCTTCGTACCGGCGCCGCCGTCGCCGCCGGTCGAGCCGGTGGAGCCGCCGTCCGAACCGCCCGTGGAACCGCCGGTGGAACCGCCCGTGGAACCGCCGGTGGAACCGCCCGTGTCACCGCCCGTGGAGCCTCCGGTGGAGCCGTTCGTGGCCCCGCCGTCGGTGGTGCCCGGCTCCTCGGGCTTCTTGGGCGGCTTCGGGGTCTCGCAGGTGGCCCCGGCGAGCGTGACCTCGCCGTTCACCTCGGCCACGTTCAGGTCGAGCGGGTTGACCGCGACCTTCAGCTGGAGCGCCGTCGCGGCGGCCGTACGCGAGGTGGTCTCCGTCTTCGACAGGTCGAGGCTCACCTCACCGACGCCCGGCACCACGACCCGGGTCGGGCCGCCCGCGGAGAGCGTCACCTTCTTGCCGAGCACCTTGACATGGCCGAGCACGTTCGATTCGGCGACGGGCTGCTTGCCGACCTCGCAGAGCGCCTTGGAGGTCACCTTCTCGACCTCGATGAGCGAGAGCAGCGGCAGACCGGGGACATGGACCCGGGCCTTGGCCAGGTTGGTGTATCCCTCGGCCTTGTGCTCGTCCACGGTGGCGTTCGCGGTGGCCACGTCGGCGCGCAGGACGCTGACCGGCTTTCCGCCCGCCACGCCGTCCAGGTTCACCGTGAGCGTGGTCCGCTCGGCGCTGGCCGGTGCCTGCACCTCGTTGAGCGTGACCTTGAGGGGCACCTGGACGGACTTGTTGAGGAGCGAGACGTCGAGCCCGGTACGGAGCACGACCGCGCTCGCCTTGCCCTCGCCGCCGGTGGCGGGCGTCGCCGGGGCTGCCTGCGCGGGGACGGCGGCAAACAGAGCGACGGGAGCGGCGGCGACCGCCAGGGCAGCGAGACGGAAGGTGTTGCTGTTCAAGATGGTGGAACCCCCACAAGAGACATGGAGCCACCGGCACAGTCCAATGGGGGACATCGCCTGCGCCGGTGGCCTCGACTCCGTGAATCTTTACGCACTGAGGGTGAACTGGCGGATACCTGACGTGAGTTCACCCCAAAGGGGGCTTTCCGCGCGCATATTCGAATCTTTCGGTACCTGTGTTCCCTCCTGCCTCGCTCCATCACCCGTTTCACACATCGCGAGCCGGGAGCGTCGATGAGTCGAGCCACTTCAACGAGCTAGGAACCGTATACGTCACTGCCGGTCAACCCACTGCGATCTCAGCCGACGACCCGCCCGTTCAGCACGATGTGGCGCGGGGCCGCCAGCACCCGGACGTCCGCGCGCGGATCCTCGTCGTAGACGACCAGGTCGGCCGGAGCGCCCTCCTCCAGACCCGGCCGCCCCAGCCAGCGCCTCGCCCCCCACGCGGTGGCGGAGAGGGCCTCCAGGGCCGGGATGCCCGCCTTCACGAGTTCGGCGACCTCACCCGCGACCAGGCCGTGCGCCAGCGAGCCGCCCGCGTCGGTGCCGACGTAGACCGGGATGCCGGCGTCGTACGCGGCGCGCACGGTGTCGTAGCGGCGCTCGTACAGCTGCCGCATATGGGCCGACCAGCGCGGGAACTTGGCCTCGCCGCCCGCCGCGAGGTCGGGGAACGTGGCGATGTTGACCAGCGTCGGGACGATCGCGACGCCGCGCTCGGCGAAGAGCGGAATGGTCTCCTCGGTGAGGCCGGTGGCGTGCTCGATGCAGTCGATGCCCGCCTCCACCAGATCGCGCAGCGCGGCCTCGGCGAAGCAGTGCGCGGTGACGCGGGCGCCCAGCCGGTGCGCCTCGGCGATGGCCGCCTCGACCTCGCCGCGCGGCCAGCAGGCGGTGAGGTCGCCCGCGTCCCGGTCGATCCAGTCCCCCACCAGCTTGACCCAGCCGTCGCCGCGCCGGGCCTCCTGGGCGACGTACGCGACGAGGTCGCCGGGCTCGATCTCATGGGCGTAGTTACGGATGTAGCGGCGGGTCCTGGCGATGTGGCGGCCGGCCCGGATGATCTTCGGCAGGTCCTCGCGGTCATCGATCCAGCGGGTGTCGGAGGGCGATCCGGCGTCCCGGATGAGCAGGGTCCCGGCCTCCCGGTCGGTGAGCGCCTGCTTCTCGGCGGTCGCCGCGTCGACCGGGCCGTGCCGGTCCAGGCCGACATGGCAGTGCGCGTCGACGAGGCCGGGCAGCACCCAGCCCGTGACGGTCTCCGCGCGGTCCGCGCCCGGCGGCCGGTCGAAGGTGATCCGCCCGTCGGCGGCCCACAGTCCGTCCCGCACCTCGTCCGGGCCGACGAGGACCCGTCCCTTCACCCGCAGCACCCGCTGCCCGTCCCGACCGCTCACCTGATCACTCATACGCGGCACTGTACGAGGCCCTCGGTAGGCTGCCATGACCTGTCGACCCGCCGACCGCATCCGAAGAGAGCCCCACCGTGACGCACCCCTTCCTCGACCTCCCCCCGCTGACCGCCGCGCACTTCGCGGCCATCGAGCGACGGGTGGCCTCGCTCCTCGCCACCGAGCAGGACGTCGTCATCACGCAGGGCGAGGCGCTGCTGCCGCTGGAGGGCTGCATCCGCAGCGGTGCCCGGCCCGGCTCGACCGCGCTGAACGTGGTCACCGGACCGTACGGGCAGACCTTCGGCAACTGGCTGCGGGACTGCGGCGCCGAGGTCGTCGACCTCACCGTGCCCTTCCACACCGCGGTGACCGCCGGCCAGGTGGCCGAGGCGCTCGCCGAGCACCCGGAGATCGACTTCGTCTCCCTGGTGCACGCCGAGGCGGCGACCGGCAACACCAACCCGGTCGCGGAGATCGGCGAGGTGGTCCGGGCGCACGGGGCGCTGTTCATGCTGGACGCGGTCGCCTCGGTGGGCGCCGAGCCGCTGCTGCCGGACGCCTGGGGCGTCGACCTGTGCGTGATCGGCGCGCAGAAGGCGATGGGCGGTCCGGCCGGGGTGTCGGCGGTGTCGGTGAGCGAGCGCGCCTGGGAGCGGATCACCGCCAACCCGGCCGCCCCGCGCCGCTCGTACCTCTCGCTCCTGGACTGGAAGGAGCGCTGGATCGACGGCGGCCGCACGGTGCTGCCGCACGCTCCGGCGCAGCTGGAGATGCTGGGCCTGGAGGCGTGCCTGGAGCGGATCGAGGAGGACGGCCTGGACGCGGTGATGGCCCGCCACGCCTCGGCCGCCGCGGCGACCCGGGCGGGTGCGGTGGCGCTGGGCGGCGGTCTGGAGCCGTACGTCCTTGAGGCGCGGGACGCCGCTCCGGTGGCCACGACGCTGCGCGCCCCGGCGGGGACCGACGCCTCCGCGCTGGTCGCGCGGGCACTGGAGCTGGAGCCCTCGCTGCCGCTCATCGCGGGCGGCGGGGCACTGGCCAAGGAGATGATCCGGGTCAATCACTACGGGGCGGATGCGACGCGGGGCGCGGTGCTGTCCTCGCTCGCGGCTCTGGGGGCGGCGCTGGGCGACGCGGGCCGACGGGTCGACTTCGAAGATGCCCGCCGTGCGGTGACGGAAACCTCGCCGGACCTCTGATATTCATAATGCGGGGAGCTGCTTTATCGTAAGCAGCTCCCCGCATTCTTCTGCCCGCTTTCCCGTTCCCTAAACGCGGAAGTTTTTTCGGGGCTCGAACTACATGATTCGGACTCGTCTCAGAGGAGTTACAACCCTGTGACCGACTCCACACCGGCGGCGTTATGCCCGAAAAATTCGGGACAAAGAGCGGGAAATCGTACCCGGATCATGGGGGGCCTCACGCACGCCTGATAACACAGACGGGCGCGTCACCCAACCCTTTGCCTCGATGCAATTTAGAAATTTGCTGGGTAAATTCAATTCGCATGACCGCCGCACCAGCAGATTTTGCCCGTGCCCGAAGCGAATTCCTGAGTATCGACACGCCACGAGTGGAGGACGGAGCCGCGATCTGGCGCATCGCCCGCGACTCCGAGGTCCTGGACCTGAACTCCTCGTACAGCTACCTGCTGTGGTGTCGTGACTTCGCCGCGACGTCCGCCGTCGCCCGTGGCGAGGACGGCGAGCCGATCGCCTTCGTCACCGGCTACATCAGGCCCGACCGCCCCGAGACCCTCGTCGTCTGGCAGGTCGCCGTCGACCAGGCACATCGGGGCAAGGGACTCGCCGCCACCCTGCTGGACGCGCTGACCGGCCGCGTCGCCTCCGACCAGGGGCTTTCCTGCGTCGAGACGACGATCACCCCGGACAACACCGCCTCCGACCGGCTGTTCACGTCCTACGCCCAGCGGCACGACGTCCCGCTGGAGCAGGAGGTCCTCTTCGACGGGGGGCTGTTCCCCGAGGGAACGCACCTGCCGGAGGTCCTCTACCGGATAGGCCCCTTCGCCGACTGAGCCGCCTGAGCGGACAGGCTCCGTTCCCGGCCCGGCGTACCTGACCCGTACGCCGGTTTTCCCACGACTTTTCGCGCCGGCCGACCACCCGGCGCGGTCCCGGCCGCCTCCGTGCGGCAGGGAGCACCGACCACTGCCCGTCACACCCCCTCACGCAGGAGATCCGCTGTGACCATCACACCGCCCGCACTGAGCGTCTTCGAGACCCTGGAGTCGGAGGTCCGTAGCTACTGCCGCGGCTGGCCCGCCGTGTTCGACCGCGCGCAGGGCGCCCGGCTGACCGACGAGGACGGCCACACCTACCTGGACTTCTTCGCCGGGGCCGGCTCGCTCAACTACGGCCACAACAACCCGGTGCTGAAACGAGCACTGATCGACTACATCGAGCGCGACGGCATCACCCACGGCCTGGACATGGCGACCACCGCCAAGCGCGCCTTCCTGGAGACGTTCCAGAACGTCATCCTGCGCCCGCGCGACCTCCCGTACAAGGTGATGTTCCCCGGCCCGACCGGCACCAACGCCGTCGAGTCGGCGCTGAAGCTGGCCCGCAAGGTCAAGGGCCGCGAGTCCGTCGTCTCGTTCACCAACGCCTTCCACGGCATGTCGCTGGGCTCGCTCGCCGTCACCGGCAACGCGTTCAAGCGGGCCGGCGCCGGCATCCCACTGGTGCACGGCACCCCGATGCCGTTCGACAACTACTTCGACGGCACCGTCCCGGACTTCCTCTGGTTCGAGCGGCTCCTCGAGGACCAGGGCTCCGGGCTGAACAAGCCCGCCGCCGTGATCGTGGAGACGGTCCAGGGCGAGGGCGGCATCAACGTCGCGCGCCCCGAGTGGCTGCGCGCGCTCAAGGAGCTGTGCGAGCGCCAGGACATGCTGCTGATCGTGGACGACATCCAGATGGGATGCGGCCGTACCGGCGGCTTCTTCTCCTTCGAGGAGGCCGGCATCGTCCCGGACATCGTCACGCTCTCCAAGTCCATCAGCGGCTACGGCCTGCCCATGTCGCTCTGCCTGTTCAAGCCGGAGCTGGACATCTGGGAGCCGGGCGAGCACAACGGCACCTTCCGCGGCAACAACCCGGCCTTCGTCACGGCCGCCGCCGCGCTGGACGCCTACTGGGCCGACGGCCGGGTGGAGCAGCAGACCAAGGAGCGCGGCCTCCAGGTCGAGCAGGCGCTGCTGGCGATCTGCGCCGAGGAGCCGACCGCACAGTTCCGCGGCCGCGGCCTGGTCTGGGGCATGGAGTTCGAGGACCCGGCGCGCGCCTCGGCGGTCTGCGCCCGCGCCTTCCAGCTGGGGCTCCTGCTGGAGACCTCCGGCCCGCAGAGCGAGGTCGTCAAGCTGCTGCCGCCGCTGACCATCACCACCGAGGAGCTGGACGAGGGCCTGCGCACGCTGGCCCGCTGCGTCCGCGAGACGGCCTGACCCGGCGAGTCCGGGGCAGGCGAGAAGTAGAGCCCCGGGCCTCGTAGGCCCGGGGCGGCATTCAAGAGAAAGGCACTGCTCACCGTGATCGTCCGATCGTTCAAGGACATCGAGAACACCGACCGGCATGTGAAGGCCGCGTCCGGCACCTGGGAGAGCAAGCGCATCGTGCTCGCCAAGGAGAAGGTGGGCTTCTCGCTCCACGAGACCGTGCTCTACGCGGGCACCGAGACCTCCATGTGGTACGCGAACCACATCGAGGCCGTCCTGTGCACCGAGGGCGAGGCCGAGCTCACCAACGACGAGACCGGCGAGACCCACTGGATCTCCCCGGGCACGATGTACCTGCTGGACGGGCATGAGCGGCACACCCTGCGGCCCAAGACCGACTTCCGCTGCGTGTGCGTCTTCAACCCTCCCGTCACCGGACGGGAGGACCATGACGAGAACGGTGTCTACCCACTGCTGACCGAGGAGGCCTGAACCACCATGACCACCGAAGTACGCGCCGATCTGTACCCCTCGCGCGGCGCCGCCGAGATGACCACTCCCCGCCAGGACCCGGTCATCTGGTCCGCGCCGGGCGCACCGGGCCCGATCGCCGCCAAGGATCTCCAGGGCTACGAGCACGACGGCTTCCTCACCGTCGACCAGCTCATCACCCCGGACGAGGTCGCCGTCTACGAGGCGGAGCTGAACCGGCTGATCACCGACCCGGCGATCCGTGCCGACGAGCGCTCCATCGTGGAGAAGCAGTCGCAGAACGTACGGTCCGTCTTCGAGGTCCACAAGATCAGCGAGGTCTTCGCCGGTCTGGTCCGTGACGAGCGGGTGGTGGGCCGGGCCCGCCAGATCCTCGGCTCGGACGTGTACGTCCACCAGTCCCGGATCAACGTGAAGCCGGGCTTCGGGGCCACGGGCTTCTACTGGCACTCGGACTTCGAGACGTGGCACGCCGAGGACGGTCTGCCGAACATGCGGACCGTCTCCGTGTCGATCGCGCTCACCGAGAACTTCGACACCAACGGCGGGCTGATGATCATGCCCGGTTCGCACAAATCGTTCCTCGGCTGTGCGGGCGCGACGCCGAAGGACAACTACAAGAAGTCGCTCCAGATGCAGGACGCCGGCACCCCGTCCGACGAGGCGCTGACGAAGATGGCCGACCGCCACGGCATCAGGCTCTTCACGGGCAAGGCCGGTTCGGCGACCTGGTTCGACTGCAACGCCATGCACGGCTCGGGCGACAACATCACCCCGTACGCGCGCTCGAACGTCTTCATCGTCTTCAACAGCGTGGAGAACGAGGCGCAGGAGCCGTTCGCGGCACCGATCCGCCGCCCCGAGTTCATCGGGGCGCGGGACTTCACCCCGGTGAAGTAGCGCCGCGCGGAGACAGCTTCAGGGCCCGGGACGGTACGCCGTCCCGGGCCCTGCCGCGTAACTCGCTGGACCCGGCACCGGCCACCGGTCAGGGTGGCGGCCATGACTTCTCACGTACGGCACATCACCGTCGGCTGCGCCGACGCGTACACGCTCGGCACCTTCTGGTCCCAGGTGCTCGGCGCCCCGCTCGCCGACGACGACTTCCCCGGCGATCCGGAGGCCCTGCTCGAAACCCCCGGCGCGGCGATCCTCTTCGTGCAGGGGCCCGACGCGAAGACCGTCAGGAACCGGGTCCACCTCGACATCCAGCCGCAGGACCGCACCCGGGACGAAGAGGTCGAGCGGCTCCTCGCGCTCGGCGCCACCCTGGTGGAGGACCACCGCAAGGCGAACGGGCGGGGGTGGGCGGTGCTGGCGGATCCCGAGGGAAACGAGTTCTGCGTGGAGTGCTCCGCCGCCGAGCGGGCCGCGCTGACCGGGACCCGGCTGCCGGTCACCGCCGACGACGTCACGACCGCCGTCCGGCTCGCGGTGGACACGCTGGCCGGGGCCCCGGCGGACCGCTGGGACACGCCCGCCGGGACGCTGGAGTGGACGTGCTGGGAGACGGTGGAGCACCTGGGCGACGACCTGTTCGCGTACGCCGTCCAGTTGGGCCCGCGGACGCCCCCGCTCGACCGTGAGGTGCCCTACCGGTGGACCGCCGACCGGCAGGGCGCCCCGGCCAACTCGGTCTTCGCCGACCGGGCGGCCGGGCCCGCCGGGCTGCTGGCGACCCTGGAGGCGAGCGGGGCGCTGCTGGCCGCGATGGCCAGGACCACCCCGCCCGAGGTGCGCTCGTACCACGTGTTCGGGGTCTCCGACCCGGAGGGCTTCGCCGCGATGGGTGTGGTGGAGACCCTGGTGCACACCCATGACCTGGCCGTGGGCCTGGGCCTTGACTGGGCGCCGCCCGCCGCGCTCTGCGACCGGGTGCTGGCCCGGCTCTTCCCCGACGCCCCGGCGGGCGGCGACCGGTGGACCGTCCTGCTCTGGGCGACCGGCCGCGCCGAACTGCCGGACCACCCGCGCCGCACGGAGTGGCGGTGGGACGGGCGGCCCCTGGAGGATCAGACGGCGTCGAGCGCCGGGTAGCGCGGACCGGTCAGACGGCGTCGAGCGCCGGGTAGTCGGTGTAGCCCTTGGCGTCGCCGCCGAAGAAGGACGACGGGTCGGGGGTGTTGAAGGGGCCCCCGGCCCTGAGCCGGGCGGGCAGGTCCGGGTTGGCGAGGAAGAGCACGCCGTACGAGATCAGGTCGGCGATCCCGTCGTCGATCACGGTGTGGGCGTCCGGCCCGGTCGGCCCGTCGGAGTGCACGTTGATCAGGACGGTGCCGGTGAACACCTTCCGCAGGGTGAGGGTCAGCTCGCGGATCGGGGCGCCCTCCAGGATGTGGAGGTAGGCGAGGCCGAGCGGCTCGATCTCCTGGACCAGCGCGGTGTAGACGGCCTCCGGGGCGGGCTCGTCGATGTCGTTGTAGACGTTCGAGGGCGAGATGCGCAGTGCGGTGCGCGCCGCGCCGATCTCGGCCGCGACCGCCTTGACGACCTCCACGGCGAACCGGGTGCGGCCGGTCTCCGAGCCGCCCCACGCGTCGGTGCGCAGGTTGGTGTTGGGCGCGAGGAACTGGTGGATGAGGTAGCCGTTGGCGCCGTGCAGCTCCACGCCGTCGAACCCGGCCTCGATCGCGTTGCGGGAGGCGGAGACGAAGTCGGCGATGGTCTGCCGGATCTCGGCGTCGGTCAGCTCGTGGGGCTCCACGAAGTCCTTGGGGCCCTCGTGGGTGTAGACCTGTCCCTCGGCCCTGACCGGGGAGGGACCGACCGGGACCAGGCCGTCGGGGAGCAGGACCGGGTGGCCGATGCGGCCCGCGTGCATGATCTGGGCGAAGATCCGGCCGCCCTCGGCGTGCACCGCGTCGGTGACCTTGCGCCAGGAGGCGACCTGCTCGGCGCTGTGCAGCCCCGGCGTGAAGGGGTAGCCCTGGCCGACGACGGAGGGCTGGATGCCCTCGGTGATGACGAGGCCGGCCGAGGCGCGCTGGGCGTAGTAGGCGGCTGTGAGCTCGGTGGCCGTACCGCCCTCGCCCGCCCGGCTCCGGGTCATCGGGGCCATCACGATGCGGTTGGCCAGCGGGGTGCCGGACAGGTCGATCGGGTCGAATGCGGTGGTCATGCGGGCTCTCCAAAGAATATGCGGCAAGGAGTACGAGACCGGCCGGGCAAAGTATGTGGTCGGCCAATCATTGGCACTGGCGTCACTGTAGCTCATTACTTGGCCGACCAAGGTAAAGTGTGGGCAAGAGCCGCCGGGCATCATCGAAGCCCCACCTGAGCCCCACCGGAGCAGCACCGAGGAGCCCCGACATGGACACCGGCCACGCCGCCACCGCAGACGTCCCCTGTACCGACGCGCTGCCCGGAGCAGCGCTCGGCGGGCCCGTCAGCCACGCCGTCTCGCGCGTCGCCCGGCTGCACCGGATCGCGGCGGGGAAGCTGCTGAAGGGGCTGGGCCTCTACCCCGGTCAGGAGCTCCTGATGATGCACCTGTGGGACTCGGGGCCGGTCCGCCAGTCCGAGCTGATCCGGACCCTGGACCTGGACCCGTCCACGGTCACCAAGATGCTCCAGCGCCTGGAGCAGACCGGGCACGTACGCCGCCGCCCCGACCCGGACGACCGGCGGGCCGTGCTGGTCGAGGCGACCGACGAGAGCTGCGCGCTGCACGCGGCGGTGCGGGACGCGTGGGGCAGCCTGGAGGAGCACACGCTCGCGGGCCTGGAGAGCGATGAGCGTGCGGAGCTGACGCGGCTGCTGGCGAAGGTGGAGGCCAACCTCTGCCAGGAGACGGAGGGGTGCCCGGAGCGGGGCTGAACCACCACCGCACCTCTCAGCCCGGCACGTCCAGCACGTCCAGCACCCGGTCCACATCCGCCTCCGTGTTGTAGAGGTGGCAGGAGATCCGCAGGTTCCCGGCCGGGGCCGAGACCGCGATCCCGGCCCGGGTGAGCTCGTCGTGGCGGCGCTCCAGCCCCGGCACGGAGACGATCGCCGACTCCCCCGGCACCACCTCGTGCCCCAGCTCCGTCAGTCCCGAGCGCAGCCGGGCGGCGAGCGAGGTGGCGTGCGCGTACAGCGCGTCGGTGCCGATCTCCGCGAGCAGCGCGAGGGAGTGCTCGGCCCCGTGGTACGAGAGGAAGGCGGGCGGCTCGTCGAACCCCCGGGCGCCGGGGGCGAGCCGCTCCAGCGGGCCGTAGTTGTTCGTCCAGGGCGCACCGGCGGAGACCCACCCGGCGAAGAGCTTCGGCAGGGTGTCCTGCGCCTCCTCGGTCACAGTGAGGAACGACGTACCGCGGGGGCAGAGCAGGTACTTGAACCCGCCGGTGACGGTGTAGTCGTACGCCCCGGCGTCCAGCGGGGACCAGCCCGCCGACTGGGTGGCGTCGAGCAGCGTCCGGGCCCCGTGGGCGGCGGTCGCCGCGCGGACGGCGGCGAGGTCGGCGACCCGGCCGTCGGCCGACTGGACCGAGGAGAAGGCTACGAGCGCGGTGGTGGGCCGTACGGCACCGGCGAGGTCCGCGAGCGGGACGTACCGCATCCGCAGGTCGCCGCGGAGCGCGAACGGGCTGACGACGGAGGCGAACTCCCCCTCCGGCGCCAGGACTTCGGCGCCCGGCGGGAGCGAGGCGGCGATCAGCCCGACATGGACGGTGACCGAGCTGCCGGTGGCGACCCGGTCCGGCCGGACCCCGGCGAGCCGGGCGAAGCCGGTCCGGGCCGCCTCCACCGCGTCGAAGCTGCCCGCGCCGATCCGGCGGCCGGCGGCGTTCTCGTCGGCGAGGGCCTTGACGGCGGCGATGGTGCGGCGGGGCAGCAGCCCCCAGCTGGAGGTGTTGAGGTACGTGACCTCGGGCGCGAACTCGGCGGCGGCCACCTGGCTGAGCGGAGAGATCGTCATGCGCCCAGCCTGGAGCCCCCGCGACTCATAGTCAATTGCCGGAATTCGCGGGGCGCACCCAAGAAATACTTATGACCGAGGCTGGCACTCAGCCCTTCGGAACCTCACAGGCGCCGTCCGTGTCGCAGGCCGCCGCGTCACCGCCGACGGTGGTCAGCGCGGTGGCCGGGCGGTCCTTCCACGCCTGCTCCAGCGCCTGGACGAAGACCTCGGAGGGCTGGCCGCCGGAGATCCCGTACCGCCGGTCGAGCACGAAGAACGGCACCGCGTCGGCGCCCAGCTCGGACGCCTCGCGCTCGTCGGCCCGGACCTCGTCGGCGTACGCCTCGGGGTCGGCGAGCACCGCACGCGCCTCGTCGGCGTCGAGCCCGGCCTCCACGGCGAGGGCGAGCAGCACGTCGTCGTCGAAGACGGACCGCACCTCGGCGAAGTTGGCCCGGTAGGCGAGGGTCAGCAGCTCGTCCTGGCGGCCCCGGGCCTTGGCCAGGTGCAACAGCCGGTGGATGTCGAAGGTGTTGCCGTGGTCCCGGCCCTCGGTGCGGTATCCGAGCCCCTCGGCCTGCGCGTTGGCCGCGACGTTGGCCTCCATCGAGGCGGCCTCCTCGCGGGTCCGCCCGTACTTGGCGGCCAGCATGTCGATGACCTGCTCGGTCTCCCCCTTGGCCCGCCCGGGGTCCAGCTCGAAGGAGCGGTGCACGACCTCGACCTGGTCCCGGTGGGCGAACTCGGCGAGGCCCTTCTCGAAGCGGGCCTTGCCGATGTAGCACCAGGGACAAGCGATATCGGACCAGATCTCGACGCGCATGACTCTTCTTCTCTCCAGGGTGACGGGGGTCGCGGACAGGCGTGCGGAGGCCGCCCCACAGGGCGGGCCTCTCGGTCGAACACCGGACCTGACCTGGTCATTCCCGAGGCCAAAACGACGAAAGCGCGCACGTCCGGCCGCATCGGGCGGCTGGACGTGCGCGCGACACGGCCCCCGTGGGGCGGTCAGGAACGCATCCGCGAAGTTCCCCGGTTCGCACCCGGGGCGGGCACGTCAGGAGGGAGGCATCTGCCACGGGTGGACACACGTCACCAGCTCGGGGTGGTACATCGTGCCGGGCCCGCACTGGAAGTCGAAGCGGGTGAACTCCTCGCCCTCACCCGAGAAGTCCACACAGCGGTAGAAGCGGGTCTTGTCGTCCGGGTTGGGGTGGAACCCCTCCTCGGTGCAGGCCGGAGGCTCGTCGGCAGCCTGCGCGGGGGCTGCATAGGTGAGGCCGGCGAGGGCGAGCAGCAGGGCCGCTGCGATACGGCGCGTACGATTCATGATCTGGAAACGATCTTCACGTGTTCGGGCTACGGCCCGTACGGGTGATCCGCCCGCCGCTCGACAGCCCCCGTACGTCACCGCCCGTCGCGCAGGTCCTCCACTCCCCCGGCCAGGAACGCGATCCGGTCGAAGACCGCGCCGCAGCCCTGTCCCGTGGGCGACTGCACCAGGAAGCCCGCCCGGGCGGCCGCCCGTTGCCCGGCCGTGCCCAGGGTGAAGACGCGGACGAAGGTCCAGGTCTCGCCGTCGGCGGAGGCGTGGAAGGCGTAGGCGTTGCCGGTGCGGCTGAGCCGGAGCCAGTAGCTGTCCTCCTCCACCACGAAGGCGTTGGCGTCGTCGGAGTGGCCCCGGGTGACGACGCTGCACACGGTCGCCAGGCCCGAGGAGTGCTCCAGGCAGAGCTTGGCCCACGCGCGGTCCCCGAGGTGGAGGTGGAGCGCCCCGGCGTCGCCCGCCGCGACCAGGCCGGGGCGGACGCGGGCGAGGAGGCGGAAGTCGCCGTCGCCCACCGCACCGAGCAGGCGTGGCGTGTCGGCCGCCGGGTCCAGGGCGTCACCGGACGGCGGTACGAAGAGGTCCTGGCCGGGGCCCGCGCGGCCGGTCAGGACGGAGCCGGCGTGGGTCCAGCGGCCGTCGGGGCCCTCCGGGGCCAGGGCGAAGGGGAGGCCGTCCAGGTGCAGGGTCATGCGCGGGATCCGATCAGGTGCGGGTTCAGGGTCATGGGCGGAATCCGATCAGGTGCGGGTCCAGGGTCATGCGCGGAATCCGATCAGGTGCGGGTTCAGGCTCACGCGCGGCGTCCGTCCACGCGGCGGGGCAGGTCCAGGGGGTTGGCCTCGCGCAGTTCCGGCGGGAGGAGCGGGTCGGGGGTGTTCTGGTACGTCACCGGGCGCAGCCAGCGCTCGATGGCCGTCGCGCCGACCGAGGTGGAGGGGGAGGTGGTGGCCGGGTAGGGGCCGCCGTGGTGCTGGGCGGGGGCGACGGCGACGCCGGTCGGCCAGCCGTTGACCAGGATGCGCCCGGCGAGCGGGGTGAGGGCGGCGAGGAGCCCGGCCGCCTCGGGGTCGTCGCCCTCCGTCGCGGTCTGGAGGGTGGCGGTGAGGTTGCCGGGGAGCCGGGCGAGTACGGCGGCGACCTCGTCCTCGGATCCGTACCGCGCGATCACGGTGACCGGGCCGAAGCACTCCTCCAGGAGCGCGTCGTGCGGGCCTTCGGCGGTCAGGGCGGCGGCCGGGACGGTCAGGAAGCCGGCGGAGACGGTGTGTTCGCCGCCCGCGCCGGGGGTGACGGGGGTCTCGACGTCCGGGAGGGCGGCCCGTTCGCGTACGCCTGCGAGGAAGGCGTCCCGCATCCGGTGGTCCAGCATCACGCCGGAACCGGCGGAGCTGACCGTCTCGGTGAGGGCCTTCACCAGCCGGTCGCCCGTGTCGCCGGACGGAGCGAGGACGAGGCCGGGCTTCGTGCAGAACTGGCCGACGCCCAGGGTCATCGAGGCGCCCAGCCCGGCGCCGATCTCCGGGGCACGCTCGGCGGCGGCCGCCTCGGTGACGACGACCGGGTTGAGCGAGCCGAGTTCGCCGTGGAAGGGGATGGGGGCGGGGCGGGCGGCCGCCGCGTCGAACAGGGCGCGGCCGCCGCGTACCGAGCCGGTGAAGCCCGCCGCGCTCACCAGCGGGTGGCGGACCAGCTCGACGCCCGCGTCGAAGCCGTGCACCAGGGTCACCACGTCCTCGGGCAGGCCGGTGCGGGCGGCGGCGCGGCGGAGCACCGAGACGCAGAGTTCGGAGGTGGCCGGGTGGCCCGGGTGCGCCTTGACGACGACCGGGCAGCCCGCCGCTAGGGCGCTGGCGGTGTCGCCGCCGGGGACGGAGAAGGCGAGCGGGAAGTTGCTCGCCGCGTAGACGGCGATGACCCCGAGCGGGATCTTCCAGCGGCGCAGGTCGGGCCAGGGCGGGGTGCGGGAGCCGTCCTCGTGGTCGATGCGGATGTCGAGGTAGGCGCCCTCGTCGACGACCTCCGCGAAGGCCCGCAACTGGGCCGCGGTGCGCGCGAGTTCCCCGGTGAGCCGGGCCGGGCCGAGGGCGGTCTCCGCGTCGGCGGCCTCGATGATGTGCGGGCCGGACTTCTCCAGCAGCTCGGCCGCGGCGCGCAGGAAGGCGGCGCGTGCCGTGCGGTCGGCGAGGGCGTCGCGTACGGAGTGGGCCGCCCGGACCACCCGGTCGACCTCCTCGGCGGTGGCCTCCACGGCCACCTGCTCGCGCGGGTTCCCGCTGCGGGGGTCGACACTCCAGACTGGTGCTGCACTCACCGTGATTCCCCTCGGGTCCTGGAACACCGGCCAGAGACGTTCGGTATTCTGAACAGAGTTCCTGATCGTGAATGTGCTCGGACTCTATTTCCGGGCCTTCCGTGTTGGCAATGGCCGAAGGCCGAAGAAGGAGCGTGGGGCGATGTCGGTCGCCGAGTCCGGTGGGGCACAGGTCAAGTCCGCGGTGCGCACGGTGGAGCTGCTCGAATACTTCGCGGGGCGCCCCGGCATGCACTCGCTCGCCGCCGTCCAGGAGGCCGTGGGCTACCCCAAGTCCAGCCTCTACATGCTGCTGCGCACCCTGGTGGAGCTCGGCTGGGTGGAGACGGACGCGACGGGCACGCGGTACGGGATCGGGGTGCGGGCCCTGCTGGTGGGCACCTCCTACATCGACGGCGACGAGGTCGTGGCGGCCGCCCGGCCCACCCTGGACCGGCTCTCCGACGACACCACGGAGACCATCCACCTGGCCCGGCTCGACGGGACGAACGTGGTCTACCTCGCCACCCGGCAGTCCCAGCACTATCTGCGCCCCTTCACCCGGGTCGGCCGCCGGCTGCCCGCGCACTCCACCTCGCTCGGCAAGGCGCTGCTGGCCACCCACAGCGACGAGCAGGTCCGCAAGCTGCTCCCCGAGACGCTCCACGCGCTGACCGAACACACCATCACCGACCGCGAGAAGCTCATCGAGGAGCTGCGCCTGGTCCGGGAGCAGGGCTACGCGGTGGACCGCGAGGAGAACACCCTCGGCCTGCGCTGCTTCGGCGTGGCCATCCCCTACCGGACGCCCGCCCGCGACGCGGTCAGCTGCTCGGTGCCGGTCGCCCGCCTCACCCCCGGCCACGAACAGACGGTGAAGGACGCCCTGCTGGACGCCCGCGACCGGCTCACGCTCGCCACGCGGAGGCTCTGATCTCTCCCGCGTTCTCCCCCGTGCGGCGGAGGCGGATCGTCGCCGGGCAGGAGGCGCGGACGGCGTCCGCACGGGAGCGTTGTCGTCATGACGACAACGAACCGGGCCCCCGCCCCGCCTCCGAAGGCCCCGTACCGCATCGGCCGGGTCCGGACCGTGGCGCGGGCGCTCGCCGTCGCGGCCTGCGTGCCCTACGCCGGCCTCAAGCTCGCCTGGCTGGCGGGCAGCCGGGCCGGTATCCCGGACGGGAGCCCGCTGCTGGACGGGGGCGTCGTGCTGGCCGTCGGCAATGCGGCCACGGTCCTGATGGCCGGCTGCGTCGCCGTCCTCGCCCTGCTGCTCACCCGGCCCTGGGGCCTGCGGGTGCCCGCCTGGCTGCTGGTGGTGCCGATGTGGGTGGCGAGCGGTCTGCTGCTGCCGGTCATGACGGCCTATCCGCTGCAGATGGCCGTCCGGCTCCTCGGCGGCGACGGCGGGCAGACTTCCGGAGGGGCGGGCGATCCCTTCCTCGACTCGTGGGTCTTCGGCGTCGTCTACAGCGGCTTCATCGTCCAGGGGATCGCGCTGGGCACCCTCTTCGCGCTGTACGCCGAGGAGCGCTGGGGCCACCTCTGGCAGGGCCGGCTGCGGGACCTTCCCCGTACTCCCTCCTCCCCCGTCCTGCGGGTCACCGCCGTGGCCGCCGCCCTGGTCGCCCCCGCGCCGGGGCTCGCCCATCTGCTCTGGGCGGCCGGCTCGACGGCCGGGCTCGACGAGGGGCGCGTGGCGGGGCGTACCAGCGACTTCCACGTGCTCGAAGCCGTCAACGCGCTCTTCGTGGCGGTCGCCGTCGCCGGGGTGCTGCTGCTCGCCTTCCGGCGCGGGGGCCGGCTCCCGTTGCGGGTGCCGCTCGTCCTGGTCTGGGCCGGTTCGGCGCAAGTGGCCTGCTGGGGAGGGTGGTTGAGCCTCGCCGCGCTGGTGGGTGCGGGTGACGTCACCGATCGGCCGACGACGGCGATGGTGCTGATCTACGCTGGGCAGATGCTGGTCGGAATCGTCATCGCGCTGCCGGTCGCGCACCTCCTCGCGGAGCGCGCGGCGGCCTCCAGGCCTTCCGAAACCCGTTCCGGCACCCGCGCGTGAGGCTGTTCGCCCCGCTGATCGGGCGGCGGGCGCGGCTGCGCTGGCTGCATCTGATCGTCGGCGGCGCGCTGTTGATGCCGTACTTCCTGGTCGGCACGGTCCTGGTCAGCATGGCGGGCGGCGGGGCGGGGCTCTTCTCCTCCGTGCCCGCCCAGTTGGCCGCGTTCGCCTGTGCCCTGCCGATGGTGGCGGTCAGCGGCTTCTTCCCGCTCGTCCGGCCGCTGTCCGTGGCCGCGGCCCGGGCCCTGTGCGGGGTCCCGCCCGCCCTGCTGGCCGACGGGCCCGCGCGGACCCGGCAGGCCCGGGTGCGGACCACCGCCTGGTTCACGCTGCACCTGGGCCTCGGCGGGATCGTCAGCGGGATCACGCTGGCGCTGACGCCGTTCGCCCTCGCGGTGGCGGGGCTGCCGTTCTCGGCGGCGCTGCGCGAATCCTGGCTGGCGGCCGGAAGCGGCGTGCTGGTGGAGCCGTGGGCCCTGGCCCTCGCGCCGTTCGCCGGGCTCGCGATGCTGGTGGCGATGGCGCTGGTGGCGGCGGGCGCCGGGGAGCTGCTGGCCCGGCGGGTGCCGGTGCTGCTCGGGCCGACGCCCGAGGACCGGCTGGCCGCCGCCGAGCGCCGGGCGGCGGACCTGGCCGTGCGCAACCGGCTCGCCCGGGAGCTGCACGACTCGGTGGGCCATGCCCTGAGCGCGGTGACCCTCCAGGCGGGGGCGGCCCGGCGGGTCCTGGACCGGGATCCGGAGTTCGTCCGCCGGGCGCTGACCGCGATCGAGGAGACGACGCGGCGGACGGTCGGCGAGCTGGACGCGGTGGTGGGGCTGTTGCGGCGGGACGAGGAGCCGGGGAGCGGGGATCCGGGGGATGAGGGGACGGCGTACGGTCCTGGGCTCGACGCGCTCGACGGGCTGCTGGCGCACTGCGGGGTGCCGGTGGCGTACGAGCGGGAGGGCGACCCGGGCGACCTGCGCGTGGTGGTGCCGGTGGTCTCGCGGGAGGCGTACCGGATCGTGCAGGAGGGGCTGAGCAACGTCCTGCGCCACGGCGGGGGCAGCACGCCCACCGCACGGCTGCTGATCGCGGTACGGGAGAGGGAGCTGGAGATCGTGATGGAGAACCCGCCGGGCGACCGGCCCGCCGTGGTGCGGCCCGGGGGCGGCCGGGGGCTGCGCGGTATCGAGGAGCGGGCCGCGCTGCTGGGCGGCCGGAGCGAGGCGGGACCGTACGACGGCACCGACGGCTCCACCTGGCGGCTGGCCGTCCGGCTGCCGCTGACGGCGCACGGCGAGGAGCGGTGATGAGCGGGGCGCCGACGCCGGTGCGGGTCGTGGTCGCGGACGACGAGGAGATGGTGCGTACGGCGCTGCGCGCGATCCTGGACGCGGAGCAGGGCATCGAGGTGGTCGGGGAGGCCGCCACCGGGGCGGAGGCCGTCTCCGTGGTGCGCGCGCTGCGGCCCGATGTGGTGCTGATGGACGTACGGATGCCGGAGATCGACGGCATCCGTGCGACCGAGCAGATCCTCGCCACGCTGGAGGACCCGCCGAGGATCGTCGTCGTCACGACCTTCGAGAACGACGCGTACGTGTACGACGCCCTGCACGCCGGAGCCGCCGGGTTCCTGCTGAAGCGGTCGGCGGCCGAGGAGCTGGTGCAGGCGGTGCGGCTGGTGGCGTGCGGCGACTCGCTGCTGTATCCGGCGGCGGTCCGCACCCTGGCCGGCCGGCACACCCGGCGGCGGGAGACCCCTGACCCGGCGTGGGTGGCGCGGCTGACCGGGCGGGAGGCGGATGTGCTGCGGCTGATGGCGGCGGGGCTGACCAACGCGGAGATCGCGGGGCGGCTCGCGGTCGGTCCGGCGACGGCGAAGACCCATGTGGCGGCGGTCCTCGCGAAGACCGGCGCCCGGGACCGTACGCAGGCGGTCATCGCGGCGTACGAGTCCGGGTTCATCACCCCGGGCTGAGCCCGAGGCCCTCGGAACCCGGCCTTCACAGCCCGGCGGGCCGCGTGAGAAATCGGTGAGAAGCGGCACAACCGGGAACGGGCGGAACGCCCCCGCTCGTCCCTCCAGCGGGATGAACAAGACAATCAGGCGCGCTTCGGTCTTCTGCCTGCTCATGGTGCTCGCCCTGCTGGTGCGGGCGACGTGGGTGCAGGGCTACCAGGCCAAGGCGCTCGCAGACGACGAGCACAACCGGCGGAACACCATCGCGCAGTACGCGCATCCGCTCGGGGACATCATCGTGGCCGGTTCGCCGGTCACCGGATCGAAGGGGACCAGTGGTGGCGACCTCCGGTACAAGAGGACCTACACGCAGGGCGAGCTCTACGCGGCCGTGACGGGCTACAGCTCGCAGGCGTACGGGGCGACCCAGCTCGAAGGCATCTACAGCGACGTCCTGGACGGCACGGACGACCGCCTGAAGAACCCGGCCGACCTGATCACCGGCGAGCAGGCCGCCCCGGGCAACGTCCTCACCACGATCGACCCGGGCGTCCAGAAGGCGGCGTACGAGGCGCTCGGCGACGACAAGGGCGCGGCCGTGGCCATCGACCCGAAGACCGGCCGCATCCTGGGCATGGTCTCCACGCCCTCGTACGATCCCTCCGCCATCAGCGGTACGAACGACGGCGACGCCTGGAAGAAGCTGCTGGACGACCAGGAGAAGCCACTGGTCAACCGGGCACTGCGGCAGCCGCTGGCGCCGGGTTCCACGTTCAAGCTGGTGGTCGCGGCGGCGGCGCTGGAGAACGGTCTGTACGGCTCCGTCGACGAGGCGACCGACAGCCCCGACCCGTACACGCTCCCCGGCACCCGTACCGTCCTGCGCAACGAGAACGCCTCCGCCCCCTGCGAGAACGCGACCCTGCGCACCGCCCTCCAGTACTCCTGCAACAACGTCTTCGCCAAGGTGGCCGCCGACCTCGGCCAGGACAAGGTGAAGAAGATGGCGGACGCCTTCGGGTTCGACACCAAGAAGCTGGACGTCCCGGTGCGGGCGGCCGAGAGCGTCTACCCGACCGGTATGGACAAGGCGCAGACGGCGCTGACGGGCATCGGCCAGTTCGAGGTCACCGCGACCCCGCTGCAGATGGCGATGGTCACCGCGGCCCTCGCCAACGGCGGCGAGCTGGCCGCGCCGCACATGGTCTCGTCGGTGACGGACGGGGACGGTTCCACGCTGGAGGAGACCGGAGACGGGGAGAACGAGCGGGTGGTGGAGGAGAAGACCGCCGAGCAGCTCCGCAGCGCGATGGTGACCGTCGTCGAGGAGGGCACCGGCACCAACGCGAGGATCGCCGGGGCCGAGGTCGGCGGGAAGACGGGGACCGCGCAGAACGGCGTGGACAACAGCAACACCCCGTACGCCTGGTTCACGTCGTACGCGAAGGACGACAGCAGCGGCAAGGAGGTCGCCGTCGCGGTGATCGTCGAGGACTCCGGCTCGGCGCGCTCCGAGGTCAGCGGCAACGGCCTGGCGGCGCCGATCGCGCAGAAGATGATGAAGGCGGCGCTGGAGCGGTGAGCCGGTCACGGGGGCCGGTGACCGCGCGCCGACCGCGCGCACCGGCCCCCGTACGGCGTCCCGCTACTTCACGCCGAGCAGCTGCTCGACCGGGTCGATCGCGAAGTAGAGGGCGAACAGCGCCGAGGAGGCCCAGAGCAGCCAGTGGACCCGGCGGGCCCGGCCCAGGGCGGTCTGAATGACGACGTACGCGAGGAATCCGGCCCCGATGCCGTTGGTGATCGAGTACGTGAACGGCATCACCGCGATCGTCAGGAACGCCGGGATCGCGATCTCGTACCGCTCCCAGTCGATGTGCCGCACCTGCGCCATCAGCAGGAAGCCGACGGCGACGAGCGCGGGGGCGGCGGCCTGGGCGGGGACGACGGTGGCAAGCGGGGTGAGGAAGAGGGCGACGGCGAAGAGGCCGCCGGTGACCAGCGAGGCGAACCCGGTCCTGGCGCCTTCCCCGACCCCGGCGGCGGACTCGATGTAGGAGGTGCTGGAGGAGGCGGAGGCCGCCCCTCCGGCGACGGCGGCGGCCCCGTCGATGAGCAGCACCCGGCCGAGGTTCGGCACCTTGCCGTCCTCGTCGAGCAGTCCGGCCTCGCTGGAGACGCCGACAACGGTGCCCATCGTGTCGAAGAAGTCGCTGAGGAGCAGGGTGAAGACGAGCAGGACGATGGTGATGATCCCGACCTGCTGGAACGCGCCGAAGAGGCTGAAGGCGCCGAGCAGCCCGAAGTCGGGGGCGGCGACGATGTCGGCGGGTACGGCCGGGACGGTCAGTCCCCAGGCGGCGGGGGCGATGCCGGCGATCTCGTTGATGACGATCGCGACCACGGTCATGGCCACGATGCTGATGAGCAGCGCGCCCCGGACCTTGCGGGCCAGCAGGGCGACCGTGAGCAGCACCCCGAGGCAGAAGACCAGGACCGGCCAGCCGGAGAGGTGGCCGGTGGCACCGAGCTGGACGGGGACGGAGCCGGTCTCGCCGGGGATGCGGGTGGCGAATCCGGCGTCGACGAAGCCGATGAACGCGATGAAGAGGCCGATGCCGACGCTGATCGCCTGCTTGAGGGCGGGCGGGATGGCGTGCATGACCGCCTCGCGGAGGCCGGTGACGACCAGGACGCAGATCAGCAGCCCTTCCAGGACGATCAGGCCCATGGCGTCGGGCCAGCTCATCAGCGGGGCGATCTGGTACGCGACCACGGCGTTCAGGCCGAGTCCGGCGGCGAGGGCGAGCGGCAGGTTGCCGCCGACGCCCATGATGACGGTCATCACGGCGGCCACCAGGGCGGTGGCGGTGACCAGTTGGGGGCCGGAGAGCTGCGCCCCGAACTTGTCCTCGGCCGAGCCGAGGATGATCGGGTTGAGCACCAGGATGTAGGCCATCGTGAAGAAGGTGGCGAACCCGCCGCGTATCTCGCGCGCGAAGGTGGAGCCCCGGGCGGTGATGGCGAAGAAGCGGTCGACGGCGCTGCCCGGGGGAACGGCTTTCCCCGGAGGAGTGGCCGCCCCGGGGGTGGTCGGCTCGTCCGGCGGGGTGGTCGGGGACGGTTCGGGCATGGCGCTCCTCGGTGACGGACATCCGGTGGTGATGGGTAGCTGGATTGTTCCGTCAGGGAGGGGAGTTCAGGTTTTCGCCGTGTTACGCCTTGCCGGGAAGCGAGGAGCCTCCCGTCGGTCGGCCGTCGGCCCGCTGAACTACCAGCGGCTGGCGGGCCCGGCCGGAGCGGGGACAGTGCCCACCGTGATCTTCGAGGGCGGGCGGCCGGGCGCTCGTGCTGGGCCCCCGTACAGGCCGCGCTCGCCGATGTCGCGCCGACGGTGGTGTACGACCGCAGCGGTCTGGGCCGCAGCCCCGCGCCCCGGCCGGGGTCTCGCGCCGGCCGGGGTCTCGCGCCGGCTGCCCGCCCTCGCCGACGACCTGGGCGATCTGCTGGCCCGGCTCGGGCTGCTGGGCCGCGCCTACCGCTCCCTCACCGCCGCCCTGCCGCCCGACGCCGCCGCCGACATGCGGGCGGAGGGGTACACCGTCGCCATGACCCGCACCCGGGGCCGCGAGCTGGAGGACGCGGCGGGCGACCTGCGGGCGCTCCTGGAGAACCCGCCGGGGCTCGCGGGGCTGCCGGTGACGGTGGTGTCGGCGGGGCGGTTCTCCCCCGGTATGCCGAAGGCCGTACGGGAGCGGGCCACGGTCTCGCGCGCGTACCGGGCCCGGCAGTCGCCGCACGGACGGCATGTGGTGCTGCCGGAGGCGGACCACATGGTGCTGACCTCCTCGGCGGCGGAACTCGCGGAGGAGGTACGGCGGTCGGTGGTCCGCCTCCAGCTCCGGCGGCCGACAGCCCCTTACCGCGCCCCGCCGGCGAACGGGATCTCCGTGGCGGGCGCCGGCCGGACCGGTCCCGCCGGGTGCGTCCAGAGCCCCGCATCGTCCAGCCGGGGCAGGACGCCCTCGCCGAACCAGTACGCCTCCTCCAGGTGCGGGTAGCCGGAGAGCACGAACTCGTCGATGCCCAGGGCGTGGTACTCCCGGATCCGGTCCGCGACCTCCGCGTGGCTGCCGACCAGGGCGGTGCCCGCGCCGCCCCGGACGAGGCCGATGCCGGCCCACAGGTTGGGGTGGATCTCCAGACCGTCCCGGCCGCCGCCGTGCAGCTCCAGCATCCGCCGCTGGCCCTCCGACTCGCTGCGCCGCAGACCCTCCTGGACCGAGCGCACGGTCGCCGGGTCGAAGCCCGCGAGCAGCCGGCCCGCCTCCGCCCAGGCCGCCGCGGAGGTGTCGCGGGTGATCACGTGCAGCCGGATGCCGAACCGTACGGTACGGCCCTGTTCGGCGGCGAGCGACCTGATCCAGGCGATCTTCTCCGCGACCTGGGCCGGGGGCTCGCCCCAGGTGAGGTAGACGTCCGCGTGGCGGGCGGCGACGCGTCCGGCGGCCGGGGAGGAGCCGCCGAAGTAGACCTCGGGGACGGGGTCGGGGAGCTGGGTGAGCCGGGCCTGCTCGACGTGCAGGTGGTCGCCGTCCAGGTCGACGGTCTTGCCGTCCCACAACTGCCGGACGATCTCGAGGAATTCGCCGGTGCGGGCGTACCGGGCGTCCTTGTCCAGGAAGTCCCCGTAGGCGCGCTGTTCATGGCTCTCGCCGCCGGTGACGACGTTGAGCAGCAGCCGGCCGCCGGTCTGCCGCTGGTAGGTGGAGGCCATCTGGGCGGCCAGCGTCGGCGAGATGAAGCCGGGGCGGAAGGCGACCAGGAACTTCAGCCGCTCGGTGTGCTGGCTCACCATCGCGGTGGTCAGCCAGGCGTCCTCGCACCAGGCCCCGGTGGGGGTGAGCACCCCGGTGAAGCCGACGTCCTCGGCGGCGCGGGCGATCTGGGCGAGGTAGCGGACCGTCGGCGGCCGGTCGCCGCCCGCCGCCGTGACCGGGGTGCCGTGGCCGCCGCCGACGACATGGCGGCTGTCGCCGTTGGTGGGCAGGAACCAGTGGAAGGTGAGGGACATCGTGTCTCCGGATGGGTGGTGAGTCAGAGGAGGCCGTGGCGGGGCGGGCGGGTGCCGTTGAGGACGTAGCGCCCGATGTGCTGGATCTTCCAGCGCGCCGGGTCGTGCAGGGTGTGGGTGCGGGCGTCGCGCCAGTGCCGGTGCAGGTTGAGGCTGTCGAGGGCGGCGCGCGTCCCGGAGACCTCGAAGAGCGCGTCCGCGATCTCCAGCGCCGCACCCCCGGCGTACGCCTTCGCCGCCGCGACGGCGATCGACGCCTCGGCCGCGCTGTCGTCGTCCAGGCCTGCCCGTGCCGCGTCCACCGCCCGGGCCGCGGTGGCCAGCAGGGCGTCGGCGGCCCGGCGGCGGAGGTCGAGTTCACCGAAGCGCTGGATGAGGAGGGGGTCCTCGGCTGCGGTGTCGTACCCGCTCTCGAACCAGGGCCGGCTCCGGGTCGTCACGAACTCCACCGCCTCGGCCAGCGCGCCCGCCGCGATCCCCGCGTCGATGGCGGTGTGCAGCAACTGGGCTATCGCGCCGTGGAGTTGGGGGCCGATGAAGGTGAGGTGGTGGGGTACGACGTGGGCTGCGGGGACCACGACATCCGCCAGTTCGACCGTGCCGCTCGCGGTCGTCCGCTGGCCCATGCCGTCCCAGTCGTCGGTCACCGTGAGGCCGGGCGCGTCGGCGGGGACGTACGCGACGTGGAGCAGGTCGTCCTCGGCGCGGGCGAGGACGGGGATCCAGTCGGCGAAGAGGGCCCCGGTGGAGTAGTTCTTCACCCCGGTCAGGAGGTACGAGCCGTCCTCGGCCGTGATGAGCCGGGTCCGGATGTCCTGGAGGTGCTTGGTCCCGGCCTCGGACTGGGCGTTGCCGAAGCGGCGGCCGGCCAGCACCTCGGCGAAGAAGAAGGCCTGCTGCTCCGGACTCCCCTGCTGGCGCAGGACGTTGACGTACGCGAAGTGGCTCTGCGGGATCTGCGCCAGGCTGGCGTCGGCGGAGGCGAGCAGCCGGAAGACCTCCGCGAGGGTGGCGGCGGAGACATCGGCCCCGCCGTGCTCGGCAGGCACGGTGACGGCGAGGAGGCCGGTGGCGGTGAGGCGGTCGAGTTCGGCGCGGGGCAGCTCGCGCCGGGCGTCCCTCCTGGAGGCGCCCGGGCGGAACTCCTCGGCGAGGGCGGCGGCGGTGCGCAGCGCCTCGGCGTCGTCGCGGATCACCCGCGCGGTGAGGGGTGGTCGTCGGGTCGGCGCGGTCACGGGGCCAGCCTCCAGGAGCGGTACGGATCAGGAGTGGTACGGGTCAGGAGCGGTACGGATAGGGAGCGGTACAGGGGTCAGCGGGTGGCGGGGACCGGAGCGGTCCGGTCCAGGGCGGCGGCGAACTGGGCGACCACCTGGTCGAGCGGGGCGGCGGACGCGGGGTCGAGGACGACCGAACCGTCGTCGCCCGCCGTGATGTGCCGGTCCAGGACGAACCAGCCCGGGACGATGTGCGCGGCGCCCATGGAGGAGAGCACCGGGCGCAGGGCGTAGTCGAGGGCCAGGACGTGGGCGGTGGTGCCGCCGGTGGCGAGCGGGAGGACGGTCTTGCCGGTCAGGGCGTACTGGGGCAGCAGGTCCAGGAGGGTCTTGAGGAGCCCGGAGTAGGCGGCCTTGTAGACGGGGGTGCCGATGACGATGCCGTCGGCGCGGGCGAACAGTTCGGTGGCCCGGACGATCTCGGGGTGCGCGAAGTCGGCGCCGAGGAGGGCCTCGGCGGGCAGCGTACGGACGTCGAGCGGTATGACCTCGTGGCCCTGGGCGCTCAGGTCGGCGTCGAGGTGACGCAGGAGGCGGGCGGTGCGGGAGGTGGCGGAGGGGCTGCCGGAGACCGACAGGACGGTGGCCATGGGACCTCGTTTCTGGGCCGGGGGCGGTGGATGGTCCGCCCCCGGCCCGGCGGGAGCGGGTCAGGAGTACCAGGTGGGTTCGGGCAGTTCGCCGGTCAGGACGTGGCGTCCGACCTCGCGGCGCTTGTAGGCGACCGGGTCGTGCAGGGTGTGGGTGCGGACGTTGCGCCAGAAGCGGTCAAGCCCCTCGGCGGAGGCGGTCGCGCGGGCCCCGGTGACCTCGAAGATGCGGCTGGTGACCTCCAGGGCCACCTCGGTGGCGCGGGCCTTCGCCGCCGCGACCCGGACCTCGAACTCGCCGCGTGCCTGCTCGGTCACCTCGTCCGGGGCGTCGTGCAGTTTCTGCCCCTCGGCGGCGACGGCGTCGGCCAGGGCTTCGACGGCCCAGAGTTTGGCGGTCAGGTCGCCGTACGTGTCGATGACGTACGGCTCGTCGACCGCCTGCTCGTACCCGCCGTGCAGCCAGGAGCGGGCCTTGGTGCGGGTGTAGGTGGCGGCGGTCTCCAGGGCGCCGGCGGCGATGCCGAGGTAGAAGCTGATGAAGACCAGCTGGATCGTCGGCACGTTGAGGGTGTTGTAGACGCGGGGCCGGAACTCCTTGTCCACGTAACCGGCGGCGGAGGCCCACGGGGTGCGGACGCCGTCGATGGTGACGCCGCCGCTCTCGGTGAGGCGCTGGCCGATGTTGTCCCAGTCGTCGTGGAAGACCAGCCCCTCGCTGTCGGAGGGCACGATGGCGAAGATGTGCTGGTCGGTGCCTTCCAGGACGCCTTCGAGGACGGTGACGTCGGAGACCTTGCTGCCGGTGGAGAAGGTCTTGGCGCCGGTGAAGACGAGGTCGTCGCCGTCCTCGGTGACCACGACGTCGCTGTCGCGCGGATTGACGGCGCCGCCGAAGAACCAGGTCTGCCGGACGGCCTCGGCCTCGACGTGCTCCCACTGCTCGCGGGTGCCGACGAGGCGGGCCGCCCAGTTCCAGAGGTAGTGGTAGCCGAGGAGCTGCCCGATGGAGCCGTCGGCCTTGGCGACCTCGCGGATCACCCGGTAGGCGGTCGTCCAGTCCTGGCCCCCGCCGCCGTGTTCGGCCGGGCCGAGCAGGGTGACGAGCCCGGAGTCCTTGAGCAGCTGGATCTCGGTGTACGGGGTGGCGCCCGCCTTGTCGCGGGCGGCGGCGTCGGTGGCGAGGAGGGCGGCGACCTCGGCCGCGCGGCCGATCCACCCCTGGGGGCTGTCGGGGGCGGGGAGGGTCTTCCACTGGGTGGGTGCTGCGGTGCTCATGCTGAACCTTCCGACGACGAAGTGGCCTGGTGGTGCTGCGGCCCGTGTTCCTCCAGCTCACGGACGAGCGGCAGGACGTTCTTGCCGAAGTACTCGACCTCCTCGTGGTAGTGCAGGAAGCCGAGGAGCAGCAGGTCGACGCCGAGGCGCTTGTAGGCGACGATGCGCTCCGCGATCTGTTCCGGGGTGCCGATGAGTCCCGTACGGAAGCCGTCGTTGTACTGGACGAGGTCCTCGAAGGAGGAGTCCTGCCACATGCCCTTGCCGTCGGCGGTGGAGCTCCCGGCCTGCTTGACGGCCGAGCCGAAGCCGTGGACAGCCTCGGTGTCGGCCTTGGCGACGATTTCGCGGAGGGTGTCGCGGGCCTCCGCCTCGGTGTCGCGGGCGATGAGGAAGCCGTTGAGGCCGAAGCGGGGCGGGGTGCGTCCGGCGCTCTCGGCGGAGGCCCGGACGTCCTCGATCTGCTCGGTGACGCCGTCGAAGTCCTTGCCGTTGGAGAAGTACCAGTCGGAGACCCGTCCGGCCATCCGCCGGGCGGCGGTGGAGTTGCCGCCCTGGAAGATCTCCGGGTGCGGGCGCTCCGGCGAGGCGATCGGCCTGGGCTTCAGGGTGAAGTCCCGGATGCGGTAGAAGTCCCCGGCGAGTTCGGCGTGGTCCTCGGTCCAGACGGCGCGCAGGGCCCGGATGAACTCCTCGGAGCGGCGGTAGCGCTCGTCGTGCTCCAGCCAGGGTTCGCCGAGCGCGGTGAACTCGTCCTTGAACCAGCCGCTGACCACGTTGACGGCGAAGCGTCCGTTGCTCAGGTGGTCGGCGGTGGCGCCCAGTTTGGCGAGGACGCCGGGGTGCCAGAGGCCGGGGTGGACGGCGGCGATGACCTTGAGCCGCTGGGTCGCGAGCAGCAGGGCGAGGCTGAAGGAGGTGGACTCGTGCTGGTACTCGGCGCCGTAGCTGGCCATGTAGCGGACCTGGCTGAGCGCGTAGTCGAAGCCGTTGTTCTCGGCGAGGACGGCGAGTTCGCGGTTGTAGTCGTACCCCCAGTCGGTGCGCTGCTCGATCGTGCTGGTGACGAGGCCGCCGCTGACGTTGGGCACCCAGTACGCGAAGCGGACCGGGTCGGCGGAGGAGGACGTGGGCATGGGGTTCTCCCGGAAGGCTGAGCATGGCGGAGGGGCCCCGGTGATCGAGAAACCCGATCAGGGGCGAGGGGCGCGGGAGGAGAGGAGCGTCCGGGCTGCGGTGGTCACCGCACGAGCGCGACGGCGTACGCGGAGGTGCACGGCGTACGCGGAGGTGGACGGCGTACGGGCACGGCTCACGCGGGCGGGCACGGCTCACGCGGGGGCGCGAAGGAGGGAGGCGCTCCTCAGACTTCGCAACAACAGAAGGCGCTGGAAACGCGGCCGAGGTCGATGTGGCGGCGACGGGTCAAGCGGCGCACATCCCTCTCCTTTCGCGTTCCGCGGCGGACTCCCGGTGGACCCGGGGACGCCTTCGGGTTCCAGAGTAGGGCGCCGGAACGCTCCGGGTCGAGAAGGCATCGACGAGGGAGCGATAGGGTTTCCCTTCCACCTGATGCCCGGTCGAGGGAAGGGCCGCCGTGCGGATCGAACAGCTGGAGTACATCGAGGCCGTCACCCGGCTCGGGTCGCTGCGCCGGGCGGCGGAGGAACTGCACCTGTCCCAGCCCGCGTTGAGCGAGACCGTACGGAACCTGGAGCGCGAGCTCGGGGTGGCCGTGCTGGACCGGAAGCGGTCCGGGGCGACGATCAGTGACGCGGGGCGCGAGCTGCTGCCGCACATCATCGGGGTGCTGGATGCGGTCGACCGGCTGCGCCGGGCCGCCGACGAACAGCACCGCACCAGCCGCACGGTCCGGCTCGGCACGGTCTTCGCGGCGACGGTCCCCCTTCTCGTACCGGCGATCCGGGAGTTCCACGCGCTGCACTCGGCCACCGAGGTGGAGGTGATCGCCGCCCAGCAGTCGGTGATCCACCGCTCCCTGCTGGAAGGTGGTGTGGACCTCGGCCTGGTGAACTACCTGGAGGGCGACGACCTGGCCCCCGACCTGCACACCACGGAGCTGCTCCGCGGCCGTCCGGTCGTCTGCCTGCGCCCCGACAGCCCGCTGGCGTCGCTGGAGTCGGTCGGGGTGGACGACCTGCTGAGCGAGCCGCTGATCGTGATGCGGGCCGGCTATCTGATGCACCGCTTCACCCACCGGCTACTGAAGGGCCGGGTGCCCTCGTTCTCGTACTCCGCCGACGGTGCCGAGATGGGCAAGCTGATGGTGGCGGAGGGGCTCGGGGTCACCGTGCTCCCGGACTACAGCGTGGTCGGGGACCCCCTGGAGCGCACCGGCGCGATCACCTGCCGCCCGCTGAAGGACGACACGACCACGGTGCTCCTGGTGGTGCAGCGCAGCCGCTCGGGCTCGGTCACCCGGGCCGCCCGCGACCTGCACCGGATCTTCGTGGAGCGCGCGGAGGCGCACCGCACGGCGCAGCCGTAGGGCATCCGCCCGATGCCCCCGGGCCGCCTTACTCCCCAGCATGAGCCGCACGGGCAACAGGTGCGAGGGGCGGGGCGGCGGCATGGGCGGCGGCATGAGCGGTTCGGCGACGATGCGGGTCCTGCGGGACCGGACGGCGGGGCGCTGCCTGGCGGGGGTGGTCGTCTCCGGATTCGGTACGTCGGCGATGTGGCTCACCGCCGGGATCTGGGTCAAGTCGCTGACCGGCTCGAACAGTCTGGCGGCGCTGACCGTCTTCGCGCTGTGGGCCCCTGTGCTGGCCGGACCCGCGCTCGGCGCCCTCGCGGACCGGCTGCCCCGCAAGGCCCTGCTGGTCCGGGTCAATGCGGCGCTGGCCTGCCTGCTGGCCTCGCTGGTGCTGGTGGATTCGGTACGGAGCGTCTGGCTGCTCTTCGTGGTGCTGGTGCTCTACGGCACGGGCGGGGTGCTCCTCGACGCGGCGGAGTCGGCGCTCGTGGCGCGGGCGGTGGACACCCCGCTGCTGGCGGAGTTCAACGGGCTGCGGATGACGGCGAACGAGGGCATGAAGCTGGTCGCCCCGCTGGCGGGGGCGGGCCTGTACTCCCGGTTCGGCGGCCCGGCGGTGGCGCTGCTGGACGCGGCGACGTGCGCGCTGGCCGCCCTGCTCTTCGCCCGGCTGCCGGTACGGGAGCCTCCCCGCCCCCCGGCGGGCGCGCGGCGCGGTGATCTCGCCGCCGGGCTGCGGCGGATCCGCACGTCGGCTGTGCTGCGCCCGCTGGTGGCGGCCGGGGCGGCGACGATGCTGGTGGCGGGGGTGAACGGGGCGATGACGTACGCGTACGTGGACGAGGTGCTCGGGCGGGCGCCGGCGTACGCGGGGGTGCTGTACGCGGTCCAGGGCGCCGGTTCGGTGGCGGTGGGGCTGCTGGCGGGACCGCTGCTGCGCCGGCTGCCGGAGCGGGTGTTCGCGGCGGGCGGGATGGCGCTGTTCGGGCTGGCGGTGGGGGCGCGGGCGGTGCCGCAGGAGGCGGTGGCGCTGGCGGCGAGTACGGCGATCGGGTTCGGGCTGCCGTGCGTGCTGGTCGCGGCGGTGACGGCGGTGCAGCGGGAGAGCCCGGACGCGGTGCTGGGCCGGACGGCTGCCACGGCGGGCTCGCTGATGACGGTCCCGAACGCGGTGGCCCTGGCGGTGGGGGCTGGGCTCGTCGCGGTGGTGGACGCCCGGGTGATCGCGGTGGTCGCGGGGGCGGTGGGGGTGGTGGCCGCGGCGGTGCTGGCGCGCGGGGCCTTCGTACGGCTCTGACCACACCGAAGTCGGCCGCGCGCACTCCGGCGCGCCTGACACGTCCACTTATATGAATGGACGCGGGGGCGACCGGAGCGGCAGGATACGGACATGCCGCGACCTTCCGGATTCCAGTACGAACAGCACGGCGACCGGAGTGTCACCGTCACCCACCACGGCCGCCCGGCGGGCACCCTGCGGGGCGGCCGGGCGGAGAAGTTCCTGGCCGAGGTGGCGGCGGGCGACGCCCAGCTGGTGATGGCGCGCTGGACCGGCGCGTACAAGCACGGCAACGAACGTACGGCCCGCGACCATCCGCGCAACCGCCGCTGAGGACGCCCCGACGGCCGCGGAGGCGGACGCCGGCAGAAGTGGCTGCCGAACGGCCAAAGGTAAGGGAACGGCAAAGCGGGGTCGTTCGTTACCCCGTGCATGACCGCAATGACCCCCGGCTCGAACATCCCTCTCTCCGCCGTCCGTGTGGCGGTGGACGTCGCCGCTCCGGTGCGGCTCGACGTCTCGGGCCTGCTGCTCACCGCCGACGGCAAGGTGCGCTCCGACGACGACTTCATCTTCTACAACCAGCCCTCCGGCCCCGGTGTGACCTATCGCGCCGGCGGGGGCTCCGCACCCGACGCCATCGTGGTGGACACCACCGCGGTCCCGCCCGGCATCGAGAAGATCGTGGTCACCGCGAGCCCCGACGCCGCAGACCAGACCTTCCAGGGCATCGAGCCCACGGCCACCGTGCGCAACGCCGACGACGGCACCGCGCTGGCCACGTTCACCCCGCCCCAGCTGGGCGGCGAGACGGCGCTCGTAGTCATCGAGGTCTACCGGCGCAACGGTGCCTGGAAGGCCCGCGCGGTCGGCCAGGGGTATGCGAACGGGCTGGCAGGCATCGCCACGGACTTCGGCGTATCGGTCGAGGAGCCGGCCGCCCCGCCGGTCCCGGCCGCAGCCGCCCCGCCGGTCCCGGCCGCGGCCGCCCCGGTGGCTCCGGCGGCCGCCCCGGTCGACCCGAGGATCGCCCCGCCGGCCCCCGCCGCTCCCCCGGCACCGCCCGCCGCCGCGCCCGTGGGCGCCGGGAAGATCAACCTCGACAAGGGCCGGGTCAACCTCCAGAAGAACCAGACGGTCTCCCTGGTCAAGGGCGGCGCCCCGCTCCTCTCCCAGGTCAAGATGGGCCTCGGCTGGGAGCCCGCGTTCCGCGGCAAGGACATCGACCTGGACGCCTCGGTCATCGCCTACGGCCCCAACCGGAACCACCTGGACAGCTGCTACTTCGGCAAGCTCTCCATCCTCAACGGGGCGATCAAGCACTCCGGCGACAACCTCACGGGTGAGGGCGCCGGGGACGACGAGACGATCGTCGTGGACCTGGGCCGCATCCCGGCCGAGGCGACGGGCCTGGTCTTCACGGTGAACTCGTTCACCGGCCAGAAGTTCAACGAGGTCGCCAAGGCCTACTGCCGCCTGATCGACGCGGCCACCGGCGAGGAGCTGGTCCGCTTCGACCTGACCGGCGCCGAGCCGCAGACCGGCGTCATGATGGCCAAGCTGATCAAGCAGTTCACCGGTGAGTGGGAGATGACGGCCATGGGCGAGTTCGTGAAGTCCCGCACCGTACGGGGCATGGTGAAGCCCGCCGCCAAGTCCCTCTGACCTCCGGGGCCCGGTAGCCCTTCGGGGCCCGGTAGCCCTTCGGGGCCCGGGCCACAACGGCATCCGGGGCACCTGATGTGATTCAGGTGCCCCGGATCCGGAGGAGGAGGAGACGGGCGCTGGCGCTGCTCGTGCTCGTCCGGTCTCTCAGAGCTTGGTCAGCTTGGAGTACGGGCTCAGGATCCTCCCCTGTCGCCCGGAGAAGTCGATGAGGACTGCGTCGTTGTCGCCCTCGACAGCAAGGATTCTGCCGAGCCCGAACTGGTCGTGCGACACCCTGTCGCCCACATCGAAGCATTCGACCGGTGGGGCCTCCTGGGCCGGGCGGTTGAAGGGACTGGAAGGCAGGTATCGCCGGGAGCCGGCTGACTGTTTCATTAAGTCGAGTATGCGCCCTGTGAAGGCCCGACGCCATGCCCGTTTGCCGCCCGAGCCCCAGAAGTGCCGGATTCGTGACCCGTGCTCACCAGGGCCGGTCAGCGCTTACCCCCGCCTCCAGCAGCGGAACCATGCGGAACGCGGCGTCGGAAAGCCCCCCGAACGTGTGGCGGTTTCCGTCGCCGGACGGGGCGTGGCCGAGCCGGTATCCGGCCAGGTTCCAGGTGTAGACGGGCACCGTGTCCGGAACGCTGCGGGTGGCATCGCCACGGTAGGTGTACGAGGCCTGCTCGTCGGTGACGATGAGCACCCGGTCGTGGCCCCGGTAGTGGCGCTCCACGGCACGTACGGTGTCGGTGCCGCCCAGGTTGCCGAAGCGCTCCAGGACCCTGAGCACCGATTCGCCCGTGCGGTACGCCACCGGCGCGCTGGTCGTGCCGAACTCCACCAGGTCCGCGTCGGCGGCGCGCAGCGCGAGGGCGGCGCCGAAGACGGCGGCGGCGTCGGCCCGGTTCAGCTGGGAGCGGTCGGAGAGCGGCGACCACATGGAACCGGAACGGTCGACCAGGACCAGGGTGCGCCCGGGCAGCACCGGAACTTGGCTCAGCGAGTGGCCGAGCGCCTGCTCCAGCGGGTACGCCCAGCGCAGCGAGGGCGCGTGCCGGTGGGCGGCGAGGTAGCGGAAGGGGAACTGCCGGGACGCGGCGACGGCCTCGGGGTCGCGGATCCGCTCCGCCGCCCCGGCCGCGACCTCGTCGCTCACTCCGGCCTCGTCGAAGTTCCGCAGATTACGCACGAGCGCCATCGTCCCCATGGACGGGATCACCGCCTCCCACGCCTCCGCGTCCATCGGCCCCTGCAGCCAGCCCGCCAGCGCCTCCCAGGTCATCCCGGCCTCGGCCAGCCGCTCGGCGCCGCCGGGCCCGGTGACGACCGCGCGACGCTCGGCGACCGGCAGCTCCATGAGGGCCCGGTGCGCGTTCAGGGTGCGGTCGCCGACGGGCGGCACGGCGCTCTCGGGCCGGTGCCTGCGGTCCAGCGCGTACCGGAACAGCTCGCCCTGCCAGGGCTTGGCCGGGTCCGGAGCGGCGTGCACCAGGTTGAGGACGTCACCGAAGCGGAACCCCTTGGAGGCGGTGTCGTACTTCAGCAGGGACCGGCCGCTGTAGAGGCGGCGTACGGCATCGGCGATGCCCCGCTTGAGGGGCTTGGGCAGGGCCCGCCCGTAGCGGGAGGTCCAGTAGCCGAGCAGCTCGCCCGGCTCGTCGGCGCGCAGCAGTACGGAGTCGATGACCTGCCGGTTCGCCGGCCCCTCGGTGCACCCCGCGTCCAGCCGCGCCTTCACGTACTCCGCGCCGCCGACCAGCGAGGCGGTCCGCATCTGCCCGTCACGGCGCAGCCAGTGCAGGAGCCCCGCGGTCCAGGCGGGGTCCTCGACGGCGAGGCGGCGCACGAGGGCGGCGAACCGGGTGTCGCGCTCCTCGCCGCCCTCGTAGAAGGTCTCCTGCGCCACGAAGTTGGCGACGGCCAGAAGGAAGAGCTCGGACCGCGCGTCCCGCACCCGCCCGGTCCCGCCCTGGTGGTTGGCCGCGAGCGCACCGGTCGTGGTGACGGGCGAGGTGGGCCGCGAAAGGGCGGAACGGAGCTGGGTGACGCGCTGGTTGAAGCGGGCCATGAGAATTCCCCCGAATTCCTGAATCCTGGTTCGTGGTTCCTGGGGGAGGGCGCGGCGGCGGAACGGGGTGCCCGAGATCGGGGCCGGTGAACGGCCCGGGGTCGACGACGGAGAACATTCTGGTGCTCTACCCGCTTGAGCTACCGGCCGGAGCCGGGCGGGACTCGAACCCGCAACCGCCAGATCAAGGAAGTATCCGTTGTCTGCGCACCGGGCACCCCGGCGCTCGCGCCTCCCGAGATCAACAGTGGCTGCGGCGTATTTCGTGAAAGGAAGGAGCCGCGGCCTTCGCACCGGGAGGTGCATGTCCATGACCTTAGGGAACAACTTCCGTGGACGCGAAGGGATTTCTGCGCGCAATCGCATGTGATGGTGCGGGCACCGCTGGCCCGGACCGTTGTCAGTGCCGCCTGTGTCAGTGCCTCTTGCTAGATTGCCTGGTGGATGGAGACCGGTCAGAGAACCTTCGAGGTCCGCGGTCAAGGGGGGTGGGCACAAAGGTCCCCGGGAGCCACCTCGGGACTATGTTGCAGGCCGTAGATCCCCACCTCCCTCATCGCGGCCTCGACAGATGCACGCCGCCGGTCACGCCTCGGACTCGTGCCACCAGTTCAGCGGCTCCTCGTCCGCTCCGAACACGTTGCTGAAGCCCCACTCGACCAGCACGCTCACGCTTGCTGCCCACCTTTCCATCACGGCTTCGACCGCGGGGAATCCGGCAGCGGCCGACACCGTCACCACGATGAACCGCCGGTCGGCGGGCGCCTCCACCAGGCCGCCCAGGGGGACGAAGCCGCTGTTCAGGGATTCAAGCGACTCGGCGTCGAAGGACGGCCGGCCGAATGCCTGGATGCAAAGGTTCGGGCCTCGTCGCACGACCTGGAACAGGCCATCGGCATCGATCTCCAACAGGTCACCTGCCGCGCAGCCCTCGACCAGCCCGGGCTGCCGGTCAGTTCGTAGCTGCCGGAACCGACGGCCCTGGCAGGAAGTGTCTCGAACACCGGCTTCCCGGAACTGGCAACGCCGACGCGGAGTGCCACGTGGCAGTGGCGGGGAGGGTGCGGGGCTCTCGATGTTCATGTCAGCATCCTCGCGTAGGCCGTTCGGAGCTGGGAAACCCACCTACTTCGTCGTCGGGCTGCTCATGAGGCGCCCTGTCCGAGGCAGATGTCGAAGGCCATCCAGGAACGTTCCTGGATGGCCTCTTCGCTCGCACCCCCGGCAGGATGCGAACCCTCGACATCTGCTTTGTAAGAGCAGCGCTCTACACCAGAGCTACGCTCCTCAGCCCCCCGCGCGCGACCGGGCCTTGAACGCCGCCTTCCGGGCCTCCTTCGCCGCCTTCTTGTCGCTGTGCAGGCGGCCCATGGCCTCCAGCACGTCGGCGGTGGCCGGGTGGTCGACGCGCCAGATCTCGTCGAAGAAGCCGCTGTGCTGGGCGGAGAGCCCCTCGACCAGGCCTTGGAGCTCGTCGAGTTCGCCGTCGGCGTCCAGTTGGGCGGCGATCGTGTCGATGGCCAGCCAGAAGATCATCGCCTCCGGCGGGGGCGGGACGTCGGTCGCGCCGTGCTCGGCGAGCCAGACCCGGGCCAGGCCGCCGAGTTCCTGGTCGCCGAGGACCGCGCGTACGGCGGGTTCGGCCTCCGCGCCGGCGAGGGCGAGTGCCTGCTGGCAGTGGAGGCGGCGCAGCGGTGCGCCCTCGTCCGTGCCGCGTGCCGCCGCCAGCAGTTCGGCTGCCGCCGCGACCGCGCCCTGGCTGCCGCGCCCGGCGAGCCAGAGCTGGATCTCGGCGCGGGCGGCGGCCTCCGGGTAGTGCGCGATGCCGTCGAGGAGGGTGTCGGCGCCCTTGTCGGCGAGGTCGCCGACGGCGGGGGCGTCCACCCCGGCCTCCAGCATCCGGGCCCGGACCCCGTACAGGCCGAGCGGGGTGAGCTTGACCATCCCGTATCGGGTGACGTCCTCCTCGTCGGCCCCGGCGGCGGAGGCGTCCACCGCCTCGCCCTCCTCGACCATCAACGCCTCGTCGACCGGCTGGTACGCGACGATCCCGATGGGTTCGAGGAGCCGGAACTGGTCGTCGAGGCGCATCATCGCCTCCGACACCTGCTCCAGGATGTCGTCCGTGGGCTCGCCCATGTCGTCGGGGACGATCATCGACGCGGCGAGGGCGGGCAGCGGCACCGGGCCGTCGCCCGCGCCGTTGTCCGCGAGGGTGAGCAGGTAGAGGTTGCCGAGGACTCCGTCGAGAAACTCCGCCTCGGCCTCCGGGTCCCAGTCCAGGGCGTCGAAGTCGATCGAGCCGTCCTCGCCGACGAGGTCCGCGAAGTCGTCCAGGACGGGCGCGGTGGCGTCGGCGTGCACGGCGTCGAGGCCGTCGAGCCAGATGGAGAGGATGTCCTGCGGGGAGCCGGAGGTGATCAGCGCCAGGTTCTCGCCCGCGGTGACGGTGCCCTCGGTCTCCGCTTCCTGCGAACCGCCCGTGCCGTCCGGAAGCGCCCCCTCCTCCGGGTCCGTCACGTCGAGGAGCCCGGTGTCCACGGCGAGCCGCCAGGCCTCGCTGGCGTACGCGGCGCCCTCCTCGTCGGCGGGGAGGCCGAGGTGCTCGGCGGCGGCGGGCAGGTGAGCCTCGACGAGTTCGCCGCCCGCGCCGACACGGGTGTCCGGGCCGGCCCAGCGGGCGAGCTTCACGGCGCGGACGAACAGCGGTGCGGCGAGCGCCTCCCGCGCCAGTTCGGCCTCGGAGTGCAGCCGCACCGGCGGCAGGATGGGGCGCTCTGCGGACATCGGGAGTTCTCCTCGGTGCGTGCTCGGGAGCGTACGGAGGGCGTACGCGGTTCAGCCGTCCAAGCCTAGACGTCATTCGCCGCCCGCCGCCCGGCGCGCCCTTCATGCGCCCGCGCCCGCCGCCATGCTGAGCGCGGGCGTGTAGCGGTTCACGCCCCCGCCGGCCATCCCCGGGTACTTCTGGACGCGTTCCCACAGCGGTGACGGGGAGCCGATCCTTTCGCCGGGTGCGGCCAGTGCCGCGATGTGGTGTCCGGCGCTCTCCCACTCGGCATAGTTGAGGACCCGGGTGCCGTCGGTGCTGACGTGGAAGTGTGCGGCGATGCCGCCGGCGGGGGTGTGGGGGTCCTCGCCGAGCGCCTCGAACACGGCGTCCACCCAGTCCCGTTGCCGGGCCGGGTCGGGGCCGGCGAACTCCACGTCGACGATCACGACGCACCCGGGCTCGCGGGTGTCGCCCTCGGCCCGGAGCCCGGAGCGGTACAGCTCGTACGTGTGCAGGGCGAGGCGTTCGATGCCCGGCACGGCGGCGTCGATGTCGGCGTTGCGGGCGTCACGGCTCTCCCGGACGAAGTCCTGGTAGGCCTGCTCGCCGGACCACTGGGAGTAGTGCAGCAGGGTCCTGCCGTCCTCACCCGCGTAGACGCTGTACGAGAGCAGCCCGGGGTGCGGCCACTCCCGGCTCTCCCACGCCTTCCGGATGGCGTCGACGGCCTGCCGCTGCCGCTCCGGCGTACCGACGTCCCAGGTACTGGCCTTGGCGATCCCCGCGTCGTCACGGGCCGGGTCCGGGCGGTCGGTGAAGTGCACGGTCATGGTGGCTCTCCCCTCTCACGCGCACCGTCCGGTGCGCCGTCGCCACCACCGTCACACCTCAAGTCCGCTCGAGGTCAAGAGAGCCCTGCCCCTGCCGCCGTTCGCCCCCGGCGAGACCGCGTGCGTCGGGGGAACACCCGGGGAAGGGCCGGGGCAAGACCCTCTCCGTGGCGCACCTGAGCAACCCCCACATCACCACCGGCCCCTCGGCACAGGCCCCGGCGGCAGGGCTGCGCGCCGCCCTGCACCACGTGCTCGCGCTGGACCCGCCCCCGGAGTGCGTCGTGATCACCGGCGACCTCACCGAGCGCGGGGAGCCCGAGGAGTACGCGGCGGTGGGCGAGGCACTCGGCGCGTTCCCGCGGCCGCTGCACCTGGTGACGGGGAATCACGATGCGCCGGAGGCACTCGTGGAGGCGTTCGGCGGGACGCGCTTCCTCGGTGGGGGAACGACGACGACGTACGAGGTGGAGCACCCGGCGCTCACCGTCGCGGTGCTGGACTCGAAAGTGTCCGGTTCACCCGGCGGCCGCCTGGGGCCCGCACAGCTGTCCTGGCTGGACCGGGTCCTCTCCCGGCGCCCCGGCGTACCGGCCGTCGTGTGCCTGCACCATCCTCCGGTCCCGGTCGGCATCCCTTTCCTGGACGCGATGGGTCTGGCGGACGGCCCCGCACTGGCCGAGGTGGTCGCCGCACACCTCCGGGTCGTCCGCGTGCTGGCGGGCCATGTGCACCGCCCGGTCACGGCGGCCTTCGCTGGCAGCACGGTGGCCGTCGCGCCGAGCACGTACCGGCAGAGCGGGCTGGTGCGGCGGGAGGGGCCGCCCGGCTACACCGGCGAACTCGCCTCGTTCCTGCTGCACGTGGCGCCGGAGGGGCCGCCCGGCACGGCCTGGGTCACCCACACCGTGCCGGTGGACGGCGGGTGAGGACCGGGCCCCCGGCGTCACTCGGGCAGCTCCGCCCGCCAGGCCGTGATGTTCAGCTCGTCCATGTACCGGATGTCATGGCCCTCCAGCGGATAGACCCGCGCCCCGGCGTCGGGCGCGGCGGCCAGTTCCAGCGCGTCGGCCATGACGAGTTCGCCGCCCTCCTTCGTGGAGACCCAGGCGAGCATTGACTTCACGGCGGCGCCCGGCTTCAGCGTGCGCGGCTCGGGGCCCTTGTCCTGGCCGAATACCGACCCGGCCGGGTTGACCTTCACCGGGAGGCGCTCGCCGTCCTCGCCGAGCGCCTGGACCGAGGGGTAGCCGTCGACCCGGTAGGGCTTCGAGCCGCAGTTGGTCAGGGTGAGGACCACGGCACGGCTCATCATCACGGCCTGCACCTCCCCCATGGTCACCACGGCGCCGGAGGCGGGGCACGTGCCGGTGGGCGTGGGGGTGGCGGTGCGGGACGGCGTCGGGCCCTGCGCCGGTACGTCGGCGACCGGTGGCGGGGTGACGGAGGGCGGGGGCGGAGTCGCGGCCGGGGCGGTCGGGGTGGGCTCGCGTTCGCCCTCACCGGCCGGGACGAGGAATCCCGAGCAGCCGGTCAGCGCCGTCAGGAGCACCATCACCGCGGCCGGTCTCCACGCCTGCGCCCGTCCCCGCTCCCGCCCCGGCACTCGCGCCCGTCCCCGCACCCGCTCGCCCATCCCGCCCATCCCTCGCCCGCCCCTCATCACAGCCCTCCGGCCGTACGCCGTCCGCGTGTTCGATCATGTCAGGGGCGGGCTCCCCACGGCACTGTTCAGCATCTCTTCCCGGTCCGGACAAGCAGATCTAAGTGGACCTTCACGCTCACCGGAGCCGACACTTCGGACATGACTGCCACCGCGCCCCGCCCCTTCGGCCGCACCCTCTGCGCCATGATCACGCCGTTCACCGCCACCGGGGCGCTGGACCTCGACGCCGTCCGCGCCCACGCCGCGCATCTGGTGGCCGAAGGGTGCGACGGACTGGTGCTCAGCGGCACCACCGGGGAGTCGCCCACCACGTCGGACGCGGAGAAGTCGGACCTGCTGCGGGCGGTCCGGGCGGAGGTCGGTGACGGGGTGCCGCTGCTCTCCGGGGTCGGCAGCGCGGACACCACGCACGCGGTGCGGCTCGCGCGCGAGGCCGAAGAGGCGGGCGCGGACGGGCTGTTGGTGGTGCCGCCGTACTACAGCCGCCCACCGCAGGCCGCCGTGGAGACGTACTTCCTGCGGATCGCCGAGGCCACCGGCGTACCGCTGATGCTGTACGACATCCCCGGCCGCACCGGCGTCCGGATCGAACCGGAGACCCTGCTGCGGCTCGCGGACCACCCGCGCGTCGTCGCGGTGAAGGACTGCGCGTACGACCTGCTCGGGTCGACGAAGGTGATCGCCCGCACCGGGCTGGCGTACTACTCGGGGTGCGAGGAGCTGAACCTCCCGCTGTACGCGCTGGGCGGCGCGGGCTATGTCAGCACGGTCGCCAACGTGGCCCCGCGTCAGATGCGGGCCCCGCTGGACGCGTTCGACGCGGGGCGGACGGACGAGGCGGCGCGGCTGAACGGGCTGACGGTCCGGCTGGCCGAGCTGATGATGGCGGGCGGGCTGCCCGGCACCGTCACCGCGAAGGCCCTGCTGGACGCGGGCCCGGTCCGGGAACCGCTGCAGCCCGCCGGCCGCGAGGCGGTCGACGGGCTGCGTGCGGCGTACGAGGAGCTCCTGGCCTCCGCCTGAAAAGCTAGTTGTGGGCGTGCAGGACGTCGTTCAGGCCGCCCCACACCGCGTTGTTCGGGCGGGCCTCGACGGTGCCGGTGACCGAGTTGCGGCGGAAGAGGATGTTGGAGGCGCCGGAGAGCTCGCGGGCCTTGACGACCTGGCCGTCCGGCAGCGTGACGCGGGTGCCGGCCGTGACGTACAGCCCGGCCTCCACGACGCACTCGTCGCCCAGCGCGATGCCGACGCCGGCCTCCGCGCCGACCAGGCAGCGCTCACCGATGACGATGCGGACGTTGCCGCCGCCGGAGAGGGTGCCCATGGTGGAGGCGCCGCCGCCGATGTCGGAGCCGTCGCCGACGACGACGCCCGCGGAGATGCGGCCCTCGACCATGGAGGTGCCGAGGGTGCCCGCGTTGAAGTTGACGAAGCCCTCGTGCATGACGGTGGTCCCGGCGGCGAGGTGCGCGCCGAGGCGGACCCGGTCGGCGTCGGCGATGCGTACGCCCTTGGGGGCCACGTAGTCCGTCATGCGCGGGAACTTGTCGACCGAGGTCACCTGGAGGTGCAGCCCCTCGGCGCGGGCGTTGAGGCGGACCCGCTCCAGGTCGTCGACGGCGACCGGGCCGAGCGAGGTCCAGGCGACGTTGGCCAGCAGGCCGAAGAGGCCGTCGAGGTTCTGGCCGTGCGGCTGGACGAGCCGGTGCGAGAGCAGGTGCAGGCGCAGGTACGCGTCGTGCGCGTCGAGCGGCTTGTCCTCCAGCGAGGAGATGACCGTGGAGACGGCGACGACCTCGACGCCGCGCCGGGCGTCCACGCCGATGGCCTTGGCGGCGCCCTCACCGAGGCGGTTGACGGCCTCGTCCGGGGTGAGCCGCTGCGTACCGGCCGGGCCGGGCTCGGGCTTGAGCTCGGGGGCGGGGAACCAGGTGTCGAGGACGGTGCCGTCACCGGCGACGGTGGCGAGGCCGGCGGCGACGGCGCCGGTGGTACGGGAAGTGGCCTGGGAAGTCGTGTCGGTCATGGACAGAAACCTAACCGGCCGGGGCCCGCTCGGGCGAACCGGTCTCAGCTTCCGGCCCCTCCCGCGGCGGCCCCCGCGACCGGGGCGCACACCGGCCGGAGCAGCGTGCGCGCCGCCCTGGAGACCGTACGCGGCCTGGGCTGACCCGCACCCGCCCGCCGCCGGCCCGGCCCGCGCCCCTCAGGCCCGGCCCCGGACGCTCAGGCGCAGCCGTCCACCACCCGCGCCAGCATCTCGCGGGTGTAGGCCGGATCGAAGGCGGAGCCGGTCAGCAGCACCTGGAGGCAGACGCCGTCCAGCAGCGCGACCAGCGCCCGCGCGGTGGCCGGGTCCGTGCGCGCGGACAGCACCTCGACCGCCGACGCGGTCCACTCCGCGGCGACGGGACGCAGGGCAGGGCGGCGCAGGGCCGCGAGGTACAGCTCGTACTCCAGCTCGATCGCGCCCCGGTCGCCCTCGAACCACTCCCCCAGCACCCGGGTCAGCTCATCGGCGAGACCGGAGGCGGAGGACGCGTCCCCGGCGCACACCTCGCTGGCGCGCAGCGCCCGGGCGAAGTTCTCGTTGGACCGGCGCAGGGCGGCCGTCAGCAGCTCGTCCAGCGAGCCGAAGTGGTACGTGGTCGAGCCGAGCGGCACGTCGGCCTCGGCGGCCACCGTCCGGTGGCTGAGCCCGGCTATCCCGTCGGCCGCTATCACCCGCAGCGCCGCGTCGATGATCCGCGTCCGCCGGTCGGGGTCGTACCGGCGGGCCATCAGTGGGCTCCTCCCAGGTTGAGCACGACGACCCCGACGACGATCAGACCGACCCCCACGATCTTGACCAGGCTGCTGGACTCCCCCAGGAACAGGATCCCGATGAGGGCCACGGCCGCCGTGCCGACGCCGGCCCAGATCGCGTACGCGGTGCCCACGGAGAGCGTCTTGAGGGTCTGCGCTAGCAGGGTGAAGGCGATCAGATACCCCACCGCCGTGCCGATCGAGGGCCAGAGCCGGGTGAACCCCTCGCTGTACTTCATGGCCGTCGTCCCGGCCACCTCCGCCGCGATCGCCGCGGCCAGCAGTCCGTATGCGTATCCCATGTGTACGAGTGTACGCATCGTTGCGTACGACCGTACATATCATCGGCCCACACCAGGGGCGCTACGGTGTGCCGACCGATGACACGGCCCGGGACCACGGGCCGACGACAGGAGCGGAGTGACAGTGGCGCAGGATGCAGGGTGGGGCGGTGGCCCGTACGGGGGCGCGCCCCACGGTGGGGGGCCCTTCCACGGGGGAGCGCAGGGACCGGGTGACTGGATGGGCGGATGGGCGGCACCGCCCAAGCCGGGGGTGATACCCCTGTCGCCGCTGAGGGTCTCGGACATGCTCAGCGGCGCCTTCGCGACGATCGGCGGCTACTGGAAGCCGCTGGTCGGGATAGCGCTGGCGCTCTTCGGCGCGGCGACGGCCGTGCTGGGCATCGGGGTGGCCATCGCCTTCTCCACCGTGGCGGCCAACTGGGACGACCTGACCGGGCCCGGCGAACCGGACACGGCCCAACTGGTCCCGCTGGGCATCACGTTCGGTGTCCTGATGGTCATCGGCGTCATCGCCTACCTGCTGGCGTCGGCCGTCGTCCAGGCGGCGGTCCCGGTCGTCCTCCAGGAAGCGGTCCTGGGCCGCCCGATCGGCTTCGGCACCGTCTGGAAGCGGGCCTGGTCGCGGGTGTGGGCCATGATCGGCACGGTGTTCCTGCTGGCCCTGGCCGTGGCCATCCCCTTCCTGGTCATCATGTTCACCATGGTCGCGACCGTGGTCTATTTCGTCTCGCTCGGTGACTCGGACACCGGGGGGACGCTGCTCCTGTTCGGCCTCCTCGGCTGGCTGGTGCTCGCCCCGCTCTCGATCTGGCTCTGGGTGAAGTTCTCCCTGGCCCCGACGATCGTGGTCTTCGAGGCCCAGCGCCCGGTCGCGGCGCTCCGCCGCTCGGCCCGGCTGGTGCAGGGCAGCTGGTGGCGGGTCCTCGGCATCACCCTGCTCGCCTTCGGGCTGGCGTCCGTGGTCGGCTACATGATCCAGATGCCGTTCCAGGCGCTCGGCATGATCCCCGGCTCCCTGGACAGCACGGAGATGACAGGCGAACCGAGCGGCGGGGAGATCCTCGCCCTCTTCGGCGGCTTCGTGGTGCTGTCCATGATCAGCGGGCTGGTCAGCCAGCTCTTCTCGTCGATCTTCCCGCCCCTGATGACCGGACTGCTGTACGTGGACCTCCGGATGCGCAACGAGAACCTGGCCCCGGTCCTGGCGGAGGCGGCGGCACAGAATGTGCCGGAGCAGTACGGGCCGCCCCCGACCGCCCCGGCGTAAGGCCGCACAAGCCCGGCGTAGGTCCGCACCGGCCCGCCGGGGCTCAGTCGGTCAGCGTCCGCTTCGGGCGCAGCACACAGAACTCGTTGCCCTCGGGATCGGCCAGCACCACCCAGGTGGCTTCCGGTCCCTGCCCGACGTCCAGCCGCCGTGCGCCGAGCGCGAGGATGCGCTCCACCTCGGCGTCCTGGTCGTCGGGGGTCAGGTCGATGTGCAGCCGGTTCTTGACGGTCTTCCCCTCCGGCACGGGGAGGAAGCACATGCCCGGCAGCGCGGTCTCGTGCGCGCCGATGACGATCTCGTCCTCGTCCTCGAAGAGCACCTGCCAGTCCAGCACCGCGCTCCAGAAGCGGGCCAGGAGCGGCAGGTCATGGGCATCGACGGCGAGGTGGTACATGCGGACGGCCATGCCGGACAGTGTGCCCGGCGGTCACGGCGCCCGCACCCGCACCCCACTTACGAAGCACCTTTCGGAGACCACACGTGAAACGCCTGCTCATCCACGGGGTCGCGCCCGTCCTGCTCTGCCTCCAGGTCGCCTACCTGGGCTTCTTCGGGCTGCTGTTCGCCCTGTCGGGGCACGGCAGCGCCGAGATCGACCACACGGACCCCTCGCCCGTCGCCCACGCCCTGTTCGACGGGCTGCTGCTGGCGTTCGTCCTGCCGGCCGTCGGCGGGGCGGCGCTGCTGGGCTCGGAGGCCGTACGGGCCCGGGTGCCGGGTGGCGCACGGGCCGCGTGGCTCGCGGTGCTCGGGGTCACCGAGATCGTCGTCGCGGTGAGCTTCGCGACGACGGCCCTGCGGGAGTCCCCGGGGCCGGACAGCCTGGTCGCGGTGGTGGCCGTGGCGGCCTGTGCGGTGATCGCGCTGGTCTGCGCCGGGGAGGTCCGGGGCACGCTCCGTGCCGCACGGCCCGCGCCCCCGCTCGCCTGAGCGCTTCCCGTACGACGCGCTTCCCGTACGACGCGAACGGCCGTGCCCGCCAGCAGGACTGGCGGGCACGGCCGTTCGTGTGGTGCCGAAAAGCTCGGGGTCAGACGTTGAAGCCGAGCGCGCGGAGCTGCTCGCGTCCGTCGTCCGTGATCTTGTCCGGGCCCCACGGCGGCATCCAGACCCAGTTGATCCGGAGCTCGTTGACGATGCCGTCCGTGGCGGACTTCGCCTGGTCCTCGATGACATCGGTCAGCGGGCAGGCCGCGGACGTCAGGGTCATGTCGAGGGTGGCGATGTTGGCGTCGTCGACGTGGATGCCGTAGATCAGGCCCAGGTTGACGACGTCGATGCCCAGCTCGGGGTCGACGACGTCGTACAGCGCCTCGCGGACCTCCTCCTCGGAGGCCGGCTTCATGGTCGCGGTCTCGTTCTCGCTCATGCGGTCTTCCCTTCGGACAGCGCCTTCGCCGTCGCGTCCTTCCACGCCATCCAGCTCAGCAGCGCGCATTTGACCCGGGCGGGGTACTTGGAGACACCGGCGAACGCAACGGCGTCCTCCAGCACCTCCTCCATCGCGTCGTCCGGCTCCAGCTGGCCCTTGGACTGCATCAGCTCCAGGAAGGCCGCCTGGATCTTCTGCGCCTCGGCCAGCTCCTTGCCGACGAGCAGCTCGTTCAGCACGGAGGCGGAGGCCTGGCTGATGGAGCAGCCCTGGCCCTCGTAGCTCACGTCGGCGATGGTCTCGCCGTCGTACTTCACCCGGAGCGTGATCTCGTCGCCGCACGTCGGGTTGACGTGGTGCACCTCGGCGTCGCCGTCCCGCAGGCCGCGCCCGTGGGGGTGCTTGTAGTGGTCCAGGATCACTTCCTGGTACATGGAATCAAGCTTCACCAGTCAGCCCTCAGCCGAAGAAGTTCCGGACGTGCTCCAGCCCGTCCACCAGTGCGTCGACCTCGGCGGGCGTGGAGTACAGATAGAACGACGCTCGCGTCGTCGCGGGAATTCCGTACCGCAGGCAGACCGGGCGGGCGCAGTGGTGGCCGACCCGGACGCAGATGCCCATCTCGTCGAGGACCTGGCCCACGTCGTGCGGGTGGATGTCGCCGAGCGTGAAGGAGATCGTCGCCCCGCGGTCCTCGGCCGTCGCCGGACCGATGATCCGCAGGTCCGGGACCTCAAGGAGGCGCTTCACCGCGTACTGGGTGATCGCCTTCTCGTGCTGGTGGATGTTCTCCATACCGATCGAGGTGAGGTAGTCCACGGCCGCGCCGAGGCCGACGGCCTGGGCGATCGGGGGCGTACCGGCCTCGAACTTGTGCGGCGCCGGGGCATAGGTGGACGAGTGCATCGACACGGTCTCGATCATCTCGCCGCCGCCGAGGAACGGCGGCAGGTCCTCCAAGAGCTCCTGCCGTCCCCAGAGCACGCCGATACCCGTCGGGCCGACCATCTTGTGGCCGGTGAAGGCCACGAAGTCGGCCTGGAGCGCCTGCACGTCCAGGACCATGTGCGGGGCGGCCTGCGAGGCGTCGATGCAGACCAGCGCGCCGACCTGCTGGGCGCGGCGGATGATCTGCTCGACCGGGTTGACGGTGCCCAGGATGTTGGAGACCAGCGTGAAGGAGACGATCTTCGTCTTCTCGGTGATGATCTCGTCGATGTTCGACAGGTCGAGCCGGCCGTCGTCGGTGATGCCGAACCACTTCAGCTTCGCGCCGGTGCGCTGCGAGAGCAGCTGCCAGGGCACGATGTTGGAGTGGTGCTCCATCTCCGTGGTGACGATCTCGGTGTCGCGGTCCACCCGGTAGGGCTCGTCCGCCCAGCCGAGCATGTTGGCCACGAGGTTGAGCGACTCCGAGGCGTTCTTGGTGAAGATCACCTCGTTGCGGCTCGGCGCGTTGATGAAGGCCGCGACCTTGTCACGGGCGCCTTCGTACAGCGCGGTGGCCTCCTCGGCGATCGTGTAGACGCCTCGGTGCACGTTCGCGTTGTGGCGCTCGTAGTACGTGTTGAGCGCGTCGAGGACCTGGCGCGGCTTCTGCGAGGTCGCCGCGGAGTCCAGGTAGAGGATCTTCTTGCCGTCGTGGACCGTGCGGTCCAGGATCGGGAAGTCCTTGCGGATCGCCTCGGTGTCGAGGAGGCCGGTGAGCCCCTGTCGGGCGTCAGTCACGCGGAAGCGCCACCCTTCGTGTATGCCTCGTAGCCCTCGTTCTCCAGCTGGTCGGCCAGCTCGGCACCGCCGGAGGCCGCGATACGGCCGTTGGCGAACACGTGCACGAAGTCGGGCTGGATGTACTTCAGGATGCGGGTGTAGTGCGTGATCAGCAGCGTGCCGACCTCGCCGGTCGCGCGGACCCGGTTGACACCCTCGGAGACGGTCTTGAGCGCGTCGACGTCCAGGCCGGAGTCGGTCTCGTCCAGGACGGCGATCTTCGGCTTGAGGAGCTCCAGCTGAAGGATCTCGTGGCGCTTCTTCTCACCGCCGGAGAAGCCCTCGTTGACGTTGCGCTCGGCGAAGGCCGGGTCCATCTGGAGCTCGGCCATCGTCTCCTTGACCTCCTTGACCCACGTACGCAGCTTGGGCGCCTCGCCGCGGACGGCGGTGGCGGAGGTGCGCAGGAAGTTGGAGACCGAGACACCGGGGATCTCGACGGGGTACTGCATGGCCAGGAAGAGGCCGGCGCGGGCGCGCTCGTCGACGGACATCTCCAGGACGTCCTCGCCGTCCAGGGTGACCGTGCCACTCGTGATCGTGTACTTGGGGTGACCCGCGAGCGAGTACGCGAGGGTGGACTTGCCGGACCCGTTGGGGCCCATGATGGCGTGGGTCTCGCCCTGCTTCACGGTCAGGTCGACGCCCTTGAGGATCTCCTTCGTGGCGTTGTCGGCCTCGACGGAGACGTGCAGGTCGCGGATTTCAAGCGTTGCCATGGGTGACTCAGGACTCCTGGGTGACGGAGACGAGCACATCGTCCCCTTCGATCTTTACGGGGTATACGGGGACGGGGCGCGTCGCGGGAAGGCCGGACGGCTTGCCGGTGCGGAGGTCGAACGACGAGCCGTGCAGCCAGCACTCGATCGCACAGTCCTCCACCTCGCCCTCCGAGAGCGACACGTTCGCGTGCGAGCAGATGTCGTTGATCGCGAACACCTCGCCCTCGGTGCGGACGACGGAGACCGGTGTGCCGTCGAGCTCCACCCGCTTCGGGGTGTCGTCCTCCAGCTCACTCAGCGCGCACGCCTTGACGAAGGACATCAGACGGACGCCCTCAGCTCGGTCTCGATCTTGTCGAGCAGACGCGCTTCCACGTCGGGCAGGCCGATCTGCTGGACGAGCTCGGCGAAGAAGCCGCGCACGACCAGGCGGCGGGCCTCCTCGGCCGGGATGCCGCGGGACTGGAGGTAGAACAGCTGCTCGTCGTCGAAGCGGCCGGTCGCCGAGGCGTGGCCGGCGCCGACGATCTCGCCGGTCTCGATCTCCAGGTTGGGTACGGAGTCGACCCGGGCGCCGTCGGTGAGGACGAGGTTCCGGTTCATCTCGTAGGTGTCGGTGCCCTCGGCCGCGGCCTGGATGAGGACGTCGCCGATCCAGACGGCGTGCGCGCCGTCGCCCTGGAGTGCGCCCTTGTACACCGCGTTGGACTTGCAGTGCGGGGTGTTGTGGTCGACCAGGAGGCGGTGCTCCTGGTGCTGGCCCTTGTCGGTGAAGTACAGACCGAAGAGCTCCGCCTCGCCGCCGGGCGCCGCGTAGGCGACCCGCGGGTGCAGGCGGACCAGGTCGCCGCCGAAGGTGACGACGATCGACTTGAAGGAGGCGTCCCGGCCGACCAGCGCGTTGTGCTGGCCGACGTGGACGGCCGTGTCGTCCCAGTCCTGGACGGAGACGACGGTCAGTTTGGCGCCGTCACCGAGGACGTAGTCGACGTTGGCGGCGAGCACCGCATCACCGGTGTGGTCGATGACGACGACGGCCTCGGCGAAGGCCTTCAGCTCGATGAGCTGGTGGCCGTAGGCGGTGCCGCCCTCGCCGTGCACGGTGATCCGGATCGGCTCGGCGAGCACGGCCTCCTTGGCGACGGTGACGACCGAGGCCTGCTCGAAGGAGCTGTACGCCTGGGCGGCGACCCGGTCCACCGGCGTACCGGCCTTGCCGAGCCGCGCGTCGTCGCGGCCGACGGTCTCGACGGTGACGCCGTCGGGCGCGTCGATCGCGACCTTCACGCCGCTGCCCGTGGCGACGGCGGTGCCGTCGTGCAGGCCGCGCAGCCGCTCCAGCGGGGTGAAGCGCCACTCCTCCTCGCGACCGTGCGGGACGGGGAAGTCCGCGACGTCGAAGGACGGGGGTGCGCTCATGCGCGTGGCGACGGTCGACTCGGCGGCCACCGCGATGGAGCCGGCGGTGGTGGAGCCCACCGGAGTGTTCTGAGCCTCAGCCATGGCTGTCGTAGTGCTCGCTTTCTCAGTCAAGAAGGGGGGTGGTTCGGTGGGGGCGGGGGCGGCCGCGAGGGCCGCCCCACAGGATCCTCGTACGAGGACCTAGCCGACCGAACCCTCCATCTGCAGCTCGATCAGCCGGTTGAGCTCCAGGGCGTACTCCATGGGCAGCTCCTTCGCGATCGGCTCGACGAAGCCGCGCACGATCATCGCCATGGCCTCGAACTCGGTGAGTCCGCGGCTCATGAGGTAGAAGAGCTGGTCCTCGGAGACCTTGGAGACGGTCGCCTCGTGGCCCATCGACACGTCGTCCTCGCGGACGTCGACGTAGGGGTAGGTGTCCGAGCGGGAGATCGTGTCGACGAGCAGAGCGTCGCAGAGCACGTTGGACTTCGCGCCCGGCGCGCCCTCGCCGATCTCGATCAGACCGCGGTAGGACGTACGGCCGCCGCCTCGCGCCACCGACTTGGAGACGATGTTCGAGGAGGTGTTCGGCGCCATGTGGACCATCTTGGCGCCGGCGTCCTGGTGCTGGCCCTCGCCCGCGAAGGCGATGGAGAGGGTCTCACCCTTGGCGTGCTCGCCCATCAGGTAGATGGCCGGGTACTTCATGGTCACCTTGGAGCCGATGTTGCCGTCGACCCACTCCATGGTCGCGCCCTCGTAGGCCACGGCGCGCTTGGTGACCAGGTTGTAGACGTTGTTCGACCAGTTCTGGATCGTCGTGTAGCGGCAGCGGCCGCCCTTCTTCACGATGATCTCGACCACGGCGCTGTGCAGCGAGTCCGAGGAGTAGATCGGGGCGGTGCAGCCCTCGACGTAGTGGACGTAGGCGTCCTCGTCGACGATGATCAGCGTCCGCTCGAACTGGCCCATGTTCTCCGTGTTGATACGGAAGTAGGCCTGGAGCGGGATCTCGACGTGGACACCCTTGGGCACGTAGATGAACGAGCCGCCGGACCACACGGCCGAGTTCAGCGAGGCGAACTTGTTGTCACCGACGGGGATGACGGTGCCGAAGTACTCCTTGAAGAGCTCCGGGTGCTCCTTCAGCGCGGTGTCGGTGTCCATGAAGATGACACCCTGCGCCTCCAGCTCCTCGTTGATCTGGTGGTAGACGACCTCGGACTCGTACTGCGCGGCGACACCGGCGACGAGGCGCTGCTTCTCCGCCTCGGGGATGCCGAGCTTGTCGTACGTGTTCTTGATGTCCTCGGGCAGCTCCTCCCAGGAGGCCGCCTGCTTCTCCGTGGACCGCACGAAGTACTTGATGTTGTCGAAGTCGATGCCCGACAGGTCCGAGCCCCAGTTCGGCATGGGCTTCTTGCCGAAGAGCTTGAGGCCCTTGAGCCGCAGCTTCAGCATCCACTCGGGCTCGTTCTTCTTCTCCGAGATGTCGCGGACGACAGCCTCGGACAGGCCGCGCTTCGCCGCCGCGCCTGCCGCGTCGGAGTCGGCCCAGCCGAATTCGTACGTACCCAGACCCTCGAGCTCAGGGTGGGCAGTCTCCGTGGGGAGCGTCATGCGGGGTTCCTCCCGGCCGTGCTTGCAGATGCTGAATGGGTGGTCTGTGGGGGTGCTGCCTGGCCGCTGCGCGGCACATATGTCGTGCACACGCCGTCGCCGTGGGCAAGGGTGGCCAGACGCTGCACATGGGTCCCGAGGAGGCTGGAGAAGAATTCCGTCTCCGCCTCGCACAGCTGTGGGAACTGCTCGGCGACATGCGCCACCGGGCAGTGGTGCTGGCACAGCTGCTCGCCCTGCTGCGGGCCCGGCGCGCTGCGCGCCGTAGCAGCGTACCCGTCGGCGCTCAGGGCCCTGGCAAGGGCCTCGGTGCGCTCCGAGGGCTCCGCGGCCTCGACCGCGGCGCGGTACGCCTCGCCCATCGCCGCCATCCGGGCCCGGGCGAAGGCGGTGACCGCCTCGTCCCCGCCGGATTCGGCGATGAAGCGCAGGGCGTCCGCGGCCAGCTTGTCGTAGGACTGGTCGAAGGCGTCCCGGCCGCAGTCCGTCAAGGCGAACACCTTGGCGGGCCTGCCGCGGGTCCGCGCCCCGTAGACCCGCTGTTCACGGGCTTCCACGACCCCGTCGGAGACGAGGGCGTCCAGGTGGCGGCGGACGGCGGCCTGAGTGAGACCGACGCGCTTGGCCAGATCGGCGGCTGTGGACGGACCGTGGTCCAGGATGGAGCGCGCGACCCGGTTGCGCGTCGAGCGCTCACCGGTCGCGAGTTCCTCCTGAGGAGACCCACCGTCGTATTTCACAACACCATTGTTGCGTAATTCATTCGGCCATGACAACCACGGTCCGAAACGATCTACGGTGTGGTTCGTCACTTAGGGTTACCTAATCTGGCCCCGGCAGAGGGGCGGCCTGAACCCCTGCCTAGACTTACGCGCCATGGAGAACGAGCCCGTCGTACAGGTCAAGGGCCTGGTGAAGCGGTACGGCACGAAGACCGCGGTGGACGGCCTCGATCTGGTCGTGGCGTCGGGCGCGGTGACGGCCGTCCTCGGCCCGAACGGCGCCGGGAAGACCACCACGGTCGAGACCTGCGAGGGTTACCGCCGCCCCGACGCCGGCACCGTACGGGTCCTCGGACTCGACCCGGTCGCCGACGCGGAGCGGCTGCGCCCCCGGATCGGGGTCATGCTCCAGTCCGGCGGCGTCTACTCCGGCGCCCGCGCCGACGAGATGCTCCGCCACATGGCCAAGCTCCACGCCCACCCACTGGACGTGGACGTCCTGATCGAGCGCCTCGGCCTCGGCTCCTGCGGCCGCACCACCTACCGCCGGCTCTCCGGCGGCCAGCAGCAGCGCCTCGCCCTGGCCCTCGCGGTCGTCGGCCGGCCCGAGCTGGTCTTCCTGGACGAGCCGACCGCCGGGCTCGACCCGCAGGCCCGCCGCTCGACCTGGGACCTGGTGCGCGAGCTGCGCGCCGACGGCGTCTCCGTGGTGCTGACGACCCACTTCATGGACGAGGCCGAGGCCCTGGCCGACGACGTCGCGATCATCGACGCGGGCCGGGTCATCGCCCAGGGCTCCCCCGAGCAGCTCTGCCGGGGCGGCGCCGAGAACACCCTGCGCTTCACCGGCCGTACGGGGCTCGACCTCGGCTCCCTGGTCAAGGCGCTGCCCGACGGCTCCGAGGCCGCCGAGCCGGTCCCGGGGACGTACCGCATCACCGGGACCGTCGACCCGCAGCTGCTGGCCACCGTCACCTCCTGGTGCGCCCAGCACGGTGTGATGCCCGAGGGCATCTCGGTGGAGCGGCACACCCTGGAGGACGTCTTCCTCGAACTGACCGGCAAGGAGCTGCGCGCATGAGCGCCGGTACGTACACCCCGCGCCCCGGCGCCGCCCCGCTCCCCCGGATGATCGCCGCGCAGACCGCGCTGGAGACCCGGATGCTGCTGCGCAACGGCGAGCAGTTGCTGCTGACGGTGATCATCCCGACGCTGCTGCTCGTGCTGTTCAGCGCGGTCGACATCGTCGACACGGGCTCGGGCGCGTCGGTCGACTTCCTGGCCCCGGGCATCCTCGCCCTCGCCGTGATGTCGACCGCCTTCACCGGCCAGGCCATCGCCACCGGCTTCGAGCGCCGTTACGGAGTCCTCAAGCGCCTCGGGGCCTCCCCGCTGCCCCGCTGGGCGCTGATGGCGGCGAAGACCCTGTCGGTGCTGGTCACCGAGGTGCTCCAGGTGCTGCTGCTGACGGCGATCGCCTTCGCGCTGGGCTGGTCGCCGCAGGGCAACCCGCTCTCCGTGCTGCTGCTCCTGGTGCTGGGGACCGCCGCGTTCTCCGGGCTCGGGCTGCTGATGGCCGGGACGCTGAAGGCCGAGGCGACGCTCGCCGCCGCCAACCTGGTCTTCCTGCTGCTGCTGGTCGGCGGCGGGGTCATCGTGCCGCTGGACAAGTTCCCGGACGCGGTGCAGTCGGTGCTGGGGCTGCTGCCCATCTCGGCGCTCTCCGAGGGGCTGCGGGACGTCCTCCAGCACGGCGCGTCGATGCCGTGGGCCCAGGCCGGGATCCTGGCGGTGTGGGCGGTGCTGGGGCTAGGCGCGGCGGCGAAGTTCTTCCGCTGGGAGTAGCGGGACCAGCCAGGGCAAGCCGCCACGAACCCACCCCTCGTGAAAACGCGCACAAGCCCCGTCCTACGATGGTCCGCGTGGAAACCCCCATCTCTGCCATCGCCAAGCGCTGGACGCCCTCCACCAAAGTGGTGAAGCGTGCCGCGCTCTCCGCCGTGATGATGAGCGTCTTCATCATCGTGACCGGCGGCGCCGTCCGGCTGACCGGTTCCGGTCTCGGCTGCGACACCTGGCCCAAGTGCACCGACGACAGCCTCTTCGCGACGCCCGAGCAGGGTCTGCACGGCGCGATCGAGTTCGGCAACCGGCTGCTGGCGTACGTCCTGTCGGCCGCCGTCGGCTGGGCGATCATCGCCGTCAGTTCGATGAAGCCGCGCCGCCGCAAGCTGACCCGGCTGGCCTGGTTGCAGTTCTGGATCGTGCTGGGCAACGCCGTCCTCGGCGGGATCACGGTCTGGGCGGGACTCAACCCGTGGACGGTGGCCGGGCACTTCCTGCTGGCCAACGTGCTCCTGGCGATCGCCGTGATCACCTGGGTCCGGATCGGCGAGGGCGACGGCCCGGCCCGCCCCCGCGCTCCCCTGCCGGTACGCCGGCTCTCCTGGGCCATCCTGGCGACCACGGTGGTCCTCATCGTGCTCGGCACCTCGGTGACCGGTTCCGGCAAGCACGCGGGCGACAGCAGCGACGTACCGCGCATGCCGTGGGACTGGTCGGCCGCCGCACACGTCCACGCCATCGCCGCCTGGGTGGTCTGCGCGCTGGCCATCGCGATGTGGCTGGCCCTGCGGGTGGTCGACGCCCCCGCCGACACCCGGGCGCGCGCCCGTGACCTGCTGGTCGTGCTGCTCGCCCAGGGCGCGATCGGGTACGTGCAGTACTTCAGCGACGTCCCCGAGATCCTGGTCGGCATCCATATGTTCGGCTCCGCCATCCTGTGGATCGCCGTGATCCGCCTGGTGATGAGCATGCGCGAGCGCGGCGACGAGGAGCTGGCCGTGCTGCCGGGCCCGTCCGCCTCCGACGAGCAGCGGGAGTCGGCTCAGGCACTCTGAACGGCCGTACGACGAAGGGGCGGCGGGCCTGTGCCCGCCGCCCCTTCGTCGTACCCGCTCAGCTGTCGTTGGACGGGCCGCCGACCTGGATCCCGGCCATCCGCGACCACTCGTAGGGACCCGTGCGGACCTTGAGGGCGAAGTCGCCGTCGAACTCCTCGTGCATCGTGATCCCGGACTTCTCCGCCGCGCTCTCGGCCACGGCGTACGTCGGAGCCACCAGGTCGCCCCAGGCGCCGTCCTGGCCGACCAGGACGATGCGGGCGCCCGCCTGGCCGATGTAGGCGAGCTGCCCTTCGGCGCCGCCGTGCTCCTTGGCGAAGGACCCGATCTCGCGGGCCAGCTTCGCCGCCCTGCGCTCCGCGCGGGCCGCCTTCCTGGCGTCCGTCCGCGAGGTCTGCCCGGTCTCTGCTGCGTCTGCTGCCGTCTCTCCCATGAACAGGATGCTACCGACGGGTAGGGGGAACGGCGACGGGCGGGTCACGTGGCTTGTGCCACGTGACCCGCCCGGGAAGATCTGGGCTAGCGGAGGAAGGGATCCACCGCGACGGCCAGGAAGAGCAGTGAGACGTAGGTGATGGACCAGTGGAACAGCCGCATCTCCTTGAGCTTGGCGCCGCTCACCCCGGCCCTGGCCCGGTTCTGCAGCCCGTGGGCCTCCCAGAGCCAGAAGCCGCCCGCCAGCAGCGCCACCGACAGGTAGAACCAGCCGGTGTAGCCCAGCGGGGTGAGCAGCAGCGAGACGCCGACCATCACCCAGCTGTAGATGACGATCTGCCGGGCCACGACCTGGTTGGAGGCGATGACCGGGAGCATCGGGACGCCGACCCGGGCGTAGTCGTCCTTCACCTTCATGGAGAGCGGCCAGTAGTGCGGCGGCGTCCAGAAGAAGATGACGGCGAAGAGGATGACGGCGGCCCAGGAGAGGGAGTTCGTCACGGAGGACCAGCCGATGAGCACCGGCAGGCAGCCGGCGATGCCGCCCCAGATGATGTTCTGGGAGGTGCGGCGCTTCAGCAGCATCGTGTAGACGACGACGTAGAAGAGCAGCGCTCCGAGAGCGAGCGCGGCCGACAGCCAGTTGACGAGCAGTCCGAACCAGAGCGTCGAGATCACCGCGAGGGCGATACCGAAGGCCAGGCACTCGCGCGGGCTGACCATGCCGGTGACCAGCGGACGCTGCGACGTACGGTCCATCAGCGCGTCGATGTCGCGGTCGATGTACATGTTCAGCGCGTTGGCGCCGCCCGCGGAGAGATAACCACCCAGCGTGGTGGCGAGCACCAGCCACAGGTCGGGTACGCCCTGGGCGGCGAGGAACATCACCGGAACGGTGGTGATGAGCAACAGCTCGATGATCCGTGGCTTGGTAAGCGCCACGAATGCCTTGACACGGGCCCCGTACGGGCGATGGCCCCTTGGGCTGGGAGTCAAGGCGACCCCTGCGGGTCGGGACTCGACGGCCGTCACGCACACCCCTGACAGAGAAATCCCAGCAAGCTCCGGGCCGAGCGGCCCTTGTGAAGACTTGCGCGAACTCGACCACTCTAGACGCTGGGGATACACCGTCCTTCGCGGGGGTGGGGTCGTGTTGAGGGTGACTGTGCGATGTACGGAGTCCGTCCGCCGGGAGGCGAAGTGCGCGGGCCGCCCGCACCCTGGAAAGTGCTCGGGAAGTGTGCCCCGCGGCGGGGGTAGGCTCGGCAACGCCCGGTGCGGTAACAGTCACCGGTTTACAACAGTGGAGAGGAGCCCTGACTCAGGGTGAGCAACAAGCCGACCACCACAGACCTCCAGTGGACCGATTTGGACCAGCGGGCCGTGGACACCGCCCGCGTCCTCGCCGCGGACGCCGTACAGAAAGTCGGAAACGGCCACCCGGGTACGGCCATGAGCCTGGCTCCCGCCGCGTACACCCTGTTCCAGAAAGTCATGCGGCACGACCCCGCGGACGCGGAGTGGACCGGCCGCGACCGGTTCGTCCTCTCGGCGGGCCACTCCAGCCTGACCCTGTACATCCAGCTCTACCTCGCCGGTTACGGCCTGGAGCTGGACGACCTGAAGGCGTTCCGGACCTGGGGCTCCAAGACCCCGGGGCACCCGGAGTACGGGCACACCACCGGTGTCGAGACGACGACCGGCCCGCTGGGCCAGGGTGTCGCCAACGCGGTGGGCATGGCCATGGCCGCCCGCTACGAGCGCGGCCTGTTCGACCCCGAGGCGGCCCCCGGCACCTCGCCCTTCGACCACACGGTCTGGGTCATCGCCGGTGACGGCTGCCTCCAGGAGGGCATCTCGGCCGAGGCGTCCTCGCTGGCCGGCCACCAGAAGCTCGGCAACCTGGTCCTGCTCTGGGACGACAACCACATCTCCATCGAGGGCGACACGGAGACCGCGGTCTCCGAGGACACCCTGAAGCGGTACGAGGCGTACGGCTGGCACGTCCAGCGCGTCGAGCAGCTGCCCAACGGTGACCTGGACCCGGCGGGCCTGTACGCGGCGCTCCAGGCGGCCAAGGCCGAGACCGGGCGCCCCTCGTTCATCGCGGCCCGCTCGATCATCGCCTGGCCCGCCCCGAACGCCCAGAACACCGAGGCGGCCCACGGCTCGGCGCTCGGCGACGACGAGATCGCGGCGACCAAGCGGGTCCTCGGCTTCGACCCGGAGCAGACCTTCGAGGTCTCCGACGCGGTCATCGGCCACACCCGTGAGGCCCTGGACCGCGGCCGCGAGGCCCGTGCCGAGTGGGACAAGTCGTTCGCCGCATGGCGCACCGCCAACCCCGAGCGCGCCGCCGACTTCGACCGGATCGCCGCGGGCGAGCTGCCCGCGGGCTGGGAGGAGAAGCTCCCGGTCTTCGAGGCCGGCAAGTCCCTGGCCACCCGTGCCGCCTCCGGCAAGGTGCTCCAGGCGCTCGGCGATGTCGTGCCCGAGCTGTGGGGCGGCTCCGCCGACCTGGCCGGCTCGAACAACACCACGATCGACAAGACGTCGTCGTTCCTCCCGGTGGGCAACCCGCTGCCCGAGGCCGACCCGTACGGCCGCACGATCCACTTCGGGATCCGCGAGCACGCGATGGCAGCCGCGATGAACGGCATCGCGCTGCACGGCAACACCCGCATCTACGGCGGCACCTTCCTGGTGTTCTCCGACTACATGCGCAACGCGGTGCGGCTCTCCGCGCTGATGCACCTGCCGGTGACGTACGTGTGGACGCACGACTCGATCGGCCTCGGCGAGGACGGCCCGACCCACCAGCCGGTGGAGCACCTGGCCGCGCTGCGCGCCATTCCGGGCCTGAACGTCGTGCGCCCGGCCGACGCCAACGAGACGGCCATCGCCTGGCGCGAGATCCTGCGCCGCTACACCAAGGAGTTCGGCGTGGGCGCCCCGCACGGTCTGGCGCTGACCCGCCAGGGCGTGCCGACGTACGAGGCGAACGAGGACGCGGCCAAGGGCGGTTACGTCCTGTTCGAGGCCGAAGGGCCCTCCGGGCAGAACACAGAGCCGCAGGTGCTCCTCATCGCGACCGGCTCCGAGGTCCACGTCGCCGTCGAGGCGCGTGAGCAGCTCCAGGCGGCCGGTGTGCCGACCCGGGTCGTCTCGATGCCGTCCGTCGAATGGTTCGAGGAGCAGGATCAGGGTTACAAGGAGAGCGTGCTCCCGCAGTCGGTCAAGGCGCGGGTCGCCGTGGAGGCGGGCATCGGCCTGACCTGGTACCGGTACGTCGGGGATGCCGGCCGGATCGTCTCGCTGGAGCACTTCGGTGCCTCGGCCGACGCGAAGGTCCTCTTCCGCGAGTTCGGCTTCACCGCCGAGAACGTGGCCGCCGCCGCGCGGGAATCCCTCGAAGCCGCAGCGCGCTGACGCCGTATATACGACGTAGATATACGACTAGTAGGAGATGCAACCCATGACAGACGCACTCAAGCGCCTCTCCGACGAGGGCGTGGCGATCTGGCTCGACGACCTGTCGCGCAAGCGGATCACGTCCGGCAACCTGGCCGAGCTGATCGACCAGAGCCACGTCGTCGGCGTCACCACCAACCCGTCGATCTTCCAGAAGGCGATCTCGCAGGGCGACGGTTACGAGCAGCAGCTCACCGACCTCGCCGCCCGCCGGGTCACCGTCGAGGAAGCGGTCCGCATGATCACGACGGCGGACGTCCGCGACGCCGCCGACATCCTGCGTCCGGTCTTCGACGCGACCGGCGGCCAGGACGGCCGGGTCTCCATCGAGGTGGACCCGCGCCTGGCGCACAACACGGTGGCCACCGTCGCCGAGGCCAAGCAGCTGGCGTGGCTGGTCGACCGGCCGAACACGCTCATCAAGATCCCGGCGACCAAGGCCGGTCTCCCGGCGATCACCGAGACCATCGGCCGGGGCATCAGCGTCAACGTGACGCTGATCTTCTCGCTGGAGCGCTACCGCGCGGTCATGGACGCCTACCTGGCGGGCCTGGAGAAGGCGAAGGCCGCGGGCCTGGACCTCTCCAAGATCCACTCGGTGGCGTCCTTCTTCGTGTCCCGCGTGGACACCGAGATCGACAAGCGCCTGGACGCCATCGGCTCCGACGAGGCGAAGGCCGCCAAGGGCAAGTCCGCCCTGGCCAACGCGCGCCTGGCCTACGAGGCGTACGAGGAGGTCTTCTCCTCCGACCGCTGGGCCCCGCTGGACAAGGCGCAGGCCAACAAGCAGCGCCCGCTCTGGGCCTCCACCGGCGTCAAGGACCCGTCCCTCAAGGACACCCTGTACGTCGACGACCTGGTCGCCCCCAACACGGTGAACACCATGCCGGAGGCGACCCTGGAGGCCGTGGCCGACCACGGCGAGATCACCGGCAACACCGTCGCCGGCGGCTACGACCAGGCCCGCGCCGACCTCGACGCGATCAAGAAGCTCGGCATCTCGTACGACGACGTCGTGCAGGTGCTGGAGGACGAGGGCGTCGAGAAGTTCGAGGCGTCCTGGACCGACCTGCTCAAGTCGACCGAGGCGGAGCTCTCGCGCCTCGCCCCCTCGGAGGGCTGACCACTTTGTCTGCTGTTCCCGGAGCCAACCCGCTCCGTGACGCACAGGACCGACGGCTCCCGCGTATCGCGGGGCCGTCGGGCCTGGTCATCTTTGGCGTCACGGGCGATTTGTCCCGTAAAAAGCTGATGCCTGCTGTCTACGACCTGGCCAACCGCGGCCTGCTGCCACCGGGCTTCTCGCTCATCGGCTTCGCGCGCCGCGACTGGGAGGACGAGGACTTCGCGCAGGTCGTCCACGACGCCGTCAAGGAGCACGCCCGTACGCCGTTCCGCGAGGAGGTCTGGCAGCAGCTCATCCAGGGGATGCGCTTCGTCCAGGGCAACTTCGACGACGACGAGGCCTTCGAGACGCTGAAGTCCACCATCCAGGAGCTCGACAAGGCACAGGGGACGGGCGGCAACTTCGCCTTCTACCTCTCCGTGCCGCCGAAGTTCTTCCCCAAGGTCGTCCAGCAGCTCAAGAAGCACGGCCTGGCCGACCAGAAGGAGGGCTCCTGGCGGCGTGCCGTCATCGAGAAGCCCTTCGGCCACGACCTGGCCAGCGCGCAGGAGCTCAACCAGCTCGTGCACGACGTCTTCCCGCCCAACGAGGTCTTCCGGATCGACCACTACCTGGGGAAGGAGACGGTCCAGAACATCCTGGCGCTGCGGTTCGCCAACACGATGTGGGAGCCGATCTGGAACCGGTCCTACGTCGACCACGTACAGATCACGATGGCCGAGGACATCGGCATCGGCGGCCGGGCCGGCTACTACGACGGCATCGGCGCCGCCCGTGACGTCATTCAGAACCACCTGCTCCAGCTGCTGGCGCTCACCGCGATGGAAGAGCCCGGCTCCTTCCACCCGAAGGCCCTGGTCGCCGAGAAGCTCAAGGTGCTCACCGCCGTCGAGCTGCCCGAGGACCTCGGTCTGCACACCGTGCGCGCCCAGTACGAGCACGCCTGGCAGGGCGGCCAGGAGGTCCTCGGCTACTGCGAGGAGGAGGGCATCGACCCCAAGTCGACGACCGACACCTTCGCCGCGATCAAGCTGACGATCAACAACCGCCGCTGGGCGGGCGTGCCGTTCTACCTCCGTACCGGAAAGCGGCTCGGCCGCCGGGTCACGGAGATCGCGGTCGTCTTCAAGCGCGCGCCCTACCTGCCGTTCGAGTCCGGTGCCACGGAGGAGCTCGGCGGCAACGCCCTGGTCATCCGGGTCCAGCCCGACGAGGGCGTCACCGTGCGCTTCGGCTCCAAGGTGCCCGGCACCTCGATGGAGGTCCGGGACGTCACGATGGACTTCGCGTACGGGGAGTCCTTCACGGAGTCCAGCCCGGAGGCGTACGAGCGGCTCCTGCTGGACGTACTGCTCGGCGACGCCAACCTCTTCCCCCGCCACCAGGAGGTCGAGCTCTCCTGGACCATCCTCGACCCGATCGAGGAGTACTGGGAGAAGCACGGCAAGCCCGCCAAGTACGCGGCCGGCACCTGGGGTCCGGCCGAGGCCGACGAGATGCTCGCACGTGACGGACGGAGCTGGAGGCGGCCATGAAGATCGATCTCACGGAAACCACATCCAGCAAGATCAACCAGGCGCTGGTGTCGGCCCGCCGGGCCATCGGCACCCCCGCCATCGGCATGGTGCTCACGCTGGTCATCGTCACCGACGAGGAGAACGCGTACGACGCGCTCAAGTCGGCCGGTGACGCTTCCCGCGAGCACCCCTCGCGGATCATCGCGGTGATCAAGCGGGTCAGCCGCTCGCCGCGCGCCCGGCGCGACGCCCGGCTCGACGCGGAGGTCCGGGTCGGCTCCGACGCGGGCACCGGCGAGACCGTCGTCCTGCGCCTCCACGGCGAACTGGCCAACCACGCCCAGTCGGTGGTGCTCCCGCTGCTGCTCCCCGACGCCCCGGTCGTGGTGTGGTGGCCCGAGGACGCGCCCGCCGACGCGGCGAAGGACCCGCTGGGCGCGCTCGCCCAGCGCCGGATCACCGACGGCTACTCCGCCGAGCGCCCGCTCGACGAGCTGGCGGTGCGGGCGGCGACGTACAGCCCGGGCGACACCGACCTGTCGTGGACCCGGATCACGCCGTGGCGCTCGATGCTGGCCGCGGCCCTGGACCAGCAGCCCGCGCAGGTCATCGGCGTCACCGTCGAGGGCGAGAGCGACAACCCGAGCTGCGAGCTGCTCGCGATGTGGCTCGCGGACCGGCTCGCCGTCCCGGTGGAGCGCACGTACTCCGGCGGCCCGGGGCTGACCGCCGTCCGGATGGAGACGAAGAACGGCGTCATCGTCCTCGACCGGGCCGACGGCTCGCTGGCCACGCTCTCCATGCAGGGCCAGCCGGACCGTGCCGTGGCGCTCAAGCGCCGCGACACCGCCGAGCTGCTGGCGGAGGAGCTGCGCCGGCTCGACCCGGACAACACCTATGAGTCCGCGGTGAAGTTCGGGGTGGAGAAGCTCCACACGGGCGGCGAGGTGAAGGCCGCAGCGGCGGAGAAGCCCGCCGAGGGCGAGCAGAAGGCCCCCGCCGCGAAGAAGGCCCCGGCGAAGAAGGCGGCCGCCAAGTGACGCCTCCTCAGCTGGTCGTGCACCGCGACAAGGAGCTGATGGCGCAGGCCGCGGCGGCCCGGCTGATCACGAGGATCGTGGACGCCCAGGCCGCCCGGGGCCACGCCTCGGTGGTGCTGACCGGCGGGCGCAACGGCAACGGCCTGCTGGCCGCACTCGCCGCCGCGCCCGCCCGGGACGCCGTCGACTGGGCGCGCCTGGACCTGTGGTGGGGCGACGAGCGGTTCCTGCCCGAGGGCGACCCCGAGCGGAACGTCACCCAGGCCCGTGAGGCGCTGCTCGACGCGGTGCCGCTCGACCCGGCCCGGGTGCACGCGATGCCCGCGTCGGACGGCCCGTACGGCAAGGACGTGGACGAGGCGGCGGCGGCGTACGCGGCCGAACTGGCCGCCGCCGCGGGGCCGGAGGACCACGGCGGGGTTCCGGCGTTCGACGTGCTGATGCTGGGCGTCGGCCCGGACACGCATGTCGCCTCGCTCTTCCCGGAGCTGCCTGCGGTACGGGAGACCGAGCGCACCGTCGTCGGTGTGCACGGGGCCCCCAAGCCGCCGCCGGTCCGCGTCTCGCTCACGCTCCCCGCGATCCGCGCGGCGCGTGAGGTGTGGCTGCTGGCGGCGGGCGAGGACAAGGCGGAGGCCGCGGCCATCGCGCTGTCGGGCGCCGGGGAGATCCAGGCCCCGGCGGCGGGCGCGTACGGCCGCAGCCGGACGCTCTGGCTGCTGGACGCGGCGGCGGCTTCGCAGCTGCCGCGCGCGCTGTATCCGCCAGCGTCCGCCTGAAAGTTGCGTATGACCAGGCCCGGCCCGCTTTTTCTCAGCGGGCCGGGCCTGCGGCGTGAAAAGCTCGCCCCCATGGTGCATATCGGAACCGTGGTGATGGGTGCGACCGACGTGGCGAGGGCCGCCGCCTTCTGGAAGGCGGCGCTCACGTACACCGAGCGCGAGCCGGGGACGGACGACTGGGTGGTGCTGGTCCCGGTCGAAGGGCCCGGCGTCGGCGTGGCGTTGGGGCGCTCCGCCTCCCCCGTCCAGGAGGTCCCCCGGGTCCACCTCGACCTCTACTCGGACGAGCAGGAGGCCGAGGTGGAGCGGCTGATGGGCCTGGGCGCCGAGCGGGTCGCGTGGGAGCTCTACCCGCCGGACCCGGACTTCGTGGTCCTCGCCGACCCCGAGGGCAACCGTTTCTGCGTCATCGACACGACGCACGGCGGCTGAGGGGCCCGCAGATCAGAGGATGACCTGGTCCGTGCCCTGCTCCAGCTTGGTGATCGCGGCTCGGCAGGCGCCGACGAAGCGGTCGAAGACCGGCGTCGTGGAGCCGGCCCGGCCCGGCCGGGTGTTGTTCGTGAACATGGCGGCGCGCAGCTCCGTGGTGAGCTCCAGCTGACCGCCCTTGGAGAGCATGGTGCGGTTGACGGGGTTGGCGGGGTTGACGCCGGCCAGGTCGGGCGTCTCGTTCCCGTCCCGCCAGGCGATGCCCACCTTGTCGAACTCCGCCTTGAGCAGGGTTTTGAAGCGGGTGTTGAGCCCGCCGACCACCACAGCCTGCGGGACGGTGCCGGCCTGTGCCGACGTACAGCCGTGCAGGCTCAGGACGTTGAGGCTGGAGGCCGCCATGGAGATGGCGACATGGTCGTCGCAGTTCTTGGCGGTGACGTGCAGGTCGCGGTTGCCGGAGGAGCGCAGTCCCTCGAACATCCAGTAGTCGTGCACGCCGTGGCCGTCCTGGAGCGGGGCGAGCGTGGCCGGGTGGTAGCCGGCTATGCCGAGGCACAGTTCGGAGGTGCCGGTCTCGATGCCGCCGCCGTGCAGGGCCATGACGGTGGTCCGGTTGTACGGGTATCTCTGCGGCGCCGAGTGGTCGGCGTACTCGTGTCTCTTGTAGCGGCGGGCGAACTCGACGCCCTCCTGCCCGGCGAGCTTCTTGTAGAGGTCGGTGTTGGAGGTGTAGATGTCCAGGTCGTCCGTGGCGTGGGCGGGCGTCGCGGTGAGCGAGCCGAGCAGCGGGCCGCTGACGGCGGCGGTGGCCAGGGCGGTGAGGACCGTACGACGGTGGGTGAAGGTCATGATCACTATCGTCGCCCACGCGGGGACGGGAGCCCAGACGGCCGATTGTGCCGTCCGTCACGGGCCGGGGCGCGCCTCGCGTTCCTGGGACCGTCCGTCACGGGCCGGGGCGCACATCCCGCTCCAGGAAGGGCTCCAGCAGCCCGGGGACGGCTTCGGCGGCGAAGGTGAGGCCCTCGGCCGCATCGGTGTCGTACGCCGAGTACGCGCCCCCTCCGGCGGCCGTGGTGGCCGTGAGGGTGAGCAGCCCCGCCCGCCGCTGGAAGTACGACTGCTTGACGGTCCAGCCGATCACCCCGGCCCGCTCCAGGGCGGCGGTGGAGCGGCGGAGCGTGCCGGAGCGGGTGACCAGGTAGCGGCCGGAGAGCGCGTGGCCGAGGTTCCGGTACGCGTCCAGCGCCAGCGCCACCGCGAGCGGCAGGAACACCACCGCGCAGCCGAGCGCGATCCACAGGAGTACGGGGGTGAGCAGCGCCCCGAGCAGGGTGAGCAGCAGGACCGGGGCGAGGGCGGCGGCGAGCGACCAGCGCAGCCGACGGCCCCGGGCGGCGCGCGGGTGGCGGGTCAGCGGGGCGCCGGTCGGGGTGGCCTCCTCACGCAGTATCGCGGCGGCCACGGAGTCGGCCAGCGGGCGCGGCACGGCCGGGAGGACCGTGTTGTGGTCGGCGTTCTTGGACTCGTTGTCCTGGGCGAGCCCGGTGGTGATGGCGTCCAGCCGGGCGGCGCCGACCAGCCGTACGCCGAGGGGTTCGACCAGGTCCACACCGCGCAGCCGGGCCTCCTCGACGGAGATGGACCGGGAGGTGAACAGCCCGCGCCGGACCCGGATGGTGCCGCCGGGCTCGCGCTCCAGGCGGTAGTTCCACCACATCTCGATCCAGAGGCCGAGCGCCCCGACGACACCCGCGGCCAGGGCGGCCGCGACGAGGGTGACGATCACCCACAGGAGCGGGGTCTCCTGGAAGCGGTCGCCGACCCAGGCGATGACCTCGCCCTGCGCGCCCACCCACTCGCTGATCTGCATGACGGCACCGACGGCCGCGCCGCCGAGCATGGGGGCGACGAAGGAGACCGGTGCGTAGCGGATCCAGCGGGGGTCCAGCGTGGCCAGTTCGCCGTCGCGGTGTTCCCCGGGCTGGGGGGTGGTGGCGCGTTCCAGCAGGAGGAGGCGGAGCCGTTCGCCCTCGGCGCGGGTGACCGGGTCCAGCTCCAGGGTGGAGTCGCCGCCGTGCTCGCCGGTGCCGATCCTGACGGTGACGAGGCCCAGGAGGCGCAGCAGCAGGTTGGCGGTGAGATCGACGGTGCGGATGCGCTCGCGGGCCAGGGAGCGGCGCTTGACGAGGAGGAGGCCGGTGTGGAGGTCGACGCGCTCCGCGCCGATCCGGTAGCGGGTGCGGTGCCAGCGGACCCGGTCGGCGCCCGCCGCGACCCCGATGATGCCGACGGCCGCGGCGAGCGCCCATAGCACCGCGCCGGGGAGCCCGAGCCAGCGGGCGAGGCCGAGGGTGGCGGGCACGGCGGCACCCGCGACGACGCCCGCCACGACGAGGGCGGTGACCAGGACCGTACGCGGGTCGAGCCGGCGCCAGCCGTCCTCGGGGGCGTACGGGGTCTGCGGGGTGCTCATGTGGCGTCGCCGGGGGTGGCGCGGGTGATGCGGGTGAGCCGTTCGGCCAGTTCGGCGGCGATCTCGTGGTCCAGGCCCTCGATCCGTACCGCGCCCTTGGAGGAGGCGGTGGTGACCGTGACGGTGGCGAGCCGGAAGAGCTGTTCCAGCGGGCCGCGCACGGTGTCCACGGTCTGGATGCGGGACATCGGCGCGATCCGCCACTCCTGCCAGAAGAACCCCGTGCGTACGTACACCGCGTCCTCGGTGACCTCCCAGCGGTGGGTGCGGAACCACCAGAGCGGGAGGAGGACGGCGGCCCCGCCGCCCGCCGCGGCGAGAACCACGGCGGGCAGCAGCAGCCAGAAGCGGGCGGGTTCGATCAGCGCGCCCAGGACGGCCAGCGGGACGACGGGTACCGCCGTCATCAGCAGCCACTGGACCCGCCACCAGCTGACGACCCGCTCGTTCAGCGTGTTGCGCGGCGGCCGCAGCCATATCTCCGCCGTCCCCTCCCCCTCCGGCATGGGCTCAGCGCCCCCGCAGCGTGCGGTAGGCGGTGACCAGGGCGGCGGTGGAGCTGTCGAGCTCTCCGGTGGAGGCCTTCCCGGTCAGGACGGGCTCGATCTTCTTGGCGAGGACCTTGCCGAGCTCGACGCCCCACTGGTCGAAGGAGTCGATGTTCCAGATGGCGCCCTGGACGAAGACCTTGTGCTCGTAGAGCGCGATGAGCTGGCCGAGGACCGAGGGGGTCAGCTTGTCGGCGAGGATCGTGGTCGTCGGGTGGTTGCCGCGGAACGTCTTGTGCGGGACGAGCTCCTCCGGTACGCCCTCCGCGCGGACCTCGTCGGGCGTCTTGCCGAAGGCGAGCGCCTGGGTCTGGGCGAAGAAGTTGGCCATCAGCAGGTCGTGCTGGGCGATCAGGCCGGGCAGCAGGTCGTGGACCGGGGCGGCGAAGCCGATGAAGTCCGCCGGGATCAGCTTGGTGCCCTGGTGGATCAACTGGTAGTACGCGTGCTGCCCGTTGGTGCCGGGGGTGCCCCAGACGACCGGTCCGGTCTGCCAGTCGACCGGGTCGCCCTCGCGGTCGACGGACTTGCCGTTGGACTCCATGTCGAGCTGCTGGAGGTAGGCGGTGAACTTCGACAGGTAGTGGCTGTAGGGCAGCACCGCGTGCGACTGGGCGTCGAAGAAGTTGCCGTACCAGACGCCGAGGAGGCCGAGGAGGAGCGGGGCGTTCTCCTCGGCGGGGGCGGTACGGAAGTGCTCGTCGACGAGGTGGAAGCCGTCGAGCATCTCGCGGAACCGGTCCGGGCCGATGGCGATCATCAGCGAGAGGCCGATCGCGGAGTCGTAGGAGTAGCGGCCGCCGACCCAGTCCCAGAACTCGAACATGTTGGCCGTGTCGATGCCGAACTCCTCGACCTTCTCCGCGTTGGTCGACAGCGCCACGAAGTGCTTCGCGACGGCGTCCTGACCGGCCCGCAGCTCGGTGAGGAGCCAGTCGCGGGCGGAGGTGGCGTTGGTGATCGTCTCGATCGTGGTGAACGTCTTCGAGGCGACGATGAACAGCGTCTCGGCGGGGTCCAGGTCGCGGACCGCCTCGTGGAGGTCGGCGCCGTCGACGTTGGAGACGAACCGGACGGTGAGGGAGCGGTCCGTGAAGGAGCGCAGCACCTCGTACGCCATGGCGGGGCCGAGGTCGGAGCCGCCGATGCCGATGTTGACGATGTTCTTGATCGGTTTGCCGGTGTGGCCGGTCCACTCCCCCGCCCGGACCTTGTCGGCGAAGGCGGCCATCTTGTCCAGGACGGCGTGCACGGCGGGCACGACGTTCTCGCCGTCGACCTCGATCACCGCTCCGCGCGGGGCGCGCAGCGCGGTGTGCAGGACGGCCCGGTCCTCGGTGGTGTTGATCTTCTCGCCGCGGAACATCGCGTCCCGCAGCTTCTCGACCCCGGTGGCGGCGGCGAGCTCGCGCAGCAGGCGCAGCGTCTCGTCGGTGACCAGGTGCTTGGAGTAGTCGAGGTGGAGGTCGCCGACCCGGAGGGTGTAGGCGGTGCCCCGGTCCGGCTGCTGCGCGAAGAGTTCGCGCAGCTGGGCCGCGCCGAACTCCTCACGGTGCTTGGCGAGAGCCGTCCACTCGGGGGTCTGGTTGAGCTTGGTTCGGCTTGCTGCGTTCATCCCGGATATCAGCCCACTTCTTCTTGTACGTCAGCATCCCCGCTGCCCCTCCAACCTAATTGATCGAGGAGGCGGGTGGCGCGGACGCGGGCCACGGCGCGGAAAAGCAGTCCGGCCGGACACCCGTGGGGTGTCCGGCCGGTGAACGACTGGGGTGGTCCGTGGAGCTGCGCGGAACGTCAGATCTCGCCGCGGAGCTTGGCCAGCGCCTCGGCGAGGATCGCCTCGCCGTCCTCGTCGCTGCGCCGCTCGCGTACGTACGCGAGGTGCGTCTTGTACGGCTCGGTGCGGGGCGGGTCCGGGGGGCTGTCCTTGTCCTGGCCGGCCGGGAAGCCGCAGCGCGGGCAGTCCCAGGTGTCCGGCACCTGCGCGTCATGGGCGAAGCTCGGCTGCGTCTCGTGCCCGTTCGAGCACCAGAAGGAGATGCGGAGGCGCGGCGCGGACTCGCCCCGCTCGGCCTCACCCATCGGCCCCGCTCCGACCCGGCTTCCCCGGATCGCGTTGCCACTTGCCACGGTCGTAACTCCCTGCCTGATGGTGCTCGACGAAGCCCCAGTCTACGTAAGGCCCAACGCGCGTCCAGTGAAAGGAGTTACACCTTCACCGGCAATCGCGGGCGTCGGGTCAGTCGCCCAGCTTGACCAGCAGACCGAGGACGACGACGCACGCGAACCAGACCAGGCCCACCACGACGGTGATGCGGTCGAGGTTACGTTCGGCGACGGAGGAGCCACCGACGGACGACTGCATTCCGCCACCGAACATGTCGGAGAGGCCGCCGCCCTTGCCCTTGTGCATGAGCACCAGCAGCATCAGCAGCAGGCTGAAGACGATCAGAGCGATCTGGAACGCCATAACCACGGCTGGTCCCTACTTTCAGAATTCTCGACTACTGCCTGTACGTACAGCGGGGGCCGGAGGGTGACAACCCCCTCGGCCCCCGCAAGGGTACGACGGATCCGCGCTACCGCATACTCACTGGTCGCGGAAGCGGACGATCTTGACGAACTCGTCGGCGTCCAGCGCGGCGCCGCCGATCAGGGCGCCGTCCACGTCGGGCTGCGCCATGATGGCCGCCACGTTGCCGGACTTCACCGAGCCGCCGTACTGGATGCGGACGGCGTCGGCCAGCTCCGGCGAGTACAGCTCGGCCAGCCGGCGGCGGATCGCACCGCAGACCTCCTGGGCGTCCTCGGGGGTGGCGACCTCGCCGGTCCCGATCGCCCAGACCGGCTCGTAGGCGATGACGATGGACTCGGCCTGCTCGGCCGGGATGTCCTTCAGGGCGCCGTCGAGCTGCGCGAGGGTGTAGGAGACCTGGTCACCGGCCTTGCGGATGTCCAGGCCCTCGCCGACGCAGAGGATCGGGGTCAGCCCGTGCTTGTAGGCGGCCTTCACCTTGGCGTTGCAGATCTCGTCGCTCTCGCCGTGGTACTGGCGGCGCTCGCTGTGGCCGACGGCCACGTAGGTGCAGCGCAGCTTGGCGAGCATGGCGCCGGAGATCTCACCGGTGTACGCACCGGAGTCGTGCGCCGAGATGTCCTGGGCGCCGTACTTGATCTTCAGCTTGTCGCCGTCCACCAGGGTCTGCACGGAGCGCAGGTCGGTGAAGGGCGGCAGGACGGCGACCTCGACGGCGTCGTAGTCCTTGTCGGCCAGGGCGAAGGAGAGCTTCTGGACGTGGGCGATGGCCTCGAGGTGGTTGAGGTTCATCTTCCAGTTGCCCGCCATCAGCGGGGTGCGGGTGGTCATTGAGGTTCAGTCCTCCAGTGCGGCGAGGCCGGGAAGCGTCTTGCCCTCGAGGTATTCGAGGCTGGCGCCGCCACCGGTCGAAATATGTCCGAAAGCATTCTCGTCGAAGCCCAGGATGCGGACGGCCGCGGCGGAGTCGCCACCGCCGACGACGCTGAGGGCCGGGGAGTCGACGAGCGCCTGGGCGACCGCGCGGGTGCCGTCGGCGAAGTCGGGGTGCTCGAAGACGCCCATGGGGCCGTTCCAGAAGACGGTGGCCGCGTCGGCGAGCTTCGACGCGTAGAGCTTGTTGGTCTCCGGCCCGTTGTCCAGACCCATCTGACCGGCCGGAATGGCGTCGGCGGCGACGGTGGTGGCGTCGGCCGGGGCCTTGGTCTTCAGGTCGGGGAAGGCGGGGGCGACGACGACGTCGACCGGGAGGACGAACTCCACGCCCTTCTCCTCCGCGCGCCGCAGGTACTCCCGCACGGCGGGGATCTGGTCCTCCTGGAGCAGCGAGCTGCCGACCTCGTGGCCCTGGGCCTTGAGGAAGGTGTACGCCATGCCGCCGCCGATGAGGATGCGGTCGGCCCGCTCCAGCAGGTGGTCGATGACGCCGAGCTTGTCGGAGACCTTGGCCCCGCCGAGAACGACGGCGTACGGGCGCTTGACGTCGGTGGTGAGCTTCTTCAGCACGCCGACCTCGGTGGCGATGAGGTAGCCCGCGTAGTGCGGCAGCCGGGCCGGGAGGTCGTAGACCGAGGCGTGCTTGCGGTGTACGGCACCGAAGCCGTCGCCCACGTACACGTCGGCGAGCTCGGCGAGCTGGTCGGCGAAGGCGCCGCGCTCGGCGTCGTCCTTGGAGGTCTCACCGGCGTTGAAGCGGAGGTTCTCGACGACGGCGACCTGGCCGTCGGTGAGGCCCGCGACGGTGGAGCGGGCGGAGTCGCCGACGGTGTCGGTCGCGAAGGCGACGTCGGCACCGAGGAGTTCACCGAGGCGCGCGGCGGCGGGCGCCAGCGAGAACGCCGGGTCCGGGGCGCCCTTGGGGCGGCCGAGGTGCGAGGCGACGACGACGCGCGCGCCGGCCTCGGCGAGCTTGGAGACCGTCGGCAGGACGGCGCGGATCCGGCCGTCGTCGGTGATGGTGGTGCCGTCCAGCGGCACGTTGAGGTCGGCGCGGACGAATACCCGCCTGCCGGCGACCCCTTCGGTGAGAAGTTCGTCGATCGTCTTCATCTGTTCCGTTTACTCCTTGGGAGGACCGATGAGCATGCTAAGGGGCTCGGCCTGCGCGTCGTTGCGCCGACCGAGCCCCTTCACTCACATCGTTGTGCCTGCCGACCCGAGGGTCAGAGCTGCTCGCCGACGAAGACCGTGAGGTCGACGAGACGGTTGGAGTAGCCCCACTCGTTGTCGTACCAGCCGAGGATCTTCACCGTGTTCCCCTCCTGGACCATGGTCAGGGAGGAGTCGAAGGTGCAGGACGACGGGTCGCCGACGATGTCCGAGGAGACGATCGGGTCCTCGGTGTACGTCAGGAAGCCCTTGAGGTCGCCGTCGTCGGAGGCCTTCTTGAACGCGGCGTTGACCTCGTCCTTGGTGACCTCGCGGTCCAGGGTGACGACGAGGTCGGTGGCGGAGCCGGTCGGGACCGGGACGCGCATCGCAATGCCGTCGAGCTTGCCCTTGAGCTGCGGGAGGACCAGGGCGGTGGCCTTGGCGGCGCCGGTCGTCGTCGGGATGATGTTCTCGGCGGCGGCGCGGGCGCGGCGCAGGTCCGAGTGCGGGAAGTCCAGGATGCGCTGGTCGTTGGTGTACGCGTGGACCGTCGTCATCAGGCCCTTGACGATGCCGAAGTTCTCGTCGAGAACCTTGGCCATCGGCGCCACACAGTTGGTGGTGCAGGAGGCGTTGGAGATGACGTGGTGGTTGGCCGCGTCGTACTTGTCCTGGTTGACGCCCATCACGATGGTGATGTCCTCGTCCTTGGCCGGAGCCGAGATGAGGACCTTCTTGGCGCCACCGGCGATGTGCTTCTCCGCGTCGGCCTTCTTGGTGAAGATGCCGGTCGACTCGATGACGATGTCGACGCCCAGCTCACCCCAGGGGATGTCGGCCGGGTTGCGCTCGGAGAGCACCTTGATGGTGTGACCGTCGACCGTGATGGTGTCGGCGGTGTGGCTGACCTCTGCCTTGAGACGACCCAGGATGGTGTCGTACTTCAGCAGGTGAGCCGTGGTCGCAGTGTCACCCAGGTCGTTGACAGCCACGATCTCGATGTCCGCACCCTGCTCCAGCAGCGCGCGGAAGTAGTTACGACCGATGCGGCCAAAGCCGTTGATGCCTACGCGGATCGTCACGAACCGATCTCCTCGTATAGGTACGCCGGTTTTCGACGCCGGCGAGTTGTATAGGGATGTCCCCGACCGCCTCCGACCCTACCCCTCCTAGGGCTCCGGGGTGACATCGAGAGGGGCCGTACGCGCCACCGGGATACGCCGGGAGGCCCGTACTCCCCAGTAGGGTCACGGGCCTCCGTTCACGCTTCAGGACCTTGGTCCCGGTGCGGACCGGGACGTTGGTCCCGGGCCGCCGCTCGGCTCAGCCGACCAGGCCGTCCGCCAGCTCCTCGCTGAGCGTGGCCTCCGTGCCGGGGATGCCGAGGTCCTGGGCGCGCTTGTCGGCCATGGCCAGCAGGCGGCGGATCCGGCCGGCGACCGCGTCCTTCGTCAGCGGCGGTTCGGCGAGCGCTCCCAGCTCCTCCAGCGAGGCCTGCTTGTGCTCCATGCGGAGCCGGCCGGCCGCCGCGAGGTGCTCGGGGACCTCCTCGCCGAGGATCTCCAGCGCGCGCCCCACCCGGGCCCCGGCGGCGACCGCCGCGCGGGCCGAGCGGCGCAGGTTCGCGTCATCGAAGTTGGCGAGGCGGTTGGCCGTGGCGCGGACCTCGCGCCGCATCCGGCGCTCCTCCCAGGCCAGCACCGACTCGTGGGCGCCGAGCCGGGTGAGCAGGGCGCCGATGGCGTCGCCGTCGCGGACGACGACCCGGTCCACGCCGCGCACCTCGCGGGCCTTGGCGGCGATGGAGAGCCGGCGGGCCGCGCCGACCAGGGCGAGGGCCGCCTCCGGTCCTGGGCAGGTGACCTCCAGCGAGGAGGAGCGGCCGGGCTCGGTGAGGGAGCCGTGCGCGAGGAACGCCCCGCGCCAGGCGGCCTCGGCGTCGCAGGTGGCCCCCGAGACCACCTGCGGCGGCAGCCCGCGGATGGGGCGGCCGCGGCCGTCCACCAGGCCGGTCTGGCGGGCCAGCTGGTCGCCGCCCGCCACCACCCGTACGACATAGCGCGAGCCGCGCCGCAGTCCGCCCGGGGCCATCACGATCAGCTCCGAGCTGTGCCCGAAGATCTCGAGGATGTCGCGCTTGAGCCGGCGCGCCGCCATCGCGGTGTCCAGCTCCGCCTCGATCACAATGCGGCCGCTCACCAGGTGCAGCCCGCCCGCGAACCGAAGAATCGCCGAGACCTCTGCCTTCCTGCAGCAGGTCCGGGTGACGGGAAGCCGAGAGATTTCGTCCTTCACCGCTGGCGTCATCGCCATGGGCCGATCCTTCCATGCATCCGAAAAATACGGTCGTACGCGGCGGCCAACAGCTCCTGATCATGGACCGGAACGCCGTCGGGCGATGCCACCGGCGCCAGCTCGACCGCCGCCCCGAGCCGCTTGGCGGCGTCGTCGAGCGATGCGCGGTCGGGCACGGCTGCCTCGTCGGCCAGCACCACGTCCAAGGCGAGTTTAGGGGCGTGTCGTCCCAAAACCTCCAAATGACGCTGCGGTGAGAACCCCTCGGTTTCACCGGGCTGTGGTGCGAGATTCAACGACAGCACCTTGCGGGCCTTCGTGGTGACCAGTGCGTCGAGCAGTTCCGGCACCAGGAGGTGCGGGATCACCGAGGAGAACCAGGAGCCCGGGCCGAGCACCACCCAGTCCGCGTCGAGGACCGCCTCGACGGCTTCCGGGACGGCCGGCGGGTCGGGCGGGACGACGTGCACGGACTGCACCTCGCCCGGGGTGAGCGCGACGGTGGCCTGGCCGCGCACGGTGACGATGGCGTCGGGCAGCTCCGGGTCATGGCCCTTGACCAGCGCCTGGAGCTCCAGCGGCACGGCGGACATGGGCAGCACCCGGCCCTGCGCGCCGAGCAGCTTGCCGACCAGGTCGAGGGCCTGGACGTGGTCGCCGAGCTGCTCCCAGAGGGCGACGATCAGCAGATTGCCGACCGCGTGCTCGTGGAGGTCGCCCTTGGACTCGAACCGGTGCTGGATGACCCGGGACCAGGTGCGGCCCCAGTCGTCGTCGCCGCAGAGCGCGGCGAGCGCCTTGCGCAGGTCGCCGGGGGGCAGGACGCCCAGCTCCTCGCGGAGCCGGCCGCTGGAGCCGCCGTCGTCGGCGACGGTGACCACGGCCGTGAGGTCGCCGGTGATCCGGCGCAGCGCCGCCAGGGACGCCGAGAGGCCCATGCCGCCGCCGAGGGCGACGACCTTGGGCTGTCCACCGCGTTTGCGGCCGGAGAGCGCCGAGGTGGCGCGGCTCAGCCGCCGCATCCGCAGATTGCGACCGGTCACTCGCGCCCCATGTCCCGGTGGACGAGGACGGTCTCGATACCTTCGGCGGCGAGGCGGGCGGAGAGCTTCTCCGACATGGCGACGGAGCGGTGCTTGCCGCCCGTGCAGCCCACGGCGATGGTCACGTACCGCTTGCCCTCGCGGCGGTAGCCGGCGGCGATCAGCTGGAGCAGCTCCGTGTACTGGTTGAGGAACTCCTTGGCGCCCGGCTGGTCGAAGACGTAGGCGGAGACCTCCTCGTTGAGGCCGGTGAAGGGACGCAGCTCCGGGACCCAGTGCGGGTTGGGCAGGAAGCGGCAGTCCACGACCAGGTCGGCGTCGACGGGCAGGCCGTACTTGTAGCCGAAGGACATCACCGTGGCGCGCAGCTCCGGCTCCGACTCGCCCGCGAACTGGGCGTCCATCTTGGCACGCAGCTCGTGCACGTTGAGGCTGGAGGTGTCGATGACCAGGTCGGCGTCGCCGCGCAGCTCGCGCAGCAGGTCGCGCTCGGCGGCGATGCCGTCGACGATGCGGCCGTCGCCCTGGAGCGGGTGCGGGCGGCGGACGGACTCGAAGCGGCGGACCAGGGCGTCGTCGGAGGACTCCAGGAAGACGATCCGCCGGGTGACGTGCTTGGCCTCCAGGTCGGCGAGGGATTCGCGGAGGTTGTCGAAGAAGCGCCGGCCGCGCACGTCGACGACGACGGCGATCCGCGCCACATTGCCCTGGGAGCGGGCGCCGAGCTCCACCATGGTGGGGATCAGCGCGGGCGGCAGGTTGTCGACGACGAACCAGCCGAGGTCCTCCAGACACTTGGCGGCGGTGCTGCGTCCGGCGCCGGACATGCCGGAGATGATCACCAGCTCGGGAATGGCCGGCGCCACTGCCTCGCCCGTCTCGTTCGTGGTGTTCGTACTCACGTCTGCTCCGTCTGCTCGGTCTGTTCGTTCGTGCTGCCGGTCGTCGGTGGGCGCGCTGTCGGCGTCGCCCCCGCCGTCGGCCCGGCGGGTGTGCTCGGTCATGACGTGCCCCCGTCGTCCTCTTCCATGATCTCTCCTGTGGCCGTGTTCACGGCAGGGGCCGCGGGGGCCGCCGAGGCGAGGGCTACCGCCACCGATTCGGCCGTCCTGCGCCCTATCCCGGGGACCTCGCAGATCTCCTCGATTGTCGCCTGCCGGAGCTTCTTCACGGAGCCGAAATGCTTGATCAGGGCCTGCTTGCGGGTCTCGCCCAGGCCCGCCACGTCGTCCAGGGGGCTCGTACGGATGCGCTTGGCCCGCTTGGCGCGCTGGTAGGTGATGGCGAAGCGGTGGGCCTCGTCCCGGACGCGCTGGAGGAGGTAGAGGCCCTCGCTGGATCGGGGCAGGACGACGGGGTCGTCGTCATCGGGGAGCCAGACCTCCTCCAGCCGCTTGGCCAGGCCGCAGACGGCGATGTCGTCGATGCCCAGCTCGTCCAGGGCGCGCTTGGCGGCGGCGACCTGGGGCTGCCCGCCGTCGACGACGACGAGCTGCGGCGGGTAGGCGAACCGCTTCGGCCGGCCGTCGTCCTCCCGGGGGTCGATCTCGTCGGCCGGGGAGGCGGCGGGGTGAGCGGGGACGGGGCCGGTGGGAGCGGGGACGGGGCCGGTGGCGGCTGGGTCGGTCGCCGAGGGGGGCTGTTCCCACTCCCCCATGCGCTCCTTCTCCTGGAGGTAGCGCTTGAAGCGGCGGCCGATCACCTCGTGCATCGAGCGGACGTCGTCCTGGCCCTCGAAGCCCTTGATCTGGAAGCGGCGGTACTCGCTCTTGCGGGCGAGGCCGTCCTCGAAGACCACCATGGAGGCCACCACGTCATCCCCCTGGAGGTGGGAGATGTCGTAGCACTCGATGCGCAGCGGGGCCGCGTCCAGGCCGAGCGCCTCGGCGATCTCCTCCAGGGCCCGGGAGCGGGTGGTGAGGTCGGAGGCGCGTTTGGTCTTGTGCAGGCCGAGCGCCTGCTGGGCGTTGCGCTGGACCGTCTCCATGAGGTCCTTCTTGTCGCCGCGCTGCGGAATGCGCAGGCTGACCTGGGAGCCCCGGCGCTCGGCGAGCCACTGGGAGACCGCTTCGGTGTCCTCGGGCAGGGCGGGGACCAGGACCTCCTTGGGGACGGCTTCGCCGCGCTCCTCCCCGTACAGCTGCTGGAGGGCGTGTTCGACGAGGCCGGCCGTGTCGACCGCCTCGACCTTGTCGGTGACCCAGCCGCGCTGGCCGCGCACCCGGCCGCCGCGCACGTGGAAGATCTGGAGGGCCGCCTCCAGCTCGTCCTCGGCGACGGCGATCAGGTCGGCGTCGGTGGCGTCCGCGAGGACGACGGCGCTCTTCTCCATGGCCCGCTTGAGGGCCACGGCGTCGTCCCGGAGGCGGGCGGCGCGCTCGTACTCCATCTCCTCGGCCGCCTGCGTCATCTCCTTTTCCAGGCGGCGGATGTAGGTGCCCGTGCGCCCGGCCATGAAGTCGCAGAAGTCCTCGGCCAGCTCGCGGTGCTCCTCGGGGGTGACCCGGCCGACGCAGGGGGCCGAGCACTTGTCGATGTAGCCGAGCAGGCAGGGGCGGCCGGTGCGGGCGGCGTTCTTGAAGACGCCGGCGGAGCAGGTGCGGACGGGGAAGACGCGGAGCATCAGGTCGACGGTCTCGCGGATCGCCCAGGCGTGCCCGTACGGACCGAAGTAGCGTACGCCCTTCTTCTTGGCGCCGCGCATCACCTGGACGCGGGGGAACTCCTCGTTCAGCGTGACGGCGAGGTAGGGATAGCTCTTGTCGTCCCGGTACTTGACGTTGAACCGGGGGTCGAACTCCTTGATCCAGGTGTACTCCAGCTGGAGCGCCTCGACCTCGGTGGAGACCACCGTCCACTCGACGGAGGCGGCGGTCGTGACCATCGAGCGCGTACGCGGGTGGAGATTGGCCAGGTCCTGGAAGTAGTTGGCCACGCGCTGGCGGAGGTTCTTGGCCTTCCCGACGTAGATCACCCGGCGGTGCTCGTCGCGGAACTTGTAGACCCCCGGGGAGTCGGGGATCTGCCCCGGGCTGGGGCGGTAGCTGGAGGGGTCTGCCATGGTTCACACCCTACTTGCGGGGTGTGACAGGACGTCGTCCTCCGGGTGACCGGTGCGCTCCGGGGCGCCGGGGGTGCCGGCGGCCCCGGAGCGCGGCTCCATGAACGGCCGTCCCGGGGCGTGCGTGCCCCGGAGCGATCCGATCAGGCGTCCGGCGCGGGGTTCTGCCGGGTGCGGACGCGGTGGCGTACGGCGGCGGCTCCGCCGAGCGCCAGGGCGAGCAGGGCCCCGGCTCCGGCCATCGTGGAGACGGTGGTCAGGGCGGTGTCCGGGGTGCCCGTACCCGCCGCGTCGGCGAGCGCGGAGCCGGGCGCCGGGGCCGGGCCCTCGGCGGCGGGGGCCTGGGCTTCGGTGCCTGCCGCCGCCCCGGGGCCGTAGCCTCCCGCCTTGCCGGACTTCGCGTAGCCGGAGCCGGGCAGCTTGTCGCCGTACGCCTCGTTCACCCGGGTCCGGTAGGCGTTCAGGGTGGTGCCCTTGGCGCCCACGGCCGCCGTCGCGTCCTCGTCCAGCGGGAGGACCCGGGAGGCGTCGTGGACGTACCAGGCGTCGATCTGCGGCTCCCGGAAGACCGTGCCGCCGGGGAGCGCGCGAGCCCCCCGCGCGGTGTAGTGGGCCTCGTCGTCACCGGTGGCGATGTTCACCACCTGCCACGCTCCGCTCGCGCCGGCCCAGGGGACGGTCCACAGGGAGGCCTTCTGGCCGTCGGAGGAGACGGCGGTGGCGGCGAGGTAGTCCAGGTTGCTGGGCGCGGCCCCCGGCTTCCCGGCGACGAACGCGGCCGAGAGCGTACGTACGGGGACGGTCTTCGCCTCGATGCGCGGGGCGGCCGCCGTACGCGCCACCGCGCCCTCCCGGGCGAAGAACCGGGACAGGGTGTCCAGGGTGGCCGGTGCGGAGGCGGCCTCGTGGGCGGCTTCGAGCGTGGCGGCGGTCAGCTTGGGCGGGGCGGGCGTCCCGTCGGCGGAGGCGACGGGTGCTGCGGCGAGCAGGGCGGTGGCGGCGAGTGCGGTGGTGACGGCGAGGCGCCGGGTGGTCGCGGTCATGTCCTCACGCCCCGATCCGGTAGAGCGAGTGGGTCCAGGAGAACTGGTTGTTGTTCACGTACCAGGAGTGCGAGGCCCAGTTGTAGCGGTCGCTGGAGGGCCACGGGTCGCCCCAGTAGACCCAGCTGTTGGCGTCGTCGTAGCCGTAGACGACGTGCATGTGGCCGCCGCCGGACGACCACTGGATGCGGGTCTCGATGGGCCGCTGGGCGGCTATCTCGGCCTGGACGGTCGGGTAGCGCAGCCAGCCGGTGACATAGCTGCCGGGCCGGACGCCGGTCCAGGACAGGCCGGTCTGGACGTTGCCGAGGGTGGCCTGCGAGTTGGGGCACTCGGTGTTCTGCGAGCGGTTGAAGGAGGCGTTGCAGAACTGGTTCTGGGAGTAGCTGCGGCCGAACCAGGCGGCGATGGTGTTGCCGCCGGCCGCCCAGCACCAGTTGGTCTTCTGCTGGGCCTGCATGGTGATGTTGAGGCGCTGGGCGGCGGCGACGGAGACACCGCTGTCCGACTGGGCCGCGGTGGCGGTGGCCGCGGGGACGGCGAGGAGGGCGGCGGCGAGAAGGGCCGTGAACGGCAGCCTTCGGCGACGGATTCTTCGGTTGCGCATGGCGTTCCTCCCAAGGCGGGGGGCGGGGATCGGAGGAGCGCGTCCGGACGCTGATGAGGAGCATCGAGCGTTGTCCGGAACAGGTCAACACGCTTCAATGCGGAGTGACATCACGGTGTGAACGGCGCGACGCCCGTGTGAACGGCGCAGCCCCGTCACCTGCTCCCCCGCATCCCCCGGGGGCGGTGTCCCCTCTCCCCCACGTGAACGTTCACCGGAGGCCCTTATGCGGCACACCGAGAGAGAACTGGCCCGGGTGCTGCACACCGGCCCCTTCCATCTGGCCCTGCGCACCGCCCTCTCCGTGCGCGGGCTGCCGCTGCACCGGGTGCAGCACCATCTGGCGCACCGGGGCGTCAAGCTCGGGGTGACCAGCCTGAGTTACTGGCAGCAGGGCGTACGGCGACCCCGTCGGCCGGAGTCCCTGCGGGCCGTCCGCGCACTGGAGGACGTGCTCGCGCTGCCGGACGACTCGCTGCTGCGGCTGCTGCGGGACCGGACGGAAGGGGCCGGCGGCGCGGACGGGGAGCGCCCGGCGGCGCGCTCGTACCGCTCGCTGCTGGAGTCCTCGGGGGCGGTGGAACGGCTGCTGGCGGCGATGGAGTCACCGGTGGACGGCGGACTGCACACGGTGGACCACCAGGAGCGGGTACGGATCGGGGCCCGGCGCGAGCTGGCGGGCCGGACCTCGCTCCATGTCGTACGGGCGCACCGGGACGGGGTCGACCGCTATCTGGCGGTCCACCGGGGCGATCCGGGGTGCGACCCGGCGCGGATCGCCGTACGGGCGGGAGAGAACTGCCGGACCGGGCGGGTGCGCTGGGACGCGGAGGCGGGGGTGCTGGTGGCGGAGCTGCTCTTCGACACCCGGCTGCGGTCGGGCGAGACGTACGTGTTCGGGTACGGCTTCGAGGACGGTACGGGCGGGGCGAGCGACGAGTACGTGCGCGGCTTCACCTTCGGCGGCGGGCAGTACGTGCTCCAGGTCGGCTTCGACGAGGGGGCGCTGCCGGTGCGGTGCCGCCGGTTCGAGCAGTCCTCGGCCGGTGCGGCACGGGCTGCCCGCAGGGACCTGACGCTGACCGGCCGGCACCGGACGGTGCATGTGGTGGAGGAGGGGGTGCGGCCGGGGCTCGTCGGCATCGACTGGGACTGGGCCTGACCGCCCGGTCCGCGTTACGGGAACGGGGTCGGGCGCCGGGGTCGTGCGGCGGGGTCAGGCGCTGGGGCCCGCGACGAGCTTTCCGCCCTCTGCGGTGACCGGGACGGCGGGCAGCGGCACGGTGGCCGGGCCCTGGACGACCTCGCCGGTGGTGGTGTCGAAGCGGCTGCCGTGGCAGGCGCAGTGGCCCTCGGTGCCTTCGAGCTTGCTCAGGACGCAGCCGCCGTGGGTGCACTGGGCGCTGAACGCCTTGTACTCGCCCTTCGCCGGGCAGCTCACGACGAGGCGCTGCTCGCGGTAGAGCTTGGCGCCGCCGACGGGCACCTCGGAGGCCTCGCCGAGCGCGACGGGGGCGGTGGGGGTGGGCGACTTGGCGTGGCCGAGCTTGGATTCGGTGGAGCAGGCGGCCGCTCCCAGCCCGGCGGCACCGGCGAGCGCGGCGCCCTTCAGCACGGTACGGCGGGCGGCGGGCAGGCCGGGCATGCGGACTCCACGGATCGTTGTTCGGGGTGGGGCGGGTGTCGCCGGGAAGCGGCGAAAGCTGTTGCCGCCGGTGACGGAACCGACGATACCGGCGGGGAACGGACGGCCTGCGGCCGGGCCCGGTCACGGCGGTGGCTCCCGGTCATGGCTGTGGCCCCCTCCTGGGCGGGAGGGGGCCACAGCCGTCGGCTCTCAGGCCTTGCGGGCGCGCGTCGCCTTCTTGGCGGCGGCGGTGGTGGCCTTGGTGGCGGTGGCTTTCTTCGCCGTCGCCTTTTTGGCCGCCGTGGCCTTGGTGGCGGTGGCCTTCTTCGCACCGGCCGCCGTGGCCTTCTTCGCCGTGGTGGTCTTGCGGGCGGCGGTCTTACGAGCCGTCCCGCGTCCCGACGGCACCGCGGCCTCACTGATCCGGTCCGCGTCCAGGATTCCCTGGAGGAACTTCCCGGTGTGGCTGGCGGGGACCGAGGCGACCTCCTCGGGCGTGCCCTCGGCGACGACCAGTCCGCCGCCGTTGCCGCCTTCGGGGCCCATGTCGATGACCCAGTCGGCGGTCTTGATGACGTCCAGGTTGTGCTCGATGACGATCACCGAGTTGCCCTTGTCGACCAGGCCGGAGAGGACCGTGATCAGCTTGCTGATGTCCTCGAAGTGGAGACCGGTGGTCGGCTCGTCCAGGACGTAGACCGTGCGGCCGGTGGAACGCTTCTGGAGCTCGCTCGCCAGCTTGACGCGCTGCGCCTCACCGCCGGAGAGGGTCGGCGCGGACTGGCCGAGCCGGACGTACCCCAGACCCACGTCGTTCAGCGTACGGAGGTGGCGGGCGATCGCCGGGACGGCCTCGAAGAACTCCAGGCCCTCCTCGATCGGCATGTCCAGCACCTCGGCGATGGACTTGCCCTTGTAGTGGACCTCCAGGGTCTCCCGGTTGTAGCGCGCACCGTGGCAGACCTCGCACGGGACGTACACATCGGGCAGGAAGTTCATCTCGATCTTGATCGTGCCGTCGCCGGAGCAGTTCTCGCAGCGGCCGCCCTTGACGTTGAAGGAGAAGCGGCCCGGCAGATAGCCGCGCACCTTCGCCTCCATCGTCTCCGCGAACAGCCTGCGGACGTGGTCGAAGACCCCGGTGTACGTCGCCGGGTTGGACCGGGGCGTCCGGCCGATCGGCGACTGGTCGACGTGGACCACCTTGTCGACGAGGTCGTCGCCGTCGACCCGGGTGTGGCGGCCGGGAACCGACTTGGCGCCGTTCAGCTCGCGGGCCAGGTGGGTGTAGAGGATGTCGTTGACCAGGGTCGACTTCCCGGACCCGGAGACGCCGGTGACAGCGGTGAGCACGCCGAGCGGGAAGGAGACGTCGATGTCGTGCAGGTTGTTCTCGCGGGCGCCGTGCACCGTGAGGCTGCGGGAGGGGTCGACCGGGCGGCGGACGTCCGGCGTCGGGATGGCCCGCTTGCCGGACAGATACTGGCCGGTGATCGACTCCTTGTTGGTCAGCAGCTCCTTGAGCGAGCCGGAGTGGACGACCTTGCCGCCGTGCTCACCGGCGCCGGGGCCGATGTCGACGACCCAGTCCGCGACCTTGATGGTGTCCTCGTCGTGCTCGACGACGATGAGCGTGTTGCCCATGTCGCGGAGCCGGACCAGGGTCTCGATCAGACGGTGGTTGTCGCGCTGGTGCAGCCCGATGGACGGCTCGTCCAGGACGTACAGCACGCCGACCAGGCCGGAGCCGATCTGGGTGGCGAGCCGGATGCGCTGGGCCTCGCCGCCGGAGAGCGTGCCGGCCGCGCGGTTCAGCGAGAGGTAGTCCAGGCCGACGTCGACCAGGAACTTCAGCCGCTCGTTGACCTCCTTGAGGACCCGCTCGGCGATCTTCTTGTCGCGGGCGTTCAGCTTGAGGCGGCCCAGGAACTCGGCGCACTCGCTGATCGACATCGCGGCGACCTCGGCGATGGACCGCTCCATCACCGTCACCGCGAGGACGATCGGCTTGAGCCGGGTGCCCTCACAGGTGGGGCAGGGCACCTCGCGCATGTAGCCCTCGAAGCGCTCCCGGCTGGAGTCGCTCTCGGCCTCGGTGTGGCGCCGCTTGACGAACTGGACCGCGCCTTCGAAGGCGGGGGTGGTGTAGGCGCGCTCGCGCCCGTACCGGTTGCGGTAGCGGACCTCGGTCTGGATCTTGTGGCCGTACAGCAGGGCCTTCTTGGCGCGCTGCGGCAGTCCGGCCCAGGGGATGTCCGTGCGGAAGCCGAGCGCCTTGGCCAGCGCGCCGATCAGCCGGCCGAAGTACTCCTTGGTGTGGCCGTGCGACCACGGGTGGATGGCGCCCTCGTCGAGCGACTTCTCCTCGTCCGGAACGATCAGCTCCGGGTCGACCTCCATCCGCGTACCGATGCCCGTGCAGTCGGGGCAGGCGCCGAAGGGCGAGTTGAAGGAGAAGGAGCGCGGCTCCAGCTCCTCGAAGGAGAGGTCGTCGTACGCGCAGTAGAGGTGCTCCGAATACATGCGCTCGCGCTCGGGGTCGTCCTCGGGGAGGTCGACGAAGTCAAGGACGACCATGCCGCCGGAGAGGCCGAGCGCGGTCTCCACCGAGTCGGTGAGCCGGCGCTTGGCGCTGTCCTTGACGGTGAGACGGTCGATGACCACCTCGATGGTGTGCTTCTCCTGCTTCTTGAGCGTGGGCGGCTCGGAGAGCTGGATGGTGGTGCCGTCGACCCGGGCGCGGCTGTACCCCTTGGTCTGGAGGTCGGCGAAGAGGTCGACGAACTCGCCCTTGCGCTCGCGCACGAGCGGCGAGAGCACCTGGAAGCGGCTGCCCTCGGGCAGGCCGAGGACCTTGTCCACGATGGCCTGCGGCGACTGGCGGGCGATGGGGCGCCCGCACTCGGGGCAGTGCGGCTTGCCGATCCGGGCGAAGAGCAGGCGGAGGTAGTCGTAGACCTCCGTGATGGTGCCGACCGTCGAGCGCGGGTTGCGCGAGGTCGACTTCTGGTCGATGGAGACGGCTGGGGAGAGGCCCTCGATGAAATCGACGTCCGGCTTGTCCATCTGGCCGAGGAACTGCCGGGCGTACGAGGAGAGGGACTCCACATAGCGCCGCTGGCCCTCGGCGAAGATCGTGTCGAACGCGAGGGACGACTTGCCCGACCCGGAGAGCCCGGTGAAGACGATGAGGGAGTCACGGGGGAGATCGAGCGAGACGTTCTTCAGGTTGTGCTCGCGCGCGCCACGGACGATGAGACGGTCGGCCACGCCGGTCCGCACCTTTCTAGAGAGAAACGGGGGGAACTGAGCCCCCGTTCCAGGTTATGGGGGGCGCCACAGCGATGTGGGAAGCTTTGTCTCCTCCGAGCGTATAGCACGCACATTCGATTTATGGTCGCGCTCGGACACCTTCACCCGAATGGGTGGCGGAGCTAGGCTCGGCCGCATGATGGATCATGCGCACGACCTGGGAGCTGTACGCGAAGCGACCGACCGGCTGCTCAGCGAAGCGGGCAAGTGGGACAACGCCGCACTCGCCGAGCCGTCACGGCTGCCCGGATGGAGTCGGGGCCATGTCCTGACCCACTTGTCACGTAACGCCGACGCGCTCGGAAATGTTCTCCGGGGCCTGCCGATGTACGCGAGCAGCGAAATGAGGGACGCCGACATCGCGGCCGGCGCCTCGCGCCCCGTGGACGAGCAGCTGGCCGATTTCCGGGAGAGCGCGGACCGCTTGCAGGCGGTGGCGGACGAACCGGCCGACTGGTCCCGTACGGTCACCCTGCGCAACGGCGTGACGGATTCCGCGTCCCGGGTCCCCTTCCGCCGGCTGATCGAGCTGGAGATCCACCACGTCGACCTGGACGCGGGCTACGAGCTGGAGGACCTGCCGGAGGGCTTCACCGAGCGGGAGATCGTCTTCCTCACCGACCGCTTCAGCGGCCACCCGGACGTTCCCGCCACCACGGTGACCGCCGAGGACGGCCGCACCTGGACCACGGGCGGCGGGTCGTACGGTCCGGCCGTGTCCGTACGGGGTACGGGGGCCGACCTCCTCGGCTGGCTGGCCGGCCGCCGCGACGGCTCGGCACTGACCGTGACCGGGGGCGCGCTGCCGACGCTGCCTCCGCTGTAGCGGCTGTCCGGACTCCGTCCCCGCGTACGTCACACGGATTAGGGTGATCCGTATGACGTACAGCGGAGCGGTGAAGGTCGGCGGACCGGCGAGCGTGCACGAACTGACGGATCTGATGATCTCCAAGGTCGCCGTCGGCGCGATGAACAACAACGCTTATCTGCTGCGCTGCCGGGCCACCGGCGAGCAGCTCCTGATCGACGCGGCGGCCGAGCCCGCCACCCTGCTGGCGCTGATCGGTGACGACTCCATCGCGTCCGTCGTCACCACCCACCGGCACGGCGACCACTGGCAGGCGCTGGCCGAGGTGGTGGCGGCCACCGGGGCCCGGACGTACGCCGGCCGGTACGACGCCGAGGGCATCCCGGTCGCCACGGACGTGCCCGTGGAGGACGGCGACACGATCACGGTGGGCCGGGTCGCGCTGACCGCCCGCCACCTGGTCGGCCACACGCCCGGCTCCATCGCGCTGGTCTACGACGACCCGCACGGGGCCCCGCACCTGTTCACCGGGGACTGCCTCTTCCCCGGTGGGGTCGGCAACACGCACAAGGACCCCGAGGCGTTCGCGAGCCTGCTGCACGACGTCGAGACGAAGCTGTTCGACCGGCTGCCGGACGAGACCTGGGTCTACCCGGGCCACGGCAACGACACGACCCTCGGCGACGAGCGTCCGCACCTGCCGCAGTGGCGGGCGCGCGGCTGGTAGCCGACGGAACCCTTGCGCTGCGGGCTGTGTCAGACCCGCACACCAGGGTCCGGAATGACCTTCACCGTGCCCGAGGCGACCCGCGTCGATCTGGACCTCGACGGGCGCCGGGCCGCGAGGCCCTGGTCGCGGGGCCCTGGTCGCGGGGCTGGGCGCGTCCGCGCGCTATCCGGGCGACGCGATCCGCTCGTACGACGACGGCTGGGGGCCGGCCGTCCGTCCGGAGGACATGGTCGCCTCGCAGCGGCTGCTCCAGGGCGATCACTGGGGCGACTGGCCGGCCACGGAGTGCCCGGCCCTCCTCGTCCACGGTGTCCGCAGCGACACCCTCTCCCCCGGGCACGCCCAGGCCTCTGACGACAAGCCTCCGACGGCACACACGCACAGCGGCCGGGGCGGACGGCTTGCGCCGTTCCAGCCCCGGCCGCTGCCGGTGAGGTCCCTGTGCCGCCGTGGGCGGCCCGGGGTCAGCTGCTGACGCTCTCCGTCTGCTCGTCGGACGCGTCGATGCCCTTCGCCTTGGCCGCCGCCTCGGCCTCGGCCGCCTCCTGCTTCTTGTTGGCGATCAGGCTGGTGATCGTGGTGACCACCAGGACGCCGCAGATGACGGTGAGGGAGAACGGGATGGAGATCTCGGGCACGTGCACCCCGGACTCGTGCAGGGCGTGCAGCACCAGCTTGACGCCGATGAAGCCGAGGATCACCGACAGGCCGTAGCTGAGGTGGACCAGCTTCTTCAGCAGACCGCCGATGAGGAAGTACAGCTGCCGCAGGCCCATCAGCGCGAACGCGTTGGCCGTGAAGACGATGTACGGGTCCTGGGTCAGGCCGAAGATCGCCGGGATCGAGTCCAGCGCGAACAGGACGTCGGTGGTGCCGATGGCGAGCATGACCACCATCAGCGGCGTCATGACGCGCTTGCCGTGCTTCTGGATGAAGAGCTTCGTGCCGTGGTACTGGTCGGAGACGCCGAAGCGCTTCTCGATCGACTTGAGGAGACGGTTCTCCTCGAACTCCTCTTCCTCCTCACCGGCCCGGGCTTCCTGGATGAGCTTCCAGGCGGTGTAGATCAGGAACGCGCCGAAGATGTAGAACACCCACGAGAAGTTCGCGATCACGGCGGCACCGGCGGCGATGAAGATCGCCCGGAGCACCAGGGCGATGAGCACACCGATGAGCAGCACGCGCTGCTGGAGGTGCGAGGGCACCGAGAACTTCGCCATGATCAGGACGAAGACGAAGAGGTTGTCGACGCTCAGCGACTTCTCGGTGATGAATCCGGCGAAGAACTCTCCGGATGCCTGGCTGCTGCCGAACACCAGCAGGCCGAGTCCGAAGAGGACGGCCAGGGCGATCCAGACGATCGTCCAGATTCCGGCTTCCTTGGTCGACACGTCATGGGGCTTGCGCCCGATGAAGAAGTCGACGGCGATCAGGGCTGACAGACCAATGATGGTCACAGCCCAAAGGGTCCATGAAACGTCCACTGCGCCTCCGGCAGTTCGCTACGGCTACTGATCAGCGTCGTCGCTGCCGGAGGTCTCTTCCACCCTGGCACACGGGATGCGTGCCGGGCCGACGCCCCGGGACCGGTCACGGTCCGTACTGACGGGAACGTCGCGTAAGGAGTACTCCCCTCCGTGCACCGAACAGTACAGGCACCACCAAGGAAAGGTAAAGAAAAAGGTAAAGAGTTCACCAAATTTGCAGGTCAGGGCCGGTGGAAAGATCAGCGGCCGGCAGCTCTGCGGGCGGCCGTGACCGCCGCGAGGACCTGTTCCAGGACACGGCTGCCCGGTGGCGTCACCGGCGGCTCATAGGTCCAGGCGTGACCGACCCAGGGGTCGGCGAGGTGGTTGTCGGCGACCGGGGTGATCCGCAGCAGCGAACGCCACAGGGGGTCGAGCACCGGTCCGTACGCACTCGCATCTTCGCGGTCCGCCACCATCAGCAGATGCACGCCGACCGCGGGGCCCTCGTCGGCGAGGTAGCGGAGCTGGGTGACGGCCCGGTCGTCGAAGCCGTGCGGGAAGTCGTTGACCACCAGGAGCTGCTCACCGGTGTCCAGGTCGGGCGGGAGCGAGTCGGCAGCCCCGGCCCGCACCGCCATCTGCACCAGGTCCACGCGGCGGGTGAGGTGGGCGAGGACCGAGGCAACCCCCTGGGGTCCGGCGGCCGGCGGCCCGGCGAGGACGCACGCGTCGACCAGCGGCGCCAGCGGCCCCGCCGCCGAACCCGCCGGGTCGATGACGTGCACCGAGAACTCGCCGGGCGGGTAGACCGCGAGCAGCCGGGCGGCGTGCAGGACGGCGGTCTCCATCGCCAGGCGGCGCAGCCGGTCGCTGTCCAGGAGGGCGGCCGCCTCGGAGGCCGTACGCCCGCTGTCGACCCATATCCCCCGCTCCAGCGGCAGCCGGACGAGCAGCGGGATGCGCAGGCCGGTGCGCTCGGGCAGATGGAGGTCACCGAGGCGCAGGGCCATCGGCAGCTCCATCGGGATGCGGTGGGCGTGCCAGACGGGGTTGTCCCAGCCGGCGTACGCGGCGGGGAGCGCGGGTTCGACGACGGCGGCTTCGGCCGCCAGCTGGGCGAGGTCGCGGTCGAGGACCTCGCGGGCCCGGGCGGTCAGCTCGTCGCGCTTGGCGCGGGCCTCCTCGCGGGCGCGGTCGCCCGCGCCGCCGATCCGGTTGCGCGGGTCGGACAGGGACCGGTCGAGCTCCTGGTCCATCCGTGACTCGGCGAAGTCCACCGCGCTGCGGTAGGCCGCGGCGGCCCGTGCCAGGTCCTCGAACATGCCCCAGATCTGGTTGTAGAGCCGCTCGTCCATCGACCAGCCGGTGGCGTCCCCGGCGACCGGCTGCGCGGCCTGCCCGGGCTGGGCGGGGGGCGCGGTGGGCGGCGGCGTCGGCGGGGCGGCGTGCTGCCGGCGCGGGTGCGCGTAGTTGATGGGGCCGCCTGGGGTGGGGGCGGAGGCTGTGCCGGGTTCGGCCGTCGGTTGTACGGGGCTGGCTGCCGGGGGCTGCGGGGGCACGGCGGGCGCGGGGCCGGGGTCCGACGGGCCGGAGGCCTGCCGTACGCGGTCGCCTTCGGGCGTGCGGGGCGGCGGCGGGGCCACCGAGCGGGCCAGGGACCGGGCGACCGCTTCCTGGATGGACGCGGCCAGCTCCGCGGCCCCGGCCAGGCCTTGGTCGGCGAGCATCTCGGCCAGCCCGGCCGCGTACCCCTGGCCGACGGCCCGGACCTTCCAGGCGCCCTGGCGGCGGTAGAGCTCCAGAGCGCTGACCGCCGACTCGGCGTCCAGGCCGGTGAGGGTGAAGGTGGCGATCTCGGTGCCGTCGAGCCCGGTGACGGCGACGAAGGGCGCGGCGGTGGTGCCGAAGCGGGTCGGGCCGCCCACCCCCACCGGGAGGGCGAGCAGCACGGTGACCCGGTGCACCGTCTCGGGCAGGGCCTCCAGGTCGACGGCGAGGCGGTGGCCGGCCGCGGCCTGCTGGGAGACTTCGAGGCCGGGGAGCTGGGGCGAGCCGGGGTGGGCGATCCACTCGGCGCCGCGCACCACGCCGTTCTCGTCGCCGAGGGTGGCGCCGGCCACGACGGGCGAGCCCGCCGACACCCGGATCTCCAGACGGGTCTGGGGCAAGGTGTGGTTCTGCCCCCGGACCAGTTCGGCCGTCATTGCGCTGTCCCCCTCGACGATGTGTTCTCCGCGCGGTCCCGCGCGGTGCGGCTCCCGGAGGCGGGTGCCTCCGGGAGCCGCACGTGCCGGTGCCGGCCTGATCCGGTCCGGTCCGCCTACAGGTGGGGCAGGATGGACGGCATCAGGTCCTGGAAGGTGCGGCCATTGGCCGGGTTCCCGAGGGCCGTCATCCGCCATCCGGTGCCCGCACGGTGCACCTTCGCCATGATCTGGGCGGTGTACTGGCCGCCGCCGTCCAGCGTGTACCGGGCGAGCTCCTGGCCGTTGGTCTCGTCGACGATGCGGCAGAAGGCGTTCTGGACCTCCTGGAACGTCTGCCCGGTGAAGGAGTTCACCGTGAAGACGATCTGGTCGATGTGGACCGGGACGCGCTGGAGGTCGACGAGGATCGCCTCGTCGTCACCGCCGGAGCCGGCGCCGCCGACCAGGTTGTCCCCGGTGTGCTTGACGGAACCGTCGTCGCTGACGAGGTGACGGAAGAACACGACGTCGACGGGCTGCTTGTCGGCGAAGAGCACCGCCGAGGCGTCCAGGTCGATCTCCCGGGTGCGCGAGCCGAACAGACCGCGGCGCGGAGCCGCCTGCCAGCCGAGCCCCATCCGTACCGCCGTCAGGGTCCCCCCGTCGCTCTTCTGCAGGTTGATGGCCTGACCCTTGGTCATGTTGACCGTCACGCGCTGTCCCCTCTCGGCATTGCCCCGCAACCGTCCGTGTGCGGTTTCCCCGCACCCTACGCATTCCCCCCGGGACGGCAGGAGGTTCGGTCCGTTTTTGTGTCGGTCTTGCAACACACCGGCTTGCGACACACCGGGCGTCAGGCGATCGCCGCGCGCCCGGTGTGCCGGGCCTCAGGCGAGGCCCGCCTCCTTCATCTGGCGCAGCTCCTTCTTCAGCTCGCCCACCTCGTCGCGCAGCCGGGCGGCCACCTCGAACTGGAGGTCGGCGGCGGCGGCCCGCATCCGGTCGGTCATCTCCTCGATGATTCCGGCCAGTTCGGTCGCGGGACGGTCGCTGACCACCGCGCCGGCCGACGTGCCCTTGCCCTTCGCGCCCTTGGCCGCCTTCACCCCGAGCGTCGGCACCGGGGTCTTGGCCTCCTTGCCCTGCCGGTAGCCGGTGCCGAGGAGCTGCTCGGTGTCGATCTCCTCGCGGGCGATGGTCGCGACGATGTCGTTGATCTTCTTGCGCAGCGGCTGCGGGTCGAGGCCGCGCTCGGTGTTGTAGGCGATCTGCTTCTCACGGCGGCGGTTCGTCTCGTCGATGGCCTGGGCCATCGCCGGGGTGACCTTGTCCGCGTACATATGGACCTGGCCGGACACGTTACGGGCGGCGCGGCCGATGGTCTGGATGAGCGAGGTGCCGGAGCGCAGGAAGCCCTGCTTGTCGGCGTCGAGGATGGCCACGAGGGACACCTCGGGGAGGTCGAGGCCCTCACGCAGCAGGTTGATGCCGACCAGGACGTCGTACTCGCCGGAGCGCAGCTCGCGCAGCAGCTCGATGCGGCGCAGGGTGTCGACGTCGCTGTGCAGGTACCTGACCTGGATGCCGAGCTCCAGGAAGTAGTCGGTGAGGTCCTCCGACATCTTCTTGGTGAGGGTGGTGACCAGGACCCGCTCGTCGCGCTCGGTGCGCTTGCGGATCTCGTGCACCAGGTCGTCGATCTGGCCCTCGGTGGGTTTGACGACGATCTCGGGGTCGACCAGGCCGGTGGGGCGGATGATCTGCTCGACGAAGCCGTCTCCGCGCGAGAGCTCGTACTTCCCCGGGGTGGCGGAGAGGTAGACCGTCTGGTCGATCCGCTTCAGGAACTCCTCCCACTTCAGCGGGCGGTTGTCCATCGCGGACGGCAGCCGGAAGCCGTGGTCGACGAGGGTCCGCTTGCGGGAGGCGTCGCCCTCGTACATCGCGCCGATCTGCGGCACGGTGACGTGCGACTCGTCGAGGACGAGCAGGAAGTCCTCGGGGAAGTAGTCGAGGAGGGTGTTGGGGGCGGTGCCGGGGGCCCGCTCGTCGAAGTGCATCGAGTAGTTCTCGACGCCGGAGCAGCTGCCGATCTGGTGGAGCATCTCGATGTCGTACGTGGTGCGCATGCGCAGCCGCTGGGCCTCCAGCATCTTGCCCTGCTTCTCCAGCTCGGCCAGGCGGGTTTCGAGCTCCTCCTCGATGCCCCGGACGGCCTTCTGGAGCCGCTCGGGTCCGGCCACGTAATGGCTGGCGGGGAAGATGTGCAGGGCCCGGTCCTCGCTGATGACCTCGCCGGTCAGCGGGTGCAGGGTGGAGAGGGCCTCGATCTCGTCGCCGAACATCTCGATGCGGACGGCGAGCTCCTCGTAGACCGGGAAGATCTCGATGGTGTCGCCGCGGACCCGGAAGGTGCCGCGGGTGAACGCGAGGTCGTTGCGCGCGTACTGCATCTCGACGAACCGGCGGAGCAGCTGGTCGCGGTCGATCTCCTCGCCGACCTTGAGCTGGACCATGCGGTCCACGTACTCCTGGGGCGTACCGAGGCCGTAGATGCAGGAGACGGAGGCGACCACGACGACGTCGCGCCGGGTCAGCAGCGAGTTCGTCGCCGAGTGGCGCAGCCGCTCGACCTCCTCGTTGATGGAGGAGTCCTTCTCGATGTAGGTGTCCGACTGCGGGACGTACGCCTCGGGCTGGTAGTAGTCGTAGTACGAGACGAAATACTCCACCGCGTTGTTCGGCAGGAGCTCGCGGAACTCGTTGGCCAGCTGGGCGGCGAGCGTCTTGTTCGGCGCCATCACCAGGGTGGGGCGCTGCAGCTTCTCGATCATCCAGGCGGTGGTCGCCGACTTGCCGGTGCCGGTCGCGCCGAGCAGGACGACATCCTTCTCACCTGCGCGGATACGCCGCTCCAGCTCGGCGATGGCCGCCGGCTGGTCGCCGCTGGGCTGGTAGGGACTGACGACCTCGAAGGGCGCCACCGAACGTTCGATCTGGGAAACAGGCCGCATGGAACCACCGTACGGCCCCCCACTGACAACGGCCTCGGATGCGCTCAGTCCGAGGACACGTGGCCGGAGGTGGGGCCGGGGGCGGTCGGATGCAGGTGCACGCCGAGCGCGGCCATGCCGGTGTAGTGCATCCCGGTCACCGCGACGGCCATCATGACGCCCGCGCCCAGGCCGGAGAGGAGGACCCGGGCGGAGAGGGCGGCCCGCAGTGCGGCGGTGGCGGCGATCGCGGCTATCAGGACCGAGAGGACGACGAGGGGTGTCTCGTACGTGAAGTGCCCCCGGAAGCGGATGCCCGCCATGCCCAGGTAGTGCGTGGAGGCGATACCGAGGCCGGTGAGGCTGCCGCCGGTGATCAACGCCATGCGGGTCGCGCCCCGGTACCCGACAATGAAGAGGCCGACGCCGGCCATCACCACGGCCACGGCCAGGGCGGCGAAGGTGTGGGGCTTGTCGTGCGAGAGCGGTGCCTCCACGACGGTGAAGCCCGTCATCGCCACGTAGTGCATGGTCCAGATCCCGCAGCCGATGGACAGCGCACCGAGCGCCAGCCGGCCGGTCTTGAAGGAGCGGTGCGTGCGCAGGGACCTGATACCGCAGCGGAGTCCGAGAGCGGCCCCAACACAGGCCGCGAGGAAAGCCAGGACCGGGATCACCGGCCCGTGGGTGAATCCCTCAACCGTTCCGCGCACGCCGTCACGCCCTTCGAGAAAGCCCGGGTTCGAGGGGGGTCCCCCAGGGCCCTGCAGGCATATGTAAGGAACACATTTTATCGGCACAGGACCGTGCTCCTGGCCCCCCGGGGTGCATCCCGGGGTGTTCTCGGACCACTCCGGTCGCGCGGATTTCCGTTCATTCCGTGGCCATCGCCGCCCCACCCGGCGTTGGTGGGCCGCTGCCAGTCTCGTCGTGTCCGCACCCTCCGATACGGGGAGTCCACGTGTTCGTACGCACCGCAACCGCCTCCACCGCCGCCGCGGCCATCCTCGGCGGCGGCGCCCTGCTGCTGCCCGTCGCCCCGCCGCAGGAGACGGCCGCCCGGACCCCGGACCGGCAGGCGAGCCCCGTCGTCGTGGCCCACCGGGGCGCGTCGGGGTACGCACCGGAGAACACGCTCGCCGCCGCGGACGCCGCGAAGGCGCTCGGCATCGAGTGGGTGGAGAACGATGTCCACCGCACCAAGGACGGCGTGCTCGTCGTGCTGCACGACACCGACCTGAAGCGCACGACGAACGTCGAGGAGGTCTTCCCCGGCCGTGCCCCGTGGGCGGTCAAGGACTTCACCGCCGCCGAGGTGGCGAAGCTGGACGCGGGCAGCTGGTTCGGGAAGCGGTTCGCGGGGGCCCGGGTGCCGACGCTCACCCAGTTCGTGAACCGCCTGGAGCGCAACCGGCAGAAGCTCCTCCTGGAGATCAAGAGCCCCGCGACCTACCCGGGCATCGAGCGGGACATCCTGCGCGTGCTGGGCAGGGAAGGGTGGCTGGACCGCTCGCACGTGCAAGGCCGCCTGGTCATCCAGAGCTTCGGCGCCGAGAGCGTCAAGAAGGTGCACGCCCTGCGCCCCGACATCACCACCGGCTTCCTGGGCACCCCGGCGGTGGCCGACCTCCCCTCGTACGCGGCGTTCACCGATCAGATCAACCCCTCGCACACCACGATCGGCGCCGACTACGTGGCGGCCGTGCAGCGGCTCAAGGGCCCGCACGGCAAGCGGCTGCGGGTGAACACCTGGACGGTCAACGACGCGACGACCGCGGCGAAGGTCCGCGGCTACGGCGTCGACGGCATCATCACCAACTACCCGGACGTGGTGCGCGACGCCACGCGCTGACGGGGCGGGCCGGACGGGGGCCCGGGTGGGTGGGGTCGGACGGGGCTGCTCGGACGGGGGATGCCGGGTTTCCGCCGACGGGACCGGCGTTGTCAGTGGCCGGTCGTACCGTGGACGGCATGAACAGCTACGGGGCCGGTGCGGAGCCGGCCGTCGAGTGGTCCGTCGTGGAGAGCGCCATCGGGCCGCTGCTGCTCGCCGCGACCCCCGCCGGTCTGGTGAGCGTCGCCTTCCACGCCCGCCCGGACGTGCGGGACGCGGCGCTCGCCCAGCTGCGGACCCGGCTCGGCACGGAGCCGGTGGAGGCGCCCGGCTCCCCGCGCCTCGCCGAGCCGATACGCCGGCTCGCGGCCTACTTCGCGGGGGAGCGGCAGGATTTCGGCCTGGAGCTGGACTGGTCGCTGACGGCAGGCTTCCACCGCGAGGTGCTCCGCGAGCTGGAGTCCGGCGTGCCGTACGGGACGGTCGTCGGGTACGGGGAGCTGGCCGCTCGGGTCGGCCGGCCGGAGGGGGCGCAGGCGGTGGGGGCCGCCATGGGGTCCAACCCGCTGCCGGTGGTGGTGCCCTGCCACCGGGTGGTGGAGAGCGACGGCGGCCTCGGGGGGTTCGGGGGCGGGCTGGAGACGAAGCGGCAGCTGCTGGCGCTGGAGGGGGTGCTTCCGCAGCCGCTGTTCTAGGGAAGTGGCCTGTTCACTCGTACGGGTGCAACACGCCGTTCATCTGATGGCACACTGCGCCGGTGACGCCATCTCTCCCCCACTCCGCCGTCCCCCCGGTCACGGCCGCCGGTCTGCCCGCCCTCCAGCGCCGGACGTCGGCCGTGCTCGTCGTCAGCCAGATACTCGGCGGCCTCGGGGTGGCCATCGGCATCGCCCTGGCTCCGATGCTGGCCACCGAGGTGACCGGCTCCGAGGCCCTGTCCGGGCTGGCCCCGACGGCCTCCGTCGCCGGTACGGCGCTGCTGTCGCTCCCGCTGGCCGCCCTGATGACCTCGCGCGGCCGGCGCCCCGGCCTGGTGCTCGCCTATCTGATCGGCGCGCTCGGCGGCGCCCTGGTGGTCCTCGGCACGATGGCGCGCAGCTTCCCGTTGCTGCTGCTCGGGATGGCCGCGTTCGGCGCCGGGTCCTCCGCCAACCTCCAGGCCCGGTTCGCGGCGGCCGACCTGGTCGGGCCGGAGCGGCGGGGCCGGGCGATCTCCACCGTCGTCTGGGCCACCACGATCGGCTCGGTGGTGGGCCCCAACATCGCGGCCCCGGCCGGCCGGCTGTTCCGCGGGAGCCCGGTGCCCGAGACCGCCGGCCCCTACCTCTGGTCCGCGGTGGCCTTCCTGGCCGCCGGGGTGACCGTGGCCGTGCTGCTGCGCCCGGACCCGCTGCTCACGGCGCGCGCCCTGGCCCCGCGGAGTCCGCAGGGAGAGGGGAAGCGCTCGCTGCGCGCCGGGGTCGCGGCCGTACGGGAGTCGCCGATGGCCAAGCTGGCCCTGGGGACCGTCACCGTGTCCCACACCGCGATGGTGTCGATCATGGTCATGACCCCGGTCCATCTGGGCGGGCACGGCGCCGGTCTCCAGCTGATCGGGCTGGTCATCAGCGGCCACATCGCGGGCATGTACGCGTTCTCGCCGGTGATGGGGTGGCTTGCCGACCGCTTCGGCCGGCTCTCGGTGATCGGCCTCGCGGTCGGTCTGCTGAGCTGCGCCGCCCTGCTCGCCGGCACCGCGGGGCCCCGGCACGGCCAGACCGCCCTGGGCCTCTTCGTGCTCGGCCTCGGCTGGTCGGCGGGGATGATCGCCGGTTCGGCGCTGCTCACCGACTCCGTACCGCAGGACGCCCGGGCGGCCGTGCAGGGCCTGTCGGACCTGACCATGAACGGGGCGGCGGGCATCGGCGGGGCGACGGCCGGGGTGATCGTCGCCCAGTGGGGGTACGGCCCACTGAACGCGATCGGTGCCGCGCTGCTGCTGCCGGTGGCCGCGCTGGCCCTGCGGCGGAGCATGAAGCCTTCCGCCGCCGGAGCCTGAGGCCTGTAGATCCCCCCGGCCCCACCAGCCCCACAGGCCCCACGAGCCCCACGAGCCTCAGAGGCTGATGTGGTACGCCTTGCGCAGCGTCTCGTGGACCGTCCACGTCGTCCGGTCGCCCTCGCGCAGGACGCAGGCGTCCCCCGGCCCGATCTCCAGCGTCGCGCCGCCCTCGACCGCCACGGTGGCCCGCCCGCTGACGACCACGAACAGCTCGTTCGCCTCGGTGTCGGTCACCACTCCCGGCGTGATCTGCCAGATCCCGCGCACCTGCTTGCCGTCGGCCGACTCCCACAGCACCTTGCCCGTCACCACGGGCTCGCCCGAGACGATCTGTGCCGGATCCAGCGGCTCCGGTTCGAGCTCGGCGTCCGGGATGTGCACGGCGAAGGAGGCGGCGGCCTGGTCATTTGTCGTCATGGCCGGTCACCTTAGCGACCACTTCCGGCCGACCCGCCACCAGGACCGGCCGGAACCGGTCCCCCCGTGGTTTGCGGCCCTCCTGCCCGCGACAGGGATGGGGGCATGCCACAGAACACCGACACCTCCTACGAGCCGGTCCTCTCCGCCGAGGTACGAGCGGCCCTATCCGGCGGGCTGCCCGTGGTGGCCCTGGAGTCGACGATCATCGCGCACGGGCTGCCGCGCCCCCGCAACCTCCGGGTGGCCATCGAACTGGAAGGGATCGTCCGGTCCGCCGGTGCGGTCCCGGCCACCATCGCCGTCCTGGACGGGCAGGCCCATGTGGGTCTGGAGAAGGACCAGTTGGAGCGGGTGGCCGGGGACCCGGCGGTCCGGAAGCTGGGCCACCGCGATCTCGCCCCCGCCCTCGCGCTCGGGGCGAGCGGAGCGACGACGGTCTCCGCGACGGCGTTCCTGGCGGCGCGGGCGGGCCTGCGCTTCTTCGCCACCGGCGGGCTCGGGGGCGTGCACCGGGAGTGGGCCGACAGCCAGGACGAGTCGGCCGATCTGCGGCTGCTCGCCCGCACCGGAATCACGGTGGTCTGCGCGGGCGTGAAGTCCATCCTCGACGTCCCGGCGACGCTCCAGCGCCTGGAGACCCTGGGAGTGGGCATCCTCGGTTACGGCACCGGCCACTTCCCCGGCTTCTACCTGAGCAGCTCCGGGCAGCCGGTCGACTGGACCGTGCACAGCCCCGAGGAGGTGGTGGAGGTGGTCCGGGCGAAGGAGGCGCTGGGCGGCCCGGAAGCGGCGCTGATCGTCGCCAACCCCGTACCGGAAGCGGACCAGTTGGATCCCGCGCTGCACGACCGGGTGCTCGCGGAGGCGCTCGACGCGTGCCGGGAGCGCGGGATCACCGGGCAGGGCGTCACCCCGTTCCTGCTGGAGGAGCTGATGCGGCGGACCGAGGGGGCGTCGCTGGAGGCGAACCTGGCCGCGGTGCGCGGGAACGTGGGGCTCGCGGCACGGATCGCAGCAGCCGCAGCGGCGGCCGTACGGTGACCGACGCCGCCCGGGCGCCCGGGCGCGGGCTCCTCGTGGTCGGGGACGTGGTCACCGACGTGGTGGCGCTCCACGGCTCGCCGCTCGTCCACGGCACGGACACCGCCGCCCGGATCCGGAGCGTGCCGGGCGGCGCGGGGGCCAACGTCGCGTGCTGGGCGGTGCGTTCGGGGTGCCGGGAGGTGGCGCTGCTGGCCCGGGCCGGGGCGGAGTCCGCCGGGTGGCACCGGGACGCGCTGGAGCGGGCGGGGGTGCGGGCGCTGCTGGCGGTGGACGAGAAGGTGGCGACCGCGACGGTCATCTCCCTGGTGGACGCCGCCTCCGAGCGGACGTTCCTCACCGACAGCGGCGCCGTGCTGCGGCTGGCCACCGAGGACTTCGCGCCCTCGATGCTGGACGGCGTGGGGTGGCTGCACCTCTCCGGCTATCTCCTGTTCGCCGCGACCAGCCGTGCCACGGCGCGGCTCGCCCTGCGGACGGCCCGGGAACGGGGCATTCCGGTGAGCGTGGATCCGGCGTCGGCCGGGTTCCTGGCGGAGCTCGGGCCGAAGCGGTTCCTGGAGTACGCCGAGGGGGCCGAGCTGCTGCTGCCGAACGCGGACGAGGCCCGGCTGCTGACCGGCCTGCCCGAACCGGAGGAAGCGGCGGCGGAGTTGAGCCGTACGTTCCCCCGGATCGCCGTCACGCTGGGCCGCGGCGGTGCGGTGCTGGCCGCCGGGGGCGCGGTGACGGGGCGGGTCCGCGCCCGGCCGGTCCTGGACCCGGTCGACTCGACGGGGGCGGGCGACGCGTTCACCGGCGGGTTCCTCGCGGCCCTGCTGGCCGGGGCGGACGACGAGGCCGCCGCGGCGGAGGGCTGCCGGGCAGGTGCCGAGGCGGTGACCACGGCGGGCGGACGCCCACCTCTCCCCTAGAAACCCAGCCCCGACCACGCCGGATGGCCCGGATCGTCCGCGCGCACGACCACGTCCGCGACGTCGGAGGGCGCCACCTCCTCCTCGTACCGGGCGAAGGCGGGCAGTGTCCACCGCTCCCCCTCCGCCGTGCGCCGCCGCAACGCCCCCGGCGAGAGCCGCACATGGACGCTCAGCGCGAACGGGAACCAGTGCCCCAGCAGCAGCGGCCCGTGCACGATCACCACCCCGCCCTCCGGCAGCGGGTGGTACGGAGTGCGCGTGGCCCGGTCGGTGACCGGGTCCCACAGGTCGGGCAGCACCCGCCCGGAGCCGCCCGCCTCCAGCGGCCCGAACACCTCGCGCCAGAGCGCGCCCGTGTCGAACCAGGATTCGGCGTACGCGTCCGGGTCCTCCTTGCCGTACTCGAACCGCAGGCTCGCCGGGCGCAGGAACCCCTCGGTGGGGACCACGAGCACCGACCGGCCGCGCAGCCTCAGCTCGTCGGCGAGACGTTCGGCCAGGTCAGCGGTGCGGGCGGCCGGGGCGCCGTCGATCCCGAGGGTGAGCCAGGGGGCTCCGTCGGCGGCGGTCAGGCCGTCGCTGTGCCGGGCCAGTTCGCCGGCCAGCCGTTCCCAGGTGATCGCTTCGAGTCGCACGCCTCCATCATCCACGCCGGAGCACGCCGTTCCGCAGGCGTCACCCGCCCCGCAGCTCGGCGGCGAGCGGGCCGTCCCCCGCCACCTCGATCCGCCCGTCCTTCACCGCCTCCGCGAGGGTGACATCGCCGCGCCCCAGCTCCAGGCACAGCTCGGCGTCGAGGGCGATGCGGGCGTCGGGCTGCGGGGCCGGACCGAACCCGTACGGTTCCACCGCCGCACCCCTCCCCGTACGGACATGGAACTCCCCCTCGTCCAGCCGCACTTCGAGAACGCCCTCCTGCGTGAGCCCGGTCAGCGCGCGCAGCAGCGGCAGGGCGAACCAGTGGGCCCGTACGGCGTCGGTGGGGCGGCGTCCGGTGAGGGCCGGGGCTCCCCACTCGGCGAGGGCGGCGAGGACCGGGAGCAGGCCGTGGCCCCGTTCGGTCAGCTCGTAGACCGAGGCGGCGGCGGGCGGCGGGAGTCGGCGGCGTACGGCGAGGCCGCCCTGCTCCATGTCCTTGAGGCGGGAGGCCAGGACGTCGGTGGAGACGCCGGGCAGGTCGGCGTGGAGGTCGGTGTAGCGGCGGGGTCCGGCGAGCAGTTCGCGGACGATCAGCAGCGTCCACCGGTCGCCGACGGAGTCGAGGGCGCGGGCGGAGGCGCAGAACTGGTCGTAGCTCCGGCGTCTGACGGGGCGTGCGGCGGCGGGCTGCTGACGTGGCATGCGACGCAGTCTAGACATGTTGTTGGACTTTCCAAGCTCCCACTTGGTAAAACCAAGTATCGCAGTTCGGCTCGGGGAGGCACCGCATGGAGTTCCGGCAGTCCAGCAAGCTCAACGAGGTCTGTTACGAGATCCGGGGCCCGGTCATCGAGCACGCCAACGCCCTGGAGGAGGCGGGCCACAGCGTGCTCCGGCTCAACACGGGCAACCCGGCGCTCTTCGGCTTCGAGGCTCCGGAGGAGATCGTCCAGGACATGATCCGGATGCTGCCCCAGGCCCACGGCTACACCGATTCGCGCGGGATCCTCTCCGCGCGGCGGGCGGTGGCCCAGCGCTACCAGGCCATGGGGCTCACCGAGGTCGGGGTGGACGACATCTTCCTCGGCAACGGGGTCTCCGAGCTGATCTCGATGGCCGTGCAGGCGTTGCTGGAGGACGGCGACGAGGTGCTGATCCCGGCCCCGGACTTCCCGCTCTGGACGGCGGTGACCACGCTCGCGGGCGGCAAGGCCGTGCACTACATCTGCGACGAGGAGTCCGACTGGAACCCGGATCTCGCCGATATGGCCTCGAAGATCACCGACCGGACCAAGGCCGTCGTGATCATCAACCCGAACAACCCCACCGGCGCGGTCTATCCGCGCGAGATCCTGGAGGGCATCCTCGATCTCGCGCGCCGGCACGGGCTGATGGTGTTCGCCGACGAGATCTACGACCAGATCCTCTACGACGGGGCCGAGCACCACAGCGCGGCCGTCCTCGCCCCGGACCTGGTCTGCCTCACCTTCAGCGGGCTCTCGAAGACGTACCGGGTGGCCGGGTTCCGCTCCGGCTGGATGGTGGTCTCCGGTCCGCACCAGCACGCCCGCAACTACCTGGAGGGCCTCACCATGCTGGCCTCCATGCGGCTCTGCCCCAACGCCCCCGCGCAGTACGCCATCCAGGCCGCGCTCGGCGGCCGGCAGTCCATCCGGGAGCTGGTGGCGCCGGGCGGCAGGCTGCACGAACAGCGGGACCGGGCCTGGGAGCGGCTCAACGAGATCCCCGGCGTCTCGTGCGTGAAGCCGAAGGGCGCGCTGTACGCGTTCCCGCGCATCGACCCGAAGGTCCACCCCATCGTCGACGACGAGAAGTTCGTCCTGGACCTGCTGCTGCGGGAGAAGATCCAGGTGGTGCAGGGCACGGGCTTCAGCTGGCCGCGCCCGGACCACTTCCGCATCCTGACCCTCCCGTACGCCGACGACCTCGACGCGGCGATCAGCCGGATCGGCCGCTTCCTGAACGGGTACCGGCAGTGAGCGGGCCCCAGGCCTCCAAGGCCCCGCGCCCTGAAACGGGAGCGGGCCCGGAGGCGTAGCCGGCCTCCGGGCCCTGAGTGTGCCGCCCATCGGGCACGCCGGCACGTTTAAGGGTCCGGGTCAGTCATGATGTCGTCGCGTCCTGCCTTTGGACCACCGCAGATCGAAAGCTCTGCGGGCCGGACTTGAACCGGCATCTCGACGCGCGCGGGCCCGGGCCCGTTCGATCCGGCGATCGGCGGCGAATGCTGAGTCTGGAGCAAGAGTCTGAGATTGACGGCGGTCTGCCTCTGCCTGCTTGGGCTACTCCGGCCCGTGCCGGAGGGAGGAGTCGAACCTCCACTGGAACCGCGCCTTCACGACAAGCTTCAGTTTCAGCTTGCGCTCCTCGCGCACCCCGGTCACCGTCATCGGCGGCCGGGGAATCCATGGTCGGTCACCCGAAGAGGTAACCGAACACCGCATCACCCACCCGCTGGTCGGTGACGTCCGCGCCGTTGGCCTCCTCGCGGGCGAACTTCACGGCCTGCTGGAGCTTCTCGACCCGGTCCAGCAGCTCGTTGACGCGCCGCGCGGGCAGCGCCCCGGAGAACTTGACGGTCGTCCAGTACCCGATCGGGATGTCCTCGTAGTACACCTCGACCTGCGCCGGGTGCTTCTCGGTGGCCTCCGCCTTCACGTGGTTGCGGGGCACCTTCTTCGTACGGAGCGTCCGGACCGGCTCGGTCTTCCAGGAGTCCGTCGACGGGTCCTGCACCCAGGACTCGGCGGCGTCCAGCACCGGGAGCTTGCGGATGAAGGTGTTGAGGTCGGTCAGCTGCTTCTCCAGGAAGAGCAGGTAGGAGACCGGGACCTCGGCGACCAGCACCCGGCCGTCGACCTTGACGTCGGCCCGGGCCGAGCAGTTCGCCCAGTCCTTCGTGGCGGTGACATCGAAGAGCCGGGTGAGCGTGGTCGCGGTGTCCCGCAGCACGTCCTCGGCCTTGACCTGGACCAGCGTCGACTCGGGCGGAAGCTGCTCGCCCTCCTCGTCCTTGGGCTGGTAGGTCCGGGAGATCCCGGCGAGCAGTCCGGCCTTCTGGAGGCCGTGGTGGGCCGCCGTCAGGTCCTGGTGCGCCTTGGACTTGACGCCCTTCTCCACTGCGATGATCTGATTGAGTTTCGCCACGTCGAGGACGCTAGCAGTGCCAACTGCGCCGTGGCCAAAGGATTTACCGTACGTAGGTGTCGTCGGGGGCCGCCGTGACCGTGTCGCCGGTCAGCAAGGCTTCTAGGGCGGCGACCGGGTCGGGGTCGGGGGTGGCGCGGGGCCACCAGTCGTCGGCGCCGGGGTCGGACTCGTACCCGTACCAGCGGGCGTCGTGGCCGAAGCGGAGCTGGAGCGTGCCGACCGGGTGGGTGAGGTGGTTGCGCCAGGGCGTGAAGCGCGGGAACTCGGCGGCGGCCAGCAGGGGCCTGGCCCGGTCGAAGGGGCCGGCCGGGGGGTCCCAGGGCGTCTCCAGGACCGTGAGGCCCTCGGCGCCGCCCTGCCGCCAGGCGGCCACCGCGCGGGCCAGGTCGGTGGTGTTGCGGCCGGTGGCGTGGGCCAGCTCCCGGTAGAGCGCGCGGGTGGTGGCGGTGAGCCCGGCGGTCGGGCGTGAGGCGGCGATCCGGACGGCGTCCTGCCAGGGGGTGAGCCCGGCGAGCGGGTCGCGGCCGGTCGTCAGGAGGGCGTGGGCGCGGGCGGCGGCGTCGGTGGCGAGGTGGTCCAGGCCCAGCGGATCGCGCGCACCCGGCAGGTCCGGGTAGGACGGCGGCTGGCCCGGATACGTCGGTACGGGGAGGGGCGCCGGGAGCGGCGGCAGGTACCGGTCCGCGAGGGCTGCCGCCGCCGGGACCGACGGCACGGCGGGGGCGGCGGGGCGCTCGCGGGCGGTGTGCTCGGCGTTGCGGCGGCCCAGCTCGTCCAGCAGGTCGCGCTCGCCCCGGCCCCGCATCAGCAGCAGGACGAACGGGTCGCTGTCGAGCAGCCGCGCGGTCTGGTAGCAGAGGGCGGCGACATGCTTGCACGGCCGGCCGTGGTCGGGGCACGTACAGCTCGGGTCCAGGTCGTCGCCGCCGGGCAGCAGCCGGACGTCGGCCTCCCGCGCGGTGGCGGGCAGGGAGTGCGGCATCTCCTTCGCCAGCAGCGCGGAGAGATGGCCGGGGTGGACGGCGACCGCGTCGAGCAGGGTGTCCCAGCCGGTGTCGGTGAAGGTGCGCAGGCGCAGCTCGGCACGGTAGGGGCGGGCGCGGCTGCCGTGCACATAGGCGACGACGCGGCCGGGGGTGACGGTGATCGCGGCGACCTTGCCCTCGTCCGCGTACGCGCGGCCGCGGGCGAGCCGGGCCCCGTCCATCGACAGGGACTCCAGCGCGGCCACCCAGGCACGGCCCCACCAGCTGTCGGCGAAGGGCTCGCCCTCCGGCGAGGTGCGGGCGGGCACCGCCTCGAAGGTGCGGCGCAGGTCGTCGGGGCCGGGGCGGGCGCGGGGGGCCGATCTCCGGGCGGCCGGGCCGGTGGTCGGGCGCGGGGCCGGACCAGGCGTCGGTCGGGGGCTCATGCCCGGGCTCATGCGGGCCTCCGCAGTGAGACGAGGTCGGCGAGGTCCCGGTCGCTCAGCTCGGTGAGGGCGGTCTCACCCGTGCCGAGGACCGCGTCGGCGAGGGCGCGCTTGGACTCCAGCAGCTCGCCGATCCGGTCCTCCACCGTGCCCTCCGCGATGAGCCGGTGGACCTGCACGGGCTGGGTCTGCCCGATGCGGTACGCCCGGTCGGTGGCCTGCTCCTCCACGGCCGGGTTCCACCAGCGGTCGTAGTGGATGACATGGGCGGCGCGGGTCAGGTTGAGCCCGGTCCCGGCGGCCTTGAGGGAGAGCAGGAAGACGGGGACCTCGGCGGACTGGAAGCGGTCCACCATCCGCTCCCGCTCGGCCACCGGCGTACCGCCGTGCAGGAGTTGGGAGGGGATCGCGCGGGAGGCGAGGTGGGCGGAGAGGAGCTTGGCCATGGTCACGTACTGCGTGAAGATCAGGACGGAGCTGTCCTCGGAGAGGATCGTGTCGAGCAGCTCGTCCAGCAGGGCGAGCTTGCCGGAGCGGCCGGTGAGCCGGGTGGGCTCCTCCTTCAGATACTGCGCCGGGTGGTTGCAGATCTGCTTGAGCGAGGCCAGCAGCTTCATGACGAGGCCGCGGCGGGCGATGCCCTCGGCCGCCTCGATCTGCGCCATCGTCTCGCGCACCGCCGCCTCGTAGAGCGTGGCCTGCTCCCGGGTGAGGGAGACGGGGTGGTCGGTCTCCGTCTTGGGCGGCAGCTCGGGGGCGATGCCGGGGTCGGACTTCTTGCGGCGGAGCAGGAAGGGGCGGACCAGCCGGGAGAGCCGCTCGACGGCCTCCTCGTTGCCCAGGCCGGCGGCCGTACCGGTGTTCTCCACGATCCGGGCGTGCCGGGCCCGGAACGCCTTGAGGGGACCGAGCAGTCCGGGGGTCGTCCAGTCCAGCAGGGCCCACAGCTCGGAGAGGTTGTTCTCCACCGGGGTGCCGGTCAGAGCGACCCTGGCCGGGGCGGGGATGGTGCGCAGGGCCTTGGCGGTGGAGGAGTGGGGGTTCTTGACGTGCTGGGCCTCGTCGGCGACGACCAGGCCCCAGGTGTGCGCGGCGAGCTGGGCGGCGCTGGAGCGCATCGTGCCGTACGTGGTGAGGACGAAGCCGCCGTCCTGCTCGCCGAGGGTCCGGTCGGTGCCGTGGAAGCGGCGGACCGGGACGCCGGGGGCGAAGCGGTTGATCTCCCGGTGCCAGTTGCCGAGGAGGGAGGCGGGGCAGATCACCAGGGTGGGGGCCTTCCGCGCGCGGTGCAGGTGGAGGGCGATGAGGGTGATCGTCTTGCCGAGGCCCATGTCGTCGGCGAGGCAGCCGCCGAGCCCGAGCGAGGTCATCCGGTCCAGCCAGGCCAGGCCGCGCAGCTGGTAGTCGCGCAGGGTCGCGTCGAGACCGGGCGGCGGTGCGATCACCGCGTCGTCGGCGAGGATCCTCGTACGGAGCGCGGCGAGGGCTCCGACCGGGACGGCCTCGACCTGCTCCCCGTCCACCTCGGCGCTCCCGGTGAGGGCGACGGCCAGCGCGTCCACCGGATCAAGCAGCCCCAGCTCCCGCTTGCGCGCCTTCCGTACGAGGGCGGGGTCGACGACCACCCACTGGTCGCGCAGCCGCACCACCGGGCGGTGGGCCTCCGCGAGGATGTCCATCTCGGCCTCGGTCAGCCGCTCGTCGCCCAGCGACACCTGCCAGTTGAAGGCGAAGAGCTGCTCGGCGTCGAAGAACGAGGTGCCGTCGGTGGCCGATCCGGGCGCGGGCCGCACGACGGCGGCGGCAGTGAGCGAACGGGCCAGCTCGCGCGGCCAGTGCACGTGGACCCCGGCGGCGGCCAGCCGGGCCCCCGCGTCGCTCAGCAGCTCGTACAGCTCGTCCTCCGTGATCGCGAGGACATCGGGGACGGGCTGGTCCAGCAGCCGCTCCAGCGGGGCCCAGACCCGGGCGGCCCGGCGCAGCGCCAGCACCGCGTCGACCCGGGCGCGCGGCCCGAACGGCTCGCCCGCCAGCCCGTTCCAGAGGCCGGCGGCGTCGACCACGTACGTCGGGTCGGCGAGGCTGTGCACCTGCACGACGGCCGCGGCGGCGTGGCGGACCGCCGGGTCGTCCGGGTGCGCGGGGGCGTCCGGGGCGCCTTCGTCGGGGCCTTCCCGGGAGGCCGTGACGGCGTAGGTGTCGGCGGTGTCGAACAGCTCGTAGGCGGAGAGGTCGAGCCGGAGCGAGACCCGCACCCCCGCGTCCAGTCCTGAGGCCACCTCGACGGCCCAGGCCGCCGCGTGCGGCAGGTGCTGGGGCTCCCGGGCGGCGAAGGGCGCGCCCATCGCGAAGGCGGCGGCGGGGGTGCGCGGGAGCGTGTCGGCGACCGCGTCCAGGAAGGACCCGATCAGCGCCTCCGGGTCGGGGAGCCGGGGCGGATCGAGCTCCGGGAGCGGCACCGCGTATCCCTCGGAGGGCATCGCGGCGGCGGTGGCCCGCAGGTGTGCGATGTCCTCGGCGTCCCGTGGGCCCGCCCGCCAGGCGTCGTGGCCGCCCGCCGTGAGACCGGGCAGCAGCCTGCCGCGCGCGACCAGGTGGAGGGCGTGGAGCGCGGCCGCGCCCCAGCAGCGGGTGGCGGGGTGGACGGACGCCTGGTGCCGGGCGCGGACGAGCACGGGGAGCGCGTCGGCCACGGAGAGCAGCGCGGCGGGCACCTCGGCGCTCCGGAGACCGGTGGCCGCAGCCTGGTCCCGCCGGACGACCGTGAGCAGAGAAGCGCTGTACGGCACGGCGTCGGCCAGGGCCCGGTCGTCGGAGTGGGCGCCCTTGGCGTAGGCACCGTCCCCGTAGGCACCGTCCGCGTAGGCGAAGGAGGAGGACCCGTCCCGCGCGGGCGCACCGGGCTCCGCGTGCGGGTCCCAGAAGGCGATCCGGCCCTCGCGCGGGACCGCGCCCGGCAGGAAGACCGCCGCACAGCGCAGCAGGCGGCCGATGTCCGCGGTGCGCGGCTCGCCGGCGCGCGGGTCCCGTGCGCCCTGTGCCGTCGGCTCTGCCATTCCGGTCACCCCCTCCCACCTGGTCCGCTGATCCTGCCGGCACGGTTCATGCTGACTCTGCGAGTCTAGGCGGGAGGTCTGACAACCCCTCCCCCGGCCGCGTCACCGCAGCTCAGAGCGGTATACGGGGGGCTCGGGACCGGTTCTGCACCCGTTACGCCCCGTGACGGGCGAACGGTCTGCCGCATCGCCCGTCCCTCGCCCGGTCGGCCGCGCACGAAATGCCGGGGCGGTGGGGAGCGGGCAGGGTGGCCAGCGCCAGCACGTCTCCCCGGCGCACCGATGAGGGCCGCAGACGTACCGATGAGAACCGGACGAGCACCGGTGTGAGCCGGACGAGCGCCGGACGAGCAGACGAGGACCCGCCCATGTCCGTGACCGCGCCCGATCCCCGCCGCCGACGCCGTCTCGGCGCCGTCGCCGCAGCCTCGCTCCTCGCCCTCACCGTCTCGGGCTGCTCCGGTCTCGGCCGCACCGCCGTCGGCCCGGTGACCTACCACACCGACCGCGAGGCGGTGGTGCAGGTGAACAGCCCCTCCGTGCGGGGCTGCCACCGGCTGTCGCCCGCCGGTGCCCGCAAGGTCGAGAACGGCACGCTGGTCGACATCGTCCTCTACCCGACCCGCGACTGCACAGGTCAGGGCACGGCCTATGTGGCCACCCGGTTCAGCGATGTGGCGCCCGAGAGCGGCCCGCCCTGGCGCAGCTACACCTTCGTGCACTGAGCGATTCACCGGGCGGGGAGCACAGGCGGAGCCCGTACGTCAGGACATGCGCCGGGCCAGCAGCCATGTGCCGTCGTCGGTGAGGGTGCGGTCCACCGTCAGCCCCGCCGCCGCCAGGTGTCCGGCGAGCTGATCGTCGGACAGCTCCCGCGACCGGAACGTCTGCGTCCACCGGGCGTCACCGAAGTCGTACTCGGCGCGCACCGAGCGCACGCCGTCCCCCACCGGCTCCGCCGAGACGATACGGATGCGGCAGCCGGACCGGTCGACCCGCTCCCACGGCAGCCCGGAGCGGTGCGCGACGCCCTCGCGCTGGATGAGGACGATCCCGTCGTCCTTCACCTGCCGGCGGCAGACGCGCAGCATGCCGTCCCGCACCCGGTGCTCGCCCGCGTGGACCAGGAACGAGCCGAGCAGCACGACGTCGAAGCGCTCGGCGCCGAGGTCCAGCGTCTCGATGGGGCTGCGCACCGTCCGGGCGCCGACGATCTGCTCCAGCATCTGAGGCGACTCGTCCACCGCCGTCACCGTGAAGCCGCGCTCGACGAGCGGGTGCGTCACCCGGCCCGCCCCGCAGCCCAGTTCGAGAATGCTCGCGCCGGCGGGCGCGACCGACGCGATCACGTCCGGCTCGTCGCCGACGGCGAGGCGCCGGTAGAGCTCGACGGCGCACCCGTCCGGGGTGATGGCCCCCGGCCCCGTCCCGGTGTATCCCTCACGTACCAGTGATTCACCCATGAAGGACCAACGTTCCGCCCGGCGGCCCCGGTTCCCGCCGAAGCCCTCACGGGTCCATGCTGGAGGGGTGAGGTGATCGCCATGCGTACCGGCAGTGAGCCCGCGACCGCCCGCAGTCCGCTGCGGATGCGGCTCTGGCTGAGTCTCTGGGGGACGTTCTGGGCCCTCTTCGGCCTGCTGGCCTTCTCCCTGACCGGGCGGCCGGGGTGGGCGGCGGCCTGCGCGGTGCTCCTGGCCCTCACGATCCTCGACCTCGGTGTGGTCATCCACCGCATGCGTCAAGGGGCGCACTACCAGCCGGGCCGGGATGTGCCCCCGTACGAACCGGACCGGGGCGGGCGCCCGCAGTGGCGCAGGCCGGACCCGGGGGACGGTACGAAACCGCCGTAGGGCCTCGGGACCGTCGCAGGGCCTCCGGCACTCAGTCCCCCGCGTCGAACCTGGCGGCCTTCAGGTACTCCGGCCTGGGATCCAGCGCCGCCGCGAGCCGGAAGTGCCGCATCGCCGCTTCCGGGCGGCCCGCCCTCTCGAAGGTGCGGGCCAGCGCGTGGTGGGCGAACGCGTTGTCCGGCTCACGCTCCAGCACCAGCTCGAATTCCAGCTCGGCCGGGCGCAGTTGGGCGGAGGCGAAGAAGGCGCGGGCCCGCAGCAGCCGGGCGGCGGTGTTCTCCGGGTGGGCCGCGATCACCGAGTCGAGCAGTTTGACCGCGCCCCGGGGGTCCCGGGCGTCGAGCAGTTGCTCGGCCGCGCGGAAGTCGATGACATGGGTTTCCGGGTTGCTCTCGGGCACGGTCGCATCCTTCCCTTCGCTTCCGGGTTTCCAACATCCACCCCGGAGCGGGTATTCCGGCGCGGGGTCAGCCGGTGGCAGCGGCCCTGCGGAGGAGCTCCTCCCAGACCCCGCGGACCTGCGGCTCCAGCGCCTCCAGCGGCCCGTCGTTGTCGACGGTGAGATCGGCGACGGCGAGGCGTTCCTCGCGGGTCGCCTGGGCGGCCATCCGGGCGCGGGCGTCGGACTCGGTCATTCCGCGTACGTTCACCAGCCGGTCGAGCTGGGTCTCGGGGGACGCGTCCACGACGACGACCAGGTCGTAGAAGGGGGCGAGTCCGTTCTCGGCCAGCAGCGGTACGTCATGGATGACGACGGCGTCCGCACCCGCCTCCCGCTCCAGCTCGGCGGCGCGGGCGCCGACCAGGGGGTGGACGATCGCGTTCAGCGCGGCGCGGCGGTCCGGGTCGGCGAAGACGACAGCGCCCAGTGCCGGGCGGTCCAGGGTGCCGTCGGCGGCCAGGACGTCCGCCCCGAACTCCTCGACCACGGCCGCGAGACCGGGGGTTCCGGGTTCCACGACCTCGCGCGCGATCCGGTCGGAGTCGATCAGCACGGCACCGTACTCGACGAGTCGCCGCGACACTTCGCTCTTGCCGGCGCCGATCCCGCCGGTCAGGCCCACTTTCAGCATGGGCCGCAGCCTACGGGTCCTGCCGGCACGCGCGAAGGCCGCCCTCCCGCTCGACGGCCCGGCGGCTCAGCCGTCGCCCTCGCGCTCGGCCAGGAAGCGCTCGAACTCGCGGCCGATCTCGTCGGCGGACGGCAGGTCGACCGGCTCGGCGACGAGGTTGCCGCGGGTCTCGGAGCCGGCGACGGCGTCGTACTGGTGCTCAAGGCCCTCGACGAGGGAGACGAGCTCCTCGTCGCCCTGGCCGATCTGCCGGTCGATCTCCGTCTGGGTGCGGTGCGCCTCGGTGCGCAGGGAGTGCGCGAGCGCGGGCAGGACCAGGCCGGTCGCGGCGGTGATCGCCTCCAGCGCGGTCAGGGCCGCGTCCGGGTAGGCGGACCGGGCGACGTAGTGCGGGACGTGGGTGGCGACCCCGAGGACGTCGTGGCCGGACTCCATCAGCCGGTACTCGACGAGGGACTCCGCCGACCCGGGGACCTGGGCCTCGTCGAAGGGGCTGCGGTGACCCGGCATCAGGTCGGTGCGGTTGCCGTGCGGGGTGATGCCGACGGGGCGGGTGTGCGGGACGCCCATGGGGATGCCGTGGAAGTTGACCGTGAGGCGGACGCCGAGGCGCTCGACGATCTGCTCCACGGCGGCGGCGAACCGCTCCCACTCCACGTCCGGCTCCGGGCCCGACAGCAGCAGGAAGGGCGCTCCGGTGGCGTCCTGGACGACCCGGACCTCCAGGGTCGGGGCCTCGAAGGACGTCCAGCGGTCGCGCCGGAAGGTCAGCAGGGGGCGCCGCGCGCGGTAGTCGACGAGCCGGTCGTGGTCGAAGCGGGCCACGACCTGGTGGGGCAGCGTTTCGAGCAGGCCGTCGACGATCTGCTCGCCGGTCTCGCCCGCGTCGATGTATCCGTCGAAGTGGTAGAGCATGACCAGGCCGGCCGACTCCTGGGCCAGCGCCATGTCGACGACGGCCAGCCCCTTCGGCTCCCATTCGTACAAACTCTGCGGATCAGGCACGGTTACCGCTCCTCCTCGTGTTCCTTGGGAAGAACGCGGCCGGCTCCATGAGCATTCCCGGCGTCCGCACTTTCCGGCGACGGAGCTTCACGGCGCGTCAGCTATTGGTCCAGACCTTGACGTGCCCGGTGGCCGTCCCTACCGTCACTGGGCAACACGTTCAGGGATGCATCCCCCATTCACGTACAGGAATGTACGGGGAACGTCCCTGCCCCCTCCGACGGGAAGGCTTCCCCCCATGCGCCCCCGCACCCCCCTCACCGTCCTGTTCGCCGCCGCCCTCGCCACCGGCGGCCTGGCCCTGACCGCGGCCCCCGCCAACGCGGCGGCCGTGATCGACGTGTCCACCGCGGCCCAGCTGAAGTCGGCGCTCACCACCGTCTCCCCCGGCGACACGATCCGGCTCGCCGACGGCACGTACACCGGGAACTTCAAGGCCACCCGGCCCGGCACCTCCGGCGCGCGGATCATCCTGACCGGCTCCGGCAAGGCCGTCCTGACGGCGGGCGGCGGCTACGGGCTGCACCTCAACGGCGCCTCGTACTGGACGGTCCACGGGATGACGATCAAGGGCGGCCAGAAGGGCATCATGGCCGACACCGCGAACGGGGTCGTCATCGACTCGGTGACCGTCCACGACCTCGACATGGAGGGCGTCCACTTCCGTAAGTCCTCGCGCGACGGCGTACTGAAGAACTCCCGCATCTACGACACCGGGCAGAACGGGCGCGGCATGGGCGAGGGCGTGTACGTCGGGACGGCGAACGACCTCTCCGACCGGAGCGACAACGCGCAGATCCTGAACAACACGATCGGGCCGGATGTCCGCGGCGAGAACGTCGACATCAAGGAAGGCACCACCGGCGCCCGGATCATCGGCAACACCTTCGACGGCAACGGGCTCACCGGGGCCAACTACGACGACTCCTGGGTCGACGTGAAGGGCAACGACGTCCTGGTGGAGGGCAACCGGGGCTCCCGTACCACCAACAACGGCTACGAGACCCACACCCAGCAGAGCGGCTGGGGCTGCGGCACCGTCTTCCGGAACAACACCTCGAACCTGTCCGGCGCCACCGGCGACCGGCAGCTCGCCGTCAACGTCACCAACAACAGCGCCACGTGCCGCACCACGGTGTACGCGAGCAATACCGTGACCGGCGGCAGGGGCCTGACGAACGTCCCCGTGACGCCCTGATCAGACCTGATCAGACCTGATCAGCATCTGTATACGCGAGTGAGGCCCGCCCCCGAAGGGAACGGGCCTCACTCTTCGTGCTCTACAGCTTCACCGCAGCCGATGAGCCGCCGGGGTCCGGAGCGTCAGCTCTGGCCGCCCGCCAGCTTCTCGCGCAGGGCGGCGAGGGCCTCGTCCGACGCCAGGGCGCCGGAGTTGTCCGCCGACTCCGAGGAGTACGAACCGCCACCGGAGCCACCCGAGGCGGCCGGAGCGGCGCCGGCCGGGGCGGCAGCACCCTCGGCAGCGGCGGCCTCGTCGGCCTCGCGGGACTTGATGACCTGGGCCTGGTGCTGCTCGAAGCGCTGCTGCGCCTCGGCGTACTGGGTCTCCCAGACCTCGCGCTGTGCCTCGAAGCCCTCGAGCCAGTCGTTGGTCTCGGGGTCGAAGCCCTCGGGGTAGATGTAGTTGCCCTGGTCGTCGTACGACGCGGCCATGCCGTACAGCGTCGGGTCGAACTCGACCGAGGCCGGGTCGCCACCGAAGGACTCGTTGGCCTGCTTCAGCGAGAGGCTGATGCGGCGGCGCTCGAGGTCGATGTCGATGACCTTGACGAAGATCTCGTCGTTGACCTGGACGACCTGCTCCGGGATCTCCACGTGGCGCTCGGCCAGCTCGGAGATGTGGACCAGACCCTCGATGCCCTCGTCGACGCGGACGAACGCACCGAACGGAACGAGCTTCGTGACCTTACCCGGGACGACCTGACCGATCTGGTGCGTCCGGGCGAACTGCTGCCACGGGTCTTCCTGCGTCGCCTTGAGCGACAGGGAGACGCGCTCGCGGTCCATGTCGACGTCGAGGACCTCGACGGTGACTTCCTGGCCGACCTCGACAACCTCGGAGGGGTGGTCGATGTGCTTCCAGGAGAGCTCGGAGACGTGCACGAGACCGTCGACGCCACCCAGGTCCACGAAGGCACCGAAGTTGACGATCGAGGAGACGACGCCGGAGCGGACCTGACCCTTCTGCAGGGTGGTGAGGAACGTCTGGCGAACCTCGGACTGGGTCTGCTCGAGCCAGGCGCGGCGGGACAGGACCACGTTGTTGCGGTTCTTGTCCAGCTCGATGATCTTCGCCTCGAGCTCCTTGCCCACGTAGGGCTGGAGGTCGCGGACACGACGCATCTCGACGAGCGACGCCGGGAGGAAGCCACGGAGGCCGATGTCGAGGATGAGACCACCCTTGACGACCTCGATGACGGTACCGGTGACGATGCCGTCTTCTTCCTTGATCTTCTCGATGGTGCCCCAGGCACGCTCGTACTGAGCGCGCTTCTTCGAGAGGATCAGGCGGCCTTCCTTGTCCTCCTTCTGGAGAACCAGGGCCTCGATCTCGTCGCCGACCTTGACGACCTCGTTCGGGTCGACGTCGTGCTTGATCGAGAGCTCGCGGCTCGGGATGACGCCTTCGGTCTTGTAACCGATGTCGAGGAGAACCTCGTCCCGGTCAACCTTGACGATGACACCGTCAACGATGTCGCCGTCGTTGAAGTACTTGATCGTCTCGTCGATCGCCGCGAGGAACGCGTCCGCGTCGCCGATGTCGTTGACCGCAACCTGCGGAGTGGTGGCGGTGGTCTCGGTGCTGCTCGTCATGTGGGAAAGGGCTCCGGTACGGACAGAGAGTCGTAGGTACTGCTACGCCGAAAGCCCGTATCGCCTCTGCAGAAGCCGGACAGCCTGGAAAGCGCGCAATCCGTTTCCGGAGAGACGCCTCGACAACCGAGGGGACATGCAACAGACGCGAGCGCGGCCTGCTAGGTCTGAGGCGCGCAGGCTCGCAGCGCAACTTGTAGCATACGGGGGCAGCCGGACAGGGTCAATGCGCGCAGGCGCGGACCGGGGACGCGACGGCCCCTCAACGGCCCTGTACCGGAGCAACTCCTGTTCTCCGAGGCGCGTTCGGGCCGATTCGACCCGGACACAATACGGCAGTGCGGCAAGGCGTCGCGCACACGCGTCCGTCTCCCGGCACCTACCCCTGGTACGTACCGCGTGCGGCGAGTGAAGGCAAACTACAACGGCGGGCACGATGAGCCAAGAGATCCACGGGACCTACACAGAGGAACCCGCAGAACCCGAAGCGACCCGGCGGGTGGCGGACGAGGCCGAGAGCAGCCGGGCCAGCCGCGGGTGGTGGGACCGGAACGCCGACGAATACCAGAACGATCACGGCTCCTTCCTGGGGGACGACCGCTTCGTCTGGGGCCCGGAAGGGCTCGACGAGGCGGACGCCGCCCTCCTGGGGCCCGCCGCCTCCCTCAAAGGGCTCGACGTCCTGGAGATCGGCGCCGGCGCCGCACAGTGCTCGCGCTGGCTCGCCGGACAGGGCGCCCGCCCGGTGGCGCTCGACCTCTCCCACCGCCAGCTCCAGCACGCCCTGCGCATCGGCGAGGGCCTCCCCCTCGTCGAGGCGGACGCGGGCCGGCTCCCCTTCCGGGACGCCTCCTTCGACCTGGCGTGCTCCGCGTACGGGGCGGTGCCCTTCGTCGCCGATCCCGTACAGGTCTTCCGCGAGGTCCACCGGGTGCTGCGGCCCGGCGGGCGCTGGGTCTTCTCCGTGACGCACCCGATCCGCTGGGCGTTCCCCGACGAGCCGGGGCCCGAGGGCCTCTCCGTCGCCGCCTCCTACTTCGACCGCGTCCCCTATGTCGAGCAGGACGAGCGGGGCAACGCCGTCTATGTGGAACACCACCGCACGCTCGGTGACCGGGTGAGGGACGTGGTGGCGGGCGGTTTCCGTCTGGTCGACCTCGTCGAACCGGAATGGCCCGCGTGGAACGACCAGGAGTGGGGCGGCTGGTCCCCGCTGCGCGGCAACCTGATCCCGGGGACCGCGATCTTCGTGTGCGAGCGGGACTGATGTCCTTCGTGGGCGAGCCGGGCCGACGTCCGGCCCGGGGAAGCGCCCGTACGACACTGGGGGCGTGATCCGCACCGAAGCCCTGGACCGTCTTCCCGTCCGCACCGCCGTCCCCGCGCTCCGGCGCGCGCTGGACGACCGTGGCGTCGCCGTCCTCTGCGCCCCGCCCGGCACCGGCAAGACGACCCTCGTGCCGCTGGTCCTGGCCGGGCTGACCGGGGACGGGCCGGTGCGCCGGGTCGTGGTCGCCGAGCCGCGCCGGATCGCCGCGCGGGCGGCGGCGCGGCGGATGGCGTGGCTGCTGGGCGAGCAGCCGGGCGGGCGGATCGGTTTCACCGTGCGCGGGGAGCGCGTGGTCGGGCGGGACACCTTGGTGGAGATCGTGACCACCGGGGTGCTGCTCCAGCGGCTCCAGCGGGACCAGGAGCTGGCCGGGGTCGACGTGGTGATCATCGACGAGTGCCATGAGCGTCATCTGGACGCCGACACGGTGGCCGCGTTCCTCCTGGACGTACGGGAGGCGATCCGGCCCGATCTGCGGCTGGTGGCGGCGTCCGCGACGACGGACGCGGAGGGGTGGGCGCGGCTGCTGGGCGACGCCCCGGTGATCGAGGCCGAGGGGGTCTCGTACCCGGTGGAGGTCGTCTGGGCGCCGCCCGCCCGGCCGGTGAAGCCACCACACGGGATGCGCGTGGATCCGGTGCTGCTGACGCATGTGGCGGCGACCGTGCGGCGGGCGCTGGTGGAGCGGGACGGGGACGTGCTCTGTTTTCTGCCCGGGGTCGGGGAGATCTCGCGGGTGGCCGGCCAGCTCGCCGGGGTGGACGCCGAGGTGCTCCAGGTGCACGGGCGCGCCCCGGCCGCCGTGCAGGACGCCGTGCTCGCCGGGTCGTCCGGCGTACGGCGGGTGGTGCTGGCGACCTCGGTGGCGGAGTCGTCGCTGACGGTGCCGGGCGTGCGGGTCGTCGTCGACTCGGGCCTCGCTCGGGAACCCCGTACCGACCATGCCCGGGGCCTGAGCGCCCTGACCACCGTACGGGCCTCCCAGGCGGCCGGACGGCAGCGTGCGGGGCGGGCCGGGCGGGAGGCGGCCGGGGCGGTGTACCGGTGCTGGGACCAGGCCGAGGACGGGCGGCTCGCGCGCTTCCCCTCCCCCGAGATCAAGGTGGCCGACCTCGCGGCGTTCGCGCTCCAGGCGGCGTGCTGGGGCGACCCGGACGCCTCCTCGCTCGCCCTGCTGGACCCGCCGCCCGCCGGGGCCATGGGCGCCGCCCGCGAGGTGCTGGAGGCGATCGGCGCGGTGGACGAGGCGGGCCGGGTCACGGAGCGCGGCGTACGGATGTCCCGGCTCGGGCTGCATCCCCGGCTGGCGCGGGCGTTGCTGGACGGCGCCTCGGAGGCCGGGGCGCGGCGGGCGGCGGAGGTGGTGGCGCTGCTGAGCGAGGAGCCGCCCAGGGAGTACGGGGACGATCTGGCGGCGGCGCTGCGGACCGCCCGGCGGGGGCAGGACGGGTACGCGGCCCGCTGGAAGCAGGAGGTGCGGCGGCTGTCGTCGTCCCTGGGCTCCGATTCCGGCGGCACGAAAGGCGTTGGCTCCGACGACGCCGTCGTCGGGCTCGTCGCCGCCCTGGCGTTTCCCGAGCGGGTGGCGCGGGCCCGGGGCGACGGGGCCTTCCTCATGGTGTCGGGCACGGGCGCGGAGCTGCGGGACGGATCGCGGCTGCGCAGCGCGCCCTGGCTGGCCGTCGCCGTCGCGGACCGGCCCTCCCACGCGGCCTCGGCCCGGGTGCGGCTGGCGGCGGTGGTCGACGAGCCCACCGCCCTCCTGGCCGCCGGGCATCTGCGAGTGCGGGGCGAGGAGGTCCGCTGGGTGGACGGCGAGGTGGTGGCCCGGTCGGTGGACCGGGTGGGGGCGGTGGAGCTGGCGGTACGGCCGCTGAGGCAGCCGGATCCGGAGCTGGTGCGCGGGGCCCTGGTGGAGGGGCTGGGGCGGGAAGGGCTCGGGCTGCTGCGGTGGACCCGGGACAGTGAGCAGTTCCGGCTGCGCCTGGCGTTCCTCCACCGGGTGCTGGGGGCGCCGTGGCCCGACGTGTCGGACGAGGCGCTGCTGGCGGAGCCCGGGGCGTGGCTGGAGCCGGAGCTGTCGCGGGCCCGGCGCCGCTCCGACCTGGGCCGGATCGACGCGGGGCAGGCGCTGCGCCGGCTGCTGCCGTGGGCGACGGGTGAGGCGGTGCGGCTGGACGAGCTGGCGCCGGAGCGGATCGAGGTGCCGAGCGGCTCCCGTATCCGGGTCGAGTACGGCGGCGAGCAGCCCGTACTGGCGGTGAAGCTCCAGGAGTTGTTCGGGCTGAGCGAGACGCCCACGGTGGCCGGGGTGCCGGTCCTGGTCCACCTGCTCTCCCCCGCCGGGCGCCCGGCGGCCGTCACGGCGGACCTGGCCTCGTTCTGGCAGGACGGCTACAAGGCCGTACGGGCGGAGCTGCGCGGCCGCTACCCGAAGCATCCGTGGCCGGAGGACCCCGCGACCGTACAGGCGACGCGGTACACCTCGGCGCGCCTCAAGCGTTCGTAGGGCTCTCAGGGACCGTAGAGCTCTCCGTCGCCGCCGGCCGCCGTGACCGCGCCTCCAGCCACAGCGCCAGCGCGAGCAGGCCGATGCCGAGGCCCAGGAAGCCCCAGGGCAGGTACGAGGTGAGCAGGAGGACCAGGACGCGCTGGGACTTCACCAGCTCGACGGTGTCCACGATGTAGTCCTCGCGCATCTTCACATGGCCGGAGAACGCGGTGACGGTGTCCTCGGACATGCCCATCTTCTTGGCGTTGCGCAGCTCCTCCTCGTGGATCTCCTCGCCGTTGACCGGCGCTCCGGTGACGGGGTCGACCCAGAACATGCGCTGGGTGGTGTACCAGCGGGTCATGCCGGTCTGCGCGATCTGCTCGGCGGTGACGCCCTCGATGGGCATCTTCTTCGGCATCGGGACCTTGGTCCACGGGATGGTCTGCTCGAAGTAGTAGACCTCCAGGCCGCGGAAGGTACGGGTGCCCTTGTAGTGGATGGGCGCGGTGGTACGGGACTGGGCGTCGAAGTACTCGTAGTCCCGCTTCTCGGTGAGGAAGGGCCATTTGAACTCGATGCCGGTGCGGCGGACGGGGTCGCCGTCGACCATCTCGCCCGTGGCGTTGACGGGGGCCTGGGTGTGGGCGTCGAAGATGTAGCGCTCGGGGATCTCGGAGACCATCTTGCCGTCGGGGCCCTCGATGTAGGAGAGCGCGTCCCAGACGACGACGTCCCGTCCGGCGCTGCGTTCGATCTTCTCGGACTCCTCCACGTTGCCCTTGAGCGTCTGGACGATGGTGACCTTCTCGACCTCCTTCGCCTTGAGGGTCGTGTAGTCGAGGAGAGTGGCGGGCTTCGCCTCCAGGACGACCTCCTGGTACTGGTTCGGCGGGACCTTGGCCAGCCGGGGGAAGGCGTACCAGCGCAGCAGCGGGGACAGGGCGGCGAAGAAGACGGCGAAGGCGAGGAGGACGAGACCGGCTCGGCGGCGCATGGTGGTGGACCTCTCCTTTGCTGGGCTGCTGCTGGCTGGGCTACTGCTGGCTGGGCTGCTGCTTGCCGGGCTACTGCTTGGGGCCCGGGACGGTGGTGAGCAGCGGTTTCGGTGAGGTCTCGCCCGGCGGGGAGCCGACGGCGGAGAGCGTGAACACGAGCGCGAGGGCGGCGGCCAGACCGATGGCGGCGGCGACGAGGGCACGCATGCTCGACCTCCCGGGACGGTGAACTGACGGTGCGTCAGGGGTGGGGCACCGTAGCAACCGGGGCGCGAGATGAGAACACAGCGGACAGCCCCCGCGCCGGGCGGGCGCGGGGGCTGTCGGTGGAGCGGGGGCTGCCAATGGGGCGGTGGGTCAGGCTTCGGGGGTTTCCGTCTCCTCCGGGGCCGTCTCCTCGGGGGCCTGGACGGTCAGCTCGATGACGACCGAGCCGCCGCCCTCGGTGGTGAGCCGCAGCTTGTATGTGCCCGGGTTCTCGTCGGCGAAGATCTCCGGGAGCTGGAGCAGGCCGTCGGCGCCCGTGGTGAGGTCCAGCGTCCGCAGCGGCTTGCCGTCCGCGTCCTTGAAGTACGGGCCCTTGTCGTTGTCGATGAGCCCCAGGCTGTCCTTGACCATGGTGGCGGTGACGGCCACTCCCGGGGCGGCGACGCCCTTGTGCGTGGCCTTGACGGTGACGGCGTCGGCGAACTTCTCGCCGGGTGCGGCGACGAGCGCCCTGTCGCCGACCCGGACGATCTTGTCGGCCTGGCGGGCGGTGACGCTCGCCGCGTAGGTCAGGGTGCGCGGCCGGGTGGTGCCCGCGGTGGCGGTGACGGCGAACTCGCCGGTCTTCTCGCCCGCCTTGAGCGCGGGTGCGGTGGCGGTGCCGTCGGCCTTGCTGATGACCGTGACCGTCTTCTTGCCGCCGTCGAAGAGGGTGCCGGTGGTCCCGGTGACGGTGAAGGTGACGGGCACCTTGGCCATCGGGGCGCCGAGGGCGTTGCGGGCGCGGACGGAGACCCGCTCGTCGAACGTGGAGCCGGCGGTGGCGGTGAGGGGGCCGGTGCCCGCGTTCTCCAGGGAGCCGAAGGTCTCGGCCGGGGACGGGGGCGGCGTCGGGCGGGGAGGCGTCGGGGTCGGGGTGGGGCTGGTGGTGCCGTCGCCGGGCTTGGAGGGGCCGGGGGTCGGCTTCGTACCGCCGGGCTTGGACGGAGACGGGGAGGGCTTCGGGCTCGTCGTCCCGCCGGGGGTGGGGCTCGTCGTCCCACCGGGGCTCGGGGTGGGGCTCGGCGTCGGGGTGCTCGGCGCGGTGGGGAGGACTCCGCTGCCGTCGGGCACCTCGTGCGTGCCGCGCTGGTAGTACGCGAACCAGGAGCGGACCGTACGCAGGTACTCCGTCGACTGGTTGTAGCTCAGCACCGCCCGGTCGAGATCGGCGGCGACGGCGAGGTTCCGGCCGCCCGCGCAGAGGTAGCGGCCGGCGGCGAGCGCCGCGTCGTAGATGTTGTTGGGGTCCTTGCGGCCGTCGCCGTTCGCGTCCTGGCCCCAGGTGGCCCAGGTGGACGGGATGAACTGCATCGGGCCGACCGCGCGGTCATGGACGGCGTCGCCGTCGTACGCCCCGCCGTCGGTGTCCTTGATCAGCGCGAAGCCCTGGCCGTTGAGGGCCGGGCCGAGGATCGGGGTGGGGGTGGTGCCGTTCGCGTCGACCTGGCCGCCGCGGGCCTGGCCGGACTCGACCTTGCCGATCGCCGCGAGGAGTTGCCAGGGCAGCCGGCAGGCCGGGTCGGTGGTCCCGACGGTCCGCTCGGCCTGCTTGTACGCGGCCAGGACGGAGGCCGGTATGCCCGCTTCCGCGCTGCCGGTGGCGGCCGGGAGGTTGCTGGACGAACCGGGGCGATTGGGCGTGACCAGGGGCGGAAGGTCGGTGTAGTACGGCGAGTTGCCGGTGGCGGCGCCGTCCTCCGGGCCGCCCGACTCACCGCCGGCGGTCTGCTGGTCGCCGCCCATGGACCCTTCGGCCAGCGGGGCCGCGGGTGCCTGGGACGCCGCGAGCGCCGCCACGGCGGCCGCCGCCACCGCGGTGGTCGTGGCCCCCTTGCGCAGCCGTCGGCGAATGTGCGCTGCCATACGTTCCGGTCCCTCCCCCTCGAAGGCTGCTCGCGCTCCCCAGCGCAGGACTCAAGCGACCCTACGGCACCATGTGGCGCCCGAGCACCGCACCCTGACCGCTTCTTACTGTTTTTTCACGTTCCAGCGCCGGCGTGGTCCGGGAGGGCAACGGAGGGTGCCCTGAGGGACGGCTCCGGACGTTCGCGCATACTTGCCGCCATGCCGTTCACCCTCAGCCATGCTGCCGCCGTGCTCCCGGCGGTCCGCCGGAACGGGACCGCCCGCTGGGGGTTGTTCCCCTCGGCCCTCATCGCCGGTTCGTTCGCGCCCGACGTCACCTACTTCGCGGACACCGTGATCCCCGGGGCCATGAGGTTCGGCGACTTCACACACACCTTCCTCGGTGTGGTCACCGTGAACGTGCTGATCGCCGCCGTGCTGGTGGCGGTGTGGGCAGCACTGCGCGAACCGCTGGTGGCACTGCTTCCGGTACGCGTACGGGGCCGCGTCCACACCTTCGTACGAGGACAGCGGTGGAGCCGGGAGTCGTTCGGGCCGCACGCCTGGCTGGTGTTCGTGGGGTCGGCCGCGCTCGGGGCGGCCACGCATGTGGTGTGGGACGCGTTCACCCACCACAGCCGGTGGGGCACGGAGTTGCTGCTCCTCGACCGGAGCGTCGGGGGCTTCCCGCTCTACCAGTTCGCGCAGTACGGCAGCTCGGCGCTGGCGCTGGTGGTGCTCGGCTGGTTCCTGCTCACCGCGCTGCGGCGCACGGTCGCGACCCCGGTGCCGGAGGCGCTCCCGGCGCTCGGCCGGGGTGAGCGCTGGGGTGCGCTCGGGCTGTTGGCCGGCTGCATGGTGCTGGGGATCGTCCACCGGTGCCTGCGCTTCTACGCCCACTTCGGGGGCATCGAGAACCCGCTCGACATCATCCCGACGGCCTGCTTCGGCGCGGGCGCGGGGCTGGCGGCGGGGCTGCTGCTGTACGGGGTGTGGATGCGGCTGCTACGCGGGCGCGGGCGGCCGGCGGAGAGCCCGGAACCCGTGCCCGTACCGGACGGATCCCGTGCCGGGGAGTCCGCCGCCGACCGGACGTAGCAGGACGAGGAGGGGCCCGGAACCGTGGTGCGGTTCCGGGCCCTTCGGCTTCCGTGGCCCAGCTCGGCTTCCCGTGGCTCAGTGGGCCGCGGACTCCCAGTCCTTGCCGACGCCGACCGAGACGTCCAGCGGGGCGCGCAGCTCCACCGCGTTCGCCATCTCGTGGCGCAGGATCTCCTCCACCTGCTTCCGCTCGCCCTTCGCGATCTCCAGCACGATTTCGTCATGGACCTGGAGCAGCATCCGCGAGGTCAGCTCCGCCTCCCGCAGCGCCTTGTCCACCCGCAGCATCGCCACCTTCACGATGTCCGCGGCGGTGCCCTGGATCGGGGCGTTGAGCGCCATCCGCTCGGCGGCCTCGCGGCGCTGGCGGTTGTCGCTGTTCAGGTCGGGGAGGTAGCGGCGGCGGCCGAGGATCGTCTCCGTGTAGCCGGTGGCCCGCGCCTCCTCGACGACCCGGTGGAGGTAGTCCCGTACGCCGCCGAACCGCTCGAAGTAGGTGTCCATCAGCACCCGTGCCTCGGCCGGGTCGATGTTCAGCTGCTGGGAGAGGCCGAACGCGGAGAGGCCGTAGGCCAGTCCGTACGACATGGCCTTGATCTTGCGGCGCATCTCCGGGTCGACGGCGTCCTTCTCGACGCCGAAGACCTGGGAGGCGACCGTGGTGTGCAGGTCCTCGCCGGAGGTGAAGGCCTCGATGAGACCGGCGTCCTCGGAGAGGTGGGCCATGACCCGCAGCTCGATCTGGCTGTAGTCCGCCGTCATCAGCGTCTCGAAGCCCTCGCCGACGACGAAGCCCCGGCGGATGGCCCGGCCCTCGTCGGTGCGGACCGGGATGTTCTGCAGGTTGGGGTCGGTGGAGGAGAGCCGGCCGGTCGCCGCCACCGTCTGGTTGAACGTGGTATGGATGCGGCCGTCTGCGGCGACCGTCTTGATCAGGCCCTCGACCGTGACCCGGAGCTTGGCCTGCTCGCGGTGGCGCAGCATGAGGACCGGCAGCTCGTGCTCGGTCTGCGCGGCCAGCCACGCCAGCGCGTCCGCGTCCGTGGTGTATCCGGTCTTGGTCTTCTTCGTCTTCGGCAGGCCCAGCTCGCCGAAGAGGATCTCCTGGAGCTGCTTGGGCGAACCGAGGTTGAACTCCCGGCCCACCGCCGCGTGCGCCTCCTTCACCGCCTGCTGCACGGTCCCGGCGAACTGCTGCTCCATGCCTTCCAGATGGACACGGTCCGCGGCGATGCCGTGCCGCTCCAGACGGGCCAGGAGGATCGAGGTCGGCAGCTCCATGTCGTGGAGCAGCTCGGTGGCGTTGACCTCCTTCAGACGGGTCGTGAACGCGTCCCCCAGGTCCAGCACCGCGCGGGCCTGCGCCATCAGGGCGTCCGCCTCGGCCCGGTCGTCCGCGCCGAAGGCCAGCTGCCCGTCGGAGGCGGCGGCCGGGGCCAGCTCACGGCCCAGATACTCCACGGCCAGCGCGTCCAGGGCGAAGGAGCGACGGCCCGGCTTCACCAGATACGCGGCGAGCGCGGTGTCCATGGTGACGCCTTCGAGCTGCCAGCCGTGCTCGGGGAAGACCCGCATCACGTTCTTCGCGTTGTGCAGCACCTTCGGTCGCTCCGGGTCCGCCACCCACGCGGCGAACGCCCGCTCGTCGGCCTCCTCCAGCTGCGTCGGGTCCAGCCACGCGGCGGCCCCGTCGGCGGCGGCGAGCGCGACCTCGGTGACCGTACCGGCGCCCAGCGACCAGGTGTCGACGGTCATCACGCCGAGCGGCTGCGCACCGTGCGCCTCCAGCCACGGGGCGACCTCACCCGAGCCGAGGACCGTGCCGTCCAGCTCGATACCGGCCGCCAGGGCCGGCGGCTCGGCCTCCGCGGCGCCCGGGTCGACGGCGAGGAGACGCTCGCGCAGGCTCGGGTTGCGGATCTCCAGTATGTCCAGAATGCCGGTGACCGCCGAGCGGTCGTAGGGGGCCCGCTCCAGGTCGGTCGCGGACTTCGGCAGCTCCACGTCCCGGACCATCTCGGTCAGCACCCGGTTCATCTTCACCGCGTCCAGGTGGTCGCGGAGATTCTGCCCGGCCTTGCCCTTGACCTCGTCGGCCCGCTCCATCAGCTCGGTGAACGAACCGAACTGGTTGATCCACTTCGCGGCCGTCTTCTCACCGACGCCGGGAATGCTCGGAAGGTTGTCCGACGGGTCGCCGCGCAGGGCCGCGAAGTCCGGATACTGCTGCGGGGTGAGCCCGTACTTCTCGACGATCTTCTCCGGGGTGAACCGGGTCAGCTCGGAGACCCCCTTCGTGGGGTACAGCACGGTCACGTTCTCCGTGATCAGCTGGAAGGAGTCCCGGTCACCGGTGACGATCAGCACCTCGAACCCGGCCGCCTCGGCCTGGGTCGCCAGCGTCGCGATGACGTCGTCCGCCTCGAACCCGTCCACCGCGAACCGGTCCGCGTGCATCGCGTCCAGCAGCTCGCCGATCAGCTCGACCTGCCCCTTGAACTCGTCGGGGGTCTTGGAGCGGTTCGCCTTGTACTCCGGGAACTCCTGCGCCCGCCACGTCTTACGGGACACGTCGAACGCCACCGCGAAGTGCGTGGGCGCCTCGTCACGCAGGGTGTTCGCCAGCATCGACATGAAGCCGTACACGGCATTCGTCGGCTGCCCCACCGCCGTCGTGAAATTCTCCGCGGGCAGGGCGAAGAACGCCCGGTACGCCAGGGAGTGCCCGTCCATGAGGAGCAGGCGCGGTCGGTTGTCTGCCGTCTTCTTCGATGCCGTCTCAGCCACGCCCCCGATCCTGCCACGCCCCACTGACAATCCGGACCGGGCACGGCCTTGCGCACCCGTGACAGGATCGGTGGTGAGGACACAGAACATGTGGACAGCGCTCGAAGGGGAGCAGCATCATGGCCAGCAAGCCGCCGACCGGTGACCCGGTCCAGGACGCCCCGCAGGTCGAAGCGGCCCCGCACGCCGCCGCCGGGCTGCCCGCCGTCGCCCACTCCCTGCGCATCGCGAGGCAGCAGATGGGCGTGCGCCGCACCGCGCAGACCCTCCTCAAGGTCAACCAGAAGAACGGCTTCGACTGCCCCGGCTGCGCCTGGCCCGAGGGCGACAAGCGGCACACCGCCGAATTCTGCGAGAACGGGGCGAAGGCCGTCGCCGAGGAAGCCACTCTGCGCCGCGTCACCCCCGACTTCTTCGCCGCCCACCCCGTCGCGGACCTCGCCGGACGCAGCGGCTACTGGCTGGGCCAGCAGGGCAGGATCACCCAGCCGGTGTACCTCCCCGAAGGCGCCGACCGGTACGAGGCGATCAGCTGGGAGCGCGCCTTCGCGATCATCGCCGAGGAGCTGACCGCGCTCTCCTCCCCCGACGAGGCCCTCTTCTACACCTCCGGACGCACCAGCAACGAGGCCGCGTTCCTCCTCCAGCTCTTCGCCCGCGAGTTCGGCACCAACAACCTCCCCGACTGCTCCAACATGTGCCACGAGTCGTCCGGCTCGGCGCTCAACGAGACCATCGGCATCGGCAAGGGCAGCGTCTCCCTGGAGGACATCCACCAGGCCGACCTGATCATCGTCGCCGGGCAGAACCCCGGCACCAACCACCCCCGGATGCTCTCCGCCCTGGAGAAGGCGAAGAACGCGGGCGCGAAGATCATCTCGGTGAACCCGCTCCCCGAAGCCGGCATGGAGCGGTTCAAGAACCCGCAGACCCCGCACGGCATGCTCAAGGGCACACCGCTCAACGACCTCTTCCTCCAGATCCGCATCGGCGGCGACCAGGCCCTCTTCCGCCTCCTCAACAAGCTGATCCTCTCCACCGAGGGCGCCGTCGACACCGCGTTCGTCACCGAACACACCCACGGCTACGAGGAGTTCGCCCAGGCCGCCGAGGCCGCCGACTGGGACGAGACCCTCACCGCCACCGGCCTCACCCGCGCCGAGATCGAACAGGCCCTCGCCCTCGTCCTCGCCTCGAAACGCACCATCGTCTGCTGGGCCATGGGCCTCACCCAGCACAAGCACTCCGTTCCCACCATCCGGGAAGTCGTCAACTTCCTTCTCCTGCGCGGGAACATCGGCCGCCCCGGCGCCGGGGTCTGCCCCGTGCGCGGCCACTCCAACGTCCAGGGCGACCGCACCATGGGCATCTTCGAACGGCCCGCACCGGCCTTCCTCGACGCCCTCGACAAGGAGTTCGGCATCACCTCGCCCCGCCACCACGGCTACGACGTGGTGCGCGCCATCCAGGCCCTGCGCGACGGCGAGGCCAAGGTCTTCTTCGCCATGGGCGGCAACTTCGTCGCCGCCACCCCCGACACCGCCGTCACCGAGGCCGCGATGCGCCGCGCCCGCCTCACCGTCCACGTGTCGACCAAGCTCAACCGCTCCCACGCCGTCACCGGCACCCGCGCGCTGATCCTCCCCACGCTCGGCCGCACCGACAAGGACGTCCAGGCGGGCGGCAAGCAGTTCGTGACCGTCGAGGACTCCATGGGCATGGTCCACGCCTCCCGAGGCAACCTCACCCCCGCGAGCCCCCACCTCCTCTCGGAGCCCGCGATCGTGGCCCGCCTCGCACGGGCGGTGCTCGGCGCCGTCTCCCGTACGCCGTGGGAGGAGTTCGAGCGGGACTACGCCACCATCCGCGACCGCATCTCCCGCGTCGTCGCCGGCTTCGAGGACTTCAACACCCGCATCGCCGCCCACCCCGGCGGCTTCGCCCTGCCCCACGCCCCCCGCGACGAGCGCCGCTTCCCCACCGCCACCGGCCGCGCCAACTTCACCGCCGCCCCCGTCGAGTTCCCCGAACTCCCCGCAGGAAGGCTCCTGTTGCAGACGCTGCGCTCCCACGACCAGTACAACACCACCATCTACGGCCTGAACGACCGCTACCGGGGCATCAAGAACGGCCGCCGCATCGTCATGGTCAACCCCGACGACGCCGCCGCCCTCGGCCTCACCGACGGCGCGTACACCGACCTCGTCAGCGAGTGGAAGGACGGCGTCGAGCGCCGGGCCGAGGGCTTCCGCGTCGTCCACTACCCCACCGCCCGCGGCTGCGCCGCCGCCTACTACCCCGAGACCAACGTCCTGGTCCCCCTCGGCTCCACCGCCGACACCAGCAACACCCCCGCCAGCAAGTCGGTCGTCATCCGCTTCGAGAACCCCCGGAGCGACTCCGAGGCCCCTCGGGAAGACTGAAAACCGCCACCCCCTAAGCGTCCGCTCAGCCGTCTGGTAAGAACAGTGCACACAGCAATGAACCAGCGCAGACGATCGGAGCCGGACCCATGGGCGAGCACACCGCACCCCTCTTCCCGCAGGAAGTCATCGACGAGTACGCGGCACTCGGCGTCGACCTGCCCGCCCTCTTCTCCGCCGGCCACCTCGGCGAACGCATGGGCGTGACCATCGTCGAGGCCGCCGCCGACCGCGTCGTCGGCACCATGCCCGTCGAGGGCAACACCCAGCCCTACGGCCTCCTGCACGGCGGCGCCTCCGCCGTCCTCGCCGAGACCCTCGGCTCCATCGGCTCCATGCTCCACGGCGGCGCCACCAAGATCGCCGTCGGCGTCGACCTCAACTGCACCCACCACCGAGGCGCCCGCAGCGGCCTCGTCACCGGCGTCGCCACCCCCGTACACCGCGGCCGCTCGACCGCCACGTACGAGATCGTCATCACCGACGAACAGGACAAGCGGGTCTGCACCGCCCGCCTCACCTGCCTCCTCCGCGACACCCCCCGCCCCGACGCCGGCTGACCGCCCGCACCCCGACGCGACCCCACCACCGCACCCCGACGGCACACCCCGTCACCCCCGCACCACCGCCGCAAGACCCCCTGCCCGGCCGGAAAACGCACCTCGCAATCCGGCCGGGCAGCGCCATATCCCCACCAAATCCAGCGGTGTTGATCACCACCCTCGGTCAACACCCTTGACGGCGAACCACGTTCCATGAGCCACTCAGCAGCCACATTGGCCTCAGCGAACTCGAACGCACCTTCGCCGTTGTAACACTGCGTAACAACCACGAAATGTGAAAACCAGCCGCCACCCCGGCCCGAGGCCCCCGGGGCACTCCAGCACGCCCGACGCCACCCCCACCCCGCGTCAGCACCAAGATCACCCCAAGCCCCTTAACAGAGCTGCGCGTTCTCAGCATGTGGTCATTCCGCACTCCGTGCCAAAGCCACACATCCACACCCGGAAACCTCAAGCCTTGCTCAACGGCATAACAAGAGCGTCACATCCGTCGCCGACCCATCCCGGAGGCCCCCAGCTGCGCTTAGAGTCACCGCCAGTCACCGCGCCGCCGGGCACGTCTGCAGCACAGCCCCTCGCACCACCCCAGTACGACCCGGCGACCGACACGGCACCTCAAGCAGAGGAGGCCGCGCCAGGGAAAGGACTTTTCGTGCGACACCGTTCTTTGCTCATACTCACCGCCGTGCTCACCACCGGAGCACTCACCCTCACCGCCTGCGGTTCGCGCGACGACAGCAACAACAGCAGCGGCAGCGACGGCGGCACCACCACCGTCGTCATCGGCGTCGACGCCCCGCTCACCGGCGACCTCTCCGCCCTCGGCCTCGGCATCAAGAACTCCGCCGACCTCGCCGCCAAGCAGGCCAACGCCAAGAAGTACGTCGACGGCGTCACCTTCGAGATCCAGGCCCTCGACGACCAGGCCCAGCCCTCGTCCGGCCAGCAGAACGCGAGCAAGTTCGTCGCCGACAAGAAGGTCCTCGGCACCGTCGGCCCCCTGAACTCCTCCGTCGGCGAGTCCATGCAGAAGGTCCTCGCCGACGCCAAGCTCGTCCAGGTCTCCCCCGCCAACACCTCGCCCTCCCTCACCCAGGGCCAGAAGTGGAACGAGGGAACCAAGGAGCGCCCCTTCGCCTCCTACTTCCGCACCGCCACCACCGACGCCGTCCAGGGCCCCTTCGCGGCGCAGTACCTCTTCAACGACGCCAAGAAGAAGAAGGTCTTCGTCATCGACGACAAGAAGACCTACGGCGCCGGCCTCGCCGGCACCTTCAAGGCCGAGTTCACCAAGCTCGGCGGCAAGGTCGTCGGCACCGAGCACATCGACCCCGAGACCAAGGACTTCTCCTCGGTCGCCACCAAGGTCAAGAGCGCCGGCGCCGACGTCGTCTACTACGGCGGCGAATACCCTGCGGCCGGCCCGCTCAGCAAGCAGATCAAGAAGGCCGGCGCCAAGATCCCGCTCGTCGGCGGCGACGGCATCTACAGCGCCGAGTACATCAAGCTCTCCGGCGCCGAGGGCGTGGGCGACCTCGCCACCTCGGTCGGCGCGCCGATCGACACCCTGCCGTCCGCCAAGGAGTTCGTCGCGAACTACGAGAAGGCCGGCTACAAGGAGCCCTTCGAGGCCTACGGCGGCTACTCCTACGACGCCGCCTGGTCGATCATCGAGGCCGTCAAGGCCGTCGCCGACGCCAACGACGGCAAGCTCCCCGACGACGCCCGCGCCAAGGTCGCCGAGGCCGTCGGCAAGGTCGACTTCGAAGGCGTGACCGGCAAGGTCTCCTTCGACGAGTACGGCGACACCACCAACAAGCAGCTCACCGTCTACGAGTACAAGGACGGCGCCTGGGCCGCGGTCAAGTCCGGCGAACTCACCAGCTGACACCACCCAGCCTGACCTACCACCGGCAGCGCGGGGCGCCGCACACCATGCGCCCCGCGCTGTTCTATACCCGGCGAAAGACACGGAGGACCCGCGGTGAACGAACTGCCGCAACAGCTGGTCAACGGCCTGCTACTCGGATCGATGTACGGGCTCGTCGCCATCGGCTACACGATGGTCTATGGCATTGTCCAGCTCATCAACTTCGCCCACGGCGAGATCTTCATGACCGGCGGCTTCGGGGCCCTCACGGTCTGGCTCATACTCCCCAGCGGCACCAGCGTGCTGCTCGCACTCCCCCTCATGCTCATCGGCGCCATCCTCGTCGCCACCCTCATAGCCGTCGGCGCGGAACGATTCGCCTACCGACCGCTCCGCGGCGGACCACGCCTCGCACCCCTCATCACCGCCATCGGCCTCTCGCTCGCCCTCCAGCAAGCCGTATGGGCCTGGTACCCGGGCGCCAAGTCCGCCCGCACCTTCCCCGAAATCCCCGGCGGCCCCTTCGAGCTCGGCCCCGTCACCATCCAGACCGGCGACGTCTTCCTGCTCATCGCCGCCCCCCTGTCGATGGCCGTCCTCGGCTACTTCGTCATCAAGACCCGCACCGGCCGCGGCATGCAGGCCACCGCCCAGGACCCCGACACCGCCAAGCTCATGGGCATCAACACCGACCGCATCATCGTGGTCGCGTTCGCCCTCGGCGCCACCTTCGCCGCCATCGGCGCCGTCGCCTACGGCCTCAAGTACGGCGAAGTCCAGTTCCGCATGGGCTTCCTCCTCGGCCTCAAGGCCTTCACCGCGGCCGTCCTCGGCGGCATCGGCAACATCTACGGCGCCATGATCGGCGGCCTCACCCTCGGCGTCGCCGAGACCATGGCCGCCGCCTACATCGCCGAAGTCCCCGGCCTCGAACAGCTCGGCGGCCAGTCCTGGGCCAACGCCTGGGCCTTCGTACTCCTCATCCTCGTGCTCCTCTTCCGCCCCCAGGGCATCATGGGCGAGCGCGTCGCGGACAGGGCGTGACCACCATGACCACCACACAGACCACCACCACGGTCACCGCACCCGCACCGACCGCACCCACCACCCGCGGCCCCCTCACCCTCCCGCCGCACATAGCCCGGGCCACCGCCACGGCCGGCGGCGCACTCACCATCATCTCCGCCTTCCTCGCCTGGACCTGGACCTCCGCCTTCCCCGGCGACCTCACGGTCTACGGCTACCCCGGCGGCCTCCAGTGGCTCGTCCTCGTCAGCGGCGCCCTCCTCGCCCTCTTCGGCCTCTCCTCCTACGGGATCAAGGGCCTCACCTGGCTCACCCCCCAGGGCGCCGACCCCGCGATCCGGCTCGCCTCCTACGCGGCCCTCGCCACCGCCTGGTTCTCGATCATCGCCATCAGCGTCAGCCTCGGCGGCGTCGTCAACCTCGAACCCGGCGCCTACGTCGCCGCCATCGCCACCCTCATCGGCTGGATCGGCGCCCGCTCCCTGCCCTACGAGCGGCCCGAGAACCACCCGGCCGACCCCGAGGACAGCGGCTTCGAGCAGTTCAAGCACAACCTGAGCAACCGCTGGACCACCTACAAGAGCGCCTTCGCCACCAACAGCGCCCGGCCCGCGAAGCCCCTCCCCTCGTACATCGAGATCCTGATCGTCGCGGTCGTCCTCGCCCTCGGACTCGTCGTCTTCACCTACGGCATCAGCACCGAGTACGACGAACTCTTCATCGGCTTCCTCATCACCGCCGGCTTCGGCTTCGCGGCGATCCAGAAAGCCGGCCTCATCCAGCGCGTGACCACCCTCACCGCACGCCACCGCAACGTGACCCTCGTCGGCGCCTTCGTCGCCGCTGCGGCCTTCCCGTTCACCCAGTCCGACGACCAGTACGCGACCATCGGCGTCAACATCCTCATCTTCGCCACCGTCGCCCTCGGCCTCAACATCGTCGTCGGCCTCGCCGGCCTCCTCGACCTCGGCTACGTCGCCTTCCTCGGCGTCGGCGCCTACGCCGCCGCCCTGGTCTCCGGCTCCCCGACCTCCCCGCTCGGCATCCACCTGCCGTTCTGGCAGGCCATCCTGGTCGGCGCCGCCGCCTCCATGGTCTTCGGCGTCCTCATCGGCGCCCCCACCCTGCGACTGCGCGGCGACTACCTCGCCATCGTGACCCTCGGCTTCGGAGAAATCTTCCGCATCGCCGTCCTCAACCTCGACGGCACCTCCGGACCCGACGTCACCAACGGCTCCAACGGCATCTCCTCGATCCCGAACCTCTCCCTCTTCGGATTCGACTTCGGCGCCACCCACACCATCGGCGGATTCACCATCGGCCGCTTCGCGAACTACTTCTTCCTGATGCTGCTGGTCACCCTCATCGTGGTCGTGGTCTTCCGCCGCAGCGCCGAATCCCGCATCGGCCGCGCCTGGGTCGCCATCCGCGAGGACGAGACAGCCGCCGAAGCCATGGGCATCAACGGCTTCCGCACCAAGCTCATCGCCTTCGCCCTCGGCGCCACCCTCGCCGGCCTCGCCGGAGCCGTACAGGCACACGTCACCTACACCGTGACCCCCGAGCAGTACCAGTTCGCCCACGCCGTACCCCCCAACTCCGCCTTCCTCCTCGCAGCGGTCGTCCTCGGCGGCATGGGCACCATCAGCGGCCCCCTCATCGGCGGAGCACTGCTCTTCCTCATCCCGAACAAGCTCCAGTTCATGAGCGACTTCCAGCTCCTCGCCTTCGGGCTCGCACTGGTCCTCCTCATGCGCTTCCGCCCCGAGGGACTCATCGCCAACCGCCGCCAGCAACTCGAATTCCACGAGAAGGACGAAGCGCCCGCCACTCTCACCAAGGCAGGGGCCTGACGATGACCACCGACACCACCACCGCCGAGGCCACAGCCGTGAGCACCCCCGGCGAAACCGTCCTCGACGCCCGCGGCGTCACCATGCGGTTCGGCGGCCTCACCGCCGTCCGCTCCGTCGACCTCACCGTCAACTCCGGCGAGATCGTCGGCCTCATCGGCCCCAACGGCGCAGGCAAGACCACCTTCTTCAACTGCCTCACCGGCCTCTACACCCCCACCGAGGGCGAAGTCCGCTACAAAGGCACCGTCCTCCCCGCCAAATCCTTCAAGATCACGGCGACCGGCATCGCCCGCACCTTCCAGAACATCCGGCTCTTCTCCAACATGACCGTCCTGGAGAACGTCCTCGTCGGACGCCACACCCGCACCAAGGAAGGCCTCTGGTCCGCCCTCCTCCGCGGACCCGGCTTCCACCGCGCCGAAGCCGAATCCAAGGCCCGCGCCATGGAACTGCTGGAGTTCATCGGCCTCGACCACAAGGCCGAACACCTCTCCCGCAACCTCCCCTACGGCGAACAGCGCAAGCTGGAGATCGCCCGCGCGCTCGCCAGCGAGCCCGGCCTCCTCCTCCTCGACGAGCCCACCGCCGGCATGAACCCGCAGGAGACCCGCGCGGCCGAAGAACTCATCTTCGCCATCCGCGACAAGGGCATCGCCATCCTCGTCATCGAGCACGACATGCGGTTCATCTTCAACCTCTGCGACCGCGTCGCCTGCCTCGTCCAAGGCGAGAAGCTCGTCGAAGGCACAGCCGCCGAAGTCCAGGGCGACGAACGCGTCGTCGCCGCCTACCTCGGCGAACCCTTCGAAGGCGACCCCGGCGCAGCCGAAGTCGCCGAGGTCGAAGCCGCCGAAGCCGCCGCCGCACCGGAGACCACCACCCCGGGAACCACCACCCCCGAGGCAGCCACTCCGACCACCCCCGGCGAAAGCACCAGCAAGGAGAACGACCGATGACCGCACTTCTCGAAGTCGAGGACCTGCGCGTCGCCTACGGCAAGATCGAGGCCGTCAAAGGAATCTCGTTCAAGGTCGACGAAGGCGAAGTCGTCACCCTCATCGGCACCAACGGCGCCGGCAAGACCACGACGCTGCGCACCCTCTCCGGACTGATCAAGCCCCTCACCGGCCAGATCAAGTTCAACGGCAAGTCCCTCCGCAAGGTCCCGGCCCACCAGGTCGTCTCCCTCGGACTCGCCCACTCCCCCGAGGGCCGCCACATCTTCCCCCGCATGTCCATCGAGGACAACCTGCGCCTCGGCGCGTTCCTCCGCAAGGACAGCGACGGGATCAACAAGGACATCCAGCGCGCCTACGACCTCTTCCCCATCCTCGGGGAACGCCGCAAGCAGGCCTCCGGAACCCTCTCCGGCGGCGAGCAGCAGATGCTCGCCATGGGCAGGGCCCTGATGTCCCAGCCCAAGCTGCTCATGCTCGACGAGCCCTCCATGGGCCTCTCCCCGATCATGATGCAGAAGATCATGGCGACCATCACCGAACTGCGCGCGCAGGGCACCACCATCCTGCTCGTCGAGCAGAACGCCCAGGCGGCGCTCTCGCTCGCCAACCACGCGCACGTGATGGAGGTCGGCAACATCGTCCTCTCCGGCACCGGCCAGGACCTGCTGCACGACGACTCGGTCCGCAAGGCGTACCTGGGCGAGGACTGAGGTCCTTCCCTCCGTACGCGAAGAGGCCCGCACCCGGTTCTTCCGGGTGCGGGCCTCTCGCTTTGGTACGTACGCGGCTACTCGGCCGCCTTCTTCTTCTCCTCGGCGTCCTCGATCAGCGCCTCCGCCAACTGCTGCATCGACATCCGGCGGTCCATCGACGTCTTCTGGATCCACCGGAACGCGGCCGGCTCGGAGAGCCCGTAGTCGGTCTGGAGAATGCTCTTCGCCCGGTCCACCAGCTTCCGCGTCTCCAGCCGCTGGGACAGGTCCGCGATCTCGCTCTCCAGCGCCTTCAGCTCCGCGAACCGGGAGACGGCCATCTCGATGGCCGGCACCACGTCGCTCTTGCTGAACGGCTTCACCAGGTACGCCATCGCCCCGGCGTCCCGGGCCCGCTCGACCAGGTCGCGCTGCGAGAAGGCGGTGAGCATGAGGACGGGTGCGATGGACTCCTCGGCGATCTTCTCGGCGGCGGAGATCCCGTCGAGGACCGGCATCTTCACATCGAGGATCACCAGGTCCGGCTTGTGCTCCCGGGCCAGCTCGACGGCCTGCTGCCCGTCGCCCGCCTCACCGACGACGGAGTAGCCCTCCTCCTCCAGCATCTCCTTGAGGTCGAGGCGGATGAGGGCCTCGTCCTCGGCGATGACGACGCGGGTCGTCAGCGGCGGGACGTGCGACTTGTCGTCGTCGACGGCGTCTACGGGCTGGGGCGACTCGGGGGTGGTCACGGGGCTCCTTGATATGGGGCAGATACTGCTGCCACGAGCCTACCTAGCTCCTGTAAGGTGGTGACCCGCAGGGCAGCAATGACCCTTCCTTTCTAAGGCCCCAGTACTCCAACTGGTTAGAGAGGCCGCTCTCAAACAGCGGACAGTGTGGGTTCGAATCCCACCTGGGGCACTTTTCCTTCGATTCCAAGGCGTGACGCCGGTGATCGAAGTTCACTTGATCTGGGTACTGGCGTTCCATTCCGCACCGGATCATCATCTGTGCGACAAGACTCGTCGCCATGTACGACGTGAAAACGCGCGAGCGAGTCCTGGCTCTGGTCGCCCAGGGCCGCAGCCTCAATTCCGTGAGCAAGCAGACCGGCATATCGCGCGCCGCGATCCGATCCTGGCAGACGCGCCTCGAACCGCTCGAAACGGACCGGGGCAAGCCCTGCCCGAGGTGCTCCGAGGAGCCCACGGCGATCGAGAACCCATCCGCGTACGCCTACTTACTGGGGCTCTACCTCGGAGACGGCTGGATCAGCACTTCTCGACGCGGGGTGCACTTTCTCCGGATCGCCTGCGATGACGCCTGGCCTGGGCTCATCGACGCATGCGCAGACGCCGTACAGCTTGTTCGACCGGACAATAAGGTCTTCCGGCTTCAGCGGGAAGGCTGCAAGAACGTCACCTCCTGGAGCAAGCACTGGCCCTGCCTCTTCCCCCAGCACGGCCCCGGCAGGAAGCACGAGCGCAGGATCGCTCTCGAACCGTGGCAGCAGGAGATCGTGGACGCCCATCCCTGGCAATTCATCCGCGGGCTCATCCACTCCGACGGCTGTCGCATCATCAACTGGGCCACACGCATGGTCGGCGGTGAACGCAAGCGCTACGAATACCCGAGGTACTTCTTCACGAACCGGTCCGACGACATCCGCAAGCTCTTCAGCGACACTCTCACCGCCGTAGGTGTTGAGTGGACCACCCTCGCGCGCGGCAGCAAGCCGCTCAACATCTCCGTAGCCCGACGGGCATCCGTCGCCCTCATGGATGCGCACGTCGGGCCGAAATACTGAGCCGTCCTACTTCGGGCTGTCGTCCTCGCCCACGTGGTGGACGCGGACCAGGTTCGTGGAGCCCGAGACGCCGGGCGGGGAGCCGGCGGTGATCACCACGATGTCGCCCTTCGCGCAGCGGCCGATGCGCAGGAGTTCCTCGTCGACCTGGGCGACCATCGCGTCCGTGGAGTCGACCTTCGGGCCGAGGAAGGTCTCGACGCCCCAGGTGAGGTTGAGCTGGGCGCGGGTCGCTTCGTCGGGGGTGAAGGCGAGGAGCGGGATGGGTGAGCGGTAGCGGGAGAGGCGCTTGACCGTGTCGCCGCTCTGGGTGAAGGCGACGAGGAATTTGGCGCCGAGGAAGTCGCCCATCTCGGCGGCGGCCCTGGCGACGGCGCCGCCCTGGGTGCGGGGCTTGTTGCGTTCGGTGAGGGGTGGGAGGCCCTTGGCGAGGATGTCCTCCTCGGCCGCTTCGACGATGCGGGACATGGTGCGGACGGTCTCGATGGGGTACTTGCCGACGCTGGTCTCGCCGGAGAGCATCACCGCGTCGGTGCCGTCGATGATCGCGTTGGCGACGTCGGAGGCTTCGGCGCGGGTGGGGCGGGAGTTGTCGATCATCGAGTCGAGCATCTGGGTGGCGACGATGACCGGTTTGGCGTTGCGTTTGGCGAGTTTGATGGCGCGCTTCTGGACGATCGGGACCTGTTCCAGGGGCATTTCGACGCCGAGGTCGCCGCGGGCGACCATGATGCCGTCGAAGGCGGCGACGATGTCGTCGATGTTCTCGACGGCCTGGGGTTTTTCGACCTTGGCGATGACGGGGAGGCGGCGGCCTTCTTCGTCCATGATGCGGTGGACGTCGTCGATGTCGCGTCCGGTGCGGACGAAGGAGAGGGCGATGAGGTCGGCGCCGGTGCGCAGGGCCCAGCGGAGGTCGTCGATGTCCTTCTCGGAGAGGGCGGGGACGGAGACGGCGACGCCGGGGAGGTTGAGGCCCTTGTTGTCGGAGACCATGCCGCCTTCGATGACGGTGGTGTGGACGCGGGGGCCGTCGACGTCGGTGACTTCGAGGGTGACGCGGCCGTCGTCGACGAGGATGCGTTCGCCGGTGGTGACGTCGGCGGCGAGGCCGTCGTAGGTGGTGCCGCAGATGTCGCCGTCGCCTTCGTTTTCGAGGGGTTCGACGGTGATGGTGAAGGTGTCGCCGCGTTCAAGGAGTACGGGGCCTTCGCGGAAGCGTCCGAGGCGGATCTTCGGGCCTTGAAGGTCGGCGAGGATGCCGACGCTGCGGCCGGTCTCTTCGGAGGCTTTGCGGACGTGGTGGTATCGCTGCTCGTGTTCGGCGTAGGAGCCGTGGCTGAGGTTGAAGCGGGCGATGTCCATTCCCGCTTCGACCAAGGCCTTGATCTGGTCGTATGTGTCGGTTGCGGGTCCCAGGGTACAAACGATTTTCGCTCGGCGCATGGTTCGAGCCTAAACCTTACCTACGGGTAGGTATTTGGCTCGGCATGACACCTCAACAACCTTTGGGTGAAGGGTTATTGACAAGTGTTGAATTGTGCAGCGGTCCGCTCCGATGAGCGTTTATCCGAGGGCCGGCGGGATGAGGGTGAAGGACGCTTCGACCTGGGCGTCGATGTTCTGGCGTACGGGTTCGAGGTTGATCGGGGCGGCGTCGGCGGCTTCGGCTCCGCCCGCGGCTGCGGCGTAGGGCATGGACTCGGCGAAGGCGGCGCGGCCGAGGGGGCTGTGGCGGGTGCCGGTGTCGCTGAGTTCGAGGAGGGCGCCGAGGCGGGTGTCGAGGGCTTCGGCGTATTCGCGGGCACGTTGGAGGGCTTCGCGGACGGCCTGCCTGCGCGCTGTGGCGTGGTGGGGGGAGGTGGGGCGCAGGGACCACCAGGGGCCGTCGATGCGGGTGAGTTCGTGGTCGGCGAGGCGGGTGATGAGTTCGCCGAGGGTGGTGAAGTCGTTGAGGGTGGCGGTGAGTTGGATGTGGCCGTGGTAGGCGCGGATGCGTTCGGCGCGGCCGTGGCGGGTGAGTTCGGGGTTGATGGTGAGGGTGCCGGTTTCGAGTTTTTCGATGGTGTCGCCGTAGCTCTTGATGAGGTCGAGGGTGGTGGTGTTGCGGTGGGTGAGGTCGTCGAGGGTGGTGCGGCGGTCGGTGCCGCGGGCGGTGAGGGTGATGGCGATGTGGGCGAGTTCGGGGTCGACTTCGAGGTGGGCTTCGCCGCGGACGGTGACGTGGGGGGTGTCGGGGGTGCCGTAGGGGCTGTCTCT
>NZ_JOEM01000011.1 GCF_000718135.1 Streptomyces cyaneofuscatus | reverse complement strand
GGTACTGCAGGGGGGACCCTGTGGGAGAGTAGGACGCCGCCGAACAATTTTTCCGGGAAAGCCCCGCACCGTATGGTGCGGGGCTTTTCTGCGTTCCGGAGATGTCCGAAGCCTTTGGCCTCCGGTGAGCGAGTGACAAGCGTCGTCCGTCGCTCACCGGAGGCCGTTGTCGGAGAGCCTCAGAGGCGGCCTGCGGCCTTGAGGGCCAGATAGGCGTCGGCGAGGGCGGGGGCGATGGTGTCCGGGGTGGCGTCCACGACGACGACGCCATGGCGCTGGAGTTTCTCCGCCGTGCTGCGGCGTTCGGCCTGGGCCTGGGTGCCGGCGGCGGCGTCGTACACCGCGTCCACCGTGCCCCGGGCCTTTGCCATCTCCTCGATCCGTGGATCGGACACGGCGGCCAGCAGAACCGTGTGGCGCTGGGTGAGCTGAGGGAGCAGCGGGAGGAGGCCCTCTTCGATAGGCGCGGCCTCCAGGGATGTCAGGAGAACGATCAGCGAGCCGCGGGGGGCGGCGGAGAGTGCTGTGGTGCTGAGACCCCTGGCATCCGTCTCGACGAGCTCGGGCTCCAGTGTGGCGAGGGTGTCGACGACCGTCGCCAGGACGTCGCCTGCGGAGGTCCGGCCCTGTACACGGGCTCGGACGCGGCGGTCGTAGGCGAGGAGGTCCACGCGGTCGCCGGCGCGCGTCGCGAGTGCGGTGAGGAGCAGGGTGGCGTCCATCGCCGCATCGAGGCGGGGGACGTCGCCCACGCGGCCCGCGGAGGTGCGTCCGGTGTCCAGGACGATGAGGATGTGGCGGTCGCGCTCGGGGCGCCACGTCCGGACCGCGACGGCCGACTGGCGTGCCGTTGCCCGCCAGTCGATGGAACGGGTGTCGTCTCCCGGCACGTACGCCCGCAGGCTGTCGAACTCCGTGCCCTCACCGCGCGTCAGAACGCTGGTGCGGCCATCGAGTTCGCGGAGGCGGGCGAGCCGGGACGGCAGGTGCTTCCGGCTGGTGAACGGGGGCAGCACCCGCACGGACCAGGGGACGCGGTGGTTGCCTTGGCGGGCGGCGAGGCCGAGCGGGCCGTACGAGCGGACCGTGATGCGCTCGGCCCTGCGGTCGCCGCGGCGGGTGGGACGCAGAACAGTGGTCAGGCGCCGCTGCTCGTCGGCAGGGACCGTCAATGTGTGGCGGGACGCGGCCTGTTCGGTGCCGGTGGGCCAACTGCTCGGCGGCCAGGCATCGCGGAGCTGGGCCCGGAGCCGCCGCCGCGAGCTGTTGGTCACGGTGAGTTGCACATCGGCCGCGTCACCAAGTCGAACAGATGTATCGCCGGATCGAGTGAATCGGAGCGTTCGCACTGGCGCTGCCAGGGCGTAGTCGCACAGAATCGCTAGTGAGAGCGGTGCGTTGACCGCGAGCATCCCGGCCCAGCTCGGAGCGAGGATGCCTACGGGGAGTGATCCCAGCGCGGCCAGCAGTGCGGTACGTCCGGTGAGGGCCATGGTCACCGCCTCATCGGGGTACGGGGACGTGGGCGAGCACCGAGGTGATGACGGAGTCGGGGGTGACTCCCTCCATTTCCGCCTCGGGCCGCAGGTGGATGCGATGACGGAGTGTGGGAAGCGCCAAGGCCTTCACATCGTCCGGGGTGACGTAGTCCCGGCCGGTGAGCCAGGCCCAGGCGCGTGCGGTCGAGAGCAGTGCGGTGGCGCCTCGGGGGGAGACGCCCAGAGCGAGCGAGGGGGATTCGCGCGTGGCACGACAGATATCCACCACATAGCCGGCGATCTCGGGGGAGACCGTGGTCTTCGCGACGGCCGCGCGGGCCGCTTCCAGATCGGCGGGGCCTGCGACGGGCCGTATGCCTGCTGCCTTGAGGTCGCGGGGGTTGAAGCCGTCGGCGTGACGGGTGAGGACGTTGATCTCGTCCTGGCGGGAGGGCAGAGGCACGGTCAGTTTGAGTAGGAAGCGGTCCAGCTGGGCTTCCGGCAGCGGGTAGGTGCCCTCGTATTCGACGGGGTTCTGGGTCGCGGCGACGAGGAAGGGGTCCGGCAGCGGGCGGGGGGTGCCGTCGACGGTGACCTGACGCTCTTCCATCGCTTCCAGGAGGGAGGCCTGCGTCTTGGGAGGGGTGCGGTTGATCTCGTCGGCGAGCAGCAGATTGGTGAAGACCGGGCCGGGCTGGAAGGAGAACTCGGCGGTACGGGCGTCGTAGACGAGGGAGCCCGTTACGTCGCTCGGCATGAGATCGGGGGTGAACTGGACGCGCTTGGTGTCGAGTTCGAGGGAGGCGGCGAGGGCCCGGACCAGGAGGGTCTTGGCGACTCCGGGGACGCCTTCGAGGAGTACGTGTCCGCGGCAGAGCAGCGCGACGACGAGTCCGGTGACAGCCGGGTCCTGGCCGACCACGGCCTTGGCGATCTCGGAGCGGAGGGCTTCCAAGGACGGGCGGGCGCCGTCGGCGGGCTCCGGAGCCGCAGGGGTCGCGGGGACCGCTGTGGGTTCGGCCGGCTCGGGGGTCGGGGCGCTCATGAAGTGCGTACCTCTCTTTCGAGGGCGTCGAGGTGCTCGGCCAGCAGGACAAGGGCCGCGTCGTCGGCGGGGGCCGGGCCGAAGAGCAGGGTGCTCAGGTCGTCGCCAGTGGTGGTGCGGGCGGACACGGCAGGGAGGAGAACGTCGGAGGTGTGCGCCTCGCGGGCGGTTACGCCGGCGAGGCGGGCGATGCGGGTCCGGGCGGCGGCCCGGAGTGATTCGGCTGCTCGTTCACGGGCGTTGGCCTTGCGGTAGAGGCCGGCGCGGCCTTCGGCGGACTCCGATGCGCGGATGGAGACCGGCAGGCGTTCCACGACGAGGGGGCCGAGGCGGCGGCCTCGCCAGATCGCGGCGAGGACTGCGGCGAGCGTGAGTTGGAGCGTTCCCCACAGCCAGCCGGAGGGGATGAGGTCGAGGAAGTCGCTCTCCTCGCCCGAAGCCTCCCCGCCGTTGCCGTCGCTGTCGGTGTCGTTGTTGTCGGGGGAGCCGTCGTCGCTGGTGGCGGACGGATCGGCCAGAGAGGGGAGGTACCAGACGAGATGGGGTCGCGAACCGAGGAGTTGCAGGGCGAGAGAGGCGTTTCCCTGTTGGTCGAGACGCTCGTTGCGGAGGAAATCGGGGGAGCCGAGGAGGACGGTGTCACCATCTCCGCGGTGCTTGAGGATCAGCAGGCTGGGGCTGCCGTCGCTGGGGTAGCAGGCGGTGGCGGTGGAGTCCGGTGCCGTGTAGCGGACGCCGCCCATGTCCGCCGTTCCGGCGCTGCGGGCGGCGGGGAAGGCGCACGACGGGGGGAGGGGGGCCACCGGGCGGTGGGGCTCGGTGCGTACGCCGGGGGAGAGGCGAGACGCGGCTGCCGGGCCCGGGGCGATCAGGACGGTGCGGCCGGTGGAGGCGCTGGTTGCCTCGTGGAGCCGGCGCTGTTGTGTGGGGGTGAGGAGATTGGGGCCGGTGACCAGGAGGGTGGTGTCGGGTCCTGCCGCGGTGGTGGCTTCGTCGAGGGTCGTCGCCACGGTGACGGATATTCCGCGCGCCTTGAGGAGCTCGGCTGCGGCGCGGCTGCCCTTCGCGTCGGCGGAGCGGGGGTCGAGGTGCCCGTAGTTGGTGCCGGAGCGGACCGCGGCGAACGTGACGCCTGCGATCACGAGGATGAGCAGGGCGATCAGCAGTCCTCGTGCGCGCTTCCAGACCTGGTGGGGGGTGGGCGCCGTCGAGGTGGGGGAAGGGGCGGTGGCCGTGGTCATCCGGCGGCTCCTCGGGAGGCTCCGGGCAGCACGGGCTTCGCCTCGTCGAGTTCGGTGTCCAGGGCGCGCAGGGCCAGGTATGTGGGTTGGCCCGCGGTGCGGCCGCCGTATGTGACGTCGTCGAAGTCCCGGGCGGCGGAGCGCAGCCGGGCGGCGTGGGCGGGCAGGGCGCGGCCCGCTTCCGTCGCGGCTTCGTCGGCCGTGCGGCCGGGGCGGGGGTCGAGCAGGGCGCGTTCCTCCAGCGACCGGACGATGGCCCGCATGCGTTCCTGGACGGCTTCGGTCCAGCGGAGAGCGGCGGCGTGCGCGTCGGCCGCGGCACGGTGCTGGGCGGCACTGCGGGGGCCGTCGCTCTCGAAGAGGGCGTCCGGGGCCCGGGAGGAGCGTTGGGGGATGCCGAGCCGCCACCAGAGGGCGGCGGCGAGGCCGATGAGGATGAGGGCCAGGACGGCGAGCCCGGCCGGGCCGCCGGGGGCGGCGCCCGCAGCGGCGTCGAACACGCCGGCGACCCAGTCCCAGAAGTGGTTCAGGCCGCGTTGGAGAATGTTCGGATCGTTCTCGTGGTACATCGGCTTCGACAGCTCGCTCTCAGCCGCCTCCCGGGCGGGGACACGTGGAGTGTCCACGGGTATGTCCCCCGCGCCGGTGGCCTGCCGTGCTGCTGTGGTGCCCCCCGCCCCCGACACCGCATCAGCTCCTGGGGGTGTCGGCGTCGTGGCCGGGGAGGCCTGCGGCCCGGGCGAGGTCGAGGTCGAGCGCCTCGCGGCGGATGCGCTGGTCCACGTAGAGCAGTGCCATCACACCGGCGACGAAGGGATACAGCAGCGTGGAGACGACCACTTCGCCGATGCCCGTGACGATCAGGAAGGGCCAGCCGAGGGAGGGGCCGCCGCTTTCGAAGAACTCGCTGATGTCGGTTCCGTCGGCGATGACCGCGACGACGCCGAAGGGGATGGAGACGAGGAAGCTCACCAGGAAGACGAGCAGGTAGGTCAGCGCGAGGATGCCGAACGTGCGCCACCAGGCACCGCGGACCAGCTTCGCCGACCTGCGCAGCGCGGCGAGGATGCCCTGCCGTTCGAGCATCAGGGCGGGGGCGGCGAGGGCGAGGCTGACCTGGAGCCAGAGGATCACGACGCAGGCGGCGGTGAAGCCGAGGAGCGCCAGCGCCGCGCCGGCCTCGGCGCCCACCAGCAGTCCGGGGCCGACACCGACGGTCATGACCGTGGCGGCGATCAGGGCCACCAGCAGGGTCAGCCCGATCAGGGGGAGGATTCGCGGACGGGCTTCGGCCCAGGCGTCGGAGAGCGTGACCGGGCGGCCCAGCACCGAGCGGCTGATCACCACGGTGACGATGGACGCGGTGAAGAGCGTGGCGACCATCGTGAGGAGGGACGCCGGGGCGAGGGAGAGCAGCGTCGTCCGGGCGGATTCGGAGGCCTGGCGAAGGGCTTCGGTGCCGGTGGCGTTCGGGTCGACGGTGGTCGGCTTGGGCAGGAGGTAGCGCTGCATGAGGGTGACGGCGATCTGGACGACCACGGAGACCGCGAGGCTGAAGCCGAGTGCCGTGCGCCAGTGGGCGCGCAGGGCCGAGACCGAGCCGTCGAGGATCTCGCCGAGGCTCAGGGGGCGCAGCGGGATGACGCCGGGCTTCGCCGCCGGTGCCTTCATGCCCCAGTCCGGTCGCTGCGGACCGCCGCCCCAGCCGGGGGCGGGCGGGCGGTTGCCGGGGTTGCTCGGCGGGGACCACTGCCCGGGAGGCGGCTGCTCGGGGGACCACTGTCCCGTCGGTGCGCTTCCGTCCTGGGGGGCGGAGGGGCGGGGAATGGCCGCCTCCTGGCCGTCCGAGGGGGCAGATCCGGGCGTCGCCCAGCCCGGAGAGTCGTTCATTCTCGCTCCTTCACCGTCCTGTCCGCTCATCGGGGCGGCAGGTTGGCAGCCATCGTGCCACGGGCCGGTGCGGTGCGGGCCGGGAGCCTTCTCTCCTTCGTGCCTTCATTTGTGGGCGGCTCACCGGGCAGACTGGGTGGATGGCTGATCAGGACGTGCAAACGCCGGTGGGCAGCGAGCCTTCCGCGCTTTCCGTACTTCGTTGGGACGAGCTTCCGGAAGGTCCCGTACTGGTGCTCCTCGACCAGACGCGGCTGCCCGCGGAGGAGGTCGAGCTGGTCTGTACGGATGTGCCCGCGCTGGTGCGGGCGATCCGGACGCTGGCGGTACGGGGGGCACCGCTGCTCGGGATCGCCGGGGGGTACGGGGTGGCGCTCGCGGCGGCGCGGGGCTACGACGTGGCGGAGGCGGCCGGGCTGCTGGAGGGGGCGCGGCCCACCGCGGTGAATCTCGGTTACGGGGTGCGACGGGTGGCCACGGCCTACTGGGCGGCCGCCGAGAAGGGGGCGGGGGTGGCCGAGGCCGCGGCTGTGGCCTTGGCCGAGGCCCGGGCGCTGCACCGGGAGGACGCCCGGGCCAGCGAGCGGATGGCGGAGTACGGGACGGCGCTGCTGGAGGAGCTGCTGCCGGGGCAGGGCTATCAGCTGCTGACCCACTGCAACACCGGGGCGCTGGTCTCCGGGGGCGAGGGGACGGCGTTCGCGGTCGCCCTGCGGGTGCACCGGCAGGGGCGGCTGCGCCGGCTGTGGGTGGACGAGACCCGGCCGCTGCTCCAGGGGGCGAGGCTGACGGCGTACGAGGCGGCGCGCAACGGGATGGCGTACAGCCTGCTCACGGACAGTGCGGCGGGCTCCCTGTTCGCCGCGGGGGAGGTGGATGCCGTACTCATTGGGGCGGACCGCATTGCCGCAGACGGCTCGGTGGCCAACAAAGTGGGGAGCTATCCGTTGGCTGTGCTCGCGAAGTACCACCATGTGCCGTTCATCGTGGTGGCGCCGACGACGACCGTGGACATGGAGACGGCCGAAGGCACATCGATCATCGTTGAGCAGCGTTCCGGGCAAGAAGTGACGGAGGTCACATCCCCGGGAGGCGTATCGGAGGGCGCCGGGGGTGGGAAGGTCGTCGCACCCCTCGGGGCCCCGGTGTACAACCCGGCTTTCGACATCACGCCGTCCGAATTGATCACGGCGATCGTCACCGAGGAGGGCGTCATTTCCCCGGTCACGGGGGTCGGACTGGCAGAGCTGTGTGCCAGGTCATCGCAGGTAACGATTAGCTAATGGGATGATGTCGATTATGAAGGGACGCGTCCTTGTCGTCGACGACGACACCGCACTGGCCGAGATGCTCGGGATTGTGCTGCGTGGAGAAGGTTTCGAGCCGTCGTTCGTAGCGGACGGCGACAAGGCACTGGCCGCATTTCGTGAGGCCAAGCCGGACCTGGTGCTGCTCGACCTCATGCTGCCCGGAAGGGACGGCATCGAGGTGTGCAGGCTGATCAGGGCCGAGTCCGGTGTGCCGATCGTCATGCTCACTGCCAAGAGCGACACCGTCGATGTCGTGGTCGGCCTGGAATCAGGGGCCGACGACTACATCGTCAAGCCGTTCAAACCTAAGGAGTTGGTCGCCCGGATCAGGGCCCGCCTGCGGCGGTCCGAAGAGCCCGCGCCGGAGCAGTTGACCATCGGTGACCTGGTCATCGACGTGGCCGGTCACTCCGTGAAGCGGGAGGGGCAGTCCATCGCCCTGACACCGCTGGAGTTCGACCTGCTGGTCGCCCTCGCCCGCAAGCCGTGGCAGGTCTTCACCCGTGAGGTCCTGCTGGAGCAGGTCTGGGGCTACCGGCACGCGGCCGACACCCGGCTGGTGAACGTGCACGTCCAGCGGCTGCGCTCCAAGGTCGAGAAGGACCCGGAGCGGCCGGAGATCGTCGTGACCGTCCGAGGGGTCGGTTACAAGGCCGGGCCGAGCTGATATGGCCGAGGGCAGCGCTGCTCCGAACCCCGGGGAGCCGGGAGTCCGTGCGGAGCGGGCTGCCGGTCCGGGACGGAAGGCTTCTCGTATGAGCCGTTTCCTGCAGGGCGGCCGGTTGTTCCAGGACCGGACGCCCGGCGGGCCCGTACCGCGTCTGCTGATGCGGTGGGTCCGCCGTCCGTTGCTGCCCGCCGTGCGGTTGTGGCGGCGCAATCTGCAGCTCCGCGTCGTCGCGGGCACCCTGCTGATGTCGATCGGCGTGGTGCTGCTGCTCGGCTTCGTCGTGATCGGGCAGGTCCGCAACGGTCTGCTCGACGCGAAGGGCAAGGCCGCCCAGACCCAGGCCGCCGGTGGTTTCGCCGCGGCCCAGGAGAAGGCGAACGCTTCCCTGGCGCCGGGCGGGCAGGGCACCGAGGGGCCCGACGGCATGACCGCCAACACCTCGTGGCGCACCGAGCTCGTCGACCAGCTGGCCAGTGGCGGAAAGAACGCCTTCAACGTGGTCGCGCTCAGCGCGGACTCGGTGGGCGAGGGGGCGGGCAGCCGTGCCCCGCGTGGTTCGGGCAGCGTCGAGGCTGCCAGCGTGCCCGAGCGCCTGCGCCAGGACGTGGGCAAGGGGCAGGGCGCCTTCCAGACGTACTCCTTGATCCGCTATTCCAACGGCAACGAGTCCCAGCCGGGCCTCGTCGTGGGCAAGCGGCTCTACGACATCGACCAGCAGGCCTACGAGCTCTACTACCTCTTCCCGCTCACGCAGGAGGAGAAGTCCCTGGCGCTGGTCAAGACGACCCTGGCGACCGCCGGGCTCTTCGTCGTCGTGCTGCTCGGAGCCATTGCCTGGTTCGTGGTGCGGCAGGTCGTCACACCGGTGCGGATGGCGGCCGGTATCGCCGAGCGGCTCTCCGCCGGGAAGCTCCAGGAACGGATGAAGGTCACCGGCGAGGACGACATCGCCCGGCTCGGTGAGGCCTTCAACAAGATGGCGCAGAACCTTCAGCTGAAGATCCAGCAGCTGGAGGAGCTCTCCCGGATGCAGCGGCGTTTCGTCTCCGATGTCTCCCACGAGCTGCGGACCCCGCTCACGACCGTACGGATGGCCGCCGACGTCATCCATGAGGCGCGTGCCGACTTCGATCCGGTCACCGCGCGCTCCGCCGAGCTGCTCGGCGACCAGCTCGACCGCTTCGAGTCGCTGCTCTCGGACCTGCTGGAGATCAGCCGGTTCGACGCGGGCGCAGCGGCGCTGGAGGCCGAGCCGATAGACCTGCGGACCGTGGTGCACCGGGTGATCGGCGGTGCCGAACCGCTCGCCGAGCGCAAGGGCAGCCGGATCCTGGTCATCGGCGACGACCAGCCGGTGATCGCCGAGGCCGATGCCCGGCGCGTCGAGAGGGTGCTGCGCAACCTCGTGGTCAACGCCGTCGAGCACGGCGAGGGCCGGGACGTCATCGTGCGGATGGGCGTGGCCCAGGGTGCCGTCGCCGTGGCCGTACGGGACTACGGGGTCGGGCTCAAGCCCGGCGAGGCGACCCGCGTCTTCAACCGGTTCTGGCGCGCCGACCCGGCGCGGGCCCGGACGACCGGCGGGACCGGCCTCGGGCTCTCCATCGCCGTCGAGGACGCCCGGCTGCACGGCGGCTGGCTCCAGGCGTGGGGCGAGCCGGGCGGCGGGTCCCAGTTCCGGCTGACCCTGCCGCGTACGGCGGACGAGCCGCTGCGCGGTTCGCCGATACCGCTGGAGCCCGAGGACTCCCGGCGCAACCGGGAGAGCCGGGAGCGCGACGAGGCGTCGGCGGGCGACAACCGGCTGGTGTCCGTGCCGAACCAGCCCGGTGCGGCGAAGCGCTCGCCGCTGCCCGTGCCGGCCCGCTCCTCCACGGTTCCGCACCCGGCCCCCGCCTCGGTGCACCCGGCGGCGCTGCCCGGCAACGGGGCCCGGGTGGTGGCACGCCCGGCACCGGAGCGTTCCGGCGGTGCCGGTTCCCCGGCGCCCCATTCCGACCAGGAGGACACCACTCGTGGGTACTGACCGCCGTCGTGGTGGCCCCGGACGCGGCGTGCGGATGTCCGCGCTGCTCGGCTGCTCCGTCATCGTGCTCGCCGGCTGCGGGTCGATGCCGATGACCGGTGACGTCAAGGCGGTCGACGCCTCGCAGCCGGGTGACTCCCAGGTGCAGGTGTACGCGGTCGAGCCCCGTGAGGGCGCGGCGCCCAGCGAGATCGTCGACGGGTTCCTGGAGTCGATGACCAGCGACGACCCAGGTTTCCGGACCACGCGCAAGTACCTGAGCAAGGACGCGGCCGATACCTGGCAGCCGGGCGAGGGCACCACGGTGCTCACCCAGGCCCCCAACCGCAGCGGTCCCTCGCTCCAGGACGAGGAGCGCCGGGACTCCGAGACCTCCTACACGCTGACCGGCGAGAAGGTGGCGAACGTCGACGCCCAGAGCTCGTACCAGCCGCTCGCCCCCACCGACTACTCCCAGGTGCTGCACCTGGTGCGGGAGAAGGTGGCGGACGGGAAGGCCGAGTGGCGCATCGACACCGTGCCGGACGGGCTGGTCCTCGGGCAGTCCGACTTCAAGCGGCTCTACCGCTCGGTGAACAAGTACTACTACGCCACCGGGCGGACGACCGGACAGCCGACGCTCGTCGCCGACCCCGTCTACGTACGCACCGGCACCGATCCGGTCACGCGGATGAGCACGGCGACGCAGACGGTCAGGACGCTGCTGGAGGGGCCGACGAACTGGCTGCGGCCCGTGGTCGACTCCCGGTTCCCCACCGGGACCGCCCTGCGCAAGGACGTCGTCGCGCTGGCCCCCGACGACCAGAACGTGCTGAGAGTGCCGCTCAACGGCAAGGCCGACAAGGCGGGCCGGGCGGCCTGCCGGATGATGGCCGCCCAGGTGCTCTTCACCCTGCGGGACCTGACCTCCGCGCGGGTCGAGCAGGTGGAGCTGGAGGGCGGGCGGGGCCGGCTCTGTGCGCTGGACGCGGACGAGGCGGCGAAGTTCTCCTCCGACAGCAGCTCCGACGGGCCTGACAGCCAGTACTTCATCGACGCCAAGGGGCGCCTCCAGCGGCTCCCCGGCGCGCAGGAGGGCAACGGCACACCCGAGGTGGTGCGCGGCCCGCTGGGCGTCGGCACGGTCGCGATGGGCGCCGTCGGCGTGGCCCGGGACGAACGGCGGGCCGCCGCGGTCTCGGCCACCGGGCAGAACCTGTACGTCGCGTCCCTGGACGAGGAAGGTGAGCTGGCCGCTCCTGCGGTGACCAGCGCCGGCAAGAAGACCGCCGACCGGCTGTCCTCGCCGAGCTGGGACGGGCGGGGCGACCTGTGGGTCGCCGACCGCGACAGGGCGCGCCCGAGGCTGCTGCGGCTGGTCGAGGGTGAGGGCGAGCCGCAGGAGGTCCGGGTCCCGGGCCTGGACGGCGGGCGGATCGAGGAGCTGCGGCTGTCGGCGGACGGGGTGCGGATCGCCCTGCTGGTGACGGAGGACGGGCATACGACGCTCAAGATCGGCCGGGTCGAGCGGCGTGGGACAGACGAGGCGCCCGAGCTCTCGGTCGAGGACCTGCGCCAGGCCGCGCCCCAGCTCACGGACGTGACGGCCATCTCCTGGTCGGGCCGCAGCCGTCTCGTCGTGGTCGGCAAGGAGGCGGGCGGTGTCCAGCAGGTGCGGTACGTGCAGGCGGACGGTTCCACGCCGTCCTCCGGAGCCTCCGGGGTGCTGCCCGGGGTGAACCAGGTCCAGGCGGTCGCCGCGGCGGACGACGAGCTGCTCCCGCTGATGGCGGAGACCGAGGGCGACGGCATAGTGAAGCTCTCGCCGGGGGACAACTGGCAGACGGTGCTGGAGGAAGGCACCTCGCTGGTCTACCCGGGCTGATGCCGGTGCTGGTCGGGGGACTGGCGCGTCACGGCGGTTTTCCACAGGGGTGGACCGTTGCCCGACGGCCGGGCACGGTGGATCCATGCGGGATTGGTGGCGGGAGTTCTCCGGACTGGTCCTGCCGGTGTCCTGCGCGGGCTGCGGCAGGCCGCGTACGGAGCTGTGCCCGGTGTGCGGGGCCGCACTGAACGGGGTGCCGGCCCGCAGGGTGCGGCCCTCGCCCCGGCCCGCGGGGCTTCCTGCGGTGCACGCGGTGGCGCCCTACGAGAACGCCGTACGCGCGGTGCTGCTGGCCCACAAGGAGCGGGGGGCACTCGGGCTCGCCGGACCCCTCGGACGGGCTCTGGCGGCGTCCGTACGGGCCGGGACGGGGCAGGCGGGAGCCGTGGGGCCCGTGCTGCTGGTGCCCGTGCCCTCCGCGCGCTCCGCGACCGCTGCACGCGGGCATGATCCGGTGCTGCGGATCGCCCGGGCGGCCGCCGACGAGCTGCGCCGGACGGGGCGGCCGGCCCGGGTGCTCCCGGTGCTGCGGCAGCGCCGGGCGGTAGCCGATCAGTCGGGGCTCGGGGCACACCGGCGGCGGGCGAATCTCGCCGGGGCGCTGGGAGTGGCCGGAGGGGGAGCGCGGCTGCTCGCCCCCGGGAGGGTGGTCCTGGTGGACGACCTGTTGACGACGGGATCGACGCTGGCCGAGGCGGCGCGGGCCGTCACCGAGGCGCTCGGGAGCGACGGGAGACCCTCCGGCCGCGGGGTGTGCGCGGCGGCGGTCGTCTCTGCTTCTCCGTCCGCCTTCGAAATAAACCGGAACTGACCGAGAACTTGCATCGTTGCAGGTAATGGCAGGGCAAAACCCCCTGAACGGAGGTAAGTGCCGGTAGCGGGTGCCGATACCCCGGTGCGCAGGCTATGTTCAGTTGTGAGGAACGGTGAAAGCCGAACCTCGATGAATGCACCGTGAGGTTTCGGGCAGGTAACTCACCGATGGACCGGAAGCGATGAAGCCGGTGGGGTAGTGACCTCTCCGATGGGGGAGGAGGAGGCGAAAGTCACCGAGTCCGAGGCCCCTGGGAATCACCGGGGGCTGGTGCAAAAGGGAGATGCCCCGCCGCCGAAGCGGGGCGATCCGGGAACGGAGTTCTGCGTGGACATCGTCGTCAAGGGCCGCAAGACCGAGGTGCCCGAGCGGTTCCGCAAGCACGTGGCCGAAAAGCTGAAGCTGGACAAGATCCAGAAGTTCGACGGCAAGGTGATCAGCCTCGACGTCGAGGTGTCCAAGGAGCCGAATCCCCGTCAGGCCGACCGTTCCGACCGGGTGGAGATCACACTCCGTTCGCGCGGCCCGGTCATCCGGGCGGAAGCGGCGGCGGGCGACCCTTACGCAGCGCTCGACCTGGCCACCGGAAAGCTGGAGGCCCGGCTGCGCAAGCAGCACGACAAGCGCTACAGCCGCCGGGGCAACGGCCGTCTGTCGGCCGCCGAGGTCGGGGACGTGGTGCCGGGTGTCGCCTCGTTCGACGAGGACGGCGAACTGGTCGGCGAGCAGCCGTCGGAGCCCGTACCGACCACGAAGGTCGGATCGATCGAGGTGCAGGGCGAAGGGCCTCTCGTGATGCGCGAGAAGACCCACACCGCCGCACCCATGGCGCTCGACCAGGCGCTCTACGAGATGGAACTGGTCGGGCACGACTTCTACTTGTTCGTCGACTCCGAGACGAAGGAGCCCAGTGTCGTCTACCGGCGGCACGCCTACGACTACGGCGTCATCCACCTGAGGACCGACCCGCTCGCCGCTGATGAGGCAGGCGGCGCGGGTGGTGCGCTCGGCGGCTGACGCCACACCGTCACAGGTGCCCCTGGAGCGTTTTCACGCCACCAGGGGCGCCTGCGCGCGATCACAGGATCACCGCTCGGGCGTCCCGGCATGGAATCATGGCGTTCCGAGCCAATCGGGGTTCGGTGAAACGCCGTTGGCGGACGACTGATGACTATCAGGCCGTGGCCTTCAGGGGGAGGAACGATGGTGGACACCTTCGGGCCCGTGCGCGGTGCGAGTGGTTCCGACGACGCCGGTGCCCGCACCGACGACGACCCGGACGGCCCCTCGCGCAAGGAGCCCATCCGGGTCCTCGTGGTCGACGACCACGCGCTCTTCCGCAGGGGTCTGGAGATCGTCCTCGCGCAGGAGGAGGACATCCAGGTCGTCGGTGAGGCCGGGGACGGTTCGGAGGCGGTCGACAAGGCCGCCGACCTGCTGCCCGACATCATTCTGATGGATGTGCGGATGCCCAAGCGCGGGGGCATCGAGGCCTGCACCTCCATCAAGGAGGTGGCCCCCAGCGCGAAGATCATCATGCTGACGATCAGCGACGAGGAGGCCGACCTCTACGACGCGATCAAGGCGGGCGCCACCGGATATCTCCTCAAGGAGATCTCCACCGACGAGGTGGCGACGGCCATTCGCGCCGTCGCGGACGGGCAGTCGCAGATCAGCCCGTCCATGGCCTCCAAGCTGCTCACCGAGTTCAAATCGATGATCCAGCGCACCGACGAGCGCCGGCTCGTCCCCGCCCCCCGGCTCACCGAACGGGAACTGGAAGTCCTCAAACTCGTGGCGACCGGCATGAACAACCGGGATATCGCCAAGGAGTTGTTCATTTCCGAGAACACGGTGAAGAACCACGTCCGCAATATTCTGGAGAAGCTCCAGCTGCACTCCCGCATGGAGGCCGTGGTCTATGCCATGCGGGAGAAGATCCTGGAGATCAGGTAGGCGCCGCGGTGTCTGCCCGGCCCCTCAGCGGTAGGCCCGCTGCAGCGCCCGGCCGATCTCGTCCCTGAGCGGGTCGCGCAGCTCCGGGGCGTCGATCCGCTCCAGCCGGATGTCCGTACAGCCCACCCAGGCCGCCGCCTCCACCAGGGCCTCGGCCATCGGGACCACCGCCTTCGGACCGGCCAGGGAAGCCTGCCGGGCGATCAGCGTGGTGCCCTCGCGCGCCGGGTCGACGCGGCCCTGGAGCTTCCCGCCCGCCAGCAACGGCATCGCGAAGTAGCCGTGGATCCGCTTCGACTTGGGGACGTACGCCTCCAGCCGGTGCGTGAAGCCGAAGACCCGCTCGGTGCGCGCCCGCTCCCAGACCAACGAGTCGAACGGCGACAGCAGCGTCGTACGGTGGCGGCCGCGCGGCTCCGTGGCCAGCGCCTCGGGGTCCGCCCAGGCCGGCTTGGCCCAGCCCTCCACCGCCACCGGCACCAGGCCCGAGTCCGCCACCACCGCGTCGAACTCCTCGCCCCGCAGCCGGTGGTAGTCCGCGATGTCGCTGCGGGTGCCGACCCCCAGGGACTTGCCCGCCAGCGCGACCAGCCGCCGCCGGCACTCGGTGTCGCTCAGGTCGTCATGGAGCACGGCGTCCGGGATGGCGCGCTCGGCGAGGTCGTAGACCCGCTTCCAGCCGCGCCGCTCGGTGCAGACCACCTCGCCGTACATCAGGGCCCGTTCGACGGCGACCTTGGAGGCCGACCAGTCCCACCACTCCCCGCCGTTCTTCGCGCCGCCGAGCTCGGTGGCCGTCAACGGGCCCTCGGCGCTCAGCTGCTTGATCACGGTGTCGTACACGCCGTCGGGCAGATCGTGGTGCCACTGCGGGCGGGCGCGGTAGGCGCGGCGGCGGAACGCGAAGTGGGGCCACTCCTCGACGGGCAGGATGCACGCGGCATGCGACCAGTACTCGAAGGAGCGGCCGCCCGACCAGTACGCCTCCTCCACCGTGCGCCGGCCGACCGCGCCGAGCCGGGCGTAGGGGATCAGCTCGTGCGAGCGGGCCAGCACCGAGATGGTGTCGAGCTGGACGGCGCCGAGGTGGCGCAGCACCCCCGGCACCCCTGCCCTGCGGTCCGGCGCCCCCAGGAAGCCCTGGGCGCGCAGCGCTATGCGGCGGGCCTGGTCGGCGGAGAGTTCGACTGCGGGAGGAGGCACAGGCGTCATACGTCGAACCCTAGACCGCACCACTGACAGTCGGGGAAGGGATGGCGCCCCCCCGTCTCAGCGCACGGAGTCCGGTGCGGTGCCGGGCCGTTCGGCGTGCCGCTCGGGCAGATACGGGTGGGCGCCGGGAAGCCCCAGGTCGGACGGGAGGAGCGCCGCCGTCCAGGCGTCCCGCCGCACCCCCTTGTTGAGCAGCCCGGACCGCTGGTCGCCCTCCAGCCGGAACCCCGCGCGCCGGGCGACGGCACGGGAAGCCAGGTTGCCGATCTCGGCCCGCCACTCCAGCCGGTCCGCCCGGAGCGCGCTGAAGGCCCAGCGGGCGGAGCCGAGCACCGCCTCGGTGACGTACCCGCGACCGCGGTGCTCCTTGGTGGACCAGTAGCCCACCTCGTACGTCCCCGGGCGGCTGCGGCGGTCGATGGAGAGTGCCCCGACGAGCGTCCCGGTCTCCGGCAGCACCAGGGCGAAGCTGTACGCGGAGTCGTCCCGCCACCCGGCCGGGGCGAGCTTGGCGATGAACAGTTCCGCGTCGGTGAGCCGGTACGGGGAGGGGATCACCGTCCAGCGCTGGATGTCCGGGTCCTGGCAGGCCGCGTGCACCTTGTAGGTGTCCTGCGGGCCGAACGGCCGCAGAAGAAGGCGTCGCGTGGTGAGAGTGGTCGGCTCCATACAGTGATTCTCATGAGCCGGGAGCCGCGATGCGAGCACTTTTGGGGCTTCCCGGCACCTTCCGCGCCTCTGAGCCGTTGTCCCTGGAGGGTGCGGCGAGCTCCACGCGGCGGCAGCCCTCCCGGCGCGGTGGGGTCCTCGCTTACGATGGCCGTTGCGGTGGGGCCCACCTGCCGTGCCCGCGCCAGAGTCCATCACACGACCAGTGCCAGGCCCGACCGGCAAGGAGACCAGCCTCAGTGTCCGTCTTCAACAAGCTCATGCGTGCAGGCGAAGGCAAGATCCTGCGCAAACTGCACCGCATCGCGGACCAGGTCAGCTCCATCGAAGAGGACTTCGTCAACCTCTCCGACGCCGAGCTGCGGGCGCTCACCGACGAGTACAAGGAACGGTACGCGGACGGCGAGAGCCTGGACGACCTGCTTCCCGAGGCGTTCGCCACGGTCCGCGAGGCCGCGAAGCGCGTCCTCGGACAGCGCCACTACGACGTACAGATCATGGGCGGAGCCGCCCTGCACCTCGGCTATGTGGCCGAGATGAAGACCGGTGAGGGCAAGACCCTCGTCGGCACCCTGCCCTCGTATCTCAACGCGCTCTCCGGCAAGGGCGTGCACCTGATCACGGTCAACGACTACCTCGCCCAGCGCGACTCCGAGATGATGGGCCGGGTCCACAAGTTCCTGGGCCTGACCATCGGCTGCATCGTCTCCAACATGACGCCGGCGCAGCGCCGCGAGCAGTACGCCTGCGACATCACGTACGGCACGAACAACGAGTTCGGTTTCGACTACCTCCGCGACAACATGGCGTGGTCCAAGGACGAGCTCGTCCAGCGCGGCCACAACTTCGCCGTGGTCGACGAGGTCGACTCGATCCTCGTCGACGAGGCCCGTACGCCGCTGATCATCTCCGGCCCGGCCGACCAGGCCACCAAGTGGTACGGCGACTTCGCCAAGCTGGTCACGCGTCTCACCAAGGGTGAGGCGGGCAACCAGCTCAAGGGCATCGAGGAGACCGGCGACTACGAGGTCGACGAGAAGAAGCGGACCGTGGCCATCCACGAGACCGGTGTCGCCAAGGTCGAGGACTGGCTCGGCATCGACAACCTCTACGAGTCGGTCAACACCCCGCTCGTCGGCTACCTGAACAACGCCATCAAGGCGAAGGAACTGTTCAAGAAGGACAAGGACTACGTCGTCATCGACGGCGAAGTCATGATCGTCGACGAGCACACCGGCCGTATCCTCGCCGGCCGCCGCTACAACGAGGGCATGCACCAGGCGATCGAGGCGAAGGAAGGGGTGGACATCAAGGACGAGAACCAGACCCTCGCCACGATCACCCTGCAGAACTTCTTCCGCCTCTACGACAAGCTCTCCGGCATGACCGGTACGGCGATGACCGAGGCCGCCGAGTTCCAGCAGATCTACAAGCTCGGCGTGGTGCCGATCCCGACGAACCGGCCGATGGTCCGGGCCGACCAGTCGGACCTGATCTACCGCACCGAGGTCGCCAAGTTCGCGGCCGTCGTCGACGACATCGCCGAGAAGCACGAGAAGGGCCAGCCGATCCTGGTCGGCACCACCTCGGTCGAGAAGTCCGAGTACCTCTCGCAGCAGCTCTCCAAGCGCGGTGTCCAGCACGAGGTGCTCAACGCCAAGCAGCACGACCGGGAGGCGACGATCGTCGCCCAGGCCGGCCGCAAGGGCGCCGTCACGGTCGCCACGAACATGGCCGGCCGAGGCACCGACATCAAGCTCGGCGGCAATCCGGACGACCTCGCCGAGGCGGAGCTGCGCCAGCGCGGCCTCGACCCGGTGGAGAACGTCGAGGAGTGGGCGGCCGCGCTGCCCGCCGCGCTGGAGTCGGCCGAGCTGGCCGTGAAGGCGGAGTTCGAGGAGGTCAAGGAGCTCGGCGGGCTGTACGTGCTCGGCACGGAGCGGCACGAGTCGCGCCGTATCGACAACCAGCTGCGCGGTCGTTCCGGCCGTCAGGGCGACCCGGGCGAGTCCCGCTTCTACCTGTCGCTGGGCGACGACCTGATGCGCCTGTTCAAGGCCCAGATGGTCGAGCGCGTGATGTCGATGGCGAACGTCCCGGACGACGTGCCGATCGAGAACAAGATGGTCACCCGTGCCATCGCCTCCGCCCAGTCGCAGGTCGAGCAGCAGAACTTCGAGACGCGTAAGAACGTCCTGAAGTACGACGAGGTGCTCAACCGGCAGCGCGAGGTCATCTACGGTGAGCGCCGCCGCGTTCTGGAGGGCGAGGACCTCCAGGACCAGATCCGGCACTTCATGGACGACACGATCGACGACTACATCGCGCAGGAGACCTCCGAGGGCTTCGCCGAGGAGTGGGACCTGGACCGGCTGTGGGGCGCCTTCAAGCAGCTCTACCCGGTGAAGGTCACCGTCGACGAGCTGGAGGAGGCGGCCGGCGACCTGGCGGGCGTCACCGCCGAGTTCATCGCCGAGTCGGTCAAGAACGACATCCACGAGCAGTACGAGGAGCGCGAGAAGACCCTCGGCTCCGACATCATGCGTGAGCTGGAGCGGCGCGTGGTCCTCTCCGTGCTGGACCGCAAGTGGCGCGAGCACCTCTACGAGATGGACTATCTCCAGGAGGGCATCGGCCTGCGGGCCATGGCGCAGAAGGACCCGCTGGTCGAGTACCAGCGCGAGGGCTTCGACATGTTCAACGCCATGATGGAGGGCATCAAGGAGGAGTCCGTCGGCTACCTGTTCAACCTGGAGGTCCAGGTCGAGCAGCAGGTCGAAGAGGTTCCCGTGCAGGACGCGGCCGAGCGCACCTCGCTCTCCAAGGAGGGTGCTCCCGCCGCGCGTCCGGAGATCCGCGCCAAGGGCCTGGAGGCCCCGCAGCGTCCGGACCGGCTGCACTTCTCCGCTCCCACGGTGGACGGCGAGGGCGGTGTCGTCGAGGGCGACTTCGCCACCGACGGTGCGCAGTCCGGTTCCTCGGACGGGATGACGCGTGCCGAGCGCCGCAAGGCGCAGAAGAGCGGTGGCGGCGGCGGTCGCCGTCGCAAGAAGTAGCACCAGCAGCGCCGCATCGGCCGGGGCCGGACACCGCAGGGTGTCCGGCCCCGGCCGCTCTGTGGGCGTCACCGCGGACCCGGACCGGCGTTTCCGGCCGGGACGAGGCGTTCGCCGCCCAGCTCCACGGCCGCGCAGCGCCAGCGCTGGTCGGGGCCCTGCTCCAGGCGGAAGGCCATGGCCCGCACCCGGTCGCCCGCCGCGATGCTGGCGAACGCCTCCACCACCCCGGTGGCGGGCTGGGCGCCGTGGCAGTGGCGAAGGACCGGGCGGTGGCCCCGGGTGGCCCCGAGCGGGGTGCTGGGGGCCAGTTCGGCGAGCTGGTCGTAGGCGTCGCCGATGGTGTGGCCGAGCATCCAGTGCACCGGGCGCTGGCCGCTGAGGACCGCGAGCAGCCGTTCGGCGAACCACTGGTGGGGCCGCGGCGGGCGGTGCGGCTGGAGCCGCCGGGACCGCTGCGGAGGGACGGCCCTGGGCCGGCGCTGGTCGCTGCGGCCGGTGGGCCTCGTGCTGTTCATGCTCATGGTCGTCGCCCCCGTGAACCGGGCCCGGGAAATACCGGGCGGTAACTTGTGCTGGGGATCTTCTACGGGGACGGCCGACAACACCGCAAGGGGCTCCCGTGCCCGGTCAGGGGCTCGGCGGGATTCACCTATCCGGGGTGCGGGCCAGGTGCCGCAAGGGCCGGCACGGGGGTGACGGAGCGTCGCGGGTGGACGCGGGCCCCCGGTTGCCGAAACCCGAAAGGGGACGGTCCCCACGTATCCTGAAGGCGTTTCCGACTACGAAAGCGGCCTGCCATGCGCGTGTACGTCCCCCTGACCCTCTCCGGTCTCGCAGCGGCATACGCGTCCGGCGAGGTCGGCCCGGGGCCGCTGACGGCCTACGCGGTCACCCCCGGGCTGCGCGAGTGGTACGTCTCCGACGACATCGAGGAGCTGGAGTACGCGGCGCTCAACCGGGCCGCCGCCGCCTCGCTCCGGCTGATCGCCGGGGACCCGGACGAGGCCCGGCGCCGGATCGTCGTCGCCGTCGACGTCCCCGACGGGGCCGCCACCGCCGACCCCGACCACGGACTGAGCGCGGCCTCGCTCGGCGAGGTGCGCCTCGCCGCCGCCCTGCCGCTGGCCAAGGCCGCCGCGGTGCACGTGGACGCCGACGAGGCCGAGAAGGACGTGGCGGCGGCCGCGGCGGCCCTGGGGGCGGCGGACCTCGGCGACGACGACGCGCAGTTCACGGTGGACGGGGCGGAGGACCACGAGCTCCTCTGGTTCGGCGTCCAGGAGATTCCGCAGCTCATCGGCTGAGGCCTCGGCGTTGTCGTACCCGGCGGGTACTTTTTCTGTATGACACCCGGGAAGACACGCACACATCTGGTCTGGGACTGGAACGGCACACTGCTCGACGACATCCACGCCGTCATCCACGCGACGAACGCCGCGTTCGCCGAGGTGGAGCTGGCGCCGCTCACGCTGGAGCAGTACCGGGAGATGTACTGCGTGCCCATACCCCGCTTCTACGAGCGGCTCCTGGGCCGGCTGCCCACCGAGGCCGAGTGGGAGCGGATGGACGACATCTTCCACCGGTACTACGCGGAGCGCCGGGTCGCCTGCGGGCTCACCGCCGGGGCGGAGGACCTGCTGGCGCAGTGGAAGCTGGCCGGGCACAGCCAGTCGATCCTGAGCATGTACGGGCACGAGCACCTCGTGCCGGTCGTGCGCGGGTACGGGATCGAGTCGCACTTCGTCCGCGTGGACGGGCGGACGGGGCCGTCGGGCGGGAGCAAGGCGCTCCATATGGAGCGGCACTTCGAGGCGCTGGCCGGGGTGGGCGGGATATCCCCGGAGAACTCGGTGGTCATCGGGGACGCGGTGGACGACGCGGTGGCGGCGGCGCATGTGGGGGCGCGGGCCGTGCTGTACACCGGGGGGTCGCACAGCCGGAGCAGTCTGCTGGCGGCGGGGGTGCCGGTGGTGGACAGCCTGGGGGAGGCGGTTGCTCTGGCGGAGACGTTCTCCGCGTGACCCTGGGCGCGGGGGCCGGTGCTGCGGGATTCGGGGCTCCGCCCCGGACCACGGTCCTCAAACGCCGGACGGGCTGGGTGTGGCTGGACGGGCTGAGTGTGGCTGGACGGGCTGGATCAGTTCGGCAAGTTTGATCGGGTGCGCAGCACCTTCAGGAATTCCCTCATCCATGCCGGGTGGTCCGGCCATGCCCTCGATGAGATCAGCGGGCCGTCCACCACCGCCTCCGTGTCCTGGAACGTCGCGCCCGCGCTCTGCATGTCGGGCTCCAGGGCGGGGTACGCGGTGACGCGGCGGCCGCTCAGGCTGCCGGTGGCGGCGGTGATCAGGGGACCATGACAGATCTGGGCGACCGGGCGGTCGGCGGAGAAGAAGGCACTGATGATCTTGCGCAGTTCCGCGTTGTTCCGGAGGTACTCGGGGGCCCGGCCGCCGGGGATCACCAGGGCGATGTACGCCCCGGGGTCCACCTCGGAGAAGGCCAGATCGGCGGGGAAGGTGTAGCCGGGCTTCTCCGTGTACGTGTCGTAGCCGGGCTCGAAGTCGTGGACCACGAAGCGCAGCGTCTTGCGTTCGGGGGCCGCGATGTGGACCTCGTACCCCTCCTCCAGCAGCCGCTGGTAGGGGTAGAGCACTTCGAGGGACTCGGCGGCGTCGCCGGTGACGATGAGGATCTTCTCGGGGTCGGACATGGCGTGCTCCTCGGGCTCTCGGGACCTGCTCGCGTCCCCCGGTATCAGGTTGCCCCCGTTCCGTGCATGCGCCAAGGCGATACGCCGCACTGTCCGAAGTGTCAAAGTTCGATGTCTTCTTTTGTACACATGCGGCTCATGACGGGGTGGGGTGCAGGGGCGATAGCCTGGTGCCGTGATCAGCGCGATACGCCTCGGGGGCAGCGAAGCCCCCGGCCGCCGCCCGGAGTGCCACCGCACCCGGGCGATCCGCGATCTCCCGACCCCGGACCGGCCGTCACAAACGGCCCATGTGGTCCCGGGTGACTCTCGAAGCGGCATAGCGTCGACCCAGACCGGAAACCCCGTGTCGTGGCGGTACGTCGTTTTTCTCACCTACGTCACGCAACGGCGCGCGACAGGAGCCAGAGGACATGCAGACCAAGCTGGACGAAGCCAAGGCCGAGCTGCTCGCACGGGCTGCCCAGGTAGCTGACCACAGCCCGGGCGGTGGTGTCGGTGGCCCGGGCGGTACCCCCCGGGTGCGGGTCGCCGCCTCCGGGGCCGACGAGGACGCCCGTCCAGGTCAGGACGCGGTGCTCGCCTACCTTCAGCGCTACTACCTGCATACGGCTCCCGAGGACCTCAGCGGCCGGGACCCGGTCGATGTCTACGGTGCCGCCGCCTCGCACTACCGGCTGGCCGAGAACCGCCCGCAGGGCACCGCCAACGTCCGCGTGCACACCCCGACCGTCGAGGAGAACGGCTGGACCTGCAGCCACTCCGTCGTCGAGGTCGTCACCGACGACATGCCGTTCCTGGTGGACTCCGTCACCAACGAGCTGTCCCGGCAGGGCCGCGGCATCCATGTCGTGATCCACCCGCAGGTCACTGTCCGCCGCGATGTCACCGGCAAGCTCATCGAGGTCCTCTCCGGCGGTCCCGGCACCCCGAAGACCTCCAACGGCCGCAAGGACAAGGGCGGCAACGGCGCCCAGGCCGAGCTGCCGCACGACGCGCTCGTCGAGTCCTGGATCCACGTCGAGATCGACCGCGAGACCGACCGCGCCGACCTCCAGCAGATCACCGCCGACCTGCGCCGCGTCCTGTCCGACGTACGGGAGACCGTCGAGGACTGGGGGAAGATGCGCGACGCCGCCCTCCGGATCGCCGACGACCTGCCGGGCGAGCCGCTGGACGACCTCGCCGACGAGGAGGTCGAGGAGGCCCGCGAGCTGCTGCGCTGGCTGGCCGCCGACCACTTCACCTTCCTCGGCTACCGCGAGTACGAGCTCAAGGACAGCGACGCGCTCGCCGCCGTACCCGGCACCGGGCTCGGCATCCTGCGCTCCGACCCGCAGCACAGCGAGAGCGAGGACCACCCGGTCAGCCCGTCCTTCGACCGGCTGCCCGCCGACGCCCGCGCCAAGGCCCGCGAGCACAAGCTCCTCGTCCTGACCAAGGCCAACAGCCGGGCCACCGTGCACCGCCCCAGCTACCTCGACTACGTCGGCGTGAAGAAGTTCGACGCCAAGGGCAACGTCGTCGGCGAGCGCCGCTTCCTCGGCCTCTTCTCCTCCGCCGCCTACACCGAGTCCGTGCGCCGGGTGCCCGTCATCCGCCGCAAGGTCGCCGAAGTGGTGGAGGGCGCGGGCTTCTCGTACAACAGCCACGACGGCCGCGACCTGCTCCAGATCCTGGAGACCTACCCGCGCGACGAGCTGTTCCAGACCCCCGTCGACCAGCTCCGCTCCATCGTCACCTCCGTCCTCTACCTCCAGGAGCGCCGCCGACTGCGGCTCTACCTGCGCCAGGACGAGTACGGGCGCTACTACTCGGCGATCGTCTACCTCCCGCGCGACCGGTACACCACCGGCGTACGCCTGCGGCTGATCGACATCCTCAAGGAGGAGCTCGGCGGCACCAACGTCGACTTCACCGCCTGGAACACCGAGTCGATCCTCTCCCGGCTGCACTTCGTCATCCGGGTCCCCCCGGGCACCGAGCTGGCGCACCTCACCGACGCCGACGCCGACCGCATCGAGGCCCGTCTCGTCGCGGCCGCCCGCTCCTGGGCCGACGGCTTCGGCGAGGCGCTCAACGCCGAGCTGGGCGAGGAGCGCGCCGCCGAACTCCAGCGCCAGTACGGCCACTCCTTCCCCGAGGGCTACAAGGCCGACCACTCGCCGCGCGCCGCCGTGGCCGACCTGGTCCACCTGGAGACCCTGAAGGAGGGCGAGAAGGACTTCGCCCTCAGCCTGTACGAGCCGGTCGGCGCGGGCCCCGGCGAGCGCCGCTTCAAGATCTACCGGACCGGCGAGCAGGTCTCCCTCTCCGCCGTCCTCCCGGCGCTCCAGCAGCTCGGTGTCGAGGTCGTCGACGAGCGTCCGTACGAGCTGCGCTGCGCGGACCGTACGCACGCCTGGATCTACGACTTCGGGCTGCGGATGCCGCAGACCAACGGCCACACCGGCCACCTCGCCGACGACGCCCGCGCCCGCTTCCAGGAGGCGTTCGCCGCCGTCTGGAAGGGCGAGGCGGAGAACGACGGCTTCAACGCGCTGGTGCTGGGCGCCGGGCTGAACTGGCGCCAGGCCGTGGTGCTGCGCGCCTACGCGAAGTACCTGCGGCAGGCCGGATCCACGTTCAGCCAGGACTACATGGAGTCCACCCTCCGCAACAACGTCCACACCACCCGGCTGCTCGTCTCGCTCTTCGAGGCCCGGATGTCGCCCGGCCGCCAGAGCGCGGGCACGGAGCTCACCGACGGGCTCCTGGAGGAGCTGGACGGGGCCTTGGACCAGGTCGCCTCGCTGGACGAGGACCGGATCCTGCGGTCCTTCCTCACCGTCATCAAGGCGACACTGCGCACCAACTTCTTCCAGAACGCGGAGGACGGCACCCCGCACTCCTACGTCTCGATGAAGTTCGACCCGCAGGCCATCCCGGACCTGCCCGCGCCCCGCCCGGCGTTCGAGATCTGGGTCTACTCGCCGCGCGTGGAGGGCGTCCACCTGCGCTTCGGCAAGGTCGCCCGCGGCGGGCTGCGCTGGTCGGACCGGCGCGAGGACTTCCGTACGGAGGTGCTCGGCCTGGTCAAGGCGCAGATGGTGAAGAACACCGTCATCGTCCCCGTCGGCGCCAAGGGCGGCTTCGTCGCCAAGCAGCTCCCGGACCCGTCCGTGGACCGGGACGCCTGGTTCGCCGAGGGCATCGCCGCCTACCGCACGTTCATCTCGGCCCTGCTGGACATCACCGACAACATGGTGGCCGGCGAGGTCGTGCCGCCCGCCGACGTCGTCCGCCACGACGAGGACGACACGTACCTCGTCGTCGCCGCCGACAAGGGCACCGCGAGCTTCTCCGACATCGCCAACGAGGTCGCCGTCGCGTACGGCTTCTGGCTCGGCGACGCGTTCGCCTCCGGCGGCTCGGCCGGCTACGACCACAAGGGCATGGGCATCACCGCGCGCGGCGCCTGGGAGTCCGTCAAGCGGCACTTCCGGGAGCTGGGCCACGACACCCAGACCGAGGACTTCACCGTCGTCGGCGTCGGGGACATGTCCGGTGACGTGTTCGGCAACGGGATGCTGCTCTCCGAGCACATCCGCCTGGTCGCCGCCTTCGACCACCGGCACATCTTCATCGACCCCACCCCGGACGCCGCGACCTCGTACGCCGAGCGCCGCCGCCTCTTCGACCTGCCGCGCAGCTCCTGGGCCGACTACGACACGGGGCTGCTCTCCGCGGGCGGCGGCATCCACGCGCGCAGTGCCAAGTCGATCCCGCTGAACAACCACATCCGTGAGGCGCTCGGCATCGACGCGTCGGTGAGCAAGATGACGCCCGCCGACCTGATGCAGGCCATCCTCAAGGCCCCCGTCGACCTGGTGTGGAACGGCGGCATCGGCACGTACATCAAGGCCGTCTCCGAGTCGAACGCCGACGTCGGCGACAAGGCCAACGACGCCATCCGCGTCAACGGCGAGGAGCTGCGGGCCAAGGTTGTCGGCGAGGGCGGCAACCTCGGTGCCACCCAGCTCGGCCGCATCGAGTTCGCCCGCAACGGCGGCCGGATCAACACCGACGCGATCGACAACAGCGCCGGTGTGGACACCTCCGACCACGAGGTGAACATCAAGATCCTGCTCAACGGTCTCGTCCGGGACGGCGACATGACCGTCAAGCAGCGCAACAAGCTGCTCGCCGACATGACCGACGAGGTCGGCGCGCTCGTCCTGCGCAACAACTACGCGCAGAACGTCGCCCTCTCCAACGCCTCCGCCCAGGCGCCCTCCCTGCTCCACGCCCAGCAGCGCTTCATGCGGCGGCTGGAGAAGGACGGGGCGCTGGACCGGGCGCTGGAGTTCCTGCCCGCCGACCGGCAGATCCGTGAGCTGCTCAGCAACGAGACGGGGCTCAGCCAGCCCGAGCTGGCGGTGCTGATCGCCTACACCAAGATCACGACGGCGGACGAGCTGATCTCGACGGTCCTGCCCGATGACCCGCACCTCCAGAAGCTGGTCCACGCCTACTTCCCGAGCCAGCTGCGCGAGCGGTTCCCCGAGGCGGTCGACGGGCACGCGCTGCGCCGCGAGATCATCACGACGGTGCTGGTCAACGACACGGTGAACACCGCCGGTTCGACCTTCCTGCACCGGCTGCGGGAGGAGACCGGGGCGTCGATCGAGGAGATCGTGCGGGCCCAGTTCACGGCCCGCGAGATCTTCGGTCTTTCGGCGGTGTGGGACGCGGTCGAGGCGCTCGACAACCAGGTCGCCGCCGATGTCCAGACCCGGATCCGGCTGCACTCGCGCCGGCTGGTGGAGCGTGGTTCGCGCTGGCTGCTGGGCAACCGGCCGCAGCCCGTCGCCATCGCGGAGACCATCGAGGGGTTCCGGGACGGGGTCGAGCAGGTCTGGAACGAGCTGCCCAAGCTGCTCAAGGGTGCCGACCTGGACTGGTACCACTCGATCCTCGACGAGCTGACCTCGGCGGGTGTCCCGAGCGAGCTGGCGGTCCGGGTCGCCGGGTTCTCCTCCGCCTTCCCGGCGCTGGACATCGTCGCGATCGCGGACCGGACGGGCAAGGACCCGTTGGAGGTCGCCGAGGTGTACTACGACCTCGCGGACCGGCTGCGGATCACCCAGCTGATGGACCGGATCATCGAGCTGCCGCGGGCCGACCGCTGGCAGTCCATGGCCCGCGCCTCCATCCGCGAGGACCTGTACGCGGCGCACGCGGCGCTCACGTCGGACGTGCTGAGCGTGGGCGACGACACGGCCACGCCGGAGGAGCGGTTCTGGGCGTGGGAGGAGAAGAACGCGGCGATCCTGGCGCGGTCGCGGTCGACGCTGGAGGAGATCCAGGGGTCGGACGCGTTCGATCTGGCGAATCTGTCGGTGGCCATGCGGACGATGCGGACGTTGTTGCGTACGCACGCTTAGGGGGTATGTCTGTGGGGGCCGGTGCCGTTGGTGGCGCCGGCCCCCTCGGCGTAGGGTTCCGTCCTCAAACGCCGGACGGGCTGGAACGGGTGAACTTCTCGTACTCCGCCACCACTTCCTTCGCCGGACCGTCCATTCTCAGCGTGCCCGCCTCCAGCCACAGGGCCCGGTCGCACGTCTCGGTGATGGACTTGTTGCTGTGGCTGACCAGGAAGACCGTGCCCGCCTCGGCGCGGAGTTCCTGGATGCGGTCCTTGCTACGGCGCTGGAACTTCGCGTCGCCCGTGGACAGCGCCTCGTCGATCAGCAGGACGTCGTGGCTCTTGGCGGCCGCGATGGAGAAGCGGAGCCGGGCGCCCATGCCGGAGGAGTACGTGCGCATCGGCAGCGTGATGAAGTCGCCCTTCTCGTTGATGCCGGAGAAGGCGACGATGTCGTCGTAGCGTTCGCGGATCTGCGCGCGCGTCATGCCCATCGCGAGTCCGCCCAGTACCACGTTGCGCTCGCCGGTGAGGTCGCCCATCAGGGCCGCGTTCACCCCGAGCAGCGACGGCTGGCCCTGGGTGTGGACCTTGCCGTGGGACGGCGGGAGCAGGCCCGCGATCGCCTTGAGCAGGGTCGACTTGCCGGAGCCGTTGGAGCCGATCAGGCCGATCGCCTCGCCCTTGTACGCGGCGAAGCTGACGCCCTTCACGGCGTGCACCTGGCGTGCGCCGGGGGTACGGCGGCGCGAGGTGATCCGGCTGAGCGCCGAGGTCGCGCTGCCCTTGCCCGTACGGGCGCCGTTGACGGTGTACGTGATGTGGACGTCGTCCACCACGACGGTCGGTACCCGGTGGTCCCCGGAGGGATCGGTGATGTCAGCCACGTCCGTACGTCTCCTCGGCCTTCCAGAAGTACACGAATCCTGCCACCCCGCACAGCAGCGCCCAGCCGGCTGCCGCCGCCCACACGTGCGGCGGCAGCTGCGCCGCGCTGTAGCTGTCGATGAGCGCGAACCGCATGAGGTTGATGAAGATCGCCGCCGGGTTGTACTCCAGTGCCACCATCACCGCGTGCGGCACCCGCTCGCCCTGGAGCAGGTGGTCCAGGCTCCACATCACGCCGGAGGAGTACATCCAGGTCCGCAGCACGAACGGCATCAGCTGCGCGATGTCCGGGGTCTTCGCCGTCAGCCGGGCCACGGCCATCGACACGCCGGTGTTGAACACCGCCTGGAGGGCGAGCGCCGGGATCGCCAGCAGCCAGGACGGGCGCGGGAACTGGCCGAACACCAGCAGGATCAGGGTCAGCGCCCCCAGCGAGAACAGCAACTGCTGCAACTGCTGGAGCGCGAGTGCCACCGGCAGCGAGGCGCGCGGGAAGTGCAGGGCCCGCACCAGCCCGATGTTGCCGCTGATGGCGCGCGTGCCCGCGGTGATCGAGCTGCTGGTGAAGGTCCAGATGAAGACCCCGGTGACCAGGAACGGAACGAAGTCCTCCACCCCGCGTTTGGTGTCCAGCAGGACGCCGAAGATGAAGTAGTAGACCGCAGCGTTCAGCAGCGGCGTCGCGATCTGCCAGATCTGGCCGAGCTTCGCCTGGCTGTACTGGGCCGTCAGCTTGGCCGTCGCGAACGCGGCGATGAAGTGCCGCCGCCCCCAGAGTTGCCGGATGTAGGCGGGCAGCGAGGGCCGGGCGCCGCTGACCGTCAGGCCGTGCCGGGCGGCGAGGGCGGCCAGCTCGCCGGGCGCGTAGGCGGGAGCGTCCAGGGCGGGAGAGTCCAGGGCGGGGGCGGCCGGGCCGGGAGCGCTCACCGGCGGGGGCGGGGCGGTTGTCTGGCTCACCACGAACGATCACTTTCGACGGATGCGGGAGGGGGAGGCGGAGGGGAGGGGACGGGGAAGTGGAGCAGAACGGTACGGGCCCGTGGGGACGCCCTCGTTGGGACGGGACCGTACCGTCGTAACGCCGAGAGTAGGACGCTTGTACGTCGTAACGCAACCGTTCCGTCGTCGCCGACTATCATTCGGGCCATGACCACCGAACGCGGAACCCGCCGCCGCGCCCCCGCAGGCGCCGCCGTCCTGCGCGAGGACGTCACCGACGCCATCCGCGCGGCCGTCTTCGAGGAACTGGCCGCGGTGGGGTTCGCCCGGATGTCCATCGAGGGCATCGCGCGGCGCGCCGGGGTCGGCAAGACCGCCGTCTACCGCCGCTGGAAGTCCAAGCTCGCCCTCGTCCTCGACCTGGTCGCGGCCGTCGCCTCGCAGGGGATGCCCGCGCCGGCCACCGGTTCGCTGTACGGGGATGTGCGCGCCGTCCTCGAACTCGCCGCCTACGCCCTGCGCCACCCGGTCGCCTCGCAGGTCATCCCGGACCTGCTGGTGGAGGCGGCCCGCAACCCGGAGATCTCCGAGGCGATCAAGGCCGCCCTCCTCGACCAGCAGCAGGGTGTCGCCGCCGTGGTGGTGCGGGAGGCGGTCGCCCGGGGGGAGCTGCCGGAGGGGAGCGATCCGGACCGGGCCCTCGACCTGATCGTGGGGCCGCTGTACTGGCGCCTCGTCGTGGTCCGCAGCGAGCTGCCCAGGGGCTACCTGGACGACCTGGCCGCCTCAGCGGTCGCCGCGCTGCGCAACGGCGCCTGAGGCGGCCAGGTCGGGGTCACCGCTCCGGTACGCGCGCCAGCACCTCACCCGTGCGCGGGCTGTACGCCAGCACCGACGCGTCCCCCGGGAGCTTCTGGAACCGGGTCAGCAGCACCCACCGCACCCCGTACCGCCCGGCGATCCGGTCCCGCTCCTCCTGGGGCGTCGCCGCGTCGAGATACGTGGCCACCGCCCGGCTCCGCGCCCGCCGCTCCGCCGCCGGAAGCCCGGTGTCCGGCACCGCGTCCGCGAGCAGGAACGTTCCGTGCCCGGCCAGGGCGTACATCGCGGGGACGCTGTCCGTCAGCACCACCTCTCCGGGCGGGACGTGCGCGGTCGCCCAGGTGTACGGCTCCCCGGTCACCGGCGCACCGCCGCCCTCCGGGCGCGACGTGGCTTCGGCGGACGCGGGGGGCTGCGCGGCAGTGAGCCCGTTGTAGTACGGCCACACCGCCGCCACGCCCACCGCGCACAGCCCGGCCGCCGCCCACCGCCGCACCGTCGGCCTGATCCGGGTCCGCTGCTTCACCGCGATCAGCGCGACCACGCCCAGCGCCGCACCCAGCGCCGTCGGCGGGTGGACCAGCAGGACGAGCCCGAGCAGGACGCCGATCCCGACCGCCTCCGCCCACCGGGGCGCCCGGCCCGGCGGCCGCCCGGAGCCCGGGCGGGGAAGCCGGGTGACCGCGTGACCGGTCCACGCCCACAGATGGAGGGTGACCGCGATGGCGAACGTGCCCGGCGCGCTCCACCGCCCCGGGTCCGCCCAGTGGATCAGGCCCAGCGGGACCAGCGCGAGGACCGGCACCCAGCGGCTCGGGGTCAGCTGCCGGGCCAGCCGGCCGATCCCGGTCAGCAGCAGCGCCAGGTTCACGGCGGCGGACAGCGCGAGCACGGTCTGCCCGGAGAGCCCGCTGGCCCGCGCGGTCAGGCCTTGGACGAGGGCGTACGGGGAGTAGTGCGCGCTGGCCACGGCGGGCAGGTCCGTCATCGGGAACGCCGGGTGCAGCAGACTGCTCCGCAGCCGTTCGACGACGGCCGCGTTGAGCCCCGCCTCGCAGCACATCGGCACCCGCCAGGCCGCCGCCGACAGCACCGCCCACAGCAGGCCGCCCAGCAGGACGTAGGGCGAGGGCAGCCACCGGGGCGCTACGACAAGTCCGTCGTCCTCGGCCGCCGTGGGGGGAGGGGCGGAGGTGGCGGAGGTGGGGGTCTCGGGCGAGGCGGGGGTGGGAGAGGAGAGGGACACACGTCATGGGTTCCGTGTGCGGGGCCGTCCCTCCCGTCCGCCACTCTTCCGGGGGAAGAAACGCAAAGCCTTACCCGAGGTCCGCCAGCAGCCGGTCCGCCACCCGTCCCGCCGCCCCGCCGTCGTCCAGGTCGCAGTAGTCGCGGCGGAAGCTCTCGTACGCGTCGGCGTGCCGGGCCGCCACCGCTCCGAGGCCGTGCAACGCCTGCGCCACCTCGTCCGTCGTGACCAGCAGCGGACCGGGCGCCCGGGTCTCGAAGTCCAGGCAGAAGCCGCGCACGGTGTCGCGGTAGTGCTCCAGGTCGTACGTGTGGAAGAGCATCGGGCGGCCCGTCAGCGCGAAGTCGAACATCAGCCCCGCGTAGTCCGTGACCAGCACGTCGGCGATCAGCAGCAGCTCGGCCGCCCCCGGCCGGCCCGAGACGTCGAGGACGCCGGGCCCTTCCGCGATGCTGCCCGTGACCCGGGGGTGCCGGCGCACCAGCACCGTGTGGCCGGGGCCCAGCGAGCGCGCGAGGGCGGGCAGGTCCAGCGCCGGATCCCAGCGGTACGGGCCGGGGGCCGTGCGGTCGGGGGCGTCGCGGGATGCGGACGGGGGATGGGCCAGGTGGTCGCGGTAGGTCGGCGCGTACAGGACGACCCGGTGGTCCTCCGGTACGCCGAGCGTGCGCCGGATCTCCTCGGCGGCCTTCTCCCGGTCGGGCGCGCAGAGCACGTCGTTGGCCGGTGATCCGGCCTCCAGCACCTCGCCCCCGTACGCCAGTGACCTGCGCAGCAAGGGGGTGGCGAAGCGGCTCGGGGAGACCAGTACCGACCATTGGGCCGATCGGTGCGCCAAGGTGGCGAGATGCTGGTGGTCGGCGTAGAGGGTCTCGGCCAGGCCGGCGCCGAAGCGGCCGAGCGGGGTGCCGCGCCAGGTCTGGACGACCACCTGCCCGGGGCGCCGCTCGAACCAGAGGGGCAGCTGCTCGTCCGTGACGATCCGGCGGGAGCGGGCCAGCGCCTCGTACCAGGCGGCGCTGTGCACGGGGACGGCCCGCGCGCCGGGCGGTACGGGGGTCGTCCGGCCCGGGGTGGTACCGGTGACCCACAGGTGCTCGGTCTCCGTGCCCCGGCGCACGAGCTCGGCGTGCACGGCGCGCGGGGAGTCGCCGCCCGAGCCGCCCGCGTAGAGGACGGTGTCCAGGAGCGGAAGGTGCGCGGTGGTGCGCCGCGCGGGGTGGTGCGCGTCGCGCAGGAGCCGTCTGCTGTACGCGCTCCGCTCGGCGACCGGGAGCGCCGGAGCCGCCAGGACGGTCAGCCGGTCGCCGTTGCGCCGCTCCAGGGCGAGGGCGGAGTCGCCGCAGGGGAGGCGCCCGGCGAGGGAGGTGAGGACGCGCACGGGGTGGCCGTCCAGGTGGAGGGCCCAGCGGCCTTCGGGGAGGGGCGGGGCGATCCGGGCGGAGAAACGGCCGGTGGGGCGGCCTTCGACGGTGGCCTCGGTGACCGGGACCGTCTCGTCCAGGTTCTCGTGACGCAGGAGGAGACGTGCGCCCGCGCAGGACGCCGCCCCCGCCTCCGAAGCGGCAGGAGGTGTGTACGTTCCCGAACCCGAGGACCCCGGGGCGTACGTCCCCGCGATCCGCAGCGACCCGTCCGCCCCCCGCTCCACCCGGTCCACGACCGGCAGCCCTCCCAGGTCCACGACCAGGTTCCCCGCCGCGTCCGCACACGCGGGCGGCGGCAGGTCCGGGGCGGCGGGCATCGGGGCGCGGGTCCCGTCGGTGAGCAGCAGCCGGGCCCGCCGGCGCGCGCCGCCCTCCGCCTCGACCTCACGGGGGGCCCGGTGCGGGGAGGGCGGCACGGCGGCGAGACCGTCGAGAGGCACACGTACCGTGAACGCCGTCCCATGATCCCCGCCCTGCCCGCACTCCACCGGGAACGAACGCTCCTCGGCCCGCCCCTCCTCCCCGTCGCGCATCAGCAGAAGGGCCGCGGGCGCAGCGCCCCCGATCCACCGCCCCCTCAGCTCCAGCGGCCCGCCCTCCGCACCGCCGCTCGCCTCCACCACCGCGCCCAGCCGCTCCACCCGCACCCGCAGCCGCCCGCCCCGGTGGTCGAGCACCGCCCGCCGGCCGTCGCCCAGGTCGTGCACGAGCGGCTGGTCCGCGCCCGTGTCCAGGGCGCGCACCGCCACCCGCCGGACCGCCCCGCGCGCCGCGACGACCAGCCCGACCAGCCAGCCAACGGCCCCGGCCCCGCCCCCACCACCGTGTCCCGACGCGGGCAGCCGGTCCGGGTCGAGGACCATCTCGAAGCCGGCGTGGTCGTAACCGTGCAACTCCTGCCCGGAGTTCACCGTCGCCTCGGGCCCGCTCACGGACCGCACCGGAACCGCCCGCACCCGACGGCCCGCCTCCGCCCGGAGCACCCCCACCTTCAGCTGCCGTCGCGCCGACCCGGCGGGAAGGTTGCGCAGATAGGCGTACCCGTGCAGCCGCAGCTTCCCGTCCGCGCCCCACCGCGCCTCCACGAGCCGTGCGACCGCCGGCACGTCGGTGCGCGCGAGCCGGGCGCTCACGCCGCGCACGCCGGGGTACACCGCCCGCCGCCGCCCCGGCAGCCCCTCCACCGCGAATGTGCCCGCGCCATTGGCCCGTTCGAAGGCGAGGACGGTCAGCAGCTCCTCCAGCCGCCGCTCCCGCACCAGCCGCCACTTGATGCGCAGCTCCGCCGGCAGCCCCTCCAGCACGCCGTCCCCCGCCCGGTCGACGAACGCCCCGGCACCCTCCAGGAACGCCGTCCGGTAGGCGTCGCCGCCCATCGGCAGCCCGTCCAGGAAGTACCCGAAGTCGTCGCGCAGACAGGACGCGTCGTACGCCCGCCGCTGCGCCGCGCCCCCGTGCCCACCCTCGCCCAGGAACGCGCTGACCTGCTCGCACGCGGCGATCCGGTCCCGTACGCCGGTGACGTCCGTACGCCGCCGGGTGATCGAGCCCTCCCGTACCCGCCAGTAGTAGACGTGCTCGTGCAGCACGTCGACCGCGCCCGCGAGATAGTGCGCGGGGATCATCACCGGCGTGTCCTCGTACAGCTTCCCCTCCGGGAACGTGAAGGCGTGCCCGTCCCAGAAGGAGCGCCGGAACACCTTGTTCCACGCCACCCGGTCGGCGAGCAGGCGCGGGTCCCGGGTGATGTGGGTGCGGGGGCGCGAGGCGGTCAGCCAGCGGTACTGCCACGCCTGCTGCCGCCCCTGCCCGGTCAGCCGCCACACGTTGCCGGTCACCAGATCGGAGCCGGTCGACTCCAGCGAGGCCACCATCCGCTCGTACGCGTCGTGGACGACGAAGTCGTCGCTGTCCGCGAACGCCAGGTAGGGGACGGCCGGGGTGGTGTGCCGGACGCCGGTGTTGCGGGCCGCGCTCAGCCCGGCGTTCTCCTGCCGCACCAGCCGGAACCGGCTGTCCCGGGCGGCGAACTCCTCGGCGATCGCCGGGCTGCCGTCCGTGGAGCCGTCGTCGACCATCACCACCTCGATGGCGTCGAGACTCTGTTCCGCCACCGAGCGCAGGCAGTCCTCCAGGTAGTCCTCGACGTTGTGGACGGGGATGACGACGCTGAGGAGCGGTGGCTTCATGTCCTGGTCAACAGAGGCCGGGTCCCGGGGTCACCGCCGCTGACCCGAACGGGTGAACGCGGGCCGTCCGTTCCCCGTTGCCGGGATTACGCTCGGCTGCCATGCCCACCCGAGCTTCCGTGAAGCGGTACGTCCGCAGGCAGGTCATGCGGGCCGCCTACCGCACCGACCTCCACCGCCCGCTCGACCCGGACCTCGCCGTCTACGGCGCGTACTGGAACCGGGGCGCCGCCTGCAACCCGGCCGCCATCCACGCCAAGGCCCGCGAACTCGCCCCGCGCATCAGGGGCGTGTGGGCCGTCTCCTCCCGGCACCGCGACCGGATGCCCGCGGGCGTGCCGTACGTCATCGAGGGCTCGCGCCCCTACTGGCGGGCGATGGCCACCGCCACGTACCTGGTCAACAACTCCAGTTTCCCCGGCGGTTTCACCAAACGCCCCGGTCAGCGCTACCTCCAGACCCACCACGGCACCCCGCTCAAGACGATGGGCCTCGACCAGCGGGCCTACCCCGAGCTGGCCCGGAAGGCGGACTTCGCCAAAATCCTCGCGCACGTGGGCCAGTGGGACTTCAGCCTCTCCGCCAACCCGCACAGCACCGAGATCTGGGACCGCGTCTACCCGGGCTCGTACCAGCGGCTCGACCTCGGCTACCCCCGTAACGACGTCTACTTCACCGCCACCGCCGAGGACATCGCGAAGATCCGCGCCGAACTCGGCATCCACGCGGACCGGACCGTGCTCCTCTACGCCCCGACCCACCGCGACTACCGCGAGGGCTTCGTCCCCGACCTCGACCCCGAGCGCCTGGCCCGCGAACTGGGCCCGGAGTACGTGGTGTTGGTGCGAGCCCACTACTTCTACGGCCGGTCCGCCGGGGTCGGCGGCTCCACCCCGACCGGCCGGGTCCGGGATGTCACCGCACACCCCCGGGTCGAAGAACTCTGCCTGGCCGCCGACGCGTTGATCACCGACTACTCCTCGCTGGCGTTCGACTACGCCTGCCTGGACCGCCCGATCGTCGTCCACGCCCCCGACTGGGACACCTACCGGACCACGCGCGGGACGTACTTCGACCTGCTCTCCGGCCGGCCCGGCGACACCCCGGGCGCCGTCACCGTCACCTCCGACGAACTGGTCGAGGTGTTCCGTACGGGGGAGTGGCGCTCGCCCGCGTCGGCCGCGCTGCGCACCGCGTTCCGCGAGCGGTTCTGCCCGTACGACGACGGGCACGCGGCGGAACGGGTCGTACGGCGGTTCTTCGCCGTCCCCTTTGCCCCGCCCAGTCGTTGATTCCGACAGCTCACGCACACCGCCAGGTTGGGAGACGTCCATGCACCGGTCCGCCTACGAGCAGATGGAACTCTGCATCAGGGAGTACCTGCCCGTCGAAGGGCCTGGCGGGGGGTCCGCCGAAGGGCCCGCGTCCGGCAACGGCACCTACCGGGTCGTCGACCTCGGCTCCCGTATCTCCGGCAAGCAGACCCGGACCCACCGGGCGCTCCTCGCCGGACACCCCATCGACTACTTCGGCGTCGATGTGCAGGACGGGCCCAACGTGGACGCCGTCATGAAGAAGCCGTACCGCATCCCCGCCCGCTCCAACAGTGCCGATGTCGTGCTCTCCGGGCAGGCGTTCGAGCACATCCCGTTCTTCTGGGCCTCCATGCTGGAGATCGCCCGGGTCCTGAAGCCGGGCGGCCACGCCTTCATCACCGCGCCCTCGCGCGGCCATGTCCACGATGCCCAGGACTGCTGGCGCTACTACCCGGACGGGTTCCGCGCGCTGGCCGCTCACTCCCGGCTCGAACTCCGCGAGGCCTACACCGACTTCCCGCCGCGGAAGGGCATCTGGCATGACTACCGGGCCATCGACAAGAAGGCCGCCTACTGGGGCGACTCCGTCGGTGTCTTCCGCAAGCCGCAGCGTTATCCGCGGCTGACGATGTTCGCCGTAAGGGAGTTGGCGGTCTGGTGGGCCAACCGGGTCGGCGGTGTCGACGCCGTCCCGCTGCCCGCGCCGCTGGACGGCCGCGAGCAGTGCGGGCGCCCGAAGACCGTCCCCGTACAGGTACCTTCCCTCGAACAGGAATCGGCCCGATCAATGACAGGTTGACGAAAGGTGACATGCGCCGCAAAGCGCGCGTACTGTCCCGGTCCATGGCTTGGCGCAACGCCGTCAACGGCGTCCTTCAGCAGCTCACCGGATACCAGCTCAGGCGCGTGACGGTGCCCGCCGCCCGCACGGCCCCGGCCCAGTCCCTGGCGGCCTCGACCCCGGCCCCGGCCCCCGTGGCGGCGCCGGCCCCGAAGCCGGCCGCGAAGAAGTCCGCCCTCACCTTCCCGGCGGACTACGACGATGAGGCCAGGGACATCATCCGGGCGGTCAAGCCGTACTCGATGACCTCGCCGGAGCGGCTCAACGCCTTCATCCTCGCCACCCGGTACATCGCCCGGCACAACATCCCGGGCGACATCGTCGAGTGCGGGGTCTGGCGCGGCGGCTCCATGCAGGCCTGCGCCAGGACCCTGCTCTCCGTCGGGGAGGACGAGCGTGAGCTGTACCTCTTCGACACGTACGAGGGCATGACCCCGCCCACCGCCGAGGACCTGCGGCGCGACGGCCGCCCGGCCCAGGAGTTGCTGGACGCCCAGGGCAAGGACCGGCCGATCTGGGCGGTCGCCTCGCTGGAGGACGTCCAGGCCGGGTTCGGACACGTCTCGTACCCGAAGGAGCGCGTCCACTACGTGCAGGGACGGGTCGAGGACACGGTCCCCGCCCAGGCGCCCGAGCAGATCGCGATCCTGCGGCTCGACACCGACTGGTACGCCTCCACCAAGCACGAGCTGGAGCACCTGTACTCCCGGCTGGTCAGCGGCGGGGTGCTGCTGATCGACGACTACGGGTACTGGCAGGGGTCGCGGCAGGCCGTCGACGAGTTCCTCGACAAGACCGGTGAGCGGCTGCTGCTGCTCCGCATGGACGAGGGCCGGATCGCCGTCAAGCCCTGATCCGCCGGATCCGACCCGCCGGGTCCGACCCGAACCGAGCCCCGTGCCCTTTCCCGGCACGGGGCTCGACCGCGCCGCGGGCGCGCCCCCGGACGCGCGAACCCGCCCTCCCCGTCACCCGAATGGCTTCCCTCGGGTGACCGGTCCCCGTGGCGCGGGTTGTACACCGTGGCCCCCTCATACCCCTTGACGGCCGTCCCCCGATGTCGTCCGCCCGGAAGGATCGTGCGCTGCGATGGCACCCCGTCTCACCGTCGTCGTCCCCCTCTACAACGTCGAGGAGTACCTCGGTGCCTGCTTGACCTCGCTCGCCGAACAGACCATGGCGGACCTGGAGGTCGTCCTCGTCGACGACGGCTCCACGGACAACGGGCCTGCCCTGGCACAGGAGTTCGTGGACCGCGACCCGCGCTTCCGGCTGATCCGGCAGGAGAACGCCGGGCTCGGCGCGGCCCGTAACGCCGGGGTCCGTGCGGCCGACCCGGAGGGCGAGTTCCTCACGTTCGTCGACAGCGACGACGTCGTGCCCCCCGGCGCGTACGCACGGATGCTCGCCGAACTCGACCGCTCCGGCTCCGACTTCGCGACCGGCAACGTGCTGCGGCTGCGGGCGAACGGGGCGCTCGAACAGTCCCCGATGTTCCGCAAGCCGATGGAGAAGGCCCGCCCCGCCACCCACGTCACCCGGGACTGGATCCTGCTGGGCGACCGCATCGCCTGCAACAAGGTGTTCCGCCGCACCTTCTGGGACGAGCACGCCTTCGCCTTCCCGACGGGCGTGCTGTACGAGGACATCGCCGTCGTCCTGCCCGCCCACTTCCTGGCCCGCTCGGTCGACGTCGTCGAGGAGCCCGTCTACCACTGGCGGGACCGCGACGGCTCGATCACCACCCGGCGGGCCGTCCCGAAGGGCATCCGCGACCGGGTCACCGCCGTCACCACCGTCAGCCGCTTCCTCGCGGGCCGGGAGGGTATGGCCGAGGCCAAACGGCGCTACGACGCGCACGCGCTCTCCGGCGACCTGTGGCTGTTCATCGAGGCGCTGCCGGACGGCGACGAGGAGTTCCACACGGCCTTCCTCGACCACGCGGGGGCCTTCGCCGCCACCGTCCAGCCCGCTGTGTTCGCCGGTCTGCCGCTGGACCTGCGGGTCAAGTGGCAGCTCATCCGGGAGCGCCGGATTGCCGAACTCCTCGCGCTGCTCGCCGAGGAGAAGACGGACCGGGACGCCTTCCACGTACGCGGACTCCTCCGCCCCCGCGCCCACCTCCCCGCCCTCCGTGACCCGCTGCCACCCGCCACCACCGCGCTCGCCCCCGCCGACCTCCCGGTCCACGCCCACCTCACCGAGGCCGTATGGCGGGACGGGCTGCTGCGGCTGACCGGGTACGCGTACGTGCGCAACGTTCCCGGCGGGCCGCCGCCCCGGCTCGGCTGGCTGCGGGCAGGGAAGCGGCTGATCCCGCTGCGGCTGCGCCCCATCGGCGGTTCCGGTGGCTCCGGCGGCGACGAGGCCACCGCCCGGTCCGGGCGCTCCCTGCACCGGTACGAGCGCGCCGGGTTCGAGGCCGTCGTGGACCCGCGCACGATCGCCGCCCGGGGCAAGGGGCCTCGTACGACCTGGAAGCTGGAGGCCGCCCTGTTCGGCGCGGGCCGCGTCCGCCGGGGTCCGATGCGGCTCACCGGCACCCCCGCCCCGCCCGCCGCCCTGTACGCCGACGAGCGGACCCGGGTCGTCCCCGTCCTCTCCGGCAACAAGCTGGAGCTGCGCACCGAACGCGTCGCCGCCGTACTCACCGGACAGTCGGCCGTCGACGACGACGCCCTGCGCCTGGAGGTGAAGGTCCTCGACGACGACGGGCCCGTCGCCCTGCGGCTGACCGAGTGGCGCACCAAGGAGACCCAGGAGTTCGCCCTGCGCGGCTCGCTGGGGTCCCGCGCCGCCGACATCCCGCTGAGCGCGTTCCGCGGTCAGGACGAGATCTGGGGCGTACAACTGGTCGGTGGCAAGGGGCGTTTGACCGTCGGCGCCCGGACCGACGCCGAGGCCGGCCGCTACCCGCTCCCCGGCATCCCCGGCCTCCCCGGCGGACGTGAGCTGTACGTGGCCCCCAACCCGTCCGGCGACCTCGTCCTCACCGACCGGGCCGTGCAGCCCGTCGTCACCTCCGTGGAGTGGCCCGAAAGCGGCGAGCTGGTCCTCGAAGGCGCCTTCCCGGAGCCGTCGGGCACCATCGGTGAGCTGGTGCTGCGGCACAGCGGCCACCACGAAGAGGCCACTGCAGACGTGGAGTTGACGGAGGGCGGCCGCTTCCGGGCCGTCGTCCGCCCGGCCGCCGTCGACGGGCCGGGCGGGCCGCTGCCGCTCGCCGAGGGGCGCTGGTACCCCTTCCTCCGCGAGCCCGGCGAGCGCGACCCCGACGCGTACCGGCCGCTGCGCCTGGCCACACCGCTGCACGCCACGCTCCCCCGCCAACAGGCGTCCGGCGGGCGGCCCTTCACCCTCCAGCGGCGCTACCACGACCGGCTCGTCCTGGAGTCTGGCAGCGCCCTGCCGGTCGCCGAGCAGGGCCCGTACGGGCAGCGGATCCAGCGCGAGCGGTACGCCGTACTCCGCGCCGCCGACCGGGACCAGCTGCGCCAGGCCGTCCTCTACTCCAGCTTCGACGGCCGCCAGTTCTCCGACTCGCCCCGCGCGATCCACCGCGAACTGGCCTCTCGGGAAGCGGACATCGAGCACCTCTGGGTGGTCCGCGACCAGCAGGCGGCCGTGCCCGAAGGAGTCCGCGCCATCGCCCTGCACAGCGCCGAGTGGTACGAGGCGCTCGCCCGGAGCCGCTGGCTCGTCACCAACACCCACCTGCCGCAGTGGTTCGAGCGGGCCGAAGGCCAGTGTGTCGTCCAGACCTGGCACGGCACCCCGCTCAAGCGCATCGGCCGCGACCTCGCGGGCACCCCGCACGCGGATGCCGCCTACATGGCCTCCATGGAGCACCGGTCCGCCCAGTGGAGCGTGCTCGTCTCCCCGAACAGCTTCTCCACCCCCGTCCTGCGCCGCGCCTTCGGCTACTCGGGCGAGGTGCTGGAGTCCGGCTACCCGCGCAACGACCTGCTGTACGCGCCCGACCGGGCGAAGGTCGCCGCCGCCGTACGGGAGCGCCTCGCGATCCCCGAGGGGCGGCGGGTCGTCCTGTACGCCCCCACCTGGCGCGAGGACCGGCCCCGGCAGGGGGGGAGGTACGACCCCGGCCACCAACTCGACCTGGAACAGGTCCGCGAGGCGCTCGGCGACGACCATGTCCTCCTGGTGCGCCGCCACTACCTCGTCGGCGGCAGCGTCCCCGACACCGACGTCGTACGGGACGTCTCGCGCCACCCGGACGTCGCCGAACTCCTCCTGATCAGTGACGTGTTGGTCACCGACTACTCCTCGATCATGTTCGACTTCGCGCAGACCGGCCGCCCGATGCTCTTCCACACCCACGACCTGGCCCACTACCGGGACACCCTGCGCGGCTTCTGCTTCGACTTCGAGCACCGGGCCCCCGGGCCTCTGATCCCGGACTCCGCGGGCATCGCGGCCGCCCTGCGCGACCCGGAGGCCGCCGTGGCCGGGCACCGGGAGGCGTACGAGCGGTTCCGGGAGGCGTTCTGCGATCTGGACGACGGGAACGCGGCCGTGAAGGTCGTCGACCGCATGCTCAAGGACGCCGCCGGGACCGAGGGGGCACAGGCATGAGCGACTTCAGCTGTGTGATCACCGCGGGCGGGGAGAACGGTGGCAGCGAGGGCCCCGACGCCCTGCGCGCCTCCGTCGCGTCCGTCCTCGGCCAGTCGTTGCGCGGCTCCGAGGCCGTCGTCGTCCTCGCTGCCCGCGCCGACGGGCCCACCCGCACCGCCGCCCGCGCCCTGGCCGACAGCTCCCCCGACCGGGTCCGCCTGATCCACCCCGACCCGGCCGCCCGCACCACCGGCGCCCTGCGCAACGCGGGCCTGGACGCCGCGACCGGGCGGTACGTCCTGGTGCTCACCCCCGGCGAGCGCCTCCACCGCCACGCCTGCCGCAACCTCTGGCAGGCGGGCGAGCGCAGCCGGGCCGACCTGGTCGCCGGGCGGTGGAGCTGGACCACGGAGGAGGGCGGCAAGGAGCAGGAGCCGCCGTGGCAGGGCGAGCTGTACGCCCGCTCCCGTACCGTCGCCGGGTTCGCCGACGCGCCCCAGCTCGTCGTCCGGGACGCCCTGGTGACCGGGTTCTGCCTGCGCCGGGAGGCCGCCCGGCGCCACGGGCTGCGGTACGAGGAGGACCTGGCGCACGGCGAGATCCTCTTCGGCCCCCTCGCCGCCGCGGCCGTCGGCCGGATCGCCCTGGTGCGGCGGCTGATCGTGACCGGCCGGGCCGTACCCGACCGGGCCCGCGATCTCGCCGCCCTGGTGGAGGCCCACCGCCGGGTCGCCGCCACCCTGGACGCCCACGGGCTTCCGGCGCTGAGGGAGGAGCGGGAGCGGGCCTTCGTACGGGATCATCTGGTGCCGCTGGCCCGCTCCTTCCCCCGGCTCCCCGCCGCCCGCCGTACCCGGGTCGCCGCCACGGCCGCCCGCGTCCTGACCGCCCCCGTACCGCCGGAGCTGCCGCCGCTGGAGCGGGTCGCGGCCACCCTGCTGGCCAGGGGCGACGCGGAGGGCGTCCTGACGGCCGCGTACGCGCTGAGCCGGCCCGCCACTGTCTGCGCCCCGGTCACGGTTGCCACGGGCGAGGGCGGGCGGGTGGAGTGGGACGAGCACTGCTCCGTCGACGTCACCGAACTGGGCCACCAGTACCGGGTGTTCGGCGGGGCCCGGCTGATGAACCGGCTCACCCGCTGCACCGCCGAGAAGGGCCGGCTGCTGCTGGAGGGCCGCCTCGTGCTGCCCCCGCACCTGGCGCCCGACGTCGCCTTCACCGCCACCCTGGAGTTCCGGGCCCGGGGCGGGGCGCGCGCCGTCGCGTTCCCGGTGGACGACGTACGCCACGACGGGAACGGGGTCACATGGGGGGCGCGCGCCGACGTCACGCGCCTCCTGCGTCCCCTGGGCGTCCGCGACACCGCCTGGGACGCGCGGCTGATCGTGGAGGCGGGAGGGGTGCGGTCCGTCAGCGACCTCTTCGGCCCGCAGGACCTCGTGGAAGGGACGGCGGTCCGGTTCGCCGCCCGGCCCCGGCTCGGGCAGCTCGCCGGGGACACCTGGGAGCCCTACATCACGCTCAAGGACCACCTGGCCCTCCGCCTCACCGCCCGCCGCCGCCCAGCCCGGGCCACCCGCCGCCTGGTGCGGTACGCCACCCACTTCCGCCCCGCCCGCAAGGCGAAGCTCCTCGCCCGCGCCCTGCGCAAGCGGCTGGACCGCTACCGCTCCCGGTCCTTCAAGGCGACCACGTACAACACCTGGCTCACCCGCCTCCCCGTGCGCCGGGGCTCCGTCGTCTTCGAGAGCCACATGGGCCGCTGCTACGGCGACAGCCCGCGCGCCCTCCACGAGGAGATCCGCCGCCAGGGCCTGAAGCTCCGCTCCACCTGGTCCTACGACACCTCCCCGGCCGGCTTCCCGGACGACGCCCGCCTCGTACGCCGCTGGTCCTGGCGGTACCTGTGGGCGCTGGCCCGCGCCGAGTTCTGGGTCGACAACCAGGGCTTCCCCCAGCACCTCCGCAAGCCCGCCCGCACCACCTACCTCCAGACCTGGCACGGCTCCGCGTACAAGAGGATGGGCTTCGACGAGACCCGCGTACGGCTTCAGAACGCCCCCCAGCGCGAACGCCTCCAGCAGGCCGTCCACCGCTTCGACCACTTCCTCGTCCGCTCCGAGCACGACGTGGCCACCCTCGCCCGCGCCTACCGCCTCCCCGAGGACCGGCTGCTGCGCACCGGCTACCCGCGCAACGACGCCCTGGTCGCGGAGCGCACCCGCACCGAGAGCGAGGGCAGGCTGCCGCGCCCGCCGCTGGCCGGGGCGCTGGGGATCGACGACCACAAGAAGGTGGTCCTCTACGCGCCGACGTTCCGGGGCGGTCCGGCGGCGGGCGGGAAACAGGCCAGGCGCCGACTGCTCCTGGACGTACGGGAGTTCGCCGAGCGCTTCGGGGACTCGTACACCCTCCTCGTCCGGGCGCACTACCTGGAGGCCGCCCGGCTCCCGCTCTGCCCGCCCGGCACGGTGATCGACGTCTCGCGCCACCACGACGTCAGCGAGCTCCTCGCCCTGGCCGACGTCCTGGTCACCGACTACTCCTCGATCATGTTCGACTTCGCGCTGCTGGACCGGCCCGTCCTCCTGTACGCCCCCGACCTCGACACGTACGCCGCCGAGCGCGGCAGCTACTTCGACCTGCGGGAGAAGGCGCCGGGCCCGGTGACCGCGACCCAGGAGGAACTCTTCGCGGAGCTCGCCGAGTTGAAGAAGTCCGATATCCGTCATGCGTCCCACCGGGCCGCGTTCGCCGCGGAGTTCGGGGCCTTCGACCGGGGAGACGCGGCTCGCCAGGTCGTCGCCGCGGTGTTCTCGCGGCAGGGCGCCTCCCGTATCACTGACCACCACGACCGGGGGGCCGGCCGATGAGCCGCGACATCTTCATCGTCTCCAACAGCACCGACGAACTCGGCGGTGTCACCGCCTGGACGCACCAGACCGCCCGCCTCTTCACCGAGCAGGGCCACCGTGTCCACGTCATCGGCATCCACGCCTCCGACCGGAAGATGGCCCTGCCCGCCGAGCCCGGTTACCCCGTCACCGCCCTCTATCCCGCCCACCCGCCGACCCCCTGGACACCCCACGGCATCCGGGACCGCTTCCGTATCCCCACCCGGCGCCGGGAGGCGGCCCGGGCCGAGCGGAAACGGCGGGCGGTCGCGCGGCTCTCGGAGCTCTTCGCCACCGCCCGGCCCGGCGCGGTCGTCGTCGTCACCCAGGTCTGGGCGATGGAGTGGGTCGGGGAGGCCGACACCACCGGGCTGCGGGTCATCGGGATGAGCCACGAGTCCTACGACTACTCCCGCGCCAGCCACCGGTACCGCTGGATCAAGAACCACTACCGGGACATCGACCACTGGCTCGTCCTCACCGAGGAGGACGCCGACCGGTGGGCGGGCGACGGCTTCGACAACGTCGGCTTCCTCCCCAACGCCCTCGCCCGCCTGCCCCACGTCCCCTCCCCGCGCACCGCCCGGACCGTGGCTGCCATCGGCCGCCTCACCGACCAGAAGGGCATCGACCTCCTCCTCGACACCTGGGCCCTGGTCGCCCCGCAGCGCCCCGACTGGCGGCTGCGCCTGTACGGCACGGGCGAGGACGAGGCCGCGCTGAAGGCACAGTGCTCACGGCTCGGGCTCGACGGGTCCGTGGAGTGGATGGGCCGTACGGACGACGTGGAGGCGGCCCTCGCGGGAGCCTCCGTCTTCGTCCAGTCCTCCCGGGGCGAGGGCTTCCCGCTGGCGCTCCTGGAGGCGATGGCCAGTGGGGTGCCGTGCGCCGCCTTCGACTGCGCGCCCGGGGTCCGCGAGATCGTCCGGGACGGCGAGGACGGGCTCCTCGCCCCCGCCGGGGACACCGCCGCCCTCGCCGACCGGCTGCTCCGGCTGACCGGCAACCCCCGGCTGCGCGACGCGCTGGGGGCCCGGGCACGGTCGGGCGCCCAGCGGTTCTCGGAGCCGGAGGTGGGGCGGCGCTGGGAGGAGCTGTTCGCGTTCCTGGAGCGGTGAGTCGGGGCCCCGGCTGAGCCCCGTGGGGCCCCGACTCAGCCCCGTGGGGCCTCGGCTCAGCCCTGTGGGGCCCGACTCAGCCCCGTGGGGCCCGGCTCAGCTCTGGCCCACCCGCGCCTCCGCCGTGTTCTGCTGCGCCGGGAGAGCCGTCCGCCGGGCCGAGGGCGGGACGGGCAGCGGCAGCCCGTCCGTCTCGCCGAGGAAGACCCGCCGCACCACACGCTCGGCCGCGTTCCCGTCGTCGTACGGGCAGAACCGGGCCCGGAACGCCGCCCGCAGCTGGGCCGAGCGCGAGCCCCGCCAGTGGTCGGTGGCGAAGATGTCGAACAGCTCGTCCTGGCTGCGTGCGACGACGCCGGGAGGGAACGACGTGATGTCGAAGTAGGTTCCCCGGGCCGCCTCGTGCGCCTCGATGTCGTCCAGATGCAGGACCACCGGGCGGTCCAGGTTGACGTAGTCGAACATCAGCGAGGCGTAGTCCGTGATCAGCGCGTCCGAGGCGAGCGCCAACGTCTCCGGGGAGGGGTGGCCGGTGACGTCGATGATCCGGGGATGCGTCGCCGTACGCGTACGGCTGCTGCCGGGCGCGCGATCGAGGATCACGAACTGCGGGCCCAGCACCCGGATGAGCTGTTCCAGATCCAGGGCGGGCCGCTGCACACGGCGGTAGTCGCGCGGAGCCGGCGCGTACAGCAGGGCCGTGGCGCCCGCCGGGATGCCGAGCGTCTCGCGCAGCCGGGCCACCTCGGCGGGCCCGGCGCGGTGGTAGACGTCGTTGCGCGGGGAGCCGTACTCCAGCGTCGTGTACCCCGACGGGTAGGCCCGCTCCCGTACGAGGGTGGAGTGCGGGTTGGCCGAGAGGGCGAAGTCCCACCGGTCGACGTCGCGCAGCATCTGCTCGAAGTCGGTGTCCCGGGCGGCGGCGGGGCGGTCCAGGAGATCGGTGCCAACGGTCCTGAGCGGGGTACCGCGGTGGGTCTGGAGGAGGACCTGGCCGCGCCGCTTCACCAGCCGGCGGTCGAAGGCGGCGTCGTTCACGAGGTACGTGGAGCGGGCGAGGGCGCTCCCGTACGCGAAGGTGCCGGGCGTGAGGGTGCGGATGGCGGGCGGCACGGTGCGGGCGTGGCGGGGGTCGCAGATCCACGTGGTCCGCAGCCCCGGGACCAGGTCGCGCGCCTTCGCCTCGATCGCGGCCGGGCTGCCCGCGTAGGCCCCGCCCCCGGAGGCTGCGAAGACCGCGTCCCGGGGGCGCAGCGGCAGCCGGAGCTGGACGCGGTAGTGCGCCCGGAGCGCCGCGCCCCGCACCGCCCGGCGCAGGGCGGCCGCGCCGCGCCGCAGCCCGTCGCCGATCCGCCGGGTCGCCGCCAGGGCCCGGTAGGTGCGGCGCGCGCCGAGGCGCAGCAGGCCGTGGCGGAGCCGGGCGCGGCGGGGGGCCGGGGCGCCGGGGGTGCGGTAGCGGCGGCAGGAGGCGGTGGCCCGGCGGAAGAAGGCGGCGCGGCTGGGGCGGGGCAGCCGGTCGGGGGAGGCGTGGACGGCGCAGAAGTGGTCGAGCATCCGGCGGAACAGCACGGGCCGCCAGACGTCGAGTTCGGGGCGCGCGTCGAGGAAGGCGAAGACCCGGTCGTACTGGTCGAAGATGTCGAAGTGCTTCTCGCTGGTGGTGGAGAGGATGTTGCCGCGCCGCCGCTGCCGGTAGGAGACGCAGACCGCGTCCAGGACCGCGATCGACCCGGCGGACATCAGCACCGGGTAGGTCCAGGGGGTGTCCTCGTAGTAGCCGGGCGGGAAGGTGAACCCCTCGGCCTCGACGAAGGATCGGCGGTACGCCTTGTTCCAGACCACCATGAGGAGGTGGAGCAGCTCGGGGCGGTCGGCCAGCCGGAAGGAGGCGGGGCCGCGCTCGTCGAGCCGGTCCGCGAGGACGTTGCGTACGCTCCGGCCCGACCAGTACGTCCGGGCGTAGTCGTACATCAGGACATCAGGGTCGCCGGTCGCCCCGATCCGGTCGGCGATGGCCTGGAGGGACTCCGGGAGGAGGGTGTCGTCGCCGTCCAGGAAGATCAGATAGTCGCCGGTCGCCCGTTCCATACCCGCGTTGCGGGCCGGGCCGAGGCCGGCGTTGCGGGGGAGGTGGAGCGCGGTGACGCGGGGGTCGCGGCGGGCGTACTCGTCGGCGATCGGGCCGCAGGCGTCCGGGGAGCAGTCGTCGACCACGACGATCTCGAAGTCCTTGAAGGACTGGCTCAGCACGGAATCCAGACACGCGTGCAGATACGCCTGGACCCGGAATGCGGGCACGATGACAGTGAACCGGGGCACTACACATCCATGGGTCGTTCGCGGGAACCAGGTGGCCCGCAAACGTCGGATGGAATGACAGGGTTACGCCGGGCGTGGCATTCGGGCGAAACGCGCGCCGAAACGGCCCGGTTCCGGGGAACCGGGCCGCTTCGGGTTGACGAACGGCTGTACGTGTCGTCGTGCGTGAGGGCCTTGCCGCAGGCGCTACTTGACGGCTCCCGCCATGACACCCGAGACGAACTGCCGCTGGAAGGCGAAGAACACCACCAGCGGGATCACCATCGACACGAAGGCGCCGGGCGCCAGGACGTCGATGTTGTTGCCGAACTGGCGTACCTGCTGCTGGAGCGCCACGGTGATCGGCGGCGAGTCGGAGCCCGCGAAGATCAGCGCCACCAGCATGTCGTTCCACACCCACAGGAACTGGAAGATCCCGAGCGAGGCGATCGCCGGACCGCCCAGCGGCATCACGACCCGGGTGAAGAGACGGATCTCGCCCGCCCCGTCGAGCCGTGCGGCTTCCAGCAGTTCGCGCGGGATCTCCGCGAAGAAGTTCCGCAGCAGGAAGATCGCGAACGGCAGCCCGAAGGCCGTGTGGAAGAGGACCACCCCGAGTGTCGTCTCGAAGATCCCGATGGTGCCGAAGAGTTCGGAGACCGGGATCAGGGCGACCTGGACGGGCACCACGAGCAACCCGACGACCAGCAGGAACCACCAGTCGCGGCCGGGGAAGTCCATCCAGGCGAAGGCGTACCCGGCGAGCGAGCCGATCACCACCACCAGGACGGTGGACGGCACGGTGATCATGATGGTGGAGAGGAGGGATCCGGTGATCGTCGAATTGTCCAGCAGCCGCTGGTAGTTGTCGAAGGTCAGCTCGGAGGGGGCGGTGAAGATCTTCCACCAGCCGGTGGCCGCGATGTTCTCGGGGCCGCGGAGCGAGGAGAGGAACAGACCGATCGTCGGCATGATCCAGAACAGGGCGACCAGGATCAGGAAGACCCGCATCACCCCACCGCCGAGGCGCGCCGCGATCCGGGCGCCGAGGGACTGCTCGGCCTTGGGCGTGAGTTTCGTGGGGGTACTCGGGGGTGTACTCATCGCCGCGCCTCCTTCCGCATGCGCCGGATGTTGAACAGCATCACCGGCAACACCAGCAGCAGCAGGAGCACCGCGATCGCGCTGCCGATGCCCAGGTCGGCGTCCGTGCCGAACGAGGACCGGTACAGCTGGAGGGCCAGGACGTTCGCGTCGTCCTGGCTGGAGCCCGGCGCGATGATGAAGACCAGGTCGAAGACCTTCAGCACGTTGATCATCAGCGTCACCAGCACCACCGCCAGGACCGGGGCCAGCATCGGCACGGTGATCCGGCGGAACACCTGCCACTCGTTGGCGCCGTCCACCCGGGCCGCCTCCAGGAGCTCACGCGGCAGACCGGCCAGACCGGCCGCGATCAGCACCATCGCGAACCCGGCCCACATCCACACGTAACTCCCGATGATCCCGGGGGTCACCAGGGACGGGCCGAGCCAGTCGACGCCGTTGTAGGGCTCGCGGAAGTTGTCGGCGGGCAGGCGGAGTTGGGCCCCGTCCGCCGATGCGGGCAGGGTGAAGACCCCGTCGGCCCCGGCGGTCGCGGTGGCGACGACCTTGCCGTCCTTGACCGCCTCGACCTTCAGGCCCTTCAGGCCCAGCTCCTCCGGGTCGACGACATTCGGCTTCCCGCCGCCGCCCCGGGTGAAGTCCAGCCAGGCCGTGCCGGTGATCCGGTCACCGTCCGCCGCCGGAGCCGCCTTCGCCGGGCGGGCGTCGCCGGGCATCTTCGCCGGGGCGACGCCGACCAGCGGCACCTGGACGGCTTCGCCGGCCCGTACCGGCTCCTTGGAGACGAACGACCCGCCCGCACCCTTCTCCAGCGGGTGCACGGGCAGCGGGCGTGCCTTGGGGAAGCCGGCCGACTCGTTGAACGTGTCGTGCACGCTCACCGCGACGGCGTTGGCCACCCCGCGCTCGGGCGCCTGGTCGTAGACGAGGCGGAAGATGATGCCCGCCGCCAGCATCGAGATCGCCATCGGCATGAAGACGATCAGCTTGAACGCCGTACCCCAGCGGATCCGTTCGGTCAGGACGGCGAAGATCAGGCCGAGCGCGGTGGCGACGGTCGGGGCGAACACCACCCAGATCGCGTTGTTCTTCACCGCGGTGAGGATCGTGTCGTCGGTGAACAGCGCCTTGTAGTTGTCGATCCCGGCGAAGCCCGTGCCCGCCTGGTCGAAGAACGACCGGTAGACCGAGTAACCGATCGGATAGAGCACCAGGGCGCCGAGCAGCACCAGCGCGGGCAGCAGGAACGCCGCCGCGATGGCTTTACGGGTGCCGGTGACGCTCCTGCCTCCGGCCTTCGGTGACGGGCGTGGGTCCGGGGCTGCGGCGGGGGAGACGGAGGGCGCCGGACCGGCGCCCTCCGTGTTCGTGGTGGCCACCGCGTCAGCTCTTGTACGCCTTGGCCGCCTCGGACTCCAGCTTCTGCTGGGCCCCCGCGACATCCTTCGGGTTCTTCAGGAAGTCCTGGAGGATCTTCCACTCGCCCTTGCCGGGCGTCCCGCCGAACGACTGCGGGGCCTGGTCCGACATGTCGAAGCGGACGTCGTCACCGGCCGCGACGAGCGCCTCGGCCATCGTGCGCTGCACGTCGTTGGGGTACGCGGCGGTGTCCAAGGACTTGTTCGGCGAGATGAACCCGCCCGCCTCGGCCCAGATCTTCGCCGCGTCCGCCGAGGCCAGCCAGGTCAGCAGCGCCTGGGCGCCCTTGCTGTCCTTCAGCGCCACGGCCGCGTCGCCGCCGGTCACCACGGGGGAGTCCGCGCCGACCGCCGGGAACGGGAAGACTTTCGCGTCCGTACCGATCTTCGCCTCGGTCTGCGCGATGTTGATGGAGACGAAGTCGCCCTCGAAGACCATGGCGCCCTTGGGCTGGTCGCCGCCGGTGAACGTCTGGGTCACCGAGGCCGGGAACTCCGTCTGGAGCGCCCCGTCGGCGCCGCCCGCGATCAGCTCCGGCTTGCCGAACAGCTCGGCGAGCGTGGTCAGCGCGTCCTTGACGGAGGGGTCGGTCCATGGGATCTCATGCTTGGCGAGCTGGTCGTACTTCTCCGGGCCCGCCTGGGAGAGGTAGACGTTCTCGAACCAGTCGGTGAGCGTCCAGCCGTCGGCGCCCGCGACGGAGACCGGGGTGACACCGGAGGCGGAGATGGTCTCCGCGGTGGTGATGAAGTCCTTCCAGGTCTTCGGCTCGGCCGCGCCCGCGTTGTCGAAGGCCGCCGCGTTGTACCAGATCAGGGACTTGTTGGCGGCCTTGAAGTACACGCCGTACTGGGTGCCGTCCACCGCGCCGAGGTCCTGCCACACCTGGGTGTAGTTCTGGCCGAGCTGGGCCCTGGCCTCGGGGCCGACCGGCTTGGCCCACTTCTTGGCCACCGCCTGCTGGATGGCGCCGACCTGCGGGATCATCGCGACGTCCGGGGGCTGGCCGCCCGCGATCTTCGTACCGAGGAAGTTGACGATCGGGTCCTGGGCCGGGACGAAGGTGACCTTCGCGCCCGTACGCTTCTCGAACTCGCCCAGCACCTTGGTGAAGTTGGCCTGCTCGGGTCCGGTCCAGACCGCGGCGACGGAGATGTTCTCCCCGTCCAGCTTCGGCAGGGTGACGGTGGGGGCGCTGTCCGTGCCCTTGTCCGTCCCGCCGCCCGGCTTTTTCGACCCGCCACCGTCCCCGCCGCCGTCCCCGCAGCCGGTCAGCGCCAGAGCGCCGACCGCCGTGAAGACGAGTGCTGCCCTGCGTATGGAAAGGGTTGTACGCATTCCTGCCCCGTCTCTTCCGTACGCGCCCGACCACGCTGTCGTCGCCCGGGCTGCGTCGTCCGTGCGCACAGTCCTACGCCCGGTGCACGGGCCCCGCAATACCGCCGTCCGGCCCAACACGGTGATCGTGATCGCCTCGTGACGTCGTATCAGCAGATGGGCGCGGATGCGGCGGAATGAGGTGAGGGACGGGCGGGCAGGGGCAGGAGTGTCAGGTGGGGCGCGTGCCTCCAGGGTGTGGAGCGGCGGATTCCGGCGGGGTCGTCTCAGGTCGGGAACGGGATCAGCGGAGGCAGGCGTTCGGCGTTCACCGAGCGGGCCGCGCGCTCCAGGGCGCTGGCGAGCAGGGCCAGGTCCGTCGGCCCGTTGCCGAGCTCCCTGACCGGGCGGCGGGTCGGCGGATCGCCCATCCGCTCCCACTCCAGCGGGACCACGGTGGGCCGCAGCGTCGCCGTACGCGGGATGCGGCCGGTGACCCGGCCCCCCTGGAACGGGGTCACCCGGCCGTCCGGGTGGCCCAGCCTGCCCCGGCCCGGGGCGGGTTCGTCGGGGGAGGGCGGCAGGACCGGCGCGTCCAGCACGATGCGCAGCCTCGCCCCCCGGGCCAGCTCGGTGTCCTCCGTACGGTCCGGGCGCGCCGAGGTGGCGACCAGGTGCACCCCGAGCCGGCCGCCGTCCCGCGCCACGGCCTCCAGCGCCCGCACCACGGAACCGGCGGCGGGGCGGCCGGGGCTGCCGAGCCCCGGAGCGACCAGTGCGTCGAAGTCGTCGGCGAGCACGACCAGGCGCGGCAGGGGCGAGGGGCCCGGGTCCGACGCCCGCGGCGCGACCTGGCGCAGCCGCAGGGTGCCGCTGGCCGGGGAGTCCAGGTCGCCCCGGCGCTCGGCGCCGCTCGGCGGACGCTGGCCCACGACCCGCCGGGACTCCTCCTGCTGGGCCTCTTCCGCGTGCCGGGCGTGCCAGGCGGCGAAGTCCAGCGGGCCGAGCAGCTCGGCGCGGCGCTTCAGCTCGCCGCCGAGGGCCTGCGCGAACTCCCGCATCCGGACCGGGTCGGAGGCGACGAGATGGGTGGATACGTGCGGCAGCTCCGTACAGGGGAGCAGCCCCGGTGCTGAACTGCCGTGCTCCTCGGGCTTTCCGCCGGCGCCGTCGACCAGCAGGATGCCGAGCCGGTCGGGCCGGGCGGAGGAGGCGAGGGAGGCGGCGATGGCCCGCAGCAGCTCGGTACGCCCGCTGCCGGCGGGCCCTTCGATGAGGAGGTGCGGGCCCTCGTCGGCGAGATCGACACTGAGGGCACCCCGGGGCCCCGCCCCGAGCACGAGCACGGGCCGCCCGGCGTGCACGGCCTCCGGCGCCCGCCCCGCCTCGGCCTCACCCCCCTGCGGGCCGACCCGGGGGGCGGTGCGGGAGGGGTGCGGGGTGCGGCCGGAATCGCCGGCGTCCGCCCCCGGGTAGGGCGTACGGCCGGAGCCGTGAGCTTCGGCCGGGGGGTAGGGCGTACGGCCCGAGTCCTGGCGGTCCGCGCCCGGGTACGGCGTGCGGCCCGAGCCCCGGCTCTCGGCGGCCGGGTACGGGGTGTGCCGGTACTCCCGGTTCTCGGTGTCCGGGTAGAGGGTGCGGCTGGAGTCCCGGCTGTCCGTGGCCGGGTACGGCGTACGGGCCGAGTCCCTGGCTTCGGCGCCCGGGTACGGCGTACGGCCGGAATCCCCGCCCCCTGCTCGTGGGTACGGCGTGCGGCCGGAGTCCTGGCGGTCCGCTCCCGGGTACGGCGTACGCCCAGAGCCCGGGGTCTCCTGGGAGCGGTGGCTGTCGCCCGACGAACGCTGGGGGCCGACGCGGGGGCCCGTGCTCAGCGTGCGGCCCGAGCCGGGGGTCTCCCGGTCCGACCGGGACGGGGGGACGGCGGCGGGCCTGGGCACCGATGCGCCCGGCTGGTGCTCCGCCGTGGAGGCCCAGCGGGCCATCAGCGACGCCGGGGTGGCGCGGGCCAGGCCCAGCTCGTCCAGCAGGCGGGCCGAGGGCGGCAGCGCCGCCGTCGTCGGGCGGCCCGCCAGTGCGGCCGAGCCCTCGTCGCGCAGGGGCGCCAGCGCCCGCCCGAACCGCTCGGCCCAGGCCGCCGACACCGCGTCCACCGCGGCCACCGTGCCGTGGCCCGCCGCCTGACCGCCCGCCGTACGCAGCAGGCGCAACGCCGTCGCCACATCGCCGCTGAGCATCGCGACCGCCCCGCACTCGCGGAAGGCGATGGAGGCCCGGCAGGCGGCGTCGTACGTCGCGGCCACCGGGGAGGTGGGGGAGGCGGCCGAGGTCTCGGCCAGGCAGATCAGGTGGATGCCCGCCGCCGCCCCCGCACCGGCCAGCCGGGCCGTGGTCTCGCGCAGCGCCGCCGTACCCGGGTCGCCGTCCAGGATGACCACGGTGTGCGGGCCCGTGTGCGCGCGGGCCGCGTCGGCCACCCCGGTGCGGTCCAGGTTGGGCCAGCCGGGACCGAGCGGGCCCTCGTCCAGGCGGCGGACCAGCTCGGCCGTCCGGGCGGCCGCCTGCTCACGGTCGTACGCGAGGAGGAGTCGGCAGTCCTGCCCGTGCATCGGGCGCAGATGCGGCAGCCACCCCAGCCAGGACCACTCGCGCCGCCGCTCCTCCAGGGAGCGGGCGCGGTCTGTGGAGATGAGCACGATCTCCAGGTCGAAGGGGGAGTGCAGGGCGGCGAGCTGCGCCACCGTGGCGCGGGCGAGCCCCGCCAGCCGGGCGCGCGGCCCGGCGAGGCCCAGCGAACCGGCCTCCCGCAGTCCCACCGTCACCGGCACCGACGGCACATCGGCCCGGTCGGTCGTCCCGAGCCGCACCACCAGGGCCTCCGGGTGCCCGTCGTGGCGCTCCCACAGCCGGGGCCCGGGGCCCAGCGCGGTCAGCAGCACGGCCGCAGGGTCCGGCCAGGTGCCCTCGGGCGCGGACGGCACGGCGGAGAAGGGGGAGAGCGGCGAGGCGGGGGAGGCGAGGTGGCCCCCCGCGTCACCGAAGGAACCGGCGGAACCGGCGGAGGCCAAGGAGGAGGCGGAGGAGGCGTACGGGTCGGAGCCCGGGGCCTCCGGGGCGTGACCGGACGAGGCGTGGGCGCGACCGGACGGGGCCGCCCCCGTCTCCGGCCATGAGCCCCGGCCCGGCTGCTCGGCGCCCTGCGCCTGCTCGCCCCTGCTGCCGCCACCGCCCTTGAGCCGCCGGGCCCAGGCGCCTATGCCCCCGCGCCGGGGCGTTTCGCCCGCACCGAACGACTCCGTACCGCCGCCGGCACCGAACGGCTCGGTACCGCCGCCCGTACCGAACGGCTCCCGGCCGCTCCCCCGGGCGCCTGCCGGACCGAACGGCTCACGTCCACCCGCGCCGCCTGCCGGGAACGGCTCCCGGCTGCCATGGGTGCGCTGCCGCGCGGCAGCCTCGGGGGAGCCGTGTCCGGGGCCGGAAGCCTGGCCCCCGTACCCCACCGGCCCCATCTGGCCCACCGGCCCCGTCGACCCCTCCCGCCTCGCCGCCTCCTGGCGGTGGGCGTAGGACGACGGCGACGGGCTCCCGTACGCGGCGTCCGGCGCGTGCGGCTCCGTCTCGACGCGGCTCACCCGCAGGTGGCCCTCGCCGTCCGGGGCCGTCGGCAGCGTCACCGGACGCACGCCCGCCGTCAGCCGGAGGGTCGATTCGCCGAGCCGCAGCAGGGCGCCGGGCGGGAAGCGGACGGGCCGGTCGCGGACCTCCGTACCGTCCAGCGAGGTGCCGTTCGTCGAGCCGAGGTCGGCCACCGCGACCCGGCCGTCCTCGGAGACCGTCACCGCGCAGTGCAGCCGCGACACGTCCGGGTCGTCCAGCGGGACATCGGCCTCGGCGGAGCGGCCGATCCGGATCTGCCCGCCGTGCAGCAGATGGACCCCGCCCGCGTCCGGCCCGGCGACCACGTGGAGCTGGGCCGGAACGGTGTCGTCCGTCGCCTCGTCCTCGCCGGGGAGCTGGAGCGAGAGGACCGCCCCGTCCACCAGTGGCGGCTCACCCAGGGCGATGCGCTGGGAGTCCAGCCGCTCCCGCCCGGCGAAGAGCACCACCGCCCCGCCGCCCTGGGAGCCCTCGGGCCCGGAGACGGCCTGGGCCAGGCCGGAGGCGACAGCGGCCAGTGCCGTCCCGGCGGGTGCGGTGACGAGCACGTCGCAGGCGCGCGCCGGGGTCTGGCCGCTGCGCGGCGCGAGGACGGTCAGCCGGATCTGCATCGCCGTCGGCGGTCCCTTCTGCGCGGGGTGCCCGGCAGGGGAAACGCCCTGTGATTCCCCCCACCCGGCACGGACAGGTCGTCCGTACAGGTCGTCACGGACCCCGGGCTCCCGACCCGTCAGATCCGTCCTTGGAGGCATCCTCGCACCTGCCACTGACAACACGCCCGGCGGTCACCTTTAAATGATCTTGAATGGTCGGCTGTGGGCGCAAAAGTGCCTGCTTGCGTCCTGTTCCCGCCGGTCGGGCCGCCGTCACAGGCGATACCTGCCGCCTCCCGGGCACGGGTGCGGCACTGCAGTTCGAGTCTCGGATTCCCGAGCGTCAACCGTGTGCGGCAACCATCTGTCCGGTGTGCGCGTCTTCCCCCGAAACGCGACCCCCCGACCCCTTGTCCAGCGGCATTAGAGTGGGCCGGAACATGGGCCGGAGCGTCGGCCCGGAACATCCGGGTGGGCCCGGGGGACCGCAAGCACCACGATCAGCAGGGAGTGCAAGACGTGCGGCCTGTAGGCAGCAAGTACCTCCTGGAGGAACCGCTCGGACGCGGCGCCACGGGCACCGTCTGGCGAGCCCGCCAGCGGGAGACCGCGGGCGCCGAGGCGGCCGTCGCCGGTCAGCCCGGCGAGACCGTGGCGATCAAGGTCCTCAAGGAGGAGCTCGCCAACGACGCCGATGTGGTGATGCGCTTCCTGCGGGAGCGCTCCGTGCTGCTCCGGCTCACGCACCCGAACATCGTGCGCACCCGCGACCTGGTCGTCGAGGGCGATCTCCTCGCCCTGGTGATGGACCTGATCGACGGTCCCGACCTGCACCGCTATCTGCGCGCGAACGGCCCGCTCACCCCGGTCGCGGCCGCCCTGCTCACCGCGCAGATCGCCGACGCGCTCGCCGCCAGCCACGCCGACGGCGTCGTCCACCGCGACCTCAAGCCGGCCAACGTGCTGCTCGACGAGCGGGGCGGCGGCATGACCCCGATGCTCACCGACTTCGGCATCGCGCGGCTCGCCGACTCCCCGGGGCTGACCCGGACGCACGAGTTCGTCGGCACCCCCGCCTATGTGGCGCCGGAGTCCGCCGAGGGCCGCCCGCAGACCTCCGCCGTGGACATCTACGGCGCGGGCATCCTGCTGTACGAGCTGGTCACCGGCCGCCCGCCGTTCGCCGGGGGCACCGCCCTCGAAGTCCTGCACCGGCACCTCAGCGAGGAGCCCCGCCGCCCCTCCACCGTCCCCGAGCCCCTCTGGACGGTCATAGAGCGCTGCCTGCGCAAGGACCCGGACCAGCGGCCCAGCGCCGAGAACCTGGCCCGTGGCCTGCGTACGGTCGCCGCCGGCATCGGCGTCCACGCGAACTCGGCCCAGATCGCCGCCGCCGACGGGGTGGGCGCCCTGCTCGCCCCCGACCCGGCGCCCACGGCCGTCCCGGACACCCCCGGCGCGGCCGACCCCACGCAGGTGCTGCCGAGCAACGCGGGCTCGTACGACCCCGGCGCGGCCACCAGCGTGCTCCCGCAGACCGGTGGCCCCGGCGGCAACCAGGGTCACGGCAACCAGGGCCACGCCGACCCGACCGCCGTCATGCCGCCCGTACCGCCGCAGCACCCCGACGGGTCGCCGCAGCCGGACGGCCCGCACCCCTGGCAGTCGCAGCTCCAGGCGGCCCGCGACCGCAACGAGCAGACGCAGGTGCAGTACCTGGACCCGAGCCAGGACCCCCTGCGCCGCCGCCCCCAGCGCCAGCAGCAGCCCCCGCAGCGGCAGCAGCAGCCTCCGCAGCACCGGCAGCAGCCGCTCCAGCAGCAGTACCCGCAGCACCAGCAGCAGCACCAGCCTCAACACCAGCAACAGCATCAGCCGCAGCGCTACCAGGCCCCGCAGCAGCCCCAGCGCCAGCAGTACGCGCCCCCGCAGCCGCAGCAGCCCCAGCAGCCGGCCCAGCGCCCGCCGCGTGAGCCGCGTCCGCCGAGGCAGCGCAGCTCCAGCCCGATGCGCATCCCCGGTCTCGGCTGCCTCAAGGGCTGCCTGTTCACGATCGTGCTGCTGGTCGTCGCCGGCTGGCTGATCTGGGAGCTGACCCCGCTCCAGGACTGGGTCGCCCAGGGCAAGGGCTACTGGGAAGCGATCGGCGACGCGATCGGCAAGGTCACCGACTGGGTCTCCAAGATCGGCGAGGCCACCGGCGAATCCGGGGGCACGGGCGGGGCCTGACGGCCGCAGACGGAGGCCTGACGGCTCCCGACCCTGTCCCTTTGTCGACTTCTCCGGACCGATTCGGTCCGGAGAAGTGCAGGTTGGCGCCATCCCGGGCACGCACCACCCCGAACGCCGCGTAACTTTGTCGACCGGGGGTCCACCGCCAGCCGCTGAGGGAGCAGTCTTGGCACGGAATATCGGCAGCCGGTACACGGCCCACCAGATCCTGGGGCGCGGCAGCGCCGGCACGGTGTGGCTCGGCGAAGGGCCCGAGGGCCCGGTCGCCATCAAGCTGCTCCGTGAGGACCTCGCGTCCGACCAGGAGCTCGTGGGCCGCTTCGTACAGGAGCGCACCGCCCTGCTCGGGCTCGACCACCCCAACGTGGTCGCCGTCCGGGACCTCGTGGTGGACGGCAACGACCTCGCCCTGGTCATGACCCTCGTACGCGGCACCGACCTGCGCACCCGTCTGGACCGCGAACGCCGCCTCGCCCCCGAAGCGGCCGTCGCGATCATCGCGGACGTCGCCGACGGCCTGGCCGCCGCCCACAAGGCCCAGATCGTCCACCGGGACGTCAAGCCCGAGAACATCCTGCTCGACATGGAGGGCCCGCTCGGCCCCGGCGGCTCCCACCCGGCCCTGCTCACCGACTTCGGCGTCGCCAAGCTCATCGACACCCCGCGCCGCACCAAGGCCACCAAGATCATCGGTACGCCGGACTACCTGGCCCCCGAGATCGTCGAGGGCCTCCCGCCGCGCGCCGCCGTCGACATCTACGCGCTCGCGACCGTGCTGTACGAGCTCCTCGCCGGGTTCACCCCCTTCGGCGGCGGCCACCCCGGCGCCGTCCTGCGCCGCCATGTCACCGAGACCGTCGTCCCGCTCCCCGGCATCCCCGAGGAGCTCTGGCAGCTCCTGGTGCAGTGCCTGGCCAAGGCCCCGGCCTCCCGGCTGCGCGCCTCCGAGCTGGCCGTACGCCTGAGGGACCTGCTCCCGCTCCTCGCCGGCATCCCGCCCCTGGACGTGGACGAGCCCGGCGCCGAGGAGGCGGAGCAGCAGCCGGCCGCGTACGACGAGCAGCAGTACACCCCCTCCGCCGAGGAGCCGCGCCGCCGCGGGGCGGTCCCGCTGGTGCCCGGCTCGTCCCCGGACTCCAACCGGGACACCCACACGAGCATGCGCGTCCCCGCCCCCGACGAGCTGGCCGGCGGCCCCCTGGGCACCGCCCGCGCCCCGCGCTCCCCGGGAAAGCCGCGCCCCGGCTCCGCCCGTAACAAGGCGGCGGCCGTCCGCAAGCGCCGCATCACCCTGGGCGCCGCGGCCCTCCTGCTCTGCGGGGCCGTCGCGGTCGGCGGCTGGCTGGCCACGGGGGGCGGCGACGGCGACCCGGCGGGCCCGCAGGACAGCGAGAACTCGGCCCCGGCGACCCCGTAGGACCTGGCGGGTACCGGCCGGGTTCCCGGGGGAGGGCAAGCTTCACCGTCCATGCCGTTACGCTGGACCCGTGGCAGTCGTCGATATTTCCGAAGAGCTGAAGTCCCTCTCCTCGACCATGGGGTCGATCGAGGCCGTCCTGGACCTGGATGCGCTGAGGGCGGACATCGCCGCGCTCGAGGAGCAGGCAGCGGCACCGTCCCTCTGGGACGACCCGGACGCGGCCCAGAAGATCACCAGCAAGCTTTCGCACCTCCAGGCCGAGGTCCGCAAGACCGAGACCCTGCGCGGTCGCATCGACGACCTCGCGGTCCTCTTCGAGCTCGCCGAGGACGAGGGCGACGCCGAGGCGCTCGCCGAGGCAGAGACCGAGCTGGAGTCGGTGCGCAAGGCGCTGGACGAGATGGAGGTCCGCACCCTCCTGTCCGGCGAGTACGACGCCCGCGAGGCGCTGGTGACCGTCCGCGCCGAGGCCGGTGGCGTGGACGCCGCCGACTTCGCGGAGAAGCTCCAGCGCATGTACCTCCGCTGGGCGGAGCGGCACAACTACAAGACCGAGGTCTACGAGACGGCGTACGCCGAAGAGGCCGGCATCAAGTCGACCACCTTCTCCGTCCAGGTCCCGTACGCCTACGGCACGCTCTCCGTCGAGCAGGGCACCCACCGCCTGGTCCGGATCTCGCCCTTCGACAACCAGGGCCGCCGCCAGACGTCCTTCGCGGGCGTCGAGGTGCTCCCGGTCGTCGAGCAGACCGACCACATCGAGATCGACGAGTCCGAGCTGCGCATCGACGTGTACCGCTCCTCGGGCCCCGGCGGACAGGGCGTCAACACCACGGACTCCGCGGTCCGTCTGACCCACCTGCCGACCGGCATCGTCGTCTCCTGCCAGAACGAGCGCTCGCAGATCCAGAACAAGGCGTCCGCGATGAACGTCCTCCAGGCCAAGCTCCTTGAGCGCCGCCGCCAGGAGGAGCAGGCCAAGATGAACGCGCTCAAGGGCGACGGCGGCAACTCCTGGGGCAACCAGATGCGTTCGTACGTCCTCCACCCGTACCAGATGGTCAAGGACCTGCGTACGGAGTTCGAGATGGGCAACCCCGAAGCGGTCTTCAACGGCGAGATCGACGGCTTCGTCGAGGCGGGCATCCGCTGGCGCAAGCAGCGCGAGAAGTAACCTCCGCCGTACGAAGGTTGGGCCCGGACAGGGAACTGTCCGGGCCCGCCTGCGTTGGGGCGCGGCCGGCGCGAGTTGGGGGGAAGCTGTGCCCGATGCGTCACAGTCGTGCTGCCGAATACCCGTCAAGAACCCCTATAAGGGTGCCTACTGCACACAACGGCCTTGACGGAATCCTTAACTCTGGCCAGGGTGCTAGAGCAGCATGCGTATGTCTGGGACAGGTGTGAACCGGGGGACTGGCGGGGTGACCACGACACGACGTGGCCTCGCCGAGACGATTCCCCGCAGGGCCGTGGCCCCGCATATGGCTGCTCCAATGACGAGATCAGCTACTGGGGGTAGCAACAGATGACGAAGAAGACGCGCGTTCGCGTCGCGCGGATAGCCGCTGGTGCGGTTATTGCCGCGGGTGCCTCGCTGACCGCCGCGGGTGCGGCGCAGGCGGTCGGCATCGGTATCGGTGTGGACGGCGGCGGCCTCAGCGCCGACGTGTCGGTCCAGACCGGGGACAACCCGATCGGCGGCGCCGACCAGGGTGGCGCGTCCGGCGAGACGACGACCGGTGAGACCACGACGGGTGAAACCACCACGGGTGAGACCACCACGGGCGAGACGTCCACGACCGGTGAGACCACGACCGGTGAGACCACCGGTGAGACGTCGACGACCGGTGAGACCACCACGGGTGAGACCACGGGCGAGACGTCGACGACCGGTGAGACCACCACGGGTGAGACCACGGGCGAGACGTCCACGACCGGTGAGACCACCACGGGTGAGACCACGGGCGAGACGTCCACGACCGGTGAGACCACGTCCGGCTCGACGGGCACCACGGGCACGTCCGGCACCACCGGCTCGACCGGTTCCACGGGCTCCACCGGTTCCACGGGCTCCACCGGTTCGACCGGCTCCACCGGCACGTCGGGCTCCACCGGCGGCGACGACGGCGGCACCGGCACCACCGGTTCCACCACCGACGGCGCCGGCACCACCGGCTCCGCGACCGGTGGCGACGACGCCTGCACCGTCGAGTCCGGTGTCGTCGAGTGCGCCGACAACACGGACACCGACAGCGTCGGCAACCAGCCGGTCGAGCAGAGCAAGGGCAAGGAAGAGCTCGCCGAGACCGGTGCGGCCGAGACCACCTTCCTGGTCATCGGTGCCGCGACGATGATCGCCGGCGGCATCGGCTTCCGCATCCTGCCGCGTCTGGTCGGCGGCGGCCGTACGGTCGCCTAGGACCCGCTGAAGACCGCGTACGGGTGCACCTGAGCCCCGTACACGGGTCGGTACAGCGCAGAGAAGGGCCCGGGAGGCTGTACAACGCCTCCCGGGCCCTTCTGCGTGCATGAAGCCGCTCCAGCGGCCGTCACGGCCGTACAGGAGGGGTCAGGCGGTCTGGTGGGCCACCAGCGCCAGCGCCGCGAGCAGCACGACCATCAGCGCGATCAGCATGGCCGGATTCATCCCCGCCAGCGGGCCCTGACCCTGCTCCTCCAGCATCTGCTGCCGGACGGCACGGCAGACGCGGCAGCGCCCCTCGCTCACGGGGGACGCGCAGTTCGCGCACACCAGTCGGTCGTAGGTCATGCGCATTCCTCCTCCCGCGCGGCGGAGCCGCTGACTGCTTCTCTCTCCGCACAACGCTCCGGGAAACGCAACCGTTCCCCCCACCACTGTGCCAGCTCCCGCCGTTTTCGGCGCGGCCCGCCGGACAAGGGAGGGCCCGACCCGATACGTACCCGGCGGCGATCCACCATAAATCGCCCATTGCCGGACGCCGCCTGCACGCGTGAGCCCGGTTCGCGTATGGTCACGCTCACCTACTCCCGGCCGACCGTGGTGCATCCGTGATCCGATTCGACAACGTCTCCAAGACCTACCCGAAGCAGACCCGACCGGCTCTGCGCGATGTCTCGCTGGACATCGAGAAGGGTGAGTTCGTCTTCCTGGTGGGCTCCTCCGGCTCCGGCAAGTCGACCTTCATGCGGCTGATCCTGCGCGAGGAGCGCGCCAGCACGGGCATGGTCCATGTGCTCGGCAAGGACCTCGCGCGGCTCTCCAACTGGAAGGTGCCGCAGATGCGCCGCCAGCTGGGGACGGTCTTCCAGGACTTCCGCCTGCTGCCCAACAAGACCGTCGCGCAGAACGTGGCCTTCGCCCAGGAGGTCATCGGCAAGCCGCGCGGTGAGATCCGCAAGGCCGTGCCCCAGGTGCTCGACCTCGTCGGCCTCGGCGGCAAGGAGGAGCGGATGCCCGGTGAGCTCTCCGGTGGTGAGCAGCAGCGTGTGGCGATCGCCCGTGCCTTCGTCAACCGCCCGATGCTGCTGATCGCGGACGAGCCGACCGGCAACCTCGACCCGCAGACCTCCGTCGGCATCATGAAGCTGCTGGACCGGATCAACCGGACCGGCACCACCGTGATCATGGCGACCCACGACCAGAACATCGTCGACCAGATGCGCAAGCGCGTCATCGAGCTCGAACAGGGCCGTCTCGTACGCGACCAGGCACGCGGCGTCTACGGCTACCAGCACTGACCGAGGGCGCCCCCGGGCCCCTCGTTCATGTCGAGCATCGAGTACTGAAAGGACGCCATGCGCGCCCAGTTCGTCCTGTCGGAGATCGGCGTCGGTCTCCGTCGCAACCTCACGATGACCTTCGCCGTCGTGGTCTCCGTCGCCCTCTCGCTCGCCCTGTTCGGGGGCGCGCTGCTGATGCGCGAACAGGTCAGCACGATGAAGGACTACTGGTACGACAAGGTCAACGTCTCGATCTTCCTCTGCAACAAGAACGACGCCAAGGACATGCCCAAGTGTGCGAAGGGCGCGGTCACGGCGGAGCAGAAGGCCCAGATCAAGGCCGACCTCGAGAAGATGGAGGCCGTGCAGAAGCCGGTCCACTTCGAGACGGTCGACGAGGCGTACAAGCACTACCAGGAGCAGTTCGGCGACTCCCCGATGGCGGGCAACATCACGCCCGACCAGATGCAGGAGTCGTTCCGCGTCAAACTGAAGGACCCGCAGAAGTACAAGGTCGTCGCGACGGCCTTCGCGGGGCGGGACGGGGTGCAGTCCGTCCAGGACCAGCGGTCCATCCTGGACAACCTCTTCGAGCTGATGAACGGCATGAACGTCGTCGCGATCTACGTGATGATCCTGATGCTCGTCATCGCGCTGATCCTGATCGTCAACACCGTGCGCGTCTCCGCGTTCAGCCGGAGACGTGAGACAGGCATCATGCGCCTGGTGGGAGCCTCCGGCTTCTACATCCAGGCCCCCTTCATCATGGAGGCGGCCGTCGCCGGCCTCATCGGCGGTCTGCTGGCCTGCGCGATGCTGCTCGGCGGCCGGTACTTCCTGATCGACGGCGGACTCGCGCTCCAGGAGAAGCTGAACCTGATCAACTTCATCGGCTGGGACGCGGTCCTCACCAAGCTTCCGCTGGTGCTCGCGATCGGCCTCCTTATGCCGGCCGTCGCCGCTCTCTTCGCGCTGCGCAAGTATCTGAAGGTATGACTTATGCCTCCTGGGGCGCGCGGGCAACTGCCCGTGCGCCCCAGGAGGCTTGTCCTAGACTCGGCGCCATGTCGGGTTGTTCGCACCGCTTCCGGCCCCGCGGCCTCTGCCGCGGGGCAGCCCTGACATTGGTCTTCGGGTGTGTCCTCGCAACCGGCGCGGCGACCGGTTCGCTGCCGCAGGACCCCGACCCCCTCCCCGAACTCCCGGCACGTGCCGTCGCCTCCACCCTGGCCCCGGTCGACCGCGAGGAGATCGAGGACGCGGCGGCGGAGGCCGAGGCCGACGGGAAGTCCGTGAAGGAGGCCGCCGGGGAGGTCGTCAGCCGCAGCGGGGACCGCTGGGGCGCGGTCTACGACGAGCGGGAGTACGAGGAGTTCGAGCAGGCCCTGGACGGCTCGTACCTCGGCGTCGGCCTCTCCGCCCGCCGCACCGCGAGCGGGGGCGTCGCCGTCTCCCGGGTCCAGCCCGGGGGCCCCGCCGACCGGGCCGGCATCCGCGAGGGCGACCTGCTCCGCACCATCGACGGCCGCCGTGTCGACAAGCGCCCTGTCCCCGAGGTGGTCGCCTTACTCCGCGGTGACGGTACGGGGGCCGGGGAAGGCACCCGCGTCACCCTCGGTCTCGTACGGGAGGGGAAACCCTCCACGCGGACGCTGGAGCGCGCCCGGCTGACCCCCGACGCGGTCACCGTGAGCCGTCTGGGCACCGGCCCCTCCTCGGCGCTCCTCGTCAAGGTCGCCGCCTTCACCAAGGGGACCGGTCAGGAGGTACGGGACGCGGTCCGCGGGGCGCCCGGGGACGCCGGGATACTCCTGGACCTCCGCGCCAACTCCGGCGGTCTGGTCACCGAGGCCGTCACCGCCGCCTCCGCCTTCCTGGACGGCGGCCTGGTCGCCACGTACGACGTACGCGGGGAGCAGCAGGCGCTGTACGCCGACCCGGGCGGCGACACCGAGCGGCCGGTCGTGGTTCTGGTCGACGGCGGCACGATGAGCGCGGCCGAGCTGCTGACCGGCGCCCTCCAGGACCGGGGCCGCGCGGTCACCGTCGGCGCGCGCACCTTCGGCAAGGGCTCGGTGCAGATGCCCAGCGAGCTGCCGGGCGGTTCGGTGGCCGAGCTGACCGTGGGCCACTACCGCACTCCGGCGGGCCGCAGCGTCGAGGGCCGGGGCATCACCCCCGACCTGGTGGTGCGGGAGAGGGCCCAGCAGCGGGCCGAGACGGTATTGAGTGGCCTCGGGGGTGGGTCGTAGTGCGAAAATGACCGCACTATGGCTAAGGAAAAAGACACCGGGCGCAAGATGATCGCGCAGAACAAGAAGGCGCGGCACGACTACACGATCCTCGACACCTACGAGTGCGGCCTCGTGCTCATGGGCACCGAGGTGAAGTCCCTGCGCATGGGCCGGGCCTCCCTGGTCGACGGGTTCGTCCAGATCGACGACCACGAGGCGTGGCTGCACAACATCCACGTACCGGAGTACGTCCAGGGCACCTGGACCAACCACGCGGCCAAGCGCAAGCGCAAGCTGCTCCTCCACCGGGCCGAGATCGACAAGCTGGAGTCCAAGTCCCAGGAGAGCGGCCACACGATCGTGCCGCTCGCCCTGTACTTCAAGGACGGCCGGGTCAAGGTCGAGATCGCGCTGGCGAAGGGCAAGAAGGAGTACGACAAGCGGCAGACGCTCCGCGAGAAGCAGGACACGAGGGAGACGAACCGCGCGATCTCGGCGGCCCGCCGGCGCCAGCGCAGCGCCTGACCGGCCTGCCCCGACCCCCTGCGGGGGAATACGCTGGCATCGTCCGGCGTTGGTCACGTACGATGGGCCGTGCACCTCAGCGAAGGTGCGCGTTTTGAAAAATCAACATGGGGATGATCGGTTTCGACAGCGGATGTCGAAGCAGGGGAAGCGAGTCGAGGAAGCGGCAATGATCTCGTAAACCATATGTCGCAAACAATAATCGCCAATTCCAAGCGCGATTCCTCCGCCTTCGCCCTCGCTGCCTAATTAGCAGCTAAGCGAAGACTCTGCGGAGTGTCAGCCCGGGGGTGATCCCGACCCGGATCCTGGCATCAACTAGGGATCTAAACTTCTAGGCCCGGCCACGGGGCCTAGAAGGAAATCAAACAGTGGCTGAGCCTGTCGGAGGCTTGTTCGCGTGACCTCCGGGGCCGAGAAAAGCGCAGCGAACTGCACTCGGAGAAGCCCTGGTTCCGCACCGTTGGACGCGGGTTCGATTCCCGCCATCTCCACCACCCCATGTAAATCTCTGCCCCGCGAGTCCGCTCGCGGGGCAGAGGTTTTTTCATGCCGCGGCGCTTTTCACGGCAACGACCGGGTGAGCCAGGCCACTTCCTTGGTGCCTTCCATGGAAACGCGGTCCTGCTCGAACCCGAGCTTCTCCAGGACGCGGAGCGACGGCGTGTTCCAGGTGCCGACGGTCGACCAGAGCCGCTTCCGCCCGGTCGCCCCGGCGGCACCGACCACCGCGCGGGCCGCCTCGGTGGCGTAGCCGCGTCCGTGCGCGTGCCGGAACAGCTCGTACGCGATCTCGGGCTCCTCCAGGGTGGAGCGGCCGATGACCAGTCCGCAGTAGCCGATGAAATCGCCCTCGGCCCGGCGCTGGATGGGCAGCAGGGCGATTCCCGTGATCTCGGTCGCGTAGAGCAGTTTCGCGATCCTTTCGCGGCCGTGCTCGACCGTGTACGTCTCGTCGCCGCGTTCGGAGAGGAGGGCGCTGAATTCCGCCGCGTCCGACTCCGCCCACGGCCGCAGTATCAGCCGCTCGGTCTCCAGGTGGAACGCCATGGTCTCGTAGGTCGACATGCCCCCACCCTGCCCCATGAGCAGGCCGGGCCGCAGCGGTCATCCCGCGCGGCCCGGCCCTGTGGGTGCTGGTGGTGCGTCCGTGTCAGCTCCCGTACGCGTCGCTCTTCACGCCGTCGGTGAAGGCCGCCCACTGGGCGGGGGTGAAGTGGAGGCGGGGGCCGTGCTGGTTCTTGCTGTCGCGGACTGCCCGGCCGCCGTCGGAGAGGGGGGCCACCTCCACGCACGCATCCTGCTGGCCGCTGGCGGTGGCCTTGACGAACGGGCCGACGACGGTGGGGGTGGCGCTGGTCATGACGGGTTCCTCGTGTCTCGTTCGCGGCGCATCAGATCCATGATGTCGGTGATGCGCGTCAGTGAATCTGCCGGGCCCGGCGCACTGGCCCGGAGGTTGTCGAACGCGTCGGAGAACGCGTTGAGCTGTCCGGACTGGTCCATGAACAGCGTCCCGGTCAGGTTCGCCACGCAGGCGATGCAGGGGTCGGCGGGGAAGTCGAAGAGCCAGAAGGACGACTGTGCCGCAGCCGCAGCCCGGCGTGCCGGCGGCCGGAGGACCCCGTGCTCTGGAGGAGCCCCGTGACAGACAGATACGGACCGGCGCCGGGCACGACCCCGGGGCTCCGGGTGCCGCTGGTCCGGGGGGAGCCGGCCGCGTACGTCCTGCTCTTCGGCCCGCACGGGGAGCGGCGCGAGGCGCTCACCACCGCTCAGCTCATGTCGCTCGTCGTGGACTCCGCCGGAGAGCTGGGGTTCGTGCTCTCGGCGCCCCCGCGCCGCTGAGGGTCGGTCAACTCACCCACCACATGACCGCTTTACCGTCGGAAGGCTGATTCCCCATGTACCGACCGCAGTACGCCGCCGTCCTCGCGGAAGGCAACCAGGCCGCCCGCGACCTCGCCGAGGCGCTGAAGCTGGCGGGCTTCTCCCTGCCCTCCCTCTACGGCGACCTCCCCACCATCACCGACGAGGCCCTGGTCCACCTCGGCGGCGCATCCGCCTAAGTCGTACGCGAGTTGGCCGCCTGGATCCGCGAACGGGCCTGAAACGCCCCTTCTCGGGGCGAGTTCCGGGGGCGGGTTCTGGTAAGCGTGGACATCTCAGCGTGCTCGTCCCCTCTCATCGGGAGTCGTCGATGACCGTTCGCCGTGTCATGCCCCTCGTCCAGTCCGAAGCCGTGCAGGAGAGCCGGGAGTTCTACGGTCTGCTGGGCTTCGAGGAAGTCATGAACCACGGCTGGATCGTGACGCTCGCCCCGCCGTCCAGCCCGACGGCACAGATCAGCATCATCACCAGCGACGCCACGGCCCCCGTCACCCCAGATCTGAGCGTGGAGGTCGACGACGTGGACGCGGCGTACGCGGTCGTCCGGGCGAGCGGTGCGGAGATCGTCCATCCGTTGCAGGACGAGGAGTGGGGGGTGCGGAGGTTCATGGTCCGCGACCCCAACGGCCGCGTGGTCAACGTGCTGAGCCACCGCTGACACCGGGGCGCCGCAGAGACGTTCCCGCCGCCGCGACGGCCAGCGCCAGGGCCGCCGCGCCCATCGGAGCGGCGTAGCCGGAGACCGTACCCGCGTGCTCCACCAGCCAGCCGCCCGTCGCCGCGCCGGCCGCCACCCCGCCCAGCAGCGCGGTGACCGAGAGCGTCATGCCCTCGTTCAACTGGCCCGCAGGTGTGGCGCGCTGGACCAGCGTCATGCCCGTGACCATGGTGGGGGCGGTCGCCGCGCCCGCGAGCAGCAGGCAGAGCGCCAGGACCGGCAGGGAGGCGGTCGAGGTGGTGGCGAGCAGCGGCAGGGACATCAGCGCGGTCATCGCGGTCAGGCAGAGCAGCAGCCTGCGGTGGACGTTCCGCGCGGGCCGCAGCGAGCCGTAGAGCAGCCCCGCCGCACAGGAGCCTGCCGCCTGGAGCGCCAGGATCGCACCCCCGGCATGGGCGATGGAGACGACCTCCAGCGCCCCGAACACCGCACCCGTGGCGGGGAAGACTGCCAGCAGCGCGGGCATCCCCGGCGTGCGGAGCGGGGAGACGGCCGTGCGCGTACGCGGGGTCGGCGGCGGCTCCGTCGCGCGCTGGGCGGCGAAGACCAGGACCCCGGTCATCAGCAGGAACGCGCCCACCAGCGTGCCCGCCTCCGGGAACAGCGCCCCGCAGAGCACCGCCGCGAGGACCGGGCCGAGCATGAAGCAGAGCTCGTCGGCTGCCTGCTCGAAGGAGTTCGCGGTGTGCAGGGCCGCCGGGTCGCCCCGGTGCAGGTGCGCCCAGCGGGCCCGGGACATCCCGCCGGTGTTGGGGGTGGTCGCGGTGGCGGCGTACGCGGCGAAGAGCGTCCAGGCCGGGGCGTCGTGGTGGACGCAGAGCACCAGCGCGAGGGAGCCGAGCACGGCGAGCGCGGTCGCGGGCACCGCGATCCTGGCCTGCCCGTAGCGGTCCACCAGCCGGGCGGTGAAGGGCGCGACCACGGCCGTCGCGGCGAGGCCCGTCGCGGTGACGGCCCCGGCGAGCGCGTACGAGCCCCGGGACCCGGCGATCATGATGACCGCGCTGACGCTGAGCATCCCCATGGGGAGCCGGGCGATCAGGTTGCCCGCGGTGAAGGCGCGGGCGCCGGGGGTGGCGAGCAGCCGGAGGTAGGGGTTGGCGGAGGCGGGCCGCTTCCTCCGTACGCGCTCCGGCGCGGCGCGCGGGGCCGCGACCAGCTGGCCGCCGGCGACGGTGAGCAGTGCGGTGGAGGGAGGGACCGTACAGGTGGCAGGGGATCTCGGCATGGGGTCCAGCCTCGCCGCGCCCGGCCGCCCCGGTCCAACACCTTCTGCCCGCCCATTCACGCACCCCTGTTGTGAATGGGCGGCCGCGTTGTAGATTCACCGCGTGCCCGCCCCCGACACCGACCCCCGGCTCCTGCGCGCCTTCCTCGCCGTCGCCGAGGAGCTGCACTTCACCCGGGCCGCCGCCCGGCTCTTCGTCGCCCAGCAGGCGCTGAGCCGGGACATCCGCCGACTGGAGCGCGAGCTCGGTGCGGAGCTGTTCGTCCGCACCACCCGGCAGGTCGCGCTCACCCCGGACGGCGAGCGTCTGCTCCCGTACGCCCGCCGGGTGCTCGACGCCCACGACGGACTCGCCGCGGCCTTCAGCGGCGGCCCCGCCCGGCCCCTGCTGGTCGACCTCAACAGTGACGGGACGACCGCCGCCCGGGTGCTGGAGCGGGCCCGTGAACTCGCCCCCGAGTGCGAGCTGATGGCACGGTTCGAGTCCGGGCTCACCTGGGCCGCCTCCGAGATCCTGGCCGGCCGGCTGGACGTCTCCTTCGGCCGGGCCGCCGGGCTCGCCCCGGGGGTGCGCGCCGGGCTCTCCGTACAGCCGGTGCGGTACGAGCCGATGGCCCTGATGCTGCCCGCCTCCCACCCGCTCGCCGGGCGCGCGGCCATCCCGCTGTCCGAGCTGTCCGGGACGACCGTCCACGCGGGCGCGGGCAACGAGCGGACGCGGGAGTGGACGGAGCTCGCGGCGCTGCTGTTCGCCGCGTGGGACATCGAACTGGCACCGCCCGTTCCGCTCGCCGTAGGGGTGGCCGAATTCCAGCGCGTCATCGCCAAGGCGGGCCACCCTGTCCTGGCGGTGGTGGACTTCCCGCCGCTCCCGGGGGCCGTGGTCCGCCCGCTCGTCGATCCCGTTCCGCTTTCGCCGCTGATGCTGGTCTGGCGCAAAGGCCTGAACCACCCCGGAGTGGACGCACTGCGTACGGCATCGGACCTGCTGGGTACGGCCCAGGGCTGGCTCGTACCCCCGCCCGGCGCCTGGCTGCCGGAGAGGGATCTGGCACTGATGCGCCAGGCGGTTCCGTAGCGGCGCATCTCACCGGGCCGCCTCCGGTCCGGTGAGAGCAAGGTTGCCCACCGGTCACCTCACGGCACTCCACCGAAACGCGCGCTCCCTAGCGTCGGGACCACACCCCGCAGCGACGGGGACACCACCCCGACCCCCCTGTGGAGGCGCGTGATGGCAGGCCGTTGGATCGAGACCTGGGAGCCGGAGGACGAGACGTTCTGGCGGGAGAAGGGCGAGCGCGTCGCCCGCCGCAACCTGTGGTTCTCCGTGCTCTCCGAGCACATCGGATTCTCCGTCTGGACCCTGTGGTCGGTGATGGTCCTGTTCATGGGACCGGAGTACGGCGTCGACCCGGCCGGGAAGTTCTTCCTGATCTCCACCGCCACCCTGGTCGGGGCGCTGGTGCGGGTGCCGTACACCTTCGCCGTCGCCCGGTTCGGCGGCCGCAACTGGACCATCTTCACCGCGGTCAGCCTGCTCGCCCCGACGCTCGCCGCGTTCTGGGTGATGGAACCGGGGACCTCGTACGGCACGTTCGTGGCGGTCGCCGCGCTCACCGGGATCGGCGGCGGCAACTTCGCCTCCTCGATGACCAACATCAACGCCTTCTTCCCGCTCCGCGAGAAGGGCTGGGCGCTCGGTCTCAACGCGGGCGGCGGCAACATCGGCGTCCCCGTCGTCCAGCTCATCGGCCTCCTCGTCATCGGCACCCTGGGCGCGGCCCACCCCCGGCTGGTGCTCGGCGTCTACATCCCGCTGATCGTGGTGGCCGCGCTCTGTGCCGCGCTGTACATGGACAACCTCCGGCCCGTACGCAACGACACCGGGGCGGCCAAGGAGGCCGTCCGGGACCCGCACACCTGGATCATGTCGATGCTCTACATCGGCACCTTCGGCTCCTTCATCGGCTACAGCTTCGCCTTCGGCCTGGTCCTCCAGACCCAGTTCGGCCGCACCCCGCTCCAGGCCGCCTCGCTCACCTTCATGGGCCCGCTGCTCGGCTCGCTGATCCGCCCCTTCGGCGGCCGGCTCGCCGACCGGCACGGCGGCGCCCGGATCACGCTGGCCGCCTTCGCCGCGATGGGGGCAGCCACCGCGATCGTCATCCACGCCTCCGCCACCGCGTCCCTCCCCGTCTTCCTCGTCGGCTTCACCGCCCTGTTCGTCCTGACGGGGCTCGGCAACGGGTCGACGTACAAGATGATCCCGGGCATCTTCCACGCCCAGGCGATCGAGAAGGGCCTCGACGGCGAGGCGGCCGCCGCCCACGGACGGCGGCTCTCCGGCGCCGCCATGGGCTTCATCGGGGCCGTCGGCGCCCTCGGCGGCCTCGCGATCAACCTCGCCTTCCGTCAGTCCTTCCAGACCTCCGGCACCGGCACCGCCGCCTTCTGGTCCTTCCTCGCCTTCTACGGCGTCTGCTCCGCCCTCACCTGGGTGGTATACCTTCGCCGCCCCGCGCCCGTGACCGCGAAGACGCAGGTCGGTTACGCAGAGGTGTAGAGACGGGACCTCCCGGGCCACGGGTGACGTAACGGCCGGGAAATACGGGGGAACCGAGCCTGTCACGCACCGTTGGCAGTCTCGGGCCTCCGCACCATCGCGTAACAGCGGGACACAGAAGCCGGGGACACGCCATGCAGGACGACGACACCACCCACGGCCCCCTCGCGGGCTTCACGGTCGGAGTGACCGCCGCCCGCCGCGCCGAGGAGCTCGCCACCCTCCTCAAGCGGCGCGGCGCCGCCGTCCAGCACGCCCCCGCCCTGCGGATCGTTCCGGTCGCCGACGACAGCGAACTCCTCGACGCGACGAAGGAGTTGATCGACCACGCCCCCGACGTAGTGGTCGCCACCACCGCGATCGGCTTCCGGGGCTGGGTCGAGGCGGCCGACGGCTGGGGCATCGGCGACGCGCTCCTGGAGCGGCTGCGCGGCGTCGAACTCCTCGCCCGCGGCCCCAAGGTCAAGGGCGCGGTGAGGGCCGCCGGGCTGACCGAGGCCTGGTCACCCGGGTCCGAATCGATGGCCGAAGTCCTCGACCGGCTCCTCGGCGAGGGCGTCGAGGGCCGCCGCATCGCCCTCCAGCTGCACGGCGAACCGCTCCCCGGCTTCATCGAGTCCCTCCAGGCGGCGGGCGCCGAGGTCGTCGGCGTCCCCGTCTACCGCTGGATGCCGCCGCAGGACATCGCCCCGCTCGACCGGATGCTCGACGCCACCGCCGCCCGGGCCCTGGACGCCGTCACTTTCACCAGCGCCCCCGCCGCCGCCTCGTTCCTGGGCCGCGCCGAGGTCCGCGGGCTGCTCCCGGAGATCCTGGGCGCCCTGCGCGACGACGTCCTGGCCGCCTGCGTCGGACCGGTCACCGCCCTCCCGCTCCAGGCCCGTGGCATCCCCACCGTCCAGCCCGAACGCTTCCGCCTGGGCCCCCTCGTCCAGCTCGTCTGCGCCCAACTCCCCACCACCGCCCGGGTCCTGCCCATCGCCGGCCACCGCGTCGAGATCCGCGGCCACGCCGTGCTGGTCGACGACGAACTGCGCGCGGTGCCGCCCGCGGGCATGGCCCTCCTGCACACCCTGGCCCGCCGCCCCGGCTGGGTGGTGGCCCGCGCCGACCTGCTGCGGGCGCTGCCCGGCAGCGGCACCGACGAGCACGCGGTGGAGACGGCGATGGCCCGGCTGCGCTCCGCGCTGGGGGCGCCGAGGCTGATCCAGACCGTCGTCAAACGCGGCTACCGGCTGTCGCTGGACCCGGCGGGGGACACCCCGGGCTCAGCTTCGCCACGCTGAGCGGTGACCCTGCCGTCCGGCCTCAACGGCGCCTCGCGCACATGCAGATGGCCGTCCAGCGGGAACTCCGGGGGCAGGGCGCTCAACAGCTCCGCGAACGCGTAACCGGCCTTCTCCGCCACCCGGCACGACGCCACGTTGTCCACCTGGTGCAGCAGCTCCAGCCGGACCAGCCCTTCGTCGGCGAAGGCCGTGAACGCCCAGTCGGTGAGCGCCTCCAGGGCCCGGGGCGCCACCCCCCGACCGCGTGCCCGCGCCACCGTCCAGTACCCCACCTCGGCCCGCTCGGGGCCGGGGCCCGGCCGCTTCAGCGCGAGGTTGCCGACCAGCTCCCCGCCCCGGCCCGGGTCCGTCACGGCGAAGCTGAACCGGGTGCCCGACTCCCATCCCTCGTACTGCGACTCCAGCCAGCGGGCGGCCTCTTCGGGCGTGGACGCGGGCGTCCGTATCCACTGCCGCATCGCCGGATCGTCGTACGCCTCCAGCAGCGCCGGTACGTCCTCCGCGCGCCAGGGGCGCATCAGCAGCGGGCCGGCGGTGAGCGTGATGCCCGGCCCGTGCGTTCCCCCGGTTGCTCCCCCGGCTGTTCCCCCGTGATCGTTCATGCCGTCACGGTAGCGGGGGTTACGGCCGGGCCCCGCCGGGGGCACTCTGGAGGGTGGCATCCGACCGGTGATCCCGAGGCGGTGACAGGCGCATGGCGGCGGGCAGGGGCGCGTACGTGTGGCGGTTCGACTCCGGCCGGATCTGTCTCGACCTGGTGGCCACCGGGCCCGCGGGCGGGACGCCTCGCGCCCGGGAACAGCTCGACGGACCGGGACGGCTCACCGACTGGCTGACCGCCGCCCGGCTCGTCCCGCCGGGCACGGCTCTGCGCGCGCTGGACGCCACCTGGCTGACCCGGTTCCGGCAGCTGCGGGCGGACGTGGACCGGCTGATGTCGGCCCAACTCGCCCTTGCGGAGCACGGGATCGACCCGGCGTCGGCCCAACTCGGCTGCCCCGGCTACGGGAACGCCCTGGACCGGGTCAACTCCCTTGCGGCCGAAGCCCCGCCGGGGCCGCGTGCGGTGCGCGGCGAGGGCGGGGCGCTGGTACGGACCCTGAGCGCCGAGCCCGGCTGCGCGGGGCTCCTCGCGGTCGTGGCGCGGGACGCGGTGGACCTGCTCACCGACCCGGTGGCGCGGGGAGCGCTGCGCCGCTGCGCGGGCGGGGCGTGCCACCGGCTCTACCTGGACACCTCGCGCGGGGGCCGGCGCCGCTGGTGCTCCGGCGAGGTCTGCGGCAACCGCGAACGGGTCGCCCGGCACCGGCGCCGGAGGATCTCGACGAAAGAAATATGAAGCGACGTTGAATGATCCGGCGCGCGCCCCCGTATCCCTCCCCGAAGAGCTCCATTCAGGGTCTCGACCAGGAGGTTCGGGTGCGCAAGGATGCGGCCGTGGCCGATGACCGTCCGCACAGGGCTCGACATCGCAGTGAGCCGCCCACGCCTCCTGACGGGATACCGGACGAGGAGCTGATGCGGGCGCTCTACCGCGAACATGCCGGGCCGCTGCTCGCGTACGTCCTCCGGCTCGTGGCGGGCGACCGCCAACGGGCCGAGGACGTGGTGCAGGAGACGCTCATCCGTGCCTGGAAGAACGCCGGCCGGCTCAACCGGGCCACCGGCTCCGTCCGCCCCTGGCTGGTGACGGTCGCCCGGCGCATCGTCATCGACGGCCACCGCAGCCGGCAGGCCCGGCCGCGCGAGGTCGATCCGTCGCCGCTGGAGGTCATTCCCGCGGAGGACGAGATCGACAAGGCGCTGTGGCTGATGACGTTGTCGGACGCGCTCGACGATTTGACGCCCGCGCACCGGGAAGCATTGGTCGAGACCTACTTCAGGGGACGTACGGTGAACGAGGCGGCCGAGGTGCTCGGCATCCCCAGCGGCACCGTGCGGTCCCGGGTCTTCTACGCACTCCGTTCGATGAAGCTCGCACTCGAAGAGAGGGGGATCACGGCATGAGCGACCAGCAGTGGCAGCCGTTCGGGCCCCGGCCTCCGGGACCCCGTATGCCCACCGGTCCCTCTCACCCCCCGCACTCCCCCTATCCCGCGGGTCCTGCACACCCCTCGGGGCCCGCGTACCTCTCCGGCCCCGGGCAGCCCCCGGGCCCCGGCTATCCGGGCGCTCCCGGCGGCCCCACCGGACCCGAGCCGCCGTTCGGCGGAGAGCCCGAAGGGAGCGAGCACGACGCGGCCGCCGCCTATGTCCTGGGCATCCTGGACGACGCGCAGGCGAGCGCCTTCGAGGCCCATCTCGCGGGCTGCGCCCGGTGTTCCGCGCATCTGGACGAGTTCGCGGGCATGGAGCCCATGCTCGCGATGCTGGCCGAGGCGCCGGCGGCGGCGCCCGGGGCCCGTCCCGTACCGCACGTTCCCGAGCGGCCCGCGCCCAAGGTGCTCGGCGGGCTGATGGACGAGGTGGCGCACCGCAGGCACCGGCGGACGAAGCGGAGCAGGTATCTGATCGCCGCGGCGGCGGCCCTGATCATCGGCGGGCCGGTCGCGGCCGTCGCCGTCACGGCGGGCGACGACGGCGGCCGCAGCGTCGCCGCCGTCGACCCGCACCCCACCAGCCCGGCCGAGGACGCCTTCTTCCAGCACATGACGGAGAAGGTGACGGCGACCGACCCCACCACCCGGGTCGGCGCGACGGTCGGGATGGAGGAGAAGGCGTGGGGCACCCACACGGTCCTGGAGCTGAAGAACGTCAAAGGACCGCAGAAGTGCACGCTCGTCGCCGTCTCCAAGACGGGGGAGGAGGAGGTCGTCACCTCCTGGTCCGTCCCGCAGTGGGGGTACGGCATCGAGGGTTCGACGCACGAGTCGGCGAAGAACCCGCTGTACGTGCACGGCGGCGCGGCGATGGCCCGTGAGGACATCGACCGCTTCGAGGTGCGCACGTTCGACGGGGAGCGGCTGGTGGAGATCGGCGCCTGAGCGGACCCGGCCGCTCCGGCGCGCCACCCCGGCGCGTCACCCAGGTCCGCGCTCCGACGCGTAATCGCAACACGCGTAACGGTGGACGGCGGGTGCGCCCGGGCCCCCCTTCGCATAGGGTTGACGGCTGCCCGATGCACGTCAGAAGGGGGCCTCGGTGGCCGCGCAGGATGCCGCTGTCGATTCGCTGCGGGACCGGGAAATCGGTGTCGAGCAGGATCATCTGGACCGCGTTTACCACCGTCTCGAAGAGAAGATCGACGAGGCGGAATTTCTCATGCACGACGCCGTCAAACGCGGGCAGGTCGGCACGCCCGGCGCCCTCGCCGAGCGGGACGCCCAGGTCTTCCGGGCGGGCGTCCACCTCAACCGGCTGAACAACGAGTTCGAGGACTTCCTCTTCGGGCGGATCGACCTGCTCCTCGGCAAGGACGGTGAGCGCGGCCCCGACGGCGCGTTCACCTCCGTCGAGCCGGCCGACGACGCCGTACGGGAGGACGCCACCGCCGACATCGCCGAGACGCTCCACATCGGCCGGATCGGGGTCCTGGACTCCGACTACGCGCCGCTGGTGATCGACTGGCGGGCCCCGGCCGCCGCCCCGTTCTACCGCTCCACCCCGAAGGAGCCCGGCCGCGTCGTACGCCGCCGGGTCATCCGCTCCAAGGGCCGCAAGGTCCTCGGGGTCGAGGACGACCTGATGCGCCCGGAGCTGACGGCGCATCTGGACGGCGAGAAGCTCCCGGTGATCGGCGACGGCGCCCTGATGGCCGCCCTCGGCCAGGCCCGCAGCCACACCATGCGGGACATCGTCGCCTCCATCCAGGCCGAGCAGGACCTGGTGATCCGGGCCCCCGCCGCCTCCGTCACCGAGGTCACCGGCGGCCCCGGCACCGGCAAGACGGCCGTCGCCCTGCACCGCGCCGCCTACCTCCTCTACCAGGACCGGCGGCGGTACGCGGGCGGCATCCTCGTCGTCTCCCCGACCCCGCTCCTGGTCGCCTACACCGAGGGCGTGCTGCCCTCGCTCGGTGAGGAGGGCCAGGTCGCGATCCGCGCGGTCGGCTCGCTCTCGGACGAGGCGGCGGGCGTCGAGGGCGCCACCACCTACGACGAACCGGCGATCGCCCGGATCAAGGGTTCCTCGCGGATGCTCCATGTGCTGCGCAAGGCGGCCCGGGGCGCCCTGGAGGCGCCGAAGCCGCCCAGCAGCGGTGGCGGCCAGCTCTCCTTCGGCGAGGAGCCCGCGCAGAACGGCACGGCGACCACCCCCACCCGGCTGCGCGTCGTCGCCTTCGGCGCCCGGGTCGAGCTGGAGGCCGACGAACTCCAGCGCGTCCGCCACAACGTGCTCAGCGGCACCGCCCCCGTCAACCTGCTGCGCCCGCGCGCCCGCAAGCTGCTGCTGGACGCCCTGTGGAGCAAGTCCTCCGGGCGCGGCCGCTACACCGACCCGCAGCTGGTGGCGGAGTTGCGGTCCTCCTTCGACGAGGACGTCTCCACCGAGACGCCGTTCCTGGAGTTCCTGAACGCGTGGTGGCCCGAGCTGACCCCGCGTCGGGTGCTGGCCGCGATGGCCGACGAGAAGCGGCTGGCCCGCTGGTCCCGGCGCATCCTCAACCAGGGCGAGGTGCGCCGGCTGGCCCGCTCCCTGAAGCGGCTGGACGCGGAGGGCAACGGTCCGCTCTCCGTCCACGACGTGGCGCTGCTGGACGAGCTCCAGGCCCTGCTGGGCACGGTGGTCCGGCCGAAGCGGAAGCGTGAGGCGGACCCGCTGGACCACCTCTCGGGGCTGGAGGAGCTGATGCCGCAGCGCGAGGAGACCCAGTGGGAGCGGGCCGAGCGGCTCGCGGCGGAGCGCACGGAGTACGCGCACGTCATCGTCGACGAGGCGCAGGACCTCACGCCCATGCAGTGGCGGATGGTGGGCCGCCGGGGCCGCCACGCCACCTGGACCATCGTCGGCGACCCGGCGCAGTCCTCCTGGTCCGACCCGGACGAGGCGGCGGCGGCCCGGGACGAGGCGCTCGGCTCCCGGCCCCGTCGCCGCTTCACCCTCACCGTCAACTACCGCAACCCGGCCGAGATCGCGGAGCTGGCCGCGAAGGTGCTGGCGCTCGCCATGCCCGGCATGGAGTCCCCGTCGGCGGTCCGCTCGACCGGGGTGGTGCCGCGCTTCGTGCCGGTCGAGGACGGCGACCTGGCCGCCACGGTCCGCGAGGAGGCGCGCCGGCTGCTGGCGGAGGTGGACGGCACGGTCGGCGTGGTCGTGGCGATGGACCGGCGCACCCAGGCCCGCGAGTGGCTCGCGGAGCTGGGGGAGCGGGTGGTGGCGCTGGGCAGCCTGGAGGCGAAGGGCCTGGAGTACGACGCCACGGTGGTCGTCTCCCCGGCGGAGATCGCGGACGAGTCCCCGGCCGGGCTGCGGGTGCTGTACGTGGCGCTGACGAGGGCGACGCAGCAGCTCACGGTGGTGTCGGGGGAGCGGGACATGCCGGACGAGGACGGGGTGCCTGACCTGCTGCGGGAGTGATCCTGAGCTGTTGCCCGTACGACGGGATCAGGTCGGCCCGTCGTACGGGAATCACTTCTCCGGGGTCTTTGTTACCTTGGTACTGGCACCGGCTCGATCCAAGCCCCCGGGCCCAACCTTCGTCGCTTCGAGCGACCACTTGCCGCGAGGCGAGCATGGCGGGTCGGTGCCACCTGAGTGAAGAAGACAGACCCGCGTCACCTGATGGTGGCGCGGGTCTGTTTTCGTTTACGGGACTCTTGAGGGCTCTTGGGGGTTCCGCCGAACGGGTGACTTCTCGTATGGTGGAAAACACTTTCCGAAAGAAGATGCTCATTACCGGCTACCGGTCGGTAGGTGCGACGATCGGGAAGCGTGACCGGAACGAGGGTTCCGGATGCGAAGCAATGAAGCTTGAGGAAAGCGAAGGACTCGGCCATGGCAACGGCGCCCAGCGTCTCGTACTCGATGACGGTCAGGCTGGAGGTGCCCGCGAGCGGCACCGCGGTCTCCCAGCTCACCACGGCGGTCGAGTCCTCCGGAGGGTCGGTCACCGGCCTCGACGTCACGGCGTCCGGCCACGAGAAGCTCCGGATCGACGTCACGATCGCCGCTTCCTCCACCTCGCACGCGGACGAGATCGTCGAAGGTCTGCGCGACATCGAGGGCGTCGTGCTGGGCAAGGTCTCCGACCGTACGTTCCTCATGCACCTCGGCGGCAAGATCGAGATGGCGTCCAAGCACCCCATCCGCAACCGTGACGACCTCTCGATGATCTACACCCCCGGCGTCGCCCGGGTCTGCATGGCCATCGCCGAGAACCCCGAGGACGCCCGCCGCCTCACCATCAAGCGCAACTCCGTCGCAGTCGTGACGGACGGCTCCGCGGTGCTCGGCCTCGGCAACATCGGCCCGATGGCCGCGCTGCCCGTCATGGAGGGCAAGGCGGCCCTCTTCAAGCGCTTCGCGGGCATCGACGCCTGGCCGATCTGCCTGGACACCCAGGACACCGACGCCATCGTCGAGATCGTCAAGGCGATCGCCCCCGGCTTCGCGGGCATCAACCTGGAGGACATCTCCGCACCCCGCTGCTTCGAGATCGAGGCCCGGCTGCGCGAGGCCCTGGACATCCCCGTCTTCCACGACGACCAGCACGGCACCGCCATCGTCGTCCTGGCCGCCCTGACCAACGCCCTGCGCGTGGTGGGCAAGAGCATCGGGGACGTACGGGTCGTCATGTCCGGTGCCGGAGCCGCCGGTACGGCCATCCTGAAGCTGCTGATCGCCGCCGGTGTCAAGCACGCCGTGGTCGCCGACATCCACGGCGTCGTCCACTCCGGACGCGAGGACCTGGTCGCCGCCGACCCCGAGTCGCCGCTCTGCTGGATCGCCGACAACACCAACCCCGAGGGCGTCACCGGCACCCTCAAGGAGGCCGTCGTCGGCGCCGACGTCTTCATCGGCGTCTCCGCCCCGAACGTCCTGAACGGCGACGACGTCGCGGCGATGGCGGACGGCGCGATCGTGTTCGCGCTCGCGAACCCGGACCCCGAGGTGGACCCGGCGATCGCCCGCGAGACGGCGGCCGTCGTCGCCACCGGCCGCTCCGACTTCCCCAACCAGATCAACAACGTGCTGGTCTTCCCGGGTGTCTTCCGCGGTCTGCTGGACGCTCAGTCCCGCACCGTCAACACGGAGATGATGCTCGCCGCCGCCGGAGCCCTCGCCGACGTGGTCGCCGAGGACGAGGTCAACGCGAACTACATCATCCCCTCCGTCTTCAACGACAAGGTCGCCGGTGCGGTCGCCGGAGCCGTCCGCGCGGCCGCCAAGGCCGCCGCGGGCGCCGGAGCCGCACCCGCCGACGCCATCTAGGGCACCCGGTTTCGCGGGGTCCATCAGGGGTACGCGGGAAACACCCCGGGCCGCACCCGCCCGTGCCGTACGGCGCGTCGCGGGTCGCGGCGCCCCAAACGCCCCTTTAGGGTGGGCGGGCAGTGGGCCCCGTAGGGCCCGGCATCCGCTGCGGACCGCTAAGGGAAGCCGACGGAACGTCACCACGAGCAGACAGTGGCGCTTTTCGTTGACCCTGAAGGGTTCCGGATTGGCTTTCCCGCCGCAGGTGGGGGCAGGATGCGTAATCGGGCGCGAGGGTCTGACATCAGACCCGGGTCCGGGGACTGTCAGAGGGCCCTGGCAGCATCGGCTTCGATCTCACGCCTCACAGGCAAGAAGAACACGGGAGTAACAACATGAACCGCAGTGAGCTGGTGGCCGCCCTGGCCGACCGCGCCGAGGTGACTCGCAAGGACGCCGACGCCGTGCTGGCCGCGCTCGCCGAGACCGTCGGTGAGATCGTCGCCAAGGGCGACGAGAAGGTCACCATCCCCGGCTTCCTGACCTTCGAGCGCACCCACCGTGCCGCTCGCACCGCTCGCAACCCGCAGACCGGCGACCCGATCAACATCCCCGCCGGCTACAGCGTGAAGGTCTCCGCGGGCTCGAAGCTCAAGGAAGCCGCCAAGGGTAAGTAACCCTCAAAGGCGCAAGGAGGGCGGTCACCCCCGACCAGGGGTGGCCGCCCTCGCGCATGCCACGGGCACATGCGCCCCGCTCAGGCGCTCGCACGCCGCCGGGCTCACCCGGGGTCAGGGATGCATCCGCGCGCCCTTGAGGGCCTTGTCCACGGCGTTGCGGGGCCCGTACACGAGCAGCCCGACCAGATCCAGCGCGTCCCGCCCCACCGCCCGTACCGCCGCCCGGTTGTCCCGGTCGTTCCCCGTGCCGAACAGGTCCGAGGTGAACACGGCCGTCGTCAGGGACCGGGAGAGCGCCTTGGCGTGCGCGGCGGTCAGCGTCTCCTTCGCCCCCTCGAAGACCAGCACGGGCTGCCGGATCATCGGGAGGTACGGGGTGGAGTCGGCGTCCTCGTAGGGCTCGCCGATCACTTCGGGCGCCACCGTCCCCAGGCCGCTGACCAGGAAGGCGGTCACGTTCAGACGCTGCCAGGTCTCCAGGTCGTCGCGGAGCAGCACCGCGACCTTCGTGTCGAAGCGGACGGGAGCCTCGCCGGTGGCCGTGGTTCCGCTCGCTGTCTCGTGCGTGTTCGTCATGGTCCGAGCCTGGCCGTCGGCCCTCGCACGATTCTTGTACGTTCTTAGCGTGACGCCCAGGCAACCGGCACCGCAGGAGATCTCCGCCTGGCGTCCGGCGGTCCCGGGCGTCGTGGAGGTCTTCCACGCCCGCTTCACCGAGCACGCCTACCCCATGCACGTGCACGACGCCTGGACGCTCCTGATCGTCGACGACGGGGCCGTCCGCTACGACCTGGACCGCCACAAGCGCGGCACCCCGGGCGGCACGGTGAGCCTGCTGCCGCCGCAGGTCCCGCACAACGGTTCGCCCGCGACCTCCGACGGCTTCCGCAAACGGGTGCTCTACCTGGACATGACGCAGCTCGACGCGGGGCTCATCGGGCCCGCCGTGGACACCCCGGACCTCGCCGACCCGCTCCTGCGCAGCCGTGTGGGCCGCCTCCACACGGCCCTGGCGGACCCGGGCGGGGCCTTCGAGGCGGAGAGCCGCCTGGCGTTCATCGGCGAGCGGCTACGGGGCCACCTGCGCCCCCGTACGGCCCCCGCGGGCCCGCCGCCCGGCCCGGGCGTCGCGAAGGACCTCCGCGACCTCCTGGACGAGCGGCTGGACGAGCGGCCGGGCGAGGGCATCACCCTGGCCGAGGCCGCCCGGCTGGTCCACGCGCACCCCGCCCATCTCGTACGGGCGTTCAGCGCGGCGTACGCGATCGCGCCGCACCAGTACCTGACGTCCCGCCGGGTCGACCGGGCCCGCCGGCTGCTGCTGGACGGCGTGCCGCCCGGGGAGGCGGCGGCCGCCGTGGGCTTCCACGACCAGTCTCACCTGACCCGCCACTTCAAGCGGATCGCGGGGACGACGCCGGGGCGGTTCGCGCGTTCCCGGACAGCACGGCGCCCCGGCCCCCTGTGAGGGGACCGGGGCGCCGTGTTCGCGCAGTGCTGTGTGCGGCAGCGCTGTGCGGTCAGACCAGGGAACCGCCCGGCAGCTCCACCTTCGCGCCGAGCTTCTCCAGCTTGTCCATGAAGTTCTCGTAGCCCCGGTTGATCAGGTCGATGCCGTGCACCCGGGAGGTTCCCTGCGCCGCCAGCGCCGCGATCAGGTACGAGAAGCCGCCGCGCAGGTCGGGGATGACCAGATCGGCGCCCTGGAGCTTCGTCGGTCCGGAGACGACCGCCGAGTGCAGGAAGTTGCGCTGGCCGAAGCGGCAGTCCGAGCCGCCCAGGCACTCGCGGTAGAGCTGGATGTGCGCACCCATCTGGTTGAGCGCGGAGGTGAAGCCGAGCCGCGACTCGTACACCGTCTCGTGGACGATGGACAGCCCCGCGGCCTGCGTCAGCGCCACCACCAGGGGCTGCTGCCAGTCGGTCTGGAAGCCGGGGTGGACGTCCGTCTCCAGCGCGATGGCGTTGAGCGCGCCGCCCGGGTGCCAGAAGCGGATGCCCTCGTCGTCGATCTCGAAGGCGCCGCCGACCCGGCGGAAGGTGTTCAGGAAGGTCATCATCGAACGCTGCTGGGCGCCGCGTACGTAGATGTTGCCCTCGGTCGCCAGCGCCGCCGACGCCCAGGAGGCCGCCTCCAGACGGTCCGGGATCGCCCGGTGGGTGTATCCGTCGAGCTTGTCGACACCGGTGATCCGGATGGTCCGGTCGGTGTCCATGGAGATGATCGCGCCCATCTTCTGCAGTACGCAGATGAGGTCCTCGATCTCCGGCTCGACGGCCGCGTTGGACAGCTCGGTGACGCCCTCGGCGAGGACGGCGGTGAGCAGCACCTGCTCGGTGGAGCCCACCGAGGGGTACGGCAGCCGGATCTTGGTGCCGCGCAGCCGCTGCGGGGCCTCCAGGTACTGGCCGTCGGCCCGCTTCTCGATGGTCGCGCCGAACTGGCGGAGCACCTCGAAGTGGAAGTCGATCGGCCGGCCGCCGATGTCGCAGCCGCCCAGGCCCGGGATGAAGGCGTGGCCGAGGCGGTGCAGCAGCGGGCCGCAGAAGAGGATCGGGATGCGCGACGAACCCGCGTGGGCATCGATGTCGGCGACGTTCGCCGACTCGACGTGCGAGGGGTCGAGGATCAGTTCGCCCGGCTCGTCGCCGGGGCGGACGGTGACGCCGTGCAGCTGCAGCAGTCCTCGGACCACCCGTACGTCACGGATGTCGGGAACGTTGCGGAGACGGCTGGGCCCGCTGCCGAGCAGCGCGGCGACCATTGCCTTCGGCACCAGGTTCTTGGCGCCTCGGACGCGGATCTCGCCCTCCAGCGGGGTGCCGCCGTGGACAAGCAGGACATCGTCTGTGCCGGTCATGTATCTCGCGTTCCGGAGTGGTCGGGCAGGGGGCCAACGAAAAGGGTAATGGCCTCCTACCCCCGTTCCGTAAGGCGAAGGGGGGTGTACGAACGTCATGAATCCGCCACAACACCCTCCGCGCACCCGATCTTGCGGAGGGTCACCGTCCGGATGGCTCCCGGATCCTCCCCGTACGGTGCGCTCCCCGTGCCTCCGTGCGCCCTGAGCTGCGCTCGCTCTCCTGAGGTGGTCATCACGGCCGCCGGGACCCCGCGGAGGGCGAAGATGCGGGATCATTTCTGCCATGACGGAGGTGTCCTCGCTCACAGGGCGACTGCTCGTGGCCACACCCGCCCTCGCGGACCCGAATTTCGACCGCGCGGTGGTGCTCCTCCTCGACCACGACGAGGAGGGCTCCCTCGGCGTGGTCCTGAACCGCCCGACCCCGGTCGGCGTCGGTGACATCCTCGGCTCCTGGGCCGGGCTGACCGGTGAGCCGGACGTCGTCTTCCAGGGCGGCCCGGTCTCGCTCGACTCGGCGCTCGGCGTGGCGGTGATCCCCGGCGACGAGGGCCCGCTCGGCTGGCGCCGGGTGCACGGGGCGATCGGCCTGGTCGACCTGGAGACCCCGCCGGAGCTGCTGGGACCGGCGCTGGGCTCGCTGCGGATCTTCGCCGGGTACGCGGGCTGGGGGCCCGGTCAGCTGGAGGGCGAGCTGACCGAGGGCGCCTGGTACGTGGTCGAGTCGGAGCCCGGTGACGTCTCCTCGCCGCGCCCGGAGAACCTCTGGCGCGCGGTGCTCCGGCGGCAGCGCAGCGAGCTGGCGATGATCGCCACGTATCCGGACGACCCTTCGCTCAACTGAAGGCCCGCTTCTTCAGTACCCTTGGCGGTTATGAGCACTCTTGAGCCCGATCGCGGGGCAGGTACGGGGACCCTCGTAGAGCCGACGCCGCAGGTGTCGAGGGGCGACGGCGACCACGAGCGCTACGCCCATTACGTCCAGAAGGACAAGATCATGGCGAGCGCCCTGGAGGGCACTCCCGTGGTCGCACTGTGCGGCAAGGTCTGGGTGCCGGGGCGCGACCCCAAGAAGTACCCGGTCTGTCCCATGTGCAAGGAGATCTACGAGTCCATGGGCGCCGGCGGCGACAAGGACAAGGGCAAGGGCGGCAAGGACAAGGGCAAGAAGTAGGCCCGGGCTCCCACTCCGGCCGGGCTCCCACTCCGTCTTCCGAAGGCCCCCGGCACACGCGTCGATCGCGTGTGCCGGGGGCCTTCGGCATGCCCGGGCTCCGGCCTCCGCGCCGCTGGTGACGGAACGTGACCGCTCGTGCTCGCGTTGCGCGGGCTGCGTCGGCGGGTCACAGAGTGGTGGAGACCACTTGTCGGGCGCCGGAACCGGACTTACTCTCCTGCCAGTTGTGCAGAACGAAACGCACGTTGCACATGATGCAACGAATGACCGGTAGGGGTTCCCGGATGAAGCTTTCTGCCCGAATTGCCGCCCCGGTTGCGGCGCTTGTGCTGGCGGGCCTCACCGCCACCGCCTGCGCGCCGCAGACCTCCGACACCAGTGCGAAGGGTGACGAGAAGAGCGGGACTCTCCGTGTCTGGCTCTTCCAGGAGGTCGGCAACAAGCCCAAGGAGAAGGTCGTCGACGACGCGGTCGCCGCGTTCGAGAAGAGCCACGAAGGCGCGAAGGTCGAGGTCGAGTACATACCCGTCGACACTCGCGCCCAGCGCATCAAGGCCGCCTTCAACGACCCCAAGAGCGCCCCGGACCTCATCGAGTACGGCAACAGCGACACCGCCGGATACGTCAAGGACGGCGGACTCGCGGACGTCACCGAGGAGTTCGGCGCCTGGGAGGAGGCCAAGGACACCGACCCGATCGCCAAGCAGTCCGTCACCGTCGGCGACAAGGTCTACGGCGCCCCCTTCTTCGTCGGCGTCCGGGCCCTCTACTACCGCACCGACGTCTTCAAGGACCTCGGCATCGAACCCCCCAAGTCCCAGGCCGAGCTGATCTCCACCGCCAAGAAGATCCGCAAGGAGAAGCCGGACCTCTACGGCCTCGCGGTCGGCGGCGCGTACACCTACGGGGCGATGCCCTTCATCTGGTCGCACGGCGGCGAGATCGCGGGCGAGAGCGGCGGTACGTACAAGTCGGCCATCAACAGTGAGAAGGCCCGCAAGGGCATCGAGGCCTACACCTCCCTCTTCGGCGACGACAACTGTCCGGCCGCCAAGTGCGCCTCCATGGGCGGCAACGCCACCGTGACCGCCTTCGCCTCCGGCAAGGCCGCCATGGCCATCGGCGGCGACTTCAGCCACGCGGCCGTCGAGGCGGGCTCGGTCAAGGGCAAGTACGCGGTCGTCCCGCTGCCCGGCATCGCCCCGAACTCCATCGCCCCCGCCTTCGCGGGCGGCAACAACATCGGCGTACTGAAGAGCAGTTCGCACCGCACCCTCGCCGTCGACCTGATGAAGTCGCTCACCGGCAAGAAGACCCAGGCCGAGATGTTCGACGCGATGGGCTTCCTGCCCACCTACACCGACGTCCTGGACAACGCCGCGAAGAAGCAGCCCTTCGTCGCCCCGTTCGTCCAGACCCTCGGTGCCGGTGCCAAGTTCGTCCCCGCCTCGCCCGCCTGGGGCCAGATCGACGCCTCGCTGGTCCTGCCGAACATGTTCCAGGAGATCGTCTCCGGCCGTAAGGACGTGGCGCAGGCCTCGGACGACGCGGCGAAGAAGATGGACGCGGCCTTCACCGACGCGGGCTGACGATGACCACACCCACCACCGCTCTCAAGGCTCCGGCCCCCGGTGCGTCCGGGGCGGGCGCGGGCACTCCCGCCGCCCGTCCGCCCCGGCGCGGCCGCCCGGTGTCCCCCCGGGGCCACTCCGGCTGGACCCCCTGGCTCTACCTCCTGCCCGCCCTCGTCCTGCTCGCCGGGCTGCTGGTCTACCCGATCTACCAGCTCGGCCTGATCTCGTTCCTGGAGTACACCCAGGCCCAGGTCAGCGGCGGCGAACCGACCACCTTCAAGGGCTTCGGCAACTACGCCACCCTCTTCAACGACAGCCAGTTCTGGCAGGTCCTCCTCGCCACCGTCCTCTTCGCCGCCGCCTGCGTCGTCTCCACCCTCTTCGTCGGCTGCGCGCTCGCCGTCCTGCTCACCCGCATCCGCGCCCTGCCCCGGCTGGTGCTGATGATGGCCGCGCTCGGCGCCTGGGCCACCCCCGCGATCACCGGCTCGACGGTCTGGGTCTTCCTCTTCGACCCCGACTTCGGACCCGTGAACAAGGTGCTCGGCCTCGGTGACTTCTCCTGGACGTACGGGCGTTACAGCGCCTTCGCGCTCGTACTCCTCGAAGTCCTGTGGTGCTCGTTCCCGTTCGTCATGGTCACCGTGTACGCGGGCATCCGGGCCATCCCCACCGAGGTGCTGGAGGCCGCCTCGCTGGACGGCGCCTCCCAGTGGCGGATCTGGCGGACCATCATGGCGCCGATGCTCAAGCCCATCCTGATCGTCGTCACCATCCAGTCGATCATCTGGGACTTCAAGGTCTTCACCCAGATCTACGTCATGACCAACGGCGGCGGCATCGCGGGGCAGAACCTGGTGCTCAACGTGTACGCGTACCAGAAGGCGTTCGCGTCCTCGCAGTACAGCCTCGGCTCCGCCATCGGCGTCGTGATGCTCGTGATCCTGCTGGCCGTCACGCTGGTCTATCTGCGCCTGGTGCGGCGCCAGGGGGAGGAACTGTGAGCGTACGTACGGCGCTACGCGTCAAGCGGCCCGGCAGGCTGGCGGCCGAGGCCACCGCCCTGGTGATCGCGGTCGCGGTCGCCTTCCCCCTCTACTGGATGGTGCTCTCCGCCTTCAAACCGGCCGGGGAGATCCAGTCGACCGAGCCCCGCCCCTGGACGCTCGCCCCCTCCCTCGACTCGTTCCGCCGGGTCTTCGAACAGCAGGACTTCGGCCGCTACTTCCTCAACAGCCTGCTGGTGGCGGGCACGGTGGTCATCCTCTCGGCGCTGGTCGCCTTCCTGGCCGCCACCGCCGTGACCCGCTTCCGCTTCAAGTTCCGCACCACCCTGCTCATCATGTTCCTGGTGGCGCAGATGGTGCCGGTGGAGGCGCTGACCATCCCGCTCTTCTTCCTGATGCGGGACTTCGGCCAGCTCAACACGCTCGGCTCGCTGATCCTGCCGCACCTGGCCTTCTCGCTGCCGTTCGCCATCTGGATGCTGCGCGGCTTCGTCAGAGCGGTTCCCGAGGCCCTGGAGGAGGCCGCCTACATCGACGGGGCGAGCCGCACCCGCTTCCTGTGGCAGATCCTCTTCCCGCTGGTCTTCCCGGGCCTGGTGGCGACGAGCGTCTTCTCCTTCATCACCACCTGGAACGACTTCCTGTTCGCGAAGTCGTTCATCATCAGCGACACCTCCCAGTCGACGCTGCCGATGGCGCTGCTGGTCTTCTTCAAACCGGACGAGAACGACTGGGGCGGGATCATGGCAGCCTCGACGGTGATGACCATTCCCGTCCTCGTCTTCTTCGTACTCGTACAGCGACGCCTCGTCTCCGGACTGGGCGGAGCGGTTAAGGACTGACGTCATGACACCCGATGACACGGCGGCTCCCGGCCTGATCCCCGCGCCGCGCGAAGTGACCTGGGGAGCACCGGGGGCGGAGCCGTTCCGGCTGGACGCGGCGACCGTTCTCGCCGCCGCACCGGGCGCCGAGGGCGTCGCCCGGCTGCTGCGCGCCACCGTCGGCGCGGCCACCGGATTGCCGCTCGCCGACGGCACGGAGGGCTCCCGCGTGGAGCTTTCGCTCGACCCGGCGCTGGCCCCCGAGGCGTACGGACTGGTCGTCGACGGCGACGCCGTACGCATCACCGGCGGCAGCGCGGCCGGCCTGTCCTGGGGGGCGCAGACCTTCCGTCAGCTCCTCGGCCCGGACGCCTTCCGCCGCGCGCCGGTCGCCCCGGGGCGCACCTGGGACGTCCCGGCGGTGGTCGTCGAGGACGCGCCGCGCTTCTCCTGGCGCGGCCTGATGCTCGACGTCTCCCGGCACTTCCTGCCCAAGGACGACGTCCTGCGCTACCTCGACCTCCTCGCCGCGCACAAGCTGAACGTCTTCCACTTCCACCTCACCGACGACCAGGGATGGCGCGTCGAGATCAAGCGCTACCCGCGCCTCACCGAGGCCGGCGCCTGGCGCTCCCGTACCAAGTACGGCCACCGGGCCTCCGAGCTGTGGGACGAGACGCCGCACGGCGGCTACTACACCCAGGACGACATCCGCGAGATCGTCGCCTACGCCGCCGAGCGGCATATCCGCGTCGTCCCCGAGATCGACATCCCGGGCCACTCGCAGGCCGCCATCAGCGCGTACCCCGAGCTGGGCAACACCGACGTCATCGACACCACCACCCTCTCCGTCTGGGACACCTGGGGCATCAACCCGAACGTACTCGCCCCCACTGACAACACCCTCCGCTTCTTCGAGGGCGTATTCGAGGAACTGCTCGACCTCTTCCCCGCCGCCACCTCCCCGTTCATCCATGTCGGCGGCGACGAGTGCCTCAAGGACCAGTGGAAGGAGTCCCCGACCGCCCAGGCCCGGATCGCCGAACTCGGCCTCAAGGACGAGGACGAGCTCCAGTCCTGGTTCATCCGCCACTTCGACAGCTGGCTCACCGCCCGCGGCCGCCGTCTCATCGGCTGGGACGAGATCCTCGAAGGCGGCCTCGCCGAGGGCGCCGCGGTCTCCTCCTGGCGTGGGTACGCGGGCGGCATCGCGGCCGCCGAGGCCGGGCACGACGTGGTGATGTGCCCGGAGCAGCAGGTGTATCTGGACCACCGTCAGGACGGCGGCCCCGACGAGCCGATGCCCATCGGGTACGTCCGCACCCTGGAGGACGTCTACCGCTTCGAACCCGTTCCGCCGGGGCTGAGCGAGGAGGCCGTACGGCACATCCTCGGCACCCAGGCCAATGTGTGGACCGAGGTCATGCAGAACAGGTCGCGCGTCGACTACCAGGTCTTCCCGCGCCTCGCCGCCTTCGCCGAGGTCGCCTGGAGCTCCCTGCCGGCCCCGGCCGACCGGGACTTCGCAGGATTCGACGCGCGCATGACCGACCACTACGCCCGGCTCGACGCCCTCGGCGTCGACTACCGCCGGCCGGGCGGCCCGCTGCCGTGGCAGCGGCGGCCCGGCATCCTCGGTCGCCCGATCGAGGGAGCGCCGCCGGCGGTGTGAGCCCCGGGACGGTCCGCGCCGGAGCATCTCCGGCGCGGACCGAACGGCCTCCGGACGAACGCCCCCGGAACGAACGGCCCGGGCGAACAGCCTCCGGAACGAAGGGAATAAGTCGTACAAGCATCGCTGAAGAGTGGCAATTCACCCTCCACTCCGAAGAGGTGCGAAACCGGATCATCCCCCAGGTCAGGGACGGATCCACCCTTCGCGGACCCTCGCGCCGGTCCCATCGGAAGATGTGCCAGAGTTGCCACGTCCGGCCTGTGAACACGTACCGTACGGCGGAACAGGCGGACCAGCCGGGAGACCGGGAAGGGGCAGCTGGGTTGACCACGCACGCACCGCAGGCGATGCAGTCGGTGACGCTGCCGGCCTCGCTCGACGAGGCCGTGGCGGCGCTGGAAGCCATGCCTGCCGCCGTCCCCGTGGCGGGGGGAACGGACCTGATGGCGGCCGTGAACAAGGGGCTCCTGCGCCCCTCGGGACTGGTCGGCCTCGGCCGGATCAGCGAGCTGCGCGGCTGGCACTACCAGGACGGCCACGCCCTGCTCGGCGCCGGCCTCACCCACGCCCGCATGGGACGGCCCGACTTCGCCGCCCTGATCCCCGCCCTCGCCGCCTCCGCGCGCGCGGCGGGCCCGCCCCAGATCCGCAACGCCGGAACCCTCGGCGGCAACATCGCCACCTCCGCGCCGACCGGCGACGCCCTGCCGGTGCTGGCCGCCCTGGAGGCCGAGCTGGTCGTCGCGGGACCCGGCGGGGTCCGCCGCGAGATCCCCGTCTCCCACCTGCTGGCGGGCCGCGAGATGCTGAGCCCGGCCGAGCTGATCGGCTTCGTCCGCGTACCGCTGCTGCACGCCCCGCAGGTGTTCCTCAAGGCCACCGGCCGCACCGGCCCCGGCCGCGCCACCGCCTCGGTCGCCATCGTGCTCGACCCGGCCCGGCGCGGGGTGCGCTGCGCGGTCGGCGCCATCGCCCCGATGCCGCTGCGCCCGCTGGAGGCGGAGCGCTGGATCGCCTCGCTGATCGACTGGGACGGCGAGCGGGGCCTGGCCCCCGACGCGCTGGCCGCCTTCGGCGAGTACGTCGCCGCCGCCTGCATCCCGGACCACGAACCGCCGGCCGACGGATCGGAGACCCTGCCGCTCTCCCCGGCCGTACTCCACCTGCGGCGCACCGTCGCCGCGCTCGCCCGACGCGCACTGGGGAGGGCACTGTCGTGAGCAATGAGGAACACCCCGACCCCCGGTACGAGGGCTGGGAGCCGACGCCGCAGAGCGGTGAGTACGACGCGGACGCCACCGCGTTCGTCCAGCTGCCGCCGGAGGACCTGGCCAACATCCCGCTGGCCGCGCCCGGCCACGGGTACGTACCGCCGATGATCGTCCCGCTGACCCCGGCCGCCGGTCTGGACCCGGCCGCGACGGGCAGCTGGGTCGTGCAGACGCAGAGCCAGCAGCAGGCGCAGGCCGAGCGGCGCGCCCAGGAGCAGGCCCCGGGGGCGGTGCACTGGCCGGACCCGAACGAGCAGGGCGGCTACGCGCAGCCGTACCAGGAGACCTCGCACTCCACGGCCCAGTGGAACTTCACCGAGGCGATGGGGGAGCAGCCCGGGCAGCCCGGTGCGGGGGAGGGCTCCGGGGAGTACCAGGAGCACACGGCCCCCGGCGACCACGCGGGCCACCCGGACCGCACCGGCCACACCGACACCTCCGCGCACACGGACCTCTCCGCACAGACAGACCACGCGAACCACACAGGCCACACCGGCCACACCGGTCAGTGGACGATCCCGGTCGCGGACGGGGATCTTCCGGACGAGTCGGGCGAGTTCCTGGCCTCGGCGGCAGCCGCGCAGCAGTGGTACGCGGACGACACGCGCCCGGCCACGCTCCCCGGCGGCGCCCCCGCCCCCTGGGCGACGCAGCCGCAGGCACAGCCGCAGCCCGAGGAGTCCCCGGCGCCCGCGCTCCCCGCCCCGGACGAGGAGCGCACGGCGGCCCACCCCGTCGCGGACCCCGGCCCCGAGACCGACGGCCACCCGCTCCCCGGCGACGAACCGGAAGCGGAGGAGCCGCCGGCGGAACCCCTCGCCGCGGCGGACGCGGAACCGGAAGCGGAGTCCCCGGCCGCCCCCGGCCCGGAAGCCGCCGCCGCCCCCGAGGCGGAAGCGGAACAGACCCCCGAAGCGGAACCGGAGCCGGACCCGGCCCACGACCCCGCTCACGACCCGTCCCACGACCCGGTCGCAGCCCCCCTCGACGTACCGAGCGAGCACCCCGCCGCCTCCTACGTCCTCCACGTCAACGGCGTGGACCGCCCGGTCTCCGACGCCTGGATCGGCGAGTCCCTGCTCTACGTGCTCCGCGAGCGCCTCGGCCTCGCCGGCGCCAAGGACGGCTGCTCGCAGGGCGAGTGCGGGGCGTGCAACGTCCAGGTCGACGGCCGCCTCGTCGCCTCCTGCCTGGTGCCGGCCGCCACCGCCGCGGGCAGCGAGGTCCGTACGGTCGAGGGGCTCGCCGTCGACGGCGAGCCCTCCGACGTCCAGCGGGCGCTCTCCGCCTGCGGGGCCGTCCAGTGCGGCTTCTGCATCCCCGGCATGGCGATGACCATCCACGACCTGCTGGAGGGCAACCACGCCCCCAGCGAGCTGGAGACCCGCCAGGCCCTCTGCGGCAACCTCTGCCGCTGCTCCGGCTACCGGGGCGTGCTCGACGCGGTCGCGGACGTCGTGGCGGCCCGTGAGGCGAGCGCGGAGGCGTCCGCCGCCGCCCAGGACGAGGCCCGCATCCCGCACCAGGCCGAGCCCGGCGCCGGCGGCGTACAGCACCAGCCCCACCCGCACTCCCACTCGCACGAGGGAGGCGCGCAGTGATCGACGCGCGCAGACCCACGGCATCCGGACAGCACCCCGTGACACCACAGGTCACCCCCCGCCCGCGTAGCGGCGGGGCGAACGACAAGGAGGCGGCGTGAGCGGCGACGCAGCCACCGCGGCCAACGCGACCAGCACCACCCTGCCCAGGATCGACGCCGCCGGTTCGGGCGATGGCCCCGGCCAGGAGCCGCCCCTGATGGGCCTGGGCGCCTCGCTGCCGCCCGCCGACGCCCGCGCGAAGACCGAGGGCACCTTCCCGTACGCCGCCGACCTCTGGGCCGAGGGGCTGCTCTGGGCCTCCGTGCTGCGCTCGCCGCACCCGCACGCCCGCATCCTGTCGGTCGACACCTCGGCCGCCGCCGCGATGCCCGGGGTGCGCGCGGTGGTCACGCACGAGGACGTCCCCGGGGACAGCAACTACGGCCGCAGCGTCGTCGACCGCCCGGTCTTCGCCTCGGACCTGGTCCGCCACCACGGCGAGCCGATCGCCGCGGTGGCCGCCGACCACCCGGACACCGCGCGTCTCGCCGCCGCCGCGATCGCCGTCGAGTACGAGGTGCTGGAGCCGGTCACGGACCCGGAGAAGGCGTTCGCGGCGGAGCCCCTGCACCCCGACGGCAACCTGATCCGGCACATCCCGCTCCGGTACGGCGATGCCGAGGCGACCGGCGAGGTCATCGTCGAGGGCCTCTACCGCATCGGCCGCCAGGACCCGGCCCCCATCGGCGCGGAGGCCGGTCTCGCCGTGCCCCGCCCCGACGGCGGCGTCGAGATCTACACCGCCTCCACCGACCCGCACACCGACCGCGACCTGGCCGCCGCCTGCTTCGGCCTGGAGCCGGACCGGGTCAAGGTCGTCGTCACCGGCGTCCCCGGCGCGACCGGCGACCGCGAGGACCCCGGCTTCCAGATCCCGCTGGGCCTGCTCGCCCTGCGCACCGGCTGCCCGGTGAAGCTGGCCGCCACCCGCGAGGAGTCCTTCCTCGGCCACGCCCACCGCCACCCCACCCTCCTCCGCTACCGCCACCACGCGGACGCGGACGGCCGGCTGGTCAAGGTGGAGGCCCAGATCCTGCTGGACGCGGGTGCGTACGCGGACGCCTCCTCGGAATCACTCGCGGCGGCCGTGGCGTTCGCCTGCGGCCCGTACGTCGTGCCGCACGCCTTCATCGAAGGCTGGGCGGTCCGTACGAACAACCCGCCCTCCGGTCACGTACGCGGCGAAGGCGCGATGCAGGTCTGCGCGGCGTACGAGGGCCAGATGGACAAGCTGGCCGCCAAGCTCTCCATCGACCCGGCCGAACTCCGCCTCCGTAACGCCTTGTCGACGGGCGACATCCTGCCCACCGGCCAGACGGTGACCTGCCCGGCCCCGGTGGCCGAACTGCTCCGCGCGGTCCGCGACGCCCCCCTCCCCGCCCTCCCCAAGGACACCCCCGAGGACGACTGGCTGCTGCCCGGCGGCCCCGAGGGCGCGGGCGAACCCGGGGCGGTGCGCCGGGGCGTGGGGTACGGGGTCGGCATGGTCCACATGCTCGGTGCCGAGGGCGCGGACGAGGTCTCCACGGCCACGGTCCGGGTCCACGACGGCGTGGCCACGGTCATCTGCGCGGCAGTGGAAACAGGCCAGGGCTTCACGACTCTCGCCCGCCAGATCGTCCAGGAGGTCCTGGGCGTGGACGAGGTCCACGTGGCGGCGGTCGACACCGACCAGCCCCCGGCGGGCCCGGCGACGCACGGCCGCCACACCTGGGTCTCCGGCGGGGCGGTGGAGCGGGCGGCGAAGATGGTCCGCACCCAGCTCCTCCAGCCGCTGGCCCACAAGTTCGGCATGTCCACGGAGCTGCTCCAGATCGCCGACGGCAAGATCACCTCGTACGACGGCGTCCTGTCCACCACCGTCATGGAGGCGATGGACGGCAAGGAACTCTGGGCCACCGCCCAGTGCCGCCCCCACCCCACCGAACCGCTGGACGGCTCCGGCCAGGGCGACGCGTTCGTGGGCCTCGCGTTCTGCGCGGTACGGGCGGTGGTCGACGTCGACATCGAGCTCGGCTCGATCCGGGTGGTCGAGATGGCGGTCGCCCAGGACGTGGGCCGCGTCCTCAACCCCAAGCAGCTCGCGATCCGCATCGAGGCGGGCATCACCCAGGGCATCGGCGCGGCCCTCACCGAGAACCTCCGTACTGCCCGCGGCCTGATCCGCCACCCCGACCTGACCGGCTACGCGCTCCCGACCTCGCTGGACGCCCCGGACATCCGCATCGTCAAACTGGTCGAGGAACGGGACGTGGTGGCCCCCTTCGGCGCCAAGCCCGCCTCGGCCGTCCCGGTCGTGACGGCCCCGGCGGCGGTGGCCTCGGCGATCCGCTCGGCCACCGGCCGCCCGGTCAACCGCCTGCCGGTGCGCCCGCAGGCGGCGGTGGTGACCCCGAAGGCCTGACGGGGCACACGCGTGCGTCGCTTTCATGACCAGGGGGGAACCGGACATGATTTCCGAGCCGGAGCTGATAGGCGAGTTCGGACCGGAGCACACCGCGGAGGCCGTGGGCGACTTCGACCGGAAGCCCGCGTCCGGGCGCCGACGCGGCCACGCCCTGCTCTGGGGCGCGGCCGGAGCACTGGTCGCGTCCACGGTGTGGGCGACGGCCGTCTTCGCGTACGGGGACGGCGTCACGCGGAAGCCGGACCCACGGGGCTACCGGGTGGACGGCCGCTCGTGTTCCGGGATGCAACTGAAGGCGCTGACCGCGTCCGTGGGGAAGCACCAGGACGCCCCCGCCCTCGCTGCGGGACGCATCGAACACCCGGCGCTCAACCAGGTCCGCTGCTTCCTGGGACTCATATCCGAAGAGGGCGCCGAGACGTACGAAGAGGGCTGGAGCGTCAACGCCCACGTCGGACTGACGGTCGAGCTGTACAAGGAGACCGACCCCCGTTCCGAGTTCGAGGCCCGCGAGGGACCGTCGGCTCTGACGGACGGCGAGGAGAAACGTCCCGAGCTGGTACCCAACCTCGGGGACCGGGCCTATCTGCTGGCCGAGGACGGGGAAGGGACCCGGCTGAGCGTGCTGGACGGCGCCGTGGTCCTCACGCTCACCCTCTCCACCGCCATGAACCCCGTGGAATCCGAGACCGGGGAGCAGCCGGACGAGTGGCCCGACCCTCCCGCGCCGGAGTCGTTCCACGCCGACATGATCAGTGACATGCGCGACGTGATGGAGAAGCTGAAGGCGGCCTGAGCGCCGCCGGCCGCTCAGTAGGTTCAAGGGGAAAGCCATGACGTTGGGTTCAGGGGGAAAGCCATGACGTTCGACAAGGAATGGGCCGAACTGCGCACGGCAGCGGCCGAGCGGATCGCCACGCAGATCAACGGCGTTCCGTCCGAGGGCGGCGGGGGCGGCGGGGGTGGCACACCCGACCTGGTGGTGCACCGGGACGACCTCGGAGCCATCGGGAACGACGCCTATGACCTGAGAACAAGGCTGTCGAAGGAGGGCGACCACGCCCGCCCCACCACCTTCGAGGCGGCAATCGCGCTCACCAACGGCAACTTCGTGAGTGGTGCGGCGGTACTCAAGGTGCACGACCGCTGGCAGACCCAGCTGAAGACGCTGCTGGATTCCTGCGCGCACATCTCGAACCACCTGGACTACACGAAGGCGCAGCACGCGAAGGACGAGGTGAAGGTCGTGGGCGACCTGCCACCGATCTCCAAGCTCACGGAATACCTGCAGTAGGACTCGGGGGAGAACACGCACGTGCTGAGTTACCGGGACATCGTCGACGCACCCGTGGGGAAGCTGAAGGCCGCGGCCGACGACTGGTCGGAGATGGCGCAGAAACTGGACAGACTTGCCACCCAGGCCGCCGACGGAATGAAGACGAGGGCGGACAAAGCCAGCTGGGAAGGGCTCAACGCGGGGGTCACCAAGGCATTCATCGGCAAGACCGCCAAGGAGTTCGCGGACGCCGCGGCTCAGGCCAAGGGCGTGAAGATGATCCTGGAGGACGGCCTCGCCGCCATCAAGAAGGCCAAGGCCGATCTGACCGGCATCCGGGATCACGAAGGGCCCGCCGCCGGCATCCGGGTCGATGCGGAGGGCAAGGTGTCCGCGCGTCAGCCGCTCGCGGACGCGCCTCCCGCGCAGCGCCACGATCCCGACTACCCGCAGTTGGTGCGTCAGGAGAACCAGAACATCGCCGCCTGGCAGAAGAAGATCGACCTGATCGTGGACAACTGCAACGACGCCGATGTGTCGTTGAAGAACGCCCTGGAAGCGAACGTCACCGACCGCAAGGACTTCAGCGCCCCCAAGTACACGAAACTGGACCAGGAGGAGGCCGCCAGGGCCGCCGCGCTGGCCGCCAAGGGGCGCGACCTCACGCACACTCAACTCCAGGCGCTCAACGAACTGCTGAGGGACAACAGCAAGTCGGTGGAGTTCTCGAAGAACTTCTACGAGAAGCTCGGCCCGGAGAAGTCCCTGTCCTTCTTCGGGCAGCTCGCCACGGACACGTACCGGGGCATGAAATTCGACGAGGAGCGGCTGAAGGACGTCCAGACGCTCCAGAAGAACCTCGGCCTCAACCTGGCCACCGCCTCGTACGACAAGGCGTTTTCCGCGGAGTGGGGACCGGAGCTGCGCAAGCTCGGGACGCAGCAGATCCCGCTCTCCAAGTACGACACCCCCGGCGACCCGTACGGGTACCAACTGCTCGGCGGCATCATGCGGTACGGGAAGTACGACGCCAAGTTCCTCAACCCGATCGCCGAGCACGTCGCGCAACTGCACCAGAAGGACCCGTACAGGTTCGCCGACAACAAGCAGGTGCACAGCTTTCTGGGAAGCCCATTCAACCCCTCGGGCAAGAACGGCTCCGGCTACGACCCGGTCACGGCGATGCTGGAGGCTCTGGGAAACAGCCCGGACGCGGCGAAGCGCTTTTTCACCGACGACCCGACGGCCTACAACGAGGACGGCACGGTCGACAAGGGAGCCACCGCCGATCTCGGCAAGCAGGACGGCGAGGCCATCGACAACTACCTCGACTTCTTCGGAAACGAGAAGTGGGAGTCGTTCCCGGACATGAACTCCACCGACCCGAACAAGCTGGAGGCCACCCGGCAGTACATGCCGGACGCGCTGGGTCATGCGCTGGAGGCGGCGACGCTGGGCTATCCGGCGGGTCATCCGGACGCGAGTGTTGTGCGGGACGCCGACAACGCGGCTGTCATGCGCCAGGTCATGGAGAAGTACGGCGAGGACGCCGGGCTGCTCAAAAAGCAGGAGGGCATGGCCGACAGCCTCGGCATCATGGGGGCCGGGTATATCGACGACATCAACTGGGCCTTGGACAAGGGGAGTACTGACAGCGTCTTCGCTCCTGCCAAGAATCTGGAGGGACACGTCTCCTTCGATGGCGAGGAGGAGGAGGGCAGGAGCGCCGCCCGCCGCTTTCTCAGCGCACTCGGTCAGCATCCGGATGCGTACGCCACCCTCTCCGCGGCCGAGCAGGCCTACACGAGGAGTGCGCTCGAAGCGCAGGTGGGATCTGACGGGAAGATCGATATGGGGTCGGCCCGCTCCACCATTCACGTCGGATCCGAGGTGCAGGGCATGCTCGACCAGTCCCGGGCCGACCAGGTCGCCGCGAACCACATGAAGACGCATGAAGATTTCGAGAAGGCAGTGGCCAAGCGTGCCGGATGGGTGGAATTCGGTGCGGCGGCCGGAATCGCGGCCGGAGTCGCCTTCCTGCCGGCGACGGCCGCCGTGGGTGCCGCAGCAGTGCTGATCCCCCTGGCGACCGATACTGCCAGCGGTGCGGCGGAGCAGGTCATCGGCCAATTTGTCGGTGATATCTCGGACAACTCGGTCGACAAGAGCAAGGAGAAGGCCGAGGACCTCTCCGAAGGGGACTGGAACAGGATCTACCGGTCTGGGGAAGCCATGGCGGAGGCCCCGATGGAGGAGTTCCTGGCACGTCATACGACCAAAGAGGATTCCGGATTCCGCCAGGACATGAAGGAATCGATGCGTTCGGGCTACTCGACCGGAAACGACCGTGAGAACCAGCAGGGCACAAGTCCGGAGACAGGCTGAGAGGCATGGGTGTGAGTGAGTCGCGGTACAGAACGGTCCTGATGGCTGCCCTGGTCGTGACGGCCGGGTTCGGCGGAGCGGCGTGTGGATCGGATCCTGAACCCGAACCGAGCTTCGTGGGGGCAGCCGAGGTGTGCCAAGGCATCTTCCCGGACCGCATGGAGAAGACGGTGGAAGCCGTCGCCGGAGCTACGTCCTTCGAGCGGCGCGCCGGAGGAGGCATGGCCCGGGTGATCGAGAAGATCAAGGAGGGGTATGCGTCGGACCGCACCTGGTCGACCAGCGAGAAGCTCTGCCAGATATCCGCAAAGGGTGTCAGTTCCCGTGAGAGGACCTCTCTGTCCTTCAGCATCTACGCCCCTCAGGATGTGGGTGACCCTCGTAACCCTGATGGCGTTCGGCTGTTCCCGCTGGGCAAGGAAGCGGTGGCCGGCGCGCGTTCGGCAGGTCTCTACTTCGAATGTGTGAGCCCGCGGCTCGAAGGGTCGGAGCGTGTTCCGGCCCGTATCCGTGGGGGCCTGGGGAAGGCGCATGACCGGGGAGATGCCGTGAGTGATCTCGTGGCCAACCTCACTGTCCTGCACGCTGGGTCTCTTGCTGTGGCGAAAGAGCTCGAATGCGAGGGAAACGGCGGGCTTCCCGAGAATCTGGACCCCGAACTGAAACCTCTGTCGTGAGCCGGGTGGTGTGCCGGCCGGCAGCCGGATCCGCGGCGGCGCCATCGGCGGCCTCGGCCGGCCGCCGGCCCCGGCCGCCCGGTTCAGCAGGCGCCGTCCTCGACCGTCGCGGTCAGGTCGTACGTGGCGATGGACCCGCTGCCGCCACCCGCTTCCGGCACCAGGATCCCGCCCTGTGCCGACCTCACCTCCGTGACGTGCATGCAGACCTCGGAGCCGTCCGCCGAGATGGCGTAGGAGTGACCGTCACCGGCTCGTTCTACGGAGACGTGGTACGAGGGTCCCTGGCCCTCTCCCGCTTCGCGGACGGCCGCCTCGATCAGTGAGGTGTAGCCCTCCGCCGGATCGCGGCGGATCTGGGGGTCGGAGGCCATCGACTCCGCCGCGTCCTCGGAGGCTTTCCGGACCTCGCTCGCTGTCCAGGCCCCTAGGTCAGCCGCTTCCTGAGCCGAGCAGCCCGCGAAGACGAAGGCCCCGGCGGCCCCGAACGCGGCGACCCGCCCCACCGCGAGAGCCGCTTCCGAAGGTTGCCCGGCCGCTCGCGGCCGGGCCCGCCAGTACAGCCGGTACGGGCCGATCAGGGCGACGGCGAGAAATGCCGCGGCTATGAGGAACAGGAGGACGACGACGGCCATAGGTGCGATCCCTGTGCTTCCGCGGGTTCGTTGCTTCAGCTGCTCAGAAGGGGAGAGCGAGCCCCGGCCGCGCCTGCGTCCCCGTGCCCCGGACACGGCTACGGCCGCCCCCGCAGAATAGGGGCGGCCGTAGCCTTTCGGTGCCTCATCGGAGGCCGTGACCGGAATCGAACCGGTGTAACTCGAGTTGCAGTCGAGCCCCTGAGCCTCTCGGGCACACGGCCATGCGTTTGCTTCTTCGTCCTCGACGTTAGGACGCGCGGGGAGCGGACCACAAGGGAAGCGGCCGGTGCGCAACGCGACTGCCATACGCCGTTCACGCCCGGGCCCTGCGGCCTACGACCAAGGGACGACCCCGGGCGGGCCCAGGGACAGGGCTCAAACCGCTCCACGCCCCTTACTCTGGGGCCATGACCGCCCCCGAACAGCGTGACGGCACCGACGCCGCGCGCCCCGCGCCGACCGACCTGCCGCACGACCTGCCGGGCGGCCCCACCGACCCCGCGACCGGACTGCCGGCGGACCTCCCCACCGATCTGAAGACCGGCATACCCGGCGACCTGCGGCCGGGGATGCCGGACGCGCTGCCCGACGATCTGGCCGGGGCGGTCACCGAGGCGGCCGCCGAGGGGGTGCTCGGGCGCACCTTCCGGGCGCTCAGCATCGGCATCGTCTCCGTGGTGTTCCTCATCGCGTTCGAGGCGACGGCGGTCGGTACGGCGATGCCGGTGGCCGCCCGGGAACTGCACGGCATCCCGCTCTACGCGTTCGCCTTCTCCGCGTACTTCACCACCAGCCTCTTCGCCATGGTGCTCTCCGGCCAGTGGGCCGACCGGCGCGGACCGCTCCAGCCGCTCGCCACCGGGATCACCGCCTTCGGCGCGGGTCTGCTGCTCTCCGGGGCGGCGGGCTCCATGTGGGTCTTCATCGCGGGCCGGGCGGTCCAGGGGCTCGGCGGCGGGCTGGTGATCGTCGCCCTGTACGTGGTCATCGGGCGGGCCTACCCCGAACGCATCCGGCCCGCCATCATGGCCGCCTTCGCCGCGAGCTGGGTGATCCCGTCCGTGGTCGGGCCGCTGGCCGCCGGCACGGTGACCGAGCACCTCGGCTGGCGCTGGGTCTTCGTCGGCATCCCCGCCCTGATCGTGATCCCGCTGGCCCTGGCCCTTCCGCAGATCCGCCGGATGGCCTCGGGCCCGGCGGACCCGGACGCGCCGCCGCCACCGTACGACCGCCGGCGTATCCGCCTCGCGCTGGGGATCTCGGCGGGGGCCGGGCTGCTCCAGTACGCGGGCCAGGAGCTGAACTGGCTCGCCGTGCTCCCCGCCGCCGCGGGCGTCGCGCTGCTGGTGCCCGCCGTACGGGGCCTGCTGCCCACCGGCACCGTACGGGCGGCGCGCGGGCTGCCGTCGGTGATCCTGCTGCGCGGGGTGGCGGCCGGTTCGTTCATCGCGGCCGAGTCCTTCGTACCGCTGATGCTGGTCACCCAGCGCGGCCTGACCCCGACCATGGCGGGCCTCTCCCTGGCGGTGGGCGGCGCGACCTGGGCGCTCGGCTCGTACGTCCAGTCCCGGCCGCGCCTGGAGCCGTACCGGGAGCGGCTGATGGTGAGCGGGATGGTGCTGGTGGCGGCATCCATCGCCGTGGCCCCCACCGTGCTGATCCCGGCCGTCCCGGTCTGGATCGTCGCCGTGGCCTGGGCCTTCGGCTGCTTCGGCATGGGCATGGTGATCGCCTCCACCAGCGTGCTGCTCCTGAAGCTGTCGGCCCCCGAAGAGGCGGGCTCCAACTCCGCCGCCCTCCAGATCTCCGACGGCCTCTCCAACGTCCTGCTCCTGGCCCTCGGCGGCGCCGCCTTCGCGGCCCTCGGCGGCGAGGCCCTGGGCGCGGCGGCCCACGGCACGGTGAGCGGGGCGGCCACGGGCTCGCACCCGGCGGCCTTCGCGGCGGTGTTCGTGCCGATGGCGGTGGTCGCGGTGGTGGGGGCTTGGGTGGCTACGCGGGTGCGGGAGATGTAGCCAGTACCACTCTGGCCCCACCCGGTGGTACCGTTCTGGTATGGCTATGAACCTGCGTCTCCGCGACGACCAGACCGAGGCCCTCAAGCAGCGTGCCGAGCAGGAGGGCACCAGCATGCACGCCATACTGCTCCAGGCCGTGGACGACTACCTCGCCAGAACGGCGCAGCAGGCCATCGTCCGCAAGACCGCGAAGGAGCAGGCGGCCAAGTGGAGCGAGCTGATGGAGCGGCTGAAGTGAGCTGTGTCTATCTGAGCTCCGAGGACGTGCTCGTGATCGCCGAGCACGCCTGCGACGACATGCAGATCGTCGTCCGGGACGCCGGTCTGCTGGAGTCGGCGGTCCATCGACCTTCGGCCGCCATGTTCGGCGAGGAGGCCTATCCCGACGTGATAGACAAGGCGGCGGCGCTCCTCCAGTCCCTGGCGGTCAACCATCCCTTCTTCGACGGCAACAAGCGGACGGCCTGGCTCTCCTGCGTCACCTTCCTCGCCATGAACGGCATCGACCTGCGCCCGGACATCGACGCGGCGGAACGGCTGGTCATCGACGTCGCCACGGGTGAGACGGACGAGGTCAAGGTCATCTCCCAAGGGCTGCGGGACCTGGTCGTCGACGCGATGTGAGCACGGTCTCGTCGGCCCTCGGCGCGGCTCGTTCGTACCGGGTTTCCACCGGGCCCCCGGTAGGGTGGCCCGGTTGTCGTATCGCGGGCCGGGTCCTTCGGGCCGGGTCCGGCAGCGGCAGCGACCCACGTACCCGAGCGCCCCGAACCGGAGACCGTGACTACCACCACCACCGCCTCCTCCTCCCACCACCTCTCTCCCGCCTTTCCCGGCCGCGCCCCCTGGGGCACCGCCGGCAAGCTGCGAGCCTGGCAGCAAGGAGCCATGGAGAGGTACGTCCAGGAGCAGCCGCGCGACTTCCTCGCCGTCGCCACGCCCGGCGCCGGCAAGACCACCTTCGCGCTGACCCTCGCGTCGTGGCTGCTGCACCACCATGTCGTCCAGCAGATCACCGTGGTCGCCCCGACCGAGCACCTCAAGAAGCAGTGGGCGGAGGCGGCCGCCCGCATAGGGATCAAGCTGGACCCGGAGTACAGCGCCGGTCCGCTGAGCAAGGAGTACCACGGCGTCGCCGTGACGTACGCCGGTGTCGGCGTCCGGCCCATGCTGCACCGCAACCGCTGCGAGCAGCGCAAGACCCTCGTGATCCTCGACGAGATCCACCACGCCGGTGACTCGAAGTCCTGGGGCGAGGCCTGCCAGGAGGCGTTCGACCCGGCGACCCGGCGGCTCGCGCTGACCGGTACGCCGTTCCGGTCGGACACCAACCCGATCCCCTTCGTCCAGTACGAGGAGGGCAACGACGGCATCCGCCGCTCCTCCGCCGACTACACCTACGGCTACGGCAACGCGCTCGCCGACGGCGTGGTCCGGCCGGTCATCTTCCTCAGCTACAGCGGCAACATGCGCTGGCGCACCAAGGCCGGCGACGAGATCGCGGCCCGGCTCGGCGAGCCGATGACCAAGGACGCCATCGGCCAGGCCTGGCGCACCGCGCTCGCCCCCACCGGCGAGTGGATCCCCAACGTGCTGAGCGCCGCCGACAAGCGGCTCACCGAGGTCCGCAAGGGCATCCCCGACGCGGGCGGGCTCGTCATCGCGACGGACCAGGACTCGGCCCGCGCGTACGCCAAGATCCTGAAGAAGGTCACCGGCGAGACCCCGACCGTGGTCCTCTCCGACGAGAAGGCCGCCTCGAAGAAGATCGACAAGTTCAGCGCGGACGAGTCGCGCTGGATGGTCGCCGTGCGCATGGTGTCCGAGGGCGTCGACGTGCCGCGCCTCGCCGTCGGCGTGTACGCGACCACCATCTCGACGCCCCTCTTCTTCGCCCAGGCCGTCGGCCGCTTCGTGCGCTCCCGCAGGCGCGGTGAGACGGCCTCCGTCTTCGTACCGACGATCCCGATGCTCCTCGACTTCGCCAACGAGATGGAGGTCGAACGCGACCACGTCCTCGACAAGCCGAAGAAGGGCAGCGACGAGGAGAACCCGTTCGCGGAGGAGGACCAGCTCCTCGCCGACGCCGAGCGGCTGGAGGACGAGGAGACCGAGGAGCAACTTCCCTTCGAGGCGCTGGAGTCGGACGCGGTCTTCGACCGGGTGCTGTACGACGGCGCCGAGTTCGGCATGCAGGCCCACCCGGGCAGTGAGGAGGAGCAGGACTACCTCGGCATCCCCGGCCTCCTCGAACCCGACCAGGTGCAGCTCCTCCTCCAGAAGCGCCAGAGCCGCCAGATCGCGCACAGCCGCCAGAAGCCGGCCGAGGAGGCCGACCTCCTGGAGAAGCCCGCCGAGGCGCGGCCCGTCGTCACCCACAAGCAGCTGCTGAGCCTGCGCAAGCAGCTCAACACGATGGTCTCCGCCTACACCCACCAGAGCGGCAAGCCCCACGGCGTGCTCCACAACGAACTGCGCCGCGTCTGCGGCGGCCCGCCGAGCGCCGAGGCGACCGCCCACCAGATCCAGCAGCGGATCGCCAAGGTCCAGGAGTGGGCCACCCGCATGACGTGAGGGCCCCTCTTCCGTGCGGCTCTTCCGTGCGGCTCGTTCCGGTCCATCCCGGGGCGGGCCGCACGCCCGTTTCCGGCCACGCTCCATCGCCCGGCACCCCTCCGGCCGGAAAATTGTGCAGGCTTCAATTCACGGTGAGTTAACGCCAGTTCACATGAGGTGCACGAAGGGTCACCAACACGTCTGCCCTCCTGGACGCGCGTAGATGTTCGCGTTTCGGACGCCACCGCGCTGACCGGCGGTTATGTCGTACGGTCGGGGCCCCACCCGGCGAGGCGCCCGGATTCTGGACGAGGGCTTCCGCTGAGCGGACTGGCTCGCTACTGTCCCCGCCATATGAACGCCCCGTGGCAGAGCCGCCGCGGAGCGCAGCCGGTGCCTATGGCCAGACCGGCGGCCTCTCCGTGCGTCGCCGCTGGGACCGGTGCCGCAACCCCCGGAGCAGGGCCGCCGTCGCTCACCCGAAGAGGAGAGGGCGTCGTGACAGCGGAGACTTCCCAGACGCTCGACCGAGGACTGCGGGTCCTCAAACTGCTCGCCGATACCGACCACGGCCTGACCGTCACCGAGTTGTCCAACAAGCTCGGGGTCAACCGCACCGTCGTCTACCGGCTGCTCGCCACCCTGGAGCAGCACGCCCTGGTCCGTCGTGATCTGGGCGGCCGCGCCCGGGTCGGACTCGGAGTGCTGCGCCTGGGCCGTCAGGTGCACCCCCTCGTCCGGGAGGCCGCGCTGCCCGCGCTGCGCTCCCTGGCCGAGGACATAGGGGCCACCGCCCACCTCACGCTAGTCGACGGCAGCGACGCCCTCGCGGTCGCCGTCGTCGAGCCGACCTGGACCGACTACCACGTGGCCTACCGGGCGGGCTTCCGGCACCCGCTGGACCGCGGTGCCGCCGGGCGGGCCATCCTCTCCGCCCGCCAGCACACCGCGGCCGGGCACCCCGGGTACACCCTCACCCACGGCGAGCTCGAAGCCGGTGCCAGCGGGGCGGCCGCGCCGCTGGTCGGGGTATCGGGGGTGGAGGGGAGCGTCGGCGTGGTCATGCTCGCCGACGCCGTTCCGGAACGGGTCGGGCCCCGGGTGCTCGACGCCGCCCGGGAAGTGGCGGACGCCCTGCGGTAGCGCACGGGGCGCGGCGCGGGCGGGTGGCCGGGGCCACGGGTCCCGGCCGTCGCGCCGGCGGCGCCCTCTGCGGCAGTGGTACGGCGGTGGTACGGCGGGGGCGTACGCCTGGCGCGTTCCCGCTCGCGCGCGGCGGTTAGATTGGACGCGTGCTCTCTCGTCTCTCGCGCCCCCGCGCGCTCGCCCTCTGCGCGCTGCCCGTCCTCGCCCTCCTCGGTACGGCGGCCCTCGCACCGCTGCCGTTCACCGTGGCGCAGCCCGGGGTGACCGCCGACGTGCTCGGCAAGGACCGGGGCAAGCCGGTGATCACCATCACCGGCGCGGAGACCCGGCCCACCGACGGGCAGCTGCGGATGACCACCATCGTCGCCACCGGGCCCACGGCGGACATCCGGATCGGCAACGTCCTGGACGGCTGGTTCCGTACGGACCGGGCGGTCATGCCCCGGGACTCCGTCTACCCGACGGGCGGCTCCGAGCAGGAGATCGAGAAGCACAACCTGAACGACATGAAGCAGTCCCAGAACGTCGCCGTCGACGCGGCCCTGAACCAGCTGAAGCGCGAGCCCGGCTCGATGCGGGTGACCGTGGACCTCGGCGACATCGGCGGGCCCAGCGCCGGGCTCTTCCTCTCCCTCGGCATCATCGACAAGCTCGACGGCGACGGCAGGGGCGGCGGCCTCACCGGGGGCCGCACCATCGCCGGTACGGGGACGATCAGCGCGGACGGCAAGGTCGGCGCGGTCGGCGGGGTCTCCATGAAGACCCAGGCCGCCCACCGCGACGGGGCCACCGTCTTCCTCGTCCCGAAGGCCGAGTGCCGCGAGGCGGAGGCCGAGCGGCCCGACGGGCTGCGGCTGATCCCCGTCACGACGCTCTCCGGCGCGGTGGACGCGCTCAAGGCGCTTGAGCAGGGCGGGAAGGTGCCGAGCTGCTGACCTCCTCGGGGGGCAACGGTACGGAGACCTCCTGACCCGCCTCCCCTCCCGCCGCCGGCCCCTCCATCGTCCGCCACGACGGGAACACCAGCGGGCTCAGCGTCGCCAGGAAGTACACCCCGCCCATCGCCAGCAGCGCCCCCGACGAGCCCAGCCCCTCCACCAGCAGCCCGGCCGCAAGACCGCCCAGCGGCATCGCGAACTCGCAGCCTGCGGTCAGCGCCCCCGCGACCCGGCTGCGCAGCCGGTCCGGGACCCGCTCGTAGATCACCGTCGTCAGGATCGGGTTCAGCACCCCGCCCGCGATCCCGCCCAGCAGCATGGTCACCGCCAGCGGCAGCGTCGTCCCGGTCACCGCCGCGACCAGGAAGCGCGGTGCGCCGCACAGGATCACGCACACCGTGAACACCGCCCGCCGCGAGAACCGGTGCCCCACCGCCCCGTACAGCAGCGCGCCCGTCAGTCCGCCCGCCCCGAACAGCGCGGTGAGCAGCCCGATCGCCTTCGCCCCGCCCAGCTCGGCCTCGGCGTGCACCGGGAGCAGGACGGCGTTCCAGCCCTGGTCGGTGCCGTTCATGAACATCACCATCACCACGACCGCCAGCAGCAGCCGGTTGGACAGCAAGTGTCCGTAGCCCTCGCGGAGTTCGGTGCCGTACGTGCGCAGCGAGACGGGCGGCCCGCCCTTGCGCGGCTCGGCCGAGCTCAACCCCCGTACTCCGGCGGCGATCAGCAGGGCGGAGAGGCCGAACGTCGCGGCGTCCAGGAGCAGTACGGTCTCCGAGCCGGCGAAGGCGATGAGCACCCCGGCCAGCGCCGCGCCGACCATCCTGGCCCCGCGCGACACCGCGTCGAAGAGGCTGGCGGCCCGGGGGAGCGTGGTGCCCGCGTGTTCGGCGAGGTCGGGGATGAGCACGTAGCGGGCTGTGTTGCCCGGCGTGTGCGCGAACCCGTTGAGCGCCATCAGCGCGCAGAGCATCCAGAATTCGAGGGCGCCCACGTGGTGCAGCAGCGGGATCGCGGCGATGGCGAGGCCGCACACCGTGTCCGAGGCGATGGCGACCCGGCGGCGGCCGATCCGGTCGATGAACGGCCCGCCGATCAGCGCGGCGAGGACGATCGGCAGGGTGGCGCAGAAGGCGACGACGCCCGCCCGGCCCGCGCTGCCGGTGGTCTCCAGGACGAACCAGGGCACTCCGATCAGGGTCAGCGAAGTCCCGGCGGTGGAGATGGAGTTGGCCGCGAGCGTGGCGGCGAGCGGTGTGCGGTGGCCCGCGGGCTCTCGGCGTGCGCCGCTCATTCGGAGGGGCGGGGGAAGACGTGCAGGTGGGTCCGCACGACCGCCGATCCCTCGGTGCCCTCCGGGACCCGGTCCCGGTAGCTCTCGGCGACGGCGTGGAGTTTCTGCGACAACTCCCTTGCCAGTTCGGGCGTGAGGCGGAGTTTGAAGTCGCTCATGTCCGAGCTTCGCCGCCACTCCTGCGGCCACTCGCCCATCGTGCCGAGCCAGGTGTTCAGCTCCTGGGCATGGGTGGTGGCCACCTCGTGCATGACGACGTCGATCGCCCCGCGCACCTCCGGGTCGGCGTGCGTCAGGAAGTCCGCGCTCTCGAAGACGGAGCCCTCGTGCACCGACCGCCACCACCGCTCCCGGCCCTTGCCCAGCTCCGGTGCGTCCTCGACCAGCCCGCCCTCCGCCAGTTGGCGCAGGTGGTAGCTGGTCGCCCCGCTGGACTCGCCCAGCCGCTCGCCCAGCCCGGAGGCGGTGGCGGGGCCGAACTCCCGCAGGGCGTTGAGCAGTCGGATCCGCAGGGGGTGCGCGAGGGTGCGCAGTGTACGGGCGTTGACGTTGTGGATGTTCCGGTCACCGGCGAGGGCGGTAGGGGCGGCGGGAGCGGGGGCGTGCCGGTCGGTCTTGTTCTCCGTCATGCTTCGACCGTAGGCTTGCAAAGCTTGCTTTGCAAGGAATTCTTTGCAACGTGCTCTTTGTAAGTCGCCTCGCCCCCTCGCCTCGCCCCCTCGCCTCGCCCCCTCGCCTCGCCCCCTCACCCCTCCTCGATGAACCCCTCCTCCACCAGCCACTCCTTCGCCACCTCGTGCGGGTCCTCCCCGTCCACGTCCACCTTCGCGTTGAGCGTCTGCGCGACCTCGGTCGTCAGCTTCTTCGTGAGCGGGGCCAGCAGCTCCGCGATCACCGGGTACTTCTCGAAGGTCGCCAGGTGGACGACCGGGGAGGCGTTGTAGTTGGGGAAGAAGTCCTTGTCGTCCTCCAGCACGTCCAGGTCCATCGCCTTGATCCGGCCGTCGGTGGTGAACACCTCGCCCAGCAGACAGGAGTCGGACTCGGAGACCTGGGTGTAGATGATCCCGGCGTCCATCTTCTGGATGTTGCCGGCCGGGATCCTCATCCCGTACCGCTTCTCCATGCCGGGCAGCCCGTCGTCCCGCGAGGCGAACTCGTTCTCCACGCAGATCGTCACCGCACCCGGGTCCTTCTTCGCCAGCGCCGCCACATCCGACAAGGTCTTCAGCTTGTACTTGGCGTTGTTCTTCTTGCTGATGGCCAGCGCGTACGTGTTGTCGAGCGGGGCCGGCGGCAGCCAGACCACCCCGTTGCCCTTGTCCTCGTCCCGTACCGCCGCGTACTGCTCCTGCGGGTCGACGATGGGGTCGGCGTGGCCGAGGAAGGTGATCCAGCCGGTGCCGGTGTAGTCCCACTGGGCGTCCGCGTCGCCGTTGATGATGGCCTCGCGGGCGCTGATCGAGCCCGGCAGGTTCGTGCGGTCCAGGACCTCCGCCCCGGCCGCCTTGAAGACCAGGCCGGTCATCTGGCCGAGGATGATGTTCTCGCTGAAGTTCTTCGAGGTCACCGTCAGCGTGGCGCCCTTCAGCGGCTCGCCCTGCCCGACCGACCCTGGCGACACGTCGTCCACCATCGGCGAACCGCTCTTGAGCCCGCAGCCGCCCACCAGCAGCACCAAGGACGCGGCGGCCACCAGGACCCGGCGCCGCACACCGTACGTCGTCATCCTCACCGCTCCTCCAGCCCGCGCGGCGTCAGCGCCAGTTCGGCCAGCGAGGCCAGCCAGTCCACCAGCAGCGCCAGCACCACCGTCAGCACCGAGCCGATGATCAGCACCGGCATCCGCTGCGTCTGGATCCCCGAGGTGATCAGGTCGCCGAGCCCGCCGCCCCCGCCGAACGTGGCCAGCGTCGCCGTACCGACGTTCAGTACCAGGGCCGTACGCACGCCCGCCAGGATCAGCGGCACCGCCAGCGGCAGCTCCACCTTCAGCAGGACGCCCCGCCCGGACATCCCCATCCCGCGCGCCGCCTCGATCATGTTCGGCTCGATCGCCCGCAGACCCGCCACCGTGTTGGAGAGCACCGGCAGCACCGCGTAGATCACGATCCCGATGATCGCCGTACGCGGCCCGATGCCCAGCCAGATCACCAGCAGCGCCAGCAGGCCGATCGCCGGGGTCGCCTGCCCGATGTTGGCCAGCGCCGTGAACGCCGGGGCCGCCTTCCGCAGCCGCCGCCGGGTCAGCGCGATGCCCAGCGGGATCGCGATGATCAGCACCCAGAAGGTGGAGATCGCCGTCAGCCGCACATGCTGCCACCAGCGCAGCTGCACATTGCCGCCGGAGAGGGAGTTCTCCGCGATCGAGTCCAGGTGGATGTTGGTGATCCACACGTAGGTGATCACCAGGATGACCGTCAGCACCGCCGGCAGGACCACCAGCTTCCGCCAGGTGATCCGGCGCGCCGGGGCGGCCGGGGCGGGGGAGGGGTCGCTCTCCTCGTCGTGGAACGCGTGGCCCTTGACGTCGTGCTCGCCCGGCGGCCTGGTGGGGGTGGCCGGGCCCTTGCCGGAGCCGGACTGGTGGCTGGGGCTCATACTCCGCCGCCACCCCCCTCCAGCTCCTGCTCCGTCTGGTGGACGCGCTGCTCCTCCAGCTCGTGCTGGTGCTCCATCGCGGTCAGCCGGTCGGCCTCCAGCAGCTCCTGCACGTTGTCCATCAGCGTCTTCATGTCGACGACCCCGATGAACTCGCCGCGCCGCCCGGTCACCGCGACCCGCCCCCCGCTGTCCGTCAGCACCGCCTCCAGCGCGTCGTGCAGCGTGGCGTCCCGGGTCACCGTGTCGTGGACCAGCTGCCCGGCCCGCGCCAGCGAACCGCGCGCCCGCATGAGGTCGCCGCGCCGCAGCCACTTGTACGGGCGGTTCTGCCGGTCCAGCATCAGCAGCTCGTTGTGTGGGCCGTTGCGCAGCTTGTTGAAGATGGTCTGGAGCGGGTCCTCGACCGTCACCGTCGGGAAGTCCGCGATGCCCACATCCCGTACGCGGGTGAGGTTGAGGCGCTTGAGGGCCGCGCCCGCGCCGACGAAACCGGAGACGAAATCGTCCGTCGGGTTGGTCAGGATCGCCTCGGGGGTGTCGAACTGCGCGATGTGCGACCGCTCCCGCAGTACGGCGATCCGGTCGCCCAGCTTGATCGCCTCGTCGAAGTCGTGGGTGACGAACACGATCGTCTTGTGCAGCTCGTGCTGGAGCCGGATCAGCTCGTCCTGGAGGTGGTCGCGGGTGATCGGGTCGACCGCCCCGAACGGCTCGTCCATCAGCAGTACGGGAGGGTCGGCGGCCAGCGCCCGCGCCACGCCCACCCGCTGCTGCTGGCCCCCGGAGAGCTGGCGCGGATAGCGGCCGTGGAACTCGCGCGGGTCCAGGCCCACCAGGTCGAGCATCTCCTCCACCCGGTCCTTCACCCGGGACTTGGACCAGCCGACCATCTTCGGGACCAGGGCGATGTTGTCCGCGACCGTCATGTGCGGGAAGAGGCCGGACGACTGGATCGCGTACCCGATCTTGCGGCGCAGCTTCACCGGGTCGATGTCGGTGACGTCCTCGTCCCCGATCCTGATCCGGCCCGAGGTGGGCTCGATCAGCCGGTTGATCATCTTCAGCGTGGTGGACTTCCCGCAGCCGGACGGGCCGACGAAGATCACCGTCTCACCGGCCTTGATCTCCATCGAGACGTTCTCGACGGCCGGGTTCGGGTTGCCCGGGTACCGCTTGGTGAGGTTCTCCAGCTCGATCGTGGCCCCGGAGGTGGCGGCCCCGGTCCCCTCCGCCGTAACGGCCTCGGTCTCGGTCTCAGGCACGGATCCCCCTCGGGATGGTCAGCCGCCCCAGCAGGACGTACGCGGCGTCGAAGAGCAGGGCGAGCACGACGATGCCGAGCGTGCCCGCGAGGACCTGGTTGATCGCGTTGGCGCTGCCCAGCGAGGCGATGCCCCGGAAGATCTCGTTGCCGAGGCCGGGCCCGGAGGCGTACGCGGCGATCGCGGCGATGCCCATCAGCATCTGGGTGGAGACCCGGATCCCGGTCAGGATCGGCGGCCAGGCGAGCGGCAGCTCCACCCGGCACAGCCGCGCCACCCGCGACATCCCGATGCCCGTCGCCGCGTCGACCAGCGCCGGATCGACACCCCGCAGCCCCACGATGGAGTTCCGGACGATGGGCAGCAGCCCGTACAGCGTCAGGGTGATCACGGTCGGCGCGACGCCCAGCCCGACCAGCGGGATCAGCAGACCGATCGCGGCCAGCGAGGGGATGGTGAGGATCGTCGCCGTGGAGGTGATGGCCAGCGAGCCGCCCCAGCCGCTGCGGTAGCTCACCACCCCGATGACCACACCCAGCACGGTGGCGATGACCATGCACTGGAAGACCGCGCTGACGTGCTGGAACGCGTCCGTGAGGAGCTGTTGGTGGCGGGTGTTCAGATACTCCCAGAAGCTCACACGGCACTCCCTCGGCCCGGGGCCTGCCGCGCGGGTCAGGCCTAGTCGGTGTCCTGGGCCGCCTGTTCCACCAGCGGGATGATCCGCAGCGGAACCGGGTTCTCCATGACGATCGCCGTGGAGGCCCGGACAATGCCATCAAATCCGACAACCCGGTCGATCACCCGCTGGAGATCGGCGTTGGAACGGGCCACCAGCCGGCAGAACATGTCCCCGTGCCCGGTGGTGGTGTGCAGCTCCAGCACCTCCGGTACGCCGCCCAAATGGGCCCGCACGTCGGCCCCTTGCCCCTGCTTGATCTCCAGCGTCGCGAACGCGGTGACCGGATAGCCGAGCGCCGCCGGGTCCACGTCCGGCCCGAACCCCCGGATGACGCCATTCGACTGAAGGCGGTCCAGCCGCGCCTGTACGGTCCCGCGCGCCACGCCGAGCCGCCGGGATGCTTCGAGGACGCCGATGCGCGGCTCCCGCGCGAGCAGCACGATGAGCCGGCCGTCCAGATGATCGATCGCCATGGGCCCGCCTCCGGTGGTCACCCTGTACAGATAGTCCGGCCATCATGGCGAGCGACTGCACACATTGACCAGTGAATGCGCGAACTATTGCGCACCTTGCGATGCGGGGAGAGCCTTCGAACATGACTGAGACTCTGCACACCAGCCCTGACACCGCCGCGCAGGCCGACCGCTTCCCGGTCAAGGGAATGGACGCGGTCGTCTTCGCCGTGGGCAACGCCAAGCAGGCCGCGCACTACTACTCGACCGCCTTCGGCATGAAGCTCGTGGCCTACTCCGGACCGGAGAACGGCAGCCGCGAGACCGCGAGTTACGTCCTCACCAACGGCGCCGCCCGCTTCGTCTTCACCTCCGTGATCAAGGCGTCCACCGAGTGGGGCACCTTCCTCTCCGACCACGTCGCCGAGCACGGGGACGGCGTCGTCGACCTCGCCATCGAGGTCCCGGACGCCCGCGCCGCGTACGCGTACGCCGTCGAGCACGGCGCCCGCGGCCTCACCGAGCCGCACGAGGTCAAGGACGAGCACGGCACCGTCGTCCTCGCCGCCATCGCCACGTACGGCAAGACCCGCCACACCCTGGTGGAGCGCTCCGGTTACGACGGCCCGTACCTCCCCGGCTTCGCCCCGGCCAAGCCGATCGTGGAGCCGCCGGCCAAGCGGACCTTCCAGGCCATCGACCACTGCGTCGGCAACGTCGAGCTGGGCCGGATGAACGAGTGGGTCGGCTTCTACAACGAGGTCATGGGCTTCACCAACATGAAGGAGTTCGTGGGCGACGACATCGCCACCGAGTACTCCGCCCTGATGTCGAAGGTCGTCGCCGACGGCACGCTGAAGGTGAAGTTCCCGATCAACGAGCCGGCGATCGCGAAGAAGAAGTCGCAGATCGACGAGTACCTGGAGTTCTACGGCGGCGCCGGCGTCCAGCACATCGCGCTCGCCACCAACGACATCGTCTCCACGGTCCGGTCGATGCGCGCGGCCGGTGTGCAGTTCCTCGACACCCCCGACTCGTACTACGACACCCTCGGCGAGTGGGCCGGCGAGACCCGGGTGCCGGTCGAGACCCTGCGCGAGCTGAAGATCCTGGTCGACCGCGACGAGGACGGCTACCTGCTGCAGATCTTCACCAAGCCGGTCCAGGACCGGCCGACCGTCTTCTTCGAGATGATCGAGCGCCACGGCTCCATGGGCTTCGGCAAGGGCAACTTCAAGGCCCTCTTCGAGGCGATCGAGCGCGAGCAGGAGAAGCGCGGCAACCTCTGAGCCCAGCCTTTCCGCGGATACATACGCCACCGCGGCCCGGGGCAGCACCCTGGACCGCGGTGGCGTACGCCGTTTCCGGCCCAGGGTTACGGAGACTTCGACGAGTCCGCCTCCACCGCCGCCGGGCTGCTCGGGGCCGCCTTCGACGGGGCCGGAGCCGTCTGCGAAGGAGCGGGCGCCGGGGCCTCCGGCTTGGGCGACTCCCGCTTCGGCTCCTTCTTCGGCTCGGGCTTCGGCTCCGGCCCGGCCTCCCGCTTCGGCTCCGGCGACGGGACCGGCGGAGGCGGGGGAGGCGGCGGCTGCATGTCCCCCGGCCCGCCCGGCGGCGGCTCACCGAGCGTCTCCAGCGCCTCCCGGGCCTTCGGCGCGTCCAGCGGCGAGAAGGCCGGGTTGGTGCGCAGGGCCTCCTCCAGGTGGCGGCGGGCCGGACCGTACTGCGCCAGCTCCCGTTCGATCACGCCCAGGTGGTACGCGTACGAGGCGTTCCGCACGCCCGTGTCCACCGCCTGCCGCGCGTACTCCAACCCCTCCTCCGACTTGCCCGCCCGGTGCAGCGCCCAGCCCAGCGCGTCCGCCACCGCCGCACTGCGGTGCTGCTTCTTCCACTGGCCGCGCAGCAGCTCCACCGCCACCGCCGGGTCCCCGTGGTCGCTCTCGTAGCGGGCCTGGACCACCGACTCGTCGACCCCGGCCGCCTTGGCCTGCTCCAGCAGCTCGGCCAGCTTCCCGTACTGGCTCCGTGCGTCGCCGTCGAGCTCCAGGGACGCGTACAGCTCGCCGAGTTCGAGGGCATACGCCGGGCGCGGGAGCTTGCTCATGACGCTCTGGTACGCGGCCACCGCCTCGTCCGTCCGGTCCAGCGCCACCAGCGCCCGGGCCTTGCCCGCCAGCGACGCGTGGTGGCCGGCGTCCGTGCGCAGCGCCGCGTCGAACTGCGCCACCGCCTCCTCCGGCTCGCCCCGCTCCCAGGCCAGCTCGCCCAGCCGGTGCAGCGCCTCGGCCTTCTCGGCGGGCGCCGTCGCCCGGTCCGCAGCCTCCCGGGCGGTGGCGAGCGCGTCCTCGCGCCAGCCCTGGCCCCGGTAGAGGTCGGCGGTGCGGGCCAGCGCGGGGACGCCCTTGCGCAGCTCGCCGAACTTCTCCGTCGCCTCGGTCGCCGCCTTGACGTCCCCGAGCCCGGTGTAGGCGTCGATGAGGACCGGGTACACGCTCCAGGTCTTCGGGTCCTGCTTCCGTACCGTCTCGCCCCACCGCTTCGCCGCCAGGAAGTCGTGCCGGGCGTTGGCCAGCGCCGCCATCCCCACCCACGCCTCGCCGTTCCCGCGCTCACCCGGCCGCGCCTCCAGCGACCGCTTCAGCGCCTCCTCCGCGCGCCCGAAGTACGCCGCGTCCGCCGAGCGCCGCCCCCACTCCACGTACGCCGAACCGAGCGTCGCCCACGACGGCGCGTCGGCCGGATGCGCCTCCACCCACTTCTGCCGGTCCCCGATCAGCGCGGTCAGATCCGAGAGGGAGGCGGGGGAACCCGCGGTCGCCGCCGCCTCGGCCCGCTCCACCGGACCCGGCTCCTTCGGGCGGTCGTCCTTCCCGTCCGGTACGGCCACCAGCGCCCCGGCCAGCAGCACACCCGCCGCCACCGCCCCGAACGCGGCCCGGCGCAGGGTCGTCCGCAGGGTGGGCGGGGGAGGCGGTACGGCGGTGGCGCCTTCGGCGGGCATCACGTAGGGGTCCGCACCGGGGGTCGTACGGGGGTCCGCACCGGGCGTCGCGTCGTGCGGCGGACGCGGGCCCTCCGGGGACGGCTGGGACGGCCGGCGGGACTCGGGATCCTGCTGGGGCATGACATCCATGGCCATCACTGTGCGTCAGTCATACGAGCACACCGCTCCTTGGGATCGCTCCCGCCGACGGGTTCACACCATTGGCCCCCGGGTGCCACGCTGGAACCATGAGCGATCTTCTCGAACGCCTGCGCACCGGGCTCCCCGCCGAGGCCCTGATCACCGATGCGGACGTCACCGCGTCCTACGCCCACGACATGGCGAGCTTCTGCGAGGCCGGCACCCCGGCCGTCGTCGTCCTCCCGCGCACCGTCGAGCAGGTCCAGCACGTCATGCGCACCGCCACCGAACTCCGCGTCCCCGTCGTCCCGCAGGGTGCCCGTACCGGCCTGTCCGGCGCGGCCAACGCCTCGGACGGCTGCATCGTGCTCTCCCTGGTGAAGATGGACCGGATCCTGGAGATCAGCCCGGTCGACCGGATCGCCGTCGTCGAGCCGGGCGTCATCAACGCGGTGCTGTCACGCGCGGTGAACGAACACGGCCTCTACTACCCGCCGGACCCCTCCAGCTGGGAGACCTGCACCATCGGCGGCAACATCGGCACGGCCTCCGGCGGTCTGTGCTGCGTGAAGTACGGGGTCACCGCCGAGTACGTCCTCGGTCTGGACGTCGTCCTCGCCGACGGGCGGCTCCTGACCACCGGCCGCCGGACGGCGAAGGGCGTCGCCGGCTACGACCTGACCCGGCTCTTCGTCGGCTCCGAGGGCAGCCTCGGGATCGTCGTCAAGGCCGTCCTCGCGCTCAAACCGCAGCCGCCGCAACAGCTCGTGCTCGCCGCGGAGTTCCCCTCGGCAGCCGCCGCCTGTGACGCTGTGTGCCGGATCATGGAACGCGGTCACACCCCGTCACTCCTCGAACTGATGGACCGGACGACCGTGCGTGCCGTCAACCGACTGGCCTCCATGGGGCTGCCGGAGACCACCGAGGCGCTCCTCCTCTGCGCCTTCGACACCCCCGACCCGGCGGCCGACCTCGCCGCCGTCGGAGCGCTCTGCACGGCTGCGGGGGCCACCGAAGTGGTCCCGGCCGATAATCCCACCGAGTCCGAACTCCTCCTCCAGGCCCGCCGGATGTCGCTCACCGCGCTGGAGGCCGTCAAGTCCGCCACGATGATCGACGACGTCTGCGTACCGCGCTCCCGGCTCGGCGAGATGCTCGCGGGCACCGCCGCCATCGCCGAGCGGTACGACCTGACCATCGGCGTCTGCTCCCACGCGGGCGACGGCAACACCCACCCCGTCGTCTGCTTCGACCACACCGACCCCGACGAGTCCCGCCGGGCCCGTGAGTCCTTCGACGCGATCATGGCGCTCGGCCTGGAGCTGGGCGGGACCATCACCGGCGAGCACGGCGTCGGCGTCCTCAAGAAGGAGTGGCTCGCCCGCGAACTGGGCGAGACCGGTATCGAGCTCCAGCGCGGTATCAAGGCCGCCTTCGACCCGCTCGGCCTCCTCAACCCGGGCAAGCTCTTCTGAAATCCCGGCAAGCTCTTCTGACACCACCCGCTGCTCACAGGGCCCTCACGCCCGCTTCTTACGGGGGCCCTCACGCCTCACCGTCCTGGGACGGCGACTCGTCCGCCGACCACGGGTCGCTCAGCCACAGGTCGTCCGCCGGCAGCGGGGCCAGCAGCTCCGCCAGCGCCTCGTCGATCCCGAGCCGGTCGCTCTCCGTGCCCGGCGGCACCACGCGCAGGGTCCGCTCCACCCAGGCGGCCACGGCGGCCGAGGGCACTTCGAGGAGGGCGTTGCCGTCGGGGGAGGTGAGGGCCACGCAGATCACGCTGCGGTTCTCGATCTTCGTCGGCCAGATCCGTACGTCCCCGTGCCCGCACGGCCGGAACACGCCTTCCACCAGCAGCTCCCGGGCGAACGTCCAGTGCACGGGCGAATCGGAGGAGATGTGGAAGGCGATGTGCACGGCGTACGGGTCGTCCGTGCGGTACGTCAGCCGGGCGGGGACCGGGATGGACCGCTCGGGGGACAGGACGAGCTTCAGCTCCAGCTCACGTTCCACGATGTTCATCATGAGAATGCACGACCTTCCGGTGCTCATGGGCCGGTCCCGCTGACCGTCCCGCACAAGGAGAGAGCGCCCTCCCCGCCACCTATTACGCGACTTCTCAAAAAAACTTCGATCCGTCGCGAAAGTGGTCCCAAACAGGCGGACCGGCCCGGGGATACGTGGCGGTCTGATAGATGTGGACCCTTGTATTGAGGCCGTCCGCCCTCCCGGCGCCGAACGGCCTGAGGCCTCGAAGAGATACGGGACCCGCTGATGAGCGCGCCAACTCCGGCACCCGGTGACGACAGCCCCCGTGAGGGCTACTACCCGGACCCCTCCATCCCCGGCTACGTCCGGTACTGGAACGGCGCGTCCTGGGTGCCCGGTACGAGCCGGCCCGCGCCGCAGCAGGCACAGGCAGCGCCGGTGGAGGAGACCGGGCCGATCTTCTTCGACGAGGAGGAGAACGGGCTCTCGGACGGCACGAACGGGTCCGCCGATGCCGAGCGTTACGAGGGCGGGCCGGAGGGCGAGGCCGGGTCCGTCTGGCAGGCGGACTCCGCGCGTCAGGCCGGCTTCGGCGGCGAGCGGGACCGCCGGATCTCGTGGGGCGGCCCGGCCCCGGAGCCCGCCACGGCCCCGGCCGACCCGCGCACGCCCCTCGCCCAGGACCCCACGCGCGGCGCGCTGCCGGGGATGCGGGACGGTGGCGGGGCGGCGGCGGAGGAGGCGGGGGCGCGACCGCCGACGGAGGGCACGGTCACGATCCGCGCGGTGGGCCCGCAGGCCGGTGCCGCACAGCCGAACGCCGTACGGGGGAGCGCCCCGCGCCCCGACCCCGTACCGCCGAACACCGGTACGCCGCAGGGTCCGCAGGGACTCCCGGCAGCCTCTGCCCCCGCCGCCGCCCAGCCCCTTCCCGTGCCGGCCCCCGCCCCCGCCCCCGCGCCCGCCCCGCAGGAGGCGCGGCAGGGTCCGGTCCAGGTTCCGGCCGTCCCCGCCGCCCCCTCCGTACCCACGCCGCTGACCCCGGGCCCCGGCGGCGGTTCGGCGTCCTGGGCGCAGCAGGTCCACCAACTGGCCCAGCCCGAACAGCAGCAGCAACAGCAGCAACACCAGCAGCAGCCGGCGCCCCGGTCCCTGCACCAGCAGCCCCACCCCCTGCCCCACCAGCAACAGCAGCCCCCCTTCGCGCAGTCCGGGTCCGGACCCGGGGCCGGGACGGCGGCGGGTCCGGACCAGCCCGTCGTGCCCTGGAAGCCCCCGGCGGCCGACGACCCCTTCCAGCAGCTCGTCCGCGCCCAGGCGGCGGCCCGGCCCGCCGGGCTCGGCAAGCGGTTCGCCGCCCGGCTGGTCGACAACCTGGTGCTCGGCACGGTCGTCGGTGCGGTGGCCATCCCCCTGGGCACCCAGGCGATGGACCACATCGACCGGAAGATCACCGCGGCCAAGCAGACCGGCGAGACCGTCACCGTCTGGCTGCTGGACTCCACCACCGGCACGCTGCTCGGGGCCCTGATCGCGGCCTTCCTCGTCCTCGGCTTCCTCCTGGAGGCGCTGCCCACCGCCAAGTGGGGCCGCACGCTCGGCAAGAAGATCTTCGGGCTCGACGTACGGGACATCGAGTCCCACGACTCACCCACGCTGGGAGCGGCCCTGCGCCGCTGGCTCGTCTACGGGGTGCTGGGGCTCCTGGTCATCGGCGTGGCGAACGTGCTGTGGTGCCTGATCGACCGCCCCTGGCGCCAGTGCTGGCACGACAAGGCGGCCCGCACGTTCGTGGCGGGCTGAACGGATGGGCAGGCGGCCTGATGCGGATGAGCAGGCGGCGGCCTGAGCGGATGGGCAGGCGGCCTGCGGAGGCCCGCCGTAGACTCGTATGCCGCCCCGCGTCCCCCGAACGCACCTGAGCCGTTGCGGGCCCCGGTGGCACGGGATGCACTGCCCCCATGAGCAACGACCAGCCGACGCCCGGCCAGCCGCCCGAGGACGACGATCCGTTCGTCAAGAAGCCGCAGCAGCCCCCGCCGCCGTCAGACGGTCAGCCGCCGTACGGGAGCGCTCCGCCCCCGCCTCCGTCAGGCGGTCAGCCGCCGTACGGTCAGCCGCCGTCGGGCGGTCAGCCGCCCTACGGGAGCGCCCCGCCCCCGCCCCCGCCCCCGCCGAACGACCCGTACGGAAGCGGCGGGGGTTTCGGGGCGCCGGACCCACTGGCGGGGATGCCGCCGCTGGCCGAGCCGGGCAAGCGGATCCTGGCGCGGCTGATCGACTTCCTCATCATCTCGATCCCGCTGTACCTGATCTCGCTGCCGTGGGGCGGGGCGATCGATGTCGACGGGGACGGCGGTGACGGGTTCGACGGCGCCTACAGCGGCCACCAGTTCCTGTGGTCGTTCATCGGCCTGGTCGTCTACGTCGCGTACGACACGTACTTCACCCACAAGGACGGCCGGACCCTGGGCAAGCGGCTGCTGAAGCTGCGCGTGGCCATGCTCAACGACGGCCGGGTGCCCGACACCGGGGCCGCGCTGATGCGGGCCGTCGTCCTGTGGGCTCCGGCGCTGCTGTGCTGCCCGTGCCTGTGGTGGCTGATCAACATCGTGCTGATGTTCACGGACAAGCCCTACCGGCAGGGGCTCCAGGACAAGGCGGCCAAGACCGTGGTGGTCGCGGCCAGGTAGGAACACCAGGCATGCCGGCAGCCGGGCGGGTACGTGACCCGCCCGGCTGCCGGAAGCGCGGCGGGACTCAGCGGCGCAGCGAGTGCTGCCGGTCCGCCTGTTGGTGCTGGGACGAGCGTGCGGCCGGCACGCGCTCCCGGGCGCCGAGGCCGTCCAGGGCAGGGTGTGCCCGGGCGGCGGTGGGGTGCGGGTGCGCCGTCCGGGCCGGGGCGGTCTGCCGGGGCTGGGGCAGGCGCACGGCCACCAGCAGGCCGAGCGCGAGCGCGGTGACGGCGGCGAGGCCCACGCCGATGCCCGACTCCGTACCGGAGAGCAGCAGCAGGGCGAGGGTCGTACAGATGACGGTGGCCGAACCGTAGACGAGCTGTGCGGCAGTCGGACGCGGCATGGCGGTTTCCGTCCTCGGGACGTCGGATGGGCGGAGCGGTCGGCACGTGCACAGGTGCCTTCCGACCCTACGACGGTGGATGCCCGACCGGGACCGGTAGTAAGCGTGACCTAACCCACGGTACCGGTGCACAGGGGGCGCACGGAGTCACGCCTCTCACCAACCGGAGGGCTTGGCGCGCCCGTTGGCGGTGATCCTGTCCGTATATCGGGAAAGCGCTCCTGCATAGTGCACTTGGTCTGTTCAAGTCAAGGTCTGTCTTTTCTCTCGCAACTCCGATCGAATGTCGTCACTTGTGACGCGTTCACGCGCGCGGCCCTCTCCATACCCCCCTGGCCGCCACGCGGGACGCCCGGGGAGGACTGCATCAAGTGACCAATCAGAGACGGGCGCTTCGCGCCGCTGCTGTTGTCGTGGCCATGGCCGCGACCGCGGCGACGGCCTCGACCTTCGCCACCGCCCAGGCGCATGACACCACGTCAGGTTTCACCGCCTCCGCCGCTCCGACCGCCGACCGCCATGACCCGGCGCCCGGCAAGGGACATGTGGAGCACAACCTCGAAGGCCCCTTCAGCGAACAGCAGGCAGCGCAGCGGGAGGCCGCGCTGGAGCAGGTGCTCGCCGGGGACAAGAAGGTGACGACCAAGAGCGGTTCCAAGGTCGTCAAGCTCGGCAACAAGAAGTACGTGGAGCTCGGGCGGGAGAAGACCGACAAGATCTTCACCATCCTGCTGGAGTTCGGCGACAAGGTCGACGACACCACCCTGTTCGACCCGGACGGCGACGGCCCCAAGCCGCCCGTCAAGAAGTACGGCGGTACGCCCGGCCCGGCGCACAACGAGATCGCCAAGCCGGACCCGAAGAAGGACAACAGCACCGCCTGGAAGGCCGACTACAACCAGGCGCACTTCGAGAAGCTGTACTTCGGCGAGGGCAAGAACGTCCACTCGCTCAAGACCTACTACGAGAAGACCTCCTCGGGCCGTTACTCGGTCGAGGGCCAGGTCTCCGACTGGGTGAAGGTCGACTACAACGAGGCCCGTTACGGCTCCAACTACTGCGGCCAGTCCAACTGCGCCAACGTCTGGGACGCGGTCCGCGACGGCGTCAACGCCTGGGTCGCCGACCAGAAGGCCAAGGGCCGCACGGACGCGCAGATCAAGGCGAACCTGGCCGAGTACGACCAGTGGGACCGCTACGACTTCGACGGCGACGGCAACTTCAACGAGCCGGACGGCTACATCGACCACTTCCAGCTGGTCCACGCCGGCGAGGACGAGTCCGCCGGCGGCGGCGCCGAGGGCCCCAACGCCATCTGGGCGCACCGCTGGTACGCGTACGGCACCAACGCGGGCGCGACCGGCCCGGCCGACAACAAGGCCGGCGGCGCGCAGATCGGTGAGACCGGCATCTGGGTCGGCGACTACACCGTCCAGCCCGAGAACGGCGGCCTGGGCGTCTTCGCCCACGAGTACGCCCACGACCTCGGCCTCCCGGACCTGTACGACACCTCCGGCGGCGGCGAGAACTCGGTCGGCTTCTGGTCCCTGATGTCGGCGGGCTCCTGGCTCGGCACCGGCAAGGGCGAGATCGGCAACCTGCCGGGCGACATGACCTCGTGGGACAAGCTCCAGCTGGGCTGGCTCGACTACGACAAGGCCAAGGCGGGCAAGACCTCGCTGCACAAGCTGGGCGTCTCGGAGTACAACACCAAGGACCCGCAGGCGCTCGTCGTCGAGCTGCCGGCCAAGGCCGTCACCACCACCGTCGTCAAGCCCGCCCAGGGGACGAAGCAGTGGTGGAGCGACCGGGGCGACAACCTGTCGAACACCCTGACCCGCTCGGTCGACCTGACCGGCAAGTCCTCGGCCAAGCTGGACCTTTCGGGCTGGTACGACATCGAGGCCGACTACGACTACCTCTACACCGAGGTGTCCGACAACGGCGGCACGAGCTGGACCGCGCTCGACGGCACCGCCGACGGCAAGGCCATCCCGCGCGACGCCAGCGACAAGCCGGCCCTAACCGACGTCTCGGGCGCGTACCAGAAGCTCTCCTTCCCGCTGGACGCCTACGCGGGCAAGAAGGTCGACCTCCGCTTCCGCTACCAGACGGACGGCGGCGCGGGCGGCAAGGGCTTCGCGGCCGACGAGATCACCATCACCGCCGACGGCGCCACCCTCTTCTCGGACAACGCCGAGGACGGTGACAACGGCTGGACGGTGAAGGGCTTCTCGCGGATCGGTGAGTCGTTCACGCAGGACTACCCGCAGTACTACATCGCGGAGAACCGCCAGTACGTGTCGTACGACGAGACCCTCAAGGTCGGCCCGTACAACTTCGGCTTCTCCACCACCCGCCCCGACTGGGTCGAGCACTACGCGTACCAGACGGGTCTGCTCGTCTGGCTCTGGGACACCTCCCAGAAGGACAACAACACCTCCGTCCACCCGGGCGAGGGTCTGATCCTGCCGGTCGACGCGCACGCCAAGCCGCTCAAGTGGAAGGACGGCTCGCTCCTGCGCAACAAGATCCAGCCGTTCGACGCCCCGTTCAGCTGGTACCCGAACAAGGGCTTCACGCTCCACAACGCGGACGTGCCGCTGAAGATCCAGCCCTCGCTGGGCAACCCGGTCTTCGACGACCGCAAGGGCACCTACTGGTACAAGGAGAACCCGACGGGCAGTGTCAAGGTTTCTGACACCAACACCCGCATCTCCATCCTCCTGGAGCCGGCCAGCGGCTCCTCGATGACCGTGCTGGTCAGCCCCTCGGGCCGATAATTCCATAAACCCGCAGGTCAGAGCATGATCGGCCGTCGCCCTCTAGCGGGCGGCGGCCGATCGTGTTTAGGTGCGTCTTGTTCACATCCTTATTGACACGACGTCTCACGGGGGAGTGCGGAGCATGGCAGGCGGAGGTTTCTGCAGGTTGCCGAACGGCACGGTGGTGGTGGCCCTCACCCTCACCAGACCGTCCGGCGGTACGGGTACGAGCACGAGTGCGGGAACGGGCCCGGGCGCCCCGGTACGGGTGCTGGTCCACGCGGCGAACCGGGCGCGCGCCCTGACCAGGCTGCGCAATCTGGGGCTGCGGGCGGTGTACCTGCGCGGCAACGACCGGCCGCCCACACCGGACGAGATCACGGCGGTGCTGCACCACCCGGACGGCCTGCTGTGGCGGGCGGCGCCCCAGGCGGGCCAGGAGCTGTGGCACCCGATCAGGGCCCTGCTGGGCCCGGCGGGCCACGCCGGCCCCGCCCGCCCGGCGGCGTAGGGCCTCAGGCTCCTAGAGGGCTTCGGCCACGACCGGCTTCCCGGAGAGCTTCACGCCCGCCGTCCGGAGCTCGTCCAGGGCCTTCTCGGTGGTGGCGGAGGAGACCCCGGCGGTCAGGTCGAGCAGCACATGGGTGACGAAGCCCTCACGGGCCGCGTCCAGGGCGGTGGCCCGTACGCAGTGGTCGGTGGCGATGCCCACCACGTCGACCTCGGTGACGGACCGCTCACGCAGCCACTCGGCGAGACCGGTCCCGTTCTCGTCGGCACCCTCGAAACCGCTGTACGCGGCCGAGTGGGCGCCCTTGTCGAAGACGGTGTCGATGGCCCCGGAGGCGACGGCGGGTGCGAAGTTCGGGTGGAACCCGACCCCCTCGGTCCCGGCGACGCAGTGCACCGGCCAGGAGTCCACGAAGTCCGGCGTCTCGGAGAAGTGGTCACCGGGGTCCACGTGGTGGTCCCGGGTGGCCACGACGTGCCGGTAGCCGGGCTGGGCCTCACCGATGAGATCGGTGATGGCGGCGGCGACATCGGCACCACCCGCCACCGCGAGGCTGCCGCCCTCGCAGAAGTCGTTCTGAACGTCCACGACGATCAATGCGCGGTGCATGGCGGGTGTCCTTAGGTGGGGAGAGAGCGGAGATATTCCAACGTTCACGGGGATGCCAACGAGCGTAGAGACTAGGCCCTGACAATCAACCCCTACCCAGATCGGCCCGTCGGGCCGCCACCCCAGCCCGTCCGGCGCTTGAGGACGGAACCGGCGCGGCGAGGCTCCCGCACCTTCCGAGGCCCCAGGGCCTCACACGTACTCCGTCCCGATCACCGGCTCGCCCCGAGACAACTGCATCGCCGACATCGGCAGCCCACCCCGGGCCGCCACATGCCGCTCCCGAGCCGCCTCCAGAGGCTCCCGAGCCACCACCACCCCATCCCGCACCAGCTCCACCAGCAGCTCCCGCCCCACGAGCCCCTCCGGCACCGCCCCGGTCCCGATCACCTCGGCCTCGGCGACGCCGCCCTCGTCGACCCGGCGCGCCGCCCACTTGCGACCCCCCACCGACGACTTCGCCCCCATCGACTTCTTCGCCACCGGCACCAGCGGAGCATCGGCCCCCGCGTCCGCCGCCCCACCGGCCCGCGCCACCAGCTTGTAGACCATCGAGCACGTGGGGTGCCCGCTCCCGGTCACCAGCTGCGTGCCCACCCCGTACGCGTCCACCGGCGCGGCCGCCAGCGAGGCGATCGCGTACTCGTCCAGGTCCGAGGTCACCACGATCTTCGTGTTCGTCGCCCCCAGCTCGTCCAGCTGCTGCCGCACCCGGTGCGCGACCAGCAGCAGATCGCCCGAGTCGATCCGTACGGCCCCGAGCTCCGGCCCCGCGATCTCCACCGCCGCCCGCACCGCCTCGGTCACGTCGTACGTGTCGACCAGCAGCGTCGTGCCCCGCCCCAGCGAGTCCACCTGCGCCCGGAACGCGTCCCGCTCGGTGTCGTGCAGCAGCGTGAAGGCGTGCGCGCTGGTGCCGACCGTCGGGATCCCGTAGCGGAACCCGGCCGCCAGGTCGGAGGTGGCGTCGAACCCGCCGACGTACGCCGCACGCGCCGAGGCCACCGCCGACAGCTCGTGCGTCCGCCGCGCCCCCATCTCGATCAGCCGGCGCCCCCCGGCCGCCGCCGACATCCGCGAGGCGGCCGCCGCGATCGCGGAGTCGTGGTTGAGGATGGAGAGGATCACCGTCTCCAGCAGCACGCACTCGGCGAAGGACCCCTCGACCCGCAGGATCGGCGAGCCCGGGAAGTACACCTCGCCCTCCGGGTAGCCCCAGATGTCGCCGCTGAAGCGGTATCCGGCCAGCCATTCCAGGGTCGGCTCGTCCACGATGTTCTGCTGGCGCAGGAAGCCGATCATCTCGTCGTCGAAGTGGAAGTTCTCCACCGCGTCCAGCACCCGCCCGGTGCCCGCGACGACCCCGTACCGCCGCCCCTCGGGCAGCCGGCGGGTGAACGCCTCGAAGACCGAGTGCCGGCCGGCGGTGCCCGCCTTGAGGGCCGCCTGCACCATGGTCAGCTCGTACTGGTCGGTGAAGAGCGCGGTCGACGGAACGCCGACCCGTCGCCCGAGGTCCGCTGAGTTCATGGCAGGGATGCTACCCCCTATTCGTCAAACTGACGAGATGTGGGGTCCGTTTGTGCGCGGGGACCGCCCGGGTGGCAGCATGGGACAGGTGAGCGTTGCTACCCCCGTAGAGATCGAACGTCCTGATTCGGCCGAGGAGACCTTCGCGGTCCCCGAGCCGGACGTCCCGTGGGTGACGCTCGTCCACAACGACCCGGTCAATCTCATGAGCTATGTGACCTATGTCTTCCAGGCCTACTTCGGCTACTCCAAGGACAAGGCCCACAAGCTCATGCTCGACGTGCACCAGAAGGGCCGCGCCGTCGTCTCCAGCGGGAGCCGCGAGGAGATGGAGCGCGACGTCCAGGCCATGCACGGCTACGGGCTGTGGGCCACCCTCACCCAGGACCGCAACTAGCGGCCCCGCCGCCGTACGTACCCCCTGCCCCGTTCGACCCACCATCGGAGAATCCATGGCCGGCCATTTCGAGGCCACCCCGGGCGGCGGCGCGGCCGTCGCGCTCGACGAGGTCGAGATCTCGATCCTGCGCTCCCTCGCCGTGCAGCTGCTCGAACTGATCGGCCCGGGCGAGACACCCGCCGACGGCGAGGACCCGCTCGCCGCGCTCTTCGCCGAGGGCCCCAGCAAGCCGCCGTCGGACCCGGCCCTGGCCCGGCTCTTCCCCGACGCCTACGGAGGTCCCGACGGGGCCGCCCCCGAGGCGAAGTCCGAGGAGGAGCTGCGGGCGCTGTCCGCCGAGTTCCGCCGCTTCACCGAGATCGACCTGCGCTCCCGCAAGCGCGAGGACGCCCTCGCCGTCGTCCGGACGCTGGACGCGCTCTCGCCCGCCGGGGACGGCGCGGCCGTACTCACCCTCACCGCCGACGAGTGCCGCTCCTGGCTCGGCTCGCTCAACGACCTGCGCCTCACCATCGGCACCCGGCTGGACGTCTCCGACGAGGGCGAGGGCGAGGAGGGGTCGCTCTACCGGCTCCCCGACAGCGACCCGCGCAAGCCGATGGTGATGGCTTATCTCTGGCTCGGGGCGCTCCAGGAAACGCTCGTCGAAACCCTGATGCAGTAATCCTCCGCCCCGACCGGCGAGGCGTCCGTGTTCGCTCAACGGACGCTCAGATCCGGGTAATGATCCCGCCAAGTCATAAGCGCCATTCATGGTGGATGGCGCTCCTTGTCCGCTTTTATCTGTGGGGTGCGCCACAGAATGTCCCATGGTGTCCTGTGACGGCCGTGATAAATCTTCACGACGCCCGGGGACGCCACCCCTGTTCCCGGGGCCGCCACCAGCCGGCCGAACGCCGGTGGCACTCCATCCATATCCGGGGGGATCAGGACCTGATCCGCAGCCTTGAGGGCGCGGATCGGCGTGGAGAAAGGCGCACCACACATGACATCGGCACAGGTCGACGAGGGACAGGCCGACAAGGGAAGGCCCGGCGCGGAAGCCGACGGGACCGAGACCGGTGGCGAGGGGTACCAGCGAGGTCTGGGCGCCCGTCAGATCCAGATGATCGCCATCGGCGGAGCCATCGGCACCGGGCTCTTCCTCGGCGCGGGCAAAGCGATCGACCGGGCCGGACCCAGCCTCATCCTGGCTTACGTCCTCGCGGGCCTGGTCATCTTCTTCATCATGCGGGCCCTGGGCGAACTGCTCATGTACCGCCCGGTCTCCGGCTCCTTCTCGGAGTACGCCCGCGAATTCATCGGGCCCTTCTTCGGATTCGTGACGGGCTGGACGTACTGGCTGTTCTGGGTGGTCACCGGAATCACCGAAGTCACCGCCGCCGCCACCTATATGACGTACTGGTGGGACATTCCGCAGTGGCTGTCCGCACTCGTCTTCACCGTCATTCTGTACGGCGCCAACCTGATCTCCGTGAAGCTCTTCGGTGAGCTGGAGTTCTGGTTCTCCATGGTCAAGGTCACCGCGATCGTCGGCATGATCCTCATCTGCGCCGGCGTGCTGACCCTCGGCTTCTCCGACGCGGGCGACACCGCGACCGTCTCCAACCTCTGGAACGACGGGGGCTTCTTCCCCAACGGCATCGGCGGCATGCTGATGACGCTCCAGATCGTCATGTTCGCCTTCCTCGCCGTCGAGCTGGTCGGCGTCACCGCCGGGGAGTCCAAGGACCCCAAGACCGTGCTGCCCAAGGCCATCAACACCGTGCCGTGGCGCATCGCCGTCTTCTACGTCGGCGCGCTGATCATGATCCTGTCGGTCGTCCCGTGGTCCACGTTCAAGCCGGGCGTCTCGCCGTTCGTGAAGGCCTTCGAGGAGATGGGGCTCGGCATCGGCGCCGCCATCGTCAACTTCGTCGTCCTGACCGCGGCGCTCTCCTCCTGCAACTCCGGCATGTACTCCACCGGCCGCATGCTCCGCGACCTGGCCATGAACGGACAGGGCCCGCGCGCCTTCACCAAGCTGACGAAGAACGGCCTGCCGCTCGTCGGCACCACCTTCTCCGCCGCCCTGATGCTCGTCGGCGTCTGGATCAACTACCAGTGGCCGGGCGAGGCGTTCAACTACGTCGTCTCCTTCGCGACCATCTCCGGCATGTGGGCCTGGATCATGATCCTGTTCAGCCAGATCCGCTACCGCCGCCTGGCCGACCGGGGCGTGCTCCCGCACTCCTCGTTCAAGGCGCCGGGCGCCCCGTACACCAGCTGGTTCGCGCTCGCCTTCATCGGCATGGTCATCGTGATGATGGCGGTCGACAAGGACGCCAGGATCTCGCTCTACTGTGCCCCGGTCTGGGCGCTCCTCCTGGGCGTCTCCTACCTGGTGCTCAAGTCGCGCAACCCGGAGAACACGGCCTTCGCCAAGCGCTGACCCAGTCCTCGCCCAGCACCGACCCCGAGGGCGGACCCGGCGACCCCGGGCCCACGACCGGCCCTCCTCCCGGACGCCCGGGCCACCCCCCCCACGGCCCCGGCGTCCACCATGCGGGCCCTCCCGTACCACCCACCGGTACGCGAGGGCCCGCATGCCTATCCTGGCGCCATGCTGACCATCACCCAGGTGCTCCACGACCAGATCGTCGCCCACTCCCGCGCCGACCACCCCGACGAGGCGTGCGGCGTGGTGGCGGGCCCGGCCGGGACGGGGCGCCCCGAGCGCTTCATCCCGATGCTCAACGCCGCCCGCTCGCCCACGTTCTACGAGTTCGACTCCGGCGACCTCCTCAAGCTCTACCGCGAGATGGACGACCGCGACGAGGAGCCCGTGGTCATCTACCACTCCCACACGGCGACCGAGGCCTACCCCTCCCGCACCGACGTGACGTACGCCAACGAGCCCGGCGCCCACTACGTCCTCGTCTCCACCGCCGACACCGACGGCGCCGGCCCCTTCCAGTTCCGCTCGTACCGCATCGTGGACGGCGAGATCACCGAGGAAGACGTGCAGGTCGTCGACGCGTACTGAGCGGTAGTGCGCCCTCCGGGGCCCCGCCGAACCGCCGCACGGGTCTGGCACACTGCACCCCAGACCCGACCACAAGGCAGCGGGAACCAGGAAGCCGGTGCGAATCCGGCACGGTCCCGCCACTGTGACCGGGCCCCTTCCCGTACGGACTCCGTACGCGGACGGCGGCCCGGAAGCCAGGAACTGGCCCGCTGCCTTCTCGCATCGACCAGGGGACGCGGAAATCCCCCGGAGAGGCCCCGCCATGTCCCGGCGCACCCCCGCGCTCATAGCCGCCGCCGTGCTGCTCCCGCTCGCCCTCACCGCCTGCTCCACCCCCGAGGGCGACGAGCCCACCGGGAACAAGGCCGCGGCGAAGAGCGACGGCTTCCCGTACACCGTCACCAACTGCGGTGTCACCACCACGTACAAGGCCCCGCCGAAGCGCGTGGTCACCATGAACCAGCACGTCACCGAGATCATGCTGGAGCTCGGCCTCACCAAGTCCCTGGTCGGCACCGCCTACCTCGACGACAAGGTCCTGCCGAAGTACGCGAAGGACTACGCCTCCGTCCCGGTCATCGCCAAGGAGTACCCCTCCTACGAGCAGGTCCTCGCCACCGACCCCGACTTCGTCTACGGCGGCTACAGCAGCGCCTTCACCGCCGGCGACGGCCGCGGCCGCGAGGCGTTCAAGAAGTCCGGCATCGAGACCCGGCTCAACACCGAGAGCTGCGCCAAGGCCGACACCCCGATGGAGACCCTCTACGAGGAGATCCGCGAGGTCGGGCGCACCTTCGGCGTCACCGACCGCGCCGAGACCTGGATCAAGCAGGCCGAGGCCGACAACGCGGCGACCGCCGAGAAGCTCAAGGACCTCAAGGCCCTCCCCGTCTTCGTCTACGACAGCGGCGACAAGACCGCCTTCACCGCGGGCGGCAAGGGCATCGGCAACGAGCTGATCACGCGCGCCGGCGGCACCAACATCTTCGCCGACCTCGACAAGTCCTTCGGGGACGCCTCCTGGGAGAACGTCGTCGCCCGCAAGCCCGAGGCGATCGTGATCTACGACTACGGCTCCACCACCGTCGCCCAGAAGAAGAAGCGCCTCCTCGACGACCCGGCCCTCGCCGACGTCCCCGCCATCAAGAACAAGCGCTTCGCGGTCATGCCGCTCTCCGACGCGGTCCTCGGCGTCCGTGTCCCCGCCGCCGTCGAGAAGCTCGCGGCCCAGCTCCACCCGGCGGCCACCACCTCGTGACCTGCCGCACCCCCGCACCGCGGCGGCTGCTCCGCTACACCCTGGTCGTCGGCGTCCTCGCCGCCCTCCTCGCAGCCGCCGTGGTCGCCGCCCTCGCCCTCGGCTCCGTCCGCATCCCGCCCGGCCAGGTCATCGACATCCTGACCGGCCGAGCGGACGCGAGCCCGTTCCGCACGATCGTCCTGGACGTCCGGCTGCCCCGGGTCCTGCTCGGCATCGTCGTCGGCGCCGGACTCGCCGTCATCGGCACGGTCCTCCAGGCACTCGTACGGAACCAGCTCGCCGACCCGTTCCTCCTAGGCGTCTCCGCCGGCGCCTCCACCGGTGCGGTCCTGGTGATCGTCCTCGGCATCGGCGCCACCCTCGCCACCACCGTCACGATCCCCGCCGCCGCCTTCGCCGGGGCGCTGCTCTCGCTGCTCCTCGTCTACACCCTGGCGCGCGGCGGGGGAGGCCTCACCACCAACCGGCTCGTCCTCGCCGGGGTCGCCGTCTCCTACATCCTCTCCGCCCTGACCAGCCTGATCCTGGTCACCTCCGCCCGCGCCGACCACCTCCAGGAAGTCCTCTACTGGACCCTCGGCGGCCTCGGCGCGGCCCGCTGGGACATGCTCGCGCTCCCCACGGTCACCCTGATCGCCGGCACCGCCGTACTCCTCACCCTGGCCCGCCCGCTCGACCTGCTCCTGGTGGGGGAGGAGGGCGCGACCGTCCTCGGCCTGGACACCGCCCGCTTCCGGGCCGCCGTCTTCGTCCTCGCCTCGCTGATGACCGGGGCGCTCGTCGCGTACAGCGGGGCGATCGGCTTCGTCGGCCTGATGGTCCCGCACATGGCCCGGATGGCGGTCGGCGCCTCGCACCGCGCGCTGCTCCCGGTGGTCGCGCTCGGCGGGGCGGTGTTCCTGGTCCTCGCCGACCTGGCCGCCCGCACGCTCGCGGCCCCGCAGGACATCCCGGTAGGAGTCCTCACCGCCCTGACCGGCGGCCCGTTCTTCCTGTGGATGCTGCGCCGCAGGCCGGAAGGAGCGCCGGCATGATCCCCGTACGTATGGCCGAGGGAGCCCGCCCGTGACCACCCTGCGCACCGAGGCACTCTCGTACGGAGTCGGCGAAGGCCACCACCTCGTGGACGCCGTCGACCTCACCGCCGCCGACGGCGAGACGGTCGGCCTGGTCGGCCCCAACGGCAGCGGCAAGACCACGCTCCTGCGCTGCGTCTACGGCACCCTGCGCCCCACCCACGGCCGCGTCCTCCTCGACGGCGACGACCTCGCCACCCTCCCGGTGAAGGCCCGCGCCCAGCGCATCGCCACCGTCCCGCAGGACGGCCACGCCGGGTTCGAGCTCACCGTCGGCCAGGTCGTCGCGATGGGCCGCGCCCCGCACAAGCGGTTCTGGGAGGCCGACAACGCCGCCGACACCGCCCTGGTCACCGAGGCCCTCGACCGGGTCGGGATCGCCGCACTCGAACCCCGTACGTTCGCCTCCCTCTCCGGCGGCGAACGCCAACGCGCCCTGGTCGCCCGCGCCCTGGTCCAGCAGCCCGCGCTCGTCGTCCTGGACGAGCCGACCAACCACCTGGACATCCGCTACCAGCTGGAGATCCTCTCCCTGGTCCGCGACCTGGGCACCACCAACCTCCTAGCCCTGCACGACCTCAACCTCGCCGCCTACTACTGCGACCGCCTGTACGTCCTCAAGGACGGCCGCGTCGTCGCCTCCGGCACCCCGGAGGAGGTCCTCACGGCGGACCTGCTCGGCGAGGTCTACGGCGTCGCGGCCGAGGTCAGCACCCACCCGAAGACGGGCGCACCGACGGTCATCTACCTGCCGGAAGGACCCGGCCGCCCCGCGTTGTCCACATAGTGGTCGCTCACCATCCATGATGTGGGATCACACTCGGGTTTCCGGACGGGGAATCGATACGATGCCCGCATGGTTCCCCATGACGTGAGCAACAGGACGCCGGGCACGCTGCTCGTCGCGAGGCTGCACGTCGACCTGTGCAGGCTCAAGAGCGCGATCTGTCCCCCGCCCGCAGCCTGCCCGTGAGCCGCACGGCCTGAGTCACGGCCCACGCGCCACCCACCTGCTCCACCCCCTGCGCGGGGGAAGAAACGCGCGCCCCACGCCACCACCTCCCCGCTTTCGACAGGAGCCCACGCCATGGCCATCGAGGTCCGCATCCCGACCATCCTCCGCACCTACACCGACGGCGCCAAGGCCGTCGAAGGCAACGGGGACACCCTCGCCGACCTCTTCGCCGACCTGGAGAGCCGCCACACCGGCATCCGTGAGCGACTCGTCGACGGCGCCAACGGCGACCAGCTCCGCCGCTTCGTGAACGTCTACCTCAACGACGAGGACGTCCGCTTCCTCGACGGCATCTCCACCAAGCTCAGCGACGGCGACAACGTCACCATCCTCCCGGCCGTCGCCGGCGGCATGCGCTGATGCGGTACGACTCCCCGCTGGCGGCCGTGGGGAACACCCCCCTCGTCCGCCTCCCGCGGCTGTCCCCGTCCGAGGACGTCCGCATCTGGGCCAAGCTGGAGGACCGCAACCCGACCGGCTCGATCAAGGACCGCCCCGCGCTCCACATGGTCGAACAGGCCGAGAAGGACGGCCGGCTCACCCCCGGCTGCACGATCCTGGAGCCCACCAGCGGCAACACCGGCATCTCGCTCGCCATGGCGGCCAAGCTCAAGGGCTACCGCATCGTCTGCGTCATGCCGGAGAACACCTCGCAGGAACGCCGCGACCTGCTCGCCATGTGGGGCGCCGAGATCATCTCCTCCCCGGCGGCGGGCGGCTCCAACACCGCCGTACGGGTGGCGAAGGAGCTGGCGGCGGAGCACCCGGACTGGGTGATGCTCTACCAGTACGGCAACCCGGACAACGCGGGCGCCCACTACGCCACCACAGGACCGGAGATCCTCACCGACCTCCCGTCGATCACGCACTTCGTGGCGGGCCTCGGCACCACCGGCACCCTCATGGGCGTCGGCCGCTACCTCCGCGAGAACCGCCCCGGCATCCAGATCGTCGCCGCCGAGCCGCGCTACGACGACCTGGTCTACGGCCTCCGCAACCTCGACGAGGGCTTCGTCCCCGAGCTCTACGACGCCTCGGTCCTCACCACCCGCTTCTCGGTCGGCTCCGCCGACGCGGTCACCCGCACCCGCGAACTCCTCCAGCAGGAGGGCATCTTCGCGGGCGTCTCCACCGGCGCCGCGCTCCACGCGGCGATCGGCGTGGGCAACAAGGCGGTCAAGGCGGGGGAGAGCGCGGACATCGTCTTCGTGGTGGCGGACGGCGGCTGGAAGTACCTGTCGACGGGCGTCTACACGGCGGAAACGACGGAAGCGGCGATCGAAACCTTGCAGGGCCAGCTCTGGGCGTAAGCCACAGTTCCAGCCTGTCCGGCGTTTGAGGACGTCTTTTCGGCCGTTCCGGGAAGCACCGACTCAGCCCGTCCGCACCATCCCAGCCCGTCCGGCGCTTGAGGACGTCTTTTCAGCCCCTCCGGCGTTTGAGGAGCGGGGTCCGGGGCGGAGCCCCGAAACCCGGCCCCGCCCTCACCCCGCCCCCAGCCCCCGCACCCGCTCCCACAGCTCGGGATCCACGGCCCCCACCCTCCGCCGGAACCCGGCCAACCGCACCTCCCGCAGCTCATCCGTCTCCAGGAAGCTCTGCCGCCCCCGCTGATCCCCCACCGTCCCCGCGGGCAGCGCGATCACCCCGGGCCGCTCCTCGTGATGCTTGCTGGTGATCTTGGCGACGATCACCGTGCGCCCCCGGCCCCGCCCCCGTACGGAAAGCACCAGGCACGGCCGGTCCTTGGACCCGGGCCCGTCCTCGTACGGCACATCGGCCCACCACACCTCACCCGCCCGCGGCGTACGCTCCTCCCCGCGCCCCGCCGGACCCGACGGCTTTCCCGAGGGCCGCGAAGGCCGCGAAGGCGGCCGGGCCGACCCCGCCGGCTGGCGCGGCCGCCGCGACCGGGGCCCCCGGTCCGAGCGCCCCCGCCCGTCCACCACCGCGGCGACGAGGGCCAGCAGAACCACGGCGACCAGCGCCACCCACCAGAACGTGTTCATCCCCCGACGGTACCGGCGGCCGGCGGGCACCCCTCCCGCACCCGGACGCCGCGCCCGGGCGCCACCGTGGGCGCGCTTCCATCGAACCGGTGACAGAGCAGGTGAGTTCCCCCACAACGGCAGGCGGCAGAGGAGCGACGCGGAGTTTTGCGCCTTACGCTCGACAAACCGCAAAACGTTCCGGCAGGAATTGCACGACCGCACCCGCAGGACCTCACCGGTACGGCCTCACCCGCACCACCCCACCCGCACGAACCCTCCCCGTCCCACGTCTCGGAGGTTCACGCTCCATGAAGCTCACCGTCGTCGGCTGCTCCGGCTCGTTCCCGTCCCCGGGTTCGGCATGCTCGAGCTACCTCGTAGAGGCCGACGGCTTCCGGCTGCTCCTCGACATGGGCAACGGCGCCCTCGGCGAGCTGCAGCGCCACGTCGGTCTCTACGACCTCGACGCGATCTTCCTCAGCCACCTCCACGCCGATCACTGCGCCGACATGTGCGCGTACTTCGTCGTGCGCTACTACCGCCACGACGGCGCCCGCCCGGTCCCTCTTCCGGTCTACGGCCCCGAGGGCACCGAGCAGCGCCTGACCGCCGCCCACGGCGACACCCCCTCCGACCGGGCGATGAGCGAGGTCTTCGACTTCCACACGCTCAAGGCGGACTCCTTCGAGATCGGTCCCTTCACCGTCGTGACGGAGAAGCTCCGCCACCCCGTCGACACCTTCGGCATCCGGGTCGAGCACGGTGGCTCCACCCTCGCCTACTCCGGCGACACCGGGACCTGCGACGCCCTGGAGGAGCTGGCCCGGGACGCGGACCTGTTCCTGTGCGAGGCGTCGTTCGTCGACGGCAAGGAAGACATCCCCGACCTGCACCTCAACGGCCGTGAGGCCGGCGAGGCCGCCGCCCGCGCGGGCGCCCGCCGACTCGTCCTCACCCACATCCCGCCGTGGACGGACGAGAACCGCAACCTCGCCGACGCGCGGGCGGTCTACCCGGGCCCGGTGGAACTGGCGGCGCCGGGAGCGGTGTACGAGTTCTGAGGACGACGAAGCCCCCGCCTTCCGAGAGGGAAGGCGGGGGCTTCGTGCGTACGGAGTACGGGTGCGGGCTGAGGGCTACTTCGCCTCGGCCTTCTGCAGCTCGGCGAGCTCCTCGTCCGACTCCCGGCCCGGGGTCGGGAGGTTGAACTTGGTGATCGCGAAGCGGAAGACCACGTAGTAGATCACCGCGAAGCAGAGGCCGACCAGGACCAGCAGCCAGGGCTTCGACGCGATGCCGAGGTTCAGCAGGAAGTCGACCAGACCGGCGGAGAAGCCGAAGCCGTCCTTCATGCCGAGCGCCCAGGTCAGGGCCATCGAGACACCGGTCAGCACCGCGTGGATCGCGTACAGCACCGGGGCGATGAACATGAACGTGAACTCGATCGGCTCGGTCACACCGGTGACGAACGAGGTCAGCGCGAGGGAGAACATCATGCCGCCGACGACCTTGCGGCGCTCGGGGCGGGCGCAGTGGACGATCGCGAGGCAGGCCGCCGGGAGGGCGAACATCATGATCGGGAAGAAGCCGGTCATGAACTGTCCGGCGTTCGGGTCACCGGCCAGGAAGCGGGCGATGTCACCGTGGGCGCCGTTGTACTCGCCCGCCTGGAACCACGGGAAGGAGTTCAGCAGGTGGTGCATGCCGACCGGGATCAGCGCACGGTTGGCGACACCGAAGATGCCCGCGCCGACCGCGCCCGAGCCGACGAGCCACTCACCGAAGTTGTGCAGACCGGCGCCGAGCACCGGCCAGATCAGACCGAAGACGATACCGATGAGCAGACCCGCGAAGGCGGAGAGGATCGGGACCAGACGGCGGCCGCTGAAGAAGCCGGCCCAGTCGGGCAGCTTCGTCCGGTAGAACTTCTGGTACAGCAGGGCCACGACTATGCCCATCACGACACCGCCGAGGACGCCGGCGTTGACGGGGGCGTCGCTCATCACGATCTTGCCGTCGGCGACGCTCGCGACCTGGGGCAGGTTGCTGTCCGTGAAGGTGGCGAGCACCTTCTGGAAGACGAGGTAACCGGTGACGGCGGCCAGCGCGGTCGAGCCGTCCGACTTCTTCGCGAAGCCGATCGCGATGCCGACGGCGAAGAGCAGCGGCATGTTGTCGAGGATCGCGCCGCCGCCCGCGGCCATGTAGCCGGCGAGCTTCGTGATGAAGGTCGGGAACGACTCGCGCCCCAGCATGTCGCCGTTGCCGAGGCGGACCAGGAGCGCGGCAGCCGGCAGCACGGCGACCGGCAGCATGAGGCTGCGGCCGATGCGCTGCATGACGGCCATCGCGCCGGCGCCCTTCTTCTTCTCGGCCGCGGGTGCGGTCTCAGCCGTGGTCATCAACTTCCTCCATGGGACACGGTGCCGCCCAGGTCGTTGATGCGGGGAGGCGGCGACTCGACAGACCCTGCGGCAGAGCGCCGTGGTCTGGACCACTCAGTGGTGTAGACCAGTTTTAGCACGGTGAGGGTTAGATAAGGAACCTGCAATTCCCTGCTGATTCGCGGTAGCAGACCCGGCACGTTGGGTGACATGGCGAAGGCCCCCGGACCGGGCGGTCCGAGGGCCTTGCGCGAGCGGGGCGAAGCCCCGCCGACCTGCTACTTCGTCAGGTCCTTCTCGATCTCCTTCTCGATCTCCTCCGGTTCACGCCCCGGTGTCTTGAGGTCGAACTTGGTGATCGCGAAGCGGAAGACGATGTAGTAGATCACGGCGAAGCACGCACCGATCGGGATGATCAGCCACGGTTTCGTATCCAGATGCCAGTTGACGACGTAGTCGATCAACCCGGCCGAGAAGCTGAACCCGGCATGCACCCCCAGCAGCCAGGTGATGCCCATCGAGGCCCCGGTGAGCACCGCGTGCACGCCGTACAGCAGCGGCGCGACGAACATGAACGAGAACTCGATCGGCTCGGTCACCCCGGTGACGAACGAGGTCAGCGCCACCGACACCATCAGACCGCCCACCTCCTTGCGGCGCTCGGGCCGCGCGGTGTGGGTGATGGCCAGGGCCGCGGCGGGCAGGCCGAACATCATGATCGGGAAGAAGCCCGAGGTGAACTGGCCGGCCGACGGGTCCTCGGCGAAGAACCGGGAGATGTCGCCCTGGACGGTAGCGCCGTCCGCCCCGGTGAACTCACCCGCCTGGAACCAGAAGAACGTGTTCAGGAACTGGTGCATGCCGATCGGGATCAGCAGCCGGTTCGCGAAGCCGAAGATCGCCGCGCCCCACGAGCCGAGGTCGATCAGCTGCTTGGAGAACCAGGTCAGCCCGTCACCCACCGGCTGCCACAGCAGCCCGAACACCACGCCCAGGATCACGCAGAGGAACGCCATCAGGATCGGCACCAGGCGTCGGCCGTTGAAGAAGCCGAGCCAGTCCACCAGCTTGGTGCGGTGGTAGCGCTGCCAGATGACGGCGGTCAGCAGGCCGATGAGGATGCCGCCGAGGACGCCGGGGTTCTGTGGTTCGCCGTCGGGCAGCTCGTCCGTGACCGTGCCGTCCATGGGGAAGGCGGTGAGGACGCCCTGGTAGACGAGGAAGCCGACCACGGCCGCGAGTGCGGTGGAGCCGTCCGCCTTCTTCGCGAAGCCGATGGCCACGCCGATGCAGAAGAGGAGCGGCAGGCCGACCTGGCCGTCGAGGATCGCGGTGCCGCCGTTGAGCAGGACCTTGGAGGTCTTGTCCCAGAAGGCGCCGTGCAGATAGGAGTCGAAGAGGTTCCCGAGGCTGACGAGCAGACCCGCCGCCGGGAGGACGGCCACCGGGAGCTGGAGGGAGCGGCCGACCTTCTGCAAGCCCTGGACCGGCCCGTTCCACCATTTTGGCTGCGGTGCCGCAGCGGCGCTCGAACTCATCGGCGTCCTTCCCGGAACAAGCCTCGTTTGGCGGTCGTTGGAAACTGGTGTAGACCAGTTGCGTCACGGTCCGGGCCCGCCCCGAAAGTCAGGGCACCGGTGATCGTTATCTTTGGTGATAGTCCGGTTACCCGCCCGCGAAGTTGGGCCAACCGTGCGTTACCGTGACGAAACGGACCCGCAGTGGGCGTCCCGTCTGCACGCGAAAACCAGGGAGAAGGACATGGCCACCAAGGCTGAGAAGATCGTCGCCGGGCTCGGCGGCATCGAGAACATCGACGAGATCGAAGGCTGCATCACCCGCCTCCGCACCGAGGTCCACAACGCCGACCTGGTCGACGAGGCCGCCCTGAAGGCCGCCGGCGCCCACGGCGTCGTCAAGATGGGCACCGCGATCCAGGTCGTCATCGGCACCGACGCCGACCCCATCGCCGCCGACATCGAAGACATGATGTGACCGGCTGACATCCCGCCGCCGCGCACCGCAGGCCCCACACCTCAACCGGTGCCGGGGCCTGCGTCGTACGAGAGCACGGTGCGAGGACGCCGGCGCCCGCAGCGTACGCACGCTCCCGGCCCCGCCCACGGCCCCTCCGCACCCGAACGGACCCACCCCCGCCACCCGATAAAGTCGGCCCCATGTCTCGCATCGACGGCCGCACCCCCGAACAGCTCCGCCCCGTCACCATCGAACGCGGCTGGAGCAAGCACGCCGAGGGCTCAGTCCTCATCTCCTTCGGCGACACCAAAGTCTTCTGCACCGCCTCCGTCACCGAAGGCGTCCCGCGCTGGCGCAAGGGCAGCGGAGAGGGCTGGGTCACCGCCGAGTACTCCATGCTGCCCCGCTCCACCAACACCCGCGGCGACCGCGAAGCCGTACGCGGCAAGATCGGCGGCCGCACCCACGAGATCAGCCGCCTGATCGGCCGCTCCCTCCGCGCCGTCATCGACTACAAGGCGCTCGGCGAGAACACCATCGTCCTGGACTGCGACGTCCTCCAGGCCGACGGCGGCACCCGTACGGCCGCCATCACCGGCGCGTACGTCGCCCTCGCCGACGCGGTCGCCTGGGCCCAGGGCAAGAAGATCGTCAAGGCCGGCCGCAAGCCGCTCACCGACACCGTCGCCGCCATCAGCGTCGGCATCGTCGACGGCACCCCGCTCCTCGACCTCTGCTACGAGGAGGACGTCCGCGCCGAGACCGACATGAACGTCGTCTGCACGGGCGACGGCCGCTTCGTCGAGGTCCAGGGCACCGCCGAGGGCGCCCCCTTCGACCGCAAGGAGCTCGGCGCGCTGCTCGACCTGGCCACCGCGGGCTGCGTGGACCTGGCCGCACTCCAGCGTGACGCACTCGCAACCACGCAGAACGCGTAGCGACTCACCTTCCCCGGGTAAAGAAGCAACCAAATACGCACGCCACAGCGTCGTTACGAGCACGGGCGCACGGGTCGAACCGTGCGCCCGTCCGCGTACCGATCCCCGGGGAGGGACCGCACCATGGCTTCGCGCCGCCACCAACGCCTCGCACTCGCCACCGCCGCCACCTTGCTGACGCTGACCACGGCCGTCGGCTGCGCCGGCCTCGACAAGGCCCTCGACTGCGTCCGCACCGCCGACGCCATCGCCACCAGCGTCAACAACCTCCAGCAGGCCGTCTCCAACGCCTCCGAGGACATCACCCAGGCCTCCGAGTCCCTGGACGAGATCGACCGCGAGCTCAAGAAGCTGGACGACACCACGGACAACGCGGACCTCTCCAAGGCGGTGGACGACCTCCAGGCGGGCGTCACCGAGGTGCGCGGGTCCATCGAGAGCGGCGACGCCACCCCGGACATCACCCCGGTGACGGAGGCGGCGAAGGAGATCGGCAAGGTCTGCTCGCCGTAGGAGCCGCCCGCCGCGGGAGGAGACAATGGGCGCATGACGCGCCTGATCCTCGCCACCCGCAACGCCGGGAAAATCACCGAACTGCACGCCATCCTCGCCGACGCGGGACTCGACCACGACCTCGTCGGCGCGGACGCGTACCCGGACATCCCCGACGTCAAGGAGACCGGCGTCACCTTCGCCGAGAACGCGCTCCTCAAGGCCCACGCCCTCGCCCAGGCCACCGGCCACCCGGCGATCGCCGACGACTCCGGCCTCTGCGTCGACGTCCTCGGCGGCGCCCCCGGCATCTTCTCGGCCCGCTGGTCCGGCACCCACGGCGACGACCAGGCCAACCTCGACCTGCTCCTGGCCCAACTCGGCGACATCGCCGACGCCCACCGCGGCGCGTACTTCGCCTGCGCCGCCGCGCTCGCCCTCCCCGACGGCACCGAACGCGTCGTCGGGGGCCGCCTGAACGGCACCCTGCGCCACGCCCCGTCCGGCACAGGAGGCTTCGGCTACGACCCGATCCTCCAGCCGGAGGGTGAGACCCGCACGTGCGCGGAGCTGACCCCGGCGGAGAAGAACGCGATCAGCCACCGGGGGAAGGCGTTCCGGGCGCTGGTGCCGGTGGTGCGGGAGCTGGTGGGGTGAAGCGTGGAGAAGGGGCCGTCCCGCTCGGGACGGCCCCTTCTCGTGGGCGTGCGCCCGGTCGGATTCGAACCGACAGACACGACCACCTAAAGATCGCCGCTCAAACCAGTTGGCGTGCGGGCGCAGAACGACGGTAAGTCTACTGCTTCCGCGAAGGGAGGCGGTGAATATAAGCGAGATCGTCAGGGCTTCGCGACGCTTCCACCTCTGCACCAGGTGCGGGTCACCGCGTGGCAGTTCGGGCACAGCAACCGAAGGTTCTCGGCGCGGTCGTCGCTCCAGTCGCCGTTGATGTGGTCGATCTCCAGAGTGATGGGCGATCCGCGCCAGACCGGCTTGGTTCCGCACTCGTCGCACTGCTCGGCCACGCCGATCTCGCGCAAGGCCCGGCGTAGCTGCACAGTCTTCGTGCGATGTCTGCCGCCGTGTCTCACCAGCACTTCTTCGGGGCGCTTGGCGGGGGCCGTCCCCGGCCTGCCACGCTGGTGCGCCTGGCCGAGGAAGTGCGAGGTCGAGAGGTCCTCCTCCGCGATCCACTGCCGCAACAGCTTTCGTTGGTGCCCGTTCGTGGGGCGCCCGAGTTTGCGGAGCAGCTCCGCGATGGAGCGTGCGGCTGCCACAGCCTCACGGAGTGTGGCCCGTGAGGGGCGTGAAGCAGCGGTGTGCGAACCGCAGTGCCTGAAGTGGGAGACATCGATGCCGAAGTGGGCGAACCGCCTCAGTAGGTGGCGGTGGAGTTGGGCGTAGGGACGAGTACCCAGGAACGTGATGACCTCGTCGATGTCCGAGCAACGCTCTGCGGCCTCGACCAGCCGTTCGCGGGTGTACTGCTGCCTCTCGTTCACCGGCTGCCGCCATACCCGCCACGGCGGCGCTTGGCCCGGCCTCGGTAGGTGTCGGTCGCCGAGTGACAGTTGGGGCAGAGGAGCCGCAAATTCTCCAGACGGTTGTCGCTCCACCTGCCGTTGATGTGGTCCACCTCCAACGGCAGAGGCCGCCCACGCCAGAGCGGTTCCGTTCCGCAGAGGGCACAGCGTTCCGCCACCCCGAGCGCGGCCATGGCGGGCTTGAGGCGGGAGCTGGGGATGCGGCGAGGGTGCGGTGAGCGGTCGTCCACCAGTAGGTCCTCAGGCGAAAGGCGACGCTTCTTCGTCCCGGCACGCGACGGCTGCGCGAAGTGTGAGGTGTCGATGCCGTACGCCTTGATGCGTCTGCTGATGTTGCTGTGGTGGCCCCCCACGGCCTCCAGGCCCAGGCGTCGCAGCACCTCATAGACGCTCGTCGACACAGCGACCACGGGCTCAAGGACCTCTTTCGTCCAGCGAGCACCCTCGCGCTCGAAGTGCTTCGTGGCTATGCCCATCTTCTTCATGCGTTCATGGACGTACCGCCGCGTCGGACTCTTCGGATCCACCCCGAGCTTCGTCAACGCCTCCGAAAGCGTCCGCGACGACGAGGCCGCCTCCGCCAGCCGCTCGCGCGTGTACGGGCTGTTCCCCATGCCCCTGCCCCCTCCGATTCCGGCCGCACGTTCGTGGCCTCGTACGGAGTAACGAACCGTTTATCGGATGGTTACGTCCGGAATCCGGAGGGGGTCACTCAAGGGGAAGGGCGTCAGAACTTCGGTTCCGGCGCCTGGGCGTGCACCAGTTCCGCCGCCTCCTCGTCCGTCTCCACCGACGGCGGGGAGCCGATCAGGGGCTGCTGGGCGGTCTCCTTCATGCAGGCGACCGCGATCACGCCGATCAGGGCCGCCGCCATCGCGTAGTACGCGGGCATCAGGTTGGAGCCCGTCCAGCTGATCAGGGCCGTGATCACCAGGGGGGTCGTGCCGCCGAAGATCGACGCGGAGAGGTTGTAGCCGACGGAGAGGGAGCCGTAGCGGACGTTCGTCGGGAACAGGGCCGGCAGGGCCGCCGACATCGTGCCGAGCATGCAGACCAGGGAGAGGCCCAGCAGCAGCATGCCGAGCGTGATCGGGAGGATGCCGTCGATGCGGATCAGGAGGAACGCCGGGAGGGAGAGGAAGAGGAAGCCCAGCATGCCGGTCATGAGCAGGGGCTTGCGGCCGAAGCGGTCCGACAGCTTGCCGACCTGGCTGATGATCGCCATCAGGAACACCATCACCGCCAGCAGGATCAGCAGCCCGTGCGTCTCGCTGTAGCCGAGCTCGTCGGAGAGGTACGTCGGCATGTACGACAGCAGCATGTAGTCGGTGATGTTGTACGCGCCCACCAGGCAGATGCAGAGGATCAGCGTCGGCCAGTACTGCCGGAAGATCTTGGCCAGGTCGCCCTTGGCCGTGGATTCCACGCCGTCCGCCGCCTCGCTCGCGTGCGCCGTGCCGCCCTCCAGCTTCTGGAAGGCCGGGGTCTCGTCCAGGCGCAGTCGCAGGTAGAGGCCGACCAGGCCCAGCGGGCCCGCGACGAGGAACGGGATCCTCCACCCCCAGGCCTCCATCTGCGCGTCGTTCAGGAGGGCGTACAGGGCCGTCACGAGGCCCGCCGCGCCGACGTAGCCGGCCAGGGTGCCGAACTCCAGGAAGCTGCCGAAGAAGCCGCGGCGCTTGTCGGGGGCGTACTCCGCGATGAACGTCGACGCACCGCCGTACTCACCGCCCGTCGAGAAGCCCTGGAGCATCCGGAAGAAGATCAGCAGGACTGCGGCCCAGACGCCGATCGTCTCGTGCGAGGGGATCAGGCCGATGGCGAACGTGCCGACCGCCATCAGGATCATCGTCAGCGCGAGGACCTTCTTGCGGCCGACCTTGTCACCCATCGGGCCGAAGAACATGCCGCCGAGCGGCCGTACGAGGAAGGCCACCGCGAACGTCGCGAAGGAGGAGAGGAGCTGGGTGGTCTCGTTCCCGGACGGGAAGAAGACGTGCCCGATCGTCACGGCCAGGTAGGAGTAGATGCCGAAGTCGAACCACTCCATGGCGTTGCCCAGCGAGGCCGCCTTGACCGCGCGCTTCACCGCCGCGTCGTCCGTGACGGTGATGTCCGTACGGCGCAGCTTCGGGTTCTTGCGCTTGCGGACCGCCCGGAAGAGCGTGGGGTGGCGTTTGACCGCTTGGGGGTCGGCCGCCTGGTGGGGGTCGGGGGCCGCCATGGCCGGGTCCTTTCCTCGGAGGGTGTTCCAGGAAAGGCTTCTGCGCGGTCGTGGCGGTCGCAAACCGACTTCATGGTCCGATGCGATGTCCCTCACATGTTCTCGACATCGTTTCGGGGCAGGCGTAGGGGCTGCGCGTGGTCCGCCGCCGTGCGGGAGGGCGTCCGGGCCGCCTCGCCCCGGATGGCCCATCCGGGGCGAGACTGAGCCGGGAGGGGCCGGGTCAGATGCCCAGGTCCCTGATGATCTTGGCCACGTGGCCGGTGGCCTTGACGTTGTAGAAGGCGTGCTCGACCTTGCCGTCCTCGTCGACGACGACGGTGGAGCGGATGACGCCCGTCACCACTTTGCCGTAGAGCTTCTTCTCGCCGAAGGCGCCGTACGCCTCCAGGGTCTCCTTCGACGGGTCGCCGACCAGGGTGACCTTGAGGTTCTCCTGCTCGCGGAACTTCGCGAGCTTCTCCGGCTTGTCGGGGGAGACGCCGATGACGTCGTATCCGGCGCCCGCGAGGAGGTCGAGGTTGTCCGTGAAGTCGCAGGCCTGCTTGGTGCAACCGGGGGTAAGAGCAGCCGGGTAGAAGTAGACGATGACCTTGCGGCCCTTGTGGTCCGCGAGCGAGACCTCGTTGCCGTCGGCGTCGGGAAGGGTGAAGGCGGGAGCGGGGTCGCCGGGCTTGAGTCGCTCGCTCATGTGGTTCTCCTCGGGTGGTGCACGGGTCGGACGGGACCGAGCGTAATAGGGGTGCCGCCGGGTGCGTGGGGGTTCGAGCTGACAGACTGTCGACGAAGGTTCAGAGAAGGTTTACCGGAGACACGACCACGGAGGCGGCGCAGTGTCGGATGCCAGGACCCCTGCGCAGATCGAGGCGGACATCATCAGCAGGCGTGAGCAGCTCGCTGTGGTGCTCGACGAGATCGGGGTGCGGGTACACCCGAAGACGATCATCGGCGACGCGAAGGCCAAGGCGGCCCAGACGGTGGACCGCACGGCCGGCCGCGCGTTCGTCACGGTGAATCGCTCGGTGTCACAGGTGAAGGCGCAGTTCGTCGCGGTGGACGGCTCGCCGCGGCTGGAGCGGGTGATTCCCGCCGCGCTGCTGGTGGTGGGTGTGGTGGGGCTGATCACGCTCTCCAAGCGCCGCGGGTGACGGATCCGTCGCCCCGGGAGGCGCACGGCCCCCTCGGGCGTGTGCGCCGGTGCGGTGACGGTAGGTTGCGGGCGTGAGCGAGAAGACTCAGGGCAACCCCCATGATGACGACAAGCTGCCCATCCGCATGCTGCACGACCGTGTCCTGGTGCGGAACGACACCGCCGAGGGCGAGCGGCGTTCCGGCGGCGGCATCCTGATCCCGGCGACGGCCGCGGTGGGCCGCCGGCTCGCCTGGGGCGCGGTCGTCGCGGTCGGCCAGAACGTGCGGACGGTGGAGCCCGGGGACCGGGTGCTGTACGACCCCGAGGACCGTGCCGAGGTGGAGGTGCGGGGTGTGGCGTACGTGCTGATGCGCGAGCGCGATCTGCACGCGGTGGCGGCGGACCGGTTCGAGGGGTCGGTGGACTCGACCGGGCTGTATCTGTAGGACGTACGGCGGAGGGCCTGGTGACCATGGTCACCAGGCCCTCCGGCCATTCCTTGCTACGGTGGAAACACCCCGACGAGACGCGCCGTACCGGGCAGGCAAAGACGACGCATCCGTGTTCGTTCGCGTGCTGACGTGCTCGCGTGTTGTCGTCGGAGGTTCTGTCGTGGCCTGGGTTCTGTTGATCGTCGCCGGTCTGCTCGAAGTGGGCTGGTCGATCGGGATGAAGTACACCGAGGGGTTCACCCGGCTCTGGCCGAGTGTGTTCACCGGCCTCGGGATCGTGGCGAGCATGGTGTTGCTGTCCCATGCCGCGAAGACGCTGCCGATCGGTACGGCGTACGGGGTCTGGGTCGGCATCGGCGCGGCCGGTGCGGCGATCCTCGGCATGGTCGTGCTGAACGAGCCGGTGACCGCCGCCCGGATCTTCTTCGTCTGTCTGCTGCTGGTGGCCGTGGTCGGCCTGAAGGCGACCTCCGGGCACTGAGGGGTGCCCGGAGGGGCGGCTTCACTCGCCCTGTTCGCGGGCGCCGCGGACCCCTTCGATGAGGCCGCCGCCGAGGGCTCCCGTATCGCCGTCGCTGTCGCCGTTGTCTCCGTCGGTGCCGCCCTCCGTGCCGGTGCCGGTTCCGCCGTCGCCGGTCTCCCCGGTCGCTCCGCCGCCGTCCGTCCCTCCCGTCGCGTCGCCGGTGGTGCCCGTTCCGCCGTCGCCGTTGCCCGGCGGGGCGGGGGTGGTGGGGGCCGAGGGGGTGGTGGTGTCGGCCGGGGCGCTGGGGGAGGTGCTGGAGGAGCCGGTGTCGTCCGGGGTGTCCGGGCCGTCGATGGTGTCGGTCCCGTCCTCGCCCGGCTCCTGGGGTTCGTCGGAGCCGGGGGCCGTCCGGAGGTCGAACTCCTGGGCGGGGGAGGAGCGCAGGGCCGCTTCGGTGTAGGCGGCCCAGGTCTCGGCGGGGGCGCCGCCGCCGTTGACGCGGTCCAGGCCGAGGGCTCCGTAGAGCGGGGTCTGGGTGCCGGAGTCGGGGTCCTGGCCCATCACGGCGACGACGGTCGCGAGGTCGGGGGTGTACCCGGCGAACCAGGCGGCCTTGTCCTCCTCGGCGGTGCCCGTCTTGCCGACGGCGGGGCGGCCCGCTGCCTGGGCGGCGGAGCCGGTGCCGCCCTCGACGACGGAGCGGAGGAGGGCGGTGGTGGTGTCGGCGGCCTCGCGGGTGACGGCCTGTTCGGTCTTCCGGTCGGGCAGCTCGATCTCGGTGCCGTCCTTGGTGACCTTGTCGACGAGGGTGTACGGGCCGTGCCGGCCGTGGTTGGCGAGCGTCGCGTACGCCTCGGTGAGGTCCAGGACGCTGGCGGTGGCGGGGCCGAGCGCGATGGAGGGGGAGGCGTTGAGGTCGGGGGTGTTCTTCGGGATGCCGAGGGCGACGGCGGTGTCGCGCACCTTCTCGGGGCCGACGTCCTGGGCCATCTGCGCGTAGACGGCGTTGACGGACTTGTCGGTGGCGGTGCGGACGGTGATCTGCCCGTAGTCGACGTCGTCCTCGTTGGCGGGGTCGTATCCGGTGGAGCCCTGGGGGCCCTGGACGGTGCGCTTGTTGGTGCCGTCGTAGTACGTCTCCGGGGTGATGCGCCGGCCGTCCTGGGTGGTGGAGCCGCCCGCGATGGCGGCGGTGAAGACGAACGGCTTGAAGGTGGAGCCGACCTGGTAGTCGCGGCGGGTGGCGTTGTTGACGTACTGCTGGGTGTAGTCGACGCCTCCGTACATCGCGACGACCTCGCCGGTCTCGGGGACGATGGAGGCGCCGCCGACGCGTACGTTCTTGTCCGGCTCGCGGTCGGCGCTGCGCTTCTTCATCACGTTGTTCCTGACCGCCGCGACGAAGGCGTCCTGCTTCTTCTTGTCGAGGGTGGTGGTGATGCGGTGGCCGCCGGTGGCGAGGGTCTTCTCGTCGATGATCCCGTTGCCGGTGAGGTACTGCTCGACCGCCTGCACCAGGTAGCCGCGCTGGCCGGAGAGGCCGGTGGAGGGCTTGGCCTCGCCGGGGACGGGGAACTCGGTCGTGGAGCGTTCGCCGGAGTCGAGCCAGCCCTCCTTGACCATGCCGTCCAGGACGTAGTTCCAGCGGCTCAGGGCGGCGGGCTTGCTGTCGGGGTGGGCGACGACGTCGTACGCGCTGGGGGCGTTCAGCAGGGAGGCGAGGTAGGCGGCCTCGGCGGTGGTGAGGTCCTCGACGTTCTTGCCGTAGTAGGCCTGGGCGGCGGCCTGGATGCCGTAGGCGTTGCGCCCGAAGTAGCTGGTGTTGAGGTAGCCCTCGAAGATCTGGTCCTTGCTCTGCTCGCGGTTGAGCTTGATCGCGATGAAGAACTCCTTGGCCTTGCGGACGACGGTCCGTTCCTGGCCGAGGTAGTAGTTCTTGACGTACTGCTGGGTGATGGTGGAGCCGCCCTGCTTGCCCTTGCCGGTGACGGTGTTCCAGCCGGCCCGGAACATGGCCCGCACGTCGACGGCGGGCTGGTTGTAGAAGTCGCGGTCCTCGGCGGCGAGTACGGCCCGCTGGACGTTGGAGGGCACCTGGGAGAGCTTGACCTTCTCCCGGTTGACCTCGCCGTCGCGGGCCAGGACGGTGCCGTCCTTGTAGAAGTAGACGTTGGACTGCGCGTCGGCGCCGGCGTTGGCGGCCGGGATGTCGACGAGCTGGTATCCGGCGAAGAACCCGCCGACGAGCAGGAGACCGGCCACCAGGACCGACCCGAGGACCATCCGCCAGGTCGGGAAGAGGCGGCGCCAGCCGGTCCGCTTGGGGCGCTTCGTGCGCCCCTTATTCCCCGGTGCCTTGCCCTGCGCTCCTTGTGCGCCCTCGTCGTCCCCGGGGCTCGCGGAGGCGGCTGAGGGGTCCCGGGGGGCCCAGGTCTGGTGCTCGTCGCTCATGTCGGTGCGGGCTCCTCGGGTGCGGTCGGTGCTCCCATAGTGCCCGTTTCGCCGTGAAACCCTCGTATCATCCTCCGATCTCCCCCGTTCTCCCGCCTCCGCGCCCCTCGAAAAGCCGTCGCGGTGGCCTCCGTCCGTGCACTAAGGTCGGGCGCTTTGGTGTCCGGATCCGGAAGCGGGAGTTCCCCGACCGGCCGGCGGCGGGGGAGAGGGGACGGCGTGCGGCTGTACGCAGTGGTGGCGGCGGGCGGGTTCCGGCGCTACGCCACGTACCGGACGGCGACGGCCGCGGGGGTGTTCACCAACACCGTCTTCGGCTTCATCCTGGCGTACACCTACATCGCCCTGTGGGACGCGAGACCGCAGCTCGGCGGGTACGACATGGCCCAGGCGCTGGCGTACGTCTGGATCGGGCAGGGCCTGCTGGCGGCCTGCGCCATGATGGGCGGCGGCTTCGAGGACGAGCTGATGGAGCGGATCCGTACCGGGGACATCGCCGTGGACCTGTACCGCCCGGCCGACCTCCAGCTGTGGTGGCTGGCGGGGGACCTGGGCCGGGCGGCGTTCCAGCTGATCGGGCGCGGGGTGGTACCGATGCTCGCGGGGGCGCTCGCCTTCGACATCGCGCTCCCCGGCTCGGCGTGGATCTGGCCGGCGTTCCTGCTCTCCGTGCTGCTGGGTGTGGTCGTGAGCTTCGCCGTGCGCTACCTGGTCGCCCTGTCGGCGTTCTGGCTGCTCGACGGTGCGGGCGCGACCCAGATGGCCTGGCTGCTGGGGCTGTTCTTCTCCGGGATGCTGCTGCCGCTCCCGCTCTTCCCCGGGCTGCTGGGCGAGGTGGCCCGGATGCTGCCGTGGTCCTCGCTGCTCCAGATCCCGGCCGATGTGTACCTGGGCAAGCACACGGGGTGGGGGCTGGTGGAGGCGTACGCGTTCCAGGGCGGCTGGGCGGTGGCGCTGCTGCTGGCGGGGCGGCTGCTCCAGTCCGTGGCGACGAGGAGGGTGGTGGTGCAGGGTGGCTGAGACGGTGGCGGTGCGGCCCGGGCCCGAGGGGAGCCGGGAGCCGGGAGGCTCCGCGTACTTCGCGTACGAGGAGCGGCCCCGGGTGCTGGAGGGGCTGCGGGCGTACGGGCTGATCGTGGGGATGTGGGTGCGCTCGACGATGGCGTACCGGGCCTCGTTCGTCATGACGACGTTCGGGAACCTCGCGGCGACGGCGTTCGACTTCCTCACGATCGTGCTGATGTTCACCCACGTCGACGCGCTGGGCGGTTACACGCTCCCGGAGGTCGCCCTGCTGTACGGGGTGTCGGCGACGGCGTTCGGGCTGTGCGACCTGCTGCTGGGGTCGATGGAGCGGCTGGGGCGGCGGGTGCGGGACGGGACGCTGGACACGTTGCTGGTGCGGCCGGTCCCGGTGCTGGCGCAGGTGGCGGCGGACCGGTTCGCGCTGCGCCGGATCGGGCGGATCCTCCAGGGGCTCGCCGTGCTGGTCTACGCGCTGGCCACCCTGGACATCGCGTGGACGCCTCTGAAGGTGGCGATGCTGCCGGTGATGGTGATCAGTGGTGCGGCGGTCTTCGGGGCGGTCTTCGTGGCCGGGGCGGCGTTCCAGTTCGTCGCGCAGGACGCCTCGCAGGTGCAGAGCGCCTTCACGTACGGCGGGGCGACGCTGCTCCAGTACCCGCCGACGATCTTCGCGAAGGACCTGGTGCGCGGAGTGACGTTCGTGGTGCCGCTGGCCTTCGTGAGCTGGTTGCCGACGCTGTACGTGCTGGACCGCGACTATCCGCTGGACCTTCCGCAGTGGGTGGCGTTCCTGGCGCCGGTGGTGGCCGTGGCGGTCGGTGCGCTGGCCGGGCTGGCGTGGCGGGCGGCGCTGCGGACGTACCGGAGTACGGGAAGTTGACGGACGTCGATGGACGTCGACGGACATTGAGGGACGTTGAGGGACGTTGAGGGAAGGCGAGTTGGGCATGCTGGACACATCGGTCGGAGCCGCGGGGGAGGGCACGGGCGTGGGCCACGACGGCTTCATCACCCTCGACGGCGTCGAGAAGGTCTTCCAGGTCCGCCGGAAGGCCGGTCTGCTGCGCCGGGAGCGGCATGAGGTGCGGGCCGTGGACGGCATCAGCTTCCAGGTCGCGCGCGGCGAGATGGTCGGCTACATCGGCCCGAACGGGGCCGGCAAGTCGACGACCATCAAGATGCTGACGGGCATCCTCACCCCGAGCGGCGGCCGGCTGCGGGTGGCGGGCATCGACCCGTCCCGGGAACGTACGCGCCTCGCCCACCGCATCGGTGTGGTCTTCGGCCAGCGGACCACCCTCTGGTGGGACCTGCCGCTGCGCGACTCGTACCGGCTGATGCACCGCATGTACCGCATCCCGGACCGGCGTTACCAGGAGAACCTGGACCGGTGCGTCGAACTCCTCGACCTGGGCGAGCTGTTGGACGTACCCGTACGTCAACTCTCCCTCGGGCAGCGGATGCGGGGCGACATCGCGGCAGCCCTGCTGCATGACCCCGAGGTGCTCTACCTGGACGAGCCGACGATCGGGCTCGATGTGATCTCCAAGGCCAAGGTGCGGCAGTTCCTCAAGGAGTTGAACGCGGAGCGCGGGACGACGGTCCTGCTGACGACGCACGACCTGACCGACATCGAGCAGCTGTGCCGCCGGGTGATGGTGATCGACCACGGCCGTCTGATGTACGACGGTTCGCTCGCCGGTCTCCATGAGGTGGGGGAGAGCGAGCGGATGCTCGTGGTGGACCTGGAGCGCGAACTCCCGGCGATCTCGCTGGAGTCGGAGGGGGCCGGACCGCTGGCGCGGGTGGTCAAGGTGGAGGGACCGCGCCAGTGGCTGGCCTTCCCCGCCTCGGCGTCGGCCGCCCCGCTGGTGGCGCGGATCGCGGCGGAGTACCCGCTGATGGACCTGTCGGTGCGGGAGCCGGACATCGAGGCCGTGATCGCGCGGATGTACGAGGCGGCGGCGCCGTAAGGGGGTCCCGGTGAGCCGACGCGTGCAGGTCATGGGCCTGCACGTCTGTGCCGGGACCGGGTGCGTTCAATAGGGTGCGTGGCATGACAAGTGAACGTCCGGACATGCGTGCCTCCGATGCTGAACGTGAGCGGATCGCCGAGTTGCTGAGGGAGGCCGTGGCCGAGGGCCGGCTGAAGATGGACGAGTTCGAGCAGCGTCTCGAAACGGCCTACACGGCCCGTACGCACGGGGAGTTGGAGCCCCTCGTCCGGGACCTCCCGGCGCCCGGCACGGCGGTGGCCCCGGTGGGCTCATCCGCGCCCGCCCCGCTGCGGGGCTCCGCCGCGAACTGGCCCGCCCGGATCGGCGGTACCGCCACCTCGAAGGGCGGGTTCGCCCTGTGGGGCGGCTTCAACCGGAAGGGCCGCTGGACGGTCGGCCGGAAGTTCACCGCGTTCGCGATGTGGGGCGGCGGCGAGATCGACCTGCGCGAGGCGGACTTCGAGGACCGCGAGGTCGTCATCCGCTGCATCGCGATCATGGGCGGCATCCATGTGACGGCCCCGCCGGAGCTGAACGTGGACGTCCGGGGCGTCGGCATCATGGGCGGTTTCGGCGAGGGCCCGAACGAGGACGGGGAGACCGTGCCGGAGGCCCCGCGCGTACGGATCACGGGTCTGGCGCTGATGGGCGGCGTCGGGGTGGAGCGCAAGCGGACGAAGGCGGAGCGCCGCCGCCTGAAGGAGGCGGAGGAGGCCGAGCGGGCGGTCCGCGAGCGGCAGCGGCTGGACGGCCCGGACCAGGGGCCGGGAGGCGGCGGCCGCAAGGAGCTGGGCTGAGCTATCGGCCCTCGTACGTCACCCTCCCCGACCGCCGCCCCCTCACAGCTCGTCGGGCTCCGGCGTGCCGGCCGCCTGCTCCAGGGACAGCAGGTCGATCCGCTCGCCCAGCGCCCGGTACCCGGCGTCGTTGAAGTGCACGCGGTCGCCGCAGTCGTAGGCCGCCAGGAGCCGGTTCGGGGCGGCCGGGTCGCGGACGACCTCGTCGAAGTCGACGTACGCGTCGAAGACGGTGCCCGTCCGGATCTGCTCGTTGACCGCGAGCCGTACGGCGTTGCGCTCGGGCGTCCAGGTCCGGTAGCCCTCGAACGGGGTCAGGGTCGCGCCGACGACCGTCAGACCGCGGGCCCGTGCCTGGTCGGCGAGGGCGCGCAGCCCGGCCACGATGCGCCCGGCGTCGGTCTCCTGCGGCGCCTGCTGTATGTCGTTGATGCCGATGGCCACGATCACGGTGCGCACCCCGGCGATCGAGAGCGCGTCCCGCTCGAACCGGACGAGGCCGGCCTGCCCGGACGGGCCCTGGATGAGGAGCCGGTTGCCCGCGATGCCCGCGTTGGCGATCCCGTACCGGCCGCCCAGCCGGTCCGCGAGGACGTCGGGCCAGCGGGTGTTGGCGTCGGTGGTGGAGCCGCTGCCCGCGGTGAGGGAGTCCCCGAGGGTGACGATGGTGCCGGGTGCGGACTCGTTGCGGACGTCCACGGCGGTCAGATAGCGCCAGCTGGTGGTGGACCAGGTGCCGCGGCTGTCGGCCAGGTAGGACGTCTGGTGGCTGTTCGGGTGGTAGGTGACCGGGCCGCCCGGGCGCGGGGTGCGGAAGCCGACCTCCAGGTCGGAGTCGGGCGCGACCGGCACGACGACCGGGTCGCTGACGACCCGTCCGCCCGGCGCGATGGTGACGGAGGCGGCGCCGTCGAAGGTCACCGGGCGGGTGTTGACGGTGGCCCGGTCGACGCGGAGCGGGACGGTGCCGAAGAGGTTGGAGAGCGTGATGCGGGCGGCGTCCCCGCCGACGCTGGTGTGCACGACGTTACGGATGGTGCTGCCGGGGAAGCCGTTGTCGGTGTTCGGCTCCGGGCCGACGGGCGCCGTGGTCCAGGTGGCGACCCAGTTCCCGCCGATGTTGGCGGGCGCGACGGGGTTGCGGGCCGCGGCGTGCGTCTCGGCGGGAGGCGGCGGGGCCTGGTGGCGGCCGGAGAGGAGCGTCGTGCCGAAGACGGTTGCTGCGGCGAGTACGGCGGTGCCCGCCAGTAGGGCGATGAGCAGGGCGTACCCCTGGCGCCTGGGCATGTGCGGTGATTCTCCTTGTGATGATCGTGCTGGTCCCATGATGCGACAGGCCGCGGGGAACTCGACGTGCGGCCCGGGAGTAGGGGAAGTAGGGACAATGCGTACGTCGCGGGGGCGAGGCGTACGCCTACGGGTGGAACGGGTGGAGCGCAAGGAACGGACCGGTTCCGGTTCCGGAGAGCAGGACGTGGTGCAGCAGCCAGGACAGGACCCGGACCTCGGGGCGAGCGGGACGGAAACGCCGACGGGGGCCGGAAGGCCGACCGGGGCCCGTAAGGAGCTGGGCCCTGGGGCGGCGGACGCGCCCGGTGCCGGTGCCGGGAACGGCGCCGCGCCCGGGCCCGGCCCGCTGGCCTCGTTCGCGTACACGGCGGCCGACGAGGAGAAACAGCGCGGCGTACGGCGCATGAAGCTCACGGCCACCGGCCTCCTTCTGCTCGTCGCGCTGGTCTACGTCCTGGCCACCTGGGCGGAACACTCAGGGGTGAAGGGCTGGCCGGGCTACGTCGCGGCGGCTGCCGAGGCGGGGATGGTGGGCGCTCTGGCGGACTGGTTCGCCGTGACGGCGCTCTTCCGGCGCCCGCTCGGCCTGCCCATCCCCCACACGGCCATCATCCCCACCAAGAAGGATCAGCTAGGACAGTCCCTCGGTTCCTTCGTTGGCGAAAACTTTCTCTCCGGAGACGTCATTCGTGACCGAATTCACGCTCTGGGGGTCGGCCGGAGGGTCGGCGCGTGGCTTTCGGAGCCCGCCCATGCCGACCGGGTGACCGCCGAGTTGGCGACGGCGCTGCGCGGCGCGCTGACGGTGCTGCGGGATTCCGACGTCCAGGCGGTGGTCGGCGAGGCCATCACCCGGCGGGCGAACGCGGCGGAGGTCGGCCCCGGTCTCGGCAAGATGCTGGAGCGGGTCGTGGAGGACGGCGGCCACCGCAAGGTCGTCGACCTCGTCTGCGTACGGGCGCACGACTGGCTGGTGGAGCACGGCGACTCGGTGATGGACGCGGTGCAGGGCGGGGCGCCGGGCTGGACGCCGCGCTTCGTGGACAAGCGGGTGGGCGAGCGGGTCTACAAGGAACTGCTGCGGTTCGTCACGGAGATGCGGGACATGCCGGGCCACCCGGCGCGCGGCTCCATCGACACGTTCCTCACCGACTTCGCGGCCGACCTCCAGAGCGACGCCGACACCCGGGCCCGGGTGGAGCGGCTGAAGTCGGAGATCCTGGGCCGCGGCGAGGTGCAGGACGTCATCGCCTCGGCCTGGTCCTCCGTCCGTACGATGATCCTCGCGGCGGCCGAGGACGAGCGCAGCGAACTCCGTCTGCGGGCCCGGGCGTCCCTGATGTCGCTGGGCGCCAGGCTGGCGGGCGACGAGCGGCTCCAGGGCAAGCTGGACGGCTGGCTGGAGGACGCGGCGGTGTACGTGGTCACGACGTACCGGGCCGAGATCACCTCGCTGATCAGCGAGACCGTGGCGAGCTGGGACGCGGACCAGACGTCGAAGAAGATCGAGGCGCACATCGGCCGTGACCTGCAGTTCATCCGCATCAACGGCACGGTGGTCGGTGCGCTGGCGGGCCTGGCGATCCACACGGTGTCGCGGGCGCTGGGCGGCTGAGCGGCTTTATGGATCCTGCGGGTTCCGGGTGCGTACCCGTCCTGTCGTACGGGTACGCACCCGGCATACACGGGGGAGTTGCCCGGTAGTACGGGCGCGGCGCGGCGGGTGTTCAACGCGGCGCGGACTTCTTTCGGGCCCGGGGGGAGAGAAGAGGGCCTACGCGCGGCGGGTGACGGCCCAGGAGGCGGCGGCCACGCCACCGGCGACGGCGAAGACGGCGGGCCAGGCGCCGACCTTCTTGGCGAGCGGGTGCGACCCGGCGAAGGCGGCGACGTACGCGACGGTCAGCGCGGTGGCCGCACGCGGTCCGGCCTGACGGTTCCACTCGTACGCGGCGAGGGACCCGGCGGCGGCGAGCGCGACCCCGCCGAGCGGACGCTTCCCGGTCCACCGGGCGACGCCGTACCCCCCGACGAGCCCGCTCGCCGCCACCGCCGCTGCCGGAACCTTCGCCATCGCCGCCACCATCGCCTTCGTGTCCGTGTACGTGTCTGCGTACGCGTGTACGTGTGTACGTGTGTACGTACGTGTCCCTGCCGAGGCTAACCTCTGGTCCGGCCGCGCCGACGGGCGGCCGCCGACCGCGTACGAAGGGGCAGCACATGGCAACGGACACGGTGACGGTCGAGGTCACGGGCGACGCGGGCGCCCCGCCCGTACGCCTGCGCTGCACCGACAGCGGCGGTGACGGCCCGCCGCTGCTCCTGCTGCACGGCCTGGCCGGCCACAGCGGCGAATGGGACGCGCTGGCGGCCCGGTTCACGCCCACCCACCGGGTGGTCGCGTTCGACGCGCGGGGCAGCGGCGCCAGCACGCGGCGCCCCGGGGACGTCTCCCGGGCGGCCCACGTACGGGACGTGGTCCAGGTCGCCCACGATCTCCGCCTCCCCGCCGGCCGACTGGTCCTGGTGGGCCAGTCCATGGGCGGGATCACCGCGCTGCTCGCGGCGGCGACCCATCCGGAGCTGGTGCGCGCCCTGGTCCTGGTCGAGGCGGGCCCGGACGGCCCGAGCCCCTCGCTGCCGGAGACCATCGGCGCCTGGCTGGACTCGTGGCCGGTCCCGTTCCCGGACGCGGAGGCGGCGACGGCGTTCTTCGGCGGGGGAGCGGCGGGCCGCGCCTGGGCGGACGGCCTGGCCCCGGGCCCCGGGGGCCTGCATCCGCGGGTGGACCGGGACGTCATGGTCGCCACGGTCCAGGAGAACGCCCACCGCGACTTCTGGGACGCGTGGGACGAGGTGCGCTGCCCGGTGCTGGTGGTGCGGGCCGGAAAGGGGATGCTGAAGCAGCAGGAGGCGGACCGGATGGCCGAGCGCCGCCCGGGGACGCGGATCGCCCTGGTCCCGGAGGCCGGGCACGACGTCCACCTGGACGACCCGGGGGCGGTGTTCGGGGAGGTGGCGGCGTTCCTGGCGGAGGTGGACCGGGCGGACCGGGCGGGCCGGGCGGACCCGGAGGCGGCGGTATAAGGTCTGGACCCATCACACGAGGGGGGCCTCATGCCTGTACGTACAACTGCCCGCAGCGGCATACGCAGAGCCACGAACGCCACCGCAACAGGATTCCGTGCAACGGCAGTTGCGATCCTCGCGGCGGCCGCGCTGGTCTCCTGCACCCAGGGGCAGACCGACGGCGGCCTCCGCGCGGACCCCTCCGCCCCGTCCGCCACGGCGTCGCCGTCGGCCGACCGGGCGGAGAACGCCGACCGGGCGGAGAACGCCGACCAGGTGGAGAACGCCGACTCCGTGGAGAACGCCGACCAGGCCGAGCAGGCGGCCGGCGAGGCCACGGAGGAGCCGACCGCACCCGCCGAACCGGCCCCCGAGCTCGTACGCGACGCCTTCGCGACGCTCCAGGCCACCCTGGGCGAGACCTGTACGCCGGGCGCGGGGGACTGCGCCTACTTCCTCGGCCGGGTCACCCAGGAACTCACGGAGCTGGACGAGGCGATGCGGGCGGACCCGAAGGGACCCGGCCACTTCAAGCAGCCGCTGGCGGACATGAAGGTCCTGTTCGGCAAGGTGGGCAAGGACCGGTCGACGCCGCACCTGGAGAAGTTCTTCACCGAGATCGTCTCCACCCGCGACGGCATCAACACCTGGATGCAGGACCACCCGGACGACTACCGCTGAGGCGGTACCCGAGGGGTTCGCCCCCGGGGAGTCACCCCAGCGAGGCCCGCCGCTCCTCGATCAGGCGCCGGTAAGCGGGATACCACGGCTCGGTCTCGGCCCGGGCGATGACGCGGCGGCCCTCGACGCGCTTGCGGTGGGATCGGTAGAGGTCGTAGACGAACCACAGGCACAGTGCCGGCAGGACGATGCGCAGCCATGTCAGCGGCAGGAAGGCGACGGCCAGGCCGAGGACGACACAGACGACGGCCCCGGTCACGGCGACGGCACGGCCGGCGATCCGGCCCATGGCGGCGTCGTCCTCCTCCGGTTCGTCCGCATCCTCGCCGCGGCGGCTCCCGCCCTCCGGCTTCATCGTGCTGTCCGGCACCTCTGAGCTGTCCGGCCCCACCGCGCCGTCCGGCTTCACCGCGCCGTCGGCTCCGCCGCCACCTCCGGCTCCGTCGCCCCGGTCGTCCTCCTCGTCGTCGTCACGGAAGACGATGACCGCCTCGGTCAGAGCCTTGGCGCGCAGCAGCAGGTGAAGGCCCGGAATCAGGACCGCGGCCAGGGCCACGGCCCGGCCGACGCCCTCGGCCGACAGCCAGATTCCGGCCGCCGCGGCCACCGAGGCCAGGAAGTAGGCCCAGGCAGGGAGGATGCGCTGGAGGGCGCGGGTCCGTTCGGCTTCGAGGAGTTCGGCCAAGCGGCTCCGGTCCGGGAGAACGCCGTCGGGGGGCGGGAAGGGGTTGCTCATGGAGGTTCTCCTCAGGTGGTCGTGCGACAAGGATGGGGCGGGGAGACGCCGGAGGGAAAACGACTGAGCGCACGCACGGTCCGGGAAGGACCGTGCGGGCGCCTGGACCCGGGCCGGCCGAGGGTGTCGGCCGGCCCGGGGGATGGGTGTCGGTCACGCCGGACTGTCGGTCAGTCCGACGCGCGTGCGTTCCCGTTCACGGAAGCTGTCTCAGCGGTTGCCGTGGGACGGGTGGATGGTGATCAGCGGGGTCCAGTACGTGATGCCCCACTTCTTCCCCTTCCAGATACCGAACCTGATGGCCACGCCCCAGCCCCGCGCCTTGCGCGCGGCGTCGATGACCTTCCCCAGCGTCTTCGCCCCCATGCCCACTGCCTGGAGCGCGAGGCCGAGGGCCTTGCCCACGGGGTGCGGGATGAAGCCGACGAACTTGCCGAGGGTCTTGGCGACGCTGCCACCGCCCTTGAGCGCCTTGGCCAGCTTCTTGGCCTGGGAGTCACGCAGGTAGTACGACCAGACCTTGCTCCAGCCACGGCCGTCGAGGTCCACCATGGTGATGGGGTCGGCGGGGTAGCCGTAGTAGTTCGGCGATCCGGCCGGGACCGGGTCGACGGACAGGAACCGGCCCGTGGCCGGGTTGTAGACCCGCTGGCCCATCAGGGTCAGACCGGTCAGGGTCTCGCTGGAGCGCTGGTTGCCGCCGAGCCAGCCGTAGCGGGCCGAGGGCTGGCCGTCGCGGGCGTTTCCGTACTCGTCGCTGTCCAGCACCTGCGGGGCGTCCTCCGGGTCCAGCGGGAGCTGGAGGGCGACGTCACCGTGGATGTTGGTCAGCTGGAGGACGACGCCGCCCTGGGCCGCGGTGGTGGCCGCGAGCAGGCCGCTGGCCGATTCGACGTTACGGGTCAGCGCGCCGGTGGCCACGTCCTCCACGATCCAGCGCGGGTTGTCGCTCTGTCCGTCGTAGTGGTTGAGCTTCTGCTGCTCCTGCGTCCACGCGCCGTCGATCTGGGTCTCGGTCGTCCAGCCGCGGAAGCGGTGGGTGGCGTCGAGGGTCCACGTCTGGCGGTTGGCGCCCGTCGTCTGACGCTGCACCAGGTCGTTGGCGAAGTAGCCGAGCGTGCTGCCCGGCAGGGCGGTGGTGCGGCCGAAGGCGTCGTAGGTGTAACCGGCGTCGATCAGACGGTCGCCGGTGTCGTACGTGTACGTCTTGCCGGTGCCACCGCTGGTCGGGCAGTCGGCGTCGGCGGCGCCTTCGGCCGTGGTCAGCCCGGTGCGGTTGCTGCGCTTGTCGAAGGTGTACGAACGGGTCGTGCAGACATCGCCGACGGTGTCGTTCACCCGGGTCAGGCGTCCGGCACGGTCGTAGGAGTAGTCCTGTGCGGACCAGCCGGAGGCGCTGAGTGCCTGCCCGTGCGCCGACCGGTTCACGATGTCGGAGTAGACCACCATGCCGTCGCTGTCGCGCGTGTAGACCCGCTCCAGGCCGGAGCCGGTGGAGTCCTCGCGGACCTTCACCGTGTAGCCACCGGGAAGCTTCTCGGAGGCCACGCCCGCGTCGGCGTCGTAGGTGGTGGAGAAGGTGCCGGCGACCGAGTCGGTGGTGCTGGTGACCAGGCCACGCGGCTCGGCGTCGTGGTCGTAGGCGTACGTCACCGTCGACGGCGCGGAGTCGGAGGCCTTGACCGGACGGTTCAGCAGGTCGTACGCGAACGTGGTGGTGCCACCGTCGGCGTCCGTGTACGAGATGAGCCTGCCGAGCTTGTCGTACTGCTGGGTGATGGTGCCGCCGGTCGGCGAGCTGGTCTTCGTCACGTTGCCGGTGTGCGGGTCGTACTCGAAGGTACGGTCCGGAACCGCCGCGCCCACGCCGCCGGTGGTCTTCACCGAGGTCGGGCGGCCGGCGTTGTCGAACTCGGTGAGGGTGGTGCGGGTCACGCCGTTGGCGGTCTCGGAGATCTTGAAGATCTCACCCCACCAGTTGTACTCGACCGTACGGCCGGGCAGCTCGGCGGGGTTGGTGCCGCCGCCGGTGGTGGCGGCCGCCGGGCCGCTGTAGCACGGCAGGTCGGCCCACTCCGGGCGGCCTGCGCACGCACCGGTGCCGGTGGCGGACCAGTACCTGGTCACGAAGGTGGCCGCGTCGGAACCGTTGGAACCGGGACGGACCGACTTGGTGACGCGGCCCTGCGCGTCGGTCTCGGCCGAGCTGGTGATCGCCAGTCCGGACGGGTCCTGGATCGTCTTGGTGGACAGGCCCTTGACCCAGTCGTAGACCGTCTGCGTCTCCCGCGCGTCGGCGTTCAGCGTCGGGGCCACCAGCAGCTGGGCGCCCTTGGTGGCCTTGGTGACCTGGTTCTCGATGGTCGCGGTGCCGTCGGTCGGACGCCCCGCGTCGTACTCGTTGACCGTCCAGCCGCGGGCGACGACGGAGGTGCCCTTGGTCGCCACGGTGGTGCTGCCCGACTTCAGGTCCTCGGCCAGCGAGATGCGGTGCAGCGGGCCGAGCTCCTGGAGCTCACGAGTGCCCTTGGTGTCGAAGACCGACCGGCTGGAGAGCAGCTCCGCACGGTCGGCCGTGGCCAGTCCGTTGATGCCGAGGTCGGCCAGCAGGGCCTTGTCGGCGTCGGTGACGCCCAGAGCCAGAGCGCGGTTGTTCGCGGTCAGATCCCGGACGACGTTGCCGTGGTGGTCGTACTCCGTGGTGGAGATGTGCCCGCCGGGCTCGGCGGAGTTGACCTCGCGGCCCGACGCGTCGGTGTACGTGATCCGGGCGCGCTCGTAGGCCGCCGCGGAAAGCGCCGAACCGGCGTGGCCGGCCGGGACCGCGTCCGCGGGGAAGACGGCGGTGGCGTCGGTCGGGGCGCCGGTCTGGCCCCAGGCCTTCACGTCCGCCGCACCCATCTTGTACGGGGCGGTGGTGCCGCTCAGCGGCACGTCGTAGACGACGCTGGTGGAGGCGGTGCCTTCCTCGACATCGGCCGTGCCCTGCTTGATGCCCTTGCGGGTGGCCTTCAGCAGCATGCCCTCACCGGCGGTGGCGGCGTTGCCCGCCTTGCCGTAGGTGAAGTCCCAGGGGATCTCGGACTGCGCGTGGTACCACGTGATGCGGCCCGCGGAGTCGTACGAGTACTGGGTCTGCATGCCCTGGTTCAGGTGCGGGTTCCACGCCTGGCGCAGCTTGCCGCTCGCGTCGTAGCGGTACGTCGCGATCGCCTGGGAGGTGGCTTCCGCGGCGCCGCCCCAGGTGGACCAGAGGCGGATCTCCTTGACCTGGCCGGTGAAGTCGCCGAAGTCGGCGCCGGTCGAGTGGCCGGTGGCCGTGGTGGAGGTCGCGTACACGAACTCCAGGGCGCGGCAGCCCTTGGTGGCGGGTGCCGTGGTGCAGGTCTCCGCGGAGACCGCGGACGTGGGCGCGATGATCCGCTTGGGGCGGGCCAGCTTCTTGCCGTCCACCGTCACGGCTTCGGAGACGACCGTGGTGGTGGCGTGCTCCAGGCCGCCCTTGGTGGCACTGGTCATCGGCCAGTTCAGGCCGGCCGCGTCGGCCTTGGCGAAGGTGACGGTGGCGCCGTCGTCCTCCTTCAGCGTGAACGAGCCGGTCAGGGAGCCGGTGAGCTGCAGCTCCTCGGAGCCCGGTTCGGGCTTCCAGCCGTTGCCGGAGGTGGCGGTGAAGCCGGTCTCCTCGCCCGTGTTGTCGACGACGGCGACCGAGGTGGCCGAGGTCTTCTTGACGTAGGACCACCGGGTCTCGGTCAGTTCGGCGACGGTGCCGGAGGTCCACTCCTTGCCGAAGATCGGGGCCTGGCCGTCCTGCAGCGCGCCCGCTCCGGGGCGGCGGGAGGAGGCGGAACGCGTCACCGACATGTCGAACGCGGAGGCGTCGGTCTCGGTGAGGGTGAAGTCACCGGTCAGCTGGTTGAGCGTGCCCGGGCCGACGGAGGTCAGCGGCGCGTCACCGGCGACGCGGTCGACGGTGATCGTGTGGTGCGGGGAGTAGGTGTATCCCGAGCCGCTGGTGAAGCCGGACCGCACGTCGATCGCGCCGTCGGCGGCGAAGGTGTCGGTGATGTTCCAGGTGAGGCGTACCGGCTTGCCCGCAGGTGCGGAGGCCGGCCAGCCGGAGAGGGCGGAGCCGTCGGACGCCTTGCGGACGTCCGCGGCGGGGACGTCCTTCCAGGTGTCCGTCTCACCACGGCGGTACTGGTAGACGACGCCGGTGTGGTTCTCCCTGCCCTCGGCGGACAGGTCCACGCGGCGGGCCGGGCGCTCGCCCTCGCCCGGGGCGAGCAGCGCGGCGCCGCCACCCGCGGAGAAGGTGTAGGCGGTCTCGGCGGAGGTGTTGCCCGCCGCGTCACGGGTGCGCACCTTCAGGGTGTGCTCACCGGCGCCGAAGGTCAGCGAGCGGGTGACGGCCGCGGTGGTGGCGACCGTGGTCCAGGCGCCGCCGTCCAGCGAGTACTGGATGTCCTTCACGTCGCTGGAGGGCGGGGTGAAGGTGAAGCCGCCGGTGAAGTTGCCGTTGCCGTCCGGGGTGCCGGACCACTGGCCCGCCGGGAAGTCCGTCGAGGTGATCTTCGACGTGGCCGGGGCGGTGGTGTCCACCGTGAAGGTCTGCCAGGCCGACCAGCTGCCGTTCCACGCCGAACCGTCGTAGGTGGCGGCACGCCACTTGTACTGGCCCGGTGCCAGGGCGGTGGCTGGCGTCCAGGGGGCGTTGGCACCCGAGGAGACGTATGCGGAGGTGCCGGTCTGCAGGGCCGTGGTGCCGTTCGGCGTCCAGATCTCGTACGAGAGCCGGACGGTGTTGCCGTCGGCGTCGCTGGCCTTGCCCGTCAGGGTCGGCTTGGTGTTACTGGTCGAGGCGCCGGTCAGCGGTGAGACCGGGGACGCGAGGCCGGGCTTGGTGTTGTACGTGACCGACAGGTACGGCGTGTTCGACGCGGCGTTGCCGGAGTTGAACCGCTTCCAGCCGTACGGGTCGGACTCGTCGGTGGCCCGGATGCCGAGGGAGTTGGTGCCGTTGCCGTTGGCGGCCCAGGCGCCGGCGAGCGAGGTGATGTTCTGGCTCACCCAGCCGTCGTTGCAGGCGGACGAGAAGCCCTTGGTCGACGTGGTGGACGCCCACTTCTTGTTCCAGCTCGGCTGGTTGGTCCAGCGGGTGGCGGTGGACGGGGAGCTGGTGTCCCAGACCTCCCAGCCCTTGGCCGTGCAGGACCACGAGTGGTGGTTCCACAGGTTCAGCTTGGCGTCGAGGATCTGCTTGCCCGTCATCTTCGCCATGGGGAAGCTGAGGAAGGAGCGCGCGATCTGGCCCGAGCCGTTGTTGCCGAGCTTCAGCTCGGTCTGCGCCGACACGTCCGTCGTGAAGCCCTGCTGGACGAAGGTGTCGAAGCCGACGCCGATACTGACGGCCGGGTCGATGGTGACCGGGAACTTCGTCTCGGGGTCGGCCAGGAACGCGGCGTCCGGAGTCAGCGTCAGGTCGATCTCGTCGCCGTTCTGCGTGACCTTCAGACCCACATCGGCGATGTTCTTGTGATCGCCGGACTTCGGGTCGACGGCGGCGTCCCACATGATGGGCGCGGGCAGGACGCCCACCTGCTTGCCCGTGCGGGCATCCAGGAAGGTGATCGAACGGTCGTCGTTGGCACGGGCCTTGACGCCCTTGGCGTCCAGGGTGAGCGTGACCGAGCCGTTGGCCGCGATGGCGCTGCGGTCCTTGAGCTCCAGGTACTGCTCGAAGCCGGTACGGGTCGACTCGACGATCAGGTCGGTGCGGGTGAGCGCGTCGACGTAGCGTGCGGTCGTGCCCTCGATCGTGGGCGCGGGCAGCGCGCCGCGCCACCCGATGGTGATCTGCTTGTCGTCCTCGCCGATCGAGACCAGCGGGGTGGACGGCGTCTTCCGTGCGCCGGGAGCGCCGGCCGCCTTGATCTTGGCGGCCTTGGCGGTGGGCGTGCGGTCGGCCAGCTTCAGGTCCAGCGGGTGCGACTTGGCGTGCACCCCCTGGCTGGACCGGACGAGGTCCACGTCGATGGACTGCCAGGCGCCCGACTCGTCCTGGAAGCGGATCGGACCGCTGGCGGCTTCGACGGTCGTGCTGCCGTCGGCGTTGGCGAAGGTCGACGTGTTCTCGGTGCGCTCGGAGAGCGCCTCGACGCGGTGGCCCGACAGCCGGGCCGCGACCTGGGCGGAGGCCAGATCCTTGGCGGATTTGGCATAGGTGACGGACTTCTGGGGTGCGGCCGGGGCCTCCTCCCGAGGCAGCGCCACGGCCTGACCGGTGGCCGCGACGACCACCGCGGCCTCCAGTGCCATGAGCGTGGCCATCCCGATGGCCACGCGCGACAGAGTCCTGTCTCTGCCGGACGCGACTCGGCGCAGAGCAAGGGATATCGGCAGGGCCCCGGGTCTCGCCCGGCCCCCCGTACGACGGTTCATGTGAATGCCTCCTGGCCTGCAAGATCATTCGTCTCGCGGCCTGTGCATCCTCACACCGCCTGCCGGAAGAGGGGTGGCTCGGAAGTGAGCGCCGTGCGGCTCGAATGATCACTCTCCGCTAGGAGATTGACCATTAGTCAAAAATCATTTGAGGCTTTTACGACTGCAAGACTCTCACTCAAAGTGATGACATCGCAGTCAATGTGGACCGGATGCATGGAGTGTGTTTATTCGGTGGTGATATTCGATCGTTATGGAAGGCCGGAGAAAGCTCAGGTTTTCCTCAAGCGCCGTCGGGTGATCACGCGTGGGCCGGCGCTACCAGGATCCCCACGGCGACTCAGGCCGAGTCCGGTGTCGACCTGCTGGATGCCCTGGAGTGTTCATCGAGCAGCAGGACGCGATGGGTGCCCCACTCTTCGGAGCGGGGCACCCATCGCGCGTGCGTGTCAGACGGTCGGCGAGCCGGAGAAGTTGTAGCTGATGCGCCCCTTGCCGTCGTTCTTCCAGTCGATCTGCATGACGCTGTCGCCGAGGTAGCGGCTACCGGCGGCAGGCTTGTGCTTCACGGTCGGGCTCGTGTAGCTCGTGTTGCCGTAGGCGTCGAGGTTGTTCAGCTTGCTGCCCAGGCCGGTCCCGTACGCGTACTTGGACACGGGGTCGGTCCCGGAAACGGAGCGCTTGACCTGGATCAGTGCGCGTGCGTCGTTGACGGCGGACTGGCCGGCGTAGTTCCAGGGGCCGTCGACGGACACGTACGCCTTGGCGTAGATGTAGCCCCCTTCGCGCTTGGCGCAGGTCTTGACGGTGAAGTTGAAGTTGTCGTTGATCGTGTTGCCGGGGTGGTCGATGGACTTGGTCGACGTGGTGCAGCGGTAGCTGGCAGCGGACGCGGTGCCGGTGCCGACGACCGTGACCCCCGCGACCAGTGCCGCCGTCGCGGCGGTAGCGATCAGGCTGCGCGCCATTCTCATCAGCTCTCCTTGAGGTCGTGTTCAGTGGGATCATCACGCTCAATGCGGTGTGCGGGGGCTCTCGGGCCCGAGGTGCAGAGGCACTTGGGGCGGCTCACGACTCAGCGCGTGCGCGAGGCAGCTGCGCGAGGACGATGTCCACCCCGTGCCTGAACATGGCAATCGCAACGCTCGACCATCCGGATCGCCCCCTGGATGCAATGATCGTGCGGCCACCCTACGCAACACCCCTTTGCAGTCCGCAACCGGGTTACGTAGACCGCGCATCGGCGACATGCGGGGCAAGGAGTGGCCGACGACTCGGCCGCCCCCGGTGCGTCAGGCCCCCACCCCGGCGCGGCGGGCACCGCCCACCACGACGAGTGCCAGGAGCGTCAGTCCGGCTCCGGTCCACAGCACGCTCGTGGTGCCGATGCCGTCGACGGCGAACCCGCCGAAGAGGGCCCCGAGCGCGATGGACAGGTTGAAGGCGGAGACGTACAGCGAGGTGGCCGCTTCGGTGGCGTCCGGTGCCGCGTCGAGGATCCAGGTCTGGAAGGTGACCGGCGCGGCGCCGTAACCGAGCCCCCACAGAACGAGAAGGGCGCCCGCGGAGAGGGCACCGGTGTCGACGACCGCGAGCAGGACCATGCCCGAGGTGAGGACCACGGAGATCCCCATGACGCAGTGCCGGAGCCGCCGGGCGACGAGGGCTCCGGCGATGAAGTTGCCGCAGATGCCCGCGATTCCGAACGTCAGCAGCAGCACGCCGATCGAGCGGTCGCCGATCCCGTCGCCCTGGAGGACCGGCCGGACGAACGTGTAGGCCAGGAAGTGGCCGGTGATGACCAGGAAGGTGAGGGCGATCCCGATCCGGACACCCGCGTTCCGCACGAAAACCCTCGGCAAGGCCGAGAACGTGAGGGATTGCCCGGCCGGGATCCTCGGCATGAGGAAGAGCATGCAGACCAGGGAGACCAGGCCGAGAACGCCCACGGCGCCGAACGCCGTGCGCCAGCCGCTGAGATCGCCGAGGAACGTTCCGGTGGGCACGCCCAGGACGGACGCGGTCTCCACCCCGCCGAAGATGACGGCGGTGGCCCGGGCGACATGCCTGGCCGGCACCAGCCGCAGGGCGATGCCGCCTGCGATGGACCAGAAGCCGCCGACGCTGACCCCGATCAGGAACCGCGCGACGAGCACGACGGTGAAGCTGGTGGCGAAGGCGGAGGCCAGATTGGCCGCGCCCATCAGGCCGATCAGGACCACCAGGACGATGCGGCGGTCGATGCGCCCGGTGGCCACGGTGACCACGGGCGCGGAGACGGCGGCGACCAGGCCGGGCACCGTCACCATCAGCCCCGCGGTGCCCTCGGAGACGTCGAGGGCGGTACCGACGGGGGTGAGCAGGCCCACGGGCAGCAGCTCGGAGGTCATCAGGGAGAAGATGCCCAGGGTCACCGCCATGACGGCGAGCCAGCCCTTGACGGGGGAGCGGCCGGGGGCGGCGGCGGGCACCCCGGTCTCGACGGTGGTCACGGTGTGGTCAGCCCTTCATCAGGAAAACGGTCGGTCCACGGGCATGGGTCGGGCGGCGGCCGGACAGGACGGCCACCGCCCACGGAGGATCCGGCGGCCGGCTACTCGGTGCCGGGCGTCTTGCGCGTGGTGACGTTCATCCGGTTCCACGCGTTGGTGGTGAAGATGAGCGCGATGAGCTGAGCGAGCTCCTTCTCCTCGAAATGCCGAGCGGCCTCCTCGTACACCGCGTCCGACACCCCCTCGGGCAGGACGGTGACGGCGTCGGTCAGAGCCAGCGCGGCCCGTTCCTTCCCGGTGAACAGACTCGACTCCTCCCATGCGGCCAGCTGGTGGATCCGCTCCTCCGACTCCCCGGCCCTGCGGGCGTCGGAGACGTGGTAATCGATGCAGTACGCACAGCGGTTGACCTGCGAGGCGCGGATCTGCACCAGCTCCAGCAGGACAGGGTCGAGCCCTTCGCGGGCGACGGCGTCGAGGGCGAGGACGGCCTTGAACACCTTGGGGGAGACGGCGGAGAAGTTCATGCGCTGAGGCACCTGGAACGTGGTCATGCAAGGACCGTAGGCACGGAAGCGACCCGGGGTGGGGTGCATTTGTACGGGAGAAACGTGGGTCAATCGGCGGGCCTGCCGACCGTGCCCTGACCGGCCGGTGCCGCTCATGACGGTCCCCCTCGCGGCGCGGCCGGCCGTCCCACCCGTGCGGCGGCTGACCGAACGTCAGCTCCCGCACGGCGGGACCGACTTAATCCAAGCCGAAAGAAAAGTCGTGTCAGGATTCTTGACCGTGACCGATGCGGCGGGCAAGGTTCCGGGAGAGCGCTCTCCCATTGCAGTTCCATTTCGAGGAGCACCCGCATGCCCGCAGTCGGCATATCCCCAGCGGCCCCGGTGTCCCACGGCACCGGCCGCCGTACCCCCGGACCGAGACCCGTGACCCGCGGCATCGTCGCCGCGATGGCCACCGCTCTGGCCGCCACCCTTCTCGCCTTCGTCCCCGCCACGAAGGCGGAGGCCGCGCCCGTCCTGCTCTCCCAGGGCAAGCCGGTCACCGCGTCCAGCGAGGAGAACTACGGCACCCCGGCCACCGCGGCCGTCGACGGCGACGCCAACACCCGTTGGTCCAGCGCTGCTTCGGACCCGCAGTGGATCCGCGTCGACCTCGGCGCGACCACCCGGCTCAGCCAGGTCGTCCTGGACTGGGAGACGGCGTACGGCAAGGGCTACCGCATCGAGCTCTCGACCAACGGCTCCACCTGGTCGACCGCCTACCAGACCACGACCGGCGACGGCGGCACGGACACCCTGAACATCAGCGGCGAGGCCCGCTACGTCCGGGTGTACGGCACCGCGCGCGGCACCGGATACGGCTTCTCCCTCTGGGAGTTCAAGGTGTACGGCGAGTCCGGCGGCACCGGCGGCCCACAGCTGCCCGGCGGCGGCGACCTCGGCCCGAACGTGCACGTCTTCGACCCCTCCACGCCCAACATCCAGGCCAAGCTGGACGAGGTGTTCGACCAGCAGGAGGCCTCGCACTTCGGCAACGGGCGGCACCAGTTCCTCTTCAAGCCCGGCACCTACAACAACCTCAACGCCGAGATCGGCTTCTACACCTCGATCTCCGGCCTCGGCCTCAAGCCCGACGACACCACCATCAACGGTGACGTGACCGTCGACGCCGGCTGGTTCAACGGCAACGCGACGCAGAACTTCTGGCGTTCGGCCGAGAACCTGGCCGTCAACCCGGTCAGCGGCACCAACCGCTGGGCCGTCTCACAGGCCGCCTCCTTCCGCCGCATGCACGTCAAGGGCGGCCTCAACCTGGCCCCGAACGGCTACGGTTGGGCCAGCGGCGGCTACATCGCCGACTCCAAGATCGACGGCCAGGTCGGCAACTACTCGCAGCAGCAGTGGTACACGCGCGAGAGCTCGATCGGCGGCTGGTCCAACTCCGTCTGGAACCAGACCTTCTCGGGCGTCGAGGGCGCACCCGCCACCTCGTTCCCGGAGCCCCGCTACACCACCCTCCAGACCACGCCGATCTCGCGCGAGAAGCCGTTCCTCTACCTGGACGGCAACACGTACAAGGTCTTCGTCCCGGCCAAGCGCACCGACGCGCGCGGCGTCTCCTGGAACGGCACTCCGCAGGGCACGTCGATCGACCTGAACCAGTTCTACGTGGTCAAGCCCGGCGCCACCGCCGCCACGATCAACCAGGCGCTCGCCCAGGGCCTCAACCTCCTCTTCACGCCCGGCATTTACCACGTCGACCAGACCATCAACGTCAACCGCGCGGACACGGTCGTCCTCGGCCTCGGCCTCGCGACGATCATCCCGGACAACGGCGTGACGGCGATGAAGGTCGCCGACGTCGACGGCGTCAAGCTCGCCGGCTTCCTGATCGACGCCGGTACGGTCAACTCCCCGACCCTGCTGGAGCTCGGCCCGCAGAACTCCTCGGCCGACCACTCCGCCAACCCCACCTCCATCCAGGACGTCTACGTCCGCATCGGCGGCGCGGGCGCGGGCAAGGCCACCACCTCCATCGCCGTCCACAGCGACGACGTGATCATCGACCACACCTGGGTGTGGCGCGCCGACCACGGTGAGGGCGTCGGCTGGGAGACCAACCGGGCCGACTACGGGGTCCGGGTCTACGGCGACGACGTGCTCGCCACCGGCCTCTTCGTGGAGCACTTCAACAAGTACGACGTCGAGTGGTACGGCGAGCGCGGCCGCACGATCTTCTACCAGAACGAGAAGGCGTACGACGCACCCAACCAGGCCGCCATCCAGAACGGCGACACGAAGGGCTTCGCCGCCTACCGGGTCGACGACTCGGTCGACGTCCACGAGGGCTGGGGGATGGGCAGTTACTGCAACTACAACGTCGATCCCACCATCCGCCAGGACCACGGCTTCAAGGCTCCGGTGAAGCCGGGCGTGAAGTTCCACAGCCTGCTGGTGGTGTCGCTCGGCGGAATGGGCCACTACAACCACGTCATCAACAACACCGGAGCCTCCACGGTCCCCGCCGGCACCTCCACCGTGCCGTCCACCCTGGTCTCCTTCCCCTGATCCGTCCCCCGCGGGGGCAACGCCCTGCGGTGGCCCGCAGGGCGGGGGACGACTCCCCGGGCCGGGCCTGACCCCGGCCCGGGGGCAGCTCCCCGCTCAACCTGCCTGGCTCTCTCCCCGCGGACGGCCGCCGTCCTCCCCGACGGCGGCCGTCCGCGTCCCCTGATCCTCCCCATCCCCCTCACCCCCTTCAGGAGCCGCAATGCCTGCCGTGCCCCACCTCCGCAGACCCTCCCTGCCCTCCTTGCGCAGACCCTCCCTCCGCCGACCCGCGCTCACCCTGACCCTCGCCGCCCTGCTCGCCTCCTCCCTCACCGTCATCACGGCGCCCACCGAGGCACGGGCCGCCGACCCCCTGATCTCCCAGGGCAAGCCCGCCACCGCCTCCTCGCAGGAGGGCGACGGCCTCTCCGCCGCACAGGCCGTCGACGGCGACCTGACCGGCACCCGCTGGGCCAGCCAGTGGTCCGACCCGCAGTGGATCCGGATCGACCTCGGCAAGCGGTCCGACCTCAGCCGGGCCGTGCTCACCTGGGAGGGCGCCTACGGCAAGGCGTACGAGATCCAGGTCAGCGACAACGGCACTGACTGGACCACCATCCGGAAGGTCACCGACGGCGACGGCGGCACCGACGACCTCGCCCTCACCGGCTCCGGCCGCTACGTCCGGATGCTCGGCACCGCCCGCCCCGGCGGCTACGGCTACTCCCTCTGGGAGTTCCAGGTGTACGGCACCCAGGGCGACACCCCGCCCCCGGCCGGCGGCGCCGTCAAGGTCACCGGCAGCCAGGGCGCCTGGCAGCTCACCGTCGGCGGCCAGCCGTACACCGTCAAGGGCCTGACCTGGGGCCCGTCCATGGCGGACGCTCCACGCTACATGCCCGACCTGAAGTCGATGGGCGTCAACACCGTCCGCACGTGGGGCACGGACGCCGGCACGAAACCCCTTCTCGACGCGGCGGCGGCCAACGGCCTGCGCGTCATGAACGGCTTCTGGCTCCAGCCCGGCGGCGGCCCCGGCAGCGGCGGCTGCGCGAACTACGTCACCGACACCGCGTACAAGTCGACGATGCTCACCGAGATCGCCAAGTGGGTCGAGATGTACAAGAACCACCCCGCGACCCTCATGTGGAACGTCGGCAACGAGTCGGTCCTCGGCCTCCAGAACTGCTACAGCGGTGCCGAGTTGGAGGCCCAGCGCAACGCGTACACGACCTTCGTCAACGACGCCGCCAAGCGGATCCACGCCATCGACGCGGACCATCCGGTGACCTCGACCGACGCGTGGACGGGCGCCTGGCCGTACTACAAGCGCAACGCCCCGGACCTGGACCTGTACTCGATGAACGCGTACGGCGACATCTGCGGCGTCCGCAAGGACTGGGTGGACGGCGGCTACACCAAGCCGTACATCATCACGGAGACCGGCCCGGCGGGTGAGTGGGAGGTGCCGGACGACGCCAACGGCGTACCCGACGAGCCCACCGACGTACAGAAGCGCGACGGCTACACCAAGGCCTGGGACTGCACCATCGGCCACCAGGGCGTGGCGCTGGGCGCGACCCTCTTCCACTACGGCCTGGAGCACGACTTCGGCGGGGTGTGGTTCAACCTTCTTCCCAGCGGCCTGAAGCGGCTGTCGTACTACTCGGTGAAGAAGGCGTTCACGGGCTCCAACGCCGGTGACAACCTGCCGCCGGTCATCAGCGGCATGACGGTGACGCCGGCCGGATCGGCACCGGCGGGCGGGGAGTTCACGGTACGGGCGGACATCCGCGACCCCGAGAACGACCCGCTCACGAACAAGATCTTCCTCAGCGGCAACTACGCCAACGGCGACAAGGGACTGATCCCGGCGCAGTTCCGGTCCATGGGCAACGGCACGTTCGCGGTCACCGCGCCCGAGAAGCTCGGGGTGTGGAAGGTCTACATCCAGTCGGAGGACGGCAAGGGCAACGCGGGCATCGAGACGAAGTCGGTGAAGGTCGTCGCCCCGCCGATGACCGGCACCAACGTGGCCCTCGGCAAGCGCACCACGGCGTCCAGCTCGCAGGCCTCGTACGGCGACTGCCCCTGCCCGCCGGAGCGCGCCACGGACGGCCGGCTCGACACCCGCTGGGCCAGCGACTGGAGCGACCCGCAGTGGATAGCGGTCGACCTGGGCGCACGCCTGCCCGTCCGCAACCTCCAGCTGGTGTGGGACCCGGCGTACGCCAAGTCGTACGAGGTCCAGGTCTCGGACGACGGCACGTCCTGGCGTACGGTCCACACCACGACGACCGGCAACGGTGACGTGGACACCATCGCCCTGACCGAAACGGCCCGGCACGTAAGGCTCCAACTGACGGCACGGGGCACGGGCTGGGGCTACTCGCTGCACGAGTTCGGCGTCTACAGCTGATCGGGTCGAGCGCCTGCGTCTGATCAGGCCCACTTCAGGGGGCCGTTCCCAAGTGGAGCGGCCCCCATTCCCGTACGCCGGACAGCGCGTCCGTACACGCTCGGCGGCGGCCCTACATCGGCAGCGCCCGTACCTGCCCGTCGTCGTCACCGGAGCGCCCGAACGCGGAGAACGCCCGCTCCTCCCGCTGGGCGGCGGCGATCCGCACGCTGCTCCAGTCCAGCGCCTGCCGTGCCGTGTCCTGGGTCCGGTGGGCGGCGGTACGGGCCTCGGCCAGGGCGTCCCCGCGCTCCTGGACGAGAAGGTCGTATATCGGCGTGGTCGTTGATGTCGAAGAAGTGCTCACAAGAGACCCTCCTGCCCGCTCTTCACCGTTTCACCGGCTCGTACGTACGGGTACGACACCTGGGGCAAGAATGCGGAAGCGGCCCGGTCGGCACGGCCGAGGCCAGAACCGGCCAGGCGCTGACGAGCGACGACGGCGGGCCGCACACCCCCGACTTCGGGAAGCTGAAGAACTACGCGCTCCCCGCTCACCTCAACCAGGCGTCGGCGTAGACGACCATCGCGTCCCGCTGGTACGCCGCCAGCCCGTCCGCGATGCGGTCGCAGGTGAGCCGGAAGCGGGGATCGTCGAGGTAGCTCTGCCCAAGCCCCTTGTACGCGACGGCGTTCGGGGTCCTGAACCGGCAGATGCTCGCGTAGTGGATGTCCAGCTCGGCCTGGACCTCGGGGGCGTCCACCGGCATGCCGGCCGTCATGTACTTCGCGAGGCGGATCATCCGGGCGGTCATCTCGTGCTGCCACCACTCCTGGTCCTCGGCGGTCATGGCCTCCTTGGCCTCGCGGGAGATCTCCTCGACCCCCGCGAAGAGATTCTCCGACCTGTTGATCTTCACCGTCTGGTTCTCGCTCAACGCCTTGCCCCGTCCATTCCGGAAGCCGCCCCGACGACCCGGGCCGTGGCCGCGACCCTAGGGGTTGACGCAGCGACAACCTCAAGCGCGAGCGGCAAGGCACAGGAATAGAGGGAGGGGGAGAGGCAGGGGTACATGGCGAACGCATGTACGCGTGGTGGCGGAGGGTTAGGTCGGGATAGCGTGACAACGCCATCACCCTATGTGCGCACCCGCGCCCAGAGGGCGGCCCCCGGAGGTGCGACAACACCCACCGAGGGCCTTACACCCCCAGTGGACAGGACCCACCAGAAATGCTGCGTCATGCTATCGCGCCCTCTTCGGGCTGGACCAAGGCTCCGCACACCGTCGTACGCTCGCTGCGGATGAACAGCGACGCCAAGATCCTCCTCCTGTACGTCCAGGGCCTCCCGGATTCCGCCACGGACCGCCCGCTCGGCGAACTGGCCCGGAAGCTCGACATGAAGGGCCGCTCGTACCAGCAGGCCAAGAAGCAGCTGACCGAGCACGGCTACTTTCACGAGTGGCGGTCCCAGGGCGACGGCGGCCGCTGGATGACGGAGCAGCTCCTCAGCAACACGCCGCTGACGCGGGACGAGGCAGGGGCGGTACGCGCCAAGCTGTCGCCGGAGGCAGGGCAGTTGACGCACCACGAACAGCCGCCCTGCCCACGGCCTCCGAGTGCGCAGTCCCCGACGGTCGGCGGGCCGACTTCTCGGCCGGTCGGTGGCTATGAACCTGAGGAAGAACACGATGAGAAGAACAATCCACCCAACCAACCCACCGAACCGGCTCCGGAATCGGCTCCCGCTCCGGGACCGGAGGGCGACCCGGGCGAGGAAGGGCCTCCCCCCTCCCCGCAACTGTGGCGGGCGGAGAGGGTGTTGCTCTCCCTGCGCCACTCCCGCCGCGAGCTGCTCCTGGGGGTGGGCGAGGCGCGCGCCCTGGCGGGAAAGGCGGTCAAGTGGCTGGAGCGCGGCGTGACGGAGTCGGACCTACGGCACGCCCTCCTGGCCGAACCCCCGAAGGAGGGCGTGCGCTCGGCGTTCGGCTTCCTGGGCCACCGGCTGACCCACAAGTGCCCGGTGCCCGCCGCCCCCGCAGCACCCCCGGAGCCGCCGCCCCCGCCGGTCCGCGCACTGATCGCGTGTACGGGTACGGGTACGGGCGCGGAGGAGCACCTCTTCCGGCCGCTGGGCGACGAGACGGAGTGCGCGGACTGCCGCCGGGCGACGGCGTACGCGAGCTGGATGGTCGAGGCGGATGCGTACGACTTCCCGCCCGACATGACCTGGCGCCAACGCGTCGTGGCGGTGGCGAAGGCGGACGCGCTACGGGGCAGGACGGCCTGAGGGCGGGAGCGGGCCCAGGGTGACACGGGCGGCGACGGGCAGGTGGTCGCTGCCGGTGGCGGGCAGCGTACGGATATGGCTGACGTCGGCGGAACGGGTCAGGACCTGATCGATCCGGGCCAGCGGCAGGGCGGCGGGATAGCTGAAGGCGAATCCGCGCTCGGCCACGTTCAACTGCGAGGTCAACGGCACCAGCCCGCGATCGTCGACGGTGCTGTTGAGATCCCCCATGAGGATCACGGCCCTGACCTTCTCGCCCCGGACGAGATCGCCGAGCATCCGGGCGCTCTCATCCCGAGGCGACGAGGCGAGCCCGCGGACCCCGACCCGTACGGAGGGCAGGTGGGCAACGTACACGGCGACTTCCCCGTACGGCGTCCGCACGACGGCACGCAGCCCGCGACTCCACCCCGCCTCGAACGCACGAGGCCGGATGTCCACCAACTGCTCTTCTCTGATCGGGTACTTGGACCAGAGCCCGACGGTGCCATGGACGGCGTGATGCGGATAGTCGTCCCGGAGGACGTCCTCGTACACGGCCAGCGCAGGCCTCACCACCTCCTCCAACGCAACGAGATCACCCCCGGCCGCGAGAAGCGCACGGGCGGTCCCGGCCGAATCGGGGTTCTCATCACTGACGTTGTGCTGCACGACGACCAGCTCTCGTGCCCCGGGGGCGGGCTCGGGCAGGAGCAACCCCCCGAAGCCCTGCACCCAGACACCCACGGGCAGGAGCAGAGCCACCAGCCCGACACCGGACCGCCGCACGAGGGCGACGACGAACAAGAGGACGACAACGACCCCGGCCCACGGCAGAAAGGACTCGACGAGACTCCCCACCCGCCCAGGGGAGTTGGGGATCACCCCATGAAGCCCCACCACCCCGGCCAGGCCGACGGCGACCCCGGCAACCACCACCCCCCGTCGCCCCTCACCGGCGGCCGGGCGCCGCCGCTTCGCCGCCCTCGCCGTCACGTCACCGTCTGCCCGCTCCACCATGTCTTCCCGTCCCTTGGCCTTACCTCACAGGACGAGTGGCCGGGGAGATCAGTTTCCGAGCGCAGGGAGAGCGTCTACGGCGAGGGGGCGGAGCCCGGCACGCTGTCGCCCCTCTCGTACAGTCTGAAAATCCCCGTCGCCGGGATCCGGACCGGCGTGCAGCCCGCGTCACTGAACGCACCGGGAAGGCTCTTCGTGACCCGCACCACCCCGCCGCGTCCTGTCGATATCGAAGCGGTGTTCCCTGCCCTCGCGGCCCATCGGCGTACCGCGACGCGTCTGCACCCCCGGCACGGTGTGCCTGGGGCGGGGGAAAGTTCGGTGGCGGGCCCCCTGCTGTGGCCGGCCGACGAACCGTGGCCGGAGTGCACTGCGGTGCACCCGAAGGGCACCGGCCGTCTCCTCTCCGACGTGCGGGCGCGCCGTCGCATCCAGGAGGACGCACGGGGACGTGACTTCACCGAGGATGAACTGCGCCTGCTGGACGGCATGACGGCTGCCCGCCACTTCCCGGACCTACGCGACGACGCCGCGTTGCCGATGCTGGCCGTCGCGCAGTTGTCCGCGCGGGATATCCCAGATCTCGTGGGGCCTGAGGACTACGACCTGCTCCAGGTCTTCTGGTGCCCCTTCGAGGCCCATGGGCCCGACCGCACCATCGACGTCGCGCTCAAGTGGCGACGCTCGGCCGACGTCGAGGCCGTACTGACGCCGCAGCCCGAACCGCCGGTCGCGGGCCGCGAAGAGTGCGTCCCCACCAGGTGTGTCGTGCATCCGGAGCAGGTGGTCGAGCACGAGTATCTCGGCCTGCTGGACGAAGGGCTTGAGGAGGCGGTCTCCGCATGGGAGGAGGGGCTCCTCGACGACGACAACGATGACGACGACTGCGAGGACGGCGATGACGAGGACGATTCCGCCTCGTTGGCGAGCTACGCGACGTACGAGGAGTACGAGGCGGCGATGGCCGCGGCTCGCGCTGAGGAACCGGACGAGATCGACTACATGAGTGACCTGTCGATCGCCCCTGGCTGGAAGGTCGGCGGCTTCGCCTCCTGGCATCTGACCGACCCGGCTCCGGTCGACTGCCACGTGTGCGGGACCGCGATGCCGCCCCTGCTCACCGTGGACCAGTGGGAGTGCGACGGCGCCTCGCACAGTTGGCTGCCGATCGAGGACCGGGATGCTGAGAACGACCCGTGCGTGATCAACCCGGTCGGTGTCTATCTCGGCCGCGGCTTGATGCGCGTGCACACCTGCCCGACCGATCCGTTCCATCCGCACCGGCTGAGCTTCCAGTAGGCGGTCCCCACCGGGGACGATCCCGGTGACCACCACGTAGGTGCCGTACGGGACGGATACGACCTCCCACCGGCCACCGCGGTGCCCGCTGATTCCGGCGGCTCTCCTTCTACTTTCGCAAGAGAGGCGCCGCTTCTGTCGACGGAGCTGCTGCTCCTTGCCGCCTCCATCGCCACACATTCCCGCGCATGACCGCTTTTGAGAGAGACAGCGCCAACTCCGCGCGGACGCTGTCCTCATCGTGGACGGCCCCCTGCCTGCCACGCGCGATCACTCAGTTGATGGGCAGTCGAAGAACTACAGGTACTCGACTGCCCTCCTGATGCCTCGACGACGTGGCGCTGACGTCCTCCGCGGGTGCTCCCGGTGCCGAGGTCCGGGGCGTGCCCCATGGCTCCCCCGCGACTGGTCCGGACGAGCTCACAGCCGCTTGAGCCCGACGTACTGGAGGGCCGCGAAGCCGCCGACAGTCAGGCTCTGCAACACGATCCAGGCCGCGCCCACGCCGGTCGGAGACAGCACGCCGGAGATCAGCACCACCAGGCTGAGCACCACCCACAGCAGGTTCGTCACGATGACCGCAGTCAGCCCCGTGCGGTTGATCTCCTTCCGCGTCCCGATGGCCAGAACTCCCAGCGCGTAGAGGAGCAGGAACGCCCCGACTGGGTACTGGACTGCCGTCGTGACGCCGAAGAAGGAGTCGAGGACCGTGGCGAGTGCCAGGTACGCGAGGCCGTTGAGGCCGGTGGCCACCGCGTCCAGCTTGAGCGCCATCCTCGCGAAACTGTCGGATCCCGTCGCTCTCGCGTGTGAGGTAACCCCGTCGTACTGCGTCGAAGCCATGGTCGTCTTCCTCTCGTGCACCAGGGAGTTGCCGAATACGAAGGCGGCTCCTCCGCGGGGCCGCCGAACAGTGCTGAAGGTAGGCGGCCCCCATGGAGGCCATCAATTACCTCCGAGGTAATCAGCCCGTCGTATTCAGCGGTCGGCGCGCACAGTTGAGGATTCCTGTCCTGCCGCTGCCCTCCGTAGGCGGAGGTCCTTCGCAGCACGATAGGGAATGACGCTTTCCCGCACGGGAATCCACAGCGTTCCCGGATCCTTGGTGTGCACGAGGTAGTTACCCGTGATCCGCCACCGACGCAACAAACCGGGCCCAGGGTGCATGGCCGACGGATATGTGCGGGCCGTCCGGCCTTGTCGAGTCGCGTACGCCCACAGCTGCGGCCAGGTCGGCGACCTCCACGCACTCCGTGCCGCTGCCCCCGCTGTACGAGGACTTGAACCAGTGGCCGATCGCGTCATCCATCAAAGCTCCCTGCTCACTTGTCTCAGGAGCGCGGCAGACCGCTCGATGTCGAGGGCCTGCGCACGCAGGTACTCGAACGCCAACTTATAGCGTGCCAGTTCCGCGGGCTTCTCCATGAAAAGTCCGCCACCGATGATGTCCACGTAGACCACGTCGAGTTCGGGGGCCGGGCCGCCGAGGATGACGAAGCTCCCGACCGCGGCTGCGTGGGCGCCCGCTGCGAACGGGAGCACCTGCACGGTGACGTGCGGCCGGTCCGCCTGGTCGAGGAGGTGGCTCAGCTGGTCACGCATGACGTGGCGGCCGCCCACGGCCCGTCGGACGACCGCCTCGTCGATCACGGCCCAGAGGTGGGGTGGCTGTGCCCGCTCCAGGAGTTCCTGGCGCTTCATGCGGATGTCCACCATGTGCTCGATCTCCTGCTCCGAGCACCGCATCTCCGAGGCGCGATGTACGGCTTCGGCGTAGGCGCGGGTCTGCAACAGGCCCGGCACGTACATGCAGGCGTAGTGGTCCTCGCTGACCGCTTCGTCCTCCAGCGTCAGCATGAGGTTCATCGACTCGGGGACGGGATCTGCTAGGGAGCGCCACCAGCCCTGGATCCGGGCTCCCTTGGCCAGGGCGACGAGTGCGGCGCGTTCCGCGTCCGTGGCCCCGTACTCGCGGCAGAGCGCGTCCACCGCCGGCCACTTGACCCCGCCCTCCTTCCGCTCGTAGCGACTCAAGGTCGCCTTCGAGATGCCGACCAGGGCGCCTGCCTCCTCCAACGTGAGGCCCGTGCGCTCACGGAGGCGGCGTAGATCGGCGCCGAGTTGGCGCCTACGGGTGGTGGGTCCGACTGCCATGACGGTGATTCCTCACGTTGATCCTTCAGAGGGTGCACGGCGATGTCTTCTCCGAGCAAGGCGGCGTACGCCGGGGGCGTGTGGTGATGGGCATGCTCCCGAAGCTTCACGATGAGAGTTCCAAAATGAGAGTTCCAGTGCCAGTCTTCTCTGCAGAGTGGTCGCGATAGGTGACCGCGCGTGTGGCGAGAGTGGTGATCGGCATGGGTGGCTGCCGCTTCGGTGTGGTTCGCCGAGCCTGGGACATCTCGTTCCCGGCGGAGCCCAAGGAGCTCGCCGGTCTCAGACGAGTGATCAGGTCGCACCTTGCCGTGTGGGGCCTGGCGGACACCGTGCGGGACGCCCAGCTCTGCGCGACAGAGCTCGTGACGAACGTGATGCGACACGTCGGCGTGGGGACGCCGACCCGTCTGGCCGTCTCGATGAGCGGCAGCCGGCTTCGCCTCGAAGTCGGCGACCCGGAGATCCGGGCGCTGCCCACTCCCGGCCCGGTGACGGAGGGGCACGAGCGAGGAAGAGGCCTGATGCTCGTGGAGGGTGTGGCCGAGCGGTGGGGCGTCGTCCTCAGAGGTGATTCCAAGGTGACCTGGTGCGAGCTTGCCACCGGCCTGCGGTCGTCGGTCGACCACGTCGAAGGACCACAAGTCGCCAAGGCTGAGGCGCTACTGGGCCTGGTGGGGCTCGCTTCGCGGACCGAAGGGGCCCAGCAGGGTCCGCTGAGCGTGGCCCAGGCGGAGGAGGCCGCCATCGACGTGATCGCCGACCTCCTCCACTGGCTCCGGGCCCACGGCTGCGATCCGGATAGTGCCCTGGACCGTGCCCAGATGCACTTCGAGGCCGAGCTGCCCGAAGCCGTATGACCGCATGCTCGTGATCAGGGACGCAGCTACGCCGTTGAAGAGGTTGAGGAGCGCTTGCCTTCGGCTTGAGCGGGTCAGCCGGCGGCGATTGCCGAGTAGGTCAGTACGTCGGCCGGAATCTGATGGAAGAGCTTCCACTCAATCGCCATAGGTTTACCACCCGTGTGCTTGACGTACTCCGCCGGTCCCAGGAGCATCCACGGCTGGGGTCCGCCGATATCCGTCTGCTTGTACCGGCGTACAAAGAGCAGGACGTGAGTGCCCTTCTCCTTGTGGGTCTGGTAGCGGATGCCTGTGGGTGAGCGCTCCGATGTCCGGTTCTGCGATTCCCAGTGGAACAGGGAGTCGCTGAGCGCGTAGTCCTTGTAGCGGGTCTCAGGCGAGAAGTCTTTCTCGTCCTTCTCCAGAGTGACGAACAGAGCATCGGTTTGGATGCTCTCGCACCACCTCACTCCCTCGCGGAAGTGCCCCGGCTTCTGACCGTCCACAGAGGCCTGGTCCAACGCGGGGAGAATCTCTTCGCGGCTGTACGAAGCGTGGATGGTCAGAGGGATGGCGGCGTGTGTCCCGAGGAGCGGCACCGGAACGTGGTCGGCCTTCTGGAGGACGTGTGCGAGCACTTGCCTCAACTCGTCCCGGAAGGCGGGCTGATGGCGGAGTGAGTCCAGCCCTGCTTGGTAGCTGGAGAATCCCTCTGCCAGCGGCCACAGCGAGAAGAAGAGCATGCGGGCGTAGCCCTGCTCCTGCTCGCTGAGTTCGTCGTAGGCGGGGGCATCGTCGGCCAGCAGCTTGCTGTATGCCGCAACGCGCAGCGGGTCGTCGACATGCAGGAAGGCCGAAACCCGCTTGAGTAGGGGCAACTCGCCTTCAGGGCCGACCGCGTCCAGGAGCTTCGCCCGACGCAACAGTCCCGTCCACGAGTTTCCGTTGCCGCGGTAGAGCTCCTTGAGCTCTCGGCCGCTCTCCTTGAGGAAGTCTGCAAGACGTGGTTTCGCGTAGGACGCGACCTCGCGGGCCAACTGCGTCACGTTGATCGCGATCTGGGCGCGAATGTTGTCAATGATCAGTTCTTTGGCCTTGGTCTCCAGGATGATCTGGCAACCAGAGGGAAGTTGCGGGAAGTCCTGCTCGATGTTGTCGAGGAGGCGGTTGCGCGTCAGGTTCGTCAGGGCGCGGAACTGCTCCTCGAAGCGGAACTCCTTGCGGTGCTGACCGATGAAGTCCAAGACGGTGAGGACCGCCTTGTCGTCGGTGCGACGCAACCCGCGCCCCAACTGCTGAAGGAAGACCGTGGCGCTTGAGGTGGGCCGCAGCAGGAGCAAGGTGTCGACGTCGGGGATGTCGAGGCCCTCGTTGAACAGGTCGACCGAGAAGATGACTTGGAGTGCCCCAGAGCGCAGATCCTCAAGTGCGGTCTTGCGGTCAAGTGACGGAGTCTCGCCGGACAGTGCGACGGCGTTGAGGCCCGCCCGTCGGAAGTAGTCAGCCATGAAGTGCGCGTGCGCGACTGACACGCAGAACCCCAGGGCGCGCATCGAGCCAGGGTCGGTGACCTTGTCCTTCACTGCTTGCACGACGAGCCGAGCTCGTGCCTCGTTGCCCGTGAAGAGATTGCTTAGGGCTGTCGAGTCGTAGGCTCCACGCTTCCACGTGATAGCGCTCATGTCCGTGTTGTCGGTGACGCCGAAATAGTGGAAGGGGCTCAGGAGCTCGTTCTCCAGAGCCTCCCAGAGCCGCATCTCCGCCGCGATCCGGCCATCGAAGAACTCGTCATGGATGTTCAAGCCATCCATGCGTTCCGGCGTCGCTGTCAGGCCCAAGAGCTCCCGGGGCTGGAAGTGGTCCACGATCTTGCGGTACGTAGGCGACGTGCCGTGATGGAACTCGTCGATCACGATGACGTCGAAGTGATCGGGGGCGATCCGGTCCAGAGCTTGCGCTGTGAGTGACTGGACGCTGGCGAACACGTGGTTCCAGCGGTTGGGGATCTCGCCGCTGAGCAACAACTCACCGAAGTTCGCATCGATGAGGACGTTCTGGTAGACGCGCAAGGACTGTTCCAGGATCTCCTTCCGGTGCGCCACGAAGAGGAGGCGCGGGTCGCGGCCGAGCGTCTGGCGCAGGCGCTTGTAGTCCAGCGCTGCCATGACGGTCTTCCCGGTGCCCGTTGCTGCGACGAGGAGATTTCGGTGCCGGTCATGGACCGTGCGTTCGACTTCGAGGCGCTCCAGCATGTCTCGCTGGTGAGGGTACGGGCGGACTTCTAGGCCGGAAAGAGTGATGCCCGTAGACCCGGGGCGGCCACTGCCACCAGCGCGGGACAAGGCGTCGTCCAGTCGCTCTGCGTCCGTGTCAGGGTCGTACGACTCGAACGCGGCCTCACTCCAGTAGGCGTCAAAGGTCGCCTCGAACTTGCGGATCACCGACGGCGTCGCGACGGAGGAGAGGCGCACGTTCCATTCGAGCCCGTCCAGAAGAGCGGCCTTGGAGAGGTTCGAGCTGCCGACATACGCCGTGTCGAAGCCGCTGGCACGGCGGAAGAGCCATGCCTTGGCGTGCAGACGCGTGGAGCGGAGCTCGTAGTTGACCTTGACCTCAGCGCCGAAGTCCCGCACCAGGCGGTCCAGGGCGCGGCGTTCGGTGGCTCCGATGTACGTCGTCGTCAGGACACGGATGGGAATACCGCGCTCCCGCGCCGACGACAGGGACTTCTCCAGAACGCGGAGCCCGTGCCACTTCACGAATGCGCACAGGAGGTCGACTCGGTCGGCGGTGGCCAGCTCGGCGCGTAGCTCGAAGCCGAGACTGGGGTCCTCAGGGGAGTTCGTAATGAGCGCCGTCTCGGACAACGGCGTTGCTGGGCGTATGGCGTAGACGCCCGGCGCCTCCTGCTCCGCGACGGCCAACAGCTGGCGCGGCCCATCGGTGACGAGATCGACCCACTCGGTCGCACCTTCGATCGTATTAAGCGATTCCAGGATGTGATTGGCCGCAATCACCTGCTCGGCAGGGGAGAGGCCCTGGAACACCCGCCGCACTGTGACGCCGATATGGCGGGCGAGCACGTGAGGTGCTGATTCCTTGCCGACGGAGGCGTCGATGGAGTGCCAGCCCGTTGAGTCGAGCTGCTTCATCCGCTCGGCGAGCCGATGCGTGATCAGAGACTCGTAAAGCCCAGCAACTGGCGCGTCGTCCGAAATGTCGTTGGGCATGCCCCGAGTCCCCCTCATTTGGCTGCGTACTGCATGTGCAGTTGTATCAAGGAGGACTGACAGTCGGGCCATGGCTTCTGAGACCAGAAGGGGCCGCCACCGCGAGTGCGCGGGCAGCGGCCCCTGCCGTGGACGTGCGGCAAGCGTCACCCGCCCCCGTGGCACCCCCCATAAGCCTCCCCCGACCCGCACCAGCAGGCGGCCGTGCGGGACGGGGGCCACGGGGTGGCGCGGCCTCGGGCGGCGAGGGTGGTGGCGTATTGGGGGAGGAGGCCCGGGTCGGCGGGGGAGGCGGCTTCGGAGGCGGCGAAGGCCTCGTACGAGGGGACCGTGCCCGTGACGATACCCAGGTTCGGGGTGCCCGTCGCGTGGAGGTCGCGCAGGGACGCCTCCAGGCGGGACAGGTGGGTCGCCCGGTCCACGTACTCCTCGGTCAACTCCGGGTACGTCGAGAGGAGTTCCCGGAGTTCCTGGTCGGGCCAGTGCAGCACCGCCACCGGGAACGGGCGCGACAGCGCCGTACGGTACGTGCCCAGCTCCGCGCGCAGGCGGGTGATCTCCGCCTTCAGCTCCACCGGGTCCGACGAGCCCAGCGACCACACCCGCTTCGGGTCGTGGAGCTCGTCCAGCGGGACCGGGGCCGTGTGCAGGGCGCCGGCCAGCTCGTCCCACGCGTCGTGGTCCAGGCCCATCAGCCGGCGCACCCGGTGGCGGCCGGTCAGGAGGGACTGCGTCGCGTACGGGACCTCCTCGCCGGGGGCCAGCAGCAGCGTCAGCGCGGTCGAGAAGAAGTCGTGCGCCGACTCCAGCTCGTCGTGCGCCTCCAGGGTCTCGGCGGCGACCTGCCAGGGCGCCGCGTCCAGCGGGCCCGCGGCGTGGATGCCCTCGATGATCGCGCGGGCCTCGGCCTCGTGCCCGTACTCCCAGAGGTTCGACGCCTTCAGGGCCTTGATCAGGTGCGGGTTCTCGACGGTTGACTCGGGGGCGGCCAGCAGGTCGTCGTAGAGCGTGCTCGCGCGGGAACGGTCACCGGCGAGTTCCAGATGGGCCGCGGCCTGGAGGACCAGCGGTTCCTGGTCCTCGGGGTACTGCGCCGCGGTGCGCAGCAGGCGCTCGGCTTCGGTGGTGTGGTCGGCAGGCGTGTCGGGGCGCATGGATCACACGGTACTGCCGGACAGCGGCCGTCGGGAGGAGAGGTCGGAAGCCGGACCCGGAGTGGGGGCGGCAGCGGGATCTGACGAGGGGGGCGTCTGCAGGGGGAGTGGAATCTGGTGGTGGGTATGGAGAGTTCCGTACGTTGGTTCTATCGTGCCCGCCGTGCGGAAACGGGGACGGACACCCTTACGTGGTGCGGTACGTGGTGCCGTGCCGAGCAGGCCGGGCTCGCGGGCCGGTCGTCGACGGCGGAACCTTCTCGCGCGTGGGCTCTGGGGCTTCGCCGAGATCGTCGTCACCCTTGGTGTTGTTCTCCTGCTTCTTGTCGTCCATCAGCTGTGGTGGACCAACCGGGAGGCCCGCCAGGAGGCCGGGCGTACCGTCCAGGCCCTTCAGCGGGAGTGGGGCCCGCCTCCACCCGCCGTCCCGAGCGGAGCCCCCAGCGGCGATCCGACCGGCGACCCCGTGGTGCCCGAGCCCCCGCCCTCCGCCGCCGGCCCCGGCCCCACCCGCGGGTCCGACCCGCCGGCCGCCCCCACCACCCCCCGCTGGGACCAGGCCTACGCAGTCCTCCGCATCCCCCGCATCGGCCTCACCGCCCCCGTCGCCGAGGGCACCGGCAAGGGCGGCGTCCTCGACCGCGGGTACGTCGGGCACTACACCCGGACCGCCCAGGCCGGGCGGGCCGGGAACTTCGCGCTCGCCGGGCACCGCAACACCCACGGCGAGCCCTTCCGGCGCCTCGACCGGCTGCGGCGCGGGGACCGGATCACCGTCGAGACCCGGGACGCCGTGTACACGTACACCGTCGACAAGAGCCTCGCCCGGACCGCGCCCTCCGACAGCGGGGTCATCGCCCCCGTGCCCCGCTCCAACATCACGACCTCCGTCGGATACAGCGAGCCCGGCTACTACCTGACCCTCACCACCTGCACCCCCGAGTTCAGCTCCCGCTACCGGCTCGTCGTCTGGGGCAAGCTCACCGCCATGCGTCCCCGGTGACCGGAGCCCGATGATCGGGCGCAACCGGGCCCGGCCGATCATCGTGTATAACGAAAGGAGTGCCAGGACCCGCCTGTACGGAGGACGGAAGGAGACGCCCCATGCGTGACGCCAACCGGCTGCGCGGCGCCTTCGCCCGGTTCCTCCGGCCCGTCGGCCTCCTCGTCCTCCTCCTCACCGAGGTTCTCCTCGCCGAGGGCGGCAGTCTCTCCGCCGCCGTCGCGCTCGCCGCCACCGCCGCGGCCGGCTCCGCGCTCCTCGCCTGCTCCGTCATCAGCGCCCGCTGCGCGCCCCCGGTGCCCCGCACCCGGGTCCGTACGGCGATCAGGGACCGGGAGAAGCGCACCGCCTTCCTGCCCCAGCGCGACCCCGACGCCCGCGGCCGGACCAGGCCCCGAGCACCCGGGCACGCCCTCCTGACGGCCATCGCGTAGGGCGCTCCCGCACCGCAGTCCCGTAGCGCCCCCGCGTGGGTCGTCATGCCGAGTACCGAGCACCGCGTACTTCTCCCGGCACGACGAGACCCCCGGAGGGCTCACCCATGTCCGCCTTCATGTCCGCTTTCGCGAACCTGGTCGGCTCCCTCGCCGATCTGCTCCAGCCGCTGTTCCACGGCGCGTCCACCGCCGCCGCGATCATCCTCTTCACCGCCCTCGTGCGGCTCGCCGTCCATCCCCTCTCGCGGGCCGCCGCGCGCGGGCAGAAGGCCCGTACCCGGCTCCAGCCGCAGATCGCCGAGTTGCGGAAGAAGCACGGGAAGAACCCTGAGCGGATGCAGAAGGCGATCATGGAGCTGCACGCCGCCGAGAAGGTCTCGCCGCTCTCCGGCTGCCTGCCGAGCCTGCTCCAGATGCCCGCGTTCTTCCTGCTCTACCACCTGTTCTCCAGCGGCTCCATCGGCGGCGAGCCCAACGCCCTCCTCAGCCACGACCTCCTCGGCGCCCCGCTCGGCGGGCGCTGGCACGACGCCCTCGCGCACGGCGGGATGTTCGGCGGGCACGGGTGGGTCTACCTGGGGCTCTTCGCGCTCGTCGCCGCCGTCGCCACCTTCAGCTACGGACGTACCAAGCGGCAGATGGCCGCCAACCCGGTGGTCCCCGCCACCGGTCCCGACGGGCAGGCCGTGCCCGGTATGGGCGCGATGATGAAGATGATGCCGCTGCTCTCGTTCGCCACTCTGATCACCGTCGCCGTCGTCCCGCTCGCCGCCGCCCTGTACGTCGTCACCACGACCACCTGGACCGCCGTCGAGCGGGCCTGGCTCTACCGGGACGTGCCCGTGACCGGCGGCGCCATGGCCAAAGCGGCGTAATCGGGAACGGCGCATGCGCCGGTCCAGTGTGTGAACGAGGTCTTGCGGAGTGGTCGTGACTCTTGGAGGATCAGCCAAGTCCTTCGTCGGCCGCAACCCGCCGGAGGGCCCCACCTCGAACAAGAGGAGTTGGACCGTTGAAGCTGCTTCGAGTCGGTACGGCGGGCGCGGAGCGCCCCGCACTTCTCGACCGCGACGGGACTCTGCGTGATCTGTCGGGAATCGTCCCCGACATCGACGGCGATCTGCTCGCCGACGCCTCCGCCCTCGCCCGGGTACGGGCGGCCGCCGGCACCCCCGGTGTGCTGCCCGCCCTCGACCCGGCGGGGCTGCGCGTAGGGCCGCCGCTGGGGCGCATCGGCAAGATCGTGTGCATCGGGCTGAACTACCACGACCACGCCGCCGAGACCGGGGCGGCGATCCCGGAGGAGCCGATCCTGTTCTTCAAGGCCCCCGACACCGTCGTCGGGCCCGAGGACACCGTGCTCGTGCCGCGCGGCAGCCGCAAGACGGACTGGGAGGTGGAGCTCGCCGTCGTCATCGGGCGCACCGCCCGCTACCTGTCCTCCGCCGAGGAGGGGCTCGCCCATGTCGCCGGGTACGCGACGGCGCACGACGTCTCGGAGCGCGAGTTCCAGATCGAGCGCGGCGGCACCTGGGACAAGGGCAAGAACTGCGAGACGTTCAACCCGCTGGGCCCCTGGCTCGTCACCGCCGACGAGGTGCCCGACCCGCAGGCTCTGCCGCTGCGGCTCTGGGTCAACGGCGAGCTGAAGCAGAACGGCACCACCGCCGAGCAGATCTTCCCGGTGGGTGAGGTCGTCCGCTATCTCAGCCACTTCATGACGCTCTACCCGGGCGACGTGATCAACACCGGTACGCCCGCCGGGGTCGCGATGGGGCAGCCCGAGCCGAAGCCGTACCTGAGGGCGGGGGACGTGGTGGAGCTGGAGGTGGAGGGGCTCGGCCGGCAGCGGCAGGAGCTGAAGGGGGCGTAAGCCGGAGCGTACGGGGCCCCGGGGGCGCTTCGACCGCGCCCCCGGGGGCCTCGTACGGAACCTCAGTTCCCCAGCGTCGCCGTGAACTGCTCCAGCGCCTCGACCACCATCGCGTGGTCCTCCGCCTGCGGCAGCCCCGAGACGGTGACCGTGCCGATCACCCCCGCGCCCTCCACCGCGATCGGGAACGAACCGCCGTGCGCCGCGTACGCGTCCGGGTCCAGGCGGGACGACTCCTCGAACGTGGTCCCCTTCGAGCGGAACCGGGTGCCGACCAGGTACGAGCTCTCCCCGTACCGCTCGACCACCGCGCGCTTACGGTCGATCCACGCGTCGTTGTCCGCACTCGAACCCGGCAGCGCCGCGTGGAACAACTGCTGCGCCCCGCGCCGGATGTCGATCGCGACGGGCGCGTGCCGCTCCCGGGCGAGCGCGACCAGGAGGCTGCCGAGCGTGAACGCGTCGTCGTAGCTGAAGTGCGGGAGCGTCAGCCGGCGCTCCTGGGCGATCAGCTCGGAGATGGTGGGGGAGGTGGTCGTCATGCGCGGTGCTCCTTGCCCGAAGCGTGCGGGGCCTCGTCGTGCTGAGCCTCGTTGTGGTGGGCTTCGTCGTGGTGGTGGGGGAGGAGGGTGACGGAGACGCCCTCGCGGGCCGAGCGGCGGGCGGCCTCCAGCACGTCCAGCGCGGCGGCGGCCTGGAGCGCGGTGACCGGGTTCTCACCTGCGCCGCGCACGGCGGCGGCGACGGCGGCGTAGTACGCGGGGTAGTCGCCGGGCAGCGTGCGGACCGGGGTGCCGCCGCCGGTCAGCGGGGACTCGCCGGAACCGATCCGGCCCCACACCTCCTCGACCTCCTCGCCCCACGGCTCGCCGGCCGTCCCCGGGCGCTTGCCCTCGCGCAGGGCCGCCTCCTGGGGGTCCAGGCCGTACTTCACATAGCCCGCCGTCGAGCCGAGCACGCGGAAGCGCGGGCCGAGCTGGGCCGTGGTGGCGCTGACGTACAGGTGCGAGCGGACCCCGTTCGCGTGCGTGATCGCGATGAACGTGTCGTCGTCCGCCGCCGCGCCGGGACGCCGTACGTCGGACTCGGCGTACACCTGCACCGCCGGCCCGAACAGCACCAGCGCCTGATCGACGACGTGGCTGCCCAGGTCGTACAGCAGGCCGCCGATCTCCTCCGGGTCGCCCGACTCGCGCCAGCCGCCCTTCGGCTGCGGGCGCCAGCGCTCGAACCGGGACTCGAAGCGCTGCACCTCGCCCAGCTCACCGTCGGCGATCAGCGCGGCGAGCGTGCGGAAGTCGTTGTCCCAGCGGCGGTTCTGGAAGACCGAGAGCAGCAGTCCGCGTTCCTCGGCGAGCGCCGCCAGCTCGCGCGCCTCGGCGGCGGTCCCGGCGATCGGCTTGTCCACGACGACGGGCAGACCGGCCTTGAGGGCGGCCGTCGCGAGGGCGACGTGCGTCTTGTTCGGGGAGGCGATCACGACCAGGTCCAGCTCGTCCGCGCGCTCCCACAGCTCGTCCGGCGAGGCGGCGAACCGGAGGTCCGGATACGCGGCGCGGGCCTCGGCCCGGCGCTCCTCGTTCGACGTGACGACCGTGTCGAGGACCAGGCCCTCGGTCGCGGCGATCAGCGGGGCGTGGAAGACGGAGCCGGCCAGGCCGTAGCCGACGAGGGCGACGCGGAGAGGGGCGCCGGAGGCGGAGGCGGAGGCTTTGGGGGTCATGCATTCCACTTAAGCAACGCTGTTGCCAAAGTGCAAGCGACCGGCACAATGGGGTGGTGAAGGGGAGTGAACCGTTGAACGGGAGCCGGACGAAGAGCCAGGCCGGGGTGAACCTGCCGGCCCTGCGCCACCACAACGCGGCGCTGGTCCTGGACCTGCTGCGGGCGGCCGGGGCAGAGGGCATCAGCCGGCTGGAGCTCGCCGAGCGCACCGGCCTCACCCCGCAGGCCGTCAGCAAGATCACCGCCCGGCTGCGGACCGAGGGCCTGGCCGTCGGCGCGGGATTGCGCCCCTCCACCGGCGGCAAACCGCGCACGGTGCTCCGGCTCGTCCCCGACGCCCAGTTCGCCGTCGGCCTCCACCTGGACCGCGACGGACTCACCGCCGTCCTGGTCGACCTCGCCGGGCGCCCGGTCGCCGTCACCACGGCCCCGCTCGACTTCGGAGCCCCGGCGGAACAGGTCCTCGCCGACGCGGCCGACGCCGTACGCGACCTGAGCGCGGCCGAGCCGCACAAGCCGGTGCTGGGTCTCGGCGTCGCCGTTCCCGGCCCGCTCGACCACCGGGACGGCGTCCTGCACCGGGTCACCGGCTTCCCGCAGTGGGACGGCTTCCCCCTGCGCGACGCGCTCGCCGAGCGCACCGGCCTCCCGGTCACCGTCGACAAGGACACCAACGCCGCCGCCCTCGCCCTTTCCCTGAGCGGGCTGCCCGGCGATTTCGCCTACCTCCACCTCGGTACGGGGCTCGGCGCCGGGCTCGTCCTGGGCGGCGCGGTGCACCGGGGCGCGCGGACGGGGGCGGGCGAGTTCGGTCACCAGACCCTTCAGCTGGACGGGCCCCTGTGCGGGTGCGGCGGGCGCGGCTGCATCGAGGCGCTGTGCCTGGCCGCCGAGGCCCGCGGCGACCGGGCGGAGGCGGCCCGGGTGCTGGGCGCGGGCGCCGCGAACCTCGTCGGGCTCCTCGACATCGACCGGGTCGTGCTGGGCGGCCGGACGGTGGCGGCCGACGAGGACGCGTACGTACGGGGCGTCCGGGCCGTGATCGAGGAGCGGGCCGCCCGGGGCAGGGGCGGTGGCTCGGTGACCGTCACGGTGGCGGGGGGCGGCGACCGGCCCGTCGCGGAGGGCGCGGCCCAGCTGGTGCTCGCGCCGGTGTTCGGGCGGGTGGGGGAGCGGGGGTAGGAGAGGCGGGGGCCCGGTCAGGCCGCGGAGGTGTCCCGAGCCGACGGTCGTACGTCGGTCGCCGGAGGGTGTACGTCGGTGGTCGGCGGCTGTCCGTCGGCGGTCGGCAGCCGTACGTCGGTGGCAGGCGGCCGTACGTCGGTGGCGGCGGCGCCCACCAGCAGTGCGGCGAGCGCGAGGGGTGCCACCACCAGGTACGCGACCCCTATCTCGCCCCCGGCCGTGCCGCCCCGCCACGCCACCACCAGGGCGACGGCGCTCGCCACCGCCCAGCCGATGTCGTAGCCGATCATCAGCCGCAGGCAGGTGGCCATCGGGCGGCGGCGGACGTAGACGACCTCGATCCCGCCGCCGATCACCAGGGCCGCGCCCGCGATGAGTACGAGCCAGGCCTCCACCCCGAACAGGTCGTCCAGCCAGGCGCTGCCGACCGCGAAGGCGGCGCCGAGCACCACCTTGAACGCGCCGTCGCCGATGGCTCCCGCAAGCATGCGTGACATGAGTGCTCCTTCTTGGGTCTCACTCCGTGTGCGCTTCCGTAATCTGGTTACTAGAATAATGGAATTATGAGAATGACGAGAGCCGAAACCAAGGAACGCAATCGCCGCGCCCTCCTGGACGCCGCGTTCCACGTCGTCTCCCGGGACGGGCACCGCGCCCGGCTCGACGAGATCGCCGAGCGGGCCGGGCTGACCACCGGGGCCGTCTACTCGCTGTTCGGCAGCAAGAGCGGTCTGCTGGGGGCGCTGGTCACCGACTATCTCCAGCCGCACTACGAGGAGATCGAGCAGGCGATCCCGGCGGACGCGGACCTCCTGGGGGCGGTCGACGCCTTCGCCCGGTACTACCGGCGGACCTGTGATGCCGCCGACGCGCCGGCCGACCAGTCGTTGCAGTTCACCCTGCTGGGCATGGCCCTGCACGACGCCGAGGTGGGCCCCCGGCTGGCCGCGTCGGTGCGGGCGGAGGAGAGCCGGCTGATCGCCCTGTTCGCCGGGCGACGGCATGAGGGGGCCCTCGTGACGGAGGGGCAGGCGCACCGCCTGACCACTGCGCTGAGGGCCGTCCTCATCGGCCTCAGCCAGGGCGTCCTGCTCGGCCTCGCCCCGGGCGCCGACGAGCAGTTCTTCGCCGACACCGCCCGCGCCCTGGTGTCCGGCGCGACCCTCCTCGAAGACCCGCAACCGGTGTCGGTAGTCCGACGGTCCGACAGCCCGACAGTCGGGTGATCCTATGAGCGGTGTCGGCATGTCGACTCTCTGCGTCCGCGCGCGCGTGCTTGCCTCGGAGGCCACAACCGGCGGCCCCCGCCCCGGTCGTTCGCGAGCAGCGAAGGGTGTCCCCATGTCCCCCACCTCCTGCGCGCGGCTGCGTGACGCCCGTGCGCTCGCCGCCCTCGGGCTGGCCGCCGGGATCGCGGTGCCCGCCGCGCTCCTCGGCGGCCCGCAGGCCGTCGCCCACCCCACCCCCGCCTCCTTAGCAGCCGGGTCCGCGGCCGACGCGGCAGCCGGCGAGCAGCCCGCCTGCGGTGATCCGGGCGCCGAGGAGTTCCCCATCGAGGCCCGGATCCAGGAGGCCCCGACGACGTACGCCTCCGGTGGCGGCTACGGCATCTGGTTCCTCGACCTCACCAACACCACCGACACCGCCTGCCGCGCCCTGCACCCGGTGCTCGTGCTCAACGACGAGGACCGCAAGCTGACCACCGAGCAGATCCAGCTGAAGTTCTCCGAGCCCGGCCGCCCCGGCACCGAACACCGTGTCACCTGGGAGACCACCGACCGCCACGAACAGATCGGCGTCTTCGACGGCGACCCCGGATCCACCGCTGCCGACGGCTTCCTCGGCTTTACCGTGCCCGCCGGTGACACCGTCAGCGTCCGGGTCCGGATGGCCTTCACCTCCGACACCGCACCCGGCCGGGTCACCGCCCGCGCCGCCGTCGTCCAGCGCCACCACCAGGACAAGGCCAAGGGCGGCGGCCGTGAGGACGGCGACTGGGTGGGGGAGTCGGGGGCGTACCGGTTCGTGATCGTCGACGGTGCCACGGGCGAGGTGCCCCGGCCGGAGCGCACCGAGGAGGACAGCGGTGACCGTACGGACGTCTCCGCGGAACCCCGCCCCCGTACGGACACGTCCTCCGCCGCACCCACACCCTCCACCGGGCCGACACCCTCGCGCACCCACACGCCCACGCCCCTGCTCACCTCCACCCCCACCCCCGCCTACACCGGCCCCGCCAAGGAGTCCGCCCCGCACCCCAGCTCACCTCCCCGCCCGGACGGGTCGCCGGCCCCCCGGGAATCCGGCGGCGGGAAGGAACGGCCCACACGCCCGCCCCACTACGCGACCGGACGCCCGCTCCCCGAACTCGCCCGCACCGGACCGGAACTCCTGCCCTGGGCCGGAGCCGCCGCCGCAGCGCTCGTCCTCTGCGGCGGCGCCCTCGTGAGGATGGGCCGCCGGATGCGCCGGATCATGGCTTTCGGGGAGTGTCCGAACGGAAATCAGCGGTAGCGGGGCGAACGTGATCCTGGTTCGGGGCAGCGCGGTGGAGCCCGGTGCCTCGCGGCGGTCACAGCCGGCACCTGGCAAGCGTGTGCGCGCCGATCACGCCCTCACCCGGTATGCGAAGCGCTTCAGGAGAACGTGTACCCGGCGAAGTCGGCGACGTGGACATACCCGAGGCGCCGGTACAGGGCGTTACTGGTGGGGTTGTCCGGGTCCGTGAAGAGGACGACGTCTGTCGCGCCCGCGGCCAGTGCTGCCCGGCTCGCCTTCACCGTCACGGCCCCCGCGTAGCCGCGGCCCCGGAGGTGGGCCGGGGTGTAAACGGGGTCGATCCGGACCATGCCGCCGATGACCGATGTCGCGGCCGCCATCGAGACGGGGTTGCCGTCCGGGGTCTCCCAGAAGGTGAAGTGCCGGTCGCCGAAGCGCGAGTCGTCCCAGGAACCGGCGTCGATCAAGTCGACGGAGGACTGCTCCCCGACATCGACGCAGAACTCACGGCACCAGCGCACGACGTGTTCGCGGTCCCTCCCGCCCGTAAGGCGGCCCCGGCCCTCCGGGCGCGGCCGCGGCGGAGTGAGTGTTCCGAGGCGGTAGAGATGTGTCCGCCAGAAGAGTGCTGGTGCCGCGCCGGTGTGCCGCTGCCAGGAATCGGCGTACGCGGTGGCGGTGTCGTGGTCCGCGATGACGTTGGCGGGTGAGTGGCCGAGGACGGCCAGGTGGGCGGCGAGGGCGTCGGTCTGCTCGACGGAGAGGGGAGTGAGGCCCAGGCGGCCGCTCGACATGAGGTAGAAGACCGCGTGGACCTCGCCTCCCGACTCCAGGCTGCCGAAGACGGCGGTGGCGGGGGCGTGCGCGTCCGGCGTGCGTATCCGCAGTTTCTCGATGTCTGTCAGCGGCGTGTTGTGCAGGGCAGGGCGCGAGCGCAGGAAGTCCCCAGCTCGGGCGAGGAAGTCGTCGACGTCTTGGGTGATGTGCCACTCATCCGGAAGCATGATCCCTGATCCCTGATCCCTGATCCCTGATCCCTGATCCCTGGTTCCTGGTTCGGCGCTCTACAGGCTGCGTCGGTTGACGCGTCGTACGTTGGCTATGTACCTGTGAGGTCCATGGCAGAGCATGATGCCTGATGTGAGAGTGTCCGTACCGCTCGCCGTGCCACCACGGTCTGATCGCGACCACTAGCGGGCCGTTCACCCGCGCATGCCACCATCGGGCGGTGGACTACCCGAACGACCAGGCACCTGGCGCACCCATCCGCTCCGGCATCCCGGAGCACGGCCGCATCCCGAAGTACTACGCGGTCAAGGCCCGGATCTCGCTGCTCCTCGACGAGTTGGGCGAGGGCGGGCTGCTGCCCACCGAACGGGATCTCGCGCTGCGCCACGAGGTGTCGCGCGAGACCGTACGGCAGGCGCTGCGCGAGCTGCTACTGGAAGGGCGGCTGCGGCGGCAGGGGCGCGGGACCGTGGTCGCCGGGCCCAAGCTGGAGCAGCCGCTCTCGCTCGCCAGCTACACCGAAGGCGTCCGCCGCCAGGGTCGGCGGCCCGGGCGCCACCTCATCGGCCTGGAGCGCTTTCCCTGCCCCGAGGCCCTCGCCGCCGAGATCGGGGTGGGCCGGGGCGAGCCCGTCTGGCACCTGGAGCGCGTGCTGCTCGCCGACGACGAGCGGGTCGGGCTGGAGAGCACGTACGTCAGTGTGGCCCGACTCCCACGCCTGGACGTGGAGTTCGACCCGGACTCCTCCTTCTACGCCTATCTCCGCGACCGGCTCGGCATCGCCTTCGGGGACGCCGACGAACGCATCGAGACCGTGCTCGCCACCCCCCGCGAGGCCCTGCTCATCGGGACCCCGCCCGCCCTGCCGATGCTGCTCCTCCACCGCCTCTCCCGGGACACGGAGGGCCGGCCGCTGGAGCGGGTGCGCACGCTGTTCCGAGGAGACCGGTTCTCCTTCACCACGCACCTGGGGGAGCCCGCTCGACGTGAAGAGCCCTAGGGGGTGTCTTGCCGAGCGCGCCTCCGCCGGACGGCTTTTTCATACATTCGACGCCGCACGCCCAAGAGTTCGTCGAGCAGTTGATTGCCCGGCCGCACCCTTTCCAAGGGTGTGCTTTTTTCGCCTGCGCGGAGCCCCGGCTTTTCGCCTGCGTGGAGCCCCGGCGCGCGCTGGGAAAATAATGTGCGCTCCGCGTACGCTGGTAAAAGAAGGGGTGGGTAGGGTAAATCCCCTTACTTTCTTTCGAGCGTGCACACCTTAGAGTGCATCAAGGGGCGTGAATCGTCTGTTTCTGGCCACCTGGCTGAATGAGTGAATGCGTCCTCCGAGGCAATTCGATCGGGTTACGTTTCCTCAACGCGGCCTCCTATGGATGCAGTTGGTCAGTGAAATCATCGTGTTGCCGATCGCTCCCCTGCTTTCCCCTAGCGGATTTATCGGGTGAATGTCGAGGGGCCAAGCCGGTGATTGCGTGGCTTGTGCAAGAGTGAATAGCGTCTCGGTGACGCCACTTCTGCGTGACGGCCTATGAGCCGACTTTTGTTCCGCGCCCGACTGCAGGTCGCAGAGGGCAGTGTGAGGAGCTTCGCAAACGCATGCGAAGTGGCGACCCCCCCACGGTCCGCGGTCCCGCGTCATGCCGGATCGCACTTCCCTCAGGAGTGGTCCACCGATGACCATCACAGAGCAGCCCTTTCACGGCTGGTCCCCCGAAGCCGTCGTCTTCGACTGCGACGGCACTCTCATGGACACCGAACAGCATTGGCAGGATGCCCGGGGCCTGGCCTTCCGGGACTTCGGTCTGCGGCCGGCGCCGGGGTTCGCCGAACGTGCCAAGGGAGTCCACTACCTCGACTGCGGCCGCATGATGGCCGAGGAGGCCGACAAGCCCGACCTGGCACCGGAGCTCACCGATTCGCTGCTCGCCCACTTCATGGAGCGCGTCGCCGATGACCCGGTGACCATGCCCGGAGCGGCCGAGTTCGTCCGGAACCTGTCCGGCCGCCTTCCCCTGGCGGTCGCGAGCAACTGTCCCCTCGCGGTCGTCGAGAGGAGTCTGGAGCAGGCCGGCCTGCTGGCGCACTTCGGTCACATCGTCGTCCCCGGCACCCCGGAATCGACCGGTGCGGCCACCAGGAGCCCGGACGGCGGGGAACCCATCAGGCCCAAGCCGTGGCCGGACGTCTACGCCACCGCCGCACGGCTGTGCGGCGCCCGGAGCGAACGGACGCTGGCCGTGGAGGACTCGTTCACGGGCATCGAATCGGCCCGCCGGGCGGGGCTACGCGTGGTGGGGGTCGGCAAGCCGCCCGGTGACGGCCGGGAAAGCACGGTTGATCTCTGGGTGCCCACCCTCCAGGCTCCCGAGTTGCTGGACCTGGACTGGGTGCGGGCCGGGTAGCGGCGGGGGCGCGCTGACTCAGCCGGTGGCGCGTACGGCGTCCAGGCGTGTGCCGAGGTCAGGACTCCCGGCCTGGGCGCAGGACAGCAGGAGGGCGACGCCGACGGCCCCCGGGTCGGGAATCCCTTCCGTGCGTCCACCGAGGTAACTGGAGCGCCCCATACGAGCCCGCAGCCTCGCGGTCGCGGCCACCCCGTCCCATGCGGACTCGGCCGCGATCGCGAGCGCGTCGGCCGCGGGGGTGCTCGGGGCGGTCGAGCGCAGGACGTCGGTGGCGGGGGCCAGGGCGTCGACGAGGGTCTTGTCTCCTGGCCGGGCGTCTCCGACGCGTTGGATCGAGTCGAGGCCGCCGGCGAAACCCTCGGCCAGCGCGGCGGTGGTGAGCCCGCGCTCGGCGATCGCTGCGGCCAACGACTGCAGCAGGAGGCCGAAAAGAGGCCCGCTCGTACCACCGACCTCGTCGAGAAAGGCCTCGGCCGTGGCCAGAAGCGGTGCGGAGGGATCGGAACCCGGGTCCGGGAGCCGGTCCCAGCGGGCCCGGGCGGCGTCCACCCCGGCGGTGAGGTTGGCTCCGAAGTCTCCGTCGCCGACCTCCTGGTCAAGAGCGGTGAGCAGGGGCTCACCACGGTGGGCCGCTTCGGCGAAACGCCGCATCCAGCCGTAGGTGAACTGGGCGCTGCTGGCAGGCTCGGTCATGGGGATCCTCCCGGTGTCGGCTGCGGTGGAACGGGGCCGCTCTTCACCAGCGCAGGGCCGGGGTGTGGACCGGTGCGTCGTACAGGCGGAGGGCCTGAGGGTCGACGGCCATCAGGGTGATGGAGAAACCGTGCATGTCCAGGGAGGTGATGTAGTTCCCGACCAGGCTTCGGGCGAGTGGCACCCCGGCGTCCCGCAGCTGGTGGGCGAGCTGCCCGTGTGCCGCGTACAGCTCCAGCAGGGTGGTGGCGCCGAGGCCGTTGACCAGCGATATCACCGGGGTGTCGGCGGGCAGCGCACCGAGCAGTTCCGTCGTCATCCGTTCGACCAGGTCGGGCAGCGGCCGGTGGGGCGTGGTCGAACTGGCGCGTTCACCGTGAATGCCCACCCCGTACTCCAGCTGGCCCGTGTCCAAGGTGAAGGCGGGTTTCCCGGTGGCGGGAGACGTGTGTGCGGAGGTGGCGATGGCGAGTGAACGGCAACGCGTCACGAGCCGCTCGCCGAGATTCTGGAGTTCGGCGAGTCCCATGCCGGTGTCCGCCGCGGCACCGAGGATCTTCTCCACCAGGACGGTGCCACCCGTTCCACGCCGCCCGGCGGCGATGTCCGCCGCGTCGGAGGCGAGGTCGTCGTCGACGAGGACGCGGGCGCACGGTATGCCCTGGTGGGCCAGGCGCTCGGCGGCGATGCCGAAATTGATGCGGTCGCCGGTGTAGTTCTTCACCAGATGGAGAACCCCTTCCGGGCGGGCGACCGCGAGAGACGCCTCGTACACCTGACGATTGTGCGGGGAAGCGAACACTCGTCCGGGAACAGCGGCGTCGAGCATGCCCCGCCCGACATACCCGCAGTGCAGAGGCTCGTGACCCGATCCCCCGCCGGACAGCAGGCCGACCACGCGCGTCTCGGAGGTGTCGCGCGCCGTGAGGAAGCCGAACCCGGGAGGGGCCGAAACCAGTTCCCCGTGGACATCGGCGAAGGAGCGCAACGCTTCGGAGGCAAGGTCACCGGAGGCGGTCTCGAAGTACGCGGACATCTCACTCCTCGGATATCCAGGCGCACCAGCGGACCGACGGGCCGCAGGGGCGGGCACGGTTTCACCAGGTTGCGATGGCGGCAGGTACCGCGCAAGTCCGAAGAGATACCGCATATGAGTTCGCATACCGATGTGTCAGCCCGTCCTGTCACCGGCCGGGCGCAACAGGACGGGACGCAGCCGCTTGTAGCCGCGTACGGATACGGGGCGCAGTGTTCTCAGGGAGTAGGCGGCCAGGTGCGCCAGCTCTGCGGCCAACTCGGTGTCCACCAGCGTCGTACCGGGACGGGCCAGAGCCGTGAGGCGAGCCGCTGTGTTGACCGTACTTCCGTACACGTCACCGAAGCGGTTGAGTACAGCACCGTGCGCCAGACCGGTGCGCAGGCGGGGCAGTGCGGGGTCCGCCTCGGTGCGGGAGGCGATCTCCAGGGCGATACCGGCGGCGTCGTCGGCCGTGTCGGCCACGAAAAGGACCTCGTCACCGATGGTCTTGACGACCCGGCCCCGCCCCTCGGCGATCAAGCTCGACGTCAGCTCCTCGAACCGGTCGATCATCCGGGCCAGCTCCGGACCGTCCAGTCCCCGGGACATGCGCGTGTACCCCACCATGTCGGTGAATCCCACTGCCCGACGCAGTACGGGAAACTCGCCGGCGGGCTTCACCTGGGACGACCTGGTGTCCTCCCTGTGCCTGTCGGGCGAGGCGTTCTCCCGCGGGAGTGTCCGCGCGGCGTGCGCGGCCAGATGGCGGCGCCACACATGTCGCTGCAGCAGTTCCAGTTCCGGCAGCAGGGTCAGGGCCGACTCCTCGACCAGATCACCGCCATCGGCGGTGATCTTTGCTGCCAGGGTGTGCATCTGCCACTCGGCCAGCCGGGACAGATGGTGGGCCAGGGCTCGGGCCATCATCGTCTCGCTCTCGGCGGTGATGACCCCTGCTCGGATGAGTCGCTCCCCGGCGCGCAACGCCTCCACATCGGCATCGGTGAACGCCGGATCCTCGTCGGCGACGGCCGGGAATCCCAGAGCGCGCCATATCCGCGCCGTGTGTTCGGTCCCGACGCCGGCCAGGTGGGCGACCTCGGACCGGGTCCAGGTACGCGGCCCCAGCAGCAGCGATTCGACGAACTCGTATCCCGCTGGTCCGTTGCCCTCCGGCTCTTCGGGCGAGGCCGGGTCGCCGGCTGCCTTGTCTGCCGACGGCGTGCTCATGTGGTGTGCACGATGAGTACGTCCACGCCCGCCTTGCGTGCGACATCCGCAGGCACCGACCCCAGCAGGCGGCCGGCCAGGGACCGCAGGCCGCGGTTGCCCACCACCAGGAGGTCGGCCGAACACTCCCGGGCCACCCGCATGAGCACCGCGACGGGTTCACCCTCCTCCGCCCGCAACCGCACGCTTGCCGCTCCCTGGGCTTCGGCGCGCACGCGTGCGACCCGAAGGCTCTCCTCCGCGGGGGCGGAACCCACCACCTGGTAGGCCTCCTCGCCCAGCTCGTGCTGCGCCTTGGCCAACTCCGGCCCGGACAAGGGCTGATAGGCGCAGACGACCACCAGGTCCGCCCGGGTGCCCGCGGCCAAGCGTGCCGCACCCTCCACCGCTGTGAACGATGACGCCGAGCCGTCCGTGCCGACGAGAACTGTCCGATAGAGGTGCACACTCAACTCCCCACCTATAAAGGTTACTTACTACAGAGTAAGTAAGGGTGTGCGGTCTGTCGAGGCGGTGTCGCGCCTGGGGGTGCGTTCGGATAACGAAACAATAACGGGTCTAGTCCAAGCTTGGCGGGTCGTTCACCATCCCGTTGTCGACCGGATGTGTCCGGGACACCCGACCCGAGGAGCGTGGCCGCCGTGAGAGTCATCGTCGTAGGAGCCGGCGCGGTGGGAATTATGCACGCCTGGCATGCAGTCAGCCGCGGCCACGAGGTCGTACAGATCGAGCGTGAGAGCGAGGCGCGCGGGGCATCGCTCCGCAATTTCGGACAGATTTGGGTCAGTGGTCGGGCCGGAGGCGAGGAGCTGGAAACCGCCCTGCGGGCACGGGAGTTGTGGGAGGGGATCGGGCGGCGGGTGCCGGGGCTCGGGTTCCGGCCCTGCGGCTCGCTCACCCCGCTGCGGACCGGGGCCGAGGCCGCCGTCGCCGAGGCGGCGCTCGCCAGGCCCGACGCGGTGGCGCGCGGCTACAAGCTGCTCACCGCCGAGGAGGCCCGCGCCCTCAACCCCGCCCTGCGCGGCACGTTCACCGCCGCCCTGTGGTGCGAGCGGGACGCGGCGGTCGAGCCGCGCACCGCCCAACTCGCCCTGAAGGCGGAGCTGCTGGCCTCCGGGCGGTACACCTTCCTCGGTGGCCGCGAGGTCCGCGACGTCGTCGGCACCGCCTCCGTGCGCGACGACCACGGTGACGTCCACACCGGCGACGCGGTGATCCTGGCGACCGGCGCCTGGCTCGGCGGGCTCGTCCGTGAACTGGCCGGGCCCGAGCTGCCCGTCCGCCGCGTCCGGCTCCAGATGATGCAGACCGACCCCCTCGGCGAACCCCTCACCACCTCGGTCGCCGACGCCGACAGCTTCCGCTACTACCCCGCCTACCGCGGCGAGGCGCTCGACGCCCTCAACGCCCACCAGCCCCAGGACCCGGTCGCCGCCGAACACCGCATGCAGCTCCTCATGGTGCAGCGCAGCGACGGCGGGCTGACCATCGGGGACACCCACGAGTACGAGCACCCCTTCGCCTTCGACACCGTCGAGGAGCCGTACGAGCACCTCACCCGGGTCGTCGAGGCCTTCCTCGGCCGCCCGCTGCCCCGCATCAGGCACCGCTGGGCGGGCGTCTACGCCCAGTGCACCGACACCTCACGCGTCGTCCACCGCCAGCAGGTGGGCGACGGGGTCTGGCTCATCACCGGGCCCGGCGGGCGCGGCATGACGTGCTCGCCCGCCATCGCCGAAACGACCGCAGACCAACTGGGCTGGTGAACCACATGACTTCAGCGACACCCGCGACCGGCAACCCCTTCGACCTCGTCGTCCTCGACATGGCCGGGACCACCGTCGCCGACGGCGGACTCGTCGAGCAGGCCTTCTCCGCCGCCGCCGAACGCCTCGGTGTGCAGCCCGGATCGGGCGAGCACGAGCGCCAACTCGCCTACGTACGCGCCACCATGGGCGAGTCCAAGATTTCCGTCTTCCGGCACCTCTTCGGGGACGAGGAGAAGGCCCGGTTCGCCAACACCGCCTTCGAGGAGGCGTACGGGGCACTCGTCGACGGTGGCCGCATCGCCCCGGTCCCCGGCGCCCGGGAGGCCGTCGAGCGCCTCACCGCCGAGGGCCGCACCGTCGTCCTGACCACCGGGTTCGCCCGCATCACCCAGGACGCCATCCTCGCCGCCCTCGGCTGGCAGGACCTCGTCCCCCTCACCCTCTGCCCCGCCGACGCGGGCGGGCGGGGGCGCCCCTACCCCGACATGGTCCTGGCCGCGTTCCTGCGCACGGGTGCGGTGGACGACGTGCGGCGGATCGTGGTGGCGGGGGACACCTCGTACGACATGCTCAGCGGCGTACGCTCCGGCGCCGGGCTCGTCGCGGGCGTCCTCACCGGCGCCCACGACGCCGGTCAGCTGGACCGGAACGGCGCCACCCACGTCCTCGGGTCGGTCGCCGAGCTGCCGGACCTCATCGCGCGGGCCGAGGCATGAGCCCCCAGGACCTCGCCGCCACCGTCGCCCCCAGCGGCATCCGCTTCGACGGGGTCAGCGTCGCGTACGGGGAGAACACCGTCCTGGACCGGCTCGACCTCACCGTCGAACCCGGCGAGGTCATGGCCCTCCTCGGCCCCTCCGGCTCCGGCAAGACCACCGCCCTGCGCGCCGTCGCCGGATTCGTCCGGCCCGCCTCCGGACGCGTGTTCATCGGCGGGCGGGATGTGACCCGACTGCCGCCGCACCAGCGGGGCATCGGGATGGTGGTCCAGCAGTACGCCCTCTTCCCGCACCTCAAGGTCAAGGACAACGTGGCCTTCGGCCTGAAGGCCCACCGCACCCCGAAGGCCGAGATCGCCGGGCGGGTGACCGAGGCCCTCGAACTCGTCGGCATGGCCGCGTACGCCACCCGCCACCCCCGCGAGCTCTCCGGCGGCCAGCAGCAACGCGTGGCCATCGCCCGCGCGTTGGCCATCCGCCCCGGCGTCCTCCTCCTCGACGAGCCCCTCTCCGCACTCGACGCCCGGCTCCGATCCGGCATGCTCGCCGAACTCGCCCGGCTGCACCGCGAGTTGCCCGACGTCTCCATCCTGTACGTCACCCACGACCAGGTCGAGGCGCTCACCCTGGCCGACCGGATCGCCGTCATGGACCGCGCCCGGCTCCAGGACTGCGGCACCCCCGAGGAGCTCTACCGCCGCCCCCGTACGGAGTTCACCGCCTCGTTCGTCGGCAACGCCAACCTCCTCCCGGTCACCGTCACCGGACCGGGGCGCGTGGACCTGGCGGGCGCCGCCCTCGACGTGCCCACGGAGACCGCCACCCCCGGGGCCACCGCCACCCTCTGCGTCCGGCCGCACCTCGTCGGCCTCGGCCCCGGGCCCAACGCGCTCACCGGCACGGTCACCGAGGTCCAGTGGCGCGGCTCCACCCACCGCGTCCACGCCGACGTCGCCGGCCACCGCCTCATGGCCGACCTCCGCGAACTGCGTGACCCCCCGGCCCTCGGCGACCCGGTCACCCTCCACTTCGCCGCGGAGGACGCGGTGCTGCTCCCGGCGGGCGCCGCGCGTGAGCGGGAGGTGGCCGGTGGCTAGCATCACCGCGGCCGGCCGCCGGAATCCCGTAAGCCTCAGGACACCCACCTGGGCCTGGGCCCTCCCGCCCGTCCTGATCCTCGCGCTCGGCTTCCTCTACCCCCTGGCCCTGGTCGTCCGGCAGTCCTTCACCCCCGAATCCCTGGGCGAAACGACCACCGGCGCCTCCCTCACCCCCTACACCGAGGTCTTCGCCTCCACCGCCTTCCGTGAGGCGCTCACCACCACCGTCTGGCTCGCGGTCGGTGCCACCGTCGGGTGCCTGGTCCTCGGCTTCGTCCTCGCCCTGGTCATCGCCTTCGTCCCGTTCCCCGGCGGCAAGGCGGTCGCCCGGTTCATCGACGTCTTCCTCTCCTTCCCGTCCTTCCTCATCACGCTCGCCCTCCTCTTCATCTACGGGTCGGTCGGCATGGCCAACGGGGCCTGGACGGGCGTCACAGGAGCGGCCGAGGGGCCCTTCCACTTCCTGACCACCCCCTGGGGCGTCCTGCTGGCGGAGATCACGTACTTCACGCCCTTCGTCATGCGCCCGCTCCTCGCCGCCTTCTCCCAACTCGACACCGCCCAGCTGGAGGTGGCCTCCTCACTCGGTGCCGGGCCCCTGCGGATCGTGCGGCAGGTGATCCTGCCCGAGGCGCTCCCCGCGCTCGCGGCGGGCGGCAGCCTGGTCCTGGTGCTCTGCCTGAACGAGTTCGGAATCGTCCTCTTCACCGGGGCGAAAGGGGTCACCACACTCCCGATGCTCGTCTACAGCAAGGCGATCCTGGAGTCGGACTACCCGGCCGCCTGTGTCGTCGCCGTCGTCAACATCGTTCTTTCCGTGGGCCTTTACAGCCTGTACCGGGTGGTGAGCCGTCGTGCTGGTGCATAGCCGTACGGGAAAGTGGGCCACCTGGTCCGCGTTCGCCCTCCTCTTCCTCCCCCTCTTCGCCGTCCCCCTCCTCGTCATCCTCGCCGCCTCTCTCTCCACGAACTGGTCCGGCGCCCTCCCCTCCGGCCCCACCACCACCCGCTACGCCGCCGCGACCAGCGGCGACTCGCTCCAGGCGCTGACCACCAGCCTGGTGACCGCCCTCTGCGCCAGCGTGCTCGCCCTGGTCCTCGGCAGCTGGGCGGCGCTCGCCGCGAGCGCCCTCGGCCGGCGCGGCAAACGGTTCCTGGACGCGCTGTTCATGCTTCCGGTCGCCGTGCCGTCCGTGGTCGTCGGCCTCGCCGTCCTCGTCGCCTTCAGCCGGCCGCCGGTCCTCCTCAACGGCACCCGCTGGATCGTGATCATCGCCCACACGGTCCTGGTCACCGCCTTCGCCTACCAGTCCGTCTCGGCCGCCGCCCGGCGCCTGGACCCGATGTACGAGCAGGCCGCGGCCAGTCTCGGCGCGAGCCCCGGCCGCGTCCTGTGGCGGGTCAGGCTGCCGCTCCTGCTGCCCTCGCTCACAGCCGCGGCCGGGCTCTGCTTCGCCCTGTCCATGGGGGAGTTGAGCGCCACGATGATGCTCTACCCGCCGGACTGGACGCCGCTCCCGGTGCAGATCTTCGCCGCCACCGACCGCGGATCGCTCTTCACCGGCGCCGCACTCGCCGTGGTCCTGATGGGGACGACGCTCCTCGTCCTGACGGCCGTCTCCCGCATCCGGACCCGCGCCTCCTACCGCTGAACCCCGCGCCCACCCCCGTAACCACTGCTCCAGGAGAAGACATCCCATGCGCACCCATGCCCTCAACCGGTCCCTCGCCGTCCTCGGCGCCCTCTCCCTCGCCGCTCTCACCCTCACCGCCTGCGGCGGCACCTCCGCCGCCTCCGACGAGAAGGTCGTCACCGTCTACAGCGCCGACGGCCTCAAGGGCGAGAACGGCGACGGCTGGTACGACAAGGTCTTCAAGGAGTTCGAGAAGGAGACCGGCATCAAGGTGAAGTACGTGGAGGGCGGCTCCGGCGAGATGGTGCAGCGCACCGTCCGCGAGAAGTCCAACACCCAGGCCGACGTGCTCGTCACCCTCCCGCCCTTCATCCAGCAGGCCGACGAGAAGGGACTGCTGGCGGCGTACGAGCCGAAGGGCGCCGACCAGGTCGACGCGGCGGACAAGGCGCCCGACGCCAAGTGGACCTCCATCGTCAACAACTACTTCGGCTTCATCTACAACAAGCAGCGGCTCACCACCCCGCCCCGCACCTGGGAGGAGCTGCTCGACGCCTCGTACAAGGAGAAGGTCCAGTACTCCACCCCCGGCGTCGCGGGCGACGGCACCGCCGTCCTCATCAAGGCGATGCACGACTTCGGCGGCAAGGAGGCGGCGATGGAGTACCTCAAGCGGCTCCAGACCAACAACGTCGGCCCGTCCGCCTCCACCGGCAAGCTCGCGCCCAAGGTCGACAAGGGTGAACTCCTCGTCGCCAACGGGGACGTCCAGATGAACTACGCCCAGTCCAAGGACATGCCCAACCTCGCCATCTGGTTCCCGGCGAAGGGCGACGGGAAGCCCACCAGCTTCGCCCTCCCGTACGCGGCCGGGCTCCTGGCGAAGGCCCCGCACAGCGAGAACGGCAGGAAGCTGCTGGACTTCCTCCTCTCCGAGAAGGCTCAGCGCGATGTCAGCGCGGTCGGCGGCGGGTTCGCCGCCCGCAAGGACATCAAGGCCACCGACGCCAACGCCACCGAACTCAACGGGCTGTTGGAGGGCGTGGAGATCTTCGAGCCGGACTGGTCGGACATCGGCACCAACCTGGACACGTACATCGACGCCTGGAAGACGGCCACCGGAAGCTGACCGGCCACCTTTCGGCCACCGTTCCCTGCGAAGGTCCATCCCGCACCGCGAATCCCGCACCGCGAATCCCGCATCCCGCACCGCGAAGCTCTGGACTCCGCCCACTTATCTCGCAAAGGTAACGGGTCTGGTCCAGAAGGCAGTTCACGAAGTTCCCGCCCCGCCCCGTCCCACTCGTTCCCTGGAGGATCACGTGTCCCGAGGCATGTCCCGACGCTCCGTGCTCGCCACCACCGCCGCCGCTGCCTCCGTCGCCGCCGTCGGCTCCCTCGCCACCGCCACCACCGCCCACGCAGCCCCGCCCACGCTCCCGGACGGCACCAGCAAGGACAAGGTGCTCGTCGTCGGCATCGACGGGCTCCGCCACGACGTCATCGCCGCCGCGAGCGCCCCGCACCTCAAGGCGATGATGGCGAACGGCACGTACGGCACCTCTCTGCTGTACGCCAACCCGATGGCCGCCACCTCCTCCGGCCCCGGCTGGTCGACCATCTCCACCGGCGTCTGGCCCGACAAGCACGGCGTGAAGGACAACTCCTTCGCCGGAAAGAACTACACGCGCTACCCCGGCTTCCTCGCCCGCCTCGCCCAGGTCCGGCCCCAGCTCTCCACGTACGCCGCCGTCGACTGGAAGCCCCTGGACGCCCAGGGCACGGTCACCGCGGGCGCCGACGCCAAGCTCGTCCTGGACGGCGACCGTGACGGCTACACCGGCCACGACGCCACCATCGCCGCCGACACCGAGTCGATCCTGCGCAACCAGAACCCGGACGTCGTCTTCGCCTACCTCGGCCAGGTCGACATCGTCGGCCACAACCTCGGCGCGGCCAGCGCCCAGTACCGCCAGGCGATCGACGTCATCGACGGCTACCTCGGCCGCCTCCTCGCCGCGATCAAGGCCCGCCCGACCTACGCCACCGAGCGGTGGACCGTCATCGTCGCCACCGACCACGGCCACACCAACGCGGGCGGCCACGGCGGCAGCACCATCGAGGAGCGCCGCACCTTCGTCCTCGCCCAGGGCCCCGGCATCGCCGCCGGCGCCACGCCCGGCGACACCCGGCTCGTCGATGTCGCCGCCACCGTCTTCAAGCAGCTCGGCATCGCCCCCGACCCCGCCTGGGGCCTGGACGGCAAGCCGATCCAGGAGCGCTCCACCGACCCCTTCGAGGCCCTCTACCCGGCGCTCGCCGGACGCGTCGACGAGACCGGCATCCCGGCCGGCGTCCTCGGCTGGACCCACACCGCGCCGAGCGGCTGGTCGGTCATCAACGCGGCGATGGGCACCGGGGGCGTCGCCGAGTGGCGCGGCTGGTCCTTCGCCACCGACGAGTTCTGGAGCCGCTCCCAGCGCGACCAGTCCCGTGAGCTGAACGTCCGCTCGCGCGGGATCTTCGCGGTGGCCGACTCCGACGAGTGGGACGACAAGGCCTCCTCCGGCCCGTTCGACTCCACACTGGTCACCCCGGCGTACGCGGTCGGCGGCAAGTCCACCGTCACGCTGGACTTCACCACCCTGTACCGGCAGGAGGGCAGCCAGAGCGCCCGCGTCCTCGCCTCCTGGAACGGCGGAACCCCGACCCTCGTCCGCTCCTACACCTCGGACGTGATCTCCCAGCCGCAGTCGCTCGGCCTGAGCGTCCCGGCCGGGGCGACCAGCGTCAGCTTCCGCTTCCACTACACCGGCGCCAACAACTGGTACTGGGTGATCGACGGGGTCAAGATCACAGCGAGCTAATTATGCTGGGGGTGCCGGGACGGCGTGGTCCGGGCACCCCCAGCGTGCAGTACGTACGGCAGGAGTCCCCGCACATGGCAGACCGCAAGCCGATCACTTCCTGGCTCACCGACATGGACGGCGTCCTCATCCACGAGGGCACCCCGATCCCGGGCGCCGACGCCTTCATCAAGCGGCTGCGGGATTCCGGGCTCCCCTTCCTCGTCCTCACCAACAACTCCATCTACACCGCGCGCGACCTGCACGCCCGCCTCGCCCGCATGGGCCTGGACGTGCCCGTGAAGAACATCTGGACCTCCGCCCTGGCCACCGCCCAGTTCCTGGACGACCAGCGCCCCGGCGGCACGGCGTACGTCATCGGCGAGGCGGGGCTCACCACCGCGCTGCACGACATCGGGTACGTGCTGACCGACCACGCCCCGGACTACGTGGTGCTCGGCGAGACCCGTACGTACAGCTTCGAGGCGCTCACCAAGGCGATCCGGCTGATCAACGCGGGTGCCCGCTTCATCTGCACCAACCCGGACGAGACCGGGCCGTCCGCCGAGGGCCCGCTGCCCGCCACCGGTGCGGTCGCCGCCCTGATCACCAAGGCCACCGGCAAGAAGCCGTACTTCGCGGGCAAGCCCAACCCGCTGATGATGCGGACCGGGCTCAACGCCATCGGCGCCCACTCCGAGACCAGCGCCATGATCGGCGACCGGATGGACACCGACGTGCTGGCCGGTCTGGAGGCGGGGATGCAGACGTTCCTGGTCCTCACCGGCCTGACGGGCGTCGCGGACATCGACCGCTACCCGTTCCGGCCGTCCCACGTCGTCGACTCCATCGCGGACCTGGTCGACCTCATCGACCTGCCGGACCAGGCGGACCGCCCCTGACCTGCGGGGCCCTCATCCGAGGTCGCTCGAATGGAGGACTGCGGATGCGGGCCCCGGGCCCAGGCGTGAACCTTCCCCTAGGAGGTTCACGATGCGTTCCACGCCCATCACGTTCTGTGCCGCAGCGGCGGCCGCGCTCATAGCCCTGCCGGGGTCCGCCGCCCAGGCAACCCCGGCCGCCCGGGCCGGTGACGACGACCGGAGAACCGGCACCGTGTCGGTCACCCCGTCCACGATCGCCCCGGGCGGTCAGGTCGAACTCTGGGTCGACGTCTGCGGCAAGGGCCGTCAGGCCAAGGGCAACTCCGACGCCTTCGTCTCGGAAGCCCACTTCACCCCCGCCGACGACAAGGGCCTCTACGCCGAGGCCACCATCCGCTCCGACGCCGAACCCCGCTCCTACGACGTCTGGGTGACGTGCAAGGACGGCCAGGGCAAGGCGACCGGCACCCTCACCGTCATCCACCACACCCGCCCCTCGCCCGTGGCCCCCGTCAAGGCAGGCGGCGGAGGCACCGCCGTCCTCGCCGAGCGGGGAGCCGAGTCCGAGGGCCCCGGCACCCGGCACGCGGTGATCGGCCTCGTCCTCGCCGCCGTCGCCTCCGTGGCCTTCGCCCTGCGCACCTCGCGCCGCCGCCGCGACCCGGCCGCGGACTGACATGTCCGCCCCGGACCGCCCGGCAGGCACCGGGCGACTGCTGACCGGTGTGGCCTGGGCCGTGCTGCTGCTCGGCCTCTGGCTCTGGGGGCGTGACGCGTCCGGCGGGATGTCCGCCCCGACCACGGGGGACGTCGCCGCGGTCGGCCGTCCGCTCGGGGCCCCGCTGCCCCCGGCGCACGAACCGGTCGAGGGCGCCGCCCCGCGCAGTGTGGAGGTCCCCTCCGTCGGGATCGACGCGCCGGTCGTCCGGCGCGGCCTCGACCAGGACGGGGCCATCGACCCGCCCCCGTACGACCTGCCGCAGACGGCCGGCTGGTACGGCAAGGGCACCGAGCCCGGCGCCGAGGGGGCGGCCCTGCTCGTCGGCCATGCCGACACCGAGACCAAGCCCGCCGTCTTCTACGGGCTCAGCGCGGTCCGGCCCGGCGAGAAGGTGAAGGTGGTCCGGGAGGACGGCAGCGTCGCCGAGTTCACCGTCGACGACGTCCAGGTCGTCACCCGCGAACGCTTCGACGCCGAGAAGGCGTACGGGCCCCGCGTGGACGGCCGGGCGGAGCTGCGGCTGATCACCTGCGGCGGAAAGTACGACCAGAAGTCCCGCTCGTACACGGCGAACGTCGTGGTCTCGGCCTACCTCACGGGGGCGCGGGGCGCCTAGGCGGGCATGCGGGCGGGCGGGTGAAGGACATCCGGCCCGGTCGGCCCGCCCCGCGAGGGGCGCGCCGTCCGGGCCGGCCTCGACCGTGTGCACCGGGCCGCGGGAGTCGCCCGGCGCGGTACGGGAGGACCGTGCGGTACGGGGTCGGTCTCTGCCGCCACTGTAGGGGGACGGGTACCCCGCAGGAGCCGGTTTCGAACAGGATGTCCGGAACCCGGTGCCTCTGGGTGACGGCGGGGACGCAGCGGCACCGCCGCCGGACGGCCCCGGTCCCTGTGTCAGGATGACCGGGACCGGCAGCACAGAGGCGCGACCCGTGACAGCGGTGCAGGCGAAGCGCACCCGAGGGGGAGTGGATGTACGGCGGTTACACCGGCTACACCGGCCTCAGGTCGGCCGGTACGGCGGCGGCGGTCTGCGCCGCCCTCCTCCTGGCCGGCTGCTCCGGTGACGGCGGCCGTGGCGGTGACGGGGGTACGGACGGCGGCCCTGCGGTCGTCGGCCAGCAGCCCGAGGCGAAGGACCCCTACTGGGTGGACCCGGACGGCACGGCGGCCCGGCAGGTCGCCACGTACGAGAAGGACGGCGACCAGGAGAAGGCCGACCTGATCCGGAAGATCGCCGAGCAGCCGGTCGGCGAGTGGATCGGCCCGGAGGACCCGGAGGGCGAGGCGCGGCGGGTCACCAAGGCGGCCGCGAAGGCGGACCGGCACGCGCTGCTGGTCCTCTACAACATCCCGTACCGCGACTGCGGCCAGTTCTCCAAGGGCGGCGCCGCCGACGGCAACGCCTACCGGGCCTGGGTGGACGGCGTCGCCCAGGGCATCGGGGACCGTCGGGCCACCGTGATCCTGGAGCCGGACGCCCTCCTCCACCTGGTCGACGGCTGCACGCCCCAGGAGCACCACGACGAGCGGTACGCCCTGATCGAGTCCGCCGTCGAACGGCTGAAGCAGCAGCCCGCCACCCAGGTCTACGTGGACGCGGGCAACGCGGGCTGGCAGTCGCCCGAGGCCCTGCACGAGCCGCTCCGGCGGGCCGGCATCGAGAAGGCCGACGGCTTCTCGCTCAATGTCTCCAACTTCCGGACGACGGCCGTCAGTACGGAGTTCGGCAGGAAGCTGTCGGTGAAGGTCGGGGACAAGCCCTTCGTCATCGACACCAGCCGCAACGGCAACGGCCCCTACGAGGGCGGCGACCCGGCCGAGACCTGGTGCAACCCGCCCGGCCGCGCGCTGGGCGAGCCCCCCACCACGACGACCGGCGACGACATGGTCGACGCCTACCTGTGGATCAAGCGCCCCGGCGAGTCCGACGGCGACTGCAAGGGCGGCCCGAAGGCGGGCGCGTGGTGGCCGGAGTACGCGCTCGGCCTGGCCCGCGCCACGAAGTAGGGGGCCGTCCGCAGTCACGTAACGTGCGCCCCTTTGCCGCCGGTCCGTGACTCTCCGCACCCCTGTTGTCGCTGTGCGTTGACGGTGTGCCGGTGTCGCCGGTCCTGGAACGGGGAATGATCAAGGCCCCCTCACGCTCGGTGAGGGGGCCTTGATGGTGCGTGCGCCGTCAGGGACTCGAACCCCGGACCCGCTGATTAAGAGTCAGCTGCTCTAACCAACTGAGCTAACGGCGCCTGCTGACCTGGAGAACTCTACCCGACTCCGGCGGGTGCTCCAGACCATTTACCCGCCGCCACGCCCTGTCAGATGGTCGTTTTTTCTCATTGGTCCGTCAAAATGCCTTATGTCGGGAGAGTTAAGACACTGGCGCCCGTCGCGTTGCGCCCAAAGATCTTGACGAGTGACGAGTGACGAGTGACGAGTGCGGAGGGGAATCGCATGACTGTGCCGGTCTTCGAGGAGTACGAGCCCGCCATCGATTGCACCTGTGCGGGGTGCGCCCAGCAGCGGCGGGCCGCCGCGCGCGCGGTCCCGGTGCGGTACGGGGGCCACCCCGCCGCCCACGGCGCCCGCCGCGCCCTGGTCCTGGCCACCGCCGCCGGGGTGGTCCTCTCCTGCGGGGCCGCCGGAGCCGCGGCCGCCGCCGGCCGGACCGCCGGAGCTCCCCGGGCCGACCAGGACCCCGAGCCACTGCCGGACACCCCGCAGGGCGAGAAGGGCCCGCTGAAGGGGTCCGGCGCCTCCGGGCCGCCGTCGGACAGCGCGGTGCTGCGCAAGACCACCCGGGCCGAGATCATCAACCGGGCCAAGAAGTGGGTCGACGCGAAGGTCCCGTACAGCATGGAGAAGTACTGGTCCGACGGGTACCGCCAGGACTGCTCCGGCTATGTGTCGATGGCCTGGAACCTCGGCACCAACGAATGGACCGGCAGTCTCGCGAGCTACGGGACCCGGATCGCCCGCGCCGACCTCCAGCCCGGCGACATGCTCCTCTTCCACAACCCCGCCGACCCCTCCAAGGGCTCCCACGTCACCATCTTCGGCGGCTGGACCGACTACACGCGCACCCACTACGTCGCCTACGAGCAGGCGCGCCCGAAGACGCGGAAGCAGTCGACGCCCATGGCGTACTGGAGCAACTCCGACCGGTACGTCGCCTACCGCTACAAGGGCGTCAGCGGCGGCTCACCCGGCTCGGGCTCCGCCACGGCCTTCCCCGGCGCCGGCCAGTTCGGCCCCGGCGCGAACAACGCCCACGTCACCCGGCTCGGCGAGATGCTGATCGCCCGCGGCGCCAAGCGGTTCTACGCGGTCGGGCCCGGGCCGGTGTGGGGCGAGGCCGACCGGCGGGCCACGCAGGCGTTCCAGCAGGCCCAGGGGTGGAAGGGCGCGGAGGCGGACGGCCTCCCCGGCCCGGACACCTGGCGCCTGCTGACGACGGGCACCGGCCGCGACATCCCGGCCGCCGCCACGGGAGGCAGCCCGAACACCTCGGTGGCCTTCCCCGGGCGCGGCTATTTCCAGCCGGGTCGGTCCAACAGCCATGTCGACCGGCTCGGCCGGCAGTTGGTGAAGAAGGGATACGGCAAGCACTACGTGTCGGGCCCCGACCCCCGCTGGACCGAGGCGGACCGCCGCAACGTCGAGGCGTTCCAGCGGGCCCAGGGCTGGCGCGGCGGCGCGGCGGACGGATATCCGGGGCCGGAGACCTGGCGCCGGCTCTTCGCCTGAGGGCCTTGACGGCCCTGACGGACTTGATCGACCTGACGGACGACGGACGACGGATGACGGAAAGGAACCGGGAACCGGTGACCCCAGACCAGAACCCCCACCCCCTGACTGACCACGACGGCCGCACCTCCGGCGGCGAGACCCCGATGCCGCTGGTGGACGACGTGGCCCTGCACCGACCGGCCCTCCCCACCCCACCGCCCCTGTTCCGCCCGAAGGAGGAGGTGCGGTCGGCGGGGGACGGGCTGGTGGGGGAGGACCGGCTGCCTGTGGAGGACCCGGTGCCGGTGGAGGCGGGCCGGGAGTCCCCCGAGGACTCCGAGGCCCCCGAGGGCCTGGGAGACCCTGCCCCGGATCCTGACCCCGCCCCCGCCCCCGCCCCCGCCGCGAAGCCCCTGGTCAAGCCGATCCGCCTGGTCCACCCCGGCCGAACCCTTCACCTGGACCAGTTCCAGCCCGCCCCGGCACCCGTCCAGCCCGTCCGGCGTTTGAGGACGGAACCCTCGGCGGAGTGGACCCCGCTCCCCGCTTACGGCGAAGAGGCAGGGCCCCGCCCGGCCCCGGCCCCCGACGCGCAGACGGACAAGGACAAGGACACGGCCCCCGACGACGGGCCCGACACCCAGCTGGACCTCGTCCTCGACCTGACCCCCGGCACAGGC
>NZ_JOEM01000010.1 GCF_000718135.1 Streptomyces cyaneofuscatus | reverse complement strand
TGATCGACATGGGCGTGGAGCACGGCTTCGTCCGCAAGGCCGGCGCCTGGTACACGTACGAGGGCGACCAGCTCGGCCAGGGCAAGGAGAACGCCCGCACCTTCCTCAAGGACAACCCCGACCTCGCCGACGAGATCGAGAAGAAGATCCTCCAGAAGCTCGGAATCGACCTGTCGGCGAAGCCTGCGGTCGCCGACGGCACGGGCAGCGTCCCGGTCCCTGACACCGCCCCGGCCTCGGCGGGAAACGCCGCCTGACAGCCAGGGGCGCGGCGGCGTCCTCGCCACGGCCGGGGGAAGGGGCAGAGCCGACCATCGCGCAGCGACCTGGTGCCGTCCAGGGACAACGCCACCTCCTCCAACAACCGGGGCACTCCGGCACCTCAGGAGCGCTGCGTTCAGGCCGAGCGGGGCCTCGCTCCGGCGGGTCCGCCCGCCACCGTGAGCAGGTCCACGACGAAGATCAGCGTCGAGCCCGCCGGGATCAGCGGAGAAGGTGACTGCTTGCCGTAGCCGAGCCGCGGGGGAACGATGATCTCACGTCGGCCGCCGGCCTTCATGCCCCTCACTCCCCGGTCCCAGCCCTTGATGGCCCGGCCGCCGCCCACGGCGAACTTGAACGGCCGGTCCTGCTCCCAGGAGGAGTCGAACTCCCTCCCGGACGCGAACGTCACCCCTACGTAGTGGAGCTGGACGACCCTGCCCGGCTGCGCCTCGGGTCCGTCCCCCACCACGAGGTCCCGGATCGTCAGTTCGGTGGGCGCGTCACCCTCCGGTACCTCGATCACGGGCTTCGTCCGTTCGCTCATCGACTTCCCATCCCTTTGCTCGGGGGCGTCATCCCGTACCCCTTGTCACCGTGTCACGGCCGGTGCGGTGGTCCGCCGCCGGACCGGCGGGCCACCGCACCATTGTTTCCTGTCCGCCGCTGCTACGGCACGGGCTGCTGCTGGGTGACGCAGTGGATGCCGCCGCCTCCCGTGCCGAGTCGGTCGATGTTCAGCTGTTCGATGGTGCGGTCGGGGTGGAGCCGGGCCAGCGTGGCCTTCGCCGCCGTGTCCGCGCGGGAGTCGCCGAAGTGGGCGCAGATGACGGCGCCGTTGCACAGGTAGTAGTTGACGTACGAGGTGAGGAAGTCGGGGTTGCGGGAGCGGATCCTGTCGTAGTCCGGTCCCTGGAGTTGCGCCACGCACGACCAGCCCGGCAAGCCGGTCAGCTGATCCCATCCATTCGCTCCGGCCGCCTTCCGCGACACCGCTCCGGGCGCACCGCCCGTGGGGCGCCCCGCGGGGCTGCCCTGTGAGGCCGGCCGACCCGCTTCGGCGGGCCGGCCGGTCAACCCGTCGTGTCGGACCTCAGTAGCGCTCCGGCAGGTCACGCTCGGCGGGCCGTGGTGCGTGGGCGGAGAGGCCGGAGGGTGTCGTGGAGCGCGCGGTCGGGGCAGGTGCCGACGGCTTCCCACAGAAGGCGGCCTCCAGGGTGCCGCCCAGCGCGGTGTTCGCCGCGCCGTGGTTGGAGGTGTTGGCCAAGGCCGAAAGGCTGCGGCGGCCGTCGCGGGTGGAGAAGGCGTAGGTGTAGTAGCCCTGGACGGTGCCGGTGTGCCCATACACCCGGGTGCCGCAGGACAGGTCGTAGCGGCGCAGACCGAGCCCGTAGAACCGGGTGTTGGTGCCGTCCGTCGGCGTGACCGTGGTCATCGCCTCCAGCGTCGCCGGGGAGAGCAGCCGGCCGCGCATCAGGGCGCTGGTGAAGGTGTTGAGGTCGGCGGGGCTGGAGATGACGGCGCCCGCGGACTGCGCCCAGGACACGGTCTGCTCGGTGGAGTCGACGAGCGGCGCCCCGGCCTCGTCAGGGTGCAGATAGCCGCGTACATGCGTGCCCTTGATGCGCGTGTCGGGGTGGACGTACGTGGTCTGGCGCAGCCCCAGCGGCTTGATGATGCGCCGCTGGTAGGCGTCGGCCGCCGGGCGTCCCGTCAGCTTCTCGATGAGCATGCCGACGACGACGAAGTTGGTGTTCGAGTACGCGTACGCTCCACCGGGCTCGGTGGTCCGGGGTTCGGCGAGGGAGAGGTCGAGCAGCTCTCGGTAGCTGAACACCCGGTTGCGTACGGCCTCGAAGCCCGGCACGGTCTCGTTGAACATGGCGTCGGTGTAGTCGGCCAGGCCGCTGCGATGGCTGAGGAGATGCCGGACCGTGATCCGGTCGTCGGGCAACAGCCCTTCGAGATAAGTGTTGACGGGCGCGTCCAGCTTCAGCCGGTGCTCCTCCACCAGTTGGAGCAGCACGACGCCGGAGAACGTCTTGCTGACGCTGCCGACCCGGAACCGTGCCTGGGTGTCCATGGCCGCGCCCGATTCCCGGTCACGGACGCCGACAGCTCTTCCTCTGACCCCGTCCGGGCCGGAGTAGCGGGCCATCGCCCCCGGCGCCCCGTTGGCCAACGCGGATTCGAGTGCGGCGACGATGCCGGCCACATCAGGTGCGGGCGTCTGGGTTCGGATGGTGGCGGGGGCTGCGGACGCGCTGGTGGCGGGAGCGAGAGCACCGGCGAGAGCGGCGATCAGGGCTGCGCTCACGGCCAGACATCGGTGTGACGACAGGGGCACGGTCATCCTCGGTTCTTCTTCTCGGAGCGGGCAGGGTCCCAGGGGTACCGGCAGGTCACCACCAGTCGACGCCGTTCTTGGTGGCGCAGCGGACCACGCCGTTGGTGGCGAGCGAACCGCAGACCCGGAACTGGTAGTCAGGGTCGGTGCTGGTGCGCTTGAAGGGAGTGGTCAGGCTCTGGCCGTGGCTCTGAACGGTGAACGGTCCGCACTGGAGCCAGGGGCGGATCGGCCATTCGGGCCTGCCTCCGTCATCCCACCCGCCGGCCCGCCAGTCCATCCACACCTTGTCACCCGGACGGGTGGGGCCGCTGATCTTCCCGAAACCGATCTGCTGGCCCCCGTACACCCCCTTCTCCAGGGTGATGACGACGCCTCCGCCGAGGTCCAGGCGCCGAGGCTTGTCGGTGTCGCCGGAGGCGTTGTCCGGGTGGTCGCGGAAGCCCCGGGCACCGCCCGTACAGTCCGAAGCGGCGGCCTGCGCCGGGGCGGCCGGCCCCGTGACGGCCAGGCCGGCCGCGAGGGCGCACACCGCAGTGAGGGAGGTGAGCACGGAACGCGGTGAACTCATGTCGCAGATGTCCTCTCGGTGGCTGGGGGTCGCGGCGTCAGCCGCGCCGGACCTTCAGGTACGTCAACGAGCCGTTGCCGCCGGCGTTTTTCCGTACATGTGTGGTCTCCCCGTGGGTCCGGACGGACCCTGTGGTCCGACCGGAGCCGATCGTGGCGGGAGCGCGGTGTGCCGGGCTATGGGGAGAAGTGCGTATGGACAGCGGCGGGTTACGGTGAAGAGGCACAGTCACGGGGACCTCGGGGGAAGTCGTCATGCCGGATCGGTACGCACGCATGCTGGACGTGGCGGTCGAGGTGATGGGCGCCGAGGCCCCTGAGTTCGTCTGGCCCCTGCTCACCGCGGAGCTGCTCACTGCGCTCGACGGGGAGCTGATCGTGGTCAAGGAGGTGCCCTGGACCCGTGATCAGGGCAGCGTGGTGATCCGGTCCCCGGAACCTCTAACGGAAGTCGGCGGCGGTGACGACTCGGTGCAGGCCTACATCCGTTCGGGGTACCCCTTCATCGACCGCTACGGGGCCACATCCGACTGGACGCCGCAGAGCGCCGCACGGGTGGTGGGGGCGCGGACCTGGCGGAGCAGTCCGACCGCCGACGCACTCCGTCAGGCGTTCGGGACACGTCACGTGTTCGGCCTGCCGCTGCCGGAGAGGGGGCCGCACGTCAGCGGGTTCCTGGTGCACCGGTCCGGGAGCGACTTCTCCCGGCACGACGAGCGCTACGCGGCACGCGTGCAGCCACTGCTCAAGGCCGCGACGGCCCACCGGTCCCTCCTGATGGCGCTGCGCGAGTCATCGGGCAGCGCTCGCAGGCGGCAGGCCAACCACGCCTTGGCGGCGCCGCTGACACCGCGCGAGACGAACGTACTGCACCTGCTGGCGACGGGACTGACCGCCGAGGTGATCGGACGAAGGCTGGGCATTTCGCCGCGCACCGTCCACAAGCACCTGAACGCGCTCTACCGAAAGCTCGGAGCCGCGGACCGGCTCAGCGCGGTGCTGCGTGCCCAGGACGCAGGCCTGCTTCCCGGGTCGGCCGAGCCGTCCGGCACGCACCCTTCTCCGGTGGGCGGGAACCTGCCGCATCCCCATCAGCCCAGGAAGCTCAGCCGCACCTGACGGTCCGCCTTATCGACATTCGTGTCCACCAAACCCCGTTAAGGCAACCCCGAGGATAGTCCCCGCCCATCGACTTCGGCGATGGAAGCCCTTGGCGGCGCGCGCAGGGGCGGGTCGGCTAGTTGCCCTCGCCAGCCCTCTCACCTCCGCCGAGGAGCGCACCGCCGGGCGAGACAGACCTGGGACTTGCGCCGCGGCCGGGCCCTACCTCTGGCTGCCACTCATCACGAAGCAGGCGAACGGCGGCCACAGCACGCACCGCGTTTTCAGTAGACGCGGGCATTTGATCGAGGACATGGGCCGACACTGAGGGCTGCCCCGTAAGTGATCTTGCTCTGCGGTGACCTCGCCGGTGCCAGGTCTGGGCAAAGCCTGTGCGCCGTTCCGGGCAGCCACTTTTGCCGAGTTGAGCTCGGGCGCCTTCGGCAACGGCAACTCTGTCCGGTAACCACACCTCGTCGGCGAGGTCTGCCATGCCTCCCGCATCCGGGCTGCGGCCTCCTCCAACCGCGGGGCGCTGGAGAGCAGGCGCAGCGTCGCCGCCGCTCTCAACCGGTCGATGCCGGCCGGTTGCCATCTCCAGCTCAGTCCTACTCGGGGCGGTGAAGGAAACCGGGCACCCAGCGAAGGGAAGCGCGGGCCGGAAAGAGCGTCAGCCGTCCGCCGAGGTCGATCAGGGTCTCCTTACGCGCCTGCCCATCCGCAGGACGGAACCAACGGTCCGCGACCGGTCTCGCCAGTCGCCCTCCATGGCGCAGCCTCGAGAGTGGCTCCCGTCCCGGCTCGGCATACCAGTCGTGGAGACCACGTCGGGGAGACCGGGGAAGTTCTCGACCTCGGTGGTGGTCGTGAGGGAGCCACCGATGACGATGCCGCTAACCGAAAGCAGGGGCCCGCCGCTGGGCTCGGGCGGCGTAGAGCGCGGCGGAGTATCCGGCGGGGCCGGAACCGATGATGACGACGTCGCGTATCTCGCTCACGCCGTCGCCTCCGGCTTCGCCGGGGCGATCTCGGCGATCAGGCCCTCGACGAGGGTCTTGATCTCGTCGCGGATCGGGCGGACGGCGTCGACGCCTTGGCCGGCGGGGTCCTCGAGCTTCCAGTCGAGGTAGCGCTTGCCGGGGAAGACGGGGCAGGTGTCGCCGCAGCCCATGGTGATGCAGACATCGGACTCGCGGACCGCGTCGATGGTGAGGATCTTCGGGGTCTCGGCGGAGATGTCGATGCCGACCTCGGCCATGGCGGCGACGGCGGCCGGGTTGACCTGGTCGCCGGGGTTGGAGCCGGCGGAGCGGACCTCGACGCGGTCGCCGGCCAGGTGGGTCAGCCACGCGGCGGCCATCTGGGAGCGGCCGGCGTTGTGGACGCAGACGAACAGGACGGACGGCTTGTCGGCCATGGTGATCGTTCTCTCTCGTCGCAGGGCGGAACCCAGCCGCCAATGACTTCAGCCCCGGCTGGTATCAGCGAGTGATGATGTGACAGTATCAGTGCATGCTGACTTCAGTCGATCCTGATGTGATCCGGGTGCTGGGCGATCCGCTCCGCCTGCAGATCGTGACCCTGCTGGCGCGCGAGACGCTCTGCACGACGCACTTGGTCGAGGAGACCGGGGCCAGGCAGACCAACCTGTCCAACCACATGAAGGTGCTGCGCGAGGCCGGGATCGTGGAGACCGAGCCTTGCGGCCGCTTCACCTACTACAAGCTCAAGCCCGAGGTTCTTACCGGCCTGTCCGAGCAGTTCGCCGAGCTCGCCGCCTTGGCCCGCACCGCCGCCGAGAACAAGAGGGCCTGCCCGTGACGTCCACCGAGCCAACCACGGCCCCCGCTCCGACCGGCGGTGGGGACGACTCGATCATCAAGAAGCTCTCCACGCTCGACCGCTACCTCGCGGTGTGGATCCTGCTCGCCATGGCCGTGGGCCTGGGCCTGGGCCGTCTTGTCCCGGGGATGAACGACGCGCTCGCGAAGATCGAGATCGGCGGGATCTCCCTGCCGATCGCCCTCGGCCTGCTCGTGATGATGTACCCGGTCCTGGCGAAGGTCCGCTATGACCGGCTCGACCGTGTGACCGGCGACCGCAAGCTCCTCGTCTCCTCGCTGGTGATCAACTGGATCGTCGGCCCGGCGGTGATGTTCGCCCTGGCGTGGATCTTCCTACCAGACCTGCCTGAGTACCGCACCGGCCTGATCATCGTCGGCCTGGCCCGCTGCATCGCCATGGTCATCATCTGGAACGACCTGGCCTGTGGCGACCGCGAGGCCGCCGCCGTCCTCGTTGCGCTGAACTCGGTGTTCCAGGTCCTCGCGTTCGGCCTGCTGGGCTGGTTCTACCTCGACCTGCTGCCCCGGTGGATGAACCTGGGCGACGGCCAGGGCCTCGATGTGTCCGTGTGGCACATAGCGCTGAACGTCGTCATCTTCCTCGGCATCCCGCTGCTGGCCGGCTTCTCCACCCGCCGTATCGGCGAGCAGAAGATGGGCCGCGACACCTACGAGCGGAGGTTCCTGCCGAAGATCGGCCCATGGGCGCTGTACGGGCTGCTGTTCACGATCGTCGTCCTCTTCGCCCTGCAGGGGAAGACCATCACCTCGCAGCCGTTGGACGTGGTACGGATCGCGCTGCCTCTGCTGGTCTACTTCGCCGTCATGTTCTTCGGCACGTTCCTGCTCGGCAAGGGCCTGGGCCTGGCATACGACCGCACCACGACCCTGGCGTTCACCGCGGCGGGCAACAACTTCGAACTGGCCATCGCGGTGGCCATCGCCACCTTCGGCGTCACCTCCGGCCAGGCCCTGTCCGGCGTCGTCGGACCGCTCATCGAAGTCCCGGTTCTGATCGGCCTGGTCTACGTCGCGCTCGCCTGGCGCAGGAGGTTCGCCCCCGGCACGGTGACGACGGCCCCGTGAGCCAGCACACGGATGTGGTGGTGGTCGGCGGGGGCCAGGCTGGGCTCGCCGCCGACTACCACCTGCGCTGACGCGGTCTCGACTACCTCGCCGACTACGAGAAGCGCTACGCGCCCGACCATCCTGCACGGCGCCCGCGCGGGCGCCGTGCGCCGCGACGCTCCGGGTCGAGGCCGACGCGGGCACCTGGCGAGCCCGTGCGGTCATCAGCGCCACCAGCAACTGGACGCGCCCTCCCTCAACTGGACGCGCCCTCCCTTCCCGACGTCCTGATAATCCAGTGCGGTTTCGTGAATCGACCAGCTGGCTACGGGGGCGAGCGGTCGTCAGCAGTCGCCGCGTCGGGCCGGGTCGGGTGTCGTGAGGCTGCGGCGGCCCTGAGGATGACGGTGGTCGGCGTTCCGGCGCACACCCAGGACGAGTTGCAGTGAATAGTCCATTCCGGTGGTTCAGCGCTCCGGGGGAAATGTAGCGTCGCGATCATGGAATCCCTGATAGGCACCACCACTGACCAGGCGCCCGCGAACCCGGCCGCCACCGATGACATGCTGGCCACTCAGCCGATCGGATACTGGAGCGGCTTGGTACACGCGGCCGTCACTCGGCATCTGCGCGACGCGATGGCCAGGCTCGACGTCACGCAGCCGCAGTACTGGGTACTCAACCGTGTGAACGGCGGCCCTGCGGCACCGAGCCGCGAGGAGGTCGTCGCCCAGCTGACGCACCTTGCCGACGGCCCGCACGAGATCGCCAGGGTCGTCGACCAGTTGCTCCACCGCGCATGGCTGCGGATCGACGACGGCCAGCGCCTGCATCTCACGGATGCCGGGGAGGCCGCCAGAGCGCGGCTTCGTGAGCTGGCGACCGAGGTACGCGCCGTAGTCCACAAGGGGATCAGCGACGAGGAGTACGTGGCCGCGCTGAAAGTGCTTCGCACGATGGTGGCCAATGTCGAGGTCGACGGGGCTTCTGGTAACCCGGTCTGATGTGGCGATCTCGCAGCGGACCCGGCTGACGACGCGTGCGGGCACCGCGTGATCATCGAGGGCTGTGCGGACTCCTGAAGAGCGTGCGGTGGCCGCAGGGCCACAGGGAGACCCGACCCGCTGGCGGGTGATGTCCGACCAGGTCATGGGCCGGATCTCAGGCCGGTTCGGGCGAGTTGAACCCCGGGCCACGGACCGCACCTACCTGCGCGGACTTCTGTCGAGCGTCGAGCGGAAGAACGGTTGGCAACTGGCCGAACAGGCCGGCCGCATCCGGCCCCGTCCGATACAGCGCCTGCTGCGCTGCGCCTGTTGGTACGCCGATGCCGTCCGCGATGGCCTGCGCGCCTACGGCGTCGAATACCTCGGTGCTGACGGCGTTCCCGTGCTCGACGAGACCGGCTTCCTGAAGAAGGGCCGGGCTTCGGCGGGAGTGCAGAGGCAATACACCCGCGCTGCGGGATGCATCGAGAACGCCCAGGTCGGGGTGTTCTCGACTTGACCACCGAGAGGGAACGGGTCCTGATCAACCGTCGGCTCTACCTGCCCGAGCATCCTGGTCCGATGACCCCGAACGCCGCTGGCATACCCGAGACGGTGCAGTTCCTCACCGAGCCCTGTCCGGCACAGGATATGATCGCCGCCCCGCCGGAGGCCGACATCACCGCTTCCTGCGTGCCCGGTGACGAAGCCCTACCCACCGCCTGCACCCGGGCCCTGAGCCTGCTGCGGCTGGACATGCTCGGCTCGGGCGACCGGTCCGGCCCGGCGTCAGCCACACCCATCGGCGTCGGTCGCCCTGCCCGCGATGCCGCACACGAGACCGCACAGTCGAGCTGACGCTCAAGTGATGGCCGGGCTGCGGCGCTCGACAAGGACGACATCGCGCCAGACTCCGTGATGGCGCCCGATCCGCTCCCGCGTGCCGATGACCCGGAAGCCGGCCCGCTCGTGCACGGCGAGGCTGGCGGCGTTCTCGGGGAAGATCCCGGACTGGATAGTCCAGATACCGGCTCGCTCGGTCGATTCGATCAGCGCTCTGAGCAGGGTGGAAGCGATCCCGCGAGCGCGGGCCGCCGGATGGACGTAGACGGAGTGCTCGACCACCCCCGCGTACGAGCACCGGTCGGAAACCCGGCTCGCCGCGACCCATCCCAGCACCTTCCCGTTCCCCTCGACGGCGGCGAAGCGGTGCTCGGGCAGCTTCGCCGCGTCGAACGCTTCCCACGCCGGAGCGGTGGTCTCGAAGGTGGCGTTCCCTTCGTCGACTCCCGCCCGGTAGATCGCCAGCACCTGCTCGGCGTGCTCCACCGCCAGTGGCACGACCACGGCACTCAGTACCCCGCCCATTGCGCCCGCCCCCTTTCCGTCCGACTGTCAGGCCGCGGCCGGTATGGCCAGCAACTGGCCCATCGCGGCGAGCACCGATGGCTCGACCCGGTAGTACACCCAGGTGCCGCGCCGCTCGGAGGTGAGCAGACCGGCCTCCTTGAGCTTCTTCAAGTGGTGGGAGACGGTGGGCTGGGAAACGCCGACGTCGGAGATGTCGCACACGCACGCCTCCCCGCCCTCGTGCGAGGCGACGGCGGAGAAGAGCCGCAGCCGCACCGGGTCACCGAGCGCCTTGAACATCCGCGCCGCGGTTTCGGCCTCCGCGGCGCTCATGGGGCGCTCGGTCAGCGGCGGGCAGCACGGCACCGCACCCTGGCCACCGGTGGGTTCGAGTAGCGGCAACTCCTGCACATTCGACATAAGTCCATGTTGACACACGTCGAACCAGCCTGGGGAGGGACGTCATCGGCACAAGAGCCGGGCGGCCACGCGCCGGGCGATCTGCTCCGCCTCCCGGCCGAGACCGCGCAGCGAGTTCGAACGGGCTGCCCCGGCGGGCGCACCAGAAGCCAGCCGAGAGGCGCGGCGTCCAGGCCGGTGCCGGCCGTCCAGAAGTGCAGGTCCCGGCCGAGAATTCACGGGGCGGCGATCTGCGCTGCGAGTTTACGGCCCCGACCACCACCGGTCGGCCGCCGGTGACGGGGGCTGGGCTGCGGTAGCCGGCAGCATGCAGCACCTGCTCCGTGAACTCCGCCAGACCCGGCAGCACCGGCCGGTGCGGTCGGACGCCTCCACCACCATCGGCCGCAGCCCGCGACCCAGCAGCGCGCGGGCGGTGGCGAGTCCGGACCGACCGCCACCGATGACGGCGACGTCGATGTGCTCCATGAACCATTCCCTGAATTCGATAGATGTCTATGTTGACGATCATCAATACAGGTGCGATGCTGGGCCGCGCAAGCCATCGACAGATGTCGAACCACGCAAGGAGCCCCCGTGAACGCGCCCGCCACCCCCGAGCTGCCCGTCGCCGTGATCGGAGCAGGCCCCTCCGGCCTGGCCGCCGCCGCCCACCTGCTCGACCAGGGCATCGAACCCCTCGTCCTGGAAGCCGGCCGGCAGGCCGGCGCCGCAGTGCGCGAGTGGGCACACGTGCGCCTGTTCTCCACCTGGGGCGAGGTCATCGACCCGGTTGCCGAGAAGCTCCTCGCTCCCACCGGCTGGGCCCGTCCCGACCCGGCCACCTACCCCTCCGGCGGCGACTGGGCCGAGCAGTACCTCCAGCCGCTCGCCGACGCCCTCGGCGACCGGGTCCGCCTCGGCACCACGGTCACCGGCGTCTCGCGCACCGGCCGCGACCGCATCGTCGACGCCGACCGCGAGCAGCAGCCCTTCGTCGTGCACCTCGCGCACGCCGACGGCCGCGAGGAACGCATCTTCGCCCGCTCCGTCATCGACGCCTCCGGCACGTGGGCGACGCCCAGCCCGGCCGGCGGCAGCGGCCTGGCCGCCCTCGGGGAACACGCGGCGAGCGACCGGATCACCTACCGCGTCCCGAACCTCAAGAACCCCGCCACCCGCGCCCGCTACGCCGGCAGGCGCACCGCCGTGATCGGATCCGGTGCCTCCGCGTTCACCGCCCTCGCCTACCTCGCCGACCTCGCCAAGTCCAAGGACGGCACAGGCACCAAAGGTGTCTGGATCCTGCGCCGGGGCATCTCCGGCTCCACCTTCGGTGGCGGCGAAGCCGACCAGCTCCCCGCCCGCGGCGCCCTGGGCCTCGCAGCGAAGGCCGCCGTCGACGAGGGCCACGCGGACGCCGTGACCGGCTTCCGCACCGAAGCGGTCGAACGCGACACCGACGGCCGCCTGACCCTCGTCAGCGAGGACGGGCGCCGCCTGGACGCCGTCGACCAGCTGATCGTGCTGACCGGCTTCCGCCCCGACCTGTCCTTCGTCAACGAACTGCGCCTGGACCTCGACGAGCGCCTCCAGGCCCCGGCCGAGTTCGCGCCGCTGATCGACCCCAACCAGCACTCCTGCGGCACCGTCTACCCGCACGGCCACCGCGAGCTCTCCCACCCCGAACCCGGCGTGTACTTCGTCGGGATGAAGTCCTACGGCCGCGCCCCGACGTTCCTCGCGATGACCGGCTACGAGCAGGTCCGCTCGGTAGCCGCCGCGATCGCCGGCGACCTCGCCTCCGCCGACCGCGTCGAACTCACCCTCCCCGAAACCGGAGTCTGCGGCGGAGCCGGCCTTTTCGACACCTCCGACACCAGGGAAACCGACAGCGAAGGCTGCTGCGCGCCCACCCCGCCTCTCGTCCAGCTCGACACCCCCACCACGGTCGGCGCAACTGACGAAGAGGAACCAGCAGGTGGCTGCTGCAGCTCGTGACCAACCGGGCTGCCCCTGAGGAGCTGGTCCGGCTACTGACCGAAGAAGGCCCATGCGCGAGGCCCGAGTTCGCACGCTCCGGGCCGAGCCGACTGCCTCGGGGAGTGCGTAGTTGCGAAGATCCGCTGGAGTCTGATCGCGGATGACCGTGAGCTTCACGCGCTGAAGGTGTATGCCGACCCCGGCGTCACCGAGCCGCCCGGCATTCTCGACCTCTACGCGTTCAACCCCTCGCACCGCGCGCGCCGGACTCCGCGACGAGCAGCGACCGCCGCCTGACACCAGTACCCCGGCCCACAGGTGGGGCAAGCCGCGTGCTGTTCAGGTCGATCGCTTATCGTGCCCGCGCACCGCGAAACTGTCCGCGAGCGCATTCGGCAAGGAGAGAACACCGTGAGCAGCATGCCTCCGCCCGCAGTCGGGCTGCCGGACGAACTCCGGAGGCGCCTGGGCGTGCCGGACGCGGTGATGATCGGGCTGGGGTCGATGATCGGCGCCGGAATCTTCGCCTCACTGGCCCCGGCCGCCCGCGCCGCCGGATCCGGCCTGCTGCTCGGACTGGCCCTGGCTGCGGTCGTTGCCTACTGCAACGCCACCTCTTCCGCCCGGCTCGCCGCCCTCTACCCGGCCTCGGGCGGTACCTACGTCTACGGACGCGAACGGCTCGGCCCCTTCTGGGGCTACCTGGCCGGCTGGGCGTTCGTCGTGGGCAAGACCGCCTCCTGCGCGGCGATGGCGCTGACCGTCGGCTCCTACGTCTGGCCGGGCCATGCCCACGCGGTCGCGGTGGCCGCCGTGGTGGCCCTGACCGTCGTCAACTACGCGGGCCTCCAGAAGTCCGTCCTGCTCACGCGCGGCATCATGGCGGTCGTCCTGGCGGTGCTCGCCTCCGTCGCGACCGCCTCCCTGACGTCCGACGGGGTGGACACGGCCCGCCTGGGGATCGGTGCGGACGCCACGGCGGCCGGTGTGCTGCAGGCGGCCGGGCTGCTGTTCTTCGCGTTCGCCGGATATGCCCGCATCGCCACCCTGGGCGAGGAGGCCCGCGACCCGGCCCGCACCATCCCTCGGGCCATCCCGATCGCCCTCGGCATCACCCTCGTCGTCTACGCCCTCGTCGCAGTCTCCGTCCTCCTCGTCCTCGGGCCCGGCGGGCTCGCCTCCGCCACCGCCCCACTCACGGACGCCGCCCGGGCGGCCGACGCCGCCTGGCTCGTCCCCGCCGTACGCGTCGGCGCGGCCGTCGCGGCCCTCGGCTCCCTGCTCGCCCTCATCCTCGGCGTCTCCCGCACCACCATGGCCATGGCCCGCGACCATCACCTCCCCCACGCCCTGGCCGCTGTGCACCCGCGCTTCAAAGTCCCTCACCGGGCCGAACTCCTCGTCGGCGCCGTCGTCGGCGTGGCCGCCGCAACCACGGACGTACGAGGAGCTATCGGGTTCTCCTCCTTCGGCGTCCTGGCCTACTACGCCATCGCCAACGCCTCCGCCTGGACCCTGACCCCCGCCGAAGGCCGCCCGGCGCGGATCATCCCAGTCACCGGCGTGGCGGGATGCCTCGTCCTGGCCTTCGCCCTGCCGCCGTCCTCCGTGCTCACCGGAGCCGCCGTCCTCCTCATCGGCGCAGCCACGTACGGCATCCGCCGCGTCAGCACACACCACCAGCAGGGCATCTGATCAGATTTTCACGCCGATGTAGGTGATATGTCCGTTTCCATTCGCCAGGTTGGGACGGATTCTTCGGTCAGTTCGGCGGACATTTTGTTAGTCATCGGACAGGCGCCTCGGGCATCACGCAAAGGAAAAGCTCCCACAACCTGTCTGACACCAGTCCGTCGACAGGAAAGGGCGCTCGATGCTGGCACGAACGATTCCCGGCAAGCATCTTCGAGAGGCATGACCGCCATGACCGACTACCTACAGGCCGTCTTCGCGATGCTGGGCCCGAACGGAACTGCCGCTGGACGCACTGGAAATAGCATTGTGGAGGCCGAGGATCACGAGGGGCTCCGACCTCATCCGTCACAGCGACCGCGGGTTGCGATACGTGTCAATTCGGTATACCGACCGGCTCGCAGACATCGGTGCCTTCGCCTCCGTCGGGTCGGGCGCGGACTCGTATGACAACGCGATGGCCGAGGCACTGAACGGCACCTCCAAGGCCGAACTTATAGAGACGCAACACCCCTGGAAGGACGTCACCAGGCCGTACGGGCGATCTTCCCATGGATCACCTGGTACAACGGAGAACGTCTTCACTCCGCGCTCGACTACGTTTCGCCCGCCGAGTACGAGGGAGCCCTCTGGCGAAGCAAGGAGCAGACCCCGCGGCCCGCCTGAACCAAGATCACCGGATCTCTACGAAACTCGGGGCAGCTCAGGGTGTGCGGCAGGGGTGTCAGGGCAGGGCCGTCGGGCCAACCAGGCCCGTTGTCAGAGGCGTCCGGCAGAATCCGCACCGACGCCACCATGACCTGGCGTCGCCCGGTAGGAGAAGAGGGTTCCTGTGCGTGAACTGCCCATGTTCGAACGTCTTTACCACGATGCCCAGATGACGTCCCCCTCGGAAAGGTTCGTGCTGCGGTGCGACTCGGAGGGTATCGCCGCAGTCACGGACACCGACCGCGGTCAGGTCGTCTGGCGGGCGGGCGCGGCTGGCCGGCTGCTGCTCGGACACGGGTATGAGGTCGTCGTCGAGGGCGGGGAGGACGACGACACGGTGTGGCGCTCCGGTTTCGCCGCGCCCGGGGCGCAGTACCTCATCCTCACGGACGCCGGAGAGCTGGAACTCCTGGACCGCTCCCACGTCCGCCTGGGCAACATACGCACCGGACTCACCCACCCTGTGCCGCTCGGGGACGCGGCGCCCGCGGCTGCCATCACCCGGGATGCGTATCTGGTCAAAGAGGGGAAGATACGGCGGACAGTGGCCCGCGAGCAGGACGGATGGCTGCGGGTCTGCGAGTACGGGAAGGGCGGGGGTATGAGCTACGCGCTGACCCGTCCCTTGGTCGACTGGTTCGAACAGGAAGGCACCGTGCTCACGTGGCGCCGGCACCTGGCGGGTGGTTCGAAATCCAAAAGCTTGATGCTGTGCCTGGTCGACTCCGCCGGGACCGTCCTGTGGCACGAGGGCACCCAACGCCCGCACGGACCGGTCCCCCTGGGAGAGCCCTACGCGTACGGTGGGCCCGCGCTGGAGGCGGGAGGGCGCCTGCGCAACCAGTCCCTGACGTCTCCCACCGGTACGCACACACTTGCCCACCAGGGCAATGGCGACCTGACTCTGTACTGCCACACCGAGCGCCGTGCCGTGTGGTCAACCGGCACGGGGTGGGTGGACGGAGGATGGGCCGAGCTCTCCGAGGACGGTGTCCTCGCGGTCCACAACACCCATGGTGTCCCGGTGTGGAGTTCCGGCCCATCCGGTTCGGGGGCCCGCAGGCTCGTGGTCAGAGATGACGGCCGTGCCGAACTGCATGACGTGGACGGCCGGCCGGTGTGGTCCACAGGCACACACACGGCATGCCACGGCCCCGCGCTCGACGCCCCGCTAGGTGCCGTGCTGCGCCGAGGACAGACGCTCGGACGGCACTCCCTCACCTCCCCCGACGGAAGCACCGTGCTCGGACACTGGGACGAACGCCGCCTCGTTCTGTTCGGGGCCGACCAGACCTGGCTCTGGTACGCGCACCTCGGCGAAACGGCCGAGCCCGGACTGCGGCTCGACGAGGACGGCATGCTGCGCGTTCTCGGCGACGACCGCCCACCGCTGGGCGGACCGGCCGACGAACTGCGTGTCGAGGAGGGCGGAGTGGTCCTGTTCCGTGCCGACGGCACCATCGTCTGGCGCGACGGCGAGCCGGTGGCCGAGTCGGCCGCCGCCACGAACCCGCCCGCACGGGGAGGAATCGTGAAGAGCCTGCCGGACACGGACGAAACCCTGCTGATCCGCACCGACTTCTCCGACCCGACCGCTTGGCAAGCCCTGCTCCAGACCGTCATGACACCGAACCAGGACGGCTTCCTCGCGAACGTCCACCCAGTGGATGATCTTGCCTATCGCGACCTGGCGCCCCGACAGATCCTGTCGGCCGCACGCGAGGTGAACTCCGATCTATTCATTGTGGCCGACAAGACCGCCCTCACGGCGCCGGAGATACCGCTGCTGGCCCTCCTGCTTTTCAACGAGAACGACGAATGTGAGGAGGGTGAGGCCAGGCAGGAGCACGGCGAACTCCGAGTCATCGCCACCGAACTGTGGTCGGTCGAGAACAATATCTCCCTCGCCAACATGGATTGGGAGGACTTCGAGAACGCCGCCGACAACGGTGTCTTCCGGGGCTTCTGACCTCGGCAGGATCTGACGACCTCGCGCACGATAGGCATCGTCGCAGGTCAGCGGCTCGGGCCATCAAGGCACGCACTACCGATGTGTGGGGCATCGATCCGTACGGGGCTGGTTTCCGGGGCTGCGAGGCCCGTGCGACCGGCGCGGGCCTGGCCTTGTGGCGGCGACATGCCAGAACGCCGCTGCAAAGGGCGGCGACGCCATCGTTCACATCCCGGAGGGCTGCCCTGGGGCGGAACTTCTTGAGGATTCGGCCCCGTTGAGATTCCTCCAGTCATCCGGACACCTCAGTGCCGCGACGAAGCAGGCATCGCCCGCAAGAGCGTCGAGTCCAGCGAACGATTGGGGCGCCGCCGCTGGGTCGTCGAGCGGACGATGTCCTGGCTGTCCGGCTACCGCCGCCTGAGTCCTCGCTACGAGCGAGATCCCCGCAACTACCTGGCCTATCTCGGACTCGCCACCACCCTCTGCTGCTACAGGCGGCTCGTCCGCCTCACCATGTAGGACACGGTCTTCAGGATTGTGACCAGATCCTGGGAACCGCGTCGTCAACCTGCGCTATCGCGGGCCGGCCCGGGACGTGGCAGCAACCAGCCGTTGCGGGCCGGCGGTTCCGACCACTCTGGATCGTGCAGGTCAGGAAATGCGCCGACGCGCGGTGCCAAGCCTCCCCAGGTGCGTCACCACGCAACACCGCTCGCCCCGGCCCTGCCCTGAGCTGCGACTCTCACTTGGTGCGGCCGGACATCACTCCTACAGTGACGGTAGAGGCAGCTCTACCCGAGGAACGACAGTCGGACCCGACGGTTGGCATTGTCCTTATTAGTGTCCACCAGGCACACCGACTGCCAGGTCCCCAGCTCCAGCGACCCCCCGATCACCGGCAAGGTGGCGTGGGGCGGGACGAGGGCGGGGAGTACGTGGTCGCGGCCGTGGCCCGGGCTGCCGTGGCGGTGTTGCCAGCGGTCGTCCGCCGGGAGCAGGTGGTGGAGGGCGGCCAGGAGGTCGTCGTCGCTGCCCGCGCCCGTCTCCAGGATCGCGATGCCCGCCGTGGCGTGGGGGACGAAGATGTTCAGGAGGCCGTCCCGGCCGGACGCCGCCCGGGCGAGGAAGTCCTCGCACTCCCGGGTCAGGTCCATGACGCGTTCGGCCGTACCCGTGGTGATGTGCAGAACCGTGGTGGTGAAGGAATCGGACATGCCCCCATCTTCCCTTCCGGAGGGCGAGATCACACGTCCACGCTCCGAGACGCCATTGACCGTCTCCTGACCGGATGACTACGTTCATCGCCATGTTCCGATCAGCTCTGCTCACCTCGCGCGGTCACATCGACCTGCTGCGGGTGGCATCCGCCGCGTGTTGTCGCGGCTGCTGACGTTCTCTCAGCGCCTTTCCGGTCGCTTCTGACCGGGCCTTTGCGCCTGCTCCGCCCCGGCGGTTGCGCCTCTCCCTCGACGTACCCGTGTGGGTCGCTTCGATCTGCCGCCGGCCGGGCCCGCCACCTCTGATCCTCCGGCCTTGCGGCCTTCCTGACGTGTTCGGGTCAGCCGCTGTGTCCTGGCCCGGGGGCGCCTCAGCGTGTCCCCGTTCCCGATCCCCCCTCCGTACGACCTCCCGTGGAGCCCCTATGACCATCAGCCACGCACCGCCCGATCCGGCCGCCGGCCTGGAGAAGACCCCGGCCTCCGGCAGTCGTACGTCACCCGATCTGGAGCCGATCGTCCCGGCGTCCGTGCGCCGGGCGCGGTTGCGGTCCGTGCCCCGGTGGCTGCGGCGCACCGTGGGGCCGTTGCTGCTGCTCGCGCTCTGGCAGGTCTTCAGCGCTACGGGGGTCCTGCACCCGGACGTGCTCGCCTCACCGGGGACCATCGCCCGGGCGGGCGGCGATCTGATCGCCGACGGGACCCTGCCGGCCGCCATGGGCGTGTCGCTCCAGCGGGTGGCGGTGGGGCTCGTGCTCGGCGGGGTGATCGGGACGGTGCTCGCACTGGTCTCGGGGCTCTCGCGGCTCGGCGAGGACCTCGTCGACGCGACCGTACAGATGCTGCGCACCGTGCCCTGGGTGGGGCTGATCCCGCTGTTCATCATCTGGCTCGGGATCGGCGAGGCGCCGAAAGTGGCGCTCATCGCGCTCGGGGTCGCCTTTCATCTGTACCTGAACGTGTATGCGGGGATCCGCGGCGTGGACGCCCAACTCATCGAGGCCGGTGAGTCGTTGGGGCTCAACCGGTGGGGGCTCGTGCGCCATGTGGTGTTGCCGGGGGCGTTGCCCGGGGCCATGACCGGGCTGCGGTACTCGCTGGCCACCGCCTGGCTCGCGCTCGTCTTCGGCGAGTCCATCAACGCCGATGCCGGGATCGGGTTCCTGATGAACCAGGCCCGGGAGTTCTTCCGGACCGACGTGATCGTCGTCTGCCTCGTCGTCTACGCCTTCCTCGGCCTCACCGCCGACGTCATCGTCCGGACCCTCGAAAGGCTGCTGCTGCAATGGCGACCGACCTTCACCGGCCAGTGACCGCCCCGGCCCCCTCCCCCGCCGGGGAGCCCGAAGCCGCCGTACGGGTCGAAGGGCTCACCCGGTCCTTCGACGGGCGTGCCGTCATCAACGGTCTCGATCTCACTCTGAAAGCAGGGGAGTTCACCGCGCTGCTGGGGCGCAGCGGATGCGGCAAGTCGACCCTGCTGCGGGTGCTGGCCGGGCTCGACCGCGAGATAGCGGGGACGGTTCTGGTGCCCCGGCGCCGTGCCGTGGCCTTTCAGGCGCCGCGCCTCATGCCCTGGAAGAGGGTCTGGCGCAATGTGCTGCTGGGGCTGCCGGGCAAGCCCGAACGAGCCCTGGCCGAGAAGGTGTTGGCGGAGGTCGGGCTGACCGACCGGGTCGGTGCCTGGCCCAAGACGCTGTCCGGCGGCGAGGCCCAACGTGCTGCCCTGGCGCGCGCGTTGGTGCGGGAGCCCGATCTGCTCCTGCTCGACGAGCCGTTCGGCGCGCTGGACGCCCTGACCCGGATCAAGGCGCAGCAGCTCGTGGCGGAGCTCTGGCAGCGGCGTGGCTGCGCGGTCCTGCTGGTCACCCATGACGTGGACGAGGCCCTGCTGCTGGCCGACCGGGTGCTGGTGATGCGGGAGGGCGGCATCGCGTACGACACCGCCGTCGGGCTGGACCGCCCGCGCGGTGTCGGCGCCCCCGGTTTCGCGGGCCTGCGTTCGCGGCTGCTGAGCGAGCTCGGCGTCGAGGACGGCGGTGCCGCGGACGCCGGGGCCGACCACCAGCAGCAGGAAGTGGCCGCCGCCGCGCACTCCGGCGTATGACCTCCCGGACCACCACGCACCTCCTCCCCCTCCCCTTCCCTTTCCCGAGCAACACGGAGAACCACCATGAAACGCCGCGCCCTGCCCGCCCTGCTCCTTCCCCTCGCCCTTCTCCTCGCCGCCTGCGGTGGCGGCGCTTCGTCCACGGGGTCGGGGGGAGGCAGCACCGACGGCAAGGGCAGCGTGACGCTCAACGTCGGTGACCAGAAGGGTGGTTACGAAGCCATCCTGAGGGCCTCCGGAGAGCTCGACGATCTCGACTACCGCATCAAATGGTCCACCTTCACCTCCGGTCCACCGCTGCTGGAGGCCGTGAGCGCCGGGGCCGTGGACATCGGCGGGGTGGGCAACACCCCGCCCGTCTTCGCCGCCGGGTCCGACTCGAACATCGTCGTCGTGGGTGCCAGCCACGGATCGTCGGCCGGTGAGGCCATCGTCGTCCCGAAGGACTCGCCGCTCAGGAAGCCCGAGCAGCTCAAGGGGAAGTCCGTCGCCGTGGCGCAGGGCAGTTCGGCCCACTTCCAGCTGGTCGCCTCGCTCAAGAAGGCGGGCCTCTCCATCAAGGACGTGAAGCTCAACTACCTCCAGCCCGCTGACGCGTTGGCCGCGTTCAGCCGGGGGAAGGTCGACGCCTGGGCGATCTGGGACCCGTACACCTCGCAGATCCTGCGGGCCGGGAACGCCCGGGTGCTGACGACCGGCGAGGGCGTGGTCAACGGCCTCGGTTTCCAGGTGGCTTCGCCCGCCTCGCTCAAGGACAAGCGGAAGTCGAAGGCGCTCGGTGACCTGCTGGTCCGGCTGGAGCGGGCGCAGAACTGGGTCTTCGAGCACCCGGAGGAGTGGGCGAAGGTGTGGGCGAAGGAGACCGGGCTGCCCTACGAGGTGGCGCTGGACGCCGTGAAGCTCACCTACGGCACCCGCGTGCCCGTGGCGATCGACGACGCCGCCATCGCCTCCGAGCAGGAGATCGCCGACACCTTCGCCGAACTCAGGCTGATTCCGCGGCGGTTCGACTTCAAGGACTACGTCGACACCCGCTTCAACCGGAACCTCCCCGCCTCCTCCACCGCACCCCGCTCGTACGGAAAGGCCTCCTCGTGAACGTACATCTGCACTGGTTCCTGCCCACCGGAGGTGACGGCCGGACGCTCGTGGACCGGCACGCGTACACCGACGGCGGGATCAGGCGCGACCGGATCACCCCGGTGAGCGGGGTCCGCGCGCCGGACATCGAGTATCTGGCACAGATCGCCAAGGCGGCCGAACAGCTCGGCTTCGAGGCGGTGTTGACGCCGACCGGTACGTGGTGCGAGGACGCCTGGCTGACCACGGTGGCGCTCGCGCAGCACACCGAGCGGCTGAAGTTCCTGGTCGCCTTCCGGCCGGGGGTCATCTCGCCCGTGCTCGCCGCCCAGATGGCCGCGACCTACCAGCGGATCACCCGGGGGCGGCTGCTGCTCAACGTGGTGACCGGTGGCGACTCGACCGAACAGCGGCGGTTCGGGGACCACTTGGACCACGACCGGCGTTACGCGCGGACGGCGGAGTTCCTGTCGGTGGTACGGGGTGCCTGGAGCGGGCAGCCGTACGACTTCGACGGCGAGCACTACCAGGTGGAGGGCGGGTTGACCGCGCTGCCGCCGGACCCGCTGCCGGAGATCTTCTTCGGCGGGTCCTCGGCGGCGGCCGGGCCGGTGGCCGCCGCCCATGCCGATGTCTATCTGACCTGGGGTGAGCCGCCGGCCCAGGTGAAGGAGAAGATCGACTGGATTCGCGGGCTGGCCGAGGAGCAGGGGCGTACGGTCCGGTTCGGGATCCGGCTGCACACCATTTCGCGTGACTCGTCGCGCGAGGCGTGGGCGACGGCCGACCGGCTGCTGGACGATCTGGACGCGGACACGATCGCGGCGGCGCAGCAGGCGCTCGGGAAGAGCGAGTCGGTCGGGCAGCAGCGGATGCTGGCGCTGCACGGCGGTTCGCGGGACAAGCTGGAGATCGCGCCGAACCTGTGGGCTGGGGTCGGCCTGGTGCGCGGCGGGGCCGGGACCGCGCTGGTGGGCAGCCACGCGGAGGTCGCCGACCGGATCGAGGAGTACCACGCGCTGGGTGTGGAGCATTTCGTGCTCTCGGGCTATCCGCATCTGGAGGAGGCGTACTGGTTCGGCGAGGGCGTGACGCCCGAGCTGGCCCGGCGCGGGCTGCTGTCGACCGTTCCCGCGTCTGTGCGGCTGGGCAGGCCGGGAGCCGAGACCCCGGGTGGGGCTCCGGTGCACGGTGCGGCGCCGCTGCTGATCGCCGGAGGGCGCTGAACCCTGTGGGGCGCCCGGGAAGATCCCGGGCGCCCCACGAGTTAGTAGAAACGTGAACATTACTGGGGTGCGCGAGCTGGACGTGGTCGTGATCGGCGCCGGGCAGGCGGGGCTCTCCGCCGCCCACCACCTGCGCCGCGTCGGTCTGGAGCCGGACCGCGATTTCGTGGTCCTGGACCACGCACCCCGGCCGGGCGGCGCCTGGCAGTTCCGCTGGCCCTCGCTCACGTACGGCAAGGTCCACGGGATGCACGCGCTGCCGGGCATGGAGCTGACCGGCGCCGACCCCGACCGGCCCTCGTCCGAGGTGATCGGCGCGTACTTCTCGGCGTACGAGGAGCGCTTCGAGCTGCGGGTCCACCGGCCCGTCGAGGTGAGTGCCGTACGTGAGGGAAGTGGCGGGCGGCTGCTCGTGGAGACGTCCGAGGGTACGTACGCCCCTCGCGCGCTGATCAACGCGACCGGCACCTGGGACCGGCCCTTCTGGCCGCGCTACCCCGGGCAGGAGACGTTCCGGGGGCGGCAGTTGCACACGGCGAACTACCCGGGGCCCGAGGAGTTCGCGGGGCGGCGCGTCGTCGTGGTCGGGGGCGGCGCCTCCGGTACGCAGCACCTGATGGAGATCGCCCCGTACGCCGCCGAGACCTTCTGGGTGACCCGGCGGGAGCCGGTCTTCCGCGACGAGCCGTTCACCGAGGAGTGGGGGCGGGCGGCGGTGGCGATGGTGGAGGAGCGGGTCCGCAACGGGCTGCCGCCGCAGAGCGTGGTGTCCGTGACCGGGCTGCCCGTCACCGACGCGGTGCGGCGCGCCCGGGAGCAGGGGGTGCTGGACCGGCTGCCGATGTTCGACCGGATCACCCCGACCGGGGTGGCCTGGGACGACGGCCGGAGCGTCGAGGCGGACGTGATCCTCTGGGCGACCGGCTTCCGGCCCGCGGTGGACCACCTGGCGCCGCTGAAGCTGCGCGAGCCGGGCGGCGGCATCCGGGCGGAGAACACCCGTGCGGTACGGGACCGCCGCGTCCATCTCGTCGGGTACGGGCCGTCCGCCAGCACCATCGGCGCCAACCGGGCGGGACGCACCGCCGTACGCTCGGTGCTGAGGCTGCTGGAGGAGACCGGTGGCCCGGACCGTACGCGAGAGGCGGCAGCGGCACTGTGACGGCTGCTCCGGTCAGCCCGTTGCCGCGCGGCGGTTGCTGTTGAACTCCTCGACATTTTTTTGCTGTTCGTCGTAGCTGTCGGTGAACCGGGTGTCCCCGGGCGCGACCGTGACGAAGTACAGCCAGGGACCGGGCGTCGGGCTGATCGCCGCGCGCAGCGCCTCCTCCCCCGGGTTGCCGATGGGCGTCGGCGGCAGGCCCTTGCGTACGTAGCTGTTGTACGGGCTGTCCAGCTGGGTGTCGGTGGTCGTGGTGTCCAGGGTGGAGCGCTTGAGGGCGTAGTTGATGGTGGAGTCCATCTGCAACGGCATGTCCTTGAGCAGCCGGTTGTAGACGACCCGGGCGACCTTGCCCATGTCGGAGGCGGTGTCCGCCTCGGCCTGGACGATGCTGGCGATCGTGGCGGTCTCGTAGACCGTGACGTTGTTGCGCTGCGCCCCGGCGGTGATGTGGTCCGCCCCGAACCGTTTGCGGGCGGTGTCCGCCATGTAGCGCAGCAGGCCGGCGGGCTTGGTCGCCGAGTCGATCGGATAGGTGGCCGGGAAGAGGTACCCCTCGGGGTTGCCCTCGGCCTGGTCCGGCAGCTCCAGATCGACCGTCCCCGCGGTCTTCTGCGTGGTGCCGGACTTCAGGCCGAGCGCCCGGTCGACGGCGGTGTACACCTGCGAGGCGCGCCAGCCCTCCGGGATCACCAGCGTGCTCTGCGGGCGCTCCTTCTTCTCCTTCTGCTCGTCCGATCCGAACAAGGAGAGCGGGATCAGTACGGCGGCCGACACGACGAGCAGCGCGGCGACGACCAGGACGATCTTTCCGCGGCGGGTCGGGCGGAGTCTGCGACGGGGACGGGCGTCCGGGGACTCGTTCACCATGCGGGCACGTTAACCCGGTCCGCTCCCCCGGGCCGGTAGCCCGGCGGCGGCGTCGGCTCCGGCGACACGAACGCCGTACCGCACGACCAGAACACACGAACAAGGGATCGGGTGTTCGCTGGAACGCGTGATCGTATGGGGATTCGTTGCTGATCTCCTCCGCCGGACGTGATGATTGCAGAGCGCAGTCAACGGGCTGCAGACCGCTACCGCGCACGTCCCACACATGCATCACGCACAAGGAGAAAGACCAGATGAACTTCCTGACCAACCTGCTGGCCGGCATCGTCCACTTCGTGGGTTGGCTCGTCTGACCATCGCTCCGCCCGGCGCCGTCGCTCCCCGTCCCACGGGAGCGGCGGCGCCGCCGCGTGTACGGAGCGGGAGCGCCGTACCGCCCGCGTACGGCGTCAGGCCCGGGCCGCGCCCGGTCCGGCGAAGGGCGGCAGTGCCGTGAAGGCGGGGTCGACCGTCACCGCCTCCGCGAGCACGTCGAGCGTCCGGCGGACCCGGGTGAGCGGGTGGTCCGGGAACTCCGCGTCCCACTGGGCGTGGTCCGCCGCGTGGAAGGGCAGCCCGCCCTGGACCTCGGGGGCGTACGGATGCGGCCGGAAGTAGCTCTCGGGGCCGAGCTTGGCCATCACCACGGCCTCCCGCATGCCGGTCATGCCGCGCTCGGCCGCCTGGATCTTCACCACGGTGCTGCACGTGGCGCGCGGCACGGTGAAGCTGCCGATGAACGCCTGGCCGCTGGGCTGCCCGGGGAGCGGCAGTTTGAGTATCTGGCGCAGGGCGGGCAGCTCGCCGAGCCGCTTCACCGACGCCTCGATGAGGCCGCCGCCCGCTCGCGCCGTGAAGTGCGTCAGACCGTGGCGCAGGGCCGGGCCGTCGTCCAGGGCGGCCGGCAGATCCGGCACCAGGTCGAAGAAGTGCAGCGACAGCACATCGCCGTGGTCGTTCAGCCAGGCGTCGGTGTCGACGGGCCGGTAGCCGGGGAGTTCGACCCCGAGGAGAGCTCTCATGCGCGGCGATCATGCCGTACGGGCCGTGTGCGGGCGGTGCCGGGGTCCCGGCCGCACGCGGTGCGCGGTCAGGGAGCCGGGACCGGGGCCGGGGCCGGGACCGGGACCGGGTGGGAGTCGCGGCGGATCAGGGCGGCGTACCGGCCGTCCCGGTCGAGCAGCTCCTCGTGCGTACCGCGCTCGGCTATGCGGCCGCCGTCCAGGACGACGATCTGGTCCGCGTCGCGGACGGTGGAGAGGCGGTGCGCGATGGTGAGGGTGGTGCGGCCGGCGGAGAGTGCGTCGATCGCTTCCTGCACGGCGTGTTCCGTACGGGTGTCGAGGGCGCTGGTCGCCTCGTCGAGGATCAGCACCGGCGGGTCGCGGAGGATGGTGCGGGCGATGGCCAGGCGCTGCTTCTCGCCGCCCGAGAAGCGGTAGCCGCGCTCGCCGACGAGGGTGTCGTACCCGTCGGGCAGGGAGGCGATGTGATCGTGGATCTGCGCGGCGCGGGCCGCGGCCTCGATCTCCTCGTCGGTGGCCTCCGGCTTGGCGAAGCGCAGGTTGTCGGCGACGGAGGCATGGAAGAGGTAGGTCTCCTGGGAGACCACGCCGACCGCCCGGGCCAGGGTGTCGAAGTCCAGGTCGCGGACGTCGGTCCCGTCGAGCGTGACCCGGCCGCCGGTGACGTCGTAGAGCCGGGGCACGAGATAGCTGAGCGTGGACTTGCCGGAGCCGGTGGAGCCGACGACCGCCAGGCTGGTGCCCGCGGGGACGGTCACGTCGATGGCGCTCAGCGTGGGGGCACCGTCGGCGTCGTAGCTGAAGTCGACGTTCTCGAAGGCGATCTCGCCGCGGATCTTCTCCAGCCGGACGGGCTTCTCCGGCTCGGTGATGTCCACCGTGAGGTCGAGGTACTCGAAGATCCGCTGGAAGAGGGCGAGGGAGGTCTGCATCTGCACGCCGGTGGAGAGCAGGCTGACCGCCGGGCGGAAGAGGCCCTGCTGGAGGGTGACAAAGGCGACGAGTGTGCCGATGGAGACGGCGGTGCCCCCGGGCTGGATGATGAGGCCGGCCACCCAGTAGATGACGGCGGGCATGGCGGCCATCACGATGCCGATGACGGACATCCGCCAGCGGCCCGCCATGCTGGAGCGCACTTCCAGGTCGACCAGGCGCTCGGACTCCTCGGTGAACCCCTGGGTGAGGGAGTCGGAGCGGCCCATCGTGCGGCCGAGGAGGATGCCGCTGACCGAGAGGGACTCGGTCACCGTGGCGGCCATGGCGGCCATCTGCTTCTGGCGCTGGGTGGTGATCCTCTTCCGCTCCCGGCCGACGCGGCGGCTGATCGCGACGAACACCGGCAGCAGGAGCAGCGAGACGACGGTGAGGCGCCAGTCGAGCGCGAGCATGGCGACGACGGTGGCGATGACGGCCGTGAGGTTGGAGACGAGCGAGGTGGCGGTGGAGGTGACCGTCGCCTGCATGCCGCCGATGTCGTTGGCGATGCGGGACTGGACCTCGCCCGTGCGGGTCCGGGTGAAGAAGGCGAGCGGCATCCGCTGGAGCTGGGTGTACACGGCGGTGCGCAGGTCGTGCATGACGCGCTGGCCGACGGTCGTCGAGATCAAGGTCTGCAGAACGCCGAAGACGCTGTTCATCACGGCGGTGAGGATCATGCCGAGGGCGAGCAGGGTCAGCAGTCCGGTACGTCCCTGGGGGATCGCGGTGTCCAGGATCTCGCGCAGCAGGAACGGGGAGGCGACCGACACCAGGGAGGAGGCGCCGACCAGCAGGCCGACCACGGCGAGCCGGCCGCGGTAGGGATGGAAGAGGCGGAGGATGCGGCGCACCTCGCCGGGCGGCCGGCCGGAGGCGGCGCGGGCATCGGGAGGGGGCGTCCACGTGAGTGCGTCGGGTTTCATGGGCTCCTTCGTGGGGCGTGAGGAACGGCCGGACGTGTCCGGCGTTCAGAGCTTAGCTCATTGTTACCTATACTCACAATGAACGGGGTCCTGATATTGTTCCCGTATGGACGCCTCAGATTCCTCCGACGCCGATGCCACGGATGCGGCAGCCGCCGCCCAGCGCTCCCCCGACCATCACCGGGACCGGGATCATGACCGCGACTCCGACGGCGTGCTCGCCGAGCAACTGCTGCGGCTGACCCGCCGGCTGCACCGCATCCAGAGCCGTCAGCTGGAGCCGATCGGCATCACCCCGGCCCAGTTCCGGCTGCTGCGGACCGTCGCGAGTTACGACGCGGCCCCCCGGATGGCCGATCTCGCCCAACGCCTGGATGTCGTCCCGCGCGCCGTGACGACGCTGGTCGACGCCCTGGAGGCGAGCGGGCGGGTCCGCCGCGCCCCGGACCCGGACAGCCGCCGGGTGGTCCGCATCGAGATCACCGACGAGGGGCGCGCCACGCTGCGCTCCCTGCGCAACGCGCGCCGGGCGGCCGCGGAGGAGATCCTGGCTCCACTGACCGCCGGCCAGCGCGAGGTGCTGGGTGAGCTGCTCTCCGCTCTGGTCGACGGGATGCCGGAGCGCCGCTGCTGAGAGGACGCCGACATGCCGCTGCTGGAGCCCGACCCGGAAGCCCTCCGCCCCGGTACGGCACGCACACCCGCCCCCGACCGGGTCACCGACGGGAGCGCGGCCGGGACCCCGGAGCCCCTGCGCTCCGAGCTGACCGCCCTGCTCGGCGCGGACAAGGTGCTCTGGAAGATCTCCGACCTCGTGCGGTACGCCTCCGACGCCAGCCCGTACCGCTTCCTCCCCCGGGTCGTGCTGGTCCCCGAGGATCTCGACGACGTCTCCGCGATCCTGTCGTACGCCCACGGCAAGGGCCGCGAGGTCGTCTTCCGGGCGGCGGGCACCAGCCTCAACGGCCAGGCGCAGGGCGAGGACATCCTCGTCGACGTACGCCGTCACTGGACGGGGGTCGAGGTGCTGGACGACGGGGCGCGGGCCCGCATCCGGCCCGGCACCACCGTCCTGCGGGCCAACGCCACGCTCGCCCGGTACGGCAGGCTGCTGGGCCCCGACCCTGCGAGCGCCATCGCCTGCACCGTCGGCGGGGTCGTCGCCAACAACGCCTCGGGCATGACGGCGGGCACCACCCGCAACTCCTACCGCACGCTCACCTCCCTCACCTTCGTCCTGCCGAGCGGCACCGTCGTCGACACCGCCGACCCCGCCGCCGACGAGGCGCTGGCCCACGCGGAGCCGCAGCTGTGCGCCGGGCTGCTGGAGCTCAAGGCGGAGATCGAGGCGGACGAGGAGCTGACGGCCCGCATCCGTACCAAGTACGCGATCAAGAACACCAACGGCTACCGCCTCGACGCCTTCCTCGACGGCTCGACCCCGGTGCAGATCCTGCGCGGTCTCATGGTCGGCTCCGAGGGGACGTTCGGCTTCATCTCCGAGACCGTCTTCGACACCCTGCCGCTGGACCGGCGCATCACCAGCGCCCTGCTCTTCTTCCCCTCCCTCACCGCCGCCGCTGCCGCCGTCCCCCGGTTCAACGAGGCCGGGGCCATCGCGGTGGAGCTGATGGACGGCAACACCCTGCGGGCCTCGGTGAGTGTGCAGGGCGTTCCGGCGGACTGGGCGGCGCTGCCCCGGGAGACGGCCGCGCTGCTGGTCGAGTTCCGCGCCCCGGACGAGGCCGGTCAGGAGGCGTTCGAGGAGGCCGCCGCCGAGGTGATGCGGGGACTGGACCTGGTGGTTCCGGCCGCTTCCGTCACCAACACGTTCACCCGGGACGCGGGGACGATCGCCGGGTACTGGAAGGCCCGCAAGGCGTTCGTGACGGCGGTCGGCGGCTCCCGCCCCTCGGGTACGACGCTGATCACCGAGGACTTCGCCGTCCCGCCGGACCGGCTGGCCGATGCCTGCGAGGCGCTGCTTGAGCTCCAGTCCCGCCATGGCTTCGACGCGGCCGTGGCCGGTCACGCGGCCCACGGCAACCTGCACTTCCTGCTCGCCTTCGACGCGGCGCGCCCCGATGACGTCGAGCGGTACGACGCGTTCATGCAGGAGTTCTGCGCGCTGGTCGTGGACCGTTTCGACGGGTCCCTCAAGGCCGAACACGCCACCGGCCGCAACATCGCGCCCTTCCTGGAGCGCGAGTGGGGTCCTCGGGCGACCGAGCTGATGTGGCGGACGAAGCAGGTCATCGACCCCGAGGGGGTGCTCGCTCCGCGCATCGTCCTCGACCGGGATCCGCGGGCCCATCTGCGCGGGCTGAAGACCATTCCGAAGGTGGAGGCGGTCGCCGACCCGTGCATCGAGTGCGGCTTCTGCGAACCCACCTGCCCCAGCGAGGATCTGACGACCACTCCGCGCCAGCGCATCGTGCTGCGCCGCGAGATGATGCGCCAGACGGACGGCTCCCCGGTGGAGGCCGGACTCCTCGACGCCTACGGGTACGACGCGGTGGACACCTGCGCCGGGGACTCCACCTGCAAGCTCGCCTGCCCGGTCGGCATCGACACCGGGGCGATGATGAAGGGGTTCCGGCACCTGCGGCACACCCCGCGCGAGGAGCGGATCGCCGCGCTCACCGTGAAGAACTTCCGGGTGGTGGAGGCCTCGGCGCGGCTCGCCGTGGCGGCGGGCAACGCCATCGGGGAGCGGGGCGGGGACCGGCTGCTGGAGTCGGTGACACGGCTCGCCCGCAGGGCCGTACGCCCCGATCTCGTACCGGAGTGGCTGCCTCAGCTCCCCGGGGCCGCCGCCCGGGAGCTGCCCCGTACCGCACGGGTGGGGGCGAGCGCGGTGTACTACCCGGCCTGCGTCAACCGCATCTTCGCAGGACCGGAGAGCCCGGCCGGCACCTCTCTGGCCGAGGCCGTGGTGGCCGTCTCCGAACGGGCCGGGAAGCCGGTGTGGATCCCCGAGGACGTGGCGGGGACGTGCTGCGCGACGATCTGGCACTCCAAGGGGTACGACGCGGGCAACAGGATCATGGCGAACCGCATCGTCGAGGCGGCCTGGGGCTGGACGGCGGGCGGGGCCCTGCCGCTGGTCGTCGACGCGTCGTCCTGCACGCTCGGCATCGCCGAGGAGGTCGTGCCCTACCTCACCGAGGACAACCGGGCCCTGCACCGCGAACTCACCGTCGTGGACTCGCTGGTGTGGGCGGCCGACGAGCTGCTGCCGGAGCTGACGGTTTCCGCGAGGACCGGATCGGCCGTCGTCCATCCGACGTGCTCCATGGAACATTTGGGCGACACCGAGCAGTTGCGGGTGCTGGCCGAGGCCTTCGCCGACGAGGTGACCGTGCCGGACGACGCCGGATGCTGCGCGTTCGCGGGCGACCGGGGCATGCTGCACAAGGAGTTGACCGATACGGCCACGGAGAAGGAGGCGGCCGAGGTCAACTCCCGTACGTATGACGCCTATCTGTCGGCCAACCGCATGTGTGAGATCGGTATGGAGCGGGCCACCGGACACCCCTACCGCTCGGCCCTGATCGAGCTGGAGCGCGCCACCCGGCCGCCGGGCCGCTGAGCCTCCGCAGGACCCGTCCGAGCCCAGGTCAGAGGCCTCAACTGGTTGAACCAGTTGGGGCCTTCGCATGCCAGGAAGAAAAGTCCATGGTTTGAGGACAAGAGTCCAATTGGCTCTCTTGCGCACCATCAGCATCACCGTCCAGGGTCCTACCGAGGCCCGGTCCCGGGGTCCGTTCACACCCGTACGGGACCCGGGCCCCGCTCGCGCACGTCCAGAACCCCCACACCCCACCTGGAGGCTCGATGAACGACGACGCCCGGCCCGGACAGGCACCGCAGGACCTCCCCCCGCACCACTCCGGCGACGACACCGGCCGGCCGGACCGGCAGGATCCCAGCCGCCGTTCGGTCCTGTGGACCACGGCGGGCGTGGCCGGCGCCGGACTCGGCCTGAGCGCCCTCACGGGAGGCACCGCGTCGGCCGCCGGAGCCGTGACGCCGGAAGCAGCGGGAGCGGCGGAAGCCGTGGAGGCCGCGACAGCCGTCCCCGCCCGCCAGGGCCGCACCATGGCCGACGTCCCCTTCGACCGGCGCTCGACCGTCCGGGTCGGCATCGTGGGCCTCGGCAACCGGGGCGACAGCATGATCGACCTCTTCCTCGCCGTCCCCGGCGTCCGGGTCGTGGCGGTCTGCGACCCGGTCCGGGAGAAGACGGAGAAGGCCGCCGCCAAGGTGACCGCCGCCGGGCAGCCCGCCCCCGCGGTCTACGCCAAGGGCGAGGACGACTACGTCAACCTCTGCCGGCGCGGGGACATCGACTTCGTCTATGTGGCCACGCCCTGGGAACTGCACTTCCCAATGGCGAAGGCGGCGATGCTCAACGGGAAGCACGTCGGCGTGGAGTGCCCGATCGCGATGCGGCTGGAGGAGCTCTGGCAGCTCGTCGACCTCTCCGAGCGCACCCGGCGCCACTGCATGCAGCTGGAGAACTGTTGTTACGGCAAGAACGAGATGCGGGTCCTCCGGATGGCGCACGCGGGCCTCTTCGGGGACCTGCTGCACGGCGCGGGGGCGTACAACCACGACCTGCGGGAGCTGATGTTCGACCCCGACTACTACGAGGGCCCCTGGCGGCGGCTCTGGCACACCAAGCTGCGCGGCGACCTCTACCCCAACCACGGGTTCGGTCCGGTCGCCAACTACATGGACGTCAACCGGGGTGACCGTGCCGTCTCCATCACCAGCATCGGCACGCCCGCCCTCGGCCTCGCCGCGTACCGCAAGGAGCACATGCCGGCGGGCGACCCAAGCTGGAAGGAGTCGTACATCGGCGCCGACCGGACGATCAGCCTGATCCAGACGGCCAAGGGCCGGGTGATCCGGCTGGAGCACGATGTGTCGAGCCCGCACCCGTACTCCCGTATCAACAGCCTGGGCGGTACCCGGGGCGTCTTCGAGGACTACCCGGAGCGGATCTACCTGGAGCCCGCGAACACCAACCACCAGTGGGACGACTTCAAGAAGTACGCCGAGTGGGACCACTGGCTCTGGAAGGAACACGCCAATCCGCCGGGCGGCCATGGCGGGATGGACTACATCATGATCTTCCGGCTGATGCAGTGCATGCGGCTCGGACTGGTCCCGGACTTCGACGTGTACGACGCGGCCGTCTGGACGGCCCCCGTGCCGCTGAGCCACCTCTCGATCAAGGCCAAGGGCGCCCCGCTCCCCATACCGGACTTCACCCGGGGGGCGTGGAAGAAGGCCAGGTCCGGGATGGACTCGGAGAAGCCGGCCGCGTGACGGCGGCGGGGTCCCGTGCGGCTCGGCACGGGACCCCGGGGGCGGCCGCCGCCGCGGAGAAAACCGGTTGCCTCGGAGGGGGGCGGGAAGCGAACCTTGCACGGTTTGGTCACCCCGTAACTCCGAGGCCCGCACGGGCCTCGCGCATACCGAGCCCTGGGACGTCATGCAGATTCGCGATCTTCCGTATTCGGATCCCGGCGACCCCGATGTACGGTCGGGCCCCCGCTTCCTGTACTGGCTCGGGCGCAACCAGCTCGGCGGACAGCTCAAGTCACTCGGCTGGGGCCTGCTCCACCAGCTGAGCATCGCCGGGCTCCCGGTCACCGTCGGCGTCGCCGTCCAGGCCGTCATCGAACGCTCCGGCGCACGCCTGGCGCTGGCCGGCGGTCTGATCGTGGCCCTGGGCGTCCTGATCGCGGTGGGCGACACCATGCTCCACCGGACCGCCGTCACCAACTGGATCACCGCCGCCGCCCGGGTGCAGCAGCTCCTGGCGCGCAAGACCGCCGAGCTGGGCGCAGCCCTGACCCGACGGGTCGCCGCCGGTGAGGTCGTCGCCGTCTCCACCGGTGACGTGGAGAAGATCGGCTGGTTCGTCGAGGCGCTCTCGCGCTTCCTGGCCGCCGCCATCGCGCTCGTCGTGGTCTGCGTGGGGCTGGTCATCTACCTCCCGACCCTCGGCGTCCTGGTGGCCGTCGCCATGCCGGTGCTGGCCCTGGCCGTGCTGCCGCTGCTCCCCCGCGCCACCCGGCGCGCCGACGAGCAGCGCGAGAAGGCGGGCAAGGCGACCGAGCTCGCTTCGGACACCGTGGCCGGACTGCGGGTGCTGCGCGGCATCGGCGGCGAGGAGCTGTTCCTCGGCCGCTACCGCCGCGCCTCCCAGGAGGTCCGCAAGGCGGCCGTGCGCAGTGCCAGGATGTGGGCGCTGATCTCGGCGGTGCAGGTGCTCCTGCCGGGCATCCTGCTGATCTCCCTGGTCTGGTACGGGGCGACGCTGGCGCGGGAGGGCCGCATCGACGTGGGCCAACTGGTCACGGTCTACAGCGCGGCCACCCTGATGCTTTTCCCCTTGCGTCACTTCGAAGAGATCGCCATGGCCTACTCCTTCTCGCGGCCGTCCGCACAGCGCGCCGTACGGGTGCTGTCGCTGCGCCGCAGCGACCGGACGGCCACGGAGGCGGGCGTTCCGTCGGGCGACCTGTACGACCCCGCCACCGGGCTGATGGCCCACCGGGGTCAGTTCACCGCGGTCGTCTGCGGCGACCCGGACGAGGCGGGACGGCTGGCCGAACGGCTGGGCGGCCATGCGCAGACCGGGGAAGACGACACCGAGGCGGCGAAGAGGGAGCCATCGGTCCTGCTCGGCGCCGTCGCGCTGGACGAGCTTCCGCTGGACACCGCCCGGACCGCCGTCCTGGTCCAGGACAAGGACCCGGTGCTGCTCTCCGGCACGCTCCAGGAGCTGCTGGACGTACCGTCCTCGGGCCTGGTCACCGCCGAGGAGGCGCTGGAGGCCGCGCAGTGCGGGGACGTGCTCGCCGCCCTGGCCCAGGCCTCGCCCGACAACGACGGGGACCCGATGCGGACCCGGATCACCGAGCGGGGCAGGTCGCTCTCCGGCGGTCAGCGCCAGCGGCTCGCACTGGCCCGGTCGCTGATCACGGACCCGGAGGCGCTGGTTCTGGACGAGCCGACCTCCGCCGTCGACTCGCACACCGAGGCGCGCGTCGCCGCCGGGGTCGCGGGGCTGCGCCGGGGCCGTACGACGGTCGCGTTCGCCTCCTCCCCGCTGCTGCTGGACGTCGCCGACCGGGTCGTCCTGGTCCACGAGGGCAGCGTGGTCGCCGCGGGCACCCACCGCGACCTGCTGCGCTCCGAACCGCGCTACCGGGCGGTCGTCACCCGCGAGACCGACGAGGAAACGGCGGCGAACGGCTTGCCGGACGACGTCACCGTCCCCGCCATGGACAACAGCACCCAGGAAATCGAGGAGAGGGCATGATCGGCGTCGCACCCCCGGCGTACGACCCGGCCGCCCCGGAGTCGGCCACCACCCTGCCCGTGGGCACCCCCACGACCGTACGGAGCTACGTACGGGATCTGCTGCGGCGTCACCGCAAGGCCTTCGCCCTCCTGATCGGCGCCAACGCGGTGGCGGTCATCGCGTCGATCGCCGGACCGTATCTGCTCGGCGGGCTGGTCGAGGACCTCTCGAACGGGGTCGCCGACCTCCATCTGGAGCGCACGGCGGCCATCTTCGCCGTCGCGCTGGTGATCCAGACGGTGTTCACCCGGTCCATGCGGCTGCGCGGAGCGATGCTGGGCGAGGAGATGCTCGCCGATCTGCGCGAGGACTTCCTCGTACGGTCCGTGGGGCTGCCGCCCGGGGTCCTGGAGCGCGCCGGGACGGGCGATCTGCTCTCCCGGATCACCACGGACATCGACCGGCTGGCCAACGCGATGCGCGAGGCCGTGCCGCAGCTGGCGATCGGCGTCGTCTGGGCCGGGCTGCTGCTCGGCGCGCTCACCGTGACCGCTCCCCCGCTGGCGCTGGCCGTGGTGATCGCGCTGCCGGTGCTGATCATCGGCTGCCGCTGGTACTTCCGGCGCGCGCCCTCGGCGTACCGCTCGGAGGCCGCCGGTTACGCGGCCGTCGCCGCCATGCTCGCCGAGACCGTGGACGCCGGGCGAACCGTGGAGGCGCACCGCCTCGGCGCCCGCCGGGTCGCGCTGTCGGACCGGCGGATCACCGAGTGGACGGCGTGGGAGCGGTACACGCTGTTCCTGCGCTCGGTCCTCTTCCCCGTCATCAACGCGACGTACGTGACCATCCTCGGCGCGGTCCTGCTGCTCGGCGGCTGGTTCGTGCTGGAGGGCTGGCTGACGGTCGGGCAGCTGACCACGGGCGCACTGCTGGCCCAGATGATGGTCGACCCGATCGGCCTCATCCTGCGCTGGTACGACGAACTCCAGGTGGCCCAGGTGTCGTTGGCGCGGCTGGTCGGCGTACGGGAGATCGAGCCGGACGCCGGTGACGCGGAGGTCGGGCCGGACGGCCGGGACGTACGGGCGGACGAGGTGCGGTTCGGGTACCGGGAGGGCGTCGACGTCCTGCACCAGGTGTCGCTGGACGTGGCTCCGGGGACGCGGCTCGCCCTGGTCGGGCCCTCGGGTGCGGGCAAGTCGACGCTGGGGCGGCTGCTGGCCGGGATCTACGCTCCGCGCACCGGAGAGGTGACCCTCGGCGGGGCCGAGCTGTCGCGGATGACGGCGGAGCGGGTCCGGGAGCATGTCGCCCTGGTCAACCAGGAGCACCACGTCTTCGTCGGCTCGCTGCGGGACAACCTGCTGCTGGCCCGAGAGGGTGCGCAGGATGCCGAGCTGTGGGCCTCGCTGGCCGCGGTCGACGCGGACGGCTGGGCGAAGGGCCTGGACAAGGGGCTGGACACGGAGGTCGGTTCGGGCGGGTTCGCGCTGACCCCGGCACAGGCGCAGCAGATCGCGCTGGCCCGCCTCGTGCTGGCCGACCCGCACACGCTGGTGCTGGACGAGGCGACCTCTCTGCTGGACCCGCGGGCCGCCCGCCACCTGGAGCGTTCACTGGCCCGGGTGCTGGAGGGCCGTACGGTCGTGGCGATCGCACACCGCCTGCACACCGCGCACGACGCGGACGTCATCGCGGTGGTGGAGGACGGCCGGATCAGTGAACTGGGCAGCCACGACGAGCTGGTGGCGGCGGACGGCGCGTACGCGGCGCTGTGGCGGTCATGGCACGGGTGAGGGCCCTTAAAGGGTTCACCGGGCCGTTCGGACGGGGTGCGGCTGGAGGAGCTGGTCGACGGGTGCGTGGTCGTCGGTGAGGACGGTGGCGTCGCCGGTCCAGGCGGTGACCGTGTCCCCGGTGGCGATCCTCCAGTCGGTCTCCCGCGTGTCCAGGGCCTCCTGGATCGCGGGCGCGTCGAACGGCCGGTCGGAGGCGAGCAGCACCATGTTGCCGCCCAGCGGGGTCCCGGTCGGGTCGAGGCCGATGTCCACGGGGGCGCCGATGACGGCGACGTGCTCGAAGACCTCGGCGAGCGTGGCGACCTGGGCGCGGGCGAAGGCGAGGCGGCCGTGGTCGATGACGTTGGCCGCGTACAGCCCGTCCTTCTTGAGGGCGCGGTGGACGTCCCGCAGCGCCTCCGTGGTCGTGAGGTGCCACGGCACACTGACACCCCCGAACGCGTCGCCGACGACGAGGTCCCGGCTGTCGGTCTCCAGCCGCTTCAGGCCGAGCCGGGCGTCCTCCACACGGACGTCGATGCCGCTGGAGGCCCCCAGGTTGAGCTGTTCGCGGTCGATGCGGACGACGCCGCCGTCGATCTCGGAGACGAGGCTGCGGGTTCCGGGGCGTGCGGCGGCGAGGTAGCGGGGGAAGGTGAGGCCGCCGCCTCCGATGTGGTGGGCGGCGAGGGGGTCGCCTGCGGGGAACGCGGTGTCGACGACGGACGCGAAGGCGCGTACGTAACCGAACCGGAGGTGCGTCGGGTCCTCGACGTCCACGTACGAGTGGCGCAGGCCGTCCAGGACCAGGGTGCGGCCGGTGGCCCGCTCGGGGTCCGCGACGATCCGGGCGCAGTGGTAGCGGGTCTCCGCGTCACAGCCGCCCGGGGCGAACGCGGTGGCCAGGGAGCCCGCGACGACGGCGGCCAGCGCCACGGCCGAGGCCCGGCGCCAGCGGCGCGCCCGCCAGCCGACCAGCACGGAGCCGATCACCAGCAGGGCGCCCAGGCCGATCAGGATGGAGCTGACCGGCAGCCGAGAGATGAGGACGAAGCCGGTGAGGACGGTCCCGACGATGGCGCCGAAGGTGCCGACGCCGGAGAGCCGTCCCACGACCGTCCCGGTCTCGGCGAGGCTGGTGAGCCGCAGCTTCGTCACGAGCGGGGTCACCGCGGAGAGCAGCGCGCCGGGGACGAGGAGGGTCCCCGCCGCGACCAGCAGGAGCGCCGGAGCCGCCCACTCCGCGGTGGTGCGCAGGAGGAGCGGGGTGAGCGCGACGACGACGCCCGCCACGCCGAGCGCGGGGCCGATGAGCCGGTGCGGATCGACCTGGTCGGCGACGCGCCCGCCCAGCCAGGAGCCCAGCGCGATGGCGGTGAGGGCGATGCCGATCACCAGGGTGCTGGTTTCGAGGGTGAGGCCGAGGTAGGGGGCCAGCAGCCGCAGGGCGACGATCTCGACGACCAGGACCGCGGCCGAGGATCCGAACACGAGAACCGCTGCGGCGCGTTGCCCCAGCCCCTGGTCGAGGGGCGGGTCGTCGGCCAAGGGCGGGGAGGACGGTGTGGTCACCGCAGCATCCTCGCATGCGGGCGGGGGAACTCAGGCCGACCGGGAGGCGCTTGGAACCCAGCCACTAAGTTGATTAGTATGCGTGGCCCAGCCTCCGCCCGGCCGTCCCGCCGGCGGACGAGGAAGAAGGAGCCCGCCTCAGTGGCGTCCCACCGTCGTCCCAAGCAGCCCAGCAACGGCTACGCGTCCGTGCTCACGGCGACCGCCGCGGTGAGCGTGGCGCTCTCCGCCTCTCCGGCGTCCGCCGACCCGCTGCCCGATCCGAACAAGAAGGGCGTGCAGGCGCAGATAGACCGCCTCCACGAGGAGGCGACCCAGGCCACGGAGAAGTACAACGGGGCGAAGGAGAACGCGGAGAAGCTCCGCAAGGAGGCGGACAACCTCCAGGAGGCCGTGGCCCGCAAGCAGGAAGACCTCAACGAGCTGCGCCGCGGGCTGGGTTCGGCGGCCGCCGCCCAGTACCGCAGCGGCGGGATCGACCCGTCGGTGCGGCTGCTGCTCTCCTCCGACCCGGACGCCTATCTGGACGAGGCGGCGGTCCTGGACCGGCTGGGCGCACGGCAGTCGCAGGCGCTCCACCGCTTCCTCTCCGAGCAGCGCGCCCTCCAGCAGCAGCGCACCCAGGCCGGTGCCAAGCTCGCCGACCTCCAGGACACCCGGAAGGAGCTGGGCGACCGGAAGAAGGAGATCCAGGGCAAGCTGGCCGAGGCGCAGCGGCTCCTCAACACGCTGACGGCCAAGGAGCGGGCCGCGATCGCCGCCAAGGAGGAGCGCGCCAACCGCTCCAGCGCGCGGGTCGAGCTCGGCAACGAGGCCAGTGCCTCGGGCATCACCGCCGCGGCCTTCGCGGCGGCCAAGACCAGGGTCGGCATGCCGTACGTGTGGGGCGCCACCGGTCCGGGGTCGTTCGACTGCTCCGGTCTGACCTCCTGGGCGTTCCGCCAGGCGGGGGTGAACCTGCCGCGCACCTCCCAGGCGCAGGCCAACGCCGGGACGCGGATCAACTCCCTGGGCGCGCTCAAGCCCGGCGACCTCGTCATCATGCGCACGGACCTGAGCCATGTCGGCTTCTACGCCGGGAACGGCCAGATCCTCCACTCACCGAAGCCGGGGGCCCAGGTGCGCTACGAGTCGATGGCCCGCAGCGGGATGCCGTTCATGTGGGGCGTACGGATCTGACGCAGGCGCCTGTCACCCGAGTCCGGCGTGGCAGGTCAGCAGGACGGGCAGCAGCGGAGCCATGAGGGCGCCGGTGCCGACCGTGCAGCGCAGGGCCGGATGCGCGCTGCGCGGCGGCACCAGAACACGCTTCAGGCGGATCAGCACCGTCTCACCGCCGACCGCCAGCGCCCCGCGCGGCGCCCGGCCGGAGGCCAGCGTGAACATCGCTGTGGCCAGCGCGTTCTGCGGACTGCGGCGCAGGGCCCGGTCGTCGGCGGCCATCTCCAGCAGCAGCGGGATCTGCTCCCGCAGATGCCGGGCCAGAGGCAGCCCCGGGAAGATCCAGGCGAAGGCGTGGGCCGCCGCGAGGACGAGGTGGTGGCGGCCGTGGATGTGGGCCCGCTCGTGTTCGACGACGGCGCCCAGCTCGTCGTGCGAGAGGGCGTCGACCGCACCGCTGCTGACGACGACCCGCGGGCGGCGGCCCGGCAGGCAGTACGCGGCGGGTTCGGCGTGGTCCACCACCGTGGCCCGCAGCCGCGCCGAGGGCCGGCCCACCTTGTCCAGGACATCACGGTGCCGGGCGCGTGCGGCGTACGCCCGTACGGCGTGGAAGGCGAAGCCGGTCAGATGGGCGGCGGCCAGCACGACGAGCGCCACGAGGCCCCAGGACGGGCCGGTGGCTGCGTCGGGTTCGCCGCCGAGTCCCAGGGCCGCGCGGCAGGAGTAGAGGATGCCGTGCAGATGCGCCCCCGGCGTGGTGAGGTGCGCGGCGGCCAGCTGGACGCAGACCGAGAAGGACGCCGCGAGGGCGAACCAGACGGCGACCGCCAGCAGCGGCGCGCGCTGCGGCCAACTGCTGCGGAGCAGCAGGCGCGGGGCCAGTACGCCGACGGCGGCCGCGTAGCCGAGGAAGGCGGGGGCCGCGTTCACAGCTCGCCGCCCCGGCCCGTCGCTCGCAGCGCCTCGCGCAACGCGGCGACCTCCTCGTCGGTCATCCGCTCCACGAAGTGGACGAGGGCGGCCGAGCGGTCCCGGCTCGCCCCCAGGGCGTCCTCCATGAGAGCGGCGGAGTACGCCTCACGGCTGCGCACGGGTGTGTAGAGCCACGCCTGCCCCTGCTTGCGCCGGGTCAGCCAGCCCTTGTCGTAGAGGATCGTGGCCACGGTCATCACCGTCGTGTAGGCGGCGGGACGGCGGCGGTTGATGTCGTCCACGATCTCGCGGACCGTCGCCGGCCGGTCCCAGGTCCACAGGCGGTCCATGATCTCGGCCTCAAGCTCTCCGAGCCGTCGCATGCCCCGTCCCTCTTCCGTCCCGCGCCCTCTTCTGTGCGCCCGCGTTCCCATACTAGGTTCGCGCGGCGGCTTCAGGAGCACGGACCGTACGTGCTCCTGAAGCCCCTGCTTCACTTGCGCGCGAGCCGCTTCTCGATGAGCGCGCGGAACTCCTCGTACGAGCCGGGGTTGGGGATCCTGAGCCCGTCGACGAAGAACGTCGGTGTGCCCTGGACGCCGAGGCCGAGGCCGTCGCGCTGGTCGGCCTCGATCCGCTCGGTGGTCGCCGGGTCGTTCAGCACGGCGGTGAACTTCTCCATGTCGAGGCCGAGTTCCCCGGCGTACTCGCGGAAGAGCGGTTCCTTGGACTCGTCGGCCTCGCCCCACTGCGCCTGGGTGGTGAAGAGCTTGCCGTACATCTCCTCGAACTTGCCCTGCTGTGCGGCGGCCTCCACCGTTCGGGCGGCGAGTTGGCCGTTCTTGTGGCCCGGCATCGGGAAGTAGCGGGCGATGAAGGTGACCCGGTCCCCGTACTCCTCGCGCAGCTTCTCCACGGCCGGGTACACCGCTCCGCACGCCTCGCACTCGAAGTCCAGGAACTCCACCACCGTCAGCTCGCTCCGCTCCGGTGAGGTGAGCCGGTGGCTGGATTCCCGTACGGGCTGTGCCTGGGCGGCGGCTTCGATGTCCGTCATCCCCCGGTCGCGGTCCTCGGGTGCCAGCAGCAGGAAGGAGCCGAGGCCGGCGGCGAAGGCGGCCAGGATCACTGCTGCGACGATCAGATGCTTCTTCATGGGTCGTGCGTCCTCATGGATGTGGCCGGACACGGCGGTGGCCGTGTGCCCGGCGGGGCAGGACGGGCGTGCGGGGCCGTCAGGGCAGGCAGGGGCCGCCGGCCGGCATCGACCGGACGAGCGGCGGCCCGAACGGAGGGGCCCGCCCCGACCGCAGCCGCGCGAGGACGGCGGACCTGAGCCGCCGCGTACGCTCCCGGTGCCCGCGCCGCGGCCCGTGGGCGCGAGGTTCGCAGGCCGACGGCCGTACGAAGGCCAGGAGGAGGCGGCCGACCGCCGCCAGCAAGGGCCGGCCGCGCCCGAGCAGCAGCTCCGTGAGGCCCAGGGCGCGGGCCGCGACGAGCAGAGCGACCAGCTGACCGGAGGGCAGCACACCTGAGGGCACATGCGTGCTCGCCGCGTGCTCGGTCCAGAGCGGCACGCCCTCCGCGCCCACCGCGCGGCAGACGCCGGGCAGCGCGTACGCCAGGTGGTACGCCAGCTGCGAGACGGCGAGGACACCGACGACCTGGTTGTCCGAGAGGCGCCGCCGCGTCAGCACCACCGCCGCCGGGACCGCGACCACCGCGACCGCGGCGACGACGGCCCACACCGGAGCCTGGCAGCGGGCGAGGAGATGAGCGGCGAGCGGCAGCGACACGCACAGCACGGCGAGCGACCCCGCCCGCAGCCCGCGCGCCATCCCGGCCGCCGGTGAGGCGGGGCGCGAGGCGCGGAGCGACGGCATACCAGGGGCTTTCGAGGAGTCGGGGCGGCTGCGGAGGGCCTGCGTCGCACGGCCGCGCACGCACCCGCAGCGTACTCGCCGCGCCCCGGCCTTCCCGCGACGGGATGAGAGCGACCGAGCCGATGTGACCGCGGCACCCCGCCGGTCCACCGTGCGGCGGCCCGTTCACCCCCGCCGAGAGGCGGTCCGGGGTGCATCCGGTGAGGATGAGGAGTGCATCGGCCGGGATACGGGGCAGGCGAGCGCAGAACCACGCAAGCCCGAGAAGGGACGCAGACCGTGGCACCACCCAGGATTCTCGTCGTCGGCGCCGGCTTCGCAGGTGTCGAATGTGTACAACGGCTGGAGCGCAGGCTCGCTCCGGGCGAGGCCGAGATCGCGCTCGTAACGCCGTTCTCCTACCAGCTCTACCTGCCGCTGCTGCCTCAGGTGGCCTCCGGCGTGCTCACCCCCCAGTCGGTCGCGGTCTCCCTGCGCCGCAGCCGACGCCACCGCACCCGGATCATCCCCGGCGGGGCGATCGGCGTGGACACCGAGGCCAAGGTCTGCGTCATCCGGAAGATCACGGACGAGGTCGTCAACGAGCCGTACGACTACATCGTGCTGGCCGCGGGCAGCGTGACCCGGACGTTCGACATCCCGGGGCTGCTGGACCACGCGCGCGGGATGAAGACGCTGGCGGAGGCGGCGTACGTACGCGACCACGTCATCGCCCAGCTCGACCTGGCCGACGCCAGCCAGGACGAGGCCGAGCGGGCCTCGCGGCTCCAGTTCGTGGTGGTCGGCGGCGGCTACGCGGGCACGGAGACGGCCGCCTGCCTGCAACGGCTCACCACGAACGCGATCCGGCACTACCCCCGGCTGGATCCGAAGCTGATCAAGTGGCACCTGATCGACATCGCGCCCAAGCTGATGCCGGAGCTGGGCGACAAGCTGGGGAAGGCCGCCCTGGAGATCCTCCGCAAGCGGAACATCGAGGTGTCGCTCGGGGTCTCCATCGCCAAGGCCTCCGCCGAGGAGGTGACGTTCACCGACGGCCGGGTGCTGCCCTGCCGGACGCTGATCTGGACGGCGGGGGTGGCCGCCAGCCCGCTGATCGCCACCCTGGGCGCGGAGACCGTCCGCGGCCGGCTGGCCGTGACACCGCAGCTGAAGCTGCCGGGCTCGGACGGGGTGTTCTCGCTCGGCGACGCGGCGGCCGTGCCCGACCTGGCCAAGGGCGACGGGGCGGTCTGCCCGCCGACCGCTCAGCACGCGATGCGCCAGGGCAAGGTGATGGCGGACAACTTGATCGCCTCGCTGCGCAATCAGCCGCTCAGGGACTACGTCCACAAGGACCTGGGGCTCGTCGTGGACCTCGGCGGCAAGGACGCGGTGTCCAAGCCGCTGGGCATCGAGCTGCACGGGCTGCCCGCGCAGGCCGTGGCGCGCGGCTACCACTGGTCGGCGCTGCGGACGAACGTCGCCAAGACCCGGGTCATGACGAACTGGCTGCTCAACGCGGTCGCCGGTGACGACTTCGTACGGACGGGGTTCCAGGCGCGCAAACCGGCGACGCTGCGGGACTTCGAGTACACGGGCGCCTATCTGACGCCCGAGCAGATCAAGGAGCACACCGCGTCGACGGTCATCAAGCACTGACCCCCGACGCCTGAGCCGCGCCCTGCCCGCCCGGGGCGCGGCTCAGCGCTGCCGTGAGAGCACCGTCTCCACCGTGTCCGCCTCCTGCGCGGTCTTGTCCTCGCGGTAGCGCAGGACCCGGGCGAACCGGAGGGTGACGCCCGCCGGGTAGCGGGTGGAGCGCTGGAGCCCGTCGTAGGCGATCTCCACGACGAGTTCCGGACGTACGGTCACGATGTGTCCGTCCTCGCCGGTCGCCAGTTCGCGCAGCTTCTCCGTCTGCCACTCCAGCAGGGCGTCGGTGAGCCCCTTGAAGGTCTTGCCGAGCATCGCGAACGTGCCGTCGGGGCGGCGGGCGCCCAGGTGGAGGTTGGAGAGCTTCCCCGTACGCCGTCCGCTCCCCCATTCGGCGGCCAGCACCACCAGGTCCAGGGTGTGCACCGGCTTGACCTTGAGCCAGGAGGCTCCCCGGCGGCCCGCGCTGTAGGCGGCGGCCAGGTCCTTGACGACGACCCCCTCGTGGCCGCGCTCCAGGGTCTCGGCGAGGAACGCGTCGGCGGCCCGGCGGGCGTCCGTGTCCTCAGGGTCGGGCACCAGCGCGCGCCGGACCCGCAAGGCCTCGGGGACCAGCCGGGCCAGGGCAGCGTGGCGCTCGGTGAAGGGAAGGTCGAGGAGATCCTCGCCGTCGGCCGACAGGGCGTCGAAGAAGACGGGCACGACGGGTACGCCGGCGGCTGCGGCGGCCACGTCACGCCGCGAGCTCACCCGGGCGGCGGTCTCCTGGAAGGGGCGCGGCCTGCCGTCGTCGCCCAGCGCGATCACCTCGCCGTCCAGGATGAAGCGCCCGGTCTCCAGCGCGGCCACGGCGGTGACGAGTTCGGGCAGCCGGTCGGTGATGTCGTCCAGGGTCCGGGTGTAGGCGCGGACCCGGTCGCCGTCCCGGTGCACCTGCACGCGGATGCCGTCGAGCTTCTCCTCCACGGCGCAGGGGCCCAGCTTGTCCACGGCCTCGGTGACGGAGGCGGCGGTGTGGGCCAGCATCGGCTGGACGGGCCGCCCCACGGTGAGGCGGAAGCCCGCGAGCGCGCCGGGGCCGTCCGCGAGGAGCGAGCGGGCCACCTCCTGGAGCGATCCGGCGAGCATCACGGCCCGGCGGACGTCGGCGGGCGGGGCCTCGGCGGCCTTGGCCAGCGCGTCGGCGGCGACGGCGTCCAGGGCGCCCTGGCGGACCTCCCCGGTGAGCAGGGCCCGCAGGAAGTGCTGCTCATCGGCGGTGGCGGCGGCGAACAGGGCGCGCAGCCGGTCCCGGCGCAACGCCTGGGAGCCGGTGCCCGAGATCGCGGCCAGCGCGGTCAGCTCGGCGTCGACCCCGGTGACGGTGAGCGTGGGCTCGGCGGCGGGTTCGACGGGGTCGCCGAGGGAGCGCCAGCCGACGCCGATCCGGCCCTGGGGCAGCCGTCCGGCGAGGTACGGGATGACGACGGGGACGTCCTCGGGTCCGGCGTCCCGGAAGAGCGTGGCGAGGAGCGCCACCTTCCTGGACCGGGCGGAGGTGGCGGCGACCTCCAGGGAGACCTGGGCGAGCTCGGCGAGCAGCATGCGGCCATGGTGCTACGGGGCCGGGCGGACCGCCCGTCCGCGACACGAGCGGTGCGTCATATGTAGTTGAGGGCGGCCGCCCCGCCCACTCCCCCGAGCACCATGAACGCGGGCATCAGCACCTTGATCTCCACCCAGCTGCCGGCCCGGAACCGCATGAACTTCGGAGGGCCGAGCGGGTACCAGCGCTTGCCGCCGATCGGCAGCGGCCACAGGATCGGGCAGCCCGAGACGGTCAGCGCGTCCCCGATGTCGTGGACCAGGGCGCCCAGCACGATGGGCAGCCCGAGCCACATGTACTCCTGTCCGGGGGCGTCGAAGAGCCAGCCGGCGCCGTTGCCGGGCTGGTCCAGGACCCCGGCGAGGATCCAGGCGCTGGTGGCGCCGAGCAGCCAGACGAGGACGTCGCTGGAGACCCGGGCGGCGCGCCAGAGCAGGCCCTCGACGGCGAGCACCAGGTGGACGAAGAGGATCGCGAGGACCGCCCAGCGCCCGCCGGTGATGGCGGCGAAGGAGCAGCCGGCGCCCATCAGGACGGCGAAGAACCAGGTGTGGGTCAGGGTCCGGTGGCCGCCGGTGCGGCGGGGGTCGGCCTTGCTCTTGGTGGCCTTGTAGACGGCGTAGGAGATCTTGTCGGTGACCTCGCAGAGCCCCTTCGACAACGGGCCGAAGGCGCGCGAGATGGTCGCGGACTTGTGGTCGAGGTCGGGGGCGAGCGCGGCTCCCGCGCAGATCAGCGCCCCGACGACCAGGACGGGCCAGGGCATCGTGTGGCCCGCGGCGGCGGCCGCCGCGCCCACCCCCAGCCAGGCCGCTGCCCCTGACAGAGAGTGTGCCGGTCCCATCATGGCTTGTTCCGCCCCCAGAGCGTGGTGTGCCCATCACCGGTACGGCGCGGGCTGGTTGAGTGCGCAGCGTATCGCCCATGATCTTGGTGGTGCCCGCCGGTTCCCTCATCCGGTCCGAAGACAGGCAAGATGGGGGCGTGACCCTCATCGACCAGCTTCCCCAGACCGCCGACCCCGACGCCCTCTTCGAGGCCTTCTCGTCATGGACCGAGAGCCAGGGCATCACGCTGTATCCGGCTCAGGAGGAGGCGCTGATCGAGGTGGTGTCCGGGGCGAACGTGATCCTTTCCACCCCGACCGGCTCGGGCAAGAGCCTGGTGGCGGCGGCCGCGCACTTCACCGCGCTGGCCCAGGACAAGGTCACCTTCTACACCGCGCCGATCAAGGCGCTGGTCTCGGAGAAGTTCTTCGACCTGTGCAAGCTCTTCGGCACCGAGAACGTCGGGATGCTCACCGGTGACGCCTCGGTCAACGCGGACGCCCCGGTGATCTGCTGTACGGCCGAGGTGCTGGCCTCCATCGCGCTGCGCGACGGGAAGTACGCCGACATCGGCCAGGTCGTGATGGACGAGTTCCACTTCTACGCCGAGCCGGACCGCGGCTGGGCCTGGCAGATCCCGCTGCTGGAGCTGCCGCAGGCGCAGTTCGTGCTGATGTCGGCGACGCTCGGCGACGTCGCGATGTTCGAGAAGGACCTGACCCGGCGCACCGGCCGGCCCACCTCCGTGGTGCGCTCGGCGACCCGTCCGGTGCCGCTGAGCTACGAGTACCGCTTCACGCCGATCACCGAGACGCTCACCGAGCTGCTGGACACCCGGCAGTCGCCGGTCTACATCGTGCACTTCACCCAGGCGGCGGCGGTGGAGCGGGCGCAGTCGCTGATGAGCATCAACATGTGCACGAAGGAGGAGAAGGAGAAGATCGCCGATCTGATCGGCAGCTTCCGCTTCACCACCAAGTTCGGCCAGAACCTCTCCCGGTACGTGCGCCACGGCATCGGCGTGCACCACGCGGGCATGCTGCCCAAGTACCGCCGCCTGGTTGAGAAGCTGGCCCAGGCCGGCCTGCTGAAGGTGATCTGCGGTACGGACACGCTCGGCGTCGGCGTCAACGTACCCATCCGTACGGTGCTGTTCACGGCCCTCACCAAGTACGACGGGACCCGGGTGCGGACGCTGCGCGCGCGGGAGTTCCACCAGATCGCGGGGCGCGCCGGGCGGGCCGGGTTCGACACGGCCGGGTTCGTCGTGGCGCAGGCCCCCGAGCACGTCATCGAGAACGAGAAGGCCGTCAAGAAGGCGGGCGACGACCCGAAGAAGAAGCGCAAGGTGGTCCGCAAGAAGGCGCCCGAGGGGTTCGTCGCCTGGTCGGAGACCACGTTCGACAAGCTGATCCAGTCCGAGCCGGAGCCGCTGAGCTCCCGCTTCCGGGTCACGCACACGATGCTGCTCGCGGTCATCGCCCGTCCCGGCAACGCCTTCGAGGCGATGCGGCACCTGCTGGAGGACAACCACGAGCCGCGCCGGGCGCAGCTGCGGCACATCCGCCGGGCCATCGCCATCTACCGCTCGCTGCTGGACGGCGGGGTGGTGGAGCAGCTGGAGACGCCGGACGCCGAGGGGCGGATCGTGCGCCTCACGGTCGACCTCCAGCAGGACTTCGCGCTGAACCAGCCGCTCTCCACGTTCGCGCTGGCCGCGTTCGACCTGCTGGACGCCGAATCCCCGTCGTACGCGCTGGACATGGTCTCCGTCGTCGAGTCGACGCTGGACGATCCCCGGCAGATCCTCGCTGCCCAGCAGAACAAGGCGCGCGGCGAGGCCGTGGGGCAGATGAAGGCCGACGGGATCGAGTACGAGGAGCGGATGGAGCTGCTCCAGGAGGTCACGTACCCCAAGCCGCTGAGCGAGCTGCTGTGGCACGCCTACGACGTGTACCGCACGAGCCACCCGTGGGTGAACGACCACCCGGTGTCGCCGAAGTCGGTGATCCGGGACATGTACGAACGGGCCATGACCTTCACCGAGTTCACCTCGCACTACGAGCTGGCCCGGACCGAGGGGATCGTGCTGCGGTATCTGGCGAGCGCGTACAAGGCGCTGGAGCACACGATCCCGGACGACGTGAAGTCCGAGGACCTCCAGGACCTGATCTCCTGGCTCGGCGAGATGGTGCGCCAGGTGGACTCCAGTCTGCTGGACGAGTGGGAGCAGCTGGCCAACCCCGAGGTGGAGACGGCCGAGCAGGCACAGGAGAAGGCGGACGAGGTCAAGCCGGTCACGGCGAACCCGCGCGCCTTCCGGGTGCTGGTGCGCAACGCGATGTTCCGGCGGGTGGAGCTGGCCGCGCTGGACCGGGCGCGGGACCTGGGCGAGCTCGACGGCGACTCCGGGTGGGACGAGGACGCGTGGGGCGAGGCGCTGGACGCGTACTGGGACGCGCACGAGGAGATCGGCACCGGTCCGGACGCGCGCGGCCCGAAACTGCTGAAGATCGAGGAGGACCCGGCGCACGGGCTGTGGCGGGTCTGGCAGGCGTTCGCGGACCCGGCGGGCGACCACGACTGGGGCATCCAGGCCGAGGTGGACCTGACCGCGTCCGACGAGGAGGGCCGGGCGGTCGTCCGGGTCACGAAGGTCGGCCAGCTGTGAGAGACCCCCTGGTGAGCGAGTGGACGCGGAAGCGGAGAGGTACGGCATGACGAATCCGGCCGAGCGCCTGGTCGACCTTCTCGACCTGGAGCGGATCGAGGTCAACATCTTCCGCGGCCGCAGCCCGGAGGAGTCCCTGCAACGGGTCTTCGGCGGGCAGGTCGCGGGCCAGGCACTCGTGGCGGCGGGCCGCACCACCGACGGGGAGCGGCCGGTGCACTCGCTGCACGCCTACTTCCTGCGGCCGGGCCGCCCCGGCGTGCCGATCGTCTACCAGGTGGAGCGGGTCCGGGACGGCCGGTCCTTCACCACCCGGCGGGTCACGGCCGTCCAGGAGGGCCGGACGATCTTCAACCTGACGGCCTCCTTCCACCGCCCCGAGGAGGCGGGCTTCGAGCACCAGCTGCCGCCGGCCCGGATCGTCCCGGACCCGGAGGAGCTGCCGACGGTCGCCGAGGAGGTACGCGAGCACCTGGGCGTACTGCCTGAGGCGCTGGAGCGGATGGCCCGGCGCCAGCCCTTCGACATCCGTTACGTCGACCGGCTGCGCTGGACGCGGGAGGAGATCAAGGACGCCGATCCGCGCAGCGCGGTGTGGATGCGGGCGGTCGGCCCGCTGGGCGACGACCCGCTGGTGCACACCTGCGCGCTGACGTACGCGAGCGACATGACGCTGCTGGACGCGGTGCGCATCCCGGTCGAGCCGCTGTGGGGTCCGCGCGGCTTCGACATGGCGTCGCTGGACCACGCGATGTGGTTCCACCGGCCGTTCCGGGCGGACGAGTGGTTCCTGTACGACCAGGAGTCGCCGATCGCGACGGGCGGGCGCGGTCTGGCCCGGGGCCGGATCTACGACCGGTCGGGGCAGCTCCTCGTGTCGGTGGTGCAGGAGGGGCTGTTCCGGCGACTGGACGGATGACTCCCCTGTCTGGCGGGCAGCGGTGTGATCCGTGTCGGGGGCGGTTGCTCTCCCGCTCGGTCAAGGCGTTCCTGGAGCTCGCCGCGCGGGTGATGGACGAGGTGCCCGAGGGCGGGACGGACGGCTGATCGCGGTTCAGGTGCCCGGCAGCGGGTCCTGCTCGACCTCGTGGCGGCGGGTGCGGATGTCCGGCGGCGCGGGGTGCAGTTTGGCGTCGCAGGACGGGCCGAGGCCGGTGCGGCGGGAGTCCGCGCCGGTGAGGGGGCGGCCGCAGAGGCGGCAGCGGATCAGGCGGCGCGGCGGGGTGTCCTCGGCCACCGGGTCCGGTGCTACGGCCCCGTCGGCCCCGGGCAGCGGTTCGGGGAAGGCATCGGGAGTGTCCACGCCCCGATCCTCCCAGTACGGGCGCGTGGCCGCCCGAGAGGGCGGCGGGCTCCACGGTCGGCGGATGCCCGGTTTGCCGAACGGGGCCGGGGCCGCGTTACTGGAGGGACCCCCGTGCCGCCGGCCGGGCGGAGTTCCGTCCCACGGAGCCGGATCCGGAGCCGGAACTGAAGCCGCAGCCGGAGCCGCGGAGGTAGCGGTATGGACATGATCCACATCCGCGCGGTGAGCCCGCCCGACCTCACCGACGAGGCCGTCGGCCTGCTCGCGGACGATCCGTGTGTGCTCAACCTGATCGTGCGTCGGGACGCCGCCCGTCATCCCGACGGCGACTCCATCGCCTGCGACGTCCTGACCGGGGCGGCCAACGAGGTCCTGCACCGGCTGCGGACCCTGCGGGTCGACCAGCGGGGCTCGCTGGTCATCGAACCGGTGGACATGGCCTTCGCCAGCGCGGCCGCGGAAGACGGGCGGCGGGCGCTCGGACCGCTGCGAGGGGCGCCGGTCTGGGAGCAGGTCGAGGCACGCATCCGGGCGGAGGGCCGGTACCGGCCGAGCTTCTACCTCTATCTCGTCATCGCGGGAATGATCGGTTCGGTCGGTATCGTCACCAACTCGCAGATCCTGATCGTGGCAGCCATGGTCGTCGGGCCCGAGTACGGGGCGATCGTCGCCGTGGCGCTCGGGATCGACCGGAGACACGGGGCCATGGTGCGGCGCGGCCTCTTCGCGCTGGGGACGGGTTTCCTTCTGACGATCGTCGTCACCTTCCTCTTCAGTCTCCTCATCCGTGGCTTCGGCCTGGAGTCGGACGCGTTCGACCGGGGGCTGCGCCCCGTCTCCAACCTGATCAACACACCGAACTTCTTCTCCATCGCCGTCGCCACCCTGGCCGGGATCGTCGGGATCGTGTCGCTGACCGAGGCCAGGACGAGCGCGCTGCTCGGCGTGTTCATCTCTGTCACGACGATCCCGGCCGCCGCGGACATCGCGGTCTCCACCGCGTTCACCAGCTGGCCCGACGCCTGGGGTTCGCTCGTCCAGCTCGTGGTGAACATCGTGGTGCTGATCGTGGTGGGCGCGGCCGTGCTCAAGATCCAGCGGGCGGTCTGGCGGCGGGTGGGCCTCCGGCGCGCCCACGGCACCGGTGGCGAGAGGGAGGCCTGAACGCGCTCTCCCCTGTCGACGCCTCCCGCATACCGGGGACACCATTCGGGGAGGAGGGTTACGGCGGAGGAGCCGGATCACGTCGGCGTCCGGCCCCGAGTCCCGTACCCCTCCCGACTGTTCCGTTGTGAAAGGACCCTTGCGCATGACCGAGATCGTCCACGTGTCCGGCCCCGAGCTGGTCACGTACGCCGATGAGATGGCCGAGCTGCTCGTGGAGACCGTCGAGGAGGGCTCCTCGGTGGGCTTCCTGGCCCCGCTGGACCGGGAGAAGGCCGCCGTCTGGTGGCGGGAGCGCGCGGGCGCCGTGGAGTCCGGGGAGGTCTCCATCTGGATCGCCCGGGAGGGCGGCCGGGTCGCCGGGACCATCGCCCTGGTCCGGGCGCCGCTGCCGAACGCCCGGCACCGCGCCGAGGTCGCCAAGCTGATGGTCCGCCCCGCCGCGCGCGGCCAGGGGCTCGGGCGGGCGCTGCTGGACGCCGTGGAGGCGTACGCGCAGGTCGAGGGCATCACCCTGCTGATCCTGGACACCGAGAGCGGCAGCCTGGCCGAGCAGGTCTACTGCAAGGCGGGCTGGACGGAAGTGGGGTCCGTGCCGGGATACGCGGCCGACCCGGCGGGCAGCCTGAAGCCGACCACCTTCTACTACAAGGAGCTCGCCGCCCCATGAGCAGCGGGCGGCACAATGGGCACCACGCACGCGATGATCAGGGAGAGCTTCATGACGCTGCACGACATTCCGCTGCACACCCTCGCCGGTGAGCCGACCACCCTGGGCGCCTGGAGCGGCCGGACCGTCCTGCTGGTGAACGTGGCGTCCAAGTGCGGGCTCACGCCGCAGTACGAGGGCCTGGAGCGGCTGCAGCAGGCGTACGGGGACCGGGGGCTGACGGTGCTCGGTGTGCCGTGCAACCAGTTCGCCGGGCAGGAGCCGGGAAGCGCCGAGGAGATCGAGACCTTCTGCTCGACGACGTACGGCGTGACCTTCCCGCTCCTGGAGAAGATCGAGGTGAACGGGGCCGGCCGGCACCCGCTGTACGCGGAGCTGACGAAGCTGGCGGACGCGGACGGGGAGGCCGGGGACGTCCAGTGGAACTTCGAGAAGTTCGTGATCTCGCCGGCCGGTGAGCCGGTGGCCCGGATCCGCCCGCGCAGCGAGCCGGAGTCGACGGAGGTCGTGACGGCGATCGAGGCGCAGCTGCCCGGCTGAGTGATGGTGTGAAGGGGGGCCGTCCTCGGACGGCCCCCCTTGTCGGGCATGCCCGCTAGCGGATCGGCATGCCCGACAGCGTGCGGGCGATCACCAGGCGCTGGATCTCGCTGGTGCCCTCGAAGATGGTGTAGATCGCGGCGTCCCGGTGCATCCGCTCCACCGGGTACTCGCGGGTGAAGCCGTTGCCGCCGAGGATCTGGATGGCCTGCGCGGTGACCTTCTTGGCGGTCTCGCTGGCGTAGAGCTTCGACATGGAGCCCTCCGCCGAGGTGAACGGCTTCCCGGTGGTCGCCATCCAGGAGGCACGCCAGACCAGCAGCCGGGCCGCGTCGATCTGGGTGCGCATGTCGGCGAGCTGGAAGGCGATGCCCTGGTTGTCGATGATCGGGCGGCCGAACTGGCTGCGCGTCTTGGCGTAGTCCAGGGCCACCTCGTACGCGGCACGGGCAGTGCCCACGGCCATGGCGCCGACGGCCGGGCGGGAGGCCTCGAAGGTGGCCATCGCCGCGTTCTTGACCCGCTCGCCGCCGGACTTGGCGCGCTCCCGGGCGCGGGCGAGGCGCTCGTCCAGCTTCTCCTTGCCGCCGAGCAGGCAGTGGCCGGGGACGCGGACGTCCTCCAGGACCACCTCGGCGGTGTGCGAGGCCCTGATGCCGTGCTTCTTGAACTTCTGGCCCTGGGAGAGGCCGGGGGTGGCGGGCGGCACGATGAAGGAGGCGTGGCCCTTGGAGCCGAGGTCCGCGTCGACGACGGCGACCACCACGTGGACGTTGGCTATGCCGCCGTTGGTCGCCCAGGTCTTGGTCCCGTTGAGGACCCACTCGTCCTTGGCCTCGTCGTAGACGGCACGCGTGCGCATGGCGGCGACGTCGGATCCGGCGTCGGGTTCGGAGGAGCAGAAGGCGGCGACCTTCACGTCGTTCGCGTCGCCGTACATCTGCGGGATCCAGGTGCCGATCTGCTCCTCGGTGCCGTTGGCGAGGACACCGACGGCCGCCAGGCCCGTACCGACGATGGAGAGGGCGATACCCGCGTCGCCCCAGAACAGCTCTTCCATGGCCATGGGGATGCCGAGCCCCGTAGGGTCGAAGAACTGCTGGGCGTAGAAATCGAGGGAGTAGATGCCGACCTTGGCCGCCTCCTGGATGACGGGCCAGGGCGTTTCCTCACGCTCGTCCCACTCCGAGGCCGCGGGGCGGATCACATCCGCCGCGAAGCCGTGAAGCCAGTCACGGACCTGCTTCTGGTCGTCGTTGAGATCGAGTGTGAACTCGGCCATGTTCCCCTCCATGCACTGCCGTGAAAAGCATGCGTTACTTGCGGTAACCGCAGTCTGTTACCGGACAGTAAGCAATGTCAACCGTCCCGGAGCTGATCGACAAGGGCGCCGGGCGTGGTGTTACGTTGCGCAGGCGCGAAGAAGCAGACGTGAAGAAATTGCAGGGCCAGGGGTGGGAGAGACGACATGGAGACCACACGCGGCGCCGAGCGACAGCGGACCGCGGCCGAGGCCCGCCGCCGCGAACTGCTCGAAGCGGCGGACCGGGTGGTGCTCAGGGACGGCCCGCAGGCGTCGATGAACGCGATCGCCGCCGAGGCCGGGATCACCAAGCCCATCCTCTACCGCCACTTCGGGGACAAGGGCGGCCTCTACCGCGCACTGGCCAAACGCCACACCGACGCCCTCCTCAGCGCCCTGCGCGCGGCCCTGGACGCCCCCGCCGAGCGCCGCGCCCGGGTCGAGGCCACGCTCGACACCTACCTCGCCGCGATCGAGGCCCGGCCGCAGGTCTACCGCTTCCTGATGCACCCCTCCGACGACTCCGCCACCTCCGCGGAGGCCGCCCTCTCCACCGAGCAGGGCTTCGACGTCGGCCGCCACTCCGCCCCGCTGCTGCGCCGCCTCGGCGAGGAGCTGGGCCAGGTGATCGTCGAGCGGGTGGACCTGGGCCCGGACGGCGAGCAGATGGCCCGCATCTGGGGCCACGGCATCGTCGGCATGATGCACGCGGCGGGCGACTGGTGGCTCGCCGACCGGCCCTGCTCCCGTGAGCGGCTGGTGCGCAGTCTCGCGGACCTGCTGTGGGGGCGGCTGGCGGAGGCGGGCGACCGCGACGTGAAGGGCGGCCCGGGGTTCTGACCCGTACGCCTCAGGCTTTACGGGCCCACGGCGCCCGGCGCGCCGCCCGCAGCGCCCGGGACCTCCGCAGCCCGGTCAGCCGGTCGGTGTAGACCCGGCCCTCCAGGTGGTCGCACTCGTGCTGGAGGCACCGGGCGAACCACCCCGTCCCCACGATCCGCACCGGCTCCCCCGTCATCGTGAAGCCCTCGACCACCGCGTGGTCGAAGCGTTCCGTGCCCGCTTCCAGACCCGGAAGTGACAGACAGCCCTCCGGTCCGCGTACGGTGAGTCCGTCCGCCTCGACCAGTTCGGGGTTGACGACGTGTCCCAGATGACGGACGTCGTCGTCGTCCGGGCAGTCGTAGACGAACACTTTGAGCGGGACGCCGATCTGGTTGGCGGCGAGCCCGACACCCTGCGCGGCGTACATCGTGGCGAACATGTCCTCGACCAGCCTCGCGAGCGAAGGCCCGAACTCCGTGACGTCCTCACAGGCACGGTGGAGCAACGGGTCGCCGAGCAGACTCATCTCACGGACGAGTCCGGAACTGCCGGGGATCGGGCGGTTTCGCATGGCGGCAAGCGTACGTTCCGCCGCGGCCGGTGCGTTCCCGTGGTGCCGCGGTGCGGTCGCCGCGCCGGACATCGATAGGCTGGGCGCGGACCGATGCAAGGAGGATCTAGGACGATGGCAGGCAACACGGAGCCGTTGTCGCCGCGGGCCAAACTGGCCGTGACGGCGGGCAAGGCCGCGGCGGCGGTGTCACGCGCCGCGGGGCGGGGCAGCGGATCGGTGATCGGCGGCCGGGTGGCGCTCAAACTCGACCCCGACCTGCTGGGGCGGCTGGCGCAGCACCTGGACGTGATCCTCGTGTCGGCGACGAACGGCAAGACGACGACGACCCGGCTGATCGCCGAGGCACTGGGGGCCGCCGGTCCCGTCGTGTCGAACGCGCTCGGCGCGAACATGCCCGCGGGCATCACCTCGGCGCTGGCCGGCGGCTCGGACGCGAAGTTCGGCGTGATCGAGGTCGACGAGAAGTATCTCGCCGGCGTCGCCCGCGACACCACCCCCAAGGCGATCGCGCTGCTCAACCTCTCCCGCGACCAGCTGGACCGCGCGGCGGAGACCCGGATGATGGCCGAGCACTGGCGCGAGGGCCTCTCCGGCTCCAAGGCCGTGATCATCGCCAACGCGGACGACCCGCTGGTCGTCTGGGCGGCCTCCTCCTCGCCCAACGTGGTGTGGGTGGCGGCCGGTCAGGCGTGGAAGGACGACGCCTGGTCCTGCCCGTCCTGCGGCGGTGTGATGCAGCGCCCCGGCGAGGACTGGTTCTGCGGGCAGTGCGGCTTCCGCCGCCCCGCCCCGAGCTGGGCCCTCAACGGCGACTACGTCCTGGACCCGCACGGTTCGGCCTGGCCGATCCACCTCCAGCTGCCGGGCCGCGCCAACAAGGCGAACGCCGCCAGCTCGGCCGCGGTCGCCGCCGTCTTCGGTGTGCCGCCGCAGGTCGCGCTGGAGCGGATGTACCAGGTGCAGGCGGTCGCCGGACGCTACGACGTCGTGACCTTCCAGAACCGTGAGCTGCGCCTGCTGCTGGCGAAGAACCCGGCCGGCTGGCTGGAGACGTTCTCGCTGATCGACCCGCCGCCGACGCCGGTGATCCTCTCCGTCAACGCCCGCGGCGCGGACGGCACGGACACCTCCTGGCTCTGGGACGTCGACTACACCCAGCTCGCCGGCCACCCGATCTTCGTGCTCGGCGACCGCAAGCTGGACCTCGCGGTCCGGCTCGAAGTCGCCGGTCTCGACTTCCGGGTCTGCGAGAACCTCGACGAGGCCGTGCAGTACGCCCCGCCCGGCCGTATCGAGGTCATCGCCAACTACACCGCCTTCCAGGATCTGCGCCGTCGTGTCGGCAACTGACCCCGGCCCCGGCCACCTCCGGAGAGGACGAAGCATGAGCAACAACGGTCTGCGTCTGGTCTGGGTCTACCCCGACCTGCTCAGCACCTACGGCGACCAGGGCAACGCCCTGGTCGTGGAGCGGCGGGCCCGGCAGCGCGGTCTGGACGTGCAGCGCGTCGACGTGCGCAGCGACCAGCCGGTGCCGACGTCCGGTGACATCTATCTGATCGGCGGCGGCGAGGACCGGCCCCAGCGCCTCGCGGCGGAGCGGCTGCGCCGCGACGGCGGGCTGAGCCGGGCCGCGTCCAACGGCGCGATCATCTTCTCGGTCTGCGCGGGGTACCAGATCCTCGGCCACGAGTTCATCAACGACCTCGGTGAGCGTGAGCAGGGTCTCGGCCTCCTCGACGTGGTCTCGACCCGCGGCGAGGGCGCCCGGTGCGTCGGCGACGTCCTGGCGGACATCGACCCGCACCTCGGTCTGGAGGCGCTGACCGGGTTCGAGAACCACCAGGGCGTCACCCATCTCGGCCCGACGGCACGGCCGTTCGCCCGGGTGCGGTTCGGCCGGGGCAACGGCACGGGGGACGGCACGGAGGGCGCGTACAACGACACGGTCTTCGGGACGTACATGCACGGCCCCGTGATGGCCCGCAACCCGCAGATCGCCGACCATCTGCTGAAGCTGGCGCTCGACGTGAACGCGCTGCCGCCCACGGACGACCGCTGGTACGAGGCGCTGCGCGCGGAGCGGATCGCCTCGGCGACACAGCCCGCCTGATGAGGGGTTTTCCGCTCGGTTGAGCGGAGTCCAGCAGGCGGACGCACGGTTCGGTCCCGCCACCCTGCGCCGGTAGGGTGGCGGGGATCCAACCGGACGACGTGGTCCGGTCGTCGACTTAACGTTGCAAAGGTTTCCGGGCCATGCGCATTGGCGTACTCACCTCCGGCGGCGACTGCCCCGGCCTCAACGCCGTCATCCGTTCCGTCGTGCACCGCGCGGTGGTGGACCACGGCGACGAGGTCATCGGCTTCCACGACGGGTGGAAGGGCCTGCTGGAGGCCGACTACCGCAAGCTCGACCTCGACGCGGTGGGCGGCATCCTGGCCCGCGGCGGCACGATCCTCGGCTCCTCCCGGGTCCAGCCCGCACATCTGCGGGACGGGGTGGAGCGGGCCCGCGGCCATGTCGCCGACCTCGGCCTCGACGCCATCATCCCGATCGGCGGCGAGGGCACGCTGAAGGCGGCCAACCTCCTCTCCGAGGCGGGGCTGCCCATCGTCGGCGTCCCCAAGACCATCGACAACGACATCGCCTCCACCGACGTCACCTTCGGCTTCGACACCGCCGTCGGTGTCGCGACCGAGGCGCTGGACCGGCTGAAGACCACCGCCGAATCGCACCAGCGGGTGCTGATCGTCGAGGTCATGGGCCGTCACACCGGCTGGATCGCGCTGCACTCCGGGATGGCGGCCGGCGCCCACGCCATCGTGGTGCCCGAGCGCCCCTTCGACATAGACGAGCTGACCGAGCTGGTCGGCAAGCGCTTCTCGGCGGGCAAGAAGTTCGCCATCGTGGTGGTCGCCGAGGGCGCCAAGCCCCGTGAGGGCTCCATGCAGTTCGAGCAGGGCGTCAAGGACATCTACGGTCACGAGCGGTTCGCCGGGGTGGCCACGCAGCTCTCCGGGGAGCTGGAGCAGCGGCTCGGCAAGGAGGCCCGCCCGGTCATCCTCGGCCACGTCCAGCGCGGCGGCACGCCGACCGCGTACGACCGGGTTCTGGCGACCCGGTTCGGCTGGCACGCGGTGGAGGCGGCGCACCGGGGCGAGTTCGGGATGCTGACCGCGCTGCGCGGCACCGACATCGTGATGGTCCCGCTGGCGGAGGCGGTCGAGACGCTGAAGACGGTCCCGGCCGAGCGGTACGCCGAAGCGGAGTGCGTACTTTAGTTCGCCCCTCCTCCAGAACTGCCCCCGGCCGCGAGCGCGGCCGGGGGCAGTTCTACGCTGTACCGGACAACCGGCACGAAACGGGGACGTGTCCCCATCGGGAGTGAACAGATGGATCACAGCGGGCACGGCATGAACATGGATCTGCCGCCGTTCACGCTGGGACGGGGGCTGGAGCTCTCACCCGACCCGTTCTTCCTCACCGGCTGCGTCCTGGCGCTCGCCCTGTACGGGTACGGGGTGGCGCGGCTGCGTCGGCGCGGGGACGGCTGGCCGGTCAACCGGATCGTCTTCTTCACCGTGGGCGTGCTGAGCGTCGCCCTGGTGATGTGCACCAAGCTCAACGACTACGGCATGGTCATGTTTAGCGTGCACATGGTGCAGCACATGGTGATCAGCATGCTGTCGCCGATCCTGCTTCTCCTGGGCGCCCCGGTGACGCTGGCGCTGCGCGCGCTGCCGCCCGCCGCCCGCGGCCGGACCGGGCCGCGCGAGCTGCTCCTGATGCTGCTGCACAGCCGGTACATGAAGATCATCACGCATCCGGCGTTCACGATCCCGCTCTTCATCGCGAGCCTGTACGCGCTGTACTTCACGCCGGTCTTCGACTTCCTGATGAGCTCCAAGCCCGGCCACATCGGGATGATGGTGCACTTCCTCGCCGTCGGCCTGGTCTTCTTCTGGCCGATCATGGGCGTCGACCCCGGCCCGCACCGGCCCGGCTATGTGATGCGGATGCTGGAGCTGTTCGCCGGGATGCCGTTCCACGCGTTCTTCGGGATCGCGCTGATGATGGCGACCACCCCGATGGTCAAGACGTACGAGAATCCGCCCGCATCCCTCGGCATCGACGCCCTCAGCGACCAGAACTGGGCGGGCGGCATCGCGTGGGCGTTCAGCGAGATCCCGTCCGTGCTGGTGCTGATCGCGCTGGTGTACCAGTGGTACCACTCCGAGCAGCGGGCGGCGAAGCGCTCGGACCGGGCCGCCGACCGCGACGGGGACAAGGAGCTGGAGGCGTACAACGCCTATCTCGCGTCATTGCAGGCGCGACAGTAGCGCCCGGGGTGTCATCGGGGTGACCATGGGGTGAACGGCCGCGCGGCCGACGAGGAGGGTACGCGCATGTCCGGATCGACGAAAACCATGGGATATCTGACCATCGGGGCGCTGGTCACGGTGACGGCCTACACGGTGGCGCTGGGCAGCAGTGGCTGGCTCTGGTTCGGCTGGATCGTGCTGGGGCTCTGCACCCTCGGCATGCTGGCCACCCAGGACACCTGACCGTCACGGCGGACACGCCTGACGGGCCCGGTGGCGGGTACGAGGCGGTTGACCGGTTCGCTACGGTCGCACGGTGATGCCGGGGACCTACACTGACGTCCCCGGCACGACCATGACCTGGTAGTACGCAGCGACCTGGCAGAACGCAGCCCTGACGCCGGCCCGGCAGAGCGAGGTGCACCCACAAGGTGTTTTATTACATCCTGAAATATGTCGTGCTGGGGCCCGTGCTGCGGGTGCTGTTCCGCCCTCGGATCGAGGGTCTGGAGAACATCCCGGAGGACGGCGCGGCGATCGTCGCGGGCAACCATCTCTCCTTCTCCGACCACTTCCTCATGCCCGCCATCCTCAAGCGGCGCATCACCTTCCTCGCGAAGGCCGAGTACTTCACCGGCCCGGGGATCAAGGGCAAGCTCACCGCCACGTTCTTCCGCAGCGCGGGTCAGATCCCGGTGGACCGCTCGGGCAAGGACGCGGGCCAGGCGGCGATCCGCGAGGGCCTGGGGGTGCTGAGCAAGGGCGAGCTGCTGGGGATCTACCCCGAGGGCACCCGCTCGCACGACGGCCGGCTCTACAAGGGCAAGGTCGGGGTGGCGGTCATGGCGCTCACCGCAGGGGTGCCGGTGATCCCGTGCGCCATGCTCGGCACGTTCGAGATCCAGCCGCCCGGCCAGAAACTCCCCAAGATCAAGCAGGTCGCGATCCGGTTCGGTGAGCCGCTGGACTTCTCGCGCTACGCGGGTATGGAGAACCAGAAGGCCGCGATCCGGGCCGTGACGGACGAGATCATGTACGCGATCCTCGAACTCTCCGGCCAGGAGTACGTCGACGAGTACGCGGCGAAGGTGAAGTCCGCCGAGCAGGAGGCCGCGCCGCCGAGGAAGTTCCCCAAGCTGCGACGCTGACGGCAAATTCGCCGACGGCAGAGCGGGCTGGTCCGGCGCGGACCGCTCCCCCTAGCGTCGTCACCATGAACCAGGGACACGCGTGGGTGCTGGGAGCGACGGGACAGATCGGGCGGGCGGCGGTGGGTGCGCTCGCCGGGGACGGCTGGGAGGTGACCGCCGTCTCGCGGGGTGGCGGCCGGGATGAGCGATGGGGCCACGGAGTCCGGGCCCTGGCGCTCGACCGGGACGAGGAAGGGGCGCTGGAGAAGGCGCTCGGCGAGGGCTGTGACGTCCTGGTCGACATGGTGGCGTTCGGCGGGGCTCACGCACGGCAGTTGGCCTCGCTCGCCGGGCGGGTCGGTTCGGCGGTCGTCATCTCCAGCGGTGCGGTGTACGAGGACGAGCGCGGGCGCAGCTTCGACACCCAGGCCGAACCCGACGGCTTCCCCCGCTACCCCGTGCCGCTGCCGGAGACCCAGCGCACGGTGGAGCCGGGCGACACGACGTACGGGACCCGCAAGGTGCTGCTGGAGTGTGAGCTGCTGGCGTCGGGCGACGCGCTGCCGGTGACGCTGCTGCGGGCGGGCGCGGTCCACGGCCCGTACTGCCGCACACCGCGCGAGCTGTACTTCGTGAAGCGGCTGCTGGACGGGCGCCGGCGGCGGGTGCTCGCGTACGGCGGCGAGAGCCGCTTCCACCCGGTCCATGTGTCCAACATGGCGGAGCTGATCCGGCTGGCCGCCCGAAAGCCGGGATCACGCGTGCTGAACGCGGCGGACCCGCAGGCACCCACGGTCGCCGAGATCGGGGCGGCGGTCGATGCGGTGCTCGGCCGGGAGACGGAGACGGTGCTGATCGACGGTGCGGCGCCCGAGGGGGGTGTGGGCGATACGCCGTGGAGCGGGGCGCATCCCGTGGTGTACGACATGGCGGCGGCGGAGCGGGAGCTCGGGTACCGGCCGGTGACGGGGTACGTGGAGTCGCTGCCGGCGACCGTCGAGTGGCTCGCCGGGGAGCTGGCGGGGCGGGACTGGCGGGAGGCGTTCTTGAAGATGGCGCGGAACTACGGGGAGGCGCTCTTCGACTATGCGGCGGAGGACGCGTGGCTGGAGGCGTACGACCGGGGCCGCCGCTGAGGATGCGGCGGGGCCCCGGTCGTACGCCTCACACGTGCCCTACGGCTTCGGCGTGGCGTGCGGCGTGCACGTCACATCGCGCCGGTCGGTCTTTCCGGTGAGCAGGTAGGTGTCCACCCGCTCGTTGACGCAGGGGTTGACCAGCCCGGTGACGCCGTGGGACCCGGCGTCCTTCTCGGTGATGAGCCGCGAGCCCTTGAACCGCTGGTGCAGCTCGACGGCGCCCTCGTACGGGGTGGCGGCGTCCCGCGTGGCCTGCACGATGAGGACCGGCGGCAGGCCCTTGCCGGTCTTCACGTTCAGCGGGGTCTGCTGCTTGACCGGCCAGGTGGCGCAGGGCAGGTTCATCCAGGCGTTGGCCCACGTCATGAACGGGTACTTCTTGTGCAGCCGGGTGTTGTCCCGGTCCCAGGTGCGCCAGCTGGTGGGCCACTTGGCGTCCGCGCACTCGACGGCGCTGTAGACGGCGTTGCCGTTCTCGGCCGCCGCGTTGCCCTTGAGGTCGTCCATGTCGGGGGCGGCGGCGTCGATCAGCGCCTGGGTGTCACCGGCCCGGTAGGCGCTCCAGGTCTTGGCGGTGGGCGCCCAGGCGGAGTCGTAGTACGGGGCGCTCTGGAAGAAGCCGATGAGCTCGGCGGGTCCGACGACACCGCCGATGGGCTTCTTCTTGGCGGCGGCGCGGAGCTTCAGCCACTCCTGCTCGACCTCCTCCGGGGTGTCGCCGATGCCGTAGACGGAGTCGTGCTGGGCGACCCACGCCTTCCAGTCGTCCCAGCGCATCTGGAAGGCGATGTCCTGGTTCAGGTTCGCCCGGTACCAGATGCTCTCCCGCGAGGGGTTGACCACGCTGTCGACGACCATGCGCCGTACGTGGGTGGGGAAGAGCGTGCCGTAGACGGCGCCCAGGTAGGTGCCGTAGGAGACGCCGAGGAAGTTGAGCTTCTTCTCCCCCAGCGCGGCCCGGATGACATCGAGGTCACGGGCGGTGTTGGGGGTGGTCATGTGCGGCAGCATCCAGCCGCTGCGCTCGCCGCACCCCTCGGCGTACTCGCGGGCGAGCTTGCGCTGCGCGCGCTTGTCGGCCTCGCTGTCGGGGACCGGGTCCGCCTTGGGCGCCTTGACGAACTCCTGCGGGTCGACACAGGAGATGGGCGCCGAGCGGCCCACCCCGCGCGGGTCGAAGCCGACGAAGTCGTACGCCTTCGCGGTCTTCGTCCAGAGCGGGTTCTTGGAGGTGACGCGGGTGGGGAAGCGCATCCCCGAACCGCCGGGCCCGCCCGGGTTGTAGATGAGGGCGCCCTGGCGCTCGCCCTGGGTGCCGGTGCTGACGTGCCGGTCGACGGCGAGCTTGATCTTCTTGCCGTTCGGCTTCGCGTAGTCGAGCGGTACGCTCACCCAGCCGCACTGGATGGGGGCGGCCAGGCCCCAGTCCTCCGGACAGCCCTTCCAGTCGATCCCGGCCTGCGCCGCCCGCTCGGCGGCGATCTGGACGCCGAGCGCCTCGGAGCCCGCCCGGTCGTGGTGGTGGCTGTCGGCGGATACCGGTATCGCTTCCGCGGCGGGCGCGGTGATCGCTCCCGCGACGAGCGCGCCCGCCATCAGCGCGCCGGCCGCGCCGAGCACTGCTGTACGTCCCACGTGGAACCTCCCCCATCGTCGTCCGATGCGCCGCCGGTGGCGGCGTGGTCTCCATCGGAGCGTTCCGGGGATCCTTTCGTCTGTGGGGTTCCTGGGGCCAGGGCGTACACCTGTTTCTTTACCGAACCCATAACCGGTGAAGGAAGTCCGCTGAGCGGACTCAGCTGTTGCCGGTGTCCGCTTTGAGGCCGTCGAGCAGCTCGTGCAGCGCCCCGTCCAGGATCTCGCGCAGCAGGCGGGCGTCGGCGGCCACCGCTGTGACCAGGACGGCGGGACCGGCGAGCGGGGTGAGCGCGGCGGTGGGGCCGAGGAGGCGGGCGGGGAGCGGGGCGTCCTCGAAGGACGGGTCGGCCAGGAAAAGTTGGCCGACCGCGCGGTGGCCGCCGAGGACGGCGGGGCCGTCCCAGCCGCCGGGGGCGCCTGGTCCGTAGGCGAGTTGCTGGTCCAGGAGCGGGCGGCCCGCGCGGTGGACGGTGAGGCGGGTGGTGAGGGCGCCGGTGGGTTCGCCGTGGCGGCCGAGGATCTGTTCCTCGCGCAGCAACAGCCGTGCGGTGGGCGCGAGTTCGATCCGGGTGGTCTGGTGCAGGTCGCTGCCGTGGGAGGAGACGAGCTGTTCGGGGAGCCAGTACAGGGTGGCCCCCTCCCCCACGTTCACGTGGATGGCGTACGTGGAGGAGCCGGTGTCCGTCGAAGGGCCCGGGAGCGCGACCGTGGCCGCCGCCGCGTCGACGGTGAGGCGGGCGCCGTCGGCGGCCTCGGCCTCGATGGCGAGACGGTCGCCGTTGAGCGGGGCGCTCATGGCGCCGACGACGGTGACCCGGGCGTGTTCCGGGAGCGGTGAGCGGGTGCGGCGGAGGGCCAGCGGGCCGGCGGATTCCAGGAGCGGCAGGGCGGTGGAGCCCCTGCCGTCGGGTTCGGCGCGGAGGCGGGCGGTGGCGCGGACGCTCATGCGGTCCAGGCGGCGAGCTGCACCCGCACCCAGTCGGCGACCGGCCCGACCCCCTCGGCGGAGGTCAACGAGGTGAAGAGGACGGGGAGTTCGCCGCGCTGCTCCTTGGCGTCCCGGGCCATCCGCTGGAGGTCGGAGCCGACGTGGGGGGCGAGGTCGGTCTTGTTGATGACGAGGAGGTCGGCGGTGGTGACGCCGGGGCCGCCCTTGCGCGGGATGTCGTCGCCGCCCGCCACGTCGATGACGAAGACCTGGGCGTCGACGAGCCCCTTGGAGAAGGTGGCGGTGAGGTTGTCGCCGCCGGACTCCACCAGGATCAGATCGAGTGGTCCCACCGCCTCCTCCAGGTCCTCGACGGCTTCGAGATTGGCGGAGATGTCGTCGCGGATCGCGGTGTGCGGGCAGGCGCCGGTCTCCACGCCCTGGATCCGCTCGGGCGGCAGGACGGCGTTGCGGAGGAGGAACTCGGCGTCCTCCCGCGTGTAGATGTCGTTGGTGACGACGGCGATGGAGAGCCGGTCGCGCAGCTCGCGGCAGAGGGCGGCGACGGTGGCCGTCTTGCCGGAGCCGACGGGGCCGCCGAGGCCGATGCGCAGGGCGCGCCGGGTGCCGTCGGGGCGGGTGGCGTCGGCGCTGACGGCGGCGGGGCCGTCGTGGGTGTGGCCGAGGTGCATGGGGACTCCGGTGGTGGTCGGGATTACGAGGCGAAGAGGCGGACCGGCCAGGCGGCGTGCGCCTCGGCGGTGATGTCGAGGAGCGGGGCGGAGGCGGCGGGCAGGGCGTCGATGCCGTGCCGGGCGGCCTCGGCAGCCTGGGCGGCCACCTCGTCCAGCTCGGGGGCGAGGCGGGCGAGTACGGCGGTGGCGTGGAAGGGGTCGAGGGAGAGCAGCCGCACCACGGCGGTGGCCGGTCCGCTGACCGTCTCGTACGCCACACAGTGCGCGGCGTCCTCGGGCCCGAGCCCCGCCGTCCTGGCGGTGAGGCCGAGGACGACGGGCTGGTGGGCGCCGCGTGGCCGGGCGGTGGCGAGCGCGTCGAGTTCGGGGCTCGGCCAGGTGGCGCGGGCGGCCCGCATCATCTGCCTCCCCAGCTTGCGGGCCGTGGCCCGCAGGGCGGGTGAGGGCGTACGGGCGTCGGCGGCCTCGTCCAGGGCGAGCGGGTCGAGGCCGTGGGCGGCGGCCGCCGCGAGGGCTGCGGCCGTAAGCCCGGCGGTGTGCAGGCGGCCCCGGCAGAAGGCGGCGAGGTCGTCGGCGTCGCGGATGCGCCCCTGGGTGACGGCCGGTTCGGCCCCGCCGGAGTGGGCGTGGCCGCCGGCGGGGAACCGGCCGTCGGCGAGGACGAGCAGGGCTGCGCGTGACATGGCTGGTGGTCCGCCCGGCTCAGAAGAGGAAGTAGCGCTGGGCCATGGGCAGTTCCGCCGCCGGGGCGGGTTCGACCGGTTCGCCGTCGATGGTGACGGCGAAGCTGTCGGGGTCGACGTGGACGTGCGGCATGGCGTCGTTCTCCCGCATGTCCGCCTTGGTGACCCCTCGGGTGCTGGTGATGGCCCTGAACTCCTTGTCGAGGCCGCGCCGTTCGGGCAGTCCGTCCTCGATCGCCGTTTCGGTGACGAAGTTGAAGGAACCGCGTGCGGCGGCCCGGCCCAGTGCGCCGAACATCGGCCGGGGCAGGACCGGTTGGGGCGTCGGGATGGAGGCGTTGGCGTCGCCCATCTGCGCGTACGCGATCTGGCCGCCCTTGATGACGATCTGCGGCTTCACGCCGAAGAACGCCGGGTCCCAGAGCACGAGGTCGGCGAGCTTGCCGCTCTCCACCGAGCCGATCTCCCGGTCGAGGCCCTGGGCGACGGCCGGGTTGATGGTGTATTTGGCGACATAGCGACGGACCCGGTGGTTGTCGGCGGCCCCGTCCCCGGGGAGCGCGCCGCGCCGCACCTTCATGACGTGGGCGGTCTGCCAGGTCCGCAGGATCACCTCACCGATGCGGCCCATCGCCTGCGAGTCCGAGGAGATGATCGAGATGGCGCCGAGGTCGTGCAGGATGTCCTCGGCCGCGATGGTGGAGGGCCGGATCCGGGACTCCGCGAAGGCAAGGTCCTCGGGGACGGCCGGGTTGAGGTGGTGGCAGACCATCAGCATGTCGAGGTGTTCCTCGATGGTGTTGACGGTGTGCGGCCGGGTCGGGTTGGTCGAGCTCGGCAGGACGTACGGCTCGGAGACCACGGTGATGATGTCGGGCGCGTGCCCGCCGCCCGCGCCCTCGGTGTGGTACGCGTGGATGGAGCGCCCGGCGATGGCGGCGAGGGTGTCCGCGACGAACCCGGCCTCGTTGAGGGTGTCGGTGTGGATGGCGAGCTGGGCGCCGGTCTCCTCGCAGACGGTGAGGCAGGCGTCGATCGCGGCCGGGGTGGCGCCCCAGTCCTCATGGATCTTGAATCCCAGCGCACCACCGCGCAGTTGGGAGTACATGGCGTTGCGGGAGGTCGTGTTGCCCTTGCCGAGCAGCCCGATGTTGACCGGGAAGGTCTCCAGCGCCTCGAACATCCGGGCCAGATGCCAGGGGCCGGGGGTGATGGTGGTGGCCTTGGTGCCCTCGGCGGGTCCGGTGCCGCCGCCGACGAGGGTGGTGATGCCGCTGGAGAGCGCCTGGTCGACCAGGGTCGGTGAGATGAAGTGGACGTGCGCGTCGACCGCTCCGGCCGTGACGAACTTGCCGTTGCCCGCGATGATCTCGGTCTCCGGGCCGATCACCAGGTCGGGGTGGACCCCGTCCATGGTGTCCGGGTTCCCGGCCTTGCCGATGCCGGTGATCCGGCCGTCGCGGATGCCGATGTCGGCCTTGACGATGCCCCAGTGGTCGATCACGACCGCCCCGGTGATGACGGTGTCGGGTGCGCCCTCGGCCCGGGTGGTGCGGGCCTGGCCCATGGACTCGCGGATCACCTTGCCGCCGCCGAAGACCGCCTCGTCGCCCGCGTGTCCGGGGCCGGCCGAGCGGTCCTCCTCGATCTCGACGAAGAGGTCGGTGTCGGCGAGGCGGATGCGGTCGCCGGCGGTGGGTCCGAAGAGGTCCGCGTACACGGCCCTGTTGAGGTCAGGCATCGAGGGCACCTCCACTCTCGCCGCGCAGGCCGGGGACGATGCGGCGGCCGGCGAGGGGGACGAGCTCGACGTCGACGGGGATGCCGGGTTCGAAGCGGACCGCCGTCCCTGCCGCGATGTGCAGCCGGAGCCCGTGGGCGGCCTGGCGGTCGAAGCGCAGCCCGGGGTTGGCCTCGGCGAAGTGGTAGTGGGAGCCGACCTGGACGGGGCGGTCGGCGGCGTTGAGGACGGTGAGGCGGGTGACGGGACGCCCCTCGTTGAGGGCGATGCCCCCGTCCCCGTACAGGATCTCTCCGGGAATCATCGGCGCGGCCCCGTCAGACGATCGGGTCGTGGACGGTGACGAGCTTGGTGCCGTCCGGGAAGGTGGCCTCGACCTGGACGTCGTGGAGCATCTCGGGGATGCCCTCCATGACCTCGTCCCGGGTGAGCAGCTTGCGGCCGGACGCCATGAGTTCGGCGACCGTACGGCCGTCCCGGGCGCCTTCCAGGAGGTGGGCGGTGATCAGGGCGACGGACTCGGGGTGATTGAGCTTCAGCCCGCGTGCCCGGCGCTTCTCGGCCACGTCGGCGGCCACATGGATGAGCAGGCGTTCCTGCTCGTGCGGGGTCAGTTGCACGCTTCCACCTCATCGTCTACCGCCCGGTACCGGCCTCCGGGCGCAGCGGGACCCTATCCCCGTTCAACATTTCGTTGAACGACGAACCCGGCTCTCGCGACCAGGTATTGCACGTTAGGGCGGAAGTTTTTCCGTTGCGTTAACTGGCCTTTTGCGGACCCATGGACATCAGCCCGCGCAAGCCGTTCTCCAGCACCTCGGGAGTGACGTCCCCGAAGAGGGCCTCCTGCACGATGAAGCCCTGGGCGGTGGCGATCATCGTCCGCGCCACATGGTCGGCCGCCACGTCGCCGCCCAGGAGTCCGGCGTCCCGGTAGGCCTCGACCAGTCTGGTCCATGCGGCGCGCATCGTGGCGTAACCCTCGTCCAGCTGTGCGGCGAGTCGCCCGTCGCGCAGCGTCTCGGACCAGAGCTGTACGGCGAGGGCGGCGAAGGTCCGGCGCTCCAGCCCATGCACCTCCCCGGCCAGCACCCGGCCGAGCACCCGGCTCAGCAGCACGTCGGGGGTGGGCGGCGGCGACATGCGGCTGGCCTCCTCGAAGGCGCCGCGGATGGTGGCGAAGGTCTCCTCGGTGATGGCCGCGATGATGTCCTCCTTACCGGGGAAGTAGCGGTAGACCGCGCCGGCGGAGAGGCCCACCTCCTTGAGGACGTCCTGCATGGACGTGCCGTGGAATCCGTTGCGGGCGAAGCAGCGCGCCGCCCCGTCGAGGATCTGACGGCGCCGGGCGTCGAGGTGTTCCTGGGATACACGAGCCATGGGCTCAACTTAAAACGAACGTTCATTCTTGACAAGCGGGCTCACCGTACCGACAGTGGGACGGTACGTAAAACGAACGATCCTTCTCTTTGATCGTGACCCGGAACGAGGCTCCCCATGTCCACTGCACCCAACCGCCGCGCGGTGGCGGTCGTCCTGCTGATCCCGCTGGTGGTGACGCTCGCCCTCTGGGCCTTCGCCTGGCCCGCCGCCCGGATCGCGCCGCGCGACCTGCCGGTGGGGGTGGCCGGTGCGGCGCCGGCAGCCGATCAGCTGGGGCGGCAGTTCGAGCAGCGCGAGGGCGCTTTCGAGGTGCACCGCTTCGACGACGAGGCGGCGGCGCGGGAGGCGATCGAGGACCGGGTCGTATACGGAGCCGTGGTCGCCGGACCCGAGGGCCCGCACGTGCTCACCGCGACGGCCGCGAGCCCCGTGGTCGCCCAACTGCTGCGTGAGGCGGTGACGGCGGCGGCACCGGAGGGCGCCCGGGTCCAGGTCACCGATGTGGTGGCCGCACCCTCCGGGGACCCGCGCGGCAGCGCACTCGGCGCGAGCGTACTGCCGCTGGCCCTGGCGGGGATGGGCGCCGGAGCGGCCGTCACCATACTGGGGCTGCGTGGCGCGCGGGCGGGGCTGACACTGACCGGGGCGGCGGCACTCGTGGGCCTCGCCGCCGTGGCCGTGGCGCACAGCTGGCTCGGCGTGATCACGGGCGACTGGTGGACCGAGGCGGGCGTGATCGCCCTGACCGTCCTGGCGATCGGCGCGGCGGTGGCGGGACTGGCCTCGCTGCTCGGCCCACGCGGGCTCGGTGTCTCCGCCCTGCTGATGATCCTGCTGGGCAATTCCTTCTCCGGGGTCACCAGCGCCCCCCAGCTGCTCCCCGAACCGGTCGGCGTGCTCGGGCAGTGGCTGCCGCCGGGCGCGGGCGGCTCACTGCTGCGCTCGGTCGCGTTCTTCGACGGCAGCGCGGCGGGCGGCCCTGTCCTCACGCTCGCACTCTGGTCGGCGCTCGGTCTGACGGCGGTGCTGGTCGCGGGACGACGGCGTACGACCGCCGCACCCGCCGGTGATCAGGCGCCCGGGTCGCCCTGACCGCGGTGCTCGGCGGCGATCCCGAACCGCTGACGTCCGCCGGGGGCCGTCGGGGCGGCGGAGCGGATCGAGGAGACCGAGCTGATCACCTGCTCCTCGGCCTCGGTCCCCTCCCCGTCGAGCCCTTCGAGCCGTTCCAGGTCGGCGGCGGAGACCAGCGCGACCAGCGGCTTGCCGTGCCGCGTCACGACGACCCGCTCACCGCCGTAGACGACGCGGTTGATCAGGTCGGCGAGCTCCGCCCGTGCTTGCGTCACCGGAATCTCGTAAGCCATGGCCCCAGCTTAAGGCGCGCGCGCAACCGCCACGGGGCCGCGCGGCAGCCGTGCCGCCCGACTCCAGGACCGAGCCGTGACCATCACTCCCCCGCTCTTTGGTCACAACTCCATCACCAACGGAACATCCTCCTCCTGCGGGCGCGCTCGGCTCACTAGCGTCGTTCCTCCACGAACTTCCTTGGGGGGACGATGAATTGGAACGACCCGCAGCACCCGTCACGGCAAGCGGACTGGGGGCCGGGCGTCACCGTCCCGCCGCCGAACCCTTCCAACGGGCCGCGCTGGGCCCGTAAGCGCGTCATCCTTCCCGCCGCCGGCGTGCTGTTCCTGCTCGGCATCGGGATCGGCGCCACCGGTGAGGAGCCGGAGACGGTACGGACGGCGGCGGTGAAGGCGGAGCCGGGGCCGACGGTGACCGTCACCGTGACGGAGACGGCGAAGGTCACGGTGACGGCCAGTCCGGAGCCGGCGCCGACGGTGACGAAGATCAAGAAGGTACGGGTGACCGTCACCGCTCCCCCGCCCGAGCCTGCCGCCGAGGCGCCCGACCCGGTCTACGACGAGGACGAGAACGACGACTCGGGCGGCGGCTCCACGTATTACCGAAACTGCACCGCCGTCCGGGCCGCCGGCGCCGATCCCATCAGAGCGGGCGAACCGGGGTACGGACGGCACCTCGACCGCGACGGTGACGGAGTCGGCTGCGAATAGGCGCCCACCGCCCCTCTTCTGGATCTCGCGAACGCGTCAGCCCTCCCCCTCTTTTGTACGTCCTGTACATTTTTGACAGGGCGTGAGCGCGGAGCGGACCTGCGCTGCCCCTGCGTTCCGTCACGCACCCAGGAGAGGGGCTCCGCCATGATCCGACCCGACGCCCGTTACGTACTGCCCGAGTTCACCGAGCGCACCGCGACCGGGACCCGGACCCAGGACCCGTACTCCAAGCTCCTGTCCAAGCAGATCGTCTTCCTCGGGAGTCCGATCGACGACACCGCCGCGAGCGATCTGATCGCGCAGTTCATGTACCTGGAGCACGCCGAGCCGGACCGGCCGCTGTCGCTCTACATCAACTGCCCCGGCGGCGCGTTCGGGGCGATGGCCGCGGTCTACGACACGATGCGGTTTCTGACGTGCGAGGTGGAGACCTTCTGTTTGGGGCAGGCCGGCTCCTACGCGGCCGTTCTTCTGGCGGCCGGGGCTCCGGGGCGGCGACATGCCCTGCCCGGCGCGCGGGTAGTCATTCAGCAACCCGCGCTGGCCGAGCCGTTGCAGGGCCAGCCGTCCGACCTGGAGATCCACGCGCGCGAACTGGTGCGCACCCGCGAGCTGTTCACGGACATGCTGGTCCGGCACACGGGCCGGACCGCCGAGCGGGTCACCGCCGACATCGAGCGCAACACCATCCTCGACGCGGAGGCCGCTCGCGCCTACGGGCTGGTGGACCACGTCGTGGAGAACCGCACGCTCTCCCAGCCGCCGCACGACGTGAGGTGAACCGCCCATGGAACCCACGGAGTTCCCGCCCCTGCCCGCACTGACCCGCGCCGAGGGTGAGCTGATCGACTGCTACCTGGCGGTCCTCGACCAGGTGGGCCGTATCAACCCGGCTCGCGGCAGCGACACCTACAGCGCGCTGAGAGCCGCGCAGGCCCTGGTCTCCCGGGCCGCGGCCCTGCGCGATGCCCTCTCCCTGATGCACGAGCGCGGCGAGCGGCAGATCCACGCGGCGACGCTCGCGCGGGCCCTGCGCGTGCTGGACGGCGAGCGGCGGGCGGGCAGGGTCGCCGTGCCGCCGACCCCGAACTGAGCCGCTCCGCGCGCCGGGAGCGCATCACGGGAGCGGGACGGTCGCCCCGCGCGCGACACGCCCGGTGACGCGATCAATTTTCCTCGCTCGTTCGGCGTAGGCGATCACCCGCGCGAGCGACGTCCCAACTTGCGCTCGACGCGGGAGCCGTACACGAAATGCGGCCTTTCGTCGCTGGTACGGGGGCGTGCGCCAGGCTCATCAACGGGCGCGAATCCGCCCCGTCCACCCGAACGGTTCAGTGGTGAGGAGACTCACAAATGACTGTTTCAGCTCGGAAATCCGGCACTTCGTGAGTCAAGATCCCTGGGACGACAAGCCCCCGCCACCGCGGCGGGGCGGTCCGGGTGGACGCCGAGTCCTGCCGCTTCCCGGATGACTGGTCGACAAGGAGTGGATCGGCAGGAGTGGAGGACCCGAGCACAACGGGCCGACCGGGAGACCGGGAAGCCCTCGGGGTGAAGCCGCGTCAAGCGGCCGGGCAACTTCGCCAGCCCGAACCCGACAGGTCATCCTTCACAGGCGGCTGACGAAGGGTTGCGCATGTCTGCGCAGGTTCATGTCCCGTCTCTGTTCGCCCGGGTCGGTACGGCTTCCGTACTCACCCTGGCCGTGACGTCCTCGATGCTGGCGCCAGGTCTGGTCGCCGATGCCGAGGCCGCCACCCATTCGACGAAGGCACTCAAGATCGCCGCGTCGAAGAAGGGGGCTCCTTACAAGTACGGGGCCGCGGGTCCCAGCCGGTTCGACTGCTCGGGGCTGACTCTCTACTCGTTCAAGAAGGCCGGGAAGAAACTTCCCCGCACAGCGCAGCAGCAGTACAACAAGACCAGCCGGATCTCCTCGTCGAAGCGGAAACCCGGCGACCTGGTCTTCTTCCATTCCGGCCGCAGCGTCTACCACGTGGGCATCTACGCCGGGGGCGGCAAGATCTGGCACTCCCCCAAATCCGGGGATGTGGTGCGCAAGGCGAAAATCTGGTCCAAGAGCGTCTGGTACGGACGGGTCCGCTGACCCACCTGCCGGACGCTCTTCCCTTGCGGGCGGCAGGAGCGCACCTCTCGGTGCCGCCCGCAAGGCCCCCGGCGCCCCTGCTCAGCGCAGGAGGGGCCCGGTCACCAGCGCCAGTCCCAGTCCGGTGAGCGCCACGCCGCTGCCGCCCTCGATCGCCCGGGCGGTACGCGGTCGGCGCAGCCACCGCCCCAGCCGGTCCACGAGCAGGGCGAGGGCCGAGAACCAGACGAGGGCGAGGGCGACCACGAGGGCGGCGAGCAGAAGGGTCCTGGGCAGCGGCGGCTGCCCGTCCGGGACGAACTGCGGCAGCAGGCTGAGGAAGAGGACCGGCGCCTTCGGGTTGAGCGCGTTGGTCAGGAACCCCTGGCGCAGCGCGCGCCCGAGCCCCTCCGGCCCCCTCGCCCCCTCCGCCCCCTCCGGCCCCTTCGCCCCCTCCGGCCCCGGTGCCCGGTCCGGCGCACGGCCCTCCTCGGAGACCCGGCGCCGGATCGCGTACAGGGCGCTGATCCCGAGGTAGAGCACGTACGCGCCGCCGAGCAGTTGGACCGTGCGGAAGAGGACGGGCATCGTCACCAGCACCGCGGCGAGCCCCGCAACGGCGAGCGCGGTGTGGACGAGCAGTCCCCCGGCGACGCCGAGAGCGGTGGCCAGACCGGCGGTGCGTGAGGCCAGGGCGTTGCGTACGACGACGGTGAAGTCGGCGCCCGGCAGCGCGACCATGCCGGCGGCGACCCCGGTGAAGGCGATCAGTTGTGCGTCCATGGGTCAAGACTGGACCGGCGGAGCCTTTAGCGTGTACTTGCAATCTTCTGGGTCTGCCTAAAGGAACGCTTCATGTACGACCCGACGCGGCTCGCCGCACTGGTGGCGGTCGCCGAGACCGGATCGATCACGCGGGCCGCCGCCCACCTGGGCTACACCGCGCCCGCGCTCTCCCAGCAGCTGGCCAAGCTGGAGCGGGAGGCCGGGGCGACGCTGCTGGTGCGCCACCATCGCGGGGCGAGGCTGACGGCCGCCGGTGAGCTGCTGGCGGGGCGGGCCCGGCGGGTCCTGGACGAGCTGGACCAGGCGCGGCACGAGCTGGCGCAGCTGGCCGGGCTGTCGGGCGGCAGGCTGCGGGTGGGAACGTTCACGACGGCCGGGGTCCATCTGCTGCCGCCCGTCCTGAGCGCGTTCCGGCGGGCCCATCCGGACGTCGAGCTGGCCGTCACCGAGTACGAGCCGCCGGGTGGGATCGCGGCGGTCACCGCGGGCGAGGTGGACCTGGCGCTGACCCACACCTACGAACCGGCGGTGGCCGATCCGCCGCCGCCGGGCGTCACCGTGGAGCCCCTGCTGGTGGAGGAGCTGGTGCTGGCGACCGCGGTCGGGCACCGGCTCTCCGAAGGGTCCGGCCGGCTGCCGGTCGCCGAGCTGGCGGGCCGGCCGCTGATCAGCAGCGCTCCGGCGCATCCGCCCCGGCGCGGGGTGGAGAGCGCGCTGGCGGCGGCGGGCGCCACCCCGGCGGTGGTGTGCGAGTCGCCCGGTTATGCGCTGGTGTGCGCGCTGGTCAGCGCGGGGCTCGGGGTGGCGGTGGTGCCGGAGATGGTCGCGTCGCTGTCGTCCACGGCACTGGCGGTCCGGCGGCTGGAGCCCGCGGAGTTCCGCCGGACGATCTCCGTGGTGCACCGCGGCGACCGGGCGACCGCCGCGGCGGCGACGCTGCTCGCCCTGCTGCGGAGCGGGTTCGGACGGGCGGCGGTGCTCTGAGCGGCCGCCTCCCAGCTCCGGATCCGGCCGGACTCAGGACCGACCGGCCAGAGGTACGCCGTCCCGCCGCGTCAGTCGCTCCACCGCCTGCTTGGGCAGGCGGAGTTCGTCCTCGACGCGGGCTCGCCCGGGCTCGTCGAGGGTGATCGTCGCGGGGCGTTGCGGGGCGTGGGCCAGTCGTGCCAGGCGCAGGGTGTCGGAAATGTGAGAGGTGGAGGCTGGAGCGCCTCCCGGGGACTCGGGTGCGGAAGGCTCGGGTTCTGAGGACTCGGCCAGGTCTTCCTGTTCCCGCAGACGGGCCGCGTGCTCGGCGACGCTCTTCCAGAAGTCGTCCTGCGCACCCTCGGGGGCCTGAGCCCTCACGAGTGTCTTCTTCTCGATGACCAGGCGATGCATCTCGCGGCCTATCGAGGCTTCCAGACGTCGGTCACACAGTGCGCCGACAGTGGCTTGCGAGGAAGCCGTACGGGCCGCCGCGTCGTCCGCCTCGAACAGCGCACGCCGGGCGGTCGGCCGCGTGAGCCGCAGCAGCAGGCGGGCCGTCCCGGTCATCGCCTTGCGCAGCAGCCATATCAGCCACTCGACCCTCCGCCCCCGCGCGTGGAAGCGCCGGGAACCCTCGTCCACCTCTTCCGCGTACCAGACGAGGGTTTTGACACGTGGTGCCGCGGCAGCACGTCCGCCGCCGGTTCGCATGGTCCATGATCCGGCCGTCAGCGATTCGAGGGCCGAGCCGACCACCGCACCGTTCCGGACGTCGCCGGGAGCGCTTCGCCCCAACGCCTGGGCCACGGCGGCGATGCGCTGCTGCGGAGGGTGGGCGGCCCAGAGCGGAAGGCCCAGGACGAGGCAGCGCTTGCGGCGAAGCCCGTAGTGGTGGACGTCCACAGAGAAGTCCGCGGTGAACTGGACCGCCTCGACCCGTCGCACTCCGACGGCGTCCGCGGCTGCTGTCGCGCACCTGACGGCTAGAGCATTCGGCGGTCGGCTGGGCTGATCGCATTCCACAAGTCCCCCGTGTGAACAGTTGATACCGCTCGGATACGCTTCGATCCGAGCAGCACCGTCGGACGAAGGCAGGCCCTCCGGCCATGTCCTGCGCATTTGCGTGGACCACGACGAGTTATTGGCCGGTTCGGAGCCTTGCGCCGTCCCGTCAGCCCTGGACCGGCACCGCCCAGGGCAGCGCGATCCAGACCGTCTTGCCGCCCTCGGCCGTCGGGACGACCGTGAGCCGTCCCCCGTACTCCTTGGCCAGCGCCCGGATGATCACCATGCCGCGACCGTTGTCCTGCCGTACGGCGGCGGGCAGCCGCTGGGGCCACCGGGGGTGACTGTCCGTCACCCCGAGGCGCAGTTCCTCGTCGCGTTCGAGGCGCAGATCGACCGTGAAGGTGGGCGACTGGCCGAAGGTGTGCTGGACGGAGTTGGTGGCCAGTTCGGAGATGATCAGCCGGATGGTGTCGGCCAGCTCCGTGTCCTCGGAGAGGCCCCATTCGGCCAAGGTCCTGGCCACGAATCTGCGGGCCGAGGAGACCGAGACCGGATCGCTCGGCAGGGTGACGGTTGCTTCCTGATGGTCTGCCATGGCGACGCCGTCCCTTTCGCGCCCCGGCCGACCCGCGGTCGGCCGGGATTGTGCTTCGCGCCAGACTGCCACTGTTGAAGCTCGCTGTAACGACGTTCGACCAAGATATGCATATATCTGTCGCTCGAAGCGGTGAATTCGGGTCCCGCACCACCCGGTCGAAGGGCACACTGACCCCTCTGCGGGCCCGAATCTTGCGGTGCGTGTCGGACCCGTCCCGTTCCGTTCCGTTCCGTACCGCACAGCGCGAGGAGACCTGAATGCAGCACGGCCCCGTCGTCCGACGACGGAAGCTCGGCGAGGAGTTACGGAACCTGCGGCACGGCTCCGGACTGACCAGCCGGGACGCGGCGCACCTGCTCGGCTGGCACCAGTCGAAGGTGAGCCGTATCGAGACCGGCGCCAGCGGGGTCACCCCCGACGACGTGACGCGTCTGCTCGATCTGTACGCGGTGCGCGACGCGCAGTTGCGCGCCCTGCTCGAAGTGCTGGCGGGTTCGGCGGGCGGCGGAGGCGCGGGGTGGTGGCACGCGTACCGCGGGCTGATCCCGCCCCAGTACCGCGACTTCATCAGCCTGGAGTCCCAGGCCGATACGGTGCGGACCCTGGAGACCTCGGTGGTGCCGGGCCTCCTCCAGACGGCCGGCTACGCGCGGGCGGTGACCCGCGCCTCGCTCGACGGCTTGCCCGCGAACCATCTCGACTCGCTGGTCGAGGTGCGGCTGACCCGTCAGCGGGTGCTGCGCGCGACGCCGCCGCTGCAGTTCACCGCCGTGCTGGACGAGGCGGTGCTGCACCGGAAGGTGGGCGGGACCGAGGTGATGCGGGACCAGCTCGACCACCTGACACAGGTGGCTCAACTCCCCCACGTACAGCTTCAGTTGCTGCCGTTCTCGGTCGGCGGGTACGTCGGACTCACTTCTCCTTTCGTCATCTTCTCCTTTCCGCACATTTCTGATCTGGACGTGGTCGTTCTCGACCACTTGACGAGTAGCCTCTATCTGGAGCGGAGAGAAGACCTTGAGGCGTACGGCTCGGCCTTCCGCACTCTGCAGGCACACGCACTGACGCCGGACGGATCGCTGGACCTCATCGACGCGATCCGCTGCGGCTTGCGCTAGCACGATGATCCGCTGAACCGACAGGACGTCCGACTCTGCCCGAGGGGGGCACCATGTCCGACCGTCTCGTACCGCCCACGTCACCGGCCGCCGCCGAGCCACCGCTCCGCTGGCGCCACAGCAGCCGCTCCACCGGAATGAACAACTGCGTGGAGACCGCGCGGCTCGGCGGCCCGGACTCCGGCGGCGCGCTCCTCGCCGTACGCGACTCCAAGGACGTGGACCGGCCGCCGCTGCGCTTCTCCGCGACGGCCTGGACCACCTTCGTGGCCGGACTGGACAGGCAGCAGGTCAGCTGAGCGGAGTCAGGGCCTCCCGGGGAGCGGCGGCGACGATCGTGGCCACCGCGGCTGCGATCTGCTCCTCGGTGAGGTCCGCCCGCGCGGTCAGCCGCAGCCGGGAGATGCCGTCCGGCACCGACGGCGGCCGGAAGCACCCGGCCGCCACTCCGGCCACCCGGCAGTCCGCCGCCCACTGCACCGCCGCGTCGGCGGAGGGGGCCCGTACGGAGACGACCGCCGCGTCCGGCCGGACCGCGGTCAGCCCGGCGGCGGTGAGCCGCCCGTACAGCGTGGTGGCGACCTCCCGGGCCCTCTCCGCCCGTTCCGGTTCCCGGCGCAGCAGCCGGAGGGCGCCCAGCGCGCCGCCCGCCGCCGCCGGGGCGAGGCCGGTGTCGAAGATGAACGTCCGGGCCGTGTTGACCAGATGGTCGATGACCCGGGCCAGTCCGAGGACCGCGCCGCCCTGGCTGCCCAGGGACTTGGAGAGGGTGAGGGTGGCGACCACTCCCTCGCCGCCCGCCAGCCCCGCCGCGGCGAGCGCGCCGCGTCCGCCGTCGCCGAGCACGCCGAGGCCGTGGGCGTCGTCCACGACGAGCGCGGCGTTCGCGGCGCGGCAGACCTGGGCCAGGGCGGACAGGGGCGCCGCGTCCCCGTCGACCGAGAAGACGGAGTCGGTGACGGCGAGCGCCCGCCCCTCGTGGGCCTGGAGCGCCTTGGCGACCGCGTCCGGATCGGCGTGCGGGACGACGGCGGTCTCCGCGCGGGAGAGCCGGCAGCCGTCCACGATGGAGGCGTGGTTGCCCGCGTCGGAGACGATGAGCGAACCGCGCCCGCTCAGTGCCGTGAGCGCCGCCAGGTTGGCCGCGTAGCCGGAGGAGAGGACGAGGGCCGCCTCGAAGCCGCAGAAGTCGGCGAGTTCCCGTTCGAGTTCGGCGTGGAGCGCGGTGGTGCCGGTGACCAGCCGGGATCCCGTCGCGCCCGCACCCCAGCGGTGGGCGGCGGCAGCGGCGGCGGCGGTGACCTCCGGGTGCCGGGTGAGGCCCAGGTAGTCGTTGCTCGCGAGGTCGAGGAGCTCGGCTTCCGCACTCCTCGGGCGCAGGGACCGGACCAGTCCGGCGGCGGCCCGGCGGCGGGCCTCGTCGTCGATCCAGTCGAACGGGGAGGAGGACGCGGAGGAGGGCCGGGGGGAGGACGGGACGAAGGACATAGGACGGTCCCCTTTGTAGGCAGCTCACAGACCCTAGCGGGGGGCGCAGCAGGTCAGGGTGTGGCAATACACACACCCTCACCCACGTCTCCTGTCCGGTTCCTCCTTGGCTGGAGGCGGTGCCGTAAGCCAGGATCATCTTTCATGGACCTGCTGAACACGCTGGTGGACAAGGGGCTGCGGCGCGAACTGCCGACCCGCGAAGAAGCGCTCGCCGTGCTGGCGACCTCCGACGACGACCTGCTCGACGTGGTGGCCGCGGCCGGTAAGGTACGCCGCCAGTGGTTCGGGCGGCGCGTCAAACTCAACTACCTGGTCAACCTGAAGTCCGGGCTCTGCCCCGAGGACTGCTCGTACTGCTCGCAGCGGCTCGGTTCCAAGGCAGGGATCCTCAAGTACACCTGGCTGAAGCCGGACGAGGCGTCCAAGGCGGCCGCCGCCGGGGTCGCGGGCGGGGCCAAGCGGGTCTGCCTGGTGGCGAGCGGGCGCGGGCCGACCGACCGGGACGTCGACCGGGTCACCAAGACCATCGAGGCGATCAAGGAACAAAACGAGGGCGTCGAGGTCTGCGCCTGTCTCGGTCTGCTCTCCGACGGACAGGCCGACCGGCTGCGTTCGGCGGGCGCCGACGCGTACAACCACAACCTCAACACGTCCGAGGAGACGTACGGGGCGATCACCACCACCCACACGTACGCGGACCGGGTGGAGACCGTGCAGCAGGCCCAGGCGGCCGGGCTTTCGGCGTGCTCCGGGCTGATCGCCGGGATGGGCGAGAGCGACAAGGACCTGGTCGACGTCGTCTTCGCACTGCGGGACCTGGACCCGGACTCGGTGCCGGTCAACTTTCTGATCCCGTTCGAGGGCACACCGCTCGCCAAGGAGTGGAACCTCACCCCGCAGCGCTGCCTGCGCATCCTCGCCATGGTCCGCTTCGTCTGCCCGGACGTGGAGGTCCGGCTCGCGGGCGGGCGCGAGGTGCATCTGCGGTCGATGCAGCCGCTGGCGCTGCACCTGGTGAACTCGATCTTCCTCGGTGACTACCTGACCAGCGAGGGCCAGGCGGGCCAGGCCGACCTGGACATGATCGCGGACGCCGGTTTCGAGGTGGAGGGCCAGGGCACGACGACGCTTCCGCGCCACCGGGCCGACGCGCTGAGCGGGGGCGGTTGCGGTTCGCAGGGCGCCGCGGAGGCGTCCGGTGCCACCGGCTGCGGTTCGCACGGCGGCGGCGGGGGCTGTGGTTCGCACGAAGCGTCCGGCGGAGGCTGCGGGCCGTGCGGCGGCCACGGCGAGCCGGAGCCCGCGACGGTTGCCGACGCCGGGGCCGGTGTCCCGGCACGGGAAAGCGTCCCGGCCGGGGCGGCGCGTACGGATCTGGTCGCGGTCCGCCGTCGTGGCGCGGGGACGGATCTCGCGCCCAATGCCTGAGCCGTACGACCCCGAACTCGGCGGGCCCGCCGAGCCGAAACCGTACGACCCCGACGAACTGCGGGCGCTGGACCGTGCGCACGTCTGGCACCCCTACGGTCCGATGCCCGGCCGGCAGGAGCCGCTGATCGTGGAGTCGGCGTCCGGCGTACGGCTCCGGCTCGCCGAACCCGTCGAGGGGCAGCGGGAGTTGGTGGACGGCATGTCGTCCTGGTGGTCGGCGGTGCACGGCTACAACCACCCGGTCCTCAACGAGGCCGCGCGCGGCCAGCTGGACCGGATGAGCCATGTGATGTTCGGCGGGCTCACCCATGAGCCCGCCGTCCGGCTGGCGACCCGGCTGGTCGAGATCACCCCTGAGCCGCTCCAGCACGTCTTCCTGGCCGACTCGGGGTCCGTCTCGGTCGAGGTCGCGGTCAAGATGTGCCTGCAGTTCTGGCGTTCGGCCGGGCGCCCGGAGAAGCGGCGGCTGCTGACCTGGCGCGGCGGCTACCACGGCGACACCTGGCAGCCGATGTCGGTCTGCGACCCGGAAGGCGGGATGCACGAGCTGTGGTCGGGGGCGCTGCCCCGGCAGGTCTTCGCCGACGCCCCGCCGGACGGTTTCGACGCCGAGCCGGACCCCGCCTACGTGGCCCGTCTGCGGGAGCTGATCGCCGCGCACGCCGACGAGGTGGCGGCGGTCATCGTGGAGCCGGTGGTGCAGGGGGCCGGCGGGATGCGGTTCCACTCGCCTGCCTATCTGCGGGTGCTGCGGGAGGCGTGCGACGAGCTGGACGTCCTGCTGGTCTTCGACGAGATCGCGACCGGTTTCGGACGGACGGGGAGGCTGTTCGCCGCCGGGCACGCCGGTGTCTCGCCGGACGTGATGTGCGTGGGCAAGGCGCTGACCGGCGGTTATCTCACGATGGCGGCGACGCTGTGCACCTCGCGGGTGGCCGAGGGGATCTCGAGCGGCGAGGTGCCGGTGCTGGCGCACGGCCCGACGTTCATGGGCAATCCGCTGGCCGCCTCGATCGCCTCGGCCTCGGTGGACCTGCTGCTCGGCCAGGACTGGGAGGGCGAAGTCGCGCGGATCGGCGCGGGGCTGCGCTCCGGTCTGGCGCCCGCGTCGGACCTCCCCGGCGTCCTGGACGTACGCGTCCTGGGGGCGATCGGGGTCGTCCAGCTCGACCACGAGGTGGACATGGCGGCGGCGACCCGGGCGGCCGTGCGCGAAGGCGTGTGGCTGCGGCCGTTCCGCGATCTCGTGTACACGATGCCGCCGTACGTCACCGGGGACGACGACGTGCAACGGATCTGCCGGGCCGTCTGTGCCGCGGCTCGGGAGGGCTGACATGACGATTCTCGTGGTGACCGGTACGGGCACGGAGATCGGCAAGACGGTGGTGACCGCCGCCGTCGCGGCCGCCGCGCGGGGGCGCCGGGTCGCGGTGCTGAAGCCCGCGCAGACCGGGCTCGTGCCCGGGGAGCCGGGGGACGCGGCCGAGGTGGCCCGGCTGGCGGGCGGCCATGTGACGCCCGTCGAACTGGCCCGGTTCCCCGAGCCGTTGGCGCCGGCCACGGCTGCGCGGCGGGCGGGAATGGCTCCGGTGCGGCCGCACGAGGTGGCCGAGGCGGCGGAGAAGCTGGCCACCGAGCACGACCTGGTGCTGGTGGAGGGGGCGGGCGGGCTGCTCGTCCGGTTCGACGACGAGGGCGGCACGCTCGCGGACGCGGCGCGCCTGCTGTCCGCCCCCGTGCTGGTGGTGGCGCCCGCCGGCCTGGGCACGCTCAACGCCACGGCCCTGACGGCCGAGGCGCTGCGGGCGCGGGGGCTGGAGTGCCTGGGCGTCGTGGTGGGCAGCATGCCGGACCGGCCGGATCTGGCCTCCCGGTGCAACATCGAGGACCTGCCGGTGGCGGCCGGCGCCCCGCTGCTGGGAGCCGTGCCGGCCGGGGCGGGGGCGCTGGCGGGCGCCGACTTCGCGGCGGGGGCGACCGGTTGGCTGGCGCCGGAACTCGGGGGGACGTGGACCGTACCTTCGCTGTGAGGCGGAGGGCTGCTTCGGTTCCGTACGGACATGGTCTGCCTCGGTTCCGTACGGACGTGCCCGGCTTCGGTCCCGTACGGACATGCCTGTACCGGTCCGTACGGGGGAGAATCGGTGAGGAGAGCCGTACCGTACGTCCTCCTCTCCCTCCCGGAGGTCCGTCATGCAGCTGCGCAGCAGGAAGCTCCCGCGGGACGCCGTGCACCACCCGGTCTTCGCCCGCTTCTACGCCCGGATGAGCGTGACGGCCGACCTCAAGGGCGGCGTCGCCGCGTACCGCGATGAGCTGCTGGCGGGACTCTCCGGCCGCGTCATCGAGATCGGTGCGGGCAACGGGCTGAACTTCGCCCACTACCCGGGGGCCGTCTCGGAGGTCGTGGCGCTGGAGCCCGAGCGCTCGCTGCGGCAGCTCGCCGTCCGCTCCGGGCTGCGCGCCGAGGTGCCGGTGGACGTGGTGCCGGGGGCGGCCGAGGCCCTTCCGGTCAAGAGCGAGGCCTTCGACGCGGCGGTGGCCTCACTGGTTCTGTGCACCGTACGGGACCTGCCGAAGGCGCTCGCCGAGATCAGGCGGGTCCTGCGCCCGGGCGGTGAACTGCGCTTCTTCGAACACGGACTGGCAGAGGGGAGAGCGTTGGCGGCCGCGCAGCGCACGGCGGACCGGACGCTGTGGCCCCTCCTCTTCGGCGGCTGTCACACCGCGCGGAATCCGCTGGCCGCGATCGAGGCGGCGGGCTTCGAGCTGGGGACGTACCGCAGGCTGCGGATCCCGGAGAAGGGTGTGCAGTTCCCCTCGTCGCCGTGCGTTCTGGGCGTGGCCCGTAAGCCGTTCGCCGAGCCGCCTTCGAACTGAGCGCGCCTCACATGCTCCACTGGCGCAGCTCGTCCGCGATGGCTCGCACGTCCGCCTTGCCCTGCTTGACCAGGAGGGCCAGATCGCGCACCTGCTCGGGCGAGGTGATCACCTTCAGTCCGGAGGCGACCAGATAGCCGTATGCGACGGCCGAGGCGAACATCGCGTTGGAGCGTTCGAGGGCGGGCACGTGCAGCAGCAGTTGCAACAGGGCGGCCGCCCGCGTGTGCGGGTCGCTGTAGACGGCGCTGCCGAAGATCTCCGCCTCGTGGCGGGCGACCGCGGCGACGAGCGCGCCCCAGTCGACGACCTGCGGGTCACCGGGCGTCTTGTGCTCGGCGACCATGAGCAGCCAGGAGAGGTCGATCCGCAGGTTCAACGGGTGCCTTCGCGCTGGGGGTCTTCACGCCGAGGACCTTCGCGTCGCGGACCTTCACGTCGCGGACCTTCGCGTTCCGGGCCGAACTCCTCGGCGAAGACCGACTCGTACTGCTTCATGAAGTCGGCGGCGGCCTCGACGAAGGTGTGTCCCACCTCGCCGGCGTCCTGTTTGACGAGTTCCTCTATGTAGCGGTTCACGCTCATCCCCCTCTGGAGCGCGCGCTGCCGCGCGGCCTCGGCGGTGGCCTCGTCCACTCGAACGTTCAGCTGAGTCTTGGGCACCCTTACAAGCTAGCGCGGGCGCGCTAGCACCGGCAAGAGGAGGGCAGGAGGAGGCCCGGGAAAGCAATCGACTTCCGCGGCCGGCGGGTGGTGGGATGGCCGCCATGGACGATCTTTCGATACGGTCCGCGACCGCGGCCGATCTGGACACGGTGCTGGCCTTCTGGAAGGTGTCGGCGGAGGGCACCAGCATCAGCGACGACGGCGACGGGGTCGCGCGTCTGGTGGAACGGGACCCGGATGCCTTGATCCTCGCGGAGCGGGACGGAACGCTGGTGGGCACGGTGATCGCGGGCTTCGACGGCTGGCGCTGCCATCTCTACCGGCTCGCGGTCCATCCGGAGCAGCGCCGCAGGGGCGTGGGCGGCGCCCTTCTCACGGCGGCGGAGGAGCGCTTCGCTGCTCTCGGCGGGCGCCGCTCCGACGCGATGGTGCTGGACCGCAACGAGTCGGCGCAGCACGCCTGGCGGGCGGCGGGTTATGGGCCGCAGCCGCAGTGGAGCCGCTGGGTGAAGCACCTCACGGAGTGACGCGGTAGGGCGGGGTGCGGCTGGGCAGACGCTCTACGATGAGCCCTTCTTCCGTCCCCCACCTTCATCTGCCGAAAGGTGTGAGCGTCCGCCCATGGGCGAGCCTCCCCGTAGCCGACACCGCGCGATCCGTCCGCCCCTGCCCGATCATGGGACGGAGGTGAACCGATGATCGAAGTGCTTCTGCTGCTCGTCGCCCTTCTGCTCTGTGTCGCGTGCGGCGCCTTCGTGGCGGCGGAGTTCTCGCTGACCACGGTGGAGCGCGGCGAGCTGGAGCGGGCGGTCGAGCGGGGTGACCGGGGTGCGTCGAGCGCCCTGAAGGCCGTACGCAGCCTGACCTTCCAGCTCTCGGGCGCGCAGCTCGGGATCACCGTCACCAATCTGGTGATCGGCATGCTCTCCGAGCCGTCGATCGCCAAGCTGATCCGCAGCCCGGTGGAGGCCGCCGGGCTGCCTCCGGCCGCGGCGTCCACGCTGGCCCTCGTCATCGGTACGGCGCTGTCCACGGTGGTCCTGATGGTGGTCGGCGAGCTGGTGCCGAAGAACTGGGCGATCTCCTCGCCGCTCTCCGTGGCCAGGGCGGTCGCCACCCCGCAGCGGGTGTTCACCGCGGTGTTCCGGCCCTTCATCAGCCACCTCAACAACACGGCGAACCGGATCGTGCGCCGCTTCGGTCTGGAGCCGACCGAGGAGCTGGCCTCCGCCCGCAGCCCGCAGGAGCTGGTCGCGCTGGCGCGGCACTCCGCGAAGGAGGGGGCGCTGGAGGCGGACACCGCCGAACTCTTCGTACGGACCCTGAATCTGGCGGAGCTGACCGCGGAGAACGTGATGACCCCTCGGGTCCAGGTGACCGCGCTGGAGGTGCGGGCGACGGCTGAGGACGTGGCCAACGCGACCCGCGCCACCGGTCTCTCCCGCTTCCCCGTCTATCGCGGCAGTCTGGACACCGTGGTCGGCGTGGCCCACATCAAGGACGTGCTGGCGGTCCCGGCGGACGAGCGCCCCCGTAAGCGGGTCTCGGAGATGCTGCGTGAACCCCTCCTCGTACCGGAGACGCTCACCGTCGACCGACTGCTGGATCAACTGTCCGGCAAGCTCGCCATGGCGGTGGTGATCGACGAGTACGGGGGTACGGCGGGGGTCGTGACGTTGGAGGACATCGTGGAGGAGGTCGTCGGCGAGGTCCGTGACGAGCACGACCCGCACGAGACGCCCGATCTGGCGGCCGCCGGTGAGGACGCCGACGGCCGCACCCTGTGGTCGGCCGACGGGGCGGCCCGCACCGACCAGCTGAGCCGGATCGGGCTGCGGGTGCCCGACGGGCCCTACGAGACGCTGGCCGGGCTGATCGCCGCCGAGCTCGGACGGATCCCGACGGTGGACGACACCGTCGAGCTGGCGGGGTGGCGGATCGACGTGGTGGACGCCACGGGCCGTCGGGCCGCGCGGGCGCTGCTGCACGCGCCGCCGCCCGGTGCCGAGGAGCGGACGGAGGAGGAGGGCCGGTGATCGTCCTTCAGCTCTTCATCGGTCTGCTGACCCTGGTGGTCAACGCCTTCTTCGTGGGCGCCGAGTTCGCCCTGATCTCCGTACGCCGCAGCCAGATCGAACCGCGGGCCGAGGCCGGTGACCGGCGGGCCCGCAGTGTCATCTGGGGTCTTGAGCACGTCTCGGCGCTGCTGGCCGCCGCCCAGCTCGGCATCACGCTCTGCACCCTGGTGCTGGGCATCGTGGCCGAGCCGGCCATCGCCCATCTGCTGGAGCCCGTCTTCGACGCGGTGGGGGTGCCGCACGGGCTGGTGCACCCGCTCTCCTTCGCGATCGCGCTGAGCGTGGCGACGTATCTGCACATGCTGCTGGGCGAGATGGTGCCGAAGAACATCGCGCTGGCCGAACCGGCGCGCAGCGCGCTGCTCCTGGGTCCGCCGCTGGTCGCGGTGGCGCGTGCGCTGCGTCCGGTGATCTTCGCGATCAACGCGTTCGCCAACGCCCTGCTCAAGCTCCTGCGGGTGGAGACGAAGGACGAGGTGTCCGCGACGTTCTCGGACGACGAACTGGCCCGGCTGGTGAAGGACGCCGGGGACGCGGGGCTGGTCGACGACCGCTCGGCGGAGCGGCTGCGGCACGCCCTTGAGCTGGGCCGGCGTCCGGTACGGGATGTGGTCATGCCGGTGGACCGGGTGCTGTACACCCGGGTCGGCACCACCCCCGAGGACCTGGAGCGGCTCTCGCACGTGTCCGGGTTCTCCCGCTTCCCGGTGATGGACGGCGAGGGCCGCATCCTGGGCTACCTCCATGTGAAGGACGCCCTGGACGCCACGCCCAGGGATGCGCCGTTCCCGGTGACCGCTCTGCGGCCGATCGCCCGGGTCCGCGCGTCGACCCCGCTGGACGACGTGCTGACCGCGCTGCGGCGCAGCCGGACCCATCTCGCAGCGGTCCTCGACGACGGGGACCGGCTGGTCGGCATGGTCACGCTGGAGGACGTCCTGCGCGAGCTGGTCGGCAGGACGCAGTCCCGCTGAACGCCCGGGTGACGGCTCCTCCGCCCGCTACGTGACGGCCCCCGTGCCAGCTACGCGACGGCTCCCGTACCGGCCGGACGGTACGGGAGCCGTACGCGATAGAATCACCGGGCCATGGAATTGAATGCCTCCTACACCAGTCTCGTCGCGGTCGGCGACTCCTTCACCGAGGGCATGTCGGACCTGCTCCCCGACGGCACCTACCGGGGCTGGGCCGATGTTCTGGCCTCCCGGCTCGCGTCCCGGTCCCCCGGATTCCGGTACGCCAACCTCGCCGTACGCGGAAAGCTCATCAGCCAGATCGTCGACGAGCAGGTGGACGCGGCGGCGGCCATGCAGGCCGATGTGGTGACCCTCGTGGGCGGGCTGAACGACACGCTGCGCCCGAAGTGCGACATGGGCATGGTCAGGGGGCGGCTGGAAGAGGCCGTGGAGCGGCTGGCCCCGTCCTGCAAGCAGCTGGTGCTGATGCGCAGCCCCGGGCGCAACGGCCCGGTGTTCGACCGGTTCCGTCCTCGGATGGAGGCGCTGTTCGCACTGATCGATGACCTGGCGGGCCGGCACGGAGCCGCGGTGGTCGACCTCTACTCCGCGCCCTCGCTCAGCGACCCGCGCATGTGGGACGCCGACCGGCTGCACCTAGCCGCCGAAGGGCACCGGCGGGTGGCGGAGGCGGTCTGGCAGACGCTGGGGCTCCCACCCGAGCTCGACTGGCAGGCCCCGGTCCCCGCATCCCTGCCGCCCCGCTGGGCGAACCGGCGGGCCGACGACATCCGCTTCGCCCGCCGCCACCTGGGCCCCTGGATCGGCCGCCGGCTCACCGGCCGGTCCTCCGGCGACGGCCGGTGGGGCGCCCAGTTCGACCCGGGGACGACCTCGGGCTTCTGGATCACGCCCGCGGACGCCGAGACCCCGGGCCCGGTGACGGGCTGGCGCCGCACCTCGCCCGAGGAGGGCCCGTCCCCCGCGTCTTCGTGACCGGCCCTCGTAACGGGTCTCCGTAACGAGTCCTCGTCACCGGTCTTCGTAGCAAGCCACAAAGAGGCCCGCGGCGCTGGCCTGCAGAAACCGACAGTAGAATCCCTTCACGTGACTGCTGTGTCTGCGAAGCCTCGCATCCCCAATGTCCTGGCCGGCCGCTACGCCTCCACGGAGCTGGCCGTCCTCTGGTCCCCCGAGCAGAAGGTGAAGCTGGAGCGTCAGCTGTGGCTGGCGGTGCTGCGCGCTCAGAAGGACCTCGGGATCGAGGTGCCGGATGAGGCGCTGGCCGATTACGAGCGTGTGCTCGACCAGGTCGATCTGGCGTCGATCGCCGAGCGCGAGAAGATCACCCGGCATGACGTGAAGGCCCGGATCGAGGAGTTCAACGCTCTCGCGGGTCATGAGCAGGTCCACAAGGGCATGACCTCCCGGGATCTGACGGAGAACGTCGAGCAGCTGCAGATCCGCCTCTCGCTGGAGCTGATGCGCGACCGCACCGTGGCAGTGCTGGCCCGGCTCGGCAAGCTCGCGGCGGAGTACCGCGAGCTCGTGATCGCCGGCCGTTCGCACAACGTCGCCGCGCAGGCGACGACGCTCGGCAAGCGCTTCGCGACGGCGGCCGACGAGCTGCTGGTGGCCTACGGCCGGCTGGAGGACCTCCTCTCCCGTTACCCGCTGCGCGGGATCAAGGGCCCGGTCGGTACGGCGCAGGACATGCTGGACCTTCTGGGCGGTGACGCGGACAAGCTCGCCGACCTGGAACAGCGCATCGCCGGACACCTCGGTTTCGCCGAGGCGTTCACCTCGGTCGGCCAGGTCTACCCCCGCTCCCTCGACTACGACGTGGTGACCGCTCTGGTGCAGCTCGCCGCGGCGCCCTCGTCGGTGGCGAAGACCATCCGGCTGATGGCCGGCCACGAGCTGGTGACCGAGGGCTTCAAGCCCGGCCAGGTCGGCTCGTCCGCGATGCCGCACAAGATGAACACGCGCTCCTGCGAGCGGGTCAACGGCCTGATGGTGATCCTGCGGGGCTACGCCTCGATGACGGGCGAGCTGGCGGGTGACCAGTGGAACGAGGGCGACGTGTCCTGTTCCGTGGTCCGCCGGGTGGCGCTGCCCGACGCGTTCTTCGCGTTCGACGGTCTGCTGGAGACCTTCCTGACGGTGCTGGACGAGTTCGGCGCGTTCCCCGCGGTCGTGGCTCGTGAGCTGGACCGTTACCTTCCTTTCCTGGCGACGACCAAGGTCCTCATGGGCGCCGTGCGGGCCGGGGTGGGTCGCGAGGTGGCCCACGAGGCGATCAAGGAGAACGCGGTCGCCTCCGCTCTGGCGATGCGGGAGCAGGGTGCCGAGCGCAACGAGCTGCTCGACAAGCTGGCCGCCGACGAGCGCATCCCGCTGGACCGGGCGGAGCTGGACGCCCTGATGGCGGACAAGCTCTCGTTCACGGGCGCGGCGGGCGACCAGGTGACGGTGCTGGTGTCCCGGATCGAGGAGATCACCAAGCAGCACCCCCAGGCCGCGGCGTACGCCCCCGGCTCGATCCTCTGACCGGCACCGCGTTCACCGTATGACCCCCGAAGAGCTTCGCGCCGCCCGCGACCGCATCGTCCCCGATGTGGCCGCGGGCGGTCTGCGCGTGCTCTTCTGCGGTATCAATCCGAGCTTGATGACCGCTGCCACAGGCCATCACTTCGCCCACCCAGGCAACCGGTTCTGGCCGGTCCTCCACCGTTCGGGCTTCACGCCCCGGCAACTGCTGCCCTCGGAGCAGTCCGAACTTCTGCCCCTCGGTCTCGGCATCACCAATGTGGTGGCCCGGGCGACAGCTCGTGCGGACGAGCTCGGGACGGAGGAGTTCCGGGAGGGCGGGGCGGCGCTCACCGAGAGGGTCGAGCGGCTCGCGCCGGCGTGGCTCGCGGTCGTCGGCATCACCGCCTACCGCACGGCCTTCGGGGAGCCCCGCGCGAGGATCGGCCGGCAGGAGCGCACGATCGGCGGTGCCCACGTGTGGGCTCTGCCCAACCCCAGCGGCCTCAACGCCCATTGGACGATCGACACGATGGCCGAGGAGTACGCCCGCCTCCGTGCGGCCGTCCCGGCATCAGCACCGAACTGCCCCGGCTGACACCCTCACCGGCCGCCGGTCCCCTCCGTCCGGATCAGGGCGGGTCGATGACCGTCACCAGCACCGTCACCTCGCAGCCCGGCCCTTCCTCTTCCAGGACCAGCCCGATCGCGACCCACCGCTCCTCGACCTGCCACAGTCGGACGAACTCACATGCGGCCACCGGGTCCGCCCAGGGGTCCGGTATCACTTCGCCCGCCAGCATCCGCTCCTGGGCGCTCCACAGACTCATCACCTGAGGTTCGCCCCAGCGGGCGGTGAGGAGCGTGAGCAGCGCGTCGTGCTCCGCCAGGCATTGGGCCCGGTGCTCCGGGCCGGCCGGTTCGTCGTCCCATGGTTCATGGCCGGTGCGCAGGAATGCCGTGTGATAGCCGGGTCCGCTGACTCCCGAGACCGACGGGGTGCGCTCCTGGGGGAAGTTCCCGGTGCACATCCCGTCGATGAGGCGGAGATGGTGTGCGGTCGTCATGACGTCAGTAAACCGTCCGGCACTGACAGGTGATGCCCTGCCCCCGGGCTCAGGCGTCGCGCCGGCGCACCGCCCACCAGCCCGCCAGGAGCGCGGCCGCCGCCCAGGCCGCTGTCACGGCCAGTCCCGACCATGGCCCGAGACTGCCCTCCGGGTTCTGGTGGAGCACCAACTGCCCGGCTCGGTCCGGAAGATACCGCGCCACCGCGGTGGCTATGTCCGCGAAGACGAAGGGGACGATCAGGAGGAAGGGTATGAGGAGGCTGAGCACCGCGACCGCACTGCGCAGGAGCGCCGTGAGCCCCGCCGCGAACAGCGCCATCAGCGCGAGGTAGATCCCTCCCCCGACAGCCGCACGCAGCGCACCGGGGTGTCCGAGGCCGATCGCGTGCTCCCCCAGGAAGAGCTGGCCGACCAGGAAGGCGGTGAAGCTGGTCACCAGCCCGACCACGAGCGCGGACCCGCCGATGGCCGTCATCTTCGCGGCGTGGAAGAGGGAGCGGCGGGGCACCGCGGCGAGCGATATGCGCAGGGCGCCGCCGAGGAACTCCGAGGAGACCGCCGCCGCACCGAACGCGATGGCCGCGATCTGTCCGAAGTTCAGCGCGTAGAAGGCGTCGAAGACCGGTTCGGCTCCTGCCCGCTCCGCCTGTTCCCGACCGACGGTCCCGAGGGCGAGGACGGTGACGGCGAGCGTGGTCGCGAGGACGGCCACCAGGGAGCCGTAGAGCGACCGTACCGATCTGATCTTGATCCACTCGGAGTGGAGTACTGCCGTCGGTGTCATGGTCGCGCCTCCTGGCGGGTGCTGGTGGTCGATGCGGCGAAGGGAGTGTCGTCCGAGGTGAGGTCGAGGTAGGCCTGTTCCAATGTGGCCCGTTCATCGGCCAGTTCGAGGAGGGGGATGCCCTCGTCGGCGGCGAGCGTGCCGATCGCCTCCGCGGTGACGCCGTCGATCACCCAGCGGCCGTCCTCGGCCTGTGCTGCGGTCAGTCCCCTGGTGGCCAGCGCCGATCGGAGCCTGGCCTGTTCGGTCGTCCGCAGGTGGACGCGGGGGCGGCTGCGGGAGTCGAGGAACTCCCGCATGGGCAGGTCGGCGAGGAGGCGGCCCCGGCCGAGCACCACCAGGTGGTCGGCGAAGGAGGCGGTCTCGTTCATGCGGTGGCTGGAGACCAGGACCGTCCGGCCCTCGCGGGCGAGCCGCTTCATCAGTTCGCGGATCCAGATGATCCCCTCGGGATCCAGCCCGTTCGACGGCTCGTCCAGCATCACCACCGCCGGGTCCCCGAGCAGGGCGGCCGCGATGCCGAGACGCTGGCGCATGCCGAGGGAGAAGGTCTTGATCCGTCGTGCTCCCACATCGGCGAGCCCGGTCTCCTCCAGCACGGCTTCCACCCGCGAGGCGGCTATGCCGTTGCTGGCGGCGAGCACGGACAGGTGACTGCGTGGTGTGCGCGAGCCGTGGGCGGCCTGGGCGTCGAGCAGGGCGCCGACGGTACGCAGCGGTTCGGCGAGCTGGGCGTAAGGCCGCCCGCCGATGGTGGCCGTGCCGCCGGTCGGCCGGTCCAGGCCGAGAACAAGGCGCATGGTCGTGGACTTGCCGGCGCCGTTGGGGCCGAGGAATCCGGTGACGCTGCCCGGTCGCACACGGAAGCTGAGGCGGTCCACCGCACGGGTGGTTCCGTACGCCTTGGTGAGCTGGTGGACGTCGATACTGGTCATGTCCTCAAGCCTGGCCGCCGCGCCTGGCCGCCCGCTTCCCCCGTCGGCGGGAATCGTCTCCCTCTCTCGGGGGAGCCGCCGTGGACGGGGCGCTGGGACGATGGACCCATGCACCGCATCCTCACGCCTCTGACCAGCGCGGTCACGTACAGCCGCTGGTTGCACATGTTCATTCCGGCTGCCGCGGCCAGCGTGTGGTTCTTCATCTCCGACGCCTTCTGGGCGCCCCTGCTCTTCGCGGTGCCGATCGGTCTCATCCCCGCGATGCGGCTCGAGGAGGGCATACAGGCGCAGTTGCTGCTGACTCCGTCCGAGCGCGGGCGGCCCGATGCCTCCATCGCGGCGGCCTCCTCGTCGAGTTGGGCGGAGCGGTGGCGCACCGTGCTCTGGCTGGAGGTGCGGCTGCTGATATCGGCTGGGGCGATCCTGGCGCTCTGGCTCCCCGTGGCCTCGATCGAGCTCGTCCTGTCGGCGGCGGGCAGGCCTCCGGGCGGGCTGGCCGAGGGCTTGGACCCGCACTGGTGGAACGTGCTGCTGGCGCCCCTGCCGATCATTCCGCTGCTCGTTCTGGTGGTGCTCGGGGGCCGGTTGAGCACGGCGGCCGCCCGGTGGCTGCTGGGGCCGTCACCGACGGACCGGCTGACGGTGCTGGAGGGGCTGACCGAGGAGCTGTTGGAGCGCAATCGCATGGCCCGGGAGCTGCACGATTCCATCGGCCATGCGCTGACGGTGGCGGTGGTGCAGGCCGGTGCGGCGCGGACGGCGAACGATCCGGCGTTCACCGAGCGGGCGCTGGCCGCCATCGAGGAGACCGGGCGCGACGCCCTGGAGGACCTGGAGCGGGTGCTGCGGGTGCTGCGTGAATCCGGCACCCCGGTGAGCCGGCGGCCGACGCTGGCAGAGGCCGAGCGGTTGCTCGACTCCGCGCGGAGTTCGGGGGCGAAGGTGGATGCGCGGGTGTCCGGGGATCTCGGCCTGGTCCCGGGTCCCGGCGCCGGTGTCGCGGGAGGGGTACCGGATTCTTCAGGAGAGCCTCACCAACGTGCTCCGTCATGCCGGCCCGGTCTCCGTCCGGGTGACCATCACGGTGGCCGGCGGGCGGCTGGAGCTGGAGGTGGCCAACCCGCTTTCGGGGGCGGCCGGTCTGCCCGGGAGCGGCAGTGGCCTGCGGGGCATTCGGGAGCGGGCCGCGCTGCTGGGCGGGAAGGCGCGCACGGAGTCGCGGGAGGACGAGTGGAGGGTGAGCGTGAGCCTCCCGCTGGACGGCATACGCTGGTCGGATGCCGTTCACCGTTCTTCTGATCGATGACGAACCGCTCGTCCGGGCCGGCCTGCGTGCCGTGCTGGAGGCTCAGCCCGACATCGAGGTGGTGGGTGAGGCTGCGGACGGTGCCGCGGTGATCCCTCTCGTGAACCGGCTGCGTCCCGATGTGGTGGCCATGGACGTGCGAATGCCGCTGATGGACGGCATCGAGGCGACCCGGCTGGTCCTGCGGACCGTGCCGGACCCGCCGAAGATCCTGGTGGTCACGACGTTCGAGAACGACGAGTACGTCTACGAGGCGCTGCGGGCCGGGGCCGACGGCTTCCTGCTCAAGCGCGCGAGGCCCGCGGAGATCGTGCACGCCGTGCGTCTGGTGGCCGAGGGCGAGTCACTGCTGTTCCCCGCCGCGGTCCGGCAGCTCGCGGCCGAGTACGGCACGAACGAGGCGTGGGCGGCCCTGGAGAGGGCCGCCCTCACCGACCGGGAGGAGGAAGTGCTCCGGTTGGTGGCCCGAGGCCTGTCGAACGCGGAGATCGCCGCCGGGCTGACCGTCGGGATCGAGACGGTGAAGTCCCATGTCAGTTCGATTCTCGCGAAGTTGGGTGCCCGGGACCGTACGCAGGCGGTCATCGCGGCGTACGAGTCCGGTTTCGTGGCTCCGAGCTGACGCAGGTTGCGGCTCGATACCGGCTTGCGGAGCTGCTCGCAGGGCCTGCGAGCAGCGAGTACGATCCGGCAGACATGCGCACGAGCTGGGAGGACACACCGTGAGCCGGCTGACCGGGGGAGATCCGTCGCTGCTGCGGCGGATCAATTCAGCGGTGGTACTGCACGCCCTGAGGGGGGCCGGCTCGCCGACGCTCACGGACCTGACCCGGATCACGGGTCTCTCCCGTCCGACGGTCGAAGGCGTGGTCGAGGGGCTGTTCGAGGCCGGTCTGGTGGTCGAGGCCCTGCCCGACGAGAGTGAGGCGCGGCGCCAGGGACGGCCTGCCCGCCGGTTCCGCTTCCGGGCCGAGGCCGGACATCTGCTGGGCGTCGAGATCGGCCCGCACCGGGTTTCGGCGCTCCTGTCGGGGCTCGACGGCCGGGTGACCGGGGCGGGTTCCCGCACGGTGTCGGAGACGGCGGATGCGGACGAACGGCTCGACCAGGTGAGAGCCGTGATCGCGGACCTGCTGCGCCGCACGGGGGTGGCCCGGAGCAGTCTGCGGGCCGTCGGCGTCGGCAGCCCCGGCATCGTGGAGGCCGATGGGACCGTCCGGCTGGGCACGGCGCTGCCGGGGTGGACGGGGCTCGCGCTCGGGGAGCGGCTGCGGCGTTCGTTCCGCTGTCCGGTCCTCGTCGAGAACGACGCCAACGCCGCCGCCGTCGCCGAGCACTGGAAGGGTGCGGCCACCGAGTCCGACGACATCGTCTTCGTCCTGGCGGGGCTGAGCCCGGGAGCCGGTTCGCTGATCGGCGGGCGTCTGCACCGGGGGTTCGGCGGGGCGGCCGGGGAGATCGGTGCTCTGCACCTGCTGGGCAGGGACGTGACTCCGGAGCATCTGCTGTCGACCACGGGCACCCCGCTGGAACCGCTGGACGAGCAGGCGGTGGCGGTGGTGTTCGCCAAGGCGCGGCAAGGCGACGCGGAGGCGCAGGCGGCCGTCGAGCGGTTCCTCCAGCGGCTCGTGCACGATGTGGCGGCCCTGGCGCTGGCGCTCGACCCTGAGCTGGTGGTGGTCGGGGGCTGGGCCGCCGGCCTGGACGGAGTGCTGGAGCCGCTGCGCGCGGAGCTGGCCCGCTACTGTCTGCGCCCGCCACGGGTGACCCTGTCGTTGCTCGGCGAGGCCGCGGTCGCGACGGGGGCCCTGCGGCTGGCGCTGGACCATGTCGAGGAGCAGCTGTTCGCCGTGGAGGGCGCGGTGACGGCCCGCCGTTGATCGCGCGGACAGGCCGGGGTGGGCGCACTGCCTCAGAGCGTGCCGCCCCAGGCCCGGACCGGGCCGGCGTTCGCTGAGCGCGGGCGGGGCGGGAGACGCGCTGATGGCGGCCCGGCCGGTTTCCCGGCGGACCGCCATCAGGTGGCGTTGTTCATGGCGGGCCCGGAGCCTTCCGGGCTGCGGCGGCCCGCAGGCTCCCGGTGCGCGGGGCGTCAGGAAGCCTGGCGCTCCTGCTGCTCGTCGTGGCTGATCTCCAGGGCGCCGGAGTCCCCGAAGGTGAGCCGACAGGTGTCCGCCCGGTAGGTGGCGATGGACACGGCGGCCGTACCGCCCGCGGCGAAGTACCGGGTGGTGACGACGAGGACGGGTGCGCCCGGGAGCCGGTCCAGCTCCTTGGCGTCGTCCGCGCGCGCCGATCCGAGCTCGACGGAGCGGTCCTGTCCCTCCAGGCCCAGCCGGTGCAGCTCGCGCAGGACGGCCCGGGCGCGCACGGTGCCGGACGGTGCGTCGATCGCGGAGAGGTCGGGCACCGAGGAGGCGGGCACGTAGAGAAGCTCGGCCGCCACCGCCTGGCCGTGGGTGTCGCGGATGCGGCGCACCACGTGCACGGGCTCGGTTCCGGTGCCGAGCATCGCGGCCACGGCGCTCGGGGCGGCCTCGCTCGCGCAGTCGACGGGCTGCCATGCCTCGCCGGTCACACCACCCGCCCACTCGTGCTGGGCGGTGGAGACGGCCACGCCCACGCGCGGCGGGGCGACGGTCGTGCCGACGCCTCGGCGGCGCTGCAGCCTGCCTTCCAGTTCGAGCTGCTCCAGAGCCTGCCGGAGCGTGGCACGCGCGACGCCGAACCGTGCCGCGAGGTCCCGCTCGTTGGGCAGGATCTCACCCACCGCAAAGTCCGAGTCGAGTGCCTCACTGAGCACGGTCTTGAGGTGCCAGTACTTCGGCTCCTGCACCGATTCCAGCTGCGTGGTCCCCACCAAGTCCTCCGCAATCGCCCAGCGACTTTTCCGCGACGCTATTTATTAAAGGTTCCTGTCTTAAGGTGACCTTAGGATGGCGCACCCCCTTGGTCAAGACCAATCCTTATTCCGTAACGGAACGAAACGGGACTTTGGCGCAGAGCGTTCACAAGACGTTCGTGGTGCCGTGAGCCACGCGCAGCATGAAGCCCCACCACCGGGCCGGTGGTGGGGCTTCCGCGGATCGGTCGCGGGCCGGCCGCGGAGGAGGATCGTCCGGATTCCTCTTGGCCGGAAAAGTCGACCGGCCACACAGCGGACCTGCTACACAGCGGAGAGACCTGCGAGCTTGTCCGGATTGCGAACGATATAGATGCATTGAATGGCGCCGTCCCGGACCTCCACCTGGAAGAAAGTATCCGGCTTTCCTCCGACAAAGCACGCCACAGCAGGTCCGCCGTTGAACTCCGCGACGCGCATGTCCCAGTCCGGTCCCACCTCCTGGCCGACCGCGGCGAGGAACCGGCCGACCTTGTCGGCGGTCTCGATGACCCGCCGCGCGGCCTTCGCCTTGCCGCCCGCGTCGCTGACGAGCCGGACGTCCGGTGCCAGGAGTGCCATCAGCTGCTCGATGGAGCCGCCGGACGCGGCGGCCAGGAACCGCTCGGTGAGGTCCCGGCGCTCCCCCGGGTCGACGTCGTAGCGCGGCTTGCGCTCGTCCACATGGCGCCTGGCGCGCCCGGCGAGCTGCCGGACGGCCGCCTCGGTGCGGTCGAGAGCGGTGGCGATCTCGGCGTACGGGAAGCCGAAGGCCTCCCGGAGCACGAAGACGGCGCGCTCCAGCGGCGAGAGCGATTCGAGGACGACCAGCACGGCGAGGGAGACGGAGTCGGCGAGGACGGCCCGCTCCGCCGCGTCGGGCACGGCCGGCCCGAAGTCCGTGACCACCGGTTCGGGCAGCCAGGGACCGACGTACGCCTCCCGGCGCGACTTCAGGTGGCGCAGCCGGTCGATGGCCAGCCGTGTGGTGATCCGCACGAGGAAGGCGCGCGGCTCGCGGACGTCTCCCTGGGCCGCGGACGACCACCTCAGCCATGCCTCCTGCACGACGTCCTCGGCGTCTGCGACACGGCCGAGCATGCGGTAGGCGACGCCGGTGAGGACGGGCCGGTGCTCTTCGAAGACGTCGGTCGCGGGGTCGGCTGTCACCGGTCCATCCCAGCCGACGCGCCCGGCGCTGTCCAGCGGGAATCGCCGTAGCCCTTGAACTCCAAGCTACCGGACGGTAATTGTTGTTGACGCGATGTCTACCCACTCCAGGGAGCAGCTCCATGACCACCACGGTCTCCTTCACCGTCGATTCGGCGCACGGCCCCCGTCCGGTCTCGGTGGAGTACGAACGGACCGGTGCGGGAGAGCCGTTGGTCCTGCTCCACGGCATCGGACACCACCACCAGGCCTGGGACCCGGTGACGCGGATCCTGGCCACCGAGCGCGAGGTGATAGCCCTCGACCTGCCCGGCTTCGGCGCGTCCCCCGGTCTGCCGGACGGAGTTCCGTACACGCTGGAGGCGGTCACCCCGGTCCTCGGGGCCCTCTTCGAGGCGCTGGGACTCGACCGCCCGCATGTGGCCGGCAACTCCCTCGGGGGCTTGTTCGCCCTGGAGCTGGGGCGCACGGGGCTGGTCCGCTCGGTGACCGCCCTGTCGCCCGCGGGTTTCTGGAACGAGCCGGAGCGCCGCTACGCCTTCACGACCCTGCGGGCGATGCGCCGCGCCGCGCTGGCCCTCCCGGTGCCCGCGATCGAGCGGCTGTCGCGCAGCGCGGCCGGGCGTACGGCGCTGACCAGCACGATCTACGCCCGGCCCGGCAGGCGTTCACCCGAGGCCGTCGTCGCCGAGACCCTGGCCCTGCGCGGAGCGACCGGCTTCCACCAGACGCTGGCCGCCGGCGGGAGCGTCTCCTTCACCGACGATGTGAAGGGCATCCCCGTCACCGTCGCCTGGGGCACCCGCGACCGCATCCTGCTCCGGAGGCAGGGCCTCCGCGCCAAGCACGTGATCCCGGACGCCAGGCTCGTGCGGCTGCCCGGCTGCGGGCACGTGCCCATGAACGACGACCCGGCCCTGGTGGCCCGCGTCATCCTCGACACCAGCCGCGCAGGGGACGGGGCGCTTCACGTGCCCGCCCGCCTCGCGGCGCCGCAGGACGCCTGAGCCGAGCGCCACCCCGGCACCGACGAGCAGGCTCCCCGCGCCCTGCGCCAGGCCGTACGTCCCCGCTCCGACGAGCGGCGCCGTCAGCGCGGCGGAGACCGGGATGAGGCCGGAGAAGAGGGTGGCGCGTTCGGCCCCGATGCGCTGCAGGCCGATATACCAGCAGACGAAGCCGATCACGGTCACGACGACGGCCTGCCAGAGCAGGGCCGTCGTCTCGGCCGCTGACGGCACCCGCAGGAACGCGCCGCCGTCCATCACCAGCCCGAGCAGCGTGGACTGGACGGCGGCGATCGCGCACACCGTCGCCGCGAGCAGCTTCGGGCCGAGCGGTCGCAGCACCGGCACGGCCAGCACCGCGAAGCCGGTCTCGCCCGCCAGCGCACCCACCGACCAGCAGATCCCCGCCAGGTCGGTGCGCCCCCAGCCCTGGACCGTGAACGCTCCGGCGGCGACGAGCCCGGCGGCGTACAAGGTGACACGGGACGGGCGGCGGTTCTCCAGGAGGGGGACCAGGACACCGACGACGATGGGCGCGCAGCCGACGAAGACGCCTGGAACAGCCGGCTCCGCGGTGCGCTCCGCCGCCAGGATCGCCAGGTTGAACCCGACCATGCCGACCGCCGCCAGCAGGCAGAGCCGCATCCAGCGGCGGCCGGAGAGGCTGCGCAGCGGTACGGCGACGGGGTCGGGGCCCCGCCGCAGCAGAGCGGCCAGCAGCAGGGCGGCCAGGCCGTAGCGGAGCGCCTGGCCGCCCGCGTACGGGTAGTCGCCGAGGACACTGTTGGCGGTGAAGGAGGCCCCCACCAGCACACAGGCGAAGGCCGCCAGGAGGGCCCCGCGCAGAGAGTTCGCGTTCATGACGGTGACGCTAGGTTCGGGACCGGACCGGTTTAAGGTCCACTTCCATGACGTCTTCGGGGACCAATTCGAACGGTGGAGGCGGCCGCGGCGGATCCGGCGGTCTCGATTCCACCTCGCCGGCCTGGGAGTTGCTGCTGCCCGCCGCCGCCGCGCCGGCGCGCGGGCGGGGGCGCGCGCTCCGGTCCGCGCTGCGCGAGGCCGTCCGCTCGGGCCGTCTCGCCGCGGGTACGAGGCTGCCGTCCAGCCGGGAACTCGCCGCGGATCTGGGGGTGTCGCGCGGGCTGGTCACCGAGGCGTACGAGCAGTTGACCGCCGAGAGCTATCTGCGCAGCGGGCAGGGCGCGGGGACCTGGGTGAGCGACGGAGTGCGCGCGGCGGCGCATTCCGTACGGGATCTGGCGCCGCGCGCGCCGGGCGCGCGGGTGGACTTCCGGCCGGGTGTACCCGACCTCTCGCTCTTCCCGCGCGCGGCGTGGGCCGCCACCCAGCGGACGGTGCTGGGCCGGCTGCCGCACAGCTCGCTGGGGTACCCCGATCCGCGCGGGCTGCCGGAGCTGCGGGAGGCGCTGGCCGGCCTGCTGGCCCGGCGGCGCGGGGTGGTGGCCGATCCCGAGCGGCTGGTGGTCTGCTCCGGGGTGGCACAGGCGACGACGCTGCTCGGCTTCGTCCTGCGGGAGCAGGGCCTCGCCACCGTCGGGGTGGAGAACCCGGGCAGCCCGGAGCACGCGTCGCTGTTCGCGGCGACCGGCCTGCGTGCGACTCCACTGCCTCTCGACACGGAGGGGGTAGCACTGGGTCCACTGCGGCGCTCCGGCGTGCACGCCGTGGTGACCACGCCGGCGCACCAGTTCCCCACTGGAATCGCCTACTCCGCCGAGCGTCGCCGTGCGTTGCTCGACTGGGCGCGGGAGGCGGACGCCGTGATCCTGGAGGACGACTACGACGGGGACTTTCGTTACGACAGGGCTCCGGTGGGTGCTCTGCAGGGGCTCGACCCGGAGCGCGTCGTGTACACCGGGTCGGTGAGCAAGTCCCTGGCTCCGGGTCTGCGGCTGGGCTGGCTGATCGCTCCCGCCGCGCTGACCGACCGGATCGTTGCCCGCAAGCGGACCATGGATCTCGGAAACCCCGCCATCGACCAGGCGGTGCTGGCCGACTTCATCGTGCGCGGCGCCTACGACCGGCAGCTGCGCCGCTGCCAGCGCGCCTACCGGGAGCGCCGCGACGCCCTGGTGGCCGCGCTCGACGAGCACTTCCCCGGCACGGTGGTCAGCGGTATCGCGGCAGGCCTCCACATCATCGCGCGGCTGCCGCAACGGTACGGCCCCGAGGACGCGTTCCTGCGCCGCGCGGACCGGGCGGGCATCGCGCTGCGGCCGCTGAGCGACTGCGGGGACGCCGGGCCGGAGGACGGCGCGGTGGCGCTCGTGCTCGGCTACGCCCATCTGGGGGCGGCTGAGATCTCCCGGGGCGTCGGCATGCTCGCGGCCGCTCAGGAGCCGGGCGCGCAGGGGGCGGGCACGCAGGAACCGGGCGCGGGTGCTCGTGCCTGACGGCTCATCGGACCGGCCCCGTTCACCCGGCGTTGGGACGGCGGTCTCCGCGGACCACTAGGCATGGGGGCGGAGACCGGCTCCGGCCCGGCGGAGCGCTGCGGCCGCCCCGGCCCGGTGTCCGTCCGCCCGTTCCGTCCACCGTCCTGGAGGCGCTTCGATGCCGCACCGTCCGCACATCCCCTCGCCCGGCCGCCGTACCGTTCTGCGGGGCTCGCTGCTCGTCCCGGCGGCGGTCGCCCTGCCCGCGGCCGTCGGCGCGGCTCCCGCCCTGGCGCTGGCGGGGCGGCCGGAGGCGGCGTGGGGCGTGCAGGTGGGGGGCGTCACCGCCTCGTCGGCGCTGGTGTGGGTGCGGTCGGACCGGCCCGCCCGGATGCTGGTGGAGACCGCGGCGACCGAGTCCTTCCGCCGGGCCCGGCGCTGGCACGGGCCGCTGATCGGCCCCGGGTCGGACTTCACCGGCACCACTCCCCTGTACGGCCTCCCGGCGGGCGAGCAGGTGCATTACCGGGTCACGTTGGCGGACCCGGGCGATCCGCGCCGTACGGGAAAACCGGTGTACGGAACGTTCCGTACCGCTCCGGCCCGACGTCGTGACGGGGTGCGCTTCCTGTGGTCGGGGGACATCGCGGGGCAGGGGTGGGGCATCAACCCGGACATCGGCGGCTACCGCGTGTACGAGGAGATGCGCCGCCTCGACCCGGACTTCTTCCTGTGCAGCGGCGACACCGTCTACGCGGACGGACCGCTCCAGCCGAGCGTGCCCCTGCCCGACGGCCGGACCTGGCGCAACGTCATGACCGAGGAGAAGGCCAAGGTCGCCGAGACGCTGGACGAGTACCGGGGGAATTTCCGCTACAACCTGCTCGACCACAACGTCCGGCGCTTCAACGCGCAGGTCCCCTCCGTCGTCCAGTGGGACGACCACGAGGTACGCAACAACTGGTACCCCGGCCAGATCCTCGACGACGCGCGCTACACCGAGAAGAACGTCGACATCCTCGCGGCCCGCTCCGCGCGCGCCTTCCACGAGTACTTTCCCGTGTCGGCGCCGCACGGCTCGTACGGCACCTCCTCGCGGCGCTCCCGCATGTACCGCACCGTCCACCACGGGCCGCTGCTGGACGTCTTCGTCCTCGACATGCGCTCGCACCGCAACCGCAACTCCCCCGGGCGGCAGGCCGACGACACCACCGGCATCCTCGGTGCCGAGCAGCTCCGCTGGCTGAAACGCTCCCTTGCCGAGTCCCGCGCGGTGTGGAAGGTGATCGCGGCAGACATGCCGCTCGGCCTGGTGGTGCCGGACGGGGCGACGGACTTCGAGGCGGTGGCGCAGGGCGATCCGGGAGCTCCGCTCGGGCGGGAGCTCCAGATCGCCGAGTTGCTGCGGTTCATCAAGCACCGCAAGGTCACCGGCACTCTGTGGCTGACGGCCGATGTGCACTACACCTCGGCGCAGCACTACGCCCCCGAGCGGGCGGCGTTCAAGGACTTCGCCCCGTTCTGGGAGTTCGTCTCAGGTCCGCTGGCCGCAGGGGGATTTCCGGCCAACGCGCTGGACGGCACCTTCGGACCCGACCGGGTCTTCGTCCGGGCGCCGGACCGGGCCAATGTGTCGCCGATGGAGTCGCCTCAGTTCTTCGGAGAGGTCGAGATCGACGGCGACAGCGTTGAGCTGACGGTACGTCTGCGGGCCGAGGGGGGCGGGGTGCTGTTCACCAAGGTGCTGCGGCCGGGCCGCGTCGGCCAGTGAGGGAGCGCGCTGACTTGCGTGTACAGGTCAGCGGTGGAGCGCCGCTGACCTGCGCGGACGGCTGCGCCAGGGGCCGTTGTCAGTGGTGGGTCCTACCGTTTTCTCCATGACCCGATCCGTTCAGGCCTTGGCCTACGCACGCCCGTCCGCCCTGGAGTCCTCGCAGGTGGGAGCCTCTCTCGGCCTGGAGACCGCGGGCGGTCTCACCCCGCGCGGGGCGGAGGCGCATCCGCGGTTCTTCGCCGGGTTCCTCTCCGCCCCGCGTATCGCCGCCCGCGGGCTGCTGGCGGTGGCCGACGTGGCCGCCGCCCGCTACTACCAGCGCACCCTGGCCGCCTCCCTGGACCCGGTGGTGACGGGGAACGGGGACCGGCTGCGGTTCGAGTCGTTCTCCGGCTGCTGCGGGGTGTACGCGCGCCTCGATGTGCTGCAGGAAGGGCTGGAGGGGGAGCGCACGGGGCACGGCACGACCAATGTGGATGTGAACAATCCGCTGCGGGACGCCCTGTCCCGGATAACGGCGGACGATCCGCTGCATCTGCGGGTGGGCCCCGAGGAGTTGGCGGTCACCACACTGGACGGGCCGGTGGTGGAGAAGAAGGTGCCGCTGCCGGACCGGTGGCTGCGGGGGTTCGCCGAGGCGCAGGTGGCCTCGGCCGGGTTCGATCTGCGGGCCGAGCTGTCGGCGGCGCAGGCGGTGGCGTTCCTGCGGTCCCTGCCGCGCGGCTCGGGCAACGCGGCCCGGGGCGCGCAGTGGGTGGTGGCGTCCGGCTCCGCCCTGCGGCCGACGACCCGGCCGGTGGCGGGCGCGGTGTGCCTGCCGGGGCCCGAGCGGCTGGTGGCGTTGCAGCGGGTGCTCCGCCACGCGACGGCGCTGCGGGTGTACGGGCCTCCGGTGGCGGACGGTGCACCGGTGGCGAGCGCCTGGGAGGTGGTCCTGCCGGGCATGCGGCTCACGCTGACTCTGTCCCCCGATGCCTCGCGCGGCTTCTCGGGTGAGGGCGGGGTCCTGGCGGCGCTGGCGACCGATGAGGCGGCGGCCGACGCCGAGCTGGTCTCCGTCCTGCTCGCCTGGGAGCCCACGATCGAACCGGCCACACTGGCCGAGCGGTCGGGGCTGAGCGTCGAGCGGGTACGGGCCGCGCTCACCCGGCTCGGCACGGCGGGCCGGGTCGGCTACGACCTGGCGGACGCGGCCTACTTCCACCGCGAACTGCCCTATGACGCGGACCGGGCCGAGCGTCACAACCCGCGTCTGGTCGCCGCCCGCGAGCTGGCCGGTGCGGGGGCGGTGTCGCTGGATGGGACGCTGGCGTACGTGGCCTCCGGCGACCGGCGCTACCAGGTGCGCGAGAGCGACGGGAAGCTCACCTGCACCTGCCAGTGGTGGGCGGACTACCGGGGCAAGCGGGGCCCGTGCAAACACGCCCTGGCCGTGACGATGGTCCGGCGGGGCGCGACGGTCGCCGGAGGTGTGCGATGACCGACCTGCTCACCGCGGTACGCGCGGGACAGCACCGCGACGTCCCGGCGCTGGTGCTCCGGCTGGACCGGGCCGGACGCAGAGCGGCCCTGGCCGAGTTGAAGGAGCTGCGCAAGGAGGCCAGGGGCTGGGAGTGGCAGCGGCAGGACAAGATCCGCAAGGCCCTCCAGGTGGCCGGGGCCGGCTGCCACACGGGGGCGGCGGGCTGTGCCACCTGGATCGGCGGCCGTGACCTGCGCAGCTGGTCGCGGTCCCCGTATCCGCTGATCCTGGTGACGCTGGGTGACCGCGATCCGGCCTGGCTCGGCGATCTCGCCCACCGGCTGGCCGCGAAGTCGCTGAACTCGGAGGCGGAGTACACGTTCATCAGCGAGCTGGTGCGGATGGCCGGCTGCCCGATCCCGACGACCGACAGTCTTGTGGAGGGCTGGGCCGAGCGGATCAGTACGGCACGGTGGCACGGCAGGTCCGGCCGCCGGATGCCGCTGGTCGACCTCCTGCGCTCCGACCCGCATGTCGCCGTGCTCGCGCCCCGGCTCTTCGAGATGCGGGAGCTCCCGCCGCAGGTCGGCTGGTACGACATGCCGGACTCGACCGACCACTGGCCGGCCGCGCTCCGCGTGCTCGCCGAGGAGGGCGTGCTCAGCCGTCCGCTGCTGGCCGAACGGTGCGTGACCCGCCTGGTGCGCGGCGGGAAGACCGGTGACCAGCGGTTCTTCCTCACGGTGCTCCAGCAGCTGAGTATCACGGAGGACGAGGAGAAGGACCGTCTCCGCGACTGGATGGCCATGGCGGCGGACGGCATCTCGGTGGTGGCCTCCCACGCCCAGGATGTGCTCGCGCGGCTGGACGCACGGGGCGAGCTGTCCACCGGGGATCTCGCCGAGGTCTCTGGCTCGGTCCTCTTCCGCCGGGAGAAGAAGCTGGTGCGGGGCCAGTTGATCCTGCTGGGGAAGGTGCTGAGCCGGGACTCCTCGACGGCGGGTGAGCTGCTCCCGGTGGTCGCCGAGACGTTCGGGAACGAGGATGTCGCCCTCCAGGAGCGGGCACTCAAGCTGATCGCGCGCCACCTTCCGGCCGACGACGCGCCGCTGCGGGAGGAGCTGGCCTTCGCTGCCGCGCAGTTGGGGCCGCTGCACCGGGAGGCGGTCACCGCGCTGTTCGGGGCGGTGGGTGAGGAGGCGTCGGCGGACGGCCGCCCGTATGAGGAGCTGCTGCCGCCCGTGCCGGTCCTGTCCCGGCTCGACCCGGCGCCGGGGAGCGTGGCGGAGCTCGTCGAGGAGGTGGCGGCCCAGCTGAGGTCCCGCTCCTGGCAGGGCTCCACCCCCGGGGCCCTGGCCGCGGCGTCCGGGATCTCCGCCTTCGAGCGCACGCTGGACGGGCTCGTCCGCGTGGCCCGCACCGACCGGGCCGAGCTGACGGAGGCGTTGCGGGAGGCCCTGGCCGGGGTGTGGTTCGTCGAGCACGGCATCGAGCGGCAGCCCGAACCCGCGTACATGACCACGGATTACGCCCTCGCGCTGGTGGTGGGCTCGCTCCTGGGCCGGGTCCCGTACCAGGACGTCGTCGAGGGGAAGAACCGCTGGACGGGCACCGGGACGTGCGCCCACGCGGCGCTGAACGGGGTGCTGCTCGCCCGGGCGTGGGAGGCGGCCGGTGATGTGGCGACCGACCGGGTCCCCTTCCTGCTCGCCACGCCGACCTGGCACACCGGTTCGCTGGACGCGGCGGAGCTGGTCGGGCGGCTGCGGATCTATCAGCGCCTCGGCGTCGCCCCGGGGCCGGCCGACTTCTCCCAGGCCCTGTTGCGGGTGCGGCGGACCGGCGCGTCGGTGGCCGCCGAGGCGGCGGAGTCCCTCTCCACCCCGGAAGGGGACCGGCTGGCCGCCTGGATAAGGGCCGACGAGCCGGTGGCTCCCGTCCTGCGGCACGGTCTCACCAGCGACCGGCCCTCGGCCGGCAACTGGTGGCAGCGGTCCGCGTCGGGGGTACGGCAGGTGCTCCTCGCCACCAAGGAACGGCTGGTGATCCAGCAGGAGTTCCCGCGCTCCTTCCACTGGCTCGGCCGCCCGCACGTGCCCAACACACGGGAGTGCTACCACTGGGGAACCGACCGGTGCCCGCACTGGGCCGCCACCCTGCCCGAGGACGGGGAGGCCCTGGCCGCCTGGCTGATGCCGGATCTGCTGCGCACCGCCGACGAGGGGCCCAGGGGCGGCGCCTGGTTCCTGCCGCCGCTGATGGAGACGGGGGGCGAGGCCGGGGTCGCGGTGCACCTCGCCCTGGCCTACGGGCTGGGCGCACGGCACCCCGAGGACCGGATATACGCCGTGGACGCGCTCCTCGTTCTGGCCGCTCAGGGACGGCTGGACACGGCGCTGCTCGGGCGTGAGCTGGGCATCCTCGTCGACCACGACCTGGTCAAGGTCAACCGCCTGGCCGACGCCGCCCGGACGGCGGCCGCCACCGGGGCGTACCGGACGGTGCTGGGTGTGCTCGCCAGGGCGCTGCCCACCCTGCTGTCGTACGAGAAGGCGCCCCGGGGTCTCGGGGACCTGCTGGCCGTGGCGGCGGAGTGCGCCGAGCGCTGCGGTACGGAGGGGATCGAGCCGATCGCCGGACTGGCCGCGACGGCCGGGCGCAAGGGGTCCTCGCAGACCGTCCGGCAGGCCGCGCGCCTGGCGAAGACCTTCACGGGGTGAAGAATACGGCTGAAAAACGACGATAGGTGATCAGATCCATACTTAACCCATCAGTCACAAGGTGTTCGTGATCAGGCAACACCAGACGTTCACAGTAAGGATATGACTGATGTGACATCTGCGAAGACCGCACGCCGTCCGCACCACTGGCGCCGGGACCTGATCGAGCTGGCCGCGCTGTTCACGGCGGTGGCCGTGGCCGACGCGATCGCCAATCTGATCGGGCACCAGCCCGACGGGCCGTACCTGCTCGTGGCGTCGGCCGTGGCCCTGGTGGCCACGGCGGCGTTCCACACCTGGTGGGCCCGGCGCCACAGCAACGCTCCCCCGCCGGCGGGTCCGGCCGCGTCCGATCCGACGCCGGTTGCGGCCATCGGCTCGACGGCCGCAACCGGGGCCGGGTCCGAAGCCGGGGCGGGGGCCGGGTCCGGGGCTGGCGCCGGAGAGACGGTCCTGTGGCGGATGCGGACGACCGTGCGCGACGCCCCGGGCAGTCTGGCCGCGCTGTGCCTGGTGCTCGCCCGGCTCCGCATCGACATCCTGACGCTCCAGACCCACCCGCTGGCGGAGGGGACGGTCGACGAGTTCCTGCTGCGGGCGCCCGCCTCGCTCCCGGCGCAGGAGCTCACCCGGCAGATCTCGGGCGCGGGCGGCACCGCCACCTGGATCGAGCGGGCGGACACCCACGATCTGGTCGACACCCCGACCCGGGTGCTGTCCCTGGCCACCCGCACAGCGCTCGACGCGGCGGAACTCCCGCTCGCCCTGCGCCAGTTGCTCGGCCGGTGCACCATCCACTCGCTGCCCGCCGTCTCCATCACCGGCCGCCCGACCGGCGAGAGCGCCCCGGTCGAGGGCGTGCTGGAGGAGACGGTGATGCGGCTGCGCGACCCGTCCGGCGGCGTCATCTCCGTCGAGCGGCCCCATCTGCCGTTCACCCCGACCGAGTTCGCCCGGGCCCGCGCCCTGGTGGAGCTGGACGCCCGGCTCGGCCCGCGGGTGCCCCGTAGCGAGGACATCCTCACGCTGCCCGAGGGCAACGAGATCACCGTGCGCCGCGCGGACCGCAGCGATCTCGCCGCCGCCCGCGCCATGCACGACCGGTGCTCCCCCGGCACCCTGGGCCTGCGCTACCACGGGCCCGTCGGGGACGCGGACCGCTACCTGGACCACCTGCTGAGCCCGCGGTTCGGCCGCACGCTGGCCGTGCAGACCGCCTCCGGCAAGCTGGTGGCCCTGGGCCACCTCCTCTGGGACGGCGACGAGACCGAGGTGGCCCTCCTCGTCGAGGACGACTGGCAGCGCCGGGGCATCGGTTCGGAGCTGCTCGGCCGTCTGGTGCAGCTCGCCGAGGAGGCGGGCTGCGACAGCGTGTACGCCGTCACCCAGTCCCGTAACACCGGCATGGTCGCGGCGATGCGCGCCCTGGAGCTGCCCCTCGACTACCAGATCGAGGAGGGCACCCTGGTCATCACCGCGCGACTGACGAGTGCGACGGAGCTGAGGAGTGCGACGGAACCGACGCGTGCGGCGCAGCTGCCGGGCGCGACGGACGAGCGGACGGCGGCTCAGCCGACGGACGCGCGGCCCGCTCAGCGGTCCGAGCCCGCGGAACGGGCCCGTCGCTGAGCGCCTGGCACAGGTCCGCCCAGAGATCCTCGACGTCCTCAAGACCGACCGACATGCGCAGCAGCCGGTCACCGACGCCGGACGCCTGCCGGTCCCCCTCGTCCACGATGCGGTGGCTGATGGAGGCCGGGTGCTGGATCAGCGAGTCCACGCTCCCGAGGCTGACGGCGGGGGTGATGAGCCGTACGCCGGCGATCACGGCGTGCGGGTCCCCGTACACCTCGAAGGAGACCATCGCGCCGCCGATCTCCGGGTAGTGCACCCGCGCGATCCGGGGGTCGGCGGTCAGCCTGCGCGAGAGCTCGGCGGCGCTCGCCGAGGCGGCCCGTACGCGGACCGGCAGGGTGGACAGGCCCCGCAGGAGCAGGTAGCCGGCCAGCGGGTGCAGCACTCCCCCGGTGGCGAACCGCACCTGGCGAAGCCGGGCGGCGAACTCCTCGTCGCAGGCCACGACTCCGCCCATCACGTCGCCGTGTCCGCCGAGGTACTTGGTGGCGCTGTGCAGGACGATCCGGGCGCCGTGTTCGACGGGGCGCTGGAGGACGGGGGTGGCGAAGGTGTTGTCGACCAGGAGCGGCACGGAGCCGCAGGAGTGGGCGACGGCCCGGATGTCGATCTCGGCCAGGGTGGGATTGGCCGGGGTCTCGACCATGACCAGACCCGTGTCCGGGCGGATCGCGTCGGCGATGCCCGCCGGGTCGGTCCAGGTCACCTCGGTGCCCAGCAGCCCGGCGCCCAGCAGGTGGTCGCTGCACCCGTAGAGCGGCCGGACCGCGACGACATGGCGCAGCCCCATGCTCGCGCGGGCCAGCAGGACCGCCGTGAGAGCGGCCATGCCGCTGGCGAACGCGACAGCGCTGTCGGTCCCCTCCAGCCGGGCGAGCGCCGTCTCGAAGCGGGCGGTGGTCGGGTTGTCGAGGCGCGCGTAGACGGGCGGGCCGTCCGGCCGGGCGCCCGTGGTGGCGAAGGCGTCGATCCGCTCGGCCTCACCGCGCGAGTCGTAGGAGGGGTAGGTGGTGGACAGGTCGAGCGGAGGGGCGTGCAGGCCGAGGGAGGCGAGGTCGTCGCGTCCGGCGTGCACGGCTTCGGTGGCCAGCGCCCTGGACGGGGTGGGGGCAGGGGGCGTCATCGAGACTTCGTTGTCCATGACAACACTCTGAACAGTTACCGGCTCGTAGCGGCAAAGGACCGTGTTACGTTCGTCGCATGGCTGATTCTGTCGCTCTGGATCCGGTGGATCTGCACATTCTGCGGCTGCTGCAGAACGACGCACGGACCACCTACCGGGAGCTGGCGGCCGAGGTCGGGGTGGCCCCTTCGACCTGCCTGGACCGGGTGACCCGGCTGCGCCGCTCCGGGGTCATCCTCGGCGATCAGCTCCGGCTGGATCCGGCGAAGCTCGGCCGGGGTCTCCAGGCGCTGCTCCTGGTGCAGGTCCGGCCGCACCGCCGCGAGCTCATCGGCCCGTTCGTCGACCGGATCCGGGCCCTGCCGGAGTCCCGGGCGCTCTTCCATCTCACCGGACCCGATGACTATCTGGTCCAGGTGGCGGTGGCCGACGCGGCGGATCTCCAGCGGCTGGTCCTGGACGAGTTCACCTCGCGCCGGGAGGTGGCCCGGGTGGACACCCGGCTGATCTTCCAGCAGTGGGACTGCGGCCCGCTGCTGCCGCCGGGCGAGCCGGTCCGTCCCTGACCGCGCGCGAACCGGTCCGCCGGTGATCGTCTTTCGGACGTGGACCCTTCGGCGGTGGTGACGGGGAGGGGCCCGCCGTTGGAGGATGTCCGCATGTCAGACACTTCGAGCAGCGCGCTGCCCCGCCAGGTCGCCGACGCCTACGTCGACGCAGTCATCGAACTCGACCCCATCACAGGCACCTATCTGGGTGTCCCGGAAAGCTCGCGCCGCCTGCCCGATTTCTCACCGGCCGGTCAGGACGCGACCGCCGACCTCATCCGCGCCACGCTGCTGAAGCTGGACGACGCCGAGCGGCTGCCGGGTGCCGACAGCGATGAGGAACGCCGCTGCGGACGGCTCCTGCGCGAGCGGCTGACGGCGGAACTCGCCGTGCACGACGCGGAGGAGGGGCTGCGGGCCGTCTCCAACCTGCACTCCCCCGCCCACAGCCTCATCGGCGTCTTCACGGTCACCCCCACCGAAACGGAGGAGGACTGGGACGCGGTCGCGGAACGTCTGCGCGCGGTCCCGGCCGCGGTCGAGGGGTACCGGGCCTCGCTCGGACTCGGCCTTGAGCGCAAGCTGTACGGCGGGCCCCGCGCGACCGCCACCTTCATCGGGCAGCTCACCGAGTGGAGCGGCGGTGGCGAGAGCACCGCGTTCTTCACGGACTTCATCGCCCCCGCACCGGAGGCCCTGCGTCCGGAGCTGACCGAGGGGGCCCGGCTCGCGACCGCCGCCTTCGCCTCCCTGCGGGACTGGATGCGGGACGTCTACGCCCCGGCGATCGAGGGGGCACCCGACACGGTGGGCCGGGAGCGCTACGCCCGCTGGACGCGCCAGTTCAACGGGACGGACCTCGATCTCGACGAGGCGTACGCGTACGGGTGGTCCGAGTACCACCGCCTGCTGGCCGAGATGAGGACCGAGGCCGCGAAGATCCTGCCGGGCGCCGGCCCCTGGGAGGCGCTCGCCCACCTCGATGTGCACGGCAAGCACATCGAAGGGGTCGAGGAGGTCCGCGAGTGGCTCCAGGGCCTGATGGACGAGGCCATCGAGGCGCTGGACGGCACGCACTTCGAACTGGCCGAGCGGGTACGGAGGGTGGAGTCCCGCATCGCCCCGCCCGGCGGCGCCGCCGCCCCGTACTACACGGGCCCCTCCGAAGACTTCTCGCGCCCCGGGCGCACCTGGCTGCCCACCATGGGCGAGACCCGCTTCCCGGTGTACGACCTGGTCTCGACCTGGTACCACGAGGGCGTTCCCGGCCACCACCTCCAGATCGCGCAGTGGAAGCACGTCGCCGACAGCCTCTCCCGCTACCAGACGTCGCTCGGCCAGGTCAGCGCCAACGCCGAGGGGTGGGCGCTGTACGCGGAGCGGCTGATGGACGAGCTGGGCTTCCTTCCCGACGCGGAACGGCGCCTGGGCTACCTGGACGCGCAGATGATGCGGGCCTGCCGGGTGATCGTGGACATCGGCATGCACCTGGAGCTGGAGATTCCGGCGGACTCGCCGTTCCACCCGGGCGAGCGCTGGACGCCGGACCTGGCGCAGGAGTTCTTCGGCAACCACAGCGGGCGGCCGGCCGACTTCGTGGAGAGCGAGCTGACCCGCTACCTGTCCATGCCGGGCCAGGCCATCGGCTACAAGCTGGGCGAGCGGGCCTGGCTGCTCGGCCGGGAGAACGCCCGCGCGGCGCACGGCGACGCGTTCGACCTCAAGGCCTGGCACATGGCGGCGCTCTCGCAGGGGTCGCTCGGCCTGGACGATCTGGTGGACGAGCTGTCCCGGCTCTGATCCGTCCTGCCCGCCGGCCGTGGCCCGTTCGCGGAGCGGGTCACGGCCGGTGGTGTGAGCGCGACGGCCTGGCCCTCAGCAGCCGCAGTCGGCGTCGTCGTCGACCGGTGCCGTGAGCGGGTCGGCGGCGCGCCGCTCGCCGCCCTCCCAGGTCTCGAAGGCGAAGCCCTCGCGCGCCCAGTATTCGAAGCCGCCGAGCATCTCCTTCACCTGGTAGCCGAGTTGGGCGAGCGCCAGGGCCGCGCGGGTGGCGCCGTTGCATCCCGGCCCCCAGCAGTACGTGACGACCGGGACGGCCGGGTCCAGCAGCCGGGCAGCCTGCTCGGGGATCAGGGCGGTGGGCAGGTGAACCGCGCCGGGGATGTGCCCCTGGTCCCAGAAGGCGGTGGAACGGGAGTCCACGACGACGAACCCGGGGTCACCGTCGGCGGCGAGTGCCGAGGCGACGTCGGAGACATCGGCGTGGAAGGCGAGCGAGGCGCCGAAGTAGGCGGCGGCCGCGGCCGGGGAGGCGGGCGGGACGCGCAGGACGGGGTTGACGGCGGTGGCCGTGGCCGGGGAGGTCATGACCATGAATCTATGACCGTCGTCCGGGACCAGGAAGTGGGATTCCCCGGCGCTCCTCTTGATCCGCCGGGGATTTCCCTGTTGTCTCGTCGGCATGACCGAGTATTCCCCGGACGCCACCGATTGGCGCATTCTCGATGTCCTCCAGCGTGACGGCCGGGCCACCTTCGCCGAGCTCGCCCGTGCCGTCGCCATGTCCCCGAGCGCCGTGACCGAACGGGTGCGGCGCCTGGAGGAGACCGGGGTGATCAGCGGTTACGCGGCGGTGGTCGACGCCGAGCGGCTCGGGCTGCCGGTCCTCGCACTCGTACGGCTGCGCTACCCGAACGGGAACTACAAGCCGTTCCACGACCTCCTGGAGACGACCCCGGAAATCGTGGAGGCGCACCATGTCACCGGTGACGACTGCTTCGTCCTCAAGGTGACGGCCCGCTCGATGCGGCACCTGGAGGAGGTGACCGGCCGGATCGGCGCGCTCGGTTCGGTGACCACCAGCGTCGTCTACTCCTCGCCGCTCCCCCGGCGCGCGATCGCCCGCTGAGCCGCCGGAGCCACCCCCCGGAGGCGTCAGAGGCGGTGGTGCACCGTCGATCCGTGCCGGTCCTTGACCACTTCGAGCCGGGCGGGGATGCGGCGGCGCAGATCGGCCACGTGGCTGACGATCCCGACGCTGCGGTCCCGCTCCCGCAGGGAGTCCAGCACGTCGAGCACCTCGTCGAGGGTCTGGTCGTCCAGGCTGCCGAAGCCCTCGTCGATGAAGAGGGTGTCCAGGCGTACGCCCCCGGCCTCCTCGGTGACGACGTCGGCGAGGCCGAGCGCCAGGGCCAGGGAGGCGAAGAACGTCTCCCCGCCGGAGAGCGTGGCCGTGTCCCGTTCGCTGCCGGTCCACGCGTCCACGACGTGGAGTCCGAGCCCGGCCCGGCGGGCGCCCGTGCGGGCGTCGGAGTGGACGAGCGTGTAGCGGCCGGAGGACATCCGCTGCAAGCGGGCGGTGGCCGCGGCGGCCACCTGTTCGAGGCGGGCGGCGAGGACGTACGCCTCCAGGCGCATCTTGCGTTCGTTGTCGGCGGAGGTCCCCGCGGTGAGACCGGCGAGCCGGGCGACCCGCTCGTACTCCTGGCGCACCGGCCCCAGTCGGCGTACCTCCTCGGCCGCCCGTCCCGAGAGCCGGTCGAGTTCGGCGCACCGGTCGCGGGCGGCCGCGCGGGCCGAGGCGGCTTCGCGCAGCAGCCATTCCGCCGTCTCGTGGGCACTTTCGGCCGCTGCGGCCTGTGCCGCCGGGCGTCCGGCGGCCTCGCGTGCGTCCCGTTCGGTGCGCCGGTCGGCGACCGCCGCCGCCTCCGCCTGCCAGGCGTCGATGCGGTGCTGGAGGTCGCGCTGTGCGGCGGCGCCGAGGAGCGTCGCGGCGGCGGCCTGCGGGGTGTCGAACCCGGCTTTGAAGGCCGCGTCGGAGAGCCGGTCGTCGGCCTCCTTCCGGCGCTGGGCCGCGTCCTGTTCGGCGCGTACGGCCTCGGCGGCGTCGGCGAGGAGCGCCACTCGCCGGGTCAGCCGGTCCGCGTGCGCTGCGACGGATTCCGACTCGCCCCGGGCGGCGGTGATCTGGTCCTCCAGACCGGCCTGCTCGCGGTCGAGCGCCTCGCGCTGGGAGGTGCGGGCGGCGGCCCGGTTCCGGGCCTCCTGCCGCTGCTCCACCCTCTTGGCGTGCTCCCGCTCGGCTGCGGCCAGCGCCTCACGCGCGGCGTGCGTCCCGGCGGCAAGGCGGTGGGCCCCGGCGTGGTCGCCGCTCAACCGGTCGACCAGGGAGTGGAGTTCGGCGACGGTGGGGGCCGCGGAATCGTCCCCCTGAGCCTCCCTCCGGGCTGCCGCCTGCCGTTCGCGTACGAGCGCGAGTGCGTGCTCGGCGCCGGTGCGGGTCTCCTCGGCGGACCGGTGGACGGCGAGGGCCTTCTCCTCGGTGGCCCGGTCGACATGGCCGTCGCCAGGGCTTGCGGGGGCCGGGTGTTCGGCCGAGCCGCAGACCGTGCAGGGCTCGCCCGCGACGAGACCGGCGGCCAGCTCCGCCGCGATGTCGCGGAGACGGCGTTCCCGCAGGCCGAGCCAGGACTCGTAGGCGGCCAGGGCCCGTTCACGTGCGGCGGCGAGCGCCTCCCGGGCGTCCTGTACGTCGGTGGCCAGCGCGTCACGCCGCCGGGCCGCGTCCAACCGGAGGCGGGCCGGGGCCAGTTGTCCGGCGAGCTGTTCGGCCCGGGTGGCGGCCTCCTGTGCGGTCTCGATGCGCTGGGTGAGTTCCGCGCGGGTGGTGTCCCAGCCGGCGAGCCAGGCGTCCGCCTCCCGGACGATCTCGTCGTCGGCGCGGGCGTCCCGGTTCAGCCGGGCGCGCTCCTCGTCGATGCTCGCGCTGCGCACCTCGGCCTTGCGGGCCGCTTCGAGGGTGCCCAACTCCTGCCGGAACCGCCGCTCCAGCTCGGCCAGCCGGTCGGCCCCCGAGTCGGCCAGCTCGGCGGGCAGCCGCTCCCGGGTCCGGTCCAGTACGTCGCTCGCGACCCGGTACGCCCGCTCGGCCTCCTCGCGCAGCTCCAGCGCCGGGGCGACCCGGTCCGCCTTGCGGGCGCGCTCCAACTGCTCCTGGCAGCGGTCGTGTTCGGGGCGCCGCTCCTCCAGCGCCTCCGCCCGCCGCAGGGTCTCCGCGTACCGCTCCTGGAGGCGGGCCAGTTCACGTTCGGCGTCCAGTGCGCGGCGGGCGGCGACTTGGCGGTTCTCCGCCTCCGCGACCACCGTGTGTGCGATGTCGAGGTGTTCACGGGCGGCGCTGCGCGCGATCGCGGCCCACTCCAGGACCGCTTCGGCGAGGCCCGGTTCGCCCGCCCGTACGGTCGGCGGTGCGGCCTCGGTCGCCGCCGGGCCGCCCGCCTGGGCGATGCGCTGGGCGAGGGCGAGGATCTGCTCGTCGCCGGATTTCACCCGGGCCTCGGCCGCCCGGCGCAGTTCGGCGAGGCGCTCCTCGACGGCGGCGAACCGGCGGGTGTCGAAGAGCTTGCCGAGGAGTTTGCCGCGTGCCTCGGCGTCGGAGCGCAGGAAGCGAGCGAAGTCGCCCTGGGGCAACAGCACGACCTGGCAGAACTGGTCCCGGCTCATGCCGATCAGCTGGGCCAGCTCCTCGCCGATCTCCTGGTGCGACTTGCTGAGGCCCTGCCAGTCGCCCTTGGGGTCGCGCTCGCGCAGTCGGCTCTGGGCCTTCTCCTGCGTGAACCCGCCACCGCGCTTCTTGGGGCGCGGCTGGGCGGGGCTGCGGGTGACTTCCAGGCGCCGTCCGCCGACCGTCAGCTCAAGCAGAACCTCGGTGGGCAGATCGGCGGGGGCGTGATCGCTGCGGAGGGTGGCACCGGGGCTCTGGCGGGCGCCGGGGACGGCCCCGTACAGGGCGTAGCAGACGGCGTCCAGGACCGACGTCTTCCCGGCGCCCGTCGGGCCGTGGAGCAGGAAGAGTCCGGCCGAGGAGAGGGCGTCGAAGTCCACTTCCTGGGTGGCGCCGAACGGGCCGAAGGCGGTGAGGGTGAGGCGGTGCAGTCTCAACGGGACACCTCGCGCACGGTCTCGTCCACCCGTACGTCGTCGAACGCGGCGCGCAGCACGGTGCGTTCGGGGTCGCTGGGTCCGCTGCCGCCACGCACGTGGGCCACGAAGTCCTCCGCGATCTGGTGGTCGTCGCGGCCCTTGAGGCGCTGGGCGTAGGAGGCGAGCGGGTCCTCGGGGTGCCGCTCGGGGTCGAAGACGAGGCTGAGGGTGTGCGGGAAGCGGGCGCTGAGGCGGGCCATGGGGTCGGCGGGGCGGACGGGGTCGGTGAGGGTGGCCTCGACCCAGGCGTGTTCGTGGCGGTCGAGGGCCGGGTCCTCCAGCAGGGTGTCCAGGCGGCCGCGGAGCCGGGCGAGGGGGCGCTCCACGGGGCAGTCGATCCGCTCCTCGGCGGCGATGGCGCCGCTGCCGTCCAGGTCGATCAGCCACATGGTCTTGCGGTGGTCGGCCTCGGAGAAGGAGTAGGCGAGCGGGGAGCCGGAGTAGCGGACGCGGCTCGTGACGCGCTGGGAGCCGTGGAGGTGGCCGAGGGCCACGTAGTCGACGCCGTCGAAGACCCCGGCGGGGACGGCGGCGACCCCGCCGACGGTGATGTCGCGCTCGCTGTCGCTGGGTTCGCCGCCCGCCACGAAGGCGTGCGCGAGGACGACGGAGCGGGTTCCGGCGGGGCGGGTGGCGAGGTCGGCGCGGACCCGGTCCATGGCGGCGGTCAGGATGGCCTCGTGCCCGGCCTTGGCGGCGCGGAGGGTGTCCTTGACGAGGGCGGGTTCCAGATAGGGGAGGCCGTAGAGGGCGACGTCGCCGTGGGCGTCGGTGAGGACGACGGGGGTGGCGCAGCTCTCGGGGTCGGTGCGCAGGTGGATCCCGGCCCGGTCGAAGAGCCCGGCGCCGACGCCGAGCCGGCGCGCCGAGTCGTGGTTCCCCGAGATCATGACGGTGGGGACGCCGATGGCGGCGAGCCGGTGCAGCGCGCGGTCGAAGAGCTCGACCGCGGTGAGCGGCGGGACGGCCCGGTCGTAGACGTCGCCGGAGACGAGGACCACGTCCACCTCCCGCTGCTGGACGGTGGCCACCAGGTGGTCCAGAAAGGCGGCCTGGGCGTCGAGGAGAGGGACGCGGTGGAAGGACCGGCCCAGATGCCAGTCCGAGGTGTGCAGCATCCTCACGCGATCGCTCCGCCTGTTCCGAGCTGCATGTACGTCGTCCTCCACCCCTGGGCCACCGCCGGAGCGGCCCGTGATCCCGCCGCCGGCACGGACCACGCTAACGCCGCCGGGCCCCCGAACCCGCATCGATCAAGAATTCACCGCCCGTGAGACCGCCCCTGAGGCCGCCCAGGGGGCCGGCCGTGAGGCCGCCCGTGGGGCCCGTCTCATGGCGCGGCAAGCCGCTCACACGTCCCCGTACGCCTCGCCGCCCAGCTCCAGCGTGGCCGAGCCCGCGGTCGCGTCGGCCAGCCAGGCGGTGAACGCGGCGACGTCGGCGTCCGGCAGCCCGATCTCGATGGTCACGGCCTCCGCGTACCGCACCTCGCGCACGTCCCGGCCGGTGGCCCGCAGGTCGTTCTCCAGCTTGCCCGCCCGCTGGTGGTCGACGCGGACGGTCGCCAGCCGGAAGCGCTGCCGGGTGATCGTGCCGAGTGCGTCGAGGGCCTCGCCGACCACTCCCCCGTACGCGCGGATCAGTCCACCCGCCCCCAGCTTGACCCCGCCGTAGTAGCGGGTGACGACCGCCGCGACGTACCGCACCTCGCGGCGCATCAGCATCTGGAGCATCGGGACGCCCGCGGTACCGCCGGGCTCGCCGTCGTCACTGGCCTTCTGTACGGAGGCGTCGGCGCCGATCACGTACGCGAAGCAGTTGTGGGTGGCGGTCGGGTGTTCCTTGCGGACGCGTGCGACGAAGTCCTGCGCCTCCTGTTCGGTGGCGGCGGGGGCGAGGGAGCAGAGGAAACGCGATCGGTTGATCTCGCTCTCGTGCACACCCGCGCGGGCGACGGTCCGGTACTGCTCCTGCATCCGTCCACCCTATGCGGCCCTCCGCCGACCGGTTCCGGCGGGAATGACAGGGCCGGGACCAGCGGTTGTCCCGGCATGAACGCAGACGGCAGGGACAACGAGACAGAGACGATCCGGCGGATTCTTCAGGACGCGGGCGACACCTGGGCGGTGGTGGGCCTCTCCAACAACCGCTCCCGGGCCGCCTACGGCGTGGCGCAGGTCCTCCAGCGCTTCGGCAAGCGGGTGGTGCCGGTGCACCCGAAGGCCGAGACGGTGCACGGGGAACAGGGGTACGCCTCGCTGGCGGAGATCCCCTTCCCGGTGGACGTGGTGGACGTGTTCGTCAACAGCGAGCTGGCGGGCGGGGTCGCGGACGAGGCGGCGGCGGTGGGGGCGAAGGCGGTGTGGTTCCAGCTCGATGTCGTGGACCCGGCCGCCTACGGGCGGACGCGGGCGGCGGGGCTGGACATGGTGATGGACCGGTGCCCGGCGATCGAGATTCCGCGCCTGGGCTAGGGAGAGGCCCGCATGGGGAAGGATCCCCGCCGTGAGCGATCCTCTCGACGGCGACCGGCTGACCGGCACGCTGTCCGCGCTGGGTGTGCGCCCCGGCGATGTGCTGCTGGTGCACGCCTCCCTGCGGGCGGTGGGGCCGGTCTCCGGCGGGCCTGAGGCCGTGCTGGCGGCCCTGCGCCGGGCCGTGGGACGGGACGGGACCGTCGTGGTCCCCTCGTTCACCCCGGAGAACTCGGACACCTCGCCGCACTACCGCGCCCGTGTGCGGGGCCTGGACGCCGAGGCGCGCGAGGCCGTCCGCGCGTCGATGGCGCCGTTCGATCCGGCGACCACCCCCGCCCCCTCGGTGGGCGCCCTGGCGGAGACCGTACGGACGGCGGCGGGGGCCGAGCGCAGCGGCCATCCGCAGACCTCCTTCGCTGCGATCGGCCCGGCGGCCGGAAAGCTGCTCGCCGGGCACCGGCCGGACTGCCACCTCGGCGAGGACTCCCCGCTCGCCCGGCTGTACGAGGCCGACGCCAGGGCCCTCCTGCTCGGCACCGGCTACGACACCTGCACCGCCTTCCACCTGGGCGAGTACCGCAGACCCGGCCCTCCCCTCCGCACCTACCGCTGTGTGGTGACCCTGCGGGGCGTGCGGCAGTGGTGGGCGTACGAGGATGTCGCCCTGGACGACGGCGACTTCGCGTCCCTGGGCGCGGCGTTCGAGGAGGCCGCCGGCCCCGGTGACGTACGGACGGGTCTGCTGGGGTCCGCGCCCTGCAGGCTGCTCCGGCTGCGGGCGGCCGTCGACTTCGCCACCGGGTGGCTCACGGAACATCGGTGACCGGGCGCTCGAACAGGCGCTCTATCGCACATCCTTCGGAGTCCTTAGAGTGACGCTGCTCGCACGGCGGCCGACGGGGGGTCCGAAGCGTGAACACATCGCAGCGGGTGGTGCGGAGAAATCGCGTCCTGTCCGGCCTGCTGACCTGGCTCGTCTATCTGTCCCTGCTGCTGCTCGCCTACAGCGTGTGGCGCGAGAACGCCCCCGACTCGCTCACGGACTCCTGGCCCTGGAAGCTCCAGCTGCTGGACGTCCAGTCCGCCACCACGGCGGCGGTCGGCAGTCTGGGCGCCTCGCTGGCCAGGGCGCAGTACGCGCGAGCGGTCCGCCCGGCACTCGGGTACTTCGGCCAGGTGAAGGAGGGCATGGCCCCCGACGACCGGCTCGCCTGGGTGTGCAGCGTCCTCAACGCCGCCCAGGACGTGGCCGTCGTCGAACAGCTCGGCTACCGGGTCGCCCTCACCGGGGACACGGATGCGGCGGACGACGAGGCGGGCTGGGTGCGCCGGGACGAGGCCGTGAGGCTGATCGAGGAGCGGGGACCGGTCGACCGGGCGGACTTCGCGCTCCACTTCATCGGGGTCGGCAGACCCCTTCCGGCCCAGGGAATGATGCTGATCGGCTGGTTCACCGAGGCGGCGATGGCGGAGGTCCGCACCGTTCATGTGCGCTTACGGGTCACGGACCGGGTGGGCGACACCCATGAGCGCGTCATCGACGTGCTGAAGGGTGCCGACCGGTCACCCCGCCGCGCCGACCCGCCCCTTCTCTGACGGGCGTGACGCCTGAATCCTGACGGGCGCGACGTCAGACCCCGAGGCCCTCGACGACCGCCGCTCCCGGGAGGGCGGCGAGCGCCTTGCCGGGCACGATGAGCTTGCCCCGGCGGCTGCCGCTGCCGATCAGGACCCACTCCTCGTCCACCACGGCGGGGTCCAGCAGGAGGGGCCAGGAGGCGGGCAGGCCGATCGGGGTGATGCCGCCGTACTCCATGCCGGTCTCGCCGACCGCCGTGTCCATCGCCGCGAAGGACGCCTTTCGGGCGCCGAGGTGCTTGCGCACCGCGCCGTTGACGTCCACCCGGGTACGGGAGAGCATCACGCAGGCGGCGAGGGTGACCTCTCCGCCGCGCTTGCCCGCCACGACCACGCAGTTCGCCGAGGTGTCCAGGAGGTCCGCGCCGTAGTGCTCGACGAAGACGGCGGTGTCGGCCACGGCCGGGTCCGAGTCGACGTGGATGATCCGGTCGGCGGTGACATCGCCCCACCCGGCGGCCAGGGCCGCCGCGACAGGGGCGGGGAGCAGGTCGAGCCGTTCCGAGGCGGGGGAGGCATCCTCGAAGGTGCCGATGGGTGCGCGCATGGGCCCACACTAACGGCGACGGGCCCTGCCCCAGCAGGGCGTTGGTCCTCGGAGCGCCGTCAGCGGGTGTCCGGCTCCTGCTTCTGCTCCTCCTCCAGCTCGGCCAGTGCGAGCAGCTGCTCAGGCGTGACGCCCTTCGGGATCGGCACGGGGGCCGGCGTGCGCAGGGGCGGCTGCCAGCCCTTCTCCGGGTCCCACCTCCGTACGACACGCGCCGGGGCCCCCGCGACCACCGCGTGGTCGGGGACCTCGCCCCGTACGACCGCGCCCGCGGCGACCACCACATTGCGGCCGAGCCGGGCGCCGGGCAGGATCACCGCGCCCGTGCCGATCCAGCAGCCGGGGCCGACCTCCACCGGCTCCATCCGGGGCCACTGCTTGCCCACGGGCTCGTGCGGGTCGTCGTAGCTGTGGTTCGTCGAGGTGATGTAGACGTACGGACCGCAGTACGTGTCCGAGCCGATGCTCACCGTCGTGTCGGCGATGACGTGGCTGCCGCGCCCCAGCACCACCCCGTCACCCAGCGTGAGGATCGGCTCGGGCCCGAGGTCCAGGTCCGGCATCATCCCGGCCGTCAGGGTCACCTGCTCGCCGATGATGCAGTGCCCGCCGAGCTGGATCCACGGCTCCCCGAAGACGGTGCCCTGGGGGAAGGCGAGCCGGGTCCCCTCCCCGATCGCGCCGAAGCGCAGCCGGCCCGGGTGCTCGGCGGTGACGGCACCCGCCTCCTGCGCCCATGCCCAGCCGCGGTGGACCACCCAGGAGGCGGCGCGGCGCCGTCGGCGGGCGAGGAAGGAGAACGTGTTTCGGTTCTTCGGCACGGGGTCACGGTAGCCGTCGGTGGGGCGGCGATCCGTGCGGTGACCTGTGATGTTCACCCCACCCCCCGGCGCGCGCGGGGAGCCGTCGCCTACCGTGTGAGGCGGCCCGATCCCGATCGACGGCCCCAAGCGCAGCACACCGCAGCAGCACCGGACCACCGGACCACCGAGGAGCAGGCCATGGCGGAACAGGCGTTGATCACGGGCATGGGCGGCAAGGAGCCGGACATCGACGCGGACGCGTTCGTCGCCCCGACCTCCGTGGTGATCGGGGAGGTGACGCTGGCCGCCGGTTCCAGCGTCTGGTACCAGGCGGTGCTGCGCGCCGACTGCGGCCCGATCACGCTCGGTCCCGACAGCAACATCCAGGACAACTGCAGCGTCCACACCGACCCGGGCTTCCCGCTGACCGTGGGCGCGCGCGTCTCGGTCGGCCACAACGCGGTCCTGCACGGCTGCGTCATCGAGGACGACGTCCTGGTGGGGATGGGCGCCACGGTGCTCAACGGCGCGCACATCGGCGCCGGGTCCCTGGTCGCGGCGCAGGCGCTCGTACCGCAGGGGATGCAGGTCCCGCCGGGGTCGCTGGTCGCGGGCGTGCCCGCCAAGGTGAAGCGGCCGCTGACGGCGGAGGAGCTGGAGGGCATCCGGTTCAACGCGGCCGGTTACGTGGAGCTGGCCAAGGCCCACCGCGCGGCGCACGAGGGCTGAGACCGGCATCCAGGCATACCGGGGCCGCCGCACCCTCCCCGACCGGAGGGGGCGGCGGCCCCGGGAACGTACGCCCGCAGGCGTCAGCTGTTGGGGCGCAGGGTCCACACGACGGTCATCTCGCCGGTGACCGCGCCGTCCGCGCGCCGGATCTCGATGGCGACCGGGAACTCGGGGCGCTCCCCGGCGTCGAGCTGGGCCACGACGTCGGCGATCGGGCGGCCGAGGGTGGCCGTCGCGGTGACCTCGCCCATGGCGAGCTTCTTGTAGCCGATCTCGGCCTTGACGGCGAGCGGGACGGCCCGGGACATCTGGTCGCCGAAGGCGGCGATGACGATGGCGCCGCTGGCGGACTCGGCGAGCGTGAACATCGCGCCGGCGTGCGGCCCGCCGACGTGGTTGTGGTATTCCGCCTGGTCCGGCAGCCGGACGACGGCGCGCTCGGGGGTCGTCTCCAGGAATTCGAGGTTGAGGGTCCGGGCCATCGGAACCGTCGCGACGAGCATCTCGCCCACGGTCATCTGTTCAGCGCTCATGGACCGAAGGTTACTCATGAGTAGCGATGTTTGGCCATCCCCTGCGCCCGGTCCGGACCTACCGCTGTTACGGCACCGGGACAGCACTGGGACAGGGGTGGCCGTAGCAGTGCACACGACACCCATCTATGGTTACCAGCCATGTGGCCAGGACAGCAGCCGCCCGGGGGCGAGCAGAACCCGCAGGACTCGAACCAGAACCCGTACCAGCAGCCGGGGTACCAGCAGCCGAATCCCTATCAGCAACCGGGATATCCGCAGCAGGGCCAGCCTGGCTACGGACAGCCCGGATACGGGCAGCCGGGCTACGGACAGCCCAATCCCTACCAGCAGCCGACCGTCCCGCAGTACGCGGTGCCGGGCCCGCCCGGTGGGCCCAAGCCGGACGGTGACAAGAAGAAGACGACCGTCATCGCCATCGTCGCGGCGACCGCCGTCGTCGTGGCCGCCGTCGTCACCGGCGTCATCGTGCTGAACGACAAGGACGACGAAGGCGGCTCGACCGTCGCCGACGACAAGAAGTCCGCCTCCCCCAGCGCGAAGCCGAGCACGTCTGAGGACACGAGCTCCGCGCCGGTGGAGAACCCGCGCGGCTCCGAGAGCGACCCCAAGCCCCTCATCCCGGGCTGGAAGGTCGTCACCAACCCGAAGTGGGGCACCCAGTTCGACGTGCCCGGTGACTGGGAGGTCTCCAGCTCGGGCGTGTTCGCCGGCTTCGAGGATGCCAAGGAGCCCACGGGCAAGCCCGTCGCCGGTTTCTCGGCACCCGCCTACTACAAGAGCAAGTGGTGCGTCGACGACTCCGACAAGGACGGCAACAAGGAGGAGACCGAGCTCGCCGGCGTCGGGACGAAGGGCGCGCGGGGGGCGAAGAACTCCGACGAGGCGGCGCGTGCCGAGGCGGGCACCTGGGTGTGGGCGGCGTACGCCCAGACCGACTCCAAGAACAAGGTCAAGATCGCCCCGGCCAAGCCGTTCACCACGAAGTCGGGTCTCTCCGGCAGCGTCGTGACCGCCACGGCGACGGGTCTGGCCAAGAAGGAGAAGTGCGACACCGACGGCAAGTCGATCGCCTTCTCGTTCAAGAACGGCAACGACGAGTTCTCGACCTGGATCCTCTACGGCCCCAAGGGCGTCGACGGCGAGCTGCCGGACACCACCATCCAGCAGATCCTGAGCACGGTCCGCCTCACCGCCGACAAGCCGACCGGCTGACGCGACTCACACACCGCTGACGCCTGCCCTCCCGCCCGGGAACGCTGTCCCCCGGGCCGGAGGGCACCGTGCTGCTCAGCCGATGCTGAAGGCGCCGTCCGGCGGCTCCGGCGAGGCGACCGCGTCCACGTCCGCCACCGGGCGCGCCCCGCCGATGAGCCGGACCAGCGCCGCCCCGTCGGTGACCCGGGCCGGAAAGGCGTCGGCGGCACAGCGGCGGGTGAGCGGCGCCGTGGCGATCGGGGTGTGCGAGGCGAGCAGCACCACGTTGCCGAACCGCCGGCCGCGCAGGACCGCCGGTTCACCGATCAGCGCCAGCTCGCCGAAGGCCGCCGCGAAGTTGGCGAGTTGGGACCGGAGGAACGCGAACGGCGCGCTGTCCGCCAGGTTGGCGGCGTAGATCCCGTCCGGCCGCAGCACCCGCCCGGCGGCCCGCGCGTACTCCGCCGACGTGAGGTGGGCCGGGACCCGGGAGCCGCCGAAGACGTCCGCGACGATCACATCGGCGGACGTGGGCGGTGCCGCCTCCAGCCGGGCCCGGGCGTCGGCGGCGTGCACGGAGATGCCGCTCTCGTCGGGCAGCGGCAGGTGCTCCCGCACCATCCGCAGCAGCTCCCGGTCCGCCTCGACGACGTCCTGCCGCGAGCCGGGGCGGGTCGCCGCGACGTACCGGGGCAGGGTCAGCGCCCCGCCGCCGAGGTGCAGGACGTCCAGCGGGGCGTCCTCGGGTGCCGCGCAGTCCAGGACATGCGCGAGGCGCCGTACGTACTCGAACTCCAGGTACGTCGGGTCGTCCAGGTCCACGTAGGACTGGGGAGCCTCGTCGACCGTGAGCAGCCAGGCCCGGTCGCGGTCCACATCGGGCAGCAGCCGGGCGGTGCCGCAGTCGACGTCGCGGATGACGGGTATCGGCTCGTTCACCCCTCCATTGTCGCCGCCACCGCCCGCCACCCCCGAACCGAGGGGTGGCGGGCAGCAGGCGGTCTCAGAGCAGGCCGGTCACCGTGCCCGCGCCGACCGTGCGGCCGCCCTCGCGGATCGCGAAGCCGAGGCCGGACTCCAGCGGGACGTCACGGCCCAGCTCCACGGTCATCGTGACCGTGTCGCCGGGGCGGGCGACCGCCGTGTCGCCGAGGTCGACGTCGCCGACGACGTCCGCCGTACGGATGTAGAACTGCGGCCGGTAGCCGGTGGTGACCGGGGTCGACCGGCCGCCCTCCTTCGTCGACAGCACGTACACCTGCGCGGTGAACCGGCGGCTGGGCACCACGCTGCCGGGCGCGGCCACGACGTGGCCGCGGCGGACCCGGTCGCGCTCGACGCCGCGCAGCAGTAGCGCCACGTTGTCCCCGGCCTCGGCGGACTCCATCGGCTTGCCGAAGGTCTCCAGGCCGGTGACGACCGTCTCGATGTCCGCGCTCAGCACCGCGACCCGGTCCCCGACGCGGACGGTGCCGCGCTCGACCGCGCCGGTGACGACCGTGCCCCGGCCGGTGATGGTCAGGACGTTCTCCACGGAGAGCAGGAACGGCGCGTCGGTGTAGCGCACCGGGATCGGTACGTACGTGTCGACGGCGTCCAGCAGCCCCTCGATCGCCGCCGTCCACCGCGGGTCGCCCTCCAGCGCCCTGAGCCCGGAGACCCGGACCACGGGGACGGTGTCGCCGCCGTACCCGTGCGCGGAGAGCAGCTCGCGGACCTCCAGCTCGACCAGGTCGGTCAGCTCGGGGTCGCCCGCGTCGGCCTTGTTGAGGGCGACGACGATGTGGTCGACGCCGACCTGACGGGCCAGCAGGACGTGCTCGGCGGTCTGCGGCATGATCCCGTCGAGCGCGGAGACGACGAGGATCGCCCCGTCGAGCTGCGCCGCTCCCGTGACCATGTTCTTGATGTAGTCGGCGTGACCCGGCATGTCGACGTGCGCGTAGTGGCGGGTGTCGGTCTCGTACTCGACGTGCGCGATGTTGATGGTGATGCCGCGCTGGGCCTCCTCGGGGGCCCGGTCGATCCGGTCGAACGCGACGTAGGAGGTGGAGCTGCCACCGCGCTCGCTGAGGACCTTGGTGATGGCGGCGGTGAGCGTGGTCTTGCCGTGGTCGACGTGGCCCATGGTGCCGATGTTGAGGTGCGGCTTGGTGCGCACGTAAGCCGTCTTGGACATGGCTCGTTCCTTTGAGAACTCGAAGCTGAGAGAGAGAAGACCCCAGGGCCCCGCCGACCCTCCCCTTGCGGGGTCCGCCGGACTGTCGGGGGAGGGTCAGCTTCGGGCGCCGCCGATGGGCGCTGCGGCAGCGACGAAGGCTGCGGTGGTGGCTGCGACCATGTCGTTCACGGCAGCCTTCGGCGCGGCCGCGACTGCGGGCCGTGCTGCGAGGAAGGCGTACCGGAACATGCCCTGATCATGTCCGGGCGGGACCGCCGCGTCGAATGGTTTTCCGGTGGCTTCCCCGCGCCTCAGAGGTTCTTGAGCGCCTCGCGCACCGACAGCGGTGACAGGTGGTCCCGGGCGCCCTCGACGAAGTCGCGTACGGCGGTGGGATCGGTCTTCGCGTACTCCCGCAGCGCCCAGCCGATCGCCTTGCGGATGAAGAAGTCCGGGTGGTCCGCGCGGCGCAGGCAGTAGCCGAAGAGCCGGTCGGTGTCGGTGGCGTCCTTGTAGCGGAGCTGGTGCAGCAGGGCGGTCCGGGCGGCCCACAGGTTCTCGTCGTCGATCCACCGGTCCATCGCGCGGGCGAGCGCCGGGTCGGCGGAGACCAGCGGCCCGGCGACATGTGCGGCCAGCAGATCGACCGTGTCCCACCAGGGGGTGGTGGTGACGAGGTGGTGCAGGACGGGCAGGAACCCGGAGGAGCAGGAGGCCACGTACCGGCGGAGGTAGTCGACGGCGAAGTACTGGTACTCGCGCTCGGGCAGCCCCCAGCAGCGCAGCGCGATCGCCGTGCAGTCCCGCTCGTCCGGCCGCTCGGTGCCCGCCAGCACGGCCTTCGACAGGGCCCGGCGCCGTGGGGTGGGGATGCCGAGGAACGGGGCGATGTGCTTCATGTACGCGGCGGCGCCCTCGGCCCGTACGGGGTCGGCGGCCGGGGCGTACAGCTCGGTCAGCCGGGCGAGGACGGTGTCGGCGAGCGGGCTGTCCGGTGCGGCGGGGGCGGGGGCTGCGGCGGGGTCCACGCGACGCACATTACGACGATCAGACACCGTTTTCGGTTACTCTCCCCGAATGTTCGACCCCGTCCCCACCGCCCGGCCCGCCGGCGCCACGGCCCTTCGTCGTTCGAAGGGGCTGCTCTCCCCCTGGTCCCGGTTCTCGCTGCTCGTCGCCGTGCTGCTCGGCGCCGCTTCGACGATGCTGCTGTTCGAGCCACAGAGACTGCTGGCGTCGGGCTGGCCGGAGCAGCTGACCGGCGGCGGTGCGGCGTTGCTGTTCGGACTCGCGTACGGGGCGCTGACCGTGGCGTTCGTGCCGCGTCCGCTCCTCAACCTCGCGGCGGGGGCCCTCTTCGGCGCGCAGTTGGGCCTCGCGGCGGCCCTGGCGGGGACGGTGCTCGGTGCGGGCGTCTCGTTCCTGCTGGGCCGGGTGCTGGGCCAGGACGCGCTGCGCACCCTGCTGCGCGGCAAGGTGCTCACCGCCGCCGACGGGGTGCTGAGCCGGCACGGCTTCCGCTCGGTGCTGGCGCTCCGCCTCTTCCCCGGCGTCCCGTTCGCCGCCGCCAACTACTGCGCGGCGACCTCCCGGATGGGCTATCCGCCCTTCCTGCTGGCCACCGGACTCGGCTCCATCCCGAACACTGCGGCGTACGTCATAGCGGGCAGCGAGGCCGCCTCGCCGACCTCGCCCCTGTTCCTGGCGGCGATGGGGTTCATCGTGGTGTCCGGTCTCGGCGGTGCGCTGGTGGCCTGGCGCAAGCGCCACCGGCTCGGCCGGGACACGCCGGACAACTGAACGTGCGGCGGCACGTGGATGACCGCTGCGGTCATCCTGGCGTTCACCTACAGGCGATACGCTTCCCGCGACCTCGATGTCCGCGGCCGCACTCCGTAGTCCGCACGCCGTAGTCCGCACTCCGTACGCCGCACTCTGCCGACGGGCCCAGTCGTCCCTGGCCGATGCACGATCATTTCCGGGATGGCCGAAGCCCCATGAGCTGGTTCGAATCATTCGTCCTGGGACTCGTTCAGGGACTGACCGAGTTCCTGCCGATCTCCTCCAGCGCCCATCTGCGGCTGACGGCCGCGTTCGCCGGCTGGCACGACCCAGGGGCCGCCTTCACCGCGATCAGCCAGATCGGCACGGAGGCGGCGGTGCTGATCTACTTCCGCAAGGACATCGCCCGGATCGTGTCGGCCTGGTTCCGCTCGCTGACGGACAAGGAGATGCGCGCCGACCACGACGCCCAGATGGGCTGGCTGGTCATCGTGGGCTCGATCCCCATCGGGGTGCTCGGCATCACTCTCAAGGACCAGATCGAGGGACCCTTCCGCGATCTGCGGCTGATCGCGACGACGCTCATCGTCATGGGCATCGTCCTCGGCATCGCCGACCGGCTGGCCGCACGCGACGAGGACGGCGGCAAGCACCGCGCGGTGAAGGAGCGCAAGACGCTCAAGGACCTGGGCATCCGGGACGGTCTGATCTACGGCTTCTGCCAGGCGATGGCGCTGATCCCCGGTGTCTCGCGCTCCGGCGCGACCATCAGCGGTGGTCTGCTGATGGGCTACACCCGTGAGTCCGCCGCCCGCTACTCGTTCCTGCTGGCCATCCCCGCGGTGCTCGCGTCGGGCGCGTACGAGCTGAAGGACGTGGGCGAGGGCCATGTCTCCTGGGGGCCGACGATCTTCGCGACCGTCGTGGCGTTCTTCGTCGGATACGCCGTCATCGCGTGGTTCATGAAATTCATCACGACCAAGAGCTTCATGCCCTTCGTCTACTACCGGGTGGCCCTCGGCATCCTCATCTTCATCCTCGTCTCGACCGGTGCGCTGAGCCCGCACGCGGGTGAGTCGGCGGGCTGACGTCTTCCGTTGTGCGGCCCCGCCCGGGAGCAGCCGGGCGGGGCCGATCCAGCAGCGCAGCAGCCAGCAGCGCGGATAGATGTCACCACCGTAGAACGGGGGTCTGACAATGCCGGTTCAGCGGTCCGTGAGGCCCGTCGCCGCGAGGACCGCGTCCACCGTCTCCTCGACCGTCAGCTCCGCGTTGTCGATCCAGACGCCTTCGCCGGTCAGTTCGGCGCGCATCGCCGTGTCCAGGAACGACCAGTCCGTGGTGAGCTTCTTGTCCCTGGCGAGGTTGCGCTCCCCCGCCTTCGCGGCGCCCGGGGCGAGCACCACGCAGTGCAGCGGCCCGACGGCGATCTGGCGGCGGTAGAAGTCGAGGTGGGCCCGGCGGACGACCACGTCGTCGATGACCGGCAGGAACCCGGCGCTGACGAAGCTGTCCGCCAGCAGGCAGGCGTTGCGGGCCCGGAGGAAGATCTGCCGGTCCGCCTCCTCGTCCCGCTCCGGGGAGGGCCGGCGCCCGCCCGTGACGATGAGCTCCTGGAGGGTGTCCACCTCGATGTGGGCCGCGGCGGCGAACCGGGCGGCGAGCGCGGCGGCCACGGTGGACTTGCCGCTGCCCGGGATACCGCTCAGCAGGACGGCTCCCGCCGCCGGTTCGGTGTCCACCGGCACTTCGGTCCAGCTCATCGTCCTCGGCTCCCTCCGCGGGCGGTCCGGCCCGTCTCCGCCCGGTGATCGTAGGACACCTCCCGGGCGGGAACTTCCCGGCCCGGGCCGCCGACTACTGGAGGACGAGCCCGGCGAACAGCCGCGGCGGCACGTCGGCCCACGAGGGCCGGGAGGAGGCCGAGAGGCATGCACTGGTACGAGGACGAGACGCTCTGGTCCGATTTCGCCTCGACGATGTTCCCGCCGGCCCGGGCCGAGTCCGCCGCCGCCCTCGTCGCCTCCTCGCCCCTGCTGGACTTCCCACCGGGTTCACGGGTGCTGGACCTGGCGTGCGGACCGGGCCTGTTCGTGGTGCCGCTGGCGGCGCGCGGGTACGCGGTGACCGGCGTCGACCTCTCGCCCTCGATGCTGGAGCGGGCCCGGAACACATGCGACGCGGCGGGGGCCGAGGTCCGCCTGGAGCGGGCCGACATGCTCACGTACGCGGAGCCCGGCGCCTTCGACGTCGTGCTGAACGTCTTCACCTCGTTCGGCTACTTCGAGGACGCCGAGGACAACCTCCAGGTGCTCCGCAACGCCCACGAGAGCCTGGCGCCCGGTGGTCAGCTGCTGGTCGACGTGATGGGCAAGGAGGTGCTGGCGGGCTGGATCGGGCGGCCGAAGGTGGTGGACCTGCCGGACGGTGCGTACGTCGTCCAGCGCGACACGGTCCTCGACAGCTGGCGGCGGCTGCGCACCGACTGGACGCTGGTGCGCGGGAGTTCGGCCCGCACCGCGTCCATCCACTCCTGGCTCTACTCCGCCGCCGAGCTGCACGCCCTCTTCGAGGAGGCGGGCTTCACCGACGTGGAGTGCTTCGGCGGCTTCGACGGTTCGGGGTACGACCAGCACTCCGACCGGCTCATCGTCCGCGGGCGGCGCAAGTGAGGTCCGGGGCACGGCAGTCCGCCGCCACCGCGACCGTCCACGAGCACATCACCGACGCCGTGAAGACCCCGGATCTGATCCGGCTGGACGGTGAGGTGGTGCTCGCACGGTTCGAGACGATGAAGGTGTACGCGGCGCTCGGCGCGGTCCGTTCGCTGCTGCGCCGGGGCCGGGTGGTGCCCGGACAGACCTTGGTCGACAGCTCCAGCGGCATCTACGCGGTGGCGCTCGCCATGGCCTGTCACCGCTACGGGCTCCGCTGCCACATCGTGGCCTCCACCACCGTCGACGCCACGATGCTCGCCCAGTTGGAGATCCTCGGCGCGACCGTGGACCAGATGCCGCCGTCGCAGAGCCTGCGCCTGGACCAGGAGCTACGCGTACGCCATGTGCGGCAACTCCTCACTGAGCGGCCGGACTTCCACTGGATGCGGCAGTACCACGACGCCGTGCACCACGAGGGGTACCGGGAGTTCGCCGAACTCCTCGACGCCTCCCTGCCCGAGGGCCCGCTGACCGTCGTGGGCGCGGTCGGCACGGGTGCCTCGACCGGTGGACTGGCCCGCGCGCTACGGGAGTCGGGTCGGGCGGTGCGGCTGGTGGGGATCCAGCCGTTCGGCAGCGTCACCTTCGCCAGCGAGCAGTTCAGCGACCCGGAGGCGATCATCGCGGGCATCGGCAGCTCCATCCCCTTCGGGAACGTCCACCACGAGCTGTACGACACCGTGCACTGGCTGGACTTCCGCCATGCCATGGCCGGAGCGGTCGGACTGCTGCGCCGGCACGCGGTGTTCGCCGGGCTCTCCACCGGGGCGGCGCACCTGGCGGCCTCCTGGGAGGCGGCCCGCGACCCGGGCCGGCTGCACCTCGTGCTGGGCGCCGACACCGGACACCGGTACGCGGAGCGGGTGTTTACCCGGCACGCCGAGGCGCTGGACCCGGCCGGACTGCGGCCCCGCCCGATCGCGTCGCTGGACGCCCTGCGGCCGCCGTGGTCGGTGATGGAGTGGGGCCGGCGCGCCGCACCCGAAGCCGCCCGCCTGCCCGAACAGGGCGGCGCCCCCGCCCCCGTACCGACCGTGGAGATGCAGCCATGACGATCGCCGCTCTGGAGTCCCTGTCCTTCGGGCTCGGCCGGATGGCCGAGGCCGCCGCGGAGACCGGGCACCGGCTGTGCCTGCTCACCGGTGACCGCTCGGTGTACCGGCACGAGCTGGCCACCCTGCCCGCCGACGCGCTGGACGTCGTCGATGTGGACACCGACGACCCGGAAGCGGTCCGCCGGGCGCTGGCCGCCCTCCCGTCCCTGGCCGGGCTGATCAACACGACGGACACCTGGAGCGTCCCGGCCGCCTCTCTCGCCGCCGAGCTGGGGCTCCCGGGGCCGGACCCGGAGGCGGTCCGGCTGCTGCGGGACAAGCGCCGGGTCCGGGAGGCGCTGTACGAGCGGGGGCTGAGCCGGTCGGCCGCCGTGGTCGTGGAGCCCGGGCCGGAGGGGGCCGAGGCGGTCCTGCGTACGGTCGGACTGCCCGCCGTGCTGAAAGACTCGGCGGGCACCTCGTCGCGGGGCGTGTGGATCGTGCACGACGGGGAGGCGCTGCACCGGGCGCTGGCGGAGGCGGAGCAACAGCCTTTGAAGGGTACGCTGTTCGCGGAGTCGTTCCTCGCCGGTCCGTTGTACAGCGCGGAGACCCTGAGCTGGGAGGGGACCACCCGGCTGCTGGGGGTGCTGAGCCGCCAGACGTCCCGGTCGGCGGTGGTACGGGAGGAGGTCGCGGCCTTCCCGGTGGCGCTGCCGGACGGGGAGCGGGACGCGATCGAGGCGTGGGTGGGGCAGGTCCTCGAAGTGGCGGGGCACGGGCGGGGGTTCGCCCATGTGGAGTTCATCCTGACCGCCGAGGGGCCGGAGTTGGTGGAGGTCAACCGGCGGATCGGCGGTGCGCTGGTCGGCGAGGTGCTCTGCCGGACGCTGGGCACCAATGTGTACGCGGCGATGATGGAAGAGGCGCTCGGCCGCCGCCCGACCCTGCTGGACGCCCCGCTCGAAGGCGGTCAGGGCCCCGCGTACGGCTTCGTCCTCGTCTACGCGGACCGGCCGGGCGTGCTGAAGGGCTGGCATGGTCTGGACGAACTCGCGGCCTTTCCGGGGTCCGTGGAGTGGTACCCCGTCCGCGAACCCGGCGAGACCCTGGCCCATGTGGGCGACCAGCGGGGGTGCACGGGCATGGTGCTGGCCGAGGCGGCGACGGCGGAGCTGGCCCAGCACCGGGCGTGGAGCGCGGCGGTCCGGGTGCGTCCGGTGATCGCGGACACGCCGTGAGGGCGGGGTGAGCGCCGAACGCCCTCCGGAAAAAAAGCGGTTCACCACTCCGCAAGGGTTTCTGCTGGCGGGCTCGTTCCTGATCACGCTGGGCAGCTTCGCCGTGCTGCCGTACATGTCGGTCCTGCTGCACCAGCGGCTCGGTCTCGGGCTCGGCACGGTCGGCTCCGTCCTGGCGGTGGCCTCACTGATCCAGTTCGCCGGGGGTGTGGTCGCGGGTCCGGTCGCCGCGCGGATCGGGCTGCGGCGGTCGATGCTGCTGGCGCTGACCCTGCGGACGGCCGGATTCGCCGCGTTCGTACCGGGGTTGACCAGCCCCGTCCTGGCGATCGGCGCGCTGTTGCTGGTGTCGGCGGGTGCGGCGCTCTACCTCCCGGCCAACAAGGCCTATCTGGTGGACGGTTCACCGGACGCGGACCGGCCGCGGCTGCTGTCGGCGAGCAGTTCGGCGTTCAACGCGGGGATGGCGCTCGGCCCCCCGGCCGCCGCGCCGCTGGTGATGGGCTCCCCCGGGGTGCTTTTCACGTGCGTGGCGGGACTGTTCGCACTGGTCGGGGTGGGGCATGCGTTCCTGCCGAGCGAGGAGGGGCGGCCGGAGAAGGCCGCGCCCCAGGAGCCCTCACCCGGCGAACGGCGGTCCGGTCTCTCGCCGTTCCTGGTGACGGTGGTGAGCGTCTACGCGTTCATGTTCTTCCAGCACTACCTGGCGCTGTACGCGGTCCCCCGGACCTCGGCGGGCTTCTACGGCGTGGTCCTGATGGGGTACGCGGCCCTCCTCGTCGTGGCCCAGCCGATGCTGGCGGAGTGGATCGCCGCGCTGAGCTACCCGGCCGCGCTGCGGTGGGGGTTCGGGGCCATGGCGGCGGGGATGGCGGCCATCGCCGGGGGCGGGCACACGGGCGTCGCGGTGGGCGGGGCGCTGATCTGCCTGGGCGAGATCGTGCTCTTCCTGAAGAACGACCTGGAGGCGCTGGCCCGCAGCTCCGCGCCTCCGGCCACCGTGTTCGGGCGGCAGCGGCTCGCGGCGGGCATCGGGGCGTTCGCCAGCGGGGTGGTGGGCGGTCAGCTGTACGCGGCGGCGGAGTCGGCCGGTTCGGCGCGGGCGTTCTGGGTGGTGGTCTGCCTCCAGTGCCTGCTGCTGCCGGTGCTGCTGATGTACGGCGGCCGCCGTACCGCCCGGAGCCGGTCGGAGCCCCGGGCGGAGACGGCCTCGGAGCTACGTGGCTGAACCTGCGGCCACCGTCACCCGCTCCCCCGGTTCCGTACGCCACTGCCCGGCCAGCTCGCGGCGGGCGCGCGCCACGCGGGAGCGCACCGTGCCGACGGGGCAGCCCGCCGCGTCCGCCGCCTCCTCGTAGGAGAGCCCGAGCACCTGGGTGAGGACGAAGGCCTGGCGGCGCGCCGGGTCCAGGTGGCCGAGGGCGTCGAAGACCGCGACGGACTCGTCGAAGCCGGGGAGGTGGCGCGGCTGGGCCCGTTCCGCCGCGCCCTGCCAGTCGGCGGTGTCGGCGGTCCGGGGGCGAACGGCGGCGGTGCGGTGGCGGTCGATGACGACGCGCCGGGCGATGGAAAGGAGCCAGGTGCGGGCGCAGGAGCGTCCGGCGAAGCGGGCCAGTCCGCTCATCGCCCGCAGGTAGGTCTCCTGGGCGAGGTCGTCGGCGCCGGGGACGTCGGCGCTGAGGTAGGCGACGAACCGGCGGACGTCCTCGTAGGTCGCCCGGACGAAGCGGTCGGCGGCCTCCCGGTCGCCGCCGCCCGCGGCCAGCGCCCAGTCGGTGATCTGGACGTCGTTCTGGCGGGTGGCGTACACCCGGGGCCGGGGCGCCGGGGTGACGGGCGGCCCGGCGGGGAGGGGGGTGGCAGTAAGGGTCACAGCAGTCCTTCGCGTCCTGGCGGAGCCCTGGCGTGGTCATCGCCCGGCTCCGCGTGGCCGGCCGCGCGGACGGGCCCTGGGGGCGGGTCCGGCGGTACCGGCATGCCTGACACGGGTGTGGGCGCGAGCGCACACCCGTACCGCCACCGGGTCACACGGAACCGGGCGGGCGGCTGGAGGTCACAGGGAGGGGACGGGAAGCGGTGGACCGCGCCGGGAGATGGCGTGCAGGGCGAGGAGGTCCTGAAGGCGGCGGCCCGGCCGGCGGCGGGCGCGCGGCCGAGAAGGCGAGATCCCGTCGAGGGGCGTCGCCGACCAGAGGCGCCAGGCCGTCCGCAGCGGGGTCCGTACGAAGTAGGCCAGGCAGCGGCCCAACCGGGCGAGCGCCATCTCGCCGCGCCACAGCCACCAGCCGCAGATCAGCCCGGCGACGGCGTGGGAGGCGGCCATGCCGGTGGTGAACACCGAGGCGTCGAAGGCCGCGAGCAGCTCCATCCGGTGCGAGACGTCCCCGGCCGGGCCCGCGTGGGTGGCGTGGGGCATCGCCCCGTGCGCGTGGTGTGCTCCCCCAGTGGCGTACGCGGTGAAGTAGGCGTGCAGCCCCAACTGGCCCAGGACATGGGCGGAGACGGTGACCAGGGCGTTCCGTTGGTGGCGGGCGAGTAACCAGCCCGCGGCGGCGACCGGTACGAGCACGGCCAGCAGGGGCGGCAGCGGCAGGGGGCCGCCGGACATCAGGGCATGGCCGAGCCCGGACACGGCGACGCACACGACCGCGAACAGCGCGGTGCGGGCGAGGCGGAGTGCGGTTCCGGCTCCCATGGCGGCCATCGTGCCAGCCTCCCCCACCTCGTGGAGAAGACCAGCAGATGCGGAAACAGCGGGAGTTCACCCCGTTTGCCCCAGGCGTCATCCCTGTGATTCATGTCACACAACCATCGGGGGAACTTTCGCCTCTCCCCCACCGACTGCTCCAACAACGCGTCCGCATAAGCCTCGTGGCCCGGGGCCGACGCATCCGCCCCGCCAGTCGACGCCCCCGAAGAGGCCGCATGACGAACCAGACCCCCGCACCCGAACCGGCAGCGGCCGCCGAACTCCCCACCGCATCCCCCGCGACCGAGACCGAGACCGACGCCACGCCGGACGCCCAACTCCCCGGCCCCCGGCAGCCCCGTACCGCCCAGCGCACCACCCTCCGCTCCGACCTGCGCGCCTCCTGGCCCGACGGGCTCGTGGCGCTCCTGGTGACGGCGGCCGTCTTCGTCCTGCTCTACATACGCATCCGCAACAAGACCTCCTCCACGGTCTCCGTGATGCCGTTCATGGCCGACGCGGGCGGCTTCTGGATGTACTTCCTCAGCCAGGCGTTCGGCTGGTCCGCGCTGCTCTGGGCCTGGGGCACGGTCATCCTCGGCCTCCTGCTCTCCGGCCGGCGCCCGGGCCGCCTGCCGCTCTCGGGATCCCGCCTGGAGCGCCTGCACCGCACCACGAGCCTCAACACCATCGCGCTGATCACCGCTCATGCGCTGCTGTTCGGCGCCGAGTTGTTCCGGCACTCCACCGACGCCTGGAACTCCGCGCTGGGCACCGCCTTCGTCGAGACGTTCGTCCCGGGCGGCTACACCTCGGGGACCGGCCAGATCGCCATCCCGATCGGCCAGGCGGCGCTGTACCTCGCGATCCCGCTCGGCCTGCTCTTCTACGTACGCCACCGCATCGGCCCGAAGACCTGGCGCGTCCTGCACCGCTTCGTGATCGTGGTCTACGTGCTGAGCGTCTGGCACACCCTGCTGTACGGGACGAACGTCTGGTACGACGGCTGGTTCCGCACCAGCGTGTGGCTGCTCCAGCTGCCGATCGCCGCCCTGCTGCTCGTCCGGCTGCTGCGCCCGGCCCGCCGCTCCGAGAAGCTGCCCCTGACGCCCGGTGCCGCCGTCTCCCGGACGGGCTGGGCGCTGCGCCTGGGCGGCCGGCTCGCGGTGGTGGGGGTCGTGGTGGCGCTGGTCGTGGTGGTGGTCAGCGGGAGCGACGGCGGGCGGACCGTGCCGCCGGACGACACCTCCTCCAGCCACAACCACGACTGACCGGCGCTTTTTGCCCACCGCCGTACGCTCGGGTCCATGACCACTCATGATCTTCCCGTGATCGCCGCCGTCGACGGTTCCACCCACAGCCGGCAGGCGCTGGACTGGGCCGCGCGCGAGGCCGCGCGGCGCGACCTGCCGCTGCTGATCGTCCATGTCCGGCCGCTCACCCGGAACGTCGACGAGGAGACCGGGCAGCACGAGGCGGACGAACTGCTCGCCGAGGCCGTACGCCGGAGTGAACTGGTCGCACCGGCGTCACGGCCCTCGACGCTGGCCCCGCTGGACTTCCCGGCGGCGGCTCTCGTCTCGCTGAGCCGGGACGCGTCGATGGTCGTGGTCGGTTCGCGGGGGCTCGGCGGCTTCCGGTCGCTGATGATCGGCTCCAACAGCCTGGCCACCGCGTCGATGGCGAACTGCCCGGTCGTCATCGTGCAGGACGGCCGCTCGGACGAGGACGACCGGCCCGAGGACGAGGAGGCGTACTCCGACATCGTGGCGGGGGTGGCCGCCGACGAGAGCAGCGAGGCGGTCCTGGAGTTCGCCTTCGCCACCGCGTCCGCCCGGCCCGGCGCACGGCTGCGGATCGTGCACGGCTGGACGATGTTCTCCTCGATGCTCGCGGGCGGACCGGTCTTCGACCGGGAGTCCGCGCAGGGCTCGGCCGAGCGGGGCCTAGCCGAGGTGACCTCCGGCTGGCAGGAGCGGTACCCGCAGGTGGAGGTCGTACGGGAGCCGGTCAACGGGTCCGCCTCGCGCACCCTGGTGACGGCCTCCGCCACGGCGGCCCTGACGGTGATCGGCCGCCGGAAGGGCGGGGAGTCGCTCGGTCTCGGCCTCTCCCCGGTGGCCCAGACGACGGTCACGCACGCGCTGGGCCCGGTCGCGGTCGTGCCCTGCTGACCGGGTGGGCGGTCATCCGCCCGACCGCGCAGGCCCCTTGGCGTGGCGGGCGGCTTGACCGAGACTTGACCGATGACACAGCGTGTGGCACTCGCGACCGTGATGGACCGGCTCGCCATCGATGATGTGATCACCGGGTACGCCGTGACCGTGGACGACGGCGACTGGCCCGCCTACGGAGCCCTGTTCACCCCGGACGGCCGCGCCGACTACACGGGCGCGGGCGGCGTGGAGGGCCCGGCGGACGAGATCGCGCGCTGGCTCACCGGCACGATGCGCCTCTTCGCGATCCGCCAGCACCTGATCGTCAACCGGCGCATCGACCTGGAGGACCTCGGCGGCTACCCGGGCGACCGGGCCCAGGTGCGGGCCGACTACCTGAACCCGATGCGCCTGGCGCGGAAGGGCGAAGCCTCAGGGTCCGGTGACACCGCCCCCGACTTCGTCTCCGGCGGGCGGTACACCTTCGAGCTGCACCGTACGGACCCGGGCTGGCGGATCCGTACGGTCACCGTCCACGAGAAGTGGCGCCGGGCGCCCGGAGCGGCCTGAACCGCACCCGTCGGCCGGGGGTGTCCTGTGTCCCCCGGGGATCACCTCCCCCACACTGGGTACACAGAGCTGACCTGGCAGATCACGCGGCTGCTCACCCACGTGGGACGAGGAGGGCACGGCATGCCGATGCGGGGCGGAAGGGTTCCGGCGTCCGGCTGGGGCCGGGGGGCCCTGGCGCTCCTCGCCGGGGCGCTGCCCGCGCTCGCGTTCCCCGCCCCGTCGCTCTGGTGGCTGGCCTATGTCGCGCTCGTCCCCTGGCTGCTGCTGATCCGCTCGGCGGGGACGACGCGCCGGGCGGCGCTGGACGGCTGGATCGGCGGCACCGGCTTCGTCATCGCCGTCCACCACTGGCTGATGCCGAGCCTGCACGTCTTCATCGTGCTGCTGGCCGCGCTGCTCGGCTTGCTGTGGGCACCCTGGGGCGTGCTGGCCCAGCGGCTGCTCGGCGGCACGCCCTCCGCGCTGCGGGCGGCCGCCGCGGTGGTGGCCGTGCCGTCGGGGTGGCTGGTGATCGAGCTGGTCCGCTCCTGGGAGGGGCTGGGCGGGCCCTGGGGGCTGCTCGGCGCGAGCCAGTGGGAGGTCGCCCCGGCGCTGCGGGTGGCGTCGGTGGGCGGGGTGTGGCTGGTGAGCCTGCTGGTGGTGGCGGTCAACACCGCGCTCGTCCTGCTGACGGTCGCGCGGACCGGGGCCCGGACGACGGGCGGGGTGCTGCTGGTCGTGTGCGCGCTGACGGTGACCTTCGTGTGGGCCTGGGCGCCGCAGCCGGTGACCACGGGGACGGCCAGGATCGCCGTCGTACAGCCGGGTGTCATCTCCGGCCCCGGGAGCGTGGAGCGGCGGCTGGCCCGGGGTGAGGAGCTGACCCGTACGGTGGCGGGCCGGGACGTCGACCTCGTGGTGTGGGGCGAGAGCAGCATCGGGGCGGGCGCCTGGCGGGACCCGGAGACGGCACGGCGGCTCGCGGCGCTCTCCCGGCAGACCGGGGCCGACCTGCTGGTCAATGTGGACGCCCGGCAGACGAACGGCTCCGGGCGGAGCGGGATCTTCAAGTCGGCGGTGCTCGTGGGACCTGACGGGCCGACCGGGGACCGGTACGACAAGATGCGCCTGGTGCCGTTCGGTGAGTACATCCCGGCGCGCTCCCTGCTCGGCTGGGCGACCTCGGTGGGCAAGGCGGCGGGCGAGGACCGGCTGCGCGGCGACCGGCAGGTCGTGATGACGCTGCCCGACGGCGACGAGCGGCTGCGGATCGGTCCGCTGGTCTGCTTCGAGTCGGCGTTCCCCGACATGAGCCGGCGGCTGACCCGGGACGGCGCCCAGGTGCTCGTCGCGCAGTCCGCCACCTCCACCTTCCAGGAGAGCTGGGCACCGGCCCAGCACGCCTCCCTGGGGGCGCTGCGGTCGGCCGAGAACGGCCGCCCCATGGTGCACGCGACGCTCACCGGGATCAGCGCCGTGTACGGGCCGCGCGGGGAGCGGATCGGGACGCCGCTCGGTACGGACGAGAGCGCGGCGGCCGTGTACGACGTACCGCTGACGCGCGGCACCACGCTCTACGTCCGCTTCGGCGACTGGGCGGTGTACGGGGCCCTGGCGGCGCTGGCCGCCCTGTGCGCCGCCGAGGGGCTGCGGGCGCTCAGGAGGAGGCCTGCTCCAGGGAGTCCCGGACGATCCGCTCGCACAGCTCATGGGTCGCCAGAGCGTCCTGAGCGCTGAGCACCTTGCCCGCGCGGACCGCGTCCAGGAACGTGTGGACGCACGCCTCGATGCCGCGCTGGCGGGCCACCGGCACCCAGTCGCCGCGCCGGCGCATGCTGGGCTGGCCCTTGTGGTCGACGATGTCGGCGAGGTTGAGGACCTGGCGCTTGGTGTCCCGGCCGGAGACCTCCAGGATCTCCTCGGTCGACCCGTTCAGCCTGTTCATCATCCCGATCGCGGTGAAGCCGTCGCCGGAGAGCTGGAGCACCACGTGGTGCATCAGGCCGTCCACGATCCTGGCCCGCACGGTGGTGTGGTCGACGGGTCCCGGGGCCAGGAAGCGCAGGGTGTCGACGACGTGGATGAAGTCGTCGAGCACCAGGGCGCGGGGGTCCTCGGGCAGCCCGACGCGGTTCTTCTGCATCAGGATCAGCTCGCGGGGGTGCTCGGCGCACTGGGCGTAGCCCGGCGCGAAGCGGCGGTTGAAGCCGACGGCGAGGCTGACACCGCGCTCTTCGGCGAGGTTCACCAGCCGCTCGGACTCCGCGTACTCGTAGGCGATCGGCTTGTCGACATAGGTGGCGACCCCGGCTTCGAGGAGCCGCTCCACGATCTCCGGGTGGACCGCCGTCGGGGCGTGCACGAAGGCCGCGTCGAGCCCTTCGGCGAGCAGCGAGTCCAGAGTCGTGTGGCGGGCGGCGGCCGGGATGCGGTGCGTGTCGCCCACCGCGTCGAGCGTGGCGGGGGTACGGGTCTGGAGGTGCAGCTCGACCCCCGGCACGGCGCTCAGCACCGGCAGATACGCCTTCTGCGCGATGTCGCCGAGCCCGATGCAACCGACCTTCACAGGGGTCTCCCTCTCGCCGTGCGGAAGTTCCGTCAGTTCCGTTGCCCGGCAGCATACGGGGCCGCCGTCCTGCCGCTTCCGGCGGCCGCCAGGAAAGAAATGCCTGGCCAGGGTCGTGATCATGCTCCAGGAGGACCCGGACGGGGACTTCAAGGTGACGGAGTCCACCACCTGGGCCGGGACGGAGTCCGTGTGGCGGGCGGAGATAGCGGCGGCCCGCAAGAGCGCCGCCGGGTACGGCCTGGACGACTTCTCGCAGGGTGTCGGCTCGGCGGGTGAGCCGTTCAGCCTGCGCTGGATCCACACGCACATGATCGAGGAGTACGCCCGGCACAACGGCCACGCCGACCTGGTGCGGGAGCGCGTCGACGGCGCGACGGGCGACGGACGGGTCCGGCTGCCCGCGCGCGCCCGTCCGCCCTCTGACTCCGGGCCGGGGCGCCGTGCTGACCGGGTCACTCGTGCGGGCCATTCCTCGCCCACGGGCTGCCCGGGCGGCTGCCCGCAGCGCAGAGTTACCCGCGTGCAGCGAACCAGATTCACCACGAAACTCCTGGTCGGGGTGGCCGTCACCGCCGTCTCCGGTTGTGTGTCGGTCGATCCGGAGGCGGGCCCGCGGCAGCCTTCGACGACGGAGAGCAGCAGAGCGGCCCAGGACGTGTTCCCGCAGGTGGTGCAGCCACCCGGGCGGGAGGCGCTGGAGACCATCGTGGAGCCGAGCCCCTCACCGGGCAGGCCCGCCTCCCCCGCGCCTCGCTCCTCCGCGGAAGCCCGGCGGGCGGGGCCTCCCCCGGCACCCCGGCCGCCGGAGCGGGCCGCGCCACCGCCCCGGCGGACACCGCCCCGGCAGGTCCCGGTCATCCCTCCCGGCGTGCTGCCCGCCCTGCCGCAGACCCGGGGCGGCGGCCTGCATGACGTGTGCGCGCTCGGCCGGGGATACGGCGGCTGGCCCGCGGGCAGCAGGGAGGCCCGGATCTGCGAGGAGACGTACGGGCGGTGAAGCCCGCCGGGGCTCACACCCCCCGCATCCGCTCCTCCAGCCGCTCGATGGCGGCCCGCACTCCGGCGTCGTAACCGCTGTATCCGCCGTATGCCCCCTGCCCGGCGGGCCCGCCGTCCTCCAGCGCGTCCGCCGCGTCGCGGGCCTGGCGCAGGTGGATACGGGCCGCGTCGGGGCGCTGGAGCTTGAGGTAGTCCGCCGCCAGGTTGAGGTGGAGCGAGGGGTAGAGCGCCTGGACCGCCAAGGAGTCCCGGTGCTCGGCCGGCCGCTCGCCGCTCAGCCCTTCGGCGGCCGTCAGGGCCCGCAGGTCCCAGGCGAGCTCGTCCCCGGGGTCGTCCTGGGTGTCCGCCATGTAGTGCGCGAGGGTGCAGCGGTGCAGGCCGTCACCGTCGGCGCCGAGCTCCGACCAGAGAAGGCCGAAGCGGTTGCGGGCCTCCTCCCGGTCACCGCCGTGGAGCAGCATGACCGCCTGGCCGATCCTGGTCATGACGGCGTCCTCGGACGACGCCTCCTGCTGCTGCTCCACCACTGCGGTCTCCTCTGGCCCGTCCCGGCCGGTCGTGGTCCCGGTCCTTCCCGACGCTAGCGCCGGGCCGGGGCAATACGGCTGAGGCACGGGCTCCACGGCCCGGTCGGGCCTCAGCCGAGATTCGGGATGCGCCAGTCGATCGGCTGGTGGCCCTGGGCCGCGACGGCCTCGTCGATCTGGGTGAAGGGCCGCGAGCCGAAGAACTTCTTCGCGGAGAGCGGGGAGGGGTGGGCGCCCTTCACCACGACGTGGCGCTCCTCGTCGATCAGGGGGAGCTTCTTCTGGGCGTAGTTCCCCCAGAGGACGAAGACGGCCGGGTCGGGCCGCTCGGCGACGGCGCGGATCACCGCGTCGGTGATCTTCTCCCAGCCCTTGCCCTTGTGGGAGTTGGCCTCGCCGCCGCGCACGGTGAGCACCGCGTTCAGCAGGAGCACGCCCTGCTGCGCCCACGGCATCAGATAGCCGTTGTCCGGGATGGGCAGGCCGAGCTCCTCCTGCATCTCCTTGTAGATGTTGCGCAGGGAGGGCGGCGTCTTCACGCCGGGCCGCACGGAGAAGCAGAGCCCGTGCCCCTGGCCCTCGCCGTGATACGGGTCCTGGCCCAGGACGAGGACCTTGACCTTCTCGTAGGGCGTGGCGTCGAGGGCGGCGAAGACCTGCTCGCGCGGCGGATAGACGGGCCCCTTGGACCGCTCCTCCTCGACGAAGTCCGCCAGCTCCTTGACGTACGGCTTCTGCAGTTCTTCGCCGAGGACGCCGCGCCAGGACTCGGGCAGCAGGTCGATATCGGTCACGTCCACAACCTCCGGTGAGCAACAGGTTCTTGATCCCAGAACCTACCGCCCGCCACTGACAACGGGCCCGGGGAGACCTGCTCCCCGGGCCCGCGCACCTGCTACCTGCTACCAGCTGGCCTTGCGGTACAGCTCCCACATCTGCATGACGGTCTGCGGGTCCAGTGCGCGCTCGCCGCCGCCGATGTCCTCGCCGGAGGCCACGTACAGCTTGCCCTGCCAGAGCGGCAGCAGCCGGACGTCGTCGACGAGGATCTGCTGGGCCCGCTCGAACTGCTTGCTGACCGCGCCCCGGTCGCTCTCCTGCCGCGTGGCCGGGATGAGCTGCTGGGTGATCTCCTTGTTGCGGTACGGGGTTCCGGTGACGCTCTCCTCGCCGACGAACGGGGCGATGAAGTTGTCCGGGTCCGGGAAGTCGGGGAACCAGCCACGGCCGAAGACCGGGTACTCGCCCTGGGTGAAGCCCTCCTGGAAGGTCTTCCAGGGGGCGCTCTCCAGCGTGATGTCGAAGAGCCCCGTCTTCTCCAGCTGCCGCTCCAGCTCCTCGAACTCGGGCTGCGTGGAGGAGCCGTACCGGTCGGTGGTGTACCAGAAGGTCATCTTCACCGGAGCGGTGATCCCGGCCTCGGTGAGGATCTCCTTCGCCTTCTTCACGTCCGGGTCGCCGAAGGTGTCGAAGAAGCTGGTGGTGTGCCCGGAGATGCCCTTGGGGATCATCGAGTAGAGGGGTTCGGCGGTGCCCCGGTAGACCTTGGCGACCAGGGCGTCCCGGTCCACGATGTGGGCGATGGCCTTGCGGACGGCGGGCTTGGCGGCGGCCGGGTCCTTCGGGTTGAAGACCAGGAAGCGGATGTCCGCGCCGGTGGTCTCGATGATCTGGAGGCCGTCGTTGCCCTCCTTCTTGTCCTCCAGGCCGACGACCTCCTCGGCGGTCAGACCGCGGTAGGTGGCGTCGATCTCCTTGGCCTTGAGCGCGTTCACCATCTCGCCGGACTTCTCGAAGTACCGGATGGTGACCGCGTTGTTCTTCCGGTTGGCGAAGCCCTTGTAGTCGGGGTTCTTCGTCAGCTCCGCGGAGACACCGGCCTCGTAGGAGTCCAGGAGGTAGGGTCCGGAGCCGGTGATCTTGCCGTCGTCGCGGATCTTGTCCTTGGGGTAGTCGCCGGGGGCGACCAGGGACATGGCGGGCGTGGCCAGGATGAACGGGAAGGTGGCGTCGGACTTGTTCAGGTGGAAGATGACGGTGTCGTCACCCTTGGTCTCGATCCGGTCGAGGGAGCCGAGCATGCCGGCCGGGCCGCCCTTGAAGTGGATGTCCACGACACGGTCGATGGAGTGCTTCACGGCCTGGGCGTCGAGCTTCTCGCCGTTGGAGAACTTGAGGTTCTTCTTGAGCGTGCACCGATAGGCCATGCTCGTGGCGTCGGTGAACGTGCAGGTGTCGGCCGCGTCCGGTTCGGGGCTCGTACTGCCGGTGGGGAAGCTCACCAGGGTCTGGTAGATGTTCCGCATCAGCTCCCAGGAGCCGTCCCAGGCCGCCGCGGGGTCCAGCGTGGACGGGGAGCTCGTCGTCCCGACGGTTATCTTCTGGTTCTCTTCCGATCCGCTGTCGGAAAGAAGACCGCAGCCGGCCAGCAGAGAAAGGGATGCTAGGGCTGCAGCGGCCTGCAGACTGGCCCGGTAGAACACGTGCACGCTCCTCGATCAGCCATGGGTCGGCAGACCATACCGCAGCGCCCCGCCGGACCAATCCGTCGGTCCGGCGGGGCACTTGAGTCAATCAGGGCCAAAACGGTTCAGGCTGCTCTCAGCCCACGCCGGCGTTGAGGAAAATTCCTCCGTCGACCACCAGGGTCTGTCCGGTGATCCAGTCCGACTGTGCCGAGGTCAGGAAGGCCGCGGCACCCCCGATGTCCTCGGGCACACCGAGCCTGCCGAGCGGATAGGCGGCGGCCGCCTCCGCTTCCCGGCCCTCGTAGAGCGCCTCGGCGAACTTCGTCTTGATCACGGCGGGAGCGATCGCGTTGACCCGGACGACCGGCGCGAACTCGTGCGCCAGCTGGGCGGTCAGGTTGATCATGGCCGCCTTGGACATCCCGTACGCGCCGATGAACGGCGAGGGGGCGACGCCGGCGACGGAGGCGATGTTGACGATCGCCCCGCCGTTCTCCTTCTGCCAGGCCTTCCAGGTCTGCTGGGCGAAGCCGAGCGCCGAGATCACGTTGGTCTCGTAGACCTTGCGGGCCACGTTGAGGTCGAGCTCGGCCATGGGGCCGAAGACCGGGTTGGTCCCCGCGTTGTTCACCAGGTAGTCGACCCGGCCGAACGCCTCCATGGTCCGCTCGACCGCAGCCGCCTGGTGGGACTCGTCGTGGGCCTTGCCGGGGATGGCGATGACCCGGTCGGCTCCGAGCCGCTCCACGGCCTCCTTGAGGGCGTCCTCGCCCCGCCCGGTGATGGCCACCCGGTCGCCGCGCGCGACGAGCGCCTCGGCGATCCCGTAGCCGATGCCCCGGCTCGCGCCCGTGATGAGGGCGACTTTTCCGCTGTCCTGCACCGTCATGTCGTTCGCTGCCCTTCGGGTCAGTTGAGGGGGCCGCCGGCCACGTAGATGACCTGGCCGGAGACGAAGCCGGCGTCGTCACCGGCGAAGAAGGCGATGGCGTTGGCGACGTCCTCGGGACGGCCGACGCGCTGGACCGGGATCTGGGTGGCGGCGGCCGCCTGGAACTCCTCGAAGCCCATGCCGACGCGGGCGGCGGTCTGCGCGGTCATCTCGGTGACGATGAAGCCGGGGGCGACGGCGTTGGCGGTGACGCCGAACTTGCCGAGCTCCTTGGCGAGGGTCTTGGTGAGGCCCTGGAGGCCCGCCTTGACGGCGGAGTAGTTGGCCTGGCCGCGGTTGCCGAGGGCCGAGGAGGAGGACAGCGAGACGATCCGGCCGAACTTGGCCTCCACCATGTGCGCCTGGACGGCCTTCGCCATCAGGAACGCGCCCTTGAGGTGGACGTTCATCACGATGTCCCAGTCGGACTCGCTCATCTTGAACAGCAGGTTGTCGCGGAGCACGCCCGCGTTGTTCACGAGGATCGTCGGGGCACCCAGCTCGGCGGCGACCCGCGCGACGGCCGCCTCGACCTGGGCGCTGTCCGACACGTCGCAGCCGACGGCGAGCGCGGTGCCGCCGGCGGCGGTGATCTTCTCGACGGTGTCCTTGCAGGCCGCCTCGTCGAGGTCGAGTACGGCGACGGCGCGGCCCTCGGCCGCCAGGCGTACGGCGGTGGCGGCGCCGATGCCCCGCGCCGCTCCCGTCACGATGGCGACGCGCTGCTCGGTGGTGGACATGCTTGGTTCTCCTCGCCCTTGGATAGCGGCTCAGCGGACGTCGTGGCCGTTCCCTGACAGAGAGACCCGATGGCTGAGCAACCGCTTAGTACCTTCAGCAGACGAGACGCTAGAAGCCCTGGCACCCGGTGTCAACGGCGCACGGCCCGGGAGGCCGCACGTCACACCGGGCGGCGGCCCCCTCGTACCGGATCCAGCGCACCGAGCGGCGGCGCGCGCAGGACACTCAGCGCACCAGCAGGTCGAGCAGCCGCTCCACCTCACCGGCCGGGTCGGTGGTGAGCCCGGTGTGCACGGCCCCGGGCTGGACGACCGTGGAGCGCGGCGCGATCAGCCAGCGGAAGCGCCGCCCGGCGTCGTCACCGGCCGCCTGTCCGGCCCCCTCCCCGCCGCCGCAGACCCCTTCGACCGCGCGGAGGGCGGCCCGTACGCCCACCACGTCGGCGTCCGGGTCCAGCGCCCTCAGCTTCGCCTCGTCCAGGTGCGTACGGGCGGCGACGAACGAGTGGGCCCGGCAGTAGACGAGGACCCCGGCGTTGAAGCACTCCCCGCGCTCGACCCGGGGGACGACCCGCAGGAGCGCGTACTCGAAGACATCGCGGCGCGTCATCGGCCACCCTCCAGGCCGGTACGGGCGGCTGCCGCGGCTCCGTCGCCGGCGGACGGCCGGTGCCGTGGTGGCAGGCGTTCGGTGAGCCAGCCGGGGGCCTGGGAGGGCCGGTTCGCGGTCGGTGCGTCCAGGGTGATCCGCTCGTGGATGGTGGCGGCCCGCGCCAGCAGCGGCGCCACATAGGCCCGCCGCAGCTCGTCGGTGGAGGAGAACCCGGGCTCGTCCACCAGCCAGGCGTCCGGCACCTCGGCGGCCACCTCGGTGAGCAGCTCCTCGGTGACCAGCGGGGCGAGCTCGGCGGCCGCGGCGGCGATGTCCGGGGCGAAGGGGGCCAGCACATGGTCGGAGGCGTTGTACGGCTTCGCGGCCGAGGCCTCGGCGCCCGGCCAGTTGTGGTGCCAGATCATGGTGGCGCCGTGGTCGATGAGCCAGGGATCGCCGTGCCAGACCAGCATGTTGGGGTTGCGCCAGGAGCGGTCGACGTTGTTGATCAGCGCGTCGAACCAGACGACCCGCCCCGCCTCGGCCGCATCCACCTCGTAGGCGAGCGGGTCGAAGCCGAGCGAGCCCGGCAGATAGTCCATGCCGAGGTTCAGTCCGCCGCTCGCCTTGAGCAGCTCCTGCACCTCCTGGTCGGGTTCGGCGAGCCCGATGACCGGGTCCAGCTCGATGGTCACCAGCTCCGGCACCCGCAGCCCGAGCCGCCGCCCCAGCTCCCCGCAGATGACCTCCGCGACGAGCGTCTTGCGGCCCTGGCCGGCGCCGGTGAACTTCATGACGTACGTACCGAGATCGTCGGCCTCGACGATGCCGGGGAGCGAGCCGCCCTCACGCAGGGGCGTGACGTAGCGGGTCGCGGTCACCTCTGTCAGCATTTCCCAGGCCACCCGTCTCTTCAGCCGTCGGTCCACGATCGTTTTCCGGCCTCCGGCATGAAGTGAGCATAGTAATCGAAGGTGATCACACCTCAGATGCCGACGTGGTGATGGGCCGCCCACGCCGCCGGTGCGTCGCTGTAGCGGACGCGGACCAGACGGGCCGTGCGGGCCAGGGCTAGGGCGGGGTCGTCCCGGGCGGAGTCCAGGGCGTCGTAGAAGACGCCCGCCGTCGTCTCGGCCACCGCGTCGGGTACCCGCCACAGGGTGCCGATCACACCGGAGAACCCGACCAGCAGGAACGCGGCGGTGAGGTGGATGGCCTCGTCGGCGAGATCGCGGGGCGAGTACGTCGTCTCGCATGCCGAGAGGTACGCGAGACGGCCCCGGCCGCCCCGGCGCGCGGCTATCTCCGCGAACGTCAGATCCAGATCGGGCAGCAGGAAACGGCTGGTGCCCGGATCGTCCTGGTCCGCGACCGCGTGCAGCGCCAGGTGCAGATGGGTACAGGTGCCCAGCGCCTCGATGAGAACCGCCCGCTCGCACTCGGCGAGGTCCAGCGGCTCGACACCGAGGCGGTCCGCCGCCGCCCGGGCCTCGCGGCGCGCGGCGGGCAGCTCCGGCAGTCCCGGCCGACGCACGTCGGCGTGCATCACGGCCGCCACCGTACGGCCCGGCGGCGCGACGCGAGCGCGGGCATGGCGCAGCGCGGTGACCGTCGGCGTGTACGAGGACACCGTGCGGTCCACCAGGGACGGCGGCGGGAGCGCGGGGTGCGCCGCCGGCTCAGCGGTGCTCCCCGGCCAAGGCCCTGCCGCCGTCGCGGCGTGCAGGGGCAGCCGGCACAGCGCGCCGGTCGGCACCCACCAGACCCGGGTGTCCGGGTCCGTCACCCGCAGTTCGGCGAGGATCGGTCCCGCCACCTCACGCCACAGCAGGTCGAGCGTCGCGGTGATCCGTTCGTCGGCCGCGTCGACCTCGTCCTGGGCGGCTCGGGGGTCCAGCGCGGTGACCACGTCCGTGTGGAAGACGTCCGCCGCCCGCTCCAGCTCGTCCGCGTCCAGGCCCTCCAGCGGCACCTGCCGGAGCCCGTCGGCGCCGAGCAGCAACGCGTCGCAGCGGTACCCGCTGACATTGACCACGACGACCGGACCGTGCGCGGCCTCGGCGAGCAACGACGGGACCGAGGGCGGCCGCAGGAACCCGTCCTGGCCGGGCAGCGCCCTGATCCTGCGTACGACGATGTCGAGTTCGGCCTCCAGATCCCGGCGGCGCTCCCGGTCCCGGCCCCCCGCCTCCGCCTGCGGTGGCGGGGTGGGCAGCGGGAGCGGGGGGTGGTCCAGCCGGTCGAGAGCGTCGCGCAGCTCCTCGAAGCGCCGGGCGAGGTCCTCGTCGGCGTCGTAGAGGTCCGCGAGATCGGTGCGGATGCCGGACCGGCGGTTGAGGAGCACCCCGCGGCCCAGCTCCAGCAGGCTCAGTGCCCGCTCGCGGTCCCCGCAGGCCAGGCACATCGCGGCCGCGTCACCGGCAAGCCCGGCGGCTTCGGCGAGCCGCCGCTGGGCGTCGGGCCGCTCCAGCCGGCGGGGCGTGGCAGCCGGCAGCAGCTCCACACCGAGGGCGAACGCGTCCGCCGCGGCCCGCGCATCGCCGCTCAGCGCCGCGAGCCGGCCCCAGTCACGGGCCGCGTGCAGCCGGACGTCCGCCGGGCCGGTCGCGGTGCGAGCGGCGGCCCGCAGAGCGTCGAGAGCTTCTGCCGGATCGTCCTCGCCGCCGGCGGACGCGTGCCGGAGGTTCAGCACGTAGGCGAGGTTGGAGAGCGAACGGCTCAGGTCGGGATCGTCCGCCGGGGTGTCCGCGACCACCCGGCGGGCCAGCGTCACCGACTCGTCGAGATCCCCCTCGCCGGACCGGGCGGCCAGGGCGAGGACCAGACTGCCGCGGACGGCGGTCGCCGACCGCCCCTCGCCGAGCGAGAGGAGGGCACCGCGCGCCGTGTCGACGGCCTCAGCGGCCGCCGCCGCCCGGTGCGCGGACTCCGCCCGCAGCGTGGCCGCCAGGTTGGCGAGCTGGAGCGGGAGGTGGGGGTCGGTCGGCGCGGTGGCCTCCACGGCTGTGCGCAGGCCGTCACCGGTGACACGGTGGTGCGCGTGCAGCGCCAGACCGTGCGCTCCCGCGAGCGTCGCCAGCCGGCGGGGCGCCGGCCCGGTCGCCATGGCGTCCTCCAGAAGCGTGAGCGCCTCGGACAGGTCGCCCCGGACACCGAGCACCTCGTGGCGCTCGGTGAGGGCCGTGGCCAGATTGCTGAGCAGACCCGGACGCTCGGGGTGGTCGGGCGGGGCCAGGCGCAGCGCCTCGCGCTGGAGGTCGATGTCCTCGTCCAGGTCGGCGAGGTCTCCGCCGCGACGGTAGCGCTCGTACAGCGCCCCGCCCAGGTTGCTCATCCGCAGCACCCGCTGGAAGGCGGGTCCGCCGCCGCGCACGGCGGCCCGGCCGACGGCGATCGCCTCGTCGAGCTCATCGGCGAGGCTGTGGAGTGCGGTACGGGCGGCGAGGGCGGAGCCCAGGTTGTTGAAGTGGATCCCGGCGTCGGGGTGGTCGTCGCCGAGCAGGGCAAGGGCCTCGCCGTACCGGTCGATCGCCGCGTCCAGATCGCCGGGCGCGCCGGTCTGCTCGTGCCGCAGGCGCAGCAGGACACCGAGGTTGCCGATGCGCCCGGCCCGGTCGCCGGGCGGGCCGGCCTCGGTCAGGGCGGCGGATTCCCCGTGGGCGATCGCCTCGCCCAGCGGCTCGGGGTCGCCGGTCAGCAGATGGGCGCTGCGCAGGACATCGGCGAGGGTGTCGAGCGCGACGGCCCGGAGCTGCTCGTCGTCCCCCGCCAGGACCAGCGCCGTCCGAGCCGCCCCCTCGGCCTCCTGGGCCGCTCCGACGTCCTCGTGCTGGTCGGCCCATGCGCCGAGCACCGCGGCGGCGATCTGCCACACGTCGGGGCGGACGGACGGCGCGGCGGGGGCGGAGGGGGGTGCCTCCGCTCTCGGCGCCCCGGCGGACATGGCCGCGCGCACGACCTCCACCGCCTGTGCCAGGGCCTCCGGAGCCCCCGCGTAGTGGCACTCCGTCAGCGCGCCCGCCAGCAAGCAGGCGCGCCGGGAGTATTCCTCGTCGTCCTCGGCCGTACGGTCCAACGCCTCGCGCGCCGCGGTCGCCGCCTCGGCCGCGATGGTCAGGCCGTCGGTGCGGGCCGAGCGGTAGCGCAGCACCTGGGCGAGTTCCGCGTACTCGTCGGCGGCGTCGAGCCCGTGCTCCTCGCACCGGGCGACGGCGTCGCGGGCCGCCGTCTCGGCGCGTGCGAGAGTCTCGGCCTCCCCGTCGTACTCGTACCGGAGCCGGTGGGCGTAGGCGAGGTTGAGCGGCGAACCTCCGCCCGCGGCGAGCGACTCCTCGACCACGACGGCGGCCTCCTCGAACAGGTCGGGATCGGCGAGGTCCGTCCCGGCCCGAAGCAGCAGTGCGGCCACCGACGACAGCACCATGATGCGGGTCAGTGGGTCGGCCGGGGCCCGGTCCGCCGCCCGGCGTGCGGTGGCGACGGCCTCCCGGAGCGCTCGGGCGTCCCCCGTCATCTCCTGCAACGCGGCTTGGGCGTCGGCGAGTTGGGCAAGGACAACCGCTTCGTCCGGTCCCGCGTCGACCAGGGCCCGGCGCAGCGCCTCCACCGACCGCACCCCCGCGGCGGCCCCCGCGCCACGCCGGGCCGACTCGGCGTGCAAGGCGGCGATGCCCTCCAGCAGTGACACCCGGTCCGCGCGGCCGGCCCACCTGAGGGCGGACTCAAGACGGCCGACGGCCCGGTCCGGGCGACGCGGGAAGCGGCCGCCCCCGGTCGCCGAGCGGGCACGCCGCAGCGCCAGGGCCAGGCCCGGCCGGAGACGGTGGGGAAACTTCACGTCGGCCGCCTCAGCGCCGGTCGTCGCCGCCGGCCTCCCCCGCCCCGTCCTCTTCCGGAACGGGGATGATGTGCACCAGAGCGGCCACCCGCTCGGCCAGGGGCTCCGGCGGCGGGACGTCGGCCGGGTCGGCGATGCGTTCCACCCGGTTCGGGCTGAGGACTTCGAGCTTGGCGACGGCGATCCGGAGAGCGACCGCGTCCCCGGCCGCGTACGCCGCCGCGAGTGCCTCGACCGCGGCGGCGGGACGCGACCAGGCGGCCTGCGGAAGCCGCCAGGTCGAGACGTCGACGAGCAACTGGCGGGCCCGGGCGGGCAACGCCGCGTCCCTGCCCATCCCGAGTGGATCCGCCTTAGACTCCATGGCCTCAACTGTAGCGAGACGCCGGTAGCGGCGAGGCGAGACGGGGGTGTACCCGCACGTGCCCGACGAAGCGAAGGCAGAGGCCAGGGTGACGGAACTCGGTTCGACGGAACGCCGGGTGACGGAGCAGGAAGTCGCGGTCCACGTCTTCGTACCGCTGGACAGCACCCGCACGGAGGAGGGGGTGGATTCCCTGGCGGCGATGTGGGACCGCTTCCGGGAACTGCAGCGAGCCGACAGGCAGTTGTACTCGGCGCTGCCGGTCCGCATGCCGTACGTTCTGCCCGGCCGGCCCTCGTACGGCTCGATCCCCGTGGCGGGAGCGCAGTCCGCCGACCGGCTCGACCAGGCGATCCTGCGCCGACACCGGGACATCCTGAATCTGTCGCTCCTGCTCGGCGCCGGTCCGGGCCGGGAGTGGCCGGGGCTGCGGGACCGGATGGAGGTCATCACGGGCCCGCTCGGTGAGTGCCACCTGGGTTCCGTGACCATGGAGTTGGGCAAAGCTCCGGCGGAAACACCCGGCGTCGCGGATGTCATGGAGCCGGAGCGGGGCGAAGGGGCGGGCCCGCGGCGGGTGTTGCGGCTGCTGGGCCGGGCCCGTGCGGACGGAGCGCTCAGCGGCTGGGCGTGGTCCGACGGCAGTCACCCCGAGATTCCGCATTTCGTCCGCTACCTGATGCACATGACGGCCATGCGTCACCAGTGGAGGACCTATCGCCGCCTGGCGGAGTCCAGGAACGCGGGAGACGAGGGGCCGCTGGCCGTGGTGCGGCTCGACGGTCACACGGACCGGGAACTGCCCTCCACGGCCGAGATCCACTTCATCCGGGAATCGGTGGAGGCCACCTGGGAGAACGCCCGCCGCGCCCTGGAGGCGTCGGGCCTCGACGGTGGGACCGTGGTGGAGGAGGACCGGCGCTTCGCCTCGTCGTTGCTCGGCTGGCTCGACGACCTGCTCGCCCAGCTGAGACGGAGCGGAGTCGGCGAGCCGCTCTGGAGCCCTCGGCGGGGGCCGGGCCGGCCGGTGCGGGTGCTGATGGTCGCGGACGAGTGGTTTCCGGCACATGGCGGCGTGAGCACGTTCAACAGCAGGATGAGTGCGGCCCTCGCTCGCCAGGGGGCCGACGTCCGCGTCATGGTCCACACCTCCACCGAGCGGGAGCGGGCCGACGCGGCCGAGCACGGGGTGCGGCTGCTCGACGTCGCGCAGCCAGGACTCACCAGGGAGGTCGCGCGGTCCGTGCCGCCGGCCTTCACCGACGGATTCCTACCGGATCTCGTCGTCGGGCACGGCAGGGTCACGGGGCCGGCGGCCAAGGTGCTGGTCGAGCGCTACTTCAAGAACGCCGGGCGACTGCACTTCCTGCACGTCGAGCCGGACCAGGCGGAGGCCAACAAACCCGACGCCGAAGGGGACTTGGCCGCCCGCGCCGAGGAACGCACGGAGCTGGAACTACAGCTCTGCCTGGGCGCGCTGCACCCGATGCCGGTCGGCCCCCGGCTGGAGCAGGCCCTGGCGCCCCACCTGCGCACGCCCGAGTACGAACACCTCGCACCCGTCCGCGTCGACCCGGGCTTCGACGGCGGGACGCTCGTGATTCCGCCCCGGCCGGGTGAGATCCCCCAGGTCCTGTTCCTGGGCCGACTGAAGGACGCCCCTCTCAAGGGACTGGACATCGCCGCCCGGGCGCTGGGCAGAGCGGTCGCGAAGAGGGAGGGTCCCGGTTCCCTGCACCTGTTCGTACGGGGGATCCCCGAGGGCGAGTCCGAGGAACTGGCGGCCCTGGTCGCAAAGTGGGTCGACAACCCCGCTGTGGACGTCATCCCCCGCAGCTACTCGGCTGATCCCCGGCGGATCAGGAACGACCTCGCGCGGGCCACTCTCGTCCTGATGCCCTCCCGGGCGGAGGCGTTCGGCCTGGCCGGTGCGGAGGCGATCGCCTCCGGGGTACCCGTACTGGTCAGCGGTCGCAGTGGGCTGGGCATGCTGCTGCGGGCCCAGCAGACGCCGGCGGCGGACCGGGCCGTGGTGGACGTGAAGGCCGTCCGGGGTCACCGCAAGTCCGACATGCGGACCTGGGCGCAAGCCATCCACGCCGTGCTGCGCAACCCGGAAGCCGCCTTCCGTGACGCCGCCGACCTCCGTGACGTGATGGCCACCCGCTACACCTGGGCCGGGGCCGCCGCCACCGTGCTCGGCTGCGCCCACCCGAGGAACACCGCCTGACCCGGGCCCGCGGCCTCCCGAGACCCGCAACCGGCTCCCCGCGTCCTGCCGGTGGACGCGGAGAGCCGGATTCGGGCGGGGCACGGCGATCAGTGGGTCTGCACGGCTGTCGTCCTCCTGCGGCAGGCCGAGGGTCCGATATCCCCTCGGGGTGGAGTCCGCAGGGAAACACCCGGACGGATCCGGCCGCCCCCGGTCCTGGGGCAGACTGGAAACCTCTGGAATCCGTGCGGCACGGACCTGTCGACATCTCCTCGGAGGAACGGTGGCGAACGAAGTCCCCTGGCCGTCCGGCCAGGACGGAGAGGTGCTGGGACGGCAGCTGGCGGTCGAGTTCGCGCGCGCTGTCGTCCAGGCCGAGAAGCAGCTGGGCAGAACGCTGGACCGCCGGGAACTCGCCAGACGCGTCAGCATCTCCACCAGCAGCCTGTACGCCTATCTCAACGGCACCACCCTGCCCGGCGCCGGAGTCTTCGACACGCTCCTCGCCGCGCTGGGCGTCCCGGGTCCGCAGGCGGGCCGGCTCGCCACGCTGCGGGACGAGGCGGACGCGGCCCGGCGGCTGCGTCCCCCCGCCGCCCGTGCCGGTGTCCGCCGGCCGCCCGCCGCTTCGGTCTCTCCAGCCGTTCCGCGCCAGCTTCCGCTGAGCCACCCGGGATTCGTCGGCCGGGAGGCGGAACGCGCCCGGCTGAACGCGTTGCAGAACCCGTCCGGCGACGCCACCGGCAGAGCGGCCGTCGCCGTGATCGAGGGCACCGCGGGTGTCGGCAAGACCACGCTCGCCCTGCACTGGGCCCACGAGGTGCGGGACTGCTTCCCGGACGGCCAGCTCTACGTCAATCTGCGGGGCTTCGGCCACGAGGCGGTGATGGACCCCGGCGAGGCGCTGCACACGTTCCTCCAGGCCCTCGGCGTCAGCCCGACCGCCGTCCCGGCCGACACCGCCGTGGCCTCCGGACTCCTGCGCACCCTGCTGGCCGACCGCCGGGTGCTGCTGGTCCTGGACAACGCGCGCTCCGCGGATCAGGTACGGCCGCTGCTGCCGACCTGTCCCGGTTCCGCCGCCGTCGTGACCAGCCGCAACCGCCTCGACGGCCTGGTCGTCCGGGAAGGAGCTCTGCGCCTGGCACTCGACGTGCTGCCCCGCTACGCCGCCCGTGTCCTTCTGGAGCGGCAGATGGGCGCGGAGCGCGTCGCCCTGGAGCCGCGCGAGGCCGACGAACTCGTCGATCTGTGCGCCCGGCTGCCCCTCGCGCTGAGCGTGGCCGCCGCCCGTACGGCCACGGCCCCCGGCGGCTCGATCAGCACCCTGGTCCGCGAACTGCGCCGTGCGCGGGCGCCGTTGGACCTGTTCGGGGCGCAGGATGCGGATGTCGACCTGCGGAGCGTCTTCCACAGTTCGTACGCGCTGCTGCCGGCGCCCGCCGCACACCTCTTCCGCCTCCTCGGCTGCCACCCCGGCCCCGAGTTCGACGCCCTGACCTGCGCGGGACTCATCGGCGCCCCCGATCCGCCGCTCCCCCTCCTCGACACACTCGCCTCCGCCCACCTCGTCCACCAGCACACTCCAGGCCGCTACACCCTGCACGACCTCCTCCGGCTGTACGCCGCGGAACTCCTGGACGACGGTCCGCCGCAGGAGCGCGTGGACGGCACCGAACGGCTGCTGAGGCACTTCCTGGACACCGCTCGCCTGGCCGACCACCACCTCGAACCCTGGCGCCCGACACCCGGCGATCCACCGAAGCCCACCGCCGTACAGCCGCCGATCGGCGACAACGCCACGGCGGCCGGCTGGTTCGAGACGGAGCTGCCGTCTCTCCAGGCCGCCATCGCCCGGGCCGCCGACACCCCGGGCCTCGGTGGATACGCCTGGCGGCTGGCCGACGCCTGTGCCGTCCATCTGCGCCGCTCGGGCCGCCGGGCCCAGCGGGCCGCCCTGCATGCCCTGGCCCGCGACGCCGCGGCCCGGAGCGGGGACCGGGTCGCCCACGCCACTGCCACCCGCCGGCTCGCCGACGCCCTCTCCCGTCTGAACCGGACCGAGGAGGCGCTCGGCCTGCTGTACGAGGCCCTCCGGGCCTGCCGCGCCCTGGGCGAGGTGGAGGGCGTACGAGAGGTCCGGCTCTCCCTGGTCCGGGCGTACGACTCCGGCGGCGACCCCCGCAGAGCGCTGCCGCACGCCCGGCTCGCCCTCGCCACGGCGGAGCGCACCGGAGATCCGCAGGCGCTGGCCGACGGACTCACCGCCGTGGCCCAGCAGTGGGAGCGGCTGGGAGAGCACGCCGGCGCCCTGGACCACGCGCGCCGGGCCCTCGAGCTCTACACGGCGCTCGGTCACCTCGACGGCCAGGCGGGCATCCTGATCTGTATGGGCCACGCCGAACGGGGGCTCGGCCGGCCCGCCGCCGCGGTCGGCCACTACGAGGTCTCCCTGGACCTCGACCGGGCCCTGGGCGACCGCTACCGCGAGGCCCACGCCCTGGGCCACCTCGGGGACGCCCACCTGGCGCTCGGCGGGGAGGAGGAAGCCCGCGCCCGGTGGGAGGAGGCCCTCGCGATCTTCGAGGACCTGCACCATCCCGATGCCGGACCGGTGCGCGCCAAGCTGCGCACACCGGCCGTGGACTACCCTCCGGCGCCCGCCTCCAGCCAGCACAGCCCGTAACCGTAGCCCACCTTCATCGCCGCGAACTCGACGTCCACCAGGCCCCGTTCGTCCGGCCGCAGGGCGGGTGTGCCGGGGTCGTGCTGGTAGATCACGGCGGTGGGCACCCCGGCCAGGCGCCACACCGTACGCGGCAGCCTCGCCCGGTCGAAGCCGACCCGCAGCCGGAAGTGCTCGCTGCGGGTCAGCGGCACATGCACGAAGTGCGGCGCCATCGGCTGGGCCGGCGGTATGCGCAGCCTCACTTCGTACACATGGCGGGTGCCGGCCCTGAGCGGTTCGGGCAGCACCAGGAACCGCTCGAAGTAGCTCTCGTACTGCGGCACGCCGTCCGCCAGCCGCCCTCCCCGGACCAGCGAGATGTCCAGTCCGTGCCCGCCCGTCGTGTCGCCGGTACGCCGGGGCACGCTCACCCCGACCGGGATCCGGTCCAGGCCGTCGCAGGTCGCCACCACGACCCGGCGTTCCCACGCTTCGGGGGTCGGGGTGTCCAGCCTGAGCCGGGTGGACACGGACTCGGTGTACCAGCCGTGCGGGTCGGTTCGCGCGCAGTCCGCCGGGCACTGCTCGGTGTGCACCCCGGCCGTGCGGCCCGCCGGGCCGTCCCAGGGGGGTGGGACGACCCCGTCAGGACCGTCCGGGGAGTCGGGGTCCAGGGCCCGGCGCACCTGCGCCCAGTATTCGCCCCACCGCCGCACGTCGCCGCCGCAGGCGCCGACGATCGCCAGGGTGACCGGACGGCTGGGCTGGGTCTCGCCCCGCATGGCGTCGCTGACGGTCGTCCTGCCGTATCCGGTGCGACGGGCCAGTTGTTCCAGTGTGAATCCGGCCGATCCGCGCAGGTCCCGGAGCCAGTAGGCGAAGAGGCGGGTCGGCGACCCGTCCAGGACTATCTCCTTCTGTGGACGCCCCATCGTGCACAACTTCCCTTCTCCGCGCAGGCGGTGCCCCCGTGGCGCCGAGTTTCGCACAGAACCGGCCAAGTCGTCCGGGTCTCGCGCGGCATCCCGTGGCCGTCCTGGTTTTCCGGCGATCGTCCGGTTCTGTGAAGAATCGTTGATCGCGAACTCCGGCCCTTGTTAGACAGGTTGAGCCCGGTTCCGGCGCACCCGCATCGACCGGTTTCCGCCCTTGTACCCAGGAGAACGCCATGGCTCTGTCTGCCGGGAACCCCCGCGCCACACGCCTGCCGGGCGATGTGGTGGCGCGGATGGAGCGCTTCGGCCGCTTCGAGTTCGACCCCGCCGCCACCGGCATCGATGCCACGGATGTATGGGGTGAACTGCAGGAGCCTTTCCTGCCGTTCGCCGAGTCGGACCCGGGGGGCTTCGCGCGGGAGCTGGCGAACGCCGTACTGCCGGCCGGAGGCTTCGCCCTGTTCGGGGCGGCGCGCACGATGTGGAACCTGATCGGCTCCGACTTCGACGACCCCGCCTACCGCTCCGTGCGGACGGCCGCGCTGGAGTTCTTCCGGGCGAACGGCGTACCGGCCGGCCGGCTGCCCACCGACGACTGGCTGTTCTGGCGGAAGAACCACTCCGAGCCCTGGCTCGCAGGGAGCCCCCCGCCTGCCCCGGGGGAGGCCCGGATCACGCCGCTCGCACCGGGCGAGCTCCGCCGGGTCGCGCAGATCACCGAGATGCCGGACTCCAACGTCGTCCACGTCGGTACCGCGGACGACGGCCGCTTCGTGGCCGTCGTCGACGCGCCCGCCAGCGACACCGACCCCACCCGGAGCCGCTTCGTCTGGATGTCGGCGGACACCCTGCACGCCCTCTACACCGGCATCGGGGAGGCGTTCCAGACACCGGTCCACTGGGCCGCCGAAGAGCTGCGCCCGTTCATCCCCCTGCCTCCGTCCCGTTTCTGAGGCAACCGACTCCCAAGGAGAGAAGACATGGCCAAAGGCCGAAGCTGCCAGGTCTGCCGGCAGCGCATGAGCGTCAAGAGCGAACAGCGGCAGCCCATGGGCTCGTGGGTCGTCTACGAGTGCCGCAACCCCGCCTGCAAGAACTGGATCGCCAGCGGTCAGCGCAACCGGTTCAGCGAAAAGGTCTTCGAGGACAAGTAGAGCGAGCGGAACGAAAGAGGAGAACAAGGCATGGCCAAGTCACCTGTGGAGATCACGACGCAGCTGTCGATGGCGGAGGCGGCGGACGTCTTCCGCGAGGCGATGCGGGTGAGCTGGTGGAGCGAGCACGTCACCGGCGCGGGAACCACCTTCGAGCAGCCCAGCGGCTCGGTCTTCGACACCGTGGCCGAGGACCGTCCGGACTTCGTCGTGATGGCGCTGCTCGGCGGCCGGGGAGCGGGGATCCAGAAGTCCGCGGTCCACATGTACATGTGGAACCGCGGGCCGAACCGCGAGATCATGCTCGGCGTCGGCCGCAATCTCGGTTCCTTCGGCATCAAGGCGAACCGCAAGATCCGACGCTATGTCGACGCGCTGGCCGACCTCGATCCGTCCATGGAGTACTCGGGGATCTGAACGAGCGCACGGACCGGCCTTCGGGCCCGGCGGCCCGATGAGCACCCGGCACAGGGGACCGGGTGCTCATCGGCGTGCACGAGCCCCACGTGGAGGGTGCTCACCTCACTCCGCCGCCGCGAACGCCTCCGCCGACACATCCCGTTCCAGCACCGACCGGTGGAACGCGTAGACCTCGATGTGGGAGACCTTGATCAGCAGGCAGTACTGGTCCAGGGACGCCACCGACCGCGCCACCTCCGCGTACTCGCGCCGCAGGAAGTGGACCGCCGCCTGGTTCGCCACCGAGCTCTGTCCGCACACGAGCACGACCGGTCGGCTCGACTCCGGCGGCCTGAACTTGGCGACCACGGCGTACTCCTGGTGCCCCCGGTCGAAGTAGTAGCGCTCGCCGCCGACCACGATCGCCATCGAGTCGGGCCGGTCGCCGAACGGAGTGATCGTCACCCCCGGCAGACAGGCGGTGAGATGCCCCCCGGTCCGCGGATTCGCACCGCCGATGGGCCCGCCGACGCAGAACTCCGTACGGTCGCCGTTGGTGCCGCGCAGTTCACCTGACTCCACACTCACCGGGCAACCGAGTTCGCCCAGCAGCACGGACAGTTCGACGACGGCACGCAGGTCCCGTTGGTGGACCGTTTCCGACTGCCCGTGCTTGGTTCCGGCGACGAGTACGCAGGGGTCGCCCGGGCGGGTGCCGAAGAAGGCGGCCTTGCGGTACAGCTTCCTGGTCTGCCGGCCCCGCTCCCACAACGCACCCAGACCGAGACCGATGAGACTGGTCAGCAGACCGACCGCGACGTTGCCGATCACCGACAGCATCGGCGGCCGTCAGTTCCGCTCGGAGGGCTGGGGGCGTGATCCGCCGGGCGCGGACTCCGTGGCGAGTGTGTGCACGAGGGCGACGACCCGCTCCCTGTACTCCTCGGGCAGCGGCACCTTCCTGTCGCCCTCCGACGGCTCCCCGTCCGGCGGGGCGCCGATCCGGGAGACCCGGGGGCCGGAAACCTCCTCCAGTTCGCCGGTCAGCTCGTCCACCGCCGCCCGGTCGCCCGCGGCCAGGGCTGCCGACAGCTCGTCGAGCTGTTCCGCGATCTCCTCCCACTTCCAGGGCGGCAGGTGCCACTCCTCCTGGATCAGTTCCAGCACCAGACGCGTTGCCTCGTGCGTCCCCCGGCCGATCGAGGCCGCCCTGTCCGATGTGCTCACGCCGCCGTCCTTCCGCTCTGTCGTCATCACTGTCAGCGCCCCGTGTGGACGTACGGTGCCCATACCTGGGGCGAGGCGGGATGCCGCGCCCGCAGCTCCCTGACGATCCCGTGCACGGCCCGCGCGGTGTCGGTGACGTCGAGACCACCGCCGTACGTCCGCAGGGCCCGGTACAAACGATCCGCCATCCGCACCGAGACCAGGTCCGTCGCCTCCCACAGCGCCCCCACCACCTGCGGATACCCGGCCGTCAGGAACGCCGACGTCAGATGGATGGCCTCATCGGGGAGGCGGTCGGTACGGGCGGTGTGGCAGGCCAGCAGGACGGCGAGCTGGGCGTGCGGCAGATGCCTGCGGGCGACGTCCAGCACCCCGAGCCGTCCGTCGGCGAGTTCCAGGTGGCTTCGGGACGGGTCCTCCGCGTCACTGAGGCCATGGCACGCGAAGTGCACGGTGGCCGCCGAGGACAGCTCGGCGAGCACCCGTCCCACCGTCGCGTCCTCGCCCTCCACCGTCCGCAGCCCGGCCACGGTACGGGCCATCGCCTCCACCTCGGCCACGGACGCGCCGTCCCGGCCGCCGGTACCGGTGGGGCGGCGTATCGCCAGGAAGGGGCCGCCGCCACCGCGCGCCGCCGGGGCCTGGCGGGCATGCCGCAGCGCCCTGATGCTGGGCGTGTAGGAGGAGGCGACCCGGTCCAGCACGGAGCGCCCGTCGGCCGCCCGGTGGTGACCGGCGGCGTGCAGCGGCAGATGGGCCAGCGGGCCGGACGCCGACCACCAGAGCCTCGGCACCGCAGCGCGCGGGGTGCCCTCGGGTATCGGGCGGGTCAGGCCCACCGTCTCCAGCACCGGTTCCGCGATGGCGTCCCAGAGCCATTCGAGGATGCCGAACACGGTTGCGGACGCCTCCTTTCGCCGGGCCCGCGGCTCGTCGGCGCCCACGGACACCGCCGCGAGGAACCGCTGGGCGGTGAGGGCCAGTTGTCCCTCGGTGACACCGAGTGGGACGAGCTCGATGCCCTCGGCCGTGACGACCAGGGCATCGGAACGCAGCGGGTCGACGTTGAGCAGGACGACCGGCCCCTCCTTCGCCTCACGCAGCATCTGTTCGGCGCTCGGAGGCAGCAGGAAGTGCGTGAATCCGTCGAGCCCCCGAATCCGGGTCAGCAGCCGCTGCCACTCCTCGGCCGCCGCGTGCTGCTCCCTGATCCGCGCGGCTTCGCCGGGCCCGACCGGCGCGTCGGCCCGGTGCGGCCGCCGGGCGCCCAGCCCCGTGTCCGGCGCACCCGCCGCTTCCGTCTCCCTCAGTCGCCGGGCCAGCGCGGTGAACGCCTCGGCCGCCTGCGGATGGGCGGCGGCCAGGTCGGACACATCGCTGCGGGCCTGGAGGTCCTGCCCCATCAGCACCGCCCGCCCCTGCTCCAGCAGCGCCGCCGCCCGCTCCGTACGCCCAGCGGCGAGCGCCACCGCGCACGTGGTCCTGGCCAGGCTCGTCCCCGCGAGCCGGTCCGGGAGATCGGAGGTGCGGCGGCGTCCGGCCGGTGCCGGATAGCGGCGGCCGAGCAGCGCGGTGCGCAGAACAGCCTGACGGTCCTCCCGGTGCAGCGCCTGTGACACGACCAGCGGCAGCGCCTCCAGCGCAGCCGCCCCGGCCTCTGTCGCGCGGTCCCAGTCCCGGACCTTCACTGCCTCGCCGAGCGCGATCTGCGCATTCACCAACCGGGCTCCGGGAGGCAGCACCCGGTCGGCGGCCGGGTCCCACGGGCCGGTTCCGTCGGCTTTCACGTGCCAGATGACCTGGTCGTGGGCCTGGCGGACCAGATCGGTGACCATGGTCAGGGCTGGGCGGAGCTGCTCACGCACCGCGGCCAGCTCGGGCGTGTACTCCGGCCGGTCCGGCAGTCCTTCGAGGCTCCGCGCCGCCAGTTCGACGAGCCGCACCGCCTCCTGGGTACCGGTCACGTCCCGGCGCAACCAGGAGACGAATGCCAGGGCATGCGCGTAGGGAAGGACACAGCCGAGCCAGCTCGCCGACATCTCCGGCCGCCGGCCCACCGCCCAGGCCAACGCGTCGGCCGCCCGCGCGACCGTCGACTCGTCCTGGTGCAGTTCACCGTAGGCGTGCCGGTGCCTCTCCACCGCGCACAGCAGCTCGATGTACCGCGAACTCGTCGGCGGCAGCAGGGCCAGCTGCTCATCCCCGCACCGTACGGCCCGCTCCAGATCCTCCAGGTCCTCGCTGAACATGAACTGGGCGGCCAGCAACTGCACGAGGATGCTCGCGGCGAAGCCGCGCCGCCCGTCGGGCAGTGGCTCGGCCAGCAGGGCGTGCAACTGGTCCACGGCCAGGGTCAGTCGGCGGGGGTCGCTGACCCCCGCACCCAGCAGGGCGCTCCGCACGGCCGCGGCGTCCGCGGGCAGCCCCTCGACATCGGCCGCGGAGGCCGGCTGCGCGGGGCCGGCGTCCGTGGGCGGCCCCGGCGGCCACACCGCAACGGGTCCGGCCCGATCGGTCCGGGCGTCCGCCGAAGCGGGCCGGGACGCGCCGACGAAGGGGGCGAAGTCCTCAGGCCCCGGGCCGGGGGACCGCACGCCGGGGCGGCCGGGCGGCACGGACATCCGGATGGGCGGCAGCTGCACCCCGGTCAGCAGCGGACCCAGCAGCGGACGCGCGAGCTTGAGCAGCCGGCCGGCGTTGAACGGCAGCCACGTGAGCATCTGCGCCATCTTGGCGCACGCGGCGCGTTTGTCCGCGATGTGCGGGGAAAGGGGGTGGTCCGGCGGCAGGTCCCGCTGGAGCGCGGCCCACAGTTCGTCCGAGCGCCGGAAGTCGTCGGGCGAGCCGGTCAGAACGGCCCGCACAGCGAGCAGGGCCGGCATGTTCCCGGCATACATCCCGTTGTCGTCGGGCGGTGCGCAGGCCTGAAAGGCCTGCAACTGGGCGATGGCCTCGTCGACCAGTTCCTCGTCCGGATCGAACGGCAGGAATGCCGTGAGGGCGAGGGAGAGCATGAGATGGGCCGAGGCGGCGTCGACGGAGCCGGTGCCGTAACGCCGGGAGTGCTCCACCGCCCGCAGTGCCGACCGGCCCGCCCTCAGGCCCAGCCGCACGCTCCGCACGTCGCTCGGCCGGTCACGGAAGCGGATCAGCGCCGTGTGGACCGCGGTACGGCTGACGAAAGCCGCCTCCGGGTGGTCGGCGGTGATGCCGGTGAACGCCGCGTCGGCCCACCGTCCGGCGTCCTCCAGCGCGGTCGCGTCGCCCGACTCCAGGCGGAAGTACGCGGACTGCGCCAGCCGGGCCAGCAGACAGGGCCGGACCAGGTCGTCCGCCGGAAGCCCGTCGGCCAGCCGTACGGCGTCCGGGTGTGACCGCCGGGGCGGCTCGAAGTGACGGGGCGGGGGTTCCTCCAGGTAGTTCGCCGCGACCGCGACCGGATCGTCCGCGGACCGGCCCTGGGTCTGGGCGGCGAGATGGTGCTGGACCTCGTCCGACAACCGGTGGTCCTCGAACCTGCGCGCCAGCGTGCGCTCGGCCAGCCACAGGTGCAGCACCCAGCGGGGCCGCTGCGGGTGCACCCTGTCCCCCATGTCGAGCGCGTACTCGAGGACAGCAACCGCGGCCACCGCGCAGTCACGACCGCCCTCGCTCCAGGAGGCACGCAGCAGACCGGTCGCCGACACGAGCCAGCTCTCCGGGTCATCGTCGGCACCGGTCAGGTGCCGCTCGACGGCCGGTGTCGGCTCCGCCTCACAGCGTACGAGCATGCGGTCCACGGTCATCCGTATCTCTGACACCCCGCCAGTCTTCCCTGCAACGGCCCAAGATGGTCACCGTCCGGAAATCTCCGACAAACAGTCCCCGCGGCAGTGAGGTGCGCGGGGCCGATCCGCACTGAACACCCGCGCCCCGCCCTCCGTACCCATGGCCGAAGGACACATTCATGGATACCGATGAAGGGAATCACCACGATGAGCGCAGCCCAGGAACGACGGACCCTCCTCGAACGCCGCACCGTCGTCCTGGCGGTGGGTGCGGCCGGGGCGGCCGCCGCACTCACCGCGTGCGGGGGTTCGGACGGGTCGGGCGGCGCGGAGTCGGTCGAGCAGCAGCCGGGGAGCGGCGGGGCGGGTGGGGCGGTGCTGGCGAAAACCGCCGACATCCCCGAGGGCGGCGGGGTCGTCTTCGCCGCGCAGAAGGTCGTGGTGACCCAGCCGACGGCCGGTCAGTTCAAGGCGTTCTCGGCCACGTGCACCCACCAGGGCTGTGCGGTCAAGGACGTGGTGGACAACGTCATCACCTGCCCCTGCCACAACTCGACGTTCGACGCGGCGACCGGCAGCCCCACGGCCGGGCCCGCCACCCAGCCGCTGCCCGCACGGGAGATCTCGGTGGAGGGCGACTCGATCACGCTGGCGTAGGGGGTCGGTGCCACGTCAGGTCCCGGCGCGCCTGCGCGGTTCCTTCCAGCGGCCCAGGATGTCGTCGGCGGTGGTGACGGTGGCGACCAGGGCGAGGGTGTTGCGGATCATCGCGGGGGTGTACTCGGCGGGCACCCCCGCGATCGCGTCGGCCGGGACGACGGCCGTGTAGCCGAGGTTGACGGCGTCGAACACCGCGTTGGGGATCGCGACGTTGGCCGAGACCCCGGTGACGACGAGCGTGCGGCAGCCGAGGTTACGGAGGAGGGCGTCCACGTCGGTCCCGGCGAGCGGCGAGAGCCCGTGCAGCCGCCGTACGACGAGATCCTCGTCCGCGACCTGGATGGGCGCCGCGACCCGTACGGCGGTGGTGCCGGTGTGCTGCTGTACGGGGAGCCGGGCGGCGGCGCGGAAGAGCCGGGCATTGCGGTTGGCGCCGCGGCCGTCGGGGCGGCTCTCGGCGACGGCGTGCATGACCTGGACCCCGCTCTCGTGGGCGGCGGCGACCAGCCGGGCGATGTTGTCGAGGGCGCCCGAGGAGCGGGCGGCCGCGGCGAGTTCGGGCAGGGCACTGTCCGGCCCCACGACCCCCTGCTGGCATTCGACGGTCAGCAGTACGGTGGTGTCGGGGGCCAGCAGCGCGGCGAGCCGTTCCTGGGATTCTCTGGACGCCACGGCGCTCCTCCTCCTTCTGGGCCTTCTCCGGCCCGGGGTCTGCCGCGCGGGGCGAGCGGCATTGCGCCGCACGGAAAGAGGCCCCATGCTTTCTGACAGCTCATCAGATGACAAGGGGAGGAACCCGCATGACCGACACCCAGCGCCGCGGTCGCCGGATCATGATGACCCCTGAGGAGCGGGACGCCTACCTCCGTGAGCAGCGCACGTGCCGGGTCGCCACGCTCGCCGCCGACGGCCCTCCGCACATCGGCGCGCTCTGGTTCGTCTGGGACGGCACCTCGTTCTGGCTGTACTCCATCACCCGCAGCCTGCGCTGGTCCCAGCTGCGCAAGGACCCGAGGATCGCCGTCGTGGTCGACGACGGCGTGGAGTACGACGAGCTGCGCGGCGTGGAGCTGTCCGGTACGGCGGAGTTCGTCGGCGAGGCGCCGCGTACGGGCGAGCCGTGCCCCGAACTCGACGTACCGGAGCGGCTGTTCCCCGCGAAGTATTTCGGGATGGAGGAGATGCCGCACGACGGCCGGCACGCCTGGTTGCGGCTCACCCCGGACGCCATCACCTCGTGGGACTTCCGCAAGCTGGCGGACCTGTCCCGGTAGTCACCCCGACGTGGAGATCCCGGCCGCCACCCGTGCTCCCGCCGCCCGCAGCGACGCGACGGCGGCCCGGACGGAGGGGCGGCGGTCGGCGTCCGCACGCCAGACGGCGTGGATGTGGCGGCGCATGGTCTGCCGCACCGGCACCAGGGAGACCCCCTCGGGAACAGGGCCACGCCCCAGCCTCGGCGCGACGCAGACGCCGAACCCGGCGGCAATGAGGGCGAGTTGTGTGTGGTGCTCACCGGCCAGATGGGAGATGCGCGGTTCGATGCCCCGGGAGCGCAGGGTGAACATGAGCCACTCGTAACAGAATTCGCCCTCGGGCCAGGAGACCCACTCGTCCTGGGCGAAGTCCTCCAGATCCACCTCGGCACGGCCGGCCAGCGGGTGCCCGGCCGGCATGGCGATGTCCGGTGCGTCGTCGAGGAGTTCGGCCTTGGCCAGACCGCCGGGCACGGGAAGCCGCTTGTTGCTCCAGTCGAGCACCACGGCCACGTCGACATCGCCCCGCAGCACCGCCTGGAGCCCCTGCTCCGGCTCCAACTCTCTTGTACGCACTCTCAGTTCGGGATGGTCCACGCGCAGGGCGGTGAGCGTGGCGGGCAGCAGTCCGCGCGCCGCCGTGGGAAACGCCGAGAGCGTCACCTCGCCGACCACCTCGCCGCGCTGGGCCTCGATGTCGGACTGGGCCAGCTCGACCTGCGACAGGATCCGTGCGGCGTGGTCCGCGAGCAGCCGGCCCGCGTCGGTGAGGCGGACGCCGCGCCCGTTCCTGGCAAGCAACTGCTGCCCGACCTCGCGCTCCAGCTTGGCCATCTGCTGCGAGACCGCCGACGTGGTGACGTGCAGCCCCCCGGCGGCTCCGCTCACCGAGCCGTGCCGGGCGAGGGCGTCCAGGGTGCGCAGCCGCTCCAGATTCAACATGTCCGCTCCCGCCTCAACATGTCCGTTCCCGATTCACGATGCCCGCCCCAGGTTCGACATGTAAGCGATGCTACGCGAACCAGCACAGAAACTCTCGCTTGTTCTTATCAGTGCTGTTCGTCATCGTTGAGCCATGAGCGCCCCCTGCCAGCAGCCCGCCGCCCCTCCGGCCGCCTCCGTACCCCCTCTCACACCCGCTCCCGCCACCCGGCGCCCGGCCGTGGACTGGCGGATCCGGTTCGCCGCGCTCTCCCTGATCTGGGGGTTCAGCTTCCTGCTCATCAAGGTGGGCACCCAGGGGTTCGCGCCGTTCCAGGTCACGCTCGGCAGGCTGCTGGCCGGGACCGCCGTCCTGGCCGTCGCGATGGCGATGCGCCGTGAGCGGCTGCCGCGCTCGGCCCGGACCTGGGGGCACATCACCGTGGCGGCGTTCTTCCTCAACGCGCTGCCGTTCTCCCTCTTCTCCTACGCCGAGCTGACGATCCCCTCCACCCTCGCGGGCATCTGCAACGCGACCTCACCCCTGTGGGGCATGGCCCTCTCGGTGGTCGCCCTCTCCGAGGACCGCCCGACCCGCCGCCGCGTCGCCGGCCTGGGCGTCGGCTTCCTCGGGGTGCTGACCGTCCTGGGCGCCTGGCAGGGCTTCTCCGGCCTGGACCTGCCGGGTACGGGGATGGCGCTGCTGGCCTCGTTCAGCTACGCGGTCGGCTGGATCTACGTCCGCCGTACGCTGGCGGGGACCGGCTCCTCGACGCTGACACTCACCGGCAGCCAGCTCTTCATCGGGACGCTGCAACTGGCCTTGGTCACACCGGTGTTCACCTCCGCACCGGACACGTTCCCCCTGCTGCCCACGCTGTCGGTCCTGGCGCTCGGAGCGCTGGGCACGGGGCTTGCGGTACTGCTCCAGTACGGGCTGGTCCAGGAGGTCGGACCGACGACCGGGCAGATGGTCACCTACTTCATCCCGGTGATCGCCACCGCCGCGGGCGTCGCCCTGCTCGGCGAGCAGCTCACCTGGAACACCCCGGTGGGCGCGGTGATCGTGCTGGCCGGGGCGGCGCTCACCCAGAGCCGCCCGTCGGCCACCACCGCCGCGCGGACCCGTACGACGGGCGACCGGACGAAGCGCCTCAGCCGTACGTGACCGGCAGGCACCTCACAGCACAGCGGCACAGCACAGCACTTCAGCCGTACGTCACCGGCCGCGCCGGCCCCGCCGCAGCCGCCACCGCGTCCGCCAGCGGCCCGATGTCCGCCGCGGTCAGCGGGGACACGGTGAGCCGCACCGCCTGGGGCGTGCCCATCCGGAAGCGCGCCCCGGGGGCCACGGCCCAGCCCGCGTGGAGCAGCCGGGCGATCGCCCCGGTCTCGTCGCTGACGGGCACCCACACGTTCATCCCGCTGCGCCCGCGGGCCGCCACCCCGCGCTCCGCCAGGGCGTGCACGAGGGCGTCGCGCCGCTCCCCGTACGACCGGGCGACAGCGGCGGTGTCGACGGCCTCCGAGGTCCACAGGTGGAGCACGGCGCGCTGGAGCAGCCGGCTGACCCAGCCGGGCCCCAGCCGCTGCCGGCCCGCCACCCGGTCGACCGTGACCGCGTCGCCGGTGAGGACGGCGACCCGCAGGTCGGGGCCGTACGCCTTGGCCGCCGACCGGACGAACGCCCAGTGGTCCGTGGTCCCGGCCAGCGGGTGCAGCGGCAGGTCGACGATGGCGTGGCCGTGGTCGTCCTCGATCAGCAGCACGCTCGGGTGGCGGGCGAGCACGGCCTTGAGCTCCCGGGCCCGGCCGGCGCTCACCGAGGCACCGGTCGGGTTCTGCGCCCGGTCGGTGACGACGAGCGCCCGCGCCCCGGCCCGCAGCACCCGCTCCACATCCGCGACGAGCGGCCCCTCGTCGTCCACCCCGACCGGCACGGCGTGCAGCCCGAGCGCCGGTACGAGGTCGAGGACGCTGCCCCACCCCGGATCCTCGACCGCCACCGCGTCGCCCGGCCTCAGGTGCGCCGCGAGCACCCTCTCGATGGCGTCGAGGGCGCCGGAGGTCACGGCGACGGGCCCCTCGGGCACCCCGTCGGCATCCAACGCGGTACGCGCGTACGCGGCGAACTCCGGGACCACGGGTGCCTCCCCGTACAGCCCCGGGCTCTCCGCATGGACCGCGGCGGCCGCGGCGAACGCCGGGCCGAGCTCCGGCAGCAGAGCCGGATCGGGGTTGCCCTCGCCGAGATCACGTACGCCCGGCGGAGCTTCGATGCGCAGGGAGCCACGGGACGTGCCGGCCGGACGCGGCCGCACCCGGCTCCCCCGGCGGCCCGCCGTCTCGATCACTCCGCGCTCGCGCAGCGTCCGGTAGGCGGCCGCCACCGTGTTCGGGTTGACCTCCAGCCGCTCGGCCAACTCCCGCATGGGGGGCAGCACATGACCGGGCGGGAGGTCTCCGGAGCCGACCCCGCGCTCCACACTGGCGGCGATTTCCGATGCGCGCCGCCCACTGATCCGATACTCTCCTAGCACAAACAAAAGTATGCACTAGTGCAATGAGATGCGCAACGGGAGTACGCCATGCAGGACACCGCACCGCCCACCACCACGGGCCCCGGCGTCGCCGCCCCCTACACGCCCACCGCCCGCACGGTACCGACCCGGGCCAAGGAGCGCGCCTCCTACGACCGGGAGCTGGTCCACTCGATACTCGACGCGGCCTACCTCTGCCACCTCGGCTTCGTCCGGGACGGGGCGCCGGTCGTGCTGCCGACCCTGTTCGGCCGGGTCGGGGAGCACCTGTACGTCCACGGGTCGACCGGCTCGCGCCCGCTGCGGAACGCCCGGGCGGCGGATCCGGGGCTGCCGGTCTGCCTGACCGTCACCCATGTCGACGCCCTGGTGCTGGCCCGGTCCGCCTTCCACCACTCGCTGAACTACCGCTCCGTGGTGGTCCACGGCACCGCCGTCACGGTGACCGACCCCGAGGAGCAGCGCATCGCCCTCGACGCGATCGTGGACCAGGCCGTCCCCGGCCGCTCCCAGGACGCGCGCCCGGCCAACTCCAAGGAGCTGGCCGCCACGGCGGTGATCCGGCTGGACCTGGACGAGGTCTCCGCGAAGGTGCGCACCGGCGGCCCCAACGACGAGCCGGAGGACCTCGCCCTCCCCCACTGGACCGGCATCGTGCCGCTCACCCGGGGCTACGCGCAGCCGGTCCCGGCGGACGACCTGGACCCGGCCATCGGCGTACCGGACTACCTGCGCGCGCTCTGATCCGGAGCACCCGGGGAGGGGCGGGCCCCGCCTCGACGGCCGGCCCCCGGCCCTCCCCGGTGCAGCGGGGCCGGCGGACGGCCGACCCCTGGCCCTCCCCCGCTACACCGCCACCGACGCCTCGCCCTCCCTCCGGCGCGTGGCCGAGGCGCCCCGCGCCTCGGCCAGGGCCAGCCCGGCCACAGCGGTCAGCAGGAGCAGGGTGCCGAGGACGGTGGCCGCCGTCAGTTGCTCCCGCAGGACGGTCACCGCGATGAGCGCGGCGCTCACCGGCTCCAGGAGCATGATCACGGAGACGGTGGCCGAGCGGACGGCGGCGGCCCCCGCGAAGTACAGCGCGTACGCGAGCGCGGTGGGCACCGCCGCCACGTAGACGAGCAGCCACAGCACCTGTCCCGTCTCGGCGGTGTGCGGCACGAGGCCCTCGACGGCAGCCATGGGCAGCAGCCCCACCGCCCCGATGCCGAACGCCCAGGCACTGGTGGTCAGCGCGTCACCGCCGCCGCCGTCCCGCCCGAGCCATCGGGTGAGCAGGGTGATCGCCGCGTACCCGGAGGCGGACAGGAGCGCGAGCAGCACCCCGGCCGGGACGACGTCACCGCCCTCACCACCCAGGACCAGCACGATCAGGCCGGCGAGCGCCCCGGTCACGGCGGCCAGGCCGCCCTTGCCCAGGCGTTCGCCCAGCATCAGCCGCGCGCCGACGGCGATCAGGACGGGCCCGGCGCCGAGCGTGACGACGGTGCCCACGGCGAGGCCGGTGGCGTCGACCGCCGCGAAGTAGGCGCTCTGGAACACGGTGAGACCGACCCCCGTGCCGAGGATGCGCAGCAGCCGGCGACGCCGGGGCTCGGGCTGCCGGGGTGCGCGGCGGGGACGTACGGCGAGCGCCCCGGCCAGCAGGACGAGCCCGCCGGCGCAGCGCCAGAAGGACAGGGCGAGGGGGCCGAGATCGCTGACCCGGAAGATCAGGGAGGCGGCCGCACCGGCGGTGCCCCAGGCGACTCCGGCGATGACGAGATACAGCAGGCTGCGCCCGACGGGCAGCGCGGAAACAGCGGGAAGGGACATAGGACCGCTCCAGAGGAGGACAGGGTGGTGGTCGCTCGGCTCCGCACGCGGGCAGCGACGAACCGCTCGGGGACTGCCCGAGCCCGGTCTTCGTCAGGAGTGGCCGCCCGCGCTAGGCGGCAGGCGGCGGCAGCACAGTCAGATGCATGATCGGCACACTAGTGCGAGGCCCGCCCGGCGGACAACTCGCTCTCCGCGGCGGCGGCCGCCGCACCCGCGCCCGCGGCGACGGGCCCGGACGGCGGTTTCGGGGCGGACGACTGGGCGATGAACGCACCGGTCAGGACGACGAAGCCGCCGATGAGCTGCGGGGCGGAGAGGTGTTCGCCGAGCAGCACCCAGGCCAGCACGGTCGCGATGACCGCCTCCAGGCAGGCGACGACCCCGGCGACCTGCGGCGACAGCATCCGGACGGAGACGACCCCGGTGCCGTACGCGAGCACGGTGGCGATCAGCACGATCCAGCCGAGCAGGACCCAGGCGGGGACCCCGGTGCCGTTCATCCCGGCGGTACCGCCGAGCAGCGACCAGTCCATGCCCCACGGGCGCGCCACGACGGTGAGGACGAGGGCGCCGACGATCAGTCCGTACGCGATGACGCCGAGCGGAGGCGGAGGTTCGACGCTCCCGCCGTCGCCGCCCTTGCTCTCCCGGCCGTCACGGCCCTTGGCCTCCTGGCCGCCGTGGTCGGAGAGGACGAAGTAGCCGACCTGGCAGCAGGCGGCGCCGAGGGCGAGCAGCAGCCCGAGGGCGTCGAAGCTGAGCCCGGCCCAGACCTCGACGACGCAGGCGAGGCCGCCGACCGCCAGGACCACGCCGAGTGCGGCGGCCCGGGTGACGGGCCGGCGCTGGACGAACCGGACCCAGCCGAGGACCAGCGCGGGCGCCAGATACTCGACGAGGAGCGCGACGCCGACCGGGATACGGGAGATGGCGGCGAAGTAGCAGGCCTGCACACCGGCCACGGCGAAGAGCCCGAACCCGGCGAGCAGGGCGGGCCGTTCACGTACCAGGTTCCGGTGGCGCCAGGCGACCGGCAGCATGATGAGCGCGGCACCCGCCACCCGGAGCCACACCACGTGCAGCGGGTCGAGCCCCGCCTCGATCAGTGGCTTGGCGGCGACCCCCGAGCCGCCGAAAGCGAAGGCCGAGAGGAGGGCGAGCCCCAGGCCGGCGCTTCGTTTCTGAGTACCCCGAGACGCGTGCATCGGCACATCATGACAGCAGCCGACAGCACCGTCACCTCCGTGACACCTGTCGAGACGCGCAGACGGTACACACGCGGCTCGGAGTCGGCACACACCCCGCTCAGACCCGCCGAACCGCCCCGCCCACAGACCGACACAGCCCCCAGCCCCGTCCCCCCCTACCGAGACACCTCCGCCGTACGCTCCACCGCGCGCCCCGCCAGCCACCGCGCGTCCACGCCCGCCCGGCCCAGCACCTCCACCGCACGGCACTCGCCGTCGGCGGCCAGGGCGGCGAGGAGATCCAGCCCGCGGGCGCGCGGCTCCCCGCGCAGCCCGGCACGGTGCAGCGCGTCCTCCATCGCGGTGACGGCCGACGGCGACCAGCCCTCCGCGGCCGGGTCCCGTACGACGTCCGCGGCCGGTTCCCGTACGACGGGAACGGCGCCCGAGTCCTCCACCGACCCCTGCCAGCGGAGCCCGTAACCGATGCTGCGCTGCACGAGGTAGCCGAGCACCTTCGCCAGCTGCGGTCCGCCGTCGAAGGCCTCGCGGACCTCGGGGTCGCTCTCGATGAGGGAGTGCAGCAGGTGGGCTGTGTCGATCTGCCGGTCGCCGTCCCGCAGCGCACGCCGGCGCGCACCCGTCACCACCGAGGCCAGTTCGACGGTGAGTCCGGCGTCGGCGTCGACGGGGTTCGGGGTGGGCTGTTCGGGGATCCTCGGCGTCCGGTTTTGCACTACTCCACCCCATCAGTCCCCGGGCGGCGAAGCATCGGCGGAGCGGCCCATTCACGCGTCCCACCCAAGTTGGGTACACCGGAGCGCCCCCTCATCCCTGCGGATGAGATCGCGCCATGGCGTACAACCATCGCCTTCAAGAGGGCGCGCCGCCTTGCGCCGCACGCCCCCTGGCAACCGTCACCCCCCGCGCGTACGTCACTGATGGCACACAGCACGTAACAGCGGACATCGGCTCCGGGCGGAGGAAACCAAGGGTGTTCTGGATGGTCGCTCTGCTCGCCCAGGACGGGATGCAGTACGTCTACCGCGTGTACGCACCGGACGAAGCCCTGCCCGCCGATCTGTTCTGGGCCGCCTTCCACTGCCACGACGAAGGCCCGCATCCGCGCGCGTCGGACCGGTTCGACACGGCGGAGATCTGGCGGAACCCGGCAGCGCCAGCGAATCTGACGGTTCATCAGCATTGAATGTTGGAGCCGTCGCCGTTACGTTCCGCCCCACCGAAACCGGACGAACCAGGGGTGGTCGCATGGCCGAAGTCAGCGCGGAGGCGCGCATCGAAGCACCCGCCGGGAAGGTCTGGGTGCAGCTGACGGACTTCTCGTCGTACGGCGAGTGGAACGCCACCCACACCAGCTTCCCCAAGGGCGGTCCTGTTCCCCTGGAGCTCGGGGCCACCTACGAGGAGAACATGAAGCTCATGGGCTTCCCCGCCGAAGTGGTGTGGACGGTCGACGAGCTGGAGGACGGCCGTCTGCTGACGACCCGGGGCAAGGGCCCGATGGGGGTCGACCTGGTCATGCGTTACGCCCTGGCACCGGCCCAGGACGGGGGCGCCACCACGGTCCGCATCGAGGGCGAGTTCACGGGTGCGGCGGTCTCGCTGATGGGCGGCAAACTCAAGGACTCCGCGACGGCGGCGCTCCAGGAGTCCCTGCGCAAGCTCGACGGCCTGGTCACGCCCTGACGCTCACCGCACGAACGCCGAAGGGGCCCGCTCGGAGCGGGCCCCTTCGGCATCGGCGGCGGGACCACCGACTCAGTGCTCGTCGGCGAGAATCAGGTACAGCTTCTTACGGGCGTCGTTGATGACGGTCAGCGCCTTCTGCCGCTGATCGGCGGAGCCGGTCTTCCAGACCTGCCCGAACGCCTCCATCAGACCGAATCCGGCCTGGCGGATCTCGTTCACGCCCTCCCAGTCCGCACCGCGCCCGGCCTCCTCCCAGGGAGCCTCGGGGCCGGACTCGGCCTCACCGCGCCCGGAGTCGGTGAGCGTGAACAGCTTCTTGCCGCCCTCGCTCGCGCTGACGATCAGCCCCTCGTCCTCCAGCAGCTGGAGCGTCGGGTAGACCGAGCCGGGGCTGGGCTTCCACGCCCCGCCGCTGCGCTCGCCGATCTCCTGGATCATCTCGTACCCGTGCATCGGCCGGTCCTTCAGCAGGGCCAGGATCGACGCACGCACATCACCGCGCCGTGCCCTTCCCCGTCCTCCGCCCCGACCCCGCCCGCCTCCGAAGGGACCACCGCCGAACGGCGGCCCGAAGGGGCCGAAGGCGGCCCGGCGGCCGTCGTGGCCGCCCCGACCGTGACGACCGTGATGACCGGGCCCGAAATGCCCCGGTCCGTGCTCATGCTCGTGCTCATATCCGTGTGAACGCATCGCTACGCTCCTTCCATCGTTGATCTATCGCGATGCGTCAACGATATATCGGAAGCTATCGTCTGGCAAGAAGCTGCCACGACGGCCGCCGCTGACCTGTGACAGCGATCGTTGATCGATTGCCAGAAAGAGTTGATCAAAGTTCGTTTATGTCAGCGATGAGTGACCACATGGCTTCTTGTGTCAGCTCAGGCTGACCGCTGCGTGTTTGACCTCTCTCGGTGAAGGTTGATCTCCTCGGCGACCGTCTGGGACCGTGGTCGAGCGCCTGCTAGGCCATGCTTTAGAAGCCGATACTTGGACCCTGCCTGTCGGCGAGGCGCGCGCTGGCCCTTGCGGCGGAGCAGAAAGCGGTGGCTCCGGGGAGCCAGATCCGACAGGATCCAGGTATGTCAGATGAATGGCCCCCGCCCAGGCACTCCTTCTATTACCGGATGAGCACCCAGCTGGACGGTGGACCGTCTTTCGACCTGGACATCACCACTCCCAGAGCCCGGTCGAGCGTGGACATCTCCACCTTCAGGGTCGGGCGCCACGGAGGCCCGGACGAAGCCGACCTCGCTTACCGTGAACGTCTCTACGGGCTGATCGGCGCCATCGTGGTCGCCGGCGGCCATGTCGAGGCGGCCATGAAGCGGCTCATACTGCTACTGAGAGACGAGCAGGGCGGCTTCTCGCTCGTCGACAAAACATGGTCCGACCTTCACAAACTGCTGGTGGCGCAATCCCGCAGGAGCATTCCACAGGCCACCGCACTCGCCGAGATCCTCGAGTGGGGCGAGGTCAACGAGCTCAAGCGCCGCCGCGACGATGCCGTTCACGCTTCCTGGTGGAACTGGGACGGCGTGGGCGTCATGCGCTCCCGCTTCTTCAGGAAGCAGGATGGCGCGAACATCGTCTGCACCCTTGAGGACCTCGAGGAGGATGCGAGGCTGCTCTTCGCGTACGCCGAGAAGCTCGACCTCCTTCTAGAAGCGGATTGGCCACAGGCGAGACTGCCACGCCGGACCTGAGCGCCTTCTCCTGCCGTTTCTCCGCGGAACGCGGACGCACAGGCACGACCCTAGGCAGGCGAGGAAGTCCGCCGATAGGCAATGCGACGCCACCCGGTGTCCCGGGATCGCCTGTTGTTGACGCTCCGTGCTGGCTCCGCAACTCCCGCTGTTTCCGGTCGGGCCAGACCAGGGCACCTACAGGGAAAGCGCCACCACCCCACAGGTGGGGCCTGTCAGGCTGTGAGCCGTTCGGGCAAGCGGCGGCGGTAGCGTGCCCGGAGTACGTCGCCTGGTCTTGCCTACTCGCCGGGGGTGCCCGTGTCCATGCCGGAAGTATCCATCAGGTGTTGCCGAGCCGGCATGGGATCGCCGGTGCGTCTGCCGCCGCCCGCACCCGCCCACCGATACCGGTCTCTTCGGCGCCGCACGTCCGTTCGCTCGGCTGAGTGTCTGCGCCCAGTGCCGGGCCGAGCCTTGGACGCGAAGTCAGTCCTGCGTCTGGTTTTCGATGCGGGTCACACGATCGGGGCCCGGATGATCGACGCCGGGCACCATGGGGTTCTCGTAGTCGAACTCCACCTTGCCGAAAGAGTCGCTGGTGATTGGCGGAGGGTCGTTGTCGGCGATGATCAGTTGAAGGCGCTCACCGTATGCGTCGGCCATCGTCCGAAAGCGGCTGTAGATATCTGTAGCGCGTTGCCGGTCGGAGTCGTTGTTGCCGAAGGCCTTGCGGGGCGAGTCGATAACAAGGAGGGATGGCACGAGGACGTCAGCGTGGTCGAGACCGAAGGCAAGAAGAGTCAGGCTGTAGGCGAGGCTGACGGAGGTGGCGATGCCGCCGCCAGAGGCCTGCAAGCTCTCGAAGGGTTGTCCGTTGACCACGGGCAGGTAGGTGTCGCGGTCGATGACGGCCGTGTCGACCCACGGCAGGTTCCAGCTGGTGAGCAGTTGCCCGAATTCGGTGCTGAGGTCACCGAGCAGTGTCTGGCTGGCCTTGAGCTGCTCCGACTTTTCCTTAATGTCCTTGTTGGCCTGCCGCCGCTCCGCTCTGATGTCGCGGATGTCCTTGTCGATGGCGCGTACCCGGGTCCAGGAATCCCGCAGCTGGGTAATAGCGTCGATACTGGCTTTGAGCGTGGCAACGCGCGTGCTCGCATCGGTAATTGCGTCGAAGCGTGGAGCGACCGCATCGCGGGTCTGGGCGTCAAGCTGCCGACGCAAGCTGGTGACAGCGAAGTTGATCTGCTGCGACCGCTGCCGTGAGGCCTGCAGGTGCGCCTCGTCCGACTGCTCGATGTGCCGCGCGTCCTCAAGTTGTTGCTGCAGGACGGTGCGTGTTTCTTCGATGGCCGTCGGGTCGACATCGGCCTCGGCGGGATCGGGCTGGAGGCAGACGATGCAGTGGTCGTCTGCCACGGTCCGTGTGGTCAGGGACTGCATACAGCGCGGACAGACGACGAATTCGAACGGGGACAGCTGGTCGATGGCGGTGGCCGACCGTGCGAGACGGGATAGGTCGAGCTGGACCTGGGCGACCACCGCCTGTCGTGCCTCTACGAGGTCGGCGGCCGCGGAGACTTCCTCCTCGGCCTGCCGTGCGGCGTGGATCGCGGCCTGCAGTTCCTCCCGCAGTGCGCTGTCGGCGGCCGTCTGTTCCTCCAGTTCGGTGCGGAGACTCGCCAGCGCGGACTCGGCCCGTCCCAGAGTGTCGCGCAGCTGCACGAGCTCGGCCCGCAGCTCGTCGTCGCTGCGGGGATCGGAGGCGGCCAGGAACTGGCCGATGTTGTCGTGCTCGGCGGTTCGGGCCTTCAGCCTGTCCGTGAGCTGGCCCGCGGTGCGCTTGAGCTCCAGCAGCACGCTGTCGGTCAGCGCGAACATCAATCGGAAGAGCTCTTTGCGCTTGGGCTCGAACCAGGAGTCCAGGTGGCCGACGACCTGGCGGTCGATCTCGCGCGCCTGGAGATAGACGTAGGTGTACAGGTCGTTGAAGGTGAGGTTCTGCTGCCGCGCTACTCCCTCGCGGCGCGCAGCGATCTGTACGCGGGGAAAGCCAAGAGCGTCCAGCAGGTGGTCGGAGAGCGTTGTTCCACCGCTCTCCGTGTTGCGCAGGGGCAGGGTGCGCTCAAGGGCGAGGGAGTGCGGGTCAAGGAGGTCGACGGTGTCGGCGGTGTCACCCCCGATGGTGCGTCGCAGGACGATGCGTTCGGTGCCGGCCACGACCTCGGCCTGGACGGACAGGACGTGGTCGCGGACGGCAGGGGTGAGCATGGCGGTGCCGCCGAGGGCGTGCTTGAAGAGCATCAGCAGGCTGGACTTGCCGGTCCCGATGGGGCCGGTGATCACGGTGGCCGGGCGGTTGAAGTGGTAGGTCTTCTCCGTCTCGGCGGTGGTGACCGTCAGGGAGAGGATGCGCAGGTTGACGGCCATGTCAGATCTCCGTCCGCCAGGGTCGGTCCACCGCGTCGGGCAGGCGGTCGTAGATGAGGTTCTTCAAAGCCGATCCTGTTTTGTTGAAATGCTTCTTGAGAAGCTTGATCCGGCTGGCGACTACTGCCCATTCCGGCGTGGCGGCCAGGGCGGCAGCGGCAGAGGCGCCTTGCTCGGTGACGCGAAATTCGGCTCGGGCCGTGTCGCCGTAGGTGATCAGGCCGCGGGCGGCGAGGGAGCCCAGGATGCTGTAGTAGCGCTGGTCCCAGGGCCCGTACTTGTAGCGGGTCATCCGGCTCTCCACCGCCAGACGCTCCTCCGAGGACGGGGCGGTTCCTTCGGGCCAGGAGGCCTGACCGGCTGGCAAGAGACGCTCCAGCATGGCCGGGTAGCGCAGCAGAAAGTCGAGTTTGGCGAGCTTAGTCAGACCCGCGAGGCAGCTCTTGGCGGTGGTGAACTGCGCAATGAGCAGGAGAACTCGCGCTTCGTGATACTGGCTCTCGCGCTGCTCGGCCTGCCGCTGCCGGGTGCGCAGGCGGACTGCCGCAGCCTCGAAGTCGGCGCTCGGCGTCATGACGCTTCACCGTCCGCATCGAAGTTCTCGGAGAAGTAGAAGAGGCATTCGTCGCACAGCTGATAGGCCAGCCCCAGCAGATGCTGGTTTTTCACCAGGAATGGCGGCGGCGTGGACAGCCCGTCGACTTTGAGTCGCTGGGTGAGCAGGTCATTCATCGTGCTGCCGTACGCGCTGCCGTCCTGGGTCTGTGAGCGGGCGTGGCGCTTGCACTCGAAGACGACTTCCAGTACGTCCGTGGACAAGTTCAGCAGATCGGTGTCATCTCCGGCCAGGCCGGATCGCCGCTCGGACCATGTGGCGTACCACGCTGAGCGGAGCCGCTCCGCGAACGCCGCTTCATCCGAGGGGACCAGGCCGCGCAGCAGCTTGCGGTTGAGCTTGGCGCCCCCCGGTGCCACTAGGGGGACCTGGCCCCGTGGGAACGCTGCTAGTTGGGCCGATGCGTACGCCATCTCTGCACGGAGGACGTCGCGGGTGATGCTCCGGCGCCCAATGCGCTGCTGCATCTGCGTGCTGTAGCGGACGCGGCTCGGATCGGCGATGTAGGCGGCAAGTTGGCCGCGGTCGCTCTCATCACGGTTGGCGCTCTCGATCCGGTCCACGATGTTCCGGTAGGTGGCCTCCGTGTCGACGTGCGCCAGCTGCAGTTGCTCGACGACGGGTACCAGAAGGCTCTGAATGTTGACGTCGGTGATGTACGCGCGCTGCGGCGGATCACACGAGATCTCTAGGACCGTGAGGAACTGTCTGACCTTGTCCGCGAAGCCTGCCGGTATCTGGATGTCTGCGAGTGGCACTTTGGGCGTTTCAGGGACGTTGTCATAGGGCTCTTCCCAGCGCACCTTCAACATCTGGCGGGCGATCGTGTCGACCATGGCCGACAGGCCGTCAGTGATTTCAGGCCCCGGCCCGCACATCCGAGTCAGGAGGTCGGCATTGTCCTTGGCTGGGCTCATGGCCGCGTTGGTGGCCAACCGGAGCCGCACGTTCGCGGCGCACTCGCAGGCGCACCAGCGGTCGAAGAGATGAGTAAGACCGCCGCTCTTGCACAACTTGACGAGCGTCCAGGTGCCTTGGTTCTCTTCGCGGTGCTTGACCGATACGAGTTCCACGGAGCCGTCGGTGAATGCCACCACGAAGTCTTCGTGCCATTCACAGACGATGAAGTCGATCGCGTCTTGCGTGAGCATGGCCAGACAGTCCCGCGCGGCTACTTCCGCTTGGTAGCGATAGCGGCCCAACGTATCCGAGCCACTGTCTTCGCCCGGGGCGAGCCTGAAGATCGCGTGCGTCGAACCGTCCGGACCCGTGGCAGTTGCAGGGCGCTCGGCCCTGGTGGCTCCGCCCGACGCGTCGACCATCAACGTCCCCCGCTCCGGCCCCGTATGAGAGCGCGTTCCTTTCCACGTCTGCTCCGCCAGCAGACGTGAAGATCCCTACCCGTATCACACTCCAGGGTCACTGCGTAACTTTCCGTCGCGTGATCGTGTGGGAGATGCCATTTCGCTCGCCCCGCTAGCCGGTGTCCTTCAGATGCTCGCCCCAGCGATCAAGAAGCTTGCGCCACGCGGACTTCCTCGGCGCCTACGAAGGGGCGCTGGTGAAGCAGGCTCGACAGAGCGCCCTGGAGGAGCGGGTGAAGGCCGTACTGGCGGACAAGGAAGACGATGGGTAGGCGCGAACCGGTCAGCTCCGGCCCCGGCCGGATCTTCCGCCACCACCCCCTCCCGATGCTGCGCTCGCACCGCTGCGCCCAGTGGCTGACCCGTCCGCCGACCTGGCCCCGGCGCGCGGCCGGCGACTTCACGGACGACGTGCCGACGAGGTGTAAGCCCACGCAATGTCCACGACGCTGACCCTCGACTTGGGATGCCCCCCCGGATGCCCAACAGGACCCGTGCTGGACGAGGGCGCGACCACTGAGTCAAGATCGAGTTGAGGGGGAGGGAAAATTGAACGAGAAGACTTTCACCGAGATGGCAAGCCGGTTCCTGCGCGCATCCCTGGACTCGTGGCGCCAGGGGAACCACGCCTTTGCTGTCCTACACGCTGGTGTCGGATGCGAGCACATCCTCAAGGCCTTGCTGTGCCGTCACAACCCCTTGTTGATCGCTGAGAAGGGTGACCAGTCCTTCCGTTTTCACTCTCTTGGCCACGGGGACGCGAACGGCGTCAAGCCTCTCTCTGAGGCAAGGACCATCGGCATACTCGAAGCCTTCAAGACTGCAGCCGTCTTCATGCGCGGCCGTATGCCAGTGGATGAACGGACTTTTCGGCCGTTCGCCGACTCCCGCAACGGCGTCGCGCACTCTGCCTACCTCGATGACATGGCCGTCAGGAAGGTCATCGAAACGGGTGTCCAGGTCGTCGAGTCTGTCCGTGCCGAGCTAGGCCTGGACCCAGCTGGCTTCTGGGGCGAATACACGAACGTCTTCGCAGATCTGAGCCAGGTTGCCTCCGTGCCCGCCCCCGCAGGACCGGACAAACGACCTCTTCTGGAACCCTTCGCCCAACAACTTGCGTTCGCCGCGCGCGAGCGTGCCCGCTCGGCTGTCTCGGTAGCCCTCAGTACAGGCCTTGAAGCCGCCTCCTGGGACGAGGCCACAATGTCCAGCGAGCTCGAAGGGGATGTCACCCGCACTGCGCTGGATGCTGCACTGGTCACTGCACTACGGATCGAGGGATCCCAAGCTGGGCAAGCCGCCGAGAGGCTGCTCGTAGAGCACGGAGTGCTCCCGCTCCCTGCGCCACTGTCCTCCCACGAGGACCCTGGCGTCCTGCAGCGGTCCCATACTGCTGTAACGGTCAAGGTCATGATCGCTTCAGGTGTCACCGCTGGACTCGTCGACGTTCAGGGTCGCCACCGCGATATGCCCCTAGTTGACATTCTGATCCACCTCGACCAAAGAGGCTGCCTGATAAGTAGTCGGGCAAGCGGTGACCACGTGTGGTGGCGTGAGTGCCCGGCTTGCGGTTACGCCGGCAACGTGTACGGGGACCTCAGCCCCGTACCCTGCCGCTGCGATGCGTGGGCGCAGTCGTGTATCCACCCTGGCGGGGTTGTCGACGTCGGAACGGTCGAGTCCTTCTCTTGCCCCTTCTGCGGCCTCTCCCTGAGCAACCGCGGGGAAATCGTCACGGCGGGCATTGAATCGCGTAACGAAGCCCCGGAAGAAGATTGGTGAGCAAGCGCGACGGCTGAAGCACGAATAGGTCTACGGTCTTGTAGATCATTAACGTGTCCTCTTGATCTTGATGCTGGGTGTGCTCGCTTGGGCGTGGGCCCGAGCCGCCTGGGCGACCGTTGGGGGTCGGCGCGGACAGAATGACGATGCCGTGTGCCTTGAGCAACCGCCTGTTCTTCGGGAGCGTGCGATGGCGGTGCGGCTGGTGGCGAGCAGTACGGCGAGGGGTTCGGCGACCAGGAAGATCCGGCTTGCCTGACCAGCGTGAAAGCCATGGCTGATGACCGCTCAGGGCGCGTACGATACGGGGCCATCCAGGCGGATGATTCCAAGATCGGACGAACCATGTCAGCGTTGACGGCTCAGCTTGATGACGGCCAGCTTGCCCTGATGACCACTATGGCTGAGCCCTACCTCAAGAAGGGGCAGTGGCCGGTCTGGCACTACGTCGAGGCTCAGCTCGACCGCCAGGGTCTGGATGCTGCGTCGGTTCTTAAGTCGTTGCCGAGCGTGGGGTCTCCGCTCATCGGGCAGCGTTCATACGGACTGGCGTGGTACGACCGGAACCAGCTTGCCGACGATAGCCGCCCGGTTCTTACCGTCGCCGCTGGCCTCCATGTTCCCCAACTTGAGCGCGTCTTCGGCGATCTTTTAATCACCATCTTGCAATACCTGATTAAGCATCAGCAGGCCATAACTCCCTCACCCGACAAGGTAGAGAAGGCATATGTAACGTCGGACGACATCCGAAGGGACTTCTCCGCCGCGACACCTGAGTTCTTGGGGGCGCTGCCTGGTATCTTCCGTCACGAACCAGTATTGCGGAGCGGCTACTCGACGTGGGGCACCAGCAACGGCTGGCGGTTTGAGCTGAACCGAGAACTCGCTAAGTATCGGAATGTCAGCAACCTCAGCGAATATGTTTCAAAGGTCACTGAAATCCTGCTTGAGGAGCAACTTCTATTTGAGGCAACCCATTCCCTGACTCAACAGAACATCATCGTAGGCGCGCCGGAGGGCCTGGCGCCAACAGCTTCTCCTACCGTCACATTTCCATTCTACGTCAACGCTGGCCTCATTGAAGAACTGGAGCAGAAGCAGGGTCAGACCACCTGGAGCCTCGACAAGCTGTTGCAGTTGCTGCGCGAGCTGAACGATTGTTACGCGGAAGATCATGTCTATGCCTGCCACGCACTAGTAAGGGCAGTCATTGATCATGTCCCGCCGATTCTTGGTGCCAACTCCTTTGAGTCAGCAGTCAGCAACTACAAGTGGACCCGGACCGACAAGAAGTACATGACCCGTTTGCTGGAATTCAAGAACCAGGCGGATGATGTACTTCACCGGCGGATCCGCCCTAGCAAGGACGTCATCGCGATGCACGACCTGTTGCCCTTCGGGGCTTACCTAAACGCGCTGCTACGGGAGTGCATCGATAAGCTGTAGTGGCCAGCGCAAAATGGATTGCGGGAAGAGGTGGCATGGCGGTAAAGGCAAAGCTAGAGGGCCATACCTTCGATCTGGATGCCTTGGTGGAACTCTTCCGCGAGGGCGACCCGAGGGTTAGCAAGGAGGAGGGCGGCTACTACCTGAACTCGGCTGAGTTGGGCGGCCTCATGGACAACGGTGGGCGGTTGCTCGAGGCAGCTACTAACCTTCTCCAGCGAGTGACAGGGGTGGCACGTGTCCTGGACAGCAGCTTTCGGCCCGTCAGCCTGCCCGGCATCTTCGTGGAGGATGACGGCACGGGTAACAGGCGGCGTCACCATATTGTGCAGGCCGACACCGCTGTGGTTCGGTCCAGGGCGTACGGCGTAGTTCTGTCAGTGGGTGATGGACAGTCGCCACCATCTCAACCCCCGCCCCCATCACCGCCAGAAGGACCGCCGTACATGCGGTTGGCGTCGAGCCACGTGGATGTTGCCGAGACTCTGGAAATCCTGGGCAGGTCAAGCGTTTCACTAACCTGGGTTGATCTCTACAAGGTCTATGAGATTGTGCGTGGCAATGTAGGAGGCGATAAGCAACTCAAGGCGACGCAGTGGGTGTCCAGTGGTGATCTGTCTGCGTTTACGGCATCAGCTAATCGACCTGATGTGAGTGGCAGCGAGGCGCGTCATGCAAGAGCTACCGGGACCGGACTTCCGAAACGGACGATGACCCTGGCCGAGGGCGAGGCTTTCGTCCGCAGTCTGGTATTGGCCTGGTGGAACTACCTCGGTGGTCAGCCTTCAGCTTAACCTCGCGCTTTGATGAAGGGGGCTGTCCGGCAGGCGGTCACACAAACAAAGAACACCTCTGACCAGCGAGAATGAGTATTGTCTAAAAGGTGTTGCGCAAGGCTCTGAACTGGGCATCTCCGTTGTATGGCCGGGGTGTTGAGGGCTGAGCGGGTGTGGGTGGAGACCTTTACGGGGCTGCGGGTGACGCAGTTTCGGGTCTGTTGAAGGTGGCGCGGGAGCGGGGCGGTGACGGCACGCTGCGAGGCCGATCGTGGTCGTTGCCGCTGGCCGAGCGGGTTCTCATGGTCGCGGTCTACTACCGGACGAACCTGACGATGCGGCAGCTGGTCCCGTTGTTCGGTGTCTCGTCCTCCCCGGCCTGCCGTGTCATCCAGCGGCTGGGCCCGCTGCTGGCACTCGAGCCTGCCTCTCGCGCGGCCGATGCGGCGGAACGGTTGTGGATCTTGTACGGCATCCTGGTCCCGGTCCGTGACCGGACCGTCGGCTCCTCGTCACGCAACTACCGGTTCTCGACGAACGTACAGGTCGTTGTCGATGCCCGGCACCCGTCCTGTGATCGCTGCCGCCTGCCCGGTGCCGGGTAACACCGCGGACGCCCGTGCCTGGCGAGCCTCCGGGCTGAGCACGTACTGCCAGGGCGTGACCGTCCTGGGCGACGGCGCCTACCTCAACTGCGGGATGGTCGTGCCGCACCGCAAACGCCCCCGCCGGCCCCTGCTGCCGGGCAAGGAGGACGACAACGCCGCCCACCGCAAGGTGCGTGCGCAGGTGGAGCATGTGATCGGCCGGATGAAGAACTACAAGATCCTCCGCGACTGCCGGCAGCACGGCGACGGCCTCCACCACGCTGTCCAGGCCGTCGCCCACATGCACAACCTCGCCCTCGCATCATGACCACAAGACCGCGATCAAAACCCCTGGCCTGCACAATCACGGCCTTGTGCAACACCCTTTACGAGCTCGTGCACGGTAGGCGGTGAGACGTCGAGCTCCTGATCCTCGATCATGGTCTTGTGGTGGGGAACTCAACGCGTGCAGTGATCATCAGCAATCGGCGGATCACGGGCCTGGCTGTGGGAGTGATTGCTGAACTCGTCGAGGAGATCGGCCCGTTGTGGCAAGAGCGTCACCAGGCCCGGCTCACCTCCCGGCCACGGAAGCGGGCCGTGGGCGCCGGCGCAAAGCACCGGCTGGTGTTTGTCGATCGGCTGCCGGCCACGCTCGTCCATCTTCGTCACGGGGTCACCCACGACGTGCTGGCCTGCTGGTTCGGCGTGGACCGCTCCACCATCACCCGGGCCGTCGGCGAGGTGCGGCCCCTGCTCGCCGAGCGAGGCTGCACGGTCAGCCCCGACGTGCGGCTGCGAACTCTGGCCGACGTCGTCGACCACCTCGGCGCGAGCGGGACGACCGGCATCATCGACGGCACCGAGATCCGGGTCCGTCGGCCCGCCGCCGGACGGAAGGACCGCGACAAGTTCATCTCCGGCAAGAACAAGCAGAACGCCGTCAAGTCCATGGTGGTCACGGACGCCGAAGGCCGCGTGCTGTGGTGCAGCCCAGCACGACCCGCAAGCTGCGCGGACATCACTCACGCCCGCCAATCAGGGCTGGTCAAGCTCTTGGCCGACGGGCCCGCGGTCGAGATTCTCGCCGATGCCGGATACCAGGGCCTTGGCGCGCAGACCGGCGGCCGGGTGGTGACACCACCGCACCGCAAGTTCAAGAAGAACGCCCCGGACTGGTACGAGGAGATGTACGAACGCCAGCGCAAGGCACACTCCTCGAGGCGGATCCGGGTCGAGCACGGCATCGCCCATCTGAAGAATTGGCGTGCCCTGGCCCGCCGCCTCGGCCGCCGCGAGCGCATGAGCGACACCGTCCAAGCCGTCGCCGGCCTGCTGTCCCATCAGCAGACCGCGGACCTGACGTCGACACGGCAGAGGTGAACACCGAGCCCCGCCGACAGCCTCGACGTCTCACCGCCTACCGTGCACGAGTTCGTTAGAGATCTGGGTACGTAATTTCTTTGGGGTGATCCCTCAGGCTCTTCAGCGTCAGCACGCCCTGTTCTTGTTTATCGACAAGGAATAGCTCACGAGTCTTGCAATCGGAGCATACGTCCACGGACGCCAGGGGCCAAAGGTCGAGCGGGGCTTTCGTAGGGCCGTTCCCTACATAGATGTGCTTGGGTCTCAACGGGCGCTGACTGGATTCCTCAATAGGTTCCCAAGCCGGGTGGCTCCCACGGAGACGCTGCTTTACAAGGTTGAAAGAGGCCGTATCGAGGTACTCGCACCGCTCGACCCAATCCCAATGCGTAGTGGCGAGCCAAGATACCGATCTAAGGGTCCGCAGGACAAGGTGTTCAAGTTCATCTGCAGCGTCGCCGATCTCGTGCATTTCACGCACGCCATGAGCATGGGCTGACCCACTATTTCTGAATTCCTTGATACCTCTAAGTAGCAAGTGTGCATCCCCGCGAGCGTCAGGATCTAGGATCGCCCACCCTGGCGCGGCCTGCCAGCCAAGAATCGTCGTCCATGTGCCGAAGGTGGCACCGGATCGAAATTTCTGCCTCAAAGTCTTGAGGAACTCTTCCCTGTCAGCCTGAGCCAGCTCTGCCAGGGCGATGATCCCGAGTGTTCGCGCGATGCCTTCCCCGAGCTTTAGCAGGGAATCCATTCGCTCCGCCGGATGAGTACTTGGCGCAATACTGCTGATTCGGTACCTTCGGGCCAGTGCTGCCACATGAAATGGGTAGCTCCATTCTGCCCGCGACACTGGATCTTCGAGTGCCTGCGTCAGTCCACCAATCAATAGTGCCTCAGCATCAGCCGCTTGTATGGTCCTGCGCAGTTCTTGAATATTTGAGTCTGTTCCTGAGAATACGTTCGGCAGCAGGTCAGATGTCGCGGCTCGGAGCCTGTGTCGGGCGGACTGCACATTCTCAAGGAGATCGTCAAATTCCTCGGCCCCGACAACGTCGACAGGAACCGGCAGCATCATCAGGTCAGATCCTGCTGGCAACTCCTTCGTAGCTGCTGGGGAATTTAGCCACTCGCAGAGGGCTCTACCGGTCCTTGGATCCTGAGGGTTGAGGACGATCAGGGATGTGACAGCTTGGCCGAAGAGTTGAGGTAGAAGACGCCAGCTTCCCGACCGCCCCACGATGTCACCGCCGGCGCACGGCGTCAGCGCAGTTGTTCCTTCAGGCGGAGAAGAAAGCTCCAGAGCAGAATCAACCACGTGAAGATCTTGAGCTCGCAGATAGCGGAGCTTCTCCTTCAAGTAGGAGCTTGCGTCCTCGGGTGACTCCTCGGTTTCGCTGTTTTGGGGATCAATTCTCTCAGTCACAGGGCGACAGAAATCTTCGAGCGGTGCAAAGGTAGCCTTGAGTCGGGCCGCGAAAAACAGTTCCGGCCTGATCTGATAGCCCGTCTTGGTCTTGGCCGGGTCGATCCAGGCGTCCGGAATTTTCGGTTTGATCTCGCGCGCAAGGTAGTCATCGACATCCGCGCCCAGGGGAATCCTCTTGTACTCACGCAACTTCGCGTCTGCCTCTACCACCCCCCTCACCCGCTGGATTTCGCCTCTTGGGTCCCGTACACCAATCGCGTCACGCACTGCTTTGGCGAACGGTCCTCCTGTGGGCCAACTCAGGCCAGCCGCCGCCACGACCCTCTTCATCGCAGTCAGCGCCTGCGCCTGCGTGTCCCAGGATGAGCCCCGCAGTGTCCTCACGGCAGCCACGAACTGCTCGCTCTTTTCAAGCCTCTGTACCGACTTCGCCGCTGCCAGCGCTGTAAGCGTTTCGTCGTTGGCCTCAAAGCGGAACTTCAATGGCTGTTCTACCGTGACCTGCTGGTACCCGAAGTATTCGTTGGGGAGGACCTTCACCCTGGCATGACGTGGATTCTTGGGGTCTTGCGAAATCTGCAGCGCCTGTTCGTAAAGCTCAGCGATCGCACGGACGTGCTCGTTGCCTACTTCCCGACGCTTATCCCCCAGGGACTTGCGCATCTTCTGCCACTCGTCACGCGCATCCAGCAAGACCACTCGGCCGTTACGGTCAGATTTCTTGCGATTCGTGAGAATCCAGAGGTATGTAAAAATGCCAGTGTTGTAGAACAACTGCTCGGGAAGGGCGATGATTCCCTCCAGCCAGTCGTTTTCCAGTATCCATCGCCGGATTTCAGATTCGCCCGATCCGGCCGCACCATTTGACAGGGGTGATCCGTTGAAAATGATCGCGACACGGGAACCCCCCTCTCCGTTCGCGTCTACCGGCTTCATTTTGGAGATCATGTGCTGAAGAAATAGAAACGAGCCGTCGTTGATACGCGGCAGTCCGGCGCCGAAGCGGCCGGACGCGCCGAGGTCCTGGTGCTCCCGCTCAACCTCTGCCTTTGCTTTTTTCCATTCTATGCCGTATGGAGGATTAGCAAGTAGGTAGTCGAACTTTCGCTGCGCATGCCCATCATCGGTAAGGGAATTGCCGAACGCAATATTGCCTGGACCCTTTCCCTTGATCAAGAAATCCGACTGGCAGAGAGCCCACGACTCTGGGTTTAGCTCCTGCCCGTACACGTCGACTGTCGCATCTGGATTCAGCGCCTTAATGTGATCTTCGGCGGCGCTAAGCATTCCGCCTGTGCCGCATGCCGGGTCCATGACGGTGCGGATAGCGCCAGGAGCAGTGACGATATCACTATCCGGGGACAGCAAAAGATTGACTGTCAGCCTGATAACGTCACGTGGGGTAAAATGCTCACCGACCGTCTCATTGGAGTGCTCGGCGAACCGGCGAATGAGCTCCTCGAATACAGGGCTCATTCTGTGGTCGGGAACAACATCAGGGCGCAGATCGAGATCGGAAAATTTACCGATCACATGTTGGAGCAGCCCAGCGCCGTCCAGCCGTCGGGTCTGCCCGTCGAAATCAAAGCGATCCAGAATCTCGCGAGCTTCGTCCGAGAACGCCCTTACGTAGATTTGGAGATTTTTCGCCGCGTTCGCCGGATCTGAGGCGATTTCCCTCAGCGTCAGGTGACTCGTGTTGTAGAAGACGTGTCCAGAGGCACGCTGAAGGAGACCCTTCGCCGCGACCTCGCTGTCCTCATACTGGTCAGCGAGATCCGCAACTTTGTCGCGCGTTGGCTCTAGTACGCACTCCAGTCGGCGCAACACAGTAAACGGCAGGATCACCTTCCCGTAATCGGATTTCTTATAGTCGCCACGCAAAAGGTCAGCGACGGACCAGATCAAGCCAGTTAGGTGCTGCACGCCGTCGTTCACTGAAGCCCCCCGAACAGATAGCCAATGTTCAAGGAGGATCGTCCCATGGGCGAGCAGTGCGAGGGGCAAGAACTGCCAACAAGCCGCTCATTGGTGCCCAGCCTCAGTTCGGAGAAGCAGCGCTCCGATCCCTCGCTCCTACGCACCGAGTCAAGGTCCTCATGCTTAACGGGGCGTCCGTACGGTTGAGACCCACAATTCACCGATGCGGAAGCCGCCGTCACTCAGCCACTCGACGACGACCCGGTCGCGGGCCGAGTTCACCTCCTCCAACAGGACCTCGCGGGCGCCGTCCGGCAGCATCTTCTTATGCCGGCGCTTCAGTTCCTTCGGCGCGAGCGGGTTCGCGTCCATGCTCCGCTTGAGGTGTCCGAGCAGGGCGCGGTCCTTGTCCTGCTGCGTCGGCATCCGCTTCAGGTTCAGCTCCTGGACGAGCGCAGTGTTGATGCCGAGCTCAGCCTGCCGCAGGTAGAAGCCCTTCAGACAGGTGGCCGCCCCGCGCAGAGCGTCGTTCTGGTAGGGGCGCTAACCCACCCGCCACGGGGCCCGTAGGGCATCGGGATCTTCGCCCCGACGGCCCCCATGTACCGCTTGAGATCGCGGAAGACCACGCTCTCGGGCGTTAGCCCCTCATGCTCCAGCCACCGCAGATGATCGACGAGCAGGTATGCATACGTCCTGTCCGAACCCGTGCCCGCGTACTTCGACAGGTACCAGTCGGCCCCGGGATGCAGCCCGCTCGCCGAGTCGAAGACGGTGTACGAGCAGCGGCCGTTCCGGTGCCGCACCTTCTCCACCCGGAGCTGACCGAGTGCCAATCTCTGTGCCACGTGACCTCCCTGCCGACTGAGCTGACATCGCGAACATCGCGACGCCGGTCGGCAAACGAGGTCGGGATGTCCCCAGTCACAGCCCAAGGCGGACGTCACGAACAGCGCTCCTGTAGGCAGGAAAACACGGAGAGACAAAGGAGTGGTGGCACTGGGAAGAAGGGTGTGTCACCGCCGCCTCGAAAGCCACTGCGCGAGCCTGAGACGGCTCTGCCCCGTTCAAGCCTGTGGTGACACCATGGCTGCATCGCTCTCGTGCAACCGGCAGCTCAGGTCCGCGCGGAGCGAGGTCATCTGGCCACGTTCAGAGCACGGCCTAACTTCGTCGCGGCTGCTCAGGCCAGCCGCGGGACAACCGGTAGCACTTGCGCGAGCACCATCGCCGAGTCCAGCCGTCCTTGCGGCGGTCAATGGGTTTCTGGCACTGGCCGCACGACACCGGCCCAAAGAAGATGGATGGGTCAGTACCCCCAGACGACCATGTTCGGCAACGGCGGCTGCACCAGCGGCGAGGGGGATCGGCTAGCGACTTCGCTTCTATCGGGATGCCGCAGAACACGCATGTCCTGGAAGGCAAGGGAAGCCCGTCCCTCTCGATCAGCAGGTCCCAGCGGGAGACCTGCAGTTCGCATGTCTCCGAGCAGGTGCGCTTGGCGATTTGAGGGGCCGGCGGCATGAGGCCTTCGCAAGCGGCGCAATCGCGGAATGGCTGCTGGTCAGCCGCGTCCTCTTCGCGGGAACGACGTTCGATGTAGGCCACTCTGCGGCAGGCAGAGGAACAGAGCCGGTGACGTTGACCGAACTGGATCTTCATCGGCTGCCGGCAGATTCGGCAGGGTTCCATGACTGGATGCTTCTGGGGGACGCGGCATCGAGTCGAGCAGTAAACGGGCATGACGCCGAACGTGCGGGTGACCGCGAAGTCGGAGCCGCATCTCTTGCACTTGACGGTGTCAAGCGTCTTCCGTAGCTGTTCGGGGTCACGGCCGGTGACGGCGGCGATCCGTGCCCAAGTTGGACGGCCCTGATATCTGGGCGGTCCTGCGAGGAAGCGCCGCAGGTAGGCGGGCGGAAGGCAGTTGGCGCGGGCAAGGCGGGCGACGAAGGGGTAACAGCCTTCACCGGCAATCGGCCGGACCTGGAAGGGAAGCTTGGTGATCGGCTCGCTGTCCACGGTCGAGTGGGTCACTTGTCCGCGTCCGAGAGGCCGTCGGGGTGCCTGCGACGGGAGGCGATGTCCAGGTCGACTGCCAAAAGGCCGGACTTGGTGATCTTCTCGGCGCCGGTGAGGATGGCATCCACGGCAGCTCCGCGGAGCTGATGGGAAAGGGTGCCGATCATGCCGCCCGTTCGGGTGTGCAGGAAGCGGTCCAAGCGAGTCAGGGTGCCACGTGTGTGATGGTGCAGCAGGAGGTTCGCCTCCATCTGTGCGACCAAGCCCTTCCACTCCTTGTTGTAGGGGAAGGGGTGGGTGGCCACCGAGGTGAAGCGGGCGGCGATCTGGTCGCCGCGGGTGCCGGACAGCAGGCCGCTGCCTTCGATGTCGATGCCAGCGTAGGCGAACGTCGCGGGGATGCGCTCGGAGAAGTACTTGAGTGTGTCGGACGCCTCGGCTCCCGTGCGGGTGTGCAGGGAGATGTTGTGGATCTCGTCGACTAGGACGAGGCCGGTGCGGGCCTTGGTGCAGACGCCGACCACGGCTTCGGTGAGGTCAGTGATGTTGGAGCTTCGCAGGACCGGGAGGCCGAGGAAACGGGCGAACTCAGCCGCGATCATGCGGGGTGTCGCGGCGGGCGGGACGGTGATGTAGATGACCGGTATGCGCTCGTCCTGGCCAGGGTGCCTGCGGCGGTCTTGCAACTCGTGCGCCAGCCCGAGCTGGGTCAGGGCGATCGTCTTGCCGGTGTTGGCCGGGCCGGTGACGATGAGGCCCCGACGGGCGCTGATGGCGCCGCGGTTGAGGATGACCAGGCGGCGTCCGCAGGTGACGGTGTGCCGGACGGTTGAGGTGGCGACCACCTGCAGGCGGGCATGGTGGTCGAGCCGGTCCTCGTCGTACTGATACCTGTCCTCTTTGGTCAGGGCGTCGTACTCGTCCTGCGTCACCATGGCCATCGGCTCGCTGATCGCCTCCGCGATGAACTCGCGCCAGCCAGGCAGGGCTGTCAGATAGCGGCCGAACTCGTCTACCGGCTGGTCTGCCAGCGGCGTGCTCACGAACGTCTCCAGGGGTCCTCAAGCGGGTCAAAGATGCCCAGCGGGATCACTTCGGCCATCGTTTCCTCGTCCTCCGCCGGCGGCTCCGGCGAGGGTTGCGTCTCCGGTCGCGGCGGAGGCATGGCTGCTGCCGGTGTAGTGGCCTTGGTCCGGGCCGTAACACGACGGTCCGCCTTGGACCGCTTGGCCTTCCGGTTGTTTGCCGCCGGCTGTTCAGGGCCGGCGTGGGCGCGGGTCAGCAGGGCGGAGACGGCCTTGGCGAGTTCTTCCTCCGTGGCCTTGGGCAACTGGTGGCTGACGTGGTCCCAGGCGAGGTCACCGAAGGGAACGGGCGCGCGGTTCAAGTACTTCCAGGTTGCCTGGATCCACTCGCCTTCGCCGCGGTGGTTGCGTACCCAAACGCGGGAGACATCGTAGGGGTCACGGTGGACTTCCCAGAGCCCACGCTTGGCGGTGACCCCTGAGTCGCGCCGTCGCATCGGCCCCAGCTCGGGGGCATCGTAGGTGCGGTTGTTGATCCGAATTCCGTAGGAGTTGACGGCCCGCCAGGCCGCTGGGAGCAGTTCGACATAGTCCTGCCCGCTGAGAGCGACCGGGACGTAGCCGCAGGCCTCGACCAGCGCGGCGTACTTCTGGTTCGGCGTGAACAGCCGGCCCGGATGGTCGGGATCTCGTAGCCCCTCGTGAGGGCGGTTCTGCCAGTGGGCGACGATCCACTCGTCCAGTAATTCCTGCAGTTCGGGCAGAGCCCACAGGTTCTCACGCTCCGGGTGACGGCCACGGTGGTCGGTGTTGCGGCCGGTGTAGCCGGGGAGGAACTGGGCGAACATCGTGGCGACGGAGCCGAGCATCTTCTCGATGTGGCCCTTTTCGAAGGGCGAGCCCTTGTGCGTGGGCTGGAAGTCGATCTCCAGGAACCGGCAGGAGGCCCGGAAGTTGCGCGAGACGAACACCTTGGCGTGATCGCAGACGATCATCTCCGGGACGATCACCGGCTTGGCTGCCGCGTGCTCCAGACGCTCATCGAGGGTCAGCATCCGGGCATGCGGCAGCACCGAGCGGGACATCTTCAACGCGTCGACCCAGCCTGGTCTCATCAGCTCCGGGGTGACCGTGCGGGCCAGCAGCACGCTGGCGTCGACGGACTTCGTCGTGGGCCTGAGCACCGCCGCGGCCAGTGTCCTGGTGGCGACGTCGATCATGCCGGTGAGTTCGACCTTGCCGACCACTCCGTTGTCGAGGCGGACCATGACGTCCAGCGGTGTGGAGTCGATCTGCATGACTTCACCCGGAGCCGACACCGTCAACTCACCGAACGGGGCCGCGGCCCCATGGGCCTTCGACCTGCGTGTGACGGCCGACCCGGTCGCATGTGTGCCTACCGTCAGCTTCGCCACCAGTCGGTAGAGAGTCCGTCGCGAGGGCAGCTCGGCCAGGTTCCCGCCATTCTCCCGAATGATCTCCCCGGTCCTCCAGATCAGGTAGGCCCCGTTGCGTGTCGAGGTCTCGACGCCCTCCTTGATCGCCTGCCGCATCGCCTCGACGACGGCGTCGGGCACGTCACCGAACTCCTTGCGCTTGCGGACCGAGCGGTGATCGACCAGCCGAGCCAGGCCGACCAGGCCTTCCTCCGTGTAACGGCGTCGCCGGAGGCCCACTGCTCCGGTCTTGATCTCGTGGCCGAGGGCGGTCAGTTCAGCCGCCTTGGCCTTCTGGCGCGAGGTCACCGATGTGCCCGGTCCGTAGCCCGGTCGCGGTGGTGTGCCCGGTTCGGCGCCTGGCGGCAGCCCGTGCAGGACCTCAAGGACATGTCCTTCCCACCACAGTGCACGCTTCATCACCTCGGGTGCGAAGGTCTCCAACAGACCGGACTGGGGCAGAGGCATGCGTTCGGGCTGGAACAGGATCTCGAAGTCCGCGGTTTCGAACAGTTCAATCAGAGCGACAACGCGGTGCGGTGCCTCGGCGTCCTCCAGCACCGCCGCCCGTGCGGTGACCTCGAGAACACCCCTCACCTGGCCCTCGAACCGGACCCTTTGGCCGACCACCAAGGCCGGCGGCCGCTTCAAGCTGCCCATCGGATCCCCTCCGCCCAGACGAGGCTGTCGCTCTCCATAAGTCCTCCCGCCAGATCGGTCCTCAGAGCGCCGGACCACAACAGATGGAACAACACCGGCAGAACTTGCAACCGGTCTCCGACCAGCCCGGCACCCTCCCATAGCCCCATCGGTTCCCGGAAGACCTCCAAGAGGCCATTCCTCACCGCCACCGGTCGGCCGCAGCGGGCCCGCCGGTATCGGGACAGCCAGCGGATGTTCGCCATGAACACCGGCTCGGGCCGCCCGACCCACTCGAACTCCCATCCCACGGCTCTGCAGGCATGCTCGGCCGCCTCGAACGCCTCTCGCGTCGCCCCGTCCATCTCGTCCGCAGCACGGACGTCAACGACACGGGCGCGTCCGTCGGACAGCCGGACGAAGTAGTCAGGGGCATGCCGGCGCTTGCGTGTGCCGTCGTGCCAGTGCAGCCAGAACGGCTGCGAGGCGATCGCGACCACCTGCGGATCACGGTCCAGCAAGATCAGCCGGTCCCGCTCCAGCCACGACTCGTAGCCCACGTGATCCCGCAGCGTCGCCGAGTAGTACCAGCCGGCGAACCCGTGACCGCCTTTGTGCCAGCTGAACTCCCGCACCGGGTCCACAGCCTCGAACGGCGTATCCCAGCTAGACCCAAGCGATCGGCGTACGAGCGACCCATTGACAGAAAAGGCCAGGTCAAAGGACGTGAGGGTAGCCTCTTCGAACACGCCAAGGGGTGCCCCCACCACATCCCCCGCCCACCTGTACGCCGAATGATCAACCTTCAGTGGCACAAACTAGCGTTGATCATCATTCGCTGGCAATCGATCAACGATCACTGTCACAGGTCAGCCGCCGCCCACACGGCCTGCCCCGCCCACACAGCCGGCCCCGGCCGAAATCGCCTGTCGCCTCCCGCCGCCGCGCGCTAGCGTTCGGGCCGACGAGTGACCCACGAGGGAAGCGGTGAGGCATGCCCGGTCGTCCGAGCGCGCGTTGACGTCCTAGGCCGAGACCGGCCCGTCATCGCGTGCTGCCCCTGAGGTCGCGGCACAGCGAGCCCTTCACCCCGCCCGTAGCCGGGTGCGCCCTCGCGCGCCGGGCCGGCGGTCCTCGTACCGGCCAACTCCAGGGGTCTCCGTGCCGTCCCCCTCCCCCAGCTCCTCCGCTCCGCCCTCCGTATGGCGGGACGCCGACTTCCGCAGACTCTGGGCGGGCCAGACCGCCTCCCAGCTCGGCGAACACACGACGCTCGTCGTCCTGCCGCTCTTCGCCGTCCTCGCGCTCGACGCCGGGGCCGGCCAGCTGGGCGCCCTCCGTGCCGTGGGGCAGGCGCCCGTCCTGCTGTTCTCGCTCCTCGCGGGGGCATGGGTCGACCGGTGGCGGGCCCGCACGGCGATGGTGCTGACGGACGCCGCCCGGGCCGTGGCGCTGGGCGCGGCCGCCGTGGCCGGGCTCTTCGGGCTGCTCGGCCTGCCCGCGCTGTTCGTGGCCGCCTTCACCGTCGGGGCCCTGTCCGTCCTGTTCGACGTCGCCTATCAGGCCTCCCTCGTACGGCTGGTGAGGCGCGATCAGCTCCTGCAGGGCAACAGCGCGCTGGAAGGCAGCCGGTCCGCCGCACAGATCGGCGGCCCCGCGCTCGGCGGCGCCCTGGTGTCGCTGCTCTCGGGGCCGGTCGCGGCGGCCTCCGGTGCGCTCTTCTTCGCGGTGTCGTTCGCGTCACTCCGGCGGATCCGCCGGGCCGAAGCCGTACCGGAGCATCCCGGGCCCGCCCCCCGGGTCCGGCACCGGATCCGGGACGGCCTGCGCTTCGTCACCGGACATCCCCTGCTGCGGGCCGTCTGCCTCGCCTCGGCCGCCTTCCAGTTCTCCCTCGCGGCCACGATGACCGTCTACCTGCTCTTCCTCCCGCGCGAACTGCACCTGTCGGGCGCCACCATCGGGCTCGCCCTCGCGGCGACCGGCCCGGGCGCGCTCCTCGGCTCGCTCCTGGCCGCGCGGCTGCCGAGGCGGTACGGCCATGGCGTGGTGCTCGTGTCCGCCGCGGTGCTCGGCAACGGCGCACTGCTCTGGGTGCCCGCCCTGCACGGCTCCTCGGCGGTCACGGTGGCCGCGCTTCTGGCGGTCAACTTCGTGTTCGGGGCCTTCGGCCAGCTGGTGAACGTCACGGTCATGTCGGTGCGGCAGGCCGTCACGCCGGACGGGATGCAGGGCCGCGTTGCCGCGACGATCACCTTCGCCGGTCTGGGGTCCGCCCCGCTCGGCTCGCTGCTCGGCGGCTTCCTCGCGCAGGGGTGGGGGCTGCGCACCAGCCTCCTGGTGGCGGCGGCGGGCATGATGCTGTCCCCGGCCGTGATGGCCGCGTCCCCGCTCGTACGCCTGGGGCGGCGGCTCCCGCTATGACCTGCGCCACAAGGCCGCGCGCGGGCCGGGTCCGCCGCACACCACCCCGTACCCACAACCGCCCGCCCCCGCCCGCCGATCCGGGAACACCCCACCGGGAAGGCGGAGCCGGCTCCGCGGCCGGCGACTCAGGTCACCCTTCCCTGCCGCCGCGAAGGCCTGGTACAGATGGTGAGGATTCACCCCGACGATCACTTCGGTAGTCCCGACCCCCACCCCGGAAGTGCTGCCATGCTTCAGGACAGGACCGCCGACCTCATCCCCTTCACCATCGACCTGACCTTCGAGGAAGCCCGGCGGCGGGCCGCGGTCGTCGCCGCGCTCGGACCCGACTGGGACCCGATGGCCGCCCTGCGCGGTGAGGAGGAGGCCTACGCCCTGCTCTACTCGGGCCTCGACGCCGAGCAGCAGCGCACCTACGACCGGCTGGTGGCCGCCGGTGTCCTGCCGGGCGAGGACCAGGGCCGTGCGGCTGCCCATTGATCCGCAGGCGGACATCGCCCACCGCGCCTGGGTGGCCTGCCCCGCCTGCGACGACGCCCGGCACTGCGCGACCTGCGCGGACCGCCGCACCTGCGGCGAGCACTGGCGCTACCTGATCTCGAACCAGGGTCCCGTCCTGCACCTCCAGTGCCCCGGCTGCACCCACACCTGGTCGCTCGACACCCGCCCGGGCCGCCCCGGCCACGGCGGCGCCCACTGCTCCTGAGAACCACCGACGGGCGCCTGAACCACCGACGCACCTGCACCACCGACGCGCGCCCGGACCGCCGGCGCGCGCCCGGCCAAGAGGGCCAGGAACCCGCGATTGGCCTTGGTCCGTGGCCGCGCGGCCCCTCTACGGTCGCCCCATGAGGATTCGTATCGTCGACGCGTTCACCGACCGCCCCTTCTCCGGCAACCCCGCGGGCGTCCTCCTGCTGGAGTCCGCCGCCTTCCCGGACGCCGAACGGCTCCAGGAGATCGCCACCGAGGTCAACCTCTCCGAGACCGCCTTCGCCCACCCGCTGCCGCCGGGCGGTGAAGCCGACTGGGCGCTGCGCTGGTTCACCCCGGCCACCGAGGTCGACATGTGCGGGCACGCCACGCTCGCCACCGCGCACGTCCTGCACACCACGGGGCGGGCCACCGGCACCGTACGCTTCACCGCGCGCTGCGGGATCCTCACCTCCACCGCCCACACGGACGGCTCCCTCACCCTCGACTTCCCCACCGCCCCGCTACGCGCCGAGACCGCGCCGCCCGGACTCGCCGAGGCGCTCGGGGCGGAGCCGGTCTCGGTCCACGACACCGGTGAGCACATCGGCGACCTGCTCGTCGAGCTCCGCGACGAGGCGAGCGTACGGGCTCTCGCCCCGGACTTCGCCGCCCTCAAGACCCACTCGCGGCGCGGCGTCATCGCCACGGCCGCGGCCGAGGACCCCTCCCGTGGCTACGACTACGTCTCGCGCGGCTTCTTCCCCGGTGTCGGCATCGACGAGGACCCGGTGACGGGCAGCGCCCACACCGCACTGGCCCCCTTCTGGTCGGCCCGCCTCGGCCGGGACGACCTCACCGGACTCCAGGCCTCGGCCCGCTCGGGGTTCGTCCGCACCGCGCTGCGCGGCGAGCGAACCCTGCTGACGGGCTCGGCGGTCACCGTCATCGACGGCGAGCTGCTGACAGCCTTCTGAACGTCGGGCAGGGCGTCCTGCGCAGCCACCGCAGGACGCCCCCCTCCTCACGGCGTCGGCAGCCAGTCCACCTTCCCCGCGAGCAGCGCGTACCCGACGAACGCCCCGATGTCGAGCAGCGTATGGGCGACGACCAGCGGCCCCACCCGCCCCCAACGCCGGTACAGCAGCACGAAGACGACACCCATCACCATGTTGCCGATGAAGCCGCCGATGCCCTGGTACAGGTGGTACGAGCCACGCAGCACGGAGCTGGCCGCCAGCGAGGCCATCGGTGACCAGCCCAGCTGGTCCAGCCTCCGCAGCAGGTAGGCGACGACGATGACCTCCTCCACCACGGAGTTCTCCGCCGCCGAGAGGATGAGCACGGGGAACTTCCACCAGACGTCGGGCAGCGACTCCGGTACGACGGTGAGGTTGAAGCCGCTCGCCCTGGCGACCAGGTAGAAGGCCAGCCCGGCGCTGCCGATGCCCGCCGCGATCAGCGTTCCGCGACCGAGGTCGAACCACGGCCTGGTGCGGTCGAATCCGATGGTCCGCAAGCCCGCCCCCTCCCTGATGAGCAGGTGCGCCACCAGGGCGACCGGCACCAGGGCCGTTGCGATTCCGAACATTTGCCACGCCAGATCCAGCCATGGACGGCCCGGGGCGTACGAACCGTTGAGCGTCGCCGCCTGATCCTTCAGACCTCCCGGTTTCGTCAGCGATCCGACAAAGCTGATGAGTGCGGAGACCGCACTCGCGCCCAGGGAGAGCGCCAGGACCAGGATCGTCTCCGACCGCAAGATCCCTCGTGATAGGCCCTCTTGGGGATAAGAATCAGCCACGCGCCCCACCTTCACCGCTCCACCTGCCTTTTGTTCTGCAATCGCGTCTCATCCCGCCCACCGTCCCGCTAGGGTCTCGAATGCAGGTACGAAGATCATGCGCGACAGGCCGGGGGACGACCACCATCGGCGGTGGTGAGGTCCCCCTTTTCCTTGTTCACCGTTCATCGTTCGTCTTCAGGGGGCACCACCGACATGGGACGTCACAGCTTGCCCGACGCCGGCGCGCCGGGGACACGCGGGGACGCGTCTCCCCGGCGCAGGCGTCGCACCATCGCCATCGCCACGCTGCTCGTGCTCGCGGTGGCGACGGGAACAGGGGTGGCGGTCAACGGCGGCCTGCTGTCGTTCTCCGAGTCCTGCGAGGACTCCGCCGTGCGTCTGTCCCTGGCCGCCTCCCCGGACATCGCCCCGGCGGTCCGTGACATCGCCGAGCAGGCCTTCGCGGACGAGGTGCGATCCGACGGCCACTGCCTCGACGTGGAGGTGGTGGCCCGCGACTCCTACAAGGTGGCCGACGCGCTCGCGGGCGGCGGCGAGACCCCGGACTTCCAGGTCTGGCTGCCCGACTCCGATCTCTGGCTGGACCGGGCCGAGGGGCTCGGCACGGGCACCCCCATCTCCCCCTCGGACTCGGTGGCCTCCTCCCCGGTGGCCCTCGCCATGGTGCCGTCCGCCTCGAAGCGGCTGGGCTGGCCGAAGAGGACGTACTCCTGGGCCGAGCTGGTCGGCGCCTCCCTCCAGTCGGAGAAGGTCCGCCTCGGCGCGGCCGACCCGGCGCGCAGCGCCACCGGCCTCCTCGCGCTCACCAGCATCGGCGGCTCGTCCGCGCAGCAGGGCGGGGACAGCGACACCAGGGTCGCGGAGACCGCGAAGGTGCTGGCCGAGCGGATGTCGGACAGCGACGCGCAGGTGCTGGAGACCCTGGCGCGGAGCCGCTCCGGAGCCGAGGAGGGCAATCCGAGACGTAACCAGGCGGTCCTCATATCCGAGCAGGCCGCCTTCACGCACAACGCGGAGGCGACAGGCAGCGGCAGGCTGAACCTGTTCTACCCGGAGGACGGCACTCCGCTGCTCGACTACCCCTACACGCTGGTCGACGAGGAGAAGCTGACCCTCGCCCAGTCCCGGGCCGCCCTGCGCTTCATGACCCTCCTCAACGACAGGAGCTCGCGAGCCGTCCTCGCCCGGTACGGGTTCCGCCCCGCCGACGGGGCGGCCGAGGACGCCGTCGTCACGTCGGCGGGCGGCAGGTCGCCGCAGCCGTACGCCACGTCGGCGGCGGAGGCACCGTCGGCGAAGCAGCTCCAGGAGATGCTGGGGATGTGGACGATCACCGTCCAGAGCGCCCGGCTGACCACGGTGGTCGACGCCTCGGGCTCCATGGCCACGCTCGTGCCGGGTCGCGGCCAGTCCCGGATGGACGTCACCAAGGAGTCGCTCATCCAGGCGCTCACCCAGTTCACCCCGGACGACGAGATCGGCCTGTGGGAGTTCGCCACCACGCTGGACGGCGAGAAGGACTACCGCCAGCTCATGGAGACCCGCCGGCTGGGCGACCCGGCCCAGGGCGGCTCCACCCACCGCGAGAAGCTCTCGGCGGCGTTCGCGGGGCTCCAGCCCGTGCCGGGCGGGGCGACCGGGCTGTACGACACCACGCTGGCCTCGTACAAGGAGGCCCGGGCGACGTATGTGAAGGGCAAGTTCAACGCCCTGGTGATCCTCACCGACGGGTCCAACCAGGACGAGGACGGCATCTCCCGGAGTGCGCTGATCGCCGAGCTCAAGGAGCTCGCCGACACCGAGCGTCCCGTTCCGGTCATCGCCATCGCGGTGGGCCCGGACGCCGACCGCGAGGAGGTGGCCGAGATCGCGCGGATCACCGGGGGCGACGGGTACGAGGTGAGCGACCCGGCGGAGATCCAGGCCGTCATCCTCCAGGCCATCATGACGGCCGGGCAGAACGGCCGCGCCACCCAGGAGTGAGAGCGGCGCCCCGACCGGAACCGCCGCCCCCGCCCGCGTACGGAAAGGCCTGCTGCCGTACGGAAGCGCCTGCCGCCGTACGAAGCGCGCCCCGTACGAACGTGCCTGAGGCACGCCACCGTACGGACGTGCCTCAGGGGGCCGGGAACCCCACCGGCCAGGTGTGGACCGGCTCCCCGGCGTGCATCAGCTCGGCGTAGCGCCGGGTGGTCGCCGCCAGCGCCGCCTCCCGGCCGAGCCCGGCCTTTAGCGCCCGGCGGTAGGTGGCGACCTGCCAGGAGGCCCCGTTGACCCGCCGCTTGCAGCGCTCCTCGATGACCCCGAGGTAGCGGTCCCGGTCGACGGGCTCGATGTGCCAGGCGTCCAGACCGGCCGCGGCCAGCGGGAGCAGCTCCTCCCGTACGAGCTGTACGGCGGGGATCTTCGCCAGCCCGCCGGCGCGGCCGGGGCGCGGCCAGAGCAGTTCGGCGTCGATGCCGTGGCGGCAGGCCTCGGTGAAGTTCTCCGCCGCGGCCTCGAACGGCAGCATGCTCCACACCGGCCGGGACTCCTCGGCGAGCGCCCGGACGAGCCCGTAGTAGAAGGCGGAGTTGGCGATCACGTCGGTGACGGTCGGGCCGGCCGGGAGCACCCGGTTCTCCACCCTCAGGTGCGGGACGCCGTCGGCCATGCCGTACACCGGGCGGTTCCAGCGGTAGACCGTCCCGTTGTGCAGGACCAGCTCGGCCAGCTCCGGCACCCCTCCCTCGTCGAGGACCCGCAGCGGCTCCTCGTCGTCGCAGATCGGCAGCAGCGGCGGGAAGTAGCGCAGGTTCTCCTCGAAGAGCTCGTAGGCGGAGGAGATCCAGCGTTCCCCGAACCAGGTCCTGGGCCGCACCCCCTGGTTCGCCAGCTCCGGCGGCCGTACGTCGGTGGCCTGCTGGAACAGCGGGGGCCGCGACTCCCGCCAGAGCTCCTTGCCGAAGAGGAACGGGGCGTTGGCGCCCAGCGCGATCTGGACGGCGGCGATCGCCTGGGCGGCGTTCCACACGTCCGCGAACCGCGCGGGCGTCACCTGGAGGTGCAACTGGACCGAGGTGCAGGCCGATTCGGGGGCGATCGAGGGCGAGGAGCAGACGAGGTGGTCGACGCCTTCGATATCGAGGACGAAATCCTCCCCCCGGGCCGCCGCCATTTGGTCGTTGAGCAGGGTGTAGCGGTCCACGTCGGAGAGATTCGCCGAGACCACGTCGTGCTCGCCGAGCGTGGGCAGGATTCCGATCATGACGATGCCCGCGTCCACCTCACCGGCCTTGCGGTGAGCGTAGGCGAGACCGGTGCGCAACTCCTCCGAGAGCTGATCGAATACCCGGCCGCCGAGCCGGTGCGGAACGATATTTACTTCCAGATTGAACATCCCGAGTTCCGTCTGGAAATCCCGGCTCGCGATACGTTGGAGCACTTCCTGATTCATCATCCGGGGCAGGCCGTCGGAGCCCGCGAGATTCAGCTCTATCTCCAGCCCCATCAGGTTTCGGGGACGGTCGAACCTCCGCTCCGCCAGCAGTCTGCCCAGCCCTTCCAGGCACTGGTTCAGCTTGGTCCGGTACGCCTGCCGATCGGACAGGTCAACGGCTCCCGCCACGACCTTCTCCCCCATCGAGGGGTCCCTCCTCCAGTGGTCGGCCCGCCGACCGGGCCGCGTGCATCACGATCGATAATGCCCAGTGGGAGTGATCCGTAACGCCCCACAGCCGCCCGGAAACCCGCTAGGCTGGTTGACGGAGACCGGGGGCACATTCCCGGGGCACCCGGCGAGCGGCATTTTCACCCGGAGAGTGCGTGGTGGAAACACCGACGAGTTTCGGCCTACCGCTCCGCCAAAAGAGGCGCAGGCCGGAGCGGAAACGGCCGATCAAATCACCAGGAAAACCGCATTTTCACGTCCTGATATCGCCTTGCGCGAAATATCCCCGGCAGCTAGCGGAAACACTGAGTGAACACGTGTCGTATAAACTCCGCCTGACGAGGCAGAGAGTTGACGCAACCGGCCCGTCATCCGGCCCGTCATCGGCCTCCTCTGGCCCCGCACGCCGACAGCGCCGTCTGCACCCGCCCACGCATCACCGTGTCTCCAAGTGAGAGGCGACCCACTATGCCGCTGCATGTCCCCTCGGCTCCCGCGCCCGCCCTGCGCAGTGTTCTCGCGGCCCTCGGATCTCCCACCGCGGTCCGCCAGGCGCGGACCTCCGCCCTCCGGTCCGTCCAGGGACCGCTCAGCCCCGAACTGCCGCTTCCCGTGCACGTCCTGGACCGGATCACCCCGACCGGGACCGCACCCCGGACCCGCCTCGCGGCCTGGCGCTTCCTGATCCGGAGCGAAGGCCGGGCGATCGCCGCCGCGGACACCATGCTCACGCCGGACGGCTGGAGCTTCTCGCACTTCTTCGAGGGCCCCTACCTCGCCTCGACGGAGCTCGCGGTCCGCCAGGCGGAGGCCTCGCCCACGGCGTACCAGGCGAGACTTCTCTCCATCCCCGAGCTGTACATGCTCACCCTCTGGCTGCACGACAACCCCGACGACGATGCCGACGCCTCCGGCAGTGTCCTCGCCCCGGCCGACGTCCTGGTGCCCCTGGCGCCGGCGCCGCCGGGCATCGCCGCGCACCGTCCGCACCGGGTCGCCGATCTGCTGCCCGTCATGACCCTGCGGGTGGCGCCCGGCCCGCTGCTCAGCTCCGCCTGACCGGCGGCCGAGGGGAACGACCGGCCCCCGTGGTGACCCGAACGCCCTGCGGCGGAACGGGTCATCGCGGGGGCTCCGCCCTACCCACTCGGACTAGCCCGTCCCGGCCATCCCGAACCACCCGAAGGGACAGTGCAGTTGCGGTGAACCGTCCGCGCGGGTGACGCGTCATGAGAGGAGTACGGGAGCTGCAGCGAAATCCCTGCGGAATCACCCCCGTAGGGCAACACTGGGACCGGACCGACTGATACGGGGGCGGCCATGAACCTTTCATCCAGCCGCAGGACACTCGACTCGACGCAGCGAAAGAACCCATCCATGTGCCAGCACCAGCCACCCTGCCCCACCGCCGACTCCCCCGACCGGGAGGCGGCCCGTCTGACGGCACACCACCCGGAACAGGGCTGGAGCCTCCTGTGCAACGGTGTCCTGCTCTTCGAAGACACCGGCGAGCTGCTGCCGGACGGGCAGATCATCGCCCCGCACCGGCTGTCGGCAGCGGGCCGCGTGGTGAAAGCCGCCTGAGGGCGGACGTAAAGAACACGCAGTACGGAGAAGGGGCCGGCCCGGGGAGATCCCCGCACCGGCCCCGACGCATGTCAGGCGTCAGCCCCCAGGCGTCAGTTGTCGTACTCCTCCAGCGGCGGGCAGGAGCAGACCAGGTTGCGGTCGCCGAAGGCACCGTCGATACGACGGACCGGCGGCCAGTACTTGTCAGCGGCGGAGACACCGGCCGGGAAGACGGCCTCCTCACGGCTGTAGCCGTGGTCCCACTCGCCGCCGAGCGCGGCCGCGGTGTGCGGGGCGTTGGCGAGCGGGTTGTCGTCCTTGGCCCACTCTCCCGAGGCGACCTTCTCGATCTCGGCGCGGATCGCGATCATGGTGTCGCAGAACCGGTCCAGCTCCGCGAGGTCCTCGCTCTCGGTCGGCTCGATCATCAGCGTGCCGGCCACCGGGAACGACATGGTCGGCGAGTGGAAGCCGTAGTCGATCAGGCGCTTGGCGACGTCGTCGATGGAGACGCCGGTCGCCTTGGAGATCGGGCGCAGGTCGACGATGCACTCGTGCGCGACCAGTCCGGCCGGGCCGTTGTACAGGATCGGGAAGTGCGGCTCCAGCCGCTTGGCGATGTAGTTGGCGGCCAGCACGGCGACCTGCGTGGCCCGCTTGAGCCCCTCGCCGCCCATCAGGCGGACGTACGCCCACGAGATCGGCAGGATGCCGGCCGAGCCCCACGGGGCGGCCGAGATCGGGCCCACACCGGTCTCCGGGCCCGCGGCGGGCTGGAGCGGGTGGTTCGGGAGGTACGGGGCGAGGTGGGCGCGGACGCCGACCGGGCCGACGCCGGGGCCGCCGCCGCCGTGCGGGATGCAGAACGTCTTGTGCAGGTTCAGGTGCGAGACGTCGCCGCCGAACTTGCCGGGCTTGGCGAGCCCGACCAGCGCGTTGAGGTTGGCGCCGTCGACGTAGACCTGGCCGCCCGCGTCGTGCACCTCGCCGCAGATGTCGGCGACGTGCTCCTCGAAGACCCCGTGCGTGGAGGGGTAGGTGATCATGAGGACGGCCAGCTCGTCGCGGTGCAGCTCGATCTTGGCCCGCAGGTCCGCGATGTCGACCTCACCGTCGTCGGCGGTCTTCACCACGACGACCTTCATGCCCGCCATGACCGCGCTCGCGGCGTTGGTGCCGTGCGCGGACGAGGGGATCAGGCAGACGGTGCGCTGGTCGTCGCCGTTGGCCCGGTGGTACGCGCGCACGGCCAGCAGCCCCGCGAACTCACCCTGGGAGCCCGCGTTCGGCTGGATGGAGACGGCGTCGTAACCGGTGACCTCCGCCAGGCGCTCCTCCAGCTCGCGGATGAGTGTGAGGAAGCCCTGCGCCTGCTCGGCCGGGGCGAAGGGGTGCAGCGCGCCGAACTCGGGCCAGGTGATGGACTCCATCTCGGCGGTCGCGTTCAGCTTCATGGTGCAGGAGCCGAGCGGGATCATGCCGCGGTCCAGCGCGTAGTCGCGGTCGGCGAGCTTGCGCAGGTAGCGCAGCATCGCGGTCTCGGAGCGGTGCTGGTGGAAGACCGGGTGGGTCAGGATGTCGTCGGAGCGCAGCAGCCCCTCGGGCAGCGCGTCGGCGGCCGAGCCGTCCAGGGCCTCGATGTCGGCGTCGGCACCGAAGGCGGCCCAGACGGCGGAGAGCTGGGACCGGGTGGTGGTCTCGTCGCAGGCGATGGAGACGTGGTCGGCGTCGACACGGCGGAGGTTGACCCCGCGCTCGCGGGCCTCCGCGACGATCTCCGCGGCCTTGCCGGGCGCCTTGACGGTCAGGGTGTCGAAGAAGGCGCCGTGCACGACGTCCACGCCGGCGGCGCGCAGGCCTTCCGCGAGGATCGTGGCGTAGCGGTGGGTGCGGCGGGCGATCGTGCGCAGTCCGTCGGGGCCGTGGTAGACGGCGTACATCCCGGCCATGACGGCGAGCAGCACCTGTGCCGTACAGATGTTGCTGGTGGCCTTCTCGCGGCGGATGTGCTGCTCGCGGGTCTGCAGGGCCAGGCGGTAGGCCTTGTTGCCGTCGGCGTCGACGGAGACGCCGACGAGGCGGCCGGGCAGGGAGCGGGCGAACTTCTCGCGGACGGCCATGAAGCCGGCGTGCGGGCCGCCGAAGCCCATGGGCACGCCGAAGCGCTGGGTGGTGCCCACCGCGATGTCGGCGCCGAGGGCGCCGGGCGAGGTGAGCAGCGTGAGGGCCAGCAGGTCGGCGGCGACGGTGACGATCGCGCCCAGCTCGTGGGCCTGCTCGATGACGGGCTCGATGGCGCGGACGGCACCGGAGGCGCCCGGGTACTGGAGCAGGACGCCGAAGACGCCGCGCTCGGCGATCTCGGCGGGGATGCCGTCGCTGAGGTCCGCGACGACGACCTCGACACCGGTCGGCTCGGCGCGGGTCTGGATCACGGCGATGGTCTGGGGCAGGGTGTCGGCGTCGATCAGGAAGACGCCGTTCTTGACCTTGCCGACGCGCCGGGCGAGCGCCATGGCCTCGGCGGCCGCGGTGCCCTCGTCGAGCAGGGAGGCGCCGGAGGTGGGCAGCCCGGTCAGCTCGGCGACCATCGTCTGGAAGTTGAGCAGGGCCTCCAGGCGGCCCTGGGAGATCTCCGGCTGGTACGGCGTGTAGGCCGTGTACCACGCGGGGTTCTCCATGACGTTGCGCAGGATGACGGGCGGCGTGAAGGTGCCGTAGTAGCCGAGGCCGATCATCGGGGCGAGCACCTTGTTGCGGTCGGCCAGCGACCGCAGCTCGGCGAGCACCTCGGCCTCGGTGCGCGCCGAGGGAAGGTTCAGGGCCTCCGCACTCTTGATCACGTCGGGCACCGCGGCGGCGGTCAGCTCGTCGAGGGAGCCGTAGCCGACCTGGGCGAGCATCTTCGCCTGGGCACCGGCGTCGGGCCCTATGTGGCGCTGCTCGAACGGAATGCCCTGCTCCAGCTGGGAGAGCGGAGTGCGACGGGGGGTCATGGTGGAGGCCTCCTGGTCTGTCACGACCTGCGAGGGGCACCACGGCGCGGGTGCCCGAACGGCCTCCCCCTCTGTCATCTCAACCTGAGAGCTTCACCGGCCCGCCCGGGGGCGTGCCGACTTTCACCGTCGGTGAGGGTCCAGTCCGTCCCGGCATGTGCCCGCACGAACCCGCCCTGCTTTCCAGAGTGACCTCGTCCGTGCGGTACGGGGGCCTGAGAGATTCCGGGGAGGATTTGCTCCTTCGGCGCCTCCGAATTCTGCACCGGAGGACTCTCCCGCACGGGGTCAGCAGCCACCTGCCAGCCTACCAGCGGCCATCCCCGTGGAGTCCTCGAGTGGCCGACGCCACGGATCTGCACTTGTCTGGTGCTGGTGGAGCGACAGGGGATCACCCCTGAAGTGACAGAGGACCACCTTTCAGGCAGTGGGACCAGTGGGAGGCACCGTGCAGACCGACATCGATCCGCGCCGCCTGATCGGCCGCAAGGCCTTCGATCGCAAGGGCGCCAAGATCGGAACGGTGGATGAGGTCTATCTCGACGACGCGACGGGCGTGCCCGAGTGGGCGGCCGTCCGCACCGGCCTGTTCAGCAGGGACGCCTTCGTCCCGCTGGAGCCGAGCGAATTCGTCGAGGACGAGCTGCGGGTCCCGTTCGACCGCACGCTGATCAAGGGCGCCCCGGACTTCGGCGTCGGCCGGCACCTCTCCCCGGAGCAGGAGCTGCAGCTCTACCGCCACTACGGTCTGGACTCCCCGCCGGCGGCGGAGACCGGCCCCGACCGTGACTTCGGCAGGCTGGCCGGCCAGGAGGAGTAGTCGACCGGGTCGCGGACCAGCGGCAGCGGATCGGCCGGGCTCAGCTCCGGGTCGTCGACGCGGAACGTGACGACCCGGCCGACCGGCCCGCCGGGCTCCTCGAACCGGACCGTCACCCGCCCCACCCCGCTCCCCTGCACCCAGCCGTGTCCGTGCGCCGTGTGGCGTACGTCGTGTCCGGCGGGCCAGCGCCGGGCGGCGAGCTGCTCGGCGCTCTCGGGCTCCTCCTCGACCGGCTTGCTGTCCTCCGCTACCGGCTTCTCGGACACCTCCGCCCGGGCCGCCCGCTCCCGGGCGTCCGCGGCCTGTGCGAACAGATCCTCCTGCGTGAAGTCCGCGAGCCCCGTGACACCCACGCCCAGCAGCCGTACGCCCCCGGTGGTGTCCACCGCCTCCAGCAGCCGTGCGGCCGCCTCACGGACCACCGTGGGGTCGTCCGTGGGGCCCCGGAGGGTCTCGGAGCGGGTCAGGGTGGAGAAGTCGTAGCGGCGCACCTTCAGCACCACCGTGCGGCCCGACCGGTCGGCGGACCTCAGCCGCTCCACACACCGCACGGCCAGCCGCTCCACCTCGGCGCGCACCCTCACCCGGTCGTGCAGGTCCACATCGAAGGTGTCCTCGACCGATACGGACTTGGCGTCCCGCTCGGCGACCACCGGCCGGTCGTCGAGCCCCAGCGCCATCCGGTAAAGACCGTGGCCATGGGCCTTGCCCACCAGCCGTACCAGCTCCGCCTCCCCCGCCTCCGCGAGGTCGTTGACGGTGGTCATCCCGGCTCGCCGGAGGTGGTCCCCGGTGGCGGGCCCGACGCCCGGCAGCGTCCGTACCGACATGGGGGCGAGCAGCTCGCGCTCGGTGCCCGGCTCGATGAGCACCAGGCCGTCCGGCTTGGCCTGCTCGGAGGCGATCTTGGCGAGCATCTTCGAACCGGCGAGCCCGACCGACCCGCTCAGCCCGGTCACCTCCCGGATGGCCGTACGCAGCCGCTCCCCCGTCCTGCGGGCCGACACCGTGTCGTCCGCGACCCCGCCCGCCTCCAGGTCGACGAAGGCCTCGTCCAGACTCAGCGGCTCCACCAGCGGCGAGAGCCGCCCCAGGAGCTCCATCACCTGCTCGCTCACCGACCGGTAGAGCGAGAAGCGGGGCACCAGATAGGCGGCGTTCGGCGCGAGCCGTCTGGCCTGGGCCGTCGGCATCGCGGAGTGCACGCCCAGAACCCGTGCTTCGTACGAGGCGGTGGCGACGACCCCTCGGGGACCGAGGCCGCCCACCACGACCGCCTTCCCGCGCAGGCTGGGCTTGGCCGCCTGCTCCGCCGAGGCGTAGAAGGCATCCATGTCCAGGTGAAGGATGGTCGGCGCGGGTCTCACACCTCCGATGCTGCCCTACACCACTGACAACGGGGCGGCCCGGCACTCCGTGGAGTGCCGGGCCGCCCCGTTCCGTAAGGTCCTGTGCTCTCAGCCGCTCATCCGGCGCGGTTGCGGCGCCGGGCCAGCTCGTCGGCCGGGTTGTTGCCGATGAGCGTCTCACCGGTGTCGACCCGCTCGCCGTGGAGCTGGGAGAGCGCCGCGTCCACATCCCGCCAGACGACGCCGACGGCGATCCCGAAGACGCCCTGACCACCCTGGAGAAGGCTGACGACCTCGTCGGGTGATGAGCACTCGTAGACCGTCGCCCCGTCGCTCATCAGCGTCATGCGCTCAAGATCCTGGAACCCCCGGGCCCGCAGGTGCTGGACCGTGGTGCGGATGTTCTGCAGAGCGACCCCGGTGTCCAGGAACCGCTTGACGATCTTGAGGAGGACCACGTCCCGGAAACTGTAGAGACGCTGGGTCCCCGACCCGTAGGCCGGCCGCACGCTCGGCTCCACCAGCCCCGTACGCGCCCAGTAGTCCAGTTGGCGGTAGGTGATCCCCGCCGCCGCGCACGCCGTCGGTCCCCGATAGCCGATGTCACCGGCATCGCTCGCCGCTGCCACGCCGCCCGCTGCCACCGCTGCCGGTTGAACCGGCTGCCTGATGGCGTGGTCGGCTCCACTGACGTGCTGCGGATACGGCCCACCCGCCGCCGTACCGTCGCCGCTGCTTCTCACGCCGACCTCCGTCCTTGACCTGCCCACTCGAAGGTAGGCAGTCACTGGGGGTGCGTCAACGATCGCCACACTCGGCACGCCGAGTGATAATCACCCTGAGGGTGGTTTCCCGTGTCTCGCTTCCGGGAAAGGCTTGTCGGATGCGCTGACGACACCCTTGCGGGACGGTCACTGGCTGTTCGTACCGAAGTCCTCCGGTGAGATCTGGTCGAGGAATTCGCGGAACTTCTCCACCTCGTCCTCCTGCTCGTCGGGAATCGCGATGCCCGCATCGTCCAGCACGCCGTCACTGCCGTAGATCGGCGTGCCGGTCCGCAGGGCGAGCGCTATGGCGTCGGACGGCCGGGCGCTCACCTCGACCCCGCTGGCGAAGACGAGCTCCGCGTAGAAGACCCCTTCGCGAAGGTCCGTGATGCGGACCTCGGTGAGCTCCTGGCCCACGGCCTCGAGCACATCCTTGAACAGGTCATGGGTCAGCGGCCTGGCCGGAGCCATGCCCTGCTGGGCGAAGGCAATGGCGGTCGCCTCCCCAGGACCGATCCAAATGGGGAGGTACCGGTCGCCTCCCACTTCACGCAGGAGAACGATCGGTTGGTTGGAGGGCATTTCCACCCGGACACCGACAACGTCGAGCTCGTTCACACAGCAACCCTAGGACGTGCTCGCCATGTTTGGGTAGTCGGGCTCCCCCGAGCTCAGTGCAGACGGCTCCGCAGAGCGCTCTGGACGAGCGCCGCGTGCAGCCGTACGGAAAGCTCGGCCAGCTCGTTCGCCGTGGCCTCGGCATGGGCCCTGGTCTGCGGATTCCGGTGCAGGCGCAGCGGCGCGACCAGCTGCTCCACCAGCCCCGCCTCCCGGTCCGCGGAGGCGCGCATGGCGCGCAGATGGCGCGGTTCCAGACCGAATCGCCCCAGATCCGCCACCAGCCTGGCCACGGTCACCATCTCCGCGTCGTAGCCACCCTCAGGAGCCGGGACGATGAGCCCGTAGGACTCCCACTCCTCCAGCTGCTCCTCGTCGACCTGTGCGGCCGCCAGGAGCTCGGCGCGCCCGATCCGCGCGGCGGTCGCCGCACCCGGGCCGGAATCCCACACACCGTCGCCGAGATCGCGCTGACCGCCCGGCGAGGGCAGCGCCGGCTGCTCCCCCCGGGCCAGGGCGTCCAGGTGCTCCCGGATGACCTTGAGCGGCAGATAGTGGTCCCGCTGCATGCGGAGCACCTGCGCGAGGCGCTCCACATCGCCGGGAGCGAACTTCCGGTACCCGGAGGGAGTCCGCTGCGGCTCGATGAGCCCCTCGGCCTCCAGAAAGCGGATCTTGGAGATCGTGACTTCCGGAAACTCTTCGCGCAGCCGGGTGAGTACCGTTCCGATGCTCACCCAGCGCGCGTCCGCGGTGGCGGTACCGTCACCGGAACCGCCTGTCGGTGTTCGCAGCATGGGCCTTCCTGGGGATCCCCCCGGACAAGGTCCGGGGGCTGGTCACACGCCCCGCGGGCTCGCGTAGAAGACCAGGCGGTACTTACCGATCTGGACTTCGTCGCCGTTGGACAGCAGGACCGAATCGATGCGCTCGCGGTTGACATAGGTGCCGTTGAGGCTGCCGACGTCACCCACCGTGAAGCTACCGTCCGGACCCCTGCGGAACTCCACATGACGCCGCGACACGGTCACGTCGTCGAGAAAGATGTCGCTCTGCGGGTGACGGCCGGCGGTCGTGAGGTCGCTGTCCAGCAGGAAACGGCTGCCGGAATTGGGGCCGCGGCGCACGACCAGGAGCGCCGAACCTCCGGGCAGCGCGTCGACGGCGGCCTGGGCCTCCGGGGAGAGCGAGGGCAGAGCCGTCTGGCCCGTCGCCTCGGCCTCGTACGCCTCAAGACCGGAGATGGAGATCGTGGACGTCGTCTCCGAGGCACGCTCGGGGACTCCGCCCCGCAGCGGCGCGCCGCAGTTGGAGCAGAAACGGCTGTCCGCCGCATTGCGGTGGCCGCACCTCGTACAGACCGGCATCGACGAGCCCTCCGGGGTGAACCCTCCACCCGAACCTGAGGTTGATGATGCGCCGAAACCTATGCGGCCGGCACCGGCAGGGTCAATGGACGACACGTCGATACCAGCCTGAGTGGCGTCCCCGGACACCTCATCGCGGAAGAGCGGACGCTCCGTGTCCTGCTCCTCGACCTGGCCGTGGCGCGGAGCACGGTGGCGGGCAGCACTGTTGCTGTCCTCGCGCGCGCTCTTCCCGAACAACTTCGCAAAAAACTTCACGGGCGATTCCCCTTGACCGACATAGACCCGCCCGTGGGGCAGGACGAACCCTGAATGAACACACCTGCCGACCCGGACATCTTCACAACGTCCGTATCCACCCGACAGTTTCCACCACGCACCACCAATCCGGTGCGCCGACCCCCCGCAACCTCGTACCCTCGTCCACCGGCCCTGCGGCTCGGCGCGATCACGGGGACGACGACCGAGCGTAGTCAGGCCGCTCCGCCGGTCGCAAGGCGTCGACGACGATCTCCTCGGAGCGCTCCACGACCGCCGTGGCCTGCTCCTTCTCCAGCGTCTGCACCACTCCTCCGGGAATGTTGAGGGCGGGCTCCAGGTCCTGCGGCTTGCCGATCACCTTGAACTCGTACGGTGCCTCGATCTTCTTGCCGTCCACCTGGATGTCACCGCCCTCCCCGGAGAAGTACGTGTTGGCCACCACCCGCACGCCGTTGACCTCGATGGCCTCGGCGCCCGCCGCGCGCAGCTCCTGGACGGTGTCGAGCAGCTTGTCGGCCGCGACCGCGCCGGAGGGGTCACTGATCGTCAGCGTGATGCCGGGACCCTGGGCCGCCACCGTACCCGCGAGGATCCCCAGCTGGCGTTCCTTCTCCAGCGTCTGTTTCCGGGCCTCCTCGGCCTGGTCCGAGCTGTTCTCCAGCTCGGTGCGCTGGGCGTCCAGACGCTGCTTCTCGTCCTCCAGACGCTGCGTGCGGTCGTCGACCTCGTCGAGGATCCGGACCAGGTCCTCCTGCCGCGCGCCGCGCAGCGCGCTGTCGTCACTGGTGGACCGCACCTGGATGGCCAGCCCCAGGCCGAGCCCGAACAGCAGCACGGCGACGATGAGTTGGGCCCGGCTCACCCGGGGCGGCCACAGGCCCGCCAGCAGCCTCTGGCGCCCGGAGACCTCCTCGACGGCGGGCGGCCGCACAGGCGCGTCCGGGGCGCCGGAGACACCGGCGTCCGGCTGTTCGGGCCGTTCCGGCTCTTGGCTGCGCGGGTTCTCGTCGTTGTTCATCGGCCTCAAGCCCGGAAGACGTGCCGGCGGATCGCGGCGGCGTTGGAGAAGATCCGGATGCCGAGCACGACCACCACACCGGTGGAGAGCTGCGCGCCGACACCCAGTTTGTCGCCCAGGAACACGATCAGTGCGGCGACCACGACGTTGGAGAGGAACGACACCACGAAGACCTTGTCGACGAAGATACCGTCGAGCATGGCCCGCAGACCTCCGAAGACCGCGTCGAGCGCGGCGACCACGGCGATCGGGAGATAGGGCTCGACCACCGCCGGTACTTCGGGCCGGACCAACAGTCCGACCACGACTCCCACGACGAGGCCCAGTACGGCGATCACGATGTGCCCTTCCCTGATTCTGCCGCATCACTGCCGGCGGCCTTCGGCTCTGCTGTACGGACGATCAGGCTCGGTGCGGCCGGGAGCCGCACCTCGGCCTGATCGGACAAGCTGGTGCGGATGTCGAAGCTCTCCTTGAGCGCGTTCAGGTACTGGCCGTCGGCGCTGTCCCGGAACGCGGCGGCGAGATTCTTCCCGTCCCCCACCGCGAGCACCGTATAAGGCGGTACGAGCGGCCTGTTGTCGACCAGTATGGCGTCGCCCGCGGCGCGGATCGCCGACAGCGCCGTCAGCCTTTGCCCATTGATGGCGATGGCCTCGGCGCCGGACTCCCACAGGCCGTTGACGACCCGCTGCATGTCCCGGTCGCGCACCCGGCCCGTGTCGGAGAAGCTCGACGACTCACGGGGCCCGCCCCCGCCCTGGTCGGTGTTCTTGGCGTCGTCCACGACGAGCTTCACGCCGGGGCCCTGGACCGGGGTCGCCCCCGACAGCAGCGCCACCAGCTCCCCCTGGTCCCCGCCGTGCTGTTCCAGCGCCTTGCGCTGCCGCTCGCTCACATCGCTTCGGAGCTTGTCGACATCGGACTCAAGTGTGTCGGCCGCCCGGGTCTCGGCGTCGATGCGGTCGATCAGCTCTTCGCGTTCCTTCGCGACGACCGGCGCCGACACCCGCGCCTCAGCGGCTCCGAGGGTGACCACGAGGGCGGCCACCACCAGACCGGCGGCGAGGCCGAGCTTCGACTTGAGCGTACGGGGCAGCCCCGCGCTCCCGTCGGCCTGGCGGCGGGCCGAGGCCTCCGCGTAACCGTCGTCGAGGCTGTGGTCCATCACGTTGTTCAGCAGCGACATGGAGGCGTCAGGACGTGCGGGCGGCGAGGGTGTGCTCCGATCGGGGGGCTGCTGCGACATGCCGCACATCGTCGCACGTCACCACGGCTGCCGCCGAATGGCCCCACCGGAGCACCGGAACGCCCTGGGCAGGGAGTTCCGGTGCACGGGTGTCAGGAAGTCACTCGCCCGCGCTCTCCACCACGGCGGACCACTCGTCGAGCAGCGCCTGTGCGGAGGCGTCGTCCGGGCCTTCCGCCCACAGATGGGTGACGGCCTCCGCCCGGTCGGGCAGCACCATGATCCACCGTCCGTCCGCCTCGACCACCCGGACGCCGTCCGTGGTGTCCACGCTGCGGTCCCCGGCCGCCTCGACGACGCTGCGCATGACGAGGCCCTTGACCGCCCAGGGCGTCGCGAGGTCACGGCGCAGGACATGGGCCCGCGGAATACGGGCGTCGATCTGGCTCAGGGTGAGCTGGGTCCGGGCGACGAGTCCGATGAGCCGCACGAAAGCGGCCGTCCCGTCGAAGACGCTGCTGAATTCGGGAACGATGAACCCGCCGCGCCCGTCTCCTCCGAAGATGGTGGTCTCTTCGCGTCCCACCCGGGTCAGGTCGTCGGGCGAGGTGGTCGTCCACTCCACCTGGGTGCCGTGGTAGGCCGCCACCTGCTCGGCGACGCGCGTGGTGGTCACCGGCAGGGCGACCCGTCCGCTGCGCCGCTCGGCGGCGACGAGATCCAGCATGACCAGCAGGGCCCGGTCGTCCTCGATGATCCGGCCCAGCTCGTCCACGAGGGAGAGCCGCTCACCGACCGGGTCGAAGCGGACGCCGAAGGCTGCCCGCGCCGAGGACACGATCTCCCCGAGCCGGACGAGGCCGGCACGGCGCGTCTCGGCGGACTCGGTGGGGCGCGATTCGTCGAGCCCCGGGTTGATCGTCAGGGCGTCCACCCCGAGCCGTCCGAGGAGGCTCGGCAGCACGAGCCCGGCGGACCCGTTGGAGGCGTCCACGACGACCTTGAGCCCGGAGTCGGCGATCCCCGCGATGTCCACGTTGCGGAGCAGGGAGCCGGTGTACGAGTCGAAGACGCTGGACGGGAAGTGCAGGTCCCCGATCTCCCCGGGGAAGGCCCTGCGGTACTCCTGGCGGGCGTAGACGCGGTCCAGCTTGCGCTGCTGGGCCTGCGAGAGGTCGGCGCCCCGCTCGTCGATGAACATGATGTCCACCGAGTCGGGCACCCCCGGCGACGTACGGATCATGATGCCGCCCGCACTGCCTCGCGCCGTCTGCTGGCGGGCGACGGGCAGCGGTACGTTCTCCAGGTCGCGTACGTCGATGGCGCTGGCCTGGAGCGCAGAGATCACGGCTCGCTTGAGCGCGCGGGCACCTCGGGAGTGGTCACGGGCGGTCGTGACCGTCGACCCCTTCTTGAGGGTCGTGGCGTAGGCACCGGCCAGCCGGACCGCCAGCTCGGGGGTGATCTCGACGTTCAGGATGCCGGAGACGCCACGCGCCCCGAAGAGATGTGCCTGCCCACGGGACTCCCAGATCACCGAGGTGTTGACGAACGCACCGGCCTCGATGGTCTTGAACGGGTAGACCCGCACATTGCCCTGGATGATCGACTCCTCGCCGACCAGACATTCGTCACCGATGACAGCGCCGTCCTCGATCCGGGCCGCCCGCATGATGTCGGTGTTCTTGCCGACCACGCAGCCCCGGAGGTTGCTGTGCTGTCCGATGTAGACGTTGTCGTGAACCACGGCCTTATGAAGAAAGGCGCCGGTCTTGACGACGACGTTGGAGCCCACGACGGTGTGCTCACGGATTTCCACGTCCGCTTCGACCTTGGCGTAGTCACCGATGTACAGCGGCCCGCGCAGCACGGCGTCGGGGTGGACCTCCGCACCTTCGGCCACCCACACGCCGGGCGAGATCTCGAAGCCGTCGAGCTCCACGTCGACCTTGCGCTCCAGGACGTCCGCCTGGGCCTTCACATAGCTCTCGTGCGTGCCGACGTCTTCCCAGTAGCCCTCGGCGATATAGCCGTAGATGGGCTTGCCTTCCTTCATCAGCTGCGGGAAGACGTCACCCGACCAGTCGACGGAGGTATCGGCCTGGACGTAGTCGAAGACCTCGGGTTCCATCACGTAGATGCCCGTGTTCACCGTGTCCGAGAAGACCTGGCCCCAGGTCGGCTTCTCCAGGAAGCGTTCGACCTGGCCGTTCTCGTCGACGATGGTGATGCCGAATTCCAGCGGATTGGGGACCCGGGTCAGACAGACCGTGACGAGTCCGCCCTTCTCCTTGTGGAAGGCGATGAGGTCGGTGAGGTCGAAGTCGGTGAGCGCGTCACCGGAAATGACGAGGAAGGTGTCGTCCTTCAACGCCTCCTCGGCGTTCTTCACGCTCCCCGCGGTGCCGAGTGGCTTCTCCTCGTTGGCATAGGTGAGCTCCATCCCGAGCTCCTCGCCGTCCCCGAAATAGTTCTTTACGAGGGAGGCGAGGAACTGGACGGTCACTACTGTCTCATTGAGCCCATGCCGCTTGAGAAGCCGCAGGACATGCTCCATGATCGGCCGATTGGCCACGGGCAGGAGCGGCTTGGGCATGCTCGAGGTCATGGGGCGCAGGCGTGTGCCTTCGCCACCAGCCATCACGACGGCCTTCATATCGGAAACGTCCTCCTAGAGAGACGACGGTCAGCCGATTTCACCCGTCGGGGCATCACACTCAAGACATCACACCGCGGGCCGGCCACACTGCACGGCACCACATCAACGAGTTCAATCGGCTACTGCATCCGCCTTGACGAGCCGGCGGACCTGGACCACGTAGAGGATCCCTGCCCACCAATACAGCGTTGTACCCCATCCTGCGAACGCCCATCCGAAAACGGCGGCCACAGTAGCCAGCCAACCACTCCCGTCGCTGAGCAGCAACAAGGGGAACGCGTACATCAGGTTGAAAGTTGCAGCTTTCCCGAGGAAGTTGACCTGCGGCGGCGGATAGCCGTGGCGCCGGAGGATCGCCACCATCACGAGGAGCATCAGCTCACGGGCCAGCAGGGCGGCGGTGAGCCAGAGCGGCAGGATCTCACGCCAGGTGAGGCCGAGAAGGGTCGAGAGGATGTACAGGCGGTCGGCAGCCGGGTCCAGAAGCCGGCCGAGACTGCTGATCTGGTTCCACCGCCGGGCGAGCTTGCCGTCGAGATAGTCGCTGATGCCGCTGAGCATCAGCACCAGCAGCGCCCAGCCATCACTGTTGGGGCCGCCGAACACGGGGCGGAGAATCAGCCACAGGAAAAGCGGTACCCCGACAAGGCGAGCCATGCTGAGGATGTTGGGGATGGTGAGGACCCGGTCCGTCTGGACCCGAGTCTCCTGGACCTCCACCCGGGAGCCTCCTGTGAAGAACGTGCGAATGATGCCCCCCGACCTTACCCTCAGCCTCGGCCGGCACCTGCACAGGGGTGGGCGGAGACCGAGGCCAACACGGTTCAGAACGCAGAAAAGCCCCGCACCATACGGTGCGGGGCTTTCCCGGAAAAATTGTTCGGCGGCGTCCTACTCTCCCACAGGGTCCCCCCTGCAGTACC